>CAVUIE010000009.1:0-240311 GCA_963741445.1 uncultured Chloroflexia bacterium | reverse complement strand
CGGGCTCGAGCTCGATCCGGGGCGCGGGGCTCGCGACGGGTGCCTCGGCGACGGCTTCGACCACCGGCTCGGCGACCAGCTCCGGCTCGGCGACGGCTTCGACCGCCGGCTCGGCGACCAGCTCCGGCTCGGCGACGGCTTCGACCACCGGCTCGGCGACCAGCTCCGCTCGGCGACGGCTTCGACCACCGGCTCGGCGACGGGCTCCGGCTCGGCGACGGCTTCGACCACCGGCTCGGCGACCAGCTCCGGCTCGGCGACGGCTTCGACCACCGGCTCGGCGACGACAGCTCCCGGCTCGGCGACGGCTTCGACCACCGGCTCGGCGACCAGCTCCGGCTCGGCGACGGCTTCGACCACCGGCTCGGCGACCAGCTCCGGCTCGGCGACGGCTTCGACCAGCGGCTCGGCGACCAGCTCCGGCTCGGCGACGGCTTCGACCACCGGCTCGGCGACCAGCTCCGGCTCGGCGACGGCTTCGACGACCGGCTCGGCTGCTCCGGGGTCGATCCATTCGGGTTCGATGAGCGCTGCGGCGATCGCCGCGGCGGCCACGGCGTCGGCATCCGGCTCGGCCTCGGCAGCCACCTCCGCGGCGGCGACGACGGGCTCCGCGGCGACCGGCTCGTCCGCCGCGATCTCCGGCCCGACGGCGGCCTCGACCGACGGCTCGACCGCGGCTCGGCCATGGGCTCGACCGCGATCTCGGCGACGGGCTCGGGCTCCGGCGACGCCTCGACGACCGGCTCCGGCTCGGTCGCGGGCGCGGCGGCGGTCAGGAAGGCGAGGCGGGCGAGCGGATCGAACTCCGCATCGGGCTCGACGAGCGCATGCCCGTTGGTGGCCGCGGCCCCGTAGGTCGCGCCGGTACCGTTGCCGGCGGCCATGCCGTTGGTGGCTGCGGCCCCGTTCGTCGGCGTGCTGAGCGGCGTGGCGATCCCGTGTGGAACGGCGATGCGGCGGCCGCGGCGCCGACGTCCATGAGCATCGGCGCGCAACCGAGACAGCGACCCTCGACCTCGTTCCAGCAGTTCGGGCAGGTGTACTGCCGGCACTCCATGCAGAAGTTGAAGGTCTTGTGGAAGGCGTCCAGCTGGGCGTTGCGTGGACTCGCGATCCGTGTCCATCCGGGCGACCGCCATCGCCTCATCGAACGACGTCTTGTCGTCGAGGACGAAGTTCTTGACACCGCGCGACAGGACGCGCATGCCGCGCATCCGCTGCTTGGGCGCGGCCGACTCGAACGTATACCGAGAGCCGCACCGCTCGCAGAACGACTCAGTCAAGGTCTCGGGCATCGGGCCCCCGGTTCGCGTGGAGAACGCCTGGGTGGAGGACCACCCGAACGCTCGAAGAGTATAGCGTAGGGGTCCGCGGTTCCTCCCACGGGGGTACCGGGTCGCTGCGGCGATGGTCCCGGCGACGCGATCGGGGCGCTGCGGCGACCCTCTGCTAGACTCCGCCACCACCCATGCCGCCGCTGACCGCCATCGAGCGGTTCTTCGAACGCCTCTTCGAGCGCCCGTCGGCTCGTCTGTTCCGCACCCGGATGCAGCCCGTGCAACTGCAGCGTCGGATCGAGCGGGCGATGGAAGCCGAACGGCTGGCCGCGTCCGACCGGACGCTGGTGCCGAACCGGTTCGTCGTCCGCCTGCACCCGGACGACCTCGAGGGGTTCGCCGACATGGAGCACTCGATCGCCAGCGAGCTCGCCGACGCGGCGCTCGTCTTCGCCCGAGCCCACCACTACACCCTGGTCGACCGACCGCAGGTCGACCTGCTGGCCGACGCCGACGGTCGAGCGCAGCGACATCCGCGTCGACGCCCGCTTCGCCGACCCGATCGCCGGGCGGACCGGGGCGGCGGACGGTCCGGAGCACGCCGGGATCGCCGGGCGACGCTGCCGGCGGATCCGACCCACACGCTCGTCTTCCAGGTGCCGCGGCCGTCGATCCCCGCGGCACGGCTGCGCGTCCACGACGCGTCGGGCGGGATCCGCATGGTCGAGATCTGGACCGGGCTGACGATCGGCCGCGCCACCGACAACGACCTGGTCCTGCGCGACGAGCGGGTCTCGCGTCACCACGGGCGGATCGGCGGCCGGCGCGGGACGCTGGTCTACACGGACCTCGGAAGCACCAACGGCAGCGAGGTCAACGGGACGCGCGTCAGCGAGGTGGTGCTGGGTGCCGGCGACCGGATCCGGCTCGGCGGGTGCGTCCTCGAGGTCGAGGTCGGCGAGGCGCGGACCTGATGGACGCCTCGCTGCTGGTCCTCTGGGCGATCCGGTTCCTCTTCCTCGGTCTCCTCTACCTCTTCCTGGCGCGGGTGGTCCTGGTGCTGCTGCGCGACCTGCGGGCTGCGACCCGGGAGGGCGCCGACGCTCGCGGGCCGGCTCGTCATCGTCGCCTCGCCGGCCGGCGAGCCGCCGAGCGGGTCGTCGTTCGGGCTGGATGCCATCACCACGATGGGCCGCGACGTCAACAACGCGATCGTCATCGAGGACCCGTTCGCCTCCGCCGAGCACGCGATCCTGACCTATCCGGGGTCGGGCGTGGTACGTCGAGGACCTCGCGAGCACGAACGGCACGTACGTGAACGGCCATCGGATCGAGGGCGTCGCACCGCTCGGGTTCGGCGACGAGATCCAGGTCGGCCAGGTCCGGATGCGGCTCGAGCGGCCGCGACCCTGATGGCACGACCGCGATGACCGCCGGACCTGTCGGGGCGGCCCGGCCGGCGCCCGCCCTCCCGCGGATCCTCGGTCCGATCCGGCCGCGCCCACGGTGGCAGGAGGCGCGGCTGCTGGCCCTCGTCGGCGTCGCGCTGGTGGTCGGCAGCCTCTCGCTCGGCACGACGGTCGACGGGTCGCTCGGCCTCGCCGATCCGCGCGGCCTGCTCGTCTACGTGCTCGCCCTGCTCGGCGCGCACCTCGCCCAGGTGCTCGCCGGTCGCCGGACGGACCAGATCCTGCTGCCGGTCGTCGGTCTCCTCGGCGGGATCTCGCTTCTGCTGATGCAGCGCCTGCCCCAGGACCTCGTCACGCAGGACTTCTTCGGGACGACGCTCGGGCTGGCCCAGGTCCAGCTGGTCTGGCTCGTCCTCGCGGTCTCGATCCTCACGACGTTGGCGATCGTCGTCCGCTCCGACGCCTGGCTGCGCCGCTACAAGTACACGTGGGCGGCGATCGGCGTCGCCCTGCTGCTGCTCACGTTCGTCTTCGGCACCGACGTCAACGGCTCGCGGCTCACGCTCTCGGTCGGGCCGGTCAGCGGCCAGCCGTCGGAGCTCCTCAAGGTGATCCTCGTGGTCTTCCTGGCGGGCTACCTCTCGGAGAACCGTGCGCTCCTCATGGAGCAGGACACGAGGGTCGGCCCGTTGCGGCTGCCGCCCGTGCCGTACCTCCTGCCGATGGTCGCGATGTGGGCGATCGCCCTCGGCATCGTGGTCGTCCAGCGCGACCTCGGCGCCGCGCTGCTCTTCTTCGGCGTGTTCCTGGCGCTCCTCTACGTCGCCACGGGCCGGGTCAGCCTGGTCGTGATCGGGCTCATCCTCTTCGTCCTCGGCAGCCTGCTGATGGCGCTGCTGTTCGATCACGTCCGGATCCGCATCGCGGTCTGGCTCGACCCCTTCGCCGACCCGCTCGGCACGGGCTACCAGGTGGTCCAGGCGCTCCACGCGTTCGCCCGCGGCGGGCTGGTCGGGGTCGGGTCTCGGGGCCGGCCTGCCGCAGATCGACGGCGGTCCGCCGATCCCGGAGATCCACACGGACTTCCCGCTCGCAGCGCTCGGCGAGGAGCTCGGGGTCATGGGCGTGGTCGCGATCCTGGGCCTGTACCTCGTGGTCGTCGAGCGCGGGTTCCGGATCGGCGCGGCCGCGGCGGACGACTTCCGGTCGCTGCTGGCCGTCGGGCTCTCGCTCGTCATCGGCATCCAGGCATTCATCATCGCGGCCGGCAACCTGAAGGTCCTGCCGCTGACCGGCGTGACCCTGCCGTTCATCAGCTACGGCGGCTCCTCGCTGCTCGCGAACGCCGTGGTGATCGGCCTGCTCCTCGCGCTGTCGGACAAGGGCGTGGAGCCCCCGCCGCCCCCGTCGTCCCGTCGCGGCTGGCGTCGCCTGGTCCCGGGTCGCGGCTCGTGACGCGGACATCGGGCGGGACCCGCCACCCGCTCGGGCGGCCGATCGTCAACGTCGCCGTCGTGCTCTCGCTGGCCTTCGGCGCGCTGGCCGGCGCCGCCGGCTACTGGGGGGTCGTGCGCGGCCCCGAGCTGGCGCGCGCCCCGTCCGACGCGGCGGTCATCGCGGCCTCGCGGACCGTCCCGCGCGGCCGGATCCTCGACCGCGACGGCAAGGTCCTGGCCCGGAACGCGACCGACGCCAACGGCGAGCTCTACCGGGTCTACGCGAACGACGCGGTCAGCCCGGTCGTCGGCTATGCCTCGCGCCGCTACGGCCGCGCCGGGCTCGAGCGCAGCTACGACGCGGAGCTCGCCGGGCTTGTCGACCGATGCCGCCACGGACGCGTTCCGCAAGTTCCTGGCCGACCCCTACGATCCGCAGGACCTGACCCTGTCGCTCTCGCTCGACCTCCAGCGAGCGGCGGTCCGTGCGCTCGGCAAGAACCGGGGCGCCGTCGTGATGCTCGACCCGCGGACCGGCGAGGTGCTGGCGCTCGCCTCGACGCCGACCTTCGACGCGTCGGCGATCGCGGACCCGGCGACCGCGGAGGCGACCTTCGAGGGGATCCTCGACGACCCGGCCCAGCCGCTCCTGCCGCGGGCGACGCAGGGCCGCTACGTGCCGGGGTCCGTCTTCAAGATCGTCACCGCCGTGGCCGGCCTGGGCTCCGGCGCCGTCAGCCCGTCGACGACGTACAAGGAGCAGCCACCGGCCGAGAAGACCGGCCTGCTGGTCGACGGGTTCCGGATCAAGGACGGCCACCACCCGCAGACGGGCACGCGGGCGCTCGACCTCGTCGGCGCGACCGAGGTCTCCTGCAACATCTGGTACGCCCTGACCGGGCTCGAGACCGGCGGCGCCGACCTCGTCAAGTACGCGGACCGGATGGGCTTCGACCGGCCGATCCCCTTCGACCTACCGACCGCGGTCTCGCAGCTCAACGACGGGAGCGGCCGCCAGCCGGGCGGATTCGCCGACGACGTCGAGCTGGCGAACGCCGCCTACGGGCAGGCCGAGACCTTCGTGACCCCGCTCCAGATGGCGCTGGTCGCGGCCACCGTCGCCAACGACGGCGTGCTGATGCAGCCGCGCCTGGTCACTGCGATGACCGGCGAGCGCAGCGGGACACGCCAGATCGGTCCGACCCGGATGGCGACGGTCATCGACGCCGCCGACGCGAACGCCATCACCGACGGGATGGTCGCCGCCGTCGAGGGCGACCTCGGACGGCAGTTCACGACCGGGGCCAAGGTGCCGGGCGTCACGACGGCCGGGAAGTCCGGGACGGCCGAGCTCGGCGGCACCGGCGAGCCGCACTCCTGGTTCATCGGGTTCGCGCCCGCCGAGCACCCGACCATCGCGATCGCCGTCCTCGTCGAGCAGGGCGGCCGGGGCGCCGAGGCCGCGGCGCCGATCGGCGGTGCCCTGATGACGCGCTACCTCGAGGCGACCCGATGACCGGCACGCCCGGACCGGAGCCTCGCGGTCGCCCGCTCATCGAGCGGGTCGGCCTCGCGATCATCGCGGCCGCGATGGCCGTGATGTTCGGCGCCGTCGCGGCCCTATCCTGGGTCGGCGGCGAGCCGTTCCTCGCCGTGATGGGGGCGATCGGCTGCCTGATGACGGTCTGGGTCGGGGTCCTGACCGTCATCCGCGGCTAGGGCAGCGAGCCCGGAAAGAATGAACGAATTGACCGTCGTGGGCGTCAAAGAAGGATGAGGGAGGGGGCGCGCGGAACCGGGACGTGACAACGGACGTACTATCCTCCGACACCACATGGCCCAGCCGTGGCCCGTCGCAACCCCCAGACGCCCCCGTTCCGTGGCTCCGTCCCCGCCACCGCACTCGTGAGAGAGGCTGATGACGAAGATCCAGGAGACCGGCGACAAGGTCCTCGCCAACGTCGAGCGCGTGATCGTCGGCAAGCACCACGAAGTCCGCCTAGCCCTCGTCGCCCTGCTGTGCCGGGGCCACCTCCTGATCGAGGACGTGCCCGGGACCGGGAAGACCGTCCTCGCCAAGGCCATCGCCCGAAGCCTGGGCTGCTCGTTCCGACGCATCCAGTTCACCCCGGACCTGCTGCCCTCCGACGTCTCGGGCCTGTCGATCTACAACCAGAAGACGCAGGAGTTCGAGTTCCGGCCGGGGCCGATCATGAGCCAGGTCGTCCTCGCCGACGAGATCAACCGGGCGACCCCCAAGACCCAGTCCGCCCTCCTCGAGTGCATGGAGGAGCGGCAGGCGACGATCGACGGCATCACCTACCCGATGCCCGACCCGTTCCTCGTCATCGCCACGCAGAACCCGATCGAGTACGAGGGCACGTTCGCCCTGCCCGAGGCGCAGCTCGACCGGTTCATGATCCGGCTGCGCCTCGGCTACCCGCAGCCGATCGAGGAGATCGTCATCCTCGACGAGCAGAAGCGGACGCACCCGCTCGAAGCGCTCGACGAGGTCCTCACGGTCGACGAGCTGCGCGAGATGCAGTCCGCCGTCCGGGAGATCTACGTCGACCCGAGCGTGTCGGACTACATCGTCCGGCTCGTGAACGCGACGCGGACCCACCCGGACGTCTACCTCGGCGCCTCGCCGCGCGGCTCGATCGCGCTCTACCGGGCCGGCCAGGCGATGGCCGGGCTGCTCGGCCGCGACTACGTCATCCCCGACGACATCAAGGCCCTCGTCGAGCCGGCCCTCGCCCACCGCCTGATCATCAAGACCAGCTCGTCGATCCACGACGTCCAGGCCGGCCAGATCGTCCGCGAGCTGCTCGACTCCACGTCGATCGAGGGCATCCGCCCGACCGGCCAGGGCGGGCCGACCGCGCTCCGCAGCGCCAGCGGCACGACCGCCGTCCCCGGCGCATAGGCGCCGAGCGGATGGACCGCGCAGGACGAGCCGCGTGATCCGCCGCATCGAGGCGATCGTCGTCGTCGCGGTCCTCGTGATCGCGGCGTTCTCGACGGGGCTGTCGTTCCTCTTCTATCTGCTCTACCTCGGCATCCTCGTCATCGGCGGCTCGTACGTCCTCGTCCGGCTGGGCCTGACGGACCTGGAGGCCGGCTACGCGGTCAGCCAGCTCCACGGCCACGTCGGCGACCGGCTGCGCGTGACCTACACGCTCCGGAACGGGAGCCGGCTGCCGAAGCCCTGGCTCGAGGTCCACAACCCGACCACGCTGCCCGGCGCCCTCCCCGGACGGGCGATCACCCTGCCGGGACGGAGCGAGCGGTCGTGGCTCATCCGGGCGCCGCTCACGCGCCGCGGCCACTTCCGCATCGAGCCGCTGCACATCCGGACCGGTGACCCGTTCGGCTTCTTCGAGGCGGCCGCGACCGTCGGGCCAGGGCGTCTCGGTGGTCATCTATCCGCGACTCGAGGCGATCCCCGAATGGCGGCTGCCGGCCGCCAGCCTCGAGGGCAGCCACGCCTCGCCGGAGCGGACGCTCCAGACGACCCCGCTCGCGATGTCCGTCCGGCCGTACGCCCCCGGCGACAGCATGAACCGGATCTCGTGGAAGGCGACCGCCCGCCACGGGGAGATCCAGGTCAAGGAATTCGACCTCGAGCAGACCGCCGACGCGTGGATCGTCCTCGACCTCCAGCGCGGGATCGGCGGCGGGCGCGGCGACGAGTCCACGACCGAGGCCGCGGTCCGGGTCGCGGCCGCGGTCGCCGACAAGGCGATCGGCGAGAACCGGGCGGTCGGCATCAGCGTCAACGCCGGTCGGACGGCGGTCGTGCCGGCGGACCGCGGCGGGCGCCAGCACCAGAAGATCATGCAGCTCCTCGCGGCGGTCGAGGCCGACGGGAGCACGCCGCTGGTCGAGACGCTGATCAACACGGTCGGCCGGCTTCGCCGCGGGATGACCGCGGTGATCGTGACCCCGTCGCTCGACCCGTCGTGGGTCCGGCCGCTCGCGAGCCTGCGGGTCCGCGGGGTCTCGTGCGTCGTCGTGACCGTCGACAGCGAGGCGTTCGACCGGGCGATGCACGAGGAGGACGCCGCGCGCGGGATCGTCGCCAAGGCCGATCCGGCCGACGAGGAGCTGCGCTCCAAGCGCTCGCGAGCCCTCCGGCACGCGCTCGCGGAATACGAGATCCCGTTCTACGTCGTGACGCCCGGGCGCCCGCTCGGCGAGATCCTGGCCCGATGAAGCGCCGGATCCCGCTCGCGCCGTCGGAGGGCTGGGTCACCGTCGCCCTGGTCGCGATCCTGTGCGTGACGGTGACCTGGGCGATCGACGACGTCCGGCTGGTGCTCGGCCAGGGCGGTCTGACCGACTTCCTGATGCCGATGGCCCTGGCCGGCATGCTCGTCGGGTTCGTCGGGCCGAAGGTCGGCTGGGGGCGCTGGACGACGTACCTCGTCGGGGCGGGGTTCGCGGCCCTGATCGTGCCGCTGGTCACCGGGTCGCTGCTCCGGGACGGGTCCGGGCTGCCGTACGCGATCGGCCAGTGGTATCACGCGACCGCGGCGTCCGCGGCGACCGCGGTCGTCGACCTCGCGGTCAAGAACCTGCCGTACACGACCCAGTACGGGCACTACATGCTGGTCCTCGGCCTGATCGTGTGGGCCACCTCGATGTTCGCGTCGTACGCGGTCTTCGGCCACCACCACCCGCTGAACGCGATCGTCGCGCTCGGCATCGTCCTGCTCGTGACGATGTCGATCTCCATCGACGACCAGCTGCGCTACCTGGTGGTCTTCAGCATCGCGTCGCTGCTCCTGCTGATCCGGTCGCACGTCCTCGAGGAGCAGGGCGAGTGGATCCGTCGCCGGATCGGCGACCCGGGCGTCGATCTCGAGCATCTACCTGCGCGGCGGGACCGTCTTCATCGTCGGCGCGGTCGTGGGCTCGCTGCTCCTCACCGGGACCGCGTCGTCGGCGCCGCTCCAGAGCGCCTGGACCGGGCGTCGGCGCATCGCTCGTCGAGCTCGGGCGCTCGTGGCAGAAGTTCCTGCCCGCGGGCGGCAACACGATCTCGTTCGGTGCCGACTTCGACCCGTCGGGCACGAGCATCGGCGGCCTCTGGAACCCGTCCCAGACCGAGGAGATGACGATCACCCTGCCGGCGGACGCGCCGAAGGACCTGTACTGGCGCGCGGTCGTCTTCGACCAGTTCACGGGCAACGCCTGGCGGAGCTCGGCGACGCAGAACGTGTCCCGGCCCGCCGGCGACCCCGTCCTGGCCGGCTCGACCGACGCCGTCATCGACGTCGGTCACAAGCCACTGACCTTCACGGTCACGCCGGCCGCGGGGCGGACCGGCCGCCTGGTGTTCTCGCCGCTGACGCCCACGGGGGTCTCGCAGGAGACCTCGGTCAGCCTCATCGGCGCCGGCGCCTATCTCAACGCGATCCAGCGTCGCGGCGATGGGCCGTACACCGTGAACGCCCTCGTCCCGGTCGCGGGCGAGGAGCCCGGCCAGCTCAGCCAGTCGGCGCTGCAGGCGGCCGGCACCGAGTACCCGGCGGACATCTCGATCTACCTGCAGGTCCCGGACGGGGCGATCCCGGCCGGTGGCAAGGCCGAGAAGCTGCTCAAGAGCCTGAAGGCCTCGTCGCCGTCGATGAACCCGTTCGTCTTCGCCCAGTACCTGACCACGCGGTTCCGGGTCAACAACGACCTCTTCACCTACCAGTCGAACATCCAGGATCTGATCATCAGGCACTGCAACGGCATCTCGTCGGTCGAGTGCTTCGCGAGGATCCGCGTCGGCTTCTGCCAGTACTACGCGACGACGATGGCGATCTTCCTGCGGGCGTCGGGGATCCCGGCCCGCGTCGTCAACGGGTTCCTGCCCGGCGAGCGCACGAAGGCCGGGGTGGAGACCATCACCAACAGCCAGAGCCACGAGTGGGTCGAGGTCTACTTCCCGGGCTACGGCTGGGTGATGTTCGACCCGACGGGCGGCGACCTCGCCCGCGCGGCGCCGCTCCCGTCCGGCAAGCCCGTGCCGTCGGGCTCGGCCCGGCCGTCCGCGGCCATCCTCCCGTTCCCGTCGTTCCCGGACGACCGTGACCGGACGCCGAACGTCAGCGGCTTCGGCAACGGCGGACCCGTGGCCACGGCGGGCCGTTCATCGCCATCGCCGTCCTCCTGGCCATCATCATCATCGCGCTCGGGTTCGTCGCCTGGCAGCGCGGGCCGCGGCGCGGCACGACCGCCGACGAGGCCTACCGCACGGTGACCCGGCATCGCGTCGCGGTTCGGGTTCGCGCCACGGCCCACCCAGACCGTCTACGAGTTCGCCGGGACGCTCGGGGAGGTGCTCCCGAACGCGCGACCGGAGCTGGAGACCGTGGCGCGGGCCAAGGTCGAGACCGCCTACGGTCGGACGGTGCTGGAGTCCGACCGTCTCCAGGCCCTGCGGGAGGCCGAGCGCCGCCTGCGGGTGAGCCTCCTCAGCCTCGCGTTCCGCCGTCGCGAGCGCCGCCGCCGGCACTGACCCGGGCGGGCGCCGACCGGCTCAGAGGCCGCCGCTCGCGACCCGCGCCTCGGCCTCGTGCCGGGCCGCCTCGTCGATCGCGCCGCCGCCCAGGTTGTGGCCGCGCAGGACCGCGCGGCCCGCGCGCAGCTCCACGACCGTGATCCCGCACAGCTCGAACGACCACATCCAGAAGCGCTCGAGCGGCAGGTCGAACAGCGTCAGCAGCAGGACCTTGAAGATCCCGTCGTGGGCGACCACGACCGACCACGGGCCCTCGCTGGCGTCGCCGTAGCCGGCCACGTGCGGACGGTCGAGCGTCCCGGGCTGGCGGCCCTCGGCGAGCCGCCCGAGCACGGTCCGCAGCCCGTCGCGGACCCGGTCGGCGGCGTCGGGGATCGACTCCCCGCCCGGTGCCCAGACCTCGATCGGGCGGCGCCGCCAGGCCTCGAGCTCGGTCCCGAACCGGGACCGGACCTCGTCGCGATGGAGGCCCTCCCACTCGCCCTGGCCGATCTCGGCGAACGCCGGGTCCGGGCGCAGGGGCACGGGCGACGGCTGCGCCAGCGCGATCGCGGTGGCCGTCTCCGTCGCGCGCCCGAGCGGCGAGTGGACGACCTCGAGCGGGCGGTCCGTCCGGGATCGGCAGGGCGGGGGAGGCGGCCGGAGTCGGCCAGTCGCGCCGGCGACGAGGGCCGCCTGGCCGCGGCCGCGGGCCGAGAGCGGCGAATCGGCCCGGCCCTGGAACCGGCCCTCGACGATGAACTCGCTCTCGCCGTGGCGGACCAGGACGAGCGTCGCGTCCAGGCCGTCCGGGATCAGCGGCCCGCTCAGCGCTCGCCGCCGAGCCGGATCGTCCAGAGGTCGGTGACGCTCTCGTGGGTGCGGATCGCGTCGGCCACGGCGTCCGGGACCGCGTCGTCGAGGGCGAGGATCATCAGGGCGTCCTCGCGCGGGCGCGTGCGCGCCAGGTGCATCGCGCTGATGTTGACGTCGGCCTCGCCGAGCATCGCCCCGATCCGCCCGACCATCCCGGGCCGGTCCATGTGGCGGGTGATGAGCATGACCTCGGCCGGTGCCATGTCGAGGCGGTAGTCGTCGAGCCGGGTGATCCGCGGCTCGCCGCCCTCGACCGTGCCGCTGCACCGTGGTCGCGCGGCCGCGCACCTCGGTCGAGAGCGTCAGCTGGGCGGAGAAGGCCCCGGCGTCGGGGGTCTTGCGCTCGACGACGGTGATCCCGCGGGCCTTGGCCAGCGCGCCCGCGTTGACCAGGTTGACCCGCTCGGTGGTGACCGCCTCGAGGAGCCCGCGCAGGACCGCCGCCGTCAGCGGCGTGGCGTCGTAGGCCGCGAGCTCGCCGGCGATCTCGAGGGTGAGCGTCTTGATGCCGCTCCGCGCGAACTGGGCGAAGAAGCGGCCGAGGACCTCGGCGAGCGGCAGGTACGGCGCGATCGCCTGGGCCGTCTCCGGGGTCAGCAGCGGGGCGTTGACCGCGTAGCGGGCGCTCCGCCCGTCGAGGACGTCGAGGACCTGCGAGGCGACCTCCTCGGCGACGAGGATCTGGGCCTCGGCCGTGGACGCCCCGAGGTGCGGGGTGAGCAGGGTGTTCGGCGCCTCGAGCAGCGGCGAGCCGGTCGGCGGCTCGTGCTCGAAGACGTCGATGCCGGCGCCGCCGAGATGGCCCGCCGTCAGCGCCTCCGCCACCGCCGCCTCGTCGACGACGCCGCCGCGGGCGACGTTCAGGACGATCGAGCCGGGCTTCAGCTTCGCGATGGCGGCCTTGCCGATCAGCCCGCGGGTCGCGCGGGTCAGCGGCACGTGGACCGTGACGACGTCGGCGCGCCGCAGGAGCTCGTCCATCTCGACCAGCTCGACGCCGTGGTTCGCGGCCTGCTCGGCGGTCACGTACGGGTCGACCCCGACGACCGTCATCTCCATCGCCCGCGCCCGCAGGGCGATGGCCTGGCCGATCTTGCCGAGCCCGACGATGCCGAGCGTCCGGCCGCGCAGCTCGAGGCCCGTGAACTGCGAGCGCTTCCACTCGCCGCGCCGCATCGACGCGTCGGCGGCGGCCGTCCGGCGGGCGACGCCGTACATCAGCGCGAGGGTGTGCTCGGCGGCGGCGATGGTGTTCCCGGTCGGGGCGTTGACGACGGTGATGCCCGCCCGGGTCGCGGCGTCGAGGTCGACGTTGTCCACCCCGACCCCGGCCCGCCCGATGACGACGAGCCGCGTCCCGGCGGCGATCAGCGCGGCGTCGACCTGGACCTGGCTCCGGACGACGAGCGCGTCGTACTCGGGGATCGCCGCGCACAGCTCGTCGCGGGTCAGCCCGATCCGCTCGTCGACCTCGTGATGGTCGCGGAGGAGCTCGACGCCCTCCGCGGCGAGGGGCTCGGCGACGAGGACCTTCACGCGCGCGGCCGTCGTCGGCGACGGCGACGCCGTAGGCCTCGAGGGCGGCGACCTGGGCGGCCGCGACGGCCGAGCCGGGCGCCACGGGCCGGCCCATCCCGAGCGACACGAACTCGAGCGTGCTGATCGCGCCGAGGATCTCCTCGATCGTGACCGAGCCGAGGTGGCCGAGGCGGAAGATCTTGCCCGTCAGCTTGCCCTGCCCGCCGGCGAGGACGACCCCGCGGCGCTTGACCTCGCCGTTGAACGCCTTCCAGTCGAGGTCGTCGGGCACCCACGCGGCCGTGACGGTCTTCGAGGCGACGGCCGGGTCCGCGAAGAGCTGGAAGCCGAGGGCGGTCAGCCCGGCCCGGGCGGCCGCGGCGCAGGCCTCGTGACGAGCGAAGATGGCGTCCTTGCCCTCCTCGTTCATCAGGCGCAGCCCCTCGTCGACCTGGTAGACGACCGCGATCGCCGGGGTGAACGGCGTCTGCCCGTTCACGGCCGCGTCGCGGTGGGCGCGCAGGTCGAGGTAGAAGCGCGGCATCGTCGCCTGCTCCATGGCGGCCCACGCGCGCGGCGAGGCCGCGATCATCGCCAGACCCGGCGCGGACATCCACGCCTTCTGCGAGCCCGTGACGACGAGGTCGACGCCCCACGCGTCCATCTCGAACGGCACCGCGCCCAGGCCGCTGACGCTGTCGACGAGGATCAGCGCGTCGGGTGCCTCGGCGCGGACCGCGGCCGCCAGCTCGGCGATGGGGTTCATGACCCCGGTCGAGGTCTCGTTGTGGGTCAGCAGCACGGCCTTCACGCCCGGCGTGGCCCGGAGCGTCTCGCGGACCTCGTCCGCGGCGGCGGCGTAGCCCCACTCCGCGTCGAGCTTGGTCACGTCCGCGCCGTAGATGCCGGCGATCTTCGCGAACCGGTCCCCGAACGAGCCGATGGACACGCCCAGGACCTTGTCGCCCGGCGACAGCGTGTTGACGACGGCGGCCTCGAGCCCGCCGGACCCGGCGGTGGTGATCATCGCCACGTCCGAGGTGGTGCCGAAGAACGGCTTCATGCCGGTCAGGATCCGCTCGAGCATCGCCGCGAACTCGGGGCCGCGGTGGTTGATCATCTGCCGACCGCCCGCGGTCCGGACGCTCGGCGGGAGGGCCGTCGGCCCCGGGATCCGTAGGTTGGGTTCGAAGCGGTCCACGGCGGCCTCCGGCGGTGTCGGTCGAGGGAAGGGAGGGTTGCGTCGAGCGGATGGTCCCACGGGTTGACGCCCGCTCGCCACCGTGGCATATATGTCGTCATATGACGACCACGAGAACCACGATCCTCGCCGACCCCGACCTGCTCGACCGCGTCGCCCGGCTCGCCGACCGGCAGCGGACGACGCGGACGGCGCTCGATCACCGCGGCCCTCGAGGCCTACCTGGCCGAGCACGAGGCGTCGCCGGACCTGCCGTTCCTCGCCGTGGGGCGCAGCGGGCACGGCCGCCTGTCGCTCGACGGTCGCTCGATCGCCCGCCGCGAGGCCAGCCGCCGGCCCGCGTCGTCGCGCTAGACCGGCCCGGCCCGGATGGCGATCCTGCTCGACGCGTCCGCGGTCCTCGCCGCGGCCGACACCGCGGACCTGAACCACGCCGCGGCGATGGCCTGGTTCGCGCGGGCCGACGAGCCGCTCCTCCTCGGTGCCCTGACCCTCGCCGAGCTGGACGTCCTCCTGCAGCGCGAACTGGGGCAGGCCGCGACGCTGGCGCTCCTGCGCTCGATCTCGGGCGGGGGCGTCCGGCTCGTCGCGCCGACCGGGGCCGACCTCGACCGCGCCGCCGAGCACCTCGAGGCCGCCGCCGAGCATCGGCCGCGTCTCGCGGACGCGCTGCTGGTCGCCGCGGCGGAGCGGCTCGGCGTGCGCCGCATCGCCACCTTCGACCGTCGGCCGATCGCGGTCTTCCGGCCGCGGCACGTGCGGGCGTTCGACCTGGAACCCTGAGCCGCCGTCGCACGTCGAGCGGCTCCGTCGTCGTTCCGCCGTACAGTTGCGCACCGGAGGGATGCCACTCGCATGTTCAGTCGACCCCCTCGCCGCACCCAGGCGATCACCGGCGCGGCGATCGTGGTCCTGCTCGGCATGGCCATCGGCGCCAGCGCCGTGGCCGTCAACGCGTTCGGCGCGGGCGACAAGTTCGACCGCCTGCTCGCCAAGATCGACCGCTTCGTCGCCGGCCCGCCACCGGACCGCGGCGCGGAGACCGTCCTGGTGACCGAGCCGCCCGAGGGCGACGAGCCGGCCGCGGAGCCGACGCCGACCCCCGTGCCCACGCCGACTCGCTCCCTGGCACCCGGCGCGACGCCGGCCCCCACCCCGGAGCCGACCCCGACGCCCACCCCGAAGCCGGTCCGCAAGCCCGTCGACTTCGATATCGAGTCGCACCCAAAGGCGGTCTTCGCCTCGGAGGTCAGGGACACCTGGTGCTCGCCGGCGGGCGTCCAGATGACGCTCGCGGTCCTCGGCCTGGCCGATACGTCCGACAAGTTCCAGGCGAAGCTCCAGAGCCGGGTCCGCGAGTGGGAGAGCCGGCCGGACAGCCACAACGGCGACTGGGGCCCCTCGGCGATGGCGCTCGCCCTCGATGCCTACGGCGCCCCGGGTTACGAGGTCCGCGCCTACAAGTCGCGCGGGCTGGCCCTGCGTGACGCGGCGCGGGCGATCAGGGCGACACGCTCGCCGGTGATCCTGCTCGCCTGGCGCGGCGCCCATACCTGGGTCATGACCGGGTACCGCGCCGATGCCGACCCCGTCCTGTTCAAGAACTCGAAGGTGTCGGGGGCCTACATCCTCGACCCGTGGTACCCGCGCATCTCGAGCATCTGGGGCCGCTCCGACGCGCCCGGGACCTTCCAGAACGCCAGCGAGATGGAGCGCAACTACCTTCCGTGGAAGCGCCCCGAGGGTCGCTACAAGGACCGGGACGGGCTCTTCATCGCGGTCGTGCCGACGAAGCGGGCGCCCTAGGCGGTCGGCGCCGCCAGCACGGCCGACGGCTCGCCCGACCGTCCGATGCCGCGCACGCGGCCGAGAAGGAAGACCGCCAACAGGACGTCCTTGACCGCCATCCCGATGGCGTAGCCGAACGGGATGGCGAGGATGTCGAAGGGCCCCACGAGGATCGCGGTCGCCACGACCACGGTCCCGAGCCCCGCGAACGACGCGACGACCTGGCGCACCGTGTCGTGGGTCGCGAACAGCCCGCGTGACAGCGGGTAGGCGAGGGCGTCGAACGGCACCGACAGCGCGAACGCGGCCACGACCGCTGACGTGCGCGCGACATCGTCCGGGCCGAACGCGCCGCCGCCGAGCAGGACCTCGACGAGGATGCTCGAGCCCACGAAGAGGGCGATCGCCGCAAGCGTCGTCAGGCTCCCGATCGAGAGGAGGTTGCGGCCGACGAGCGACGCGAACCGCGGCCGGTCGCCGGCGGCGTACGCCTGCGAGAGCGTCGGGAAGAGCGCCAGCGAGAAGGAGACGCCGATCAGGCTCACGGGCACGACCTGGTAGTCGAGCGCGAAGTTGAGGGTCGCGACGCTGCCGACGGCCAGACCCGAGGCGACCCGCGTCAGGTACGTGAAGATCAGCGGCTCGATGGGCGTGCTGATCATCCGCGGGATCATCAGGCGGACGAACTCGCCGAACGCCGCCGTCCGGATCGCGAACGCGGGCCGGACCCGGAACGACGTCCGGAGGATGCCCGCGGCGCGGATGCCGAGGTGCGCGGCGGCACCCGCGACCGCGCCCCAGGCGGTCGCGACGATCCCGTACGTGTCGGCGAAGAGCACGGTCGCGACCACGATCCCCGTCGTGTAGAGGATCGGGGCGAGGGCGTACGGGAGGAATCGCCGGTCGGCGATCAGGATCTCGCCCAGGCAGATGGAGGCCGCGAACATGACCTGGGCGAAGCAGTTGATCCGGAGCAGCTGGACGTAGAGGTCCTGCGTGGCGGGATCGGCATGGGGCAGGACGACGGTCGCCAGCCACGGCGCCCCGACGAAGAGCAGCAGGAGCACGACCACGGACGCCCCGACCGCTGCCGTGATGACGGTGCGACCGAACTCGGTGGCGGCGCCGTCGTCACGGCTCCGCAGGGCCGTGAAGATCGGGACGAACGGGGCCGCCAGGCCGGCGGACACCAGGACGTCGAGGGCGATCTCGGGGATCCGGAACGCGGCGTTATACGCGTCGAGCTCGGCGCCCGCCCCGTACGTGTTGGCGAAGACCCGGTTCCGGACGATGCCCATCGCGAAGTAGCCAAGGCCCAGGACCGACAGCAGGATCGCGCCGCGCGGGACGAACCGCTCGAACCAGCGCCGCGCCCAGGCGACGGGTCCCGTATCGGTCGGTCCGGGGGCGGTCATCAGCCGATGATGACGGACGAGCCGATGCCGGCGCGACGCCACGACCCGGTCGCTCGAACCCTCAGGAGGCCGCGGCCACCTTCGCCATCTCCGCCGATGCGCCGGTCGGGATCGGGTCGCCGTGGCCGACGAGCAGGGTCTCGAAGGTCAAGCCCGCCATCTTCTTGACCGACTGGAGGGCGGTCGGCATGTCCATCGAGTTGTCCGGATCGGGTCCCTGGAGGACGCCGTTCTTGACGACGACCGCGTCACCGGCGACCAGCAGGCCGCCGACCTCGTCGAGGACCGCGATGTGGCCCGGCGTGTGCCCGGGCGTCCCGACGATCCGCAGCCCGAAGACGTAGTTGCCGTCGGCCACGGTCGTGAACGGGCGCGGCGTGGCGAACGCCCCGATGTCCGGCGTGGCCGCATAACCGGTCGCGCCCGCCGCCTTCGTCATCACCGTGTCCGCGCTGCCCGCGTGGTCGGGGTGCATGTGGGTGACGATCACGTGGCCGACGGCCGGCCAGTCGAGGCCGATGGCCTTCAGGGACTCGCCGATCGCCCCCTCGCTGCCGGCCACGCCCGTGTCGACGATGGCCGCCTCGCCGCCGCGGGACAGGACGTAGGCCGAGACGAAGCCGAGGTTCACGCGTTCCCAGGCGACCTTGCCGGTCGCAGCCGAGGTTGCCGCCGGCGGTGCCGCCGACGCCGGGGACGATGGGGCGGCGCTCGAGGACGGGGCCGCACTCGATGCCGGCGCGCATCCGGCGACGGCCACGACGGCGACGACGACCGCGCCGTGACCGAGGTCGTGGAGGAACACCCGCCGGGAGATCGTGTCGGGACCCATCACGTGGGCATCCTAGGCGACGGCGCCGCCGTCGTGTCGCGTGGCAGGTCGCGCGCCATCGCCCCGGTCGCGCGGATCAGCACCGCCCCGAGCGAGACGAAGGCCAGGCCCAGCAGCCACCCGCCGAGCACGTCGGACGGGAAGTGCACGCCGAGACCGATCCGCGAGAGGCCGACCAGGATCGGGATCGTGACGCCGACCGCGACCGCGATGCGGCGGAGCATGAGCGGCATCTGACTCCGCCACGTGACCACGGCCAGGAGCCCGTACGTCGCCGTGCTGTTCATCGTGTGGCCGGACGGGAAGCTGTAGCTGAAGACCTCGAGCACGGCGCCGGGCGGCCTGGGGCGGGCGAGCGCGTCCTTCACGATGTCGGTCGTCCACGCCCCCGCGATGAGCACGCCCGCGAGGATCAGCGCCAGGCGGACATGGCCGGTGACCAGCGCCCCGAGGCACGCGCCCGCGCCGATGGGGAGCAGGATCGGCCCGCCCAGGTCCGTGCAGGTCTGCCACCACGCCGTCGGGACGGGCAGGCCCTGGACGAGCGAGGCGACGGCGGTGTCGAAGCCGGGGACACCCGACACCTGGACGAGCACGGCCAGGATGACGAAGCCGAGCACCGCCACGGCCCCGACCCACGGCCACGGGTCACGTCCCGCCCGCGACCCCTCGGTCATCCGGAGGCGTCCCGCTTCTCGGTCTCGGCGAGCTTCTTGCGGTTCGTCTCGCGGGTCTTCATGAGGTCGTTGCCGGCATGGGGCGCAGTCTCCGGCCCCGGGATCGACGACCGCCGCGTCTTGCCGGCGGTCTTCGCCGCGGCCCGCGCCTCGGCCCGGGCGGCCATCCGCGCGGCCAGCGTGGCCTCGTAGCCCTGGTCGGTCGGCAGGTAGTAGCGAGCGACCGGCCAGCTCGTCAGGCAGGTACTGCTGCTCGACGTCGGCGCCGTCGAAGTCGTGCGGGTAGCGATAGCCGACGCCGATCCCGTGCTGCTTCATCCCGCGGTGCGCGGCATTGCGCAGGTGGAGCGGTACGGGCAGCGCGCCGTGCCCCTCGATGTCGCCGACGGCCGCCCAGTACGCGGCACCCGAACGGTTCGACTTCGGTGCGGTCGCGATATAGGTCGTCGCCTGGGCCAGCGCGTACTGCGCCTCGGGCAGCCCGATCCAGTCGAGCGCCTGGCCCGCCGCGACGGCGATCTGGAGGGCTCGCGGGTCGGCATTGCCGACATCCTCCGACGCGCTGATGATCAGCCGCCGAGCGATGAACTTGGGATCCTCGCCGGCCGCGATCATCGTCGCGAGCCAGTACAGCGCGGCGTCGGGGTCGTTGCCGCGGAGGCTCTTGATGAACGCCGACGCGGTGTCGAAGTGCCCGTCGCCGGCCCGGTCGTAGCCGAGGATCCGCTGCTGGGCGGCGGCCTCGATGTCCTCGAGGCGGGGCGTCACATGCCCGGCCTTGTCGCGGACGTCCTCGCCTTCGGCGAGCGCGGTCGCTCCTTCGAGGACGTTCAGCGCCGAGCGGGCGTCGCCGCCGGCGAGCGACACGAGATGGGCGAAGGCGTCGTCGGCCAGGGCGACACCGCCGGCCGGCCCGAGGCTTCCCGCGAGTCCGCGCTCCGGGTCCGCCAGCGCCCGCCGGACGACCGTCCCGACCTCGTCATCGGTGAGCGCCTCGAGGCGCCACACGCGCATCCGCGAGAGGAGCGCGGCGTTCACCTCGAAGTAGGGGTTCTCGGTGGTCGCGCCGATGAGGGTGACGGTCCCGTCCTCGACGTGGGGAAGCAGCGCGTCCTGCTGGGCCTTGTTGAAGCGGTGGATCTCGTCGAGGAACAGGACGGTGCGCAGTGCCGTTGAGGGCGAGCCGGTCCTGGGCCTCGGCGATGGTCGCGCGCACCTCGACGACGCCCGACATCACCGCCGACAGCGAGATGAAGTGCGCGCCGATGGCGTTCGAGAGGAGCCGCGCGAGGCTGGTCTTGCCGGTGCCCGGCGGGCCCCACAGCAGGATCGACGACAGGTGCCCGCGGGCGACGCTGCGGCGGAGCGGCCCGCGCTCGCCGACGAGGTGGGCCTGCCCGACGAACTCCTCGAGGTCGCGCGGGCGCATGCGCGCGGCGAGCGGCTGTCGCTCGGGCGGTGGCTGGAAGAGCGCCTCGGGACGGGCGCCCCCGGTCCTGGCTCGCGTCGTGGGCATGCCCGGATGGTACGACGACCGACCGGGGCGGCCGGGTCAGATCGGGCCGGCGCCCATCGCGTGGGCGACGATCCAGAGGACGATCATGATCAGGATCAGCGAGCCGCCGATGAGGGTGATCCGCTTGACGTCGCGACCGACGTAGGCGTACTCCTCGGCCGCGCGGACCGCGAGGCTCGACGACGGCCTCGTGCCCGGACTCGTCGGTCACCGGGCGCCTTGCGCGGTCGGTGCCGCGCTTGCGGGCATCCTCGGCGGACTGCTCCTCGGCGACGATCTGGGCTTCGAGCTCGGCGGCACGGCGCTCCTCTTCGTCGGTCAGGGTCGCGGGCCGGGGAGCCGGTGCGGCGGCGGTCGCGGAGACGGGCGCGGCGGCGGTGCGTGGGTCGCCGCTGGAGCGGCGCGCGCTGACCCGGACGGGTGCTGCTGCCGCGGACGCGTTTGGCCATGTTCGGACGGGTTCCTCGTGCGTGGTCGGGTCGGGCGGGCCGCCATCGGGCGTGGCCGGCGGGCCGCCGCGGGGCAGAGGATAGCATCACCTCGCCAGCGGCCCGACTGCTAGACTCCGGGGCCACCCTCGGAGGACCCCTCGATCGACCTCAACGCGCTCGTCACCCCGAACATCGGGCTGATCGTCGTCGCCCTGATCGTCGCCGTCGTCGTGCTGGCGATCGTCGTCGTGGTGCTCTTCCGGCGATCGAGCCGCCTCGAGGCGCGCCTGGCGGGGCTGACCCGGGGCTCGGAGGGCCGGAGCCTCGAGGCCGTCCTCGACGCCCACCTCGACAAGGTCTTCGCGGTCGGCAAGGGACTCGACGACGTCGCGGCGCGGACCGCGGTCCTCGAGGCGGCCCTCCCGCGGGCGTTCCAGCGCGTCGGCCTGGTCCGCTACAACCCGTTCGAGGAGACCGGCGGCAACCAGAGCTTCGCGCTGGCCCTGCTCGACGCGAAGGGCGACGGCTGGGTCCTCTCGAGCCTGCACGCGCGCACGGGCACGCGCATCTACGCGAAGACCATCACCGCGGGTCGCTCGGACGCGAACCTGTCCGACGAGGAGACCGCGGCGATCCGGCAGGCGACCGCCTGACACGCTAGCTGTCACGGCGACGGGCGATGGTTCGCGCATGGCCCCCTCCACGACCGCTCCGACACCTCGCTCCGACCGCAGCGCCGACCGCCCCGACCCGCGCCGCCGCGACGGCGTCGCCGCGAGCCCGGGCCGCTCGACCAGCTGCCCGCGTGGCGCGACCTCGTACCGGTCATGGACCCGGCGCTCACGACGCCGCACGAGCCCGGGCTCGCCGCGCTGCTGGGCGGCCTGAACGCCGACCAGCGCCGGGCCGTCACGCACGAGGACGGACCGCTGCTCGTGGTGGCCGGCGCCGGGACGGGCAAGACCGAGGTCATCACCCGCCGGATCGCCTGGCTCGTGGCGACCCGTCGGGCCAGGCCGTCGGAGGTCCTGGCGCTGACCTTCACCGACAAGGCGGCCGAGGAGATGGCGCTCCGGGTCGACCAGCTCGTGCCCTACGGCTACACGGACACCGCGATCTCGACGTTCCACGCCTTCGGCGACGCGCTCATCCGCGAGTACGCGCTCGAGCTGGGCCTGCCGACCGACGTGCGCGTCCTGTCGCGACCCGAGGTCGTGATCTTCCTGCGCGAGCACCTCTTCGAGTTCGACCTCGACCTCTACCGGCCGCTCGGCGACCCCACCCGCTTCCTGTCGGCGCTCGCGACGCTCGTTCAGCCGCTGCAAGGACGAGGACATCGACCCGGCCGCCTACCTCGAGTTCGCGGCGACCGTGCGCGCCGAGGCTGCGGCGCGTGGCGACCGCCGTCGGGATCGACACGAACGAGGCGACGGCTGCGGACGAGGCCGCCCGACGGCAGGACGAGCTCGCGCGGGCCTACGAGACGTACCAACGGCTGCTCGCGGCCGAGGGCTACATCGACTTCGGCGACCAGGTGTCGCTCGCGCTCCGGCTCCTCCGGTCGTCGCCCGCCGCGCGGGCCGCGGTCGCCGGCCGGTTCCGCTACATCGTGGTGGACGAGTTCCAGGACACGAACCGGGCCCAGGCCGAGCTCGTCGGCCTGCTCGCCGAGGGGCATCGCAACGTCGCGGTCGTCGGCGACGACGACCAGGCGATCTACGCGTTCCGCGGCGCCGCCATCGACAACATCCTCGGGTTCCGCGACCGCTACCCGTCGGCGCGGACCGTCGTCCTGCGCCGGAACTATCGATCGCTCGCCCCGATCCTCGACGCCGCGCACCGCCTTGTCCGCTTCAACGACCCGGACCGCCTCGAGGTCCGCGCCGGGGTCAGCAAGCGCCTCAAGGCCGGAGCGGGTCGCCACGACAGCCCGCCCCGGTCCGGCTCGAGGCCTTCGCGACGGCCGGCGACGAGGTCGACTGGATCGCCGCCGAGATCGGCCGGCGCATCGCGGCCGGGGCGGCGCCGCGCGACCACGCGGTCCTCGTCCGTGCGAACGGCCACGCGGACGCGCTGCTCCGCGCGATGAACCTCGCCGGGATCCCGTGGCGGTTCTCGGGGACGTCCGGGCTCTACGCCCGTCCCGAGGTCCGCCTCCTGCTGGCGTTCCTGCGGACGATCGCGGATCCCGACCTCGAGCGTCGACCTCTACGCGCTGGCGGCCTCCGAGGTCTACGACATCGACGGCGAGGACCTCACCGACATCGTCACCTCCGCCCGCCGGCGGAACCGCTCGGTGCGCGCGGTCCTCGAGGAGCTGGTCGCGCAGCCGGGGATCCTGCGGGTCTCGGCCGGGACCCGGACCACGGTCGCCCGGCTGGTCGCGGACCTGCGCTCGTACACCGAGCTGTCGCACGATCGCGCGACCGGGCGAGCTGCTTTACGCGTTCCTGCGCGGGAGCGGGATGCTGGCGCGCCTGACGGCGACGGACACGCCCGCCGCCGAGGAGGCGCTCGGGAACATCGCGCGCTTCTTCGAGATCGTCCGCCACCAGTCGGCGCTGCTCGCCGACGACCGGGTCGCCTTCCTCGTCCCGCACCTGGCGACGCTCATCGACGGCCGGCGACGACCCCGCGACCGCCGACCTGGACCCGGACCTCGACGCGGTGGCGGTCCTGACCGTCCACAAGGCCAAGGGGCTCGAGTTCCCCGTCGTCTTCCTGCCCGGCCTCGTCGCAGGCCGCTTCCCCCTGAACGGCCGGGGCGACCCGCTGGCGCTGCCGGCCGGTCTCGGTCGCGGCGGGCCGGCCACGCCCGAGCTCGCCCTGGCCGAGGAGCGGCGGCTGTTCTACGTGGCGATGACGCGGGCGCGCGACGAGCTGATCCTGTCGCACGCCGCGGACTACGGCGGCGCCCGCGCACGACGCGTCTCGCCGTTCGTGCTCGAGGCGCTCGACCTGCCGTCGACGGCGGGCCGCCCGGGGCCGGCGCGAGCGCTCCGACCCCCGCCCAGCGGCTGGCCGCCTTCGACGCGCCGACGACCGCGCCCGAGCCGCCCCGCGGCCCGATCGGCGAGCCGCTGTCGCTGAGCTTCTACCAGGTCGACGACTACCTGACGTGTCCGCTCAAGTACAAGTACGCCCACGTTCTGCGCGTGCCGCTGGCGCCGCACCACGCCCTCGTCTACGGATCGGCGCGCTGCACCGCGCGGTCCAGCTCTTCCATCAGCGCCACGCGCGCGGGCACGTCATGAGCGAGGCCGAGCTCGACGAGGTCTTCGAGTCGGCATGGTCGAACGAGGGCTTCGTCAGCCGCGACCACGAGGAGGCGCGCCTGGAGGCCGGCCGCCAGGCGCTGCGCCGCTTCCGGGCGGCCCAGCTGGAGCCCGGCGCGGTCATCCCGACGTATGTCGAGCGCGAGTTCAGCTTCAGTCTGGGCGGCGACCGCGTCCGCGGCCGGTGGGACCGCGTCGACGTCGAGCCCATCGCGGAGGGACCGGTCGCGCCACCCGCCGCGGTGTCCGCCGACGCCTCCGCGGACGTCGTCTCGCCGACGCTCGGGATCATGGGCCGCGAGCGCGTGACCATCACGGACTACAAGTCCTCCGACGTCCGCGACCCGGCCAAGGCACGGCAGCGGGCCCGCGACTCGCTCCAGCTCCAGATCTACGCGATGGGCTACGAGGCCATGACGGGCCGCCTGCCGGATGCCGTCGCCCTCCACTTCCTCGACTCCGGGCTCGTGGGTCGCGTCGACGTGGACCCGAAGCGGCTCGCCAAGGCACGGGAGAAGATCGCGACGGCGGCCGAGGGGATGCGCGCCCGCGACTACACACCGAAGCCCGACATCGTCGCCTGCTCCTATTGCGCGTTCCGCGACATCTGCCCGGCGAGCGTCGCCCGCTGACGGACCCTAGACTCGGGGGCGATGGAGGCGCGCGACCGGCTGACCAATCTCGGGTTCCTCGCCGCCGCCGTCGTCGTGTGGCTGCTCGTCTGGTCCGTGCTCAACACGCGCGATCCGCTCGTCGACCCGGGTGCGGGGTTCGTCGGCGCCGCGTTGATCGGGCTCGCGGTCGGGCTCACCCTCGTCCCGGTGTTCTGGCTGGCTGTCTTCGCCCGGCATCGCCGGATCGCCTATCAGGGCGACTGGACACGGGCCGTCCGGCGCGCGGCCTGGGTCGGGGTCATCGTGACGGTGCTGGTGGTGCTCCGGTTGCAGGGCGTGCTCGAATGGCCGATCGCGCTGTTCATGATCATCCTCGCCCTCGTCGCCGAATCGACGCTCTCCGCGGAACGCTGACGAGGCGAGCGCGCCGCGCGCGCTACGCTCCAACCCTCCCGGTCCATGCCGCCACGCCATGCTGGAGTCCGCCCGTTGCCGTCCCTGACCGCCACCACCCCCGCCGAGCCCCACGCCGACCAGAAGGCGCGCATCGCGGCTGCCGTCGACGCGGCCCGCGGCGAGATCCTCGACCTGTCGCACCGGATCCACGCCGACCCGGAGACCGCATTCGAGGAGCACCGCGCCGCCGCCGCGGTCGCGGAGGCCCTCGCCCGGCACGGGTTCGCGGTCGAGTTCCCGGCCGGCAGCCTGGCGACCGCGATCCGTGCCGTCCGGCGCGGCGGGCGCGGCGAGCGACGGCCCGCGGATCGGGATCCTCGCCGAGTACGACGCGCTCCCCGGGCTCGGGCACGGCTGCGGCCACAACACGATGGCCGCGTCCGGCGTGGGCGCGGCGATCGCCCTCGCCTCGATGGCCGACGAGCTCGCCGGCGAGATCGTGTTCCTCGGCACCCCGGCCGAGGAGCGGGGGAGCGGCAAGCAGATCATGATCGACGACGGGCTCATGGCCGGCCTGGACGCCGCGCTGATGTACCACCCCTGCGACCGCAACCACGTCGAGAGCTGGCCGCTCGCCTCCGAGGACGTCGACGTCGTCTTCCACGGGCTCCAGGCGCACGCGTCGTCGGACCCGTGGAAGGGCCGCAACGCGCTGGACGCGATGATCCTGCTCTTCAGCTCGGTCGGGCTCTGGCGCCAGCAGCTGCGTCCCACCGCCCGCGTCCACGGGATCATCCGCGAGGGCGGGACGGCCGCGAACATCATCCCGGAGCGGACCACGGCCTGGTTCATGATCCGCAGCGACGACGAGGCCTACTACGAGACGATGCGCGAGCGCTTCCGGGCGCTCTGCGACGCCGCCGCCACGGCGACCGGCACGACCGTCGAGGTCGCCTTCTCGGGCCGCGCGTCGACGATGAACAACAACCCGGTCCTCGCCGAGCGCTTCCGCGCCAACATGGCGGCCTACGGCATCGCCGACCAGGGCGACGACGAGAACGCCGGCAGCACCGACATGGCCAACGTCAGCTGGGTCTGCCCGACGATCCACCCGGACCTCTCGATCGCGCCGGAGGGGACGCCCGGCCACTCGATCCTCTTCCGTGACGCCGCGATCAGCCCGCAGGGCGGACGAGGTCACGCTGCTGGCCGCGACGCTCGTCGCCCAGACCGCGTATGAGCTCTTCGCGGATCCCGGAGCTGGTGGCGTCCGCCTGGCGGGCCTTCTCGGAGTCGCGCCCCTAGGCCGGTGCTACCATCGCGCCGCGCGCCCCGCTGGACGATGGCTTCGAACCGGCGGCGCCCCCAGCGAGACGGTCGATCACCGACGCGGCCGACGCCGTGCCCGTCTCCGGGAGGTTCCTCGTGACCGAGCGCTCACCCGACCAGGGGTCCCGGCCCGACTTCGCGTCCCGCCACGGCTGGGACGCCGAGTTCGAGACGTACTCCGACTTCGACCTGCCGACCTACGTCGGCCCGGTCTCGTTCATGAAGCTGCCGTGGGTGACCGACCCGGCCGAGATCCGCGCGCGCGGCACGGACGTCGCGATCATCGGCGCGCCGTTCGACGACGCCGTCAGCCACCGGCCGGGCACGCGCTTCGGACCGCGGGCGATCCGCGAGGCGCAGTACACGTCGGGGTCGATCCACTCCCTCCAGCTCGGGAACGACCCGTTCGACGTCCTGACCGTGATCGACGCCGGTGACGCCAACATCGTCCCGGCCTGGATCGAGCGCGGCCACGCGATGATCCACCGCAAGGTCCGCGAGGTCGCCGAGACCGGGGCGATCCCGATCATCCTCGGCGGGGACCACTCGATCACCTGGCCCGCGGCCACCGCCATCGCCGAGGTCCGCGCCCCGAAGCGCGTCGGGATCGTCCACTTCGACGCCCACGCCGACACCGCCAACGACACGTTCGGCGTGCTGGCCAGCCACGGCGCGCCGATGCGCCGCCTCATCGAGTCGGGCGCGATCGACGGCAAGAACTTCGTCCAGGTGGGCCTGCGCGGCTACTGGCCGCCGCAGGAGACGTTCGACTGGATGCAGGCCCACGGCCTGCGCTGGCACCTGATGCGCGAGATCGAGGAGCGCGGGTCGGAGGCGGTCATCGCCGACGCCATCGCCGAGGCGCTCGACGGGCCAGACCTCATCTACCTCTCGATCGACATCGACGTCCTCGACCCGGGCATGGCGCCCGGGACGGGGACCCCGGAGCCCGGCGGGATGCTCACGCGCGAGCTGCTGCGGGCGATCCGCCAGATCGTGGCGGCCGTGGACCTGGCCGGGATGGACATCGTGGAGGTCTCGCCGCCCTACGACCAGGCGGAGACGACCGCGATGGCGGCCAACCGCGTGGCGCTCGAGGCCATCAGCGCGCTGGCGCTGCGGCGCGCCGACGGCCGCTCCGTCCGCTGGGAGGGCTGAGCCATCGCCGACTCGCCCTGGCGACCCGATCGCGCGACGGCCGACGCGCTCGCCCGCTACTACGACCTCGACCTCGTCGACGACCCCGGCGACCTCGACCTGTACGTCGCGCTCGCCGAGCGCACGGGCGGCCCGGTCCTCGAGCTGGCGGCCGGCACGGGCCGGCTCGCGGTGCCCCTCGCCGCCCGCGGCGACCGGGTCACGGCGGTCGACCTCGACCCCGCCATGCTCGAGCGCGCGCGACGCCGGGCCGCGGACGCCGGGCTGGACGGCACCGACCGGATCGAGTTCGTCGAGGCGGACCTGGTCGGCCTGCGACTGCCCGATGCCGGGACGTACGGCCTCGCCTTCATCGGCCTCAACTCGCTGCTGATCCTCGGCTCGCGCGGCGCCCAGCGTGCCGCGCTCCAGACCCTGGCCGACCACCTCGCCCCCGGTGGCGTGGCGGTGGTCGACATCTGGCTCCCCGACGCGGAGGACCTGGCCCGCTACGACGGGCGGATCATCCTCGAGTGGCCGCGCGAGGACCCGGAGACCGGCGAGGTCGTCACCAAGGTCGGCTCGGCGCAGCACGACTCGGCGACCGGGACGATCGTCTCGACCAGCATCTTCGAGGCCGCGGCATCCGGGCGGCCCCGTCCGGCGCTGGGTCCGCCGCGACGTGATGCGCCTCGTGTCGGCCGCGGAACTCGCCTCGTTCGCCGAGGACGCAGGCCTGGTCGTGGAGGTGCTGGCCGGCGACTACGAGCTCGGCGCGCTCGGTCCGGGCAGCGAACGGGCCGTCCTGATCGCCGTCAAGGGAGTAGCCGGTCTGGCGTGGTGGGGAGGACTTCGGGGTAGGAGGCCCCGCGAGACGGTCGCATGGTATCGTCGGACGGATGGCATCGAGCGACCAGACCCGCCTGCTCATCGTCGAGGACGTGCCGCAGGTCGCGCAGTACATCCGTGGCCTGCTGAACGCGCAGGCCAAGGTCAAGCTGCTCGACGTCCTGTCCGACGGCGCGAAGGCCCTGCCGTACATCCAGGAGCTCCGGCCGGACGTCGTCCTGGTCGACGCGCTGCTCCAGGGACGGGTCAAGGGTCCCGGCCCTGGTCGACCAGATCCGCCAGGCCGAGCTCGGCGTCCCCGTCATCGTCCTGACGGTCCCGCAGAACCCGATGGACCCGGACCCCGAGCACGGCGTCCACGGCGTGCTCGCGATGCCGTTCTCCGGCTTCGAACTCATCAACGTCATCAACGACGTCCGCAAGACGTTCGAGGCCTCCAACGCCGGCGGCGCGACCCGCATCATCTCGGTCTTCGCGCCGAAGGGCGGCGTCGGCAAGACCACGATCGCCTTCAACCTCGCCGTGGCCATGGGCCAGCTCGACCAGCGGACCGTCCTCATCGACGGCAGCCTCCAGTTCGGCGACCTGCGGGCGCTGCTGAAGGTCCCGACCGACGCTCCCTCCATCACCGACCTCCCGACGGACCGGATCGCAGAGTCGGACCTCGGTGACGTCCTGTGGCGCGACCCGTCGGGCATCGACATCCTGCTCGCCCCGCCGCGGATCGAGATGGCCGAGATGATCACCGCGCGGGACGTCGAGAAGGTCCTCTCGCTGCTGCGCCGGGTCTACAGCGTCGTCGTCATCGACATGTCGAGCGTGCTGAACGACCTGAACCTCGCATTCCTCGACACCAGCGACACCATCGTGGAGATCGTCACCTACGACTCGACGACCATCCACAACACGGTCGCCGTCGCCGACACGTTCCGCGCCATCGGCTATCCGGCGTCCAAGGTCCGCTACCTCGTCAACCGGGCCGACTCGGCGGGCGGCATCGACCCCGCGGCCCTCGAGCGGGCCCTCGGTCGCGCACCCGAGCATCGCGTCGTCTCCGACGGGCGCCTCGTCGTCCAGGCGAACAACGAGGGCGTGCCGTTCGTCCTCGCCAACCCCGACGCCGAGGTCAGCCAGGACATCGCGCGGGTCGCCACCGAGATCCTCGGCTCGGTCCGTCCCGCCGTCGTCGCCGGGCGCGGCTAGGCAGGCCGATGTCCGATCCCCGGCCGATCGGGGTGTTCGACTCCGGGGTGGGCGGCCTGACCGTCCTGCGCGAGATCCTGCGCCGGACGCCGGCCGAATCGACGGTCTATCTCGGCGACAACGCGCGTGCGCCGTACGGCGTCCGCCCGGACGACGAGGTCGTCGCGTTCTCGACCCAGTGCCTCGACGCCCTCGTCGAGCGCGACGTCAAGGCGCTCGTGGTCGCCTGCAACACCTCCACGGCGGTCGCGCTGACCGTCCTGCGCCGCCGCTACGATCTGCCGGTGCTCGGCGTCATCCGCCCGGGCGCGTCGGCGGCCGCCCTGTCGACCCGCGTCCGGCGCGTCGGGGTGATCGCCACGCCGGCGACCATCCGCAGCCACGCCTACTTCGACGCCATCAAGGACGAGAACCCCGCGGTCGAGGTCCACGAGCACGCGACCCCGGCGCTCGTGCCGCTCGTCGAGGCGGGCGAGCTGCGCGGTCCGCTGGCCGAGGCGACCGTGCGCGACGCGCTGGCGCCGCTCCTCGGCGAGCGCGACGCCGACGGCGAGTCCATCTTCCCGCGACCGTCCGGCGCGGAGATCGACACGCTCCTGCTGGGCTGCACCCACTATCCGCTGCTGCGGCCCCTCATCGAGGCAGTCGCCGGTCCGGGTATCGCCATCGTGGACTCGGCGGCATCGACCGCCTCGGCGCTCGCCGAGCTGCTCGGCATCAACGGCATCGAGGCGCCCGACGACGGCACGCCCGCGACCGCACCTGCAGCTGACGACCGGCGACCCGGACGCTTCGGCGACCTGGCCGGCCGGCTCTTCGGGTCGGACTTCCCGGACGTGACCTCCATCGACCTCGCCCTGGTCGCCCGATGACCGACGAGGACGACCGCCGGCCGGCCTGGCGCGACGACCGCGTCTGGCAGGCCGGGTTCCTGATCGGGTCCGCGGTCGCGGCGTCGGCCGTGGTCGTCGGCCGGCGCGCCGAGCGCGCCGCGCGTCGCGGCCTGGTCGACTGGCCCACGGTCGAGCGGATCGCGATCAGCCGGTCCGCGCGTGCCCCGGGTGCCCTGACCCGCGCGGAGATCGAGGCGGCCGGTCCGGCCTACGAGGCGGCGATGGCGCGGATCGTCCCGGCGCTGTCCGCGGCGCTCGGCACGGAGCTCCCCGGCGTCGTCGAGCGCTCCGGCGTCGATCGATCGTGCGGGCTGGGTCAGGGCCAACACCGCGACCTTCGCGTCGCTGATCGGCAAGCTCGAGGCCGACCTGCTCGACCAGATCGTCCCGAGGGACGGGAACCTCGTCGCGGCCACGATGGCGCTGGCCAACCGCTGGGTCACGAGCCGCCAGCTCGGGCTACCTCCTCGGTTTCCTCGGCCAGCGCGTCCTCGGCCAGTACGACGTCGCCCTGCTCTCCGCCGAGCAGGCGCCGGGCCGGCTGCTCTTCGTCGAGGAGAACATCCGCCAGACGGCGCGCGCGCTCGGCGTGCCGCTCGACCCGTTCCGGACCTGGATCGCGCTGCACGAGACGACCCACGCCTTCGAGTTCGAGGCCCACCCGTGGCTGCGGCCGTACCTCGCGTCCCGGCTGGAGCGGCAGCTCGCGCTCTTCGGCGGCGATGCCCGCGGGCTGGGGCGCGACGCCATGCGCGGGCTGCGGCGCGCGCTGCGCGGCGAGTCGGACGGGAGCCACTGGCTCGAGCGCCTGATGGGCGACGAGCAGCGGACCCTCTTCCGCGAGACGCAGGCCGTGATGAGCCTGCTCGAGGGGTTCAGCGACTACGTGATGGACGAGGTCGGCCGCGACCTGGTGCCCGACGTCGAGCGGATCAGCGCGCGCTTCCACGAGCGCCGAGCCCGGCGGACGACCTTCGAGCGCTCGATGCTCAAGCTGACCGGCATGGACCTGAAGCTCGAGCAGTACAAGAAGGGCGAGCGGTTCGTCCGGGCCATCGCCGACGCCCGCGGCCCCGATGCGCTGGTGAAGCTCTGGGAGGGGCCGGAGTCGCTGCCGCGCGACGGCGAGATCGACGCCCCGGAGCGCTGGATCGAGCGCGTCCTGGGTCGCCGCATGAGCTCGGACCACGGGGTCAACGACCGGGCCGGGCCCGGCAGCGGAGCCGGCGGTGCCCCGACCGCGATCGCCCTGAGCCCGATCCTCTCCGCGCGCTACCGCCAGCGCGACCTGGAGCGGATCCGCGCGGTGGCCCCGGGCGCCCGGATCGTGACGGTCTCGATCGAGGGCCTCGCGGACGGCCCGCTCGACGATGTCGAGGTGATGCTCCGCGGCTGGCTGCTGCCCGACGCCTTCGATCGCCTCCTGTCGCGGGCGCCGCGCCTCGCCTGGGTCCACTCGGCGACGTCGGGCGTGGAGCGCGCACTGACGCCGGCGGCGCGGCAGCGCGGCGTGGTCGTGACGAACGCGCGCGGCGTGTTCAGCCGGCCGATCGCCGAGTACGTGATGATGATGATCCTGGCCGTGAGCCGGAAGCTGCCGGAGCTGCTCGAGCTGCAGCGCGAGCGGACGTGGCAGCCGCTCGAGGGCGCGGAGCTGCGCGACGTGACCGTCGGCATCGTCGGGCTCGGGTCGATCGGGCGTGCCGTCGCGTCGCTGGCGACCGGCTTCGGCTGTCGCGTGGTCGCCGTCCGGCGGCGCACCGACGGGTCGATCCACTCGACGCCGCGCGTCCCGGCGGCCGTGGGGCTCGGCGACGCCGATGCCCGCCCGTTCGGCGAGCTGCCGCTCGACCGCGTCGGCGGTCCGGAGACCCTGCCCGAGCTGCTGGCCGAGTCCGACTTCGTGGTCCTCGCCGCGCCGCTGACGCCCGAGACCGAGGAGATGATCAACGACGAGACGCTGGCGCTGTTCAAGCCCGGCGCGTGGCTGATCAACGTCGCCCGCGGCCGCCTCGTCGACGAGCGGGCGCTGCTGCGGGCGCTCCGCGACGGGCCGCTCGGCGGTGCCGTGCTCGACACGTTCCACGACGAGCCGCTGCCGCCGATGTCGTCGTTCTACGACCTGCCCAACGTCATCGTGACGCCGCACACGGCCTGGTCGAGCGGGCGCGTCCTCGACCGCAGCGTCGAGCTCTTCTGCGACAACCTGACCCGCTTCGCCGCCGGCGAGCCGCTGGTCAACGTGGTGGACCCGAGCGCCGGGTACTGACCGGGGCGGCGAGTCGGACGTCCGCCGACCGCCGCGGTTACGATCGGCCGCATGCAGACCGCCATCATCGGGCTTGCCGGATCGGGCAAGACGACCGTCTTCAACACGCTGACCCGCGGCCACGCCGAGACCGGCGGCTACGGCGGCGTCACCCTCAACGTCGGCGTCGTCAAGGTGCCCGACGAGCGGCTCGACCGCCTCGCCGAGATCTTCAAGCCGAAGAAGATCGTCCAGGCCGACGTCACGTACGTCGACCTGCCGGCGCCGCCGCCGTCGACCGAGGGGCACGTCGGGACCGAGGAGCTGCCGGCCGACCACCTCGCGCGGCTGCGCGACTCCGATGCGCTGCTCCACGTGGTCCGCGCCTTCGAGGACCCGGCGCATCCGCATCCGGACGGCAGCGTCGACCCCGGTCGCGACCTCGAGCGCCTCGACCTCGAGTTCATCCTGGCCGACCTCGTCGATGACCGAGCGCCGCCTCGAGCGGCTGTCGGGCAGCGGCCGGCACGGCACCCCGGCCGAGCGCGAGTCGAACGAGCGCGAGGAGGTCATCCTGCGGCGGCTCCACGAGGCGCTCGAGGCGGGCAAGCCGATCCGCGACGTCGAGCTCGACATCGACGAGGAGAAGGCGATCCGCGGGTTCCGCTTCCTCACCCAGAAGCCCGTGCTGGTGCTCCTGAACGTCGGGGAGGGCGACCTCTCCGCGGCCGGCGAGCGGGTGGCCGCCGTCGCCGGCGGGTACCACCACCGGCACGCGATGGTCGACGCGCTCTCGGCCCGGATCGAGATGGAGCTCGGCGAGCTCGAGCCGGACGAGGCGGCCGTCTTCATGGAGGAGCTCGGGATCGCCGAATCGGGGCTGGACCGCGTCATCGCCCTCACGTACCAGCTGCTCGGGCCTGATCTCGTTCCTGACCGCCGGGCCGGACGAGGTCCGCGCATGGCCGATCCCGGACGGGTCGAACGCGGTGGACGCCGCGGCGGCCATCCACACGGACCTCGCCAGGGGGTTCATCCGCGCCGAGACCGTCTCCTACGACGACCTGCTGACGCTCGGCTCGATGGCCGAGGCGCGCAAGGCGGGCAAGCTGCGCTCGGAGGGCAAGACCTACCGGATGCGCGACGGGGACGTCGTCGAGATCCTGTTCAGCAAGTAGGGAGATCGCCGGCAGTCGCCGCGAGCCCGCAGCCGCCGCGCCCCGGCGTCGCCGGGCGCCGGCCGCGGAGGCCGGACCCACCCTCGCGACCGGTGCCTAGTTCAGGCGGCCGCCCGGGTCGAAGTCGACGAGGACCGAGCGGAAGCCGATCGCGTCGGGGTCGTCCTCGATCTCGTCCTCGTCGAGGTCGGCCTGCGCATCGGCGAGGTCCACCTCGAGGTCGACCAGGAAGTTGTCCTCGTCCACGCTCGAAACGTTGACCGCGGCGGAAAGCGAGTCGTCGCTGACGTAGATGAAGCCGTGCTCGCGCTCGAGCTCCATCGCGATGGCCTCGCTGAGGGTATCGTGGCCGTGGGAGTCCTGGACGCGACGGCGGATCTGCTGGACCAGCTCGAAGAACTCCTGGGGCTCCCATTCCGACTCGCTGACGACGAGGACGTCCGAGTAGACCTCGTCGTCACCCTCATGCAGTTCGAAGAAGAACACGTGGCAGCTCCGGTTCCTGGGTCCTGGGGCCGGCAAGTATACGCCCGGAGGTGCGATGGCCCGCCCGCAGCTCGAGATCGTCCACGTCGGCTCGGCGTGCCGCGACATCGACCCGGCGGACCCGCGCGGCTGGCGGCTGGGCGGCGGCGTCACCTACGCGGCCCTGACCACGGCGCGCCTCGGGCTGCGGACCGCGGCGATCGTCGGCGCCGATGCCGACGCCGCGGCGTCGGCCGAGCTCGACACCCTGCGCGACGCCGGCGTGGACGTCCTGGTCGTCCCGCTCGAGGAGGGCCCGGTCTTCCACAACGTCGAGACGCCGAAGGGGCGGGTCCAGACCTGCATCCAGCGGGGCGTGCCGCTGTCGATCCCGACCGTCCCGACCGGATGGCTGGCGGCCGCCGGATGGTCCATCGTGCCGGTCGCGGACGAGATCCCCGATGCGTGGGCCGACGTGATCCCGACGGGCGCCTATGTCGCGGTGGCGTGGCAGGGGTTCCTGCGGGTGCTGGAGCCGGGCGAGCGCATCGTCCGCCGCGCCCCGCGGCCGTCGCCGATCCTCCACCGCGCCGACCTCGTCGGGCGTGAGCCACCACGACGTGCCGCGCGAGACCCCGGTCTCGGCGCTCTGCGTGTTGCTCCATCCCGGCGCGGACCTGCTGATCACTCGTGGCGCGTCGGGCGGGCTGCTGGTGGCGGTGGGTCCGGACGGACCGGGAGAGACGGTCGCGCTATCTGCCGACGGCGGCCAGCGGGGAGCTCGACCCGACCGGTGCCGGCGACACGTTCCTCGCCGCCCTCCAGTCGACGGCGCTGCGCCCGGCGATCGCCGGGCGTCGACGGTCGCGCCGCCGCGTCGACCTTCGGTTCGCGGCGGCGGCGGGCTCGCTGGTCGTCGAGGGGCACGGCCTCGCCGGCGTCCCGGACCGGGCCGCGGTCAACGTGCGGCGGGCGCAGGGAGCGGATCCGCCGGGCCGTGCTCCCGGCCGTGCCCGACCAGGTGGGCATCGTCGAACGGCCGGACTAGGCGTCGTCCCGGCCCGACCCGGACGCGTCATCGGGCGACGATCGGCCCATCGAGGCCAGCCGACGGCGGCAGGCGCCGGGTGCGGAACCGGAGGTCCGCCTCGAGTCGCGGCTCCGGACGACCGAGCCGCGCCCGCCGGTCCGTCGCGGCGAGGCCGGCCGCGGCCGCGGCCAGCGCGCCGCGGGGATCGCGCAGCCGGTGCTCGCGGAGCTTGGCGAGCTCGATCGCGGCCACGACCGCGGTCCGCCCCGGGCCGGCGGCGAGCGCCGACCACGCCTCGTCGGCCGCATCCCAGCGGCCGAGCCGGCGGAGGAGGTGCGCCCGCTCGACGGCGATCCGCTCGCTCGACCACGGGGTCGCGAAGGCGGCGGTGCGGAGGGGCGGGAGCTCGCGCACGGCCGCGCGCCGTCCGGACGCCGCCGAAGTCGGCCGGGACGCGGGGCGACCACCACGGCTCCTCCCGCGCCGCGACGGCTCGGCGCGCGTCGCGGCGACGGCTCCGCTGTCGGAGCCAGGGGCTGCGGCCAGCGGACCGGGTCCGCCGGGTCGGCGGCCAGCGCGGCGTCGAGGCACCCGAGCGATTCGTCGAGCCGTCCGACGCGGGCGAACGCCCGGGCGAGTCCGGCCAGATCGCCGGCCGGCGCGGTCCGCCGCGCGGCCTCGGTCGCGTAGCCGGTCTCGAGGACGCCGAGCAGCCGTGCCAGCGAGCGGACGTCCTGGTCGTTGTGGCGGACGACCGCCGCGAGCGGCTCGGCGGGGCCGCCGCGCAGGAACCCGAGGTAGCGGCCCGGGATCTCCCAGCCGTCGACGTCGCCATGCCGGTGGAGGCCCAGCAGCCCGGCCTCGGCGGATCGCAGCCGGGCGTCGCCCAGCCGATGGCGGAACATCCGGCGGACGATCGGCAGGAGGTCGAGGTGGCCGGCGTGGACCGGTGCCGGCCGGCCGTTCATCCGGTAGCGGGCGACGAGCAGCGGCCAGTCGAAGCCGCGGCCGTTGTACGTCACGAGCCAGCCGTCGGGCGGCAGGTGCGACGCCAGCGTCTCGAGCAGCGCCGGCTCGTCGCCATGGTCCGGCAGCAGGAGCTGGACCTGTCGGAACGTGTCCCCGACCCACCAGCCGAGCCCGACCAGGAACGCCACGGTCCCGGCGGCCGTCGCCAGCCCGGTCGTCTCCGTGTCGAGGCAGACCAGCGGCGCGTCCGGCGGCGGCTGGCCGGGGAGCGTCGCCAGCCGGACGCGGTCGAGCGGGATCGTCCGGGCCGGGACCTCGCAGCGGACCACGACCCCGTGGCGGATGGCGCACGACCTCGCCATCGACCGCCACGGCCAGCCGCTCGGCCAGGACGTGGCCGTCGACCCGGGCGTGGGGGAGGGGCTCGCGCTCGTCGAGGTCGAGGTCCCGTGCCGCGTCCCGTGTCGCGGCCCGATACCGGTCGAGCCGCCGGGCGAGCCGGTCGTCGCCCGTCGGGGCGCGGAGGGTCATCCCGCGGCGGCCGTCGCGCGCGGACCCGAGCCGGCCGTCGCGCCCAGGTCGCCCAGCAGCCGGAGCGCGAGCGCGCGGGCATCGACGCCCGGTTCGAGTCGCGGACCGGTGCAGGCTGGGCAGCCGGCGTCGCAGTCGCAGCCGGCGATCAGGCCCGCGGCCATGTCCAGGAGCTCGTCGTGGCGCTCCCAGAGGCGCTCGGACAGCCCGATCCCGCCCGGGACCGCCTCGTACAGGTAGATCGTCGGCGCCTCGGCGTGCGGCGAGCGCACCTGGGTCACGAGCCCGAGGTCGCGCGGGTCGACCATCAGCAGGACCGCGGCCACGGTCTGGATGGCCCGTCCGGCCCCGAGCATCGCGATGTCGAGCTCGTCATGGCGCCAGCGGCCGCGGGCCTCGTCGGCGGTGAGCCAGTAGGCGGTCGTCTGCAGCTCGAGCTCGGGCAGGTCGATCGGCCCCCAGCCGACGTTCTCGTCGGTCACGAACTTCAGCTTCTTGAACAGGGTCACGAGGCTCGCGACCATCACCTCGCCGTGGATCCGCCGACCGCCGGTCGCCGGCGCGGTCGCGAACTCCTCGAGCGGCTTGAGCGTCACGGCGCGGTTCGCGTACGTGTAGTGGTCGACGTCGACGCGGTGGACGTAGGCCTTGCGCTCGTGCCATTCGAGCCGGTCGACGTAGTACTGGATCGACTCGTGGATGTAGATCGCCCGCTCGTGGACGAGGACCTGGGCGCTGAACAGGTCGACCTCGCCGAGCACCCGCGGGCGATCCGGCGTGGTGTCGATGATCACGACGTTCTCGGGCGCGGCGGTGCGCAGCGAGATCTCCGACGCCGGGAAGTTCTCGCTGGCCCAGTACCAGCGGCCGTCGCTCGCCTGGCGGACGTGGGCCTCCTCGGCGAGGAACGCCAGCAGGTCGTCGACCGGGCCGGGTCCGAACACCTCGCCGGGCTCGAACGGCAGCTCGAACGTCGCCGCGCGGAGATGGGCGAGCAGGACGTGGAGGTTGTCCGGGTCGAGCCGGGCCTCCTCCGGCGTCCCGTCGAGCAGGAACGCCGGGTGATGGATCACGTACTGGTCGACGGGCGCACCGGATGCGACCAGCACCGCGACGCTGGTGCCCTGCCGCCGGCCGGACCGTCCGATCTGCTGCCACGTGGCCGCGACCGAGCCCGGATAGCCCGCCAGGACGGACACGTCGAGGCGGCCGATGTCCACGCCGAGCTCGAGGGCGTTGGTGGCGACGACCCCGAGGATCTCGCCGTCGCGCAGGCCGCGCTCGATCGCGCGTCGCTCCGTCGGCAGGTAGCCGCCGCGATAGCCGCGGATCCGGCTGCGCGGCCCGTAGTGCTCGCGCAGCGACTCGCGCAGGCCGGTGAGCAGGATCTCCACCGCCACCCGCGACCGGCCGAACACGATGGTCTGCCGCCCGGCGCGCACGAAGGGGAGGGCCCAGCGCTGGGCGAGGGTCTCGGCCGAGCCGCGCGCGCCGCTCTCCGGGTGGAGGACCGGCGGGTCCACCAGGAGGACGTGCCGCTCGCCGGACGGGGCGCCGTTGCGGTCGATGAGCCGGACCGGCCGCCCGGTGAGCATCGTCGCCAGCTCGGCGGGATTGCCGATGGTGGCCGAGCAGCAGACGATCACCGGCCGGCTGCCGTAGTGGGCGCAGATCCGGAGCAGCCGCCGGAGGACGTTGGCGACGTGGCCGCCGAAGACGCCCCGGTAGGTGTGCAGCTCGTCGATGACGATCACCCGGAGCTGCTCGAACAGCTGGAACCACTTCGTGTGGTGCGGGAGGATCGCCGAGTGGAGCATGTCCGGGTTCGAGACCACGACCTGCCCGGCCGCCCGGATCGCCGAGCGGATCGGCGCCGGCGTGTCGCCGTCGTAGGTGGACGCCGAGATCGTCATCCCGACGGCCTTGGACAGCTCGCCGAACTCGGTGACCTGGTCCTGGCCGAGCGCCTTGGTCGGGAACAGGAACAGCGCCCGCGCCGACGGGTCGTCGGCGATGGCCTGCAGCACCGGGATCGTGTAGCAGAGCGTCTTGCCCGACGCGGTCGGCGTGACCACCACGACGTCGTCGCCCGCGTGGACCGCCTCGATCGCCTCGGCCTGGTGGCGATACGGCCGCTCGATGCCGCGGGCGGCCAGCCCGGCCACGATCCGGGGGTCCAGCCAGTCGGGGAAGTCGCCGTACTCGGGGGCTCGGGCGGGGATGATCTCGTGGTGGACGACCCCCCGCGCCATCGACGGCTCGGCGAGCAGGTCGGCGAGGACGTCGTCCGCGGCGGCCGGGGCGTAGGTTCGCATGGCCATCCTCATATCGCACGGATGTTCGATTTCGTGGCAGTCTAGCAGGACGGTCGCGTGCGGCTGTGCCAGCTCGGCTGTCACGGCACGCTCGGTTGACACCGAATCCCGGGTTAGCTACCCTCGCCCGGATGCTCCGCCGACCGACCGCCCGCATGCCCGACGACGACGAGCTCGACGGCCCCGACGCCGCGTCCGCGGAAACCGTCGATGGCGCGACCGAGCGCGGCGCGGGTCGCGCGCCGGCCGACCTCTCGTCGCTCGCCGTCGCGGGCCTGACCCGCCGGCGGACGGCCATGTTGATCGGCGCCCTCGTGGCGGTCTGGGTGGTCATCGTCTTCGCCCGCCAGGTCGGGGCGGCGTCGGCGGCCACGGCCCGCGCGGAGCAGATGGCGACCGACAACGCGGCGCTCACCACCGAGGTGGACGCGATGGCCCGCGAGCTGTCCCAGATCCAGCAGCCGGGCTTCGTGCAGCAGGCGGCGCGCGCCTACGGGCTCGGCGGCCGCAAGGAGATCGCCTTCGCGCTCGCCCCGGACGCCCCGCCGCTGGCCGACGACGCGCCGGGCTCGGCGAGCCATCGACTCGGCTCGGAGGCGGCCCGGGTCAGCCCGCTCGACCGCTGGCTCACGCTGCTGTTCGGCCCCGGCGACTGATCGCGGCGTTGCCATCGGGCACGCCGGCACGGCGGATCCCGAGCCGACGCCCACGAGGCCGCTGGCGCACAATAGCCGTCCCTTGACCGAGACCGCCACGGGAGGCCGCGCGACGGCATCCTCGCCACCCGCTGACCCGCCGCACCCGGACATGGTCTGGGTGCCCGGCGGCACGTTCCGGATGGGCTCCGACCAGCATTACCAGGAAGAACGCCCGGCCCACGACGTCGCGGTCGACGGGCTGTGGGTGGACATCCAGCAGGTCACCGTGACCGCCTTCCGGCGGTTCGTGAAGGCGACCGGCTATGTGACCGTTGCTGAGCGGCCCCTCGACCCTGCCGACTACCCGGACGCCGATCCGGAGCTGCTCGTCCCCGGGTCGCTCGTGTTCCGCAAGACGGCCGGCCCGGTCGACCTGGACGACTACCGCAACTGGTGGCACTGGGTTCCGGGGACGCAGTGGCGGCACCCGGAGGGTCCCGGCAGCGACCTCAGCGGCCGCGACCAGCATCCGGTGACCCACGTGGCCTACGAGGACGCGACCGCCTTTGCGGCGTGGGCGGGCAAGGAGCTCCCCACCGAGGCGGAGTGGGAGCACGCAGCGCGCGGCGGCCTCGACGGGGCCGTCTACACCTGGGGCGACGAGTTCGCGCCGAAGGGCCGGATGATGGCCAACACGTGGCAGGGCGAGTTCCCGTGGGAGAACCTGCGCACCGACCGCTACGAGGGGACGTCCCCCGTCAAGTCCTTCCCGCCCAATGGCTACGGCCTGTTCGACATGGCCGGCAACGTCTGGGAGTGGACGAGCGACTTCTACACCCCGCGCCATCCCGAGGCCGAGATCCACGCCTGCTGCGGACCGAGCGGTCCGCGGGTGAACCCACGGGTCACCTCATCCGATCAGTCGTTCAATCTCGGGCAGCCCGGCGAGAAGTTCCCCCGGATGGTGGTCAAGGGCGGGTCGCACCTGTGCGCCCCCAACTACTGCCTTCGCTACCGCCCCGCGGCCCGGCAGCCGCAGACCATCGAGACCTCGATGGCCCACCTCGGCTTCCGCTGCGTCGTGCGGGCCGCCACACCGGACTGAGCCGCCCTCGTCGACCGAAGGATCACCTCTCGTCGCGCGCCCTTCCGACCGCTATCCTGTGTCTCCCATCGACCGCTCGGTCGTCACGTGAGAGGCGTCGGATCCATCGATGATCCAGATCCCCGTCGAGGATCTCGTCTTCGTCGTCTGCGCCCTGATCGGCGGCGGCCTGCTGCTCATCACGGTCCTGGTCGACGACATCCTCGGGGCGGTCTTCGACTTCGACATCGGTGGCGTCTCGCTGATGCCGCTCCTCCTGTCGTTCGTCTCGATGTTCGGGGTCGGTGGCCTCTTCGCCACGCAGATCCTGGACCTGCACGGCGGTCAGGCGGCGATCGTCGGCGCGGCCTTCGGACTGGTCGGCATGGGGATCGCCTACGGCCTGTTCAGCGTGATGCGTCGGTCGGAAGCGGACTCCCCGTTCTCGCTCGATGACCTCGTCGGCGACACCGTCTTCGTGTCGGTCGGGATCCCGGCCGGTCACTACGGCAGCGTCCTGGCCAAGAAGGAGGGGCAGCGGCACGAATTCAGCGCCACCGCGGCGGCGGACGTCGCGGTCGGCACGAATGCGCGCGTGATCGGCGTCGCCGGCAACGGCCTCATCGTGGAATCGATCTCGGAGGGAACGATCGACCGTGCCTGACATCTTCGACTTCGTCGGCGGCGGCGTCCTGGTGATCTTCCTGTTCATCGTCATCCTGGTCCTGGTCGTGCTGTACGTCAGCAGCCGGTACAAGGTGGCCGGGGCGAACGAGGCCCTGATCCGGAGCGGTGGTCGGGGGCGCTCGACGGACGGCTCCACGAACCTCAAGGTCGTCCGCGGCGGGGGCATCTTCGTGGTGCCGCTCTTCCACCGGGTCAGCAACCTCAAGCTGACGGCCCGCCAGATCAACGTGTCGCTCGCCGATGCCGTCTCTCGCCAGGGCATCAAGGTCGCCGTCCAGGGCGTCGCCACGTTCAAGATCGGGGCGGACGACGAGGCCATCCGGAACGCCGCCGAGCGCTTCCTCGACGTGGGCGACGACGAGGTCGACTCCATCGTCAAGAACGTCCTCGAGGGATCGCTCCGGTCGATCGTCGGGACGCTGACGATCGAGGAGCTGAACCTCGACCGCCAGAAGTTCCAGCAGGCCGTCCAGGATGCCGCGCGCGGCGACCTCGCGACGTCCGGTCTCCAGATCGACTCCTTCACGATCCAGGCGATCCGCGACGAGTCCGGCTACATGGACCTGATCGGCCAGCAGGAGACGGCCCGCCGCGAGCGCGATGCCCGCGTGGCCAAGGCCGCCGCCGACCAGGAGGCCGCCGTGAAGGAGGCCGAGGCGGAGCAGATCAAGATCAACGCCGCGCGGGACGTGTCGCTGCGCCGCGCGGAGACCGAGACGCAGACGACCGCGGCGCAGGCGCGAGCCGCCCAGGCCGGGCCGCTGGCCGAGGCCGAGGCGACCCAGGAGGTCACCCGAAAGCAGACCGAGCTCGCCGAGCTGGAAGCTGCCCGCAAGCAGAAGGAGCTGCTGACCAGCACCATCCGTCCGGCCGAAGCCGACGCGGAGGCGCAGATCCGTCGCGCCGAAGGCGAGAAGGGCGCTCGGATCGCGCAGGCCCAGGCCGAGGCCGAACGGGTCAAGCTCGCCGGCTCGGCGGAGGCCGCCGTGACCGTCACGAAGGGCGAGGCGCAGGCGCGGGTCACGGCCATCAACGCCGAAGCCGAGGCGCAGCGGACGACCCTCGAGGGCAACGCCGAAGCCGGCATCACCTTCACCAAGGGCGAGGCCGAGGCGAAGGCCCTGGCGCTGCGTGCCGAGGCCTATCGCCAGTTCAACGAGGCGGCCATCATCCAGACCGTCCTGTCGATGCTGCCCGAGATCGTCCGGGCCGCGGCCGAGCCGCTCGGCAACATCGAGACCCTGACGGTGCTCTCGAACGACGGCGCATCGGATGTCGTGAAGACCGTGACCCGGACGGTCGCGGAGGCGAACGCCACGGTGACCGGCCTGACCGGGATCGATATCCCCGCGCTCATCAACAGCGCGACCGGCGGCTCCTCCGAGTCATCCGCCAAGGAGCCGCGGCCGCCGCGGCGCGGCGGCGGCTCAGGCGGCTCGGGCAGCTCAGGGAGTCCCGGTGGCGCGGCCCCGTCCGGCAGCGCATCCCGCCCGCCCGCCGCGTCCGGCGGCCCGGCGGCGTCTGCCGCCCCGTCCGTCGCGGACGCTCCCCAGACCGAGGCCTGGGGAGCCCGGCCGGCGACCCCCGTGCCCCCGCCGGCGAAGCGGATCGAGACACCGGCCGCCGCGGATGCCGCGATGGCGGCCGCGGATGCCGCGATGGCGGCCGCGGATGCCGCGATCGCCTCGGCGGACAAGACCATGCGCACGGCGCCGGCCGCGGCGCCGGCCCCACGTCCGAAGACCGACACGGCCGCCGGCCCGGCCCGGCCGGCTCCCGCCCGCCCGGCGAGTGCCGACATCACGAAGGAGACCACGGTCAACGAGGCCGCGGTGAAGCTCGGCGACCGACCTCCGCGCCGTGCCCGGCATCGAGCGGTTCGCCAAGGTCCGCCTCGCCGATCTCGAGACCGGCGGTCCGCGACCGCTGCGCGCGATGTGGGAGATCTCCCGCGACCAGCTCGAGAAGCGCTACGGGGACCTCACCATCGGCGAGCTGATCGACACCTACGGCGGCGGCGCACCGCCCCCACACTGACCGCCGAATCCGACCGGCCGAGACGCCCGATGGCCCGTCTGGACCCCGTTTGCTAGAATCGGTGGCCTTGGCGGAGTAGCTCAGTGGTAGAGCAGGGGACTCATAAGCCCTTGGTCGGTGGTTCAAATCCGCCCTCCGCTACCAATCTCGCGACATCGACGACGGCCCTCCCAGCGCGGAGGGCCGTTGCGAATCCTTCACCCGGACGGCGCGCCACCATCCGTGGATGCCGGGCGTCCGTATCCTCGATCGGGACCAGGACCTCCGTCCCAGGGTGGTCCGGCGTCCCGGCGCTATACTCGGCCGAGCGGCGGCGCACCGGCGTCGTCCGTACCCCCGGAGGCTTCCTCGTTGAACCCCAAGTTCTTCCGGAATGGCATCGTGATGATCGTGCTGGTGCTGGGCACGGCCGCGCTGCTGTTCACCTGGATCACGACCAGCACACCGACCGACGCCCGTCGGCTATTCCCAGTTCCTGAGCGACGTCGCCGAACGGGCCGTGTCAAGCACGGTCATCCAGGAGAGCGACACGCTCACGGTGACCGATGGCCCGACGAGCGGATCGTCACGGTCGTCGTGCCCGGGCGTCGCCGGCCTGACCAACGTCTGGGCGGACATGGTCGCCGCCGCGGCCCCGAAGACGCTCCCCGCTGACATCTACGAGGCCAAGCCCGTCCCCGACACCTCGTGGCTCGGCCTGCTGCTCACGGGCCTGCTGCCGCTCCTCGTGATCGGCGGGTTCATCTTCTTCATGATGCGCCAGGCCCAGGGCACCAATAACCAGGCCCTCAGCTTCGGCAAGAGCCGCGCCCGGATGTTCCTCGGCAACAAGACGGTCGTGACGTTCAACGACGTCGCCGGCGTCGACGAGGCCAAGACGGAGCTCCAGGAGGTCGTCGAGTTCCTGAAGTACCCGGAGAAGTTCAACTCGCTCGGCGCGCGCATCCCGCGCGGCGTCCTGCTGGTCGGGCCCTCCCGGCACCGGCAAGACCCTGATGGCCCGCGCGGTCGCCGGTGAGGCCGGCGTCCCGTTCTTCAGCATCTCCGGCTCGGAGTTCGTCGAGATGTTCGTCGGCGTCGGCGCGAGCCGCGTCCGCGACCTGTTCGACCAGGCCAAGCGCAACTCGCCGTGCATCGTCTTCGTCGACGAGATCGACGCGGTCGGCCGCCAGCGCGGCGCCGGCCTCGGCGGCAGCCACGACGAGCGCGAGCAGACGCTCAACCAGATCCTCGTCGAGATGGACGGCTTCGACACGAACACCAACGTGATCGTCGTCGCCGCCACCAACCGGCCGGACGTCCTCGACCCGGCGCTGCTGCGCCCGGGCCGCTTCGACCGCCAGGTCATCCTCGACCGGCCCGACATGCGCGGCCGGACCGAGATCCTGCGGGTCCACACCAAGGGCAAGCCGCTCGACAAGGGCGTCGACGTCGAAGGCGTCGCGCGCCAGTCGCCCGGGTTCTCCGGCGCCGACCTGGCGAACCTCGTCAACGAGGCGGCCATCCTGTCCGCCCGTCGCAACAAGAAGGTCATCGGCATGTCCGAGTTCCAGGAGGCCCTGGAGCGGATCGTCGCCGGACCGGAGCGCAAGTCGCGCCTCATCTCGGACGCCGAGAAGGCGATCATCGCCTACCACGAGGGCGGTCACGCCGTCGTGCAGCGGATCCTGCCCGAAGTGCGACCCGGTCGCCAAGGTCACCATCATCAGCCGCGGCATGGCCCTCGGCTACACGATGGCCCTCCCGCAGGAGGACCGCTACCTCCAGTCGAAGTCCGAGTTCGAGGACAAGATCGCCGGCCTGCTCGGCGGCAACGTCGCCGAGCGGATGATCTTCGGCGACACGACCACGGGCGCCAGCAACGACATCGAGAAGGCGACCGACCTGGCCCGCCGGATGGTCACCGAGTTCGGGATGAGCGACAAGCTCGGCCCGCTCTCGTTCGGGAAGCGCGACGAGCTCGTCTTCCTCGGCCGGGAGATCGGCGAGCAGCGCAACTACTCGGACGAGGTCGCCAAGACCATCGACGAGGAAGTGCGCGCGATCATCGACAAGGCCTACGAGCGGGCGACCGAGGTCCTGACCACGCACAAGGACAAGCTGATCGCCCTCGCCGAGAAGCTGGTCGCCGAGGAGACCGTCGACGCAGGAGGGCTTCGAGGCGCTGTTCAGCGACCTTCCCCCGAAGGAGCTGCTGCGCGGGGCCCCGACGATCATCGGTCCCGGACAGCCGGTCGCCGAGCCGAACCCGCAGCCGGCGTGAGCCGCTAGCGGACCGAACGAACCGCACGACGAGCGGGCCGGTGACGGCCCGCTCGTTTCATGTCCCGGGCGCGGGACCCGGGACCGGCGCCTGGATCGCCGGGGCAGGGGCCGGCGGCACCGACGGCGTCTCGGCGGCGCCTTGGTCGCCGGGTCCTCGGACCCCATGGCCGTCAGCACATGGCGCCACACGCCGGCGGCGATGCCCAGGATCGGGACCGCCAGGAACATCCCGAGGACGCCCGCGAGCGTGCCGCCGGCCGGGATCGCGACGAGCACCACGGCGGGATGGAGGCTGACCGCGCGGCCGTAGACGAGCGGCGCGATCACGCTGCCCTGCACGACGTTCATCACCGCCGTGTAGATGCCCATGATGATGATGTCCTGGGTCGACCCGAACGCGAACGCGACCAGGAACGCGATGGCGCTCGTGATGAACTGGCCGATGTACGGGATGAACCCGCCGAAGAAGGACAGCACGGCGACCGGCAGCGCCAGCGGCAGGCCGAGCAGCACCATGATCACGTAGCCCGTGACCGCGTTGAACAGGCCGAGCGAGCCGGTCGCGATCATGTAGCCGCCGAGCTTGGTGACGGACTCGTGGGCCGCGATGTCGACCTCCTGCCGACGCCAGCCGCTCAATCGCGAGGTCGCGGCGGCCCACGCGTGGTCGCCGTCCTTGAGCATGTAGAAGGCCAGCAGCGCGGACAGGATCAGGAAGACCGACGCCCCGAGCGTCGACCCGATGATCGTGCTGGCGACCTCGCGGATCGACGTGGCGACGCTGGAGACGGTGTCGCTCGGCGCCCCCGACACGCCCGGGGCGAGGGCCTCCCCGAGCTTGTCGCTTCCGGCCGCCGCCGCGGACAGGGCCTGCGCCGATCGGTCCCGCCAGCGCCGCGATGGACTGGACGGTGACGAACGCCGACGACGACCCACAGCACGACGCTGATCGTGCCGGCCGCCCGCGTCCGGCTCCAGCCCCTGGCCTCGAGGGCCCGCGTGGCCGGCAGGAAGGTCGCGGCCAGCGTGACCGCGACGAGGACCGGGGCGATGATGCTCGGGCACCAGCGAGGCGAGGCCCACGGCGATCGCCAGGAGCCCGGCCCCGACGAGCAGCCGCCAGCTCCACTGCGCGGCCCGATCGAGCCAGATCGGGATATCGCCTTCCACGGTGACCCGCGGCGCATTGCGCGGCAGCCCGCTGAGGACCTCGATGACGGTCCCGGCCAGGGCGACCGCCACGGCGACGGTCGGGACGGCGACGATCATCCCCGGGATGCCCGCCAGCGCGGCGCCGGTCGGGAGGGCGACGATCACCAGGGCCGGGTGGAGGCGCACGCCCTTCGGGTCGACCTTGAGGGCCGGGATCCGGCCGTCGAAGAAGACTTCAGCCACGATCAGGACGGCCAGGACCAGCGCCGTGCCGATGCCGCCCGAGGCGAGCGCGGCGAGCAGCACGATGATGCTCGTGAAGATGGAGCCGAGGTACGGCACGAGCCCGCCGAAGAACACGACGACCGCCAGCGGGCCGGCCTGGGGCACCCCGAGGACGAACAGGAAGACCAGCATCGAGACGCCGCGCAGCGTGGCCCGGAGCGCCGTCCGCCGCAGGTAGCCGCCGGCGGACCACATCGCGACCCGGCTCGCGTCGAGGGCCCGATCGCGGCGCCCGGACGGCAGGCCCTGCGTGGCCACGCGGACGGCGCTGTCGCCGTCCAGCAGGAAGTAGAACGTCAGGAAGCCCGCGAGCATCAGCACCGTGATGATCGACGCGGCCGACCCGAGCAGCCCCATGGCGCTCGACGAGAGCCAGGCATTGAACTGCGTCGGTGAGGTCCTGCACGGTCGTCGCCAGGTCGGTCGACAGGCCGGACGAGACCATCCATTCGGCGACCTGGTTGATCCCGCGGTCCACGAGGGCCTGGATGTCGGAGACGGCCGGGAGCACGGCCAGGATGATCAGCACGATCGCCCCGACGAAGATCCCGATGACGGCGAGCGTGACGATGCCGGCGGTCTTCGCCTTCGACCAACCGCGGCGCCGCAGCGCGTCGGCAGCCGGGCCGAAGGTCGCGCAGATCAGGAAGGCGACGAGGATCGACGCCGTGACGGTCGCGAGCTTGACCATGAGCGCCATGGCGATCACGACGAGACCGGCGACGACGAGCACCCGCCACCCGATCGCGGCGAGGCGACGCAGCCAGCTCGGCACCATCTCCCGCGGGTCGGGCTGTGCGGGCGGAGTGACGGCCACGGGCGGTCGGGACCTCTGCTGCGGATCGGGTCGGTCGTTGATGCCGCCCATCCTAGCCGCCCGCGCCGCCCCTACAATGCCGCGGACGACATCCCCCACGGAGTGACGACCGCTTGATGACCGCCCTCGACGACGCCCTCGAAGCCCACCTGGACGCGACCCACGAGGCCCGGATCGCCTCCTACAAGGACTTCCTCCGGATCCCCAGCATCTCCGGGATCCCGGCCCACGCGGACGACTGCCGTCGGGCCGCGACGTGGCTGGCGGAGGCCTTGCGGACGGCCGGCATCGAGCACGTCGAGGTCGCCGAGACCGGCGGGCACCCGGTCGTCTACGGCGACTGGCTGCACGCGGAGGGCGCCCCCACGATCCTGGTCTACGGGCATTACGACGTGCAGCCGGTCGACCCGCTCGACCTGTGGACCTCGCCGCCGTTCGAGCCGGTCGTCGTCGACGGGCGGATGCTCGCCCGCGGTGCCGCCGACGACAAGGGCCAGATCCACCTGCACGTGATGGCGGCGGCCGCCATCCTCGCGACGAGGGGCGCGTTCCCGGTGAACGTCCGCTACGTCTTCGAGGGCGAGGAGGAGTCGTCCTCGGTCCACCTCGATCGCTGGATGGAGGCCAACCGGGAGCGGCTGACCGCCGACGTCGCGATCATCAGCGACAGCGGGTTCTTCGAGGGCAACATCCCGTCGATCACCGCCAGCCTGCGCGGGATCATGTACGCGCAGGTGGACGTCGTCGGCGGGCCGATCGACCTCCATTCGGGCAGCTTCGGCGGCGCCGTCGAGAACCCGGCGAACGCCCTCGCGACGATCATCGCCGCGCTCAAGGGTCCGGACGGCCGGATCCTGGTCCCGGGCTTCTACGACGACGTGGTCGCCCTGACCGACGCCGACCGCGCCGCCCTCGCCGCGCTGCCGTTCGACGAGGCGGCCTACCAGGCGTCCACCGGGGTGCCGGCCCTCGTCGGCGAGACCGGGTACACGGTGCTCGAGCGAAAGGGCGCCCGCCCGACGCTCGACGTCAACGGCATCTGGGGCGGGTTCATCGGGCGACGGCACCAAGACCATCATCCCGGCCCACGCGCACGCGAAGATCAGCTGCCGGCTCGTCGCCGACCAGGATCCCGGAGCGCACCTTCGAGCGCTTCCGCGCGTACGTCGAGGCGATCGCGCCCCCCGGCGTCACGACGACGGTCACGTACCTCGGCGGCGGCCGCCCGAGCCTCACCCCGATCGACCATCCGGCGACGCAGGCCTGCGCCCGGGCGCTCGAGGCGACCTTCGGCCAGGCGCCGGTCTTCATCCGCGAGGGCGGCAGCATCCCGGTGAGCGCGAGCTTCGAGACCATCCTCGGGCTGCCGGTCGTCCTGCTCGGGTTCACCCAGCCCGACGACCACGCCCATGCCCCCAACGAGTGGATGGACCTCGCCAACTACGAGACGGCCATCCGGGCGGTCGTCCGGGCCTTCGACGAGCTGGCCGCGACCACGCTCTGACGGGGTCCGGTTCGCGGCCCCCTGTGCGGACGTGGGGGGTCCGGGTGGGTGAATCGGGGGGTTTCGAGTGCTACCCTGTGCGCCACCGCACCATCCCGGAGGTATGCACCGCGTGAGCACCGAAGCCGCCGATCCGAAGCTCGCTCCACCGCAGGCGGCGCCCTGGACGCTGGACACCGACAACGGCAAGCTGTCGCCCCGTTCGGCCCTCGACGTGCTCGTCGACCTGAACGACAAGGTCACCGGCGGCGACGTCGCGGAATACCAGCCGGTCCCGCTCGGGTTCACCCCGCTCGACAAGACCATCGGCGGCGGCCTCCGCGCCGGCGAGCTCCTGCTCATCGGCGGCGCGCAGGGCACGGGCAAGACCACGATGGCCCTCCAGATGGCGCGCAACATCGCCTCGGGCGGCCAGGCGAACGTCCTGTACATCTGCTTCGAGCACGACGAGCCGTACCTGCTCAACCGGCTGATCGCGATGGAGTCGGCGCTCGCCCACCTCCCGCACAAGACCGGCGCCATCAAGATCGTGGACGTCCGCAAGGAGATCCTCGGGACGTGGATGGCCGAGGGCGGCGGCGGCGCCCAGCTGGCGAACAACCCGCGCCTGCGCCCGTCGCTCGACCGGATCGCCCGCTACGGCCAGAACCTGTTCCTGATGCGCGGCTCGCAGACCGCCGGCACGATCGACAACATGCGCAAGCTCGTCCAGCAGCACCGCGAGCTGTCCGGCGACCGGCGCCTCGTGGTCTTCGTGGACTACCTGCAGAAGGTCCCGCAGATCCCCGAGCCCGAGAACGAGACCGAGAAGGTCACGTACATCGTCAACGGCCTCAAGGACATCGCCCTGGCCGAGGACGTGCCGATGGTGAGCATCGTCGCCGCCGACAAGGAAGGGCTGAAGGCCTCCCGCCTGCGCAACTTCCACCTGCGCGGCAGCTCGGCGATCAACTACGAGGCGGACATCATCGTCATCCTCAACGAGAAGTACCACATCGTCGCGAAGGTCAACATCGAGTTCAACCCGTACCAGGCGCAGCGCTTCCGCGACTGGGTCGTGATCTCGGTCGAGAAGAACCGCGGCGGCCAGGACAACGTGGACCTCGAGTACGAGAAGCACTTCGAGTACTCCTGCTTCGACCCGAATGGTCGAACGGTGCAGGAGAAGCTCATCGAGGAGCGGCTCTACAACGACTGACGGCTGGACCAGACTCCCGCCCGGCGGCGTCTTCGACGTCACCCTCCGACCGTGGACGGACGCTGACCTGACGCTCCTCGAGCGCCTACTCGGCGATCCGGCCATGACCGTCCACCTCGGCGGCCCGGAGTCTCCTGACGAGATCCGGTGGCGCCACATCGCCTACCTCGGTGTTGGTGACACGACCGCCGGCCGGATGTTCGTGGTCACGGCCGGGCCGGAGCAACTCGCCGCAGGCTCGACCGGCTACTGGGAGGTCGATCGGCAGGGAGAGACGGTGTGGGAGACGGGCGTGAGCGTGCTCCCCGAGGCGCAGGGTCGTGGCATCGCGACGCGAGCCTTGGTCCAGATCGTCGAACGCGCCAGAGCGGAGGCTTGGCACGGCTCCATCCACGCGTTCACCGCGCTCGACAACGGTCCGGCGAACGCCCTCTGCCGCCGGGCCGGGTTCACCATCGTCGGCGCGTGCGAGTACGAATACCCGTCGGGCCAGGTGATTCGATGCAACGACTGGATCGTCGAATTCCGACACGCCGTCGACGACGGACCCGGCACGAGACCGGGTATCGTGACGTCGTGAAGAGCCCCGGGACGTTCCCTGACGTCATCGAGATCGTGGTCGAGATCCCGCGCGGGTCGCGCAACAAGTACGAGTACGACGAGGAGGCCGGCGTCTACCGGCTGGATCGCGTGCTGTCGAGCGCGGTCTTCTACAACTTCGACTACGGGTTCATCGAGGACACCCGCGCCGGCGACGGCGACCACACGGACGCGCTGCTGATCATCGACGAGCCGACGTTCACGGGCTGCCACGTCTGGGCGCGCCCGATCGGCGGGCTCGAGATGCGCGACGAGAAGGGCTTCGACTTCAAGGTCCTGTGCGTGGCGATCGGCGACGCCCACCAGCAGCACATCGAGGGGCTCGACCAGGTCCGGCCGCACCGGCTGGTCGAGATCGAGCACTTCTTCCAGACCTACAAGGCCCTCGAGGACAAGACGGTCGAGATGCTCGGCTGGCGCGAGCGCGACCGCGCGCTCGAGGTCCTGCGCAGCGACCGGGCGACCTGGCAGCGCGAGCACGCCGCGACGCCGTCGACGTGACGCAGGAGGGCGGCACGGCCGCGCCACGCCGGCCGCGCTACCCGGGCGAGGGCGAGCCCGGCCGGCGGCTGTTCATCGCGGTCCCGTTCCCCGACGCGGCCATGGCCCCGGTGGTCGCGCTCGTCGACGCGGTCCGCGCCCTCGGCGTGCCGGGCGGCGGCCGCGACGTCCGCTGGGTCCGCCTCGACGGGCTGCACCTGACGCTTCGGTTCATCGGGCCGACGCCGCCGGAGCGCGTCGCGCCGGCCGAGGACGCGGTCCGGGACGCCGCCCGCTCGATCGAGCCGTTCGACGTCGGCATCACCGGGGCCGGGGCGTTCCCGACGCCGCAGCGACCCCGGGCCCTGTGGCTCGGCGTCGACGAGGGGGTCGCCGGGATGGAGGCGGCCTCGCGGGCCGTGGACGACGCCCTGGTCGAGCGCGGCTGGGCCGCCGACGACCGACCGTTCCGGCCGCACCTGACGCTCGCCCGGTCCGACGGCGTCCCGGCCGGCGCGGCCATCGCGGCCCGGCTGATGGAGCGTGCCGACGAGCTGCGCGTCCGCTTCCGCGTCGACCGCATCGGGCTCTTCGAGAGCCTGACGGGCGGCGGTCCGGCCCGCTACGAGCCGCTCGCGATCGTCGACCTCGTCGGGTGATGGCGCGCGCCCGCCACGCAGACTGCGCCGAGCGGTTGCGCCGCGCCGGTCGCGCACGCTAGGCTCAGGTCCCCGGTCCCGGCGCGATGTCTCCCCGTCGCCGCGGTATCGGGTCCAGGAGGTCGTGATGGCGCCAGCGGACCCGCGGCAGACCAAGTTCGTGCTCGATGAGTCCCGGATCCCGCGTGCCTGGTACAACATCGCCGCGGACCTTCCCGGTCGCCCCGTTCCCGCCGCTCCATCCGGCCACGATGCAGCCCCTCGGCCCGGCCGACCTCGCCCCGCTCTTCCCGATGGCGCTGATCCTCCAGGAGGTCTCGGCCGAGCGGTACATCGAGATCCCCGACCCGGTCCGCGACGCGTACCGCCTCTACCGGCCGAGCCCGCTGTATCCGGGCCCATCGGCTCGAGCGGGCGCTGGATACGCCGGCGCACATCTACTACAAGTACGAGGGCGGCAGCCCGGCCGGCAGCCACAAGCCGAACACGGCGATCCCGCAGGCCTTCTACAACAAGGAAGAGGGCGTCAAGCGGCTGGCGACCGAGACCGGCGCCGGGCCAGTGGGGGAGCGCCCTCGCGTTCGCCGGGGCCTTGTTCGGCCTCGAGGTCAAGGTCTACATGGTCCGCGCCTCGTACGACCAGAAGCCGTATCGCCGGATCCTGATGGAGACCTACGGCGCCGAGGTCGTGGCGAGCCCGTCGCTCGGCACGAACTACGGCCGCAAGGTGCTCAACGAGACGCCCGACAGCCCGGGGTCGCTCGGGATGGCCATCAGCGAGGCGGTCGAGGACGCGGCGACGCGGGACGACACGAAGTACGCCCTCGGGTCCGTGCTGAACCACGTGCTCCTGCACCAGACGGTCGTCGGCCAGGAGGCCATCGAGCAGATGGGGATGGCGGGCGAGGAGCCCGACGTCGTCATCGCCTGCACGGGCGGCGGATCGAACTTCGGCGGGCTGACGTTCCCGTTCCTCGGGCGCAACTTCCGCGACGGGGCCAAGTACCGGATCATCGCCGCCGAGCCCGAGGCCGCTCCGAGCCTGACCCGCGGGGTCTACGCCTACGACTTCGGCGACACCGGGAAGATGGCGCCGATCGTCAAGATGCACACCCTCGGCTCGGACTTCATGCCCGAGCCGATCCACGCCGGCGGCCTCCGCTACCACGGGATGTCGCCGCTGGTCAGCCTGCTCAAGGAGCACGACCTGATCGAGGCCCGCAGCGTCCACCAGCGGCGGACCTTCGAGGCGGGCGTCCAGTTCGCCCGGGCCGAGGGCATCCTGCCGGCGCCGGAACCGACCCACGCGATCAGCGTCGCCATCGACGAGGCGATGGCGGCCAGGGAGGCGGGCGAGGCCCGGGTGATCCTGTTCAACCTGTGCGGCCACGGCCACTTCGACCTGTCGGCCTACGCCCGCTATCTCGACGGCTCGCTCGAGGACTACGAGTACCCCTTGGAGAAGGTCCAGGCCGCGCTGGCCGGCCTGCCGAAGGTCTAGATGCCACGCCTCGCGTGCTGGTCGTGCGGCCGGCAGATCTACACGACGGTGCCCGCTCGAGGCGCTCTTCGCCGAGGAGCGGCGGTGTCCGCGCTGCGGCGCCAACCTGCGCGACGAGCGTCGCGACAACGAGCGCCGGAAGGTGCATCCGCCGCCAGAACCCCGCGGACGACCCCGGCCCGCCCGAGGGCGAGCCGGAGCGGCGGAAGAGCGATCGCCGTTCGCATCGACGCCGCGGTGGCGGCCCGCCGCCGCCCCCGTCGTCCGGCAACGCCGGCTGGAAGGACTGACCGCGCCGCGGTCGGCCCCGTGCGGATCGCCTTCCTTGGCTTCGGGCTGATCTCGGGGTCGGTCGCGCGCGCCCTGCGCGCCTCGCCCGACGCGACCGGCTGGGACCTCGCCGCGTGGAGCCCGTCGGGCGCCGGCCCGACCGCGGCCGATGGCCGACGGCGTGATCGACCGGGCGGCGGCCGACGTCCCGACCGCGGTCGACGGGCGCCGACCTCGTCGTCCTCGGCGGCCCGGCGACGGCGTGCCTGGACCTGCTCGACGGCCTGGCCGGGCCGTGGTCGGGCGCGCTGGCACCGGACGCGGTGGTCACGGACGTGGCCAGCACCAAGGCGGCCCTGGTCGCCCGCGCCGACGCCCTCGGGTCGCGATACGTCGGCGGTCACCCGATGGCGGGCCTCGACACCGCCGGCTACGCGGCGTCGACGGCGACGCTGTTCGTCGATCGGCCGTGGGTGATCGTGCCGGGCGCCGGAGCCCACGCCGGGTGACGCCGACGCCGTGGCCACGCTGGCGCGCGCCTGCCGCGCCCGGCCCGTCCTGATGGAAGCGGCCGAGCATGACGCGGCGGTCGCCGCGATCAGCCATCTCCCGCTGGTCCTCGCCGCGGCGCTGGTCGAGGCCGTGGGCGGGCCAGTCGGGCGCCTCGCGCCCGGATTGGCCGCAGGCGGCCGGCCTCGCTGCCGGCGGCTGGCGCGACATGACCCGGCTGGCCCGCGGCGACGCCGCGATGGGCGCCGGCATCCTCGCCACGAACGGGCCGGCGGTCGCGGCCCGGCTGCGCGACCTGCGTGCGGCGATCGACGACTGGCTGGCCGCGCTGGAGCGTGCCGGCGGTCCGGACGAGGCCGCCCTGGTGGACCGGCTCGAAGCCGCTCGCGCGCGCCTCGAGGAGGCGCCGGGTGGATGAGCTCGTGCTCGTGGTGCCGCGGGCGGCCCTGCCGGGCGATGCCGCCTGGTACGGGCTGACGACGGCTGGCCTCGACGGCTTCGAGGCGCTGGTGGAGCGCGAGGGCCGCTACCAGCCGCGCGGCGCGATGGAGGTCGATCCGTCGTGGAAGCAGGTCATCCCGTACCTGGTCCTGCGCGACGGCGAGGACTGGTTCCTGATGCGCCGGACCCGTGCCGGCGCGGACGCTCGGCTCCACGACCGGTTCAGCATCGGCGTCGGCGGCCACCTCAACCCGGGCGACGGCGGGCTGCTCGGCGGGCTGCGGCGCGAATGGGCCGAGGAGCTGGTCGCCGACTTCGAGCCCGAGTTCCGCCTGGTCGCGCTCCTGAACGACGACACCACCGAGGTCGGCGCGGTCCACCTGGGCGCGGTCTTCGTCGGCGACGCCGCCGGGCGTCCGGTCGCGATCCGCGAGACCGACAAGCTCGAGGGTCGCTTCGCGTCCGAGGCGGACGTGCGAGCCGTCGTCGACCGGCTCGAGACCTGGAGCCGATTGGCGTTCGAGGCCATGACCGATGGGGTCCCCTCGGGCGCCGGAGGCGGCGCCCTATAATCGCGACGCCGGGTCCCAGGCCGGCGGACCCGCATCCAGCCACACGCTCGGAGGACTGATGGCGGCCAAGATCCTGATCGTCGATGACGACCCGAATGTCCAGCGGCTCCTGCAGTACACCCTGAAGCAGGAGGGCTACGACGTCGTCGTGGCGTCGGACGGCGCCGAAGGGTTCCGCCTGTGGGGCGCCGAGGGCCCGGACCTGATCCTCCTCGACGTGATGCTGCCCAAGCTGGACGGCTACCAGGTCGCGACCAAGATCCGGACGGAGGAGGGCCAGTCGGCCCACGTCCCGATCATCATGCTGACCGCCGAGCGCGAGGTCGAGCAGAAGGTCAAGGGCCTCCGCGCCGGCGCCGACGACTACCTGATCAAGCCATTCCACCCGGCGGAGCTGCTCGCCCGGATCAAGAGCCTGCTGGCCCGCTTCGCGCCGCGCGACGTGCTCCTGGCGCGGCCCCCGCTCGGCCGGATCCTCGCGTTCTACGGCGCCAAGGGCGGCGTCGGGACGACGACCATCGCCATCAACTCCGCCATCGCGCTCCATCGCGAGCTCGGGCGCAAGGTCTGCCTGATCGACGGCAACCTGCAGTTCGGCGACCACCGCGTGTTCCTCGACCTCGGCCTCGATCGCAAGAGCGTCGTCGACGTCGTGAGCGCGCCCGTCGATCGACGGCGACCTGATCAAGCAGATCCTGGTGAAGCACGAGTCGGGCATCGACCTGCTGCTCGCGCCGCCGAACCCGGAGGCCGCCGAGCTGGTGCGGCCCGAGCACCTGCCGTTCATCGCCGAGCAGCTCCAGATGTCGTACGACTACATCCTCATCGACATCGACAAGCGGCTCGACGACATCAACCTCGGCGTCTTCGAGGTCACCGACACGATCTTCGTGGTCATGACCGCCGACCTGTCGTGCCTCAAGAACGTCCGGCTGATCCTCGAGACCGTCGACCACCTCGGCTACCCGTCGTCGAAGGTGCAGCTGGTCCTCAACCGCTCGAACGCGTTCACCGGCATCGCCGTGAAGAACGCGGAGGGTGCGCTCAAGCGGACCATCGACCACCAGGTCGTCAACGAGTACCGCGGCGCGATCAGCGCGCTCAACTCCGGGTCGCCGTTCATGTTCACGAAGGCCGATTCGCCGCTGGGCTCGTCGCTCCTGCAGTTCGCGCGCGCCGTCGACAAGCCGGCCGGCGTGCCCGGCGACCGCGAGCGGCGCCCGGCCCGCGCCTAGCGTCTCGGTCCCGCCGGTGAGCGGCGGGTGAGTCCCCGATGAGCCCGCGGTGAGCGCGCCTCCGCTAGGGTGGCGGCGTGCTTGCGACCGTGCCGTCCGCCACGCTGCTCGGCCTCGACGGCCGGTACATCCGGGTCGAGGTCGACGTCGCCTCGGGACTGCCCGGCTTCACGATCGTCGGCCTCGCCGACACCGCGCTGCAGGAGGCGCGCGAACGCATCCGCGGAGCCTTGCGGAATGCCGGCTTCGTGTATCCGCCGCGGCGGATCACCGTCAACCTCGCCCCGGCGGACATGCGCAAGGCGGGTGCCTCGCTCGACCTGGCGATGGCCATCGGCATCCTGCTCGGGTCGGAGCAGGTCCGACCCGGGCCGGGGCCGGGTCGGCATGCTCGGCGAGCTCTCGCTGGGCGGCGAGGTCCAGCCGGTGCCGGGCGTCCTGCCGATGGTGGCGGCGATGGCGCGGCGGGGCGTGCGGCGGGTCGCGGTCGCCCGGTCCGCGGCGGTCGAGGCCGGGCTGGTCGAGGGCGTCGAGGTCCTGCCGGTCGACACGCTCACCGACGTGGTCGAGCTGGTGCGATCGCCGCGGTCGCGGTCGTCGCCGACCGCGTCGCCGCGGGTCGGTCTCGACGACGACCGCGGCACGCGACGCGGATCCGGTCGCGCTGGCGCCGCCAGGTCCGCCGGCCGGCGCGAGGCGCATCCCGGACCTCGCCGAGGTCCGCGGCCAGGCCGAGGGGAGGCGGGCGCTCGAGATCGCCCTCGCCGGCGGCCACGGCCTCCTGCTGATCGGCCCGCCCGGGTCGGGCAAGACCATGCTCGCGAGCACCGTGCCGGGCCTCCTCCCGCCGCTCGACGACGAGGCCGCGCTGTCGGTGACGATCGTGGCGTCGGCGGCCGGCGAGGGCCCGATGACCGGCCTCGTCCGCCGGCCGCCGTTCCGCAGCCCGCATCACACGACGTCCTACGCGGCGATGGTCGGCGGCGGGCCGCGGCTGTCGCCGGGCGAGATCACGCGGGCGGACCACGGCGTGCTGTTCCTCGACGAGCTGCCGGAGTTCGACCGCGACGTCCTCGAGTCGCTCCGACAGCCGCTGGAGGAGGGGCGAGTGGCGATCGCCCGGGCCGGGCGCGCGACGACGTTCCCCGCCCGGTTCCAGCTGATCGCCGCGATGAACCCGTGCCCGTGCGGCTTCTACGGGTCCGACCGCGGATGCCCGTGCCCGATCGGCGTCGTCGAGCGCTACCAGCGCAAGGTCTCGGGTCCGCTTCGCGACCGGATCGACCTGTGGGTCGAGATGCCGCGCGTGCCGCCGGCCGCCATCGTGGGGCGAGCCGGAATCCGAGGCGTCGTCCGTCGTCGGCGCCCGGATCGCCGCGGCGCGGGCCCTCGCCGCGACGCGCGTCGCGCCCGCCGACGCGATGCGCGTCAACGCCCGCCTGACCGGCCGCGCCCTGCGCGCGGCCTGCGCGTTGAGCGCCGTCCGCCGAACGCCACGTCGTGCGACTGGCGGAGCTCGAGGCGGCGAGCGGCCGCGGGACCGAGCGGCTGCTCCGGGTGGCGCGGACCATCGCCGACCTGGCCGGCGACGCCGTCGTCGCGGAGGCGCATCTCGATGAGGCCGCCTGGTTCCGCGCACCGGCCGCGCGCCGTGCCGCGACCCGGGCACGCTGAGGTGCTCGGGATCGGCGCGCAGGGGCCGCTCGCGGACCGCCGTCGCCGGGTCCGCGATCGTCCACGCGGTCGACGCGGGGACTCGGGCCGCGGAACGGGATGCGTGGGCGGTCCTCGCCGCGGCGCACGGCCTCGGGCCGGTCGGGTTCGCGAACCTCCTGCGTCGGCTGGGATCGGGCCGCGACATCCTGCGCGTCGCCGGTTCGGTCGGCGGCGAGGCGCACCTCGTGGCGGCGTCGGCCGAGGAGGCGCCCGACGGCATGCCCGGCCGCCGGACGCTGTCTCCCGAGGTCGCCGCGGAGATCGTCCGGGCGGCCCAGGACGCCGACCGGACGCTGGAGCGCATCCGGGCGCTCGGCCTGCACGTCGTGACCGTCGAGGACCCGGCCTACCCGTCGCGGCTCGCCGCCATCGACCTGCCGCCGCACCTCCTGTTCGTGGACGGGGACGCCGAGCGCCCTCGAGGCCGAGCACGCGGTCGCGGTCGTCGGCACACGGCGCGCGTCGAACGCGGGCCGCGCCCTGGCCTCGCGGGTCGCGGGCGCGCTGACCGCCGCCGGCGCGAGCGTCGTGTCCGGGCTGGCGATCGGGATCGACGGCGCGGCGCACGCCGCGACCCTGCGACGCCGGCGGCCGCACCGTCGCCGTCATCGGCGGCGGCCACGGCCGCCTGTACCCGCGGGCGCACGCCAGGCTGGCCGAGGCCATCACCGCCGGGGGCGGCGCGGTCGTCTCCGAGCTCGCGCCCGACCTGGCCCCGACCGCCGGCACGTTCCCGCGCCGGAACCGGATCGTCAGCGGCCTCGCCGACGCCACGGTGGTCATCGAGGCGCCGGCGCGCGAGCGGCGCGCTCATCACCGCGTCCTGGGCGCTCGAGCAGGGCCGCGACTGCTTCCTCGTTCCCGGCCGCATCGACGACCCGGCCCACGCCGGCTGCCTCGCGTTCCTGCGCGAGTTCCCGGGGAGTGCCCGCATCGTCGCCGGCGTCCCGCAGCTCATCGAGGACCTCGGGCTCGCCACGAGGCCCGCCGGCGGCCGGCGACCACGCGGCTCGCCGGGGCGACGCTGCTCGATCTGGGCGATGCGGCGGCCCGGATCGGCGCGGAGCTGCTGGCCGGACGGGCGACCGTGGACGAGCTCGTCGCGGTCACGGGATGGCCCGTCGCGACCGTCCTGGCGACCCTGACGGTGCTCGAGCGCAACGGTCTCGCGGTCGGCGTCGCGGGCCGATTCCGGCCCGCCGGCACGCTCGCAACGGCGCCGCCGCCGCGTCGTCGGCGAGGCTGACGGATGGTCGAACGGTTGCCGGTCTCGCACGACCGGTGCTACGCTCCCCTCGGTCGTGACCCCCATACGACCGGCACGTGCCTCATCCGTGCCCCGCCCCACGCCCCAGCCTGGAGCGTCGTCTATTGCGTAAGCTGGCCATCGCGCTGCTGGCCGTCCCGATCCTGTCGGTCCTCTATGCGAGCACCGCCCTGCGTCGCTCGCCGATGATCCGGATCGGGTCCACGGTGGGCCTCGGCGTGGTGGTGGCGCTCGGCGTGATCGTGGTCGGCCGCCCCGCGCCCGCGGCCGCGACGGCACCGATCGTCGACGTCCCGCTGCCCGCGGCCGAGTTCCGGACCGTCGTCGCCACGGACCGCGACCTCGCCGAGCCGGTCACGATCCAGTTCAGCGTCCCGATGGACGAGGCGTCCGTCGGCGCCGCGCTCACGGTCACGCCGACCACGCCGGTCTCCCTGTCGTGGGATCCCACGGCCACGACCCTGACCGTCGCGCCGCAGGGTCACTGGGCTGCCGGCACGTATCACACCGTCACGGTCGACGCCGGGGCCCTCGCCGCAAGCGGCGCGCCGCTGGCGAGCCCGGGCCGGGCCGCCTTCCTGACGCGCGACGCGGCCGCTGCCTCGATCGCGGCGACCCTGCCGGCCGGCAAGCGGATCGGCATCGGGAGCGCGTTCACCATCGCCTTCGACCGCGCCATCGACGCCGCGACCGTGGAGGCCGCCTTCTCCATCGTCCCGGCGACGCCGGGCACGCTGGCACCGACCGTCGCGACCGCGACGACCGGGGCCGACCACCGCGGCGGCGACGACCTCGCCGTCGTCGTGGACATTCACCCCGGCGGCGCCGCTGCTCCCGAACACCACCTATCGCCTGACGCTCGACGGCGTCCTCGACGCGGACGGTGTCGCGGTCCCGGCCGCGACGCTCGCCGTGCGGACGGGCGTCTCCCCGGCCGTCGTCCGGTTCCGGCCGCGTGCCGACACCAGCGACGTCGAGCGCGGCGCCACGATCTCCGTCCGCTTCACGCAGCCGATGGACAAGGCGTCCACGAGGCAGGCCTTCAAGGTCCTGGCCGGCAAGGCCGCGGTCGCGGGCAAGGTCACCTTCGCGGAGGACGACACGGTCCTCGTCTTCGAGCCGACCAAGGCCCTCCCGTACGGCACCAAGGTCACCATGTCGGTCGCGACCACGGCCCGCAGCCGTGACGGCGCTCCGCTCGGGGCCGCCGGCAAGGGCACGTTCAGGACGGTCCCGAAGCCGGCCGCCGCGCGGACGACCGGCACGAGGTCCATCGGCGGCGGCAGCACGGGCGGCGGTGGTGGCGGTGGCGGGGGCCGTCGGCGGCGGCTCCTGGGCCTCGGTCGAGACCTACTACCTCGGCCTGATGAACTGCACGCGGACCGGCGGCTGGGTGACCTCCAGCGGCACCTGCAGCAGCCCGGGCGGCCGCAGCGTCGCGGCGCTCAAGCTCGACAGCGGCATCAGCTCGAAGGTGTCACGGCCGTACGCGAAGCGGCTCGCGGTCGGCAACGACTGCAGCCACTTCATCGGCGGCAACCCGGGCAACCGCCTGTCGGCGGCCGGCTACACGAACTACACCTGGGCCGAGAACATCGGCTGCCGCTCGGGCAGCGCCCGGTCGGCGGTCCTCGGCTCGCACCTCTTCTTCCAGAACGAGAAGTCGACCAACGGCGGCCACTACGTCAACCTGATGAACTGCGAAGTACGACCGCGTCGGGATCGGCGTGTGGGTGTCCGGCGGACGGGTCCGCCTGGTCATCGACTTCTACCACCCCTGCCCCGGCGTCCGACGGGCGCGATGAGCGACGACAGGCTGGAGTCGCCCGCATCGCCGCCGACGAGCAGCCGGGTCGCCTGGCCCGAAGGGAAGCGCATGACATCGACACCCTGGCGGCTTGTCCGATGATGCCGTACCACGATCCCGAGCGGCCGTTCGTCCGGGCCTGGTTCGCGTCCTCGGAAGGGGCGGACGTCGAGGCCTACAACCGCTGCCTCGACGAGGCGGCGCAGGACCGCCTCGAGGCTGCCGGGAGCGCCTGCATCATGTACACCCACTTCGCGTCCGGGTTCGTCCGCGACGGTGTGCTCGACCCACGCTTTCGCGTCCTGATGACCCGGCTGGCCGAGAAGGGCGGCTGGTACGTTCCGGTGACGAACCTGCTCGACCACCTCGCGACGGGTCGCGGCGACTCGCCGATCCCCACCCGCGATCGGGCACGCCTCGAGCGGCGCTGGCTCCGAAGCAAGATCCACGTCGGGTCGACATGACCCGGCCGACGGTCCCTTGCGGCGAGCCACTCGACCTGAACGCGCGGGAGCCGCGATGACGCCGCCGCCTACCACCCCTGACCGGACCAAAGTCCGGCTGACAACGGCACGGTCGTCGCCCCAGGATGGGGCCGTGATCCAGAACGTCGTGCTCCACATCAACGGCGAGCAGCCGCTGCTCGTGGACCTGTTCGAGATGCCGTCACCCGAGCGACGTCGACGCTCCGCTGCACGAACATGCGCCTGATGAACGGCAAGCGACCGGTCTTCGTCGATGACCAGAACTCGGTCTTCTTCTTCCCGTACCTCAACATCCGTTTCATCGAGATCATGCCCGCGTCGCTCGCCGTCGGCGATCGGCCGATGCCGGTCGCCACGGGGATCCACGGCGAGGTGGCCGTCCCCGCCGCGCTCGGCGGGCCGGACGACGGCGCCGACATCGAGATCGACGAGGACTTCCTCCGCCGCATCCGCGAGGTCTGATCCCGGATCCGCCCGCGGTCCGGCAAGGCGCGCGCGCACGTGCGGCGACTCCGTCGTCACAGGCGCGTGCAGGACCCGGTGCTACACTCCCGGCCGTGCCAAAGAACCTCGTGATCGTCGAATCGCCGGCCAAGGCGAGGACGATCGAACGCTATCTGGGCGCGGACTACCGCGTCCTCGCCTCCTACGGCCATGTGCGCGACCTGCCCGAGAACCCGGGCAAGGGCAAGTTCGGCGTCGACGTCGACCACGACTTCGAGCCCGAGTACGTCGTCAGCGACGACAGCCGCAAGCGGTCAACGACATCGCCCGAGCGGCCGCGCAGCAGCGACGATGGTCTACCTCGCCACCGACCTCGACCGCGAGGGCGAGGCCATCGCCTGGCACGTCGCCGAGGCGGCCAACGTCCCGCCGGCCAAGACCCGCCGGGTGACGTTCAGCGAGATCACCGAGCCCGCGATCCGCGAGGCGTTCGCCCACCCGCGCGACATCGACCAGAACCTCGTGGACGCCCAGCAGTCCCGGCGCATCATCGATCGCCTCGTGGGCTACACCCTGAGCCCGCTGCTGTCGCGCAAGGTCATGGGCGGCCTGTCCGCCGGCCGCGTCCAGTCCGTCGCGGTCCGCCTGGTCGTCGAGCGCGAGCGCGAGATCGACGCGTTCACCGCCCGCGAGTACTGGACGATCGAGGCGATCCTGCGCGACCGCGGCCGGCGAGGCGTTCGCCGCCGAGCTCGTGCGGATCGACGGGCGAGGCGCTCGACGTCGACCGACGAGGCCACCGCCGCGAGCCACGTCACCGCGCTGGGCGAGGCGCGTCCGGTCGTCCGCAAGATCGCGGTCCGGACCCAGAAGCGCTCGCCGGCGCCGCCGTTCACCACCTCGACCCTCCAGCAGGAGGCCAGCCGCAAGCTGTCCTACAGCCCGAAGCGGACGATGTCGATCGCCCAGCGGCTCTACGAGGGCGTCGACACGCCGGACGGCCAGGTCGGCCTGATCACCTACATGCGGACCGACTCGACGGCGATCGCCGGGGTGGCCATGGGCGAGGCGCGCGAGGTCATCGGCGAGCGCTACGGCGACGCCGTTCACGATGCCCAAGGGCCGCGTCTACAAGACGAAGTCCAAGGGCGCCCAGGAGGCCCACGAGTCGATCCGCCCGACCTCGCTTCCACCGCGACCCCGACTCGCTGGCCGGCGCATGCTCAGCCCCGACGAGCTGCGCCTGTACCGCCTGATCTGGCAGCGGGCGATGGCCTCGCAGATGGCCGCCAAGGAGCTCGAGACGACCTCGGTCGAGCTGGTCGACGGCCGCGTACGAGCTGCGCGCGAGCGCGACGAAGACGCTGTTCGACGGCTTCGCGCGGGTCTACACCGAGGGCCGCGACGACGGCGCCGAGGACGACGACGAGACGGCGGCCAGCTGCCCGCCCTGGCCGATGGCGACGTCACGTCCGTCGCGAGCGTGACCCCGACCCAGCACTTCACCGAGCCGCCGCCGCGCTTCACCGAGGCGACGCTCATCAAGGCGCTCGAGGAGCACGGCATCGGCCGCCCGTCGACGTACGCCGCGACGATCTCGACGATCGTCGATCGCGGCTATGTCCGGGTCGAGGAGCGCCGGCTGCGCCCGGAGCCCGTGGCCGAGCGTCGTCACGGACCTGCTGGTCGAGCACTTCGGCGACTACGTGGACCTCGAGTTCACGGCCCGCATGGAGGAGGAGCTCGACGAGGTCGCCCGCGGCGAGCGGGCCTGGGTGCCGCTGCTGCGCGCCTTCTACGGGCCGCTGCGAGACCGCGTCGACGAGAAGCGCCGCGAGCTCAAGCGGCGCGACTTCACGACCGAGGAGACCGACGAGGTCTGCTCGGAAGGGCACCCGATGGTGATCCGTCTCGGGCGGAACGGGCGCTTCCTCGCGTGCTCGATGTTCCCCGAGCACAAGGAGAGCCGGCCGCTGCCGGGCGAGGAGCCGCCGCCCCAGGAGGGGACCGGCGAGGTCTGCCCGGAGTGCGGCGAGGGCACGCTCGTGAGCAAGCGCGGCCGGTTCGGGCCGTTCGTCGGCTGCTCGCGGTACCCGGACTGCAAGTTCATCAAGAAGGACGGCCCGCCGCCGCCGGACCCGCTCCCGTTCGAGGTCGCCTGCCCGAAGAACAACGACGGCCACCTCGTCCCGCGTCGCGCCCGGCGCACCGGGAACGTCTTCTGGGGATGCTCCAACTACCCGCGATGCGACTACACCTCGAACGACGAGCCGCTCGGCGGCCTGCACGACGCGGACGACGGCCCGATCGCCCGCAAGGGCGACGCGGCGCTCTGCCTCACGTGCGGGTCGACCATCGAGGCGACGCCCGACTCGATCGTGCCCGGCGTCCGATACGCCGGCGGACCGGCGAACCCGGAGGCGATCGCCCGCCCGGCGCGCGGCCGGCGGCCGGCGGCCGGCGGCGGATCCGCCAAGGGCGGCGGCCGGGGTCGCGGCCCGGCCCGGTCGGGCACGCGCTCGACCGCCCGACGGACCCGACCCGCCGAACCGGCCGCGGACGCGTGAGCGGGGTCGCACTCGACCCTGCGACCAGCCCGGCTCTCGACCGCTTCCTTCGGACCCTCTCGGCGCGCGACGCATCGCCGCACACCCGGCGCTCCTACGCGACCGCGATCGGCGCCTACCTCGCCTGGCTGGCCGAGCGCGGCACGGACTGGCGCACCCCCGGACGGGGCGACCTGCGGGCCTACCTCGCGGTGCTCGGGGCGGGGCGAGCGCGCTCGTCGGTCGCCCAGCGGCTCGCGGCCATCCGCTCGTTCCATCGCTGGGCGGCGCGCGACGGGCTGGCGCCCGGTGACCCGTGGGGCGCGATCGCGACGCCGCGGCTGCCGGGCCGCCTGCCGCGCGTGCTCGAGGTCGACGAGATCGAGGCGCTCCTCGACGCCGTGTCAGCGCAACTGGCCGTCGCTGCCAAGGCCACGGACGCGGCCCGCCGAACGACCCTGATGGCGCTCGCCTGGCGCGACCGCGCGATCGTCGAGACGGCCTACGCGGCGGGGCTCCGCATCAGCGAGCTGGCGGCCGCGGACCTTGGCTCGCTCGACCTGCGCCGCGGCGAGATCCGCGTCCTGGGCAAGGGCCGCAAGGAGCGGATCGGGCTGCTCGGCGGGCCGGCGCTCGAGGCCCTCGACGCGTACCTCGTCGGATGGACGCCCGGTCCTCCTCGCCCAGCGCCCACTCGCGGCCCGCGACGGCGCCCTGCCGACCCAGGTCTTCCTGAACCACAAGGGGGCGCCGCTCGGCGTCCGCGGCCTGCGCTACCGGCTCGACCGGCTGTGCCGGCAGGCCGGCCTCCCCGAAGGCGTCTCGCCGCACACCCTGCGTCACTCGTTCGCGACCCACCTCCTCGAGGGCGGGGCGGACCTGCGGGTCGTCCAGGAGCTGCTCGGCCACGAGAGCCTCGCGACGACCCAGGTCTACACGCACGTTTCGCCGACTCGACTGCGGACCGCCTATCGGGAGGCGCACCCCCGGGCGCGTCGCGACCCACGACCGTGACCCGGGCCGGGCCCTGGCTCGCGCGGGCCTGATCGTGTCCGCCGCGTTCCTCGCGGCACGGCTGCTGGGATGGGTCCGCACGGTCGTCATCGTCAACCAGGTCGGCGTCGCGTCGGACCTGGACGCGTTCTTCGCCGCATTCCGGATCCCGGACCTGATCTTCCAGCTGGTCGCGGCGGGCGCGCTGTCGTCAGCGCTGATCCCGATCGTGTCGGGGCTCCTGGCGAACGGGGCGAACGAGCGCGCCTGGAAGGTCGTCTCGACGGTCATCAACCTGATGCTCATCGGGCTCGTCGTGCTCGGGGCGATCGTCTTCGTGGCGGCCCCGTGGCTCGTGCCGGCGATCACGCCGGGCTTCACCGACGCCAACCAGGCCCTGACGGTCGAGCTGACCCGGATCATGCTGCTCAGCCCGATGTTCCTCGCCATGGGGGCGGTCGCCACCAGCGTCCTGAACGCCAGCGGCCGGTTCACGGCCGCGGCCCTCGCGCCCGATCACGTACAACCTCGCGATCATCGGGGCCGCGCTGATCCTCGCCCCGACGTATGGCGTCGCCGGCATCGCGGTCGGCGTCGTCCTCGGATCGCTCGCGCACCTGCTGGTCCAGGTCCGACCGATGGCCCGACTCGGGTTCCGCTTCGAGCCGCGGATCGACCTCGGCGACGCGCAGGCGCGCAAGGCCCTCGCCCTGATGGCGCCGCGCGCGATCGGCCTCGGCGCCACGCAGATCACGTTCGTCGTCGTCACCTCGCTGGCCACGAACCTCGGCGTCGGCGCCGTGACCGCGTTCAACGTGGCGTTCACGCTCCTGCAGATCCCGATCGGGGTCATCGGGGTCCCGCTGGGCGTGGTCGTCTTCCCGTCGCTGTCCCGCGAGGCCGCCACCGGCCGCGAACCGGAGTTCGCGTCGCTGCTCGACCGCGCCCTCCGCATCCTCATCTACGTGATGGTCCCGATCGGCGCGCTCGCCGCGATCCTCCGCGAGCAGAGCGTGGCGCTGCTGTTCGACGTGAACCGCTACGGCCAGGCGGCCCTGACCCTCACCGCGAACACGCTGCTCGCCTTCCTGGTGGGCCTTGCCGCCCACGCGCTGATCGCCGTGCTCGCCCGGGCGTTCTACGCGCGCCAGGACACCATCACGCCGGTCCTCGCCGCGATCCTCGCGGTGATCGTCAACACCTCGCTGGCGGTCGCCCTGGTCGGCCCGTACGGCCTGCCCGGCATCGCGCTGGCGATCGCCATCGCCGCATGGCTGGAGGCGCTGGCCCTCCTCGTCATCCTCGACCACCGCCTGCCGGACTTCCGGGCGACAGGTCTCATCGGGGTCGGCCTCGCCTCGATCGCCGCGACCGCCGTCGCGAGCGCCATCGGGGTCGGGGCGCTGACCGTGTTGCAGAGCGCGCTCGGGGCCGAGCCGGGACGGATCGTCCTCCTCGTCCAGATCGTGGTGGTGAGCGCGGTCTTCGCCGCGGTGTACGCGCTCGGCTCGCTCGTGTTGCGGATCCCCGAGCTGCCGTCTATCGTCGGGGTCATGGTCGACGTCCTCCGACGCCCGCGCCGGTCGTGACGGGGATCGCCGCCGAGGACGAGGCATGGGACGCGTTCGTCGCGTCGAGCGAGCCCGGCTCGTACCTCCAGCTCGCCGCCTGGTCGACCGTGAAGGCGGTCAACGGCTGGACGTCGCACCGCGTGTGGGCAGGTGATGGCCCCGAACGGGTCGGCGCCCAGGTCCTCCTCCGCAAGCCGCGGCCGATGCCATGGTCGTTCGGGTATGCGCCGCGCGGGCCGGTGGCGGGCGACTGGACCGCGGCTGCGATCGAGATGTTCACCGACGCTGCCCGAACGGGCCTCCGCGGGATCCCCGGTGCGCGCGTCAGCCATCTGCGCATCGACCCCGAGATCGAGGCCGACGGCCCGCTCGACCCCGATGGCGCGCTCCGGACGGCGCTCCGCGCGGCCGGCTGGCGGCCGGCGGCCCCGATCCAGCCCGCCTCGACGCGGGTCATCGACCTGCATGCCGACGAGGCGGTGCTGCTGGGCGACCTGCGCAAGAAGTGGCGCCAGTACGTCAACAAGGCGCGGAGCGCGGGCATCGTGGTCGTCGACGCCGAGGGCGACCGTCTCGGCGACTTCTACCGGATCTACCGCGAGACCGCCGACCGCGCCGGCTTCCTGATCCGGACCGAGGCCGCGTACCGGGACATCTGGGAGGCGTTCCGGCCGGCCGGCCGCGCCCGGCTCCTGTTCGCGCAGACCCCCGACGGGGTCCCGCAGGCCGCGCTCTTCCTCGTCCGCTGCGGTCCCCGGGTGGTGGAGCCGTACGGCGGCATGACCGCGGCCGGCGCCGAGTCCCGGGCGAACTACCTCCTCAAGTGGGAGGCCATCCGCTCGTCGCGCGAGCAGGGCGCCACGAGCTACGACCTGTGGGGCCTGGCGACCGGCGGGATCGCCCACTTCAAGACGGGCTTCGGGGGGCGCGAGGTCCGCTACATCGGCGCGTGGGACCTCGTGCTCGACCCGCTCGGCCGACAGGCCTACGAGGCGGCTGGCCGGAGCCGCACGTGGATCGCGCGACGGCGAGCCGGGATCGCCGGGAACGCGACGGCCGCGTCGTTCGGGGCCGACTCGTGACCACGGCCGTCCGCGAGGCGACGCCCGAGGAGCTGGCCGACTGGGACCGGCGGACGGTCGACGGTCCGGCGGGCCACGTCTACCAGTCGCGGGCCTGGGCCGAGCACCGGGCGTCGACCGGCTGGCTGGCGCGCTACGTCGTCGCGGACGACGTGCATCCGGCGCTGGTGCTGAGCCGCCCGTGGGCGCTGGTCGGCGGGGCAGGGGCCTACATCCCGCGCGGGCCGGTCACCTCGGGCGACCTCGGGGACGATGGCGAGCCGGCCGCGTCCCGGCTGGTGGCGATCGCCCGCTGGCTGGGCGGGCAGGGCGTCGACGTCGTCTCGAGCGACGCCGAGATCCCGGCCGCGACCGGGTACGGGCCGGCGCTGCGGGCCGCCGGCTTCCACCCGATCCCCGAGATCCAGCCATCGCGCCACCGGCTCTCGCTGCCGCTCGTCCCCGGCACGGACGATGACACGGTCTTCGCGGGCCTCAGCAAGTCGACCCGCCAGCGCATCGAGGGCGCCGAGACCGCGAGCGTCCGGGTCGCCCGCTACGACCTCGGCGGGGCGCTGGACGACGACCGCTTCGAACCGCCGGCGGGACCCGCCGACACGGCGCTCGGAGCGTTCTACGGGCTCCTCGAGTCGACCGGCCAGCGGCGCCACTTCCGGTTCGGGCCGCGTGCCGCGTTCGTCCCGTGGTGGACCGCCGCCCACGCCCGCGGCTTCCTCGTCTATCTCGAGGCCCGCCTCCGCGACGCCCGCGGCACCGATGACGCGGTCGCGGGACTGATCCTCTACCGGCACGGCCGCCGCCTGACGACGGTGCACTCGGCCGACCGGGCCGAGCTCCGGGCCGAGATCCCGGGGATCATGCACCTGCTCCGCTGGCGAGCGATCCAGCTGGCGATCCGCGAGGGTCGCGACGAGATGGACCTCGGCGGGGTCGATGTGGGCCCGGATCACCTCGAACCTGCGCGGCGACGACCCGATGGCCGGCCTGTACGCGCACAAGCGCTCGTTCGGGGCCCGCTGGGTCGAGATGACCGGTGCCCACGAGCTGGTGCTTCGGTCCTGGCGCTACGGGGCGGGGCGGCTCACCGGCCGGGTCGCCGCGATGGTCCGCCGATGACCGACGCCGGCCGCACGATCGCGGAGCGCCTGGCCGCCGCCGAGCCCACCGGCCCGAAGCGCCTCGACGGCCTCATCGACCGGCTGACCGCCGAGGGCCGGCTACGCGGGGCCCGGCTCGACGGCCGGGCGATCGGCCCGCGCGGGCTCGCAGCCGTCGAAGTCCGCGGCGTCACCGACGACTCGCGGGCGGTCGGGCCCGGGTCGTTGTTCGTGGCGATCGACGGGGGGCATGTCGACGGCCACGAGTTCGTGGCCCGCGCGGCCGAGGCCGGTGCGGCCGCGGCGATCGTCGAGCGGCCTCTCCCCGACGTCGCGCTGCCGCAGCTCATCGTGGACCGGAGCCAGCCGGCGGTCGCGGTCGCGGCCTCGTGGTGGTACGCCGACCCGAGCCGCGAGCTGGCGGTGGTCGGGATCACCGGCACGGACGGCAAGACGACCACCTCGTTCCTCGCGACGGCCGCCCTCGAGGCGGCCGGCGTCCGGACCGGGATGATCGGCACGGCCTCGACGCGGATCGGCGGCACGCAGGAGCCGAACGAGGAGCACGCCACGACCCCGGGCGCGCCCAGGCTGCAGGCCGGCCTGCGCGCGATGGCCGACGGCGGGGACCGGGTCGCGGTCATCGAGACCACGTCGCACGGGCTCGCGCTCGACCGCGTCGGCGGCATCGGCTACGACGTCGCGATCCTGACCAACGTGAGCCACGAGCACCTCGAGTTCCACGGGTCGTGGGACGCCTACGTCGACGCCAAGCTGTCGCTGTTCGAGCGGCTCGGCCGCGAGCCCGCCGGCGGACCCAAGCCCGAGGGCGTCGGCTGGCCGAGGACGGGGATCGTCAACGCCGACGACGCGCTGGCCGGCCGCTTCATCGGGGTCACCCAGGAAGCGGGCGCGCGGGTCCTGAGCTACGGCACGGACCCGTCGGCCGACGTCCGCGCCACGCGGATCGAGGAGGACGCCCACGGCCTGCGCGTCGCCTACGAGGCCCCATCGGGTCCGGGCACGCTCGAGCTGCGGCTCGCCGGGCGGTTCAACGCCCACAACGCGCTCGCCGTGGTCGCGCTCGGCGAGGCGGTCGGCCTCGACCCGGCCGCGGTCCGCGACGGGCTGGCGTCGCTGGAGCTGGTGCCCGGCCGCATGGAGCGCGTCGAGCTCGGCCAGCCGTTCGGGGTCGTCGTCGACTACGCCCACAGCCCGGCGTCGCTCGGGACCGTGCTCGACCTGCTGGCACCGGTCGCCGCGGCGCGCGGCGGCGGCGTGGTCGCGGTGTTCGGGTCGGCCGGTGAACGCGACACGGCGAAGCGGCCGCTGATGGGCCGGATCGCGGCCGAGCGGGCGCGCCTCGTGATCGTCACCGACGAGGACCCGCGCGGCGAGGACCGGGAGGCGATCCTCGACGAGATCGCGCGGGGCGCCGAGGCCGGCGGCAAGCGGCGCGGGCACGACCTGCTGCTCATCGCCGACCGGCGCACCGCCATCGGGGCCGCTTTCGAGCGGGCGCGACCGGGCGACATCGTCCTGCTCGCCGGCAAGGGACACGAGCGCTCGATCATCGGCGCCGACGGACCCGTGCCATGGGACGAACGATCCGAGGCCGAGACCGCCCTTCGTCACATGGGATACGGCTGACCCGCTGCTATCCTTGCCGCCCATGGCGACCACCTCCGCCCGCACGAAGACCGCCGCCGGGAGCACGACGGCGCCCGACGCGGACAAGGCCGCGTCCACGGCCAAGCGCGGTCCGCGCCGGCCCCCGGCGATCGCGCGTGATGGCGGCGCCGGCCACGAGCCCGACCTCGAGGCGCTCCGCAAGGCGCTGAAGACCGAGATCGCCCGCCACTATCCCGACGCCAGCCTCGAGCCGGTCGATCGCGCCTTCGACCTCGCGGTCGACGCCCACGCGGGCCAGCGGCGAGCGACCGGCGAGCCGTACGTCACCCACCCGATCGCCTCGGCGCAGATCCTCGCGGACCTCGGCGTCGATCCCGTCGCCATCGAGGCCGCGCTCCTGCACGACGTCCCGGAGGACACCGAGTACAGCCTCACCGACGTCGAGGAGCGGTTCGGGCCCGAGGTCGCCCAGCTCGTCGACGGCGTCACCAAGCTGTCCAAGTTCAGCACCCACAGCCACGAGCAGCAGCAGGCCGAGAACATCCGGAAGATGCTGCTGGCGATGGCCCAGGACATCCGGGTCGTCCTGATCAAGCTGGCCGACCGGCTCCACAACATGCGGACCCTGTACGGCCTGCCGTCGGACAAGCAGCAGCGCATCGCCCGCCAGACCATGGAGATCTACGCGCCGCTGGCCGAGCGGCTCGGGATCTGGCAGATGAAGTGGGAGCTCGAGGACCTCGCCTTCAAGGTGCTCGAGCCCGAGACCTTCCGCGAGCTGGCGAAGCTGCTCGACACGCGCCGCAAGGGCCGCGAGAGCTACATCGAGCGGGCGATCGCCGAGCTCCGCCCGAAGCTCGAGGCGGCGGGCATCCAGGCCGACATCGAGGGCCGCCCGAAGCACATCTACAGCATCTGGAAGAAGATGCAGCGCAAGAGCGCGGAGTTCGGCGAGATCTACGACGTCTACGCCATCCGCCTGCTCGTCGACGAGGTCCGCGACTGCTACGCGGCGCTCGGCATCGTCCACTCGATCTGGCGGCCGATCCCCGGCCAGTTCGACGACTACATCGCGGTCCCCAAGACCAACCTCTACCAGTCGCTGCACACGGCGGTGATCGCGCTCGACGGCAAGCCGCTCGAGATCCAGATCCGGACCCACCAGATGCACCAGGTCTCCGAGGTCGGCATCGCCGCCCACTGGCGCTACAAGGAGGGGACCAAGTCCGACCGCGAGTACGACGCCAAGCTGGCCTGGCTGCGCCAGCTGATGGACTGGCAGCGCGACGTCAGCGACGCCACCGAGTTCGTCGAGGGCATCAAGCTCGACATCTTCCAGGACCAGGTCTTCGTGTTCACCCCGAAGGGCGACATCAAGGACCTGCCGGCCGGCGCGACGCCGCTCGACTTCGCCTACCGGATCCACACCGACGTCGGCCACCGCACGATCGGGGCGAAGGTCAACAACCGGCTCGTCCCGCTCGACTACCGGCTCAAGAACGGCGACATCGTCGAGATCGTCACGACCAAGGGCGAGCACGGCCCGTCGCGCGACTGGATGAACGTGGTCCGGACCAGCCACGCCCGCGAGAAGATCCGCCAATGGTTCAAGCGCAAGGACCGCGACGAGAACATCGTCCACGGCCGCGAGTCGCTCGAGCGCGAGCTGCGCCGGCTGGCCCGGACGTCGATCGCGACGGTCGGCGTCGACCGCGTCGCCGAGGTCGGCAAGGCCTACAACTACGAGACCGCTCGACGACTTCTACGCCGCCATCGGCTACGGCGCGTCGAGCGCCCAGTCGGTGGTCATGCGCCTCGGCGTCGTCGACGACGGGCAGACGTCGCTCCCGACGGTCGCGCCGCCGCAGCAGCTGGTCCGCACCGGCGGCGTCCGGGTCAAGGGCGTCGGCGACCTGCTGGTCCGGTTCGCCAAGTGCTGCCACCCGATCCCGGGCGACCCGATCGTCGGGTTCATCACCCGCGGCAAGGGCGTCACCGTCCACCTCCAGACGTGCCCGACGGTCGTCAACGAGCGCGAGGTCAGCCGGCTCATCGAGGCCGAGTGGGAGGCCGAGCCCACCCAGACGCTACCCGATCGCGATCCGGGTCGAGGCCTACGACCGGACCGGGCTGCTGTCCGACATCACCCAGGTCGTGGCCGAGAACAAGGTCAACATCGTCGCCGCCCACGTCGCCGTCACCCCGGACCACACCGCGGTCGTCACGGCGACGCTGCAGGTCCACTCGGTGAGCCAGCTGGCCCGCGTGATGAGCCGCATCGAGACCCTCAAGGACGTCATCAGCGTCCAGCGCGACCTCGGGCTAGAGCGCGCCGTGTCGACTGGTGCGAGCGACGGCGCCGCGGGCAAGCGCGCGTCCAAACGGTAGCGGTAGGCGTCCCACCCACCCTGCTCCCGGGGGTCCGCGCCATGGCGACGCCGTTCAAGGGCATCATCAACCTCGACGTCCGCGACTCGACGCCGGACTGGGCGCCGTATCCTGCCGCCGAAGGCGCCCGAGGGTGCGCCGAACGTCCTGATCGTGCTCTACGACGACACCGGCCTGGCGGCGTGGTCGCCGTTCGGCGGCCGGATCGAGATGCCGACGCTGCAGCGGCTCGCCGACAACGGCCTGACGTACACGCAGTGGCACACGACCGCGCTGTGCTCGCCGACGCGCTCGTGCTTCCTGACCGGCCGCAACCACCACCAGAACGGGATGGCCTGCATCACCGAGGGCGCGATCGGCTTCCCGGGCGCGCAACGCGCACATCCCGACGGAGTGCGGGACGCTGGCCGAGGTGATGCGCGAGAACGGCTGGAGCACCTTCTGGCTCGGCAAGAACCACAACGTCCCGGTCGACGACCTGCGCGCCGGGCGGCGACGCAAGGAGAGCTGGCCGCTCGCACCAGGGCTTCGACCGCTTCTACGGCTTCCTCGGCGGCGAGACGAACCAGTGGTATCCGGACCTCGTCGAGCGACAACCACTACATCGACCAGCCGTACCACGCCGGAGGAGGGCTACCACCTCTCGAAGGACCTGGCCGACAAGGCGATCCCGATGATCCGCGACGTCAAGGCGAGCGCGCCGTCGCGGCCGTGGTTCATGTGGTTCTGCCCGGGCGCGAACCACGCGCCGCACCACGCCCCGCAGGAGTACATCGACAAGTACAAGGGCAAGTTCGACGACGGCTACGAGGCCTACCGCGAGTGGGTGCTGCCGCGGATGATCGAGAAGGGCATCCTGCCCGAGGGCACCGAGCTCACGCCGATGAACCCGATGCCCGAGGGCACGTACTCGCCGCTCGACGACGTGCGGCCGTGGGACTCGCTGTCGGCCGACGAGAAGGCGCTGTTCGCGCGCATGGCCGAGGTCTACGCCGGCTTCTCCGAGTACACCGACGACCAGGTCGGCCGGATCGTCGACTACCTCGAGGAGACCGGCCAGCTCGACAACACGCTGATCTTCTACTGCGCCGACAACGGCGCCTCGGGCGAGGGCAGCCCGAACGGCTCGGTCAACGAGAACAAGTTCTTCAACGGCTGGCCGGACGAGATGGACGAGAACCTCAAGCATGCTCGACGACCTGGGCAGCCCGAACACCTACAACCACTACCCGACCGGCTGGGCGATGGCGTTCTCGACGCCGTTCCGGATGTTCAAGCGCTACACCTACCAGGGCGGCGTCTGCGACCCGCTGGTCATCTCACTGGCCGAAGGGCATCAAGGCGCAAGGGCGAGGTGCGCCACCAGTACCACCACGCGATCGACATCGTGCCCGACGATCCTCGAGTGCTGTCGGGCTCGAGTTCCCGAAGACGCTGAACGGCCACGAGCAGGTGCCGCTGCCCGGCGTGTCGATGCGGTACTCGTTCGACGACGCCGACGCGCCGACGCACCAAGAAGCGCCAGTACTACGCGATGCTCGGCACGCGCGGCATCTGGGAGGACGGCTGGAAGGCCGTCGCCGTCCACGGGCCGACGTCGGGCATCGGCCACTTCGACGACGACGTGTGGCAGCTCTTCCACACCGACGTCGACCGCGCCGAGGCGCACGACCTCGCGGCGCAGCAGCCCGAGAAGCTCAAGCAGCTGATCGCCGCCTGGTTCGAGGAGGCCGAGAAGTACGACGTGCTGCCGCTCGACGACCGGCTTCCCGATCGAGATCCTCACCGACCCGCGGCCGCAGCCCGAGCCGCCGCGGAGCACGTTCGTCTACTACCCGGACACGGCCGACGTGCCGGAGTCGGTGGCGGCCAACATCCGCGGCCGCTCGTTCAAGATCCTCGCCGAGGTCGAGCTCACGAGCACGCCGGACGCCGAGGGCGTGATCTTCGCCCACGGCTCGCGCTTCGGTGGCCACGCGCTGTTCCTCAAGGACCAGAAGCTCTGGTACGTCTACAACTTCCTCGGCATCCCGCCCGAGCAGCAGTTCGTCTCGGACGCGCTCGAGCCCGGCAAGTACGTGCTCGGCGTGGAGTTCACCAAGGAGTCGCATGGGCGAGCACCACGAGGCGCATCGGCACGGCGAAGCTCTACGTCGACGACGACGTCGTCGCCGACGGGCCGATGCGCACGCAGATCGCGCAGTTCACGCTCTGCGGCGACGGCCTCTGCGTCGGCCGCGACTCGCGCGACGCCGTCAGCGACGAGTACACGTCGCCGTTCCGCTTCACCGGCGGGACGATCCACCAGGTCGAGGTCAACGTCGGCGACGACCAGTACGTCGACCTCGAGCAGCGACGCCGCGGCGATGCTCGCCCGCGAGTAGTCCAGTCAACATCGTCCCAACCCACGCGTCCGCATGGTGGTGCTCGATCTCGAGACCGTGCCCGCGGTCGACCTGACGGCCTCGAAGATGCTCATCGAGGTCGCGGACTCGCTCGAGGCGGACGGCAAGTCGATCGTCTACACCCGTGACGTCGGCCAGGTGCGCGACGTGCTCAGGGTCGGCGGCGACGTCGACGCCGCGGTCTATCCGACCATCACGGCCGCGCTCGAAGCGAGCGCTGCGCCGCCCGCGGACTCGGCATCATGACCGACGACATGGACGATCAGCGAGAGGGCGGCGAGTCCGACGAGAGTCTCGTCGTGGACGACCCATCGACACCGGACGCCGAGGAGACGCCGACCTCGCCCGAGGCGCGTGGTCGGTCGCTCCGCCGCGCGGCGTCGCTGACCGCGATCGTCGGGATCGCGTTCGCCGTGCTGTTCGTCTCTGCGATCGTCCTCATGGCGCAGATCCCGACGGGCAAGGCGTCGGACCAGGAGATCATCGACTACTACAGCACCGGCGATGCCACGGCCCCGGTGATGGTGGGCCTGTACCTCCTCCCGTTCTCCGGGATCGCCTTCCTGTGGTTCATCGTCACGCTCCGGATGTGGGAGGCCGCGTCGGGCCGGCGCCTGAACGCCCTGCAATCCAACCTGCAGCTCGTCAGCGGCATCCTGTTCGTCGCCATCGCGTTCGTCGGCGCGGCGGCGAGTTCCGTCGTCGCCGTCAGCGTGCAGTACGCGGAGGGCACGATCGACCCGGCCGCCGCGCGCCAGTTCAGCACCTTCGGCAACACGTTGATGATCTTCTTCGCGATGCGCATGGCGGCGATGTTCGTGTTCACGACGTCGGCCCTCGGGCGGTCCGCCGGGATCCTGCCGCGGTGGTTCGGGATCGCCGGCTTCGTCATGGGCCTGTTCCTGCTGCTGAGCGCGTCGAACGCCCCATTCCTGGTGCTCGCGTTCCCGATCTGGGTCTTCGTCCTGTGCCTGATCCTGCTGCGGAACGCCAGGGAGATCCCGCGCGACGTCCGGCTGCCCGGCCGGATCGAGGCCGGATCGTTCGATCCCATCGGCGCGGGCCGGGTGTTCGCACCGCCTGGCTCCGGCAAGACCCCCCGCAACGACTGAAGGAGGACGGCAAATGTTCGCCGGCTCGCTCGGCAGCCTGCTCCCGCTCGCGATCGGGATCGCGATCAGCCCGATCCCGATCATCGCCTGCATCCTGATGCTGTTCTCGGTCAAGGCGCGGGTCAACGGCCCGGCGTTCCTGGTCGGCTGGGTGGCCGGGATCACGCTCGTGACGCTGCTCGTCTTCCGCCTCAGCGATGCAACCGGCGCGACCGACGAGGCGAGCGGCCCCTCGCTCGGCGACATCGTGATCCTGCTGCTCGGCCTGGTCGCGATCGCCCTCGGCGTGAAGCAATGGAAGGGCCGCCCGAAGCCCGGCGAGGAGGCCGCGCTGCCGACATGGATGCAGGCGATCGACGGCTTCACCCCGGTCAAGGCGCTCGGATTCGGCGTCCTGCTCTCGGCGCTCAACCCCAAGAACCTTGGGCTCGCCATCGCGGCCGGCGTGGTCATCGACCAGGCGACCGCCGCCGGTGGCAACGCGATCGCGATGGAGATCCTGTTCGTGGTCCTCGCCAGCGTGTCCATCGCCGTGCCGGTCGTCTACATGCTGGTCGGCGGCGAGGGCGCGAAGCGGACGCTCGACGGCTGGAAGACCTGGCTGGGGGCCAACAACGCCGCCGTGATGGCGGTGCTGTGCATCGTCATCGGCGCCAAGCTGGTCGGCACCGGGCTGGACGGGCTCCTGGGCTGAGCCTTCGCGGCGCGGTCCGGGGCCGCTAGACTCGGCCGATGCCCGCCTACCGAGCCCCGCGCGGCACGCGCGACCTCCTGCCGACCGAGACGCCAGTCTGGACGCGCCTCGAGCGGGTGGCGGCCGACCTCGCCGCGCGCTACGGCTATCAGCGCATCGAGACGCCGCTCTTCGAGCTGACGGACGTCTTCGAGCGCGGGATCGGTGAGGTCACCGACGTCGTCGAGAAGGAGCTGTTCCGGCTCGCGCCCCGGTCCGAGGACGGCGAGTCGTGGGCGCTCCGCCCCGAGCCGACGGCGGGGATCGTCCGCGCGTACGTCCAGCACGGGATGCAGACCTGGCCACAGCCCGTGAAGCTGACCCAGACCGGCCCGATGTTCCGCTATGACCGGCCGCAGGCCGGGCGCTACCGCCAGTTCTGGCAGTTCGACGTCGAGGCGATCGGCGACCCGGGCCCGGCCGTGGACGCGGAGATCCTCGAGCTCGCGACCCGGTTCTTCCGCGACGCCGGGCTGGCCGACGTCGAGGTGTCGCTCAACTCGATCGGCGACCCGGCCTGCCGCCCGGCCTACATCGAGGCGCTGACCGCGTACTACCGGGACCACGCCGACGCCCTGCCCGACGACCGAGCGCGCGCGACTGTCGCGCAACCCGCTGCGCCTGCTCGATTCGAAGGACCCGGCGATGGCCGCGCTGAACGCCGGCGGCGCCGAGGATCACCGAGCACCTGTGCGAGGCGTGTGCCGCGCACTTCGCGGCGGTCCAGGCGCACCTGACCGCGCTCGATGTTCGGTTCCGCCTCGAGCCGGGCCTGGTCCGCGGGCTGGACTACTACACGCGGACCGCCTTCGAGTTCTACGTCGTCGGGCGCGAGGGCCAGCAGCAGGCGATCGGCGGCGGCGGCCGCTACGACGGACTCGTCGAGCTGCTCGGGGGCCGGCCGACGCCCGGGATCGGGTTCGGGATCGGGCTCGACCGGGTCATCCTCGCCCTGGCGGCCGCCGGCGACCGCGACCGACGGCGGCGTGCCGTCCCCGGTCGCGGTCGTGGTCGGCGCGGACCCGGACGACACCTCGGCGCGGCTGGTGATCGCCACGGACCTGCGGGCCGCCGGGATCGCGGCGCGTGCCGAGCTGTCGCGGCGCAAGCTCGGCAAGCAGCTCGAGGCGGCTGCCCGCGACGGGGCGCACTTCGCGGTGATCGTCGGCGACGAGCTCGCGGACGGCGAGGTCCAGCTCCGCGACCTTCCGGCCGGCACGCAGAAGGGGGTCCCGCTGGCCGACCTCGGCCGCGAGGTGGCCCGGGCGCACGGGGCGCATCACCACGGCGACGGGAGCGGCGGATGAGCGGCGACGAGGACGAGCGACGCTGGCCGAGCTGAGCGCGCACGAGGCGCAGAACCGTGCGTCGTGGGACGCCTACTCGGACGAGTACCAGGCGCTCCACGGCGACCAGCTCAAGACCCACGACGGGTACGCCTGGGGCATGTTCCAGGTCCCGGAGGAGGAGCTGCAGGATCCTCGGGGACGTGGCCGGCAAGGACGTCCTCGAGTTCGGCTGCGGCGCGGCCCAGTGGTCGATCGCGCTCGCGAAGCGCGGCGCGCGGGTCGTCGGGATCGACCTGTCCGAGCGACAGCTCGAGCATGCCCGCCGGCTGGTCGACGCGGCCGGCGTGGACGTCCGGCTCGTCCACGCCAGCGCGGAGGCGCGTGCCGCTGCCGGACGCCAGCTTCGACATCGTCTTCTGCGACCACGGCGCGATGACCTTCGCCGACCCCTACCGGACCGTTCCCGAGGCGGCGCGGCTGCTCCGACCCGGCGGCCTGTTCGCGTTCAGCCACGGGTCGGCCATCGCCGACCTCGTCTGGCCGGTCGGCGAAGCGCACATGGGCGACCGGCTCCTCGTCGACTACTTCGACCTGCGCACCATCGAGGACGACGGCGAGGTCACCTTCAACCTGCCGTACGGCACATGGATCCGACTCTTCCGGTCCAACGGGTTCATCGTGGAAGACCTCATCGAGCCGCGACCCCCGGAGGGGCTGTGAGCTCGTACCGCGATCCGCAGGACGTCGCGTGGGCCCGCCGCTGGCCCGCCGAGTCGATCTGGCGCCTCCGGAAGGAGTGACCGCGATGACCGAATGGATCTACTTCATCCATCCGCCGAGGGACGACTTCGCGGCCACGATGACCGACGAGGAGCGGGCGGTCTGGGGCATCCACTTCGAGCGCTTCGAACAGGCGCTGGCGGACGGGACGCTGATCCTCGTCGGCCCGACGCTCGGCGGCATCAACACCGGTCTCGCGATCTTCGAGGCACCTGACGAGGCGGCCGCGCGGCGGTTCATGGAGGAGGACCCGGTCATCGCCGGCGGCTACGCCCGCGGCGAGCTCCGCCCGTTCCGAGTGTCGTTGTTGCGTGGCCGAGACGCCTGATCAGACGGGATCGTCGAACTCGAGGACCGCGAGCAGGTTGCCGTGCGGGTCCTTGAACCACGCGGCCCGCCCGGGACCGATCGTCGCGATGCCGCCCTCGGTCTTCGGCGTCTCGTACGCCTCGAAGACCACACCGCGCGCCTGGAGGTCGGCGACGGCCGCGTCGATATCGGGGACGGTGAACGCCATCTGCGTGTGCGTCGACGTCGACGGCGCGCCGCTCCGCGAGATCGCAAAGAGCGATCCTTCGCCGGCGTCATAGACGACGGCGCCGGTCCGGATCGCCCGCGGCACGAACCCGAGGACGTCCTCGTAGAAGGGCCGGAGCGCGTCGACGTCATGCGTCGGCAGCGCGGTGTGAGCCCGGCGGTGGGCGAGCATCTCGATCCTCCTCGCAGCCGGTCGGGCACCCCGGCTTCGACTACGATACGCCGGCCATGACCGACACCCGACCCAGCCTCGCCACGCCCTTCCGCACGCACACGAACGGGGAGCTGCGCGCCTCCGACGCGGGCGCGGAGGCACGCCTGTCGGGCTGGGTGCACCGCCGCCGTGACCACGGCCAACTGATCTTTCTGGACCTGCGCGACCGCCACGGGATCACCCAGGTCGTGATCGACAAGGCCGACTCGCCGGATGCCCATGCCGATGCCGAGCGGGTCCGCCCGGAGTTCGTCGTGAGCGCCGTCGGCACCGTCGCGCCGCGCCTGCCCGGGACCGAGAACCCGAAGCTGCCGACCGGCGCCATCGAGCTGCAGGCGACCGGGATCCAGATCCTGTCCGAGGCCAAGACGCCGCCGTTCTACATCAACGAGCCCGACGCGCCGGTCGACGAGGGCGTCCGCCTCAAGTACCGCTACCTCGACATCCGCCGCCAGCCGATGGCCGATCGGCTGCTGCTCCGCTCGCGCATGGTCCAGGCGATCCGCGACGTCCACCACGCCAACGGCTTCGTCGAGGTCGAGACGCCGACGCTGATCAAGAGCACGCCCGAGGGGGCTCGCGACTTCATCGTCCCATCGCGGCTGCAGCCCGGCAGCGTGTACGCACTACCGCAGAGCCCGCAGCAGCTGAAGCAGCTGCTGATGGTCGCCGGGATCGACCGCTACTTCCAGATCGCGCGCTGCTACCGCGACGAGGACCTCCGAGGCGACCGCCAGCCCGAGTTCACCCAGCTCGACCTCGAGATGAGCTTCGTCGACGAGGCGACGGTGATGGGCTTCGTGGAGGCGATGGCGATCGAGGTCTCGAAGGCGACCGCGCCCGACCGGCCCATCGCCCAGGTCCCGTTCCCGGTCTACACCTACGACGAGGTCCTGGAGCGCTTCGGCTCCGACAAGCCGGACCTGCGCTTCGGGATGGAGTTGGTCGACCTCGCGCCGGCGCTGGTCGACGCGGACGGGACGCCCGCCTCCGGCTTCGGCGTCTTCGACGACACGCTCGCGGGCGGCGGCCGGGTCCGCGGCATCGTCGCGCCGGGGATGGGCGGCGTCACCCGCCGGGAGATCGACGAGCTGACCGAGCGGGCGAAGCGCTTCGGTGCCCGCGGCCTCGCCTACCTGGCCCTCGGCGCGGACGGTGAGATGAAGGGGCCGATCGCGAAGTTCCTGTCGGACGACACCAAGCGCGCGCTCATCGAGCGGAGCGGGGCGGGGGAGGGCGACCTCCTGCTGATCGTCGCGGACCGCGACGCCATCACGGCGGACGTCCTGGGGCGGCTGCGCGTCGAGCTCGGCGACCAGCTCGGGCTGGCCGACCCGACGGTCCTGTCGTACGCGTGGATCCACCGCTTCCCGATGTACGAGTGGGACGCCGAGAACGAGCGCTGGCACGCGACGCACAACCCGTTCAGCGGCGTGGTCCCCGAGGACGAGGAGCTGCTCGTGACCACGACCGGCGACCCCGACCGTCCCAGCCCGGGCGACCCGGCCGGACGGGCCAAGGCCCTCCAGTACGACCTCGCGCTCAACGGCTGGGAGCTCGGCGGCGGCTCGATCCGGATCCATCGTCGCGACCTGCTCGAGCGGTCCTTCCGGCTCCAGGGCCAGTCCGTCGAGGGGATGCACGAGAAGTTCGGCGCGGTCCTCGACGCCTTCGAGTACGGCGCACCGCCGCACGGCGGGATCGCGCTCGGCATCGACCGTTGGGCGATGATCTTCGCCGGCCAGACGAACATCCGCGAGGTCATGGCCTTCCCCAAGACCCAGTCGGGTACCGACCCGATGCTCGAGGCGCCGTCGGCGCCGGAGCCGAGCCAGTACGAGGAGCTCGGCCTGCGGTTCGTCGGCGTCCCCGAGAAGCGCGGCTAGACCGTCGATGCGCCCGATCGAGCGCCGCGTCGTCCTCGACCGCGGAGTCCCCGCCTGAGCGAGGGCGTCCGCCCACTCGAACGACTGGCGCGCTTCCCGCGCAGCGCCGCGCTGCTCGGCGCGACCGCGATCGCGTTCTCGGGGATCTTCTACCGCTGGTCCGGCGTGTCGCCGTCGACCGGTGTCGTGTTCCGCTGCCTCTACGGGCTGCCGCTGCTCCTCCTCGCCGCCTGGCTCGAGTGGCGCTCGGACGGCCCGATGGGACGGCGCACGATCGGGCTGTCGGCCCTGGCCGGTGTCCTCTTCGCCGTCGACCTCCTGACGTTCCACTACGTCGTCGACGACATCGGCGCCGGTCTGGCGACGGTGATGGGCAACCTCCAGGTGGTCATCGTCGCGCTCGTCGCGTGGCTCATCTGGGGCGAGCGCCCGCGGCGCGAGGTCCTGATCGCGCTGCCCGTGATGCTGGTCGGCGTCGTGCTGATCTCGGGGGTGGTCGGCGGCATCCCGTACGGCGCGAACGCGCAGCTCGGGGTCGCGATCGGCTTGGTCACCGCGGCGTCGTACGCGGGCTACCTGCTGCGTGATCCGCCGGGCCTCACCGACCGCGAGGCCGGCCGGCCCGGTCACGGTGGCGACCATCGCGTGCGCGCTCGTGGCGGCGCTGTTCGGCGCGCATCGTCGGCGACCTCGACCTCGTGCCATCGATGCCGGCCCATGCGTACCTGCTCGCCTACGGCATCTCGAGCCAGTCGATCGGCTACCTGCTGATCCAGGTCTCGCTGCCGCGGCTGCCGGCGGTCCTGACCTCGGCGATCCTGCTCGCCCAGCCGGTGATGACGGTGATCCTCGCGATCATCCTGCTCGGCGAAGCCCCGTCGCCGGGCCAGATCACCGGCGTGCTCCTCGTCGTGCTCGGCCTCGCGCTGGCGACGGGCACGATCGCCCGCGTCCGCGACGACCTGCGCGGCGGGCTGGCGTCGGGAGGGACGCCAGCCTAGGGACCGGCGGTCAGCCCGGCGCGGTCACCGGGACAGGTGCAGTTCGTGTCGGTCACGTCGATCGTGTAGAACGGCGGCGCGAACGACTTCCGGTGCCGCGCGCCTGGCGGGCCACCCCACACGGCCTTGACCGAGACGGCCGTCGGCCTCGGCCAGCCACAGCTCCGCGATCCAGGCCTCGTTGCCGTCGCCGAACTGGTCGCGCACCTTCGCGAGCTCGTCCGGGTCGAGCACCAGGTGGTCGCTCGGACGACCCCGTGGGCCGTCTCCTTGCCGGCGAGGATGAAGTCATCGGCCTGGGCTGCGAACGGGGCGTACAGGGCGCTGAGGGCCAGTGGATCGGTGTCCTCGCGCGTGCCCTGGTCCGCCGTGGCAGGCGCGAGGCCGTTGCCGAAATCGGCGAAATCCTTGCCGTCCACGAACATCAGCACGATCGTGTTGCCGTTCGCCGTGTACGCGACCGAGCCGGGCCGGCGACGGCTTGGTCCGGACCACGCCATCGGACGTCCTGGACGTCCGCGTGCCGCTGCCCCCGGTCTGGACGATCTTCGCCTCGTAGAGGTAGCTGCTCGAGCGCCGCGAGGGCCTTGACCGCGCCCTCGACCTTCGCCTGGTGACGTACGGCTCGCCGACCGACGGCGCCGCCACCGCCTCCGCCGCCTGCCGGGGCCGGCGGCTCGCGCCGCCCGCGGCGCGACCGAGCCACCCGGGCTCGACCCGCCACCGCATCGCGGCGACCAGCACCGTCGCCGAGCAGCACTGCGGCGATCGTCGACCTGGAGCGCCTCCGGCGACGCGGCCGCGCGATACCGGCGGCAGCCTGGATGGACATGGGTCGCTCCTTCAGGGACGGTCGGGGAGCCGCGCTTCGGCGATGACGTCGTCGCCCCACTCGTGGGTGTGCCCGGCGGGGGGATCGGGCGGGCCTTCGTAGGCGGGCAGGTCGGCCTCGGGCGTGTCGGTGTCGAAGATCACGCCGGGGTCGCCGAGCTCCACGATCCGGGTCGGGGCGACGGCCGCGAGGTCGGCGATGACGTCGGGCGGCATCCGGTCGGGCGCGATCGCGCGCAGCGCGTCGAGGTGGGCCAGCGGCACCAGCACCGGCCAGCCCGGGTCGCCGTGCCAGCCCGGCCGCAGCACGCGTGTCGCGCGCGGTGCCGTGCGCCTCGATGAGCGAGGTGATCGTCTCGGGGCCGACCCAGGTCATCCGGGCCGGCCAGATCAGCGCGGCGTCGAGGTCGGTGACCTCGGCGGCGGCCAGCTCGACGCCGCGCACCATCTGCCCGACGGGACCGCCCTCGTCCGGTGCCGGGTCGCCGTGGACCGCCTCGGAGTCCGCGAGCGCCTTCGCGACGGCCCCGTCCGGGTCGGGCGAGACCACGACGATCGGCAGCGCGCCGCCGGACCACGCGAGGTCCGCCAGGCGGCGGACGCGGGCCTGGCCCTGGGCGTCGGCGAGGGCGCCCTCGGCGGAGGCGGACAGGATCACGGCGGCGACGGTCACGCGGCCGATGCTACCGCACGCGGACGGCCCGTCGGCGGTCCGTGCGCCGATATGCGACACTGCGCGCCCCATGACCGACACCACCGTCGCCAGCGCCGCCGTGCCCACCGCGGTCCGCGCCGACCTGCGCAACATCGCGATCGTGGCCCATGTCGACCACGGCAAGACCACGCTGGTCGACGCGATGCTCCGCCAGACCGGCACGTTCCGCGCCAACCAGGCCGTCGTCGACCGGGTCATGGACTCGGGCGACCTCGAGCGCGAGAAGGGCATCACGATCCTCGCCAAGCAGACCACCGTCGACCACGACGGCTTCCGGCTCAACATCGTGGACACGCCGGGCCACGCCGACTTCGGCGGCGAGGTCGAGCGCTCGCTGCTGATGGTCGACTCGGTGCTGCTCCTCGTCGATGCCGCCGAGGGCCCGCTGCCGCAGACGCGCTACGTCCTCCAGAAGGCGATGGCGCGGCATCTCCCCGTGGTCGTCGCGATCAACAAGATCGACCGCGGCGACGCCCGCCCGGTCACGGTCCTCGACGACGTCTACGAGCTGTTCCTCGACCTCGGCGCCGACGAGCACCAGATCGAGTTCCCGATCGTCTACACGAACGCCAAGGCCGGCACGGCGACCCGCGACCTGGCCGTCCCCGGCACCGACCTGCGGCCGCTGCTCGACCTGCTCGTCGAGGTCACGCCGCCGCCCTCGTACGTGCCCGACCACCCGCTCCAGCTGCTGGTCACGAACCTCTCGGCGAACGACTACGTCGGGCGGATGGCCGTCGGCCGGATCTGGAACGGCACGATCCGCACCGGCCAGCGCGTCGCGATCGTGCGCGAGGAGGCCGACGACACCGCCGGCTCGGTCGAGCCAGGGCGGACGGTCACCCTGACCGGGACCGTCACCAGCCTGCAGACCGCGCACGGGATCGAGCGGATCGACATCGAGGAGGCCGGGCCCGGCGACATCGTCAGCGTGGCCGGCCTGCCCGAGGTCACCATCGGCGACACCCTGACCGAGCCCGACGGACCCGCGGCCGCTGCCGCGGCTCGACGTCGACGCGCCGACGCTGCGGATGACGTTCGGGGTGAACACCTCGCCGCTCGCCGGACGCGAGGGCAAGTTCGTCACCAGCCGCCAGATCAAGGCCCGCCTCGAGAAGGAGGTCCTCGGCAACGTCTCGATCGAGGTCCGCCCGTCGGAGTCCAGCGAGGCGTTCGAGGTGCGCGGCCGCGGCGAGCTGCAGCTGGCCGTCCTCATCGAGCAGATGCGCCGCGAGGGCTACGAGCTCACGGCGTCACGACCCGAGGTGCTGCTGCGCGAGATCGGCGGCGAGGTCCACGAGCCGTACGAGCGGATCACCGTCGACATCCCGCCCGACTACATCGGCGAGATCCAGAGCGCGATGGCCGGCCGCAAGGGCCGCCTGGACCAGATGTCCACCGACACCGACGGCCGCGTCCGGATGGAGTTCGTGCTGCCGGTCCGCGGCCTGATCGGCTATCGCGGCCAGCTGCTCACCGAGACGCGCGGCACGGCGCTGCTGCACCAGATCGGCGAGGGCTACGGCCCGTGGGCGGGCGAGGTCACGCACCGGACGAACGGCGTGCTGGTCAGCGACCGCGCCGGGACGTCGAACGCCTACGGGCTGTTCAACCTCGAGCAGCGCGCGGAGCTGTTCATCGGCGCCGGCGTCGAGACCTACGAGGGGATGATCGTCGGCGAGAACAGCCGGTCGGGCGACATGGACGTCAACCCGACCAAGGAGAAGAAGCTCACCAACATCCGGACCCACTCGCACGACGAGTCGCTGCGGCTGACGCCGCCGCGCCAGATCACGCTGGAGTCGGCGATCGAGTTCATCGCCGAGGACGAGCTGGTCGAGGTGACCCCGCTGTCGATCCGGCTGCGCAAGCGGCTGCTCTCGCAGCACGACCGCCGCCGCGCCGCCGGGCGCGAGGACGACCTGCGACGGGCGTCCGAGCGCGGGGACGCGACCGACGAGGCCTGAGCGGCCGCGCCTGCGCGGCCGCGAGGGATCGAGCTAGGCGGCCGAGGCGCCGAAGCGGAAGGGCGGGAGGTCCTGCTCCTGGACGCCGAGCGCGCGCTCGATGGCGCCGGGGCGGCCGAAGAGGCCGTAGACGTCGAAGCCCTCGCCGCGGCCCAGCCGCGCGACGGCGACGATGAACGCGACGAAGCCCGCGATGGCGACGATCGTGATGATGAGTTCGGTCATCGCATGTGGTCTCCTGTGCGACGCGGTGGGCGCGTCCTGCGTCTGTCTGACACCGACGATGCCGCGGCCGCACCGGCCGTCCCATCGGCGGTCGACGAGTCGTGGCATGGACGAACGTCGGCGGGCCGCCGGCCGCGCGTCAGGGTCCGAGCCGGGCGCCGGGTGTACGATCGAGCCGATGGCGATCTACCTCGACCACGCGGCGACGACCCCGCTCCGCCGCGAGGTCCTCGACGCGATGCTGCCGTACCTGACCGAGACGTTCGGCAACCCGAGCTCGGCGCACGCCTTCGGGCGCGTCCGCCCGCGTCCGGCCTCGACGAGGCCCACGAGCGGCTCGCGGCGAGGCTCCACGCCGAGGCCCGCGAGATCGTGTTCACCTCCGGCGGCACCGAGGCCAACAACCTCGCGCTCAAGGGCGCGGCCTGGGCCGGCAAGGCGCACGGCCACCGCATCGTCACGTCGTCGGTCGAGCACCACGCCGTCGGGCACACGCTCCGCTACCTCGAGAAGTTCGGCTTCGAGATCGTGGAGCTGCCGGTCGACCGGTACGGCCGCGTCGACCCCGACCAGCTCGAGGCGGCGCTCACCGACCGGACGATCCTGGTGTCGGTGATGCTGGCCAACAACGAGGTCGGGACGATCCAGCCGATCGCGGCCATCGCCGAGCGGGTCCGCGGCCGCAAGGGGATCCTGTTCCACGTCGACGCCGTCCAGGCCGCGCCGTACGTCGACATCGACGTCGAGGCGCTCGGCGCGGACCTCGTCTCGCTCGGCGCGCACAAGTTCGAGGGCCCGAAGGGCGCGGGCGCGCTCTACGTCCGCCACGGGACGCACATCCTCGCGCAGCAGCAGGGCGGGACCCAGGAGCGCCACCGCCGCGCGGGGACCGAGAACGTGGCCGGGGCCGTGGGGACGGCCGCCGCCTACGACCTGTCGTGCGAGGAGCGCCCGGCGACCGTCGCCCGCCTGCGCCGCCTGCGCGACCGCCTCGGGAAGGCGGTCCTCGCGGTCGCCGGCACCGAGATGACCGGTCATCCCAAGGACCGGCTGCCCGGCCACCTCTCGATCATCGCCCGCGACACCGACGGGACCTCGGTCGCGCTGTCGCTCGACCTCGAGGGCATCGCCTGCTCGGTGGGCAGCGCCTGCACCACCGGCTCGACCGAGGTCAGCCACGTGCTGACCGCGATGGGCTATCCGGAGGAGGAGGCCCGCGGCGCGCTCCGCCTGTCGCTCGGCCGGACCACGACCGAGGAGGAGATCGCCGTCGCGAGCGACGTCGTGCCGCGCGTCGTCGCCTCGATGCGCGTCGGCGCCGCGAGCGTCGCCGCGGACCCGCTGGGGCAGGGCGTCCCCGCGTGAGTCGCATCCTCGTCGCCATGTCGGGCGGCGTCGACAGCTCGGTCGCCGCGGCGCTCCTCCACGACGAGGGCCACGAGGTCGTCGGCGTGTGGATGCGCCTCCACGACGTCGCCGACACGTACTCCGAGTTCAAGAAGAGCTGCTGCTCGCTCGATGCCGCCGACGACGCCCGGCGGGTCGCCGCCCAGCTGGACATCCCGTTCTACGTGATGAACCTCGAGCGCGAGTTCGACGCCGGGGTGCTGCAGCCGTTCCTCGACGCCTACCTCGACGGCCGGACGCCGAGCCCGTGCGTGGACTGCAACACCTACGTGAAGTTCGGGGCGCTCCTGGGCCGTGCCCGGCACCTGTACGAGTGCGAGGCGGTCGCGACCGGCCACTACGCGCGGCGGGCGGTCGGGCCCGACGGCCGCGCCCGGCTGCGCCGCGCCCGCGACGAGGACAAGGACCAGACCTACTTCCTGTACGGCCTGCGCCAGGACCAGCTGGACCACGCCCGGTTCCCGCTCGGCGAGCTGACCAAGCCCGAGGTCCGCGCGATCGCCCGTCGCCTCGGCCTCGCGACCGCCGACAAGCCCGAGAGCCAGGAGATCTGCTTCGTGCCGGGCGGCGACTACCGCGACGCGCTGCGCGAGCGCGCCGGCTGGCGGCCCGAGCCGGGGCCGCTGCTCGACGTCGGCGGCGAGCGGGTCGGCGAGCACGGCGGCACCGCGGCCTACACGGTCGGCCAGCGCCAGGGCCTCGGGGTCGCCCTCGGCGAGCCGCGCTACGTCAGCCGCATCGACCCGCTCACCAACACCATCCAGCTCGGGCGGCGCGAGGACCTCGAGACGCGGACCGTGGACCTCGAGCGCGCCTCGTTCGTCGCGGGGACGGCGCCCGGCCACGAGTTCCGGGCGAGCGTCCGGATCCGGCATCGGGCGGCGCCGGTCGATGCGACCGTGCGCGCGGCGGGCGACCGCCGCTGGACCGTCACGACCGACACGCCGGTCTGGGCGGTCTCGCCGGGTCAGGCGGCCGTGCTCTACGACGGCGACGAGGTGCTCGGCGGCGGCCGGATCGCCCGGCCGGCGGTCCTCGCGGCCTCCGCGTGAGCCTGGACCCCGCCCTCATCCTCGGGGTCCTGGTCGGCATCTTCGACGTCGCCCTCTACGTGCTGATCCGCGGCTCCGCCGGCGGGCCGGCTGCCGCTGCTGGTCGGCGCGGCGATCCTCGGCGCGTGGGCCGGCGACACGCTCGGCGACCGGCTGGGGATCACCGTCCTCTCCATCGGCGACTTCCGCCTGCTCGTCGCCCTGATCGGGTCGTGGGCGGGGATCGCGCTCGTGAGCGTGCTGGCGGTCCTCGGCCCCTTCGAGCGCAAGGCGTGACCGTCCGGCTCCTGCTGCTCAGCAACGGCCAGCAGGCCGGGATGGCGCCGCTCGACCACGCGCGCGCCGAGATCGACGAGGTCCTCGGCGGCGCCCGGACCGTCGCCTTCGTGCCGTACGCCTCCGTGCGGCGCGAGTACGACCGCTACGCGGACGCGGTCGCGCCGGCCCTCGGCGGCGCCGGGCGATCGGTGCGCCGGGATCCACGCGGCCGCTGACCCGCTGCGCGGCGATCCGGTCCGCGGACGCCATCGCGGTCGGCGGCGGCAACACCTGGCAGCTCCTCCGGATGGTCCGCGACCAGGGCCTGCTGCCGGCCATCCGCGAGCGCGTCCTCGCCGGGGTCCCGTACATCGGCTGGAGCGCCGGCGCCAACCTGGCCTGTCCCACGATCGGCACCACGAACGACATGCCGATCACGGATCCGGGCGGCACGGACGCGCTCGCGCCTGATCGGCTGGCAGATCAATCCCCACTACGTCCACGGCAACCCGCCCGGGTTCGAGGGCGAGACCCGCGAGCGAGCGGATCCTCGAATACCTCGAGCTGCATCCCGAGGTGATCGTCACCGGCCTGCGCGAGGGGACGATGTTCCGGATCGACGACCGGACCGTCCGCTATCACGGCCCGGAGACCGTGCGCGATCTTCCGCCACGGACGAGCCGCCGGTCGAGCTCGGCGGACGGGCGCGGACCTCTCGTTCCTGCCCCTGCCGCCGACCTGAGCCGCCGCGGGCGTCGCGTTCGGTACCATTGCGCCCGATGCCACCCGCCGAGGCCCCAGATCCGCGGATCGTCTCCCTGCCGGCCGCCGAGATCCGGCGGCGGTTCGTGGAGTTCTTCGCCGAGCGCGGGCACGCCGCCGTGCCCGAGCGCCAGCCTCGTCCCGGCCGGGGACCAGACCCTGCTCTTCACCAACTCGGGCATGGTCCAGTTCAAGGAGGTCTTCACCGGGGCGGAGACGCGCTCGTACACCCGCGCGGTGGACTACCAGCGCTGCCTGCGCGTCGCCGGCAAGCACAACGACTTCGAGGAGATCGGCCGGTCGCCGCGCCACCACACGCTCTTCGAGATGCTCGGGAACTGGAGCTTCGGCGACTACTTCAAGCGCGAGGCGATCCAGTACGCCTGGGACTTCCTGACCCACGACCTCGGCATCCCCGGCGACCGGCTGGCGGTCACGACCTACACCGACGACGAGGTGTCGCGCGCCATCTGGCGCGACGAGATCGGCATCCCGCCCGAGCGGATGGCGGCCTGGGGCGACGTCGACCACGGCGACGACCACAACTTCTGGCGGATGGCCGAGACCGGCCCGTGCGGCCCGTGCAGCGAGATCCACTTCGATCGCGGCGCGCACCTCTCGGAAGGGCCGGAGTGCGTGCCCGACCACTCGGAGTCCTGCCCGCGCTGGCTCGAGATCTGGAACCTCGTGTTCATGGAGTTCGACCAGCGGCCCGACGGCCGCGTCCCGCTGCCGTTCCCCAGCGTCGACACCGGGATGGGCCTGGAGCGCCTCGCGAGCGTCGTCCAGCAGGTCCCGTCGAACTACGACACCGACCTCTTCGCGCCGATCCACGAGCGGATGCGCGAGCTGCTCGGCCACGACCCCGAGGCCTTCGAGGCCGAGCGCTTCAGCTTCCAGGTCATCGCCGACCACTCGCGCGCCGTCACGTTCCTCATCGGCGACGACGTCCTGCCCTCGAACGAGGGCCGCGGCTACGTCCTGCGCCGGATCCTGCGGCGGGCCGTCCGGCACGGCCGGCTGCTCGGCCGGCAGGAGCCGTTCATGGCCGAGACCGCCGGGGTCGTCATCGACGTCATGGGCGAGGCGTACCCGCACCTCGTCGAGCGGCGCGACGAGATCCTCTCGGCGATCGCCCGCGAGGAGGCCCAGTTCGCCCGGACGCTCGGCGCGGGCTCGAGGCTGCTCGAGGAGGCCCTCGCCGGCCTCGTCACGACGCGACCGGATCGTCGGCCGGCGACCCGAGGACCTGCCCGACGACGCGCCGCGGCTGTCCGGCGACGTCGCCTTCAAGCTCCACGACACGTTCGGGTTCCCGATCGACCTGACGATCGAGCTGGCCGCCGAGCACGGCGTCGGCGTCGACCGCGCCGGGTTCGATGCCGCGCTCGCCGAGCAGCGCGACCGCTCGCGCTCGGGCAAGAAGGCCGAGCTCTCGAAGCACGCCGGCCTGACCGCGATCTACCAGGCCGTGCAGGCGCGCGCCGGCGACACCGCGTTCCTGGGCTACGAGACGACGACCGCCGACGGCCGCGTGGTCGCGATCCTGCGCGACGGGACCGAGTTCGACGAGCTGACCGGCCACGGCGCCGCCGAGGTCGTCCTCGACCGGACGCCCGTTCTACGCCGAGGGCGGCGGCCAGGTCGGCGACCGCGGCGTCCTGCGCGAGACCGGGCGGCGGCAGCGTCCTCTTCGACGTCGAGGACACCCAGAAGCCGCTCGGCGGCCTCATCGTCCATCGCGGGACCCTGCGCGGCCGGCTGCGCGTCGGCGAGACCGTCGAGCGCCGAGGTCGACGCCGAGCGGCGCGCCCACACGATGCGCAACCACACGGGCACGCACCTGCTCCACCGGGCGCTCCGCAACGTCGTGGGCGAGCGCGCCCGGCAGGCCGGCTCGCTCGTCACGCCGGACGTCCTCCGCTTCGACTTCCCGTTCGACCGGGCGCTGACCGACGACGAGCGCCGCGCGATCGAGGACGAGGTCCGCCGCATCATCCGCGAGGACCGGCCCGTCTCCATCGCGTTCATGAGCATGGCCGAGGCGATCGAGGGCGGCGCGGACGCCTTCTTCGACGAGAAGTACGGCGAGACGGTCCGGACCATCCGCGTCCAGGACTACTCGTTCGAGCTGTGCGGCGGCACGCACTGCCGCGCCAGCGGCCAGATCGGCGGCTTCGTCATCACCTCGGAGCGGAGCATCGGGTCCGGGACCCGGCGGATCGAGGCCGTGACCGGCGCCGGCGCGGACGCGCTCGTCCGGGCGCGGCTCGACACGCTCGAGCGGGCGGCCGAGGCGGCCGGCGCCCAGTCCGTCGACGCCGTGCCGGAGCGGATCGGGGGCCTCCAGGACGAGCTGCGCGAGGCGAAGAAGCGGCTGCGGGCCGGCGGCGGGGCGGGACTCGCGACGCCGGACCAGCTGGTGGCCGCCGCCGACAGAGGTCGCGCCCGGCGTCCGGCTGGTGGCGCACGCCGCGCCGTACGAGTCGATGGAGGCCCTCAAGGGCGCTGCGCGAGCGGTCAGCAAGGCGCTCGGGTCGGGGGTCGTCGCGCTCGCCCTCGACGCCGACGAGCCGCAGCTCTTCGTCACGGTCTCGCCCGACCTCGTCGCAGCGCGGGATCTCGGCCGGCGACCTCGTCCGGGCCGCCATGCCCGCGATCGACGGCCGGGGTGGCGGACGCGCCGAGATGGCGCAGGGATCGGGCCAGCCGGCGCGACGGGCTGCCGGCCGCCCTGGACGCGGTGCGCGCCGCCGTCCAAGCGACGGCCTAGATGGCCTTCTGGCGCCGCATCTGGCAGCGCGACGGCCAGGAGAGCCTCGCCGCCTGCACGGCGCTCGACGTCGGGACCGAGTTCGCCAAGGCGCTGGTCTTCGACATCGACAGCAGCGGGCACGGCACCGTCCGGGGCGTCGGCCGCAAGCGCCAGGGCCTCTCGCACATGCAGTCCGGGACGGTCGCGGACATCGCCGCGGTCGTCGACAACTGCGCCGTCGCGCTCCAGGAGGCCGAGGAGATGGCCGGCTTCCGGCCGACCCAGGTGGTCATCGGCATCGCCGGCGAGCTGGTGAAGGGCTTCACCACCACCCACTCGCAGGAGCGCAAGAAGCCGGACCAGCCCATCACCGAGAGCGAGCTCCAGAAGCTCATCGACAACGTCCAGCGGGCGGCGCTGCGCGAGGCGGAGCGGGCGATCACCTGGGAGACCGGGCTGCCGCAGGTGGACGTCCGCCTCGTCCACGCGGCCGTGACCGGCGCCTCGATCGACGGCTACGCCCTGACGAACCCGGTCGGGTTCCAGGGCCGCCACGTCAAGATCGGGATCTTCAACGCGTTCGCGCCGCTGGTCCACCTCGGGGCCCTCCAGAGCGTCGCCAGCCAGCTCGACCTCGAGCTGCTCGAGATCGTCGCCGAGCCGTACGCCGTGGCGCGCGTGCTCGGGAACGACCAGATCCGCCAGTCCGGGGCGCTCTTCGTCGACGTCGGCGGCGGCACGACCGACGTCGCGCTCGTCCGCCAGGGCGGCATCGAGGGCACCCGGATGTTCGCGCTGGGCGGCCGGGCGTTCACCAAGAGCCTCGCCGACCGGCTCGACCTGCCGTTCCCGCGCGCCGAGTCGCTCAAGGTGGACTACGCCCGCGGGCTGCCGATCGACGACCGCGACACGCGTCGGCGTCGATCATCGGGGACGACGTGCGAGTCTGGGCGGCCGGCGTCGAGCTCGTGATGGAGGAGCTGTCCGGCGGCGACCTGCTCCCGAGCCGGATCTTCCTGTGCGGCGGCGGGTCGCGCCTGCCGGAGATCCGCGCCGCGCTCGCCTCGGAGCCGTTCTGGAAGGGACTGCCGTTCGCCCGGCCGCCCGAGGTCGTCGTGATGGCGCCGGACCAGATCGAGACGATCTCCGACTCCACCCACCTCCTGGTCGACCAGCAGGACGTCACGCCGCTCGGGCTGGCCTACCAGGCGATCGAGCTGCAGACGACCGAGGACGCGCTCGACGCCGCGCTGCGCCGGGTCCTGCGCGCGATGAAGGTCTGACGATGGCCGACGGCGTCATCTACCTCGACATCGACGACGAGATCACCTCGGCGGCCGCGCGCGTCCGGTCCGCGGCGGGTCGCCGCGTCGCCGTCGTCCTGCCGCACGGGTCGCGGGTCGCCACGTCGCGGATCAACTTCCGACTCCTGGCCCGCGACGCGATGACCCACGAGAAGCGGCTGTCGGTGATCGCCGCCGACCCGGCGACCCGGGCGCTCGCGGCGTCCGCCGGGCTGCCGGTGTTCGCGACCGTCGCCGAGTACGAGGGCTCGGAGGAGGCGCCTCGCGTCGCCGCGGACGAGCGGGGGAGGGGAGCCAGCTGGTCCCGGGCTCGGCCGCCGCCGACGCGGTGATCCTCGGCGCGGCCGCGGTGGCCGCCTCGAACGCCGCCGATGCGGCACCTGCCGGTCCCGCCAGCCGGCGTCGCCTCGGTCCGGGCGCGCGCGCACGCAAGCCGCCCGCGAGCAAGTCCACGCCGCCCGCGGACGCGCCGCCCGCTGGACGGGCCGCCCGCGACGGTCGTTCCAGCAGACGCTCGACGACGCCGAGGCGGCCGAGCTCGCGGCCGCAGCCGCGGCCCTCCAGGCCGAGGCGCGGACCCAGGCGACCCCGGCGGGCTGGTCGGCGCCGGCCGCGGCGAGCCGATCCCGCCGGTCGATGGCCCCGCACCGCAGCACCGCGGCCGTGACCCGGCGCGGCGAGCTCGGGCTCGGCGCGGGCAGCGGCGCGCGGACGCCGCTCCTCGTCGGCGGCCTCGTGCTCGGGCTCGTCGTCCTGGTCCTGGCCGTGGCCGCCTACCTGTTCCTCCCCTCGGCGACGATCGTGGTGACGCCGAAGGAGGAGGCCGTCGGACCGATCCCGATGACCATCGTGGCCGACCCGCCGGCGTCGACGCCCGACCCGGTCAAGGGCGTAGTCCCGGCCGATCTGATCGACGTCGAGGTCACCGCGACCGACACGTTCCCCGCGACCGGGAAGCGCGTCGAGGAGACCGCGGCGACCGGCACCGTCCGGTTCCGCAACCGCGACTTCACGTCGTCGAACACCATCCCGGGCGGCAGCATCGTCAGCACGCCGTCCGGGGTCCGCTTCCGGACGGCGCAGACGATCACGGTCGGCCGCGCGGACATCGTGGGGGTCACCGTCTTCCCGAAGACGGCGTCCGTCAAGGTGACCGCCGTCGAGAAGGGGCCGCTCGGGCAACGTCGAGCCGAACACGATCACCGTGATCCCGCGCGGCGAGGACCCCATCGCCCTCGACGTGCTGAACCCGGACGCGACGACCGGCGGGACGCGCGCAGGAGACCCCCAAGGTCACGCAGAAGGACATCGACGCGGCCCTGGCCGCCCTCCAGCCGGCGCTCGAGGCGGAGTTCACGGCGAAGCTCGCGGATCCGTCGATCGCGCCGCCCGGCGCCACGGTCTTCCCCGAGACCGGCGTGCTCGGCCCGGCCACCCCGACCGTCGACCCGACCAACGCTGCTCGACCAGGAGGTCGAGTCGTTCGAGCTCGGCCTGACCGCGACCGGCACGGCCACCGCGGTCGAACGAGGAGCCGGTGCGAGGCGGTCGCCGAGGCGCAGCTGGTCGCGACGATCGATCCGGACCACGAGCTCGTCGACGGCTCGATCCAGGTCGAGGTCATGCCGGCGGTCGTCACCGACGGCGTCGTCTCGTTCCCGGCCACGGCGAGCGCGACGCAGGTCGCGATCCTCGACCCCGACGAGCTCAAGGCGCTCGTGCTCGGCCAGACCGTCGACCAGGCGACCGCGACCCTGGAGCCCTACGGCGAGGTCACCATCACGACCTGGCCGGACTGGGTCTCGTCCATCCCGACGATGGAGGGCCGGGTCCAGCTCACCATCGACGAGCCCGTCCAGGTGGTGACGCCGTCGCCATCGCCGACGCTCGTGACGCGACTCCTGGGGGTGGATCTCGGGGAGCGTCGCGTCGGCATCGCCATCTCGGATGGCGACGGCGTCCCGGCGCGCCCGCTCACGACCCTGCGCCGTGCCCGCGACCTCGCCGGCGACGTGACGGCCCTCCGGACGCTCGTGGAGGCGCACGAGATCGACGAGCTGGTCGTCGGCCTGCCGCTCGAGGCCTCCGGCGAGACCGGTCGCCAGGCCGCGATCACGATCGCCTGGGCCGACGCCGTCGCCGCGGATCTGCGATTGCCGCTAACCTTTCGCGACGAGCGCCTGACGAGCCAGCTCGCGGAGGACCGCCTCGGTCCGATGCAGCGCGGACGGTCGGGCGGGCCGCCCTCGAAGACCCAGCGCGACGCCTACCGGGCCCGCGTGGATCGGGAGGCGGCGGCGATCATCCTCCAGGATGAGCTCGACACACGGGCGGGACACCGTTCGTCCATGCCCCGAGCCACCGACGACGCACCGGAGAGCAGCACATGACGATCCGCTCCGGCGGACGCCCACGGGATGGACGCGCCCCCCAGGCCCATCCCTACGATCCAGACGCCTACGCGACCGCGGACGAGCCGATGTACGTCGAGCCGACCCGCGGCGGGAATGGCGGCCGGCGCGACCGCGGGTCGGGCGGCGGCCACGGCATCGGCGGGCTTCGTCCGGTTCCTGCTCTTCGCCCTGGTCCTCGCCGGCGTCGTGCTCCTCGTCGCCATCACCGCCCTCCGCCCGCTGGTCAACAGCGCGATCCTGGGCTGGGCGGCCGACAACCCCGCCGCGCTCGAGCTGCCGTTCGTCCACGACATCGTGCGCGACGACATCGGTGCGGCCATGACCCAGCCGGCCGCGAGCGACCCGGCGCAGGTCGAGTTCGTCGTGGAGCAGGGCGACACGGCCTCGACGATCGCGACCCGCCTGCAGCGCGACGGGCTCCTCCGCGACGCGCGGGCCTTCGTCATGCTCGCCAGCGACCGCGGCATCGAGATCGAAGCTGCTGGCCGGCACGTTCCTGCTGCGCAAGAACATGATCCCGAACGACCTGGTGACCGCGCTGCTCGACCCGCCCGCCGAACCCGTACGTCGAGATCGCCCTGCGGACCGGGCTCCGGCTCGAGCAGATCACCGCGAAGCTCCAGACGCTGCCCCTCCAGATGGACCCGAAGGACTTCTACGACGAGGTCACCAAGCCGCCCAAGGCGTTGATCGACGACTACCCGTGGCTCAAGGCGGTGCTCAAGGACCATCCCGGGGTCTCGCTCGAGGGCTTCCTCTGGCCGGCCTCGTACAAGGTCCTGCCGGACACCACGCCGGACGAGCTCGTCCGGCTGATGCTCGACAACTTCATCAAGAACGTCGGCGAGGAGCGGCTCGCGGTCCCGAAGGAGCGCGGCCTCGACTTCTACGGCGTCCTGACCCTGGCCTCGATCGTCGAGCGCGAGGCGGTCCTGGACGACGAGCGCGCGCTGATCGCCGGCGTCTACCAGAACCGCATCGACGGGCTGCCCGGGATCAAGAACAAGATCCTCAACGCCGACCCGACGGTCATCTACGCCAACGACACCGTCGAGCTCGCCAAGATCGACTTCGACCAGTGGCAGAAGTACGTCTTCTGGACGCTGCCCGACGTCCCGATGAAGGAGGTCGTCCTCCCGCCCGAGCTGCAGGGCTACCAGACCTACATCAACGCCGGGCTGATCCCCGGGCCGATCGCGACGCCGACGCTCGCCGTCGATCGACGCCGCCCTCGAGCCCGACACCAAGGACAAGAACCTCTACTTCGTGGCCATCCCCGACGGCGGCGGCAAGCACGCCTTCGCCAAGGACAACGCCGCGTTCCAGAAGCTGCTCAAGAAGTACGGCTACATCTGACCGTGTCCTGGCCGGTCCCCGCCGACTTCGCGGCCGCCGCCGGATGACGCGCAGCGAGCCCGATGGTCGGAGGCCGACCGGGCGGCCCGGCCGGCCCGGCTGGCCCGCTTGCGCGCCCGCTGGGCCGACGGCCGGCGTCGATGCCTACTTCGGCGTCCGGCCCGAGCACACCCGCTACCTGACCGGCCTCGCCTTCGAGCGACGGCGAGGACCGGGTCGCCGGCGCGTCGGGCAAGTTCCTCGTCGGGGCCGACGAGGTCGTGCTCCTGGCCGATTCGCGCTACACGATCCAGGCCCGGCGCGAGGCGCCCGACACCCGCATCGCCGAGGTCTACGGCAACCTCGAGGCAGCGCTGGCCGGACCTCGTCGCGCTCGGTCGGCGCGCGCCGGGTCGCGGTCGAGGCCGGGCTTCGTCCCGCAGGCGACCTGGGCGCGCCTCGCGGCGGCCGCCCCGGACGTCGAGCTGGTCCCGGTCGAGGGCTGGCTGGAGGCGGACCGCGCCACGAAGGAGCCCGCCGAGCTCGAGCGGGTCGCCGCGGCCTGCGCGGTCGCCGACCGCGCGCTCGCGGCGCTGCTGCCCGAGATCCGGCCCGGCGTGACCGAGCACGACCTCGCGCTCCGCCTCGAGTGGTTGATGCGGACCGGCGGCGCCGACGCGCTGGCGTTCGACGTGGCCTGCCTCGCCGGATCCGGAGGCGGCCCTGCCGCACGGGTCGCCGGGCGAGCGACCCGTGCTCGACCGGGCGGTGCTGCTCTTCGACTTCGGGGCGCAGGTCGGCCGGCTACCGGAGCGACATGACCCGGACGCTGTTCGTCGGCGAGCCGACCGGCGCGCGACCTCGAGGTCTACGAGCTGGTCGCCCGGGCCCAGTCGGCCGCCATCGAGGCGATCGAGGCGGCCGCGGCCGGCCGGCACGACCCTGAGCGGGCGGGCCGCCGACGCGATCGCCCGCACCGTGATCGCCGACGGACGGGCACGGCCAGCACTTCGGCCACGGGACGGGGCACGGCATCGGCCTCGCGACCCACGAGGCGCCCAGCCTCGGCCAGAACGCCCCCGAGACCCCGCTCCCGAGCCCGACCGTCTTCTCGGTGGAGCCGGGCGTCTACCTCGACGGCGAGACCGGGGTCCGCATCGAGGACCTCGTCGCCGTCGACGCCGCGGCCCGCCGGGCCGAGCGCCTGACCCGCTTCCCGCGCGACGTCATCGTCGTCGGGGGCTGACACGGGCCCGGCCGCTCGCTAGGCTGCGCGGCATGGACGCCCTCCCGTTCGACATCGGCGGGTTCGTCATGGCCACGATGGCCGTGACCATCATCCTGCCCCTGGTCATCACCGGGCTGGTCATCGGCGTGATCGTGTGGGCGATCCGGCGGAGCGCCCCGGCGAGCGAGGACCCGGCGATCACCGAGCTCAAGTCGCGGCTGGCCCGCGGCGAGATCGACCCGACCGAGTACCAGGTCCGGCTGCGGGCGCTCAAAGAGGACGACTGACCGCGTCGATTCGCAGACGACGACGCCGTCGCCGCGGCGATGATTGACAAGATCGGGACATCCGAACGACCCATACCAGGTGACGCGCATCGGACGAAGCCGATGACGTCGGATGGAAGGGACCGTGGATACCGATCTCGTCGTTCGTGCCCAGCGAGGTGACAAGGAGGCCTACACCCTCCTGGCCACCGCGGTCGCCGATCGGTTCCTCGCGGTGTCGCGGAGGATCCTGCGCGACATCGATCTCGCCGAGGACGCGACGCAGCAGGCGCTGCTCGCCATCTGGCGGGACCTTCCGCAACTCGGCGACGCGGCCCGCTTCGAGGCGCTGGTCGTACCGACTCCTCGTGCGCGCCTGCTACGCCGAGGGCCGGAAGGAACGTCGCTGGGCGCCAATCTCCGGCTCCTGCCGAACGACGAGGTGGTCGCCGCCGATGACCTGAGCTCGGTCGTCGATCGGGACCAGCTCGAGCGTGGCTTCCATCGCCTCTCCCTCGATCACCGCACCGTGGTGGTCCTGCATCACTACCTCGACCTGCCCCTCGATCGGGTCGCCGACATCGTCGGCATCCCGGTCGGGACGGCCCATTCCCGACTGCATCACGCGATGCGCGCGCTGCGCGCGGCGCTCGAGGCCGATTCCCGGCCACCCGTACGGGAGGTCATCTGATGAGCGCCGATCCCGACATCACGCGCGTCGTCCGGTCGTGGCTGCGCACGGACGAGCACGAATCCGCGGACCGCGTCCTCGGAACACGTCCTCGCCCTGCTGGACACGACCCCACAGCGCCGCTCCCGGTGGCCGGCGCGGAGGATCGCCGACATGAATGCCTACGCCAAGCTCCTGGTCGCCGCCGCCGCCGTGGTCGGTCGTCGCGGTCGTCGGGATCAACCTGATGCCGGCGAGCGGTCGGGGTCGGAGGGGGCGGCGCCGTGCCCACCGCATCGCCGACGCCCGCCCCGACGCCGTCGCCGACGCCGTCGCCCACGCCGGACGCCCGTCGCCTACGCCTATCCGCGCTGGGACCGACCTCGAGGTCGGGAGCGCGGTACTCCTGGCTCGTCGACGGCGTCCCGCTCTCGCTCGCGGTGCCGGCATCCGGCTGGACCACGATCGGCAGTTCGGTGCCGTCGACGATGTCCACAGGGCACCGCCGGCGGCCGACGGGACCTTCGTCGGGTTCGTGGTTCATCCTCTGGGACGTCGACAACGTGAACGCCGTGCCCTGCACCACGACGGCGCTGGCGCACCGTCGCCGGGATCATCGGCGGCCGATCTCGCGACCGCCGTGGCCGCGATCCCCAAGACCACGGTCGTCACCGGCCCGTCCGACGTCACCGTGGGCGGGCGTCCCGCGAAGCACCTCGTGCTCAGGCTCCCGGAAACGCTCGGGTGCGCACCCGAGAAGTTCAACCTCTGGTTCGAGACCAATGGGCCAGGATGCGCCGGTGACCCCGGACCGTGCTGGCGCTATGCCAGCGAGGCTGGCCAGACCATCGCCATCTGGATCGTGGACGCGGCCGCCGGTCGCGTCTTCATCGAGGCCGAGACCTACAAGGGCGACCAGCCCCGAGGTCTCCGGCGAGATCCAGCAGATCGTCGACTCCATCACGTTCGACTAAGGCGCGGGCGGCAACGCCCGATCAGAGACAGCGACTGCGGCTCACCCCGCGGTCGCTGGCCCGTTCCCGATCGCGGCGAGGGTCTCCGCGAGCGCGGTCGCCACGATCGGGACCTCGTCGGCCGTGAACGCCAGCGGCGGCCGGATCTTCAGCACGTCGCCGTGGCGCCCGCTCGAGCCGACGAGCACGCCGCGCGAGCGCATCCCCTCCTTGATCGCCCGCGTCGTCGCCGCCGTCACGGCAGGCCACGCCGATGGCCAGGCCGACGCCGCGGACGTCGCAGCACCGCGTCGTGGCCGGCCGTCGCGTCCCGGAGCGCCGCGCGCAGGGCGACCCCGGCCCGCTCGGTCCGCTCGAGCACGCGCTCGTCCTCGATGACGTCGAGGACCGCCAGCGCGGCGGCCATCGCCACGGGGTTCCCGCCGAACGTGCTGAAGAAGACGGTCTGGTCCGCGAACGCCTGGGCGATGTCGCGCCGAGTGATGACCGCGCCGACCGGGTGACCGTTGCCCATCGGCTTGCCGATGGTGACGATGTCCGGGATCAGGCCCAGGTGCCCGAACGACCACATGGCGTCACCGGTCCGGCCGTGGCCGCCCTGGACCTCGTCGGCGATCCACAGCGCCCCGGCCCGCCGCGCCGCCGCCGAGCCAGGTCTCCGCGAGGTCGGGCTCGACGGCCGGGTAGCCGTCGCTCGTCAGGACGCCGTCGAGGATGACCGCCGCGGGCGGCGTCCCGCGAGCGACGAGCTCGTCGATGGCGGCCTGGAACGCGGCCGCCGTCGAGGTCGGTCGCCGCGCCAGCCGGTCCGGCGGCCGCCAGGTGGCGACATGGGCCGGCGCCCGGCCGCCCGGCCACGTCTCCGGGCGTGAGCGCGCGCGATCGCGTCCGAGATGCCGTGATAGGCGAAGGCCGTGCACAGCCCGCCGCGCCGGCCGGTGGCGGTCGTCGCGAGGCGCCACGCGAGGTCGTTCGCCTCCGAGCCGGAGTTGACGAAGAAGACCGTGTCGAGGCCGGGCGGGCAGGTCGCGATCAGCCGCTCGGCGAGCACGATCGCGGACTCGTGCAGGTAGCGCAGGTTGGTGTTGAGCCGGCGGGCCTGCCGGGCGACCGCCTCCGTGACCCGCGGATGGCCATGGCCGACGCACGGGACGTTGTTGTAGGCGTCGAGGTAGCGGCGTCCGTCGACGTCGGTCATCCACACGCCCGCGCGCCTCGACCATGTGGATCGGCTCGACGTAGGACAGGTCCTCGAGCGCCGGGCCGAGGGCCGGCGCGTCGGCGGTCGATGAGCGCGCGCGCCGCCCCGCGGGTCGGCACCTCGGCACCGAACCGGCGGGCGACCTCGTCCCAGCCGGTGTCGAGCAGGATCGTCGCCGTGCGCGCCACCTTCTCGTTGTAGCGCTCGGCGAACCCGGGGTCCTCGAGGCCCTGCGCCGACCGCCAGGACGAGATCGCGATGGTCACCGCGGCCCGCGTCGCGATGCACTCGCCGAGCAGCCGCAGCTCGATCGGCTCGAGCGGCGTGACCCGCTGATAGCCGTCCAGCACGAGCCGGGTCGCGCGGAAGACCTCGTCGCCGTCCCGGTCGTCCAGCAGCGAATCGAGCGCCCCGGCGAGGTCGACCAGCAGCGCCGAGTGCGCCATGTCCCCGAAGTCGACGATCCCGCTGATGCGGCCGGCGTCGTCCACGAGGGCGTTGTCGGTGGTCAGGTCCGTGTGGACGGCCTGCGCCCGGAGACCCGGCCAGGCCGGGACCACGACCGCCTCGAACCGGTCGAAGACGCGCTCCACGAGCGCGCGCTGCCCGGCATCGCGGATCGCCGGGGCGAGCTCGCGGGTCCGCGCGGCGTGCTGGATGTCCCAGAGCATCGTCCGCAGCAGCGCCGGGTCGGCGAACCCGCGCAGCGCCCGGCCGAGCCGCGCCGTGGTCTCGCCCCAGGCGACCAGCGCCGCGTCCGACAGGTCGCGCGGGTCGCTCCGCTGGCGGCCGGGCAGGAGGTCGTAGCCGCGGACGTGGTGGGTCCCGGCAGGCCCGTCGACGGGGGCCCGTCGCGACGGCCGGGCCGTCGTCCGTCGCGCCGAGGACGAGCCACGGGACGGCGAGCGGCAGGTCGGGGTCCACCCGTCGGGCGTGCAGGACGGCGGCGGCCTCCATGTCGAGGATCGCCGGGTCCTCGGCCGGGTTGGAGAGCTTGCAGATCGCGAGCCCGGCGCCGTCGCGCATCGAGGAGCAGGAACGTCTGGTCGCGCTCGCTCCCGAGGTCCCGGGCGTCGACCGCGGCGACGCCGAACGTGCGCGCGGCGATGGCGGCCGCCTCCGCCGGCCGGAACGTCGGTCGCGGGGTGGCGAGGACGGCGTCGAAGCCGGCCCCCGTGGACGTCGGCGCTCGGTGGTCTGCCATCGCCGGGCGATGGTAGCGGGCGGACGGCGCCCCGCGGGACCCGGGGCGGGACGTCCGGCTAGAATGCGCGGACGACACCCACCGACCCAGCGGCCCCGCGTGCGCGCGCCCAGCGGTCCCCAGGAGCCCACCACGACATGATCAGCACCGGCGAACTCAGGAAGGGCGTGGCCATCGAGCTCGACGGCGAGCTCTGGCAGATCCTCGACTACCACCACATCAAGATGGGTCGCGGCTCGGCCCAGGTCCGGATCACGCTGCGCAACATCAAGCGCGGCCAGACCGTGGAGCGCAGCTTCCAGGCCGGGACGAAGTGGCCGCGCGCGTCGATGGAGAAGCGGCCCGTCCAGTACCTCTACTCGGACGGCACCGACCACCACTTCATGGACAACGACACGTACGACCAGTTCGTCCTGACGACCGAGCAGCTCGGCGAGACCGCCCTCTACCTCAAGGACGGGATGACCCTCGACCGGACCAGCTACCAGGGCGAGACCATCGGCGTCGAGCTCCCGGTCACGGTCGACCTCGTCGTCGCCGACACGGAGCCGGGCTTCGCCGGGGACACCCAGACCGGGGCGCGCAAGAACGCGACGACCGAGACGGGCCTCGTCGTGGTCGTCCCGATCTTCGTGGAGATCGGCGACACGATCCGCGTCGACACGCGGACGGGCGAGTACCAGACCCGCGTCTGAGGCGTGGACCTCCCGCCCCCCGACGACGCGGCAGGCCCGGCGCCCGCCGTGCCCGGCACGTTCGGCGTCCGCATCCTCGGCGTCACCGAGGTCGCCCGGGCGGTCCGCGGCGCGATCCGCGAGGACCCACGCCTCGCCGACCTCTGGATCGAGGGCGAGATCGGCCGCGTCACGGTCTCGTCGGCCGGCCACGCGTACTTCGCCCTGAAGGACGACCGCAGCCAGCTCCAGTGCGTCTGGTTCCGCGACGACCGGCTCCGCTCCGCCTTCGAGGCGCAGGCGGGGATCCGCGTGGTGGTCCACGGCCGGATGGACCTGTTCGAGCCGCAGGGCGCGCTCCAGCTGTACGTCGAGTCGCTGCAGCCGGCCGGGATGGGCGACCTCGCCCTGCGCTTCGAGGAGCTCAAGGCCCGGCTCGCGGCCGAGGGCCTGTTCGATGCCGGCGCGGAAGCGGCCGCTGCCGTCGCGGCCCGCGACCATCGCGGTCATCACGAGCCCCACCGGTGCGGTCTGGAAGGACATCGCGACCGTCCTCGCCCGCCGCTGGCCGCTGGTCCGGGTCGTGCTGGTCGGCGCCCAGGTGCAGGGCGCCGACGCGCCCGCGAGCATCGTGGCCGCGTTCCGACGGCTGGAGCGCCACCGCGCCGAGCTGCATCGACGCCGGCTGGGAGCGCGAGGCGCCGGCGCTCACGATCCTCGCCCGGGGCGGCGGGTCGCTCGAGGACCTGTGGCCGTTCAACGACGAGCGGGTCGTCCGCGCGGTCGTGGCCCATCCGGTGCCGGTCGTCTGCGGGGTCGGCCACGAGGTCGACGTCACGCTGGCGGACTTCGCGGCCGACGTCCGCGCGGCGACGCCCTCCGCGGCCGCCGAGATCGTCGTGCCCGACCGGGCCGAGATGCTGGGAGCGCTGCGGCGCGCGGGCACCCGGCTGGCGGGGGCGACCTCCGCGCGCCTCGCTGCCGCGTCACGGGACCTCGCCGTGGAGCGCCGGGCGCTCGACCGCCTCGGTCCCGGCGGCGCAGCTCGTGGCGACGCGGGAGCGGGTCGGTCTGCTCCTCGACCGGGCGACGCGGGCCATCGCGGTGCGGCTCGCCGACGGCCGGACGCGGGTCGCGCGGGCGGATCGCCTGCCGGCGCTCATCGCCCGGCGGAGCGCCGACGCGCGGGCCGGCCTCGATGCCGCGGCCGCCGCCCTCGCGGTGCTCGGCCCGCAGGCGACCCTGGAGCGCGGCTACGCGATCGTCAGCCGCTCGGCGGACGGCGCGATCGTGCGCTCGCCGGTGGACGCAGTCCCGGGCACGCCGCTCGTCCTGCGCGTCGCCCACGGCGAGCTGCCCGCGACCGCCGACCCGCGCCCGGACGACCGCGATGGGTGACCTCATCATCCTGGTGATCGTCGCGATCCTCGTCGGGGTCGGCGGCGTCCGGCTGGGTATGCTGCTCGCACCAGCGGTCGGCCGGCTCGGGGGCGACGACGAGGACGAGCCGACCGACGGACCGCCGGCCGCCGAGCCGACCCTCGACGATCGAGCCGCCACGCGCGGAGGAGCCACGTGACGACGCCTGAACCCGCCATCGAGGACCTCGCGTTCGATGACGCCCTCGCCGAGCTCCAGCGGACCGTCGCCGAGCTCGAGACCGGCGGACAGCCGCTCGAGGCCGCCATCGCCCTCTACGAGCGCGGTGTGGCGCTGCAGGCGCGCTGCGAGCAGCTCCTGACCGACGCCCAGCTGCGGGTCGAGCAGCTCGTCCAGCGCGCCGGCGGGGCCCTGGAGGTGCGGACCGTGAGCGCCGAGGAGCCCGCCGAGGAGCCCGGCGCCTGAGCGCCTCCGTCGCGCTCCTGCGGGGGATCAACGTCGGGGGCAACAAGCTCGTCGCGATGGCGGACCTCCGCGCGATCCTCGCCGGGCTCGGCTACACGGACGTCGTCACCCTGCTCAACAGCGGCAACGCCGCCTTCGACGGCGCCGCCGGCGGCGACGAAGCGGTCGCCGCGAGGATCGAGGCCGCGATCGCCGCGCGGCACGGCTTCGAGGTCCGCGTGGCGGTCCGCTCCGCTGCCGAGCTCGACCGCGTCATCGCGGCGAACCCGTTGCCGGAGGCGCTGGCCGATCCGTCGCACTTGCTGGTCGGCTTCCTGGTGACCCCGATGCCGACGGAGCGGATCGCCGCCTTCGATCCGGCCACGTACGCCCCCGAGGTCGTCCGCCTGGGCGACGGCGTCGTCTACCTCTGGTACCGCGAGGGCATCGGGCGCTCGAAGCTGACGGTCGACGTCCTCGAGAAGCGTCTCGGGCGATCGTGACGGCCCGCAACTGGAACACCGTCACGAAGCTGCAGGCCCTCGCGTCCCGGTGATGGACCACGCGCGCCCGGCCCGCGACCTCCACGGTCGAAACAAGCGACCTGCAGGGATCAGGTTTACACTCGGCGCGCGCGCCACGACCTGAAGGAGTCCTCCGACCGTGCCCATCCTGCCGAACCTCACCGGACCCGCCGACCTGCGCGGGCTCGACGAGGTCCAGCTCGCCCAGCTCGCGCTGGAGATCCGCGAGACGATCATCGCGACCGTCGCCAGCACCGGCGGCCACCTCGGCTCGTCGCTGGGCGTCGTCGAGCTGACGATCGCGCTCCATCGGCTCCTGGAGTCGCCGCGCGACAGGATCGTCTGGGACACCGGCCACCAGGCCTACCCGCACAAGCTGCTGACCGGCCGTCTCGAGCGCTTCGGGACGCTGCGCCAGCTCGACGGGATCGGCGGGTTCCCGCGGCGCTCCGAATCGCCCCACGACGTCTTCGACGGCGGGCATGCCGGGACGGGGCTGTCGATCGCCGAGGGCCTCGCCGAGGCGCGCGACATCCGCCACGGCCTCGAGCGCATCGCGGTCGTCGTCGGCGACGCCGCGCTGATGAGCGGCCTCTCGCTCGAGGCGCTCAACGACATCGGCCAGCGCCAGACCCAGATGCTCATCGTCGTCAACGACAACGAGATGTCGATCAGCCCGACCGTCGGGGCGTTCTCGAAGTACCTCAGCCAGATCAAGCTCTCGAACACGTGGCGCCAGAGCAAGAGCGCGTACGACCGCAACGTCGAGCGGATCCCGGTCGTCGGGCCGACGCTCCTCGAGTGGTCGCGCCGCCTGCGCGCCTCGGTCGTCCGCTTCGCCCAGCCGGGCCAGCTGTTCGAGGACCTCGGGATCACCTACATCGGCGTCGTGCCCGGGCCACGACCTGCACGCGCTGCTCGAGACGCTCGGCCGCGCGCTCGCGCTGCCCGGACCGACGATCGTCCACGTGCGCACCCAGAAGGGCCGCGGCTACCGGCCGGCCGAGACCGACCAGATCGGGTTCCACGGCGCGGCGCTGCCGCCGATGGCGCCGACCCTGCCGACCGAATCGATGGCCGACGACGCGGCGCCGCCGACCGTCGCGCCCGCGGCCGCGAAGAAGCACCCGAACTACACCGCGGTCTTCGCGGCGGAGCTGATCGACCTCGCCCGCACGGACCGGCGGATCGTCGGGATCACCGCGGGCATGCCGACCGGCACCGGGCTGTCGCGGTTCCAGGCCGAGTTCCCGGATCGGTTCTTCGACGTCGGGATCGCCGAGCAGCACGCGGTGACGTTCGCGACCGGGCTGGCGATGGGCGGCATGCGACCGGTGGTCGCGCTCTACTCGACGTTCCTGCAGCGCGCCTTCGACCAGACCGTCCACGACGTCTGCCAGAACGACCAGCCGGTCCTGATCGCCGTGGACCGCGCGGGCCTCGTCGGCGAGGACGGGACCAGCCACCAGGGCATGTTCACGCTGCCCGCGCAGCGGCAGCTGCCGAACCTCGTGATCGCCTCGCCCCGCGACGAGCAGGAGCTGCGCTCGATGGTCCGGACGGCCTTCGCCCAGGACCACCCGTTCGCGCTGCACTACCCGCGCGACGCGGGCTTCGGGCTCGCCCGGTCGAGCCGGCGGTCCTCCCGGTCGGCCGGGGCGAGGTCCTGCGCGAGGGCCGCGACCTGCTGTTCGTGGGCTTCGGGCCGATCGTGGCCCGCGCGATCGAGGCCGCCGACGCTGCTCGAGGCCGAGGGCTGGTCGGTCGGCGTCATCAACGCCCGGTTCGCCAAGCCGCTCGACGGCCAGCTGATCCTCGACGAGGCGCGCGGCAAGTCGCTCGTCGTGACGTTCGAGGAGAGCGTCGTGACCGGCGGCTTCGGGAGCGGCGTGCTCGAGCTGCTCGAGGAGGCGCGCCTGACCGACCCGGCGCTCCGCGACGTCGCGGTCCGGGTCGTCGGCATCCCGGGCGACCGGTTCGTGGACCACGGGTCGGTCACGGACCTGCGTCGCGTGCTCCGCCTCGACGCCGCCGGCCTGGCCGCCCAGGTCCGCGAGACGCTGGCGTCGCTGCAGGCCGCGCCGGGCCGCTCGAAGGCACCCATCGGCGACTGAGCCCGCGCCCGCTCCGGCATGCGTCCGAGTGCAGCGGGCTGTGCCACGATAGGCGGGTGACGTCGACATCGGCCCCGGGCGCGAAGGCGCAGCGCATCCGGCTCGACCAGCTGCTCGTCGAGCGCGGGCTGGCCGAGTCGCGCAGCCGCGCCCAGGCGCTGGTGCTGGCCGGCAAGGTGCGCGTGGGGGACGGGGACGCGGCGCGGCTCGACCGCAAGGCCGGTGACCTGCGTGGATCCCGCGACGACGGTCACCGTGGATGCGCCCGAGCCGTACGTCAGCCGCGGCGGCCACAAGCTCGCGGCCGCGCTCGACGCGTTCGGGATCGATCCCGCGGGCCTGGTCTGCCTCGATGTCGGCGCCTCGACCGGCGGCTTCACGGACGTCCTGCTGCAGCGCGGCGCGACCCGCGTCTACGCTCTCGACGTGGGACGTGGCCAGCTCGCCGACTCGCTCCGCCGCGACCCGCGCGTCGTCTCGATGGAGCGGACCAACGCCCGGACGCTGACCGCGACCACCCTGCCCGAGCCGGTCGCCCTCGGCGTCATCGACGTCTCGTTCATCTCGCTCGACAAGGTCCTCGGCCCGATCGCCACGACGCTCGGCCCCGCGGGCGCCGATCGTCGCCGCTCGTCAAGCCGCAGTTCGAGGCCGGCAAGGGGCGGACGGACCACGGCGTCGTCCGCGACCCGGCCGTCCACCGCGAGGTCCTGCGAGCGGTCGTCGCGGCGGCCGCGGCGCTCGGTCTCGGGTCGCGCGACGTCATCGCCTCGCCGATCCTCGGGCCGGAAGGCAACCGCGAGTTCCTGCTCCACCTCGCGCCGGGGCCCGGCTGCGCCGAGATCGACGAGCGCATCGCCGCGGTGACCGCGCGCATGACGGTCGAGCGCATCGGGTTCGCCTACAACCCCACGATCGAGGCGGCCGTCGAGCTGAGCGCGCGAGCGGCGGGCTGGTGCCAGGTCCGCTCGATCGACCACTGGCAGCCGCCGTCGGACGACCTCGCCGGCCTGCTCCGCGAGCTGCCGACCACCGACGCCCTCGTCGTGCTCGGCGGCGACGGCACGTTCCTGCGCGCGGTCCGCGCCGTCGCCGAGGTCGACGTCCCGATCCTCGGCGTCAACCTCGGCAAGGTCGGCTTCCTCTCGAAGGCCGAGGCCGGCGAGCTCGACGCCGTCCTCGGCGAGATCGTCGCCGGCGAGTACCGCATCGACGAGCGGATGGCGCTCGAGGGCCGGATCCTGCGCGGCGGCCGGCCGGTCGACGACGTCCGCCACGTCGCCCTCAACGACATCGTGGTCGCGCGCGGCGCGCTGGCCCGGGTCTGCCGGCTCGACGTCGCCATCGACGACACGCACCTCGCCACGTTCATCGCCGACGGCCTGGTCGTCGCGAGCCCGACCGGCTCGACCGGCTACTCGTTCTCGGCCGGCGGCCCGATCCTCGACCCGGTCAGCCGCAACCTCGTCGTCACGCCGATCGCCGCCTACCTGTCGGCGATCCGCTCGGTCGTGGTCAGCCCGCGCCAGACGGTCCGCTGCACGGTCGTGGACGCGCACGAGGCGCTCGTCTCGGTCGACGGCCGCGAGGACATCCCGATCGCGGTCGGCGACGTCGTCGAGGTCCGCGCGGTCGAGCGGCCCATCCGCCTGATCGAGCCCACCGGCGCGCTGCCGTTCTGGGACCTGCTGCGCCACAAGGTGGAGCTGCTGCCGTCGTGACCGGGCGCCTGCTCGAGCTGACCGTCACCGACCTCGCGCTCATCGAGCGCCTGCGGCTCACGCTCGATGCCGGCCTGAACGTCATCACCGGCGAGACCGGGGCGGGCAAGAGCCTGCTGATCGACGCGCTCGGGCTGGCGCTCGGCGCGCGCGCCGACACGTCGCTCGTCCGCCACGGCGCCGAGAGCGCGCGCGTGGAGGCGCTGTTCGACCGACTCCCGGAGCCGCTGATCGCCGTCCGCGAGGTGGCCGCCGGCGGGCGGTCCACGGCCCGGCTCGACGACGAGACGGTCACGGCCGCGCGGCTCGCCGACGAGGTCGGGCCGCTCGTCGAGATCCACGGCCAGCACGACCAGCAGCGCCTGCTCGACGAGCGCTGGCAGCGCGACCTGCTCGACGGGTTCGGCGGCCACGGCGAGCTGCGCGAGGCCGTGGAGGCCGCCGTCGCGGCGTGGCGCGCGAACCGGACCGCCCTCGACGAGCTGGTGGTCGATCCGCGCGAGCTCGCCCGGCGGCTCGAGCTGCTCGAGTACGAGGCGAGCGAGATCGCCGCGGCCCGGCTCCGCCCGGGCGAGGCGGACGAGATCAAGGCGCGGCTGGCGGCGGCCCAGCACGGCGAGGCGATCGCCCGGGGAGCCGCCGCGGTCCACGAGGCCCTGACCGCCGATGGCGGGGCGCGCGAGGCGGTCGCCGGGGCCGTTCGCGAGGCGCGGGCCTCGCCCGGCTCGACCCGCGGTTCGACGGCCTGGCGGAGCGGCTCGCCGGCCTGGAGGCCGAGCTGGAGGACGTCGCCGCCGAGGCGCGGACGCTCGCCGAGGCCGTCGACCACGACCCGGCGTCGCTCGCCGCGCTCGAGGAGCGCCTCGGCGTGATCTACGGCCTCGAGCGTCGCTACGGCGACGACGAGGCGGCGGTCATCGCGCACGGCGAGCGGTCGGCGGCCGAGGTCGAGCGGCTCCGCGGCCTCGACGACGAGCGCGCCCGCCGCGAGGCCGACGACGAGCGCCTGCTCGCGGCCGTCGGCGTCGCGGCCGCGGCGCTCTCGAGCGCCCGTGTCGAGGCGGCCGGCCGGCTCGCCGCGGCCGTCGGCGAGGTCCTCGTCGACCTCGGGTTCCCGGCCGGCGTCTTCGAGGTCGCGCTCGGACGCCGCACCGCCGGCGCGGGCGAGGCCGCGGTCGAGCTCGACGGCGACGCGGTCGCCTTCGATGCCGCGGGCGTCGACCAGGTCGTCTACCGCCTCGCCCCGAACGCCGGGGAGCCGTCCCGCCCGCTCGCCCGGATCGCCTCGGGCGGCGAGCTGTCGCGCGTCGCGCTGGCGATCAAGCAGGTCCTCGCCGAGGCCGACGAGACGCCGACGCTCGTCTTCGACGAGGTCGACACCGGGATCGGCGGTCGCAGCGCCGACCCGGTCGGTCGCAGCCTCTGGACGCTGGCGCGCCGGCACCAGGTGCTGTGCGTCACGCACCTCCCGCAGATCGCGGCCCACGCCGACGCGCACTTCCGGATCACCAAGCGCGAGCGGGACGGCCGGACGGTCACCGAGGTCGAGCGCCTCGACCGCGAGGGCCGGATCGTCGAGCTCGTCGCAGATGCTGGGGAGCGGCGCCGGGGCCGCGGCCGGCCTCGCCGCGGCGCGCGAGCTGCTCGATCGAGCCGAGGCGTGGCGGGGAGCGTCGGCGACGGTCGGATGAGCCCGCCCGGCGCGCTCGAGGCGGCCATCGACGAGTACCTCTCGCACCTCGCCGTCGAACGCGGGCTCTCGGACGCGACCGTCCGCGCCTACCGGACGGACCTGACCGATTTCGCGCGGAGCGAGGGCGGCGCCCGGATGGGACCGGTCCGCGGACCCGGCGGTCGCCTACCTCGCGTCGCGGGCGCGGCGCGGCCAGCCGGGCGAGGCGGGCCTCGCACCGACCAGCCTGCGACGCCGCGCGGCCGCGCTCAAGGGCTTCTACCGGTTCGCCTACGGCGAGGGCCTGATCGAGGTCGACGTCGCGGCCCACCTGGACCTGCCGCGCCAGTCGCGGCTGCTGCCCGAGACGCTGACCGTCGCCGAGACCGAGGCCCTGCTCGAGGCCGCCGGCGGCGACGATCCCGACGAGCCGGCGCACGCGCGGCGGCTGCGCGACCGGGCGCTGCTCGAGCTGCTCTACGCGGCCGGGCCTGCGGGTCAGCGAGGCCGTCCGGCTCGACGCCGAGGACCTCTCGATGGACGGCGGCTTCGTGCGCGTCATCGGCAAGGGCGACAAGGAGCGGCTCGTGCCCGTCGGCGACGTGGCGCTCGACTGGCTCGACCGCTGGATCGACGGGCCGCGGCCCGGGTTGCTGGCCCTCGCCCACGTGGCGCCGGTCCGCGGCGGGCCGGTCTTCCTCGGGGACCGGGGACGCCGGCTCGCGCGCCAGCAGGCGTGGGCCGTGGTCAAGCGCGCGGCGACCGCGGCCGGTCTCGCCGAGCGGGTCAGCCCGCACACGCTGCGCCACTCGTTCGCGACGCACCTGCTCGAGGGCGGCGCCGACCTGCGCGTCGTCCAGGAGTTGCTCGGCCATGCGAGTATCTCCACGACCCAGCTGTACACGCACGTGACCGGCGAACGGATCCGGGACGTCTACCGCAAGGCCCATCCGCGGGCCTGACTGGAGGAGCGACGCGCGATGGGCTATGCCGAGGAGCTTCTGTCGGACGGGGAGCGGATCGTCGCCCGCCAGAAGCAGCACTGGTTCGTCTTCGTCGCGGGCGCGCGCTTCACGATCCTCGCCGTCGTCATCGCGGTGATCCTGGCCATCCTGAGCGGCGGGATCAAGGGCGACGGCGCGCCGGGCGCCCTCCGGACGGTCCTGAACTGGATCACGATCATCCTGTTCTTCGGTGGGCTCGCGGTCCTCGGCTGGACCACGCTCCGCTACCTCAACCAGGAGTACGTGCTGACGATCGCGCCGGGTCATCCAGCTCCAGGGCGTCCTCAACAAGACGACCCTGGATTCGGGCCTCGAGAAGATCAACGACGCGGCGCTGTCGCAGTCGATCTTCGGGCGGATGTTCGGCTTCGGCGACCTCGAGATCCTGACGGCGTCGGACTCGGCGATCAGCAAGTTCCACATGATCATCGACCCGATCGGCTTCAAGAAGGCGATCCTCAACGCCAAGCACGAGTACGACACGGACATGGCCGGCGGGTTCCGACCGGCCCCGCCGATCCGCGACGAGGCGCCGCCGCGGCGGCCGGCGACGCGTACTGCCGATGCGACCGTCGCGATGGCCGCGCCGGCCGCGGCACCGGCGACCGCGCCGCGTCGGCGCCGCGGACCACGGACCCGGACGAGGTGGCGCGGACGCTCACGGCGCTCGCGGACCTGCGCGACCGCGGCGCGATCAGCGCCGAGGAGTACGAGGCGAAGAAGGCGGACCTGCTCGGGCGGCTCTAGCGGCTACCATACCCGCGACCCGTCACGAGGTGCCGCTTGACCCTGGATACGCTGATCCCGATCGTCATCGTCGTCGCGATCATGCTGCTCGTCGGGTTCCCGGTCCACGAGTTCGCCCACGCGTTCGCGGCCTACCGCCTCGGTGACGGCACGGCGAAGCTGTTCGGGCGGCTCTCGCTCAACCCGATCGTCCACTTCGACCCGATCGGCGGGGTCCTGCTGGCGGCATCGATGATCGCCTCGCAGGGCACGTTCGGCTTCGGCTGGGCCAAGCCGACGCCGGTCAACCCGAACAACCTGCAGGGCGGGCGTCAGGGCGAGGCGATCGTCGCCGCGGCCGGACCGCTGTCGAACCTCGTGCTGGCGCTCGCGGGCGCCATCCCGCTCCGGTTCGCGCTCGGCAACCCCGAGATCCAGATCAACGCCCCGATGATCGTCACGGTGCTGCAACTGTTCGTGTACATCAACATCGTCCTGATGCTCTTCAACCTGATCCCGATCCCGCCGCTCGACGGGTCCAAGGTCCTCTTCGCGGCGCTCGATCGGCAGACCGAGTACCGGATCCGCCCCGTCCTCGAGCAGTACGGCTTCCTGGTCCTGATCGCGATCTTCTTCCTGCCGCCCGGCAACTCGATCGGCGGCCGGATGCTGTTCCCCATCATCGACGGGATCTATGGCTTCCTGGTGGGCGGGTAAGGTCCGCCAGTTCCGGTCGCACCTGCGGGCCAGCGTGTCGCCAGGGGAGCGGGCGGAGCTGGCGACCTGGACCACGCCGGCGCAGCTCGCGCTGTTCGACTCGATGCACGTCGCCGACCGGCGCCACGGCCTGGACGTCGTGGCGTCGCTGCGCGCGGACGGCGCGACGGACCCGGACCTCCTGCTGGCGGGCCTGCTCCACGACGCCGGCAAGGGCGACACCGGCATCTGGCCGCGGGTGGCCTACTCGCTCGGCCAGCACTACGGGACGTGGATCTGGTCCGCGAGCCGGTGGCTGCCGGGGTTCGGCCCCGCGCTCGAGCGGCTGCGCACCCACGCGGAGACCTCGGCCGCGCTCGCGCTCGGTGCCGGTTGCTCGGTCCGGGCCGCGGACCTGATCCGCTACCAGGACGACCCACGCGACCCGGTGGCGGGCGAGCGGCTGCGCGTCGCCGACGAGGCGAACTGATGGCCGGGACCCCGGTCATGGCCGTCCGGTTCGCCGAGGGTCGCCGGTCCGAGTCGGCCACCCACGTCCAGGTCGCCGAGTTCGACGGCCCGCTCGGCCTGCTGCTCTCGCTGATCGAGGCGCGACGCCTCGATGTGCTGACCGTGCCGCTCGGGCGCGCTCGCGGACGCGTACCTGGACGCGCTGGCCGGGCTGGAGGCCGACCGCCTCGGCAATGTCAGCTCGTTCGTGGCGATCGCCGGCCAGCTGATCCTGATCAAGAGCCGCGCGATGCTGCCGCGGCCGCCGGCGCTCGAGGCCGGCTGCGGCCGGCGACGAGGCGCCCGACCCCGAGGCCGAGCTGCGCGCCCGGCTCATCCTGTACCGCGCCCACCGCGACGCCGGCCTGCGCCTGATGGAGGGCGCCACGCGCCGCATCGGGCTGTTCCGGCGCGAGCCGTCGGCGGCCTACGCCGCTGCGCTGGCCGGGGCCCGCCCCGCGGACGCGCCGACCGTCGACCCGCGGCGCCTCGTCCAGGTGCTGGACCGGCTGGTCGTGCTGGCGCCGGTCCCGGAGCTCCCGCCCGAGGTCGTGCCGCGCATGATCACGCTGACCGAACGTGCGGACATCATCCGGGCGGCCCTCCGCGACGCCCCGACCGTGGTGCTCCAGGACCTGCTCAACGGCGTCCGCGACCGGGTCGTGATCGCCGTGACCTTCCTGGCCCTGCTCGAGCTGATGAAGCGCCGCGAGATCGTCGTCACGCAGGCCGAGCCGTGGGGGCCGATCGTGGCGCGCGCGACGACGGCGAAGGAGCGGGCCGAGGCGGGCGTGGCCGAGGACGCGGCCGAGACCCCCCTCGACGAGTCCCTGGAGTCGTTCGCGTGATCGACGACGAGGCGCGCGAGATCGAGATCGCGGACCAGGCCGCCCTCGCCCGGCTCGAGGCGGCGGCCGGCGGCCGGGACGAGGACGTCGCGCCGACGCCGATCGAGCTGACCGAGGCCGCCCTCGAGGCGCTGCTCTTCGTCGCCGAGCGACCGCTGACGCGCCGCGAGATCGCGGCGCTGGCCGTGACCGACCGCGAGACCGTCGACGCGCGGCTCGGCGACCTCGAGGTCTCGCTGCGGGCCCGCGGGATCCGCCTCCTCGTCGACGGCGACCGGGTCGAGCTCGCGACCTCGCCGGAGGCCGGCGCGCTCGTCGCGCGCTACGTCGGCGCCGACGCGGTCCGCCTCTCGACCGCGTCGCTCGAGACGCTCGCGATCGTGGCCTACCGCCAGCCTGTGACCAAGGCCGCCGTGGAGCGCATCCGCGGCGTCGACTCCGACTACACGATCCGCTCGCTGCTGCACCGTCGGCTGATCGCCGAGCTGGGCCGCTCCGACGCGCCGGGCGCCCGTTCCTGTACGGGACCGGCTTCGACTTCCTCGAGCGGTTCGGGCTCACCAGCCTCGAGGACCTGCCACCGCTCGAGGCCGACGTCGCGGCCCGCCTGGCCGAGGAGGGCGGGGAGTCGCCGCCGCGCCCGCCCGAGGCGGACAGCCTGACCCTCGACGACGCGATCGCCGCGACCGACGACGCCGGCTGATGCCCGCCGAGCGGCTCCAGAAGGTCCTCGCGTCCGCCGGCGTCGCCTCGCGTCGCGCGAGCGAGGCGCTCATCGGCGAGGGCCGCGTGACCGTCGACGGCAAGGTCGCCAGGGTCGGCGACCAGGTCGACCCGGAGCGCTCGATCATCACCGTCGACGGCCGGGTGATCGGCGGGGCCGGGGTCCTGGCCTACCTGCTGCTCCACAAGCCGATGGGCGTCGCCTCCACGATCCGCGACAAGCACGCGCCACGGACCGTGCTGGACCTGCTGCCGACGGCGCTCGTCCCCGAGGGCGCGCGGCTGTATCCGGTCGGCCGGCTCGACCAGGACTCCGAGGGGATGCTCCTGCTCACCAACGACGGCGACTGGTCGGAGCGGGTCCTCCATCCGCGGTTCGAGGTCGAGCGCGAGTACGCGATGGGCCTGCGCACGGCGCTGGACGGCGACCAGGTGGCGGCCCTGCGCGCCGGCATCCCGCTCGAGGAGGGGCTCGCCGAGGTCACCAACCTGCGGGCGATGAGCGGCTTCGAGACGACGCGCCTGCTCGAGCTCGTCCGGCCGGCGCCGCCCGAGCTGCACTGGTACCGGGCGACGCTGGCGCAGGGCTGGAAGCGCCAGCTGCGCCGGATGTTCGGCGCCGTCGGGGCGCCGGTCGAGCGGCTCGTCCGCGTCCGCATCGGCCCGGTCCGCATCGACGGCCTGCACAGCGGCTCGGTCCGGCCGCTCAAGGCGCCCGAGATCCGCGGGCTCGCCGGCGGCGGCGGGAGCAGCCGTCGCGGCGGCGGCGCGAGGACGCCGACGCCGACGCAGCCTTCGAAGCCGCCGACCGCCGCCAGGTCGCGCTGAGCGCCTATCCTGCCGGGATGGACGGACTGATCGTCGCGCTCGACGGACCCGGGTCGTCGGGCAAGAGCAGCGTCGGGGCCGCGGCGGCGAGCGAGCTCGGCTATCGCTTCTGCGACACCGGCCTGCTCTATCGCGCGGTCACGTGGCTCGCCGAGGACCGCGGCGTGGAGGTCGACGACCCGGTGGACCTGAGCGGGCTCGTCGACGAGGTCTACCTGTCGCCCGACGCCGATGGACGGCTCTCCCGCGTGCTGGTCGACGGGATCGACCACACCGAGGAGGTCCGCGGCCCCGCGGTCGACGCGGCCGTGTCCGCGGTCTCGGCGGTCCCGGAGGTCCGCGCGGCGCTCCTCGCGCGGCAGCGCTCGATCGCCAGCGACGGCGCGATCATCATGGCCGGCCGCGACATCGGGACGATCGTGCTCCCCGACGCCGACCTCAAGCTGTTCCTGGACGCCTCGGTCGAGGAGCGCGCGCGGCGGCGGACCGAGGAGCGCGGCCTGGACCCGGCCGGCGCCGACGCCGAAGCGATCCTCGTCGCCCTGCGCCGCCGTGACGACCTCGACAAGAACCGGCCCGATCGCGCCGCTCCGCCCGGCCGCGGACGCCCGCATCATCTCGACCGACGGCAACCGCTTCGAGGACACCGTCGCCGCGGTCGTCAACGCGATCCGCGACGCGGCGGCGCGCCGATGACCGAGCTCGAGCCCGACGCCGGCGCCGCCCGGCGGGCCGTCCGAACCGGTCCCGGGCCCGGCGGCCGTCGAGCCGACCCGGCTCGAGAGCTCGATCACGCCGCTGATCGCGACCGTCGCCTTCGGCGCCCGGATCTTCGCCCGCGGGATGTCGCGGATCCACATCGAAGGCGACCTCGCCGCGATCCCGCGCGAGGGGCCCGTGATCATCGCCGCCAACCACGCCTCCAACTTCGACCCGGTCGTGCTCGGAGCGTGGCTGACGCCGACGCTCGGCCGGCGGATGCAGTGGCTCGGCAAGAAGGAGCTGTTCGCCTGGCCGGTCGTCGGCTGGGTGGCGCGCAACGGCGGGGTCCACCCGGTCGACCGCGGCGCCGCCGACGTCGAGGCGTTCCGGCTGGCCAAGCGCATCCTCGACGAGGGCCACGTCCTCTTCGTCTTCCCCGAGGGCACGCGCAGCGCGGACGGCGCGCTCCACGAGGCGCGCGACGGGGTCGCGGTGCTCGCCCTGCGCACCGGGGCGGCGATCGTGCCGATCGGCATCTCGGGCTCGAACGGGGTCTGGCCGCGGGGCCAGAAGCTCCCGCATCCGGGCGGCCGCGTCACCGTGCGCGTCGGGGAGGCGTTCCGGCTCGCCGACGTCCTGCCGCCCGGCACCGACCGCAAGACGGCCAAGGGCCTCGCGACCGACGTCATCATGCGGCGCATCGCGGCGCTGCTCCCGCCGGCCCAGCGGGGCGTCTACGGGGGGTCGAACGGGGACCCCGTGCGATAATCGGTCCATGGGAACCGTGCAGGACGTCCGCATCGCGAAGCGCACCGGCTTCTGCTACGGCGTTCGCGAGGCGATCGACAAGGCGAAGGAGTCGGCGGCCGCCGGCAAGTCGACGCACACCCTCGGCCAGGTCGTCCACAACGACGGCGTCGTCCGCGAGCTGCAGGACCTGGGCATCGAGACCGTCGAGGCGCTCGACGACGTCGACCACGGCGCCGCGGTCGTCATCCGCGCCCACGGCGTCCGGCCGGACGTGCTGGCACGCGCCGAGGCGCGCGGCCTCGAGGTCATCGACGGCACCTGCACCTGGGTCATCGCCGAGCAGCGCGAGCTGCGCAAGCTGGTCGACGAGGGCTACACGATCGTGCTCCTCGGCACGCCCAACCACCCCGAGGTCGTCGGCCTGCTCGGCTTCGCCCCGGACGTCATCGTGGTCGACGAGGAGCCCGAGTGGGACGCGGCGATCCCGCGGCGCAAGAAGCTGGCCCTGATCAGCCAGTCCACCCAGCCGCCCTGGAAGTTCGAGAAGCTGGCCGCGATGATGGTCTCGCGCTCGCACGAGCTCAAGATCGTCAACACGGTCTGCCCGGTCACGATCCGCCGCCAGGAGGACACCGTCGAGCTGGCCCGCGAGGTCGACCTGATGGTCGTGGTCGGCGGCCGCTCGAGCGCGAACACCAAGGAGCTGACCCGGCTCTGCGAGATCGTCGGGACGCGCGCCGTCCAGATCCAGGGCGTGGCGGACCTGACCGATGCCGCGGTGTTCGCGAACGCCCGCGTCGTCGGCGTGACCGGCGGCACGTCCACCCCGATCGAGGACCTCCGCGACGTCGTGCGCTGGATCTACGCGAACGCCGGCACGCCCGAGGTCGCGGCCGACGCCGAGGGCGCTGGCCGATGCCGCGCTCGCCGGCGCGGCGACGCCGGCCGGCCGGACCACCTCGCTCCCGACCCCGGGCCGCGTCGCCACCTCCGGCGCCGCCTGACCCGTGGCGGGCAGCACGGACGGGCTCCCGGTCGTCGCCATCGTCGGGCGACCGAACGTCGGCAAGAGCACGCTCTTCAACCGGATCGTCGGCGGGCGCACGGCCATCGTCGAGGACCGCGCCCGCACGACGCGCGACCGCCTCTACGGCGACGGCGAGTGGAACGACCGGCGGTTCGTGATCGTCGACACCGGCGGCCTCGAGCTCGACCCGGACGACCCCATCGAGGCGCGCGTCCAGGAGCAGGCGCGGCTGGCCATCGCCGAGGCCGACGTCATCGTCTTCGTCGTCGATGCGTCGACCGGCATGACCGCCTCGGACAGCGAGGCCGCGAACATCCTGCGGCGGGCGAAGGCGCCGGTCATCGTCGCGGTCAACAAGGCCGACAACGAGAAGCGCGAGCTCGAGGGCGCCGAGTTCCACGCCATGGGCTGGGACGAGACCTACGCGATCTCCGCGGCGCACGGCCGCGGCACCGGCGACCTGCTCGACGCCATCGTCTGGTCGCTGCCGCCCGAGAGCGAGCGCGAGCTGGCGCGCAAGACCCGCGAGGCCGAGGCCGAGGCGTGGGCCGACGAGGTCGCGGCCGGCCGGCTGGAGCCGTACGTCGTCGGCGACGAGGCGGACGCGGACGGCGTCGAGGGCGACGACGGCGAGGAGCCCGACATCGACCTGCCGCGATCGACCCCGAGGCGGCGAAGTGGGACGCCGCGATGGCCGCCGAGGACGCCGAGCCCGCCGCGATCGCGTTCGTCGGCCGGCCCAACGTCGGCAAGTCGAGCCTGCTCAACGCCCTGCTCGGCGAGGAGCGCTCGATCGTGTCCGAGGTGCCCGGCACGACGCGCGACGCCATCGACACGCGGCTGGCCTGGGGCCGCAGCGAGGTCATCCTCATCGACACCGCCGGGATCCGCCGGCGCGGCAAGGTCGCGTCGGGTCCGGCGGCGGAGAAGTACTCGACCCTGCGGGCGCTCCGGGCGCTGTCGCGCGCCGACGTCGCGGTGCTCGTCATCGATGCCGTCGAGGGGCTGACCGCGCAGGACGCGCACGTCGCCGGGTACGTGGTGGAGGAGGGCAAGGGCCTGGTCATCGCGGTCAACAAGTGGGACCTCCTGACCGAGAAGACCGACCGCACCTTCGACCAGTACGTCGAGTGGATCCGCAACGAGGTCCCGTTCCTCGACTTCGCGCCGATCCTGTCGATCAGCGCCAAGACCGGGCAGCGCGTCGGGCGCGTGCTCGAGGCCGCCGTCGACATCTGGGCCGAGCGCCGCCGCCGGATCGGGACCGGCGAGCTGAACCGGATGCTGACCGCCTCGACCGAGCGGACGCCGCCGCCGCCGGTCCGCGGCCGCCGCCCGAAGCTCTTCTACGCGACGCAGGCCGCGATCGCGCCGCCGACGTTCGTGTTCTTCGCCTCGGACGCGTCGGCGGTCCACTTCAGCTATCGGCGCTACCTCGAGAACCGGCTGCGCGAGACGTTCGGCTTCGACGGCACGCCGATCAAGCTCGTCTTCCGCGACCGGGCGTCGGTCAAGCTGCCGCGCCGCAAGAAGGCCGGCGCGGCCGCCGGCGCGAAGCCGGCCCGCCGGACGGCCGGCAAGTCGAAGACCCGCCGCTCCTGATGGACGCCCCGAGCGTCGCGGTCGTCGGCGCCGGCGCCTGGGGGACGACGCTCGCGCGGCTCATCGCCCGGGTCGAGCCGGTCACGCTCCTGTGCCACTCCCCGGAGACGGCGGCACGGATCCGCGAGACCGGCCGCAACGAGACGCGGCTGCCGGGCGTGGACCTGCCGCCGACGGTCATCGCGACCGCGGACCCGGCGGCGCTGGCCGCGGCGACGGACCTGGTCGTCTTCGCCGCGCCGTCCGCGCACCTGCGCGCGACGACCGACGTCGTGCGCCCCGTACCTCGCCGAGACGGCGGCGCTCCTGTCGGTCGTCAAGGGCCTCGAGCGCGACACGCTGCTGCGGATGAGCCAGGTCATCGCCGAGGCGAGCGGCGTCGCGCCGGGGCGCGATCGCCGCGCTGTCGGGACCGAACCTCGCCGCCGAGGTCGCGCGCAACCTGCCGGCGTCGGCCGTGGTCGCCTCGCCGGACCTCGAGCTGGCGCGGCGGGTCGTGGACCGGCTCGCGCGGCGGCGGTTCCGGCTCTACGTCAACGAGGACATCCTCGGCGTCGAGCTGGCCGGGGCGCTCAAGAACGTCGTGGCCATCGCGGCCGGCGCCGCCGACGGGCTCGGCTTCGGCGACAACGGCAAGGCCGGGCTGCTGACCCGCGGGCTCGCCGAGATGATGCGGCTCGGGATCGCGGCCGGCGCCAACCCGCTGACGTTCGCGGGGCTCGCCGGGATGGGCGACCTGATCGCCACGTGCGGGTCGCGGCTGTCGCGCAACCACCGGCTCGGCGAGGAGCTGGCCAAGGGCCGCACCTGGACCGAGATCGAGGCGACGATGCCGGGCACGGCCGAAGGGCGCCTACACGGTCAAGGCGGCGCTGGCGCTGGCGGAACGCCTCGGCGTCGAGATGCCGATCGCCCGCGAGGTCGAGCGCGCGCTGTTCGAGGGCAAGAACGTGCAGCGCTGCCTGGTCGACCTGCTGGCCCGCGAATCGAAGGACGAGCTGGCCGACGCGAGCGCGTGGCTCGCGCGCGAGGGCCGCACGGCGGGGTAGGGGCGTCCCGCGCGGTCGGGTGCTAGACTTCGACGCCTGTCGGGGCGTGGCGCAGTCTGGTAGCGCACCAGTCTGGGGGACTGGTGGTCGTCGGTTCAAATCCGGCCGCCCCGACCAATATCTGAACGTGATGAGGGACCCGGCCGCGTCGAGCGGACCGGGGGCCTGATCAGGGTACGACCGTCGGTGGCCTGCCCGCAGCGGCGCGACTGACGTATGCGCGGAATGGAAAAGCCCGCCGGCGGTTGCACTGATCCTCCGGCGGGCTCTCGTGTCGGGTCGCCCGGTTCGCCGATGGCGGCCATCCGACCCGATGCCGGGATGCTCCCATCGCGCGACACGCGCACCTAGTCGCCGATGGTCCGTTCGGAGTCCTGTAGATGAAGTTGTAATGGCCCTAGGTCAGCCGATGCCCTGCCGGTCGAGATCCAGGTGTTCCGAATCGCGCATCAGCCGACCCAGGAGCGCGCCGATGCCGGTCCAGACGACGACCGCGATCGAGCACGGACACGACCGACCACAGCAGGTCCGGCGCCGGCACGATGGCGCCCTCCTTGGTGGCGCACTCCCACTGGCCCGTGTCGACGGCGAAGGACAGCGGCTCGTAGCCGCAGGTCATCGAGGCGTAGCCGTCAGTCGACCATCAGGAAGGTGATGACTCCGGCGAGGAGCCCGACACTCACGCCGAGCCAGCCGCACGCGCGGATCACGCGCTGGATGACGCCGGGTTCGCGGCGTGGCCACATCGCCTGCATCGCCGAAATGTACGCCCCGGATGTCTCGTCGGCGTCGCTCCCGACGCCACGCGGCGCTGGATCGCCGGTCGCGGAGCCGTTTGTGGCATCGGCGCGTCGCGTAGGATGCGCGCATGAGCGAGGAACCGCCGGACCAGCCCGCGCCACCCGCGACCCCGCCCGAGCCGACGCCGCCCGCGTCGCCGGCCGATCCCACCACCGTCAACCCCGCGCCCCCGGCGCAGCCCGGCCTGATCTCGGCCGCGCCGGTCGGCTGGAGCGCGCCGACGCCGCCCCCGACGGGACCGGTCGGCTGGGCCGATCCCGCGGCGCCGCCGCCCGTCGTGCCGCCCCCGCCCGGCACCGGCGCCGACCGTGGGCTGGGAGCCCGTCGCGCCGCAGCGCGAGGTCGCGCCGGGGCTGTCCTTCGCCGACACGATCTCGCGGCTGATCGCCTTCTTCGTCGACACGATCCTGGTCGCGATCGTCGCCGGGATCACCGGCGCCGTCCTCGGGCTCGGCGAGACCGTCACGAGCGGAGGCGCGCGGACGGGTTCTCGTACTCGTACCGGGTCACCGGTCCGGCCGTTCTCGATCCTGGTCGTCGTGCTGAGCCTGGCCTACTTCGTGTTCTTCTGGACCGGCGGCCGTCGGGCGACGATCGGCCAGCGGATCTTCGGGATCCAGGTCGGCAACGCCTTCGACGGACATCCGCTTGTCGTTCGAGCAGGCGGTGAAGCGGTGGCTCGGCCTCGGCTTCATCCTGTCGTTGATCGACCTGGTCCTGCCGCCGGGTCAGCGCTGGCTGGCGCTCGTCCACGTTCGTCTGGTCGATGGTCCTCCTCGTCTCGACCGTCGCGAGCCCCACGAAGCAGGGCCTGCACGACAAGTTCGCCAACTCCGCGCTGGTCCGCCCGTCCGGTGTCGGGGTCCGCGGTCTCGCGCTGGCCTGCGCGCTGATCGTCGGCCTCTTCCTGGTCTTCGCGATCCTGGGCATCGTCGCGCTGATCCTGCTCGGCTCGCAGATCAGCGACATCCTGTCCCGGGTCGGCGACTCCATCTAGGGCCGGCGCGCCTCGGTACACTCGGGCGCGTGACCGACCCGCGACCCGACGACCCACCGCAGCCGCTGACCGGCGACATGTCGCCCGCGGAGTTCCGCGCGGCGGCGCACGCCGTGGTCGACGTGATGGCCGACTACCTCGAGACCATCGAGACGCGGGACGTCTTCCCGCCGATCGAGCCGGGATCGCTCCGGCCGCTCTTCCCGGCGACCGCGCCCGAGGGCCCCGAGCCGATCGACGCGATCCTCGCCGACTACCGGCGCCTGATCGAGCCGAACGCCACCCACTGGCAGCACCCGGGCTTCCTCGCCTACTTCGCGACGACCGCGTCCGGTCCCGGGATCCTCGGCGAGATGCTGACCGCGACCCTCGGCCAGAACGCGATGCTGTGGCGGACCTCGCCGATCGGCACCGAGCTCGAAGGCGTCGTGGTGGACTGGCTGCGCCAGGCGTTCGGGCTGCCGGCGACCTTCGACGGCCTGCTGACCGACACCGCCTCGACGTCGTCGCTGATCGCGCTGGCCGCGGCACGACAGGCGGCCGGCGTCGACGCCGCCCAGCAGGGCCTGACCGGTCGGACCGACCTTCCCGCGCTGCGGGTCTACGCCTCGGCCGAGGCGCACAGCTCGATCGAGAAGGCGTGCATGACGCTCGGCCTGGGGCGCGACGCGCTGGTCCGCATCCCGACGAACGAGCGCTTCGAGCTCGACCCCGACGCGCTTCGAGCGGCCATCGCCGCCGATCGCGCCGCCGGGCGGCGCCCGATCGCGGTCGTCGCCACGCTCGGCACCACGTCCTCGACGTCGGTGGACCCGGTCGCCGCGATCGCCGACATCGCCGAGGCCGAGGGGCTGTGGCTCCACGTCGATTCCGCCTACGCCGGCGTCGTCACGATGCTGCCCGGACCGCCGTGCGCCGTTCGAGGGCTGGGAGCGCGCCGATTCGATCGTCGTGAACCCGCACAAGTGGCTGTTCACGCCGCTCGACGCCTCGCTGCTGCTCACGCGCCGGATGGACGTGCTCTCGGAGGCGTTCAGCCTCCACCCGGAGTACCTGCGGACGCTCGACCGCGCGACCCCGGTCCGCGACTACACGGACTACACGCCGCAGCTCGGGCGTCGCTTCCGGGCGCTGAAGCTGTGGATCCAGCTGCGCTGGTTCGGCCTCGACGGGCTGCGCGCGCGGATCCGCGAGCACCTGGAGCTGGCCGAGTGGTTCGCGGCGCAGGTCGACGCCGACCCGGACTGGGAGCGGCTCGCGCCCGTCCCGTTCGCGACGGTCTGCTTCCGCTGGCGACCGGCGGGCTGGACCGGGTCGGACGAGGCGCTCGACGACGCCAACGCGGCGATCATGGACGCGGTCAACCGGACCGGCGAGGTCTTCCTGTCGCACACCCGGCTCGGCGGGCCGATTCACGATCCGTGTCTCGATCGGGAACCTGCGGACCGAGCGGCGGCACGTCGAGCGGGCCTGGGCGCTCCTCCGCGAGGCCGCCGCGGTCCCGGCCGAGGCATGAAGCCGGAGCCTCGCGACGTCCGGTTCTTCGCGACCCCCGAGGAGCTCCGCGACTGGTTCGACGCCAACGCCGACACCGCCGACGAGCTGTGGCTCGGCGGCTACAGGAAGGCGACCGGTCGGCCGAGCGTCGCATGGTCGGATGCCGTGGACGAGGCGCTCTGCGTGGGCTGGATCGACAGCGTCCGCTACGGCCTGGACCGGACTCCTACGCGCAGCGGTTCACCCCGCGGCGCAAGGGCAGCAACTGGAGCGCGATCAACGTGGCCAAGGTCGCGGCGCTGACCGAAGCGGGCCGGATGCGGCCGGCCGGTCTGTCCGCGTTCGAGGAGCGGTCGGACGCGAAGACCGGCGTCTACTCGTACGAGCGCCCGCTCCAGGCCGCTCACCGACGACGAGGAGGCGCGCTTCCGGGCCGACGAGCCCGCGTGGGCCGACTGGGAGCGCCGGCCGCCGTCGTATCGCCGGGCGGTCCTGGGCTGGCTGGCCGGCGCGAAGCAGGCGTCCACCCGCGAGCGGCGGTTCGCCGCCCTCCTCGAGGACTCCGCCGCGGGGCGGCCGATCAAGCCGATGCGCTGGGTCCGCGACGCGAAAGCAACGTGAGGACCGATCTGCAGGCGGCCGGGGACGCCCTGGTCGCTCGTCTCCGGGAGCTGGAGCTTGGTGATGCCTTCGATCCGCGGGCCGGCCAGGCGGTCGTCGGGAGTGGTCTGCACCGGCTGACCGTCCCACGAGACGCGGGCGGGCTCGGGGCCACCATGGTCGAGGCGATCGAGGTGCTGGCCCTCGTCGGCGCGGTCGACGGCTCGACGGGGCTCGGGTTCGCGATGCAGATCCACGTGGTCGGGGCCCTGCGCGACTCTGAGGGCGTCCCGGATCCGATCCGGGATCGTGTCTACCGGGCGATCGTCGAGGATGGTGCCCTCATCAACAACGCCGCCACCGAGGACGGTGGCGGGTCGCCCGCTCGTGGCGCGATCCCCGGGACCGCGGCTCGCCCGGGCGACGACGGGACGTGGCGGCTCACCGGGGAGAAGACCTGGACCACGTGGCTGCCGAACCTGGCCCTGGCCTTCGTGACCGCCCGCATCGCCGCTGACGGCGCGCGCCCAGAGGTCGGCAGCTTCCTCGTCGACCTCGGCGGCCCGGGCGTCGAGCGGCGCGACGGATTCGAGGCACTGGGGATGCGCGGCTCCGCCTCCGGCCGGCTCGTGCTCGACGACGCCGAGGCGACGCTCGTCTCGCGGTCCGTGGCCGGCGCGCCCGATCCGCGCGGGTCGGTGCCCCGCGCGTGGTTCGCGGCCGCGACCGCCGCGACCTACCTGGGTATCGGCGAGGGCGCCCGAACGACGGTCTCGCGCTGGGCGCTCGCCCATCGCCCGGGCGACGGCTCCACGAGCGTCGCGGACCTGCCGAGCGTCCGGCTCCGGCTCGGGCGCCTCGACGCGAACCTGCGGGCCGCACGACACGTGCTGCTCGGCGCGGCCCGGCAGTGGGACGACGCCCGGGACCCGACGGACCTGGCCCTGGCCAAGCTGGTCTGCACGCAGGCAGCGGTCGACGCGACGGACGAGGCGCTCCGGATCGCCGGCGGCCCCGGGTTCCTGGCAGGCCCGCTGGAGCGGGCGTTCCGCGACGCCCGCGCCGGGCTCATCAACCCGCCGCTCGAGGACGTCGCCCTGGCCGGGTTCGCCGCGGCGCTGCTGGAACGGGGGCGCGGCTCGTCCAAAGCCTGACCGCGCCCGAGCCGCCGACGGGGCGCGCGGCCTACGCCGGCGGTCGGAGCTGGATCCAGGTGGTCTTGGTCTCGGTGTACTGGTCGTGCGCGTGGAGGGACTTGTCGTGTCCGCCGAAACCGGACTGCTTGTAGCCGCCGAACGGCGTCGTCATGTCCCCTTCCGAATAGGCATTGATGCCGACGACGCCGGCCCGCACCTCGCGGGCGACGCGATGGGCGACGTCCAGATCGTGCGTATACAGCGAGGCGGCGAGGCCGTAGGGCGTGTCGTTCGCGATGGATACCGCCTCCGCCTCGGTGTCGAACTCGATGACGGACAGGACCGGACCGAAGATCTCCTCACGCGCGATGCGCATGTCGTTCGTGACACGGTCGAAGACCGTCGGCGGGACGAACCAGCCACCGGTCTCCTCGAGGATCCGCGAGCCGCCGGTGAGGACACGGGCGCCCTCCTGGCGGCCGATGTCGATGTAGCCGAGGACCTTGTCCATCTGCTCCTTCGAGATGAGCGCCCCGATACGGGTCGTCGGGTCGAGCGGGTCACCCACGGGCCATGCGGCGAGTTCGGCCTCGATCGCCTCCAGGAGGGCGGCCTTCCGTGAGCGGTGGACGATGAGGCGTGAGCCGGCACTGCAGTTCTCGCCCATGTTCCAGAAGATCGCGATCGCCACGTTGGCCGCCACCGCGCCGAGATCGGACACATCGCCGAAGACGATCTGGGGGCTCTTGCCACCAAGCTCGAGGAGGACGCGCTTGAGGTTCGAATCGGCCGCGTAGTGGAGGAAGCGGCGACCCACCTCGGTGGAACCCGTGAACGCGACGCAATCGATGTCGGGGTGGCGGCCGATCGCCTCGCCGACCGTGCCGCCCGGTCCGGTGACGACATTGAGGACCCCATCGGGAAGGCCGGCCTCGCTGCCGAGCTCGCTCGATTCGCAGAAGACTGAGCGACGTCGTGGAGGCCGGCTTGATCACGACCGTGTTCCCGGTCGCCAGGGCCGGCCCGAGCTTCCACGCCGCCATCTGCGCGGGGTAGTTCCAGGGGACGACCGCCCCCACGACACCGCACGGCTCACGGGTGATGGTGGCGATGGTCCCTTCGGGCGACGGGGCGACCTGTCCGTACAGCTTGTCAGCCGCTTCCGCGTGCCAGCGGATGCAGGCGGCGGTCTCCGGCATGTCGAGGCCGACGGTGTCCGTGATGGGCTTGCCCGCATCGATCGTCTCGATCAGGCCCAGCTCGCGCGAATGCGCTTCGATCAGGTCGGCCCACGCGATCAGGATCCGCTTGCGGGCGCCCGGGTCCAGACGTGACCAGCGACCGTCGTCGGCGGCCCGACGCGCGGCTGCGACCGCGAGATCCACGTCGGCCGGACCGCCCTCGGCGACCTCGGTGATCGGGCGGCCGGTGGCCGGGTTCTCGGTGACGAACCGGTCGCCGCTTGCGGCATCGCGGAACGAGCCGTCGATGAACATCCTCGTTCGGAGATCGAGACGGTCGAGGTCGGCGAGCGATTCCTCGATCGGCGGGATGAGCGTCTCGGTCACGGCAGCCTCCAGACGACGACCGGGCGGGTCGCGAAGTCAGGTCGGCATCGTAGTGCGCGGCGAGGCTCGAGATGCGACGGTGATCCCGCGAGGCATCGGCGTGACGATCCTCGGGGACAAACCGGAGGGGTAGCGCGACCGGTCGGACGACACGTCCTCACGCCGGTTGCGCGGCCGCACCGACAAATGGTCCCGGCCGTGGACAACGGACGGCCCACGGTCGATGCTCGACCGACGACCCGCGGGTGGCGGCCTTACGACCACCTCGGCTGACCATTCTCGGAGGCAACGCATGGCAAGGCGGCGATCACGACATCTCGGCGCGACCCTGAGCGCCGTGGGGCTGGTCTGGATGGTGGCGGTCGGGGGTGCCGCCGCCGGCAACAACGGCACGCTGAAGATCCACGACGATGGCACCCCGACGAAGACCCCGAACAACGATCCGAAGGTGGGGTGCGGGTTCGACGTCGAAGGGTTCGGCCTCGACGCCGACCAGACGGGCCATCTCGTCTTCACGGTGCAGGGCGGGGACGCCCCGACCGGTGCCGACGAGGACGGTGGCGACGTCGCCGCGAACGGCCAGGGCTACTTCATCGCCGGCCCGTACGACCTGGCGTCCGGCCACTACAAGGCCACGCTCTACGGCAAGGACGGCGACGCCGGCGTGAAGGCCAAGTCCAAGGTCTTCAAGGTCATCTGTGACAACCCCGGCGGGGGCACTGGGGGCGGCGGGGGCGGCACCGACCCCGAGAACTGACCCGAGAGCTGACCCGACCGAACGGCTAGGCGCCGACGGGCACGACCAGGGCGACCTGGAGCCCGTCGGCGACCGAGCCCGACATCGTCCCGAGCTGCCGCGCGGCGCCGTCGTCGCGGAACACCATGTCGGTCGTCAGCGACACCTGGCTCATGGTCTGGACGCTCTGGGCGTAGCCGTCGGTGGCGTAGACCTCGTCGCAGATGTCCTTCGGCAGGGCGATCTGCGACGTCGCGACCCTGTTGTTCTCGTTGGTCGCCATGTCGAGGCTCGGGTAGACCTCGAAATGGACGTGCGGCCAGCGACCCGAGTAGCAGGCCGGGAAGATGCTCTGGAACGTCAGGACCCCGTTCGCGTCCGCTTCCTGGACGCCGCGGAGGTAGTTCTCGTCGGTGACGCCCTGTGAATACAGGGAGTAGTTGCCGTCCCGGTCGCAATGCCAGAGGTAGACCGCGGCGCCGGCGATCGGCGCGCAGTCGGCGGCATCCTGGATCGTCAGCTGGATCTTCAGCGGCACGCCCTGGGCCGTGGTCGTGGACGAGCCGAAGCTCGAGCGGATGTCCTGGCGGACGACCCCGCTCTGGTTCAGGACGTCGGGGCCGTTGGAGCCGTCGCCGGGGAAGGGACCTGCCGTCTCCTCGGGGATGACCGCACAACTGGCGCCGGCGGCGCTCGCGGCCGCACTGGCACTCGCGCTCGCGGACGGCGACGCGCTGGCGCCGGGGGTGCAGCCGGCGATCACGAACATGCCGGCCGAGATCCCGCCGAAGCCGAGCAGCTGGAGCACGCGGCGGCGGTCGAGGGTGCCGAGGTCGTAGACGAGGCCGCGGTCGGTCTCGTCGGGCTGGTCGTCGTCGGGTTCCTGGTAGAGGAACGGTCGGTCCATCAGGTCGGTCATGGCGGGGGCCTCATCAGTCGGGGAAGGGCTGCTGATCCCACGGTAGGCGGCGGCGCCTGAGATCCGGCTGAGAGACCACGGGGCCACCGTCGCCGGCCGCTCGCGTCAACGTGCGGCGTCGGGCGGGTGATCCGTGGTCGGCGGCTCGCCCGAGACGACCAGCCTGGTCGGACGATGGCGGCGCCTCGCGGCGACCCGCAGCCCGTGCAGCCAGCGGGCGGCCGTGTAGACCTCCCAGAGGGCCAGGAGCGGGACGAGGCGGCCGGGGAGCACGCGCCGCAACAGGAAGGACAGCATCTCGCCACCATCGTGGACCGTGCCGCCCGATCTGGCTACACCGCGGCGTGCGAGCGTCGCAGATCCGTGTCAGTCCGGTCGACGGGCGGGGAGCGGTCGGCCCGTGGCATCATCCGTGCCATGCCACCGATCGACGAGCTGACGCGCATCGAACCGGTCCACCTCGACCGGCTCGACCACCAGGGGATCTTCACGACCGGCCTGCTGCTGGAGGTGTCCGAGACGCCGACCCGCCGGCAGACCCTGGCCGACCAGGTCGGCGCGACCACGAACGACGTCCTGATGTGGCGCGACGAGGCCCTGATGCTCAACCTCGCGAGCTTCGGACCGGACGAGCACTACATGATGATCCAGGCCCGGATCGAAGGGCTGCACGACATCCTCCAGCTCCCGCTCGAGGACTTCACCGTCCGGATCCACCAGGGCGCGAGCGAGCTCGACATGGAGCCGCCGACCGACCTCACGATCGAGGGCTGGTGGGACCAGGCGAAGACGCTCGAGGACGAGTAGGCCCACCGTCCCGGCCGGGGTCGTCGGCTCCGAGCGGCTAGGATGCAGCCGTGCAGCACCTCGCCGGCCGCGCGGCCGATCTCCTCATCGCCGTCGCGACCGCGTTCGTCATCCTCGCGGTCACGATCCCGCTCTTCCTGAACCCCCTCTGGGTGTCGTTCGAGCAAGGGCCGCGCCGAGGCGGCCGCCTGGACCGGCTTCAGCGAGACCGACCTGGGCGCCGCGACCGGCAGCATCCTCAGCGACCTGGTGATCGGCCCGCCGGACTTCGATGTCGCGGTCTCGGGCGCGCCCGTGCTCGACGAGAAGGAACGCCAGCACATGCGCGACGTGCGCGGCGTCTTCATCGGCTTCTTCGTGGTCACGCTCGTCCTCGGCCGTGGCCGCCCTCGTGATCGCGGCGCGGCGTCGCGGCGCGGCACCGGGCCGCGTCGTGGCGCGCCGTCTGGGGCGGGGCGGTCGGGCTGATCGCGACGCTCGTCGTGGCGGGTCTCGTGTCGTTCGTCGCCTTCGACACGCTCTTCGAGGTCTTCCACCAGATCTTCTTCGCGGGCGGCTCGTACACCTTCGACCCGGCGACCGAGCGACTGGTCCAGCTGTTCCCGTTCGCGTTCTGGCAGGAGACCGCGATCGTGCTGGGCATCGTGGCGATCCTCCTCGCGCTCCTCGTCGCGTGGGTCGCCGACGCGAAGGCCGGCGACGACCAGCCCGACGACGCCGTCGCCGCCACCGCGGCGACCACCGGTGGCGCGACGCGTGCGATGACCGCGGACCAGCTGCTCTCGGTCGACGAGGCGCTCGCCCGCGTCATGGCGGCGATCGCCGGACCGGTCGGCACGGAGACGGTCGGGATCGGCGCGGCGCTGGGCCGCGTGATGGCCGAGACGGCCGTCAGCCGGACCGCACTGCCGCCGTGGGACAACGCCGCGATGGACGGCTACGCCATCCGCGCCGCGGACGTGGCCGGCGCCTCGGAGACGTCCCCGGCCCGCCTCGAGGTCATCGGCGAGGTCCCGGCCGGCGGCGACCCGTCCGGCTGCGACGTCCGGCCCGGTACCGCCGTCCGGATCGCGACGGGCGCCCCGGTCCCGCCCGGGGCCGACGCGGTGGTGCCCGTCGAGGCGACGACGCCCGTCGACGCGGTCGAGGCCACCGGATCGCGCGGCCGCGACGCCACCGGCCCGCTGCCGGCCGCGTGCCTCGTGCACGAGGCCGTCCCGGTCGGCGGCTCGATCCGTCGGGCCGGCAGCGACCTCGGACGCGGGCGTCGCCCTGGTCGGCCCGGGCGCCGTCGTCACCCCGGCCGTGATCTCGCTTCTCGCCGGCGCCGGCCTGGACCGGGTCACGGTCCACCGCCGGCCGCGCGTCGCGATCCTCGCCACCGGCGACGAGGTGCGAGCGCCCGGGCGTGCCGCTCGGACCAGCCGGCATCCCCGACGCCAACGGCCCCGGGCTCGCCGCGCTCGTCGAGGCGACCGGGGCGGAGGCCGTCCGGCTCGGCATCGCGCTCGACCGGCTCGAGGACGTGCGCGCTCGTCTCCGGGCCGGCCTCGACGCCGGCGTGGACGCCATCATCCTGTCGGGCGGCGTCTCGGTCGGTCCGTACGACGTCGTGCGCACCGCGATCGAGGAGGTCGGGTCCATCGACCTCTGGCGGGTCAAGGTCCAGCCGGGCAAGCCGTTCGCGTTCGGGACGGCGACCGGGGGCCGGCGCCGATCCTGCTCTTCGGGTTGCCCGGCAACCCCGTGTCGACCTTCGTGACCTTCGAGCTCTTCGTGCGCCCGGCGCTGCGGCGCCTCGGCGGCCATCGCGACGACGACCTGCATCGGCCGGTCGACCGGGCGGTCCTGACCGATCCGGTCAGCAAGAGCCCCGGCCGCCGCGGCTACCTGCGGGTCATCGCCGAGCGCGACGCGTCGGGCGGTCCCGTCCGCGACGAGCGCGGGCGCGTCCCGGTCCGCCTGGCGCGGCGGGCAGGGGAGCCACGTCATCTCGGCCCTGGCCGCCGCCGACGCCCTCGCGGTCATCCCGGAGGCGCACGACGAGCTCCCGGCCGGCGCCGAGGTCGAGCTGTGGTGGCTCGACCGGGCCTGACCGCGGCCGCTATCCTCGACGGCATGGACCAGAAGCCCGCCCCGCGCTTCGAGCGCCGGCGCCTCTCCCACGTGGACCGGACCGGGCGGCCGCGGATGGTCGACGTCTCGGCCAAGCCCGTCACCGCTCGGCGCGCCGTCGCGGAGGCGACCGTCTCGCTCTCGCCCGAGACCATGAGCCTCGTGATCGACGGCGGCGGCGCGAAGGGCGACGTGCTCGGGGTCGCCGAGCTGGCCGGGGTCATGGGCGCCAAGCGGACCAGCGAGCTGATCCCGCTCTGCCACCCGCTGGCCCTGACCGACCTGCAGGTCTCGATCACCCCGGATCGCGGGGCGGGCGTGCTGCGCATCCGCGCCGAGGCCGCCACGACCGGGCAGACCGGCGTGGAGATGGAGGCGATGACCGCGGCATCGGTCGCCGCCCTGACCGTCTACGACATGGTCAAGGGCGTGGAGCGCGGCGTCGAGATCGGCTCGGTGCGCCTGGTCAGCAAGACCGGCGGCAAGAGCGGGGAGTGGGTGCGGCCGGCCGGACCGGATGCCCCGCCGCCGGTCCGCCAGCCGGGCGACCGCTCGGCGGGACGGATCAACCCGGGGTCCCGTGGCCGGCCGAAGTCGTCCGGCAAGCCGAAGTCGCCGAGTCGGCGGCCACGCGGCGGATGAGGCGGGCGCTCGTCCTCACGGTCAGCGACGGGGTCTCGGCCGGCGTTCGCGAGGACGAGTCGGGCGCGGCCCTCGAGGAACGGCTGTCGGCCATCGGGTTCGCGGTGGACCGCGCGCTGGTGCCGGACGACGTCGCCGCCATCGGGGACGCGCTCGCGGGCGGCGCTCCAGGCCGCGACCTGATCGTCACGACCGGCGGGACGGGCCTCACGCCGCGCGACGTGACGCCGCAGGCGACCGCGCGGGTCATCGACTACGAGGTCCCCGGGCTGGCCGAGGCCATGCGCGCCTCCGGTCGCGCGATCACGCCGCTGGCCGACCTCTCGCGCGGCCTCGTCGGGGTCATCGGCCGGACGCTCGTCGTCAACGTCCCCGGCAGCCCGAAGGGCGCCATCGAATCGTTCGCGGCCGTGGAGCCGGTGCTCGACCACGCGCTCGAGACGCTGGCCGGCCCCTTCGACCACGGGCGCGCCGGCTGACGGCCATGCTCGAGACGTTCGCCGACGTCCCCGCATACCCGCTCGTCTTCCCGGTCTTCTGGGGCGCCGCGGCGTTCTTCGTGCTCGCGATGGCGCGTCACCTGCGGGTGTTCGCCGCGGTCCGCGCCGCCGGACCGAGCCCGTTCGCGGACATCCCGGCGACGGTTCAGCGGCCTGATCCGGTACGCGTTCGTCCAGACGAAGATGTTCAAGGACCCGCGGGCCGGGATCATGCACGCCGGCATCTTCTGGGGCTTCGTGCTCCTGACCATCGGGACCGCCAACATCGTGACCGGCGGGATCATCCAGGCCGTCATCTCGATCCCGTTCGACGGCCTCCTCTGGACCGCGGTCAGCGCCATGCAGAACGTGGTCGCGGTCATCGTCCTCGCGTCGATCGGCTGGGCGTTCGTCCGTCGCCTGGTCACGAAGCCGGCGCGGCTCACCTACAACCGCGACGCGCTGGTCATCCTCACGATGATCGGTGGCGTGGTCGCGACCGAGCTCCTGGCCCAGGCGGTCGAGTTCGCCCGCTACGGCGACCAGCCGGGCGCCTTCGTCGCGACCGCCCTCGCCGTCCCGCTCCGGGCGTTGTCGCCAGGCAGTCCTCGAGGCGCTGTTCGCGCTGCTGTGGTGGGGCCACATCGCGCTCGTCGCCGCGTTCCTGTGCTACCTGCCGTTCAGCAAGCACCTGCACATCGCCACGAGCTTCCCGAACATCTGGTTCCGCAAGCTCCGCCCGCGCGGCGAGCTGCCGGCCCTCGACCTCGAGGCCGAGGACGCCTCGTTCGGGCTGCGGACCCTCCAGGACCTCGGCTGGAAGGACCTGCTCGACGGGTTCACCTGCACCGAGTGCGGCCGCTGCCAGGAGGCCTGCCCGGCCTGGAACACCGGGAAGCCGCTGAACCCCAAGCACTTCATCATGGGCATCCGCGACATGTCGGTCGACGCGGAGCACGGGATCGACATCATCCCGAACTCGCCGATCGTCCGCGAGACCTACGGCCTGGACGACACGACCGTCCGGCCCGCCGCGCTGGGCACCGCGATCGTCGACACGGCCATCCCCTACGACGCGGTCTGGGACTGCGTGACCTGCGGCGCGTGCGTCGAGGCCTGCCCGGTCCTCATCGAGCACGTCGACAAGATCGTCGGGCTGCGGCGCAACCTCGTGCTCGAGGACTCGCGGTTCCCGCAGGAGCTGACCGGGGCGTTCCGTGCGATGGAGAACCAGGGCAACCCATGGGGGCAGCCCGCCTCGGCGCGGCTCGACTGGGCGAAGCCGCTGGAGTTCGAGGTCGAGACCGTCGCGGCGGTGGCGGCCGACAGCCGGCTGGACGAGCTCGAGGTCCTCTACTGGGTCGGTTGTGCCGCGGCCTTCGACCCGCGCAACCAGAAGGTGGCCCGCGCCGTCGCGACCTGCCTCCATGCCGCGGGCGTCCGGTTCGCGGTGCTCGGGCAGGAGGAGTCGTGCACGGGCGACCCGGCCCGCCGGATGGGCAACGACTACGTGTTCCAGATCCTCGCGTCGGGGAACGTCGCGACGCTGGACCGCTACGGGATGGGGGAGCGGACGATCGTCACCGCCTGCCCGCACTGCTTCAACACCATCGGCAACGAGTACGGCCAGCTGGGCGGCGACTACCGGATCGTCCACCACTCGACGTACCTCGCCGAGCTGCTCGCGTCGGGCCGGCTCCAGACGGTGCCGGAGGACGCCGAGGCGTCGAGCGGCGAGCACCGGCCAGGCAGCGTGACCGTCCACGACTCGTGCTACCTCGCCCGCTACAACGGCGTGGTGGCCGCACCGCGCGACGTGCTGGGGGCCGCGGGCGTCTCGGTCACCGAGATGGAGAAGTCGGGGCGCAACACCTTCTGCTGCGGGGCCGGTGGCGGCCGCATGTGGATGGAGGAGGACCGCGGGACGCGCATCAACGCCGAGCGGACCCGACAGGTGCTCGAGACCGGCGCCGCGACGGTCGCGACCGCCTGCCCGTTCTGCATGGTGATGCTGTCCGACGGCATCGCCGCATCTGCGGGCGCCGGCAGCGTGGCCTCGATGGACATCAGCGAGGTCCTGGCCGCCCGGCTCGCGGCCGCGCCCGAGGACCGCCGCCTGCCGGTGCTCTGAAGGTCCGCTCCCGCCCGGATCAGCCGGGCAGGTGCTTCCCGCAGTTCGAGCAGTTCGCGTCCGTCACGAGATTGCCCGTGTTGCACGCCGGGCAGCGCTTCATCCCCTCGGTGCTCGTCGCGTAGGGGCTCTCGTGCGGCCCGGCCGCCTGGAGCCGCTGCCGGCGCAGCATCGCGAGCGTGGCGACCGCTCCCACCCCCGCGGCCGCCATCAGCATGATCAGGCCCGTCGTCACGTCCATCGTCGTCCCCGATCCGGCGCGGATATCCCGGTCTCGCGCCTCGACGAGAGCGTAGTCCGAGCGCGTCGCGTCGCCAACCGGACCGGACCGCACCGGACCGCCTGTTCGCGCGTCGGCGCACCGGCCATTCGGCCCGTCCGGCGAGGCCCGCGGCCGGTACGATGGCCCTGGTGACCATGCCGACCGAGCCCAGCCCCACCTATCGCCTCACGGACGCGCAGCGCGACCTGCGCGACGCGGTGCGGATCCTCGCCGACGAGCAGGTCGCTCCCCGGGCCGCCGAGATCGACCGCACGGCCGAGTTCCCGTGGGACCTCAAGGACCTGCTCGCGAAGCAGGACATCCTGGCCCTGCCGTTCCCGGTCGAGCACGGCGGGCTCGGCGGCGACCTCCTGAGCGTGTGCCTCGTCATCGAGCAGCTCAGCCGCGCGTGCGCCACGACCGGGCTGATCCTCGCGGTCCAGGAGCTGGCGTCGCTGCCGATCGTCCACCGCGGCACCCCCGAGCAGCAGGCCCGCTGGCTGCCCGAAGCTCGCGAGCGGCGAGCACCTGATCGCGTTCGCCCTGACCGAGGCGGAGGCGGGCTCCGACGCGGCCGCGGCCCGGACGCGGGCCGTCCGCGACGGCGACGAGTACGTGCTGACCGGCTCGAAGCGGTTCATCAGCCAGGGCTCGGTGGCGGACCTCGTGACGGTCTTCGCGGTGACCGACCCGAACGTCCCCAAGCACCGCCGCCTCACGGCCTTCGTCGTCGAGGTCCCGACCGAGGGGTTCAGCGTCGCCCGCCTCGAGCACAAGATGGGGCTGCGCGGCAGCCCGACCGCGGAGCTCGCCTTCGATGGCGTCCGGATCCCCGCGTCGAACCGCATCGGCGAGGAGGGCGACGGGTTCGAGATCGCGATGCAGACGTTCGAGCGCAGCCGGCCCGGGATCGCGGCGCAGGCGGTCGGCATCGCCCAGGGCGCCCTCGAGGTCGCGACGGCCTACGCCAAGGAGCGCAAGCAGTTCGGGCAGCGGATCGGCGACTTCCAGATGGTGTCGGCGATGCTGGCCGACATGGACGCGGCCACCGAGGCCGCTCGCCAGCTGCTGTACAAGGCCTGCACCGAGATCGACGCCGGCGCCCCCGATGCCGGACGGTGGGCGGCCATGTGTAAACTCGTGGCCGGGGATGCCGCCATGCGGGTCACGACCGATGCCGTGCAGGTCATGGGCGGATACGGCTATATCGACGAGTTCCCTGTCGAGCGGATGATGCGCGACGCGAAGATCACCCAGCTCTATGAAGGGACCCAGCAGATCCAGCGACTGGTCCTGGCGCGCGCGCTGCTCGGCAAGGGCGGCTGATCGCGCAGGAGGTTCACGTCCCGTTGCACATCGTCGTGCTCATGAAACCGGTCCCGGACCCCGCGTCAGCGGGCGAGCGGCTGGGTCCGGACGGCCGGTTGGACCGTGGCGCCGTGCCCGCGGTCGTCAACGGCAACGATGAATACGCGCTCGAGGCCGCGCTGAAGCTGACCGAGGCCCATGGCGGCGAGGTCACGCTGCTGTCGATGGCGCCCGCGACCGCGCCCGAGACCATGCGCAAGGCCCTCGCGATGGGGGCGACGAGCGGCCGACTCGTGACCGATCCGGCGCTCGAGGGCTCCTGCACGGTCTCGACGACGCGGGTGCTGGCCGCGGCCCTCGCCTCGATGACGTACGACCTCGTGCTGGCCGGGGTGGACACCTCCGACGGCGTCTCGGGCGTGGTCGCGCCCGGTGTCGCCGCGCTGGCCGGGCTGCCGCTGCTGTCGTATGCCGCGCGGATCGAGCCCGACCCGGTGGCCGGCTCCGTCCGCGTCCGGCGGATCACGCCGACCGGCTACGACCTGCTCGAGGCGCCGATGCCGGCCCTCATCACCTGCACCCAGGCCCTCGGCGAGCCCCGCTACCCGTCGCTCAAGGGGATCATGGCCGCCCGGTCCAAGGAGATCGCCACGGTGGCGCTCGCGGACATCGGCCTGGACGCGGCGGCCGTGGGCGGCGCGGTCGCCACCACGCGCCTCACTGGCACGCAGGCGCCCGAGGCCCGGGCCGCCACGCGGGTGATCCGCGAGCCGGCCGACGAGGCCGCCCGCCAGGTCGTCGAGTTCCTCGCCGAGCGGCGGCTGATCTGATGGGCGGGATCTGGGTCCACGGGGAGCTGGCCGGCGACGGGACGCTCGCTCGGATCAGCACGGAGGTCGCCACGCTCGCCCGCGTGCTCGGCGAGGCCTCGGGCGAGCCGGTGACCGGGGTCGTCGTCGGAGCGGCGCCCGAGGCTGCGGCGGCGGAGCTGGCGCGCTACCTGCCGCGGGTGCTCGCGGTGACCGAGCCCGCGACCGCGGACCACGCCGCCGGGAGCATCGTCGCGCGGCGGCTCGCCGCGCTCGTGGACGAGCAGCAGCCGCAGGTCGTCCTTGCCGGCGCGGGGCCCGAGGGCCGGGACGTCGCGGGCGTGCTGTCGGCGCTGACCGGGCTCGGCGTCCTGGCCAACGCGACAGCCGTGTCCTGGACCGACGGCGGCCCCGAGGCCGAGCACAGCGTGTTCGGGGGCAAGCTCATCACGCAGAGTGCCCTGACCACGGGTCGTGGCATCGTGACGGTCCGCCCGAACGTCGTGACCGCCGAAGCCGCCGCGTCCCCGGGGACCGTCGAGGCCGTCACGGCAGCGGGCGGCGCCGACGGCCCGACCGCCGTCGTGGTCGAGCGGATCGTCGCGGAAGCCGCGGCCGCCCCGATCGAGGAGGCCAAGGTCATCGTGGCCGGCGGCCGCGGCGTCGGCGGTCCCGAGGGCTTCGAGCTGATGGGCGAGCTGGCGGCGGCCCTGGGCGGCACGGTCGGCGCCACGCGCGCGGCTGTGGACTCGGGCTGGATCCCCTACGGCCAGCAGATCGGCCAGACGGGCAAGATCGTCAAGCCGCAGCTCTATCTCGCGATGGGCATCAGCGGGGCGATCCAGCACAAGGTCGGGATGCAGACCTCGGGCACGATCGTGGCGGTCAACCGCGATCCGGACGCCCCGATCGCCGACTTCGCCGATCTGTTCGTGGTCGGGGACCTGTTCGACGTGGGTCGGGCGCTGCTGGCGGCGCTCCAGGCCCGCGCCACCTGACGGCGGGCCGGGCAGACCCATGGACTGGATCATCCTGCTGCCGATCTTCGCGTTCGTCGCGCTCGCGGCTGGCCTCCTGGTGGTCTTCCGCGGGACCGGCAAGATCGTGGCGCGGACCCGCGAGGTGGAGTCGTTCCGTCGCGCGATCCACGACCTCACGACCCGCGTCGATGCCTCGCTGACCGGGGCGGCCGGGCGGATCGACCTCGTCCGCCATCACGCGCTCGAGCCGGCGGCGCTCGGCGACACGCTGACCGCGGCCACCGACGCCGTCGAGCAGTACCTCGAAGAGGCGAAGGCGCTGCACACCCCCAAGGCGGCGACACCGATCCGTGCGGATCTGGTCCTCGGACTGGAGCGCGCCGGTCGGGCGCTCTCGACCGTCGAGCACGGGACGAACATCCTCGCCTCGGTGCGTGGCGGCGCCCGCGAGCTCGAGGCGCAGACCTCGATCAAGCGCGGCTACCTGAACCTCATCCACGCCCGCGAGGCCATCGCCCGACAGGCGATCCTGGCCGACGAGTTGAAGCAGGCCGACCACACCATGTAGTGGTATCCTGCGGCCATACCACAAGACCTAGTGGTACGTACCCGACAGGAGCCCGATGCGTTGCCCCAGTTGCGGAGAGCGCGAGACCCGGGTGGTCGACTCCCGGGACCTCGATGACTCCGCCACCATCCGACGCCGCCGCGAGTGCTCGGCGTGCGCGACGCGCTTCACGACGTACGAGCGGGTCGAGGCCGCCCGGCTGGTCGTCATCAAGCGCGACGGCTCGCGGCAGGAGTTCGACCGCGACCGCCTCGTCTCGGGCCTGCGCAAGGCGCTGACCCGCCGGCCGGTGCCCGCGGGAGCCGCGGACGCCGCGGCCGACGCGATCGAGGCCGAGCTGCGCTCGTCCGGGGCCACGGAGATCCCCTCGTCGCGGGTCGGCGCGATGGCGATGGAGCAGCTCCGCGCGATCGACCAGATCGCCTACATCCGCTTTGCCAGCGTCTACCAGAGCTTCGAGGACCTCGAGGCGCTCAAGCGCGAGGTCGACTCCCTCTACGAGGAGCGCGGGACCCCCGGCGCCTTCGACGCGTGAGCGTCCTCTCCGACCGCGACATCCGTGCCGCGCTCGAGTCGGGCGAGGTCCGCATCGACCCCTACGACGCGCAGGACCTCCAGCCCTCGTCGGTCGACCTGCACCTCGACCGCAGCTTCCGGGTCTTCCGCAACAACCGCTACCCGTACATCGACGTCCGCGCGCCGCAGCCCGACCTGACCGAGCTGCTGACGATCGCCGACGACGAGCCGTTCATCCTGCACCCGGGCGAGTTCGTCCTGGGCCAGACGCTCGAATGGGTCGAGCTGCCCGACGACCTGGTCGCCAGGCTCGAGGGAAAGAGCTCGCTGGGGCGGCTGGGCCTGCTCATCCACTCGACGGCGGGATACGTGGACCCGGGCTGGAAGGGCAACCTGACGCTCGAGCTGTCGAACGTGGCCAACCTGCCGATCGCGCTCTACTTCGGGATGCGCATCGGCCAGATCTCGTTCTTCAAGATGTCGTCGCCGGTCGAGCGGCCGTACGGGTCGCCCGAGCTGCGGTCGCGCTACCAGGGCCAGAAGGAGCCGACCGCGTCGGCCTTCCACCGGGACTTCGAGAAGTCCTGACCGGCGCCGTCCGATGAGCGTCCGATGGCCCTGAACGACGCCGTCGACTGGCGCGCCGACCTCGGGGGCGGCACGAAGGTCGCCCTGCATCCAGGCCGGCACCTTCCGCTCGGACGCCGGGCACCCTGTTCGGCCCGGTGCCCGTGGGTCCTCTGGGGCGACCTCGTCAGCGACGAGGTCGACGACAAGCGGCGGCTCCTCCAGGCGTTGAACTGCCTCGCTCATCGAGACGCCGTCGGGGCGCGTGCTCGTCGAGACCGGCATCGGCGAGCGGGTCGACGAGAAGACCCGCGCGATGCGCGACTACGAGGGCCCGTGGGTGGTGGCCGCGCTGGAGACCGCGGGCGTCCTGCCCGAGACCATCGACGTCGTGGCCATGAGCCACCTCCACTTCGACCACGCCGGCGGCCTGCTGCGCGCGAACGGCGACAAGGCCTTCCCGCACGCGAAGATCGTCGCCCAGAAGGCGCGAGTGGGAGGTCGCGCTCGGCGACAACCCGCGGCTCGTCGCGTCGTACGTGCAGCCCGAGCTCACGCTGGTCAAGGACTGGGGCGTCGCAGGGCTGGGCCGACGGCGAGCAGGAGCTCATCCCGGGCGTCAGCGTGGTCCCGCACCGGCGGCCACTCGACCGGGCACCAGGCCATCGTCGTGCGCGGCGACGGCGACGACGGCCGGACCCTGGCGTTCTTCGGCGACCTGTTCATGCGCCCCTGGGCGGCCAACCCGCGCTGGGTGACCGCGTTCGACGACTTCCCGCTCGATTCGGTCGTGCGCAAGGCCGAGCTGTTCGCCCAGGCCGCCGACGAGGGCTGGCTGATCGTGCTCTCGCACGAGGCGAAGCACCCCATCGGCCACGTGGTCCGCGACCGGGACCGCTTCCGCTTCGAGCCCGTCTAGCTGGGGCTCGCGCTCGGGCTCGCGCCCGGGCTCGCGGACGGCGCGGCGCTCGACGCCGGCGGCAGCATCGATTCGATCAGGGCCGCGGCGGCCGCCTCGTCGACCGGGCCGTTGGCGACCTGCTGGATCACCCCGTTGGTGTCGATGAAGAACTGGGTCGGCAGCGCGAACACCTTGTACGCGTGGAAGACGTGGCCGAAGGCGTCGAAGCCGATCGTGTAGGGCAGGTCGTAGCGGTCCGCATACGCCTTGACGTCGTCCGCGGTCGTCTCCTGCACGCTCACGCCGATGACCTCGAGGCCCGGTCCCTGTAGCGCTCCGACAGCTCGCGGAGGATCGGCGTCTCGTGCTGGCACGGCGGGCACCAGCTCGCCCAGAAGTTGAGCCAGACCACCTTGCCGCGGAGGTCGGCGAGCCGGACCGGCTGGCCGTCGAGGTCGGTCAGCTGGTAGGTCGTGCCGTCCGGCAGCGGGACCGTGAGCTCCGGCGCGAGGTCGCCCGGGCGCAGTCCCTGGGTCGGCGAGGCGATGACGAACGGCGTGGCCCGCGGATCGACGAGCGCCGGCCCGGCCGTCGTGCCGATCGGCGTGGTGATCCCGACGAGGATGATCCCGGCGGCCACGATCGCGAGGAACGCGGCGAGGATCTGGCGGCCGCTGAACGGGCCGACCAGCCCGTGGCGCTCGCGCTGGTGGGTGAACTCCGGCCGCTCGCTCACCTAGATGGCCGTGTTGAACGTGAAGTAGCGCGGCAGGAACGACGAGCAGATCCAGCACCATCGCGAGACCGATGAACGCGACGAGGAGCCCGCCGATCAGCGACACCGTCTTCCCGTGCTGCACCAGCGGGCGGACGAGCCGCGGCGCCCGGTCGTAGACGAGCGCGATGCCGATGAACGGGAGTCCGAGCCCGAGCGTGTAGGCGAGCAGCAGGATCGCGCCCTGGGCGGTCGTGCCCGAGGTGGCGGCCATCGTCAGGATCGCCCCGAGGATGATGCCGATGCACGGGGTCCAGCCGACCGCGAAGATCGCGCCGAGCCCGAAGGACGCGATCCATCCGCCGCGCGGGCTGACCATGCGAGCGCCCATCCGGTCGCCGACGGTCGGCGTGCCCGATCCGTCGCCCGAGCCGAGGGCCACGGTCCCGGTGGCCGTGGCGAGCGAGCCCGACGCGCCGGCCTCGAGCGGTCGCCACGTCCGCTCGAGGATCGGGATGTGGAGGATCCCGGCGAGGTTCAGGCCCAGCACGATGAGCAGCGCGCCGCCGACGACGCGGAGGGCGCCGAGGTAGTCGGCGAGCGGGCCGGCCATGAAGGTCGCCGTGATCCCCAGGACCGTGAAGACCGCCCCGAACCCGGCGACGAAGGCGAGCGACTGTCGGACGGCCATCCAGCGCGACGGTCGGGCGCCCGGCTCCCCAGCGGCGACCGCGATCGCCGTCAGCTGGCCGATGTACGCGGGGACCAGCGGCAGGACGCACGGCGAGAGGAAGCTGAGGATGCCGGCCGCCAGCGCGACGAGGATCGTCAGGTCCGAACCGCTCATCGAGTCAGGCGTCCACGGGTTCGGCGTCGAGGACGTCCGCGAGAAGGCGGCGGAGGGCCGCGGCGCTCGTCGCCAGCTCGAGACGGCGCGCTCCGAGCTCGACCACCGGGATGACCGTGAAGAACGCGCGCTGGAGCGCCGGATCCGTGTCGATGTCTCGTTCGAGCAGGCGCGGCTCGGGTCGGCCGTCGGCGGCGCGTTGACGCAGCAACGCCTCGAGCAGCAAGCGGGTCTCGTCGCACAGCCCGCAGCCGGGGCGGCGGTAGAGGATCAGGTCGGGGAGGGGAGGCATCGCGCCCCGGATTGTAGGTGAGGACCGCGAAACGGCCCGCCGCGGACAAGGAGACAGGCCGCCACAGGGAGGTGCGGCGGCCATGGGCCGCAGACGTCGCTCGTCGTGCCCCGGTTCCCGGTCTCGCGGAGGCGAGATCGGCTCGCGGTACGATGGACGCCGCGCCCCCGTAGCTCAGTGGATAGAGCGAGGCCGTCCTAAGGCCTGCGTCGGCGGTTCGAATCCGTCCGGGGGCGCCACGGTGACAGCAACGCGGAGTCGAAGAACGGCTCCGCTGGCCCGGTCGGCCACCGGCCGACATCAGATGTAGTGGCGCGCCGCCCCGCACGGTGCAGACAACTTGTGCCGCTCGCGTCACTGGCGGACGGTGGATCCCCGGAGAGATACGGACGGCCGACAGTGGCGCACGCCCGAGCTACGAACAACGTGCGAACGAGCGGTTCATGTCGACCTCTTCCGGGACTGGGGCGAGGAAGGTGTCCATCGGGACAGGCGCTCGGCCGCGTCAGGGCGCTCCGGACCAGGCCGGTTGACCGTCCTCCATGATCATGATCTGGACCGGCAGGGACATCTCGGCCGGCCCGACTATCGGCCCTCCGATCGGTCCCGGGTTCACGAAGATCGCCCAACCCGTCTCCTTCGCGGGAACCAGGAAGGTCACCTCCACGGTGGCGCCGGGTGGCACGACGTTCGGGGTCGCGGTCCCGACGAGCCGCCCCATGAGGCCACTCCCGTCGTCCCCGGCCACGAACAGCGTCGCGGGTTCGGAGCTCCTGTTGCGGACCGTGACCTTCCAGGATCGTGCGCCCGGCGGGACGGGACCGGCCGCGGGCGGGACCGGCGGTCGGGATCGGCGTCGGGGTCGGCGTCGCGGTCGGGACCGGGGTCGGGCTCGGGCTCGGCAGGGCTGCCACCGCGGGTGGCGGCGACACGCCGGCAGGGATGTACAGCTCCGCTGAGGCCGTTGCCCTCGAGAGCCGGTCCTCGGTGCCGCCTGCCACGAGGACCGTGCCATCGAGCAGCAACGTGGTCGAGCCCATGGCGGGTGTGACCTTCTTCCCGGTGGTGGTCCAGGTCCCGCTGTCGGGGTCGAACAGCTCGACGCGATCGACACCCCACACGAGCACCTTGCCATCGAGCAGCAGCATGGCCGGCCAGTCGCTGGGCCTCCCGATGGCGGTCCACGCCCCCGTGGCCGGATCGTACAGCTCGGTCGGCCACGGCCCGTTGAACTGCGAGCCCAATACGAGCACCTTGCCATCGCGCAGAGCGTGGCCGTGACGCCGAGGTACGACGCGTGCATGTCCGCGATCGCGGTCCAGGTCCCGGTGGCCGGATCGTACAGCTCCGCCGAGGGCTGCGAGTGGTCGCCCTTCACCACGAGCACCCTGCCATCGGCCAGCAGCACGGCCGCGTGCTGGGCGGCCGGTCCGACCATCTTCCCGGTGGAGGACCAGGTCCCGCTGTCGGGGTCGTACAGGTCGGCAGCGCCGTAGCCCGTGACGAGCACCTTGCCGTCGCGCAGGAGCGTTGCCTTGGCGTCGCCACCGACATCCCTGACCATCTTCCCGGTGGCGGTCCAGGTCCCGCTGGCCGGGTCGTACACCTCGGCGCCCACGACCCGCTTGTCCGCCGCCGGGTCATCGACATCCCCCACGAGCACCGTGCCGTCGCGCAGCAACGTGGCCGGGAAGCCAGCGTGGGGCTTGAGCATGTTCCCGGTCGCGGACCAGGTCCCGCTCTCCGGGTCGTACAACTCCGCAGAGGTCACGGCCAGGTCCGGCTCATCGCCGGGATAGCCGCCCGCGACGAGGACCCTGCCATCGAGGAGCCGCACCGCGGTGTGGCCGCGGCGAGGCGTGCCCATCGAGCCGGTGGCGATCCAGACGCCGGTGGATGGCGCGACCGCGGAAGAGCTCGGCACTGCCGATGGTGCGGCCGACTCGCTCGGGCTCGGGGACGTCGCATCTGGCGATGCCGTGGCGACCGCAACGACCGATGGTGCAGGCACCGGCGGGACGATCGGACGGCAGCCGCAGGAGGCCGGAGCCCGCCGCCAACGCCCCGCCGACGAGCAACAGGGCTGCGGCGGCGAGCAGCGTGATGCCGCGACCCCGGCCGGATCGTCGGGCAAGCCCCTTGGCCTCCCGGCGGCGATCAAGAGCGTCGACCGTGAGGTCGAGCGGCAGCGCGCCCAGGTGCTCCTTCAGGACCCCGCGGAGGCGACGTTCGAGCGCGGCGTCGTCGAGCTCAGGCATGTCGCACCTCCGCGACGGGCATCGGTTCGTCGGCGAGGGCCGTCCGCAGGTGCGTGAGGGCCGACTTCAGTTGGGTCTTGATGGTGTTCGGGCTGACCTGGAGCACCTCCGCCACCGTCTCGACCGGCAGGTCGAGGTAGTAGCGCAGGCCGATCGCGGCACGCATCCGCGGCGGCAGGTCGCGGACGGCCTGCCAGAGCGCCAACGAGTCGTCGGCGGTCGGTCCCCTGGGCTCGGCGACGGCCCCCTCGACGACCTGGAGATCGACGACGTGGGCGGCGCGCTGGCGATATCGAAGCGCCTTGTTGGTGGCGATCCGGAGCAACCACGGTCGCAGGGCATCGTCGTCACGGAGACTCCGACCGTGGTCGAGGGCCGCGAGCAGGCTGTCGGCCACGATGTCCTCTGCGGCGGCCCGGTCGCGGACGATGAGGTAGGCGACGGCCTGCATGTCCCGGCCGTACCGGTCGAGCAGTTCGGCCAGCACCTCGGGGCGTCCTCGGCGCAGTGCCTGGACCGTCATCCCAGCCTCCCGTATCAACCGAAGGCCCGATCCGCCCTGGATCCGGCCTCACATGGTAGATACCGGGCGTCGGGCTTTTGGGTGAGTCAGCGGGATGATGGCCAGGCGTCGACGGCGGATCGATCAGACCCGCCGTCACGCGACGCCCGCGTACCATGCGAGCGGGTCCTCATGTGACGCCCGTTCCCCGAGGACCGTCCGGGGGCGCCAGAACCAAGACACGGCCCGTGAGCCGACGCACAATGCGCAGATGTCAGACGGTCGCGGGGACGGCGCGGCCTACCGCGTGATCGGGGTCTCGCGACCGCGCGCCGACTCGCTCGCCAAGGTGACGGGCACCGCCCGCTTCGCCGCAGACCAGTCGGCGCCTGCCGGGCTTCTCCACGCGCGGATCGTGCCGTCCGTGTACGCGCACGCGCGGCTCCGTTCCATCGACGCCTCCGCCGCCCTCGCGGTGCCCGGCGTCGTGGCGGTCCTCACGGCGAACGACTTCGGCGTCGTCGCGGGGGCGATGGGCGGCTCGCCGTGCCGCTGGCACGGGACGTCGCCGTGTTCGCGGGCCAGCCGGTCGCCCTGGTCGTCGCACGCACGGAAGCCGCGGCGACCGACGGCGCCGAGGCCGTCCTCGTCGATGCCGAGCCGCTCGAGCCCGTCCTCGACGCGGTGGCCGCCGCCGACGCAGGCGCCGACCAGGTACTCCAGCGGTACCACGTCACCGACGGCGACGCCGCCGCCGCGCTCGCCACCGCGGACGTCGTGGTCCACGGCCGCTTCGTCGCTCCGTGGGTCCACCAGGGCTACATCGAGCCGCACGCTGCGACGGCGTGGATCGATGACGACGGCACGCTCGTGGTCGCAGCGAGCACGCAGGGGCTGTTCGACGCCCGCGACGCGCTCGCGACGCTGTTCGACCTCCCGCTGAGCCGGGTCCGCGTCACGGCGCCGCCGATCGGCGGCGCGTTCGGCTCCAAGGAAGTGCTGATCGAGCCACTGGTGGCGGGCGCCGCGCTGCGCCTCCGCCAGCCCGTCCGCCTGGTGCTCACCCGTCGCGAGGACATGGCGGCGACGAACCCCGCTCAGGCGGTGACGACCCGGCTGCGCATCGGGGCCGACACGCGACGGCCGGCTCGCCGGCCTCGAGGCCGACATGGTCTACGACGCGGGAGCGTTTCCCGACGCCTCGTGGGAATGGTTCGCCGCGGGCCTGATCTCGGGCCCGTACCGCTGGCCGGGGATCGACGTGCGCTCGGCGGGCGTCCGGACGAACCGGTTCGGGTCCGGCCACTATCGGGCGCCTTCCGGGCCGCAGGGCCTGTTCGCCCTGGAGTCCCTGCTCGACGAGCTGGCGGCGACGCTCGGCATCGATCCGATCGAACTTGCGGCTGCGCAACCTCGTCGCGGAGGGCGACCCGATGACCGGCGGGGACCGATGGCCCCGGATCGGTCTCGCCGAGTGCCTCGAGACGGTCCGAGCCCACCCGCTGTGGTCGGAGCGCGACGCGCTCCCGGCAGGCGAGGGCGTCGGCGTGGCGGTCGGCGTGTGGCGCAATTCGATGCAGCCGGCGGCGGCGACCTGCCGGCTCGAGCCCGACGGCACGCTCACGGTCGTCACGGGCGTCGTCGACCTCGCCGGCAGCCTGACGATCCTCGGCGCCATCGCCGCGGAGGACGTTCGGCGTCCCGTTCGAGGCCGTGCGCGTCGTGGTCCCGTCCACCGACAGCGCGCCGCCCACGCCCGCCACGAGCGCGAGCGCGATCACCTATGCGGTCGGGCCGGCCGTCCGCGCGGCCGCCGAGGATGCCCGAGACCGGCTGCTTGCGATCGCCGCCGAGGACCTGGAGATCGACCCGCACGACCTGGAGCTCGTCGATGGGGTGATCCGGCCACGCGACGGCTCGTCGGTCGGGGATCGTCGTGGCGGATCTGGCGCACGAGCTGGCCACCACGTGGGCGTCGCCGCATCCGCCGGTCGAGGGCCACGGCGCCACCTCCCACACCGAGTCAGGCCCCCACCGCGACCGCGCACCTCGCCCATGTCCGCGTGGACCCGGAGACCGGCAGGGTCACGCTGCTGGACTACGTTGCCGTGCAGGACGTCGGCCGGGCGCTCAACCCGGCGCTCGTCGAGGGCCAGATGGCCGGCGGCGCCGTCCAGGGCATCGGCCGGGCGCTGGTCGAGGCGCTGGTGCACGACGACGCCGGTCAGCTCCTCACCGGGACGCTGATGGACTACGCGCTGCCGCGGGCGTCGATGCTCCCGCCGATCGAGACCCACTGGCTGGAGATCCCGGCGCCGGAGGGCCCGTTCGGCGCGCGCGGCATGGCCGAGGCTCCGGTGCTGCCAGCGCCGGCGGCCATCGCCAACGCGATCGCAGCGGCCACGGGCGCTGCGCCTCCGCGAGCTCCCGATGACCTCGGGGCGGGTGTGGGCGGCGCTCCGGGACGACTCGTCCGCCTGATGCGGTCGTCGCCGGCCGCGGTTCCGGTCGCGCGAGCCGCGGTCTATCCGGTCGCGCCTCGAGCGCCGCTCGATCGCTGGTTCCGTGCACCGGACGCGCGCCTGACCTGTCTCGCCCCGGGTCACGCCGATCCGCCTCGACGTTTCACCATGTGAGCGGGGCCGAGTCGGCGACCGCGGTTCCCGGAGACCGTCCGGGGGCGCCAGGTCGTGTGGCGCCGCGTTCCGGGAGTCGCTCATGAAGGTCGGATACGTCGTGCTGTACGTGAATGACGCGGAGGCCTGCCGCAGGTTCTGGGTCGAGCAGATCGGCATGGTCGAGAAGCGGCGGTCCGAGGCGGGGATCTTCACGATCGTGCAGGTCGGGTTCGCCGACCAGCCGTTCGCGTTCGAGCTCGTGCCGCTGGAACTGATGAAGGACAACCCGGACGGCCTCGACCTCGCGACACCGTCGATCGCCTTCACGGTCGACGACCTCGAGGCCACGCACGACGCCCTCGTCGGACGCGGGGTCCAGGCGACGGACGTGGGCGAGCACCAGGGCACGGCCAGCTTCGCCTTCTCGGATCCCGAGGGCCGCTGGTTCGCGGTGACGCAGTGACCACGGCGACCGGACACCGGATCTTCTCGACGACCGTGGCCTCGGTCTACCCGCTCTACCTCGCGAAGGTGGAGAAGAAGGGCCGCACGCAGGACGAGCTCGACGCCGTGATCCGCTGGCTCACGGGGTTCGACCAGGCCGAGCTCGAGCGGCACCTCGCCGCCGGCACGACGCTTCGCGGACTTCTTCGCGGCGGCGCGACTGAACCCGAACGCAGGGCTGATCACCGGGCGTGATCTGCGGCGTGCGCGTCCAGGAGATCGAGGACCCGCTCATGCAGCAGATCCGCTACCTCGACAAGCTCGTGGACGAGCTCGCGAAGGGCCGGCCGACTGGAGAAGGTGCTCCGCACCTGACGGTGGGTCGGCGGCGATCCCGGTATCGCCGACGCGCCTGCTGGCCGGTCACCTGACGACGGCGAACCGGGTGGTCAGCGGGTTCATCCCGTAGGGCAGCGGGCGGTCCGGGCTGAGCTTCGGCTTGAGGAGCCTGAACTCGGCTTGTCGCAGCAGCTCGGCCAGGCTCGCCGTGGCCAGCACCAGGGCTAGGTTCCGGCCTGCGCATTGCGCGCCGCCTCGCGAGAAGAGGTTCAGCGACCAATCGGCGTCCCCCGACCCGTCGAGCCAGATCCCCGGCGCCATCCGGTTCGCGTACGGGAGCGATCGCGCGCGATGGAAGACGGCTGCGGGGATCATCACGCGAGTCCCGGCGGGCACGGTCGCGCCGTCCCATTCGGTATCGGTCGCTGTCCGCCGGACGAGCGTGGGCGCCGCCGGCCACAGCCGGATGCTCTCCTGGACGCATGCCCGAACGAAGTGAAGATCCGCCAGTCCGGCGACCGTGCCACGGCCGTGGGCCGCATCGGCGGCGGCGATCTCCTCGACGGCCTCCGCCCGCGCCGCGGGATGCGTGGCAAGCAGCGCTAGCGCATCGATGGTGACGGTACGCACGGCGTCGAGCGCCATGAGCCAGAACGGGACCTGGCCGTTCGGGTCCGTCTCATCCGCCTGCGGCACGCTCGGGAAGACGACTGACCAGCGTGCCGGGCTCGGCCGCGTCGATGTAGCCCCGGATCCGCTCGTCCATCGACGCCCTGAGCTTCTTGTCCCGCCCGCGGTTCCACACCTTCAGGCCGAGCCAGTTGCCGTCAAGGCGGAGGCGGCTGTGCTCCTCGCTCAGCTTCGGTGTCATCGGCCGCCACGTCGCCGAGCACGCAGCGGCGGCTGATCCGGCGGAAGCCGGCGAGCGATCGCTCGTAGTCGAGGACGCTGGTCGTCGCGAGCGTTGCCGTGATCTCCTCGCCGACGATCGCGAGGAACCGCTCGGCGAACCGATGCGGCTCGTGGCCGTAGTCGAGCACCGCCTCGTTGAACGGTCGGCGCCGGGCGTGGAGGGACGGCGGCGACGCGTTGAGCGCGTCGGGCGCGAACGGTTCGAGCGCGCGCTGCTTCTCGCGGGCGTCCAGCGCGAACACCTCGACGGGCGAGTCCAGGACGCGGCGAACGTCATCGGTCGTCAGGATCAGGAGCGTCTTCCCGAGGACGCCGCTGAGCACCACAGAACGGCCGTCATGCCGCCCGGAGAGCCGCTCCACCGTCGCCACGGCCCACTGCCCGGTGTTCAGCCGGGTGGCGAGCTCGGTCCAGAACGGCTGCGGGATCAGCGCTCCGCGGAGCAGGCTCGGGAGGGCGTAGGTCAGCGTGAAGCGGGCGTTCTCGAGGAGCGACGCCCGCGGGAGCCCGGTCGTCATCCCGCCACGTCGCTGAGCTCGCCCGGCACCGGTCGATCGGTCGGCCGACGCCGGTCCTGGAGGACGTGGAACACGGCCATGACGCCGGTCATGACCGCCACCGCCACGATGAACCCGGTCGCCGTCCCCCGCCCCGGCAGGAACTCGTCGCGGAAGACGATGGCGACGGCCAGCAGGGCGACGCCGTTGAGGATGAACAGCCTCGCCGCGGTCCGGATCTCGTCCCAGTCCTGCGCGAAGGCCATCGTCCCGCACCACACCGACCAGCCGAGGAACCACGCCGAGACCATCCGCGCGTCGAGCGGATTGAGCTCCCACGCCCAGCGGGTCGCCGCGAACTCCGGGTTGATGAGGAGGAGGAGGCCGTTCATCAGGAGCAGGCCGGTGACGAGGACCAGGAACCGCTTGAACCACAGGTCGAGCGGACCACCGGAGACCGGTGCCGGCGCCGAGAACGTGCCCCGCGGGATGAGATAGAGCATCACGACGGGCTCGAAGACGTACAGGACGATCCAGATATGAGCGAGCGGCGTCTCGAACGGGTTCCAGTGGAACTCCTCCACGTGCCAGTACGTGGCGAGCAGGAGGACCCCGGTGAACACGAGGTTGCCCCACACGATCCAGCGAAGCCGCAGCCAGCTCCGTTCGAACGCCGCGTTGAGGAAGAAGAACGTCCGGAACACGTAGCCGGCGCCGATGAACGCCTGTGCGAAGCGCGGCTCGATGTCCCAGGCGAAATAGTCCGGGACGTACTGGGGGAAGAAGAGGAACCACACCGCGAACCAGGCTGCAGCGGCGGCGCCGAGCAGGCCCCAGCCAAGGCGTGCCGGTTGTGTCACGTTCATCGCTCCCTCTCCTCGCGGGACGGCGGATTCGCGCGCTCGGCGACAGAGTACGCCTCGGCCCGGTGATCTCCGTCTCCGCACCTCGATCGCGTCGACATGCCGGCGGATCAGGAGGCGTGGCCCTGCTTCCCTGGCCGGCCGTGACTACCTGGTCGAACAGAGCAGGTCCTCCGCGAGGCCCACCAGGTCGGGGTCGCCGGCGGTGCGCAGGTTGAAGGCGATCACGATGCCGTCCCTGCCGTCGATCGATGCGGCCGCGATGGATGCGGTCCCGTTCACCCCGCCTTGATGGCCGTGGAGGGTGCCGCACGTGAGCGGGTATCCACCGATCCCCAGCGCGTAGGTGCCCTGGCGCGGGGTCAGCATCGTGTCCGTCAATGCAGCCGGCAGGTACTCGCCTCCGACGATCGCCCGCAAGGCGCTGAGCAGGTCATCGGGCGTCGAGATGATCCCGCCGTTCCCGCCGTTGCCGAACCAGCCGAGATCGTCGGTCACGTCCATGAGCGATCCGTCGGTGGACATGCCGTAGCCCCGGAACTCGGGGGACGCCGTGTCCGGCGGCGCGATGGACATCCGTCGGAGCCCCAGCGGCCCGACGAGTCTGGCTTGGAGCAGGTCCGCGAGCGACGTCCCGGTCAGCCGCTCGAGCACCATCGCCGCGACCTGGTAGTTGGTGTTGCTGTACGAGAACCGCGTCCCCGGCGGAAACAGGCGATCGTGCGTCTCGGACAGCCCGATCACCACGCGTTCCGACGCGATGGCCCGCTCGCCCGCAAGCACCTGCTGGAGGGTCGTCGTGGCCTCCGCGCGAAGCGCAGGGTCGGCCAGCTTCGCGATGTCGGCCTCCAGGTCCGCCTGCGTCGGCACGCCGTTGCTCTCATCGAAGATGCCGCTCGTGTGCTCGAGGAGCTGGCGGACCGTCACCGGCGGCTCGGGCCGCAGGACACCCGGGAGGAGATCGCCGACCACGTCGTCGAGGCCGAACAGGCCGCGCGCGACCGCGTCCAGGACGAGGGCCGCAACGATGGGCTTCGTGATGCTGGCGATGCGGAACCGGGTCGCCTCGGAGATCGGCGTCCCATCGGTGTCGGCCGCCCCGGACCCAAGGAAGGTCCGCTCATCGCCGTGCAGGATGACCGCGATCGCGCCCGGCGCCCCATATGTTCGGCGGGCCGAGTCCAGGATGGCTTGCGCGGTGGCGGGCGAGACCGCGAGAGATGAGGCGGGCGACGTCGATCCGGACGACACGGGCGCTGTCGTGCCCGCGGCCGGCAAGGATCCGGACCGGAGGACGCCGCCGCATCCTTCGGCGATCATGGCGGCGACAACGAGCGAGGCAACCAGGCCACTGGCGAGACGGCCCTGTCGACCTGATCTGCGACCTTGCGCTTCCCCGAACACAAGTGCCAGTCTCGGGCGGCGGGAGCGGTCCGGCATCGGCCACTCGGCCCATCTTGGGCCTGACCCTTGGACTGGATCGAGGGGCATGGCCGGATGTGACTGCGTCGAGGATCCCACCTCCCCGTGCGCATTCCGGCGGCCCGGGTCGTCCACGGCGGTGTCGCCGAGCGGTGGCGATCTGCCGGCACGCGAGTCCTCCGAGCTCCAGGATCGTCGGGGACCCATCGCCGGTCGATACAGGACCATCCGATGACGGTGGCGAGACGGACATGGTCTATCGTGGTCGTCCGGCGGCGGGCGAGGTGATCGCGGGTCGCCAGGAGGGCCACGGTCGGCTGCCCTGCGGCCCGACCGGCGGGACGCTGCGGAGGTTCGATGGTGACGAACACGATCGTGGGCCAGGCTCGATCCGGCATCGCCACGGCGGTCCGGTGCCCCATACACGCGTTGACCGGCGCGATGCCCGTCGGCGCTGGCGATGGCACCGCATGACGCGGGACCGGTCGCGCGTCCGATCCCTCCGATCCTCGTCTGCCTCCTCGGCGGATTCCGCCTCCTGAACGACGGCAAAGCCGTCCCGCTCCGGCCGGGCGGTCGTGCGCGAGCTCTCCTGGCGAGCCTGGCCCTGGCGCCACACAGCGGTGTCCCGCGTGATCAGCTCCTGGCGACCGTCTGGCCCGGGGGCGACATGGCGCTCGCCGGTCAGTCGCTCAACACGTTGGTGTATGCCTTGCACCGCTCGCTCGGCGATGCCCTGGCTGGACGCCCGCCGATCACCCACGACGATGGTCGCTACCGTCTGAACGCCGAGGATGGCGTGGAGGTCGACATCGTGCGCTTCGACGCGGCGGTCGACGATGGGGACCGGCGCGCCCGGGCCGGGGATCGGGCCGGCGCGATCGACTCGTATCGCGGCGCCCTCCATCTGTACGAGGGCGACCTCGAGATCGGGTCGGACGTCCAGTTCGTGCTGGAGCGTGAACGCCTGCGCGCACGCTACCTCTCCATCCGCTCGCGTCTGGCCGACCACCAGTTCGCCGATCAGGACTACGCGTCCGCGCTCGTGAGCGCGCTGGATCTGCTCAGCCACGATCCGTGCCGAGAGGATGCCCACCGGATGGCGATGCGCTGCTACGTCCGGCTCGGTGAACGGGCCCAGGCGCTGCGTCAGTACCGGGTGTGCGAATCGATCCTGGCGGCGGAGTTCGAAGCCCGCCCGGAGATCGCAACGAGCGAGCTCTTCGATCTGGTCCGGCTCGAACCCGCCGACGTCTGAGCTCGCCGGGTCCCGGATCGTCGAGACCGTCGAAACCGGCCTCATCGCAACGTCAGCCGATCGTCAGACGAGCCTGACTGCGGTTTGACGGATCCGTCCTCCTTTTCCGTTCGATCGCTCAGGCCGGCCTGAGACCGCCCGTCTACAACTCCGTGGTGTCGTCCCAAACCCCCGAGGAGACCGGGTGCGCGACCCACGGGACCAGGAAGCTCTGGCGGATCGGGGCCACTTCGTCGTGATGCTCCGCCTGGTGGCGGTGGGTGGGCGACTGCTCAGCGGCGAAGTGGTCGACATCGAGACCGGGCCGCGAGTCCGATTCGTCGGTTGGCCCGGGCTCGTCCCGGCGGTCCGCTCGTGGCTCACGGAGCAGGCGGGCCAGGAGTCGGCCGACGGCCGGATCGTCGATCCCGGACCAGCCTGGCCGGAGGCGCCCGCAGACGACGACGAACGTTGAGCACCCGCCCCGGGATCGGGGCGGATCAAGTCGGACCGGGTCGACGCGTTCGCGCCGACCAGTGACCTAGGAGGGGCAGATGCCAGTCGCACCCACCTACCCGGGCGTCTATGTCGAGGAGATCCCGAGCGGCGTCCACACGCTGACCGGCGTTGCGACCTCGATCACCGCGTTCCTGGGCTATTCCGTTCGCGGCGCCACCAACGCCGCCGTTCGGATCAAGAGCTTCGCGGACTTCGAGCGGGCGTTCGGCGGCCTGACCGTGGACAGCCCGCTGAGCTACGCGGTGAAACAGTTCTTCCAGAACGGCGGGACGGACGCCTACATCGTCCGCGTCGCCAAGGGCGCCAAACGCGCCGCGATCACCCTCCACCCGGAGGACACCGGCAACACCAGCACGCTCGTCCTCACCGCGGCCGGGGAGGGGACCTGGGGCAACGGCGTGCGGGTCGACGTCGACTATGGCACCGCCAACCCGGACAGCCTGTTCAACCTGACCGTCACCGAATATGTCGATCGGGACGGCGTGCCGACCGTCGGCCGCGTCGAGACCTACCGGAACCTGAGCATGAACGGGTTCGATCCGGCGCCGGCCGTGGACACCATCAACGCCGGCTCCGAGCTCGTCTCGGCGACCTGGACGCAGACGATCGCCGGGTCCGGCACGTCGCGCAGCGGGACGATGGTCGAAACCGAGATCCGCGCGATGTCCGTCGCGGGAACGAACTCGCGGATCGCCTTCTCGCTCAACGGCGACCCCGTCCTGGAATTCGACCTGGTCACCCCGGCCACGCCGCTGCCGACGGCCGCGCCCGATTGGCCCGACGCCACCCTGGATGAGATCGCGGCCCGGATCGACGCCGCCATCGAAAGCCTCAAGGGCGCGGCCAGCATCGCGGTCACGCACGCCGCCGGCCAGACGTTCATCACCGCCACCTCGGCCGCGACCGGCGAGCGTTCCGCCATCCACTTCCTGCCGGCGTCGCGCAACGACGGGACGGCCACGTTGAAGCTCGGCTTGGCCAACGGCGGCAAGGAGATCGACGCGGCGGCGGTGGCCAGGCCGGCCGCGACCGGGACCGTCGGTGACCCGTTCGACATGACGGCCCTCACCAACGAGGGCCGCTTGTCCATCACGGCCAAGCACGGCTCAACGACGGTCGGCACGCGGGAGCTGCGGATCTGGGGCAGTGGGACGAACGCGGTCAAGCCGACCGATCCCAGCACCCTCCTGACCCAGATCCGGATCGCCCTCATGGCGGAGACCGGCATCCTTGGCGGGGCCACGGCCTGGCTCGCCGGGGACCGGCTTCGGATCGTGCCCGGTCCGGCCGACCCAGGGATCATCTTCACGATCGCCGATGGCTCGGCCGGGTCGACGGCGACCACCCTCAAGCTCCTGACCGCCGATGCCGTCCAGAACGTCGGGGCGTATGCCCTCGGGTCCACCCTCGTCGCCGGCCGGCAGTCCGGCGGACTGTCCGGCAGCAACGGCGCTCCGCCCGACGCGGCCGACTTCGCCGGCAAGCAGAGCCTGAAGACCGGGATCTACGCCCTCGAGGACGTCGACCTGTTCAACCTCATGTGTCTGCCCGGTGTCGAGGACATCAGCCTGCTCGGTGAGGCCCTCGCCTATGCGGTCTACCGGCGTGCCTTCCTGATCTTCGACATGCCGACCACCGTGACGAGTCCGGCCGAGGCGGTGACGTGGATCAACGCCAAGGGCGCGCCGCTCCGCAGTCGGAATGCGGCCGTGTACTTCCCTCGGATCAAGGAGGCCGACCCGCTCGCCAACAACATGGTCCGAAGCTTTCCGGCGTGCGGGGCGATGGCCGGGATCTACGCCCGGACCGACACGGAGCGCGGCGTCTGGAAGGCGCCCGCGGGGACCAGCGCCCTGGTCAACGGCGCGCTTGGACTGCAAGTCACGATGACCGACGCCGAGAACGGCGATCTGAACCCGCTGGCCGCGAACTGCCTTCGCACCTTCCCGGTGTACGGCACGGTCGTCTGGGGCGCCCGGACGATGCGGGGCGCCGACGCCCTGACCGACGAATACAAGTACGTCCCCGTGCGGCGCCTCGCGCTGTTCCTCGAGGAAAGCCTGTACCGAGGCACCCAGTGGGTCGTCTTCGAGCCGAACGACGAGCCGTTGTGGAGTCAGATCCGACTGAACGTCGGCGCGTTCATGCACTCGCTCTTCGCGCAGGGGGCGTTCCAGGGCAAGACGGCTCGGGACGCGTACTTCGTCAAGTGCGATTCCGAGACCACCACCCAGAACGACATCGATCTCGGTCGCGTGAACATCCTGGTCGGGTTCGCCCCGCTCAAGCCGGCCGAGTTCGTCGTGATCCGGATCCAGCAGATCGCTCGCGGCATCCAGGTCTGAGAGGTCGATTGACATGACGAAGTTCACCGTCAACACGCAGCGCATCGACCCCTACAAGAACTTCAAGTTCCGGGTCAGCGTCGACGGACGGGTCGTGGCCGGCGTGAGCAAGATCACCGCCCTCAAGCGCACGACCGAGGTGGTCACCTTCCGCGAGGGCGGTGACTCGAGCTCCAGCCACAGCGGTCCCGGGCGCACCAAGTACGAGCCGATCACGCTGGAGCGCGGTGTCACCCATGACACCGAGTTCGAGAATTGGGCCCAGCGGGTCTGGAACTTTCCCAATGCCCAGGCGCCCACCGAGGCCCGTGAACGTGAGGTCTCCCTCAAGGACTTCCGGCGCAACCTGACGATCGACGTCTTCAATGAAGCCGGCCAGAAGGTCGATCTCCTACCACGTCTTCCGGGCGTGGGTCTCGGAGTACACGGCCCAGGCCGATCTCGACGCGAACGCCAACGCCGTGCTCATCCAGTCGATCAAGCTCGAGCACGAGGGTTGGACTCGCGACCCGGATGTCAAGGAGCCGTCGGAGCCCAAGCTCGAGGACGTGGCGGTCTAGGCGATGCCTGGCGACGCGATCGCGGTCACGTTGCCGAGCGGTCTGTGGCTTGACGGCCGGCATGTCCGGCACGTCGCGCTGCGGGCGCTCGGGCCGACCGACGGACCATTCCTGGCGGAGACGGCGAGCGAGCCCGTCGTCGCCCGCCGGGCGTCGTCGGTCATCGCCCGCTGCCTGGTGACCGACCCCGACCTGCCCGAGCCGGAGGTGGTGGCCGGCCGGCTGACGGCGGGTGATCGCGAGGCCGTCCTCCTCCACCTGCGCCGCGCCACCTTCGGTGACGAGATGGTCGCCACGCTGCGCTGCGAGGACCCTGCCTGCGACGAGGTGTTCGAGCTCACCTTGCGCGTCAGCGCACTCCTCCTGCCGCCGTACCGGCGGCCGCGCCACGAGTACGGCGTGACGGTCGACGACGACGGGCCCTGGAAGATCCGGTTCCGCCTGCCGACCGGTGACGACCAGGAGGCGGCGGCACCGGTCGCAGCCGTCGATGCGGGGGCCGGGGCGGCGTTGATCCTGCGGCGGTGCGTGACCCGGGTCACGCGGCCGGGAGGCGCCCGCCCGGACGGCCCCGGGAGCGCTCCCGACGCGCTGCCGGCGGACGCGCTGCCGATGGACGCGCCCGACGTCGTCGCGGCCGCGATGGCCGCCCATGACCCGCAGGCCGAGATCGAGCTCGACCTCGTCTGTCCCGCTTGCGGCCGGCAGACGGCCGCCTTGTTCGATGCGGCGACCTTCCTGCTCCGCGAGCTCGACCGGAGCGTCGAACGACTCTTCGCCGAGGTCCACCTGCTGGCGAGCGTCTACCACTGGTCGGAGTCGGCGATCCTCGCGCTGTCGCCCATGCGTCGGTCCCGCTATCTCCAGCTCATCGCCGGCGCGAATGGATGGCAGGCATGAGCGCCTATCTCGAGGAACTGGCCCTGCGTGGTGCCGATGCTGGAGCCGTCCGGGTCCGACCGGCTCGCTCGTCTGCGCCCGATGGCTGGGGGGAGGTGGCGTCGGGCTTCCGCCTTGCACCGGCTGCCGCCGGGACGACCGAGGCCGATGCCGGTCCTGACGCTGGGCCGATGCCGGTCGACGGATCGCCCATGGAGGCCGGCGTTGCGACGACCCCGGACCGCGGGTCGCCGCATGCGATCGTCGCGCCGCCGACCATCAGCGCGGCATCGACCGGGGCGGTCCAGCGCTTCATGCCGGCCATGCCCGCACCCGAACCGCCGGCGGCGGGCTTCGTCGCCATGCCCGTGGCCGCGGACCGTCCCGCCGCTCGGCCGACCCCGGCGGCCGATGCGCCGACCGTCGCGCCGGTGGCCGTCCGATCGGGTCCCGCCGCCGAACCGGGCGGACCCACACCACGCCAGACAGCCGCGCGGATCCTCGAGCCGACCTGGACCGGGCGTCCCGCCAGCGACGCCATCGGCCGCATCGACCAAGGTCCCGAGGGTCGGCCCGGTCTCGACCGGATCACCGACGCTCGAGCCACGGCGACCGTGGTCGAGGAGTCGTCGTCGTCCGAGGGTCGGCCATGGGTCCCCGGCGACACGGCCGTCGAACCGTCGATCTCCTGGCCAGCGGTCGCCGAGGCCCGATCGGGGGTCCGGACCGCCGGCCCGATGGTCCCGGGGCACGAGGTCGACGCGCATGCGGTCCCCGCACCTCCGCTCGTCGCACCGAGCCTCCGGACGAGCGTGCTCCTGCCGGCGGATCCGCCACCGTCGCCGGTCCCGACCGACATGGGATCGCTCGGCACCGTCGTCCATATCGGCTCCATCGAGATCCGGGCCGGCGCCCCGCCCGCGACCAGCGTCCCACCGCCGCCGGCCCCACCGGCGCCGCCTGCATCGCCAGCCGTGGCTCCCGGAGCCGTCGGCTTCGACGACTACGTCGCGCTCCGGGCGTATCGACCCTGGGAGCGCTGACGTGAGCGATTTCCGGGCCATCGGTGGCGTCAGCGCGACCCTCCAGGCCCTCCTCCTCGACCGGATGGAGTGGCCGGGCGCAACCCGTGTACCGGTCACCGTCGGGCCTCCGCGGTTCACCCGACCCGAGGATCAGGGCAAAGCCGAGGACGCCCGCGTCAACCTCTTCCTCTATCGGGTGACCGAGAACGGCTATCTCCAGAACCAGGAGATCCCGGGTCGCGGCGGCAGCGACTACGGCCACCCGCCGCTCAGCCTGAACCTCCACTACCTGCTCACGGCCTACGGCAGCGACCTCATCCCCGGCGCGACCCCGGCGACCACGGACGAGAAGCTCGCCCATTTCCTGTTGGGCAGCGCGATGCGCGTCCTGCACGACGTGCCCGTCGTCACCGACGGTCTCACGACGGTCCGTGCGCCGAGCGGCGAGACGGTCCTCCACGACAGCCTGCGCGAGGCGAGCGAGCAGGTGAAGCTGATGCTCGAGCCGCTCAGCCTCGAGGACATCACCAAGGTCTGGACGGCGCTGTCATTGCGCTATCGGCTGTCGGCCGCCTACGCGATCCACGTCGTCCAGATCGAGAGCCGTCGGCCGCGAACGTTCCCGCGCCCCGTCGCACCGCCTGTCGGGCCGCATCCGTCGGCCGATGTCGAAGGACCCGGTCCGGCGATCCACGTCGTGACGATCCGGGTCCCATCGATCACGGAGGTCGGTGTCCGGCGCGCCGGTTCATCGACCGAGCAGCCCTACCCGTACGTACGGATCGGTGACACCGTCGTCCTCCGCGGGTTGAATCTCGCCGGCGGCAGGACGGACGTCGCCTTCGGGGACCTCGAGGTGCCGGCCGCGGTCGCGCTCGACGATCGCGCGGAAGCCGTCGTCCCCGACCTGTCCGTCCCTGGCGTCGGCCCGATCGCCGCCGATCAGCTCCTGCGACCGGGGCCCCTGGCGATCCGCGTCGTCGTCCACGACGCCCTGGTCCCGAGCCGTTCGAGCCGTTCGAACGAGCTCGCGGTCCAACTCGTCCCGCGGATCGACGGGATCCCGACGGTCGCGCCGGGGCCGCCTCGGACGATCAAGATCACGGGCAAGCGGCTCGTGACCGCCGGCTCCTCCGGTGAGCTGATCCTCGGCCGCAGCTCCGTGCCGGTCGCCCGCTACCAGTCCGCGGCCGACGACCAGGTCGTCGTTCCCGTCCCCGACACGCTTCCAGGCTCCGATGTCCGGGTCTTCCTGGGTGGCGGGCTGGGGCCGTCCGTGACGCTGGGGCCGCAGCCCCAGGAGCTGAGCGTGACCATCGGGGCCGGAGCGCCCCAGACCGTGCGGCCGTCGATCCCGACCCCGATCACGCCGACAGCATCGGCCCCGATCCTGCAGGCCGCGATCCGCGATGGGGGAGCAGCCGACCCGGCCTTCGCCGGGCTGCGGGTCGGTCTGGCCGGTGACCGGCTCGTGCTCATCCCAGGCGACCTGCAGGCCGCGATCACGGTCTCTTCTCCGGCGCCCAGCACCCTCGCCGGCGACCTGCTGCTCACGGCCGCCCAGCCGCCCGGGATCGCTTCGGTGATGCTCTCCGGCGAGCTCGACCCGTTTCCGCGGACCAGCGCCGATACGCCCCGGTTGATCCTGACCATCGGTGCGACCACGGCGCCGCTGTCGTTCGCCCGCCCGACATCGCTGACGGATCTGGCAACGACCCTCGAGGCGGCCATCCGCGGGGCGTCGGCCACGACCGCCTTCACCGGCGCCATCGTCGGCGTGGTGGCGGGCCAGCTGGTCATCATCCCGGGTGCTGCCGGCACGGTCGCGTTCGCGGCGGCCCCGTCCGATCCGACCTCGGTCGCCGAGCTGCGCCTCCACGCCAGCTATCTCGTGCGGATCCGCGTCAACGGCGCCGAGAGCGTCGACCCAGTGACCGTGGGGTTCCCGGCGTGATCGTCGAGATGGACCAGGTGGTCAAGGACCGGCGGACCGCGAACGCGGCGTCGCTCGAGGAACGATTGCGCGCCTGGTCGACCGTCCTCGAGCGCCACCAGGGGTCCCGGCCCGGAGCAGGCGCGGGGTCGGGGCCGGGTAGGCTGGTCCGTCCGGGCACCGCCCGGCCCGATGCACTCGATGGTCTGACCGCCGCATTCGGGCTCGCTCCCCTCGAGGCGGGCGTCCTGCTCGCCGCGGCGGCATCCGAGCTCGATGGCGCGATCGCGGCGAAGGTCGCCCGTCTCGATGGTGAGCTGAGCGACGGGGCCCCCACCGTCCACCTCGTCCTCGACCGGCTCGTCCCCGAACCGGACGAGCGTCTCCTGGCCCTCGATGTCCTCCTGCCGGCCGCGCCGCTCGTTCGCTACCGGCTGGTCAGACCGGGCGACGGTCCGGGCGACCCACGCCCGGCCGCGGCCCGGCCGCTTCGCGTCGATGGCCGGATGGTCGACTACCTGCGAGGCGTCGACCGGCTCGACGACCGGCTTGCCGGCGCGCTTCGCCCGTTGCCCCCCGCGCTCATCGCCCCTGACCATGACGCGCTGGTCGCGACGCTCGCGGGCTGGCTGGAGCACGCGACGTCCTGGCCGGTGGTCAACCTGCTCGGGTCGGCCGATTCGGGCGCCCGCGATGTCGCGATGGCGGCAGCCGACCGGCTTGGGCTCGGTCTGCTCGAGGTCGATCTGGAGCGGCTCGGCCGGATGGCCCCATCGGAACGAGCCGAGGTCGGCGCCGTGGCTGGGCGTGAGGCGATCCTCTCTCGGCTCGCCTTGCTGGTCGATGCCGGCGACCTCCAGGATCCGGCCACCGCCGAGACCGCGTCGGCCGCGCGCGAGCTGGTCGACTCGGTCGCCTGTCCCGTGATCGTCATCAGCCGCGACCGCTGGCCGGTCCTGGGCGGGGCCAGCGCCATGGTCGTCCCACGGCCAGGTCGAGCCGCGCGGCACGGGATCTGGACCCGGGCCCTCGCGCGCGTCCCGAACGTGATCGATGGCGAGCTCGACGGGATCGTCGAGCAGTTCGATCTCGGTCCGGCGGGGATCGGCCGAGCGCTCGACGGAGCTGTCCGGGCACGTCCGGCGGAACGCTCGGGCGACCCGCTCGACGCCGACGAGCTGTGGGAGGCATGCCGGCTCGAAGGGCGCTCCGATCTCGATGACCTGGCCCGACCGGTCCGGTCCGATGCCGGCTGGCCCGACATCGTGCTGCCCGACGACGCCCTCGCGCAACTCCACGAGCTCGCCGACCAGATCGCCTCGCGGCCGCAGGTCTACGAGCGGTGGGGGTTCGGCGCACGGCTCTCGCGCGGACGCGGCATCGCGGCGCTGTTCGCGGGACCGAGCGGGACGGGGAAGACCCTTGCTGCGGAGATCCTTGCCAACGAACTGCGGCTGGATATCGTCCGGATCGATCTCGCCGCCGTGGTCAGCAAGTACATCGGCGAGACCGAGAAGAACCTGCGGCGCGTCTTCGACGCGGCCGAGCGGTCAGGTGTCGTGCTGCTGTTCGACGAAGCGGACGCCCTGTTCGGCAATCGGACCGAGGTCCGAGACAGCCACGACCGCTACGCGAACATCGAGGTCAACTACCTCCTCCAGCGGATGGAGGATCACACCGGGCTGGCCATCCTGGCGACCAACCGCAAGGACGCGATCGACGAAGCGTTCCTGCGGCGACTCCGGTTCGTGATCGACTTCCCGTTCCCGAGCCTCGATGACCGGCGCCGGATCTGGGCCGCCGTCTTCCCGCCCCAGGCCGAGGTCGGGACGCTGGACGTGCCGTTCCTGGCCCGACTCGAGCTCAACGGCGCGAGCATCCGGTCGATCGCCCTCAATGCGGCGTTCATGGCCGCGTCGCGCGGCGGGCTCATCGAGATGACCGAGGTCGTCCGGGCCGCCCGGCGCGAGCTGACCAAGCTCGGCCGGCCGATCAGCGCCGCCGAGTTCGGCCCGTATCACGGGTTGGTCCGGTGACCGGCCGGCGGCGCCGGGTGGAGATCGACCGGCTGGTCGTCCACGCGGGCGCGTTGTCCGGGATGGAGGCCCTCGGATTGGCCGACCTCGTCGCGGAGGAGCTGCAGTCGCGGCTCTCGGGGCTCGACGGCGACAAGGGCCGCGATGAGGCCCGCGGACGTGGCCTGACACCGCGGATCGAGCCAGTCCCGACACCCGCCCCGACGCCGGTCCGCCAGTTGGCGCGACTCGTCGCGAGCCAGGTCGCCGCGGTCATCGAGACGACCCCGAGCACGCCGACCGCCGCGCGGGGCTCACGTCGTGGGTGAGCCGATCCGCCCGACCGGAAGCCGGCACGACGGCATGATGGTCGGCGTCCGCGAGCATCTCGTCCGTCCGGCTCGGCCGGCCGCGACCGCCGTCGCGCCGGAGCGCATCCAGCGCCGCGCGACCCGCCGTGGGGCCGGCGCCGTCGGTCGCCGCCTCGGGTTCCAGGCGAAGCTCATCGTCGGCGCTGCCGACGATCGCTTCGAACAGGAAGCGGACGCCGTCGCCGACGCGATGACCCGCTCGACCGCCGAGGCCCCGACGCTCGGCCGGACGTTCCCTGGGGAGGTCGTCGCCCCACCGGCGAGCGGGGTCGCGCAGCGGGCGGTGGTCGTCAAGGGCGAGGACCCGGAGAAGTCGAAGCGGAAGGACGACGAGCCGCCGAAGAAGCTCCAGAAGGCCGCCCTCGCGGTCGCCGCCGCCCATGACGCGCCGCCGTCGGTGGAGGCGACGGTCGCCCGGTCGGCGGGCGGTGGGTCCGCCCTGCCGGCGCTCCTGCGCCAGCGCCTCGAGGGACAGCTCGGGCACGACCTGGGTCACGTCCGGATCCACACCAGCTTGGATGCGGCAGCGACCGCTGCCCGGATCGGGGCACGGGCCTTCACCGTCGGGCGGGACGTCTTCTTCGGGCGTGGCGAGTACCGGCCCGGCACCCCGGCCGGCGACAAGCTCATCGCGCACGAGGTCACCCACACGATCCAGCAACGTGGCGGGACGACTCGACTTGCCCGATCGAGCGGACGGCAGGTCGCCGGGCAGGTGGCGGGGATCGTCGCCGGCCAGGTCGCCGGGCAGGCCGCGCGGGTCGGCGGCCGGCTGGTCTCGGCCCCGGGACGGGCGATCGGCCACGCCGCCGTCTCCCTGAGCACGACCGCCGCGATGCGCGTCCAGCGCGGCCTGCTCGACGACGGGATCGAGGCCGTCCTCCGCAGGGTCCGCGGCTGGGCTACACGCGTCCCCGGGTACGACCTCCTGACCGTCTTCCTCGGCCGGGACCCCATCACCGACGAACCGGTCGAGCGCTCGGCGGTCAACCTGGTCCATGGGGCGCTGAAGCTCGTGCCCCACGGCGAAGAGATCTTCGCCGACCTCCAGCAGTCCCGGACGATCGAGCGGACCGTCACCTGGCTCGAGCAGGAATGGGCGCGCGTCAACCTGACGTGGACGACGATCAAGGACCTGTTCCGACGGGCCTGGGATGCCCTGTCCTGGACGGACATCTTCGATCCGGGCGATGCCTGGGAGAAGATCAAGCGGATCTTCCTGCCGCCGATCGAGCGGCTCATCGCCTTCGTCGTCGCCGTGGGTCGGCGCATCTTCGAGGCCATCAAGGAACGGGTCATCGGGTTCCTGCGTGAGCACGCCGAGGGGATCCCGGGCTACAAGCTCCTGACCTTCATCCTCGGCCGCGATCCGTTGACGGACCAGCCCGTGCCTCGGACCGCCGAGAACTTCGTGCGGGCGGTCCTCGATCTGGTGCCTGGCGGGGAGGCGATCTTCCAGAACCTCCAGCGCAGCCGGACGATCGAGCGGACGGTGACCTGGCTGCGCGCCCAGATCGCGACGCTGGATCTGACCTGGGACGGGATCAAGGCCTTGTTCCGCAGGGCCTGGGATGTCCTCGAGATCACCGACCTCCTCCACCCGCTGTCGATCGTCGACAAGGTCGTCGACGTCTTCGGTCCGGCCGTGCGCCGGGTCGGCCGGTTCGCCCTGGCGGTCGGCAAGAAGGTCCTGGAGTTCATCTTCGAGGGCGTGATGATCCTGGCCGGGCCCGTGGGCACGCAGGTCGTCCGCATCTTCCGGCGCGCGTCCGACGCATTCGACCGGATCGTGGCCGACCCGGTCGGCTTCATCCGCAACCTGGTCAACGGGATCAAGCAGGGCTTCGACCAGTTCGGCCGGAATATCGCGACCCACCTCCGCGAGGGCATCTTCGGCTGGCTGTTCGGAGCCCTCGAGGGTGCCGGCCTGACCCTGCCGACGGTCTGGGACCTGCGCGGGATCGTCTCGCTGGTGCTCCAGGTCCTGGGCCTGACCTACCAGCGCTTCCGGGTCAAGCTGGTGAACCTCATCGGCGAACCCAAGGTCGCGATGCTGGAGCGCATCTTCGACTTCCTGGTCGTGCTCCTGACCCAGGGTCTCGCCGCGGCCTGGCAGAAGATCGTCGATGCCATCGGCTCGGTCACCGACCTCGTCATCGGGGCCATCCGTTCGTGGGCCATCACCCGGATCGTCACGGCCGCCATCACCAAGCTCGCGACGATGTTCAATCCGGTCGGCGCGATCATCCAGTCGATCATCGCCATCTACAACACGATCCAGTTCTTCGTCGAGCGGATCCAGCAGATCCTCAACCTGGTCGAGGCCGTCGTCGAGTCGATCGCCAACATCGCCGCCGGACGGCTCGCCGCCGCGGCCAACTATGTCGAACGCTCGATGGCCCGGACGATCCCGGTGATCCTGAGCTTCCTCGCCCGACTCATCGGTCTCGGGGACATCTCCGGGGCGATCAAGAACGTCATCGTCGGGATCCAGGCCCGCGTGGATGCGGCCATCGACCGGGTCATCGCGTGGGTCATCGAGAAGGGCAAGGCCCTGTTCGGGCGGAACGAGCCGGCTGCCGGACCGGCCGGGCCGGAGGATCCCAAGTGGACGGCCGGGGTGGCCGGCGTCCACGGCGAGATCGAGAAGCTGCGAAATGACGGGCTGACCCCGCAGCTCCTGGAGCAGAAGCGGGGTGGCTGGGCGCAGCAGTTCGGCTTCAAGTCGCTGACCATCGAGCCGACGCAGGCCGGCTTCGATGTCGACGGCGAGATGAGCCCGCGCAAGGCCGTCGACAAGGTGAAGGGGATCGCGCCGATCTTCCAACCGACGGTCGTCGGCAACAAGGTCATGGCGGTCCGCGCGATCCCGCTCATCGCGACCTCCTACGCCAGCCCGTCCGCCGACACGATGTCCGGCTGGATGCGGCTCGAGCACACCCGCTGGGTCCGCGGTCACGTCCTGCACGGCAAGTCCGGCGGGCCGGGGACCGCCAACAACCTTGTGCCGATCTCGAAGTCCGCCAACGGCCTCATGTGGAACCGGCACGAGTCGGAGATCTACACAGAATCAGCTGGGCGGCGCGGCGTACGCGGGCAAGCAGCCCAAGAACTACGTCTGGCTCGACGCCAAGGTGACCTACCACACGAGCCAGAGCGCGCCGGGACTCACCGGCGCCACCGACTTCGTGCGAACGGTCGAGATCGAGTGGGGGGAGGCCAAATTGAAGGGCAACGCGTTCGTCAAGTTCGGGGCCTCGAATCCGGTGGCCTATGACGTGGCCGCCCCGACCGCCGCGGACCTCGTGCCATGACCGGCTCGATCTCGTCCGAGTTCCCTGGCCGGCCGAAGCTCCAGAAGGGCGGCCTGGCGATCTACCCGACGCAGACCGCCGGCACGCCGCCGTCGCAGGTCATCGTCTTCCAGTTCAACCCCGACCAGATGAAGCGGACCCTGGCCAACCGGGCGGTGCCGCAGCCGTCGGGCGGGACGAGCGGGGCCGCGCGCGAGGACGTCCTGCGCGTCGGAGGCCCCCCGGTCGAGACCATCACGATGACCGTGGAGTTGCACGCGGCCGATCAGCTGGCCAACCCCGACCAGAACACCGACGTGGCCGAGCACGGACTCCATCCGGCGCTCGCGACGCTCGAGCTGCTCATGTATCCGCCGTCGCTCCAGGCCGAGCAGATCCAACAGCAGGCGGGCCAGGGCGCGGTCCAGGTCAGCCCGGCCAGCCTGCCGCTCGTCCTCTTCGTCTGGGGCCGCTCGCGGGTCGTCCCGGTCCGGCTGACGACGTTCAGCATCTCCGAGGAGCAGTTCGACTCGCGGCTCGACCCGATCGACGCCAAGGTCGAGCTGGGCATGCAGGTCCTGACGTACGTCGAGTTCCCGGACTCGAGCGTCGGGCGCGACGCCTTCATCAGCTACCAGAAGGAGAAGGAGGCGCTCGCGCGCAAGAACACGACCGGACCCGACGACCGTGGCATCCGAACCATCCTCGCATCGCGCTGAGGGTCAGGAGTCGACGATGTTCCTGAAGGGCAGTCGCTACGAACGGATCCCCGACGCGATCCTGGTCGACCCGACCGGTCGGCAGATCCGCTACAAGACGACGCAATTCATCGGCGACACGACGATCGTCGGCGGCCACCTCGTCATCGAAGGCGAGCGGCTCGATCACATCGCCGACACCTACTACCACGACCCCGAGCGGTTCTGGCGGATCTGCGACGCCAACCGGGCGGGCTGGCCGCCGGACCTCCTCGAGGTCGGGGCGATCATCCTCATCCCGACGTCGGAGGGCTGAGATGCCGTCGACCGCGGTCGCCTACAGCCTGAAGATCGGCGGCTCGCCCGCGTCCGGGGCCGTGCTCGGGGCGATCCGCTCGCTCGAGGTCGAGGATCACGCCGGGCTGGCCGACATGCTCCGGCTCCGGCTGGCGGTCAACGTCAAGGACGACGCGAGCGGCTGGACGGTCCTCGATGACACGGTCTTCACCAGGCTCACGGAGATCGCGGTCAGCGTGACCATCGGGAGCGGCAACGCCATCCCCTTGATGACGGGTCGTGTCATCGAGACCAGCGTCCAGTTCTCGAACGACCCGGGCGGCTCGGTCATGACCGTGGTCGCGATGGACCCGAGCGTGCTGATGCACCTCGAGGAGAAGGTCAAGGCCTGGCCGAACATGAAGGACAGCGACGTCGCGGACGCGATCTTCTCGGACGGCGCCTATCACTTCACGCCGGTCGTCGATGCGACGAACTGGACCCGCAACGAGAACGACCAGACGCTCGTCCAGCGCGGGACGGACATCGAGTTCCTGCAGCACCTCGCCAGCCGCAACGGCTACGAGTGCTATGTCGAGCTGAACGCCTCGAGCGGGGACGTGGAGGGCCACTTCCATCCGTCGAGGCACGACGGCCAGACGCAGGGCGTCCTGACGGTCAACATGGGCTCGGCCACGAACCTGACCAAGTTCCGGGCGCGCTACGACATGCTCGGTCCGACCCAGGTCAAGGCGGCGACCCTTGACCCCGACGACGCCTCGGACCAGACCGGCGAGTCCGAGGAGACGAGCCAGTCCGGCCTGGGCAGCGAGGAGTCGACCTCGAGCGACCGGCCGAGGACGGTCCTGCTCAGCCAGCTCGGGATGGCCCAGTCGGGCGAGGTCCAGCGCTACGCCCAGGCCGTGGTCGACAAGGCCGCCTGGGCGATCGTCGCCGATGGCGAGCTCAGCACGGCCTCCTACGGCGGTGTCCTGCGAGCCAAACGGCCGGTCATGGTCCGGGGCGTGGGTCGCGAGTTCAGCGGTCGGTACTACGTGGAGCGGGTCCATCACCAGATCGGCGGCGACGGCTCCTACATCCAGCGGTTCACGCTCCGGCGCAACGCCGTCGGGCTGACCGGGCAGGAGCGGTTCCAGCCCGACCAGGCGGCCGCGTCATGATCTCCGACATCCTTCATGCCAGCGGGACGCCGCGAAGCGAGGTCACGCGGCACTACGGGAAGTACCGCGGCACCGTCTCCGACAACGACGATCCGCGCGACCAGGGCCGGCTCAAGGCCCGGGTGCCCGAGATCCTCGGCGATGTCGACTGCGGCTGGGCGCTCCCGGCGGCGCCGTACGCCGGTGACGGCTCGGGGATCTTCATGATCCCGGCGGTCGGCGCGGGGGTCTGGATCGAGTTCGAAGCGGGCGATGTCTCGCGGCCCATCTGGAGCGGCGCCTGGTGGGCATCGGGCAAGCAGCCCGAGGACGAGGGCGGGACCGGGGCCAAGGCCGACGTCCGGATCATCCGCGGCGAGTCCGGGATGCTCATCGCCTTCCACGACGCCGACAACGTCCTGGTCCTGAGCGATTCGGATGGCAACAACCTGCTCAAGATCGATTCGCAGGGCGGCAAGGTCCGGATCGAGGCCTCGACCAAGGTCACGATCGAGGCGTCCTCGATCGAGCTGGTCGACTCGGCCTCGCACGCGCTCGTCTTCGGCGATTCGCTGCTCCAGTACCTCAACACCCTGGTGACCAGCCTCAGCTCGCACATGCACCCGGGGCAGCAGGCCGGTCCGTTCCCGGTGACGCCCGCGCCACCCACGCCGCCCTTCACGTCACCCACCTCGGACCTCCTCTCGACCAAGGTCAAGACAGGCTAGGAGCACACGATGCCGATGCATGCCGGGCAGCCCGCGACCCAGCTCGCCACGGACACGATGGCCCGCGCGATCTACGACGAGATGGTCGCCGCCGCGCCGATGATCCGCGGGGAGACGCCCGACGGCCGATGGATCGCGAGTGCGGCGATCGCTCGCGGCGTGCTCGCGTATCTCAAGGCGCACCACGCCGACATCACGGTCGTCCACACGAACGGTGCGACGTCGACGAAGCATTCCCTCTCGTTTGACGTGGACGACATCCCATGACCGACTTCATGGACGTCCCGTACGGCTTCGGCGGCCGTGGCCGGACCGCGACGACCCAGGACGAGGACCACGTTCGCGATCTCATCAAGCAGGTCCTCTTCACGTCGCCGGGGGAGCGGGTGAACCGGCCGGACTTCGGCTGCGGGCTGCGCCAGCTCGTGTTCGCGCCGAACGGCGACGTCCTGGCCGGTGCGACGCAGTTCCTCGTCCGATCGGCGCTCATCCATTGGCTCGAGGGTGTCGTGGAGGTCGAGCACGTCGAGGTCGAGGCGGTCGACGCGACCCTGACGGTCGTCATCGGCTACCGCAACCGGATGACCGGCATGCGTCGGATCGACCGGTTCGCCGCGCCAGGGCTTGGCCCGGGGACCGTGCCGTGACCTTCGAGGTCCTCTCGCTCCTCGGGCCGACCTGCCGGGACCCGCTACGCCGGGGCCTCATCCTCGAGCGGGTGGTGCCCCCCATCCCCAACGGCATCGACTATGTCGAGTACCTGGGAGCGGTCGGACCCGACCCGCACGTCCTGCGGCTCCACTTCCTCCATCCGGTGCCGCCGACCGGGTACGGCCTCGTCGCCGACCCGACCCTGGCCCGGATCGAGGGCGGCGCCCGGATCGTGGGCATCCGGGCGACGGTCGTCCGGCCCGGCCCGGCGAGCGCTCCGCGGACGCTCGACATCGTCGTCGACGCGCAGGGCGACTTCTCGACCTACTGGCTCTCCGTCGGCTGGCGCGAGACCGCGACGGGATGGCTCCTGACCATCCCGGAGATCGATCGTCAGTTCTCGGTCGCCCCCGTCAACTTCCGGCCCGGCTGCCTCGTCGATTTCGACTGCGGTCCGCACGACCGATGCCCACCCGACCACCTGCCCGAGCCGGTCATCGACTATCTCGCCAGGGACTACGGCAGCTTCCGCCAACTCCTCCTCGACGTGGTCGCCCAACGCAATCCCGACTGGCTCGAGCGCAACCCGGCCGATCTCGGGATCGCCCTCCTGGAGCTCTTCGCGTACGAAGGCGATCAGCTGAGCTACTACCAGGACGCGACGGCCAACGAGGCCTACCTCGATACCGCCCGGCGACGAGTCTCGGCCAAGCGGCACGCCCGACTCATCGACTACCGGATGCACGACGGACGGAACGCCTGGACCGAGGTCCATGTGGCGGTCTCGGCCGCGGGCTCACTCCCCGTCAGGACGCGGTTCGTGAGCCGGATCGATGTCCCCCTGCGCCTGCGCGAGAGCCCGCCCGGGCCGGTCGTGGACCAGGTCCACCCCGAGGACTGGGGCCTCGACCCTGCCCTGCGCGACGCTCGCGTGTTCGAGACGGTCAGCGCGCTCCGCACGGACCCGACGACGAACCACATCCGGATCCATGCCTGGGGCAATGGCGACTGCTGCCTGCCGGCCGGGACGACGACCATCCACTGCTACCACGTGCCGGGCGATGGTCTGCCGCCGGGTGCCGGCCCGGTGGACCCCGTGGCCGCGCTGCCTGACATCCGGGTCGGCGACTTGCTGCTCATCGAGGAGGTCGTGAGCCCCGATACCGGGTCGAGCGACGACGCGGACCCGGATCACCGCCAGGTCGTCCGGGTCGAGCGCGTGGTCGGGGCGACCAGCCCGATCGTCGACCCGATGTTCGATGCCAAGCTCGTCGGTGGCGTGCTCCGACCGTTCGCGACCGCCGCCCTGCCGCTCCTCGAGGTCAGCTGGAGCCGGGTCGATGCGCTCCGCTTCCCGCTCTGCGTGTCCCGGCCGCGCGACCACGAGACGCTCACGGACCTGACCGTCGCCCGCGGCAACATCGTGCTGGCCGACCACGGCCGGACGCTGACCGAGACGCTCGACGTCGCGCCCATCCCCGAGGGCGCGGGGCTTCGCATCAGCCTCGACCAGGCGCCGCTGACCATGCACATCCCCGTCCCGGTCGCGGGCGTGCCGCGAGACCTGGGCGGCGACGTCAGATCGGCGGTCCCGGCTGTCTCGCTCGTCATCGACGGCGGTCCCGACCCGGGTCTGTGGGAGCCTGTCCCGGACCTGCTCGACAGCCCGCCGTGGGCCCGTCAGTTCGTCGCCGACATCGAGGATGGCGGGCACGCCACCCTGCGCTTCGGGGATGGCGATGAGGGCCAGGAGCCGGCAGGCGGCACGCGCATCGCCGCGACCTACCGGATCGGCAGCGGACGGGCCGGCAACCTCGGGGCGGAGGCGCTCGCCCACCTCATCGTGGACGGACCGGTCCCGGCTCCGCCGAACGGACCGACCGTCATCGGCGTGCGCAACCCGCTGCCGGCGCGGGACGGGACGGATCCCGAGACGATCGCCGAGGTCCGGCACGCCGCGCCCGCGGCATTCCGGGCGCACCAGTACCGCGCGGTCACCGAGGGCGACTACGTCGACGCTGCGACGCGGGTGGCCGGCGTCGCCGGAGCGGTCGCCGCCTTCCGCTGGACGGGGAGCTGGTTCACGGTCCACGTCGGGATCGACCCGGCAGACCCGGCCGACCTCATCACCGACCCAGGCGGCCGGACCCATCTGGCCGCGCCGTTCGAGGCCGCCGTGCGAGCCGCCCTCACCCGTGTCCGGCTGGCCGGCTATGACCTCGAGGTCCGGTCCGCCCAGTATGTGCCGCTCCACGTCGTGCTCGACCTGTGCGTGCTCCCGGGCTGGTTCCGGGCCGACGTCACCGAGGCGGTCCTTGCCGCTCTCGTGCCGGGGACGGACCGTCTCGGGGTGGTCGGCTTCTTTGACGCCTCGCGGTGGACCTTCGGCACGCCGCTGTACCTGAGCCGACTCTACGCCGCGGTGGAAGCCGTGCCGGGCGTCGATACGGTCGTGGTCGGCGCCTGCCATCGGTACGGCCGGCTGGCCGACGGCGAGCTCGAGGCGGGGGTCCTCGAGGTCGGCGCCTGGGAGATCGTCCGCCTCGACAACGATCGCAGCCGGATGGAGAACGGGCTCCTGGTCGTGACCGCCGGAGGTGGCAAGTGATCGGTCCCACCTGCGATTGCTGCACCTCGCCCCTGGTCCTCGTCCCGGTGGAGCGCGACAACCCGTCGAAGCTGTCGGCCGTGGCCTTCCGGCTCGGGACGTTCGCCGCGTTCCGGCACTCGATCCTCCATCAGATCGCCCGCACGCCGGAGCTCCGTGCGCTGCGATCGCGCGCGGACGACGACTTCAGCGTCACGCTCATCGACCTGTGGGCGACGGTCGCCGACGTCCTGACCTTCTACCAGGAGCGGATCGCGAACGAGGGGTTCCTGGGGACCGCGACCCAACGGGACTCGGTCCTCCGCCTCGCCCGGTTGCTCGACTACGAGCTGCGGCCAGGCACGGCCGCCACGACGCTCCTCGTCTTCACGCTCGAGCCGGGCGCACGGCTCACGATCCCGATCGGTACCCGGGTCAAGAGCGTTCCGGTCGCGACGGAGAAGCCGCAGACCTTCGAGACCCGCGCCGCCATCGAGGCCGACGCGCGCCTGAACGCCCTCCGGGTGGCGCCCATGCCGACCCGTATCACGCCGCTCGAGGCCGGCCGCGGCCACGAGATCGTCATGCCGGGACCGGACAGCGTGACCGCAGCGAGCGCATTCGCGCCGGGTGACACGATCCTGGCGATCGCGACCGCCGGCGTCGCCCCGCTCGCGCTCGCGAGCCGGACCCTCGACGGCGACCAGGTCGGCCTGACCTGGGCGACCCCGGCACCACCCGGCCTGACCGGCGACCCGGTCCTGTACAAGGCCGGCCGGACCTTCCGGCTGTGGGGGGCCGACGCCCCGGCCAGCGCGGTCGTGGTCGAGAACCCGACGACCCCGGCCACCACCCAGCTCGTCGTGAAGAACATCGTGCGCACCCTCGGCGCCGGCTCGGAGATCGATCTCGAGGCGTCGTTCCCGGATATCGCGCCAGGCGCTCGCCTGCTCCTTGTCGGCTCGACGGGGACGCGCGTCGTCACCGTCGCGACCACCACCACGGCCCGGGTGACGCTGCTCAATGCCGGTGTCTCGGGGTCCGTCACGCGGCTCGGCGTCAGGGACCTCGACGGTCAGGCGATCGTGCTCTCCGCTCTCGGGGCCAACGCCGAGGACGTCGTCGTCCACGAGCTGACGTCCCCGCCCGTGACCCTGTGGCCCTACGACTACCCCGCCCGACTGACCGGACCCGAGCTGCTCATCCATGGCCAGCGGACCGGTTTCGACACGGTCGAGATCGGCCGAACCCTGATCGGCAAGATCAAGCCCGGGATCGCGCTCGAGCCGGCCGCGCTGCCGCCGCGCCGGCGGATGATCCTCGGCGACGGCCAGGCCAGCCCGGTCGCGACGACGGTCGTCGAGGCGACGATCATCGACACCGGCGTCCGGTTCCTGCCGACCGACGCCGACGCCGGGACGGTCCGCCAGCTCGGGATCGCCCCGGACCAGGTCCGACGGGCGACGCACCTCGTGGGTGCCGTGCCGGCAGCCGCGCTCCGGAACGCCAGGCCCGAGATCATGGTCACGATCGGCGAGGGCGACGGGGTCGTGGCCGAGCTCACCGGCCTGCCGAGCGGGCCGCTCAACGACGCGGCGATCGCGCCCGTGCTGGAGGCGGCCATCCGAGCGGCGCGTCAGGCCAGCCCGACCTACGCCAAGGCACGGGTGCGTGCCCGCGAGGGTCACTTGGCCATCGGGCCGGGCGTACCGAGCGATCCGGTCGCCGTCGCGCCGACGGCGGCGGATCCGACGACGGCCACCGACCTCGGGTTCGGGCCGGGAGCGGTGCTCTGGCTGGACGCGACCCTGTCGGCCCCGTTCCGGCCGCCCCCGGCGCAGATCGCCGGCGATCTCATCGTCCAGGCTGGTCTATTCGTCACGGACAACGTGAGCACGATCTCGGCCGGCGACATCCCGGCGGGGGCGTCACCGACCGCCGCGGCGAACGAGCTGCAGACCGCCATCGGGTTGGATGTGGAGGTCATCGAGGACCGGTTCCTCGTCTACCCGGCCCTGCCCACAGAGCCGCCGCGCGCCTTCGTGGCGATCACGGTCCGTGGCGAGACCCCCTTCGACCTCGACGGGACGAGCGCGACGATGTACGGGAACGTCGGTCCGGCAGGCCATGGGGAACAAGTCCAGGACGAGGTCCTGGGGGACGGCGACGCGTCCGTCCCGTTCCAGCACTTCCGGCTGCGCAAGGCCCCGGTCACGCAGGGTCCGGCCGCTGGCCCGGGGGGTGCAGCTTCCAGCCTGCAGGTCCTGGTCGACGGCGTCCTCTGGTCGGAGGTCCCGACCCTCTATGGCATGACCAACGACGCCGAGGTGTACCGAACCCGCATCGCCGACGACGGCTCGACGACCGTGGAGTTCGGCGACGGGCGGATGGGCCGGCGGCTGCCCACCGGCCGGGCGAATGTCGTGGCCCGCTACCGCAAGGGCCTCGGCCTGGCCGGCCGCGTGGGGGCGGCGCGGATCGCGACCCTGCTCGATCGCCCGACCGGATTGAAGGCGGTCCGCAACCCGCTGCGCAGCGATGGCGGCTCGGATCCCGAGGTGCTCGCGACCGCCCGCAGCGCTGCCCCGCGCACGGTCCTGACCTTCGACCGCATCGTCTCGCTGCGCGACGTGGAGGCTGTCGCCACCGCGACAGGCGAGGTCGCACGGGCGAGTGCGACGTGGGTCTGGTCCGGTGCACGGCGGGCCATCCACCTGACCGTCGCCGGTCCCGGCGGCGCGCCGTTCCTGCCGTCCGGGCGGGCCACCATCGCGGACCGGCTCGATGCCCGGCGCGACCCGAACCACCGACTGCTCATCGAGAATGTGATCCGCCTGCCGTTCCGCCTCGCGGTCCGGGTCGACGTCGAGCCGCGCTACGTGCGGGACGACGTCGGAGCGGCCGTCCGCTCGGCCCTCGTCTCCGGGCTGTCGTTCGAGGCCCTGGCGTTCGGCCAGGACATCGCGACCAGCGACATCTACGCGCTCGTCCAGGCGGTGGCGGGGGTCCGCTCATCCATCGTCCTGTCGCTGGATCTCAAGAGCGGCGACCCGGACATCCGAGCGGACCATGGCCTGGGTGCCGGGCCGGGGGAGCGCATCCGCGTCATGCCCGCGCATCCCGACCCGGACACGTTCGGGCTGATCATCCCCGCCGAGCAGGCCTGGCTGGAGATCCCCGACCAGGACATCCGGCTGGAGATCCGCGGCGGACTGGAGGCCTCGGCATGAAGGTCACGACCGACCGCGATCCCGATCGCCTGTACCGACTGGTCCCCGCGTGGTATCGCGAGACCGACGCCCCGGCGGGCTACCCGTTGCGAGCGCTGCTGCGGCTCATCGGCGCCCAGGCGGACATGCTCCGGACCGATGTCGGGCGGCTCCTCGACGACGGGTTCGTGGAGACGGCCGAGCACTGGGCGATCCCGTACATCGGCGAGCTCGTCGGCAACGACCTGCTGCACGACGTCGACATGGCCCCGGCCTCAGCGACCGCCGAGGATCTCTTCCGCGACCTCGTCGGTCCGAACCTGCGGCCGATCTCGCTGATCCGCACCCGAGCCGACGTCGCCAAGACGATCTACTACCGACGACGCAAGGGCACGCCGCCGATGCTCGAGGAGCTGGCCCGCGACGTGACCGGCTGGCCCGCCCATGTCGTCGAGTTCTTCGAGCGGCTGACCTGGACCCAGAACCTCGAGCACCTCCGGCCGTGGAGCACGGATGCCCCGGACATCCGCCGGACCGACGTCGGCGATCGGGTCCACGGCCCATTCGACGAGGTCAGCCACACCGTCGACGTCCGGCGCATCGGCCGGTTGGAGGGCTGGTACGGGATCCGCAACATCGGCTTCTTCCTCTTCCGGCTCCGCGACTACCCCCTCCAGGACGTGATGACCCGAAACGTCGGACCCGCCTGGCGCCGGACGTTCAGTCCGCTCGGCACGACCGCGCCGCTGTTCTCGGCCTGGCGGCGCGAAGGTGACGAAGCGGGTCTTGCCACGGAGCGGTTCATCCCGGCACCGATCCGGGCAGCGGCATTCTTCGAGGATCTGCGCGCAGCCGCGCCGGGCGCTCACGACACCGATCTCTACGGGGACGTGCGGGAGCGATCCGACGCGAGCATCGCCGTCTACGAGGACGGCGTGTATGTGCCCGCCGACAAGATCGTGTGCCGCAACCTCGGGCACTGGACGACGACGCCGCAACCACCGGACGACAAGATCGCCATCGATGCCCGCCGGGGGCGGCTCCTCGTCGGCGCGCTCCGGCCGGTCCACAGGATCACGGTCGCCTATCGCTACGGCTTCAGCGGGGACCTTGGCGGCGGCCCCTACGAACGCGGCAAGTGGCTGGCCGATCCGCGCGAGTATCCCGCCCGGATCACCGTCGGTGCCGCCGCGACGGCCGACAAGCCGACGCTCAACGCCGCCCTGCTGGACTGGGCGGCCAACCATCGCGGCGAGCCGACGGTCATCGAGATCCTCGACGATCGGACGTATGAGCTTGCTCCGATCATCGACCTCCATGCCGTCGAGCCGCTGGTCATCCAGGCGTCGTCAAGGGCGCGGCCGCACATCCAGCCGACCGGCGGCGAGATCGTCGTGGCCGGTGCGGCGCCAGGGGCATCGCTGACGCTCAGCGGCCTGCTGATCGAAGGTGGGATCCGCGTGGACCAGGAGATCCGCCGGTTGCGCATCCTGCACACCACGCTGGTGCCCGGCCGCCGGGTCACCGGTGTGGGTGGCGGGCCTGGGAACGATGCCTCCATCACGATCACCGCGAGCTCGGGCGGTCACCCGATCAATGCCGAAGCACGGCTCGAGATCGCGTTCAGCATCTGCGGACCGATCCGGATGTCCGGCGACGCGATCGGGCTCTGGCTCCTCAATTCGATCGTGGACAGCCCGCGGGTCGGTGGCGCGCGCGGCCTGGCGATCGCCGACGCGCTCGGGTCGGGCGATCCGAACGCCAGCGGACCGCGAGCCACGATCGAGCGCTCGACCATCCTCGGCGCGACGCGCTTCCGGCTGCTCGACCTCGGCAGCGAGTCGATCTTCTTCGGTCCATTGCAGGCGACCCGGACCGAGGAAGGCTGTCTCCGGTTCAGCTACGTCGAGCCTGGCTCGCGAAGCCCGCAACAGTTCCGCTGCCAGCCCGAGCTGGCGCGAGCGAACGCCGTCGACGACGCCAGAGAGGCGGCGGCCTCGAGCGGGACGACGCTGAGCGCCGCCCAGGTCAAGGCCATCGGCGACGCCGCCGAGCGCCCGATGGTCCCCGATTTCATGACCACGGACTACGGCCAGCCGGCGTACGCCCAGCTTCGGCTCGAAGTCCCGCCGGGGATCCGGACCGGGGCGGAAGACGGCTCGGAGATGGGTGCGTTCAACCACCTCAAGCAGCATCAGCGCGAGACCAACCTCCGGATCCGACTGGAGGAGTACCTGCCGTTCGGTCTCGAGGCCGGACTCATCTACGTCACCTGAGGGAGAGGCCATGAGCGGCGACTACACACGTGACAGCTTCCACCCCGAACGGGCCTTCGCGGCCGTCCTCAAGCAGCAGGGCCGGGTCTCGACCGACGCCGACTTCAACGAGCTCATCGAGCTCATCGACCGTCGCTGGCGGGCGGAGACGGTCGACATCATCGGCTGCTGCGCGGTGCCGCGTTCCACGCCAGACGGGTTCAAGCTGGTCCTTGACGCGTCGGCCGGAGGTGGCTACACGCTGGGTCGCGGCCGAGCCTATGTGGACGGACTCCAGGCCGAATGCCGGGGCGACCCGACGGCGGCGAAGGTCACCTTCGATCCGACCCTCGGGGAGGACTTCGGCGGCCCGACGCTCGCGATCAACGCCCAGCCATTCATGTACAGCAGCGTCGTCAACCTGTTCCCCGACCCGTTCACCGTCCCGGCCGCGACGCCGAGCCTCGCCTATCTCGACGTCTGGGAGCGGGAGGTGGACGTCATCTCGGAGCCGGCCCTGCGCGAGGTCGCGATCGGTGGGCCGGACACCACGACCCGCCTGCAGACCGCGTGGCAGGTCAAGTTCGCCGACTGGACGGGCAAGGACGGGGACTGCCCGCAACCCGACGACCCGACCTGGCTGGCCATCACCGCGCCCTCCACGGTCCGGCTGACCACCGACACCATCACCCCGCCGCCAGACCCGGATCCGTGCATCATCGAGCCGGAAGGGGGCTATACCGGGCTGGAGAACCGGCTGTACCGCGTCGAGATCCACGAGATCGACGCCACGCGCACGAGCGCCTGGTTCAAGTACTCGCGTGACAACGCGTCGCTCGAGTCGGCGGTCCTGGGGCTCGCCCAGGTGGGCGCGACCCCGGACTGGACGATCGATGTTTCCAGCGTCGGCCGCGACCGGATCATGCGGTTCGCCATCGACGACTACGTCGAGCTCGTCGATGACCGGATCGAGTTCGCGGCTCGGGATTCAGGGCACGGCGGGCCGTTCGTCCGGATCACCGCGGTCGATGAGCTCGATGGCCGGCTGACCGTCCGTGACGCGGGGGTCGCACCGCTGTCAGGCACCATCGCCCAGTTCAAGGCGACCTTCGCGAGCGGTCGGCACCCGCGCGTGCGGCGTTGGGATGTCGGCCTCTCGACCGATCCGGTCCTGGTCAAGGTCGATGGCGTGGTCCATACGCTGGAGCACGGCGTCCAGGTCACCTTCAGCGGCACCGGGGGCGCCGCACCGACCTTCCATGCCGGCGACTTCTGGGTCTTCGCCGCCCGCACCGCGATCGGCACCATCGAGAAGCTCAAGGCCGCTCCGCCGCGCGGGATCCACCACCACTTCTGCCCGATCGGCACGGTCGGTGGGCCGTCCGCGCCCAAGTTCGCCCAGTTCATCCTCCAGACGGGCACCGCCCTGCACGAGACGGACGCCACGTTCGACTTCGCCTTCGCCGACTGGAACGGCGACGGGAAGCTCGACCTGATCGCCATCAAGAAGAGCAACACCGGCTCCAGCAGCACCGAGGTCCACGTCCTCTCGGGGGCCTCCAACTACCAGCAGTTCATCCTCCAGACGGGCACCGCCCTGCACGAGACGGACGCCACGTTCGACTTCGCCTTCGCCGACTGGAACGGCGACGGGAAGCTCGACCTGATCGCCATCAAGAAGAGCAACACCGGCTCCAGCAGCACCGAGGTCCACGTCCTCTCGGGGGCCTCCAACTACCAGCAGTTCATCCTCCAGACGGGCACCGCCCTGCACGAGACGGACGCCACGTTCGACTTCGCCTTCGCCGACTGGAACGGCGACGGGAAGCTCGACCTGATCGCCATCAAGAAGAGCAACACCGGCTCCAGCAGCACCGAGGTCCACGTCCTCTCGGGGGCCTCCAACTACCAGCAGTTCATCCTCCAGACGGGCACCGCCCTGCACGAGACGGACGCCACGTTCGACTTCGCCTTCGCCGACTGGAACGGCGACGGGAAGCTCGACCTGATCGCCATCAAGAAGAGCAACACCGGCTCCAGCAGCACCGAGGTCCACGTCCTCTCGGGGGCCTCCAACTACCAGCAGTTCATCCTCCAGACGGGCACCGCCCTGCACGAGACGGACGCCACGTTCGACTTCGCCTTCGCCGACTGGAACGGCGACGGGAAGCTCGACCTGATCGCCATCAAGAAGAGCAACACCGGCTCCAGCAGCACCGAGGTCCACGTCCTCTCGGGGGCCTCCCTGCCCGAGGACTGCCGCACGCTCTGGCCGCCGGAGTGCCACGACGACGGTGGGTGCGAGTGCGACGTGTGCATCTCGGCGCCGCCTCCCGGCCACGATGCGACCGGGGTGATCCAGGCGGGGATCGACGCCGTCCGCGACACGGGCGGGACCGTCTGCCTGGGCGCCGGCATCTTCCTGGTCGACGGACCGATCAAGATCGACGGCGCGCGGTCGGTCCGACTCACCGGCAAGGGCTGGAAGACCGTCCTCGTCTCGACCGGCGCGGACCCGGTCATCGCCGTCACGAAGTCGGTCGGTCTCGAGATCCGGGAGCTCTCGGTCGTCGGATCGGGTGTCGGCATCGCCATCGAGAACTCGGTCGCCGTGCTGCTCGAACGCTGCGCGGTCATCGAATTCGCGGGCCTGACGGGACTCGTAGCGACGATGTCGAACGTCGGCGGCGCCGCTGGCGGCACCACCGCGCCGAGCGGGCCCGCGGTCGCGCTGTCCGGGATCGTCGCGCTGACTCGCATCCGGGACAACGTCCTGGTCGGGGCATCCGGGATCGACGTCGCGGAGGAAGGCAAGTACCTCCTCCTGGCGAACACCGCGATCGAGGACAACGTCCTCGCCACGGGCAGCCAGGGCATCGACCTGCACGGGCTCACGATCTACATCGCCGATACGCGGAATCGAACGAAACCTCGTGGCCGGCTGTGAAGCGGTCGGGATCCGGACGACGGGCTTCTGCCCGGACGCTGCGATCCCGGGGTCGGGCATCGTCATCGACGCGAATACGGTCGTCGCCAGTGGCAACGGCATCCTGTTCGACACCGATGGTTCGCGCGTCTCGGACAATACCGTCCGCATCCTCGGGAGCCAGACGTATGGGGTGCTCCTCGAGAGCGCCGAGGATCAGCGTCGGCCGGCCCGGGTGGTCGTCGTCGGCAATCGCATCCGCAACGGCGCCATCGGGATCGTCTGCAAGCGGCTGGGCTCGGGGATCATCGACGCCAACATCATCGACGGTCCGAGGGACGCTGGGATCGCCGCCGACGGCGACCCCGAGACGTCGGAAGCGTGGGTCCGTGACAACCGCATCGCCGATGTCGCCGGCCAGGAGGACGGCGGACGCGACATCCGGGGCATCGTCGTCGCCGAGCTCGGCCGCGCCCGGATCGACCGGAACGTCGTCGTCGCGATGGGCGCGATGTGGCAAGGCGGCCGGGTCATCGGCATCGAGGCACTCGGGTGCGCCGACGTCGTGATCGCCAACAACGACCTGTCCGAGATGGCCGTCAAGGCCGATCAGCTGACCGCGTCGGCCGGGATCCGTGTCGAGCGCCCGTTCCGGCGGGTCGACGTCGTCGACAACGTGGTCCGACGCGCGGCTGGCCCTGACCCGGACGCGGCCCCGGCGACCGGGTTCATCGCCATCCAGATCGAAGGTGAGGTGCCCGATGTGGACAAGGACGTGCAGGACATGACGGACAAGATGACCGCGGCCGGGCTGGCCGACATCTGGTCGAGCTCGTACAAGGACATCACCGGGCAGGGCAAGGTGCGAACCAGGCTGCCGCGTCGCCAGCCGATGGCGTCGGTGCGCGGCAACCATGCCGAGTCGCCGGGGTCGTCTCCGGCCATCGAGATCCAGACCACGGGGCTGGCGATGGTCGCCGACAATCGATGTCGACTCCTCAGCGCCGAGCGCACGACGGTCCTTGTCGTCGCCGGCGCGACGATCGTGACCGACAACTTCGTCGAGGGACCAAAGACCACCCCTGCCATCGTGGTCTTCCTGCCGACGACGGGGGCAAACACCATCCTGGGCAACATCGTGAGCGGCCCCATCGAGGTCCATGGCGGCACCCCGTTCCCGCTCTTGGGGATGGGCAACATCCTTGCGAACTGAGAACGGAGGAGGCACGGCCATGGATCTCGTCATCCATCGCGGCGGCACCGCAGCGGAGCTTGTGAAGGAGCTCTACGACATCAAGGGTCCGGGTGCGAAGGCGACCCGAGCCCGAGCGGAGGCCGCCCTGATCGCAGCCAATCCGATCCTGGCTCCGGTGCCGGTGCCGCCACGGCTCCCCGGCGCTCGGGGCGCCCGCCAGCCGGCCAAGCCGGCCAGCCTGGCCGCCAAGGCAGCCGAGCCAGGACCACAGCTCCTCGTGGTGCCCCGGATCGACGGCGCGAGTCCGAAGCCCGACGCACGACCGATCGGCCTGGGCATCGAGGGCATGATCTCCGCCATCGACGCGGCCCTGGAGGATGTCCGGCCGACCCTGCCGGACAAGGACCGGGGCGTCGTGGACCAGATCCACGCCGATGCCGTGGCCCTGTTGCGAAGCGTCCGCGGGGCCTGATCGTCAGGGGCTGCGTGACGTTCTAGGAGCCGTCGACCTCCTGGCACCGCGGAACCCGTCATCGCCTGACGTCCGGTCCGGACCCGTCGGAAGGTGGGATTGACCCGGAACGCCGGCGGTGCATCATGCGTACCTCCATGACCACGACCATCGACGACGCGCTCCCCGTGGCGACCGAGACCCCGGTCGCCGAGGTTCCGGCTGCGACGGCCCTCGGCCGGTCACGCGCCGCGGATCTGGCTTCGCATGCTCACTGGGTTCGTGTTCGGGCTCGCCCTCTGCGTCGCCCTGGCGGGCGCGGGCCTGTTCGCCGCGGACGCGAGCTACGAGGGCCGTGTCCTCCCCGGTGTCCGGGTCGGTGGCACCGACCTGTCGGGCATGGACCGCGCGCAGGCGACGGCAGCACTCGAGGCGGCCTTCGCGGGCTATGGCGCCGGACGCCTCGTCGTCAGGACGAGCGCGGGCGACGTCACGATCCCGTACGCCGAGTTCTCGCGCCGCGCGAGCGTCGACGAGATGGTCGATGCGGCGATGGCGACCGGTCGCGCCGGGACCGCCCTGGAGCGGGCCGTCGGTGAGGTCCGCATGGCAGCCGGGGTCGGACGCTGGAGCCGTGGCTGACGCTGGACGCGGCGGCGCTCAAGGCGAAGGTCGACGCGGGGCTCGCCCGGCTGGCACGGCCGGCGCTCGACAGCCAAGTGGTCATGGGTCCCAAGACGATCACGCTGACGCCCAGCCAGACCGGCCGGTCATTCGATGGCACGACGGCCGCCGCGACGGCCGTGTCGCCGCACTCGGCCGGACCGACGCACCGGACGAGCTCGTGGTCGAAGCGGACAGGCGTCACGATCCAGCCGGCGCACGGCCTGCGTGACACGCTCGCGGCGAAGTACGCCGCGGAGCGGATGGCCCGTGGGATCGTGGTCACGCACGGCAGTGACAAGTGGGCCATCAAGGCCGCCGTCGTCCGGAGCTGGATCCACTTCGAGACGCAGGCGGACGGCTCGCCATGGCCGGTGGTGGACCGGACCGCGATCGCCAAGGCCCTGACGACGTGGCCAAGGCCGTCAAGATCCCGGCGGTCTCCGCGTCCTACCTGAAGGCGCGCAACGGCAAGATCGTCGGGGTCACGCCCGACAAGCCCGGTCGCAAGCTCGACCCGTGGCGACCTCGGCCGCCATCTGCCAAGGTGCTCGACGACCGGGCGGGCGGGGCCAAGGTGCCGAACGTCAAGGTCAAGCTCGCGGCCGTGGCCCCGAAGCTGACGACCGAGCAGGCGGCGAAGACGGCGCCGGTCATGCAGATCCTGGGCACGTGGAAGACCTGGTTCCCGGTCAACGACCACAACTTCTTCGGAGCCAACATCTGGATCCCGGCCAAGATCATCGATGGGACCGTGCTCCGGCCCGGCCAGAAGTTCGAGTGGTGGAGCGCGGTCGGGCCGGTCACGCCGTCGCGCGGCTTCGGCCCCGGCGGGTTCATCGCCGGGGACCACACGGAACCGACGGGCGCCCTCGGCGGTGGCATGTGCTCGAGCTCGACGACGCTGTTCAACGCGGCGCTCCGCGCCGGGCTGCAGATGGGCGCGCGCTCGAATCACAAGTACTACATCTACCGCTACCCGCTCGGTCTCGATGCGACCGTGTCGAAGACCCGCGGCGGCGGCAGCCAGACGATGTCGTTCACCAACGACATGAAGAACCCGATCGTCATCCGGACGCTCCGCTACCGGGCCGGCGGTCGGGGCTGGGTCCAGCTACGAGATCTGGGGCATCCCCGACGGTCGGATCGGTCAGCCTGAGCCGACCCTCCGTGTCGAACGTCCAGCAGGCGACGACCTCGACGACTTCGTGTCGACGCTGCGGCCCGGCGTCCGGATGCAGACCGAGTTCCCGGCCGACGGGATGGACGTCTCCGTCTCGCGCGTCGTGCGCAAGGGCGGCAAGGTCATCCACTCCGACACGTTCCGGACGCACTACGTCCTGTGGAACGGGATCATCCAGGTGGGCCGCTAGCGGCTTGCGACGGCTCGATACGATGAGCCGATGTACGGCAAGCGCGCGACGCCACCGGTCGAACCCGATGTCTGGCTGGCCGCGCTCGACGATGTCCGGCGCCCCCAGATCGAGGAGCTCGACGCCCGGATCCGGACGATCTTTCCCGACGCCCGACCGTACGTCGACCACGGGTTCCTGAGCTACGGACGCTACTCGCTACCGCTGAGAGTCGGCCAGCGCGGCGAGTGGATGTGCGTCGCGCTCGCGTCGAACAAGGCCTACATCTCGCTGTACGCCGGACCGATCGATCTCGCGCCGTACGAAGAACGCCTGCCGAAGGCGAGCCTGGGCCGGGGCTGCGTCCGCTTCAAGCGGAACGCCGACGTCGACATGGACGTGATCGACGAGGTCATCCGCGACTCGATGGCGTTCGACGGCCAGCACGTCGACTAAACCAGGACCTGACCGAGCGCCGGGCCGGCGCGACGACGTCAGGCTGGCGGCGACCTTCGTCGACGACCTCTCGAACTCCTTCTCGCGACGGGTCGAGGTCCGTCGGCGGACTCGCGCTCGACCAGCACGAAGTCGTCCCGGGCGTCACCGACCGCGCGGATCAGCTCGTCGAGCTTGAGCTGTGTCGCCTTGGCCTCGCGGTTGGCGCTGTTCTGGATCACGAACACCATCCAGAACGTGACGACCGTCGTCGTGGTGTTGATGAACAGCTGCCAGGTGTCCGAGAACCCGAAGAGCGGGCCGGTCGCGGCCCACACGACGACGAGCAGCACGGAGCCGATCGAGCGCCGGCCCGGACCCGAGCGCGCGCGTGGCTGCGTCGGCGGCGCGTTCGAACCGTGGGGGAGGGGCCTGGGTCGTCGCCATCCTGGTCACCTGGGTCGTATCCGGACATGGGACATGCCCCGGCCGGCGTCGGACGGATCGGCCAGGGCACGCGCGACCCGCGTATCGCGACGCGGATCAGGTCGGTCGGGGCTTGGACCACGGGGTTCGAGCCGTGCCGCCGGTGGCAGCGTAGGGGGCCGGGCGTCACGCCCGCGGAACACCGGGTGGCGACGGGGGCTTGCAGCCGCGTTGCGGCCGTGGGGAGCGTGCGTCAGGCGTTCGGTCGACCGCGGTCGATGACGTCCACCGCCTCGCGCGCCTCCTGGGCGGGCGGTGGCGGCGGCACGGCGTCGTCGCTGCTGGTTCGCGCCAGCTTCGTGGCGATGAAGCCCGTGATCGTGCTGAAGAGGCCGATCCCGACGATCAGGGTCACGCTGCCGATGAACCGTCCAGGGACCGTCACGGGATAGCGGTCGCCGTAGCCGACCGTCGTCACCGAGACGAGCGCCCACCACAGGGCGTCCCCGCCGCTCTCGATGTTGGGGCCTGGGGCGCCCGTCTCGGCGATGACCATGAGGATCGCGGCGAACTCGAGGACGACGATCGTGACCAGGAAGACCGCGAGGATCGCGCTGCCGGCCTTGTCCCGGAGCAGGGTCCGCACGATGGACGGCCCGCCGATCTTCACCATGCCGCGGTACACCCGGTACACGCGGACGAGCCGGAGCAGCCGCAGGCCGGGGAACGGCAGGCTGCCCGAGGAAGTCGAGCCAGCCCCACTTGAGGTAGGCGCGGCGATCCGGCGCCGTCGTCAGCCGGAAGATGAAGTCCCCCATGAAGACGATGCAGGAGAGCCCGTCGACGATCGTCACGATGGAGACGACGTCCGGGTTCCGGGCGAGGATCGCGATCCCGATGTTGATGATCGAGAACACCGACAGCCCGAGGATGAAGAGCTCGTAGCCGGGGTTCTTGATCAGCTCGCGCTGCTCTTCGGTCGTGATCTCCACGGCCCGAATGCTAACGGCCGCTATCCTGCCCCGATGACCCGCCAGCGCATCCCCGACGAGGTCCTGTCTGCCGCGCACGCCCGCTCGCAGGCCCGGGCGGACCGAGACTGGACGCGCGCGGACGAGCTTCGGTCGGAGATCGAGGCGGCCGGGTGGAAGGTCGTGGACCGCGGGACGGACTTCGCGCTCTCGCCGGTCGCGGCTCCGGACGTCGAGGACGAGGGCCGGACGCGATACGGCTCGGCGCGGTCCGTCCCGTCGCTGCTCGATGCGCCATCGACCGGCGCGGCGACGATCGTCCTGCTGGCCACGGACTGGCCCGACGACCTCGCCCGCGCCCTGGCCGGCATCCGCGCCCACGCCCCGGCCGGGACGAGCCTGGTCGTCGTCGGCGACGCGCCGTCCGACGGCCAGGCCGAGGCATTGACCAAGCTCGAGGAGAGCGCTGCCTCGGAGCCGCCCACCGAGGTCGCCTGGACCGGGACGCGGCTCGGCTACGGGGAGGCGCTCGATATCGGCCTGCGCCTGGCGACCGGCGACGCGGTCATCGTCCTCGACACCAGCGTCGAGGCGACCGGCGACCTCGTGACGCCGCTGGTCCGGGCGCTCGACGACCCGACCGTCGCGGTCGCCGGTGCGTTCGGGATCGTCTCGGACGACCTTCGCAAGTTCCGCGACGCGCCGGCGGGCGACGTCGACGCGATCGAGGGCTACGCGCAGGCCTTCCGGCGGGCCGATTATCGCGACCGCGGTCCGTTCGATGCCCGATTCCGGTTCTACCGGAACCTGGACATCTGGTGGAGTCTCGTGCTCCGCGACGAAGGGGAGGGGGAGACGTCCCGCCGTGCGCTGGCCCTCGACGGCCTGCCGCTGATCCGCCATGAGCACCGCGGCTGGACGAGCCTCCCGGACGACGAGCGCGACCGCCAGAGCAAGCGCAACTTCTACCGGATCATCGACCGGTTCGGCTCGCGACGCGACCTCCTGGTCAGCTCGACGTAGGCCTCGGCCACCAGGCGCGCCGCCGGACGGTCGACCCATCCGCCGAGTCCTCGACCTCCCATCCCGCGGCCTCGATCTCGGCACGGAGCGCGTCGGCTCGGGCGAAGTCCCGGGCCGCGCGTGCCGTGGCACGCTCGTCGACCAGCGCCCGCACGGCATCCGGCACCGCATCGGCGTCGGCACCAGCGGCCTCCCAGACGCGGTCGAGGTCGAGCCCGAGCACCTGGTCCGCATCCAGCGCGAGCCAGCGTCGCTCGTCGTCGGGGAGATCCGCGCGCAGGGCCTCGCGCACGGCGACGAGCGCCGCCGGCAGGTCGAGGTCGTCGTCGATGGCGTCGACGAACCGCTGGTGGAGCGCCTGGCCGGTCGCGGACAGCGGGACGCCCGGCGCCGGCGCCCGGTCGGACGCGGTGAACGGGTCGCTCGCCGGCGCCATGGCCGAGCGGACCCGGCACGATCCCCGTCGGTCGGTCGCCGGCCGTCCCGGCCCGGAGCGGGACCGGCGCCCGCCACGGTCCGCCGTCGGGTGGCGCCCCGAGCGCGCGCAGGCGGGCCCGCAGCGACGTCAGCGCCGCCGCGGCGCCGTCGATGGACTCGTCGGAGTAGTCGAGCTTGTGGGCGTAGCGTGAGGTCAGCACGAGGTACCGGAACGCCAGCGGGTCGATGCCGCGGTCGATCAGCTCCGTGACGCGCTGGAAGTTGCCGGCGGACTTCGCCATCTTCTTGCCGGACATCAGCAGGAACTCGCCGTGGACCCAGTGGTTGGCGGGGACGCCGCCCACGAACGGCGCGGACTGGGCGATCTCGTCCTCGTGGTGCGGGAAGACGTTGTCGATGCCGCCCGTGTGGATGTCGAAGCGGTCGCCCAGGTAGCGCATCGCCATCGCCGAGCACTCGAGGTGCCAGCCCGGATAGCCCTCACCCCAGCGCGGCGTCGGCCACTTGAGCAGGCGACCCTCGCCGGCGGCCTTCCACAGGGCGAAATCGGCCGAGTCCCGCTTGTCGGGCTCGATCTCACCGCGGTGCCCGGCGCGCAGCTCGTCGAGCGTGTTGCCCGACAACCGGCCGTAGTCGGGGAACGACGCGACCGAGTAGTAGAGGTTGCCTTCCGGCGAGGCGTAGGCGTGGCCCGCGTCCTCGAGCCGCTCCGCGAGCTCGACCATCTCGGCGATGTGCTCCGTCGCGCGGGGGAAGACGTTCGCGGGCAGGATGTCGACGAGGGCCTCGTCGGCGTGGAACGCCGCCTCGTACGCGGCCGCGATCTCGGCCGGCGTCTTGTGCTCGAGACCGGCCTGGACCAGCATCCGGTCCTCGCCGCGGTCGAACCGCTCATCACGGAGATGGCCCACGTCGGTGATGTTCTTGACGTGGAAGACCTCGATCCCGTGGTAGAGCAGGACCCGCCGGATCAGGTCGGCCAGCAGGTTGCTGCGCAGGTTGCCGACGTGCGCGAATCGATAGACCGTCGGACCGCAGGTGTACATCCGGACGCGGCCGGGCTCGAGCGGCTCGACCGGGCGGACGGAGCGGGTGAGCGTGTCGCGAAGGCTGAGGGTCACGGGCAGGACTCGCTTGGAGGGCCGGCGGCCATCCTACCGCGCGGTCGCCACGTCGCCCGGAAGGGCTTCCGGCGACCCGCCCGTATACTCCCGCCGATGCGCCGCCGGTCCCGTCCCTTCACGCTGCTCGCCTCCCTGGTCATCACGGCCGCCGTCCTCGTCGGGTCCTCGGCCGCGGCCGTCGGGGCCGACCGCCCGGTCCGCATCCTCGTCGGTGAGCCCACGACGCTCGACCCGGCCGCGGCTGGCGACGCCGACAGCTCGGCGGTCACCGCCCAGCTCTTCGAAACGCTGACCACGTTCGACGGGAACCTGCAGCTCCAGCCGGCGCTCGCCGACTCCTGGCGGGTCGAGGACGGCGGGAAGCGGATCGTCTTCCATCTCCGCCCGGACCTGACCTTCTCCGACGGCACGCCGTTGCGGGCGAGCGACGTGGTCCGCAGCTGGCTGCGCCTGATCGACCCGGCCCATCCGTCCCCGCTGGCGTCGCTGGCGCTCGTCATCGATGGCGCGCAGGCCTACCTGACCCGGGCGTCGGCCGATCCCGACACGGTCGCCCTGCATGGCGACGACGCGAGCGGCGACGTGACCGTGGGCCTGGTCCGCCCGGCGGCGGACTTCGTCGACGTCGTCTCGAGCCCGTCGTTCGGCATCGTCCCGCCGACAGACGCAGGGGACGCCGGGGCCTTCGAGGCGGGGAGCGGCTTCGTCGGCAGCGGCGGCTACACGGCGACCGCGACCACCGCCACCGGCTTCACCCTGACGGCGAACGAGCGCTACTGGGCCGGGAAGCCCGCCATCACGACCGTGGAGCTGGTGACCGACGTCGCGGGACGGAGCCCGGTCGAGGTCTTCGAGGACGGCGACCTGGACTACGCGCCGATCTTCGACTCGGATGCCTCGTGGATCGCCTACGACGAGACTCTGGGGCCGCAGCTCCGCGAGGTCCCGCAGTTCATCGTCCAGTACTACGGCTTCGACACCAGCCGGCCGCCGTTCGACAAGGCCGAGGTGCGCCAGGCCGTCGCGATGGCCGTGGACTGGCGCCGGATCTCGGTCCTCGGCTCGACGACCGGCGACGTCCCGGCGCCGACATCGATGGTCCCGCCGGGCATCCCCGGCCGGTCGACGGTCGACGCATTCCCGAAGCACGACCCGGACGCCGCCCGCGCGCTCCTCGCGAAGGCCGGCTACCCGGGCGGAGCCGGCTTCCCCGCGATCACGATGCTGACGGGCGGCGGGTCGTTCGACGAGGCGATCGCGGACGAGCTCCATCGGGAGCTGGGGATCACGGTCACCTACGAGACGATGGCGTTCGGGGACTACTACGCGAGGATCCTGGCCGACCCGCCGGCCATCTGGGCGCTCGGCTGGGTGGCGGACTACCCGAGCCGCAACGACTTCCTGGGGGTGCTCCTCGGCGAGGATTCGACCAACGACATCGGCCGATGGCACGACGAGGACTTCGACGCCGCGATCGCCGAGGCGGGCGCCGCCGCCGATGCCGCCGCGGCCAACGCCGCCTACGACCGCGCGGAGGCGATCGTCGGGCGTGAGGTCCCGGTCCTGCCGATGTCCTACGGCGACGGCTGGGCGCTGTCGCGCGACGGCCTCCTGGGGGCCGGCCAGAACGGGCTCGGCAACCTCCGGATGGCAGGGCTGGCATGGGCGGACTGATGGCACGCCGACCACGGCGGGGTGGAACCCGCCTCGTCCTCGGCGCGGTCGCCCTGCTCGCTGTCGGGCTCGCGCCGCTCGCCGGCACCGTGCGAGCCGCGGACCTGCCCGAGTTCGGGACGCCGGCCGTCACGGGGTCCTTCGGCGAGGACATCGTGTTCACGCAGCCCGTCACGTTCAGCCTGCCGCTGGAGCGTGTCGAGCTGCTGCTGACGGTCGATGGGGCGTTCGGCCCCGAGGTGATCGAGGTCGACCCGCCGACGGGCACCGGGGCGCAGACGCTCACCCATCACGTGGACACGAGCGAGGACCACCTGCTGCCGAACACGCCGGTCCGCGGCCAGTGGCGGCTCACGGCGCGGGACGCGTCGACCTCGATCACGGGGCCCGTGGCCAGCCTGGTCTATGCCGACGAGCGGTTCACCTGGAAGACCGAGCGTGGGCCGGTCGTGCGCGTGCACTGGTACGAGGGCTCCGACGACTTCGGCCAGCGGGCGCTCAAGATCGCGGAGGACGGCATCGAGAAGTCCGCCGCCCTTCTTGGTGTCACGGAGGAGGAGCCGGTCGACTTCTTCATCTATGCGGACGAGACGTCGTTCCGCGAGGCGCTCGGGCCGTCGACGCGCGAGAACGTGGGCGGCCAGGCTGACTCGGAGATCCGGACGCTGTTCGCGCTGATCCCGCCGTCGCAGATCGACGACGCCTGGGTGGAAAGCGTCATCCCGCACGAGCTGACCCACCTGGTCTTCGACACCGCGGTCCGCAACCCCTACCACTACCCGCCGCGCTGGCTCAACGAGGGTCTCGCCGTGTACGAGAGCGAGGGCTATCCGCCCGACTACCGCTCGGCGGTCGGGAACGCGGCCAGCGATGGCACGCTGATCCCGTTGTCGGGGATCGCCGGGCAGTTCCCGACGAGCGAGGACCGCTTCCGGCTGGCCTACGGGGAGAGCGTCTCCGCGGTCGACTTCCTCATCCGGACCTACGGTCAGGATGCGCTCGTCAAGCTCATCTCGTCCTATGCGGACGGGCGGACCGACGACGAGGCCTTCTCGGCGGCGATCGGCATCGACGTGGACGGCTTCGAAGCCGCGTGGCTCGCCGACCTGAAGGCCGGGACCCCGGTCCGCCAGGGCCCGCGACCCGCGCCGGCCGGCCCGCTGCCCGCCGGATGGGCACCCGGGCCGACGCCCGACCCGAACGCGAGCCAGTTCCCGGCCGCCAGTCCGGCGCCGACGACGCCGGACACGGTGTCCCCGGACGACCAGACCGCTGTCATCGGGCTGGCCGTGGTCGTCGCGCTGGTCATCGGCGGCGTCGGACTGGCGCTGTACGCCCGGCGTCGCCCGACGGGGACGACCGGATGACCGTCATGGGCCGGCTGCGGCGCATCCCGAGCTGGCAGATCACGCTCGGCGTCGCCCTGCTGGGGCTGGGGTTCCTGATCGCCGCCCAGGCCGCCAGCGAGGGCCCACGGGTGCGCTACACGACGCAGGAGCGCCCGCCGCTCCTGGCCACCGCGAGCGAGCTCCAGGCGAAGCAGGACGAGCTCAAGGCCCAGATCCTCGACCTGCGCGCCCGGATCACTGCCCTGGAGGGCTCGAGCGCGGGGTCGGCGGCCACGGTGAAGCAGCTCAACGACGATCTCGAGCAGGCCCGCCTCGCGGCCGGCCTGATCCCCCTGACCGGGACCGGCATCGTCCTCCAGATGGAGGACTCGCAGCAGCCCGTCGCCGAGGGCGACAGCGCAGACGACTACCTGGTCGGTGCGCGCGACATCCGGACCGTGGTCGAGGAGCTGTGGCTCGCGGGCGCGGAGGCCGTCGCGGTCAACGGCGAGCGGATGACCCCGACCAGCGCGATCATCGACATCGGCTCGACCGTGCTGGTCAACTCGGCCTACCTCGTGCCGCCCTACCGGGTCACGGCGATCGGGCCGAAGGACCTCTACGCCCGCCTGAGCGCGGCCCCGGGGTTCGTCGAGTTCGTCCGAGCGCGTGCCCAGCGGTACGGCATCCGGATGTCGTTCGCCGAACCGGAAACGGTCGACATGCCGGCGTTCGCGGGGACCGTGTCCCTGCGGTATTCGCGGCCGATCTCGACCCCTCCGCCCGGACCCTCGTCGGTCCCGGTCCCCAGTCCGGGCGGGTGACGACGATGCACGTACGACGCAACCAATGGACGATCGCCGCGGTGGCGTTCGTGCTCGGGCTGCTCGTGGTCGTCCAGCTCCGGGCCCAGGCCGGGACGACCGGCCTCGAGCAGCTCTCGACCCAGGACCTGACCGTGCTCGTCGCCAACGTCAACGCGCGCAACGACCAGCTGCGCAACGAGGTGGCCACGCTCGAGCGCGAGCTCGCGGCCCTGACCTCCGGCCAGGCGCGGGGCGCCCAGTCCGTGGACCAGATCCGCATGGATCTCCGCCGCGTCCGGGCGTATGCCGGGCTCGACCCGGTGACCGGCCCCGGCGTGACCATCACGGTGAGCGGTCCGATCGACGGGACTGCGCTCGAGGCGCTGGCAAACGAGCTGCGCAACGCCGGCGCCGAGGCGATCGCGGTCGCCGGGGTCCGGCTCGTCCCGGGCGTGGTCATGACCGGTGGGCCGGGCGACGTCATCGTGGACGGCGTGCCGGTCGACGACTCGTTCGACATCGAGGCCATCGGCGCGTCGGAGCAGCTGACGGGCTCGCTGACGCGATCCGGCGGGATCATCGCCCAGCTCGCGGCGACCCAGGAGCGCGTCGTCCTCACCGTGACGCCGCTCGAGCGGCTGGACCTGCCGGCGACCGATCACCCCCTCGTGCCGGTCAACGGTCGTCCGCGGCTTTGATACGCTGACTCGCCGGATGAGCGACCACGCCGTGCTCCAGCTGTTCCTCGGCGACGTCGTGCGACTGCGCCGCGCCCACCCGTGCGGTGGCGACACGTGGCTCGTCGATCGCCTCGGCGCCGACATCGGCCTGCGCTGCCGCGGGTGCGGGCGCCATGTCCTCATCGAGCGCCCGACGCTCGAACGGCGACTTGCGGGTTTCGTCGAACGCGGCGATCCGGCGCTGAGCGCGGCCGTGACGCCGGTCCGGCCGGGACCGCAGGAGTGACGGCGGCCGAGAGCGCGCTTCCGCCCACCGAGAGCGGCGAGACCCCGGCCAACGAGGCCCCGCCCGGGGAGAGCGCCCTCGCGGTCTTCCGCAACGGCGCGTTCCTGCGCCTCTGGCTGTCGCAGGCGGCGACCCAGATCGGCGGCAACATGGTCCTGTTCGGGCTGACCGTCATCGTGGTCGACTCGACCAAGTCCAACACCGCGGTCAGCGCGCTGATCCTGACCTTCCTGGTGCCCGCGGTCCTGTTCTCGGCCGTTGCCGGCGTGTACGTCGACCGCATCGACCGACGGACGATCCTCGTCCTCACGAACATCCTGCGCGGGCTCGCCTTCATCGCCCTGTACCTCGTCGGCGCGAACCTGGCGCTGATCCTGCTCCTGAACGTCTTCGTGTCGACGGTGACGGTGTTCTTCGCGCCGGCCGAGGCGGCGATGATCCCCGAGGTCGTCGAACGGAAACAGCTGCTCGCGGCAAACGGGATCTTCACGATCACGCTCAACGCCGCGTTCGCGATCGGCTTCGCCCTCCTCGGGCCGCTCGTCGTGAACATCGCGTCGCCGGAAGCGGTGATCCTGGTCGTCGCGTTCCTGTACCTGCTGGCCGCGGTCTTCTGCTTCACGCTCCCGAAGTCGCCGCCGCCACAGCGCGAAGACGTCCACGGACTCGGCGTCTCCGAGGCGGAGCACGCCGTCGGCTCGACGTTCGCCCAGCTGACCGAAGGCCTGACCTTCATCCGCTCGAACCGGTCGATCAGCTGGTCGCTGGTCTACCTCGGGATCACGGCCTCGCTGGTCGGCGTCCTCGGCGTCCTCGGACCCGACTTCGCCCAGGAGACCCTCGGCCTCGGCGCCAAGGACTTCGCCGTCGTCGTCCTGCCGCTCGGGTTCGGGATCGTGACCGGCATCCTCCTGCTCAACGCCTACGGTCGCTACCTCCCGCGCCGCCGGGTCATCGAGGGCGGCCTGATCGCGCTCGGCCTGCTGCTGGCCCTGCTGGCGGTCGCGGGACCGATCAGCCGCCTGCTGCAGCGGGCGGACGCCCCGGGCGGCCTCGACCTGTCGGGGGTCACCTCGCTGCTGGCGGTGGTGGTCGTGATCGCGCTGCTCGCGGGCATCGCGTACGGGTTCGTGGCGATCCCGGCGCAGACCCAGCTGCAGGAGGACCTGCCCGAGGACGTCCGCGGCCGGGTGTTCGGCGTCCTGAACATGCTGGTGTCGGTCGCGAGCTTCGTGCCGATCATCATCGTCGGACCGATCTCCGACACGTTCGGGACGACCGCGGTGATCATCACGGTCGCGTTCTCGATCTTCGTGGTCGGGGTCGTCTCCGTCCTGAAACGGGGGCCGCTGTCCGCGACGCAGGTCAGCCCGGCGGCGGATCCGCACATCGTCGACCCGATCGCCTCGGCGCTGGGAGCCGACCTGCCGACCTGGCACGATCCCGAGATGCCGACGGAGCGCTACGTGGCGTCGGCCGGGGCCGCGACCGCGGGCGTGGCGGCGACCGCCGCAGCCGCGACTGCACCGCCGGCGCCGGAGGCACCGGGCGACGACGCGCCGGGCCTGGTCGGAGCGCCGCCCGATCCGTCCGCGCCGGCCGATCCCGCCGACCGCGACTGAGCCCATGCCCCTCGACGCGCTCATCACCGGCCGCATCGCCACGCTCGGCGGGTCGAGCGGGTTCGGCTGGGTCGAGGCCATCGGCATCCGCGACGGGCGGGTCGCCTTCGCCGGTTCCGAGGTGGCCCTCGAGACCCGCGCCGACCCGTTCACGCGGCGGTTCGCGCTCGAGCCGGACGAGGTGGCGATCCCCGGCCTCACCGACGCCCACCTCCACCTCGCCCAGGCCGCGCGGGCGCTCCGCCAGGTCGACCTCTCGGCGGTCGCCACGCTCGCCGAGGGGATGGCGGCGGTCGGGCCGCCCACGCGGCCGCTCGCCGACCCGGATGCCTGGATCGACGGGCACGGCTGGGACGCCGACCGCTGGGGCCGCTGGCCGACGGCCGACGACCTCGAGGCGGTCGCGCCGGGCCGCCGGGTGCATCCTCTGGGCGCACGACCACCACGCGCTGCTCGCCAGCCACGCCGCCCTGCGGACGGGCGGCGTCACGGCCGCGACCGAGGATCCGACCGGCGGCCTGATCCGGCGCGACGCGGACGGCGCCCCCGAGGGCGTGCTCCTCGAGTCCGCGACGCGGTTCGTCACCGTCCATCTCCCGGTGCCGGCCCAGGCGGACCTCGAAGCCGACATCGCGACCATGGCGCGGCAGTGCCTGGCCCTCGGCGTGGTCGCCTGCCACGACCCCGGTCCGCTCGCCCCCGACCCCGACCTGACCTACTCGTTCGGGGCGTACGCGCACCTCGCCGAGACCGGTCGGCTGCCGATGCGCGTCCACGCCTCGCTCCGGGCGGACGCGCTGGAGACCGCGCTGGCCGGCGGGCTGCGCAGCGGCGACGTGCTCGGCGGCGACCCGGCCGGCCGGGCGCGGATCGGGTGGCAGAAGACGCTTCGCCGACGGCTCGCTCGGATCGCGGACCGCGGCCCTGCTCGCGGACCTCGAGCCCGCCGGCGGCCGCCGAGCTCCCGTCCTCGCAACGACGGGGCGTGTGGGTGACGACGGCCGAGGAGCTGGCCGAGCAGGCGACCCAGGCCGCCGCCGGCGGCATCAGCACCCAGATCCACGCGATCGGCGACGCGGCGGTCCGCGCCGCCCTCGACGTCCTGGAGAGGATGCCGCGCGGCCTTCTGCTGATGCCGCGGATCGAGCACGTCCAGCTCCTCGACCCAGCCGACCGCGGTCGCTTCGCGACGGGCCGGATCGCCGCGAGCGTCCAGCCGCTCCACGTGGGGTCGGATGCCGAGAAGGCCCGGCGGCTCTGGGGCGACCGCGCGGAGGCCAACGGCTACACCTGGGCCTCCATCGACGCCACCGGGGCCGTCATGGCGTTCGGCACCGACGCGCCGGTGGAGGCCATCGACCCGTGGCCGGGTCTCGCGCTCGCGGTGCGCCGCGAGGACCCGCGCTGGGAGACCGGCACCCCGGCGTTCGGCCCGGGCGAGGCGATCACCCTCGACCGGGCGCTCCGGGCCAACGCCATCGATGCCGCCGTGTCGGCGGGTGAGGCCGATCGCGGCCGGCTCGTCCCGGGCCAGCGGGCCGACATCGTGGTCATCCCGGCTGCCGCGCTCGACGACCCGGTCGAGCCGGGTGGCGCGCTTTCGACCGCGCGACCGTCGCTGGTCTTCCTCGACGGCGAGGTCGTGTTCGAGGGCTAGTCCTTGACCACGCTCCCCGGGCGGTCGAGCTCGCGGCGGGCGTCGGCGAAGAGCCCGTTGAGGATCCGCGACGTGGACGGGAACGCGTGGATCGTCTCGGCCAGCACGTCCACCGGGACCCGCGCCTTGATCGCGAGGACGCACTCGTGGATCGCCGCCGATGCGTCGGGGCACGCCATGGCCGCCCCCGCGAGCTGGCGGGTGCCGCGGTCCACCACGATCGTCAGGTGGCCGATGGAGGCCTCGACCGAGTAGCCCTTGGCGGTCTTCGGGAAGTCGGCCACGAGCTCGAAGGCGTCGATCCCGTCCGCCCGCGCCTCGTCGAGCGTCTTCCCGACCGAGGCGGCCTCGGGATCGGTGTACGTGGCCCGTGGCAGGGCGCGGTAGTCGGGCTGGATGTCCTCGCCGAGCGCCATCCGGACCGCGAGTTCGCCCTGGTAGTGGGCCTGGTGGGTGTGGAGCTCGGGGCCGGCGGGGTCGCCGACGATCCAGAGGCCGTCGGCGACGCGCAGGCGGCCGTCACGCGGGTACGCCGTCCGCCCGGTCGTGTCGACGCCGTAGTGCTCGAGACCGAGGTCCTCGATGGGGAAGGTCCGGCCGACCGCGAGCAGGACCGCGTGGCCCGACGCCGTGGTCCCGTCGTCGAGCTCGACCGTGTGCGCCTCGCCGGGCGCGGCGGCCGGCGTCGCCCGCAGCGCCCGGACGCCGAGCCGGACCGTCACGCCGTCACGCTCGAGGGCCTGGCGGACCGCCTCGGAGTTGCGCGGATGATCGGTCGGCGCGAGCCGCGGGCCGGACTGGACGATGGTCGTCGGCACGCCGAACCGGGCGTAGACCTGCGCGAGCTCGCAGCCCGTCGGCCCGCCGCCCAGGATCAGCAGGCTCGCCGGCAGCGTCCGGGCCAGGGTCGCCTCGCGGTTCGTCCAGACCGGGACCCGCTCGATGCCCGTCGATCGGCGCCGCCTTCGAGGTCGAGCCGACCGCCACGACCACGTTCCTCGCGCCGATCTCGTGGGTGACGCCGTCGTGGGTGATCGCCACCCGCCCCGGTCCGACGATCCGCGCCGTCCCGCGGTAGGCCACCGCGCCGGCGGCCTCGAGCGCGGTCACGTGCCCGCGGTCGTCCGGCTCGGCCGCGTCCGGGGCCCGATTGATCATGTAGTCGCGGCGGGCCGAGGCGCGCGCCCAGTCGTAAGTCGCCGGGTTCTCGGCGTGGCGGGCCGCGCTGTTGAGCAGCGCCTTCGACGGGACGCAGCCGATGTGCGGGCAACTGCCGCCGAACCATCCCGAATCGACGATGGCGACCGAGGCGCCCAGCTCGCGGGCCTTGTTGGCGGCAGCCTCGCCGCCGGGGCCGGCCCCGATGATCGCGAAGTCGTAGCGGTCCATCGGGTCAGTCTGCCGGGTCCGTGTGACGGTCGCGTTGCCGTCGTGCCTCGAAGAGCAACAGGGCCGCGGCGACCGACACGTTCAGGCTGTCGGCGATGCCGCGCATCGGGATGCGGACGGCCTCGATGTCGGGCGCGTCCCAGGTCGCGGTGAGTCCGTCGGCCTCGGCGCCCAGGACGATCGCGATCGGGCCGGTGAGGTCGACATCGGTGTAGGCCACGGTCGGCATCGACGCGGGTGGCGACGATCCGCAGCCCGGCGGCGCGTGCCCAGGCGAGCGCGTCCTCGGCCGGCGCGGCCGCGAGCGGGACGCGGAAGATCGTCCCGGCGCTGGCCCGGATCGCGTTCGGGTTGAAGAGGTCGGTCCGCGGCGAGGCGGCGACCAGGGCGTCCGCAGCCGGCGCCGTCGGCCGAGCGCAGGACCGCCCCGATGTTGCCCGGCTTCTCGACGCCCTCGATGACCGCGACGAGCGGATCCGCGCGGCAGCGCCAGCCGCTCGAGCGACAGGTCGGGGATCCGGACGACCGCGAGCAGACCCTCCGCCCGGTCGCCGAACGCGAGCTTCTCGAAGACGCCCTGGCTGACCGCGGTGACGCGCGTGCCGCGCGCGCTCCAGTGCGTCGAGCCCGGCGCGGGCGTCCGGCCCGGCCAGCAGCGGCCCGCAGACGAACGCCTCCACCACGTCGGCGCCCGACGTCGATCGCCCGGCGCACCTCGCGGGCGCCGTCGACCACCGTCAGGCCCTGCCGCTCGCGCTCGCGGCGGTCGCGCAGGCCGGCGACCGCGGCGACCCGCGGGTTCGACCGGCTGGTGATCTCCGGGGTGGTGGGGGAGGGCATCGTCGTCATGATGCCTCCAGCCCGATCCGCGCGAACGACCCGAGCGCGAGCTGCCGCCCATCGTCCGTGTCGAGGACCAGGTCGCCGACGTCGGGTCGGGCGACGTGACGGCGCAGGCCGCTCGTGAGCAGCTCGCCGAGCCGCTCGCCGTCGAAGCCCGGCGTGTGCGCTGTCAGGAGCGCGAACGCCCCGGGCTCGAGGACCCGCCGGAGCGCAGTCGAGCAGCGCCGGCAGGTCCTCCTCGAACCGCCAGGTGCGGTTCGCGCCGGCGTGCCCGTAGGAGGGTGGATCGAGCACCACGCCGTCGTACCGCCGGCCGCGCCGTGCCTCGCGCTCCACGAAGGTCAGCGCGTCGTCGACGATCCAGCGCACCGGCCGGTCCGTCAGCCCGGACAGCTCGGCGTTCCGCCGCGCCCATGCCACGGCCGTTCGCGCCGCGTCCACGTGCGTCACCGACGCGTCGGCATCGGCCATCGCCAGCGTGCCCAGTCCGGTGTAGGCGAAGAGGTTCAGGACGGTCGCGGCAGCCGCCTGATCTCGAAGCCACGGGAGCATCGCGGCGTGCTCGGGAAAGAGGCCCAGCTGACCCGCCTCGGTCGGCCGGAGCTCCACCGTCAACCCGTCGACCACGATCGGCCAGGGGTCCGAGCCAGCGGCCGGTCCCAGCCAGCCGCGGTCCCGCTCGAAGCGGAGGCCGGCGGCCCGCCACGCGGCCGGATCCCGCCGCTCGCCGAGGGCGCCCGGCGCCGGCCGATCGACGACGTAGGGGCCGAACCGCTCGAGGCGGGCCGCGCCGCCCACGTCCAGGAGCGCGTAGTCGGGTCCGTCGGGCATCGGGGTTCGCCAGTCACGGGTGGGGTCGGGGGGCGCAAGGATAGGGCATGGCCGCCGCTGGACGCCCTGCGGTATGATGCCCGTCGCCGCTGGCTCCTCGATCAGGCGGTCGCGACATCGTCACGGGACGTGGAACACCTCGTGAGCCAACGTTGTCGGGATCAAGAGAGCGGGGGACCGGCGACGTCGGGCGGCTAGCTCAGCTGGTTAGAGCACTTGCTTGACATGCAAGAGGTCACTGGTTCGAGTCCAGTGTCGCCCACCAGAAGACCTGTTCTCGCGACCGCGACGGCTGCCGGACAGGGTTCCAGCGCGTCGAACCGGGAGCCTGGTCGGTCGAGGTCCCGGCCCGGCCGCGAAGGGTCCCACCGCCGGGGAGAAGTCAGCAAACGTTGATCCGGCGGAGTTCCTCGACAGCCCGTCGGCTGGTTCCTTCGAGAGTTGCGACGCACGGCCCCCATTTCTGGTGTCACGCCGCACCAACGTGCTCGTGGCCTCCGGTAGCATTCGTCCCTCATCCGCCGGGGCGACGTGAGGAACCAGAACGTCCAGTGGCCAGCGAGACCATCGCCACGATCCGCGGCGTCCGGATCCTCAACTCCCACCTCGATTGGACGCTCGAGATGACGCTCGGACTGGCCGATGGCCGGTCTGGCCGGGGCGCGGCTCCGAAGGGCGAGACGCCGAGCATCTACGAGGATACGGACGTCGATACGACGCGCCGTGACGCCGACCTGATCGGCGACGTTGCCCGGACCCTCGTCGGCGCGACGCTCGACCAGGGCGGGCTGGACGAGATCCTCGGTATGCGTCGTTCGGACTGGGGTGCGTCGGTCGTGTTCGCGCTGTCCGTGGCATTCCACGAAGCGACCCGCGACCCGGCTGCGTCCCTTGAGCCGACCAGTGGACCCCGCTTCCTGTTCAACCTTTTGAACGGTGGCCTCCACGCGTACACGAACCCGGTGGTCTCGGATCTGACCGAGATCATGGTGATGGCGCGTGACGACGATCCCGGTACTGCCATCGACGCCTACCGACGACTCCTGACCGAAGCGCGAACCGTCCTCTCCTCGAAGCCGTCCCGCCTGGTCGGGGGCAACCGCGTTCACGAGCTCGGCGAGCCCCCGAACGACGCGGCACTGGCCCTGGCCAGGGAGCTCCTCGAGCGGACGCATCTCGAGGGCTCCTTCGATCTCGCCCTCGACGCGAGTGGCGGCGACTGGCTCGACGGCGATGCGTATCAGTTGCCGGTGACAGGGATCCGGATGGACAGCGACGCGATGGTGGATTGGTGGCTCGGCCTGATCGAGCGCCATGGGCTGGCGTGGGTCGAGGATCCGTTCGCGGAGACGGATCGCGATGGCTGGCAGCGGCTCCATGCGGCGCGGCCCGCAACGTGCCGGATCCTTGGCGACAACCTCACCTCGACGCTGCCGGCCGAGCTGGAGGCGAAGGCCGGGCTGGTCGACGGCGTCCTGCTGAAGCCAGATCAGAACGGCACCGTCAGCGGTTCGCGCCAATTCGCCGCGCTCGCTCGTGAGCGAGGGCTTGCGCTCATCACCTCACACCGGAGCATCGAGACGGACTCGCCATTCCTGGTTCACCTCTCGCGGGAGGTCGGTGCCGACGCGATCAAGGTGGGTCCGTTCTCGGACTTCAGCTCGGTTCTCCGATCAAACGAGTTGCTCCGTACCGCAGTCGGATCGACGACCGTCGAATCCGACGGGGCCCCGATCTGATGACGCCCAAGAGGGTTCGACGGCTCCTCACCGTTCGTCACTCGCTGACGCGGCACAACGCGGTCGGGATCATCTCCGGGCGGCTCGACGAGCCGCTGAGCGACGAGGGCCGCGAGCTCCTTCGCGAGTTCGTCCACGAGCATGGGCAGATCGAGGCGGACACGGTCATCGCCTCGCCGATGCGACGTGCCATCGAGACGGCCACGCGCCTGACTGGCGTCCTGGCCGCGTCGATCGTGGTCGACCCCGCGGCCCTCGAGCGGAGCTACGGCGAACTCCAAGGGCTCGATCGCGACGAGGTCAAGCGCTTCGTCGGCAGGGTCGACTACCTTGAGGTCGGCGGCATTCGGCACTCGCTCAATCCGCCTGGGGGCGAGTCGTTCGAGGAGGTGCGCGCGCGCGCTGTCGCCTTCCGCGAACACGTCGAGGCGATGCCGGCGGGGACGATCCTCATCGTGTCGCATCAGGTCTTCCTGCAACAGTTCCACGGCCTTTTGCTGGGTGTCTCGACGCATGAATCCCTGGCGATGGACATCCAGACGCTGCAGATCGACGAGTTCGCGCTTGACGACGGGGTGCCGGTCTGCCACGAGCTGCTCCACCCGGGCATGAAGCGCTACAGGTCCTGGTAGCGCCGAGGGGCCCGCTCCGGGATGCGGCCGTGACCGGCGGCGGTCAGCGTCTTACCGCGTGAAACTGCCACCGGCATTGACATCCCTCCACGCTCGACGCCACTATCGCGCCACGGCGATACTTGACACGCAAGAGGTCACTGGTTCGAGTCCAGTGTCGCCCACCACATCGAAGATGAGCGTCGATCGGGACGCGCCGACGGTCCAGCGATCCACAGAGAGTCGAACACCTGCTGCGAAGTTCGACGATCGACCCGGAACGGCACCACCCGTGAGCGGCCGGCGAACCGGCCCGGGCGTCGCCCGTTAGCGCGACCACGAGCGCGCGAGCCGTCGGCTCGCGAAGGCGGGTGGGACCGCGGGAGTGAACCTCTCGTCCTGTCGATGGACGAGGGGTTTCGTGATTCTCGAGGAGTGGCAGCGATGAGCGAGCAGGAGCCGGCGGGCGTGGCGATCGCCGAGGACGAGGACGGCTTCGAGGCGCCCGAGCGCGGCTCGGCCGAGGAGCTCTTCGAGCACGGGGCGACCGGCGAGCTCGGACCGATGCGCCACTCGGCGGCCCACATCCTCGCGGAGGCCGTCCTCGACCTGTTCCCGGGCACGAAGCTCGGGCATCGGGCCGGTCATCACCGACGGCTTCTACTACGACTTCCAGGCGGCCCGCCCGTTCACGCCCGACGACCTCGAGGCGATCGAGGCGCGGATGCGCGAGAGCATCGCCGCCGACCATCCGTTCGTCCTGAGCGAGAAGTCGCCGGCCGAAGCGCCGCGCCTTCCTCGGCGGAGCAGGACCAGCCGTTCAAGGTCGAGATCGTGGACGACCTCGTCGCCGCGTCGCAGCGCGACGGCGACGCCGATGCCGCCGACCACCTTCTACCAGCAGGGCCCGTTCATCGACCTCTGCCGCGGCCCGCACGTCGCGAGCACCGGCCAGATCGGCCCGTTCAAGCTGCTGGCGGTCGCCGGCGCGTACTGGCGCGGCGACGAGAAGCGCCCGATGCTCCAGCGCATCTACGGCACGGCCTGGGCGACGCAGGAGGAGCTCGACCAGTACCTGTGGCGGCGCGCCGAGGCGAAGAAGCGCGACCACCGCAAGCTCGGCGTCGCAGCTCGACCTGTTCAGCTTCCACGACGTCTCGCCGGGCTCCGCGTTCTGGCATCCGAAGGGCCAGCTCATCTGGCGCACGCTCGAGGGCGCGATGCGCGAGCTCCAGCTGCGGCGCGGCTACCAGGAGGTCAGCACGCCGATCCTCGTCTCGGACCGGCTGTGGCGCCAGTCCGGGCACTGGGACCACTACGACGAGAACATGTTCATCGTCGAGTCCGAGAACCAGACTGTTCAGCCTCAAGCCGATGAACTGCCCGGAGTCGACGTTCATCTACCGGAGCAAGCTGCGCTCGTACCGCGACCTGCCGCTGCGGCTCAACGAGTACGGCCGGCTGCACCGCAACGAGCGATCGGGCTCGCTGTCCGGGCTGACGCGCGTCCGCCAGTTCATCCAGGACGACGCCCACATCTACGTCCGGCCGGACCAGCTCGGCGACGAGATCGAGGCGCTGCTCGGCGAGGTCCGCGAGGCCTACGGCTGGGTCGGGCTCGAGCCGCGCTTCGCGTTCGCGACGAAGCCGGACAAGGCCATCGGCGACCCGGCGCTCTGGGACCGCGCCGAGGCGCTGATCAAGGAGGCGCTCGACCGGTCGGGCGTCCCGCTACGTCGTGAAGCCCAAGGACGGCACGTTCTACGCCCCCAAGATCGACATCTACATCGACGACGCGCTCGGCCGCGAATGGCAGATGGCGACGATCCAGGCGGACCTGACGATGCTGCCCGAGCGGTTCGACCTGACCTACATCGACGAGGAGGGCCAGCCGCAGCGCCCGATCGCCATCCATCGCGCCATCTACGGCTCGCTGGAGCGGTTCATCGGGATCCTCGTCGAGCACTTCGCCGGCGCGTTCCCGCTCTGGCTGGCGCCCGTCCAGGCGACGGTCATCCCGATCGCCGACCGCCACATCGAGGCGGCGACGCGAGCTGGCCGGCGCTGCTGCGCGACCGCGGGCTGCGCGTCGAGGTCGACGACTCCGTCCAACCGGATGCAGAACAAGATCCGCGCTCGCGCAGGAGCAGAAGGTGCCGTACATGGTGGTCCTCGGCGACCGCGAGGTCGAGGCGCGGACGGCGTCGCCGCGGACGCGCGCCGGGGAGCAGCAGGAGCCCGAGGCGTGGGAGGCCTTCGCCGACCGGCTCGCCGCCGAGTCCGCCGCCCGCGGCCCAGGGCGTGACGGGTCGCCTCGTTGTCGGCCGGCAGACCCTTGTGCTATCCTCCGCCCTCGGCCCGGAACGGGCGCGTGAGCGCGCGTGTCGGACCGATCTGGACGATCGATCCGTAGTGGACGAGGGGTGAACCATCAGCCGAGACCTGCGTGTGAATCAGATGATCCGGATCCCTCAGGTCCGGGTGATCGATGAAGAGAATGCCCAGCTGGGTGTGATGCCCACGCCACGGGCGCTCGAGATGGCGCAGGAACGCGGCCTGGACCTCGTGGAGGTTGCCCCGACTGGCGTCGCCGCCGGTGGTCAAGTTCCTCGATTTCGGCCAGTACAAGTACGAACTGACGAAGCGCGAGAAGGAAGCCAAGCGCAAGCAGCGCTCGGTGACCTTCAAGGAAGTCCGCCTCTCGCCGAAGATCGGCGTCGGCGACTTCGACACCAAGGTCCATCGAGCCATCGAGTTCCTCGAGGATGGCGACCGGATCAAGGTGACGGTGCGCTTCCGCGGTCGGGAATTGACCCATCCGGAGATCGGGCGGAACCTCATCGCCCGGTTCTCGGACCGAGTCAAGGATCACGGTGTCCCGGAACGGGTCCCGCTGCTCGAAGGCAAGTCGATGTACATCACGATGGCGTCGACCCACAAGCCCAAGGGCCACGAGGCACCGGCCAGGCCGGGCGACCACGACGGAGCCGACGCCCCGCCGAGTCGGCTCCGGTGGAGACGCCCGCCGCCGGCAACGGCCGAGCCGGCCGCCAAGGCCGAACCGAAGACCGAGCCGGCCGCCAAGGCCGAACCGAAGACCGAAGCACCGGCCGCGCCGGCCGCCAGGACCGAAGTGACGCCGAACCCGCCGCCGAGGCCGAAGCGACGGCCAAGCCGGTCGCCAAGGCCGAAACGCCGGCCGCCAAGACCGAACCGAAGACGGTCGCGAAGGCCGAAACGCCGGTCGCAAGACCGAACCGAAGCCAGCAGCGGCCCCGAGGACCACGAAGACCAGCACCGCCGCGTCGGCGGCCAGGAAGACCGAAGAAGCGCCGGCGACGCCGGCCGCGACAGGAGAGTAAGGCGACGTGCCCAAGATCAAGAGCCACAAGGCCGCCCAGAAGCGCATCGGCGTGACCGGCAGCGGCAAGGTCATCCGCGTCAAGGCGTGGAGCGGCCACCACCTCGAGATCAAGTCCTCCCGCCGCACCCGGCGCTACGCCGGCAAGGCGGTCATCGGACCGCGAGCACGCGAAGCAGGTCCGACGCCTGCTGCCGTACCTCTAGGAAGGCGATAGCACCACCATGGCTCGAGTCAAGCGGGGCGTCACGGCCCACCGGCGCCACAAGCGCCTCCTCCAGGACGCGGAAGGCCGCAAGGGCACCAAGTCGCGGCTGATCAAGCCGGCGCGCGAGGCGCTCCTCCACGCGCTCGCCTACGCGACCCGCGACCGCAAGCAGCGCAAGCGCCAGATGCGCCAGCTGTGGGTCATCCGGATCAACGCGGCGGCCCGCCAGAACGGCCTCACCTACGGCCAGTTCATCCACGGGCTCAAGAAGGCCGACATCGAGATCGACCGCAAGATCCTCGCCGACCTGGCGATCCGCGACGAGGCCACCTTCGGTCGGATCGTCGAGCTCGCCAAGGGGGCCTGACACCGGTCGACCGCCGACCAAGCCTCTACGATGAGCCCTCGACGTCGCTGACGCTCGAGGGCTCGTGATTCCCGCCCACCAGGAAGGACGTTCGTGGACCTCGCCGAACTGACCCGGGACCTCGAGGCCCTGCGCGACGAGTCGCTGGCCGCCGCGGCCGCCAGCCCGGACGTCCCGACGCTCGAGGCGCTCGAGCTCGACGTCCTCGGCAAGAAGGGCCGCCTGACGTCGGTGCTGCGCGGGATCGGCGCGCTGCCCCCGGACGACCGGCCGCGGGTCGGGGCGGTCGCCAACGCGGTCCGGACGGCGATCGAGGCTGCCCTCGCCGCGCGCGGCACGATCCTGCGCGGCTCGGCGCTGACCGACCGGCTCGCTGCCGAGGCGACCGACGTCACGACCCCCGGACGGCCGATCCGGCGCGGGACGCTCCACCCGATCAACACCACGATCGAGGCGATCGCGGAGGTCTTCGGCCAGTTCGGGTTCGTCGTCTACGAGGCGCCCGAGATCGAGGACGACGTCCGCAACTTCCAGATGCTGAACATCCCGCCCGACCACCCGGCCCGGGACCTCTGGGACACGTTCTACGTCGATGTCGAAGGCCAGCTCCTGCGGACGCACACGTCGCCCGGCCAGATCCGGGTCATGCACGAGAGCGCCCCGCCGATCCGGGCGCTGCTCCCGGGCCGGACCTATCGCTACGAGGCCGTCGACGCGAGCCACGCCTCGGAGTTCTTCCAGGTCGAGGGGCTGATGGTCGATGAGGGGACCACGATGGCCGACCTGCGCGGCCTCCTCGACCAGTTCGCGAAGGCGCTCTATGGCCCGGACAAGCGGACCCGCTTCCGCCCGGGCTACTACCCGTTCACCGAGCCATCCGTCGCGTTCGACGTCGAGTGCCTGGTCTGCGGTGGCGTCGGCTGCCCGGCCTGCTCGCGCAGCGGCTGGATGACGATCCTCGGCGCTGGGATGGTCCATCCCTTGGTCCTCCAGTACGGCGGCCTCGACCCGGAGCGCTACCAGGGCTTCGCGTTCGGGATGGGCGTCGAGCGGATCTCCAACCTGCGCCACAACGTCGGCGACCTCCGCCTGTACATGGAGAACGACCTGCGCTTCCTGGAGCAGTTCCGATGAGGGTGCCGCTCCGCTGGTTGCGCGAGTACGTGGACGTCGACCTGGCCCCGGAGGTCCTCGCCGAGCGCCTGACGATGCTCGGGATGGAGGTCAAGGGCATCGATGCGTGGGGTGCCGACTGGCGCAACGTCGTCGTCGGCGAGCTGCTGACGGTCGAGAAGCACCCGCGCGCCGATCGGCTCTCGCTCACGACCGTGACCGTCGGGGCAGGGGAGCCGCTCGAGATCGTGTGCGGGGCGACGAACATCGCCCCCGGCCAGCGGGTCCCGGTCGCGCTCCCCGGCGCGGTGCTGCCCGGCGACCGTCGGATCGAGCGCACCGAGAAGATGGGCGTCGTCAGCAACGGGATGCTGTGCTCCGGCGACGAGCTGGGGCTGACCGTCGACGCCGACGGGATCCTGATCCTGCCGGCGGGCACGCCGCTCGGGGCCGAACTGACCGCGCTGTACGGCGACACCGTGCTCGACGTCGACGTCAAGCCGAACCGCGGCGACGCGCTCTCGATCGTCGGGCTGGCGCGCGAGGTCGCCGTGCTGACCGGCTCGCCGCTCCGCTTCCCGCCCACGGACGTCGTCGAGGCGGGTCCGCCGGTCGGCGACCGTCTCACGGTCGAGGTCGAGGATCCTGACCTGTGCCCGCGCTTCGTCGGTCGCTGGGTGTCGGGAGTCACGATCGGCCCGTCGCCGGACCACATCCAGATGCGCCTGCTCGCGGCCGGCCAGCGGCCGATCTCGAACGTCGTCGACGCCAGCAACTACGTGATGATCGAGCTCGGGAAGCCGATCCATACCTTCGATGCCGCCGCCGTCCACGGCGGCCGGATCGTCGTGCGTCGCGCACGGCCCGGCGAGCGCCTCGAGACGCTGGACCACGTGGATCGCGAGCTGCATCCCGAGACGGTCGTCATCGCCGACCCCGAGGGGCCGATCGGCATCGGCGGGGTGATGGGCGGCGCGGCCTCCGAGATCGGGCCGGGCACGACCGACGTGGTCGTCGAATTCGGCGATCTTCGACCCGGTCAGCATCCGCCGGACGGCGACGCGGTACGCCCTCCGCTCGGAGGCCAGCCTCCGGTTCGAGAAGGGCCAGGAGTCGCGCCTGGCGCGGCTCGGGGCGGACCGCACGGCCCGCTTGATCGTCGAGTGGGCCGGCGGCGCGGTGGACGCCGGTGCGGTGGACACCGCTCCGCACGAGACCGAGGCTGCCCGGGTCCCCTTCCGCCCGTCGCGGACGGACCGGCTCCTGGGCGTCACGCTGGACGCGACCGAGCAGCGGGACCTGTTGGCCCGCGTCGGCATCGAGACGGCCGTCGCGGCGCCGGGCACGGCGATCCTGGTCGCCGCCGGGACCAAGCCGCTCAGCGTCGAGGCCGGACCCGGGGTCGACGTCCTCGAGGCGATCGTGCCGTCGTGGCGGCGCGACCTGGCCGTGGAGGCGGATGTCATCGAGGAGATCGCCCGCGTGCGCGGCTACGAGACGATCGCGCCGATCCTGCCCCACACGCCCATGCCGACGTACCGGCACAGCCCGCTGGAGGCACGCGACGCGGTCCGCGAGACACTCGTGGGGGCCGGGCTGAACGAGGTCGTCACCTACGCGCTCGTGCCGCCGCGCATGGTGGAACGGTTCCCGTTCCGCGACGACGGCGCCCCCGACGGCGAGCCCGAGCAGCGACCGGCGGGGCGACCGGTGGTCGTCACCAACCCGCTCTCGAGCCAGCACTCGGTCCTTCGCCAGAGCCTGCTCGGCAGCCTCCTCGAGGTGATCGCGACGAACCTGCGCTATGGGCATCCCGGGGTCGCGATCTTCGAGATCGGCAAGGGCTACGGCGCCACCGGCGAGCCGCCGACCCACGAGTGGTGGCGCCTGGGGTTCGCGCTGACGGGGCCGACGACGCCGCCAGCCTGGAACCAGGGAGCCCGCGCCTACGACCTCGACGACGCGAAGGGCATCCTGGAGGCGCTGGCGATCCAGGCGGGCCTGCCGGCACCGGCATGGACCGCGCTGACCGACGATCCCAACCTGCACCCAGGTCGCGCGGCGCGGATCGACGCGGGCGGCGGGATGGTCGGTCGGGTCGGCGAGCTGCACCCGGCCGTCGTCGAGGCGCTCGACATCCGGGCCGAGCACGTGGTCGTGGCCGAGGTCGCGATCCGCGGACTGGCCGGCGGGCAGGTCGCCCCCGCCCGGGTCACGGCGCCGCCGCGCCATCCCGCGGTCGAGCGCGACCTTGCGGTCATCGTCGGCACGTCGCGGCCGGCCGCGGAGGTCGCGGCCTCGATCCGACGCCACGCCGGTCCGCGGCTGCGCGCGCTCGCGCTCTTCGACATCTATCGCGGACGGCCGCTCGCGGACGAGGAGAAGAGCCTCGCCTACCGGCTGACGCTGCGCGATGACGACCGGACGCTCACGGACGCCGACGTCGATGCCGTGGTCGCCCAGGTGACGGCGGGACTGGCCGGCGATCTCGGGGCACGTCTCCGCACCTGACCGGACCAGCCCGGACCACCCCGGACCTCTCGGATGCGTCCGACCACCCATCCGTCCCCTTGCGGCGCGCGGAGAGCCGCTGCTAACCTAGCGCGGCTTCGGCGCCGGCCGAGGCATCCGGACCAGAAGGAGCACCGGTGGATCTCGGGAATTTCCTCGGCGGGATCAGCACGGTCGACCTGCTCATCTTCCTGTACTTCATGGCGTTCTTCGTGCTCGGGTTCGCCCAGGGCACGATCCGACGGCTGATCGGGATCGCCTCGATCCTGTTCTCGTTCCTCTTCGCCGCGAACATCGCGGAACCCCTCGGCGCGTACCTCGGGCAGAACTGGACCCAGTTCTCCAAGGAGTACAGCCTGATGATCGGGTTCGGGACGGTCTTCCTGGCCTCGGCCATCGCGTTCGCGCTGGTCGCCCAGGGCCTGTACCAGTCCCAGCCGCTCTTTCCGAAGGCGCGGTTCCTCGACGAGCTGATCGGCGGGATCCTCGGCCTCGTCCAGGCCGCGCTCATCTTCGGCGCCGTCCTGATCATCCTCGACTCGTTCTTCACGCTGCATGGCATCGCCGAGGACCCGCAGGAGCTGCCGTTCCTGCGCGACTTCTGGAACGCGCTCGACAGCTCGAACGCGGCCGTGCTGTTCCGCGAGACGCTGATCCCGGCATTCTTCGCCGTCTTCGGGTTCCTGATCCCGGACTGGCTGGAGTCCCGCTACATCTAGCGCGATGGGCCGCGCGGCGCTGGACCGGCCGTCGGTCGATGCCGCCCGCGCGATCCTCGGCGCCACGCTCGTCCGCGTCGACCCACGCGGTCGGCGTGCGGGCCGCATCGTCGAGGTCGAGGCCTACGCCGGCCCCGAGGACCTGGCGTCGCACGCCCGCGTCGGCCGGACCGCCCGCAATGCCGTCATGTTCGGGCGACCGGGGATCGCCTACGTGTACCTTGTCTACGGGATGCATGATTGCCTGAACGTCGTCACCGGCCCGGCCGATTCGGCCAACGCGCTGCTCATCCGCGCGGTCGCGCCGATCGACGGCGTCGGCCTCATGCGCGCCGATCGCTTGGCCTGGCTCGGCGCGCACCGACGGAGGATCGAGCCCGCCGCGATCGCCCGCGAGGCCGAGCGCCTCGAGCGCCTGCCCGACACCCGCCTCGCGAGCGGCCCCGGGCTCGTCGCCGCGGCCTTCGGGATCGACCGCTCGGCCACCGGCACCGACCTGCTTGACCCGACGTCGTCGCTCCGGCTCGAAGGCCCGTTCGAGGCCGTGGCGGCCGACGCGATCGAGACCGGCCCGCGGATCGGCGTCGCGTATGCGGGCCCCCCCTGGGCCGAGCTGCCGTGGCGGTTCGCCATCGCCGGCGATCCGTCGGTCTCCGGGCCGCCCGCCCGGCGCTGAGCGCCATGGACCAGCGATCGATCTCGCTCCTCGAGTTCCCGCTCGTCCGGGACCGGCTGGCGGCCGCGACCTCGTTCCCGCCGTCGCAACGGCTGGCTGAGGCCCTCGAGCCGTCCGCGGACCCGGTGATCGTCGCGCGCCGGCTCGACGAGACCGACCAGGTGCGAGCGCTCCTCGCGAACCACCCGGGCGTCGGGATCGGGGCGGCACGCGACATCGGCCCGTCGATCGAGCGGGCGGCGCGGGGCGGGCGGCTGGAGCCCGGCCAGTTCCTCGAGCTCGCGGACACGCTCGACGCGACCGCCCGGCTGGCGACCTCGCTTGCCGAGGAGCGCCGGGCGCTCCTGCGCGAGCTCGCAGCCGACCTGCACCCGCTCCCGTCGCTGCGGAGCACGCTCGCCCGCAGCTTCGACCCGGTCGGGGAGCTGCTGGACACGGCCTCGCCCCGCTTGGGCGGCCTCCGCTCGGCGGTCCGGGTCGCGTACGACCGGTTGCGCCGCCGCCTGGACTCGCTGGTCGGCGCGGAGCTCGGCGGTGCGCTCCAGGAGCCGATCGTCACCCTGCGCAACGGCCGCTACGTCGTGCCGGTCAAGGCCGAGGCCCGCGCGCGGGTCAAGGGCATCGTGCACGACGCCTCGGGCAGCGGCCAGACCCTGTTCATCGAGCCGCTCGTCGCCGTCGAGCTCGGCAACGCCTGGCGCGAGGCCCAGGTCGCGGCAGGCCGAGGAGGTCGCGCGCATCCTCGACGAGCTCTCGGCGTTCGTCGCCGCGAATGCGGATCCGCTGCGCGACACGCTCGATGCGCTGGCGCGCTTCGACTTCTGGGCCGCCAAGGCAAGCCTCGCGGCCGAGCTGGACGGCGTGCGCGCCGAGACCGACGACAGCCCGGCGGACGCGCCGGTCGTGATCCTGCTCTCGGCGCGGCATCCGGGCCTCAGCGGCCGGGTCGTGCCGATCGACATCCGCCTCGGCGAGGGGGTCCGGGCGCTGGTCGTGACCGGCCCGAACACCGGTGGCAAGACCGTCACCCTGCGCACGCTGGGCCTCCTCAGCCTGATGCACCAGTCCGGGCTGCACGTGCCCGCGGCGGCCGGCAGCCGGCTGCCCATCTGGCGCGACGTCTTCGCCGACATCGGCGACGAGCAATCGGTCGCGCAGTCGCTCTCGACGTTCTCGGGGCACCTGCGCTCGATCATCCGGATCGTGGCCGCGGCCGGCCCCGGCACGCTCGTCCTGCTCGACGAGCTGGGCGCAGGCACCGACCCGACCGAGGGGTCCGCGCTGGCACAGGCGCTCCTCGACCACTTCATGCATGCCGGCGCGATGGTCGCCGCGACCACGCACTACGCCGAGCTCAAGGCGTATGCCCACACGACGGAGGGCGCCCGCAACGCCTCGGTCGAGTTCGACCTCGAGACGCTCAGCCCGACCTACCGCCTCTCGATCGGGCTGCCGGGCGGCAGCCAGGCCTTCGCGATCGCCGAGCGGCTCGGGCTCCCGCCCGAGATCGTCACCGACGCGCGGTCGCGCTTGTCCGAGGCGCAGCGCTCGTTCGAGGCGACCCTCGCCGCCATCAAGGCGTCGGAGGGCGAGGCCGGAGAAGCGCTCGACCGGGCGCGTGCCGCCGAGCTCCGCGCCGCCGATGCCCTGCGCATCGCGGACGACGAGCGGCGGCGGGCGCGCCGCGAGCGGGACGAGGCGACCCGCGCCGCCCGCAACGAGGCGGACCAGATCCTCGAACGGCTGCGCGACGAGGTCCGCGACACGCGCCGAGCCCTGGAACGCGAGACCGTGACGGCATCGAGCCTCGATTCGGCCGTCGAGCGCGCTGGCGCCATCGCCGAGCAGCTCCCCGACGTCGAGGCCGACACGCCGCCGGTCCTCGTGGCCGCGCCGCGCCAGTGGCGGCTGGGTGAGCGCGCCCGGAGCGTCTCGGGCGGCTGGGAGGGCCGGATCGCGGCCCTGGAGCGCGGCGGCCAGCGCGCGACGCTCGAGGCCGGCGGGATGCGGGTGACGGTCGACGTGGACGACCTCGTCCTGGCGCAGGGACCGGCACAGCAGGACGAACGCGGCGCCTCAGGGTCCGGTGACGCGACCTCGAACGCCGGGTCGCTCCGTCTCGAGCACGCCCGGACGGTGGCATCGTCGCTCGACCTGCGCGGCGCCAGGGTCGACGAGGCGCTGGAAGCGCTCGCGCGCTACCTGGACGACGCGGTCGTGGCCGGGATGCCGCAGGTCACGATCATCCACGGTCTCGGGACGGGGGCGCTGCGCGACGCCGTGCGTCGCCACGCGGCAGATCATCCGGGCGTGCGGTCGGTGCGACCGGGGGAACGTGGCGAGGGCGGCGACGGCGCGACCATCGTGACCCTGTAGCCGAAGCGCCCGTCCTAGGGTTTCGGCGGCGGGATCGACGGATCCGGCGGCAGGACCGGGCAGGTCGGATCGATGAACGGATCGCACACGGGCGGCGGCTCCACCGGGGCCAGCGGGCACTTCTTGCTGGGAGCGAACGGCGCGCCCCACGACCGGCCGAAGGGATAGAACCCGCTGCCGTACAGGTAGGCGGTCCGCGTGCCCTTCGACGTCCCCCGCACGCCGGAGCCCTTGGCGGCCCGGGCGGCCCAGTTGCGGTCGGCCTTCTGCCACGAGGGATAGGCGGCGTCGACCTCGGAGATGTCGAAGAAGGCGCGGGTCACCGGCGGCCCGGCGCAGCCCTCCTGCCAGAGGAGGCCGCTCGCCTTGTCGATCTCCGCCACGATCCGGCTCGTCGAGGACTGGGTCGGGATCGTCTTGGGGAGGAAGAGCTCCTTGACGGTCTTCTTGGTGAGCGGCCCGGGCTTCATGCCGGTGAAGGCGTCGACCGTGGCGGTCTTCAGCCCGGGCGGCTGCTTGAAGTCGGCGATCGGCTTGCCCTTGCTGATCTCGGTGAGGATCGCCGACCACAATGGCGCGGACGTGTCGAGCGAGAGCTTGCCGTCGTTGGGCGAGTTGTCGCTGTTGCCCATCCATACCCCGACGGCGAGCGCCGGCGACTTGGGGTCCTTGGGCGGCGCCAGGTACCCGTAGGCGGCCACGTCGCGGTTGTCGCTGGTCGTGCCCGTCTTGTATGCCGCCGGCCGGCGCGTCTTGCCGTTCTTGATGGCCCACTTGCCCCAGAACGGGTTGACCTTCATGTCGGTATTGCCCTTGAGGATGTCCGTGATGATGTAGGCGGCGCCGGTGCTCAGGACCTGCTCGCCCTCGGGCTTGTCGGCGGGCAGCGGCCAGATGATCCGTCCGTTCGAGTCCTCGATCGAGGTGATGTACTGGCGCGGCATCCGGAGGCCGTTGTTGGCGATCGCGCCGTAGGCGCCGAGCAGGTCGATGGGGTGGACCTCGAGGGTCCCGATACCCATCGACTTCACCGGGACGGCCGTGCTCGGGTAGGCGAGTCCGAGGTCCTTCGTCCGGTCGTAGAGGTGGTCGAGGCCGGTCATGATCGCGCCCTTGATCGCCGGGACGTTGAGCGAGAACTGGAGCGCCGAGCGCAGGCGGACGGGACCGCGCTCGAGCTTGTCGGCCTGCGTCGGCAGGAATCCGCCGCCGAAGTCCGTGGTGACGTCCATGAACATCGTCGCCGCGGTCAGGGTGCCGTCGTCGATGCCGATCGCGTAGTCGACGGGCTTGATGGCCGAACCGGGCTGGCGCCAGCCGTCGGCCATGACGTCGAACTGGGGCTGGAACTTCTTGTTGCCCTTCGCGGTGTAGCTGGCGCTGCCGACGTAGGCGAGGACCTGGCCGGTGCGGTAGTCGATCACGCCGGCCGCGGCGTTGTTGATGTTGTGGCCGCGCAGCCCGAGGATCCAGTTCCACGCGCTCGTGGGGATCTTGCGCTGTCGCAGGACGGCGCGCGGATCGGAGGCGTTGGGCGCCCGGGCCGCGGCGTAGACCCACTTCTCGGCGGTCTTCTGCATCGTGTAGTCGAGGGTGCTCGTGACCGTATAGCCGCCGGTGTCCACCTGCGGGCAGTCCGTGGGCGTGTCGGGGCAGAGGATCTGCGCCAGCGCCCGGCGCACCTGCCACACGAACTGCGGGGCCTTCCAGGTCGCCGAGGCGGGCAGGCTCAGCACGACCGGCTCGAGCTTCGCGGCCTGGTACTCGGAGGCCGAGTGCTTCGAGCCCGTCAACGTGCTGTTGGTCTTCATCAGGTCCAGCACGTGGTTACGCCGGACCACGATCTCGGCGGTGTCGGGGACGATCAGGTCGAACGCGGGGCAGTCGGCGTCGTCCGCGACCGTCGTCCTGCAGACCTCTTCGGCATTCTTGACGAGGTCGAACTTCGTCGGCGACTGCGGGATGGCCGCCAGGATCGCGTACTGGGCGAGCGTCAGGTCGCTGAGCGCCTTGCCGAAGTAGCCGCGCGCGGCGGCCTTCACGCCGTAGCTGTTGTTCCCGTAGAAGTTCTGGTTCAGGTAGGCCGTGATGATCTGTTCCTTGCCCGATTGGCCCGGGTATTCCTGGGTCAGCCGCACGGACTGGATGATCTCGCGGAACTTGCGCTCGTAGGTCGAGCCCTCGAAGGCCCAGTCGGGGAGCAGTCGGGCGCGGACGAGCTGCTGGGTGATGGTCGAGGCGCCGCGCGGCCGCCCGGAGATCGTGTCGACGCCTGCCGAGATGATGCCGACCGGGTCGAACCCCGCGTTCTGCCAGAAATCCTGGTCCTCGATGGAGGTCGTCGCGTCGATCATCTCGCCCGGGATCTGGTCGTAGGTCACGACCTCGCGACGGAGCGAGCCGAGCTTGGCGAGCTCGATCTTCCCGGTCCGGTCGACCACCCGGGTCTGCTGGTCGAATTCGAGGTTCTGGAGGGCCTCCGCGGGGTCTGGCAGGTTGGCGGCGTAGTGGTTGTACGCGCCGACGGCCACGACCAAGCCAGCACCAGTCGCAAGGAGCGTGGTGCTCATGAAGACGATGAGGACGACGACGGCGACTCGACCGACGATCGAGCCACGACGCCCCTTCGGGCGCCCCTGGAGCGCCCTTCGATGGCGCTGGCGCCGCGCGAGGCTGGTCTGCATCTGTGACCGCACGATAGCATAGGGGGCGTGAACGAACGGACGAGCGCCTCCCGGTGGGTCGAGACGGCTCGACGTTCGGCGCTGTGACGGGCGCCCCCGCGAGCGGCCCCGAGGGCCTCCTCGACGACCTCGAGTGGCGCGGCATCCTGCACGCCACCACGCCCGGGCTGCCGGCCCGCCTGGCGACCGGTCGCCCGATCACCGGCTACATCGGGTTCGACCCCTCCGGGGCGTCGCTCCACGTCGGGCACCTGGTCCCCATCTTCGGGCTGCTGCGGCTGCAGCGCCACGGCGGCCGGCCGGTCGCCCTGGTCGGCGGCGGGACCGGGATGATCGGCGACCCGTCGGGTCGTTCGAGCGAGCGCAACCTCCTCGACCGCGAGACGCTCGCCGCGAACGTCGAGGGGATCCGCGGGCAGCTGGAGCGATTCCTCGACTTCACGCCCGGATCGGGCGCGATCATGCTGAACAACCTCGACTGGCTCGGCGAGCTGTCGCTGATCGATTTCCTGCGCGACACCGGCAAGCACTTCACGGTCCCGTACATGCTCGCGAAGGATTCGGTCCAGGTGCGGCTCGAGCGCGGTCTCTCGTTCACCGAGTTCAGCTACATGCTGCTCCAGTCGTACGACTTCGCCCACATGCACCGGACGATCGGCGTCGAGCTGCAGATGGGCGGCGCCGACCAGTGGGGCAACATCACCGCCGGACTCGAGCTGATCCGGCGGACCAGCGGGGCAGGGGAGGCGGACCCGGGCGGCACGGCGGCCGACCCGGCCCACGGGCTCGCGTACAAGCTCCTCCTCTCGCCGTCGGGGACCAAGTTCGGCAAGAGCGAGAGCGGGGAGTCGGTCTGGCTCGACGCGGCACGCACGTCGCCGTACGCGTTCTACCAGTACTGGCTGAATACCGACGACCGCGACGTGGGGACGTACCTGCGCTGGTTCACGGAGCTCTCGCGCGCGGAGATCGAGGCGCTCGAGGCCGAGGCCGCGCGAGCGCCCGAGGGCCGGCCAGCGCAGCGCGCGCTGGCGCGCGACATCACCGTGCGGACGCATGGGGAGGCCGCGGCGGACCAGGCCATCGCCAATTCGGCGGCGCGGTTCACCGGTGAGGGGGTCGCGGACGCAGGGGCGCTGGCCGCGACCTATGCCTCCGCCGGAGGCTTCACGTTCGATCCGGCGTGGCTGCCGCAGGGCGTCGCCGTGCTGCTCGCCGAAGCCGGGCTGTTCGCGTCACGCGGCGAGGCGCGGCGGATGATCGCAGGCGGCGGCGTGACGCTCAACGGCGAGCGCGTCTCCGACCCGGCCGCCGTCCCGGAGCCCATCGACGGGGAGTGGCTCGACGTGCGCATCGGCAAGCGTCGCCGCGAGATCGGACGCCGCGCGGGCTGATCCGCGGGCCTCCTGGTCCTCGTTCCGGCGAAAGACCGCCAAGCGGGCGTTTGTCACCATTGTTGTGACAGGCGGCCTCCTCAGGCGCCAGATGACCAAGTTGCGCGACACGGGCCAGCGTCGCCACGCACGCGTCCGATCGAGGGATGGTCGAGCCTGCTGACCAAGGACCGCCTAATGGTCATCCGGCAGGAAGGCGATGGGCCAGAGGGACGTGGACCGAAGATCTCAGCCGGCGTGCCGGCGCCGTAACACCTCGACCACCGACGACGGCGGCACGCCGCGCTCCGCGAGCAGCACCAGGGCGTGGTAGACGAGGTCGGCCGCCTCGCCGGCGAGCGCCTCGCGGGTCGCTGCGCGGTCGGCTCCCGACGACTCGGCCGCGGCGTCGTCCTTGGCCGCCATCAGGACCTCGGTCGCCTCTTCGGTGACCTTGCGTCCCGCGGTGTCGACGCCGCCCTCGAGCAGGGACGTCGTGTAGGAGCCGGCTGGTCGCTCCGCGGCGCGGGACGCGATCGTCGACCAGAGCGACTCGAGCCAGGCGAACCCCTGCGTCGTCGGCTCGGCGGGTGCGCCGTCGGCGTCGAAGCAGCTCCGCGTCCCGCGATGACAGGTCGGTCCGAGCGGGTCGACCGTGATCAGCAGCGCGTCGCCGTCGCAGTCGACGGCGAGCTCCACGAGCCGGAGCACGTTGCCACTGGTCTCGCCCTTGCGCCACAGTCGGTCGCGCGACCGCGAGTGGAAATGGACCTCGCCGCTGTCCAGCGTGGCCGCGAGGGCCCCCGCGTCCATCCAGGCCAGCATCAGCACGCGACCGTCCGCGCGGTCCTGGACGACCGCGGGCACGAGGCCGTCCGCGCCGTAGGCAACATCGGGGGCCGCCGCTCCCCGGGCGATCGGCACGCTCATGCGACGGCCTGCGGCACGAGCCGCACCGGCAGTCCGGCCGCGGCCATCGCGTCCTTGACCTCGGCGATCGCGTGGATCCGGCGGTGGAAGATCGAGGCCGCCAGCACCGCATCGGCGCCGCCGTCGACGATGGCCGCCACGAAATCCGCCGGGCCGGCCGCCCCGCCGGACGCGATGACCGGCACGCCGACCCGGTCCGCGATCGCGCGGAGGAGCTCGGTGTCGAAGCCGGCGCCGGTCCCGTCCCGGTCGATCGAGGTCACCAGCAGCTCGCCCGCGCCGAGGTCGACGACCCGCTCGGCCCACGCGATCGCGTCGAGGCCGGTGGCTTCCCGGCCACCCTTGACCACGACCTCCCAGGCGACCTCGTCGGTCTGGCGCCGCCGAGCATCGATCGCGACGACGACCGCCTGGCGGCCGAAGCGAGCCGCGCAGCGGCTGACGAGGGTCGGCTCCGCGACGGCCGCGGTGTTCAGCGAGACCTTGTCCGCGCCGGCGCGGAGCACGTCGCGCATCTCGTGGACGCTCCGGATGCCACCGCCCACGGTCAGCGGGATGAACGCGCGCCGGGCGGTCCGTTCCACGATCTCGAGCAGCGTGGCGCGGCCCTCGGGTGCGGCGGTGATGTCGAGGAAGACCAGCTCGTCGGCGCCCTCCGACGCGTAGCGCTCGGCCAGCTCGGGCGGGTCGCCCTCGTCGACGAGGTCCACGAAGCGCGTGCCCTTGACCACGCGCCCGTCGGCGACGTCCAGGCACGGGATCACCCGGTGGCGGAGCATCAGGCGGCCCGCGCCATCGCGACGAAGTTGGCCAGGAGCCGGAGGCCGTCCGGCCCGCTGCGCTCCGGGTGGAACTGGACGCCCTGGACCGGGCCGCGCGCGATCGCGGACACGAACGGGCGCCCGTGCGTCGTGCGGGCGAGGACCGCGGAGGCGTCCGCCGCGATCGGGTCCCCGGCATACGAGTGGACGAAGTAGAAGTCGGCACCGTCGGCGATGCCGTCGAAGAGGGGGTGATCGCGCGTCCGCTCGACCTGGTTCCAGCCGATGTGCGGGAGCGTCGGGGCGTCCTCGAGGCGGACGGTCCGGCCGGCCAGCGCGCCGAGCGTGACGGCGCCGTCCTCCTCGCTCGACTCGAAGAGGAGCTGGAGGCCTAGGCAGATCCCGAGGAAGGGACGCCCGGACGTCAGCCACGCGCCGATCGGCCCGGTCAGGCCGTGCTTGTCGAGACGCGCCATGGCGGGCGCGGCCGCGCCGACGCCCGGCACGACCAGCGCGTCGACGTCGCGCAGCATCTCGCCGTCGCGGACGACCGTGACCGCTGCGCCGACCGTCGTGAACGCCTGGTCGATGCTCACGAGGTTGCCCGCGCCATAGTCGACGACTGCGATCCGCGGCGTGACGCTCACCCGAGCGAGCCCTTCGTGGACGCCACGCCGATCCGCCGCGGATCCGGTTCCACGGCCTCGCGGAGCGCGCGGCCGAGGGCCTTGAACGCGGCCTCGGCGAGGTGGTGGTCGTTGCGCCCGCTGCCGCGCAGATGGAGCGTGGCCCCGGCCGTCCGGGCGAACGACTCCAGCGCATGCTCCACGAGCTGCAGCGGCAGTCCGCCGACGCGCTCGCCGCGGAACGGGAGATCGACGACCGCGTACGGGCGGCCGCCCACGTCGATGACCGCCGTCGCGACCAATTCGTCCATCGGGACGGCACTGTCGCCGAAGCGGCGGATCCCCGCGCGATCGCCCAGCGCCTCGGCCACGGCCGCACCCAGGACCAGGGCGACGTCCTCGACCGTGTGGTGTTCGTCGATCTGCAGGTCGCCGTCCGCCTGGATGGCCAGGTCGAACAGGCCGTGGTGCGCGAACGAGCCCAGCAGGTGGTCGTAGAAGCCGATTCCGGTGTCGATGGCGACGTGGCCGGACCCGTCGAGCCCGAGCGTGACCGTGATCTCGGTCTCGTTCGTGGTGCGCGCCACCGTCACCCGCCGCCCGTCGCGGGGGCCGATGGTCAGCTCGCCGAGCGGTGTCGTCATGCGGTGGTCTCCCTGGCGATCTCGGTGGCGGCCTGGATGATCCGGTCGTTCTCGGGCGCGGCGCGGACGGTCAGCCGGAGGAAGCCCGCCAGCGGGTGCCCGGCCGGGAAGGTCCGCGGCACGAGACCGCGACGCAGGAGTCCCTCGGTGGCGGCCGCGGCCCGTTCCGGCGACCCGAGGTCGACGAGCACGAAGTTCGTAACGGACGGGCCGACGGCCCAGCCGACGGCGGTCAGGCCGGCCGACAGGCGCTCGCGCTCGCCGCGGACGCGCTCGAGGTTCGCGTCGAGGACCGTGTCGTCGGCGAGGGCATCGGCGACGACCGTCACGGAGACCGTCGAGACGGACCCGGGCGGCCGGTACGGGTTCAACCGCCCGATGACCGTGGGATCGGCGACCGCGAAGCCGACCCGGAGCCCGGCCAGCGCGTAGGCCTTGCTGGCGGTCCGGACGACCACGAGGTTCGGGTAGCCGGCCCGGAGACCGAGCAGCGACCGCCCGACGAACTCGGCATAGGCCTCGTCGAGGACCACGAGCGGTGCCGGACGGCCGTCGCGGGCGGCATCGGACGCGAGGCCCTCGAGGAGGCGCTCGATGGCGCCATCGGGCTCCGGGAGGGCGGTCGGGTTGTTCGGGCTGCACAGCCAGACCACGGCGGCGCTCCCGTCCGCGGCCGCCGCGCGGACCGCCACCGGGTCCAGCGCCCAGTCCTGCGCCGCTCCGTGCCGCGGGACGGCGACGACCTCGGCTCCGCGCTGCTCGGTGAGCACGCGGTACATCGCGTAGGTCGGGACCGGGACGACGGCCCGATCGCCGGGTCGCAGGAAGGCCTTGGCGACGAGGTCGAGGATCTCGTCGGCACCCGCGCCGACCAGCAGCTCCGCCGGCGTCACGCCGTAGCGCGCGGCGGCCGCTGCCACCAGCCGCCGGTAGTCGGACGGCGGGTACTCGGAGAGGCTCGTGTCGAACCGGCCGGCGGCAAGGATCCGAAGCGCGAGCTCGGGCGGGGCGGGGGACGTGTTGAGGTCGAACCGGACGATCGAGGCGCGTTCGACGCCGTAGCGCTCCGCGACCTCGTCGTCGGTCGCCTCCCAGCTGTAGGTGCTCGGCGCCGTCGGTGAGACGAACGTCACGGGTGTCGGGCTCATCGCCCATCCCCTTCGAAGCGGATCTCGACCGCGTTCCGGTGGGCGAGCAGGCCCTCTGCCTCGGCCAGCGTGGCCACGGTCTCGCGGATCGCGGTCAGGCCCTCGCGGGTGACGCGCTGGACCTGCACGAACTTGCCGTAGGACTCGACCGACAGGCCGCCGGCACCGCGAGCGAGGCCGCCCGTCGGCAGGACGTGGTTCGCGCCGGTGGCGTAGTCGCCCGCGGATTCCGGCGCCCAGGGGCCGACGAACAGCGACCCGGCGTTGCGAAGTCGGGCGACGGCCGGCTCGAGGGGCTCGATGTCGACCGAGAGGTGCTCGGGCGCATAGTCGTTGATGAAGTCGATCGCGGCGTCGACGGTCGGGGCCAGCACGATCCGGCCGTGGTCGCGCAGGGCGCGCTCGAGGATGTCGCGGCGGGATCCGGTCGCGAGGAGCCCGGCGACCTGTGTCTCGACGGCATCCGCGAAGGCCGGGTCCGCAGTGACGAGGATGGCCGGCGAGTCGGGGCCGTGCTCGGCCTGGGTGATCAGGTCCGCGGCCACGCGACGCGGGTCGGCCGGCGGGGCGGCGAGGACCATCCCCTCGGACGGGCCGGCGGGCAGGTCGATGCCGACGTCGCCGCAGACCTCGATCTTCGCGGCCGTGACCCAGGCGTTGCCCGGTCCGACGATGCGATCCACGGGCGAGATCCCGGCATCGGGCAGGCCGTACGCCAGCGCACCGATGGCCTGGGCGCCGCCCGCGACGACGAACGCGTCGACCTCGAGCAAGCCGGCCGCCCCGAGCAGGACGGGGTGGGTGGCGCCGTCCCGATCGGCAGGCGACGCGACCACGACGCGCTCGACGCCGGCGACCGTCGCCGGGACCACGGTCATCACGAGGGACGACGGGTACGGGGCGGATCCGCCCGGGACGTAGGCGCCGACGGAGGCCAGCGCGGTCCAGCGGCGCTCGATCTCGATGCCGGGCACCACGGTCGTCCGCGTCGAGCCCGGGCGCTGGGTCTCGGCGAAGCGGCGCACGTGGTCGACCGCCTGGTCGAGGGCGCGCCGGACAGTGGGCGTGAGCGCGTCGCGCGCGGCCCGCAGGTCATCCGGGTCGAGGACGAGGCGGCCATCGGGCCGTCCGCCGCCGACCCGATCATTCGCCTCGCGGACGGCGACATCGCCACGCGCCCGGACGTCGTCGAGGGTCGCCCGGACGGCATCGCGAACGGCGGCGTCCGGCGCCGCCCCACGGCGCGTGAGTGCGCGGCGGGCCGCGATGGCCTTCGTGTCGCCGCGGAGGACGTCCGCCAGGTCGAGGCGCACGAGGCGAAGCGCGACCGCGCTCACGGGACGATCTTCTCGATGGGGAGCACCAGGATGCCGGACGCACCGGCGGCTTTGAGGCGCGGGAGCAGGCCCCAGACCTCGTCGGCGCCGACGACCGAGTGGATCGCGATCATCCCGGTGTGCGCCAACGGGATGATCGTCGGCGATTCGAGCGCAGGCAGCAGTCGCTCGAGCTCCGGGAGCTTGGCGGACGGGGCGTTCATCATCAGGTATTTGCGGCCCCGCGCCGCGATGACCGCGGAGAGCATGGTGTCGATGGCGGCGAGCTCGGCGGCCCGCTCGCGATCCGCGCCCGGGTTGGCGATCAGGACCGCTTCGGACGCGAGGACGTCGCCGATCTGCCGCAGGCCGTTCATCACCAGGGTCGAGCCGGTCGAGACGAGGTCGACGATGCCCTCCGCGAGCCCGAGGCGCGGCGCGACCTCGACCGCACCGGAGATCGGGATGACGTCGACGGGGATCCGGCGTTCCGCGAAGAAGCGTCGAGCCGTGTTCGGGTGCGCCGTCGCGACCCGGAGGCCGGCGAGGTCCTCGACGGACTGCTGCGGCGCGTCGTTGGGGACGGCTGCCGCGAGCCGGCACCGGCCGTAGCCGAGCTCGCGGACCCGCGGCAGCTCGGCACCGGTCTCGCTCAGCAGGTCGATGCCGGTGATCCCGAGGTCGGCGACGCCGTCCCCGACGAACTCGATGATGTCGTTCGTGCGGACGAACAGCACGTCGAGCGGGTAGTTCTGGACCCGGGCGACCAGGCTCCGGTCGTGCTCGTCGAAGATGAGCCCGGCGTCGTGGAGGAGCTTGAGCGTGGGCTCGACCATCCGCCCCTTGTTGGGGATGGCGAGACGCAGCCGCTCCCTCACCGCTCGTCACCGGTGGGGTAGGGGGTCGTGCCAGCCGTCGACCCGGCCGCCAGCTTGTCGAGCATCCCGCGGTAGCCGCCCTCGCCGTGGTTGAGCCATGACGCGATCCGGGTGATCGTGGCCGTGCTGGCGCCCGTCTCCCGGGAGATCTCCGCGTAGTGCATGCCGCCGTCGAGCAGGCGGACGACCGCCCAGCGCTGCGACATGTCACGGAGCTCGTTGAGCGTGCAGAGGTCGCGGAAGAAGCGCTCCGCCTCCCCGCGAGAATCGAGGGCCAGGATCGCCGTGAACATCGCCTCGACGTCCTGGGTCCGCCAGTCGTCCGCCATCCTTCGGTGCCTCATGTTGCCGTGCTATCGTAGTAGCGTGCTAATACGCTATCATGATGCGGTGACGGTGGCAACCGAGTTCGAGGTGCTCCCGGCGATCGACCTGCGAGGCGGCCGCGTCGTGCGGCTCCGCCAGGGCGACTTCGCCCAGGAGACGGCGTACGACGACGACCCGGCCGTCGTCGCGGATCGGTTTGCCGAGGCCGGCGCGCGGTGGCTCCACGTCGTCGATCTCGACGGTGCGCGGATGGGCCGGCCGGTCCAGGGGGCGGTCATCGCGGGAATCGTCGCGGCGGTGGCCGGGCGGGCGGCGATCGAGGTCGCCGGTGGGCTCCGCGATGCGCGCGCCGTCGAGGCGGCTCTCGCCGGCGGGGCGTCCCGGGCGGTCGTCGGGACCGCAGCGGTGGCCGACCCGGCCTTCGCGGGCGGCCTGGTCCAGAAATGGGGGGCGGAGCGCATCGCGGTCGCCATCGACGTCCGTGACGGCCGGGCGGTCGGACACGGCTGGGTGTCGTCGGACCCGGGCGTCGACGCCGTCGACGCGATCACCCGCCTGGCCGGGGCCGGCGTCACGACCTTCGAGGTCACGGCCATCGCGCAGGACGGGCTGCTGGGCGGCCCCGACCTCGCCCTCTACCGCCGGATGGTCGGGCTCGGGATCGGCGAGGTGATCGCATCCGCCGGGATCGCGTCGGCGGCGGATCTCCGGGCCGTCCGCGAGATCGGCTGCCGAGGGGCCATCGTCGGCCGGGCGCTCTACGAGGGCACGTTGGCGCTTGGCGAAGCGCTCGCCGAGGCGCGCCCGACCTGACCGTTCAGCGGCCCACCACGTGGCCGTCGATGGTCTCGCGTCCGGCGTCGTCGAACGAGTACGACAGTGGGCCGTCGGGCAGTCGCAGGTCGAAGGTCGCGCCCGCATCCGAATACACGGCGGTGCCCTGGATCGGCTCGCCCGCGAAGATCTCGCAGGCATCGAAGGTGAGACGCAGCTTGTCGGGGTCGTCGCCCACCTTGATGACCCCGCCGTGCCGGCAGCCCAGGTCGGACTGGATGGTGCCCGGCGGCGCATAGCGCAGGTCCGGGTCCGACCAGAGTTCGTCGTCGATGGCACGGGCGATCTCGACCGGCGCGAGTCCGCCGCGGGCCGGCAGCGGCGGGATGTAGGCCTCGATGAGCCGGCCCTGGCAGGTGACCGTCCGCGACGCCGGGCGGGATCCGCGGACCAACAGGGCCGCGATGGTGTCGTCGGGGCACGGCTCCCCGTATCCGAACGAGCCGTGCCCGCCGTCGACCGTCGTGATCAGGTAGCCGTCGGTGAGGCGAGCGGCGATCCTCGCCGCCTGGCTCGGCGGCGTGATCGGGTCCGCGCCGCCGCTCAGCACGACGACCGGGAACGGCGTGTCCGTCAGCGGGGCCGGCGTCGGTCGCTCCCGGGTCCGGCCACCCCAATCGATGCACGGCAGGGCCGAGTAGTAGGCGGAGCGCAGCGTCCCGGCCAGAGCGCCGGCCGCCGTGCCCTCGCGGACGTAGCCAGCGGCGTCATCCGCGGCGTCACCGGCGAAGTCCGCGCACAACGTCGCGTAGTACGCGAACCGGGAGCTCGGCGTCTCGTCTGTGTAGTGGCCCGCTGGCGCGACGAACCGCCCGAGCGGGATGTCGTCGCCGACCGCATCCGACGCCAAGGCGTGGAGGAACAGCGATCGGCCGAGTGGGTCGTACATCGCGTCGTCGATCGAGCCGATGATCGCGCTCCGGTCGAGGAGCACGGTCCGCACCCGCCCCGTGATGTCGGCATACGTCGTCTCGATGCCGCCCTCCGCGGCCCGGTCCAGCAGCCGTTCGAGCGCCGCCCTCGGGGCCGGCAGGTCGCGACGGCACTCGATATCGGCCAGGCACGTATCGAGGACCCGCGACAGGGTGTCCTCGAACGCCTTGTCGGCCTCCACCCATCCGGCCTGCGAGCCCTGGGCCGGGTCGACCGGGCCATCGAGGATGAGGAGGCTGACACGGTCCGGATGGGCGCTCGCGTACCGCTGGCCGATGACGGTCCCGTAGCTGATGCCGTAGATGGCCATGCGGTCGATGCCGAGCGAGGCGCGGATCGCCTCGATGTCGCCGGCGATGTGCTCCGAGCCGTACGTCGAGAGCCACGCGGGGTCCGCGCCGGCCTCCACGGCGCAGCCGTGGGCGAAGTCGGCCGAGAACGACGACGAGACGTCGTCGGTCTTCCCGGAGAACCGATCGATGTTGTTCGGGCACTCCCGCAGCTCCGAACGTCCGGTCCCGCGCGGATCGAACGCGAGGACGTCGTACCGCCGGCGGACCTCGTCCGGCAGGTCGTGGATAAAGGAGCTCGCGTCGAGGAGGCCGCTCTCGCCTGGGCCGCCGTCGATGAACAGGAGCGTGCCGAGCTTGTCGCCCTGGGCCGGCGCGACCGCGTACGTGACGTCGAGCGTCGCGCCTCGCGGGTCCGCGACGACCTGGTCGCGCTGCACGGTGATGACGTGGCAGAACGCGCCGACCGTGGGACAGGCCCGGCCGTCGACCGCGCTCTCCGTCGACCCCAGGGACACCGCCAGCGCGACGGTCGCGAGGACCGCGATCACCGGCCGGCCCCACGGGATCGAGGGGCCGCTGCCCGCGACGGCGACGCGCTGGACGGCGGCGATCGCCACGGTCTCCCGGTGGGCCACGTCGTCCACGAGCCCGAGGGCGAGCCCCGCCGCCGCGACCGTCAGGACGCCGCCGAGGATCGCCCCGGCCGTCGCGGCCAACACCATGGCCAGCGACCCCGCGAGCGTCCAGGCGACCAGGCTCGGGACCAGGACCACGAGGGCAAGGACCGACAGCACCAGTACGGCCCTCGCCAGGCGGCGACCGGAGCCGGCCCTCGTGTGGTACCAGGCCGCGGCCTCGCCGTCGATGCCCGCCGGCGCGAGCAGGAGGTCGCCGCGGCTCGTGTCCACGACGCCCAGTCCCGCCAGCGTCGCGAGGTTCGCCCGCACGGCCCGGCTCCAGCGGCGCCACATCCAGAACGCGACGACGATCGCGATCAGGAGCCCGATGCGGATCGGGCCGGCGAGCCGCTCGAGCTCGGTCGCCTGTGGGACGGTGACGAGGTCGGGGTCGAGGTCGCGCGCCAGGACCGCCCGCGTCCGGACCGCGATCAGGACGACCGCGATCGCAAGGACGACGATCAGCGACAGGACGACGCGCAGGCGCGAGGCGCCCCTCGTCGGTGGGGGCACGGGCCCCGCGGGCGCGACCGTCTCGATCAGCGACGGGTCGGGGGCGGCGAGCTCCTGGGTCGAGCCGTCGGTGATGTCCGCCCCCTCGTCGATGGCCCGCTCGTCAGTGGCCGCCGTGGCCGCCGCTCGCCTCGAGCTCCTTGCGGTGCGACTCGATGACCTTGTCGGCGATGTGCGACGGCACGTCGTCGTAGTGGTCGAGGGTGGCGCTGAACGTGCCGCGGCCGTGGGTCAGCGAGCGGAGCTCGGTCGCGTAGCTGAACAGCTCGGCCTCGGGCACGTGCGCGGTGACGATCTGGACGCGGCCCTCGGTGTCCATGCCCAGGACCCGGCCACGACGCCCATTGAGGTCGCGGTTGACCTCGCCCATGTATTCCTCGGGCACGCGGATCCGGACGGTCATGATCGGCTCGAGGAGCGCGGGCTTCGCCTGGTGGACGCCGTCCTTGAGCGCCATGGAGGCCGCGATCTTGAACGAGAGCTCGTTCGAGTCGACGGGATGGAACGAGCCGTCGTAGAGCGTGGCCCGGAAGTCCGAGAGCGGATAGCCGGCCACGACGCCCTCGGCTGCCGCCTCGCGGATGCCCTTCTCGACACCGGCGAAGAACCCCTTCGGGACCGAGCCGCCGACCACGCGCTCGGCGAACTCGACGCCGCCGTCGGGATTGGGCTCGAGCTCCAGCCACACGTCCCCGAACATCCCGTGTCCACCGGTCTGCTTCTTGTAGCGGCCGTGGACCTGGGTCTTGCCGCGGATCGTCTCCTTGTACGGCACCTTGGGCGTGTGGGTGATGATCGCGGCCCCGAACTTGCGCTTGAGCCGCTCACAGATGACCGAGATGTGCGCCTCGCCCATGGTCCGCAGCACCTGCTCGCCCAGGGCGGTCCGCTCGAGGCGGACGGTCGGCTCCTCCTCCAGCATGCGCTGGAGCGCCGGGCCCATCTTGTCGAGGTCGCCCTTCGACTGCGGCTCGATCGCGACGACCAGCGACGGCGAGGGGAACTCGAGCGCCGGCAGCGTCAGCGGCTTCTCCTTCGACGCCAGGACGTCGCCGGTCTCGGTCACCGCCAGCTTCGCCACGGCCCCGATCTCGCCGGCCTTGAGCTCGCCGATGGGCTCCTGCTCCTTGCCGTGGAGCAGCAGGAGCTGGCCGATGCGCTCGTCCTCGCCACGGGTGGCGTTCCAGACGTGCGCCTGCGAGTGGAGCGTGCCGGACAGCACCCGCAGGTAGGTGAGCCGGCCGACGAACGGGTCCGCGGTCGTCTTGAAGACCCGGACGAGCAGGGGGCCGGCTTCGTCCGCCGCGACCTCGACCGCGGCGCCCGACTTGTCCGCGGCCTTCGACGGCGGCTCGTCGGCCGGGGAGGGGAGGTAGCGGACGATCGCGTCGAGCAGCCCGCGCAGCCCGATGCCCTTGACCGCGCTGCCCACGAGGACCGGGGCGAGGACGCTGTCCTTGACGCCCTTGCGCAGGCAGACCTCGAGCTCGTGGTCAGCGATCTCCTCGCCCTCGAGGTACTTGGTCAGCACGTCGTCGTCGGCCTCGGCGGCGGCCTCGAGCAGCTGGTCGCGCCGGCGGGCGACCTCGGCGGTCAGGTCATCCGGGATGGGGATCTCGACCTCCTTCGAGCCGTCCCACTGGTAGGCCTTGCGATGGACGAGGTCGACGTAGCCGCTGAACGACTCCGCGGCCCCGATCGCCAGTTGCAGCGGCGCGATCTTCTCGCCGAACGACGCGCGCAGGGCGTCGAGCGCCGCCGTGGGATCGGCGTTCTCGCGGTCGCACTTGTTGATGAAGAAGCAGGCCGCCCGGCCGGTCGCGCGGCCGAGGGCCACGGCCTGCTCGAGCCCTGCCTCCACGCCGCCCGAGGCATCGATCACGAAGAGCGCGCCGTCGGCGGCCGCGAAGCCCTCGATCACATCGGCCACGAAGTCGGGATAGCCGGGCGTGTCGACCAGCGAGATGCGCGTCCCGTCCGCCTCGAACGTGCCGACCGCGAGGCTCAGCGATTCCCGCCGCTTCTGCTCCTCGGGCTCGAAGTCCAGGTGGGCGGTCCCGTCGTCGACCCGTCCGAGCCTGGGGATCGCCCCGGCCTTGAACAGCAGCTGCTCGGCGAGCGTCGTCTTGCCGGAGCCGACGTGGCCCGCCAGGACGACGCTACGGAGGTGGGGCAGATCGACGCTCTTCATCGTCATCGGGATCGACGGTCCTCCTGCTCGGCAACGGGTTTCGGAGGTCGTGACTCGGGGGCGAGGGCTCCCGCCATCATAGTGCGGTTATACTCCGGCCCGCGATGTCAGGTCATTCCAAGTGGTCCACGATCAAGCGCGCCAAAGGTGTCACCGACGCCAAGCGCGGCGCCCTCTTCACGAAGGTCGCGCGCGAGATCAGCGTCGCCGCCCGGCAGGGTGGCGGGGACCCCGACGCGAACTACCGGCTGCGCCTCGCCATCGAGAAGGCGCGCTCGGTCAACATGCCCGCCGACAACATCAAGCGGACGATCGACAAGGCCACCGGCGCGGGTGAGGTCGACCAGTACGAGGAGATCGTCTACGAGGGCTACGGCCCCGGTGGCGTGGCCGTCCTCGTCGAGGCGCAGACCGACAACCGCAACCGGACCGCGGCCGAGGTCCGCTCGATGTTCACCAAGTCCGGCGGCCAGCTCGCCGGCAGCGGCGCCGTCGCGTGGCAGTTCGAGCCGCGGGGCCTGATCTCGGTCCCGAAGGCCGGCCAGGACCCCGACGAGGTCGCGCTGGCCGCGATCGACGCGGGTGCCGAGGACGTCGACACCGACGACGAGGAATCGATCGAGATCTACACCGCCCCCGCCGAGCTGCAGGCCGTGCGCCAGGCGCTCGAGGGCGCGGGCGTACCGGTCGACTCGGCCGAGTCCACGATGATCGCCAAGCAGACCGTCGAGCTGGACTCGTCGAAGGCGCGCCAGGCGCTCCGCCTGGTCGAGCTGCTCGAGGACCTCGACGACGTCTCGCGGGTCACCGCCAACTTCGACATCCCCGAGGACGTCTTCGCCGAGGTCGCCGGGTGATCGTCCTCGGGATCGACCCGGGGACGGCCGCGCTGGGGTACGGGATCGTCGACCGGTCCGGCGGCCGGCTCCGCGAGGTGGACCACGGCTGCCTCGTCACCAGCGCCGATCTCTCGATGCCCGAGCGGCTGCTCGCGATCCACGCCCTGGTCGACGAGCTGATCGGCCTGCACCAGCCGCACCTGGTCGCCGTCGAGCGGCTCTTCTTCTCGCGCAACGCCCAGACGGCCTTCGCGGTCGGCCAGGCACGCGGGGTCGTGCTGCTGGCTGCGGCGCAGCACCACACGCCGGTCCGAGAGGCGACGCCGAGCGAAGTGAAGGTGGCGGTCACCGGCTACGGCGCCGCGGACAAGGCGCAGGTCGCGCGGATGGTCCAGCTGGTGCTCGGGATGAGCGACCTGCCGCGACCCGATGACGCCGCCGATGCGCTGGCGATCGCGACGTGGGCGGCCAACGCCGAGCGCGACGGCGTGGTCCATGGCGCGGCGGTCCTCGACCGCGCGGCGGTCGCGCCGATCAGCCGCGGCGAGTCGAGCTACGACCGCGCCGTCCGCGAGGCCCTCGCGGCCGAGCGTGGCGCGACCCGCGCCGCCAAGCGCACCGCGTCCTAGGCCGGCGGACGCGCGATGATCGCCTCGGTCGAGGGGACGGTCGGCGCGGTGGCCTTCGATTCGGTCGTCATCGAGGTCGGCGGGCTGGGCTACCAGGTCTTCGCGTCGCCCGCGATCCTCGCGTCGGCCGTGCCGGGCGGCCGGCTCAAGCTGCACACCTACCATCTCGTCCGCGAGGACCAGCAGGCGCTGTACGGGTTCCGGAGCGCCGATGAGCTCGGGTTCTTCACCCTGCTGCTGACGGTGACCGGGGTCGGGCCGAAGGTGGCGCTGGCGATCGTCGGCAGCCGCCCCACCGCCGACCTCCAGCTCGCGATCATGACCCAGGACCAGGCGGTGCTGGTGTCGATCCCCGGGATCGGCAAGAAGCTCGCCGAGCGGATCATCTTCGAGCTCAAGGAGAAGGTCACCGCCGCCGGCGTCGCGGCCGCGGGGACGTCGGTCGCCGGCGGCGACGCGAGCGAGGGCGAGATCGTGGCCGCGCTGCAGGCCCTCGGCTACTCGCTCGCCGAGGCGCGCGAGGCGTCGCGCGTGGCACTGGCGGACGTCGGCGTCGAGAGCACGCTCGAGGAGCGCGTGAAGGCCGCCCTGCGCAGCCTCGTCAGGGACTGAGGCTCCGCCCGAGCTCGGTCACGGCGACGCGGTCGGTCGCGTCCCGATCTCCCAGGAGTCGCCCGCGCACAGCGGCGTGTCGAGCCGCGCGACCTCGCGGCCCGAAGGATCGGCCGCGAGCAGCAGCCCATCGGAGCACCCGCCGTCGAACGAGCCGAGGGTCGCCACGGCCCCGGCCGCGATCGGCACTGAGATCTGGCGTGTCTGGCCCCTGACGACGTAGGAGATCGTGACCGGCGTCCCGGTGTAGTTGTAGACGTATTCGCCGGTCATCCGATCGACCTGTCCGCAGCCCGCCGCCGCGACCGACAGCACCACCAGCGGGATCCCGAGCGCGCGTCGATGATGGGCCTGGACGCGCCGACCGTCGTTCATACACCCGACTGTCCGGGAGCGAGCCCCAGCCGTCAAGGGCCGGGTTCATCCGCGCGGGGCCCTGGAGGATCCCGACCTAGCCCGGGATCGCGACCGCGGTGCCGGAGACCTGGATCCGCGGGTCGTCCGGCACGATCCCCACCGTGAGATGGCTCGGGCGACCCATCTCGACGCCCTGCACGATCTCGAAGGTCGCCGGTGCGTCGATCTCGCCGAGGTGCCGCAGATACGCGCCCAGGGCCGCAGCCGCGGCGCCCGTCGCGGGGTCCTCCACGACGCCACCGACCGCGAACGGGTCGCGCGCCCGGAACGACCGCGGCCCCTCGCGCCAGACGAGCTGGATCGTCGTCAGGTCGTGCTCGAGCATGAGCGCCTTCATCGGCTCGAACGGATAGGCCATCCGGCCGAGGGTCTCGAGGTCCCGGACCGCGAGGACCAGGTGCTTCGCTCCGGCGAAGGCGACGGCCGGCGGGAGCGAGGGATCGAGCTCGTCGAGGCGCCAGTCGAGGAACGCGAGCACGCGGTCGACCAGGGCCGGCGGGGCGTCGCGGACCCACGGCTCGACCGAGGTCAGGGTGGCGGTCGCGAGGCCGCTGTCATCGACCGTGATGCTGACCGGGACGTCGCCGTCATTGGTGATCAGGACGAACTGCCGGAGTTCGGCCACGGTCCCGGCAGAGGCGGCTGGGCCGCCTTCCGCGAGCACCACGCCGCTCGCGATCGTCGCGTGCCCGCAGAACGGCACCTCTGCGAGCGGGCTGAAGTAGCGGACGCGCCAGCGTCCCGGCTGCCGGACCCGTCGGGGACGAGGAACGCGGTCTCCGAGTAGCCGACCTCGGCCGCGATCCGCAGCATCTCGTCGGCGGGCGGCAGCACGTCCCCGATCCAGACGCCGGCCGGGTTCCCGCCCGACGGGTCGGTCGTGAACGCGGCGAGGCGCCGGAGGGTCCCGGGCGTCGGGTCGGGCACGGGCGACGACGTCGGGCGGCGGCTACGGCCGGAGGCCGGCGAGCGCGTCGGCGTGGATGCCGAGCGGGTCGATCTCGACCCGCCCCGGACGGGCCGCCAGGTCGGCGAGCGTCTGCTGGTCGAGGATCTCGAGGATCGCGTCGCGGACGTCGATCATGGTGTCGCGCAGCGCGCAGGTCCCCTCGTTCGGGCAGGAGCACGGCTCGTAGTAGCGGAGCGAGACGCAGCCGACCGGTGCCAGCGCGCCGTCCAGCAGCCGGATGATCCGGCCGAGCGAGACCGAGGCCGGGTCCACCGCCATCGCGTAGCCGCCGTGGGCGCCGAGCGTGGTCCGCACGATCCCGGCGTGCTTGAGGCTGGCCATGATCTGCTCGAGGAACTTGACCGGGAGCCGTTCGCGCTCCGCCAGCGTGGCGAGGGCGATGGGACCGCCGTCGGTGTGGCGGACGAGGTCGGTGAGGGCGCGCAGGCCGTACTCCGAGCGACGGGAGAGGCGCATGGTGCCATCCTAGCGCCGAACCCCTACCGGCGTACTGGGACTTCGCGGCGACCTGCCGCCCGCGCGTAGAACATGCGTGCGGTTTGCGCCGCTCCTGTGCTATATTCCGCCGGTATGGCGGACGACCTTTCGCGCATCCTGTCGGCGGAGCCAGAGGACGAGGCGGACCTCGTGGTCGAGGGCACCCTCCGGCCGCGGACCCTCGACGAATACATCGGCCAGCGCGAGGTCAAGGCCAACCTCTCGGTGCTGTTGACGGCGGCGAAGGGCAGGGGAGAGGCGGCCGACCACATCCTGCTCTACGGCCCCCCGGGCCTGGGCAAGACCACGCTCGCGACGATCGTCGCGCGCGAGCTCGGGGTGAACGTGCGCTACACCTCCGGCCCGGCCATCGAGCGTGCCGGCGACCTCGCATCGGTGCTGACCTCGCTCGACGACCACGACGTCCTGTTCATCGACGAGATCCACCGCCTCAACCGCGCCGTCGAGGAGATCCTGTACCCGGCGATGGAGGACTACGCGCTCGATGTGATGATCGGCAAGGGTCCGAGCGCGCGGAGCCTGCGGCTCAGCCTCAAGCCGTTCACCGTCGTCGGCGCGACCACCCGGGCGGGGCGGATCAGCGGCCCGCTGCGTGACCGCTTCGGGGCGACCTACCGGCTCGACTTCTACACCGACGACGAGTTGATGGCGATCGTCGACCGCTCGGCGGCGATCCTGGGCGTCCAGATCGAGCCGGCTGCGACGCGGGCGATCGCCCGGCGCGGGCGGGGCACGCCGCGCATCGTCAACCGGCTGCTCAAGCGCGTCCGCGACCACGCCGAGGTCCACGGCGACGGCCGCGTGGACGAGGCGACCGCCCGCGAGGCGATGCGGGCGATGGAGATCGACGACGAGGGCCTCGATTCGACCGACCGCAAGCTGCTGGCCGCGATCGTCCAGAAGTTCGCGTCGGGGCCGGTCGGGGTGGCGGCGCTGGCGGCCGTCCTGTCCGAAGAGGTCGAGACCATCGAGGACGTCTACGAGCCCTTCCTGCTGCGGCTCGGCTTCATCGACCGGACGCCGCAGGGGCGCATCGCCACGGACCTGGCGCGCGCCCATCTCTCGGGCCTCGGCTACGAGATCCCGCCACCTCGCCGGACCGAGCCCGGGATGCCCGGGCCTCTGGGACGACCCGCTGCCGGCACCCGACGCGTGACCGGTCCCGCTGGTGGTGGCGCCGCCCGGTTCGAGGTCGTCGTCCCACCCCCGGCAAGCAGGACGACCCGCGCGAGGACCGGCACGCTGACGCTGACCCACGGCGTCGTCGAGACGCCGCAGTTCATGCCGGTGGGCACGAACGCGACGGTCAAGGCCCTCTCGCCCGACGAGATCCGCGAGACCGGCGCCTCGATCATCCTGCGCCGAACACCTACCACCTGTACCTGCGGCCCGGGCACGAACGCGTCGCCCGGCTCGGCGGCCTGCACGCGTTCATGGACTGGGACCGGCCGATCCTCACGGACTCCGGCGGGTTCCAGGTCGTCTCGCTCGGGGACCTGCGCGTCGTGGACGAGGACGGCGTGACGTTCCGCAGCCACCTCGACGGCTCGACCCACCGGTTCACGCCGGAGCTCGCCATCGCCGCCCAGGAGGCGCTCGGGTCGGATATCGCGGTCGCCTTCGACCAGCCGGTGTTCCCGAGCTCGCCGCGGGCGGTCGTCGCGGACGCCACCGCGCGGACCCATCGCTGGGCAGAACGCTCGCTGACCGCCCATGGCCGCCGCGACCAGGCGCTGTTCGGGATCGTGCAGGGCGGCCTCGACCCGGAGCTGCGCGCCGCGTCGACCGAGTTCATCGCGAGCCTGCCGTTCGACGGGATCTGCCTCGGCGGCCTGGCCGGCGACGAGACCCCCGCGCAGCGCGACGCGACGCTGGACCTGGCGGTCCCGCTGCTCGACGAGGATCCGCGGCCGCGCTACCTGATGGGCCTCGGCTCGCCGGCGGACCTGCTGGAAGCCGTCCATCGCGGCGTCGACCTCTTCGATTCGGTCCTGCCGGCGCGAGTCGCGCGGAACGGCCAGCTGTGGGTCCCGGGCGGCCGGCTGAACATCCGCAACCGGGCGTTCATGGACGACCCGAACCCCGTCCAGGACGACTGCCCGTGCCTGCTCTGCCGCCGGTTCTCGAGGGCGTACCTGGCCCATCTGTTCCGAGCGAAGGAGCTGCTCGCCTACCGGCTCGCGACTTGTCACAACCTGACCTTCACCCTAGACTTCATGGCCAGGGTCAGGGCCTCCATCAGGGCCGGGACCTTCCCCGCATCGATGGCCGAGTTGCGTGCTCGCGCGGGCCGGATGAGCGACGGTGAAGGGGCCGATAAGTCCGCGTGAAGGGTCGACCAGTAGCCTGCATCTCGACGCGGAGGCACAGCCATGGGCTCGCGGAACCGGCCTGGCAAAGAGGCCAAGAAGAAGCCGAAGGCGAAGAGCGGCCAGCCGAGCCTCTCGCCGCTCGCGGACCCGCCTCAGAACGTCGAGGTGATCCGCAAGCCACGCAAGGAGAAGCCCGTCGTCGTCGACGACGACAGCGAGGAAGCCTGACCGACGGGACGGACGCCATCGCGGCCGCTCCGATGACCGGTCGCACGGATCGATGAGGAGCGTGACGGACTGATGGCGATGACCGACGAGCGGAGCACCGAGCGGGCAGCGGAACGGGCGCTGAGCGAGCGCAGCAAGGCCGTGGACGCGGCGCTGCTGAGCATCGAGAAGCAGTTCGGTCGCGGGGCGATCATGAAGCTCGGCTCCCGCGAGCTGCAGGAGGTCGACCACATCCCGACCGGGTCGATCGCCCTCGACCTGGCGCTCGGCATCGGCGGCATCCCGCGCGGCCGCATCACCGA
>CAVUIE010000008.1:0-71923 GCA_963741445.1 uncultured Chloroflexia bacterium | reverse complement strand
AGGTTCGCGTCGATCATCTCAGGCCGCTTGGCGCCCAGCACCTCGATGAGGGCCAGCCGGACCGACTCGCGACCGACGATCGGCCGATGGGCGAGGAGGCCCCCCAGGGCCACGATGCTGACCAGTCGATCGTCGCTGCCGGCGCGCGCCAGACTGGTGCACGGGATGCTCGCGACCTCGATGTCGGTCCGTCGAGGTTCCGCCTCGATCAGGGTCGTGTTCACGACCAGCAGGCCGCCCGGAACGAGAAGCGGCTCATACTTCGCCAGCGACGGCGGGTTAAGCGCGATGACGCTGTCGGCGTCGTCGACGATGGGCGAGCCGATCGGTCGGTCCGCGATGATGACCGTGCACGATGCCGTTCCCCCGCGCATCTCGGGCCCGTAGGAGGGCATCCACGACACGGTCCGGCCCTCGATGAGCGCGGCCTGGGCGAGGACGCGACCGGCGAACAGCAGCCCCTGCCCACCGAACCCGCTGATGACGGTCGCGTGCTGCATCTCAGTCGTTCCCGGGGCCGGGCGCCGTCGTCCGGTCGGCGAGCACGCCGAGCGGATAGGTCTGCACGACGTCTTCGGCGAGGTGCGCCATCGACTCGGTCGGCGTCATCCCCCAGCCGACCGGGCAGGTCGACAGGACCTCCACGATCGAGAAGCCGCCGCCTCCCAGCTGGGCCTCGAACGCCCGTCGGATCATCGCCTTGGTCTTGCCGACCGACGACGGGTCCGCGATGGAGCCGCGCGCGGCGTACGTCACGCCGGGGAGCAGCGCGAGCATCTCGGTGATCGGGATGGGGTAGCCCGGCCGTCGACGACTCGCGCCCGCCCGGGCTCGACGTCGTCCGCTGGCCGAGGAGCGTCGTCGGCGCCATCTGACCACCGGTCATGCCGTAGATGCCGTTGTTGACGAAGATGACGCTGATCCGCTCCCCGCGAGCAGCCGCATGGACGATCTCGGCCGTCCCGATCGCGGCAAGGTCGCCGTCGCCCTGATAGGTGAAGACGAACGCGTCCGGGCGGACCCGGCGAACGCCGGTTGCGACCGCGGGCGCGCGGCCATGCGGAGCCTCGACGAAGTCGACCGCCAGGTAGTCGTAGGCGAAGACGCTGCACCCGACCGAGGCGACCGCGATCGTCGTGGGTCCGAGGTGCATCTCGTCGAGCAGCTCGGCGACGAGGCGGTGGACGATGCCGTGGCCGCAGCCGGGGCAGTAGTGGGTGGACACGTCGGCCAGCGGGCCCGGGTCGTAGATAGACGACGCGTCTCATGTCGGCGGTCTGGATCACCACGGCGTCACCCGGCCTTCCCAAGGTTCGTGCCGTGCCGGGCAGCCTCCCAGGCGCCGAGCTCGATCAGGCTGAGCGGGTCTGCTTCCTCATCGGCTTCGTTCTCGTCCCGGATGGACGACGGTCCCATCGACGGCGTCAGCGCCCAGGCCCGGCGCAGGACATCTGTGACCTCGCGCGGCGTCGGGACCATGCCGCCCGTCCGGCCGTGGAAGAGGACCGGGCTGCGCCCCTCGACGGCCAGGCGCACATCCTCGACCATCTGCCCGGCCGACATCTCGACGACGACGATGGCGCGCACACCGGCGGCGACGCCGGCCAGCGCGCTCGACGGGAACGGCCAGAGGCTGATCGGCCGGAACAGACCGGCGCGCAGGCCCCCCTCGCGCGCCCGCTCGATCGCGGTTCGCGCGACGCGCGCCGCCGTGCCGTAGGCGACGACGACGATCTCGGCGTCCTCGAGGAGCTCGCCGGCCCAGCGGACCTCGCGATCGGCGATCGCGCCGAACTTCGACTGCAGGTGCTGGTTGTGCGACTCGAGGTCCTCGCTTCGGAGATGGAGCGAGCGAACGACGCGCGGCGGGCGGCCGTCGGCCCCGGTCAGCTCCCAGCCGGCCGGTTCGCGAGCCGGCATCCGATAGACCGGCAGGACCGGCTCCATCGCCTGGCCCATGACGCCGTCGGCGAGGATGAGAACCGGCGTCCGGTAACGTTCCGCGATCTCGAACGCATCCGCGGTCAGCTCGACGGCCTCGGCGATCGAGGACGGTGCGAGCACCGGCACGCGGTAGTCGCCGTGGCCGTGGCCCTTGGTCGCCTGGAAGTAGTCGGACTGCGACGGCCCGATGCTGCCCAGCCCCGGTCCGCCGCGCATCACGTTGACGAGGACCATCGGCAGCTCGGAGCCGGCCAGGTAGCTCATCCCTTCGGCCATCAGGCTGATGCCCGGGCTCGAGGAAGAGACGAGGACGCGGGCGCCGGTCGCCGCCGCACCGAGGGCCATGTTGATCGCACCGAGCTCGCTCTCCGCCTGGACGAAGACTCGCCCGAGCTCAGGCATCCGGCGCGCCATCCACTCGAGGAGCTCGGCCTGGGGGGTGATTGGGTAGCCGAAGTACGCGTCGCAGCCGGTCTGGATCGCCGCTTCGGCGATCGCCTCATTGCCCTTCATGAGGATCGGACGCACCACGTCACCGACGGGACCGGCGACCTGGGCGTCGACCATGGTGGGCACGTCAGCTCGTCCTGGGTCGGGAATAGACGGCGAACACCGCGTCGGGACAGATCCGGGCACACAGCGCGCAGCTCGTGCATGCGGCGGCGTCGGTCAAGCGGACGGGGTGGTAGCCCAGCTCGTTCACGAGCGACGAGTCCAGCTCGAGGACGCCCTTCGGGCAGACCGCCACACACAGCCCGCAGCCTTTGCACCGATCCACGGCGATGGCCAGCGGCTCGAACGCCTCGAGCGCGCGCATCCCGGATCGGGACGGATGGGTGGCGACCGTCATCGACTACCTCCGGTCGAACCGTAGGCTGGCGGCCGCGGCCGGGTGAGTGCCGAATGGCGCGATCCCGAGGGCCGTTCGGCCGACGGCGGTCCGCTCGCTTCCTCGGCGGGGGAGACGGACGGGACCGGCCGGCGCGACGGTCCTGCCGGCCCCGTCGGATCGGGTCGTTCGGACCTTGCGGGCGACCGGGGAGCGGCGACACCATCCCGTCATGCTCAGCGTCGACGGCTTGCGCAAGCGCTTCGGCGAGGTCCAGGCACTCGATGGCGTGACATTCGCCGTCTCCCCGGGCGAGGTCTTCGGCTTCCTCGGCGCGAACGGCGCCGGCAAGACGACCACGATGCGGATCGCGCTCGGCTTCCTGCATGCCGATGAGGGCAGCGTCACCTGGCTCGAGCGCGAGGCGCGGGCGTGGCCCCGGCGAACCTGGGGCTACATGCCGGAGGAGCGGGGGCTGTATCTCCGGATGCCGGTCCTCGAGCAGCTCATCTTCTATGCCTCGCTGTACGGCGTGTCCCGCGCCACGGCCCGGACGTCAGCGCTCGACTGGCTGGCGCGGTTCCGGATCCAGGACTACGCCGACCGGCGGGCCGAGAGCCTGTCGAAGGGCAATCAGCAGAAGGTCCAGTTCATCGCCACCGTCCTGCACGACCCGGACGTCATCTTCATGGACGAGCCGTTCGTCGGGCTGGACCCGGTCAACGTCGCGCTCCTGAAGGCCGCCTTCCTGGAGCTGCGCGATCGGGGCAAGACCCTCGATCTTCAGCACCCACCAGCTCGAGATGGCCGAGGAGCTGTGCGAGTCCGTCGCGATCATCGACCACGGGCGGATCGTCGCCGCCGGGCCAACCCGCGAGGTCAAGCGATCCACGGGACGCCAGACCGTCCGGCTCGCGACGAGTCGAGACGGGGATGGCCGCTGGCTGCGGTCCCTTCCCCACGTCGTCGTGACCCGGCCCGGCGAGGACTACACGGAGCTGCGCGTGGAGAGCGGCGGCGACCCGCAGGAGGTCCTGCGCGCGGCCGTCGCTCACGGCGGCGACGTCCTCCGGTTCGAAGTAGCCGATCCATCCCTCGAGGAGGTCTTCGTCGAGCGTGTCGGCGCGCTCGACCGCGAGGAGGAGACGCTGGCAGCTCCCGGAGCGCGAACATGAACGACCTCTCGAACGCCTTCGCCGTCGCCCGACGCGAATACCTCGTCCGGGTCAGGACCCGAAGCTTCATCCTCGGCACGGCCTTGCTCGTCGCCGCCGTCGTCGCCGTCGCGATGCTGCCCGTCATCGTCCGCTACCTCCGACCGGACGTCGACGCAGACGATCGGTGTCTGGGTCGCCGCGAACGACCTCACCACCGACCCGGCCGCGGCCCTCGAGGCCCTGCTGAACGCGCCGACCGCCGACCGGCCCGCAGATGCCGGGCCAGGCGCCTTCACCGTGACCCGAGTCCCCGACCTGACCGCCGCACGGCGGGCCGTCGTGGACGGTGACCTGACTGCCGTGCTCGGAATTCGAGCGTGAGAGCGATGGCGAGCTCGGCTTTACGTTGTACAGCGACGACCCGGAGGCCCGCCGTATCGGGCTGCAGGTCATCGACGATCCGGGTGAGGAGCCGCTTCTGGCCCCGGATCGTCTCAAGGTGCTTGGCGTCGTGCGGATACACCCCGTCGAGGATGGCGGCCGTCGTCGCGTCGATGACCGAGAGGGGCGTCTTGAGCTCGTGCGCCGCGTCCTGGAAGAACCGCCGGCGCGCGGCCTCGTCGGCCTGGAGCCTGCCGGCCATCGCGTCGAAGGACCTGCCGAGGGAGCCGAGCTCGTCCGTGCGGTCGGCCAGCCCGGAGCGCTCGTCGAGCCGACCAGCCGCGAGGGACGAGGCGGCGGCCTCGAGCCTGGCTAGCGGCCGCGCGGCCTGGAGGTCGGTCTCTGATGCATCTCGGTGGCTACCAGACCTACGAGGCATTGCCGCGGATCGTGAGCGGCCTCCGGGACGCGGGCTTCGCGCTCGTCAACCTCGACGAGCTGTTGATCTCATGATCCGATGGGTGGCGTCTCCCCGGCCTTTAGTGCGGCCACTCCTCACAGGACAGAAAAGACGACCTCCGTCACGGGCGGCATGGCGTTCGGCTCGGTCAGGTACGACTCCCACGGCGCCCCGATGGCACGAGGTCGTGCGCATCGAGCCACGCCCGGGTCGCGGCCCAGGTGTCAGCGAGCTTCTCGTACGGTCCCACGTGGGTCGCCATGACGGCCCGGCCGCCGGGGAGCTCGGTTCGATGACCCGCCCGCTGGCGAAGAGCTCGCCGGCGTACGGGAATCCGACCTCCGCCGAGATGGCGTCGCCGAAGGAGAGGTAACGGGCGAACGGTGGCCCGGCAAACGCCGCGCCGCTGCCGGTGATCGCTCCAGCCGTCAGGGCGAACGCCTCCCCGAGGAGGCTGGGCAGTCGATCGACGGGACCCTCCACACGGACGACCGCGGCGGGGCGGGCGGGCAGCTGGATGAGCTCAGGTGGCGACGCGTGGATCGATCCGGTTGCAGAACCCATCGGAGCCTCCTCGTCGGCAGCGTGGCAGGTGCGGCGGGGAATCACAGTGCCGACTCGCCCGTCCGCGAGCGCCTCGTGGACCGCCCGAGCCGCGATCGGCGCGCGCTGGATCGGGATGACAATCAAGCCGTCCAGCACTTACCTCGACGGAGCACGCCGGGCGACGATACGGGCGGAGGGGAGCAGACCCGTCGCTCGTGCGACGCCTGGGTCTGCCGACGAAGGACCGGAGGAAGAGCGATGCATGTGACCGGACAGCACGAGCAGTCTGCGCATCTGCCGCCGCGCTGGTTCATCCGTTCGTTCTGGGTGATGCAGCGTGCCGTTTATTCGATCACGGGCGGCCGGCTCGGCCTCTTGACCGCGAGGGCCGACCGCCAGGGCATGCTGCGACTCCGGACCATCGGGCGTCGCAGCGGGAGGAGCGGAAGGCCATCCTGGCCTACTTCGAGGACGGCCCCGACCTGGTCACCTTGGCCATGAACGGCTGGGCCGATGCCGAGCCCGCGTGGTGGCTCAACCTGCAGGCCCACCCCGACGTCACCGTCGACGTGCCCGGCGGGTCGCGCGCCGTCCACGGCCGTGCGGCCGACAAGGACGAGCGACCGCGCCTGTGGGCCAGGTGGGCCGGCTTCGACAAGGACCTCGACGCCTACGTCGCGCGTCGCTCGCGGGAGACAGCGGTCGTGATCCTGTCGCCCCGACCCGAGTAGTCGGGAGAAATGGAGATGGACACGAATCGAGACGTCGCCGTCGCGACGGCGGAGCCGCGGATGAGCGCGGATCGGAAGGCCGCCGTCTGGATCGGCGTGCTGTACATCATCGGAACGGTGGGTATCGTCCTCAGCGCCGTCGTCACGGCCGAAATCCTGTCAGGTCCCGCGTACCTGGCCCAGGTCGCGGCGCAGTCGAACCAGGTGGCCGTCGGCGTCCTCCTCCTCCTGGTGGCGGGTCTCGCGCTCGCGATGGTTCCGGTCGTGTTCTGGCCGGTCGGCAAGCGGTACGACGAGACGCTGGCCATGGGCTACGTCGTCTTCCGCGGAGCGATCGAGACGATCTTCTACGTCGTCATCGCGCTCGGGTGGCTGCTGCTGATCGCACTCAGCAAGGAGCCGGATGCGGGACCGCTCGCCGGCTTCGTGCGGACGACCGAGACCGTGATCTGGGACCAGCTGCTCGCCATCCCGTTCGTCCTCGGCGCGCTGATGTTCTACGTCGTGCTCTTCCAGTCGCGGCTGGTGCCTCGGTGGCTGTCCATCTGGGGGCTCGCGGGGGCCACGCTGTACATCGTGGCGCCGCTTGGAAGCATGTTCGAGCTCTCGCTGGGCTTCTTCATGGCGCCGCTCGCCCTGCAGGAGATGGTCATGGCGGTGTGGCTGATCGCGAAGGGGTTCGATCCATCTGCCAGCGCTCCCGAGCCTGCCGGACGCACGTCGACCCCGAGGGCCGTTGCGTCAGCAGCGTAGACACCCCGGTCTCGCTGACCCGCGAATCGAAGCGCACAAACCGGTCGTTGTAGGTTGGCTGGCGAGGAAGGATTCGAACCTTCGATCTCCTGATCCAGAGTCAGGCGCCTTACCGCTTGGCCACTCGCCAGTGGAGCGGCGGCGATGATACCGCATGCCGCTCAGGCGCAGGCTCGCGGCACTCCCGCGGGCGCGATGTCAGGCCCGCCGACGCCGCCGGGTGGTGACGAAGATGGCGCCGGCGCCGGCAGCGATCAGGCCGAACGTGATCGCCAGCCAGATCGTCGTCGATCGGATCGGAACGAGCGGCGACGCGATGAACGGGTCGCCGTCGGTGGCGGGCGGGGCCTCGGCGACCGTGATCGTCAGGGTCGCGTCGTCGCACAGGGCCGGGTCGTTGGGGCTGCAGATCCGGTAGACGACGTGGTCCGTCCCGCTGAAGCCGGCATTCGGGCGTGTAGATGATGGAGCCGACCGTCGCCGTGCCATGGGCCGGTCCACTGACGATCTGCGGTAGCCCGGCGTCCCCGATGTCGTTCGCCTCGACATCGACTTCCACCGTCTTGCCCTCGCTTGTCACCCCGGCGTCGGGAACGGCGACCGGATAGACCGAGATCGTCACCGTGCCGGTGTCGCAGGCGGGCGGCGCGAAGTCATCGCATCCCTGGATCGTGAAGGTGTCGTCGCCCGTATACATGCCGGTCGGCGTGTAGGTGAACGTCCCATCGGCGGCGACCGTCGCGGTCCCGTGGGTCGGCGCGACCGTGATCGTCAGCGTCAAGGTCTGACCGGGGTCCGGATCGACGATCGAGACCGCGCCGTCTACCGCGGCCGTCGCCGTCGTGGTGATCGCCGCGTCCCCGACGTCCGGAGTCACGTTCCCGACGGTGAAGGTGCCCTGCACGTACGTGATGGTGTAGTTCGCGAGGCCCGTTCCGATGGCGGTGGAGATGAAGATCGGGTAGGTGCCGGGTGGTGCCAATGCCGGCGCTCCCGCGCTCACGAGGGTTGCCGAATTGACGGTGTCGGCATTCTGGAGTCCCACGGTCGAGAACTCGGTGCCGGCGAATGTGTAGGTGAGCCCCGGCAGCTTCGAGATGTCGTCCGCGGTGATGGTCAGGGAGGCGAGATCCACCGTCAGCTCACCGTCGACGTAGGTGATCGCGTAGTTGCCGAGGCCGGTGCCGACCGCCGCGCTCGGGGTGATGGCGTACGGGCTGCCGGCCACCGTCGCGGTCGGCGCCGCACCCGGGCTCGTGAGGGTCACGCTGGTCACGTCGTCGGTCCCGAGCAGGCCGCTCGTGCTGAACTCGGTGCCCGCGAACACGACCGTCTGGCCGTACACCTTCGAGCGGTCGTCGGCCGTCATGGTCAGCGGGGCGGGGGTGATCTCGGTGTCGACCGTGCCGCTGGCGGGCGCGTAGTTGCCGGCCGGGTCGCTGAAGGTCCACGGGTCGGTCGAGGCGCCCACCGCGGTGTGCGTCGTGGCCGTCAGGTCGAGGCCGGCCGAGAGGTCCTCGCCGAGGACGCCCGTGGCCGTGCCCGTGGCGGTGTGCGGGAGCGCGTCGTAGACGACCGAGTAGCCGGTCACGGCGATGACCGCCGTGGCCTGGGTCACGGTCAGCTCGCCGTCGACGTAGGTGATCGTGTAGTTGCCGAGGCCCGTGCCGACGGCGGCGCTGACGGGGTGATGGCGTACGGGCTGCCCGCGACCGTGGCCGTGGCGAGGGCGCCCGGGCTGGTGAGCGTGACGCTCGTCACGCTGTCGGCGTTGAGCAGGCCGGTGGTCGTGAACTCGGTGCCCGCGAAGGTCGACGACGATCGCCGTACGTCTTGGACGCGGTCATCGGCGGTCACCGTCAGGGTCGGCCGGGTGACGGTCAGCTCGCCGTCGACGTAGGTGATCGCGTAGTTGCCGAGGCCGGTGCCGACCGCGGCGCTCGGGGTGATGGCGTACGGGCTGCCGGCGACGGTCGCGGTCGCGAGGCGCGCCCGGGCTCGCGAGGGTCACGCTGGTCACGGTCGTCGCTGTTGAGCAGGACGCTGAGTCGTGAACTCCGTGCCCGCGAAGACGACCGTCTGGCCGTACACCTTCGAGCGGTCGTCGGCGGTCACGATCGAGCAGGGCGGCTGGCGTCGACGGTCAGCTCGCCGTCGACGTAGGTGATGGCGTAGTTGCCGAGCCCGGTCCCGACCGCGGCGGTCGGGGTGATGGCGTACGGGCTGCCGGCCACGGTCGCCGTCGCCGCGGCGCCGGGGCTGGTCAGCGTGACGCTCGTGACGCTGTCGGCGTTGAGCAGGCCGGTCGCGATGAACTCGGTGCCCGCGAACACGACCGTCTGGCCGTACATCTTCGAGCGGTCGTCGGCGGTGATCGTGAGCGGTGGCGGGATCGACCGTCAGCTCGCCGTCGACATAGGTGATCGTGTAGTTGCCGAGGCCCGTGCCGACCGCGGCGCTCGGGGTGATGGCGTACGGGCTGCCCGCGACCGTGGCGGTCGGCGCGGTGCACCCGGGCTGGTCAGGGTCACGCTGTCGACCGTGTCGCTGTTGAGCAGGCCGCCGTAGCGTGAACTCGGTCCCGGCGAACACGACCGTCTGGCCGTAGGTCTTGGTCCGGTCGTCGGCGGTGATCGTCAGCGCCGAGGGATCGACCGTCAGCTCGCCGTCGACGTAGGTGATCGCGTAGTTGCCGAGGCCGGTGCCGACCGCGGCGCTCGGGGTGATGGCGTACGGGCTGCCGGCGACCGTCGCGGTCGGCGCCGCCCCGGGCTCGTGAGGGTCACGCTGGTCGACGTCGTCGGTCCCGAGCAGGCCGCTCGTCGCTGAACTCGGTGCCCGCGAAGACGACCGTCTGGCCGTACACCTTGCGAGCGGTCGTCGGCGGTGACCGTCAGCGGGGCGGGGGTGATCTCGGTGTCGACCGTGCCGGACGCCGGCGCGTAGTTGCCGGCCGGGTCGCTGAAGGTCCACGGGTCGGTCGAGGCGCCGACCGCGGTGTGCGTCGTGGCCGTCAGGTCGAGCCCGGCCGAGAGGTCCTCGCCGAGGACGCCCGTGGCCGTGCCCGTGGCGGTATGGGGGAGCGCGTCGTAGACGACCGAGTAGCCGGTCACGGCGATGACCGCCGTGGCCTGGGTCACCGTCAGCTCGCCGTCGACGTAGGTGATCGTGTAGTTGCCGAGGCCCGTGCCGACGGCGGCGCTGCGGGGTGATGGCGTACGGGCTGCCCGCGACCGTGGCCGTGGCGAGGGCGCCCGGGCTGGTCAGCGTCACGCTGTCGACCGTGTCGGCGTTGAGCAGGCCGGTGGTCGAGAACTCGGTGCCGGCGAAGACGACACGTCTCCGTAGGTCTTGGTCACGTCGTCGGCGGTCATCGTGAGGCCGGCCGGGTCCACCGTCAGCTCGCCGTCGAGGTAGGTGATCGCGTAGTATCGGCGGTCACGGTCAGCGGGGCCGCGGTGACGGTCAGATCGCCGTCGACGTAGGTGATCGTGTAGTTGCCGAGGCCGGTGCCGACCGCCGCGCTCGGGGTGATGGCGTACGGGCTGCCGGCGACGGTCGCGGTCGCGGGGGCGCCCGGGCTCGCGAGGGTCACGCTGGTCACGTCGTCGCTGTTGAGGAGACCTGAAGTCGTGAACTCCGTGCCCGCGAAGACGACCGTCTGGCCGTACACCTTCGAGCGGTCGTCGGCGGTCACGGTCAGCAGGGCGGGCGTCACGGTCAGCTCGCCGTCGACGTAGGTGATCGCGTAGTTCGACGAGGCCGGTGCCGACCGCGGCCGACGGGGTGATGGCGTAGGGGCTGCCGGCCACGGTCGCCGTCGCCGGGGAGCCGGGGCTGGCCAGCGTGACGCTCGTCACGCTATCGGCGTTGAGCAGGCCCGTCGTCGAGAACTCGGTGCCCGCGAACACGACCGTCTGGCCGTACACCTTCGAGCGGTCGTCAGCCGTGATCGCGAGCGGGGCGGGATCGACCGTCAGCTCGCCGTCGACATAGGTGATCGTGTAGTTGCCGAGGCCCGTGCCGACCGCGGCCGACGGGGTGATGGCGTACGGGCTGCCGGCGACCGTCGCGGTCGGCGAGGGCGCCGGGGCTGGTCAAGGTCACGCTGTCGATCGTGTCGGCGTTGAGCAGGCCGGCCGTGCTGAACTCCGTGCCCGCGAAGACGACCGTCTGGCCGTACACCTTCGAGCGGTCGTCAGCCGTGATCGCGAGCGGGGCGGGATCGACCGTCAGTTCGCCGTCGACGTACGCGATCGTGTAGTTCGATACCCCTGTGCCGGTCGCGTTCGACGGGGTGATGGCGTACGGGCTGCCGCCCACGGTCGCTGTCGGTGCGGCACCCGGACTGGCCAGCGTGACGCTCGTCACGCTATCGGCGTTGAGCAGGCCCGTCGTCGAGAACTCGGACCCGGCGAACACGACCGTCTGGCCGTACGTCTTGGTCCGGTCGTCGGCGGTCACGGTCAGCGGGGCGGGGGTCACGGTCAGGGCGCCGTCGACATACGTGATGGCGTAGTTGCCAAGCCCGCTGCCGACGGCAGCCGACGGGATGATGAGGTACGGGCCGGCCACGGTCGCCGTCGGAGCGGCACCCGCGCTCGTCAGGGTCACGCTGTCGACCGTGTCGGTCCCGAGCAGGCCGCTCGTGGTGAACTCGGTCCCGGCGAACACGACCGTCTGGCCGTAGACCTTGAACCGATTGGTCGCCGTGATCAGCAGGCCGGCCGCGGTGACGTCGAACGACGCGCTCGTGGCCCCGACGAGACCGGCGCTCGTCGCGTCCAGGGTGTACGTGCCGACCTGATCGGCGGTCAACCCGGTGAACGTCGCCACGCCGTTGACCACAGCGACGGTCACAGGCGAGACCTGCAACGCGCCCGGCGCCGACGGGGTCAAGGTGATGGACCCGGCGCGCTCGGTGACGACCAGGCCGTTGTCATCGAGGATCGCGACCGTCACGGTCGGGCTGATCAGGTTCCCGTGGACGGTGTCGGTCGGCTCCTGCTGGAAGGCCAGATGGGTCGCCCGATCCCAGGTCACCGTGTTGTCGGTCGAGGTGGAGGCGGCGTTGTTGTTGCCGGCGAGGTCGGTCGCGCGACTCGCGGCGATCGTGGCCACGACGGTGCCCGAGGTGGTCATCCCGCTGACCGCCACGTTGTAGGTCGTCGCCGCTGCCGCTGACGATCGCCGTCGTGGCGCCGGCCGTGTCCCGCCGAGCGTCACGTCGCCTGTGGCGAAGCCGATCACCGGCTCGCTGAACACGACCGTGAAGTTGATCGGCGAGTCGCGTGGTCGGATCGGCCTGCGCGGCGGCCTGGTTGATCGTGACCGTCGGAGCGACGTTGTCGAAGGTCACTGTGTTGTCGGTCTGGTCGAGGCCGACATTGGCGTTGCCGGCGAGGTCGACGGCCACTGGCCGACGCGATTGCGGCGATCGACCGTGCCGCTGACGTGTCATGCCGCTGACCGCGACGTTGTAGGTCGTGCCGCTGCCCGCTGACGGTCGCCGTCGTAGCGCCGCCGGCGGTGCCGCTGAGCGTCACGTCGCCGGTGGCGAAGCCGGTCACCGGCTCGCTGAACACGACCGTGAAGTTGATCGGGCGAGAGTCGGTCGGATCGGCCTGCGCGGCGGCCTGGTTGATCGTGACCGTCGGCGCGACGTTGTCAAAGGTCACCGTGTTGTCCGTCGGGTCGCTGCCGCATTGGGGTTGCCAGCGAGGTCGGTCGCGACCCCGGCGCCGACGCGTTGGCGATCACCGTGCCGCTGCGGTCATGCCGCTGACCGCCACGTTGTAGGTGGTGCCGCTGCCGCTGACGATCGCCGTGAGCGTCCCGCCGGCCGTGCCGCTGAGCGTCACGTCGCCCGTGGCGAAGCCGATCACCGGTCTCGCTGAAGACCACCGTGAAGTTGATCGGCGCGCGTTGGTCGGATCGGCCTGCGCGGCCGCCTGGTTGATCGTGACGGTCGGGCCGAACGATTGTCGCAGGTCACGGTGTTGTCGGTGACTGTCGACTGCCGCGTTGGTGTTGCCGGCGATGTCGGTCGCGACCCCGGCCGCGATGGTCGCGATCACCGTGCCGACTGTTGGTCATCCCGCTGACCGCCACGTTGTAGGTGGTGCCGCTGCCGGTGACGGTCGCGGTCGTGGCGCCGGCCGTGTCCGCTGAGCGTGACGTCGCCCGTGGCGAAGTCGAGCACCGATTCGTTGAACACGACCGTGAAGTTGATCGGCTCGACGCCGGTCGGATCGGCTTGCGCCGCGGCCTGGTTGATCGTGACGGTCGGGCCGGTCCGGTCGACGGTGACGGTCGGACCGTTGGTGACAGCATTGGCATTGGTCGCCGTGTCGGTCACCGCAGCCGCCCGCAGCTGAAGGATGACCGTACCCTGCGAGCAGAGGGTGAGCGTCACCGAATAGGCCGCGCCACTGCCGGCCGGTGCCCCGGCACGCAACCGGTCGCCGTCCCGACGTTCGAGAAGTCGTTCGCGGCAAGCCCGGTGACGGTCTCGCTGAAGGTCACGTCGAAGACCAGGCTCGCGGCGTTGGTGATGTCGTCCGAGTTCGAGACGCCGCTGTCCGACGCCGCCCGGAGGTCGATGACGGCCGTCGGGGCGACGTTGTCCCAGGTCACGGTGTTGTCGGTCGAGGTCGAGGCCGCGTTGGCGTTGCCGGCCGAGATCGGTCGCGACGCCGGCGCCGAGCGTCGCGATGACCGTGCCGGCGCTGGTCATGCCCGTGACCGCCACGTTGTACGTGGTCGGACCGCCGGTCACGGTGCCGACGAGCGTGCCCCGCCGGCGGTCCCGCCGAACGTCACGTCGCCGGTGGCGAACCCGGTGACCGCCTCGCTGAACACGACCGTGAAGTTGATCGTCGCGCCGTTGGTCGGGTCGGCCTGCGCCGGCCGCCTGGTTGATCGTGACCGTCGGCGCGACGTTGTCCCAGGTCACGGTGTTGTCGGTCGAGGTCGAGGCCGTGTTGTTGTTGCCGGCGACGTCGGTGGCCACGCCGGCGACGATCGTGGCGATGACCGTGCCCGACGAGGTCATGCCGGTCACCGCGACGTTGTAGGTCGTGCCCGAGCCCGTGACCGTGCCGGTCTTGGTCCCGCCCGACGTGCCGGCGATCGTCACGTCGCCCGTGGCGAACCCGGTGACCGCTTCGCTGAAGACGACCGTGAAGTTGATCGGTCGCGCCGTTGGTCGGGTCCGCCTGTCCCGCCGCCTGGTTGATCGTCACGGTCGGGCGCGGTCACGTCCCACGTGACCGTGTTGTCGGTGGAGGTGGAGACCAGGTTGTTGTTGCCGGCCAGGTCGATCGCGCGATTCGCGGCGATCGTCGCGATGACCGTGCCCGAGGTGGTCATCCCGGTCACGGCGACGTTGTAGGTCGTGCCCGAGCCCGTGACGGTCCCGGTCTTGGTCCCGCCCGACGTGCCGCCGACGGTGACGTCGCCAGTGGCGAACCCGGTGACCGGCTCGCTGAACACCACCGTGAAGTTGATCGGGCTGGTCCTCGTCGGGTCGGCCTGGGCGGCCGCCTGGTTGATCGTCACCGTCGGCGCGACGTTGTCCCAGGTGACGGTGTTGTCGGTCGACGTGGAGGCGAGGCTGGCGTTGCCGGCCGTATCGGCCGCCACGCCGGCGCCGATCGAAGCGACGACCGTGCCAGCGCTGGTCATCCCGGTGACCGCCACGTTGTAGGTCGTGCCGGCGCCGCTGACCGTGCCGACCAGGGTGCCGCCGGCCGTGCTGCCGGCGAAGGACACGTCGCCGGTGGCGAAGTCGGTGACCGATCTCGCTGAACACGACCGTGAAGTTGATGGTCGCCGCGTTGGTCGGATCAGCCTGCGCGGCCGCCTGGTTGATCGTGACGGTCGGGGCGGTCACGTCCCACGTCACCGTGTTGTCGGTCGACGTGGAGGCGGCGTTGTTGTTGCCGGCGCCGTCGACGGCCACCCCGGCGGCGATGGTGGCGATCACCGTGCCCGATGCCGGTCATCCCGCGTGACCGCCACGTTGTAGGTGGTCGGGCCGCCGGTGACCGTCCCGGTCTTGACCCCGCCGGAGGTTCCGCCGACGGTCACGTCGCCGGTGGCGAAGCCGGTGACCGCCTCGCTGAACACGACCGTGAAGTTGATCGGGCTGGCGTTGGTCGGGTCGGCCTGGCCCGCCGCCTGGTTGATCGTGACCGTCGGCGCGGTCACGTCCCAGGTCACCGTGTTGTCGGTCGAGGTGGAGGCGGCGTTGTTGTTGCCGGCGAGGTCGGTCGCCCGCGCCGCCACGATGGTGGCGATGACGGTGCCCGAGGTGGTCATCCCGGTGACCGCCACGTTGTACGTGGTCGGGCCGCCGGTCACGGTCCCGGTCTTGCCGCCGCCCGCGGTGCCGGCGAAGGTCACGTCGCCGGTGATGAAGCCGGTGACCGGCTCGCTGAACACGACCGTGTAGTTGATCGGGCTCGCGTTCGTCGGATCGGCCTGCGCCGCCGCCTGGTTGATCGTGACGCTCGGCCCGGTCCGATCGATCGTGACGGTCGGCCCGTTCGTGACGGCGTTGCCGTTGCCGGCGGGGTCGAGGACCGCGCTGGCGGCGAGGCGCACGATCAGGGTGCCCGCCGAACAGCCGGTGACCGTGACGTTGTATGCGGCGGCCGCGCCGGTCGGGGCGCCGAAGACGCAGCCGGTGGCCGTTCCGACGTTGGAGAAGTCGCCCGCGGCCAGCCCGGCCACCGTCTCGCTGAAGGTCACGTCGAAGATGGGGCTTGCGGCGTTGGTGAGGTCGTCCGAATTCGATGCGCCGGTATCGGAGGCTGCTCGCAGATCGATCGTGGCCGTTGGTGCGAGGTTATCGAGGGCGTTCGCGCGGGTGAAGAGGACGCTCTGGCCGGTCGCGCAATCGCTCCCGTTGTACGCGTACAGGTACAGGTTGTAGGTTCCGGCGGCGGCCGGCGCCGTGATGGGGATGATCTCGAGGAAGGTGCCGGGACCGTCATGGTCCGCGTGGTTGACGCAGGTCATCGCCGCGGCCCCAGGCGGGGACGTCGCGAGCGCCCAGCGGGAGGAGTCCCAGTCGTTGGCCGTTCCGACCCCCGTCGTCGTCACGCTCATGACCAGCAAGATCGTGGCACCGGGTGCGACCGAGATCGTGCCGACCGAGCCGTTCAGGCTCGAGGTCGCGTTCACCGTCGCCGTGGCGATCTGGTACGGCCCGACGAACGGGCCGCCGCTGCCGACCGGCGTGGCGCCGGCGGGCTGGACGAAGTCGGTCCCGGTGTCGGCGATGGCGCGCGCCAGGTTGAGCCGGCCGTTGCCGGTCTCGGCCACGGTGCCGGCCGCGTCGGCGGTGGCGCGCGAGGCGGTAGACGATGACGCCGTTGGAGGCGGCCGGGTCGATGGCGCGCAGCAGGGCGGCCGCAGCGGCGACCGCGGCCGAGGAGGCCGAGGTGCCGGTGACGCTGGTGGTGCCGCCGCCGGCGAGCGAGCGTGACGATGTCGGTGCCGGGGGCGCCGAGGAAGACGTCGTCGCCGTAGTTGGACGACGCGGTCGAGGGCGTCGGACTGGTCGGTGTTGGAGACGCCGATGACGCCGCGGTCGCCGGCCGGGAAGGTGGCGGTGCTGCGAGCCGTCGTTGCCGGTCGCGGCGACGACGACGACGTCGTTGGCCCAGGCGTAGTCGATCGCGGCCTGGAGGGCCGGGCGAGTAGCCGGGGTTGCTGAAGGACATGTTGATGACGTCGGCGCCGTGGCTCGACGGCCCAGACGATGCCCTCGATGATGTCGCTGTCCTGGCCGTGGCCGGTCGCGCTCGAGGACGGTGACCGGCATGACCTTGACGCCCGCGTAGCCGATGCCGGCGATGCCGCGTGCCGTTGTCGGTCGCGGCGGCGATGATGCCGGCCATGGCGGTGCCGTGGCCGTTGGGGTCGGTCGTGCCGGCCGAGCCGTCGAGGATGCGTGGTGCCGGCCACGAGCTGGCCGGCGAGGTCGGGGTGGCCGCCGTCGACGCCGGTGTCGAGGACGGCGACGACCGCGGTGCCGGCGGGTCGACGCGTGCCGTAGACCTGGTCCCAGCCGATGCGTGGCAGCGACCACTGGTCGTCGTAGCGCGGGTCGTCGGGGGTCGGCCTCGGCGTCGCGGACGCGGTCGGGGTCGACGCGCGAGACGTTGCCGTCGGCGCGGAGGGTCGGCGACCGTGTCGGAGCCGCGGGCGACCTCGACGACGTGCATGCGCAGGACCGGGATGGAGTCGACGACGTCGGCGCCGGCGGCGGCGAGGACTGGCGGCCTGCGCGGCGGCGGAGGTGCCCGGGGCGAAGGTGACGATGAAGGTGTCGGTGGCCGGGGCGGGCGTCGCCGCAGGGGTCGGCTCGGCGGTCGGGCTCGGCGGTGGGCTCGGCGCGTCGGCTCGGCGCTCGGCTCGGCGCGTGGGCTCGGCGGTCGGCTCGGCGGTGGGCTCGGCGGTCGGCTCGGCGGTCGGCTCGGCGTGGGCTCGGCGGTGGGCTCAGGGGTCGGGCTCGGCGGTCGGTTCGGCGGCAGGCTGGGTCGCAGTCGGCGACGGGTCGGGGGTGGCGACGGGGCTTGCGGCAAGCCCGGCGACCGGGCTCGCGAGCCACGAGATCACCGCGATGACCTGACAGAACACCATGAACCGGTGGGACGCGGGTCTGGCTCGTGAGGTCAAGGTTCCCTCTGGAGGCGGCATCGATGAAGATGTGTCCAACCCCCGTCGGACCGCACAGTACCGCACCCGGACGGGGTCGGCGCCCCGCCCGACCGTACTAGGTGTGCGTAGCGACCAGTCGGAGTCCCCGGCGCCTGTCCGAGCGAACGCTGCTACCCTGCGCCGGTGACAGACGACGCCGCGGACACTGTTGTGTCCGCCACGCCGAGCCGCCGCTCGCGCTACGTCCCCGCCATCCTCGACGCCATCGTCCCCGGCCTCGGCCACGTCGTGGCCGGCCGGCGGCTGCTCGGCGTGATCTTCCTGACCCCGACGATCCTGGCGCTGCTCGCCGTCGTCTACATCGTGCTGACGACCTCCGGCCCGCGACTCGTGGCCACGCTCCTCGAGTCGGAGGTCATCTGGGGCCTGCTGGCCTTCCAGGGCGGGCTGCTCGTGTGGCGCCTCCTGGCGGTCGGGTCCAGCCTGTTCGCCTCCGGCCTGCCGCGGATGGGCAAGGGCGACGTTCTGCCGGTCATCCTGCTCCTGCTCGTGATCATCGTGCCGCAGGCCTATGCGGGCTACGCGACCGAGGTCGCGCGCGAGACCGCCGACGAGGTCTTCGTCGAGCCATCGCCCACCGCGATCCTGCCGTCGCAGGAGCCGGAGCCCGACCCGAGCAACCTGATCCCCGCCGCGCCCTCGCCGTCCGGCCTGCCCAGCGCGTCGCCCTCGCCGACGCCCGTCCCGGTGGACCCTCGCCTGACCGGCGTCATCGTCGGGGTCGATGCCGGTGTGGGTCGCAACACCTACCGCACCGACACGATGATCGTGGTCTCGATGGACCCGGCGACCGAGACCGTCTCGATGGTGTCGGTGCCGCGCGACATGGTCGACGTGCCGCTCGCGGACGGCCGCAAGTACCGCGGCAAGATCAACGGGCTGGTCTCGTACGTCCGCCACCACCCGAAGCAGTTCCCCAATAACGACGGGTCCGGGTTCGACGTCCTGATGGGCGCGCTCGGCAAGCTGCTCGGCGTCAAGGTCGACTACTACGCAGCGGTCACCCTCGGTGGCTTCGTGCAGGTCGTCAACACCCTTGGCGGCGTGGACGTGAACGTCGCCCGCGCCTTCTGCGACCCGCGCTACGACGAATACGGGTTCACGCGCGGGTTCTCGATCACCGCCGGCAAGCACCATCTCACCGGGAACCAGGCCCTCGCGTACGCGCGCGTCCGCAAGGCCGCCGGCGAGAGCGACTTCACCCGGGCCGCCCGCCAGCAGGAGGTCCTGTCCGGCATCCGCGACCGCGTGGTCAAGGGCGGCTTCCTCAACGACCCGATCGGGCTGCTCAAGGCGGTCGGCAAGACGGTCACGACCAACGTCCCCCGCAAGCTGCTTCCCGACCTGGCCGACGCGGCCGCGAAGATCGGCCGCGACGGGACCTACCGGGCGGTGATCAGCCACCCGCTGGTCGGCTCCGGGAACGACGCGCGCGGCTCGATCCAGATCCCGAACCTCAAGAAGATCCGTGCGCTCGCGGACGACCTCTTCCCGACCGACGGCTCGCTGCCCGAAGAAGACCTACGCGGTCCCGAAGGGGCGACGAAGGCGGCCGAGCGGCAGCGGCGTGAGCGGCTGCGGTACCCGCGACGACCCCGCGGCCGAAGCCGACCCCGAAGCCCACGAAGAAGCCCACCGCGAAGCCCACGGCGACCCCGACGCCGACCCCGACGCCCGAGCGGACCGAGCCCCAGCGCGGCGCCGTAGGCGCTCCGCACGCGACCGCCGACGCCCGCCGGTACGTTCGGGGGAGTGGCCGACGCGGGCGCCCCGTCGTACGATTCCCGCGTCATGCCGCTTCCTGCCGACCATCGCCGGGCCTCGCGCCCGCTCCCGTGGCCGCTCGTCCGCTGCGTCGCTGATCGCCCTCGCGATCGTCGTGGCGCTCGCGACCGGGCTCGCCGACCACGCGCCGCGGCGGCACCCGAAGCTGCCCGCCTGCAAGGTCGCCGACACGCTCACCGAAGCAGCGCTCGCTCGGCGCAGTGGCAGCGGACGATCCTCGACTCCGCGCTCCGGCTGGGGTCGGGCTATGTCCCGACGGACCTCCAGAACACCTCGACGGCCGGGCTCAACAGCGGCCAGTACGTCCGGCGGCTTCGTGATCGCCGGACCTGGCCGCCACTGGCGACGGCGGCACGGGCCGCCGGCGCGCGGCTCGTCGTCCAGTCCGGCTACCGGAGCTACGCCACCCAGAAGTCGACCTTCGCCTACTGGGTCCGCGTCCACGGCTACGCGTACGCGCTCAAGGAGAGCGCCCGGGCGGGGCACAGCGAGCACCAGCTCGGGCACCTCGATCGACTTCCGCGCCTACGGCGGCTCGATCCCGTGGGACTGGACGGACTGGGGGCATCAGCAAGCAGGGCAAGTGGCTGGCGGCGAACGCCTGGAAGTACGGCTTCATCATGAGCTACCCGAAGGGCAAGACCACGCCGTCACCTGCTACATGTACGAGCCGTGGCACTACCGCTACGTCGGGCGGGACGTCGCCGCGAAGGTCCGCGCCAGCGGGCTCACGCTGCGCGAGTACCTGTGGCGCCAGCAGGAGTGGCCGGCCCCGACGCCGACCCACCCCGACCCCGACACCGACGCCGACGCCCACCCCGACCCCGACGCCGCCCGCCGAGGGATAGGCCCGGCGGGTCAGCGGATCGTGACCGTGTCCGAGCCGGTCAGCGCGGCGTGGTTCGTGCTCGTCCGCGACTCCACGACCGCCGGCTCCCACGTGTAGGTGCCCGGCGTGACGACCCGGGCCACGTAGCGCAGGTCGGCGACGTGGTCCTTGGTCTCGTTGTCGGCGCAGAACGACACGCGCTGCGCGGTCTGGTCGAACGGGAACGTGAAGCCCGCCGGCGGCTCCTCGCTGTCGTCCGTACGCGACGCCCTCGATGCTCGCCGACCGCGACCAGGCCCGACGGCACGAGCTCGGTGACGAGGTGGCAGCCGAGCGGTGCCTGCGGTCCCGAACCGGACCTTGAGGCTCACGATGACGAGGTCACCCGACCCGACGCGCCGCTCGGGCGCGCCGAGCGGGTGACGGTGATGTCCGGGATCGCGCTCGATGGTGGAGGCCTTGACCGGCTCGCGCCAGTCCGTGGTCACGCCGATCGACCCGGCCAGGCGCTCGATGGCGAGGGACGTCAGCTGCGGTGCGGTGACGACCATCGAGAACGTCTCGCCCGGCTTGAGGTCGACGACCGTGCGCGTCCCGTCCGACCGTGTAGGCGAAGCTGGCGGCCCGCGGCGGCAGACGTTCGAGGAGTCGTTCGACGTATGCGATCGCGTGGAGGTCCACCACCAGGTCGGGCATCGGGTTCGCCTCGACGTAGGCCCAGAACGCCGGGGCGAGCGGCTCGCCCGTGGCCGCCGCCAGGATGGCCATCAGCGCGGTGCCCTCGACGCCGTCGGCGACGGTCGTGCCGACCCGCAGCCGGGCCCATCCGCCTTGCTGCCTCGCCGTAGCCGGAGATCAGCGAGTCGGCGATGGTCCGGGCGGTCTTCGCGTCGCCCAGGGCGGCCGCGCCCAGGCCGAGCATCAGCCGTTCGCGGATGGTCAGGCCGTCGTCGGCCGCCGCCGCCCGGATCTGGGGCAGGACCGTCGGCGTGGAGGCCCGCCAGTCCGGCCAACGCGTAGACCTGACGCTCGCGGGTGGCCTTCGGGTCGGCCGGATGGCCGCGAAGTACGCCGGTGAGCATCGACTTGGAGAACGCATCCGGGTCGGTGAGCGCGACGAGCGCCGAGACCTGGAGGTCGCTGCTGCCAGCCGGGACGAGCGAGATGCCGCCGTCCTCCTGCTGGTAGCGGGCGCCCGTGAAGTCGCCGGCCGGGACTCGGCCTCCGACTCGCCGTATCGGCCGGTCAGCAGGTCCCTCGCGGCCGCGGCCGCGAATGCGCGCTCGAGGCGGACGCCGTCGCCGGCGGCCAGCTCGGTCAGCAGCGGCAGGTATCGACCGGCGGAGCGGTCGGCGACGACCACCCGCGTCCGCCCGGTGCCGCCGTCGGGGTGGACCGTCCCGGTCAGGTCGACGTAGGACGTCCTGGTCGTGGCGAGGCGCGACCGCACGACGCGTGAACGTGCGGACCAGCCGGTCCGTGCGGGCGGACGCACCGCTCCCGTAGGTCGCGATGATCGTCACCGAGTGCGGCCGAGCGTCAGCGCCGGGAGCCGGATCGGGACGTCGGCGAAGGCGGCGGCCGTGATGGGTCGCCCTTGAGCCCGAGGCTCTGCGAGATCGCGGAGATCTTCACCTGGCGCGCCGGCGGGAGCGCGGTCCCGTATGCGCGCGCGACGATCGTCGGGCGGTCGGTGACGAGATACTCCGGCGCGATCGAGGCATCGACGAAGAACGGCAGCCCGACGGCGACCTCGGTCGACCCGGTCCCGGCCTTGACGTCGGCGCTGAACGCCGACCCGAGGATCCGCCAGGACGTGAGATCGTCCGAGAGGCGGAACGACGCCGAGGCTCGGCCGTCCGCGCCGGTGATCGACGGTCCTGAACAGCAGGCTGTCGCGGAACTGGTCCCGGCGAAGTCGTCCCCGCCGCCGCCGGTCGTGTCGCCGCCACCGCCGCCTTCGACCGGAGGCCCGCGATGCGAGGTGTAGCTGCTGATGATGCCCGAGTCGAGGCGAGGTGTAGATATCGATCAGCGGGTCGTCGAGCTGGGCGCCGCCGAGGACGAACAGCTTCTCGTCGATCGCCCGGAGGACGACGCTCGCGGCGATCGGCTTGCCCGCCGCATTCGTGGTGCGCACGGTGACCGTCACCTGGTCGCGCGGGCGTAGCGTGCCTTGTCCGAGCGTCAGCTGGACGTCGATGCGGCGGTCCTGCGTCCGGAACCACGCCGAGTACGTCGGCCGAGGTGTACGCCGTGCCGGTGAACCGGACGGCCGCTGACGAGCATGTTCGGGACCGCCCAGGACTCGAATGCGCCGACGTAACCGGGGCGACCGCTGGACGACCACGTCGCGCAGCCCGAGCTGGGTCAGGTGGAAGAGGTACCGACTCGTCTCGTCGGCCGGGTGCGCCGGGTCCCGCAGGGTCAGGTCGATCGGGGTGCCGACGCTGTACCCGTCGGTCGGCTCGACGCCCGTCGACGGCACCAGCGATCGGCTCGCGGGATCCGTCGTACGCGGGCGCCGTGACGTCGCTGGCATAGGTCGTCCAGCTCCGTCACGTGGCCGTCGGCATCGGCGACACGGAGCGATCACGCTGTAGTCGTGGTGGCCGCTGCCGGCCGGGACCGATGCCGTGAACCGTCCCTTGGCGTCCGTCCGGACCCGGACCGATCCGGCGCTGCGCTGCCGCGTCGAGTACTCGTAGACCGGGCACGGTCCGCTTCTCGATGAAGTCGTAGTCGGTGCCGATCCGCGTCTTGACCGGGATCAGCTCGATGAACGTCGCGGTCACGCTGGCTCCGGCCGACCGGAGCGCCGCGTGGATCGACCTCCCACGGTGACACGCCGGCGGCCAGGTCGCGCTCGAGTCCAGCGCGATCGAGGGCGTTGATCGTGCCGGCGACGCGGACCCGACCGGTCGCGATCCTCGACTCGGCCGTGATCGTCCGGCTGCTGGGGAACACCAGGAAGTCGCGCGACGCGCCCTGGATCTGCCCTTCCTCCGCCCGCCGCGGCGAGACGGACACGGACTGGACCTCGCGGTCGCTCCGTGTTCGACGGCTCTTCGAGCCGGGCTGTGGTGCGGACGACCGCCGTGCCGGACTTGTCGGTCGTGACCGACCGGTCGCCACCCTGCGACGACCCGGAGTGGCACGCCGGGGACCGGCGAGCCCTCGAAGAACGATGCCTGGATCGTGGCCTTGATCCGCTCGCCGACGACATAGGCGCGATGGCCGGTCGTCGACCTCGAGGCGGTACGCCGGCTTGAGGATCCGGTCGACCTGGAAATCGGCACGGTCCGGACGATCTCGGTCCCGACGACCAGCTCGAGCTCGTACCAGCCCTCCGGGACGTCTGTCGAGCGTCGACGGATGCCGCTGAACGTGCCGGTCGACCCGGGGTCCAGGCTGAGGGTCGAGATCGGTGCCCCGGTCGCGACGAAGTCCTCGTCCATCGCCTGGAGCCGGACCACGAGGCCTCGAGCCGGAACCTTGCCCGTGGTCCGGTCGCGGATCATCCCCCACAGGTTCACCGTGTCCGTGCGGCGGTAGAGGCTCCGGTCGGTCGCGAACGTCAGCCACTGGTGGCCCGGTCCGGCCGTCGTATCCACCCTTGCCCTTCGGGGCGCGGGTCGGACGCGGGGACGAAGGCACGATCGGCCGCCCTTGGTCACGCTGATGACCTGGACGCAGTCCAGTCCGCACCCGCCTCTGATCGGTCGGCGGCTGCAGGCTCGCCGGGGTCGCGACCGTCAGGACGCCATCGGCGTCGGTCGGCCCGAGATCGGAGCCGGCGCCGGCCACCGCGACCGTGGCGCCCTGCGAGCGGGCCGCCCGTGGCGAGGTCGTTCGCCCAGAGCAGGGTCTTCGTGTCGGTGACCAGCAGGTACGAGGCGATGTCGGTCACCTGGAGGATGGCCTGGATCGGGATAGGGCGTCGACGGGTGCTCGACGACGTACCAGCCCGCCGGCAGCGGCTCCGGCAGGGCGGTCCACAAGGCACCGAGTCCGTCCGGACGGTCGGCGAACCGCGCATCGAGCGTCACGACCTTCGTCAGCGGGCCGGTGTCGATCGGGTGCTCGTTGGACCAGTTGCGCCCACGCCGGGAACGCCTGGAGCTGTCGGTAGGCGCCGATCGCGGCATCGAGGGACCCGAGGCGATAGATGTCCAGCTTGGCGGACTTCGGCTGGGGCGTGTCCTCGTCGGCGCTCGCCCACATCGAGATGATCGGTCGACTGCGTCGTGCCCGATTCGAAGCAGGACGTCCGCGAACTCGAGGTCGGTGCCGGCACGCTCGATCCGGCTCTTGTCGGTCTCGAACTGGAAGCGAAGGTCGTCCGCCATCGGCTTCCCGCCCGACCCGGCGGTGATGCCGCGCGCGACCGTGACGGTGTAGATCGTGCCCGGCTTGAGCGCGTCCGGGACGAAGGCGAGGACCCGGCCGTGCTGCTCGAACCGGCCCGCCGTCTTCGGCTCGATCGTCACGTGCGAGGCGCGCATCGGTGACGCCGTCCTGGTCGAACGTGACCTCGATGCCGGTCTTCAGCGGGACCTGGGTCTCGTGGTCCTCCGGGCAGCGTGGAGACGACCTTGACCGGGGCGGTCGTCTGGAAGGCCCACGAGTCCACGGTCTCGCCGTCCGGGCCCTCGAGCGTGAAGCGATAGACCGTCCCCGGGAGCAGGGGCTCGCTCGGTGTCAGCCGGACGCCGTTGCCGTCCGGCTCGGGCGTCACGGTGAGGGCGACCGGCGGATCGACGCGGATGCGGGCCGCGAGCTCAGCCGGCGGCGTGCCGTCGAGGCTGGTGAGCCGGAAGCTGCCGTCGAGATCGACGGCCGCGGTGTCGGAGCCGTCCGGGACCAGCGCCGCGACCGCGTGCCAATCGCCAGTGGCCTCGACCGGTCCTGGACCGCCGGGCACGCCGGATGCGCCTGGTGACGCGCCCGGGCCGAGCGACCGCCAGCCCGAGGCGATGGGGGCGTCGGGTGATGGGCTGATGGCGGCGACACCGCCGTCGCCCGGCTGCGACCCCCAGACGAGCATCCCGCCGACGAGGGCCACCACGACCGCGGCGCTCGCGACGAGGGCGGCCGGCCGGCGGTAGCGGATCGGCACGAACGGGGCGGGGCGTCTGGGCGCCGTCGTCCCGGCCGCGGCGATCGGCGTGTCACCGAGGGAGGGCTCGCCATCCACGATCCGCGAGCGGAGGGCGTCCGGCGCGTCTGCGGCCGGCATCACCGCGATGGCCCGGGCATCCGCCTCGAGCCCCTCGTTGAAGGCGCGACACTGGGCGCAGCCGGCGAGGTGGGCGCGCAGCTCGGCCCGATCGTCTGCCGACAGCTCGAAGTCGAAGGCGGCCGCCGCCAGTTCGCGGGCTCGATCGTGGTCGGTCATGCGCTGGTCTCCAGCGCGACCAGGCGCTCGCGGAGCTGGATCCGTGATCGGCACATGAGGGTCCGGGTCGCGCTCGGGCTCCGGTGGATGGCGTCGGCGATCTCGAGGCCGCTGAATCCGTTCGCGGCCATGAGCAGGGCGGTCCGCGCATCGGCGCCGAGCTCCCCGAGCACGGTCTCCAGGTCCGATCGCCGCTCACCCTCGAGATAGGTGGGCTCCGGGCCCTGGTCGTCCTCGGGCTCTGCGACCGCGTGGAGTCCCCGCCTGGCCACGGTCGCCCGCCGGCCCCGGGAGACGGCGAGATTGGCGACGACCCGGTAGAGCCACCCGCGGACGTTGGTCGGCATCCGCCCCGCGTCGATCTCGATCATCAGCCGGACGAACGACTCCTGGACGAGGTCCTCGGCCGCCTCACGGTCGCGGCAGGCGTGCAGCGCGAAGGAAAAGAGCTCGCGCTGGTGGTCGTCGTAGATGGCTCCCACGACCTCATGGCTCCGAGCAGTCGACATCGCCACGGTGGCCGGCAGGGCCTCGAGGTCATCCATGCCGTGCACCAGGCCGTTCTCGATCGGAACGAAGCCTGGTCGCGCCACTCATCGCGGACTCGCGGACCGGAGCATCCCTGGGCCCTCATGACGGTGGTCGGCCGAGCGGCGCGACACAAGAGGGGACGCCTGACCATCGGGAATGTTTCGTTCCCGGACCCAAGTGTCGGCTCCATGACAGGCGCCGCTCGAGGGCCCGATGACAGGCGCCCTTCGGGGCGGCGACGCTACCTCCGGCCGAGCGCCTCGGCCAGCAACACGGTGAGCTGGTCCCAGCTGGCGCGCGAGCGCGAGGCCGTCGTCGCCGAGCCGGTCGATGAGCGCGACCTGGATGTGGTTCCAGGCGACGGCCATCGGGCCGGTCGCGACCGAAACGCAACGCTGGCGCGCGCCACGCGGCCCGCGACGTACGATTCGGATCATGACCGCGATCCCGGCCGAGTTCCCCGCCTACGTCGCCGAGAAGGTCGACCTCGACGGCGCCCCCACGGTCGAGCGCGGCGTCCGCGTGGTGCGCGAGTCGGACCTGCCGGCAGGCGAGGTCGAGATCCGGGTCGAATGGTCGAGCGTCAACTACAAGGACGGTCTGGCCACCCGGGTCGACGGCAAGGTCGCCCGCATCAGCCCGCTGATCCCCGGCATCGACCTTGCCGGCGAGGTGATCGCGAGCGAGGACCCGGCGGTCGAGGTCGGCGCGAAGGTCCTGGCCCATGGCTACGAGATCGGCGTGTCGCGGCATGGTGGGTACACGCCCTACCAGCGCGTGCCGGCAGGCTGGGTCGTGCCGCTGGCACCCGGCCTGACGACGCGCGACGCGATGAGCATCGGGACGGCGGGGTTCACCGCGGCGATGTCCGTGATCGCGCTCGAGGAGCGCGGCCTGTCCCCGGCGGACGGGCCGGTCCTCGTGACGGGGGCCAGTGGCGGGGTCGGCGGGACCGCGCTCGCGATCCTGGCCGAGCGCGGCTACGAGGTCTGGGCCGCGACCGGGAAACCGGAGGAGGCCGCGCGGCTGACCGCGCTCGGCGCCTCCGGGATCCTGACCCGGGACGAGGTGACCGCCGAGGGCAAGCCGCTCGAGTCGGAGCGCTGGGCCGGGGCCGTGGACGCGGTCGGCGGGGTCACGCTCCCGTACGTCCTCCGCACGCTTCGGATCGGCGGGGCCGTCGCGTCCAGTGGGAATGCCGGGGGCCCGGCGCTCGCGACGACGGTCTTCCCGTTCATCCTGCGCGGCGTGGCCCTGCTCGGCATGGACTCGGTCAACATGCCGATCGAGCGTCGGCGGTGGACCTGGGACCGCCTCGCGACGGACCTCCGGCCGCGCGACCTCGGCGTGCATTGCCAGGAGGTCACGCTCGACACGCTCGACCCCGCCCTCGATGCGATCGTGGCCGGTCAGGCGCGCGGGCGCTGGATCGTGCGGATCGCCGACTAGGGCTCGTCGAGCTCGCTCCGGAGCTGCGCGAGCGCCCGCTTGAACCCGCTCCTGGCGTCCTCGGGCGGCTGGTCCGGGAACGGGTGCGCCGCGATCGCCTCGTCGAGGGTCAGGACGCCGTCGTTGACGCGGCGGGCGAGGTCCGCGAGCGCGGCGAACGACGCGGCCTGCGAGGCGGCGAACGCGCGGCCGGCGTGGTCGCCGTGGCCCGGCACCACCACGCCGCTCACGGCCGGGACCAGGGCGGCGGCCGTCGCGACCCAGTCGAGCGGGTAGGCGTCGCCGAAGAACGGCACGTTGCCCTGCTCGATGAGGTCGCCCGCGAACAGGACGTCAGCGCCGGGCACGTCGATGACGATGTCGTGGTCGGTGTGGCCGCGGCCGAGGTAGGCGAGCTCGACGGCCCGGCCGCCGACCTCGATGGTCGCGTGATCCGAGAAGGTCCGGTCCGGCGGGTCGATGACGACCTCGCGAAGGCCCTCGGCCAGGGCCGGCTCCTCGCGGGCGATCCGCTCCCGCCGCTGCTCGCCGGTGCGCTCCATGAAGGTCACGCAGCCGTCATGGCCCCAGATCGTCGCGGGGCGGAAGACCCGGTTCCCGTACGCGTGATCGAAGTGGCCATGCGTGTCCACGACGACCGTGACGGGGTCACGGGTCAGTTCTCGAAGGTCGGCGAGGATCTCGCGCGCCTGCTCGTGGGTGGAGCGGGTGTCGATGACGAGCGCCTCGCCGCCGCCGAGGATCACCCCGATGTTCTGGTCGTAGAACGCATAGCGGCGGACGAAGACCCGATCGCCGATCTCGACCCAGCCGTCGTCAACGCCCATCGTCCGATGCTAGCGGCCGCGTCCCATCGCGGCCCTCGCCCGGTCGCGTACGCTGCGCCGATGCCGTCCATCGTCAGCCACGTCGCCGCCGCCGACGGCACGGACCTGCTCGTCCGGCACTGGCCGGCCGACGAGGCCGAGGCCGGGGGCGCGTGGGCGGGCGCGCCGTGGGGCTCGGTGCTGCTGGTCCACGGCATCTGGGAGCACTCCGGCCGGTACGAGCACGTCGGCGACCAGCTGAGCGCGGCCGGCCTCGAGACCTGGGCCTACGACCACCGCGGGATGGGCGGTTCGGGCGGACGGCGCGGCGACATCGAACGGTGGTCGCAGCTCCACGACGACCTCGCCGAGCGGCTGGCAGCCGTCCGGGGCGCGTCGATCGGGCGGCCGGTCGTGATCTACGGGCACTCGCTCGGCGGCCTCATCGCCGCGGGCTATCTCCTCACGGACCGGCCGAAGCCGGACCTCGCGGTCCTGAGCGCGCCAGCGCTGGGAGACGCGATCCCGGCATGGAAGCGATCGCTCGTCGGCGTGGTCGCCCGGGTCCGCCCGACGTTTGACATCCCCAGCGGCCTCGACGGCTCGACCCTGTCGCGGGACCCGTCGGTCGCGGCGAAGACCGTCGACGACCCGCTGTGCGTCCAGACCAACACCGCCCGGTTCGCGGTCGCGGCGTTCCACGAGCAGGAGCGGGTCCTCGGCGCCGTGTCCGGCGGGTTCGGGGTGCCGACGCTGGTCCTCCACGGCGAGGACGACCACCTCGTCCCGACGGACGCGTCGGCGGTCCTCGCGACGGTGCCGGACGTCGAGCGGCGGACCTTCCCGGAGCTCCGCCACGAACTGCACAACGAGCCCGAGGGGCCGGCGATCGTCGACGACGTCATCGCCTGGCTGCGACAGCGGTGCGGCTGACCGTCCTCGAGACGCGGCTGACCGTCTGTCGCCTGCCGGCCGACAGCCCGATCCCGGCCTGGGTCGACGATGCGGGGGAGTTCGTCGCGATCACGCGCACGCCCGACGAGCTGTCGATCGTGGCCGCCAGCGATGCCATCCCGGCCGACTTGCCGGCGGAGGGTCCCTGGCGGGCGTTCAAGGTGCAGGGACCCCTGGTGATGACGCTGATCGGCGTCGTGGCCGCGATCGCCGACCCGCTCCGCGATGCCGGCATCGCGATCTTCGCGATCTCCTCGTTCGACACGGACTACGTCCTGGTCCACGAGCCCGACTTCGCCGCCGCCGTCGAGGCGCTGACGGCTGCCGGTCACGAGGTCGGCTAGACATCAGGTCGGCGCCGCCAAGTGGGCCGCCGTGCTACGGTGCCACCAACTTGATATGCCTCCGGGGAGCGCGATCGCGCTGAGAGTGCGGCCGAAAGGCCGCAGACCCGCCGAACCTGATCCGGCTCGTACCGGCGAAGGAAGCAGGCCGAACGTCATCGATGACGCCGTCCCCGGCACCCGGAGGCGGCGTTCCTGTCTCTCGCGACTGGAGACCATCGATGACCTTGAGCTCCGAGCGCGCCCGCCGGCATCCGGGCCTGCGCGCGACCCTCCTCAGCGCGCTGCTCCTCGGGCTGGCCGCATGCGGTCCCGCCACGACCGGATCGGGCGCGTCATCGCCGTCGCCGTCCGCCACCGACGTCGCCGGTTCGAGCCCGTCGGCGTCGCCGTCAGCCGCATCGTCGCCTTCGGCATCCGCATATGCCGGCCCCGCCCGGCCGGTCCGCCTCGCCCTCGACTGGACCCCGAACACGAACCACACCGGGTTCTTCGTCGCCCAGGCGAAGGACTGGTACCGCGACGCCGGCGTGGATCTCCAGGTGCTCCCGTATTCGAGCGCGACCCCCGAGGCGCTCATCGCGGCCGGCCAGGCCGAGTGCGGGATCAGCTTCCAGGACGCGATGACCTTCGCGGCGGCCGCGGGGGCGCCGATCGTCTCGGTCATGGCCATCCTCCAGCACACCGCCCAGGAGATCGCCGTCCTCGACTCGTCCGCCATCAAGCGGCCCCGCGACCTCGACGGGAAGACGTACGCCGGGTTCGGCTACCCGAACGAGGACCCGACGCTGAAGGCGGTGATCAAGGCCGACGGGGGCAAGGGCGACTTCACGACGGTGACCCTCGACACGGCCGCCTATGAGGCCCTGTACGCGAAGCGCGCGGACTTCGTGATCACGTTCTCGGCCTGGGAGGGCATCGAGGCCGGCCAGCGCGGCATCCCGCTCCGGACCTTCGCCTTCACCGACTACGGCTTCCCGGACTTCTACCAGGTGGTCCTCGCCTGCGACCGGCGCTGGCTCGATCGGGAGCCCGACCTCGCGAAGGCGTTCGTCTCGGCGTCCGCACGCGGGTTCGAGTTCGCGGCCGACCATCCCGATGACGCCGCGGCCATCCTGGTCGCCCAGAACCCCGGGGTCTTCGACGGCAGTCCCGACCTGCCGGCCGCCAGCCAGCGGTTCCTCGCCGATGGCGGCTACCTGCGCGACGCCCAGGGCATCGTCGGGCGCCAGACGCTCGAACGCTGGCAGGGCTACTCGGGCTTCCTCTACGACCAGGGATTGCTCGCGGACGCGAACGGGAAGCCGCTGGCCGCCCCGCCCGACTACGCCGGGCTGTTCTCGAACGCGTACCTGCCATGACCGATGGCGGCGACCGCTCGAGGCGATGGCTGCCGCCGGCACTCCTCGTCCTCGCGCTGGTCGCGCTCTGGGAGGCCTACGTCCGGCTCGCCGGGCTCGATCCGGTCACGCTCCCGGCTCCGTCCCGCGTGCTCACCGCGCTCTGGGACTTCCGGACGCGGCCGCGTCGCACCTCGTCCCGACGCTGGTCGAGACCATCGTCGGCATCGCCGTCTCGGTGGCCCTCGCGATCGCCGCGGCCATCGCGCTCGACCGCTGGTCGCCGATCCGACGGGCGGTCGAGCCGCTGCTCGTCGCCAGCCAGACCATCCCGATCGTCGCCATCGCCCCGCTGTTCGTGATCTGGTTCGGGTTCGGCCTGCTGCCGAAGGTCGTCATCGTCGTGCTCGTGACGTTCTTCCCGGTGACGATCGTGCTGCTCGACGGGTTCGGGCGGGTCGAGCCGGCCGCGATGGACCTGATGCGCTCGATGGGCGCCACGTCGTCCCAGGCGTTCCGTCGCCTGCGCTGGCCGGCGGCGCTGCCATATCTCTTCACGGGTCTTCGGATCAGCGTCGTCTACGCGGTCATCGGGGCGATCTTCGGCGAGTACGTCGGTGCCACCAGCGGGCTCGGGATCTGGATGCAGCTCTCGCAGAACAGCTTCCGGACCGACCTGGTCTTCGCGGCCATGCTGCTGACCGCCGTCATCTCGCTGCTCCTGTACGCCCTCGTCGGGGTCATCGAGCGCGTCGTCGTGCCCTGGGCGCCGAAGCGTCGCGCGCATGGACGCGAGCCGGGGCGGATAGCCGCTCGCCACGGCCGGCGCCGGCGCTCGTCATCGCGCTTGCGCTCGGTCGCCGGGACGCTACTCTCTCGATGGGCACACTCCCGAAGCCTGGAGGGGTCGCATGCCGAACGTCGGTGGTGCCGAGATCCTGGTGATCATCGCGACCATCGCCGTCATGGTCCTCATCGTCGCCGCGTCCTACGCCCTGATCGTGCGGCTGGCGCGCGCGCTCCACGGGAGCGCGTCGGACGGACGCCGCGACCCGGCGATGGACGCGCTCCGGACCCGCCTCGCCAAGGGCGAGATCGACGAGCCCGAGTACGAGCGGCTCCGTACCGTGCTGCACGGCCATTGAGCGGACCCGCGCGAGCGTGACCGACGCCCGCACCGTCGTCTTCTTTCCCGAGGGCGCCTACGGACCGACCAACAACTGCGTCGGCATCGGCCAGGTGCTGCGCGCGCGCGGCCATCGGGTCGTGTTCGTGGTCGAGGAATCGTTCGCCGGGACGCTCGAGGCGAAGGGCTTCGAGGAGCGGCTGATGCGGCTCGGGCCGCCGCCGGCCGAGCCCGAGGTCCCCGGCCAGTTCTGGATCGACTTCATCCGCGACACGGCGCCGGTCTTCCGCAAGCCGACGATCGAGCAGCTCGGCGAGTTCATCGCCCCGACCTTCCAGGCGCTGATCGACGGCGCGAAGTACGTCGACTCGCGGCTGCTCGAGATCTTCGACGAGGTCGGCCCGGACGTCATCGTCGAGGACAACGTGGTCGTCGTTCCCGGCGCTCGGCGCGTCGGGGCGGCCGTGGGTCCGCATCGTGTCGTGCAACCCGGCCGAGATCAAGGACCCGGCCATCGCGCCGTTCTCCTCGGGCTATCCGGCGGCGGACCGGCGCGACTGGCCGGCGCTTCCTCGAGGAGGTCCGCCGCACGCACGGCGACATGTGGGCCGACTTCGACGCGTTCTGCCGCGACCACGGCGAGCCGGGCCTGTCGTACGGCCCGCTCGGCCCCGACTTCACGGCCGAATCCCCGTGGCTCAACCTCTACGGCTACCCGGCCGAGGCCGACTACCCTCGCGAGCGCGCCGCTCGGCCCGACCTGGCACCGCGTGGATTCGTCGGTCCGCGCCGCGGACACGACCTGGGAGCTGCCGGACCACCTCCAGGAGCGCGACGGCGCGCTGATCTACCTGTCGCTGGGCTCGCTCGGGTCCGCGGACGTCGGGCTGATGCAGCGCCTGGTCGACCTGCTCGCCACGACCGAGCACCGGGTCATCGTCTCGAAGGGCCCGCTCGCGGACCAGATCACGCTCCACGACAACCAGACGGGGGAGGGGTTCCTGCCGCAGCCGGCGATCCTGCCGCAGGTGGACCTCGTGATCACGCACGGCGGCAACAACACCGTCACCGAGGCGTTCCACCACGGCAAGCCGATGATCGTGCTGCCGCTGTTCTGGGACCAGGTCGACAACGCCCAGCGGGTCGACGAGACCGGGTTCGGGCGGCGGCTGGCGACCTACGACTTCCGCGACGAGGAGCTGTCGGACGCGATCGACGAGCTGCTCGACGACCGCGCCCTGGCGCGCCGGCTGTCCGAGATGTCGTCGCGCATCAAGTCGGGTCCGGCACGGTGCGCGCCGCGGACCTCATCGAAGGGTGCCTCGGGGCAGCGTGGAGGGTCGATGGGACGCGACGACACGCTGCGCCTGCTCGAGTCGATCGCGACGGCTTCGACACGCACGACCTCGACGATCCTCGAGGCGTTCGCCGACGACGCGGTCTTCGATGCCCCGCGGGCCCGGACCATGGGGCGGCGATTCGTCGGCAAGGACGAGGTGCGCGGCGTTCGAGGGTCGGTTCGCCGGCATCCCGGACGTCCGCTACCTCGACGCCGAGCATTTCGCGACGGGGATCGGGCGCCTCCGAATGGACGCTGACCGGGACCACGACCGATGGCGTCCGCCTGGAGATCCGCGGCTGCGACCTGTGGCGGCTCCGTGACGGCAAGATCGTGAAGAAGGACTCGTTCTGGAAGATCCGGACGACGGACTAGGAGCCCAGCGCGCCCCACGTGGCGGGACGGGCTACCGGCCGCGGTCTACGATGGCGCCACCATCCCGTGGACTGACACGACCCCGTCACCTTCCAGGAGGACACCCCGATGACCGACGTCGCCGAGCGCGTCAAGACCTACAAGCAGCTCATCGGCGGCGAGTTCGTCGATGCCGCCGACGGCCGCACGGCCGAGGTCATCAACCCGGCCAACGACCAGGCGATCGCGAACGTCCCGGCCAGCTCGAACGAGGACGTCGACCGCGCGGTCGAGGCCGCCGACACGGCGTTCCAGACCTGGAAGAAGACGACCCCGCAGGACCGCTCGCTGCTCCTGCTCAAGATCGCCGACGCCCTCGAGGCGCGCGGCGACGAGCTCGGCCGGCTCGAGAGCGCGAACGCCGGCAAGCCGGTCGGCGCCGCCATCGACGAGATGGCCGTCTGCGCCGACCTCTTCCGCTTCTTCGCGGGCGCGAGCCGCGTGATGGACGGCCTCGCCGCCAACGAGTTCGCGGCCGGGCACACCTCGATCATCCGGCGCGACCCGATCGGCGTCGTCGCCTCGATCGCGCCGTGGAACTACCCGCTGTACATGGCCTCGTGGAAGCTCGGCCCGGCGCTGGCGACCGGGAACACGGTCGTGCTCAAGCCCTCGGCGCGGACCCCGCTGACCGCCCTCGCGTTCGCCGAGATCCTCAACGAGATCCTGCCCCCGGGCGTCGTCAACGTCCTGTCGGGCGCCGGCGGCGAGATCGGCGACGCGCTCGTCGGGCATCCGAAGGTCCGGATGGTCTCGATCACCGGCGACACGGTCGACCGGCAAGCGCATCGCGCGGATCGCCTCCGAGAGCGTCAAGCGGCTCCACCTCGAGCTCGGCGGCAAGGCCCCGATCATCGTCTTCGACGACGCGGACGTGAACCTCGCGGCCGAGACCCTGCGCTTCGCCGGCTACTGGAACGCCGGCCAGGACTGCACCGCGGCGACCCGCGTGATCGCCGGCCCGGCCGTCTACGACCAGTTCGTCTCGGCGCTGGCCGACCAGGTCAAGACCATCAAGTGGGGCGACCCGGCCGAGGGCGACGACATCGAGATGGGCTCGCTCATCGCGCAGGCCCAGGCCGACAAGGTCCAGGGCATGGTCGACCGGGCGCGCGGCTCGCGCCGAGATCGTCGTCGGCGGCGAGCGCCCGGACCGCGCCGGCGCCTACTACGCCCCGACCGTCATCGCCGGCCCGGACCAGAAGTCGGAGATCATCCAGGACGAGATCTTCGGCCCGGTCGTCACGGTCCAGCGCTTCAGCGACGAGGAGCAGGCGGTCGCCTGGGCGAACGACACGCCCTACGGGCTCGCGTCCTCGATCTTCACCAGCGACATCGGCCGGGCGATGCGCGTCGCGAAGGCGCTCGAATTCGGCCACGTCTGGATCAACGAGCACTTCACGCTCACGTCCGAGACGCCGCACGGCGGCGTCAAGCAGTCCGGCTGGGGCAAGGACGGCTCGAAGTACGCGCTCGAGGACTACACGTTCGTCAAGCACGTGATGATCAACACTGGCGTCTGACGCGGGCGTGACCCGGGCGGCCGTCGAGGCCGCCCTCGGGCGCCTCGACCGGGACGCGCTCGCCGCCGAGCGCTGGTTCGCGGCCAAGGGCCGGACGATCGTCTCCATCGAGCTCGAGGACGCCTTCGAGCTCGATGCCGGCGCGCCGCACGTCCTCGCCGATCGCGCGGCTCGGGCTCGACGACCGGTCGTCGCAGCGGTACACGTTCGCGCTGACCGGGCGGCCGCTGCGGCCGGCCGAGCCCGGCGACGGGGCGTGGCGGGCGCTGGCGGCCGCGATGGCCGACGGGCGCGTCGATCGGGGCGATCCCGGCCGACGGCGAGGCCGGCGTCCGCGCCGACGGCCGCCCTGGTCTGCCGGCCGGGGCCGGCGATGACCGCGGCGATCGCCGACGCCACGGAACGGGCGTCTCGGCGCGGACCAGTCCAACACGTCGGTCGTCCTCGGCGAGGCCGTGCTCCTCAAGGCGTACCGCCGGCTGCACGCCGGGCTGAACCCGGAGCTGGAGCTCGTCGCGTTCCTGTCCGAGGAGGTCGGGTTCCCGGCCGTCCCGCCGCTCGCCGGCTACGCCGAGCTGGTCTCGGCGAGCGACGGGACTGGCGACGGTCGCCGTCGCCCAGGCGTTCGTCGCCGACGGCGCCGACCTGTACGAGTCGCTGGCCGAGGCGCTGGTCGCGTGGCTGCTCGCGCCGGGCGAGGTCAGCCTCGAGTTCGCGACCGAGGTCGCGGCGGACGTCGGCGCGCTCACGGCCGGTCTCCACGTCGCGCTCGCGTCGCGCCCGGACATCCCCGAGCTCGCGCCGCGCGACGCGACCCGGGCCGAGATCCGCGGCTGGGCGACGGCGGCCCGAGCGCACCTCGACGAGGCGATCGCCGCGACCAGCGGCGAGACGCGGGCGCTGCTGCGCGACCTCGCGCCGCGGATCGCCGAGTCGTTCACGGTCTTCGACGGGCTGTCGTCGGTGCCGCGCGTGATCCGGGCGCACGGCGACCTGCATCTCGGCCAGATCCTGGTCGCGCCCGACGGCTATCGCGTCGTCGACTTCGAGGGCGACCCGCTCGATCCGATCGAGGCGCGGCGCGCCCATCGCTCGCCGCTGCGCGACGTCGCGTCGATGCTGCTGCTCGCTCGACCACGTGGCGGGCAGCGCCGGTCGGCGGGCCGAGGCGCGGCAACGGCGGCCCGCTCGAGCAGCCCGGCCTCGACCTGGCCGGCTGGGTCCCGCGAGCGCGCGAGCGCTTCCTCGGCGCGTATCGCGACGGCCTGCGCGAGGCGGGCGAGCCGTCGGCGATCGACGCGGCGCTCCTCCGGGCGTTCGAGATCGACAAGGAGACCGCCGAGTTCGCGTACGCCGCGACGTACATGCCGTCGTGGCTGTGGGCGCCGACCGAGGGGATCCGCCGGCTGCTGCGGCCGGGACGACGGCTGACGGTCAGCCGCCGAGCGCGGCTCGCACCTCGCCGATCCGCTCGATGGTCTCGTGGTCGAACGGCGACCGGAACACGACGATGACCTCCTCGACGCCGATCCGGCGGTAGCCGTCGACGTAGGCGGCCACCTCCTGCGGGCTGCCGCCGACCGACAGGCCCCGGTCGCTGCCGTCGGAGCCCTTGCGGTCCGCGAGGTCGTGGATCCGCGAGATCTCGTCCCAGGCGCCTCGGTCGCGCGTCGCGGCATCGTCGCGGACGACGGCGTGGATCGTCACGGTCCGCTCGATCGCCTCGAACGGCCGGCCGATCTCCGCGCAGCGCTCGCGCAGGATCTCGCTGGTCTCGGCGACGCGCTCGGGCGAGCCGTAGGCGTTCCACAGGTCCGCGTCGCGCGCCGTCGTCCGGAGCGTCTTGGTCGGGCCGGACCCGCCGATCAGGATCGGGAGCCGCGCCTGGACCGGGCGCGGCTCGCAGAGCGCGTCGTGCATCCGGTAGAAGCGGCCCTCGTGCGTGACCCGCTCGCCGTCGAGCAGCCGTCGGATGAGACCGGACTGCCTCGTCGAGCCGGTCGAGCCGCTCGCCGAACCCGCTGCCGAAATCGATCCCGAACGCGTCGTGCTCGCGCTCGAACCAGCCGCCGCCGAGCCCGAGGACGAGGCGCCCGTCGGACAGGTGGTCGACGGTGGTCGCGAGCTTCGCGGTCAGGCCCGGGTTCCGGAACGTGTTCGCGCCGACGAGCAGGCCGAGCCGGACGCGCTCGGTCAGGACCGCGAGCGCCGACGAGCGTCGCCCAGCCCTCGAGCTTGGCGTCGGTCGGGTCGCCCTCGTCGGCGAGCAGGTGGTCGTCCACCCACAGGCTGTCCCAGCCGGCCCGCTCGACGGCCAGGCACGCGTCGCGGAGCGACGGCCAGTCCGTCCGGTTGATCCAGAACGCGGCCCCGAAGCGCAGCCGCGGCGTCATGCCCGCGGATCGTCGCGAGCATCCGGAACGACCCGGCACTCAGATGGTCGCCAGGTAGCGCAGGAGCGGGGTGCCCACCGCGAACGACTCCGTGATGACCGACGGCAGGTCGGGGCTCGTCGCCTCCGCATCCGACAGCCGCCGTCCGAAGGTGACGTTCTTCTTCCGGAGCAGGTCGGCCGCCGGGTGGTCCGGCGGGTAGCCGGTCGGCACCCGCTTCAGGGACTCGCCGTCGTCGCCGATCGATGCCGAACATCTCGCGCGAACGCCGGGGCCTCGACGATCGCCAGGAAGCCGTCCTGGTCGTCCACGATCCGGTCGCGGAAGCCCTTGAGCCAGCTCGGCTCCGGATGCCAGACCCCGCCGCCGACGTAGATCTCGCCGGGCTGGAAGTGGAAGTAGCCGCCGCTCGCGTGGACGTTGTCCGCGTGGGAGCGCCCGGGCGTCTCGTTGCCGTCGCCCGACCAGCCGAAGCTCGCCGCCACCGCGGTCTTGTACGGTCGCTTGTCCTTGGAGAAGCGGACGTCCCGGTAGATCCGGAACGGCGACCTCGCCGGGTCCGCCGACAACGGGATGCCGTTCGCCCGGAACGACTCGCCGAGCGCGACGCAGAGCTGCTCCATCGGTTCCTTCAGGAGCCGCTCGTAGTCGGCCTTGCGCGGCTGGAACCACGCCCGGTCGTTGTTCTGGGCGAGCTCCGCGAGGAAGTCGATCGCGTCGGGCGAGAACCCGGCGAACGTGGACGCGGCGATGGTCATGGCGGACTCCTGGTCGCTTGGATGCGCGACGACGACTCTACGCCGAGCGGCTCACCCGGGGATCACCGGCGCACGCCGTCGCGATAATGCGCTCGATGGACGAACCGCGCGTGGTCCCGCTCGACGCGCAGCGCGCGATCCTCGACTGGTACGCCGCCTCGGGGCCGGCCGCTCGCCTTCCGGCGGACCTCCGATCCGTACGCCGTGCTCGTCTCGGAGGCGATCGCCCAGCAGACCCAGGCGACCCGCGCGGCCGATCGATGGGAGCGCTTCATGGCGCGGTTCCCGACCGTCGAGTCGCTCGCGGCCGCGACCCTCGCCGACGTCCTGCGCGAGTGGCAGGGCCTCGGCTACGACCGCCGCGGCATGAACCTGTGGCGCGCCGCGCGGATCATCGTCCGCGACCACGGCGGACGCGTGCCTTCGGACGTCGCCGCCCTCGAGGCGCTCCCGGGCATCGGCCCGTACACGGCCCGCGCGGTGGCGGCGATCGCCTTCGGCATCCCGGTCGGCGCCGTCGACACCAACGTCCGCCGGGTGCTGACCCGGATCACCGCCGACGACGGCGCGGCGCCGACCGCCCGAGCAGGTCCAGGCGCTCGCCGACGCCTCGGTCCCGCCCGACGCGCCGGCCGCCTGGACGCACGCGCTGATGGACCTCGGGGCGACGATCTGCCGGGCCGCGACGGACGGACTGCGGATCGTGCCCGGCCCGACCGTGGTGCCGGTCGGCGTCGTCCGAGCCGACGGCCGCCCGTCCGCGGTCCACCGCGCACGCAGCCCGGCGGTCGCGCGGCGACCGGCCGTCCCGTTCCCCTCGACCACCCGCTGGCTGCGCGGCCGCGTGCTCGACCGTCTCCGGGCGGCGGACGGCGACGCGTTCATCGTGATCGAAGCCCCGATCGGCGTCCACGACCGCGGGCGGTGGATCGCGCGCTCGACGGACTGGCCCACGACGGCCTCGTCGAGCTTCGAGCGGACCGGTCGGCCCGGCTGCGGATGGACTGACGACCGTTCGGCTACGCTTGGCCGCGCGATGCCCACCACCGCCGATCCCGTCGGTCCCGCCCTCCCCGCCAACGACCCGTCGATCTTCGAGGCGGACCTGCGCGGGCTCCGCGCGCATTGGGCGGCGCAGGCGGCACTGCCGCCGATCACCGGCGAGGCGATGACCGGCACCGACCTCCGGGCGCAGGCGCTCGGGATCCCTCAGGAGCGCCTCATGGAGCATGCCGGCACGGCCGTGGCCGCCGCGGTCCGGGCGCTCGCCGTGGACCTCGACCGCTGGGGCACCGGCCCGATCGTGATCCTGTGCGGTCCCGGCAACAACGGCGGCGACGGGCTCGTGGCCGCGCGCCGGCTCGCACTCGCCGGCGCCTCGGTCATCGTCGGGCTGGTCGCACCCGAAGCCCGACCGTCCGGGGTGGTCAGCGCCCGGAACTGGGACCGCATCGCGCGCGACACCGGGATCCGCAAGGTCCACCTGCCGGTCGCCCGCGACGTCGCGATCTTCGGGACCGGGATCGACAAGGCCGCGGTCATCGTCGACGCGCTGCTCGGCACCGGGGTCAGCGGGCCGTTGCGCGATCCCATCCGGTCCGCGGTGGAACTGATCGTCAAGGCGCGGGCGGGTGGCATCCCGGTCGTGGCCGTCGACACCCCGACGGCGATCGACCTCTCGAGCGGCGAGCCGTCCGAGCCGGCCGTCCGGGCGGACCTGACGATCACCTTCCACCGGCCGAAGACGGGTCTCGCGACCCGCCGCGGCGTCGCGCACGCGGGCAAGGTGCTCGTCGCACCGATCGGCATCCCGCCCGAGGCCGACCGTGGCTGAGCCCGGGCGCGTCCGGCCGCCAGCCGGGCTGGCGCGAGGTCGCCATCGTCGCGCTGGTCGTGGTCGCGGTGGTCCTCGGCCTCGCGGTGCTCACGAGCCTGCTGCCGACGACCGTCCAGGAGATCGTCTTCCACACGCCGCTCGCGATCCTCGTCCTGATCGTCGGCACGGGCTGGCTGCTCTGGCGGATCTCGCGCCGACCGGTCGACGGGCGGGGGGACGAGCCGCGGACGTGATGGCGGCCGACCCGGTCGCCGGTCGCCGCTCCGATCTCGAGACCCTCGCCGACGTCACCTGGGACGTCGTCATCGTCGGCGGCGGCATCGTCGGCAGCGGCGCGCTCCTCGATGCCGTGTCGCGCGGGATGCGCGCCGCGCTCATCGAGCAGGACGACATCGCCTCGGGGACGTCGTCGCGCTCGTCGCGGCTCATCCACGGCGGTCTCCGCTACCTGGAGCAGTTCCGGTTCGGGCTGGTCCGCGAGGCGCTCGCCGAACGGTCCCGTCTGCTCGACCTGGCGCCGCATCTCGTCCGCCTGGAACCGCTGCTGTTCCCGATCTACGGGATCCCGTTCGCCACGAAGGCGTTCTACGACGCCGGCCTGACGCTCTACGACATCCTCGGTGCGCGGCACGACGGCGGCTGGCACCGGCGCCTCTCGCGCGACGCCACCCTCGAGATGGCCCCGACCCTCCGGACGGACGGCCTGCGCGGCGGGCTGCTGTATCACGACGGCGTCGAGGACGACGCCCGCTACACGCTCGCGGTGGCTCGCACGGCGATCGCCGCGGGTGGGACGGCGGTGACCAGGGTCCGCGCCACCGGACTTCGCGCCGGGGCGAGCGCCGGCTCCATCGAGGCGGTCCTCGCCCGCGACGTCCTGACCGGCGCCGACGTCGAGATCCGGACGGCCGCCGTCGTGGACGCGACCGGCGTGTGGGAGGCGAACGCCGACCATCCGTTCGGCGGCGGCTCGCTGCGCATCCTGCCGAGCCGCGGCGCGCATCTCGTCGTGCCGCGCCACCGGATCCCGAACACCGTCGGGCTGACCATCCGCGTGCCCGGCAAGATCGTGTTCCTCGTGCCGTGGCCGGAGCACTGGCTCATCGGCACCACCGACGCGCCATACGAGGGCCCGACCGAGAACCCCGCCGCGGCCGGGTGGGAGGTCACCCATCTCCTCGACACCGTGAACGAGACGATGGACGTCGACCTGCGACGCGAGGACGTGGTCGGCACCTACGCCGGGCTGCGGCCGCTGATCGCGCCGTCCGACGGCCCGACGGTCAAGGCGTCGCGCGAGCACCGGGTCTCGACGGAGGCGAACGGCGTCGTGCGCATCGGCGGCGGCAAGTACACGACCTACCGGGTGATGGCCGGCGACGTCATCGACGCGGTCCTGGGCACCGACCTCGCGAAGGGCCGGCCCAGCCGGACCGCGGACCTTCGACTGGTCGGCGCGGCGGACCGGGATCAGCTGGACCGCCTGGCCGCGGACCTCGGTTCCCGCGCCGACCTCGCGGCGGTCTCGCCTGGGACGGCCGAGCGGCTCGTCGCGCGCCACGGGACCGAAGCCCCGGACGTGCTCGACCTCGGGCGCTCGCTCGACCTCGTCAGGCCGCTGGTCGACGGTCGGCCGTTCATCGAGGCCGAGGTGCCGTGGGCCGCCCGGCGCGAGCTCGCGCTCTCGGTCGACGATGTCCTCACACGACGGACCCGGCTCTCCCAGGAGCTGCCGGATCGCGGCGCAGCGGTGGCGCCACGCGTCGCCGATCTCCTCGGCGACGTCCTCGGCTGGGACGAGGCGCGGCGCGGGTGGGAGGTCGAGACCTATCTCGAGTCGGCGCGGCGGCAGTTCTCGGTGGCCCCGCCCGAGGATCCTGCGCCCGCGTCCGCCTGACCGGCACCGCGTCCGTCATCGCGCCGTCACGCGGTCATGCCATCGTTCGCCCCGATGCAGCTCCTCGACGACTTCGGTCGCGCCTTCTTCGGCGCCCTCTACGACTGGCGCCTGGTCGTCCTCGCCGGCTCGATCGTCGCCGGGGTGGCGATCCTCGGGCTCGCCATTCGTCGCGGCTGGTTCTCGGCTGCTCGCCGCCATCCGGGCCGGACCGGAGCCATCGGCGCGGTCGTGCTCGCGATCGGGCTGCCACTCACGTGGTACCTGGCATCACCGATCTTCCTGCGGACGTCGCTCGTGGAGGCCGACGACGCGGTGCCGATCCTGGCGCCGCCGCCGTCGCCCGATCGCACGCCTGCCCCGACCCCGACACTGGCCGCATCGACGCCTGCGACCGCCGGTCCGAGCGACGTCCCGACCGCGACCCCGACGGCCGAACCCACGGCATCCCGGCCCACCGTCGTGGCGACCGGATCGTTCCACGGCTCCGACGACTTCCATTTCGGGCGGGGGACCGCGACGATCGTCGAGACGGCGCCGGGCCGCTACCGCCTCCGATTCGCGGACTTCTCGGTCCGCAACGGCCCCGACCTCTACGTCTACCTCTCGCCGTCGGCCGACGGGTACGCCGATGGATCGCTCGAGCTCGGCCGGTTGAAGGCCACCGATGGCGCCTTCGGCTACGACCTGCCTGCCGGCACGGATCCGGGGGACTTCGCCAGCGCGGTCGTCTGGTGCAAGCAGTTCAGCCACCTGTTCGCGACCGCACCGCTCGCCGACGCCTGACGTCACGTACGAACGGCCGAAAGTCGGGGCTAGGCAACCGCCGGTCCGCAGCCAGCGGGGCTAGTCCTCATCCTCTCGGTGCAGGCCGACCGACGGCCCGCCGAACCAGCGTGATCGTCCGATTCAGCCTGGCCGTTTCCCGGCGAGCAGGCCCAGGTCGAACTTGCGCTCGGTGCCGTGCAGCAGGCGGTCGATGTTGTCGGCGTGGGCGAGCCAGATCAGCGCCGCGCCGACCGCCGAGTACAGCACGTAGGGGAGCGGCGTCTCGGGGACGAGCATCAGGACGAGCAGCATCGCGGGGAACATCGCGGCCGATCCCAGGAGCGAGCCGAGTGACACGTAGTGGGTCAGCAGGATCACGACCACGAACACCGGTGCGGCCAGGAGGACCGCCACGGGCTGGATGACGAGCATCGTGCCGACACCGGTCCCGACCCCGCGGCCGCTCCGGAACCCGACGAAGACCGACCAGATGGCACCGGCCACGGCCGCGCCGCCACACAGGACCTCGGCGAGCGGGTCGCCGCCGGTGACGACCCTGGCGAGCAGGACCGGGATCACGCCCTTGAGCAGATCGCCCACCACGACGACGGCGGCCCATCCGCGCCCGAGGGCGCGAAGCGTGTTGGTCCCACCGGTCCGCCCCGACCCGATCGTTCGCGGGTCCGGGCCGCCCGAGAACCGGGCCGCAAGGACGCCCATCGGGATGGAGCCGATGAGGTATGAGGTGAGCATCAGGACGACGAGGCGGAGGATCGCCGGATCCATCGAGGCTCCTGTTCGTGGGGGCGGGCGCCCGAAGGCCGGAGTCTAGCACCGGGTCGGGCCGTCTCCACGCGCCACGACCGGACTGCCCCTCGGTTGCGGGACGCTCGACGGCACGCGTACCATCGACCTCCATGATCCTTCCGACCGTCCGGCCCGTCGACGACCGATCGGGGCCGCTGGACCGTCGGCTATCCGAGGCACCCTGACCCATGGCCGTCGGCTCCTCCAATGACTTCGACCTCGTCGTGCTCGGCGCGGGCACGGGCGGCTACACCGCTGCGTTCCGTGCCGCCCAGCTTGGCCTGAAGGTCGCGCTCGTCGACCAGGACAAGATCGGCGGGACGTGCCTTCACCGCGGGTGCATCCCGACCAAGGCGCTCCTCGAATCGGCGGCGTTCGCCGACCGGGTCCGACACGCCAAGGACTACGGCCTGGTCCTCCCGGGCGAGGCCGTCGTCGACTACGCCGCCGTGGCGGCCCGCCGCGATGCCGTGGTCAAGCGCCTGTGGACCGGGCTCAAGACGCTGATCGACAAGAACAAGGTCACATGGATCGAGGGTCGCGGACGCCTGGACGGGCCGGGCAAGATCCGGGTCAGCCAGCCAGGCGAGGACGGGACGCCCGGCAAGGGCGGCGATCGTGTCCTGAACGCCACGGACGTCATCATCGCGACCGGGTCGCGGGTGAAGTCGCTCCCGGGCCTCGAGCCGGACGGCAAGCGCATCGTGACCAGCGACGACGTCCTCCGGATGGACACGCTGCCGAAGGACATCGTCATCGTCGGCGCCGGCGCGGTCGGGGTCGAGTTCGCCTCGATGTTCCACGACGTCGGCGTGAAGGTCACCGTGCTCGAGTACCTGCCCGGGATCGTCCCGCTCGAGGACGGCGAGGTCAGCAAGACGCTCGAGCGGAGCTTCACCAAGCGCGGCATCACCGTCATGACCAACGCCCGCTTCGATCCCGCGTCGGTGACCACCGACAAGGACGGCATCTGCGTGATGGTCGGGCCCGAGGGCAAGGAGCCGGCCGAGCTCCGGGCGGAGCTGATGCTCGTGGCGACCGGTCGTGCCGCCAACATCGAGGACATCGGCCTGGAGACCACCAAGGTCGAGACCGACCGCGGCGTGATCAGGACGAACGGCCACATGCGGACGAAGGAGCCGCACGTCTACGCCATCGGCGACGCGATCGGCGGGCTGTGGCTCGCGCACACGGCGGCACACGAGGGGATCACCGCCGCCCACACCATCGCCGGCGAGGCCGGCGTCCACGAGATGGACTACGCGAGCCAGCCGCGGGCGACGTACTGCCGCCCGGAGATCGCCTCGATCGGGCTGACCGAGGAGCAGGTCAAGGCGGCCGGGACGCCCTACAAGGTGGGCAAGGTCCCGTTCCAGGCGATCGCCAAGGCGCTCATCGGGGGCGAGTACGAGGGCTTCGCCAAGGTCATCACCGATACCACGACCGGCGACACCATCGGCGTCCACGTCATCGGCCCGCACGCGACCGACCTCATCGCCGAGGCCAGCCTCGGGTTCACGCTCGAGGCCGCCCCGTGGGAGATCGGCCTCGCGACGCACCCGCACCCGACGCTGTCCGAGGTCATCGGCGAAGCCGCGATGGCCGTCGACGGACGGTCGATCAACTTCTGATGCGAACGGCGTCGCGAGCACCGGCGCCCCCACCGTCGAGAACACTAGGAGGCCCATCGGTCCGATGGCGGTGACCCGGGGAGCAACCGCGCTCGCCGCCTCGGTCGGCCTGACCGATGCCGACCTGGTCGAGATGTACCGGCTCGTCGCGCTGGCGCGCGCGGTCGACGAGCGGATGTGGATCCTCAACCGCGCCGGTCGCATCCCGTTCGTGATCAGCGGGCAGGGCCACGAGGGCGCCCAGGTCGGGATCGCGATGGCGTTCGAGAAGGGGCACGACTGGATCGCGCCGTTCTACCGCTCGATCGCGACCTGCCTCACGTTCGGGATGAGCGCCCGCGACATCATGACCGCGCAGTACGCCACCGCCAGCGACCCGTCGTCGGGCGGGCGCCAGATGCCCGGCCACTACGGCTCGCGCGAGCACAACCTGGTCTCGGTCAGCTCACCGGTGGCGACGCAGCTGCTCCATGCGGTCGGGATCGCCCTCGCCGCCAAGATCCGAAAGACGGGCCAGGTCGCGATGACCTCGATGGGGGAGGGCTCGTCGAACCAGGGCGACGTCCACGAGGGCCTCAACTTCGCCGCGATCCACAAGCTGCCATTCGTGTTCGTGGTCGAGAACAACGGGTACGCGATCAGCGTCCCGGCCGCGATGGAGGTCTCCGTCGAGGACGTCGCGGACCGGGCCGCGGGCTACGGCATCCCGGGCGTCGTCGTGGACGGCGTCGACGTCCTGGGCTGCTACGCGGCGGCGCGCGACGCGGTCGCCCGGGCGCGCGCCGGCGACGGGCCGACCCTCATCGAGGCGAAGGTGACGCGTCTGACCGCGCACTCGTCCGACGACCAGCAGACCAAGTACCGGTCCGCCGAGGAGCTGACGTCGGAGCGCGAGCGCGACCCGCTGCCGCGCTTCCGCGAGCAGCTCCGCGATGGCGGGGTGCTGACCGACGAGATCGAGGAGCGGATCGCAGCCGAGCTCAAGGCGTCGGTGGATGACGCCACCGACTACGCCGAGGCCGAGCCCGACCCGGACCCCGCGACCGCGATGCGCTACGTCTACGCCGACGACCCCGACGAGCTGGCGTCCTCCTGATGCCGACCCGCACGTTCATCGACGCCATCCGCGAGACGCTCGCCGAGGAGATGCGCCGCGACGAGTCGGTCATCGTGCTCGGCGAGGACGTCGGCAAGAAGGGCGGCGTGTTCCTGGCGACCGACGGGTTGTGGGCCGAGTTCGGCGAGGAGCGGGTCATCGACACGCCGCTGACCGAGTCGATGATCGTCGGCGCGTCGATCGGGGCGGCCGTGAACGGGCTCCGGCCGGTGGCCGAGATCCAGTTCGCGGACTTCATCCACCCGGCCTTCAACCAGATCGTGTCCGAGGCGGCCCGGATGCGCTATCGCTCGAACAACGGGTACAGCGTGCCGATGACGATCCGCGCCCCGTATGGCGGCGGTGTCCACGGGGCCCTCTACCACTCGCAGAGCGTCGAGGCGTTCTTCACGCACGTTCCGGGCCTGAAGGTGGTCGTGCCGTCCACGCCGTATGACGCCCGCGGCCTGCTGCGCGCGTCCATCCGCGACGACGATCCGGTGCTCTTCTTCGAGCACAAGAAGATGTACCGCTCGGTCCGCGGCGAGGTCCCGGACACGGACTACGTCGTCCCGCTGGGCAAGGCGGCTGTGACCCATCCCGGCTCGCAGGTCACCGTGGTCGCGTACGGGCTGATGGCCCATTACGCGCTGGAGGCGGCCGACCGCGTGGCGGAGGACGGCATCAGCGTCGAGGTCATCGACCTGCGGACGCTCCGCCCGCTCGACCGCGAGACCGTGCTCGACAGCGTCCGCAAGACCGGGAAGTGCCTGATCGTGTACGAGGACAACAAGTTCGGCGGCTATGGCGCGGAAGTGGCCGCGATCGTCGCGGAGGAGGCCTTCGACTACCTCGACGGCCCGGTGACGCGCATTGCCGGCCCGGAGGTCCCGGGCGTCCCGTACAACCACGTCCTCGAGGACTGGTTCATGGTCAGCCCCGAGAAGATCGCCGAGGGGATCCGCAAGCTCGCGGCCTACTGAGCCGGCGGCGGTCCAGCGACCGGGAACCGGGCCTCGTCGACCTCGGCGCCGAGCTCGACGATCAGCGCGACGGCCTCGTCCAGCGTCATCCGGCTGCCCTCCGCGAAGCGCGCCTTCCATTCATCCTCGGGGAGGGCGTTGCGGGCCATCGCGAACGGATCCATGTGCTGGAGGAACCGGCGGAGCGCGATCGGTGGGCGGACGCCATGGCGTTCGCACAGCGTCTCGAAGGCGCCCGTCAGGCGGGCGCCATCCTCGGGATGGCCGAGGAGCACGGCCATCAGCACGCCGACGTGGAGCGAGATCGTGGTCGTGCCCAGGTCGCCCATGGCGTGGCTCTCGCGGATAGCCTGCACGGACCACCGGCATGCGGCCGCGAGGTCGCCCGCCACGAACCGCGCCCAGCCGAGGCTCCCGCAGGTCATCGCGTGGTACTGGGCGTCGCCGAGGGTCTCGAAGGTGCCGAGTGACCGCTCGAACACGGCGGTCGCCCCCGGGACATCCCCCGACCTGAGCATGAGGTTGGCCGTGGCCCATTCGATCCGCGCGACACCGCGCTCGTCGCCGATCGCCCGGAAGCGCTCGATGCCGTCCCGTAGGTGGGCCATCTGGACGACGGGGTCCTCCAGCTCGATGAAGGCCACGTGGCCCAGGTTGAATTGGGCATCCGCGATGGCGGCCGTGTCGGACAACGCCGTCGCGATGGCCATCTGCTCGCGGTACCAGACGCCGGCCTCCGCCGGATCGCTCTGCCAGTAGGCGATGCTCCCGGCGGCGGCCGTTGCCCACATCCTTGCCGGCGTCGGGGCGTCCGCCCCTGGCATCGCGAGGGCGTGCTCCGTCAGCTCACGGCCCTGGACGAGCGTGCCCTCCGAGTGCCAGAAGCGCCAGAGGGTGCCGACGAGCCGCAGGGCCAGCTCCGTCTCGCCGGCGTCGATCGCCCAGCGGACGGCTTCGCGGAGATTGGCGCTGTCCGGCCGGAGGCGCGCCAGCCAGCGGCCCTGGGTCACGGTCGACATGTGGGTCATCGCCCGTTCGGCCAGCTCGAGGTAGGCGACGGCGTGCCGACGGCGAACCTCGTGCTCCAGGCCGCTTGCCGCCAGCCGTGCAAGTCCGAAGGTCACGATGGTCTGGAGCATCCGGAAGCGGACCTCGGGTCCGGATGACGCGTCACGCGCGATGAGGCTCTGCTCGGCCAGCTCCACCAGGTCGTCGAGCATCCCGTCCGTCGTGGCACCCGGCCGAGCGACTGCCGCGGCCTGCTCGGCGCCGAAGCCGCCCTCGAACACGGCCAGGCACTCGAGCGTGACCTGCCGGTCGCGCGTCAACAGGTCGTGGCTCCAGGCGACGGCGGCGTCGAGCGTCCGCTGGCGGGCCGGGACGTCCCGTGGGCCGTGGCCGGGGAGCGGCAGATGGGCGATGAGCCGGTCGCGGATGGCCGTGACCGGGAGGATGGCCACGCGCGCCGCCGCCAGCTCGATCCCCAGCGGGAGCCCGTCCAGCACGGCGCAGATCGCGTCGACGGCGTCGGCATCGTCCCCGGCCTGCCAGTCGGGGTGCACCGCTCGAGCCCGTTCGGCGAACAGGGCCGGACCGCTTGCGGTCAGCGGCGGGACCGGGTATTCCTGCTCCCCGGTGACGCGTAGTGGGGCGCGGCTGGTCACCACGACCCGGGTCCCTGGCGAGGCGGTGAGGATGGCGCTGACGGTCGGGGCCGCGTCGAGCAGCTGCTCGAAGTTGTCGAGCACGAGGAGCATGGACCGCGGCGCCAGGTACGGCCGCAGGGCGTCCGCGGCGGCCCGTTCGGGGCCGTCATACAGGCCGATGGCGCGGGCGATGGCGCCGCCCAGCCCCTCGGGATCGGCGAGCGTGTCGAGCGGGACGAACCACGCCCCATCGTCGTACTCGACACCGACCCGCCGGGCGCCTTCGATCGCGAGGCTCGACTTGCCGATCCCACCGGGGCCGGTGAGCGTGACCAGTCTCGCCCGGCCCAGCTGGGCGACCACGTCGTCGAGCTCGCGATCGCGGCCGATGAAGGTCGATAGCCGGATCGGCAGATTACCGCTGACTGCGCCGAGGGTCCGGAGCGGTGGGAACGCGGACGGCAGGCCGGCCACGTCCAGCTGCCAGAGGCGCTCCGGCCGGGGTAGGTCGCGCAGGACATGCTCCCCGAGATCGCGCAATGTCGCCCCGGCCGGGAGGCCATCTGCGGTGAGGGCGCGAGTCGTCTCGGACACGACGATCTGGCCGCCGTGCCCGGCCGCCGCGATGCGGGAGGCCCGGTTGACGTCGAAGCCGCCGTAGTCGTCGCCGGCAAGGTGCGCCTCGCCGCTGTGGAGCCCGATGCGGACGCGGACCGGGGCCGTCGCCGGCCAGTCGTGCCCACCGATCGCCCGCTGCGCCTCGACCGCCGCCCGCACCGCCGCGCCGGCCTCCGGAAATACGGCGAAGAGCGCGTCCCCCTCGGTCCGGACGACAACGCCATCCTGCCCCTCCACGGCCGCGCGGAGGAGGCCCATGTGGGTGTCGTTGACAGCGTCCCATCCGGAGCCGAGCGTTCGGGCGAGGGCCATGGACCCCTCGACGTCGGTGCGCAGGAACGTGACCGTGCCGATCGGCAGCGGCCGGCGCCCGGCGGGATCCTTGGAGCGGTCGGTCGCGGTCATCGACGGAATGCTATTGCCTGCTGATCCGCTCCGAGAGCGTTGCGAGCATCGCCATCGCGGCGTCCGGGCGCTCGCGCAGGATGGCCTTGAGGCCGTCGCCGCCGATCACGAGCCCGCGGACGCCGTCGTCCTCGGCCAGGACTGTCGCTGCACGCGGCGCCTCGCGCAGGACCGCCAGCTCGCCGATGTGGTCGCCCGCGGCATAGGTGCGGATCAGGCGCTCGGAGCCGTCCGGCTCGGCCTTCACCACGCGGACCGAGCCCTCGACGATGACGATAAGGGTGTCGCCGAGGTCCCCTTCGCGGACCAGGGCCTCGCCCGCCGGGTAGACGTGCTCGACGGCGGTCGACGCGATCCGCTGCAGGTCCTCCGGGTCGAGACCCTCGAAGAGCGGCACGCGGCGCAGGCAGAGCATGGTCTCGAGGTCGCCGAGCGTCCGACTGGTCTCCGGCATGTTCGCGTCTCCTGTCGAGATCCCGCGCGCCATGCGCGCGATCCACGGGTCGTCATCATCGGCCAGTCGGCGCAGGGCGTCAGCGCGGTCCTGCGGCTCGGCCGGGGCCTCCTCGAGCAGCCCGACCAGCGCCCCGCTCAGCCTCGGATCGCCGATCGATTCGAGGGCCTCGATGGCCTGCGCCCGGGTCTCGGTGTCACGGGACCGCAGGCAGCGGCGGATCACGCCACCGGCCTCCGGTGCGCCGAGCACGACCAAGGCGCCGAGCGCGAGGTTGGAGAGGTCGTACTCGCGATGTTCGAGGATCGAGGCGAGGAACGCGGTCTCTTGCGTGGCCACGCCATCACCGCCGGGACCCGGGCCGCCGCCATCGCCGAGCGCGAGACGGGCGCGCCGCAGGTCGTTCGCCCGGGTCAGCCGTCCGCCGGCCCAGTCGATGACTTGTACGCGCACCTCCGGGCCGTGCCCGACGAGCGCGGTCAGAGCGGCCGCCTGGGCCCGCGCGGAATCGGTGGCCAGGACCTGCACGACCCCAGGCGGGGCCGTGTCGAAGGCGGCGAGGATCCGTGCCGCCGCGACCCGGACATCGGAGACCGGGTCGTTCAGCGCGACGATGAGGTCGGGCACGATCGCCCCGGGGTCGCGGGCGACGGCGAGCGCCTCGAGCGCGGCCACGCGGACCGGGAACGCCCGGTCGGCCAGGAGTGGTCGCACGCGCTCGAGCGGGACAGGGTCGCCGAGCCGCCGTACGGCGTCGAGACCGGCGATCCGGCACGCGTCGTCGGGGTCCTCGAGCAGCTCCTCGATCACGCGCACGGCGGCGTCGTCGGGGCCGCCGGCCAGCATCGAGCTGGCGACCGCGGCCCGCACCGCCGGGCTGTCGTCTTCGGCGAGCCCGGTCACCGCCGGGATGGCGCCGGCAGGGTCGTCGGCGAGGACGGCGATCGCGGTCAATGACCGGACGGCCGCGGCCCGGACCGCCGGCTCCGGGTCCGACAGGTGCGCTCGGACTGCGTCGGTGACCGTGGCGTCCCCGCCGAGCGCGGCGATCGCGTCGAGCAGGGCGACACGGACGCCGGGATCGTCATCAGCGAGGGCGCCGGCAAGGTCGGCCGCAGCGCCGGGTGACGAGGTCTGGGCGAGCAACGTCGCCGCCATCCGGCGCACCCCGGGCTCGGGGGCGCCCAGGGCTTTCACGAGGGCACCTGCCACTGCGGGATCGCGGGTGAGCGCGGCGAGCCCCGGCCCGCCCTCGAGGACCTGCTCGCCGAGCCCGGCCCGGAGCGTCTGGAGCAGGCTCCCCGCATATCGGCGCCGGATCCCGACGACGACGATCGTGCAGGCGATCGCCGTCACCGCGCCGAGCCAGAAGACCTGGTCCCGCGCGAGCACGGAGCCGGCCGCGATCAGCAGCAGGCCGGACAGGATCGTCCCGATCTGGCCGGGCACGCCGTCGTTGAAGGCGAGGACCTGCGCGCGCCGCTCCGAGGGCACGACGTTGTAGAACGCGCTCCACGCCGCGTTCGAAAGGCCGCGTTGGGTGGTCTGCTGCGTGAACCGGAAGAGCGCCGCGGTGGTCATCGAGAAGGCGACGATCCAGATGCCGAACCCGCCGAGGTAGACCAGCGGCAGGAGCAGCGCCGCGCCGGCGACGCCGAACCGCGCGTAGACGCGGTTGGCGACCAGCAACGAGACCACGAACGAGGTGGCGGTCACGCTCGCCGACAGGAGCCCGAGGGCGGTCGCGAGGTCGGCCTCGGTGGTGAACGTGCTCGAGGCGACCTGGAAGAACGGGTAGGTGACCGACGAGCCGAGGATCGCCAGCAGCACATACGCCACCGCGACCAGCCGCATCAGCGGCGAGCGCGCGACCGAATCGAAGCCCATGCGCAGGTCCGCGGCGATCGACCCGCCGCGCCGGCGCGGCGGCACCCGGACCGTGGTCGTCCGGGCGATCGCGACCACGAGCAGCCCGACCACGGTCAGCAGGACGGCCTCGATGACCAGGAGCGACGGCGTGCCGAGCGCCCGCGCCGTCGGCCCGGACAGCAGCGTGCCCACGAAGCTGCCCGCGATCGCCGCACCCGTGCAGAGCGGGAAGAGGCGCTTCGCCTGCCGCGCGTCGAACACCGACGCGGCCATCGTCCAGACGATGGTCACCGCGATGGCGCCGACGGCATAGACCGTGAGATAGGCCAGCGCGATGCTCGCCGGATGCCCGGTCTCGATGAGGACCCGCTCGATCACCAGCGCGATCGCGGCCCCGCCGAGGATGCCGCTGAAGAGCCGGATCCGCGGCAGCCGGCCCAGCGCCCCACCGTAGAACAGCGACGCGACGAGGCTGACCGTCCCGAGCCCGATGAACAGGTACGGCAGGGAGCCGGCCCCGAACCGCTTGACGACCAGCGTGTCGACGCCGATCTCGCCGAAGCCGCGGCCAAGCTCCAGGGCGGCGAACAGCGCCGCGACGAGGACCACGGTCCGGCCCTCGCCGGGCCGGATCCCGAACGTTCGTCCCCAGCGGGTCATACCGGGAGCCGTGGCGCGTCCATCGAGGCATGATGCCGATTGTCGGACGCTGTCGTCAGAGGGTCCTGACGCCCGCCGCATACTGACGGCACCAAGCCCGAAGCCTTCGAGGCGTCGTGGGTTCTGCATCACCGCCACCCGCGTTCCAGGAGGTCGTGACGGCCGTCGATCGGTTGGTGCGTTCGATCGCGCCCACGGCGACGCCATTGGCAGACGGGCCTGTTCCAGGTGCGGTTCATGCTCCCGGAGCACCCCGTCCCGGTCCTCCTGCTGCGGGTCGATCGAGACCGGGGTCGAGGTGTTCGTCCCGGCGTTCTCGGGTGCGCCATTCGTTGCGACGTTCCGTGCGGCCACGGACGAGGGATGGTCGGATCTCGAGCATGCGCTTCGCGTGGCCGTCGCGTCTGCGGAGGCGCGGTCATCACCGCGAGCCCGTTTCAGCCACCACTCATCGGGCGGCCCAGTCGGATCAGCCGGCGCTGAGCCAGTGGTCGCCGAGGCCGCATTCATCATCGGTGGGTTCGTCCTGTTCGATGCCGTCCGCTGGCAGCGTGTCGGGATCGTCGCGCTCCTGCCCTGGGCGGTGATCGCCGTGACGGCGGCCATCGTCGTCGCGCGCGTGATGGGCGAGAACCCCGAGGCGCCTGGTTCGTCGGTCCCGGCGATCGTCGCGATCCTCGTCGGGGTCGGCGGGTGGGTCCTCACGACCCGGTGGGCCTACCGTCGATTCCCGCCGACCGCGCGACAGCGAGCCGCCGCTTCGAGCGCGGACCGTGAGTTCCTTCGCACCCAGACGCCGGCCGTCGGCTGCATCGTGGGCGGCGCGTGGCTCTTCCTTGGTGGCGTCGTCCTCGCCGTCCTCGGCCCCGAGGCATCTCGAGGACCCGTCGGCGGCGTCGTCCTGGTGATCATGCTCATCGGCGTCGTCGTGATGCCGATCCTTGCCGTTCGCTACGTCCGCCGCCGGTATCCACCCGACCCGCAGACCCCGGAACAAGGACTCGCCAACCGGGTGATGCTCCTCCTGGTCCTGGCGATCGTCCTGATCCTCGTGGTCATCTTGATCTCGCCGGCGTCAGCGGAAGGTTCGACCCGACCTAGTTCGATCGAAGCGGAGGCGGACCCTGTCGGCGTCCTCGCGGCCACTCGACCCGCGTTGCCCGGATGGGGGACACTACGCGGGACGACCGGCGCGTCACGCCTCGATCGGATCACGCGACTCGGAGGACCAGCGAACGTGGCCAAGGTAACGATGCCCCAGCTCGGCGAGAGCGTCGCCGAGGGCACGATCGGCAAATGGCTGAAGCAGCCCGGCGACCACGTCGACAAGTACGAGCCGCTGCTCGAGGTCATCACCGACAAGGTCAACGCCGAGGTTCCGTCGCCGTTCGCGGGCATCCTCAAGGAGATCCTGGTCCAGGAGGGCGAGACCGTCCCCAACGAGGCCGAGATCGCGATCATCGACACCGCGGATGAGGCGTCCGCACCCGAGGCCACCGCGCCGACCACGACGTCCGCCCCGACAGCCGCGCCCGAGCCGGCGCATGGTCCCGCGGGCTCCGATGAGCGCCCCGCGCCCGCGGCCGCCGCATCCGCTCCCATCGCCGCACCGGCCCCGACCGCGGCCGCGCCACTGGCCCCGGCCGCGACCCTTGCCGCGACGGGCGACCCGGACGCGCGCATGACCCCGGCCGTCCGGCGGCTCCTGCGAGAGCACGGTCTCAGCCCCGAGCAGGTCCCCGGCACCGGCGGTGGCGGCCGGATCACCCGCGACGATGTCCTCGCCGTGGTCGAGTCGATCCGGACCGGCGGCGCCGCACCGGCCACGAACGGCAGATCGACGGCAGCCCCCGCCGCCCCGAGCGCAGCCCCGAAGGCCAGCGCCCCGGCGGGCGGCGCCATCGCCTTCCCGCCCGGCGCGGACGAGCTCCTGCTGCCGATGACCCAGATGCGCAAGGGCATCGCGGCGCAGATGACCCGCGCCCTGGCCGTGCCCCACGCCTACGTCCACATGGAGGTCGATGCCAGCGGGCTCGTCCGGGCGCGCGAGGCGGCCAAGCGTGACTACCAGGCCCGCGAGGGGCTCTCGCTCAGCTACGTCCCGTTCGTCATCAAGGCCGCGGTCGATGCGCTGAAGCAGTACCCGACCTTCAACAGCCACTGGACCGACGCCGGCCTCCTCGCCAAGCGCCGCATCAACATGGGCGTGGCCGTGGCCGTCGACGACGGGCTCTTGGTGCCGGTCGTCCGCGACGTTGACCAGCTCTCGATCAACGGCCTCAACCACGCGATCGCCGACGTGGCGGCGCGTGCCCGGGCCGGCAAGCTCCGCCTCGACGACTACGGTGGCAGCACCTTCACCATCGACAACACCGGCTGGTTCGGATCGAACCTCACGATGCCGATCATCAACGTGCCGGAAGTCGCGATCCTGACGATGGAGGCCATCACCAAGCGCCCGGTCGTCCGCGAGACACCCGAGGGCGACGTGATCGCCATCCGCCCGGTCATGAACATGGTCCTCGCGATCGACCATCGCGCGAATGACGGCGCCCAGGCGGCGGCCTTCTTGCGCGTGATCAAGGCCGCGCTCGAAGCCGTCGGGACCGACACGCCCGTCTACTGATGCGCGTCGCGGTCACCGGTGGCGGGGGGTTCGTCGGTGGCGCGGTGGTCCGCCAGCTCCTCGCCCGCGGGGACGAGGTCGTCGCCCTCGTCCGCGACCCCGCGCGATGGACGGCGCCGGAGCCACTCGGTCTGACGCTCGTCGCCGACGACCTGCACGACTCGACGACGATCGCCGCGTCGCTCGAGGGCGCGGACGCGCTGATCCACGGCGCCGGCTCGTACCGGATCGGGATCGCCGCATCCGAGCGCCCCGCGATGGAGGACGCCAACGTCGGGACCGCGGCCCGGACGCTCGACGCCGCCATCGCGAGGCGGGTCCCGAGGACCGTCTACGTCTCGACGATCAACGTCTTCGGCAACACCAGGGGGGCCATCGTCGACGAGACCTACCGGCGCGACCCGACCGATGGCTTCCTGAGCTGGTACGACGAGACCAAGTGGCGTGCGCATGTCGAGGTGGAGCGGCGCATCGCGGACGGCGCGCCAGCCATCATCGTCATGCCGTCGCAGGTGTACGGGCCCGGCGACCACACGCCGCTCGGCGACCAGCTCGCGCAGGCCTACGCGGGCACGCTCCCGTTCGTCGGGCTCGGCGGGGTCGGACTCGGCTTCGTCCACGTCGAGGACCTGGCCCGTGGGATCCTCGCCGCGCTCGACCGGGGCGTCATGGGCCGGACCTATGTCCTGGGCGGCGACACCGTGCGGATCCGCGACGCGCTGCGGATCGCGGCCAGGGCCGGCGGACACCGCCTGCCGCGCCTCGAGATCCCGGACCTCCCGTTGCGCATCGGCGCGTTCCTGTTCCCGAACCGCGGGGCGTGGTTCGGGCTGTCCCCGAACCTCCGCGAGATCGTCAGCGCGTCGATCGGGGTGACGTATTGGGCGACCTCTAGGCGCGCCGCCACCGAGCTCGGCTTCGACCCGCGATCGCTCGCGGTCGGGCTGCCTGCGGTGCTCGCCGAGACCGCCGGCCCGCCGGGCTGATCGGTCGTACACTCCGGCCCATGGCGCGCGACCTTCCGATGTTCCAGCCACCGGACGACGATGCCGGCCATGGCGGCGCCCACGGCCGCCCGGACCTCCCGATCGCGCTCGGCGGAGGAGCGGAGGGGCAGCCCGCCGCCGACGGCTCGATGGCGCCGCGACGCCATCCCGACTGGATCCGCGCCCGCATGCCGTCCGGCGAGAACTACCACGACCTCAAGGGGCTGCTGCGTGGCCTCTCGCTCAACACGGTCTGCGAGGAGGCCCACTGCCCCAACATCGGGGAATGCTGGGACCAGCGCACGGCCACGATCATGATCCTGGGCGACACGTGCACGCGGGCCTGCGGCTTCTGCGCGGTGAAGACCGGCCGGCCCACCTGGTTCGACGACGACGAGCCGCGCCGGGTCGCGGAGGCGGTCGGGGCGATGCGCCTCGAGCACGTGGTCGTGACCAGCGTCGCCCGCGACGACCTGCCGGACGGAGGTTCGAGGATCTTCGCCGAGACCATCCTCGCGATGCGCGAGCACTCGCCCGGGATGGGCATCGAGGTCCTGATCCCCGACTTCGACGGCGCCGACGCCCGCCTGCAGACCGTCATGGCCGCCCGGCCGGACATCCTCAACCACAACCTCGAGACCGTGAGACGGCTCCAGAAGCCGGTCCGCAAGCGCGCGCGCTGGGACCGCTCGCTGTACGTGCTGCGACGCGCGAAGGAGATGGCCCAGGAGATCGGCTACCCCGTCCACACGAAGTCGAGCCTGATGGTCGGCCTCGGCGAGACGCGGCCCGAGCTGACCGAGGCGTTCGAGGCGCTGCGCGAGAACGACGTCGACATCCTGACCATCGGCCAGTACCTGCGGCCGTCGCTGCAGCACCTGCCGCTCGAGCGCTACTACCACCCCGACGAGTTCGCCGAGATGAAGGTCGAGGCGCTGGGGCTCGGGTTCAAGCACGTCGAGTCGGCGCCGCTCGTCCGCTCGAGCTACCACGCCCGCGACCAGGTGCCCGGCGCCGAGCTGAAGCGCTTGCGCCGCCAGGCCACGATCGACGACGAGGGCCGGATCGTCCCGCTCGCGGGGTAGTCGGCGGCACGCGTGAGCGTCGAGTTCGATCCGGTCCCGCTCGGGCGGCCGCGCCGCCGGATCGAACCGGTCGCGCTCCTCGTCGTCGCGATCATCGCCGGTCTGGCGCTCGCGGTCCTGAAGCCCTGGCAGAGCAGCGACGACAAGTCGAACGGTGTCGCCGTCGCGAGCCCCTCTGCGGCCACTCCCACCGATGCTGCCTCGTCGGTCGCGCCAGGACTTCGGATCGACATCGTGACTGTCGACCGTTCGTCATCGACGCGCCCGCTCGGCCATCCGGTCTATGCCGCGGAATACCTGACGCCGTCGCCCGATGGCCCGACCGAACTCGATCCAGGAGGCCGATCGATCGTCGCGCTCGGCGTCGCACCGCATGCCGAGGGCGTGGTCGAGGCGGTCCGGATCTGGCGGGTCGGACCGGCCGGCGCCCTGGAGTCGCTGGAGGCCGCCCCGGTCGGCGGCGTGGCGACGGGCGGAGCCGTCGTCCTCGCGCCGTCCGGCCAGCTGACAGCGTTCGCGCCGGGCCGCTACCGGATCGAGGCGGTGGTCGATGGGGAGACCCGGCAGCTCGGACGTGACGATCCCGGAACAGTTGGGGACGACGACGCCGCCATCCCCGGGCCTCTCATGGGCCGCCGTCGAGCGCTCCGGGTTCCCGAACCCGGTCTTTGCCGTCGACGTCGTCACGGTCGACTGGTCCGCCTCGACCGGTTCCGCCGGCTACCCCGTCTACTTCGAGGGCTGGCACACGCCGGCGTCCGATGGCCCGACCGTCCTCGATACCCGAGGCCAGTCGATCGTCGCGCTCGGGGTGGCGACGGAGCCCGGAGCCATCGCCGAGGACGTGCGCATCTGGCGAGTGCGGGCCGACGGCGATCTGGAGTGGGTCGACGCGAACCCGATCGACGACGCGATCGTCGGCGGGCCGCTGGTGCTCGCGATCCCGGGCCGGGCGATCGCGTTCCCTGCCGGGCGCTACCGCGTGGACGCCCTCGTCGAGGGCACGATCCGGCGGGTCGACGTGGCGATCCCAGGCCCGACGGCACGGTCCCGCCACCGAACGTTCCCGCGTATCCGGACGTCACCCGCCTCGTGCCGCTCGCCTCGAGCGACCCGTCCGCAGTCCTCGTCGGACCGTTCGCGACGGTGGACGGCGTCGGCCGTGCCGCTGCGCGCCGCGCCCGTCGACCCGCTGGACGAGACCGGGGCCTGGGCCGCCAGCCTGGCGGGGCTCGACCCGGCGGCCCGGCCCACGGTCGCCCGCGTCTACCTGCCACGGGCGACCGGGCTCGGCGTGATGCTGCCCTCGCACGCGCGGATCGAGACGAGCCGGGATCGCGCGCCTGGCGCCGGACGTGCCCCTCGGTCCGATCACGTCCGTCGGCGGCGTGTCGTCCAACCACGGCGGGGCGCCGTGGGTCGGGTTCGCGGCCCCGGACGACCGCGCCGTGGCCGCCCGGCGTCTACGCGATGACCGTGGCCTGGATGCGACGGCCGCCGAGCGCCACGTCGAGACCTGGCACGTCGAGCTGCGCCCTGGACCTTCGACCCCCTCGGCGCCCGCCCCGGGCTGACGCTATCCTCCCGGTATGGCCCGACCGCTCTCCCGCAAGATCGCCCTCGCGGAGCTGCACTGCCATCTCGGCGGCGCCGTGACCCCGGCGATCATGTGGGGGATCGCCCACTCCCAGGGCATCAAGCTCCCGACCAAGGACTACTGGGAGTTCCGGGACATGATCACCGTGTCGAAGCGCTCGCAGAGCTTCGACGGCTATCTCCAGCTCTTCCACTGGACCGAGCTGATCCAGAGCTCGCCGCTCGCCGTCGAGCGGGCCGTCTACGAGGTCGTCGGCGGGGCGTACCGGAAGAACAACGTCACGACCATGGAGCTCCGCTTCAACCCGATGAAGCGGAACCGCGGCGGCGAGCAGGACCTCGACCACATCATCGCGGCGGCGGTCCGCGGCATGGACAAGGCGACGCTCGAGTACCCGGTCAAGCCGGGTCTGATCTTCTGCCTCGACCGCGCGTTCCCGTACGAGCTCAACGAGATCATCGCGGAGAAGGCGATCGCCTGGCGGGACCGCGGCGTCGTCGGCATCGACATCGCCGGCCCCGAGGCGACGACCTTCCGCGTCGCCGACTACCGGCGGCTCTTCCGGCGGGCGCGCCAGTACGGCCTCGGGCTGACGGTGCACACCGGCGAGTCCGGCCCGATCGACGAGATCGCGCGGGTCGTCGAGCTGCTCGAGCCGGACCGCATCGGCCACGGCGTCAAGGCGGCCTACGACCCGCGGGCGATGTCGATGATCCGCGAGCGCGGCATCGTCCTCGAGATCTGCCCGACCTCGAACCTCAACACCAAGGTCGTCAGCGGCTGGGAGGAGTTCCGCTGGATCTTCGACACGCTGCGGCGCAACGAGGTCCGGTTCACGATCAACACCGACGGCCCCGAGATGCTCAAGACCTACATCCGCGACGAGATGGCCCAGCTGGGTCGCCTCGGCATCCTGTCCGCCGCGGACCAGGTGCAGGCCGCCGAGACGTCGCTGGCGGCGTCGTTCGTGCCGAACGTCACGGACGTGCCGGCGCCGGTGCTGGAGCCCGCGCGCCGCGCGGTCGTGGAGCGCGAAGAGGCGTAGTCGGTCGTGGCCGATCCGTGGCCGTGACGCGTGCAGGCCCACCCGCACCTTCTCCCCTCGGCAACGTCTCCCAGTCTTAGCCCACGCACAAGGACGCCCGTGGGCGCCGTGCGGAGCCTCTCAGAACGCCATCTACCGTGAGCACGCGCTCGAGCGTGCGTGCCCGACCCGTCCAGCGCGCGCGAGACGAGCGCCTATGGGTTCCGAAGCCCAGAACCTAAGCCTGGGAGTCTTGTGGGGTCGGACAAGGGTGCCGGTACGGCCCGCACCGGCACCCGACCGGCGCCCCCGCCACTTCGCCTAGTCGGCGAGGTCCGGCGTCTTCTCCTCGACCCGGTACGAGCAGCAGCGGTCGCCCGAGACGATGTGCGTCTCGCGGATCACGTCGGCGCCGAGGACCTCGCGGAACAGCTCCAGCTCGGCCTGGCAGGCGGCGGGCGTGCCCTTCGCGACGTGGTAGATGGCGCAGTTGTGCTCGCGCAGGCGGATCGAGCCGTCCGCATCGACCACGGTCTCGGCGAGGTAGCCCTGCGCGGCCTGGATCTCGGCGAGCTCGCGGACCCGCACGACCAGCGGCGCGTCCTGCGGCGACCCGCTCCGCCAGCTGGTCGCGGACGCGGTCGCCGAGCTGCCGGCGCCGCGCCGCGAAGACCTCCTCGAGCAGCTCGTCGCCGCCGACCGCGCCGATCGCGGCGAGGAGCCCGGCGGCCAGCGCGTCGTAGGTCGCGGGGAACAGGTCCTGGGCATCCGGCGGTGACGTCGTAGAGGTGGCGCGGCCGGCCGACGCCGTGGCGCACGGTCTGGCGGCTGACGAGATGCGCCGCCTCGAGTGCCCGGAGCTGCTGCAGGACCCCGGTCCGCGATGCGCCGAGCCGCGTCGCGAGCTGGTCGGGCGAGGACGGGCCGTCGAGGCGGAGGCGCAGCAGCAGATCGCGTCGCAGGCTCGACGGGCCGCCGACGGCGCCGGAGCGGCGCTCGGCATGTGCACGCTGGTGGCGGGCACCGACGCGTTCGGATCGGGCATCCCGGAAGGCTAGCACCGGCGCCCGTCCGGCGCTGTCCCGGTGCTACGCTCGGCGGTGCATGGACCTCGACCTCTCCCCGGAGCACGCGCTGCTGCGGGACACCATCCGCGACTTCATGCTCACCGAGGTCGCGCCGGTCATCGAGGAGCACGAGCGCGAGCGTCGCTTCCCGATCGAGATCGTCCGGCGGCTCGGCGAGCTCGGCTGGCTCGGCATCCCGATCCCCGAGGACGAGGGCGGCGCCGGCCTCGACACGCTCGCCTACGCCATCGCGATCGAGGAGATCGGCCGGGTCTGGGGCTCGCTCGGGCTGATCGTCGCCGCGCACACGAGCCTCGGCTGCGGCCCGCTCCACCTCGCGGGCACGAAGGCCCAGCAGGACGAGTTCCTCGTCCCGATGGCGCAGGGCAAGGTCATCGGCGCGTACGGGCTGACCGAGCCGGGCGCCGGCAGCGACTCGGGCGGCACGCGCACGACGGCCCGCCACGAGGACGGCCCCGACGGCGGCACCTGGGTCATCGACGGCGGCAAGCGCTTCATCACCAACGCCGGCCAGGCCGGCACGTACATCGTCACGGCGCGGACCGGCACCCGCGACGACGGCAACCCGGAGATCAGCGCGTTCATCGTCCCCGCGGACACGCCCGGGCTTCTCGGTCGGACGGCTCGAGGACAAGCTCGGCCTGCACGCCTCGGCGACCGGCGAGCTGCACTTCGAGGGCGCCCGCGTCCCGGCGGCGAACATGCTCGGCGAGCAGGGGAGCGGCTTCAAGACGTTCCTGGCCATCCTCGACGGCGGCCGGATCAGCATCGGGGCGCTGGCGGTCGGGCTCGCGCAGGCCGCGCTCGACGCCGCGATCCCGTACGCGCAGACGCGCGAGCAGTTCGGCCGGCCGATCGGCTCGTTCCAGGGGGTCGCGTTCATGATCGCCGACATGGCGACCGAGATCGAGGCCGCCCGCGCGCTCGTCTGGCGCGCCGCGTGGCTCAAGGACCAGGGCCGCGACTTCGGGCTGGTCGCCGCCGAGGCCAAGCTGTTCGCGTCGGAGGTCAGCTCGCGGGCGACGAACAACGCCATCCAGGTCCACGGCGGCTACGGCTACGTCACCGACTACCCGGTCGAGCGCTTCATGCGCGACGCGAAGCTCACCGAGATCGGCGAGGGGACCAGCCAGGTCCAGCGGCTCGTGATCGCGCGGCGGATCCTCGGGCTGCGGGTCGTCTAGGGCGCCTCGGCGCGGCGCCCGCGGTCAGTCGACCTGCGTGAGCCGGACGATCAGCCGGTACTGGCTCCGCGAGCCGAGGCAGGTCTGCAGGGTCAGGCTCGGCTTCGACTGCGCCGCGTAGGCCCAGACGCCCTTCGTGGGGGTCGTGACCTTCCACCACGCGACCGCGTACGCGTGGACGACGCCGTCGCCGTCGGCGTACCAGAGCTTCATGCCCTTCCTGAGCCGGCCGTCGACGTAGGCGTCGTGGAGCGGCTGGAAGACGCTCGAGGCGTGCCCGAAGAGGTAGACGTTGTTCGACGCCGGCGCAGCCCCAGCGGTAGACGCGGTTGCCCGGGTAGGACGAGTTCGAGCAGGCGTACCAGGAGACCGCCTTGTCGATCCGGAGCGCCGGCATCCAGACGTGGTTGCGGCCCTTGTAGGTGGCCGGGGCGGCGGCGGTCGCCGCGACCTTGGCCGGCTTCGGTCGGGCGGTCGGGCGTCGGAGCCGGCGGCGGTGGCGACGACGGCTCGGGCGAGGTGCGGCGACAGGTCGTTCGGGTCGCCGGGCTCGACGACGGGGCCGACATCCGACGGCGGATCCGTGATGCCCTTGACCTCGCCGGGTGGCACGGACGGAGCCGGCGTCGCGACCGGCGCCGGGGGCGCGACCGGCCCCGAATCCTGGGCGACGGTGCCCGCCACGACCCCGATCCCGAGGACCACGGCGAGCAGCGTCGAAGTGAGCAGACGCCACACCGGGCGGTCGGGGAGGGGCATGCCCGAACCATCGGGTCGGGACCCTCATCGTGACCGTGACCCGGACGTCCCACGAGTGCTAGGAAGGACGGCGTCGTCGGCACCTCACCGGAGCCGACCGGACGTCACACGGCCCATCCGGACCGCACCGCGACGGGCGGCGCGCTAGTACGCCCCGTAGCCTCCGCCGCCGGCCCCGCCGTCGCCGGCGGCGACCTTGAGCCCGGACCGGAGTGCCGCCTCGAACTGCTGGCCCCACGGGCCCTGCGACGCGACGACGTACGGCGACTCGTCGATCGACTCGAAGGTCTGCGGGTCGGTGACGAAGCCGGCCGCGCAGCCGTCGACCGTCCCGCGCAGCTTCTCGAACGACGTCGTGGTTCCGGAAGATGAAGAGATGCAGCCGGACGACGCTCGCCTGGTCGAGGCCGGACGCGTCGAAGCCGATCGCGGTCGGGATCAGCTCCTGGTCGCTGCACCCGGCGTCGCCGGAGACGACGTGGTCGATGCGGATCGCCGAGGCGCGACAGGCCGTTGGCGATGTCGGTGAAGTCGGCCGGGGCTGCGGGACCGGCGGCGTGGTGCTGACGACGCCGCAGCCGGCGACGAGCGCGCTCATCAGCAGGGCGGCGACAGCCAGGCGGATGGGGGACATCGCTGGGAAGGTATCACCGGTCGCCGAACCCGTCCGGCGAGGCCCGTGGCCGAAGGTCAGCGGCCCCTGGCGCGCTTCGCGTCGCGAAGCTTGGTGAGCGTGTCGGTGAGCCTCGGCGGGCGGGGCCGGAGCCGATGGCGGAGGGGGCGGCGGTGCCGCGGTGGGGTCGGCTTCGGATCGCCTTCGCCGCCGGGGCGGCGGGCTTCGGTGGTGGCGCCGCCGTCGCGCGGCGCTTGCGGTCGGCGTCGTTGCCGCCGGCGCGCTCGGCGCCCTCGACTCGTCGGCTCGGCCGTCGCGGTCCCGACTCCGCGCAGCGACGCGCGCGACGGCGCCCCGGTCGCCCGCTCCCGCGCCGCCAGCAGGCTCGCCCCGGTCGACGTCCGCGGTGCCGTCGCTCGCCGTCGTGCCGCCGATCCCGCGGACCCACCCGCGTGCCAGCGCGAGCTCGCGACGACCCACCGAGACCCGCCGCAGCGCGATGTCGAGCGGCCACAGCAGCAGCGCCAGGATCAGCAGCAGCGGCCACAGGTCGGTGAAGTGGCTCGTGACCGTCAGGTCGTGCGTCCACGGCTGGAGGGCGGTCGTGATGACCGTCCCGCCGGTCGCGGCCCGCAGCGACCCGAGGAACGCCTCGTCCGTCCCGAGCAGCCGGTACTCCGCCGAGGTCGGCGCCACCAGCCCCACGGTCCGCCCCAGCGGCGACGACCCGGGCTTGGTCTGCGTGACGCGGATCGCGTACGCGCCCGGATCGACCTCGCCGAGCGTCGCCTCGTACTCGCCCGGCGCGACCTGCGACAGCGCCACGTCGTGCGGCTCGAGGTCCGGCCCCACCAGCACCGCGTGCGTCGCGTAGAAGTCGCGCGGCGAGCCGTCGGCCTCGACGCTCTCGATGTGCAGCGACGTCCGCCCGTCCTTCGTCTGGAAGGTCGCCTCGATGCCGTCGGTCTCGTCGCCCGGGAACGTCCAGCTGACGAGCTGCGAGAAGAACTTGTCGAAGCCGGGCCAGGCCAGCCAGTCCTTGGCCCAGCGACCGGTCGAGTCCGACGTCCACGCCACGGACCGCCCGAGGCCGTACTGCCACTGGGCGAGGAGCGGATCGTCGCGCGACGTGACCAGCACGGTCTGGGCCGCCGGCTTGGCGGTCGTGCCGTTGTAGCCGAGGAGCTTCGGCAGCCCCTGGTCGAGGCCGCGCAGGATCGGCGACGACGACGTCTGGATCGGGAAGAACGGCTCCTCGATGATCTGCTGGCCGGAGACCTGCTGCGTCTCCTTGAGGAAGATGTCGGGGATGCTCGCCGGGTTCGCGGCCGCGTAGAACCGGCCGCCGCCCTGCGTCGCGAGCTGCTCGAGGAACGGGTTGGCGCCGCCGCCCGCGCCGACCGTCGAGAGCGTGATCCCGTCGGCCTTCATCTTCTTGATGATGTCGTCGTACTGGCCGGACGACGACCAGCCGTCGGTCAGCAGGATGATGTGGCGGCGCGTCGCGGTGACCCCCTCGAGCGACTTGACCGCCTCGTCGAGCCCCGAATAGATGTTGGTCTGGCCGTCCGCCTTGATCGTCGCGAGGTCGCCCTGGAGGTCGCCGACCGCCGCCGAGCGGCTGCGTCTTCACGACCCAGTGGGCCGACTCGTTGAAGGCGACGACGCCGAGCTCGTCGCGGTCGGTCATGGCCGCCGCGGCCCGCAGGATCGCCTCCTTGCCGATGTCCACCTTCTGGACGCCGGCGATGCGCTCCCGGTGCCGCGGTCGAACGTGTTGCAGTGGCAGGCCGCCATCGAGCCCGACTTGTCGATGACGACGACGAGCGCGATGTCCGGCTGCTTCTGGCGGTCGCGGACGCCCATGTCGACCGGCAGCGACTCCTCGAGCGGCGTCTTCTGGTAGCCGCCGGCGCCGTAGCTGTCCTCGCCGCCGACCATCACCAGCCCCTTGCCGAGGTCGCGGACGTAGACCTGGAGCGCGGCCAGCTGGCGGTCGTTGAGCCGGATCCGCGGCACGTCGACCAGCACGATGCTGTCGTAGGTGGCGAGGCCGGCGAGGTCCGAGTCGGCAGCGCCTCGGGGACCATCGTGTCGACCTGCTGGCGCTGCGCCTTGAGCGCGGCGACCAGCTGGGTGGCGACCTGGTCGTTGCCCGGCGAGGACCAGCGTCCGCGGCTCGCCCTTGACGATGGTGTTGGAGTCGGCGCGGTCGTTCTGGCTGAACGTGTCGCGGGCGGCCTCGACGACGGCCCGGAACGTGTGGAAGCCGGCCTCGGTGGGCTTGACGTCGAAGGTGACCCGCGTGACGCCCGCCTCGAGCTGGACCGGCTGGGTGGAGACCAGCGCGCCGTCGGCGAACAGCCGGACGGTCGCCGCCTGGGCGACCGACGAGCGGATCTCGACGATCGCCTGGACCGATTCGCCGAGCCGCGCGATCGACGGCGTCGTGAGCCGCTCGACGAGCACCTCGTCGACGTCGCCGAGGCCGATCGCGCGCGTCTCGATCCGGACGCCCCGGCTCGCCGCGAGCGACGCCTCGGCCTGCCCGCCGCCGGTCGTGTCGTTGCCGTCGCTGAGCAGGACGATCCGCTTCTGCGCGTCGTCGGGGAACAGGGCCGTGGCGAGCCGCAGCGCGCCGCCGATGTCGGTGGCGCTCTCGACCGGCGTCGAGGCGATCCGGTCGATGTCCTCGAGCTCGGACGGGAGCCGCTCGACGAGCGCGTCCTTGCCGAACGCGACGATCCCGGCCACGTCGCCCTGCGGCTTCTCCTTGAGGGTCTCGCGCAGGAACGCGAGGGCCTCGCTCCGCCCCGCGTTGCCGACCGAATCGGAGAGGTCGACGACGAACACCGTCGCGAGGCGGTCGACCGGCAGGACCAGCTGGAACCCGGCGATCGCGAGGACGAGGGCGCTCAGCAGCAGCGAGCGGACGACGAGCGCCGCCCGGCGACGGCCCGCGCCCATCCGCCGGCGCGCGGCGAGGTGGAGGCCGATCGTCAGCGGCCAGCGCCGGGACCAGCAGCAGGAGCCAGAGCGGCTCGGTGAACGAGATGCCCATCAGGCGGTCCCGCCGTCAGGCCGTCGCCGGAGCGCGCCGGAGAGCGAGCGGCGGACGCGGATGACCGCGTCGCGGTGGTAGATGGCCCACTCGACGCAGAGCCCGACCAGCACGATCAGCACGATCGGGATCCAGAGCTCGTCGCGGGTGGTCGGGCGCTCCGTGGCCGGCGTCCCGGGCGCCGCGGAGGCGCCGGGGACCGCGGCGGTCGTCGCCGAGCGCCTCGATGGCCGCCGGCGAGCCCGGCGCGATCGACGACTCCCCGAGGTCGAAGAGGTCGACCGCGAAGCGGACCGGGGCGTTCGGGTCGACGACGAGCGGCGACGACCCCGGCGACGCGGACGGACCGCCGCTCGCGGCGGCCGACGGCCGTGGCGTCGGCCCGGCCGCTCCCGACGGGGCCGGGGAGGCGGCGACGACGCCGGTCGGGGTGACCGTGTAGATGCCCGGCAGGTCGGTCAGCGCGTACGTCACCGCCGACCCGCTGGCCAGGCTCGGCACCAGCTCGGTCGTCGTGCCGTCGGGCCGGGTCACGGTCACGCCGGTCGCGCCGGCCGGGACCTGGAGGCTGACCGGCGAGCCCGGGGCGACGGCGTCGGTCGGCGCGGTGGACCCGCCGAGCAGCTCGCCGGTCAGGTTCGAGAGCAGGATCGGGAAGGCCACCTGGAGCGGCAGGTCGGAGCGGCGCGGCTCGAAGGCCAGGACGGCGGTCGGCAGGCCGGCGCGGACGCCCGTGTAGAGCAGCGGCGAGCCCTTCGGGCCCGGGATGACGGTCCGCGCCCAGTCCGGCGTCGTCAGCTGCTGCGCCGCCGAGATGTGGGTCGTCGACAGGTCGACGTAGCGGAGGATCGGCTCGGCCGGGTCGAGCGAGCCGATGCCCGGGTCCTTGAGCGTGCCGGTGACCTCGCCGAGCGGGCTGGTGCTCGGCGGCGCGATCGCGAGGATCGGGGTCGTCGGCAGCGTGGCCGGCAGGTTGCCCTCGAAGATCGTGAGGTCCCACGGCCGGCCGTCGGTGCGCTGGGTCGAGGCGCCGTAGTCCTTCGGCGCGACGCCGTACAGCTCGACGTTCGGCAGGTACGAGAGCGCGGTCTCGAGATACGGGTCGCCCTCGCCGACGACCAGCACGAGGCGGGTCCGCGCCGTCGGGCAGGACGGCCCACGCGTGGTCGTCGACGGCCAGCTGGTCGGGCGTGGTCACCGACGGGTCGCGCGAGACCAGCCGCGCCTCGACCGTGCCGACGTCGTTCGGGACGTCGTCGATCACGACATCGGCGCGGGCCTGCGCCTCGAGCGTCACGTCGCGTGCCTCGAGCAGCCGGTCGTCGCCCCACAGCTCGATCCGGCGGTCCGCCCGCTCGAGGTCGACGTTGGCGATGCTGATGAAGACCGAGCGCGTGACCGCGGACGGCGCGGTCCGGACCGCGAGCGCCACGATCGCCTGGTTCTTGCGGTCGCGGCCGACGGGCAGCACCTTGATCGGCGCCGAGACCTTGACGGTCGGCGGCGTCGAGAGCGCCGCGTCGGTCGCCACCAGGATCTGCGCGCTCGCCGGAGCGGGTCGCCAGCTTCGAGGCGAGCTCGAGCGCATCGCCGAGGTCGCCGCGGGTCGGGGCCGGTCGCAGGTCGTCGATCGCCTGCCGGACGCGGCCGAGGTCGGTCGTCTCGTTGACGACGATCCGTGCCGTCCGGTCCGCGGCGATGACGCTGACCTTGCCGCCGGTGGGCAGGTCCTTGAGGGCGGCCATCGCCGCGTCGCGCGCGGCGGCCAGCCGGTTCGGCGCGACGTCCGTGGCGCCCATGCTGGCCGAGGTGTCCATCACGAGGACGACGTCCCGCGCGAGCCCGGCCGGCCGCTCGAGGAACGGCCGCGCCGCGAGCAGCACCAGGGCGAGGACCAGCAGCAGCTGGACCAGCAGCAGCAGGCTCCGGCGCAGCCGCTGCCACGGCGCGTTGGCCTCGACATCGGTCAGCAGCCGGCTCCACAGCAGCGTGGACGGCACGACCGCCTGGTCGCGCCGGAGCTTGAGCAGGTACATCGCGATGACCGCGGGGATGAAGACGAGGCCGGCGAGCGCGAGCGGGCTGATGAACGGCATCGGTCAGCCCAGGACCCGGCGGCGGCGCAGCTCGGCGAACATCAGGTCGGCGAGGTTCTGGTCGGACGAGAGGTCGACGTAGCTCGCCCGTCGCTTGGCCGCGAGGTCGGCGAGGTCGGCCTTCCAGGCCGCGAGGCGCGCCTTGTAGGCGTCGACGGTCGCGAGGTCGACCGTCACGTCGATCCCCTCGCCGGTCTCGCTGTCGACCAGCCGCAGGTCGCCCTCCAGCGCCGGGTCGAGCTCGTCGGGCGAGAGGACGTGCATGACGATCAGCTCGGAGCCGGTCGCCGCCAGCTCGCGGATGACCTTGTCGGCGGACGGGTCGAGCAGGTCGGAGAGCAGGACCACGATGCCCCGGCCGTGGAGCTGGGCGCCGGCATGGCGGGCGGCGGCCAGCAGGTCCGTCGGGCCCTCGGCCGGGTCGATGGCGGACAGGTCGGCCAGCAGCCGGAAGACCCGGCCGGAGCCGCGCAACGCGGTCCGCCGCCGGGCGGTCCGACCGGACAGCGCGGTGACGGCGACGCGGTCCTCGCTCGCGAGCCCGATGTAGCCGAGCGCCGCCGCGGCCCGCTTCGCGAACAGGAGCTTGCCGGGCGTCCCGGCCGCCATCGACGCCGACGCGTCGATCAGCAGCGTGACGGTGACGTCCTCCTCCTCGACGAAGAGCTTCACGAAGAGGCGCTCGAGGCGGGCGTAGACGTTCCAGTCGAGCTGGCGCAGGTCGTCGCCCATGGTGTAGTCGCGGTAGTCGGCGAACTCGACGGACTGGCCGCGCTTGACGCTGCGCCGGCCGCCCTTCAGGCCGCCGCGGACCGGCGAGCGCATCAGCAGCAGCAGGCGCTCGAGCTGGCGCAGGAAGGCCTCGTCGAAGACGGTCGGGTCGATCTCGTTCGGCAGGAACGCCGGGCGCGTGCCGGCCTCGGCGCGCGGCGTCGCCGGCCGGCCGCTCGGCGGGGTCGGAGGCGGGCGGCCCGACGGAGGGTCCGGTCATGCGCGCTCGGTCATGGCGGGTCGGGGACCCGCTATTCGACCGACGGCGGGGTGACCGTGTCGAGGATGGTCCGCACGATCGCCTCGGTCGTGATGCCCTCGGCCTCGCCCTCGAAGTTGAGGATGATCCGATGGCGCAGGGCCGGCAGGGCGACCGCCCGGATGTCGTCGATGGCGACGTTGAAGCGGCCGTCGAGCAGCGCGTAGATCTTGCCCGCGGAGACCAGCGCCTGGGCGCCGCGCGGCGAGCCGCCGTAGCGCACGTACTCGCGGACGAGCTGCGGCGCGCGCGGCTGGTCGGGGTGGGTGGCCGCCAGCACGCTGACGGCGTAGGCCGTCACGTGCGGGGCGATCGGCACGGCCTTGGCGAGGCGCTGCATCTCGACGATCTCGGCCGCGGTGCAGACCTTGCTCGCGGTCACGGACTCGGAGCCGGTCGTGCGGTCCATGATCGTCACGAGGTCCTCCTCGGACGGGAACGGGACCATGACCTTGAACAGGAACCGGTCGAGCTGCGCCTCGGGCAGGGGATAGGTCCCCTCCATCTCGAGCGGGTTCTGGGTCGCGAGCACGAAGAACGGGGCGTCGAGCGGGAACCGCTGCCGCGCGACCGTGACCTGGTGCTCCTGCATCGCCTCGAGCAGGCTCGACTGGGTCTTCGGCGTGGCGCGGTTGATCTCGTCGGCGAGGACGAGGTTGGCGAAGATCGGGCCCGGCTGGAAGCGGAAGACGCGCTGGCCGCCCTCCTCGATGAGGATGTTCGTGCCGGTGATGTCGGCCGGCATCAGGTCGGGCGTGAACTGGATGCGGTTGAACGAGCAGTCGATGACGTCGGCGAGCGTCCGCACGAGCATCGTCTTGCCGAGCCCGGGCACGCCCTCGAGCAGCACGTGCGAGTTCGCGAGCAGCCCGGTGACGGTCTGGCGGACCAGCTCGCGCTGGCCGACGATGACCCGGCCGACTTCCTGTTCGATGGCCTGGGCGCGCTCGGCGAACGCCTCGGGTGCCAGCCGCGGCGCGGTCGCCACGGGGGTGGTGCTGTCCATGGTGGCCTCCGGTCGGGGCTCGATCCGTCCCTGGTCCTGCGTCGTCACTTGGTCGGGTCGAGCGAGCTGAAGTAGTCGCGCACGTAGTCCTTGACCGAGAGCGGCACGTAGCCGCGCTCGAGCGATGTCTGGGCGTAGGACGCGAAGTCCTGGTAGACCTGCTGATACGGGGTCAGGACGCCGTTGTTCGTGCCCTGGCCGGTGCCGTTGCCCTGCTGGGTCTGGCCGTCGCCGCCGGTGCCGGCGACGTACGACGGGTCGCCCGGCTTGCCGAGGCGGTCGAACGGCGCGAAGACCGACGAGAGGTCGCCCCCGAGCTCGGACGGGCGGTTCGGGTTGGTCGGGCCGGCCGGACGGCCGTTGCCGCCGGTGCCGTTGCCGAGCGAGCGGGCGTTCGAGCCGCCGCCACCGATGGCGCCCTGCCCCTGCCCCTGGCCCTGCCCCTGGCCCTGGCCCTGCCCCTGGCCCTGCCCCTGGCCCTGCCCTTGGCCCTGCCCCTGGCCCTGCCCCTGCCCCTGCCCCTGGCCCTGGCCCTTGCCCCTGCCCCTGGCCTTGCCCCTGCCCTTGGCCCTGCCC
>CAVUIE010000007.1:0-192705 GCA_963741445.1 uncultured Chloroflexia bacterium | reverse complement strand
GAGGATCCGATCCGCGTCGTCCACGACGAGCGCCTCGCGCCAGAGCTGGAACGCGGTGCACGGGTGCGAGATCCCGAAGGCGATGAGGTCGCCGACGGCGACCGACGCCCCGTCCGCGAGCTCGATGAAGGCGTGCTGATCGTTGAGCCGCGCCACGGTGAACCCGGGGCCGGCCGGACGGACGACCCCGTCCACGCCACGGACCTTGATGACGACGGGCAGGTCCTGGTCGACCGGCAGGTCGCGTCGTCCGGCCCCGGCGATGGCCAGCCCGGGCTCCGGCGCGGACAGGACCGGCGCCCAGACCTCGATCGCGGGCTCGAGCCGTGGCGCGCCGGGCGCTGCCCGCATCCCGAACGGGGAGCCGCGCTCGTAGATCCCGTGGTCGTGCGTGATGTAGGCACCGCTGCGCAGCACGACGCGGACCGGCTTGGGGAGCGACCACGGCCGGCCGAGCTCCTCGGCGACCACGTCCGGATACGTGCTGCCGCCGCCGGTGATGACGACCTCGACCGCCCCGGAGCGGGCGAAGCGTGGCGCGAGTCGGTCGGCGATCTCGCGAGTCGACGCGGTCATCGCGCGCACAGCGTCCTGCCGCGCGGTCAGCGTCTCGCCGTCGACCACGCCCTCGTAGACGGAGAGGCCGGCCAGCTCCAGGGGATCGGCGGCCTCGATCGTCGCCGCGACAGCCTCCGCCTCGTCGGTCGTCCGGACACCGGTCCGCCCGCCCACCATGCCGATGTCGACCAGCACCGGGAGCGGCCGCCGACGCCCCGCCAGCCGTGCGGCCATCCGCTCGACGCCGGCGACCGAATCGGCGAGGACCAGCAGCTCCGCCCGATCCCGGTCGAGGACGCCGCCGATCCAGTCCAGGCCCGCGTCGTCCACCACCTCGTTGGCGATCAGGATCCGCTCGACGCCGGCCTCGAGCGCCACCTCGGCCTGCCACGGGTGGGCGACCGTGATCGCCCACGCGCCGGCCTCGACCTGCCGGCGGAAGATCGCCGGCGACATCGTGGTCTTGCCGTGCGGTGCGAACGAGATGCCGTAGCCGTGGCAGAACGCGGCCAGCGTGGTGATGTCATGGGCCAGTGCCCGCTCGCGCAACACGAACGCGGGGAGCCGGATCGACGGGTCGAAGAGGTCGCGGCCGACGCGGGCGTCTGCGTTGGCGACGGTCGTCATCGCCTCAGCCGCCCCGTCGCGGGTTGCGTCGCCGGGCGGGCCCGGCCGTGGCGGCGAGCGCGGCCTCGGTCGGCTCCTCGGCCACGGGGATGAACGGCAGCTCGGTCTGGTCCTCGAGGCCGGAGACGATGATCCGGCGCAGCTCCGCGTCGATGAGCGGGTCCGTCTCGGGCGCGCGGTACGACGCCAGCCGCCGCTCGACGTCGTCGATCGCCCGCTGGTAGGTGTCCTTGGCGCCCAGCTTCGTCCACTGCTCCCGGTTGTCGCGGTCGACGATCGCCGACGGGAGGTACAGCTCCTCGGGCCAGTGGGCGGAGGTGTGCTCGGCCATGATCAGGTGCTGGTCGGCCAGCAGCGTTCGGATCAGGTCGTCTGTCGGCAGGTCGTCCTTGGGCTCGATCTCGCGCACGAAGCGGAGCGCCTGGCCGCACATCTCGTCATCGAAGACCAGCTTGGGGAGGTTGAACACCAGGAGGAAGTCGAGCATCCCCGGACCCGATACGGAGTTGACCCCGGCAAGCGCGGCGATCAGCGCGCTGCCGAAGGTCTCCGCGCCGGCCTGCGCGTCCAGGATGGGGCCGTCCGAGAGCGCCATGTACGACTGGCACGGCAGGTCGAGCGCCTTGGCGACCGCGACGTAGGCCGCGTCGAGCTGGAGCGCCTCGATGGCCGACATCGGCGAGCTCGCGATCTTCATGTGGAACGTGGCCGGCGCCCCGCCGAAGAGGACCGGCGTACCCGGTCGGATGACCTGGGCCATCGTGATGCCGGCGAGCACGTCGACGGTGTGGAAGACCGTGGCGCCGACCGTCGTGACCGGGGCGATCAGGCCCATCAGCGTCACCGGCACGATCTCGACCGCGACCCCCGCCTCGACGCAGTCGATCATGTTCTGGCACGAGTCCTCGCTGTACCGGAAGTTGCCGGTCGCGGTGATCGTGAAGATGCTCATCGGGCGGGCGATCAGGTCGGCGCGGTCGGCGCGGAACAGCTGCATCATCTCGACCATGCGCGGGACGCCGTGCTCGGTGAAGGCACCCGAGACCACCGGCTTCTTCGAGTTCGTGAGGCACATGTAGAGGCGCCACGCGTCCGACACGTTCGCCTCGATGTCGTCGTTGGTCGAGAACGCGGTGGCGAGGTACGGGATGTTGTGGAGCCCGTCCCCGACGCGGACGTACTCGACGAAGTCGGTCGAGTTCGCGAGGCGGGTCTCGCCGGTCCGGTGGTCGAGGACCTTGAGGCCCGACGAGCCCGGCACGAAGTGGACGCGGTCGCCGCCGAGGTCCGCGTGCGGGTTGCCGTCGCGGTCGAAGAGCGTGAACGCCTTGGGGGCGTCGGCGATGGCCTGCTCCACGACCGATCGCGGGAACAGGACCCGCTCCCCGGCGGCGTCCAGCGGCAGCCCGTGCTCGAGGAGGCGGCGGCGCATCTCAGGGCCGCGGATCTCCATCCCGACCTCGGCGAGGACCCGGAACGCCTCGTCGAGGATCCGCTCGATCAGTGCCGGGTCCATGACGGTCAGCTTCGGTCGCACGCGGCCCTCCTCATCGTCGGCGCAGCCTACCGCAGGCGGTCCCGAGCGAGCTGGACGACCCGTCTGATGCGCTACGGTATCCGCGGGACGCCGACGGACGACTGCGAGGTGCGAGATGGCCGAGACCGCGACCGGGTCCGGGACGCGCGAGGATCCGTGGAACCTGCGGACGGCGCCGGGGACCTCCGAGTACCAGATGTGGCGGGACGAGGCGGCCGATCCGCCGACGCTCGTCTGTCAGGTCGGGTCGACGCAGCTCAAGTACGACCTGCGCGCGATCGACGACCTCCACGCGATGCTCAAGGCGCACGGCGACTGGATGCCGCTCGGCGCGGCCGATGAGCAGAAGGACGCGGCCGACGGCACGGTCGAGGCGTGGGGCCGCGCCGCCGACAACCCGGTCGGCGGTTGGTACGGGCTGCGCAAGGGCTATCGCGGTCGGTTCGGGATGTACCTGCCGCCGCTGCTCGAGGCGCTCGGGCTCGCCGAGCTGACCCACGACGCGAAGAACAACCGCGTCCGCGCGAGGTAGACACCGCGGTTGCGCGGATGCGCGATCGCGCGCACCCTGACGGCATGACCCGAGCGACCAGTCTCGGTCGGTCTTCGCATCGACTGGCCATCGTCATCGCCCTCGCCGCCTCGGTGGCGCTCAGCTCGATCGGCGCCGCGGACCCGCCCGCCGCCAACGGGCTCTCGCGCTGGACGGGCGGCGTGAACCTGTACCGATCTGGCACGTTCACCACCCAGAAGACCTGGTTGTGGTGCACGGCGGCCGGGGTCCAGATCGCCCGGAACATCGTGCTGGGCACACGGGACCACAGCGTGGCCGGCCAGCGCCGCTATTTCGAGTGGATGCGCGGGCAGAACCGCTACAAGCTGCCGCTGTCCGCCGGCGTCGATGCGCAAGGCTGGGCGGCCGGGATGCGCCACTTCGTGGATCCGCGGTATCGGCTCGTCGTGAGCGCCACCTACAGCAGCGCGGTGCGCAACGCCGTCAAACGGCTCCGCCTGACGAACCTGCCCGTTGGGATCACCGTCTCGCACGGGAACCATGCCTGGCTGCTGGTCGGCTTCACCGCCACCGCCGACCCGGCCACGGATCCGGGGTTCAGGGTCAAGACCGTGCGCGTGGTCGGTCCGTTGTACGGGCTCAAGAGCCGCTCGTACGGCTACGACATGGCGCCGAACAAGGCCTTGACCGTGGCCCAGTTCCACACCTTCTTCACGTACTGGTGGTACGCCCCCAAGCGGATGATCTGGGACCGCAAGTACATCTCGGTCCAGCCGATCCCGACGACGTAGCCCTGGGCCGCGATCTCAGCGGGGCCGTGGTGCGGGGTCCGGCTCCCGGGTGAGCGCGACCACCTGATCCCACAGGTCGCGCCGGTCCGATGCCGACAGGCGCGTCGCCGGCACGCGATCGAACGGGCGGACGCGCCGGTCCAGGAGGAGCCGCCCGCTGGTCGTCCGCGCCTCCGGAGCCGCCGCGAGCCAGACGATGGTGTCGGCGCCCTCCGCCGGCGACCGGAGCAGTCCGCCGATCAGCGAGCGGAACCCCGGCAGCGACGCCTCGAGCCCCGGCGTGTCGGCCCAGCCGGGATGCATCGCGTTCGCGACGATCCCATGCGCCCGGAGCCGGCGAGCCCATTCGCGGACCAGCGCGACCTGGGCGCGTTTGGCCCGGGCGTAGGCGCGCGCGCCGTCGTAGTCGCCCCGCGCGAACCCGAGGTCGTCGAGCGGCAGTCGCTGGGCGTACATCCCGCCCGACGTGACCGCCACGATCCGTCCATCCGGGGAGGCCGCCAGCCTCGGCCAGAGCCGTCCGACCAGCACGAACGGCCCGACGACCATCGTGGCCAGGCTCATCTCGATGCCGTCGGGTGAGACCTGCCGGGTCGGGTACATCGCCCCGGCGTTGTCCACGAGGACATCGATCCGCGGTGTCAGCGCGAGGATCGCGTCGGCGGCGGCGCGGACCGAGTCGAGGCTCGACATGTCGGCGACGACCAGCTCGACCGCTCCGCCGCCATCGGCGATCAGCTCGTCCCGGGTCCGGTCCAGGCGCTCCGGGTCACGGCCCACCAGCACGAGCGGCGCGCCCATCCGCGCGAGCGACCCCGCGGCGTGCCGCCCGAGCCCCGAGGTGGCGCCGGTGATGACCACGGTCCGGCCGGTCATCGACCACGACTCGGGATCGGGCCAGTCGAAGAGCCGACGCCGGACTTCGAACCCGATGCGCGTGAAGCTCGGGACGACCGGCAGCTCGAGGGCGACATCGATCAGCGAGCGCAGGCCGTCCATGGCTATCCCTACGGGGCGGGCAGTGATCCGGATCATGGTGCGCTGCGAATGCCCGTCGAGACGGTCCGACCCGGGACCGGAGGAGACGCCCGACATGCCCCGACTGCACGAGACGATCGACACCGCGCTGCCCGTGGACGAGGCGTTCGCCTTCGTCGCCGACTTCGCGAACGCGAGTCACTGGGATCCGGGCGTCGCCACCTCCGAGCGGATCGATCCGGGCGTCGCAGGGCTGGGCGCCCGGTACCGGCTCGGGGTGCGGATGCGCGGACGAGTCGTGCCGATGGAGTATCGGATCACGGCGTTCGAGCCGATGCGCCGGGTCGTCCTGAGCGGGGATGGGTCAGGGGTCACGGCGGTCGACGAGATCCGGTTCGAGCGCGGGTCCGCCGGCACCGGCACCCACATCGACTACGTCGCGGACATCCATCTCCGCGGCTGGATGCGGGTGCTCGAGCCGTTCCTCGGCGGGACCTTCGACCGGATCGCCAAGGACGCCCTTGCCGGCATGCAGCGGTCGCTCGACGCGCTTGCCGTGGCGAACCGGCGGTGAGGATCGCGGTGGTCGGGGCGGGGGTCAGCGGGCTGACCGCGGCCTATGCGCTCCACGGCGAGGGCCACGAGATCGCCTTGTTCGAGCGAGACCAGACGGCCGGCGGCCATGTCGCCACCGTCGCGGTCGATGGTCCTGCAGGGCCGATCCAGGTCGACACCGGCTTCATCGTCTACAACGAGCCGACGTATCCGAGGCTCGTCGCCCTGTTCGACGAGCTCGGCGTCGCGACACAGCCGAGCGACATGTCGTTCGCCTCGAGCTGCCGGGCGTGTTCGGTCGAGTTCGGGTCGCGCGGCGTGCGGGGGTTCTTCGCGCAGCCCGGCCTGGCGGCCCGCCCGTCGTACCTGCGGATGTTCCCCGACATCGCCCGCTTCTATCGAGAGGCGCGGGCGATCCTCGACGGTGCCGAGCCGACGGGCCTGACGCTCGGCGCATTCCTCGACGACCGTGCCTTCGGTCCGGCGTTCCGCGACCACTTCCTGGTGCCCGTGACCGCCGCGGTCTGGTCGACGGCACCTGGCCGGACGCTGGAGTACCCGCTCGACTACCTGCTCCGCTTCCTCGATAACCACGGGCTGATCGGGATGGGCCGGGCACTCCCTTGGCGGACGGTCGCCGGCGGCTCGCGCCGGTACGTGGAGCGCCTCATCGCCACGCTCCGGCCCGGCACCGTCCGCGCGGGCGACCCGGTGACGGCCGTGCTCCGCGACGAGGGCGGGGTGACCGTGCGCACGGCCGCGGGCTCGCACGACCGCTTCGATGCCGTGGTCATGGCGACCCATGCCGATGTGACCCATGCCCTGCTCCCAGACGCGGACGCGGCCGAACGGGCGGCCCTTGGTGGCTTCGACTACAACCGCAACGACGTCGTGCTGCACACCGATGCGCGCGTCATGCCGCGCCGACGCGCCGCATGGTCCTCGTGGAACGTCGATCAGGCGGCCTGCGACCCGCCGGGGAACGCTGTGACGATGACCTACCACATGAACCGTCTCCAGGCGCTGCCAGGCCCGGTCGACTATTTCGTGTCGGTCAATCCGGGCGACCGTGTCCGCGACGAGCGGGTGATCGTCGCGCGCACCTTCGACCACCCGCTGTACACGTTCCGCACGCTCGAGGCGCAGGCTGCGGTCGGGCGGCTCCAGGGCCACCGCGACACGTGGTACGCCGGCGCCCACCTGGGCTTCGGGTTCCACGAGGACGGCTGCCGCTCCGGGTTCGATGCCGCGGCGATGATCGGCGCCGACGAACGCGAGGTGGCGGCATGAGGTCGCACCTCCTCGAGGGCACCGTCGCCCACCGACGTTCGCGCCCGGTCGGATACGCCCTCCAGCACGATGTCTTCTACCTGGCACTCGACCTCGACGAGCTCGACGAGGTGGATCGGCGCCTCCGAATGCTCAGCCGGAACCGTCGCAACCTGCTGTCGTTCCGCGATGACGACCACTGGCCGGTCCCCGCGAGCGACCTCCGCGCCACGGTGCTCGAGCATCTGCGCGCCGACGGCGAGGACCCGACCGGCTGGCGGATCACGCTCGTCACGAACGCGCGGGTGTTCGGCTACGTCTTCAACCCCGCGAGCTTCTACCTGTGCCGTGACGCCGAGGGTGTCCTGCGCGTGGTCGTCGTCGAGGTCCACAACACGCACCTCGAGCGCCACCTGTACACCCTTCGTTCATCAGCGTCCGACGGCCCGTTCCGGGCCGCGATGGCGAAGGCCTTCTACGTCTCGCCGTTCATCGACATGGAGGGCGGCTACACGGTCCACGTGAACGACGCGCCCGACCGTCTGCGGATCGGCATCAACGAGCGGCAAGGCGACGCTCCACTCCTGGCGACCAGCCTCGTCCTCTGCCGCCGCCCGCTGACCGACCGGATGATCATCCGGATGCTCCTGCGCCACCCGTTCATGACCCAGCGGACGATCGCGCTGATCCACTGGCATGCACTCCATCTGTGGCGGCGCGGGATCCCGTTCCAGCGCCACGGTCATGCCGCCCGCCCTGAAGCGCGTCCGGAGGTCGCCCCATGACGGTTCGCATCGATGCTGCAAAACGGTTCGGCCTCGGCGGCCTGGGCCTGCCCGCGCTCGCGCAGCGCGTCGGCCTGGGGGCCGCGTCCCGCATCCGGGTCGGCTGCCTGACGGTCGTACTCCCCGACGGGACGCGGCGCACGTTCGGCGACATCGAGTCCGACCTGCGCGCCGAGATCCACGTCCATGACGAGGCGGCAGCCGTCCGGATCCTGCTCCACGGCGAGACCGGCGCCGGCGAGGCGTTCATGGACGGTCAGTGGTCCTCGCCGGACCTCGTCGCGCTCATCGCCCTGGCCGCTCGAAACCGGGCGGCGCTGGCCCTCACCCGGGGATGGTGGCGGATCCCGCTCCAGGTGCAGCGGACCGTCGCGCATCGCTTCCACCGGAACACCCGGAGCGGCAGTCGCCGCAACATCGCCGCTCACTACGACCTTGGCAACGACTTCTACCGGCTCTTCCTCGACGAGACCCTGACCTACTCCAGTGCGGTGTTCGAGACCGCCGATGAGACGCTCGAGGACGCGCAGCGGAACAAGTATCGCCGCGTCGCCGAGCGGGCCGGGCTCGCGCCCGGGATGCATGTGCTCGAGATCGGCTCGGGCTGGGGCGGGTTCGCGGTGTACGCCGCCGGCGAGCTCGGCTGCCGCGTGACGTCGATCACGATCTCGAAGGAGCAGCACGCTCTCGCGACCGAGCGCGTCCACGCCGCCGGCCTCGATGGCCTGGTCGACATCCAGCTGCGCGACTACCGCGACATCGAAGGGACGTACGACGCGATCGTCTCGATCGAGATGCTCGAGGCGGTCGGGGCGGAATACCTCGCAACGTTCTTCCAGGCCTGTGACCGCGCGCTCCGACCGGCCGGCCGGCTGGCCCTCCAGGTCATCACGTTCCCCGATGCCGCCTATCCCGCGCAGCTCCGCGGCGCCAACTGGATCCAGACCTATATCTTCCCCGGCGGGCTGTGCCCGTCGCTCGCGGTCATCGAGCGAGCCACGCGCGACACGCGTCTGCTCATCACCGGCGTCGACGATATCGCGGCCCACTACGCGACCACCCTCCGGGCGTGGCGGACGCGGTTCCTCGACCGCCTCGACGATGTCCGGGCACAGGGCTTCGACGAGCGCTTCATCCGGATGTGGGAGTACTACCTCGCGCTGAGCGAGGCGGGGTTCCGGACGGGCATCTCGCAGGACCTCCAGATCTCCATGGAGCGGCGCCGCGGCGGATGACGAGGCGCCGTCCTCGAGGCTGACCCCCGACACGCGGCCCTGACGCGCGGCGCCCCACCCGCCATGCTTGGCCGGTGACGTCGCCCCGGCCCTTGCTCCAGCAGCGCGACTTCCGGTACCTGCTCGGCTCCCGGCTCACCAGCAACCTCGGGATCAGCGCGCTCATCACGGTCGTCGGGTTCCAGGTCTACGACATCACCCGGGACCCGCTCGCGCTCGGCTGGCTCGGGCTGGTCGAGGCCATCCCCGCGCTGTCGCTGTCCCTCTTCGGTGGCCACCTGGCGGACATGTACGACCGGCGCAGGATCGTCGTGTCCACCGGTCTCGTCATGACGCTTTGCGCGATCGGCCTCTCGTTGATCGCGCTCGACGGCGGCCTCGGCCTCGTGCCGATCCTCGCCGTCATCTTCGTCACGGGGATCGCCAGCGGCTTCGAGCGCCCCGCCCATACCGCGTTCGAGGCGCAGGTCATCCCGCGCGAGCAGGCGGTCCAGGGCGTGTCGTACCAGAGCAGCGTCAGCCAGGCCGGCGGGATCCTCGGGCCGGCGCTCGGCGGCATCGCCATCGCGCTCATCGGCGTGGCCGGCACCTACGGGCTGATCGCCCTGCTCATCGCGACCTCGACCGGGTGCCTCGCGCTGATCCCGCGCCGGCCGATGCCGGAGCGGATCGCCGGCGAGCCGCTGCTCGAGAGCCTGCTGGGCGGGATCCGGTACGTCGCGCGGACGCCCGCCCTGATCGGCTCGATGGCGCTGGACCTGTTCGCGGTCTTCTTCGGCGGCGCCATCGCCCTGCTGCCGATCTTCGCGAGCGACATCCTCCACGTCGGCCCGGTCGGCCTCGGCCTGCTCCGGACCGCGCCCTCCCTCGGGGCGCTCGGCGTGATGCTCGTCGCCACGAGGCGGCCACCCAGCCGGCACGCCGGGCGGACGCTGCTGATCTGCGTCGCCGGATTCGGCGTCAGCATGATCGTGTTCGGGCTGTCGACCAGCTTCGCGCTGTCGATGATCGCGCTGTTCTTCAGCGGGGTGACCGACGGGATCAGCATGATCATCCGCAACACCATCCTGCGAGTGCTGTCGCCGGAGCGGATCCGGGGACGTGTCGCGGCCGTGAACTGGGTCTTCATCGGGGCGTCGAACGAGCTCGGGGCCTTCGAGAGCGGGTTCTCCGCCAAGCTCTTCGGCACGGTCCCGAGCGTCGTCGGGGGAGGGCTGCTGACCCTCGGTGTCGTCGGCGCTGTCGCGGCCCTGGTGCCGACCCTCCGCCATCTGGACCTCGACCGGGCGGAACCGGTCGAGGATGGCGGCGCGCTCGTGGCGGGCGCCTAGTCGCCGAGCCGGACGTGTCGCGCCGCCTGGGGGCGGGCGTCAAGGGGAAGCCGGGAGTTGGAGCGGGAGACGGGGTTCGAACCCGCGACATTCAGCTTGGGAAGCTGACACTCTGCCAACTGAGTTACTCCCGCTCGGGAGGACGCGAAGTCTATCGCAGCCCCTGTCCGAGGTCACGCCTCGGCTGCTTCCCGGTCGCGAGCCACATCTGTCCTTCACGACCGCTGGGCAGCATCTCCGCCATGCGCTCCAGAGGATCCCGACGGTCTGCTGCGTCGGCCATCACGGTGGTCGCCATCAGCGCCCTCGTCCTTGTCGGGGCGATCGCCGTGGACGCGGTCGCCGTGCGGTCCTCCGGCGCGACGGCCAGGGGCGACACGACGATCCGGCTCCGCATCGATGGTGAGGATCGGTCGTACCAGCTCCATCTGCCGCCCGACGCGGACGGGACGCCACGGCCGGTGATCGTGGAGCTTCACGGTGGCGGCGGCCGAGCGACGACGATCGAGCGGCTGACCGGATTGACGACGGTGACGGACCGGCGTGGCTGGATCGTGGTGGCCCCGGATGGCATCGATCACCAGTGGGACGACGGGCGGCCGGGCGTCAACGCCGACCAGGACGACGTGGCCTTCATCGCCGCCGTGCTCGATGACCTCGCCGGCCGGACGTCGGTCGATCTCACGCGAGTGTTCGCGACCGGGATCAGCAACGGCGCGATGATGTCCGGCCGCCTCGCCTGCGAGCTGAGCGGCCGGATCGCGGCCGTCGCCCAGGTGGCCGGGACGCTCGGGACCGATGCCTCCGTCGCATGCCACCCGGGGAGACCGGTCTCGGTGCTCGTCATCTCGGGGACGGCGGACCCACTCGTCCCGTTCAAGGGCGGAGACGTGCGTGTGTTCGGTCGGACCCGGGGGACTGTGGTGGGCGCCGAGGCGTACGTGGCCGACTGGGTGGCGCGCGATGGGCTCGGAGGCGTCGCGCCGGCCGTTACGACCCTGGACCCGGACACCACGATCTATTCCTACGAGGACCCGGCGCCCGGTTCGGTCGTCGCGTTCTACCGCATCGACGGCGGTGGGCATACGTGGCCGGGTGGCTGGCAATACCTGCCGTCGTTCATCGTCGGTCGGACGACGCGGACGTTTTCGGCGTCAGCGGTCATCGTCGACTTCTTCGCCGGGGCTCCCGAACGGCCCTGATCAGGTCGGCACGTCGTCAGCGTCGGACCCGGTAGATCCCGGACGGGCCGGCGACGTAGGCCGTGCCGCGAGCGCCGAGGCCGATCGCGCTGAACGCGCCGCGCAGTCGCAGATCCCCGCCCGGCCCACCGATGCCGGTCAGGCCGCTGCCCCACGCGCTGATCCAGAGGGTCCCGTCGTCCGCGACCGCGAGGTCGTTCGTGCCGTAGCTGACGCCGCTGTCGGCCGCGTGGATGGTCGACCAGGTCTTCCCCTCGAAGCGATACGCCAGGATGGACCGGTCGCTCTCGCTCCCCCCGGCGGGGACCACGAGATCGCCATCCCGCGTCACGACCAGCTTGCGTCCGGACCAGGATGCGTCCGGTCCCGGCAGGTCGGGGACACGGGTCCATCGCTTCCCGTGGCGTCGCCAGATGCTCATGGTCCCGTCGGCGCTCTGGCCGCGAAGCCACACATCGCCGTCGGGACCGATCGTGAACGAGTCGATCGACGACAGCCCGTCGGGGACCGCGACCGGGGATCGCACCCAGCGTGCGCCCCGTCGGGTGAACCGGTAGAGCGAGTGCTCCTGCAGGGTCTCACCGGTGTTCGGGTCGGAGCCGCCGGGAGCGAGCCAGCACGCGCCGGCGCTGTCGAAGGCGATCGCGATCGTCGGCTTGGGTTCGAGAACGGTCCACCGCCCGTCGCTCCGGACCATCGCGCCCACCGTCGTCGCGATGGCGATGGCGCCATCCGCGGCCCTGACCAGGCCGTCGATGCTGCCGGATCCGGGTGCGAGGCCGGGCAGGTCGATGGCCTTCCACCCGCCACCACGGATCTCCAGGAGTCGATCCCCCGAGGCGGCGACGAGCTGGTCGTTCCCGTCGACGACCATCGACGAGATGGAGGCCGCGTCGGGGGCGCTGTCGAGCGTCGGACCGAACCGGCTCCAGACCCTCGACCCCGATCCGTCGGCCGGGATGCGATACGTCCCGTCCGTGCTCATCACGATCACGTCCGCGCCGTGCACCGCGATGGAATTGATGCCGATATCACCGCTCGCGGCCCCCAGCCCTTCGGCGGCGGTGAAGAACTGGACGCCGGTCCCGTCGAACCGTGCGACGTTCGGACAGCAGGAGCCGTCGATGGTGGCGGCCGCCGCCCAGACCGAACCGTCGTCGGCGGCCGTCAATGACATCGCGCCGACGTGCACTCCGTTCGAATCGCGGATGACCGTCCAGGCGCCGTCGAAGCGCTGGACCTTCTGTGAGGCGGCCACCCAGACCGACCCGTCGGCGGCGACGGTCATCGAGTCCGCGCCGTACTGCTCGACGTCCGGGATGGTCACGGACCCCAGCATCGCGCCAGTCAGGTCGTAGTGGATCAGGTCGATCCCGCTCATGACCCAGGCGGTCCCATCTGGGGCGAGCGCCACCTTGGACGTTCCCTCCTGGGGGGCGCCACGGTCGTCGCACAAGGCGGTCCAGCCGGTCCCGTCCCAGCGTTGCGCCGGCCCCCGGTACATCGTGGCCCAGATGGATCCATCCGAGGCCTCGCCCACGCCGGACAGGTCCGCGAATACGGTCGGAGACGGGATGACATCGGCGAAGCTCTCACCATCGAACCAGCGGATGTCCTCGAAGCCCGTCAGCCACACCCCACCACCCCGGGCCGGACTGAGGACGTACGACCCGAACGCCTGGTCGTCGAGGTAGTCCCACTGGCGGGTCGTGCCACCTGCCGGGTCCGACATCGTCAGCCGTCCCGACCCGATCGACCAGAATGAATCGCCCGACGCGACGACCTGGTAGGGCATGCCGCCACCGGCGGCGATGCTGACCAGGGGAGGCGGTCGCAACGGGAGCGGGTGGCGCGGGATGCCATTCGTGATCGGCGCCAGGCCGGTCTGGCAGCCACCCGCGCGCAGGGTCGGCGCCGGCGTGGGCGTTGGCGGCGCTACCGGGGTCGGCGAGGACACCGTGGCGATCGACGGAGTCGCCGTCCGCTCCGGTGTCGGTGGCGTCGCCGACTGCCCGAAGACGCCGATCCCGACGACCGCGAGCAGGCCGATGGCGAAGACGCCGATCACCGCGCGGGCGGGTGGACCACCCTGGCGGATCGGCGTCGGCTCGAGGCCGCCGAGCGACGGCTCGGTCAGGGACATGCCTTGGGCCCGGTTCTCACGTGCATCGCGTTCGGTCCTCACCGGTATCGCTCGGGCGGTGCCGAGCATACGACGCCGAGACGCGGGCGTGACACCGTCACCCTACGCTGGGACCGATCGCGTTCCCCCAGTGCGGAGGCTGCACCGATGGCCCGTTCCCACGTTCCCGCCGAGGTCCAGGTCGGTACCCGGACGTTCAAGACCGATGCACTCCCGGATCCGTTCGACGACCGCGACCTGATCTACCGGCCGCGCCTGCAGGTCCTGCCCGCGAACCTCGACCATCGGGCCGGGGTCCCGATCCTCGACCAGGTCGGCAACTCGTGCACGGGCCACGCCGTCGCGGGGCTCATCGACACGGTGCTGGCCGACATCCCGGCGAAGACGCCGGCCCACGGCGCCCCTCGCGTGACCACGACCCAGGTGAGCCCCTACATGCTCTATGCCCTCGCGAGGCGATACGACGAGTTCCCCGGCACGGCCGATGTCGGGTCGTCGTTGCGAGGCGCCTTCAAGGGCTGGCATCGGCACGGCGTCTGCCGGGCCGCGTCCTGGGGAGCGCGCAGCAAGGGCCGAGACCTGACCGATCCGGCGTTCATGCGCGAGTGCGCCGACGTCCCGCTCGGGGCCTACTACCGGGTCAACGTCCAGCGGATCGACGACCTCCAGTCGGCGGTCGGCGAGCTCAACGCGATCGCGGTCTCGGCGGCCATCCACGAGGGCTGGCGGACGCCCCTCGAATACGCGAAGGACGGCGGCAAGGGCATCAGCATCATCGATCGGTCGGGCTCGACCGCCCCGCTCGGGGGGCACGCCTTCCTGATCGCCGGATACAACGATGTCGGCTTCCTGATCCAGAACTCATGGGGCACCGACTGGGGGCACGACGGGTACGCGACGCTGCCGTACGAAGACTGGCTCGACAACGCCTACGACGCCTGGGTCGCCCGGCCCGGCGTCCCGCAGACGCTGTTCGTCCGACCCCGCCAATGGACCGTCCCGGCCGGGAACGGCGTGATCTCGACGGTCGGCCCGGACCTCGCCCGCCTGCCGAGGTACGTCGTCGATGTCGAGGGCCGCGGACTGCCGTCGGCCGGTGGCAAGGTGCAGTCCAGCCCGCGCCAGATCAAGGATCTCGTGGTGGAGATGGGCCGCCAGCACGATCGGTGGGTCAAGGACAGCGGCGACCCCGTCCGCAACATCGTCCTCTATGCCCACGGCGGCCTGGTCGACGAGGACGGCGGGATCCGTGTCGCCGACCGGATGATCTCGTGGTGGCTGGCCAACCGGGTCTACCCGGTCCACATCGTGTGGGAGAGCGGCGCGCTCTCGACCATCCTCTCGTTCCTCAAGGGCCTGGTCGGCGATGTCCTGCCGTTCGGCGGGCCGTTCGACGGCCTGTGGGAGGGGATCGACCGCTTCATCGAGAACAAGGGCCGCCGGTTCGGGCCGCTCTGGGAGGAGATGAAGACGAATGCCCGGGACGCGTCCGGACCGCTGACCCAGCCGGCGGCGGCGATCGACTGGAACCGGCGCGACCCCGGGCCGAACCCCGGCGTGACGCTCCTGGTCGAGCAGCTGAGCCAGTACGCGAAGGCCCACCCGGGCCAGGTCCGCTTCCACCTCGTCGGGCACAGCGCCGGGTCCGTCGTGCTCGCGTCGACGCTGCGCCGGCTCGGCGCCGCCGGGCTATCGGCCGAGTCGATGCAGCTGATGGGCGGGGCGATCACGGTCCAGGAGTTCGCGGCCACGGTGATCCCCACGTTGAAGAACGGGCGGCTCAAGCGGTTCGCCACCTTCGACCTCACGGACACGGCCGAGGATGCCGACCAGTGCCCGGGGCCGCCGGTCGCCCTGTACCACAAGTCGCTGCTGTACATGGTGGCCCGCTCGCTTGAGCGCGATGGGCCATACGGGCGGGACGCGAACGGGAACCCGCTCGCCGAGGTCCCGATGGTGGGACTGTCCAAGTACCTGTCGATGACCGTCAAGCTCCCGAACGGGACGACCGGGGCGCTCCGCGACCTGATCGGCGGCCAGGGCAGCTACGTCATCGGACCGAACCACGAGCCAGCGGCCGTCAACCGCTGCGCCGCGCGCGGGCACGGCGAGTTCGACGACGATCCCGACACCCTGACGGCGATCCTGCTCCGCATGCTGGGGAAGACCCAGGTCGGCGAGGTCCAGCCCTATCCGAGGGGCGGCATGCCGACGTCCGGTGGCGCAGGAGGCCCGAGCGGCACCCCTGCCGTCGTCGTCTCGACGAACGTCGACTCCGCCGCCGCACCAAGCCGCGCCGACGACGCCGAACGCATCGTCGCGGCCCGCGACCTGTCGCGACCGAAGCTGGCCGGGACGTCACCGACCCCGATCGTCGTCGGCGACCCGTACGGCCGTGCCCTCGAGCAGTCGGGCTATCGGCAGGTCGCGGCCCCGGAGGCGCCGACGCCCGCCAAGCGGTCGGCCTCCCCCGCGCCTCGGCCACCTCGCCCAGGGAAGGCCTGATCCGTCCGCTGCGGCGCCCGGCCGCGTGTTTGGTCGGGCGCCGCTCTTGTCGTCGTTGCGCTGGCGTTTACTCGAACGAGATGTCGTGGATCGTGTCGAGCATGCTCCTGAACAGCGACTCGTTCACGCCAGGACCGTATCCGCGTCCGGAAGCCTCCGCACCAGACGGTCCGTCGTGGCCGCCGGCCGACACGCGGATGACGACCAGCTGTCCATCGACGTCGATCAGCATCAGCCAGGCGCCCAGGTCGCCCCGGACCTCGATCACCGGATCACCCGCAAGGATCCGGCAATGATCTGGATCGCTCGCAGCCTCATCGAACGGCCGTCCGATGGTGCGGACCTCGATGAACCGGCCGTTGACGGGCCGTCCGAACAGGTCGTCCGACAGACGTGCGTTCCCATCGATCGCTCCGAGGTCCCGCGCCTGCAAGCCGGGGTTCGCCAACAGCGCCGCCGCGAAGGCATCGGCATCGAGGGTCTGGGTCTTCATCCCGCAATCGATGGCGGACGGGAGGAGGAACCGGACATCCGATTGGCAGGCCATCATCCACGGCAGGGTGATCGAGCGTGGCGTCGTCGTCGCCGCGCACCAGTCGCTACCGACCCAGGGAACGTTTGCGGATGGCGGCCCATCGCGCGGGATGTCGACGCCTCGGCCGAACGGCTGGAGCCAGAACGAGATCGGCAGCCCGAAGCTACGACTCGTGACGGTCCACAAGGCGGGCGCTGAACCACCCACCGAGGATTCGTCGATCTGGAGAGGCGACCCGCTGGGTCCGGTCCGGAGGCTGGGCCACGCGTTGGGCCACGCACTCGGCGACACCATGGACGGGATCGGCGATGGCGACGGTGAGGCGACAGCCGTCGCCGACGGCGATGGCGACGCAGGTGCCGTCCCGAGCCCGACGAAGGGCGACGCCGGGCCGAGCGTCACGGCAAGGACCAGGGCGGCCATCGCGACCGCAAGCACCCCGGCGAGGCTGCGCCCGGACGGCAGCATCCGCCACCCCCGATGCTGCCCGGTGACGCGTGTGCCCTCAAGGATCACGTCGACGAGGTGATCCGGCGCTCGAGATGGCGCTTCGGCCAGTACGTCGTCGAGAAGCCGGAGCGTCCCGCGCTCGTCCGTCATGCGATCCGTCCTTCCTGGAGGAGCGATCGGTCGTCGGCCTCCACAGCGGCCCGCAATGACTGGAGGGCGCGATGGAGGCGCGATCGGACGGTCCCTTCCGGGACCCGAAGGACATCGGCGACCTCGGTCAGGGCCAGTCCCTGGTAGTGGTGCAAGATGACGACGGCTCGTTGATCGATCGGCAGGCGGGCGAGCGCGCGATCGAGCTGGTCCCGGTCGGCGGTCGAGGCCGAGCCATCCGGCGCGGATGGCTCGACGGTCACGACGTGAAGTGAGGCGCGATACGCCCGCTGCCGGTCGGCTTCGTCATAGCAGCTGCGCAGCAGGAGCCGGTAGAGCCAGGCATCGAACCGGGTCGTATCACGAAGCCCCGGCAAGCCCTGCCAGGCGCGCAGGAACGCGGTCTGTACGGCGTCCTCCGCCCGACCGGGATCCCGCAGCACCCGGACGGCGATGGCATACGACCGGTCGACGCAAGCCTCGACGAGTGCGCGAAACGCGTCGCGGTCGCCGCCCTTCGCTCGCTCGATCAGATCCTGCACCCGACCCTCGCAGATGGCGCGGTCCCGATTCGCTCGGCCCGTCACAAGATATGGCAGGCCGGTCGACCAAAACGTTCCAACAATCCCGTCCCCGACGGCCCCGAGCGTGTGCCCTGCTATCGTGCGGTCGTGGATGCCACGGTCCTCGCCCCACGTTCCGACGCCGCCTCGACGCGGCTCGCCCCTGGTCGCGCGCTGGCTCGGCCGGCGCGGCTATCGGTCCGCGCACGCGCTCCAGAAACGGCTCGTCGCCGAGCGTGCGGACGGCCTGATCGGCGACCAGCTGCTGCTGCTCGAGCATCCGGCCGTGCTGACGCTCGGGCGCAACAGCGATCCCGCGCACATCCGCGCGACCGAGGCGGAGCTCGAGCGCCGGGGCATCGAGGTCGTCCGCGTCGAGCGCGGCGGCGAGGTCACCTACCACGGCCCCGGCCAGCTGGTCGCGTACCCGATCGTCGCGCTGCACGAGCGGGGCCTGCTCCTGCGGCCGTTCGTCCGCGCGCTCGAGGCGGCCCTCGTCGAGACCTGCGCCGCGGAGGGCGTCGCCGCGGCGCGCCGGGACGGCCATCCGGGCTGCTGGTGCGACCCGGACGGTCCGGCGCCGCGCAAGATCGGCGCCCTCGGCCTGCGCATCGAGCGTGGCGTGAGCTACCACGGGATCGCGCTCAACATCACGGTCGACCTCGACGACTTCGACCTGATCGACCCGTGCGGGATGCCGGGCACGATCTCGACCTCGATCGCCCGCGAGCGCGGTGACCTCGACGCCCGGCCCACGACCGAGTCCGTCGCGCACGCTGCCGACACGTTCGCGCCGCGCCTTCGCCGTCGCCATCGCCGCCCCGCTCGCGCTCGAGCCCGGCGAGCCGGCCTGAGGACAGCCATGCCCAGCGGCCTCTTCGAGCTTCGCAAGGACCCGATCACCGGGTGGTGGGTGGCGACGATGGTGGAGCGCACCTTCCACCGCGACCGCTTCGCTCGGCCCGCCGTGAGCCTCGACGACCGGCTGTTCGGCTGCGCCAACTGCGAGAGCCCCGAGGGCGACGGCGTCCGTGTCCGGATGCTGCGCGACTACGCCTTCCACGTCGTCGGCACCGACGACGAGGCACGCGAGCTGGACCGCGACCACGGCCTGGCGCAGGTGTCGCTCGCGCAGGCGCGCGCGACCGGCAGCTGGCGGACGATCGTCGCGCCGCCACGCGAGCACCGCGCGCTCCACCTCGTGGGGACCGAGCTGATCGAGGGTCTGCTCACCGAGGCGCGCGACCAGGTCGCCGCCGCCAAGGCCACGGCGCAGACCGACTACCTCACCGTCGTCCAGAACTGGGGCGTCCAGGCCGGGGCGCGGACCGATCACCTGTGCCTCGACCTCTACGACCTGCCGCAGATCCCGCACCGGATCGCGGAGGAGCTCGGCGGCGCCGCCCGGTTCGTGATCCGCGAGGGGGAGTGCCCGTTCTGCCGGCTGGTGCGCGACGAGGTCCGGCGGCCCGAGCGGCTCGTCTGGGAGGACGCCGGGAGCGTCGCGTTCGCCCCGTACGCGTCGCGCTCGCCGTTCGAGGTGTGGATCGTGCCCCGCCGCCACGAGGCGGACTTCGGGCGCATCGGCCCGGCCGACATCGCCGCCACCGCCGAGGCGCTCCGCCAGGTCCTGGCGCGGCTCGCCGACAGCCTCGACGGACCGCCGTACAACCTCGTCCTCCACACGGCGCCGCTGCGCGAGCAGGTCGACTCGACCTACCACTGGCACTGGGAGATCCACCCGCGGCTGCGCGAGATCGCCGGGCTCGAGCTGGGAACCGGCCTGCCGGTCAACCCCGTCTCGCCGGAAGACGCGGTGGAGGAGCTGCTCGGTCGCGTCGACGCTGCCGGAGGTGCGACGGGTTGAACGGCGTCGAGCCGGGCACCCGCCCGCGTCACACCGGGGGGAGGCCCGTCGTCCTTGGCCTTGCGAGCGCGACCCGACATCGTCGCGTGCCGCGTCCCATCCTCCGCACGGAGCCTACGTGGCCATCGACCATCCCTTCGCCGACCTCAGCGACGCGCTCACCGGATCGACGGGTATCCGGTCACGCCTGGGGCACAGCGTGAGCGGCGAGTGGGACCGCGATGAGGCCGCCCTCTTCGTCGAGACCCTGTTCGCGAAGCACCACAACGAGATCTTCGCCTACCTGCTGCGGATGATGCGCGACCCCGAGGTCGCGGCCGACATGACCCAGGACGCGTTCATCAAGGCCTACAAGAACTACGAGACGCTGGAGAAGCCGGAGAACGCCCGGGCCTGGCTGTACCAGATCGCCCATCGCGTCGCTCTCGACGAGATCCGCCGGCGCAAGATCGTCCGCTTCTTCCCGTGGACCGGCGAGTCGCGCGGCGCCGCCCCGTCCGCCGAGCACCTCGTCATGGACGCGCGGCTGTCCGGCCCGATGCAGCGGGCCCTCGAGCGCATCCCCGAGCGTCAGCGCGCCGCGCTGCTGCTCGCCGAGCTGCATGACCTGACCGGCGTCGAGCTCGCGGCCGCGCTCGGTGTGAGCCACGTCGCGGCCCGCGCCCTGCTGACCCGCGCCCGCGAGAGCCTGCGCCAGGCGCTCGCCGTCGAACGCGAGGCCGAGACCGCCGCCGAGAACGGGCCGCTCCAAGGCGCCAGTGGGCAGCCGCGATGAGGATCGCCCGCGTGCCGCGCCGCCCGGACCACTGGTCCTCACCGCACGAGCGCGCCCGCGTCCGCGCCGCCGAGCGGATGGACGCCGCGCTCGAGCCGGCGGAGGCCGTCTGGCTCGACGAGCACCTCGGCGGCTGCACCGAGTGCCTGGCCGTCGCTGATGCCTACGCCGCCGACCAGTTGGCACTGCGCGGCCTCCGCGAGACGACCCCGGAGACGCCACGCGACCTGTGGGCGCGGACCGCGGCGGGGATCGAGCAGGAGGCCGCTCGCCGTGGCCGCCCGCTGACCGCCTCGGGCGCCGGCCGCGGGTTCCGCATCCCCGTCGGCATGCTCGGCGGGATCACGGTCGTCGCCGTCGTGCTCGGCGCGACCGCCTTGTCCGGTGGCTGGCTGTCCGGCCCGACGCATCCAGGGTCCGGGCCCGACGGCCGCCGCGAACGGAAGCCGGGGACCGATCGCCGCGGCCGCGACGCCGATGACCGTCGACGCGGGCGACGTGGGCTGGGTCGCCAGGACGGGCGACGGCACGCAGGCGTACCACACGTCGGTCGACCAGGTCTGTCCGGCCGGGCGACCAGCCGGATTGCGCGGCCGTGGGCGAGAACCCGTCGCACCTCCTCGACCTGGCGACATCGCCGAGGACGATCATCAACGCCCCGGACCAGCAGCACGCCATCGTCGTCGGCTCGGACTCGACCGGCGGCGACCAGGTGTTCGTCACGACCCAGCTCGCGCGACCCGACCGCCACGCCGAAGCCGACGCCGACCGCGACGCCGAAGCCCACCGCGACGCCGACGACCCCGTCGGCGAGCCCGACCACGCTCCGCCGGCAGCGCGACGCCGACCACGACCGCCAGCGCCGGCACGGCGAGCCCGACCCCGAAGCGCGACAGCGACCGCCACGGCGACCCCGCCCGTCCCCGCCTCGCCGACGGTCGAGCCGACCGAGTCGGCGACCCCGACGCCGTCGCTCACGCCGGAGCCGACGGTCGCGACCGCGCTCGCGATCGCCAGCGGCGTCAAGGTCGTCGGGCAGTCCGCGGCGTTCTCGCGCGACGGCGACTGGTTCGCCTTCACGGCGCGCCCCTCGGACGGCTCCACGGGCCCGGACGTCTATGTCTGGCGCGTCGGCGATGACGCGGCCCGCCCGCTGACCACCGACCACCGCACGGTCTTCTCGTCCTGGCAGGGCGACCGGATCCTCGCGAGCCGACCGGCCGACGAGGCGTCGCCCACGACGGACGTGACCGCCCGGACCGTCGCCATCGACCCCGCGAGCGGCGTCGAGACGGCGCTGACGGTGCCGCTCTGGCGTCCGAACCTCGACCCGACCGGCCGCTACGCCGTGGCCTGGGACGGCACGGTCCGCACCGACGCCGCCGGCCTCGAGGCCGTCCCGGCGACCGGCAGCCTGCGGCTCATCCATTGGCCGGACGACGACGCCGCCGCGACGACCGGGACGCCGATCGCCGGCGAGCGCCAGGAGATCGGCGACTTCGACGTCCGCTGGGACGAGAGCGGCATCCTGGGTCGCCGTGTGGACCGCGGACGCCGCGGATCCGTCCATCGGCCGGCTGACCCTGTTCCACCTCGATCCGGAGACCGGGACGCTCCGTCATCCCGACGGTGCCCCGACCGACGTCCCGGCCCTGCCCGGCTTCTCGATCGGCGACGGCCGGCTGGCCTGGGTCACGCCGCACGGCCAGGATGCCGAGGGCAGCCGCGTGCAGATCGTGGCCTGGTCAGGCGATGGCGTCGGCAGCGTCGAGAGCGTGCCCGGCGAGGACGTCGTCGTCGTTCGCTGACCTGCGCGGTTCGGACGTGCGAAATGGCCCGGACCGGCGTATCGTCACGTTCCCATGCGACCCCGCAGGTTGGTCGTAGGGTCGGTGCTCACCGCCGCCCTCGCCCTGGGCGCGCTTCCTGGCCTCGCGGGTCCTGGGGCTCCTCGTCCCATCGATCCTGTCCCGGTCGGCGCGCTCCAGCCACTGCCGAACACGTCCGACGCGCGCACGCCGATCACGATCGACGGTCCCGACGCGGCCGCCGCGGCCGACGGCGTGGTCGCGCAGGACGCGTCGTTCATCGAGCGCGGCGCCGCCCCGAAGCGCGGTCATAAGAAGCGCGTGGCGCTCGACCAGCCGGGCGGCTCGGGCGGCTCCGTGCGCAAGCCGGCGAAGTCGACGCTCAAGGGCACGGCCACCTTCTACAACGAGGGCCTCACGGCGATGCGGCTGCCGCGCGGGACGGTGATCATCGTGTGTGGCGGGGGTGGATGCGTCCAGCGGGTCGTGAACGACTACGGCCCCCAGTCGACGAGCCGGATCATCGACCTCGACAAGAAGGACTTCTTCGACATCTGTGGCTGTCCGTCGTATTCCGGGACGACCACGGTCACGGTCTACGTCTACTGACCCGTCGGGCGCTCCGCGCGGTATCCTGTCCGCGTCCCTTCAATGCGGCCCCGTGAGGCCGGTCCGGAGGCCCAGAGAGGCCGGGAAGGAGCGATGAGCGGCCGGCAGATCATGACCGCGGACGAGATCCGCCGCGCGACGACGCGCCTCTCCCACGAGATCGTCGAGAAGCAGGCCGGCACCGACGGGCTGCTGCTCATCGGGATCCAGCGTCGTGGCGTCCCCCTGGCCCGACGGATCGCGGCCGCCATCCTCGAGCACGAAGGCGCGGTCGTGCCGGTCGGCGCGCTGGACATCACGTTCTACCGCGACGACCTCTCGATGGTCGCCCAGCAGCCGATCGTCAAGGGCACGGAGCTGCCGTCGGGGATCGACGGGCGCACGATCGTCCTCGTCGACGACGTGCTCTACACGGGCCGGACGATCCGCGCCGCCATGGACGCCCTCGTCGACTTCGGGCGGCCGCAGGCGATCCGGCTCGCCGTGCTCGTGGACCGCGGTCACCGCGAGCTGCCGATCCGCGCGGACCACGTCGGCAAGAACGTGCCGACGTCGCGCGAGGAGCTCGTCAAGGTCCACCTCGAGGAGACCGACGGCGAGGACGTCGTCGAGATCGAACGGCAGGCGTCGCCGACCCCGGCCGTGGCGACCGAGCCCGTCGGGTGAGCCTGGTGGTCGACTCGGACGCCATCCCGGCGATCCCGTCGGTCGACATCGCTCCCGAGAGCCAGCCGGTCGGCTGGCGCCACCGCCACCTCCTCGACGTCGACACGCTGTCGGCGTCCGACCTCGAGCTCGTCATGCGCACCACCGACGCGATGCGCGAGGTCCTGGCCCGGCCGATCGCCAAGGTCCCGGCGCTGCGCGGCCGCCAGGTGACGATCCTGTTCTACGAGGCGTCGACCCGGACGCGCGTCTCCTTCGAGGTCGCGGCCAAGAACCTCTCGGCGGACGTCGTCAACATCGCGGCGTCGACCTCATCGGTGTCGAAGGGCGAGTCGCTGGTCGACACCGTGCGCACCGTCGAGGCCCTCGGCGCGCACATGCTGGTCGTCCGCCACTCGGTGTCCGGCGCGCCGTACCTTGCCGCGGAGATGTTCGGCGGGTCCGTGCTCAACGGCGGCGACGGCTGGCACGCCCACCCGACGCAGGCCCTCCTCGACCTGTACACGATCCGCGCGCACCTCGGTGACGCGTCGCTCAAGGGCCGCAAGGTCGTGATCCTGGGCGACCTGCTCCACTCGCGGGTGGCCCGCTCCAACATCTGGACGCTGACCGCGGCCGGCGCGGACCTGTGGCTGTGCGGGCCGGCGACGCTGCTGCGCGGGTTCGAGGCCTGGGCGGGCCGCGGTGCCGCAGCGGGGCGCCGGTTCCACGTGACGACCTCGGTGGACGAGGCGCTGCGCGACGCGGACGTCGTGATGGCGCTGCGCATCCAGCGCGAGCGGATGGCGTCCGGGCTGCTGCCGTCGCTGCGCGAGTACGCGGCACGGTACGGACTTGACCGCCGAGCGCCTGCGGCTGGCGAAGCCCGGGGCGCTGGTGATGCATCCGGGGCCGATGAACGAGGGCGTCGAGATCGCCGCCGACGTCGCCGCCGGCCCGAACTCCGTCATCACCGACCAGGTCACCAACGGCGTCGCGGTCCGGATGGCGCTGCTCTACCTGCTGGCCGGGACGCACAGCCCGGTCGGCGCGGCCGAGGCCGCCAGGTGACGGACCTCGACATCGGGCGGGCCTGGCTGGTCGACCCGGTGGCCGGTCGCGAAGGGCCGGGCGAGATCGTCGTGCGCGACGGGATCCTCGAGGCGGTCACGTGGCTCGACGGCGCGGACGCGGACGGCATCGATGCGACGGGGTCGTGGTCGCGCCGGGCTTCATCGACCTGCACGCGCACCTGCGCGAGCCCGGGAACGAGGACGCCGAGACGATCGCGAGCGGGCTGGCCGCGGCCGCGCACGGCGGCTTCACGACGGTCTGCGCGATGCCGAACACGACACCGGCGCTCGACGAGCCCGGCGTCCTGGCACGGATCCGGGCGGCGGCCGCGGCGTCCGGATCGCCGGTCGAGCTGCTCGCGATCGGCGCCGTGACGACCGGCCGGGCGGGGGAGACCCTCGCCGCGATCGGGGAGCTGGCGGACGCCGGCGCGGTCGGGTTCAGCGACGACGGGGCGCCGGTCCGCTCCGCGGCGATCCTGCGCAACGCGCTGGCGTACGCGGGCGCGCTCGGGCTGCCGATCATCGACCATCCCGAGGACCCGACGCTGACCGACGGCGCCGAGGCGAACGAGGGGCTCGTCGCGACCATCCTCGGGCTGCGCGGCTGGCCGGGCGCGGCCGAGTCGGGCGCGGTCGCGCGGGCGATCGCGATCCTCGACGGGGTCGTGGCCGATGTCCCGGGCGCGCGGCTCCACCTGACGCACGTCTCGACCGCCGCGTCGCTCGAGCTGATCCGCGACGCGAAGGCGCGCGACCTGCCGGTCACGTGCGACGTCACGCCGCACCACCTCGCGCTGACCGACGAGTGGGTCGCCGGCGCGCGACGCTGGTCGTGGGACGCCGCTCGACGAGGACGGCGACGGCGCGGGACCCGTGGGCGGACGGCGTGCTCGACGGGGCGCCGTACTCGACGTCGACGCGCGTGAACCCGCCGCTGCGCGGCGCCGGTCGACGCGGCGGCCTGCCTGGTCGCGCTGCTCGACGGCACGGCCGACGCGGTCGCCACGGACCACGCGCCGCACACCGAGGTCGACAAGGCGGTCGAGTTCGGGAGCGCGGCGAACGGGATCAGCGGCATCGAGACGGCGCTCGGGCTGCTGCTCGAGCTGGTCGACGCGGGGCGCCTGCCGCTGCTGCGCGCCGTCGAGGCCCTGACCGTCGGGCCCGGCGCGGATCCTCGGCGAGCGGAGTCGTCGCGCGGCGGCGGTCGGGCTCGTCGAGGGCGCGCCCGCCGACCTCGTCGTCTTCGATCGCTCGGAGCGCTGGACGGTCACCCCCGAGGCGCTGCTGTCGCGCGGCAAGAACTCGCCGCTGCTCGGGATCGACCTGCCCGGCCGGGTGCTCCTGACGATGGCCGGCGGCCGGGTCGCCTACGAGGCGCCGGACGCCTGAGGCTCCATCACGCGAAGGTTTCACCGATCCATTCCTCGGTTCGCGACGCAGGCCGACGATACGCCCGGTCGGTGGCTCCGCTAGGCTCAGGTCCGTGGATGGGACGCAAGGCAACGACTACGAGCGCCGCTCGTACTGGCAGGCGACGATGCCCGCGCTGCCGGACCGGTCCGGCCGTCCGCTGCCCGACACCGCGGACGTCGTCGTCATCGGCGGCGGCTACGCAGGGATCAACGCGGCGCGCGAGCTGGCCCGGCGGGGGACGGCGGTCACGCTCGTCGAGACGCACACGCTGGGCTGGGGCGCGTCCACGCGCAACGGCGGCATCGTCCACGCGGGCTACAAGCTCGGCCCGACCGCGCTCCTCAAGAAGTACGGGCCGGAGACCGGCAAGGCCCTCTACCAGGAGACGCTCGAGTCGTACGAGCTGATCAAGCGGCTGATCGCCGACGAGGCGATCGACTGCGACTTCCGCGAGCACGGTCACCTCGAGCTCGCGTACGGCGCCTCGCACGTCAAGTTCCTCGAGGAGGCCCAGCAGAGCCTCGCGTCGGTCGGGGTGACCGCGGACCTCATCCCGCGTGAGCGGATCCGCGAGGAGATCGGGTCGGACGCGTACTACGGCGCGCTCGCCGTGCCGGACAGCGCGCTGATCCACCCGGGCCGCTACTTCGCCGGCCTTGCGGCGGCCGCGGACCGTGCCGGTGCGGACCTCCACGAGGGCGTCCGGGCGACCGCGATCCGCAAGCAGGCCGACGGGCGGTTCGTGGTCGAGACGGACCGTGGCGCGATCCTGGCCCGCGACGTCTTCGTCGCCACGAACGGCTACACCGACGGCGTCGCGCCCTCGCTCCGGCGGCGGATCATCGCCATCAAGAGCTACATCATCGCGAGCGAGCCACTCCCCGAGGACCTGGCACGGGAGCTGTCCCCGCACGGCCGCTCGTTCTTCGACACGAAGAACTACCTCTACTACTGGCACCTCTCGACCGACCGCCGGATGATGTTCGGCGGGCGCGCCTCGATGATGCCGACGAGCATCGACCGGACCGCCGCGATCCTGCGCAAGGGACTGCTCCACGTCCATCCGCAGCTCGCCCCGTACCGGACCGAGTACGCCTGGGGCGGCAACGTCGGCTTCACCTTCGACCGGATGCCGCACATGGGCCGGACCAAGGACGGCGTGATGTACGCGGTCGGCTGCTGCGGGACCGGCGTCGCGCTGATGACCTACCTCGGCACCAAGGCCGGGGCGTGGATGGCCGGCGGCGAGGCGCCCGCGCTCAGCCGCCTCACGTTCCCGCTCGTCCCGGCGCCCTACGAGGGCCGTCCCTGGTTCCTGCCGGTCGCCGGGGAGTGGTTCCGGTTCCAGGACCGCATGGCGGCCCGATCCAAGCCCAAGTCCAAGGTCTAGCCCGGAGCCGACTGGATGCCCAAGCCCCTCGCGACCCAGCTCTACACGTTCCGCGACACGACGAAGCCCGGCGTCGAGGGGCTGGGTCTGGACCCGGCCACGCTCGCGTCGATCGCCGAGATCGGGTTCCTCGGCGTCGAGACGGTCGACGTCCCCGGCGGTGACCCCGTCGCCGCGCGCCGGGCGATCGAGGCGGCCGGGCTCCAGGTCGCGAGCTCGCACACCTGGACGAAGCTCGACGACCTCGACGCGTTCGACCGGGCGTCGGGCGCCGTCGCCGAGCTCGGCTCGTCGTCGATCATCCTGTCGGGCTTCGGGTTCGACTCGGTCGACGCCGTCGATGCCTTCGCGGACCGGCTGAACGCGGCATCCGAGGTCGCCGGCCGGCACGGGCTGGCGCTCGGCTATCACAACCACAGCGCGGAGATGCGCCCGGTGGACGGCGTCCCGGTCTACCGGCGACTGCTCGAGCGGGTCGATCCGGCGGTCGCCTTCCAGGTCGACATCTTCTGGGTCCAGGTCGGCGGGCTCGCGCCCGGGCCGGTGATCACCGAGCTCGGCGAGCGGGTCGTGTCGCTCCACGTGAAGGACGGCGTGACGCTCCCGAGCGACGCCGGCGCCGAGCCGTTCGTCAACGTCCCGGTCGGGCAGGGCGTCATCGACGTCGCCGGCGCGGTCGAGGCCGCCGACGACCTGCCGCGGATCGGCTGGCTGATCGTCGAGTTCGACCACTGCGACGGGCCGCCGCTCGAGGCGGTCGCCGACAGCTACGCCTACCTGGTCTCGCGCGGGCTCGGCCGCGGGTCGGTCGGGTGACGGCGGTCCAGTCGGCTCGCGTCGGGATCGTCGGCTGCGGCAACGTCACCGACCTCTACCTCCGCGGCTGCGCGACGCTGCCGGCGATCGAGCTGGTGGCGTGCGCGGACCTCGACGCGGGCCGCGCGGCGGCGCTGTCCGCGAAGGGCGGCTTCCCGGCGATGGCCGTCGACGCGCTCCTGGCCGACCCGGACATCGAGATCGTGCTGAACCTGACGCCGCCGACGGCGCACGTCGGCGTCTCGCGGGCGGCGATCGCGGCGGGCAAGCACGTCTACTCCGAGAAGCCGTTCGCCACGACCCGAGCGGACGCGGCGGCGATCCTCGCGGATGGCGCGGCGGCTGGGGTGGTCGTCGGCGGCGCGCCGGACACGTTCCTTGGCGGCGGCCTGCAGACCGCCCGTGCGCTGATCGACGAGGGTGCGATCGGCGAGCCGATCGGGGCCAACGCCGCGGTGATGCACCCGGGGCCCGAGCGCTGGCACCCGAACCCCGACTTCTTCTACGGTCCGGGCGGCGGTCCGCTGCTGGACGTCGGCCCGTACTACATCGCGGCGCTGGTCAGCCTGCTCGGCCCGGTCGCGGCGGTGTCGGCCGAGGCGCGCGGCACGGGCGCGGAGCGGCGGATCAGCTCCGGCGCGCGGGCCGGCGACACGTTCGTCGCCCAGGTCCCGACCCACGCGGTCGCGGTCTACCGGTTCGCCTCGGGGGCGATCGGCGGGTTCACCGCGTCGTTCGACGTGGCGGCCAGCGCCTCGCCGCACATCGAGATCCACGGCACGGAGGGCTCGCTCAGCCTCGGCGACCCGAACCACTTCGACGGGGCGGTCCGGCTGCGCCGCTTCGGCGAGGACGAGTGGACCGACGTCCCGCTCCGCTTCGACGGGAGCGTCGGGCGCGGCATCGGCCTCGCGGACATGATCGCCGCGATCCGCGAGGGCCGGTCGCCGCGGGCGTCCGGGGCGCTGGCGTTCCACGCCCTCGACGTCCTGCTCGCGACCGAGACGGCCGCGGCCACGCACGCGAGCGTGGCGATCGAGTCGACCTGCGAGCGGCCGGCGCCGCTCGATGCGCCGCAAGCCTGACCGGCTCCCGGGCCGACCTCAGTCGGCGAGGCGCCGCAGCGTCTCGAGGAGCCGGTCGATGTCGTCCTCGGTCGAGAGGAAGTTGACGATCCCGGCGCGCAGATAGGTCGCGCCGCGCAGTCGCGTGGTCGTCAGCCAGCCGTCGCCCGACAGCTCGAGCGCCCGCTGCAATCGATCCTGGTGCGCGTCGAGCGCGTGCGGGCCGAGCGCGAGGGCGGCGTCGCGACCGCCCGGCAGATGCCGGAAGCAGACCACGGACAGCTCCGGGACCTCGGGCACGGCCTCGAAGTCGTCGGCCTCGGCGCAGCGGCGCGCGAGCAGCGCGGCGAGGTCGTCGTTGGCCTCGATGAGCCGGCCGAACCCGCTCGTCCCGAGGTGCTTCCACGACATCCAGAGCTTGAGCGCCCGCCAGCGGCGCGTGCCCTCGAAGCTCAGCTTGTAGAAGTTCAGCTGGTCGCCGTGCGCATCGTGGTCGTCGGCCACGTCATGGCCATCGGTCGTCGTCGGCGCGCCGGGCGTGGCGCCTTCGCCGCCGCGGTAGTACTCGGGGCTCCGGCCGCCGAACGTCGCGGCCAGGTGGCTCCCGTCGCGGACCAGGAGTCCGCCGATGTCGTACGCCTGGAAGAACCACTTGTGGGGGTCGACGGTCACCGAATCCGCGCGGTCGAGGTCCGGGACCCGCCCGGCGTCACGCGACGACAGCCGGGCGCCACCGCCGTAGGCCGCATCGACGTGCAGCCAGAGCCCGTTCGCGCCGGCGACGTCCGCCAGCTCGTCGACGGCATCGACCGAGCCGGTGTTCGTGGAGCCCGCGACCGCGGAGATCGCGAACGGCGTGAGACCGGCGGCCCGGTCGCGTTCGATCGCCTCGGCGACCGGAGCCCCGCGCAGCCGGAACGACTCGTCGGACGCCACGATCACGAGAGTGTCGCTCGGGAACCCGAGGAGGTCGAGCGCCCGCGCGACCGAGAAGTGCGTCTGGTCGCTCGCATAGACGCGGCACCCGTCGAGCTCGCCGCCGCGCGGCGGCCGCCCGATCCCGAGGATCTGGCCGAGGCGCAGGTCGCGCGCGATCGCCATCCCCATGAAGTTGGCCATCACCCCGCCCGAGGTGAGCAGGCCGAACGAGCCGCCATCGAACCCGACGAGGTCGCACAGCCAACGGACCACCTCCTCCTCGACGAAGGAGGCCAGCGGGCCGGCATGCCAGACGTCCACGCCCTGGTTGGCCATCTGGGCGAGCAGCTCGCCCATCATCGACATCGCCAGCGGCGGCGGCGTGAAGTAGCCGAACTGGCGCGGGTGCTGCGAGGCCATCTGCCCGCCGGCCAGCCGCTGCGGCGAACTCCTCGAGGATGTCGCGCGAGGGGGTCGGGTCGGCCGGCGCCGGCCCCGGCCCGGTGCCGCCGCCGTAGTAGCGCCGCCGGATCTCGTCGTAGGGCGACGGGTCGCCCATCGCGCGGATCGACGCCTGCTCGTACAGGAACGCGAGCGCTGTCTCCCAGGTATCGGCACCGAGCCGCGCGAGCGCGTCGCGCGAGGCGCCCTCGTCGCGGTAGGCGACCAGCTCGGGCTCCGGGTGCCAGTCGAAGCGCGCGAGGTAGGCGTCGATGTCGGGCGGCGCCGTCGGATGCTGGGTCGTCGATCGGTCGGTCATCGGCTCGATGGTAGCGGCGCCCGATGGCCTCGGCGCGCGCGTCGTACCCTTCGCACCGTGCAGGAACACGACGAGGCCGGTCGCCGCTGGCTCGATGGGCAGCTCGCCGGCCTGGGCGTGCCGTACGAGCTGTTCGCCTGCGATCCGGCGCTGGCCGACACGGCCGCGTTCTGCGAGGCCTACGGCTTCGCGCCCGAGGACTCCGCCAACACGATCGTGGTGATCGGCAAGTCCGATCCGCCGCGGTACGCGGCCTGCGTGACGCTTGCGCCGTACCGGCTGGACGTCAACCGCACCGTTCGCGATCGCCTCGGGACCCGCAAGGCGTCGTTCGCGCCTGCCGAGGACACCGCGGCGCTCACCGGGATGCAGATCGGGCGGCGTGACCGTCTTCGGGCTGCCGGCCGACCTGCCGATCTGGGTCGATTCGCGGGTCATGGAGCGTGAGCGGATCGTGCTCGGCGGCGGGTCGCGCTCGTGGAAGGTCATCTCGACGCCGTCGATCCTGCGGGCGCTGCCCGGGGTCGAGGTGGTCGAGCGGCTCGCGACCGAGCCGCCGCCGCGCGTGGAGGCATCGTGACGGAGGAGACGGCCGGGGACGCGCCGCCCAACGAGACGGCCGGGGACGCGCCGCCTCTCGACCCGTCCACCGACCCGACGCCACCCCGCCGTCCGCGCCCGACCGGGCCGATCCAGTACAAGGGCTCGGACCTCGAGCCCGCGCGCGGCCCGGGTCTCGGCTGCTTCCGGTTCCAAGTGATCGTCCTGGTCGTGCTGATCGTCCTGACGCCGCTGACCGTCGTCTGGGACTGGCCGCCGGCCGTGAGCGCCGCGCTGCTGTTCGGCGTGATCTTCCTGCTGCTGATCACGGGCCAGACCATCATCTTCCTGCTTCGCTTGGTCGCGGCCGACCGGCGGACGCGCCGCCGGCCGATGGGGAGTGCCACGAAGACCGTCGGCGAGCTCGAGGACGCGGCTGCTGGCCCTGAACCCCCCGAAGGGTCCGGTCCGACAGATCCGTAGCGCTGCCCACGCGCTCGACCGCGCGCGACCGGCCCCGTGCGACAATACCGGCCGGGCCGGCGAAAGCCGACCTTCGTCAGCCCAGGGAGGAACGCCGGAACGTGCCCGTGCTCGCGACCTACTTCTCCGTCCGCCGCGGCCGCGACCCGTTCTTCAAGTTCTTCATGCGCACGATCTTCCCCAGGCAGGTGAAGGACTACGAGGAGAAGTTCGGGATCAAATTCATCGGCTGGTTCAACGTCGCCCATGGCTGGGATTTCGACAACGTGATCCTGCTGGACCTGCCGGACTACGCGACCCTCGACAAGCTGGAGGCCGACGAGGCCACCCGCGCGCTCGGCCATCGGGCCGGCGAGTGGATCTTCGAACGTCACCACTCGATGTTCCTGCGGGAACGGATGGGACCCGATCTTGAATACCATCCCTGAACCGAGGAGCATCCGATGAGCATGCGACGCGACGCGCTACCGCCAGGCGACGAACCGAACAGGAGACCGACCATGGATGGCCACAACGACCTGCTCGGTGAGTTGGCGTCCGACGCCGGCCTCGAACGCTCCGATTTCCTCGTCCAGTCCACGGAACAGCTGCGCAAGTTCCTCGACCGGCACAAGGAGCGCATCGCCGCCATCGGCGGCCTGACGCTGATCGACGAGGAGCCCGACTACCTGTCGATCGCACCCGACCTCACGTTCCGCAGCCGCAGCCGCTACCTCGACGACGTCACCGGCGAGTGGGTCAGCGAGACCGAGGTCATCGAGCACGCGTCCGAGCTCGTCGAGCTCTACAACCCGGCCGACATCTACGCGGCGTTCGCCGAGGCCTCGCGCGAGGCCGCCGGGTTCGCCGCCGAGCCGACCGGGGAGGAGGACGTCCTCGCAGCCGCCGGGATCTCGCTCGCCGAGACCGTCGCGCCGTCGTCCGAGGACCCGTACGCCGCCGCAGCCGACTCGTGGGCGGCCGGCCAGTCGCTGCCGCTCGACGCGGATGACGACGAGGCCGCCGCGCACCGCCTCTACGACCTCGCCCTCGAGTACCAGGAGCGGAGCCAGCGCAACGAGGCCCGCATCCTGTCCGAGTTCGAGGGCGCGGCGGCGGGCCTGAGCAGCGTCGTAGGCGAGCTGATCATCGTCGACGACGACGACGAGCGGCTGGTCCTGACCGGCACCGGCTCGTTCCACGCCGAGGTCATCCCGGAGGACGCCCAGGGCGAGTGGCGGCCGCTCAACAGCACCGACGAGCTCGTCGAGTTCTACGACCCGACCGACGTCTTCGGCGACCTGGCCGACTCGCTGGCCGAGGCCTACCCGTCGGTTGCGCCGGAGCTCGCGGCGGCCGCCGAGGGTGACGTGGCCGACGATGGCACCGGCGCCGAGCCCGCCGCCGATACCGCGGAAGCCGAAGACGAGTCCGCCGACGACGACGGGGCGGAGGACGAGCCGACCGCGTGACGATGCGGCTCGCCGCGGCGGAGCTCGTCGAAAGTCGAGAGATCCTCCCGGGTCAGTGGCTCCAGGCCTATCACGCCCCGGAGATCGCGTCGGGCTCTCGGGCCGGCCAGTTCGTCCACGTTCGCACCGGGGACTTCTCCGGGATGGTGCTGCGCCGGCCGTTCTCGCTGAACACGGTCGACGCCGCGACCGGGACCATCACCATCCACTTTCGCGTCATCGGCCGGGGCACCGAGTGGTTCACCCACCTGCGGCCGGGTGACAGCGTCGACATGCTCGGCCCGCTTGGCCGTCCGTTCGAGGTGGACCCGCGCAGCCAGCACCTGCTGCTCGTCGCCGGCGGCCTCGGGATGGCCGGGGATCCGGATGCTCGCCGACGAGGCGATCCGCGCCGGCCGCCAGGTGACGCTGCTGTTCGGCGCGGCCTCGTCGCGCGAGGTCTACCCGTCGAACCTGCTCCCCGACGAGGTCGAGTACGTGGTCGCGACCGATGACGGCTCGCTCGGCCACCACGGCTACGTGACCGAGCTGGTCGCTGATTACGAGGGCTGGGCGGACCAGGCGTTCGCCTGCGGCCCGGCGCCGATGCTGGCCGCTCTCGCGCGGCTGGCGGCCGGTCGACGACAGCGGCTCGGCGTCGCCAAGCTCGGCCGGAAGCGCGGCGGCGGCAAGGTCGACGCGGTCGGCTCCCCGGCCGCGCGGCGAAAGGCGTTCCTGCAGGTCTCGATGGAGCAGAACATGGGCTGCGCCGTCGGGGCGTGCCTCGGTTGCGTGGTGATGGCCACCAGCGGGACGCCGCAGCGGGTCTGCCGCGAGGGCCCGGTCTTCGCGGCCGAGGAGATCGCCTGGGACGGCGCGTGGTCGTGAGCGATCCCGCCATCGACCTGACCGTCGACCTGGGCCGCGGCCTGGTCCTGCCCAACCCGATCCTCGTCGCGTCGGGGACGTTCGGGTACGGCGTGGAATACGGCGACGTCGTCGACATCGACCGGCTCGGCGCCATCTGCTGCAAGGGCACGACCCTGCGCCCGCGGATCGGCAACCCCACGCCACGGGTGACCGAGACGCCCGGCGGCATGCTCAACTCGATCGGGCTGCAGAACCCGGGCGTCGACGCGGTCATCAAGAAGTACGCCGGGACGTGGACGACGTGGCGGGTCCCGGTCATCGTCAACGTCGCGGGCGAGTCGGTCGAGGACTACGTCGAGGTCGCGAAACGGCTGGACGGCGTCCCGGGCGTGGCCGGCATCGAGCTCAACATCTCGTGCCCGAACGTCGGTCGCGGAGGTCTCCAGTTCGCCATCGATGCGGGCGCGGCCGGAGAGGTCACCGCGGCGGTCCGCCGCGCCACCGACCTGCCGCTCCTCGTCAAGCTCTCGCCGAACGTCTCGGACATCCGGCCGATCGCGAAGGCTATCGCCGAAGCCGGTGCGGACGCGCTGACCGCCATCAACACCCTGTCCGGGATCGCGGTGGCGCCGACGCGGACGAAGCCGCTGCTCGGCAATGTCTATGGCGGGCTCTCCGGGCCGGCCATCAAGCCCGTCGCCCTGCGCATCGTCTACGAAGCCGCGCAGGCCGTGAAGATCCCGATCGTCGCGATCGGCGGCGTCACCGAGCTTGCGGACGTCCTCGACTTCCTCGCGGTCGGCGCGATCGCGGTCCAGGTGGGCACCGCGATCTTCGCGGACCCGACGCTGCCGGTCCGCCTCGTCGACGAGCTCGCCGACACGTGCCGGGCGCGGGGCCTGTCCTCCTACCGGGACCTCGTGGGGACCGCGCTCCCGAAGAAGCCGGCGGCACCCTCGGCCAAGGGGGTCGAGTACAGGCCCTGACCGCGACGGCGACCGTCATGGACCTCGGGCGCCCGATATCATCGAGGCGGCCACTTCGCCGCCCCCATCACACGCGAGGCCTGACGTGACTCGGACTCTCCCCCGAACGTCCACGGCGGTCGCTGCCGCCTCCCTCCTGGTCTCGCTGCTCGCCGCGGCATGCGGCGGCGGTGGAGGTGGCGGCGGTGTCGTCGCCAGTCCGACCCCGAGCCCGACCGCCGGCGGTGGAGCTGTTTCGTCGGGTCCGTCGATCGCCACGGTGTCCGGAGCGCCCGCGAGCCCGGCCGCCACGGACGGCGGCTCCGGGTCGTCAGGCGCGAAGCAGGTGCCGGACGACGCGTGCTCCGTGGTCACGGACACCGACATCAAGGGGCTGTTCGGCGGGGACGTCGAAAAGGTCGAGAACGACGACGACGACGACAACACGTGCTCGTTCTCGGTCACGAAGGCCAAGGGCCTGGTCAAGGACTACGCCGCCACGATCCCCCAGATCGTCGCCGTCACGTTCGATGAGGGCTACATCGGCTACGACGAGGAGCACAAGGCCATGGGCGATGCCGTGGCCAAGGTCGAGGGACTCGGTGCGGAGGCGTGGATCGGGCTCGGGGCCATCCACGTCGACCTCGGCGGCGACAACGAGCTGGTCGTCACCACGGTCTTCGGCGAGATCTACGACCCGACGGTCATCGAAGGCGAGCGCTACGCCCTGGCCAAGCTCGTCCTCAGCCGGCTGTGAGGCCCACCCGCCCCACGGTCCTACACTTGCCGGCATGACCACGATCCTCCCCGCGCTCGACGCCACGGCCCGTCTCGCGGTGGCGGCGCGAACGGAAGCGCTGTTCCGGGCGTCCGGGGCGTTCCGCGAGGGCCACTTCCTGCTCAAGAGCGGCCGCCACGGCGATGCGTACCTCGAGAAGTTCGCGGTGCTCTCCGATCCGGCGGCGACCAGCGAGCTCTGCGGCTATCTCGCGGCGACGGTCGCCGGGCGCGACGGCGGCCCGCCGCTGGCCGATCTGGTCGCCGGTCCCACGACCGGCGGCGTCATCCTGGCCTTCGAGACCGCGCGGCAGCTCGGGGTCCGCAGCATCTTCGCGGAGGAGGTCCGCGACGACGACGGCCGGACCCGGCGCGAGTTCCGGCGGGGCTTCCACATCGAGCCGGGCGAGCGCGTCCTGCTCGTCGACGACATCCTCACGACCGGCGGCTCGCTGCTCGCGATGATCCCCGCCGTCGAGGCGCTGGGCGGCGAGATCGTCGAATGCGCGGTGCTCGTCGACCGGGGTGGCGGGCACCCGACCTTGACCTCCCCGACGACCGGGCGGGTCTACCCGCTCCGATCGCTCTGGGGGCTCGACCTCCCGACCTACGAGCCCGGCACGGCGACGTGTCCGCGCTGCGCGGACGGCATGCCGGTCTACGCGCCTGGGAGCACCGGGACCCAAGCCTGACCCGTGGACCGAACCACCCGGAACATCTTCCTGGCCTCCATCGCCGGGCTGATCGTGGTCACGATCGGGGCCGTGCTGCTCCTGGGCGGGACGAGCGGTCCGCCGCCGGGCACCACGATGGTCCAGGGCGTGGTCGTCGGGGTCGACTCGGCCGGCCTGACCAAGGTCCGCGGCTTCACGCTCCGTACCGACGACGGCCGGACGCTCCAGTTCGACCTCGCGGCCCTCGAGAACGCGGTCGAGTTCCCGCCGGGCCACCTCGTCGAGCACCAGGGGCTCGGGAGCAAGGTCCGCGTGTGGTACCGCGACGCGAACGGGACGCTGCAGGCGATCCGGCTCGAGGACGCCCCGGCGGACGCCGGCGCCGGCCTGCCCGTGCCGGCTCAGCCGGCCATGCCGGCTCAGCCCGCCGGCGAGATCGCCTTGATCGCCGCGTCCATCTCGGCTGGTGACGCGATCAGCTCGTAGGACTTCTGCACGACGCCGTTCGCGTCGACGGCGAAGATCCACGGCTCGCTGGTCAGACCCCATTCCTCCGTCGCCGCGGTCGGCGTCAGGTCGGGCGGCTCGCTGGTCGTGAGGACCGGCTGGAGCTGGCCGTCGACGAGCTTGAGCTGGTACGGCTCGACGTTGATGAACGTCACGCCCGGGTTGGCCGCCGCGATCGGCTTGAGCTGGTCGAGGGTCGGGCCGCACTGGGCGCTCTTGCAGAACTTCGGCGTCGCGAAGACCAGGATGAACGGCTCCTTCTTCGCGATCGCATCGGCCACCGAGGTCGTGTAGAAGGCCGGGTTCGGCTTCGTGTCGGTGGAGATCTTCGTCACGTCGCCCCCGACGTCGGCCAGGGTCGGCGTCTTCGATGCCGGGGCCTTCTGGCCCACCTGGACCGTGGTCGAGGTGTCGTGGACGTCGAAGGTCATCCGCGTCGTCTCGGTGGGCACGCCGGGCGCCTCGGTCGTCACCTCGGCGCCCCACGTCCCGGCCTCGGGCAGGGCGACGTCGAAGATGTACATGCCGCGGTCGTCGGGGATGGTCCAGATGAACGTGCCGTCCGCGGCGACGACCGACTTCGTCGGGTCGCGGCCCAGGTCGTAGAAGGCGATCGACGCCGTCCGGTCCGGCGCGCTGACGACCCGGTTCTGGCTGTCGAGGAACAGGAGCAGGAGCCGCGCCTGCCCGCAGGTGACGGCGTTGCTGACGAGGTAGGGCAGCGCAGCCGGCGTGGTCGTCGGGGCGCCCCAGCCCTCCGGCGTGGCGGTCACCTCGGGCGCGCTCGGGCAGAGCGCGCCGGTGCTCGCGGAGTCGCTCGGGACCGGGGTGAGTGAGGCCGTGGTCGTGCCGCCGCAGGCCGCGACGAACAGGGCGAGCGCCAGCACGGCGGCGATCGGTCGGGGACGTGGCATGGCCGAAGGGTAGCGCCGGTCGCTCAACCATGCCGTACGCGGGTCCGGGCGAGGGCGCGTGGCACGCGCCGGGCCGGGTCCATCGGCGCGGGACGATAGAATGGCCACCTCGTGACCCGCTTCCAGCGCCTTGCCCTGGCGACCCTGCTGACCACGCTCGCGCTGGTCACGATCGGCGTCATCGTGCGCGCCACCGAGTCGGGTCTCGGCTGCCCGGACTGGCCGCTCTGCCACAACCAGATCCTGCCGCCGCTCGACGACGCCAAGGCGTGGATCGAGTGGGTCCATCGCGGCGTGGCGGTGATCGTCGGCTTCGAGATCCTGGGCATGGCGGTCCTGGCGCTCCGCGACCACCGCGACCGCCCGTCGATCCTGTGGCCGACGCTCCTGGCGGTGCTGCTCGTCGGGTTCCAGGCATGGCTCGGGCCGCGAGACCGTCCGCCTCGGCAACTCCGGGGAGTCGGTGACCGCGCATCTGGCCACGGCGATGACCCTCGTCGGGCTGCTGGTCTACGTCACGATCCGTGCCGGCTTCCCGGCCCGCATCGGCGGGCGCGGCGCCAGCCAGCGGTTCACGATCCTGTCCGCGTTCGCGGCGGTCGCGACCTTCGCGCTGCTGCTCTTCGGCTCGCACGTCACCGCGACCGAGACCGCGCTGATCTTCCCGGACTGGCCGCTGATGGCCGGGTCGCTCGCGCCGCAGCTGACCGACCTGACCTCCGCGCACGTGCTGCATCGCTGGGTCGCGGCCGTCGTCGGCGCGATCGTCGCGGTCGTCGCGGTCGTCGCATGGCGGACCCAGCGCGATCACCCCGCGATCGTCCGGCTCGCCCTGACCGCGGCAGGCCTCTACCTCGTGCAGGTCCTGGTCGGCGGCGCGCAGGTGCTGACCAAGCTGGCGGCGTGGACCCAGACGCTCCATCTCGCGCTCGGGGCGATCATCTGGGCCCTGATGGCCGGGCTGGTCGTCATGAGCTACTACACGGCCCGCGTGGGCGCGAGGGCCGGCGAGGTCGCGCCCGGCGGCGGCCAGGGCCTCGACGACGGCCGGACGGACGGCGCCGGGCGGACGAGCGGCGACACGGTCCGCGCCTACATCGCGCTGACCAAGCCGCGGATCATCGAGCTGCTGCTGGTCACGACCGTGCCCGCGATGGTGCTGGCGACCCGCGAGGTGCCCGGCATCGCATGGGGGTCGTGGGGGATCCTGGTGGTCTGGACGATGATCGGCGGCACCCTGGCGGCCGGCAGCGCGAACGCCATCAACTGCTACCTCGACCGCGACATCGACGAGCTGATGGTCCGCACGCGGCGCCGTCCGCTCCCGGCGCACCAGGTCGATCCGGAGAACGCGGTGGTCTTCGGGCTCGTGCTCGGGGTCATCTCGTTCGTCGTGATGGCCTGGTTCGTGAACCTGCTCGCGGCCTTCCTGACGCTGCTCGCCATCGCGTTCTACGTGGTCGTCTACACGATCATGCTCAAGCGGACGACGACCCAGAACATCGTCATCGGCGGTGCGGCCGGGGCGCTCCCGCCGGTCATCGGCTGGGCCGCGGTGACCGGGAGCGTCGGCATCCCGGCGCTGCTCCTGTTCGCGATCGTCTTCTACTGGACCCCGCCGCACTTCTGGGCGCTGTCGCTGCGGATCCGCAAGGACTACGCTGCCGCCAACGTGCCGATGCTCCCCGTGGTCAAGGGCATCCCCGAGACCACGCGCCAGATCGGCCTCTACACGATCCTGATGGTCGCGATCTCGCTGGTCCTCTGGGCGGTCGCCCGGATGGGCGCCATCTACCTCGTCGCCGCGGTCGCCCTCGGGGCGATCTTCCTGTGGCAGGCGTACAGGCTGTGGCGCCGCGGCTCGTCCGAGGAGGCCTCGACGGCGGGCGCGATCGCCCTGTACAAGTACTCGATCAGCTACCTGTCGCTGCTGTTCCTCGCCGTCGCGATCGACGCGCTGGTGCTGATCCCGGTCTGAGGCGGGTCAGCGGCGGGGCCGACGCGCCCCGGTGCCGGCGGCCTCTGGTCAGCGCCAGCCCAGGTCCGGGGCGACGAACTTCAGGATGCTCTCGATGGCGTGGGCGTTGTAGTCGACGCCGAGCTGGTTCGGGACCGTCAGCAGGAGCGTATCGGCGGCCGCGATCGCCGTGTCCTCCGCAAGCTGCTTGACGAGCACGTCGGGCTCGGCGGCATACGAGCGCCCGAAGATCGCCCGCGTCTGCGCATCGAGATAGCCGATGGAATCCTGGTCGTTCGTCTCGTGCCCGAAGAAGGCCCGATCTCGATCGTCGACGAGGGCGAAGATGCTGCGGCTGACGGAGACGCGCGGCTCGCGCGCGTGGCCGGCGGCCTTCCACGCCTCGCGATACGCCTCGATCTGCTTGCGTTGCTGGACGTGGAGCGGCTCGCCGGTCTCGTCGAACTTCAGCGTCGAGCTCTGCAGGTTCACGCCGAGCTTGGCCGCCCACACCGCCGTCGCGTCCGAGGCGGCGCCCCACCAGATCCGATCGCGGAGGCCGGGCGAGTGCGGCTCGACTCGCAGGAGCCCGGGCGGGTTGGGGAACATCGGTCGCGGGTTCGGCTCGGCGAAGCCCTCGCCCCGCAGGACCTCGAGGAAGGTCTCGGCGTGGCGGCGGGCCATGTCGGCGTCGGTCTCGCCCTCGGCCGGCACGTACCCGAAGTAGCGGAACCCGTCGATCACCTGCTCCGGCGACCCGCGGCTGATCCCGAGCTGGAGTCGGCCGCCGGCGATGAGGTCCGCCGCCCCGGCGTCCTCGGCCATGTACAGCGGGTTCTCGTAGCGCATGTCGATGACCGCGGTGCCGATCTCGATCCGGCTGGTCCGCGCGCCGATCGCGGCGAGGAGCGGGAACGGCGACCCGAGCTGCCGGGCGAAGTGGTGGACGCGGACGTACGCGCCATCGGCGCCGAGCTCCTCGGCGGCCACGGCCAGCTCGATCGACTGGATGAGGGCGTCGGCGCCCGAGCGCACCTGCGAGTAGGGCGCGTCCGACCAGTGGCCGAACGACAGGAATCCGATCTTCTTCATGGGGTCGTGCTCGCAGGATCAGGGGGATGTCGCTCGCCCGGGCCGGTCGACCGTCCCCCAATTCTACGGGCGCAGGGCGGCGGCGGCAGGCGGCGCGGCGGGCGCGGTCCGGGGCGTCGACGGTCTGCGTTGCGTCAGATGGCTGAAGGGACGGCTGAGCGCTGCCCCGGGGCATCAGGCGACGACGTTCGTGCCGCGTGGCGGCGTGGTCATCGTGCAGACGGCCCGTTGGCTGGGTGCCAGACGTCGGATGTGCCGCCAGACGCAAGGTCGGCGTTCAGGGGTCGCAGTCGCCCGGGGTGCCCGGGCCTGGAGCCGGGCCGCTGAGCGGCCGGACGCCGACCGACATCTTGAACACGCCGCAGGACAGGTCGATCGCGGGCGCCGGCGCCGCTCATCTGAGTCGAGCCGTCACCCATCGACCTCGCGCGAGATGTCCTCGCGCCGCACGATCATCGAGTCGTCAGGAGCCGGCCGGTGGGCGACTTCGCCTCGACGGTCCACGGCATCGGCGGCAAGGCATGCAGCGGTTCGAATGGCTGACCGGGAACTGCCACCCCGACAGCCTCGCCATTCACGACGATGGTCACTGGCAGCGTCGTGCCGTTCGATACGATCAGGTCCAGCATGACGGGACCGACCGGCGGCACCGAAGGCGACCCAGCGGCAGTGATCAGCCCGCAGCCGGCGATCGCGACGGCCAGGATCACCGAGGCAAGCCACCGCCAGCGCATCGGCCGAGTCTAGTCCGCGTCCGTCCCGGTTCCCTGTCACCATGCGGTCGATGGAGATCCACTTCCTCGGTGGCGCGACGACCGTCACCGGATCGCAGCACCTGCTCGTCACCGGGCAGGCTCGGGTCCTCATCGACTGCGGGATGTTCCAGGGAAGCCCCAACGAGTCGATCCGCAACCGGCTCCCGTTCGACTTCGACCCCGCGACCCTCGACGGCGTCCTCCTGACCCACGCCCACCTCGACCACTGCGGGCTGATCCCCAACCTCGTCAAGGCCGGGTATCGGGGCCCGATCCACGCGACGCCCGGCACCATCGAGCTCGCGACGCTGGTCCTGCTGGACTCGGGCAAGCTCCACGAGGAGTTCGCCAAGCGCGGTACGCGCTGGGAGAAGCGCCACCCCGACGAGGCGGCGTCGGAGGACCGCGAGCAGGAGGCGACGTACGAGGCCGCCGTGGCGCTCGCCGCCGACGGCGAGGACGGGATCCTCGGGAATGCGGACGTGGCGGCTCCGGCCGCGGCGAACTCGCCGGCCGCGGCGACCGACTTCGCCGCCGCACGGGCCCCCGCCGCGACCGGCGAGCACGTCGAGACGACGATCGAGCCCCAGCGCGACCCGACCGCTCCCGCATCCTGGCCGACCGACCCCGAGGCGGAGCTCCGCGCGCAGCCGCCGCATCTCCTCGTCGACCTCGATGCCCCGCTCTACACGGCGCGCGACGCCGAGCGGTCTCTCGCCAGCTTTCGCCCCATCGAGTACGGGCAGGAGCTCGAGGTGGCGCCCGGGGTCAAGGCGGTCTTCGAGGATGCCGGCCACATCCTCGGCTCGGCGATCATCCGGCTGACCGTCACCGACCAGCCGGGCGGCGAGGAGCGGGTCATCGTCTGCTCCGGCGACCTCGGCCGGCCCGGCGCCCCGATCCTGCGCGACCCGACGCCGCAGACCGGCGCGGACTACGTGCTCGTCGAGTCGACGTACGGCGGCCGCGAGCACGAGCCATCCGACGAGGCGATCCGGATCCTCGCCGAGACGGTCCGCATGGTCAACGACGCGAAGGGCGTGCTGCTGGTCCCGTCGTTCGCCATCGGACGGACGCAGGAGATCGTCTGGGAGCTGGACCGGCTCATCGAGCGCGGCGAGATCCCGCTGCTCCCGCTGTTCCTCGACTCGCCGATGGCCTCGAAGGCGTCTGACGTCTACCGCCACCACCCGGGCTACTACGACGAAGAGACCGCCAAGTTGCTCCGCGACGGCGAGTCGCCGCTCGACTACCCGAACCAGACGGTCACCAACGACGTGAAGGCCTCGCAGGCGATCGCCAAGTCGCCGCGGCCGTACATGATCGTCGCCTCGAACGGGATGCTGACCGGTGGCCGGGTGGTCGGCCACCTGCGCAACCTCATCGACGACCCGACCGCGACGATCCTGTTCGTGGGCTACCAAGGGGAGGGCACGCTCGGGTCGCACCTCCAGGCCGGGGCGCGCGAGGTGAAGCTCGACGGACAGCCCCGCCAGGTGCGCTGCCAGATCCGCTCGATCAGCGGCTTCTCCGCCCACGCCGACGAGCGCGAGCTGCTCGACTGGCTGCGGGGGTTCGGCGCCGGCAAGCGGCCCGGCGACCCCGGCTACCCGCGCAAGGTCTTTCTCGTCCATGGCGACCCGGACGCGCAGATCGCCATCGAGCCGAAGGTGCGGGACCTCGGCTTTGCGACGCACATCCCGCACTGGCACGAGCGGGTGGTCCTCGACTGAGGGCCCGTCGTCCATCGCGCACGGCCTCGTCCCAGGTCCGGCTACCCTCGACGCACACGAGCGCGAGGTGGGCAGACCGGTGATCCTCCCCAAGATCCGCGATCCGCGGTTCATCACCATGCGTCGCGGCGGGGCCCTCCAGGACGACGATCATCGTCTGCTGGCGATGTGGGCGGCCGACTGCGCGGAGCACGTGCTGCACCACTTCGAGGAGGCACGGCCGAACGACGACCGTCCACGTCGGGCGATCGAGCTCGGGCGTGCCTGGGCGCGGGGTGACGTCGCGTGGGCAGTGGCCCGCACGGCGGCCGGCCATGCCAACGCGGCGGCCCGGGACCTGCGCGGGGCAGCGCGGCATGCCGCCTACGCGGCCGGCCAGGCTGCCGCGGTCGGCCACGTGGCGGCCCACGAGCTCGGAGCCGCGGCCTACGCGATCCGTGCCGCGCGGGCGTCAGCGATCGGAGACGACAACGTGGCGGCCGGCCGTTCGGAGTGCGAGTGGCAACGTGCCCGACTCCCCCGCGAGATCCGGGACCTCGTGCTCGACGACCAGCGGTTGCGCAACGACCTGTGCTGGTTCGCGTTCGACTGCTGACGCCTCCCGAGGGTCTCGATCGGGGGTTCTCCGAAACCGGTCGACCCGGAATGGGCGTACCGGGTGTGGGACGACCAAGCGATCCAGGAGGAGAACCGGGATGCAGAAGCATCGACTCGTCGCGCTCGCCATCGGGCTGAGCGCCATCCTCGCCGCCTGCTCGAGCAGCGGCGCCAGCACCGCCCCGTCCGCCGCGGCACCCGTCTGCGGCTCCGTCGGCGGCCGCGTCGGCGCCGCTCGCTCCCGCCGCGGCGGCACGACCATCGCGCTCGCCGACTCGTCGCTCGGCAAGAAGATCATCGTCGACGCCAACGGCATGACGCTCTACATGTTCACGCCGGATGACGGCCAGGCCGCCCCGACCTGCGGCGCAGGGTGCATCGACAAGTGGCCTGCCTTGATCGCGGACTCGCCCACCGCCGGTGCGGGACTGGATGCGAGCAAGCTGAGCACCGTGGCGCGGGCCGACGGCCTGGGCAACCAGGTCAAGTACGGCGACTACTTCCTGTACACCTTCGCCAACGACAAGGCGGCCGGTGACGTCAACGGCCAGGGCGTCGGGACCAAGTGGTACGTGGTCGGCGCGGACGGCGAGCCGATCAAGTAGCGAACCTCTCCGCGGTCCCGAGGCGGGACCGGATCACGACGGCGGGTCTCCCTGGGGGGAGCCCGCCGTCTTCCATGTCCCAGGGTGCGACGCCGGGACCGATGGCGCGCCGGCCCTAGCCGATCCAGTCCTCCCAGTGCTCGCTGCGGTGCTTGCCCATCGCCCGCAAGTACACGTCGGCGTGGCCGCAGAAGAGGAGCAGCGCCTCGCGGTACGTGTGGAAGTGCCCGCCGAGCGGCATCTCGAAGCCGTCGCCGCGGACCACGACCCCAGTCGCGAACTCGTCGTCGGGGATGGCCGCGATCGCCGCCAGCAGGTCGGCGTCCAGCTCGGCGTACCAGGCCTGCAGCCGGGCGACGCTGCGCCCGAGTCCCGGATCCCCGTCGGTCGTGACCCACGACGAGCCGGCGCGTCCGGTACGCGTCGGTGTAGGCCCGCTCGGTATCGCCGATCGCGACGCAGCAGGTCGCCGAGCGGCGGATTGCCGGGCAGCGCGAACGCGAGATCCTCGTCGGACAGCTGCTCGAGCAGCCAGGTCCGCAGCGAGGTCGTCGAGCTCGAGGAGCCGGAGCTCCCACGGTGATGGCACGGCCGGGCCCGCCTCGCCCCGGGGCCTAGGCGCGGGCCTTTGCCCTGGCCCGGTCCTTGAGGATCTGGCCGGCGGCGAGCTTGCCCGGCGCGCCCATGACGCAGCCGCCCGGATGCGTGCCCGAGCCGCACTGGTAGTAGCCGTCGATCGGGGTCCGGTACTGCGACCAGCCCGGCGCCGGGCGGAAGAAGAACATCTGCGGGGCGAAGAACTCGCCGGCGAAGATGTTGCCCTCGCTGAGCCCGACCGTCCGCTCGATGTGGAGCGGCGTGACCACCTCGCGCTGGATCACGAGATCGCCGAAGCCCGGGAAGAACCTCTCCAGCGTTCGCTGGACCGTGTCGCCCAAGGTTCTCCTTCTCGGTGTCCCAGTCGCTCTCGCGCAGGTGGTACGGCGTGTACTGGATGAAGCACGACATGACGTGCTTGCCGGGGGGCGCCATGTCGGCGTCGATCGTCGACTGGATCGCCATGTCGATGTACGGGTTCTGGCTGTACCAGCCGTACTTGGCGTCGTCGAACGCGCGCTCGAGGTAGTCCATCGACGGCCCGATGTTGGTGAACCCGCGGAACTGGTCGCCGCGGTCGCCGAGGGCCGGGTACTTCGGCAGCCCGTCGAGGGCGAAGTTGACCTTCGACGACGTGCCCTGGAACCGGAAGCGCTGGATGTTCTCGACGAGGTCGTCCGGCAGCTCGCGCGGGTTGACCAGCTCGAGGAAGGTCCGCCGCGGGTCGAGCGCGCTGACGACCGTGTCGGCGTAGTACTCGGTGCCGTCGGCGAGGGCCACGCCGGTCGCCTTGCCGTCCTTGGTGATGACCGAGTCGACCGGCGACTCGAGGATGATCTCGGCGCCGAACGACTCCGCCGCGCGCTTGAGCACCTGGGTGAAGCCGCCGTTGCCCTTCTTGTGGAAGGCCCACGAGCCGAACTCGCCGTCGTGCTCGCCGATCGAGTGGTAGAGCAGCACGAGCCCCGAGCCCTGCGAGCGCGGCCCGACCTTGGTGCCGATGATGCTCGACGAGGCGAGGTAGCCCTTGAGCAGGTCGGACTCGAAGTAGTCGTCGAGGAAGTCGGCCGCGCTGCCGGTCAGCAGCCGGACCGCGTTGTGCAGCACGCGCTTGTCGAGCTTCTTGAACCGCGAGCCGAGCGACGCGAGCGCGATCAGCTCCTCGGGGTCGTCGCTGAAGATGTCGGGCGGGACCATGTCCAGCAGCGGCTTGATGGCCTGGCAGACCATCTCCATGTCGTGGCTGTACTGGTCGTACGCGTCGGCGTCGTGCTTCGAGTGCCGCGCGATCTCCTTCTGGTTCTGCGCGTGGTCCTGGGTGAACAGCAGGTAGTCGCCCTCGCCGTCGGGCGCGAACGTCGTCGACATCAGCAGCGGCATGAAGCCGTGCTTGGTCAGCTCGAGGTCCTGGATGATGTCCGGCCGCAGCAGGCTCAGCGCGTACGAGAACGTCGTGAACCAGAAGCCCGGGCGGAGCTCCTCGGTGATCGCCGCGCCGCCGACGAGGTGGCGCCGCTCGATGATCAGCGTCTTGAGCCCGGACTTGGCCAGGTAGGCGCCGTTGACGAGGCCGTTGTGGCCGCCGCCGACGACGATGGCGTCGTAGGTCCGGTCGGCCTTCGAGGTCGAGCGGGTCGACTTCGTGGACGTCGGCTTCGCCGGCTTGGCGGACGGCTTCGAGGCCGCCTTCTTGCTCGCAGTCATCGTCATGTCAGGCCGTCTTTCGCTCTGGGTTGTAGAGCGGCAGCCGGGCGACGTGCGCGGCGACCTGCTCGTAGTGGTGGTCGACGGTGAACTCGAGGTTCACCTTGGTGCCGAGCTTCGCGAACTCGGGCTTCACCCGGGCGATCGCGATGTGGCGCTGGAGCATCGGCGAGTACATGAAGCTGGTGGCGTAGCCCACCCGCTCGTAGTCGTCGTCGTAGCACATCCAGTCCTCGACGATGGGGCTGTGGTCCTTGGGCGGGATCAGCCCGGCCTCGTTGTAGACCCGATCGTAGTCCCGCCAGTCGACGACGAGACCGCGCATCGCCCAGCGCGAGGTCTTGTCCGCGATCTCGCGCTCGAGGGCCTTGCGGCCGATGAACGCGCGGTCGTCGTTGGCGAGGTCCTTGAACATCCACGCCCAGCCGAGCTCGATCGGCGTCGACTTGTGCGCGTCGTTCCAGGCGAACCGGCTGGAGTCGAAGTCGGCGTCGAGGAGCAGCAGCCCGGCCTCGATGCGGAGCATGTACAGCGCGGCGAGCCCGAAGGGCAGGACGCCGTGGCCCTCGATGCTGTCCCAGAGCGTGTCCCAGACGTGGAGCGCGTCGGGCTGCTCGATCCAGATCTCGTAGCCGAGGTCGCCGCTGTAGCCGGTCCGGCTGACGGTCACCGCCGCGCCGCCGATCTCGCCCTTCGCGACCCCGAAGTAGGGGATGTCGCGCATCTGCGGCACGAGGCGGGCGAGCAGGTCGCGCGAGCGCGGGCCCTGCAGCGCGAGCGTGCCGATGCCCTCGCTGACCTCCTCGATCGTGACCGCCATCCGGCCGATGCGGTCCGCGAAGTAGGCGAAGTTGGGCTCGGCCGAGGTGAGGAGGTACTCGTCCGGTGCCCGTGTGGAGGATGACCCCGTCCTCGATGACGAAGCCGTCGTCGTCCAGCCAGCACGTGTAGTGGGCGTGGCCGGGCGGGCAGGCCCGGATGTCGCGGGCGAGGACCCCGGCGAGGAACGCCTCGGCGTCCTTGCCGGCGATGCGGTACTTGTAGAGCGGGCTCGAGTCGAAGATCCCGGCCGCGTTGCGGACCGCGAAGTACTCGAACTTGTCCGACATCTGGTAGCGGTCCGCCGCCAGCGTGCCCGACCAGTGGCTCCACAGGTGGGTCTCGTTGAGCGCCGCCGTGCGCTCGTGGAACGGGGTCGTCCGGATCATGCCGTGCTGGCCCTCTTGCCTCGGTGTGCGTGCCGGTGGTCCGGGCACGATATCCCGTGTTGGACGCGTGCGCAATATCGTCCTACGCTGCGCGTCATGCGCATCGACCCGGATGCCGCCCGAGCAGCGCCGCGAGGCGATCGTGGCCGCCGCGCTGGACGTCGCGGTCGTCAAGGGATTGGCGTCCACGACGGTCCGCGACGTGGCCGCGGTCATGGGCACGTCCAGCGGGCTGATCCACCACTACTTCGACTCGATGGACGACGTGCTGGCGGCCGCCTTCGAGCGGGTCGCCCGGCAGGACCTCGAGGTCTCGGCGCGGCTGATGGGGGAGGCCGGCGACCCGGTCGAGGCGCTGCGGGTCTTCTTCCGGACCTACACGCCGGCCGACAAGGACTGGGCGTTCCAGCTCTGGCTGGACGCGTGGGCGGAGGCGGCGCGCCGTCCGGCGATCCAGGCGACCTCGCGACGGCTCAACCTCGAGTGGCAGGGGCTGCTGGAGCGGACGATCGCGGCGGGCGTGGCGGCGGGCGCGTTCCGCGTGCCCGGACCCGGCCGGCGCCGCGTGGCGGATCCTGTCGCTGCTCGACGGGCTGGCGCTCCAGGTCGTCGCCCACGGGACGACGATCTCGCGCGAGGACGTCGTGCGCTGGACGACGGGCGCCGCGGAGGTCGAGCTGGGGCTGGCGGCCGGGTCGCTACGGGTCGGATAGCGCGACGACGATCGTCGCGCGCGCCGTGCGGGTCGTGTCGCATGTCCGGCCGCCGCGCCGGTCCTCGCCGCTCTCCGGCAGCCGGGCATCGACGTCCATTTCCGGCAGTCTGTCACCTCATGCGGCTGACCTCGGTCACTTCGCACGTGCGCCGCGATCCCGATCCGTCACTTGGCTGCCACGCTCGACGACCCGCCGGGTCCTCGAGTCGATGGCCGATCGCTGACCGGGCAGTCACCGACCGCTGCTAAGGGCGCGACGCTGATCGCCGTCTTCCGGCGGATGCCGGCGACCGGGTCGGCGGCGATCGGCCGCGGCAGTGCGCTGTCGACGCTGCGGGCCGGCCGATGCCGACGCATCTCGACCCTGCCGATCGCCGCTATGGACGGCCCGGCAGATGCTCTGCGACGCGCTGACCGGACCCGGGATCCTCGGCGCGAGACGCTGGTCGAGCTGATCGATGACGACGACGTCAACGGCCACGCGATCCTGCGCTCGGCGGCTGGCAATGGAACGGCCCCGCTGGCGGACCGGCCGCCGAAGTCGAGGCGCTGCTCGCCGCCGGCTCGAGCAGCCCGAGGAAGCAGCGCGAAGGCGCTCGCGACGATGGATCGCGTCGGCGTCGCCTGACACCCGCTGGTCCGCCTGATGGAACGCGAGAGGCAATAGAAATCCCTTGGCTGACCATCTCGGGACCCAGCCAGGAGGTCCCCGCGCGATGTCCAGCCCCGTGACCGAACCCGCCACGACGGCCGCGTCCACGCTCTATTTCGGCCCGTGGTACCGGCGCTCGCCGTTCTTCGAGAAGACGCTGGCGGCCGGCTGCAGCGCCTACGACATCTACAACCACATGTACCTCCCGGGCTACTACGCCGACCCGGTCGAGGAGTACTGGGCGCTGCTCAACGACGTGACGGTCTGGGACGTCAGCGTCGAGCGCATCGTCGAGATCACGGGCTCGGACGCGTCGGCGTTCACGAACTCGCTGACCTCGCGCGACCTGACCAAGTGCGCCGTCGGGCAGGGCAAGTACATGATCGTGACCGCCGAGGACGGCGGGATCGTCAACGACCCGGTCCTCCTCCGCATCGAGGAGAACCGCTGGTGGATGGCGCTGGCCGACTCCGACGCGGGCCTGTGGGCGCGCGGCGTCGCGATCCATAGCGGGCTGGACGTCACGGTCCGCGAGCCCGAGGTCTACCCGATCCAGGTCCAGGGGCCGAAGTCGAAGGACACGATGCGGACCGTGTTCGGGCCGCAGATCGACGACATCAAGTACTACTGGACGCTCACGACCGAGGTCGACGGCATCCCGGTCGTCATCAGCCGGACCGGCTGGACCGGCGAGGTCGGCTACGAGATCTACCTGCGCGACCCGTCGCGCGGCGGCGACCTCTGGGACCGCGTCATGGAGGCCGGCAAGCCGCACAAGATCCGCCCGATCGCGCCGTGCGAGGCGCGCCGCATCGAGGCCGGCATCTTCAACTACGGCTCGGACATCACGATCAACGACACGCCCTTCCACGTCATGGGCCTCGAGCGGCTCGTCGAGATCCAGGACGCCGACTACATCGGCAAGGCGGCGCTCGAGGAGATCCGCGTCAAGGGCGTCGACCGCAAGCTCGTCGGCATCGAGGTCGACGGCGAGGCGCTCCCGTTCGAGCTGTCGCGCAAGTGCGTGGCGCGCCACGACGGCGAGCCGGTCGGGACCGTCACGGACCTGATCTGGTCGCCGCGGCTCAACAAGAACATCGGCTACGTGTGGGTGCCGATCGGTCTGTCCGGTCCGGGCAACCCGCTCGAGATCGAGGCGCCCGACGGCGGGCGCTGGCCTGCCCGGACCGCGGCCATCCCGTTCCTCGACCCGAAGAAGGCGGTCCCGCTGGGCTGACGCCCCTGGCCGACCGATCGCATCAGTCCGGCTCCGGCGCTACGCCCCGGCCTCGACGACCCCGATCGTCAGCAGGACGTTCGCGTAGAGGCGCATGTCCGCCGGTGGCGATGACCAGCGCCAGGTCCTCCGTGTCGCGTGGCGGGGTAGAAGTCCATCCGCAGGATGCGGTCGCACCTCGATCCCGTCCGGGAGCCGGCCGAGAGGTCGGCGTGCGCGGCGCGGCGTCGGGTCGGCCGGCTCCTGCGGGATCCATCAGCGCCGCGCGCTCGATGGGGATCGCCTCGACCAGGACGTCGAGCACCTGCGACACGGTCAGGAAGCCCGGGCTGAGGTTGAGGTAGACGCGCGGCGCCTCGATCGACGGCGCCGTGGCGTGCGGGAAGTTGCCGTCGGAGATCAGCACCGTCGAGCCGTGCCCGGCCGAGGCGAGCGCGGCGAGGATCTCGGGGTGGATGAGCTTGCCTCGGATCATGGGATCTCCCTCATGGTTGCGGTCGGACGCCCGACCTTACGTGGCCGCGGTCTGGACGACGGGCGGATCGCGCTGGACGCCCGGAGGCACGTAGCGGACGACGACCGTGCTGACCGCGATGCTCAAGGCGACCGCCGCGATGATCTCGACGTAGAGCACCGCGTCGATGGCGCCTGCGGCGACCGCGGCCGACGCCAGCACGAAGCTGAACTCGCCCATCTGGCCGAGGCCGACGGCGAGCTGGCTCGGCCGGACCTGGAGCCGGGTCACCCTGGCGAGGCCCAGGCGACCGCGACCTTCGCCACGACCACCAGCGCCAGCAGCAAGCCGAGCCACGGCAGCCCCTCGACGAGCCGGCCCGGGTCGACCAGCGTCCCGATCGCGACGAAGAACAGCACCGCGAAGACGTCCCGGAAGGGGAGCAGCCGGCGGCGGGCTTCGGCCGCCTCGCGGCTGTCGGTGACCGCGAGCCCGCCCACGAAGGCCGCGAGCGCGAGCGGGACCCCGAAGACGACCGCGCCGATCCCGGCCAGGGTCAGCCCCGTCGCGACGGAGGTGATCAGGAACAGGTCGTGCTCGTCGTGGAGCGGCGCGCAGGACCGCGGGCAGGATCCGTGCGACCAGGAGGGTCATCAGCCCGAACAGCCCGAGACCCCGCAGCGTCGCCGGCAGGGAGCGGTCGGTCGGCGCGAACAGGGCGAGCAGGACCGCGCCGAGCGCGACCCCGACGAGGTCCTGCATCACGCCCAGCCGAGCAGGGCGACCTCCGTCGGCCGGTCCGTGGTCCGCCGTCGGCTGACCGTGATGTTGACGATGACGACCGACGACGAGAGCGCCACGCACAGCCCGACCAGCGCGGCTGCGGACAGGTCCAGTCCGGCGATCACAGCACCGCGCCCGCCAGGACCGTCGAGATCACCGCCTGGAGCGGCGCCGCCCAGAGCAGCGGACCGTGGTCGCGCCGGAGCCGGCGCGAGGTCCACCTCGATCCCGACCTCGAAGAGCAGCAGCACGACGCCGACGTCGGCGAGCAGCTCCAGCTGCTCGTGGTCGGCCACGTACCCGGGGGTGAACGGCGAGAACCCGAGCCCGACCGCCAGGTATCCGACGATGGCCGGCAGTCCGAGCCGTCGGGCGATCCAGCCGGCCGCCACGGCCGCCAGCAGGATGAGCCCGATCTCGAGGATGGGCGCGGAGGTGGCGTCCATCGGTGGATGGTAGTGGCTGGGAGGGCGCTACACGCTCCCGGGTTCGGCCTCGGGCTCGGCCACGACCCGGGTCTCGTCGTCACGCCGGCGGTTGAGCCGCCAGGCCACGAGCACGGCCACGGCGGTGACCGCGACGATGATCGTCGAGATCGCATTGATCTCCGGGGTCACCCCGAACTTGACCTTGCCGTAGATGAACAGCGGCAGCGTGGACGAGCCGACGCCGGCGTTGAACGTGGTCACGACGTAGTCGTCGAACGAGAGCGCGAACGCCAGCAGCGCCCCGGACACGATGGCCGGCCGGATGAGCGGCAGCGTGACGTAGCGGAACGCCCCGAGCGCCGACGCGCCCAGGTCGCGGGCCGCCTCCTCGAGCTGCGGGTTCATGCCCGCCGCCCGGGCGCGCACGACGATCGCGACGTACGAGATGCAGAACGTGATGTGGGCGAGGGCCAGCTGGTTGAACGACCCGCGCGCCCCGAAGAACTGGAAGAAGAACACCAGCAGGCTCAGGCCCATGATGATCTCGGGGGTCACCATCGGCACGCAGCAGCAGGGTCTCGGCGGCGGCGCGACCGCGGAACCGGACCCGGGCCAGGGCCAGGCCGAGGAGCGTCCCGAGGACCGTCGACGCAGCACGGCCACGACCGCCAGGCGCAGCGTCACCGACACCGCGTCGAGCAGCCGCCGGTTCTTGAAGAGCGTCGGGTACCAGTCGAGGGTGAAGCCCTCCCACTGGAAGTTCGCCTTCGACGAGTTGAACGAGAACAGGATCAGCACGACGATCGGCGCGAACAGGAAGACGTAGACGATGAACGCGTAGGCCGACAGCCAGCGGTTGCGCGGCTTCATCGGGGGGCGCTCATACGCCGGCGACCTCGCGCCGGAGCGGCCCGATCGCCAGCAGCGTGCCGCCGAGCGTCAGCAGCATCAGCAGGAAGCCGAGCGCGGCGCCGTACGGCCAGTCGCGGCCCTGCAGGAACAGCTCCTGGACGACCTTGGCGATCGTCGTGGTCTCCGATCCGCCGAGGAGGTCCGGCGTCACGAAGTCGCCGATGGCCGGGATGAAGGTCAGGATGCTCGCCGCGATGATCCCGGGCATCGTGAGCGGCAGGGTCACGTGCAGGAATGCCGCCCGCCCGCTCGCGTACAGGTCGCGCGCCGCGGACACGAGGGCCGGATCGAGGCGGTCGATCGAGACGTAGAGCGGCAGGATCGCGAACGGCAGGAACCCGTAGGTCATCCCGAGGATCACCGAGAAGTCGGTGTTCAGCAGGATGATCGGCTCGCTCGTGATGCCGAGGCCCATCAGGACCGAGTTGATGACCCCGTTGTCGCGCAGGACGATCTGCCACGCGTAGGTCCGGATGAGGTAGCTCGTCCAGAACGGCAGCATCACGATGATCAGCAGCAGGGTCTTGTTGCGCCCGCCGTAGCGGCTAAATGCTGGTGCCGATGGGTGACAAATGGTTAGCCAGTAGGGATAGTGATCAGCTAACATGTGAGGTGAAACTGCAGAAGTACAGCAACCCGGTAGAGTCAAGTAGTTCTGGGGGCCACGGCGGACTCAGCAATCAGGGTGCAAGGGCACGGAGGCAAACTGACAGTAAAAGTCCTAGCAGCAAGCCTGAGCAAGGACAACCACCAGGCGGTGCGAGAAGCAGGACTTCAAAGCAGGGCAATTACCAGGCAGCACCAGGCCTCAGCAGCCCTCAGTGCACCAGTCCTGGGTGGGGAAGACATGAACCACACGGATCAGCAAGGAGCATCTTCCTGTCATCCATCTGAACTTCAGAGGCACTCAACTCACACTGAGTGCACCTTGGTGCTGGCGCGGAGCTCCAACAGATGGGAGACAGCTGCAGCTTTGCAACAGTGCCACCTCATTCAAACTGATTAGGGTGGGCAGGACTTCCTAGGGGTAAATATACCCCTTTCACACGCATTCAGTCCTGTGATAGATGAAAAATAAGAGGTGTTGTTCCAGCACTGATTTCCACATCAGCCTGTAATCCAATGGAGGGGTCCCCAGCAATGGGGTCCTGCACCCAAAATCCTCATCATCTCAAAGACTCTGCACTCTTGGGGGATATTCATGAACATTCTCCTTTAAAATTACTGAAATCCTACTGTAAATTCTCACCACCAAATATGCTAATACCCTTCTACTGCTCAACCTCCTCCCAGTGGTTATTTAAATCTGGGACAGAGCAGCTCTCCTACCTCCAGCGGGCGGTGAGCTCGTTAAGCTGTCACAGTGGGAGCAGTGTTCAGCATGGTTCCCCATGAGATCCCTTACATGGGGGCCCCTCCTGGTGGTGACAGGCCTGCCAGTGTGCTTCGCGTAGCCCAGTCCAGAGGGGCTTGCTGCTGGTGGGCGGTTTCAGTGATCTGGTGGTACGTGGCACCGGGTGCATGCCTCCTGTACAAGCATGAGTGAGCATTACCGGTGGTGCTTCCAATTCCTCCTTCTGTGAGGCTTCACATTGTAAGGAACCTTCCAGGTGAAAGATCTAACTCCAGGGCACTTGACCTGAGGGCGGGGGATCTGCCAATTTGGCAACAACGGTCCTGGCACGTGGTCCAGGGCTTCCACCGTCAGCTCGTGGGTCTAGGAGAAGTAAGCATCATCTTGATTCGTACACTCAAGCAGCAGGATGGTGTTCTCGCCGTGGTACCTCAGTAACCCTGAAGTGGACCACTTCAGAGCTGGAGAAGGGTAGGATGACTGAGGGAGGCGGTCGGGAGCTCCCAGCAGCCCGGCGCTAGCGGGCGCGGCACTGGTGAGCGGCACCGGGAGCCGAGGCTGGGCAGAGGTGCAGGCGGCAGTGGTCCGTGCGAGCAGCTCGTAGCTTGCTGGGGCCATTAGCTGGAGGAGCTGGCAGCAGATCCTGGCTGGGCCTGGGCCGATGCAGCTGTTCCAGGTGAGTGGGTAGACTTCGTGGCGACCTTTTCATGCATCCTGGGTACCTCCAAACCACTGGGGGCTGCATAGGTTGAGGACGAGCACGTACGCAGGCAGACAACTGAATGGCAGACATCGCTGCCGGCGGAGTGGGTGCCCGATTATCAACCCAACCGGAGCAGCAGACACCTCAGCTGATTGCGCGCTTGATCAAAGCAGTATTTTTACAAGATAAGCAGACTGCTCAATTCTCCACAAAGTGGCACACTCATTTCCAGACCAGCACCTGAATGCTTTGCCAGCAGCCTGAATATAAATTTTACAGATACAGTGACAGCAAGAGCTAATAAAAATTTTCCAGGGGCAGGCACCGTCATGAAGGACTAAAGCCCTACATCAGCATCTCAAGCGTGCACAAGACCATTGATCATGCAGTGAATGAGCCCCTCAGCACATAAGTCAGACACTCATACAGCTCTCAAATATCACTCCTGAAGCTGCCTGACATGAATGCCATACAGTTCCTTCCTCCTGAAACCTCTTCTCCTGACATGGGGTCACATAGACAAAGTAAATGTGGCTAGCCATGCAAAATCCTTTGACTGCCCACTGAAGACGCAGCAGCAAGGCTCCGGTAGAGCACTTCCCCACAGCTGATCAAGCCAAGACTCTTCATAGAGCAGTGCAAAGGCCTCCCGCCTGACTCATGCTGCTGCACAGAGACAGCTGGTGCCGAGCTTGCAGGCTCATAACTAGCAGGATGACAGCTGGAGCAGGCTGGCAGACCAGCATGATGTACACTTCTCAGACATGTCCTTGCAGCCCAGCAAACACCTAGGCCCGCAAGCATGGGGACAAAAGGGGGAACTGCACGCATAGCTGAAACCTCCTATTAACACGTAGCTTGTCAAGGTGCCACGTGAATGTCAGGGATAGCGCCAGGAGGATGCGGGCACCATCAGGAGGCTGGAAGAGCACCCGTAGCTGCACAGGACGTGGTCTTGCCGCAGCCCGACGGCCCGAGGAGCGAGAAGAACTCACCCGGCGCGATGTCGATCGACACGCCGTCGACCGCCCGGACCGCGCCGAAGCGCTTCTCCAGGTCGATGAGTCGGATCTCGGGGGCAGCGGCGGTCGCCATTTCGTGTCGCGGAGGGTAGTGCGCCCTGCGGAATGGTGCTGGCGGGCGTCCCGAGCGACGCAACGTGGCCGGCCGGTCGCCCGGCCGGGAGCGGATCAGGCGGCCGGCGACCCCACGACGCGCAGGTGGCCGTCCGGGCGCGCCGCTCTCGGGCATCAGCGAGTCGAGGTCGAGCGCCGCCGCGCGGCGCTCGCGGGCGGGTCGTCCGAGCAGGTAGCCCTGGCCGGCGGTGATGCCCAGCTCGCGGACGACGGCCAGCTGCTCGCCGGTCTCGACGCCCTCGGCGATGATCGTCGCGCTCCAGCGGGCCGCGAGCTCCTGCAGGGCGCGCAGGACGCCGTGGGACGGGTCGTGCAGGATCCCGCCCTGGACCAGCGACAGGTCGATCTTGACGATGTCGAAGTGGATCTCGGAGAGCAGCCGGAGGCCGGCGTTCCCGGCGCCGACGTCGTCGGCCGCGAGGCGCATCCCGGCCCGCCGGCACGCGGCCGCGTTGCGCCGCAGCTGCTGCAGGTCCTGGACCTCCTCCCGCTCGGTGAGCTCGATGACCAGCTGCTCGGGCGCGATGCCGCGGCGGTTGAAGATCGCCGTCAGCTCGACCGGGTGGAACAGGTCGGACTCGAGCGTCCGCGGCGACAGGTTGACGCTGAGGTACATGCCCGGCTCCAGGCCGTTGACGCCGCTGGCGACGACCTCGAGGCAGGCCATGTCCAGCTCGACCGTCCGGTCGGCGCGCTCGGCGGCGGCGAACAGGCTGCTGGCGTCGGCCATCGGCGCCGAGTCGGTCGGGCGGATGAGGCCCTCGTAGCCGATCGGCTCCCCGGTCGTCAGCGAGAAGATCGGCTGGTAGACGGGCCGCAGCGACCGCTCGGCCAGGATCGTGCCCGAGCGCCGCCGACGAGGTCCTCGATCGAGCGGTCGTCGGCGTGGACGCCGTGGCGGCCGGGGTCGTAGGCCACGGCGTTCGTGCGGCCGTGGCGCTTGCACCAGTACAGGGCGGCGTCGGCGTGGCGATAGAGCAGGTCGCCCAGGGTGCTCGGCGCCGGGAAGGCCGAGATGCCGATCGAGAGCGAGAACGGCTCGACGGTGTTGCCCGTGAAGGCGCCGTTCAGTGCGCCGGCCAGCATCCGCCGGGCGACGGTCAGGCCGGTCTCCACGTCGGCGTTCGGCAGGACCACGGCGAACTCGTCGCCGCCGACCCGGAAGGCGCGGTCGCCGCGGCGGAGCGCGCTCATCGAGATCGCGCCCGACCGCGGACAGCAGCTCGTCGCCGATCGCGTGGCCGTGCTCGTCGTTGACCTTCTTGAGGTCGTCCACGTCGATCAGCAGCAGGGCGAGCGGGCGACTTGTGGCGCGTGGCGTGCTCCAGCTGGCGGCGCAGCTCCTCCTGGAAGGCGCGGTGGTTGCCGAGCCCGGTCAGGCCGTCGAGCAGCGAGTCCTGGCGCGCCCGCCCGTACAGGTCGAGCAGCCGGGCGCGATCATCCTCGAGACGCTGGACGTCGCGGATGATCGGCCGGGTCAGGTGGGCCATCAGCGCCGGGACCCCGATGGCGCACAGCGCGAGGAAGGCGAGCGCCATCCCGGAGCTCGCCCCGCCGGGCCAGAATCCCTCGACCGCCGCGACGCCCATGAGCACGGCGAACATCGCCGCGAGGACGCGCAGCAGCCGCCGTCGGATCCTGACGGGAGGTCCGTCGTGACGTGACGGATCGTGTTCGGTGTTCAGGTCGGCCATGCACCTGCCCAAGAGAAGGGCGACAACAGGACGGGTGTACGCCACGCGCATGGTCCTTGTGACCGCGACCAAAGTACTCACCGACTTGGCCATTGGGGCATCTGACAACGCGCGTGTGCGTCCCGTACGTTCCGGGTACGAGGGGAGAACCCGGCATTGCGCATGGACACGACAAGACGATCGCGACTCGGTCCCGGGGGTGCACTGGCACTCGCCGGGTCCCTTGCTGCCTCGATGCTGCTGTGGTTCGTCGCCCCCGTCCTGGCCGTCAGCTGCCCCGACAACGGGAGCCTGACCAACCCGGAGGTCACGCCGTCGTCAGGGACGACCTCCACCAACTTCACGTTCTCCGTCACCTACCAGGACAACGCCGGTGAGGCGCCGACGTCGATTCGCGTCTACTTCAGCGACGGCACGCCGGACCGCCGGCTGAACCTCGCATCCGGGAGCCTGGCGACCGGCGCGGTGTACTCGCGGACACTGACGTTCGCGAGCAACGGCACGCGCAGCTTCACCGTCCGGGTGACGCCTGGGACCCAGCCGGCGCCGGCGCAGACCTGCGAGGTCTCGGGCGGGTCGTTCACCGTCGGACCGGCCCCGACCCCCACGCCGACCCCGACCCCCACGCCGAAGCCCACGCCCAAGCCCACGCCCAAGCCCACGCCCAAGCCCAAGCCGAAGCCGACCCCGCGTCCCACCCCGCGGCCCAGCCCGCGCCCGGTCCAGCACGCGACGCCCAAGCCCACGCCGAAGCCACCGAAGCCGACCAAGGCCCCGGTCAAGATCGCGACCGCGTCGCCGACGGCCGTCGCGACCGCGTCGCCGACCGTCGCCCCGACGCCGACGGCCAGCGACTCGGATGTCGCGGTCGTCGAGCCGACGGCGTCCGCCACGACGGGAGCCGGTGCCGGCATCGTCACCGGATCCGGTGACGACGGCAGCGGTGGCGGTGGCGGGTCCGCCTTCAAGCTGCCCGACCTGGGCTTCGTGACCAACCCGAACCCGATCCTCGCGTGGCTGATCGCGACCGGCGGCGGGATCCTGCTGTTCCTGGCGCTGATGCGCCGGTCCACCAAGGACGAGGACGAGCAGTCCGGGGCGCTCGTCATGGCCGCTGCCGGTGGCGCCATCATGGATGGACCTCGACCGGCCGTGGAGAGGCCGCCATCGGCGCCCGTCGCCGACGGCGGCACCAAGTCGAAGTCGAAGCCCGTGCGCAAGGCCTCGGCGCCCCCGCCCGACGAGTCGAAGCGCAAGAAGCCGGCGGTGCGCGCCGCCAAGGCCGCGGCCGCCTCGACGATCGCCGCGAGCGCGGCCCCGGCCCCGGTCGAGCGTGACCTGGACGCTGCGCCCCTGGCGGCTGCGGCCGCCTCGATCAAGGCTGCCCCGACCGGCAAGGACGCCCCGGCGCCACGCAAGTTCGACAAGCCGCCCGCCAAGGACGCCCAGCGGACGACCGTCGGCTACCGGCAGGTCCGTCTGAGCGATGCCGCCAACGACGTCGGGTCCCGCGAGCTGGCTCGGCTCGACCGCGGCGACGAGGTCGAGATCCTCGACTCCTTCGAAGGGTTCCTCCAGGTCCGGACGCCCGACGGCCTGACCGGCTGGATCCCGCGCCAGACGATCGTCTAGGCTGCCCCGGCGGTCGGATGGCCGGTCAGCGGGTGCGCTTCGCGATCCGCCCGAGTGCGCCGTCCCAATCGGGATCGAAGGGCTTCCCCGGCTCGTCGAGGTCCATCGACAGCGGGGCGTGATCCGACGGGACCGGCGGGCCCTTCCGGGCTTCCCGGTCGATCTCCGCGTCGACGACCCGCGCGGCGACGGCCGGCGTGACGAGCAGGTGGTCGATCCGCATCCCGAAGTTCTTGTGGAACATGCCTGCGCGGTAGTCCCACCACGTGAACCGTCGCGGCTCTTCGTGGCGCGACCGGTACGCATCCACCAGCCCGGGCTCGAGGAGCGCGCGAAACGCCGCCCGCTCGGGCTCCGAGACGTGCGTGCCGCCGTGCGCCGCGTTCGCGTCCCAGACGTCGACGTCGGTCGGGGCGACGTTGAGGTCGCCGCCGAGCACCAGCGCGCCGTCGGCGAGGTCGACCCCGGACTCGTCGCGGATCCAGCGTGCCAGCCGCTCGAACCAGGCCAGCTTGCCGGTGTAGAACGGTGAGTCGACGACGCGGCCGTTTGGCGCATAGAGACTGACCAGCCGGACGCCGTCGATGGTCGCGGCGACCATCCGCGCCTCGTCGAACGGGTCGAAGTCCTCCGGATCCATGTCCGCGGACGACGGGGCGCCCGGCCCCGAGTCGCGGACCGGCCCGTCGCCGAAGTTGGTGACGACGTCCGCGATCGAGAGGCCGTCGCGGGCCGCGATGGCCACGCCGTTCCAGCGGCCCTCGCCGTGGTGGACCAGCTGGTAGCCGGCCATCGCGAACGCCATCAGCGGGGCGTCGTCGTCCGAGAGCTTGGTCTCCTGCATCAGCAGGACGTCGGGCGCCGCGCGCTCCAGCCACTTCTCGACCGCTTCCTGGCGGGCCTTCAGTGAGTTGACGTTCCAGGTCGCGATGCGCATCGCCATGAGGGTACCCGGTCGATGGGGTGGCCAGCCGCGGATGCGACTACGATGCGGCGATGACCGACCCCGACGCCCTGGTCGATCTCATCCGCGACTCGGTCATCGGAGACGACGAGGCGGTGGCCGGCCCGTTCGGCATCCGACGGGTGACCTACGCGGACTACACGGCCTCCGGCCGTGCGCTGTCGTTCATCGAGGACTACCTGCGCGACGCGGTCCTCCCGCTCTACGCGAACACGCACACGGAGTCGTCGGGGACGGGGCTCCAGACCAGTCGCTTCCGCGAGGAAGCGAGGCGGATCATCCGCGACGCCGTGGGCGGCACGACGGATCACGCGGTGATCTTCTGCGGATCGGGCATGACGGCGGCGATCAACAAGCTCGTCGACATCCTCAACCTGCGCATCCCCAACGACCTCGACGACCGATACGCGCTGCGCTCGCACATCCCGCTCGACGAGCGCCCGCTGATCTTCATCGGGCCGTACGAGCACCACAGCAATGAGCTGCCGTGGCGCGAGTCCATCGCCGACGTGGTCACGATCGGGGAGGACGCGGACGGGCGCATCGACCTCGCGCGTCTCGAGCGCGCGCTCGAGGAGACCTCGGACCGCCGGCTTCGGATCGGGTCGTTCTCGGCTGCGTCGAACGTCACCGGGATCCTCTCGGACACCCGCGCCATCTCCGTCCTGCTCCACCGCCACGGTGCGCTCTCGTTCTGGGACTTCGCCGCCGCCGGGCCGTACGTCGAGATCGAGATGGCGCCGCATCGGCCCGGGCCGCACGCCGAGCTCGACTACAAGGACGCGATCGTGCTCAGCCCGCACAAGTTCATCGGCGGGACCGGCACGCCCGGCGTCCTCGTGGCCCGCCGCGAGCTGTTCCGCAACCGTGTGCCCGCGGCCCCGGGCGGTGGCACGGTCGCCTACGTGAACCCGCTCGAGCACGTCTACCTGGCCGACCCGGAGCATCGCGAGGAGGGCGGGACGCCGGCCATCGTGGAGTCGATCCGGGCCGGGCTCGCGTTCCAGCTCAAGGAGCGCGTCGGCAGCGAGACGATCCGCGAGCTCGAGGAGGCCTTCATCGGCCGGGCGATGGCTGCATGGGCGGACGAACCGGGCATCGGGATCCTCGGGAACCCGGCCCTGCCGCGTCTCTCGATCGTGTCGTTCACGATCCGCCACGACGGTCGCTACCTGCACCACAACTTCGTCGTGGCGCTCCTCAACGACCTGTTCGGGATCCAGTCGCGCGGTGGCTGCTCGTGCGCCGGCCCCTACGGCCACCGGCTTCTCGGGATCGACATCGAGACGTCCCACGCGTTCGAGCGCGAGATCTCGCGTGGCTGCGAAGGCATCAAGCCGGGCTGGATCCGCGTGAACTTCAACTACTTCATCAGCGAGGCCGTCTTCGCGTTCCTCGTGCGCGCGGTCGCGCTCGTCGCCCGCGATGGGTGGCGCCTCGTCCCGTGGTACCGCTTCGAGCCCGCGACCGGTCTCTGGCGGCACGCCGCCGGTTCCCCGGAGCCGCCGCTCTCGCTCGACGACATCACCTACGACGCGACCGGGCTGCACTACCCGGCGCATCGCCACCACGAGCCCGAGTCGAGCCTGGCGACCTACCTCGCTGAGGCGGAGCGGGTCATGGCCGACCCGATCGCGGCCCTCGGCCCGCCGCCCGAGCCGGAACCGCTCACGGTCGGCACGGACTTCGAGTCGCTCCGCTGGTTCTGGCTGCCCGAGGAGATCGCGGCCAGTCGCTGAGCCGGGGCCAGCGTGGTCAGTACTTGCGGCCGCGCTGCCGTTCGAGGTCGAACGTGGCGGTGTCCGCGACCGCCATCACGGCCATCGTGCCGGCCTGGACCGGGTCGGAGACCACCAGGTCCACGTGCTCGGTGATCGAGCCGACCATGTTGAGCGCGATGATCGGGATGCCGACCGCGCGGAGCTCCTCGGCGGCCACGCTGATGTCGCCGCCCATGATCGAGCCGGCCAGCACGAGCAGGCGCGCGCGCGGCAGGTCCGCGACGGCCCGGACCGCGGCGGCGATGTTCGCCTCGCCGACGAGCGGGATCGTGTCGACGCTGATGCGCTCGCCGCGCAGGTTGTGGCGGTCCGCCTCGCTGACGGCGCCGAGCGCGACCTGGGCGACCTGCGCCCCGCCGCCGACGACGATGATCCGCTTGCCGAAGACGCGTCCCGAGGGCCCGGGTCAGGTGGACCGTCCGGACGTCCGCGATCGCCGAGAGGTCCGCGGCCAGCGCGTCCTCGGCGACGCCCTCCACCTCCAGCTCGATCTCGACCAGCGGTGGGTCGCCCTCGATGTGGCGGACCGTGGCGAGACCGCGGATCTGCCCGCCCAGCGCGGTCACGCGCTCGGTGACCGACGCGATCGCGTCGGGGCGGTCGACGATGTCGAAGCGGATGGCTGAGGTCACGGCCGCACGCCGACGGGCCACGGTGGGTCGCTCGCTCAGCCGAGGGAGCCGCGGCCGGCCGCGCCCGGTCGAAGGTCGTTGACGCTCATCTCGTCCGGCTCGATGCCGGCCGTCGGGTCGTGCTCCTCGAACGCCAGCCCGAGCCCGGCGAACGCCTCGCGGGTCGCGGCGGCATCGGAGGTGGTCAGCATCAGCGCGCCGTCGGTGTCCTCGGCCACGCCGACGATCCCGGTGATGTTCACGCCCCGCTCGCCGAGCGCGGTCGCGACGCGGGCGAGCGAGCCGGGCCGATCGTCGAGCTTGACCGTGAACCAGACCGTCACGAGACACCTCCTGTGGACCCCGATGGTACCCGGTCGCGGTCGGCCGCTAGCATGCGGGATGGCGACTCGGCTGCCACGTCCCGTTACCTCGCGATCGGGCTGTTCCTGACCAGTCCGCCCGTCTCGGCAGGCCACCGCTGGCTCTGACCGGCCGGCGTCGCGGCCGCTGTCGCGGGCGCTCGGCATGGACATGATCCTCGTGACCGCTCGCGGCGGCGCTCGCGCGCCCGGACGGTGCCGCTCGGCGCGGTCCGCCCGGCGATGCCGGCATCTCCGGGCCGACGTCGCTGGACGTGCCACGCGGTCTACGACCAGGCGGCACGACGGCCGCACGCGATGCCGCGGTCATCGACTACCGGCTATGCGATCAGAGCGGACGTCGCGCCCGGTCGCCCTGTTCGTGCTCGAGCCGGAGCGCCTGAAGATGCCCGCCCCGCTCGGCCAGACGCCGACGAAGAAGATGCCCGACATCCAGGTCTTCGGTCGCGAGGATTCGTCGGCCACGAGGGCCGCCCAGCGCTTCTTCCGCGAACGGCGGATCGTCGTCCACTACCACGACCTGCGGAAGCGCCCGCTGGCGGCCGGCGAGCTGCGCCGGTTCACCGAGCGGCTCGGGGCGCCGGGCCGTCATCGACGAGACGTCGCGGGCCTACCTGGACGCCGGTCTCGGCTACCTGTCGATGGACGACGGCGCGATCGTCGGCGAGGCTCCTCGCCGACCCGCGCCTGCTGCGGCTGCCGCTGGTCCGCTACGGCAACGAGGTCACGGCCGGCCCGGCCGAGGCCGTCTGGACGCGCTGGCTCAGGCCCTCGGGCGGCTCCTGACGACCGTCGCGGCGACGACGACGCCGACCGCCAGCAGGACGGCGCCGACGATCGCCCACGTGATGTCGTCGGTCATGAACCCGCTGCCGCGGATGATGCCCGTCCCCTGGCCGATCCAGACGAGCCCGACCACGATCAGCACCCCGGCGATGAGCGTTCGAGCCCGCATGACGGCCTCCTCGGTGTCATCCTAGCGCCGATGTCCGACGAGACCCCCGAACACGGCACGCGGCGCGCGGGCCGGATGCGCGTCACCCCCGAGGCGGAGCACCGCCTGGGCCGCTCCAACGCGGCGACCGAGGACGAGAAGTTCCTCGAGCGGCGTCCAGACGCCGAGCTTCCAGGACACCGACACATGGCGCGCCCTCCGGATCCTCTCGGAGTTCGTCGAGGGCTTCGACGCCATGGCGGCGGTCGGGCCGGCGGTGACCGTCTTCGGCTCGGCGCGGACCGCCGAGGGCGACCGCCTCTACGACGTCGGCGCGGACGCTCGGCCGGCGGCTGGCGGAGGCCGGCTACGCGGTGATCACCGGCGGCGGCCCCGGGACCATGGAGGCCGCCAACCGCGGCTGCCAGGAGGGCGGCGGGCTGTCGGTCGGCTGCAACATCGAGCTGCCGCACGAGCAGGGGCTCAACCCGTACGTCGACCTCGGCGTCGAGTTCCGCTACTTCTTCGCGCGCAAGACGATGTTCGTGAAGTACGCGGACGGGTTCGTGATCCTGCCCGGCGGCTTCGGCACGCTCGACGAGCTGTTCGAGGCGCTGACGCTCATCCAGACCGGCAAGGTCCGCCACTTCCCGGTCGTGCTGGTCGGGCGCGAGTACTGGTCCGGCCTGCTCGACTGGATCCGCGGCACGCTCCTGGTCGCAGGGCACGGTCGGCGAGGCGGACCTGGCGCTGCTGCACCTCACCGACGATCCCGAGGAGGCCGTCGAGATGATCCGGAGCTACGCGTCGAAGGCCCACGCCGAGCCGAACGGCTCCGAGCTCGAGCTCCGCTGACCGCCGGCTAGCCCGGGATCGCGACCTCGATGACCCCGTCCACGACGCGGACCGGGTAGTAGCGCAGCCGCCGCACGCGGGTCAGCCGGCGCGCCTCGGCCTTCCTGCCGGGCGGATCCACCTTGGCGTCGCGGCCGGCCGGCGACCAGGTCGGGTGGTAGACGCCGTCCGGGTCGAGGCCGCCGGTCGTGGGCATCTGGACCGGGTCGCCGCTGCACAGGTCGAAGCGGCCCTCGTGGAGCGGGCACGCGACGACGCAGCCGTCGAGGTCGCCGATCGAGAGCGGCGCGCTCATGTGCGGGCAGCGGTCGTCGGTCGACGACGATCCCCTCCGGCGTGTGGGCGAGCAGGAGATCGAGCTCGCCGCGCGTCACGCGCCGCATCGCGCCAGGCGGAAGCGCGTCGAGGTCCAGCACGGCTTCGTACGGCCGGCCGTCCGTGCCTGGGGCGAGGAGGTGCGGCGGGAACGCGACGATCGGGTGGCTGGTCATGGCCACGATCGTACCCGAGGAATCGGAACGGCCCCGGTGGGATCCACCGGGGCCGTCGCCTGGAACGTGATCGGGGTTACTCGACGGAGGTCACCGGCTTGGTGCCGGACGCCACGGTCGACTCGGCCACCGGGACCGGAGACTCGTTGGTTTCGCGGAGCGGGATCTCCTTGATCGCGACGGCCGCGATGCCCGCCACGATCGCGCCGGCTACGCCAAGCCAGAACGTCTGGGCGGTCGCGAGGCTGAAGGCCCCGTGGATGCCCTCGATGATGGCCGGGATGGCGGACTGGAACTGCGGAGGGATGACCCCCGCCAGGATCGTCGCCAGGTCGCCGACGCCGGTCAGCTGCCCGAGGTCGAAGCCGCCGCCCTGCTGCGCGAACGCCTGCAGGAGGTCGGGCGGGACGCCGGCGGCGCTCATCTGCGGGAAGAGGTTGTCCTTGAACGACGTCCCGAAGATCGTCCCGACGAACGCCAGGGCGATCGTGCCGCCGATCTGGCGGAAGAACGTCAGGTTCGAGGTCGCGACGCCGAGCTGGCGGAACGGCACCGCGTTCTGGATGACGATCGTCGGGACCGAGAACGTCGGACCGACGCCCAGGCCCGACGAGGAACATCCAGAACCACACCACGGCCACATCGGTGTCCTTGGTGAGCTGGGTCATCAGGAGCACGGCGACGCCCATCACGGCGATGGAGCCGACGATCAGCCACTTGTACTTGCCGGTCCGCGACACGATGAGGCCGGACACGATGGAGCTGAAGATCAGGCCCACCATGAGCGGCAGAGCGGCCAGGCCGGAGTTGGTCGGCGAGAAGCCCTCCACGACCTGGAACCAGCGCGGCAGGAACACGATCGCGCCGAAGAACGCGAAGGCGGCGAAGAAGACCGAGACCATCGTCGCCGAGTAGGTCCGGCCCTTCCAGAGGTCGAGCGGGACGATGGGCTCCTTGGCCCGCGACTCGGCGAAGATGAACAGCAGCGTCCCGACGAGGCCGATGATGATGAACCCGCCGACGGTCGGATCGGTCCACTCGCTGAACTGCTTGTTGGTGAGGCCGACCAGCAGGAACACCATCGCGAACGTGAAGATGGTCCCGCCGATCAGGTCGAAGTTGCGCGTCGCCGACCTGGTCTTGACCGTCGGCAGCAGCCGCTGGATGACGATCAGCGCGACGATGCCGATCGGGATGTTGACGTAGAAGATCCAGTGCCAGGACAGGTTCTCGGTGAGCCAGCCGCCGATGAGCGGGCCGGCCACGAAGGCGATGCCGAAGACGGCCCCGAAGAGGCCCTGGTACTTGCCGCGCTCCTGCGGGGTGAACAGGTCGCCGATCACGGCGAGCGCGACCGGGAACAATGACCCGGCGCCGATGCCCTGGATGCCCCGGAAGAGGATGAGCATCCCCATGTTCTGGCTGAGCCCTGACAGGGCGGAGCCGATGAGGAAGATCACGATGCCGATCATGAAGATCGGCTTGCGGCCGTAGATGTCCGAGAGCTTGCCCCAGAACGGGACGCTGATCGTGCTGGTCAGCAGGTAGATCGTGATCGCCCAGACGTAGTAGTCGTTGCCGGACAGCTGGGTCACGATGGTGGGGAGCGCCGGACCGACGATCGTCTGGTCGAGGGCGCCCAGGAACAGGCCGAGCATGACCGCGAAGAGGATCTCCATCTTCGCCCGGTGGCTCAGCCCGAGGGCTGGGTCTTCGTCGAGGGTAGGGATGTACTCCTCGCCTCCGACCGGGAATGCTTCCATGAGGTGGTCAGTCCCTCCGTGATTGGCTGGGCGCGAGGTCGTGGGCGGTTCGTGCGACCCGGGACGGTCCCTCGGCACCTCGCATGGTCGAAGGCGATCGTGGAGCGGGCGTGGAGATGGGATGGCGGTCTGGGGCCGCCACCGTGCTGGTCTCGACGGCGGACCGCAGGTCCGCGATGGCGTGCGCCATGGCGTCCAGCTGGGCCGGCGTCGAGGCGGACGAGGACCCGTCGCAGCAGGTCGGCGCTCAGCGCGTCGATCTCCTCCAGCAGGGCCACCCCGGTCGGGGTCAGGCGGACGACGACGATGCGCCGGTCCTCCGGGACGCGGATCCGTTCGATGAAGGACCGCTCCTCCATCCGGTCGATGAGACCGGTGGCGCTGGAGAACGACACGTTCAGGACGTCGGCCAGGTGGCTCATGGTCATCTCGCCGTTCCGCTGGAGCGTGTACATGATGTTGAGCTGCGCCATGCTGATGCCCAGCCGGAGCAGTCGCTCGCTGGACGCGCACTTGAGCTCGCTCATCGTCGCGCGGAAGTCGGAGATGATGGTGTCGATCGACGGATCGACGGCCATAGTTCGTGCCACGTGAACTATCATAACCGTGCGAACCATCCTGTCAACCTGAAGGTTCGCCCAGCCCGGGGAGGGAGCATGCGTTTCGCGTTGATGATCGAACCCCAGCAGGGCCTCAGCTACGGCGACCAGGTCGCCATCGCCAAGCGAGCCGAGGCGAACGGCTTCGAGGCCCTGTTCCGCTCCGACCACTACGCGAGCTTCCCGGGGGCGACCGGCCAGCCCACGACCGACGCCTGGACGGTCATCGCCGGGCTCGCGCGCGAGACCGATCGGCTGTCGCTGGGCGCGCTGGTCTCGCCGGTCACGTTCCGGCACGCCGGCACGTTCGCCAAGATCGTCACGACCGCCGACGAGATGAGCGGCGGACGGATCGAGGTCGGCGTCGGGGCGGGCTGGAACGACCTCGAGCACCGCCAGCTCGGGCTGCCGTTCCCGCAGCCTCGGTGAGCGGATGGACGCCGTCGAGGACCAGCTCGCGGTCCTCCACGGCCTGTGGAGCGAGCCGGACGGCTGGTCCTACGACGGCAAGACCGTCACGATCCGCGACGCCCTCTTCTACCCGAAGCCGGTCGAGGTGCCCGGCCGCCCGACCGGGGCGAACGGCGTCGCGCGACCGTCGATCATCTTCGGCGGGTCGGGCGCGCCACGCGGCGCCCGGCTGACCGCGACCTGGTGCGACGAGTTCAACACCCAGGGCAGCCCGGCGACGGCCGCGGAGAACTTCGCCAAGGTGGATGCCGCCTGTGCGGCGATCGGCCGCGATCCCGCCACGCTCGTGCACTCGGTGATGACCGGCGTCCTCGTGGGACGGACCGACGACGAGGTCCGCGAGCGCGAGCGGGCGCTGCTCGAGGCGTTCGGCGACGACGCCGGCGGCGACGAGTGGATCGAGGAGCGCCGCGACCGCTGGATCCACGGGACCGGCGAACCGGCCCGCGAGATGGTCCGCCGCTTCGCCGAGGTCGGCGTCGAGCGGCTCATGCTCCAGGACTTCATCCCCTGGGACCTCGACCACATCGACGTGATGGGCGAGGCCCTGATCGGACGGGTCTAGCCCGGGTCAGCCCCCGGCGGCGTTCGCCGCCTCGACGTAGCGCGGGTCGTCGCGGCGGATCGGGTCCGGGTTCGTCCCGCGCGCCCGCGCGATCCGCTCGGTCAGGAGCTGGAGCGGGGTCGCGGTGCCCAGCAGCGCGGCGACCGGCGACGCGAGGCCCGGCGCCTCGGCGACCAGCAGCCGCCCGGCCGGCGTCAGCGCCGGATCGAGCTCGCCGTCGAGGTCGGCGGCCAGGATCGCCGCGGACCGGAGACCCAGCACGGCCGCGGCCGCGAGGGCCTGGCGGGCACGGGCCAGGCGCTCGGCCCGGCCGGCGCGGTCGGCGAGGACGAGGACCAGCGCGGTCGACGCGTCGGTCGCCGGGATGTGCCCGTGGAGGAACGTCTCGAGGTCGCGATAGGCGGACGGCAGCCACGAGGCTTCCTCGACCTTGAGCGTGAGCTCGCGGCCGGCGGCCCGGTCCGCGCCGGACGCGATGACGATGAGGTGCGCCGCGTCGGCGAACCGGCCGGCGATCCGCTCGGCCCCGGCCGTGTCCGTCGTGCCGGCGGCGAGGACGGCCGCCGCCGCGTCGCCGTCCAGCGGCGTCCCGCTGAGATGCCCGCCGACCGCGGCCGCCGCGAGGATCGGGCTGAGATAGCCGACGGTGTGGCACCAGCCCTGGTCGAGCTCGCCGGTCTCGACGACGAGGTCCACCAGCGCCGCGCCCGGCGACCGGCCCGAGACGGTGATCAGCGCCGTCGTGGCGCCGCGCGCCCGGGCGGCGGTCAGCGCCGCGTTCGTGGCGCCCGTGCCGCCCTCGTGCGAGACCCCGATCAGCAGGCCGGACGACGGCGCGTCGAGCGCGAGCTCGAACGCCTGGGCCGCGACGCGGTGCCTGGCCGCCCAGCCCCGCGCGCCGGATCGCCTCGCCCAGGATCTCGGCGGTCGCCTGGGCGCCGTGCTCGGACGTCCCGCAGCCCGTCACGTGCGATCGGCTGGCCGGCCTCGCGCCGCGGCGCGGACCGCCGCGGCGAGGGCCGCGGCCTGGCTGTCCGGGCCGGCCTGGCGTGCCGCGATCCGGCGGGCGAGGCCCGGTTCGGCCTCGATCATCTCGGTCATGTGGTACGGCGGGCCGGAGCGCGGGGTCGGGGTGCCGGTGAAGGCCCACGGGTCGGGCGGGCCGGGGAGGGGAGCGGTCGGATCGAAGGCGGCGTCAGTGCTCATCGGCCGAGGATAGGCGCGCCCGCGGCGGTCCGGACGTCCGGCCCGCTCGGCGCGACGCGGCCCGGTACGCGCCGACCTCGGCGGCGCGAACCGCCGGCACGCGTCACCATTGGCCCGACACGGGTCCACGCAGGAGGAACCGGATGCAGGTCGGGTTGATGGTGCCGCAGGGCTGGAAGGGCGAATTCGACGGCTGGCCCGCCGACCGCGCCTGGGCGCGATCGCTCGAGCTCGCCGAGCAGGCCGAGGCGCTCGGCGTCGAATCGCTGTGGGTCTTCGACCACCTCCACACGGTGCCGGACCCGACGGACGAGATCACCTTCGAGTCGTTCTCGATGCTCGCGGCGCTCGCGATGGCGACCTCGCGGGTCCGCCTCGGCCACATGGTCGTGTGCACGGGGTTCCGCAACCCGGCCCTCACGGCCAAGCTGACCTCCACGCTCGACGTCATCAGCGGCGGCCGGTTCGAGCTCGGGATCGGGGCCGGCTGGAAGGAAGACGAGTGGAAGGCCTACGGCTACGGCTTCCCGACCATCGGCGAGCGGATGGGGGCGCTCGGCGACCACCTCGAGGTCATCACCCGGATGCTCGGGCGCGGGCCGCGCGACCTACGAGGGCGAGTACGCCCAGGTCCGCGGCGCCGTCAACGTCCCGAAGGGCATCCAGGCGCACATCCCGATCATCATCGGCGGCAACGGCGAGCGGGTCACCGCCGGCTATGCCGTCAAGTACGGCGACGAGCTGAACTTCGTGTACCTCGAGCCGGACGAGATCGCGACGCGCATGGCCCAGGTCCGGGCCCGCTGCGAGACCGAGGGCCGCGACCCCGCGACGCTGCGGTTCTCGATCTACGTCCGCGACGAGCAGGTGCGCGACGCCGGCGCCGACGCGGGTCGACCTCCTCGGGCGCCTCGCCGAGATCGGCCTGGACCGGGTCGTCTGCTTCCCGACGCGCTGGTCGCCGACGGTCGAGGCGCAGGCCGCGTTCGTCGACGACTGCCGCGCGGCCGGCCTGCCGCTCGAGGCCGCGGCTGCCGGCGACCGCCTAGATCGCCTCGATCGACTCCACGATCGCCTGCAGCTCGGCGTCCTTCGCGGCGTCGGGGCCGGTCCCGGTGACGACGATCGTGCGCTTGTCGGTCTGGATCCAGTACAGGGCCTGGGTCGTCTTGATCGTCGTCCCCGGCGGCGTTCGGCACGGTGAGCGTGTAGGTCAGCCGGAGCGCCTCGCCGGCGGGGAGCGTGACGGTCTCGCTCTCGATCTCGCCGATGCCGCCGATCGCGGCGATCTGGCCCTTCACCGCCGATTCGACCAGCGACAGCGGGATGTTGGCGGCCGGCTGCGTGAGGACCGTGACGTTCCGCGACCCCGGCGCGGCGTCCGCCATGTCGAAGGCCCAGAACGAGAGGGCCGCGGTCTGGCCCGTGTCGATCGCCCGCTGCAGCGACTGGCCGATGCCGCTCTTGGTGCCGACCGTGTCGGCCATCTTCTGGAGGGCGACCGGGTCCACCGGGAAGCTCTGCCACCCGTCGGGCAGCGTGACCGCGAACCCCTTGTCGGGGAGCTCGATCCGGCCGGTCGTCGCCTGGCTGGCGGCCGGGGTCGCCGCGGCGGAGGCCGAGGCGCTCGCGGACGGGGCCGCCGATGGCGGTCGGCGTCGGCGTCGGCGTGGCGGTCGCCGACGGGCTGGGCGAGGCGGTCGTCCCGCCGCAGCCGAGCACGAACGCGGTCGTGATCGTGAGCAGCGCGGTCCTGGCGATGGTCGTGCGGGTCATGCGGTCCCCCTGATGACGGGTGGCGACGCGCACCGTACGCGATGGTCCACGACCCTACCTACCCTTCGGAAGTACCCCCATCCGCCGGACCGGGGCGTAGCGGAACCAGGCACGCCCGACGAGCAGCTCGAGCGGCACGGGGCCGTAGCGGCGCGAATCGATCGGCGGACCGAACCCGGCCGCGACGGCCTCGTCCTCGGTCGCGTCGCTGAGCAGCCACGCCTCGTCCTCGGCGAGCTCGATGAACCCGCCCTCGAACGGGACCCGGTCGCCCGGGCCGGCGACGACCCGCTTGACCGCCAGGGCGTCGCCGTCCGGCTCGCGGAAGACCACGATCGAGCCGCGGCGCGGCCAGCGGTCGACCGTCGGGTCGACCAGCAGCCAGTCCCCGTCCTCGATGGCCGGGCGCATGCTGCCCTCGGCGACGGCGATCCGCCACGGTCCGCGGAGGCGCCGGGCGAGGCTCGTGGAACGACGAGGCCCCGTCCGGGGACGGGGCCTCTGGTCTGGCGTCGGGGCCGGGTCGTCGGTCAGGACGGGCGCCCCGCGACCCGCGTCTTCTCCTCGCCACCGGTCGCCTTCCAGGCGGCGTCGATCTCGTCGATCATGTCGAGGAGCTTCTTCGCGTCGGCGAGGTCGGTCGACGCCTTCACCTTCGAGGCCTGCTTGTTGGCGTTCCAGAACAGCTCGTGCAGGTTCGGGACCTTGTCGAGGTGCTCGGGCTTGAAGTAGTCGTGCCAGAGGACGTCAAGGTGGTGCTTGACGAGGTCGGCGCGCTCCTCCTTGATGCCGATCGCGCGGGCGCGGAAGACGTCATCCGTGCTCGCCGCGTACTTCTCGATGGTCCGGTAGCAGGACTCGGCCTCGATGCGGGCCTGCTCCGGGTCGTAGATGCCGCACGGCAGGTCGCAGTGGGCGAGGGCGGTGGTGCTGGGGGCAAGCCAGCGGCTCAGGCGGGACATGGGACTCCTTCGCACTGGGGTAGAGGGTCACACCCTATCGCCTTCCGGGATGCATCGAAGTGTCCGAGCCGCACGGGGGCATGTCAAACGCGCGGCGACGGCGCGTCGCGACCGCTCGGATCGCGACGGTCAGCCCGGCTTGACGACCATCATGAAGACCACGATGGCGAAGCTGACCAGCTCGAGCCGGGCGACCAGGAAGAGGCGGTCCAGGCCGGCTCGCCCGGCCACCGACGTCGGGCCCTCGGCCGCGAAGGTCGCGCCGACCTTGGCGCTGGTCGGGCCGAGATAGAGCGCGCCGACGAGCGCCGACACGAGCCAGAGGACCATCGAGACCGAGACCCACAGGTTCGAGAACGCCCAGCGCTGGCTCACGAGGATGAGGCCCGCCACGAACAGCAGGATCGAGGCGGGGAGGAACACGCGCTGCCCGAGGTAGGCGATGCTCGCCCCGATCTTGGGCAGGTCGGTCGGGATCGTCCGAGCGGGACGCGCGGATCGCGAGCAGCTGCGCGAAGAACGCGCCCCCGACCCAGATGATCGCGCACACGACGTGGACGTACTTGATCAGGTCGTACATGTGCCTTCCTTCCTCTGCCCTATCCGTCGGTCGCCGTGGGTCGAGCGGGGCCAGCCTCCGCGGCCGCGAGCGCCGCGGCCTTGCGGCGCCACGGCACGACCCCGTCGAGCTCGATCTCCAGCGAGAAGCTCAGGAACGTCCGCACGAGCACGATGATCGCGAGCGTCACCGCGCTCTCGAACGTCTGGTCGATCGCCACCGTCAGCACGATGTCGGCGATGATCAGGACCTCGAGCCCAGGAGGATCGTCCGCCCGACGTTGCTCCGGAGCGCCTCGTAGGCCGCCGCGGCGGTCCGTTCGAGAAGTCGCGCACGAACGTCGCGAGCGCGACGACCCCGCCGATCACCAGGATGGCGACGCCCACCACCTCGAAACCCTCGACGACGAGATCGAGCAGCTCATCCAGGTGCACGGGTGCGGCCTCCTTGACGGGACCGCATCGTACTGCCCCGGACCGCCCCGTCCGCCGTCGCAGGTCGGCGGCGGACGCCGGGTGCGGCGTCCGGGCGGTTGCCCGCGCACGCTATGGTTGGCGCGAGGACGACGGCCGGAGCCCACCGGCCCGCCGCACCGGGAGGTTGCATCCGATGACCACCGAAGACCCGCGTCCCGAGACGCCGGCCCCGGACGATCCGACGGTCTCGTCGGTGGGCGGGTCCGCGTCCGAGCCGGTCGAGGGAGCGGCGGAGACCGCCGCCGCGGCTGAGGAGACCGCCGCCGCGCGCTGCCGAGACCGCCGCCGGCGCCGCCGAGACCGCCGCGGCCGCCGATGCCACGGATGCCGCGGCCGCCGAGACCGCGTCCGCCGCCGATGCGACGGCGGCTGCCGCTGCCGCCACGGCCGCCGCTGTGGTCGCCCGCCGCCGGCGCCGCCTGCCCCACCTGCCGCGCCACCGGCCCCGCCGGCCGGCTGGGCGCCGCCGCCCCCGCCGCGACCGCGCTACCCGATCGACGTCCGCTTCGACCGCGACCAGCAGATCGGCCGGTTCTGGGCGATCCCGATCATCGGCTGGTTCGTCCGCTGGCTCGTGCTGCTCCCGCACTACATCCTGCTGGGCCTGTTCAGCATCGTCGTGTTCTTCGCGACGCTCGTGACCTGGATCCCGGTCCTGCTCACCGGCCGGTTCCCCGGCTGGGGCTATTCGATCATCGGCGGCTTCTACCGCTGGTACATCCGCGTCGATCAGCTACCAATACCTGATGGTCGGCCCGTACCCGCCGTTCTCGCCGACGGCGCCGTACCCGGTCGAGGTCGACTTCGATCCCGACACCCGGATCAACCACCTGTGGGGCATCCCGATCCTGGGGATCCTACGTCCGCTCGCTGCTGGCCATCCCGCATTACTTCGTGCTGGCGTTCCTCGGCATCGCGGTCTACTTCGTCGATCCTGGTCGCGTGGATCGCCGTCCTGGTGAACGGCCGCTACCCGCAGGTCGGCTACGACATCGTGGGCGGGTTCTTCCGCTGGTCCATGCGCGTCTCCGGCTGGATCCTCCTGATGGCCGGACCGTATCCGCCGTTCCGCCTCGACGATTAGCCATCGCTCATCGGCCGCATCGGCGGGTATCATCCGCCCGATGACCGACCGAGGGCTGCCCAGCGTCGACGGGCCTCCGGCCTGCCCGTTCATCGCCTTCGAGGACGAACGCGACGAGCGTGCGTCCTCGCCCGATCATCGGCATCGCTGCTACGCCGAGGTCGCAGCCCGCGCCGCGGGCGCTCGCCCACCAGGAGGCGTACTGCCTCTCGAGCGCCTTCCCGGTCTGCCCCACGTTCCAGGACTGGGCGCGCCGCGAGGCCGCGCAGGCCCGCGGCTCGAGCGTCCGCGGCTCGAGCGCGGCGGCCGCGACCGCGGCGAGCGTCGCCGCACAGGCCGCCACCCGCCCGTCGGCCGAGATCCGCGACGAGCCCGACGACCTCGGGCTGGACGTCGACGACCCGGAGCCGGACGACGCGCACGATGCCGCTGCCCGCCGCAGCCGAGGTCGACGACCGCGACGACGCCGACGAGTGGTCGCAGCCGCGGCCCGACGCCGAGCCGCCGATCCGGCGCAATCCGCCGCGCGACTGGGCGGCCCCGCCGCCCTGGGCCAGCAGCAGCTCGGCCGCCGGGTCGTACGGGCGTCCGACCGCCGAAGGCGACTCGTCGGCCCCGGAGTTCCTGGCCAGTCGCTCGGCCGCGGCGGCCGCCGGCGCGGGTCTCGCGGGCAGCGCCGCCGATCGTCTCGCCAGCGGGCAGCCGGTCGGGACCCAGCCGTCCGCGCCACCCTCCGACGAGCTGGCCGGCCTCGTCGCCGAACCCGCGGCGCGGAGCGTGCCGCCCGCCCGGCCGGTCGATCGTCCGCCGACGGGCCACTACCCGACGACGGCGGCCTCAGGCCGTCGCCCGACCGTCAGCTCGACGCGGCCCAAGACCCCGCCCGCCCACGACGGCCCGTCGTGGGAGCAGGCGAAGCGCTACGAGGCGTACCCGACGATCAAGACCCGGGCCGGGCTGCCGGGCGTCCCGAGGCTGGCCGGCGCTCGCGGCGGCGCTCGTCATCGGGGCGCTGCTCCTGTTCATGCTGCCCGGGTTCCTCGGCGTGGGTGGCGGCGGTCCGGACAGCAGCGCCACGCCGACGCCGGGCGCGTCCGACGCCGTGGCCAGCGACTCGCCCGAGCCCACCGTCAGCGCGGCGCCGACGCCGCAGACGTACACCATCAAGTCCGGCGACACGCTGAACAAGATCGCGAAGAAGTTCGGGCTGACGGTCGACGCAGCTGCTCGCCGCCAACAAGCAGATCAAGAACCCGAACAAGATCGCGGTCGGGGACGTGCTGACGATCCCGTCCAAGACGCCCGATGAGGTGACCGACCCGTCCGCGGAGGCGCCGAGCGACTCGCAGGCGCCCTAGGTTCGCGGCGAACGCCGCCTCGCGCAGGCCCTCGAGCCGTCGGCCCGTGCCTCGCTACCTGGGCGCGATGTTGATCGCGGTGATCTTCCCGGCCTCGACGCGGAACGTGGCGTCGATGTGCTGGGTGGGGGCGCCCGGCCGGACGACCAGCAGGTCCGCCTCGTAGGTGTTGCCGGTGTCGCGGATCTCGCCCGGGATCATGCGCAGGCCGGCGTCGCCGCGGAGGAACCAGCCCCCGACGCGCTCCACGCCGCGCAGCATCTGGACGCTGTCGCCGACGTGCACGCGCATCTCGGTCATCTCGTCCATCAACGCGACCGCGCCCTCGCGATCGCCGCCGTTCAGCTTCTCGAAGAAGTCTTCCATCGTCTCGACAGCACCCATGGGCGGAGTGTACCGTCGGGCGCCCATGGACGCCGCCCGGATGACCCTCGACCATGTCTGGCCGCTCTTCGCGCTGCGGATCCGCAGCGAGCGACTCGTGCTGCGCCTGCCCGACGACCACGATCTGGCGGCGCTCTGCGGCGTGGCCCGGGCGGGCATCCACGACCCGGACGAGATGCCGTTCAAGACGCCGTGGTCGACGCTTCCCGAGCCCGCGGTTCGAGCGCAACTTCGTGACCGCACCACTGGGGCGGCCGCGCGACGTGGACGCCCGACGACTGGGGCCTCCACCTGCTGGTCGAGCTCGACGGCGAGCCCATCGGGTCGCAGTCGGTCATGGCGAAGCGGTTCGCGGCCCTGCGGACGGTCGACACCGGGTCGTGGCTCGGCCGGCCGTTCCACGGCCTCGGCTACGGCAAGGAGATGCGCGCCGCGGTGCTCGGGTTCGCCTTCGACGGGCTGGGCGCTCGCGTCGCGCGAGACCGAGGCGTACCTCGACAACGCGGCGTCCAACGGCGTGACCCGCTCGCTCGGCTACGAGGAGAACGGGATCGGCGAGCTCGCGCCCGGCGGCGTCCCGCGCACGATCCAGCACTTCCGCATGACCGCCGAGATGTGGCGATCGCGGCCGCGGCCGCCGGTCACGATCGAGGGCCTCGACGGCTGCCTCGACCTGTTCGGGGCCGAGGCCGTCGAGGCCGCAGGCGCCCGCGATCGAGCTGCCGCCGCCGGCCTAGAAGCCGCCGCCGGCGCCGCCCCCGCCACCGCCGGAGCCACCGCCCGAGAAGCCGCCACCGCCCGAGCTGCCCGACGAGGACGGCGAGTTCCCGATCGTGCCGAGCGCCGCCCATCATCCCGCCGATGTCGGGGATGCCCGAGCCGGAGAAGATGCTGCCGCCGCTCCCGGCCACGCCCGCGCTCGCGAAGCCGGCGCCGCTGCTCGAGCTGGTACCAGGCCGGGAACCAGACGGCCGACGCGTTGCGCCCCGTCCTGCTTGACGTCCTCGAGGCTGCGCTGGAGGACGTCCTCGATCCGGCCCTGCAGGCCGAGCGCCGTGCCCCACACCACGGCCTGGTCCGGCGTCTCGAGCCAGTCGAGCCCGGCCTCGTCGACGACCTGCTGCATCGAGCGCGCCTGCGCCATGGTCTTCTCGAGCGTCCGCCGGTAGGCCGCGAGCATCGCCCGGATCATCGCGCCCGTTGAGGGTCACCGCCGGCATCGCCTGGGCGATGATCACGACGAGGACGCCGGCGAGGATCGCCGCGCCGCCGATGAGCGTCAGGCCCGAGATCGGGACGTTGAACCCGATGATCAGCGCGATCACGCCGCCGATGATCGCGAGCACGCCGCGCCCGGCCCAGCGCGAGATCGCCTTGCTCGGCGCCTCGTCGAACCAGCCGCGGGCGACGACGTGCCGCTCGAGCGCCTTGTCGAACTCGGCGACCGACGTACCGAACTTGGGCAGGTCCTCGGACGAGATGAAGTGGCCGTTCGCCGGCGTCCCCGAGCCCGCGCAGCTTGTGGAGCGCGACCTCCTCGGCGGGGCCGATCGGGCGGCGCGCGTTCCGAGCGCCGACGGGCCTCCTCGACCTGGTCGCCCTGCGGCGGGTCGACGTCGATGCCGACCTTCTTGGACGTGCCGAGGATCCCGCCACCGTCCTCCTGGAACGAGATCAGGCCGCGGCTGGCGAGGTCGAGCATGGCGGTCGTCAGCGCCCGCCGCGACGTGCCGCCGTCCATGACCATCGCGCCGGACGCGGCGGTCAGGTCGGCCGGCGGGGCCGGCACGGGATCGACGGGTCGTCGAGGTAGACCGGGTCCTTGCCGAACCGCCGCCAGTGGAAGAGCGCCCAGCCGACGAGCCCGAACAGGATGACCGGCGCGCCGACCAGGCCCGAGGACGGCGTTGATCTGGCGGCCGCGCTCGAGCGCCGGCGGCGTGCTCCGGGGTCGCGGCGGCGTCCACCCTGGCGAGCGCGGCGCCGAGGGCGCCGTCGAAGTCGCCGCTGCGCAGGAACGGCAGCATGTCGTTCTCGAAGATCGCCTGGCGCTCGCTGTTGCGCAGGAACGCCGCCTCGAACCCCGGGCCGGCGTAGAGCTGGACCTGGCCGTGCTGGCCGCTCGGCGTCCATGTCGAAGAAGATCACGAGGCCGTCGTCGAAGCCCTGGCGGCCCGACGTGCCACTGGTCCATGAGCGCGCGCGCCCGCGCCTCGGTCTCCTCCGTGCTCGACGAGGTGCCCCAGCGGCTGGCTGAAGACGACCACCTCGGCGCCGGTCCGCGCCTCGATGCGTCGATGATCGATTCGGCGTTGACGATCGTGTCGGGCGAGAAGAGGCCGGCGAAGTCGTAGACCGCCCGGTCGGTCTCCGGGTCGCGGGAACGGCGGACCGGGTGGCGGCGCGTTCGCGGCCGGGCTGCCGCGTCCCGGGTCGCGGCGGGTCGGCGCCAGCGTGCCCTGGGCGATCTTGGCCAGGCCCGCAAGGGTCGCGCCGTCGAAGTCGCCGGACGCGCAGCGCGGGCAGCATGGTGTCGTCGAAGATCGCCTGCCGGGCCGTCCGTCGAGAGGTACGACGAGTCGAAGCCCGGGCCCGGCGTAGAGCTGCACCTGGCCGTGCTTGCCCGTGCTGTCGAGGTCGTAGAGGATCACCAGGCCGTCGTCGATGCCGCGCCGGCCGACGCCCCACTGGTCCATCAGCGCCTGGGCGTCCGCCTCGGCCTCGTCCGTCGTGACCGTGTCGCGGCCGGTGTTCTGCGTGTAGACCACGACCTCGGCCTTGGTCTGGGCCTCGATCGCGTCGATGATGCGCTCCGCCGTCTGCTCGGCCTCGGCGCCGATGACGTTGCCGTAGTCGTAGACCGCCTGGCCGTCGACGGGGTCGGGATACGGCGGGCCGGCCGGTGGCGGGCTCGCGGCGCTCGCGATGCCGGCGACGACGAGCGCGAGGAACGCGACGGACGGCAGGATGGCGAGACGACGTATCGCGCGCAGGATAGACGGGCCGGCCATCGGCGGCGAGCGTCGCGGCGTCAGGCGGGCGATGACGTCATCGCCGGGCTGGTGGCGGCGCGGATCCGGCGGACGAGCTCGGCCGCCTGCTCGTAGCGCCCGAAGCTCGGCATGACGTACGTGCCGGCGACGAGGTCGCGGACCTGCTCGAGCAGGGCGAGGCTGAGGTCGAGGCCGACCTCCGCGCCGCGCTCGCCGGCGTCGCGCATCGCCTCGCGCGTGCGCTCCGGGATCGTGATGCCGGGGACCTCGTTGTGGAGGAACTCGGTGTGGCGGGTGCTCTGCAGCGGCAGGACGCCGAGCAGGACCGGCAGCGGGAAGCCGCGCGGGCCGAACCGCCGGCGCGCCTCGGTGTGCATGGCCTCCACCTGCGCCAGGTCGTACAGCGGCTGGGTCATGATCAGGTGGGCGCCGGCGGCGACCTTGCGCTCGAGGCGGTCCCATTCGGTCGCGGCGTCGGCGGCCGTCGGGTCGAGCGCGCAGGCGATGGTGAACCCGGCCGGGGCGCCGATCGGGCTGCCGGCGGCGTCCTCGCCGCGGTTGAGCCGGGCCAGGATCTCGACGAGCCCGATCGAATCGACGTCCCAGACGCCCGTGCCCGGTCGGGTAGTCGCCGACCCGCGGCGGGTCGCCGGTCAGGGCCAGGATGTTCCGCACGCCGAGCGCGTGCGCGCCCAGCAGCTCGGACTCGAGCGCCATGAGGTTCCGGTCGCGGGTCGTCGTGTGGACGACGCACTCGAGGTCGAGGTCGTGCTGGATCCCGAACGCGACCGCGAGCGCGCCCATCCGGACGCGGGCCATCGCCGAGTCGCTGACGTTGACCGTGTCGACGCCGGCGGCCTTGAGCAGGCGGGCGGCCTCGATCGTGCGATCGATGCGGACCGAGCGCGGCGGGTCGATCTCCACCGAGACGACGAACCGGCCGTCCGGCAGCGCCTGGGCGAGCCCGGTCGGCGGCGGCGCGGCATCGGGCCGGTCGTCGGTCGGTCGCCGTGGCCGTGAGCCGCGGGGTCGTGGCGGGCGCGGAGCGCGTGTCGGCGGTCGCGGCGGCGCTGCCCGGGCGCGGCGGCGGACCGGGCGTCGATGGCGCGCGCGCATCGCGGCGATGTGCTCGGGCGTCGTCCCGCAGCAGCCGCCGATCAGCCGCGCCCCGGCATCCAGCATGTCGCCGACCATCCGCCCGAGGTAGTCGGGGCTCGCGGCGTAGACGAACTGGCCCTCGACCCGCTGCGGGAGCCCGGCGTTCGGCAGGATCGACGGCGCCGCGGTCGCCCATCGCCGTGAGCGCGTCGAGGCAGCCCTGCGGGCCGGCCCCGCAGTTGACGCCGATGGCGTCGACGTCGAAGGCGGCGAGCGCGGCCGCGGCCGGCGCCGGGGTCGTCCCGTCGGGCAGCGCGATCTCCTCGCCGAACGTCAGGGAGCGCGACGATCGGCCGGTCGGCCGCCGCCAGCCGCGCCTCCTCGATCGCGATCGCGAGGTGGTCGAGCGACGAGAACGTCTCGAGCATGAACAGGTCGACGCCGCCCTCGAGCAGGCCGTCGATGGCCTCGCGGAACGCGGCGCGCACCGTCGGCGTCGCCGAGGTGGACGAGGTCGTTGGTCGGGGCGCCGAGCGGCCCGACGGACCCGCCGACCAGGACGTCGCGACCGGCGACGTCGCGGGCCTCGCGGGCGATCTGGGCGCCGCGCCGCGCCAGCCGGCCGGCCTGGTCGGCGAGGCCGTACGGGGCGAGGCGGACGCGGTTGGCGCCGAAGGTCGCGGTCTCGATCAGGTCCGCCCCGGCCGCCAGGTACTCGCGGTGGATGGAGCCGATCAGCTCCGGCCGCGACAGGACCAGCTCGTCGAGCGCCGAGCGCTGCGGGATCCCGCGCGAGAAGAGCAGCGTGCCCATCGCCCCGTCGGCCAGCAACGGGCCGGCGGCCAGGCGTTCGCGGAACCGCGTGCTCGCATCCACGCCCGAACGATAGCCGACGCGCTCTAGATCGAACCCCGGCGCCGGCCGAGCGTGAGCGTGCCGTCGGGCGCGAGGAGCACCTGCGGCGGACGCGGCCGCCCGTTGTACGTGGACCCGAGCGACGCGGCGTACGCGCCCGCATCGGCGATCGCGACGAGGTCGCCGCGCCGGAGCGTCCGGCAGGTCGTGGACGCCGAGGCTGTCGGTGGACTCGCAGATCGGCCCTTCGACCCGGGTGGCGGTCACGGTCGCCGGGCCGTCAGCGCCGCCGCCGCCCGAGCGCATGGATCGGATGGCGGGCGCCGTACAGCGCGGGCCGGATCAGCTCGGTCATGCCCGCGTCGAGGATGACCTGGCGGTCCGTCGCGCTCGCGGACGTGCAGGACGCGCGCGACCAGCCACCCGGCGCGCGCGACGAGCGCCCGCCCCGGCTCGATGGCCAGACGGGTCGGTCGTCGGTCGGCGGGGATCGCCTCGAGCAGCGCCGGGACCTCGCGCGCGAAGCGCTCGGCGGTCGGCGCCGCCTCGCCGAGGGGACGGACCGGGAAGCCGCCGCCGACGTCGACGGTGTCGAACGTGTCGATCGAGCCGCGCCACAGCGCGGCGACCGCCAGCGCCCGCCGGACCGCCTCGCGCCAGGCGTCCACGGCACCGAGCTGCGATCCGACGTGGAGGTGGATGCCGCGCGGTCGGAGCCGGGCGTCCGGTCCGCCCCCGCCGCCCAGCTCGATCGCCTGCGAGATCTCGGTCTCGGTCATGCCGAACTTGGAGCCGCCGGCCCCGACGGCGAGCCCGGCCAGCGTCTCGGGCACGACGTCCGGGTTGAGCCGGTACAGCACGTCGATCGGCGGCGCCCCGGCGCGCGGACGATCCCGGCGAGCGCCTCGGCCTCCTCCGGCGACTCGATGGCGACCCAGCGGAGCGGCCGGCCGTCGACGGCGGCCCGGACGGCGGCGCGCAGGTCGGCCGGGGTCTTGCCGATCCCCTCCAGCGTGATCCGCTCGTTCGGGATGCCGGCGCGGCTGGCGGCGGCCCACTCCCCGCGCGAGACGACGTTCGCGCCGAACCCGCGGGCGGCGACCGCGGCGATGACCGCGGGGACGTCGTTCGCCTTGACCGAGAACTGCCGGAGCCATGGATCGGGGAACGCGGTCGCGACCGCGGCGCAGGCCTCGTCGAGGACCGCGAGGTCGGTGACGAAGACCGGCGTCCCGAACCGTCGGGCCGCGGCGGTCAGGCCGGGACCGAGCCGCCCGATGGGATCGTCCGCCGGCCGCTGTCGCTCAGTCCCGGACCACCATGCGGACGACCGAGCCGACGAGGCCGACCGCGACCGAACCGATCACGGCGGCCACGATGGCGTCCGCGTCGATGGTCGGCGGGAAGCCGCCGACCGTGAAGTCGAACTTCGCGATGTTGGTCGAGACCCAGGCGATCAGCAGGAGCAGCGCGGCGTTCAGGACGATCCCGAACAGCCCCATCGTCATCATCGAGATCGGGAGCGACAGGGCCTTGACCACCGGCGCGATCAGCCCGTTCACGAGGCCGGCGATGATCGAGACCACGATGAGCGTCGTGGATGCTGCCCCTGTAGTCGATCTGCGGCAGCAGGTAGGACACGATCGCGAACGTGATCGCGGTCGCGATGGTCCCGACGATGAACCCTTTCATGCGACCTCCTCGGACTGCGGTGACGACGATGGCGTGCCGCGAGGATATCGCGCCCGAGGCGCCGTGCGACCGTGAACTTTGCCCGCTCAGCGCTCCAGGCCGGCGACGAGCCGAGCCTTCACGTCGGGCCACTCGGGGGCGATGACGCTGAAGTAGGCGGAGTCGCGGATCGAGCCGTCGGGCATGATCGAGTGGCTCCGGAAGATGCCCTCGAACGTCGCCCCGATCCCGGCGATCGCCGTCCGCGAGCGCTCGTTCCGGACGTGGGTCTTGAACTCGACGCGGTTGGCGCCCAGGGTCTCGAAGGCGTGCGTCAGCTGCAGCAGCTTGGCCTCGCGGTTGATGCCGGTCCGCTGGGCCGAGGTCGCGAGCCACGTCCAGCCGATCTCGAGCCGCTTGTGCTCGGGCACGATCGACATGTAGCGGCTGCTGCCGACCGCCCGTCCCGACGCGAGGTCGATCGTGGCGAACGGCCGCTCCGTGCCCGCCTCGGCGTTGGCGAGCGCGCTCTCCATCCAGCGCCGCAGGCCCGCCTCGTCCTGCGGCCCCATGATCGTCCACTGCCAGATCGGCAGGTCGAAGGCGACCGCGGCGAGGTCGTCGAAGTGGGCCATCGAGAGCGGCTCCATACGCACCCGCGATCCCTCGAGGACGACCGGCTCCACCCACGTCTGTGCTGGCATGGCCCGATGGTAGCGGCGCCGTGCGCCCGCGACGCCGCGCCCGCTACGCTTCGGGCATGTCCGACTTCGACGCCGCCTTCACGCGAGTTCCTCGCCGAGTTCTTCGCCCAGAACCCCGTGCTTGCCACCGCGACCGGCGAGCACCGCCACGACGCCGAGTGGCCAGACGCGACCGAGGCCGGGCGGCTCGTCCGGCTCGAGGCCGGCGACCGATGGCTGGCCCGGTTCGGTGCCCTGACGGACCTGAGCCCGGACGAGGCCATCGACCGCGACCTCGTCGTGGGCGAGCTGGAGGCCGCGCGGTTCGCCGAGACCGAGCTGCGCGAGGACGCCTGGAACCCGCTCGAATGGGTCTACCTGCTCGGCGAGGGCATCTTCACGCTGATCGCCCGCGAGTTCGCGCCGCTGGCGGACCGGCTCGACGTCGGTCGCCGGGCCGGCTCGAGGGCATGCCGCTCGTCCTGGACGGCGCGCGCGAGGCGCTCGTCGGCGTCGAGGGTCGGCCGGTCGGCCGGTTCCAGACCGAGACGGCGCTGCGCCAGCTGCCCGGCATCGCCGAGCTCATCGACGACGCGGTCGCCGAGGCCGAGGGCGCCGCCGGCGACCCCGCGGTCGGTCGCGTTGACGCCGCAGGCTTCGCGAGGCGGCCGCGACCGCCAAGGCCGCGCTCGGCGCGTTCGAGGCCCACCTGCGCGAGGTCGTCCTGCCCGCCAGCGACGGCGACGGCCGCCTCGGCCGCGACCTGTTCGACCGGAAGATGCGCCACACGATGCGCTCGGACGAGCTCACCGCGGACGCCATCCTGGCCGAGGCCGAGCGCGAGTACCCGCTGGTCCGTGCCGAGATGGTCCGGCTGGCGCGCGACCTGTGGCCGGCATGGTGCGGCGACCGGCCGCTCCCCGACGACGAGGGCGCGATCGTGCGCGGCGTGCTCGACCAGGTCGCCGCCGAGCATCCCGAAGGCCGACGACCTCCTCGACTGGTGCCGCGAGGAGACCGCGCGGATCGAGGCGTTCTGCACCGAGCGCGACGTCATCGGCCTTGCCGACGAGCCGCTCGGTGATCCAGTGGACGCCGGTCTTCCTGCGCGCGTTCGGCGGCGCGATGCTCTCGTCGCCGGGGCCGCTGGACAAGGGCCAGAAGGCGTTCTTCGCGATCACCCCGATGCCGGACGACTGGTCGGAGGAGCAGCGCGAGTCGTACCTGCGCGAGGACAACGAGCGGATGCTCCGGCTGCTGTGCATCCACGAGGCGGTCCCGGGGCACTACCTCCAGGGCGTCTACGCCAACCGCGTCCCGTCGCTGGCGCGGAGCATCTTCGGGAGCGGCCTGTTCGCCGAGGGCTGGGCGGTCTACGTCACCCAGGTGATGATGGATCTCGGCTATGGCGCGGACGACCCGGCGCTGCTGCTGACCCACTGGAAGTTCTACCTGCGCTCGATCACCAACACGATCATCGACGCGCGGATCCACTGCGACGGCATGACCGGCGACGAGGCGGTCGCGCTGATGGTCGACGGCGGGTTCCAGGAGGAGTCCGAGGCCCGCGCCAAGTTCGACCGGGCGCGGCTGTCATCGACGCAGCTGTCGACCTACTTCACCGGCTCGATGGAGATGTGGGCCATCGAGCTCGAGGTGCGGCGGCGGCTGGCGGGCGACGCGTCGATCGAGGCCGGCGGGCTGCCGGGCGGCCTCGGCGAGACACCGGGCTTCGTCTACCGCGACCACCTCGAGTCGGTGATCGCCCACGGGTCGCCCCCGACGTCGCTGCTGCGGCGGATCCTGCTCGGCTGACTCAGGTGGGAAGGGTCGCGGCCGGGGCGCACGACCACGTCGATGCGATGAGCGCCGGCCATGAGGCAGATCCTCGATGACCAGCGCTCGATGCCATCATCGAGCGTCTCGGCGTCGCCTCGGCGGCTTGCTCCGTGGCTTCGGCGCCACGGTCTGGGTCTTCGGCGCCGGGCCACCAAGAGACGTCCGCAGGGCATCCACGCGATAGCCGGCCGTCTCGGCGGCCGCCAGCAGGCGCTCGGCCAAGCCGGGGTCCGGCGCCGTGTCGGCTTCGATGGCATCCAGCCGTGACGCCCAGCCGAGCATCTCGGCGAAGCGGTCGCGGTCCAGCCACTCGACGCCCTCCCAGGTGTTGACGCCGATCGCGGCGCGGACGGCGTCGTCGGCGAGCCAGGCGTCGAGCAGGCGCGCGTCGGTGGTTCGCTTCGGTCCGCGGATCGACGACGGTCGTGGCAGGCGGAAGCAGCACGCGGACGCGGCCGGCGACCGACCACGCCTCGCCCTCGTCGAGGCCGGCCGTCCGGTAGCCCGCGGCCAGCGGCGCGATCAGCCGCAGCTCGTCGAACCAGGCCCGGCTGGTCGCCGCGACGTCCGCGGCCGGTGCCAGCTCCCCGGTCCGTGACAGCGCGAGCCAGCCGAGCAGCGTGGCCCGGTCGGCCGGCGCGATCGGCGCCGCGACGCCGAAGCCGCGCTCCGTCCTGGTCCGGACCGAGGCCGCCACGGCCGCCGGGTCGCCGGTCACGCCGGGTCGCGGACGCGACGGCCGTGAGGAACGTGCGCGAACCGGGCCTCGAGGCCATCGAGGTCGCGCCGGTCCGGTCCGGGCGGCCAGGACGGCGCGCACGAGATCGCCGTCGAAGATCGCTCGCAGCGGGACGTGGACCGGCTCGAGCTGGAGCTCGGTCAGCGCGTCGTCGAGCGAGGGGACCGCCCGGTCGCCGAGCGTCGCCGCCAGCCGCGCCCACTGGCCCGCGGACCCGTCGTGGACCTCGCGGAACTCCCAGAAGACGTGGCCCTCGTAGGCGTGGAGCGTCATCCGCAGACCGCGCTCCCGGATCTCGCGGCACGAGCGGATCGACTCGAGCCCGGTCCGCGCGTCGCGGAACGCCACGAAGTCGTCGGCGCCGTTCGGCAGGCCCAGCCCGTCCGCGAGCGAGCGCCGCCCGAGCCGCTTGCGGCCGTCGCCGAGGATCCTCGGCGACCGGCACCGAGTCGCGGATCGTCCCGGTCGTCGTGCCGAACCGGTCGTGGAACAGCACCAGCGATCGCGTCGGGCCGCCGCCGTTCGAGTAGGCGAAGACCTGCTCGTCGACGGCCCCGCCGTCGGTCACGAAGTCGTAGAGCAGGAAGTCGCTCGCCTCGGCGAACCACGTGCGGCGTCGCAGCAGCGGGAAGATCTCGCGCTCGTGGCGCTCGGCCAGCCACGGGTCCGGCCGCTCGTCGAGCGTCGCGCGGCGGAACTCCATGCCGTACTTCTCGCCGAAGCCCTGCGACCTGGCCGTGCCCGAGCATCGGCAGCCCGGGCATCGTCGCCATGCAGCGTCGCGACGCCGAAGTACTTGTCGCCCTTGCCGAACTGCTCGACCGCGGTCGCCTCGTCCGGGTTGCTCATGAAGTTGACGTAGCGCTTGAGGATCTCCGGGTCGAACTCGAGCGTGTCCGTGATGACCCGCCGGTAGCCCGCGCCGTCCTCGTCGCGGAGCATGTGCATGAACGCGCTGTTGTAGACGCGGTGCATCCCGAGCGTCCGGACGAAGTAGCCCTCGAGCATCCAGAACGCCTCGGCGAGCAGCAGCGTGCCGGGCACCTCGGCGGCGACCCGGTCGACCACCTCGCGCCAGAACTCGACGGGCATCAGCGGCTTCGAACTCGGCCTTCGAGCAGCGCGTGCTCGGCGCGCGACGGGATGCCGCCGGGCTGGCCCGGCTCCGGCCACCAGAGCCGCTCGACGTGCTTGCGCGCCAGGACCATGGCCGCGTCGAAGCGGATGATCGGGAAGCGCCGCGCGACGTCGAGGATCGTCCGGATGACCTGCTCGCGGACCTCGGCCTTGAGGAAGTCCAGCTGCGCCGTGTCGTTCCACGGGAAGCTGGTGCCGTCGTTGCCGTGGTAGACGAAGCGCGTGTCGCCGCTCCAGCGGTCGGCCCGCTTGAACACGACCGCGGCGTCGCTGTCGTTCCAGTAGTGGTCCTCGAGCATGATCGCGACGCGCTCGTCCTCCGACAGGTCCGGCCCGTCGAACGTGTACGACGGGAAGGGCGGCTGCGGGACCGAGAGGAACCAGTCCGGGTGCTCGACGACCCAGCGCGAATCGATGCCCATGTGGTTGGGGACCATGTCGCTGGCGAGCCGGATGCCGCGCGCCCAGCAGCGCTCGCGCAGGTTCGCGCAGGCGGCCTCGCCGCCGAGGTCGTCCGCGATCCGGTAGTCGTCGAGCGAGTAGGCCGAGGCGGCCGCGTCGGGGTTGCCGCGCATCCGCTTGATCTCGCTCGGACGCCTTGCGAGCGCTCCCACAGCCCGATCAGCCACAGCCCGGTGACGCCCCAGCCGGCGAGCGTGTCGAGCTCCTCGTCCGGGATCGCGTCGAGGGTGCGGATCGGCCGGCCGTAGGCCCGCGACAGCTGGTCGAGCCAGACGTAGCGTGCTCTTGGCCATCAGCACGACGCTCGGCATCCACGACGAGTCCGAGGAGAACGCCTCGGGCTCCTCGCGGGCGTGGGCGAACGACGGCGCCTCGGCGCGCTTCGCCCCGCCGACGCCGAACCGCAGGTGGAGGCCGCGCTCCTCCTCGGCGAGGACGCCGAGCGTCAGGTCGAGCCGCGCGATGAGGTCGAGCAGCGCGTCGCCCAGCGAGCCCGGCCCAGGCCTCGCGGATGTAGCGGAGCTGGCCGGCGAGCGAGGCCGGCGCCCGGCGCGCCGGGGTCCGCAGCAGCTCGATGAGCGAGCCGCCGTCCGGGCCGATCGGCGGACCGGCGGCGAAGACGGCCTCGAGACCGCTGATCGCCTCGCGGTAGCGCGTCGCCCGCTCGAGCGGGCCGGTCGTCGATGAGCTCGCGCAGCGGGCCGACGGCCGGGTTCTCGTTGCCGACCCGGATCAGCAGCAGCTCCTCGAGGCGGACCGGCGGGGGCTCCGACGGTCGCGGCCGGTCGGCGGCGGGAACTCGAGGGCGAACCGCTCGAGCAGGGCGTCCGCCGTCGGGGCCGAGCCGCGTCCGCAGGCCGTCGACCGCCTCGTCCATCGCCCGCGGGCGCAGGCTCGGTGGCGTAGCGGGCGACGACGAGATGGCCGATCTCGTGGAGCAGGCCGAGGGCGACGATGTCGCCCGCCGAGACGCCTGGCGCGCCGGGCGCCCGGCCCGCGTCGAGCCGCGCCGCCAGCCGGCGGATCGCCGTGAGGTCCGACGTGACGAGGTCGCCGCGGACGCCGAAGAGGCCGGCGTCGATCGCGTAGCGCTGGCGGGCCGCCCGCTGGACGTGGAACTCGCGCATCGACGAAGGATGCACGCCCCGGCGGGCGCCCGTCAGACGGGGGCCGCCTCGCGGGACGGGTGGCGGCGACGTGGTCGATCGCGCGGCGCAGGAGCTCGAGACCGGCCGGGTCGAACTCGTACGTCCACGGCCGGATCCGGTCCTGGCGGCTGAAGCGCGACTCGAGGCCCTCGGCGAGGGCCTCGCGCGACATGAGGATGATGTCGGCCGTCCGGTCGATCATCTCGAGGTCCGGGTCGCTGCCGATGATCGCCGACAGGATCTCGACGCCCTCCGTGCCCGACATCGACGAGCGTCTCGAGGATGTTGTCCGTGCCGCGCGTCGAGGCGCACACGAGGCCGACCCGCGAGCCGCGCGGCAGCCCGGCGATCTCGTGGACCAGCTCGAGGTAGCCCGGGACCGACCAGCATCGCCACGACCGGGACCCGGCCGGCGGCGAGGACCTGGGCCTCGTCGGCGTGGAACGTCGTGGTCGCGATGAGGTCGTAGTGGAAGCGGTCCAGGCGCTCGGGCAGGTCGTCGAGCAGCGTGCCCTCGGCCTCGATGAGCCCCGGGAACTCGTCGACCAGGCGCTCGGCGTCGTAGCCGGCGTCGGCGTTCGTGCACTCGGCGAAGAGGACGCGGACGAGCGGCCCGGGGCGCTTGCGCTCGGTGGCCGCCGCGAAGGTCGCCGCGGCGAGCTCGTCGGCGGTGAACCCGGCCTGCGCGGCGCGGCGCAGCATCTCGGACACGATCCCGGCGAGGTTCTCGGCGCCGCGGCGCTGCGGCGGGCGATCGGCGACGTGGGTGCCCGCGCCGTGTCGACTATTGACGTACCCGGCGTCGGCCAACCGTCGATAGACCGCGCGGATCGTGTTCGGGTTTACTCGAAGTGCCGCTCCCAGCTCGCGGACGGGCGGCAGGCGAGAGCCCGGCAGGAGCCGGCCCGAGTCGATCTGGTAGGCGAGCTGCCAATAGATCTGGGTGGAGATCGGAACATCCGAATCACGCTCGACATCGAGCGCTCCGGAGGTCCCGCCCGACGCCGGCTGGCTGGCGTGGTCTTCATTTGACATAGTGTGATAGTCCAACTACCATTCGACTTGGCCTAGTCCACTATAACAATCACACGAACGGAGCCTCCCGTGACCGGGTTCATCATCCTCCTTGGGATCATCAGTCTGCTGGTCGCCCTCGGCGTCTTCGCGTCGCGCTTCGGCGTGGACACTCGCGAGACGATCGACGAGCCGCACCGGCCGATGATCTACGCGTAAGCGACCACTCCCAAACCAGATCCAGCGGTCTGCGGCTCCCCGCCGACCGCGACACTCGTCAGCCCGTGGCGCGCAGGCCGCGGGCTGACGGATTCCCGGGGCCGGACGCGTCGGCGCCCGCCGCTGACGGAGGACCCTAGCTCGCGGCCGCGGCGCAACGAGCGGTCGACGAGGACCGCGAGCCCGACGGCGACCAGGAAGGCGCCCACGGCCGCGAACGCCGCGGCGGGGAGCGGCCAGCCCTCCGGCTGCAGGATGTAGGGCGTCAGGAACGCGATGACGCCCCCGATCAGCAGGACGATGGCGATGGTCCGCGTCGAGGCGCTCATCGAGTCGTGACCTCCTCGGCTCGCGCCGCCTCATCGATCGACCGCACGGCCTCGAGGTCGGACGACGAGCGTGCTCCCAGATCGGTTCCGGCGATGCCATCGATGAGGGTAGCGGCGTGGGTCGCCCGCGGATGACCAGCCCGGTCTCGACCCGGTCCGGGGACTCCCAGAACCAGCCGCAGCTCGCGTACATCGCGAGGCGCCAGCGCTGCGCGGCCATGAGGGTCGCGAAGGTGCGTCGCGACGCCGCGTCGGCGCCCGGCAGCCGGTCGGCGACGAAGCCGGCCTCGTCCTGGGCGCCGATCACGACGTCGACGTACGCGTCGCGCGCGGCCCACGGGTCTGGGGCGCCGGGCAGGGACCGGGCGATCTCCTCGGTCCGGGTGTCGATCGCCTCGGCGAGTCGGTCGAACGCCGCTCGCAGCGGCGCCTTCCACGCCCCGTCGTCGACGCACGCGCACGCGGTCTCCCAGCGCGCGACGCCGTGGTGGCAGCTCCACGAGCTCCGATCGACGATGGCGGCCGCTGCGCGCGCTCGGGCCGGCGTCGGCGACCACGTCCGCCAGCGTCGCGACCTCGAAGCCGAGGTCCGCCGGTCCGACGAGCCGCTGCAGGAAGAGATCCCGGTACGGCTGGTGGTGCCCGTACAGCTCGCCGTCGGTGGCGATCAGCGCGAACGGCGTGCCGGTCGCCGTCCTCCATCGGCTCGGCCAGCCGCGGCACGATCCGCTCGCGCGCGAACCGATCGGCGTCGCTGGTCGCCTCGATCTCGAACGAGACCGAGGTCGACAGCCCCGCGTCGTAGGCGACCACGACGATCGATCCGGCCGCCGCCCGACGTCGACCCGGTACGGCCGCCGCGTGTCCAGCCCCGGACCGGCGAGCTGCCACGGGGCGAGGATCGTGTGGGTCGACGCCCTCGTCGACGAGCAGCCCGAGCGTCTCGAGGTCGACCGCGGTCTCCGGGCAGCCAGACGCCGGTCGGGCGCCGGCCGAAGCGCCATTCGAAGTCGCGCAGCCCCCAGCGGATCTCGGTCCGCCGGTCGGCGAGGGTCGCCAGCGGCAGGATCGTGTGGTGGAACGGCTGGGCCATGCCGTGGTGGCCGCCATCGCCGTCGACGAAGCCGCGATAGGCGACCGGATCGCCGTCCTCGAGCCAGCCGGCGAGCGTCGGGCCGAGGTCCCAGGAGATCCGCCCGTAGTTGCCGAGCTCCGCGTTCGGCCGGTAGCAGTCGGCGGCGATCCGGGTGTTCCAGTCGCGGGCCGGCGCCGCGGTCGGGTCCGGCGGGACCGTGCCGGTCGCCGGGTCCAGCCGCGACGGCTGGTAGAAGTGGCCGTGGACGACGAGACGGGGCCGGCTCACGCCTCCTCCGCGCGATCGCGGTCGACGGTCACGGCGTTCGCGACCGACACGGACCAGCGACCCGCCCGGCTCGAGCGCCAGCGGCCACGAGAGCAGCAGCCCGCTGCCCTGGTAGGCGCGCTCGACGCCGCCCTCGGAGTTCGAGATCGTCTCGACCGGCGCCCACCAGGCGGTGGCGGGCTCGGACACGGTCGTCTCGATCGCGATCCCGATGAACGAGTTGCCCTGGGCGAGGGTCGTGACCGCCTCGGCCGTGCCCGAGCCGTCGTGCCCGCCGCGCTCGCCGGCGACCTCCCACCAGGCCGCCGGGTTCCCGCCGCCGCCGAGCATCGTGGTCGTCCACTCGATGCCGAGCCGGGCGTCGATCGGCGTCTCCCCGATGTTCTCGACCTCGACGTCGACGGTCAGCGACGGGTCGAGCCGGCCGCCGCCGAGCGCGATCGACTTCGTGACGCGGACCCGCCCGTCGCCCGCGACGGCGGTCTCGCGGCGCACGACGAGCCGCGCCCGGACCCAGCTCGACCACCTCGAACGCCCCGTCGACGGTGTCGGCGAGGTCCTCGGTCCGGGCGTTCGCCCAGTCGTCGGCGGTCACGTCGGCCGGCAGCAGCCGGACCAGCCCGGATCGCCGCTCGTGCGCGTCGTAGACGAGGTGGTCGGCGAGGTGGGCCTCCTTCGCGCGCACGCCGTCATGGATCGAGGCCGCCGCCGTGCCCTCGCCCACCTCGGCGCCCTCGTCGTCCGCGATCTTCGCGTGGTAGGCCTCGGGCCGCCGGCGCAGCACCGCGGTCACCGCGTGCCGCGCCGCGCGCACGTCCCAGTCGCCGATGCCCGGCGCCGTCCTCGAGGTCGACGGTCACGACCTGCCCGGCCGTCGCCAGCCGCACCTCGTCGGCGCCGTCGAGGTCGAGGTCCAGCGTCTCGGCCGCGTCCAGCGCGCCCGCCGCGCGGTCGGCGAGGTCCTCGGCCGCGATCAGGTGCTCGTGCGTCGCCAGCCGCATGTGGCTGATGTAGACGCCGCCGAACAGGCCGTGCCAGTAGCAGTCGTTCGACTGGCCCTGGTAGAGGTGGTCGAGGGCGCGGTCACGGGCCGGCCCGGCCGGCATCGCCTCGACCTTCGCGGACACCCGGAGCATCTGCTTGTGGAGGTCGTTCACCTCGCGGTACTTGACCTGGTAGTTGCGCCACGACGCCCCGCGCAGCCAGCGCAGCTCCGGCCGGTGCCCGGCCTTGGCCGCGTGCACCGCGTCCGCGAAGGCCGCGGCCTCCTCGGGCGGCAGCGCCCACTCGCCCATCTCCGCGTAGGAGCCGGTCGGCACGTAGACGCGGCCGATCGGCGGGTGCTCGGCCAGCCAGCCGCTCGGCGTCACGGTCGTCAGCCAGTCGGCGTTCGCCTCGAGCGCCGTGAAGAACCGCTCGACCCAGTCGCCGTCGCCCCAGCAGTGCGCCCAGGTCGTCGGCCACGCCCCGAACTTCTCGCCGTCGTCGCCCATCATCCCGACGCGCGACCCGTCCTCGGTGGCGTGCGTCGCGCAGGTAGTCGATGACGTCCTCGACCGTTCCGCCACGGGATCCGGTAGCGCAGCCCCTGCTCGGTGCCGAAGACCGTGATCGGGCGGCCCTGGTCCTCGGTGATGTACGGGCCCCACAGGTCGTCCTCGGGGATGGCCGCGGCCCGGAAGTGCGCGTCGTCGAGGATCGTCCAGGCGTAGCCGCCCGCCGCCAGCGAGGTCGGCAGGTCCGGCTCCCAGACCCGCTCGGCGAGCCACGCGCCGGTCGGCCGCGCCCCGAACACCGTCCTCGACCTCGTCGGCCATCCGGCGGAGCTGCCCGACCCGGTCGCGCTCCGGCAGCGACACGAGGATCGGCTCCGCGTAGCCGCCGCCCATGATCTCGACCTGGCCGCGATCGACGAGGGCCCGCAGGCGCGTCGACGAACGCCGGGCGCTCCGCGCGCAGCCAGTCGAGCAGCGGGCCGCTGTAGTGGAGGGCGACCCGGACGGACGGATGGCGCTCGAGCGCCTCGACCATCGGCAGGTACGCCTGCTCGAAGACCTCCGCGATGACCCAGCCGAAGTTGCCGACCGGCTGGTGGTTGTGGAGGGCGAGCGCGAGCGAGATCCGGGCGGTCACGGGAGGGCCGGGCTCGGCCTCAGCCGGCTTCGGTCAGCGCGGGCTGGGCACCGGGCTCGCGGACGGTGACCCCGGCGGCGGGCAGGTACAGCCGCTCGGTGTACTCGTGGAGCATCCGCGTCGTCGAGAACTGCCACAGCGAGGTCGCCATCGCGCGGCGCATCACCGCGAGCCACTCGGGCGGGATGCCGTTCGCGTCGCGCGCGTAGTAGCGCGGGAGGATCTCCTCCTCGAGGATCCGGTAGAGGTCCTGCGAGTCGGCCCAGTCCTGCGCGGACTCGTCGGGGTTGGTCTCGCGACCGCCGATCGCCCAGCCGTTGTCGTCGGCGAACCCCTCGTCCCACCAGCCGTCGAGGACGCTGACGTTGGGGACCCCGTTCTGGGCGGCCTTCATGCCGGAGGTGCCGGACGCCTCGAGCGGCCGTCGCGGGTTGTTCAGCCAGACGTCGACGCCCTGGACGAGGTACCGCCCGACGCGCATGTCGTAGTCCTCGAGGATGAAGACCCGGCCGCGCATCTTCGGCGAGCGCGAGATCTGGAAGATCTCCTGGATGACCTTCTGGCCCGGGCGGTCGGCCGGGTGCGCCTTGCCGGCGAAGATGACCTGGAGCGGGCGCTCGCGCGTCCCACAGCATCTTGGCCAGCCGGTCGATGTCGGAGAACAGCAGTCCGGCCCGCTTGTAGGTCGCGAACCGGCGGGCGAAGCCGATCGTCAGGATCGACGGGTCGAGCGCCGCGTCGAGCTCGGCCAGCACCGACGGCGCCTCGCCGTGGCGGGCGAACTGGCTGCGCAGCCGGCCCTGCGCGAAATGCGCGAGCTCGCGCTTCTGGCGCAGGTGCGCGTCCCACAGGTCGCGCCCCGGGATGCGCTCGACGCGCTCCCAGAAGCGGCCCTGCTGGGTGGACGAGTCGAGGTCGTCGAGGTCGGCGTCGAGATAGCGCTCGAGCAGGTCCGCGATCGGCTGGCCGATCCAGGTCGGGCCGTGGACGCCGTTGGTGATGCCGAGGATCTTGTGGTCCATGACCCCGGTCCACGTCCCGTTGGCGGTCTCGGCGTGGAGCTGGCTCACGGCGTTGGCGCCGTTCGTGAGGCGCAGCGAGAAGGCCGTCATGTCGAACTGCGAGCGGTCGCCGTCCGTGCCCGACGCCGAGCTCCAGGACCTTGTCGATCGGCACGCCGCCGCCGTCGAGGAGCGGGCCGGCGACCCGCCGGACGAGGTCGGCGTCGAAGCGCTCGTTCCCGGCGGAGACCGGCGTGTGGATCGTGAACACGCTGTTGCGTGCGGACCGCGGTCCAGGCCCGGTCCAGCGCGGTCCCCTCGACCACGAGCTCGCGGGCGCGCTCGGCGAGCAGGAACGCCGAGTGGCCCTCGTTGAGGTGCCACGCGGCGGGCTTGAGGCCGAGGGCGCGGATCGCCCGGACGCCGCCGACGCCGAGGACCAGCTCCTGGTGGAGCCGCATCTCGCGGCCGCGGACGTACAGGATGTGGGTGATCGGGCGGTCCGGCTCGTCGTTCTCGGGCAGGTCCGTGTCGAGCAGCAGGACCGGCACCCGCCCGACCTGGGCGAGCCACACCGCGACCGCCAGCTCGCGGCCCGGCAGCGCGACCGTCACCGTCAGCGGCAGCCCGTTCTGGTCCTGGACCCGGCTGAGCGGCAGGCGCGAGAGGTCGTAGTCGGGGTAGTTGTGCTCCTGGTGGCCGTCGGCATCGATCGACTGGCGGAAGTAGCCCTTGCGATACAGCAGCCCGACGCCGATCGCGGGGAGGGCCATGTCGCTCGCGGACTTCATGTGGTCGCCGGCGAGCACGCCCAGGCCGCCCGAGTAGATGCCGAGCGACTCGTGGAAGCCGTACTCGGCGCAGAAGTAGGCGATCGGGCCGTCGAGCGCTTCGCCGTAGCGCTGCTGGAACCAGTGGTCCGCGCCGTTGGCCATGTACCGGTCGAACTCGGCGAGGGTGTCGTGGTACTCGGCGAGGAACTTGGCGTCGTCGAGGAGGCGGGACCAGTCCGTCGAGCCGCTGATGACCGGGATCGGGTTGCGGTAGCGCGTCCAGGCGGTCCGGTCGATGAGGCTCCACAGGCCGCGGGTGCGCGGGTGCCACGCCCAGTACAGGTTGTAGGCCATGCGGCGCAGGCCCTCGAGCCGGGGCGGCAGCGGGAACGCCGCCGCCGGGATCGACGGGACGCGGACGAGATCCATCGGGCGGGATGATACCCGGTCGGCCCGACGACCCGACCGTCGCGGTTCGGTTGCGAAACTGGGGGTCCATGCCGGACCTGCCGCGACGCACTCGGCCGCCCGACGTGCACGTAGCGGCACGAACGACGGCTGACGAGCGTGGATGGCACGCCGATGCCGTCCGTCCGCCCGCCATTCGTGCCGCGTGACGCAACGTTCGGCGGCTGCGTGCCTGCCGTGGGAGCCTCAGCCGTCCGTTCGACCTCTGGGTGGCAGATCGACGTCGAGCGGACGCCCGCGGCGTCGCCGGCCACGCTCTAGGATGCTGCGATGCCCCTCCGCGTCGCGTTCCTCAGCGCCGAGTGTGAGCCGTGGGCCAAGACCGGCGGCCTCGCCGACGTGGTCGATGCGCTGGCGCGCGCGCTCGGGCGGACGGAGGGCGCCGGGACGCGCCGACCGGCATCGAGACCCCGGTCGACGTCTTCCTGCCGCGCTATCGCATCGTCCCGGACCTGCCGCTCGACGCCGCGGACCACCACCGTCCGCGTGCCGGACCCGCGCGCGCCGGCCGGGCACAGCGAGGTCTCGGTGATCGACGTCCCGGCCGACGGCTACCGGCTCCGCCTCGTCGACCACCCGGCCGCGTTCGACCGCGAGGGCCTCTACGGCGACGCGGCCGGCGACTACGCCGACAACGCCTGGCGCTTCGGGCTCTTCTGCCGGGCTGCCTTCGAGGCGCTCCGCGCGGACGGCCGCCCGGTCGACGTCCTGCACCTCCACGACTGGCACACCGGGCCGGCCGCGCTCTTCCGCGACGAGCGCTACGCCGACGACCCGATCATCGGCAAGGCCGCGATCCTGCTGACGATCCACAACCTCGCCTACCACGGCTGGACGCCGCGGGCGGACCTCGGTCAGCTCGGGCTGCGGCCCGGCGACGGGGTCGTCGCGCCGAACGCGGACGGGATCGACCTGCTGCGGGTCGGCATCGACCGCGCCGAGCTCGTCAACACCGTCTCGCCGGGGTTCGCGGCCGAGGCGCTCACGCCGGCCTTCGGGATGGGGCTCGACGGCGACCTGCGCGCGAAGGGCGACCGGTTCGTCGGGATCCTCAACGGCCTCGACACGGGGTTGTGGGATCCGGCGAACGACCCCGACACTGCGGCGCCCTACGCGCGCGGCGACCTCGCGGGCAAGGCCGCCTGTCGGGCGGACCTGCTGACCCGGCTCGGCTTCGATCCCGACGACGACGGCGCGGTGCTCGGGATGATCGGACGGCTCGACCCGCAGAAGGGCTTCGACCTCGTGGCGTCGGCGGCGGCGGAGCTGCTCGAGGCGGGCGCCCGGATCGTCGTCCAGGGCAGCGGCCACCCGGAGCTCGCGGATCCGTTCCGGCGACTGGCGGCGGCCAACCCGGACCGCGTCGCGCTCATCGAGCGCTTCGACCGTGTCATGGCGCGGCGGATCTACGCGGGCTCGGACTTCTTCCTGATGCCGTCGCGGTTCGAGCCGTGCGGCCAGGGCCAGATGATCTCGCTCCGCTACGGGACGCCGCCGGTGGTCCACAAGACCGGCGGCCTCGCCGACACCGTCGTCGACCAGACGGCGCACCCGAAGACCGGCACCGGCTTCGTCTTCGAGGAGGAGACCGCCGACGGGCTGCTCGACGCCTGCGAGCGCGCGATGGCGCTGCGGACGTCCGGCGGCAAGCCGTGGGCGGCCCTGCTGGACCGCGGGATGGCGGTCGACTTCGACTGGGTGACCGGCTCCGCGCCGCGGTACGTCGCGGCCTACCAGCGAGCGGCCGCGATCCGCGCTGCGGCTCGTACCCCCTAGACCGGCGGGCGCTGGCAGCCCGGCCCGAGCAGCATCGAGACGGCCACGAGGATCGCGACGAAGACGAAGCCCGACTCCGCGCCTGCGCCGACCACGACCGTTCGCCACGGATGACCGCGCCGGATCTGGGTCGCTGCCAGGAGGCTGCTGACCACGAGGCCGCCGCCCACGACCAGCCCGACCACGAGCGACGGGATCAGCCAGTCCGCCGGGGTGTGCGTCGCACCGTATTCGCAGGCCGGTGTCGACACCGACTGCCAGAACGACGTCGACGCGACCGCGCTGACGATGACGCCGACCAGGATCGCTGCGATCCGAGTGTCGAGCCGCCCGAGCCCGCCCCACGCGAACGCGGCCACGATCGGCGCGCTCAGCCAGACCGGGATCACCACCACCCACCCGAACGCCGCTCGGTCAAGCGGGCCGATGACGACGAGCCGGTCGCTGACCCACCACAGCGCGCAGGCGGCTGCCACGACCGCGAGCGGCGCGATCACGCCGACCGCCAGCCGCCCGAGTCGCGCATCCGTCCCTTGGTTCAGCGATCCGTCGCCAACGGCCGTCATGGCCGGTTCAGCCGTCCAGGCAGCGCAGGAACGCAGCGACCGTTTCGGCCGGGTGCGTCGGCTGTGGCGAGTGCGGGGCGCCCGGGATCGTGATGACGTGGTCGGCGCCGTAGCGCTCGGCGAAGATCGCCGCGGCGCGCATCCGGCGTCCGGCCGCCAGTTGCCGGCTCGCCGCGGACGACCCAGACGTCGATCCCGGCCGCGTCCGGACCGGCGAGCTCCGCCAGGCCCGAATCCCAGTCGCCGTTCTCGAGCAGCAGGCCGGCGGCCGCGGTCAGGTCGACCTCCTTGACGCCGTTCGCCGCGGCCTCGATGTCACGATCGGTCCAGTCGGGGTGCGCGGTCCGCATCGCCGCGTGCGGATCGGTCATGCCCGTCACCTGGGCCTGCGTCTCGGCGATCTCGCGGACGATCTGGGTGAGCGTGATCGTCGGCGGGTCGAGCAGCACGAGCGTCGCCGGCCGGATGCCGACCGACGGCAGACACGTCGACACCATCGAGCCCCACGAGTGCGCGATGACCTGGAGGGCCGGCGTCGCGAGCCCGCCGCTCCGGATGGCCGCGGCGAGGTCCGCGGCCGTCTCCCGGAACCGCGATCGCCCCGTCCAATGCCCCGTGCGGCCGTGGCCGGGCAGGTCCACCGCCACGACCCGTCGTCCCGTCGCGGCCAGCGCCGGCCCGACCCGCCACCAGATCTCGGCCGACGCGGTCACGCCGTGGATCAGCAGGAGTGGCCGGTCGCCGACCTCGCCCCAGGTCAGCGCCGAGAACGGCACCCCGGCGCCATCCATCGTCACGCGCACGCCCGGTGCGGGATCCGCAAGGGCGTCGTCGACGGTCGGCGGGAGGCTCGTCATCGTGGCCGCACGCTAGCACGCCGGTCGCGGGCGGTAGAATCGCCGGACCCAGCCGTACGGAGGTCCACATGGCCAACCAGTTCGTCGTCCAGCTCAAGAACGAGCCCGGCGCCATGGCGAACCTGGCCGAGGCGCTCGCGGCGCGCGGCGTCGACCTGCGCGCCATCGGCGGCGGCAGCATCGGCGACTCGGGCCACGTGATCATGACGACCGCGGACGACGAGGCGACCAAGGCCGTCCTCGACGACGGTGGATACACCTACATCGAGGGCGAGTCGATCCTGACCGAGGTCGACGACCGGCCCGGCGGCATGGCCCGGCTCTCGCGGGCGCTCGCCGACGCCGGCGTGAACATCTACGGGCACCTGTTCCTCGGTCGCTGGGGCGACCGCGCGATGTTCGCGTTCGTGGTCGACAAGCCCGACATCGCCCGCCCGATCCTCGAGCGCAAGGGCTGACGGACCCCGTCGATGGTCGAGCGCCGGCGCTGGGACATCGACGAGCGCTTCGTCGGGGTGGCCGACGCCACCGCGACCTCGCCCGATATCGAGCGCCTGCTCGCGCAGTCGCGTGAGCCCGGCTGGATCACCGAGGACGCCGAGGCGCACCTCGGGTCGCACCTGATCGCGGCGGCCGGGCCCCTGGGCCTCGAGATCCGCCGGCTCGAGGTCGTCGATTCGGTGCTGGAGATCGATGTCGCGGCGACCGGCGACGACGATTGGCGAGCGACGCGGGTCGCGGCCTTCGCGCTGATCGGCGCCGTGGCCGAGGGGTCGACGCACGTCCGGGAGGTGAGCCCAGGCCGCGACGGCCTGGACCTGGCGGTGCTGACTGGTGTCCTGCCCGGCGACAGCACGTACGCGACCCACGGACACCTGCTGCGCATCCGCGTCGTCCAGGGCCGCTGACCGTTGGACGCGCAGGAGCGCTACCTCTTCGACCTGAACGGCTACCTGGCCATCCCCGGTGCCCTGCCAAGGGCGACCGTGTCGGCGCTCAACTCGCTGTTCGATGCGCACGTCGCCGCCGACGTCCCGCCGGACAAGACCACGCACCGGTTCGGCGACGTCCTCGACTGGGGACCGGCCGTCCGCGCGCTCATCGACCACGAGCCGATGCTCCCGTACCTCGAGGAGATCCTCGGGACCGGGTTCCGCCTGGACCACGACTACGCCGACCTGATCCGCAGCGGCAAGGGCCCGATCGGGACCCAGCTCCACGGTGGCGCGACGCCGTTCGATCCCGGCCAGTCGTACACCTTCCAGGGTGGCTCGCCGCGGTCCGGGCTCGTGGTCGTCGCCTACAACCTGCGCGACGTGAACCCGGGCGACGGCGGGTTCGGGTGCGTGCCCGGCAGCCACAAGGCGAACCTGCCGTTCCCCGACGACTGGCGCGAGCTGAGCGACGAGGCGAACGAGCGGATGGCCCTCGTCAAGGCGGTCACCGGGCCGGCGGGTACGGCGATCCTCTTCACCGAGGCGATGACCCACGGGACGCTCCCGTGGCGTGGGGCAGGGGAGCGCCGGACCCTGTTCCTCAAGTACGACCCGGGCGCGTACGCGTGGGGCGCGACCTTCTACGACCGCGATCGCTGGCCGGACCTGACCCCTCGGCAACGCGCGATCCTCGAGTCGCCGAACGCCCGGTACGGCGGCCGTCCGACCGCCTGACCATCGGCGGGCTAGGCGATTCGGCCGAAGTCCGCTATAGTCAGTAGGAATTTCGTGCTCGATGAGGCGCTCCGGTCAGCGCCCCGGCCTAACCCCCGTTTCGACCCCGATCCACCTGTTTGCCCTGACCGGGCCCCGCCACCGTGCGGGAGGGCCTCGTCAGGAGCAACTCCTTCCATGTCCTTCTCTGACCTCGGGCTGTCGCCCGAGCTCCTTCGCGCGGTCGCCCATGAGGGCTACACCGAGCCGACCCCGGTCCAGGCCGAGGCCATCCCGCTCGTGCTCGCCGGCCGCGACCTCCTCGCCGGCGCCCAGACCGGCACCGGCAAGACGGCGGCCTTCGTGCTGCCGATGGTCCAGCGCCTGCACGCCAGCCGGCCCGAGGGCCGCCGCGTCATCCGTGCCCTGATCCTCGCCCCGACCCGTGAGCTCGCGCTCCAGGTCGAGGAGAGCGTCCGGACCTACAGCCACGAGCAGCCGATCAAGTCGGTCGCCATCTACGGCGGCGTCGGCTTCGATCCGCAGGTCCGCGCGCTGCGCAACGGCCCCGAGATCGTCGTCGCGACCCCCGGTCGCCTGCTCGACCACGTCGGCCAGCGGACGATCGACCTGTCGCAGGTCGAGATCCTCGTCCTCGACGAGGCCGACCGGATGCTCGACATGGGCTTCATCCGCGATATCCGCAAGATCATCGCCCTGCTTCCGGCGCGTCGCCAGAACCTGATGTTCTCGGCCACGTTCTCCAACGACATCCGCCAGCTCGCCGGCGGCATCCTCCACGAGCCGGCGACCGTCCAGGTCACGCCGCGCAACACCGCGTCGGAGCTGGTCGAGCAGGTCGTCATCCACGTCGACCGCGAGCGCAAGCGCGAGCTGCTCAGCCACCTCGTCAAGAGCGGCGAGATCTACCAGGCGCTGGTCTTCACTCGCACCAAGCACGGCGCGAACCGGCTCGCGCAGCAGCTCGAGATGGACGGCATCCCGTCCACCGCCATCCACGGCAACAAGAGCCAGCCACAGCGCGTCCGCGCGCTGGCCGACTTCAAGGCCAACCGGTTCGCGATCCTGGTGGCGACCGAGGTCGCGGCCCGCGGCCTCGACATCGACTCGCTGCCGCACGTCGTGAACTTCGAGCTCCCGATGGTCCCCGAGGACTACGTCCATCGCATCGGCCGCACCGGTCGTGCCGGCACGGACGGCAAGGCCGTCTCGCTGGTCTGCGTCGACGAGACCCGGATGCTCCGCGACATCGAAGCGATCCTCGGGCATCCCATCCCGCGCCAGGCGGTCGAAGGCTTCGAGCCCGATCCGTCGATCCGCCCGGAGCCGATCCTTCGGGGCGGTCTCGGCGGCGCGCGACCCGGCCAGGGCCAGCGACGTCCGTCCGGCGGGGCGCCTCGCCACAACGCGCCGCGCCCGAACCACGGCGGACCGCGACCGGCCGGCGCGCCGCGCCACGACGGGCCGCGTCCGGCGACCGCGCCCGGCTTCTACGCCGGCGCGCGACCGTCGAACGGTGCCCCGCGCTCCAACGCCGGCGTGCCGCGCCCGATGGGCGCACCGCGACCCGCGTGGGAGCCGCGACCCGATGGCGCGCCGCGTCACGAAGGGGCTCCCCGCCAGCACAACGGCGCCGCGCCCCGCTCCAACGGCGGGGCACCGCGCACGGGCAGCGGCCACGCCCGACCCTCGCAGCCCGGGCAGTGGCTCGGCCAGCGACCGGCCAACGGCGACCAGCGCCCGAACGGCGGCTCCTCGCCACGGCGGCGGTCCGCGCCACGGCCAGCAGCACCGCAACGGCCAGGCGCCGCGCCCGGCCAACGCCGGTCCGCGACAGCCCGGACCGCGTCCCTCGATGCTCCCGGGCGAGCGCCTGAGCCGACAGCCGGGGCGCCCGCAGGGCTAAGGTTCTCCTCGTGACCCACGAGGAGAACGTGCTTGCCCGGCGCTGACCTGATCCGCCGCTATCGGGCGGCCGACGCGACCCTGACCGTCCTCGACGAGCACGGCGAGCCTGTGGCGGACGAGGACGTCGTCGTCGCCCAGCGGCGCCATCGGTTCCACTTCGGCGGCACCGACTTCGACCTCGTCGACCTCGCCAACGGCGAGCTCGAAGGCGAGCGCCGCGAGGTCGTCGAACGCTCAGCGTCGGCCTTCCTCGACCTCTTCGACTTCGCGACCCTGCCGTTCTACTGGGGCCGCTTCGAGCCCGTCCGCGGACAGCCCGACACCGAGCGGATCCGGACCGCGGCGCAGTGGCTGGTCGACCGCGGCTGCCTGGTCAAGGGCCACCCGCTGTGCTGGCACACCGTCACGGCGGACTGGCTGCTCGACCTGCCGGTCGACGAGGTCATCGACGTCCAGCTCGCTCGGATCCGCCGCGATGTCGCCGAGTTCGCCGGCCTGATCGACACGTGGGACGTGATCAACGAGGTCGTGATCATGCCCGTCTTCGATCGCGGCGAGAACGGCATCACGCGGATGGCGCAGCGCGCTCGGACGGGTCGGGATCGTCGATGCGACGTTCGCCGCTGCGCGCGAGACGAACCGCGGCGCGACGCTGCTGCTCAACGACTTCGACATGTCCGCCGACTACGAGCACCTCATCGAGGGCTGTCTCGAGGCCGGGATCCAGGATCGACGCGCTCGGACTCCAATCGCACATGCACCAGGGCTACTGGGGCGTCGAGAAGACCGAGGACGTGCTCGACCGGTTCTCGCGGTTCGGGTTGCCGCTGCACTTCACCGAGACCACGCTCGTGTCCGGGCACCTGATGCCGGCCGAGATCGTCGACCTCAACGACTACCAGGTCACCGATTGGCCGAGCACGCCCGACGGCGAGGCGCGCCAGGCCGAGGAGGCCGCGACGCATTACTCGACCCTGCTCTCGCACCCGGCCGTCGAGGCGATCACGTGGTGGGGCATCCCGGACGGCGGCTGGCTCAACGCGCCGTCGGGGCTTCTTCGCAGTCGACGGCACGCCGAAGCCCGCCTACGAGCGGCTCCACGGGCTGATCAAGGGCGACTGGTGGCTGCCGCCGACGACGCTGCGCACCGACGACGCCGGGCGGGTTCGGGTCAACGGGTTCCTCGGCGACTACGACGTCTCGTGGCGCGGCCGGAGCGCGGCGTTCGCGCTCGAGGAGATCGGCTCGGTCGAGGTCACGGCGAGGATCAATCCGCCCATCTGAGGCGTCGTGATGGCGTTTCAAGGCGCCGACGACGCACATCACGACGGGCGATCTACGCCGCACCGGAGATCTGAAGGAGCAGGTGGCGTGCCGGGCCCGCGGGGGATCAGGCCCAATGGCCCGCCTGAGTCGGTCCTTGCGGCAGGCGGGCGCGGCCGCGACTGAAGATACGATCGATCGAGCGAAGGGGAGTAGTCCTCCGCCGTCGATTCGACATCCCGGCGCATGGTTGCGCCCGATCGACGGGCACGCGCATCGCGAGTGGCGAGACCTTCAGCGCATGACGCTCGAGGCTGCCCGTGACCACGCTAGCGACGGCTCCAGATCCGCATCCGGCAAGCGGCATCGGCCGTCCGCCGACTCAAGCATGGTGGGCTGAGACTCCGGCTGTCATCGGGGCCCGACTCAGGACCGATCCCGCTTCCGGTCTGACGACCCTGGAGTCGGACGCGCGGCTCGCGACGGGTGGGCGCAACGACCTAACCGAGACGCCTCCGAGGCCAGCCTGGCGCCTCTTCGCGGCCCAGTTCGCCAACACGATGATCATCGTGCTCATCGGCGCGGGGCTGATCACAGCGGCGATCGGCGACGTGACGGACGCGATGGTGATCGCAGCCGTCGTCATGCTCAATGCCGTCATCGGCTTCGCCCAGGAACACCGCGCCGAGGGGGCCATGGCGGCACTTCGCCGCATGACCCAGCCAACGGCACGGGTCACCCGTGATCAGACGGCCCGGATCGTCCCGGCGGGTGAGGTCGTCGTCGGCGACATCCTTCACCTCGAAGCCGGCGACCTCGTCGCGGCAGATGCGCGGCTGATCGAGGCGCCGAATCTGCGGGCGAACGAGGCACCGTTGACCGGGGAATCGATGCCCGTCGAGAAGACGGCCGAGCGCCTTGAGCCGGACGAGGGTCGAGCTCGTCTCCGACCGACGCAACATGGTCTTCCGTGGAACCTCGGTCGTCTACGGCCGGGGCACGGCGATCGTCACCGAGACGGGCATGGCGACCGCACTCGGCCAGATCGCCGGGCTGCTCCAGGCACACTCGTCACCGCCCACCCCACTCCAGCGCCAGCTCTCCGTCCTGGGCCGGCGGATCGCCGCGGCCGCGGTCGCGGCATGCGCGGTGATCTTCCTGGTCGGCATCGCACGCGGCGAGCCCGCGGGGCTCATGTTCTTCACCGCAGTGAGTCTCGCGGTCGCCGCGATCCCCGAATCGCTTCCGGCGGTGGTGACGGTATCCATGGCCCTCGGGGCCCAAAGGATGGCCAGGCGCCACGCCTTGATCCGCAAGCTGAGTGCGGTCGAGACGCTCGGTTCCGTCACCGTGATCGCGAGCGACAAGACGGGGACGCTCACCGAGGGCCGGATGGTGGCCGAGCGGGTCTGGACGCGCGACGAGACCTTCACCATCGGCGGAACGGGATACGAGCCGAGTGGTGGGTTCGCCAACCGGTTTGGACCGGTCGACCCCGGACTGGCGCCGCCACTGACCCTCACCCTCCGGACCGTCGCGCTTTGCAACGACGCCGCGTTGGTCGCACCCGAGGGTCCAAGTGGACGGTGGACCATGGTCGGGGACCCGACGGAGGCCGCGCTCGTCGCCCTTGCCGCCAAGGGCGGCTTGAGCCGATCGTCCCTGGCCGAGACCCACCCGCGCATCGCCGAGATCGCCTTCGACTCCGGGCGAAGGCGGATGACGACCGTCCACTCGGTTCGTGATGACGACGGGCTCATCGTCGCGGTCAAGGGTGCCGTCGAGGCCGTCCTGCCGATCGTCACCACGATCGTGGACCGGTCTGGGGTCCGGTCGATCCGACCTGACGACTTCGAGGCCGTCGGAGATGCCGTCGAAGGATTTCGGCCGGGACGGATACCGCGTCCTGGCCGTTGCCGGCAGGCGGACGTCGACATCCGATGGCGGTGAGTTCGAGCGCGATCTCACCCTCTATGGGCTGGTGGCGATCGCCGATCCGCCACGTGCCAGCTCTGCCGCGGCCGTTCGCGCCGCACGCGAGGCCGGGATCACCCCGCTGATGGTGACCGGCGATCACGCGCAGACGGCCGCGGCGATCGCTCGGGAGGTCGGGATCCTCCAAGCGAACGATCAGGTGGTCACGGGCCGGGAGCTCACCGAGTCGGTCCAGGACGATCTTGTCCATCGAGTCGAGGACATCGCCGTCTACGCCCGGACATCACCGGAGCAAAAGCTCGACATCGTCGCCGCTTGGCAGGTCCGCGGAGCCGTGGTCGCGATGACCGGCGACGGCGTCAACGACGCCCCGGCGCTGCGAAAGGCCGACATCGGGATCGCCATGGGGATCACCGGGACGGAGGTCTCGCGAGAGGCGGCCGACATGGTCCTCGCCGACGACAACTTCGCGACGATCGTCGGAGCGATCCGGGAGGGCCGCCGGATCTACGACAACATCCGGCGCTCGGTCCGCTTCGGTCTGACCGGCGGGACCGCTGAAGTCTGGCTCATCTTCCTTGCCCCCTTCATCGGCCTGCCGTTGCCCTTGCTGCCGATCCAGATCCTGTGGGTGAACCTTGTCACCCACGGACTCCCCGGGGTCGCGCTGGCGGTCGAACCGGCAGAGCCCGATGTCTTGCAGCGTGCGCCGCGCCCACGGACGGAAGGCATCCTCAGCGGCGGACTCTGGCAGCGCATCCTCGTCGACGGTCTGCTTCTCGGCTTGATCTGCCTCGGCCTCGGCGCCTGGGCGTTCGCGACGGGCCGGCCGTGGCAGACGATGGTGTTCACGTCCCTGGCACTCCTCCAACTCGGCAACGCGCTCGCCCTCCGCTCGGACCGTGAGAGCGTCTTCCGCCTTGGCTGGGGCCGGAACCCGTTCTTGCTCGCCGTCCTCGCCGGGACGCTTGTCCTCCAGCTGGCTCTGATCTACCTGCCGATCGCCCAGGAACTCCTGTCGACCCAGCCGCTGTCGTTGGCCGACTTGGTCGTGGTCCTCGTCGTCTCGACGGCGATGTTCTGGGTGGTCGAGTTCCAGAAGTCGGTCCATCGCCGCCGGACCCATCCACGTGAGCCGTCGTCCTATGCCGAAAGGTGCGAACCATGAACCGGATCCTCGTTTGCTACGACGAATCGCCGGGCGCGGACCAGGCGGTGGCCCTTGCTGCTGCCATGCCATGGGACAGCGAGACCGTGATCCACCTGGTGACAGCCGTCGATGGGGTGCACGAACTGCGGGCTGCGTGGGGACCACTCGCATCGGCGGACCCCGCGACTCTTGAGTCGGAGGCCAGGGCTCACGCTATCGAGGCGCTCGAGAGTGTTCGCAGCCGGATGAGCCCCATCGGGTTGACTGTGGATTGCGCGGTGGTGACCGGCCGAGCGCCTCAGGCGCTTGCCGAGGAAGCTCGCCGACTCCCGGCGACTCTCATGATCGTCGGGTCGCGTGGCCTCGGGACGATCTTGGCTACCCTGCTGGGGTCGGTCTCCGCGGAACTCGTGGACATCGCGCCCTGTCCGATCCTGGTCGCCCGGTCGGCCTCCGTCCGCGGCATCGTCTTCGCAACCGACGGGTCACCGAGCGCGGAAGCGGCCGAAGAGGTCCTCGCAAATCTTCCGATCGCGCGTCGAGTGCCGGTCCGCGTCCTGAGCAGCGCCGAGGTCCTGCGCGTGTGGACGGCCGGGATCGCGCCGACGATGTATCACCAGGCCCTGGCCGCGCAGGCCGACTACGAGGCCGAGATGCGTCAGCGCCACGACGCCCTTGCCGCCGCGTCCTGTGCTCGGCTGGCTGCTCACGGCATCGATGCTCGCGCGGATGTTCGCCCGGGAGATCCGGCCGCCGAGGTGCTCGCTGCCGCCGCGGCCGCCGGTGCGGACCTGATCGTTCTCGGGTCGCGCGGGCAGACCGGCCTGCGGCGCCTGATCCTTGGCAGCGTCGCACGCCGCGTGTTGCACCATGCCCCGGCGTCGGTCCTCGTCGTTCGAGCCGGGACGGCGGTCGCTCAGCCGCGGCAGACCGCCGTGGTATCGGCTGCGACAGCGGGAGGCGCAGCCGTGCCGGCGAGCGGGCCGGCCGTCGCTCACGTAATCCGGCCGGCGATATGACGACGTTCGTCGCCTCGACCCGCGAGGAACGACTGGTAGACTTCGCGCCGCGGGCGGGAGTAGCTCAGTTGGCAGAGCGGCAGCCTTCCAAGCTGCATGTCGCGAGTTCGAACCTCGTCTCCCGCTCCAGTTCCCTCGCTCCGTGCCGCGTGGCCAACCACGAGTTGGGCTCGACGCCCAGGTAGCTCGTCTCTGGGCGACCCCAGGGCTGGACCGGGAATGACTATGGACCAGCTATCCCGGTCGAAGGCGCGACATCCAGCCGGTCACTAGGCCAAGGGCGCCGACGATGCCGCTGAGCCCCATGGACTCCCTCCTCGGAGTGCCAGCGTTGGGCCACAGGATAGGATGGCTGTGCGGCATCCGTGATGTGAGTTGCCGCACAAGTTCTAGCGCCTCAGCGAAGCGCCACGGCGAGGTCCTGCGCGAGGGCCACGGCGGCATCGCCGGCCCGGACCGGCTCGGCGGCACCGGCGACGTCCAGCCAGAAGTCGTGTCCGACATCGAAGACCGCGACCTTCGTGCGCGGGCGCTCGACGGTCCCGCCGATCCGGAAGGCGGCCTCGCCGACTGACGCGATGGCGAGATCGGGCTTGGCGCCGAGCGTCTCCACCTGGTGCTCCCACTCGCTCCGCTCGGACATCGGATGGAGCCACAGCGAGATGGTCGCAGCCGAGCTTGTCGCGTTATAGCGGCAGCTCTGGTTGCCGAACGTGATCGATGCCTTCGCGACACCCGGACCGACCGGCTCGCCGAGGACGGCCGACGCCTGGTCTGCGGTGAACATCGCGCAGAGACCGCCAGACTCGCCGGCGACGACGACGGCCGTCGGGGCCGGCGCGGCGTCCGCACCGGCGACCGAGATGGCGGCCGGGCCGTCGGTCGCCTGGTCCGCGGCTGCCAAGGTGTTACTGCCGCAGGCGACCGCCGCCAGGGCGACCAGGAGCAGGAGGCAGGCAGGACCGATGCCGGTCGAGGCGACGCGACGAGCCACGGCGCTCGCGACGGCAACGTCGGGCGCAGCGGCGGCGTTGATCGCGCTGGACCGATCGATCGTGATCTCGACGATCACGTCGTCCTGGTGGCGGATCCGGCGCATGAACGAGAAGAGCGGGCCGGCGATCCGGTAGCGGGCGTGGAGTCGTGCCAGCGTCGGTGCGACGGCGTCGGCGGGGAGGACACGGGCCGTGCCCTGGAGCGTGGCCCCTCGGTGGCGGCCCTTCTGGTCGGCCGGCGTCACCTCGACCCGCGCGGTGTGGGCGAGGCGCTTCAGCTTCCCGGACTCGCGGGCCGTTCGAACGAACAGACGGTCGTCATCCGGGATGAACAGCACCGGGGTGCCGACCGGGACGCCGGTCCGGCGGAACGTCACGAGATCGATGAAGCGGGCGGCGTCGAGCTCGATCTCGGGGGCGGAGGTGGTGCTGGCGGTCGTCGTGGTCATCGGAGGTCTCCTTCAGGTATTTCATCGGACGATGTGTAGTCCGTAATGTGGCCGAGTATTCCACCGGACATACTGTCCTGTCAACATGGACATATGACGGTGCCGCCGGGGTGCCGATGGCAGATGCAACGGCACCGCGCGGAACGTCGTTCTGCCCATCGAATGGCATCTCAGACGCCCGATCCCGGGGCATGGACCGCGCCGTCCGGCTCGTGGGCGTCGTCGCAGGCGGCGCGGAACTCGATGCGAGGCAATCGAAACCGCGACACCGGCCCCGAGATGGCCGTCCGCCGTGCCGTCCACGCCCTGGGACTCCGCTACCGAGTCGCCGCCCGGCCGATCCGGGGCGTCCGCCGCTCAGCCGACCTCGTGTTCCGTCGTCGCCGAGTCGCCGTCTTCGTCGATGGCTGCTTCTGGCACGGCTGCCCGGATCACTTCGTCCTGCCGCGCACGAACGTCGACTACTGGACGGCCAAGATCGACGGCAATCGCGCACGAGACGCCGAGACCGACGCGTTGCTCGCGGGCGCGGGCTGGACCGTGATCAGGGTCTGGGAGCACGAGGCTCCGAGCCAGGGCGCGGACCGGGTTCGCGAGACGCTCGCTCGCGGCTAGACTGCCCCGCATGAGTGATCTGCAGGACACCGTCGTCGCCATCACCGGCGCCAGTGCCGGCATCGGGCGTGCGACCGCCCGCGAGCTCGCGGGCGTCGGCGCGAACGTCGTGGTCGGGGCACGCCGTCGCGAGCGGCTCGACGCGCTCGAGGCCGAGTTCCCCGGGCGGATCGTCGCCGTCGAGATGGACGTCCGGTCGCCCGACGACGCCAGGCGTTTGGTCGGGACCGCGATCGAGCGGTTCGGCAAGCTCGACACGCTCGTCGCCAACGCCGGGATCGGCATGTACGGCGGGATCCTCGACAACACCGACGAGGATCTCGCGACGATGCTCGACACGAACATCGCCGGGCACCGTCTGGCCGATCCGCGCCGCCGTGCCCGAGATGCGCAAGGCGGGGCAGGGCGACATCGTCATCGTCGCCTCGGTCGCCGGGTTCCGCGGCGGCGGCGACGAAGCCGTCTACGCGGCCACGAAGTTCGCGCAGGTCGGCCTGGCCGGCGGTCTCGACCGCGAGCTGCGCCCGGACGGCATCCGCGTGACGACGATCGGGCCGGCCGGGACGTCGACCGAGTTCGCGATCGGCGCGGGCCGGACCGAGGACATGCCCGAGCTCAAGACCTACCTCAAGCCCGAGGACATCGCCTTCGCGATCCGCACGGTCCTCGAGCAGCCGCGCCGCCTGCGCACCCAGTACTGGACGATCTGGAGCATGGCCCAGGGGAGCTGACGATCTCGATGGCCCGAGCCAGGTCGCCGCTCGCCCTGCTCCTCGTCGCCGTCCTCGTCGCGGGCTGTGGTACGAGCCAGACGTCGCCGTCACCGGTCCCGACGGCGACGGCGGCGGCCGCGTCCGCCGCGACGGTCGACTGGCACGACGCGAGCCTCGCGCCCGCGGCCCGCGCCGAGGCCCTCCTCGCCCAGATGACGATCGAGGAGAAGATCGGCCAGATGACCCAGCTCGAGAAGGGCTCGGTCGACCCCGAGGGCGTGACGAACCTGCTCCTCGGCTCGGTCCTGAGCGGCGGCGGCGGCGCCCCCGCGCAGAACGACGCGGCCGGCTGGTACCGGATGGTCAAGGACTACCAGGACGCGGCGCTCGACACGCGGCTCGGCATCCCGATCCTCTACGGCGTCGATGCCGTCCACGGCCACAACAACGTGATCGGCGCCACGATCTTCCCCCAGCAGGTCGGGCTCGGCGCGTCGCACGACGTCGACCTCGTGAAGCGCATCGGCGAGGCGACCGCGCTCGAGATGGCCGCGACCGGCATCCGCTGGGACTTCGGCCCGGTGGTCGCGGTGCCGCAGGACGTCCGCTGGGGCCGCACCTACGAGGGCTACGGCGAGGACCCGCTCGAGGTGGCCAAGCTCGGCGAGGCGTTCATCACGGGCCTCCAGGGCGACGACCTGACTCGTGCCACCTCGGCGGCGGCCACCGCCAAGCACTTCGTCGGTGACGGCGGCACGGCGTGGGGGTCGTCGACGACGCCCGGCTATTCGATCGACCAGGGCGTCAACGACGTGGACGAGGCGACCTTCCGGGCGATCCACCTCGCCCCGTACGAGACGGCGCTCGAGGCCGGTGCCCGGATCGTGATGGCCTCGTTCTCGAGCACGGGCGCGGGCAAGGTCCACGGCGACCGCCACCTGCTGACCGAGGTCCTCAAGGGCGAGCTCGGGTTCAGCGGGTTCGTCGTCTCCGACTGGGCCGGCGTCGACCAGGTCGACCCGGACTACGACGCTGCGGTCGCGACGGCCATCTCGGCCGGGCATCGACATGGTCATGGTCCCGAGCGACGGCCCGCGGTTCCAGGCCGCGGTCCAGGCCGGTCTCGCGAACGACAGGATCGACCCGGCGCGGATCGACGACGCCGTCACCCGGATCCTCACGGTCAAGTTCGAGATGGGCCTCTTCGAGCACCCGATGCCCGGCCGAGGACGACGCCCAGGTCGGCTCCGACCACGACCGCACGCTCGCGCGCGAGGCGGTCGGGAAGTCGGCCGTGCTGCTCAAGACCACGGCCGGACTGCTGCCGCTGGCGACCGGCGACGGCGACGTCCTGCTGGCCGGCTCCGGCGCCGACGACATCGGCACCCAGTCGGGTGGCTGGACGATCTCGTGGCAGGGCTCGGCCGGGCCGACGACCGCCGGGCACGACCATCGCGGACGACCTCCGTGCTCGGCTCGGCGACCACCTCGTCGACACGGGTGTCCGGGCGATCCCGGCCGGGACGCACGCGAAGACCGGCATCGTCGTCGTCGCCGAGCCGCCGTACGCGGAGGGGCGCGGGCGACTCGGCGACGCTCGCGCTCCCCGCGGACGACCTGGCCACGGTCGACGAGGTCCGCCCGATGGTCGACCGGCTGATCGTGGTCGTGCTCTCCGGCCGCCCGGTGATGCTCGACACGATCCTGCCCGACCGCCGACGCGGTGGTCGCCGGCCTGGCTGCCCGGCACCGAGGGCGCGGGCGTCGGCGACGTGCTCTTCGGCGACCGGCCGTTCACCGCGACCACGCCGTACACCTGGCCGAAGACCCCGGACGACGCCCCGCGGACCGGCAAGGACGCCGTGCGACGGCGCGGTCTTCCCGCTCGGCTACGGCCTGGACGCCGACGGGTCGCTGCGCGGCCCGGCGGCCTGCCCGGGGTCCTGACCGGCGCCCGCGAGGAGGCGCCGCCGTGCGCCTCTCATGCGGGTCTGGGCTATCGTCCCAGCGTGAGCGACCGGCACGATCCTGGTCCAGCCACGCTCGAGCCGCCGGCCGCGCCGCGCCCGGAGGACCTCGTCGGGCGGATGATCGCGGACCGCTACCGGCTCGATTCGGTCATCGGCCGCGGCGGGATGGCGACGATCTTCCGCGCGACGGACACGCGCCTCGGCCGACCCGTGGCGCTCAAGCTGCTCCGCCCGGAGATCAGCGCCGACCGCGACCTCGCCGACCGCTTCCGGCGCGAGGCGCTCGCCGCGACGGTCCTCCGCCACGGGAACATCGTCCCGTGCCTCGACACCGGCTCGGACCCGGCAGGCCCGTTCCTCGTCATGGAGCTGATCGACGGGGAGGACCTCGCGGCCAGGCTCCGACGAACGGGGGCCCTGTCCGTGGCCGAGGTCGCGCGGCTCGGGCTGGACATCGCCCGCGCCCTCGGGGTCGGCGCACATCCGCGGGATCGTCCATCGCGACGTGAAGCCGGGCAACATCCTGCTGGCCCGGGACGGCCGGGCGCTCATCACGGACTTCGGGATCGCCCGGCTGGCGGCCGACGCCGAGGGGGCGCCCGGGACGACGCTGGGCTCCGTCCAGTACTTCAGCCCGGAGCAGGCGCAGGGTGCCGCGACCACGCCGGCGTCGGACATCTACGGTCTGGGCCTCGTGATGTACGAGGCGCTGACCGGCCGGCGGCCGTGGCGCGGCGACACGCCGGGCCAGCTCGCGCTCGCCCGGGTCGGCAAGCCGGCGCCCTCGCCGCGTGACGTGCGCGGCCGACGTGCCGGTCGACCTGGACGCGGTCGTGCGCCGCGCCCTGGCCCCCGATCCCGAGTCGCCGCTTCCCGAGCGGCGCCGCGATGGCCGGCTTCCTGGAGCCGCTCGTCGGTCTGAGCGACCCGACGGTCCGGGCCAGGACGACGGGTCGGGACACCGCCGCGTCCGGGGCGGCGCTCCGGCCGTCACGGGTCGCCCAGGCAAGTCGCCGGTCGGGCCGCGGACGCCGCGTGGCGGCCGTGGTCGTGGCCGCGATCGCCCTGCTCGCCGCCGGCCGATGGGCCGTGGCCGCCCTGCCGGCCGACGGGGACGGCAGCAAGGGTCCGGCGGCGTCCGCCGCGAGCGCCAGTCGCGCGCCGGCGGGGCGCGCCACGCCGAGCCCGACCGCGAGCCGCGCAGCCGACCGCCAAGCCCACCGCGAAACCCACCGCCAAGCCCACGGCGAAGCCGAAGCCGACGAAGACGCCGGTCGTGGCCGCGCCGGTCTGCGAGCCGATCCTGGGGCTGGCGTGCTCGCTCGACGCCGGCCGGTATCGGTCGTCGGCGTTCGACCCATCGATCGAGTTCACCGTGGGCAAGGGCTGGTCGAACGCGGACTCGTCGCGCGACCAGCTCGAGCTCGCGCGCGACGAGGGATCGCTGACGTACGCGAGCTCGGTGACGGACCTCGGGTCGCGCGGCCGCGGCCGTGGCGACGCGCCGACCACGGCCCGGGCCCTGGTCGACGCCTTCGCGACGACGAAGGACGTGACCGCGAAGAAGCCGGTGGCGGTCCGCATCGACGGGCACAGCGGCTGGTCCGTGGACCTGACGACCGGCGATCGCCGGGTCGACCTGTTCCGGACCGACGATGGGTCGTCGTACCGCCTCGACCCGGACCGGACCACGCGGATGGTCGCCCTCGACGTCGGCACCGCCACGCCGCTGGTCATGGGCATCGAGCCGCGGGACGGGCACACCCTGCGCCAGCTCCTCGACGTCGCCGCGGACGACGTCGCAGCCTCGACGCACGTTCGGTGACCATCCCGGTCCGCTAGGCTTGGGCGGATGCCGCTCCTCGCCCTGCACGACCTGACCAAGCGCTATCCGCCGTCGGTCACGGCGCTGGCGGGGCTGACCCTCGAGCTCGAGCCGGGGATCATCGGGCTGGTCGGCGCGAACGGCGCGGGCAAGAGCACGCTGCTCAAGATCCTCCTCGGGCCTGCTCGACCCGACCTCGGGCACGCGCCGAGGTCATGGGCATGGACGTCCGCGGGCGCGGCACGACGATCCGCCAGTTCGTGGGCTACATGCCCGAGTCGGACTGCCTGCCGCCGGACGTGACCGCCACCGACTTCGTCAGCCACATGGCGCGCATGTCGGGGCTGCCGGCGTCCGCCGCCCGCGAGCGCACCGCCGAGGTGCTGCGCCACGTGGGCCTGTACGAGGAGCGCTACCGCGCGATCGGCGGCTACTCGACCGGCATGAAGCAGCGGGTCAAGCTCGCCCAGGCGCTGGTCCACGGTCCGCGGCTGCTGCTCCTCGACGAGCCGACGAACGGCCTCGACCCGACCGGCCGCGACGAGATGCTCTCGCTGGTCAAGCGGACCGGCGCCGAGTTCGGGATCGCGGTCATCGTCGCCAGCCACCTCCTCGGCGAGATCGAGCGCGTCTGCGACTTCCTCGTGGCGATCGACAACGGTCGCCTCCTGCGCGCCGCCCCGCTCGGCGCGTTCACGCGAGCGCACCGGGTTCCTCGCGGTCGAGGTCGAGGAAGGCGACGCGGCGCTGGCGGCCGCCCTGACCGCAGCGTGGGCTCCAGCCCGAGGTCGATGGCCGGACCGTCGTGATCGCCATCGAGGACGACCGGCCGTACGACGTGGTCCGCGACGCCCTGGCCGAGCTCGGGCTGCCGCTGATCCGCATGGAGCAGCGCCGCCACGGCCTCGAGGACCTGTTCACCGACGAGGCCCGGGCCGAGGCGGGCGGCACCCGCCGCACCCGGCGGCCCCACCGCCGGGCGATCAGCGATGACCGACATGACCCCGAGCCCGGTCGGATCGACCGCGCCGACGACGGCCTCCGGCCCCGGCGGGAGCATCTACGACCTCGGCTACCAGGGCTACGAGGGTCCGCGGCTCGGCCGGCGGAGCGCCGCGACCGCGCTCTTCACCAACACGCTGAAGGGGTGCTTCGGGATCGGCCGTGGCGGCCGGGCGAAGATCGCGCCGCTGGCGCTCGCCGGCCTCACGATCCTCCCCGCGATCCTCGCGGTCGGGTTCGCGGCGATCGCGGCGCAGACCGGCGGCGCGCTCGAGGACGCCTCGCCGGTCAAGTACTCGACCTACAACCAGGTCGTGATCGTGTTCCTGATGCTGTTCTGCGCGGCGCAGGCGCCCGAGCTGTTCGGCCGCGACCAGCGCTACCACGTGCTGCCGCTGTACTTCTCGCGGGCGATCACCCGCGTCCGACTACGCGCTCGCCAAGGTCGGCGGGTTGCTCATCGCCCTGCTGGTGGTCGACCTGGTCCCGCAGGTGATCCTGTTCGTCGGGCGGGTCCTCGTCGCCGCCGATCCCGTGACCGGGCTGGGCAGCGAGCTCCCCGAGGTGCCCAAGTTCGTCGCGCAGGGACTGCTGACAGCTGGGCTGCTGGCGTCGATCTCGGCCCTCATCTCCGCCTGGACCCCGCGGCGCGCCTACGCGACCGCGGCGATCATCGCGCTGCTGCTGATCTCGCCGATCGTGGTCGCGCTGGTCGCGCAGCTCATCGGCGGCGACGCGGCACAGATCCTGATCCTGTTCAGCCCGGGCGACCTGCTCGAGGGCACGAACGCCGCGATCTTCGGGACCGAGATCGGCAACCCGATCATCGCGAACCTCGAGATCTCCGGGCTGGTCTACATCGGGGCGACGCTGGCCCTCACCGCGGTCGCGGTGCGGTCTCACCATCCGCCGCTACCTGCGGATCGCCGCATGAGCGGCGCCCGTGTCGGTCCCGGCGCTCGCGGTCGACCACGTCTCGCGCTGGTACGGCAACGTCGTCGCCGTCAACGACATCTCGTTCGCGCTCGGGCCGGGCGTCACCGGCCTGCTCGGGCCGAACGGCGCCGGCAAGTCGACCCTGCTGCACATGATGGCCGGGCTCCTCCAGCCGTCGGCGGGGAGCGTCCTGGTCGAAGGGGCAGACGGCCTGGCGACGACCCGCGATGTACTCGCGGATCGGCATCGTCCCCGAGCGCGAGGCCGTCCACTCGTACCTCACCGGCCGCGAGTTCGTGCTGCTCAACGCCCGGCTGCAGGGTGTCGCCGACCCGGCCGCGGCCAGCGGCCCGGGCGATCGCCACGGTCGAGCTGACCGACGCCGCGGACCGCGCGATCGGCGGCTACTCGAAGGGGATGCGCCAGCGCGCCAAGCTCGCCGGCGCGCTCGTCCACGAGCCGACCGTCCTGCTCCTCGACGAGCCGTTCAACGGCATGGACCCGCGCCAGCGGCTGCACATGATGGGCCTGCTCCGGGAGATGGCCGCGGCCGGCAAGACCATCCTGTTCTCCTCGCACATCCTCGAGGAGGTCGAGCGGCTGGCCGACGCCATCCTCGTGGTCCACAGCGGCCGGCTCGCCGCGGCCGGCGACTTCCGCTCGATCCGCCGCCTGATGACCGACCGGCCGCACACGTTCACGGTCCGCTCATCGGACGACCGCCGGCTCGCCGCGGCGCTGCTCGGCGAGCCATCGATCTTCGGCGTCGAGCTGGTCGGACGGCCTGCTCTCGATCCGGACCGCGCAGTACGGGGCGTTCACGCGCGCCCTCCCGCGCGTCGCGCGCGACGCCGGGATCACGCTCTACGAGGTGGCCCCGACCGACGATTCGCTCGAGAGCGTGTTCGCCTACCTGGTGCGCCGATGACCGCGTTCTCCGCGCTCGTCGGGGTCACTCTCCGCGGGCTGCTCAACCGGCGGCGGATCATCCTGATGACCCTGCTGGCCGGGATCCCGGTCGTGCTCGGCGGCTGTTCGTCTACCTGCGCGGCGGGCGACCGGACGTCGACCGGGTCCTCGGCATCCTCATCGTCCAGACCGTGATGCCGCTCGTCGCGCTCGTGCTCGGGACGGCGGCGCTCGGGTCGGAGATCGAGGACGGGACCGCCGTCTATCTCCTCGCCAAGCCGATCCCGCGCTGGCAGGTCGCGCTGGCCAAGATCGTCGTCGCCATCCTCCTCACGGCCGCCCTCGTCGTCCCGTCGGTGGTCCTGACCGGCCTCCTGGTCGGGCGCGGCGGCAGCGAGGCGATCGGCGTCACGCTGGCGTTCGCGTTCGGATGCTTCGTCGGCTGCAGCGCGTACGCGTCCGCGTTCGTGGCGCTCAGCGCGTTCACGTCGCGGGCGCTCGTGCTCGGGCTCGCCTACGTGCTGCTCTGGGAGGGCTCGCTCGGCGGGCTGCTGAAGGGGACGCGCTTCCTGTCGATCCGCCAGGCGACCCTCGGGCTCGTGGACGCGGCGGGCGGCCAGGTCGAGCGGCGAGCCGCTGGCGGCGGACGTCTCGGTCGTCGTGCTCACGGTCGTGATCGTCGGATCGTTCCTGCTGGCGAGCTGGAAGCTCGCCCGGTTCGAGGTCCGCGGCGGCGACTGACTCCGCTGCTTGACCGGTTTCGCCGGCCCGGATAGCATCCCGATAGCAAGCGCCCTTGCATCGCGCCGTCATGGCGCCTTGCACCATCGACGAGGCGCATCCACCGGCCAGCCGAGGTACCCGAGTCCGTGACCGCCGCCTACTTCCTCCTGCTGCGCGAGGGCCTCGAGGCGGCGCTCATCGTCGGCATCGTCGGCGCGTACCTGGTCAAGGTCGGCCGTCGCGACGGGCTGCGATCCGTCTGGATCGGCGTCGCCCTGGCGTTCGCGCTGTCGGTCGGGGTCGGGCTGATCGTCGCGGTCACCGTCGGTCGTCTGCCGATCGCGATCCAGGAGTCCATCGAGGGGATCGCCGCGCTGTTCGCGGTCGCGGTCCTCACCTGGATGCTGTTCTGGATGCGGCGACAGGGCCGGGCGATGAAGGGCGAGCTGGAGCAGGGCGTCGACCTGGCGCTCAGGCAGGGGACGGTCACGGCGCTGGCGGGCCTCGCCTTCGCTGCGGTCGCCCGCGAGGGCCTCGAGACGGTGCTGTTCCTCTTCGCCCTCGGCGCGCAGACCGCCGACCTGGTCACCTCGACGTTGATCGGGGCCGCGCTCGGTCTGGCGACGGCCATCGCCATCGGCTATGCGATCTTCCGGCTGGGCGTCCGGATCGACCTGCGCAAGTTCTTCACGTTCACCGGCGTGATCCTGATCTTCGTGTCGGCCGGGCTGGTCTCGTTCGCGATCCACGCCTTCGGCGAGGCCGGGCTGATCGTCAACCAGGGTGCGGTCTTCGACCTGAACGGCGTGCTGCCGGGCACCAGCCCGCTCGGCTCGGTGCTCGCGGGCCTGTTCGGCTACCGCGCCGCGCCGACGCCGCTGGAGGTCATCGGCTACCTCGCGTACCTGATCCCGGTGCTGATCCTGTTCGTGTTCGGCGGGCGGGCGACGAAGCCCGCGCCCAAGGGATCGAACACGGCGCGCGCGGCGGGCTGACCCGATCAGTCGAAGAGCGAGCCGCCGATGATGGTGTCGGTGGACGCGAGACCGGGCGGCGCGACGAAGTAGCCGCCGCCGACGGTCTGGATGTACTCCTCGAGCGGCTCGCCGGCCAGGCGCTCCTGCACGGTGACGAAGCCCTGCTGGAGGTCGCGCTGGAACGCGACGAACATCAGGCCCTCGTCGAGCAGGCCGGCGTCGTCGAAGCCGCGGCTGAACGAGTAGCCGCGGCGCAGGATCCGGCTCTTCTGGGTCTCGGGCGTCCGCGGGTTGGCGAGCCGGATGTGCGCGTCGAGCGGGATCCGCTCGCCGTGCGGGTCGTCGCCGTAGGCCGGGTCGTCGTGCTCGCGGGCGATGCCGAGCGGCGCGCCGGTCCGCTTCGTGCGGCCGATGATGCCCTCCTGCTCGCCGAGCGCGGTGCGGTCCCAGCGCTCCACGAACATGCGGATCTGCCGGGCGACCAGGTACGACCCGCCGGCTGAACCACGCCGGCTCGCCCTGGCTCGGCGACGACCCAGACCAGGTCGTCCATCAGAGCGTCGCGTCCGTCGGTCGACGGGTTGGCCGTCCCGTCCTTGAAGCCGAGCAGGTTCCGGCGGGTCGCCGGCACGTTCGGGTCTCGCCGGGGTCGGTGGCCGGCGCGGTCGCGCCGTCGACGCCGCCGGGTCGCTGCTGGAAGCCGTGGATGATCCAGCGGACGACCAGCGAGCCGCGCGTGCCGAGCATCAGGTAGCGCAGGGCGTGGATGCAGCTGGTCTCGTCGGTCGCGCAGATCTGGAGCAGCAGGTCGCCGTGGCTGCGCGCCGGTCGAGCCGGTCGTTGCGGAACGTCGGGCATCCGCGTCGAGCTGCTTCGGCTTCCGCGAGGCGAGCCCGAAGCGCGAGTCGAACAGCGACTCGCCGAACCCGACCGTGATGGTCAGGTCCGACGGGCCGACGGTCGCGCCGATGATGCCGCTCTCCGGCGGCGGATAGAGCGGGTCGCCGGCGTCGGGCGCCCAGCCCGAGGTGAGCTGGCGGCTCCGGGCCGTGAGGTCGGTCAGGGCGGTGACGAGCTCCGGCTTGCTGGCGACGACCGCGTCCATCGCGACGAAGAGCGCGGCGGGCTGCGGCCGGCCGGGCGTGACGATCCCCGCCTGGTGCGCGCCGTCGAACGGGATGTAGCCCGGGAGCGCGTTGGTCGCCCGCGCGGTCGCTCGACGGGCTCGCCAGCGCGAACCCGGCGGCGGCCCCGGTCAGGCCACCGACGACCGTGGCCGTGCCGACGACGGCCGTGCCGGCGAGGAAGTCACGACGCGAGAGGCGGGGCGTGGTCATGGGCGACGGCAGCGTCCTAGGCCTCGAGGCCGAGGCGGCCGGGGAGCTCGGCCAGCAGCTCGGACAGGTTGGCCAGCCCGGCCTGGAGGGCCTTGAGGTCGGTCGCGCTGATCTTGTCGAAGGTCTGGAAGCCCGTCGTCTGGTCGCCGTACTTCGCGATGATGGTGTCGACCGCCGCGTAGGCGTCGTCGAGGCTCTTGAGGTAGGTCGGGTCGAGCTTCTCGATGACGGGGCGGAGGAGGTCGACGATCTTGGCCGACCCCTCGAGGTTCGGGTCGATCGACCAGAGGTCGAGCTTCGAGTAGCGGTCCTCCTCGCCGGTCATCTTCGACTGGGCGACCTCGTCGATCAGCTCACCCGCGCCGCGGGCCATGACCCGCGGGTCGATCTCGAGCGTCGCCAGGCGCGTCTTGAGGTCCGCGACGTCCGTCCGCAGGGTCGCCGCGAGCGCCTTGAGGCCGTCGGTGGTGCCGTCGGTGAAGAGGCCCTTCTCGATGCGGTGGTAGCCGGTGAACGCGGGGTCGTCGACGCCGCGGTCGAAGTCGTCCTCGCGGGCGTCGATCTTCGGGTCGAGGTCGGTGAAGAGCTCGGCGATCGGCTCGATCCGCTCCCACGGCACGCGCGACGGTCCGTAGGCGGCCTTGGCGGCCTCGAGGTCGCCCGCGTCGATGGCCTTGGTGAACGTGTCGATGACCGTCGACGAGGTCGTCCGCCTCGCTCTTCACGTAGGTCTGGTACGTCGGCGACGATGCCGGCCAGCTGCGCCGCGTCGACGACCGCGCTCGGCGGCCGGGTCGGCGCCGCGCCGCCGCTCACGGCGAGGCTGCCGCGGGGCGCGCTCAGGTTGCCGCAGACCAGCTCGTACGTGCCCGCCGTCGAGCCGGGTCGACAGGTTCACCACGAACCCGGGCACGATGTTCTCGGCCTCGTCGATCACCTTCTTGTCCGCGCCGATCACCTCGAACTCGGCGACGTCCGTGCCGGTGTTGGTGATCACGAACATGACCGGCCCGGCGGCCGCGGTCACCGTCGTCGGGGAGCAGCCGGCTTCGCTCACGCTGACCGCGACCTTGCCGCCGCTTGCGGCGGGGGCGCCGCCGCCCTGGCAGGCGGCGACGGTCAGGGCCACGAGGGCGCCGAGGGCAAGGCGGGCGGGGGACGTCAAGGTCGGGGACTCCGGGCTCGGGGAGGTCGTCGGGCGGTGCCCGTTCGAGGTTGACCCTGCGTTTGTAATGCAAGTGCGCTTGTCTGTCAACCGCAAGGGCTGTTGCACCCTCGCCCCGGCGTCAACTCGTCGTCGGCACGCCCATGATGCTGAACCCGCCGTCGACGTAGATGACCTCGCCGGTCACCGCGCTCGAGAGGTCCGACGCGAGGTAGAGCGCGGTCCCGCCGACGTCCTCGGGCGTGATGTTGGCCCGCAGCGGGGTGAGGTCCGCGAACTCGCCGTACATGCGCTTGAAGCCGCTGATCCCCGCCGCGGCGAGCGTCCGGATCGGGCCGGCGCTGATGGCGTTGACGCGGACGCCGTCCGGGCCCGAGGTCCGCGGCGAGGTAGCGCACCGAGGCCTCCAGCGCGGCCTTGGCCACGCCCATCACGTTGTAGTTGGCCACGACCTTCTCGGCGCCGTAGTAGGACAGCGTCATCACCGACGAGCCGCGCCGCAGGTACGGCCGCGCCGCCCGCGTCAGCCCGACCAGCGAGTAGGCCGAGACGTCGAGCGCGAGCGCGAACCCGTCCCGGGACGTGTCGACGAACTGGCCCTCGAGGTCCTCGCGCTTCGCGAACGCCAGGGCGTGGACCAGGATGTCGAGCGAGTCGTGGGTCTTGCCCCACTCGGCGAAGACGCGGTCGATGTCGGCGTCGGAGGTCACGTCGCAGGGCTCGACGAAGGTCGAGCCGATCGAGGCCGCCAGCGGGCGCACCCGCTTCTCGATCAGGCTCTCGACCGACGAGAACCCGACCTCGGCGCCCTCGGCGTGCAGGGCCCGGGCGATCCCCCACGCGATCGAATGGTCGTTGGCGACGCCGAAGATGAGCGCCGTCTTGCCCGCCAGCAGTCCCATGCCACCCTCCTGCGTCTCCGATACGCTGCCATCATGCCCGACCGACCCGCCCCGCCGACCGACTTGCGTGCGGCCCTGCACGGGGTTCGAGCGCTGCTGCTCGACCTCGACGGCGTCATCGCGCTGGCCGGCAAGGCGGTCGACGGCGCGCCCGAGGCGCTGGTGGACCTCGACCGGCGCGGGATCCCGTTCCGGATCGTGACCAACACGTCGCTCGTCAGCCGGACGACGCTGGCGGGCTGGGGCGCGCGCATGGGCGCGCCGGTCGCGGCCGAGCGGTTCCAGTCCGCGCTGTCGGCATCGGCCGCCTACACGGCCCGCGCCTATCCGGGCGAGGCGCTGTACGTCCTGGGCTCCGACGACGCGCTGACCGAGTTCGACGGGGCAGCACCTGCTGACCCACGAGGAGGCGTCGGCGCCGGATGCCCGCGTCGGCCGCGGTCGTCGTCGGCGATTCGCCCGAGGCCCTGACCTACGACAACGTCAACCGCGCGTTCCGGCTCGTCCGCGGCGGGGCGGAGCTGATCGGCATGCATCGCAACCCGTGGTGGCTGACGCCCGAGGGTCCGACCGTCGACGCCGGGCGCCTACGTCGTCGGCCTCGAGTTCGCGACCGGGGTCACGGCGCGGATCGCCGGCAAGCCGTCGCGGACGTGCTACGGCGAGGGCGTCCTGGCGCTGCGACGCGAGGTCCGCGCGGCCGGCGGTCCGGCGCTCCATCGGCACGAGATCGCGATGGTCGGCGACGACGTCCGGACCGATGTCCGGGCGGCGCAGCGGGCCGGGCTGCGCGGCGTGTTCGTCCTCAGCGGCAAGCACGGACCGGCCGACGTCGAGGCGGCGGCGACAGGAGCGCGGCGGCCGCCGGCCGGATGCCATCGCCGCGTCGCTGGCCGAGGTCGTCGCCGCGCTAGACTGACCGTCAATGACCCCCACCGCGCCACGAGCGCGACCCCGCGACGAGGGACCCTGCACATGACGACCGACGCCAAGCCGCGCATCAAGGTCACGTACGCCACGCTCCGGGCCGACAACGAGGAGCTGCACGCCGGCTTCGAGGAGGCCGTCACCCGCGTCAAGGCCGGGCTGGGCGCGCACCACCAGAACCTGATCGGCGGCGCCTGGGTCGACGGCGACGGCGCGTTCGAGGTCCGCTCGCCGATCGATTCGAACCTCGCTGCTCGGGACGTTCGCGACCGGGACCGTGGCCGACGTCGACAAGGCCGTCGCGGCCGCACGCGCCGCCCAGCCCGCCTGGGCCGCGACGCCCTGGCCCGAGCGGGTCCGGATCCTGCGCGCCGCCGCCGAGCTGATCAGCGACCGGCTGATGGACGACGCCGCGATCATGGCCATCGAGGTCGGCAAGAACCGGATCGAGGCGCTCGGCGAGGTCGAGGAGTCGGCCGACCTGATCCGCTACTACGCCCAGACCGCCGAGGACAACGGGTTCTACGACCACCCGCTCGGCAACCTCGGCGACGCGACCGTGCACACCCGCTCGATCCTGCGGCCGCACGGCGTGTTCGCGGTGGTCAGCCCGTTCAACTTCCCGATGGCGCTGTCCGCGGGCCCGACCGGCGCCGCGATGCTCGCCGGGAACACGGTCGTGCTCAAGCCGTCGAGCGCCTCGCCGCTGTCGGCGGTCAAGCTCATGGAGGCCTACCTCGACGCCGGCGTGCCGGCCGGCGTCATCAACATGGTCATGGGCCCGGGCGAGACGGTCGGCCAGGCGCTGCAGGACCACCCCGGCATCGACGGCATCGTCTTCACCGGCTCGTACGAGGTGGGGATGCGGCTGTTCCACACGTTCAGCCGGGCGTGGCCGCGACCGTGCATCGTCGAGATGGGCGGCAAGAACCCGGCGATCGTCTCGCGCCACGCCGACCTCGAGGAGGCGGCCGAGGGGATCATGCGGGCGTCGTTCGGCTTCGGCGGCCAGAAGTGCTCCGCGAACTCGCGGGTCTACGTCGAGCGGCCCGTCCACGACGAGCTGGTCCGCCTGCTGGTCGAGAAGACCGAGACGATCACCGTCGGCGACCCGCTCGTGCGGGCGAACTGGCTCGGCCCGGTCATCGACCAGCGGGCCGCCGACCGGCACCAGACCGCGGTCGCCGAGGCGCGCCGCGACGGGACGGTCTTCACCGGCGGCGAGCGGCTGTCGGACGGCGACCTGGCGCGCGGCTTCTACGTCGAGCCGACCGTGGTCGGCGGGCTGCCGGCGTCGCACCGGCTGTTCCGCGACGAGCTGTTCGCGCCGTTCACCGCGGTCCACGCCGTGGACTCGCTCGACGAGGCGATCACGCTCGCGAACGACACGGTCCTGGGGCTGACGGCCGGCGTCTACAGCGAGGACCAGGCCGAGGTCGACAAGTTCCTGACCGAGATCCAGGCCGGCGTCCTGTACGTCAACCGGCGGGCCGGCGCCACGACCGGCGCGTGGCCGGGGATCCAGGCGTTCGGCGGCTGGAAGGGCAGCGGCTCGACCGGCAAGGCCGCGCTCTCGATGTACTACGTCGCGCAGTTCCTCCGCGAGCAGTGCCACACCGTCGTCGACTAGGCGCGCCGCGGGACGGCGCGGCAGCCCGCTGCGCAGTTCCTAGACGCTACCACCCGGTCGCGGCCGGCCGTTTCGGCCGCGAGCAGCGCCGAGTCGGCGGCGCGGAAGAGCGCCCGGCCGTCGGCCTCGTCGCCGAGGCGTGACGCGACGCCGGCGGAGATCGTGATCGGGACGTCGAGGCCGTCGATCGGGCGGCTGGTCTCGGCCGCGGCGGCGGCACGGACGCGCTCGGCGACCTGGATCGCCTCGTCGCGGGTGGCGCCCGGCGCGATGACGACGAACTCCTCGCCGCCGTAGCGGGCCACGATGTCGCCGGTCCGGATCACCGCGGCCATCGCGCGGGCGACGCGTCGCAGCACGGCATCGCCGACCGCGTGGCCGTGGACGTTGTTGACCTCGGAGAAGTGGTCGAGGTCGAAGACGATGAGGCTGAGCTCGCGACCGCTCCGGGCCGCGGCGGCGAAGGCCGTCTCGACCGCCTCGTCGAAGTAGCGGCGATTGAGCAGCCCCGTCAGCGGATCGCGGACCGCGGCCTCGCTCACCCGGGCATGCAGCTCGGCGTTGTGCAGCGCGACCCCGATCTGCGTCACCAGCAGGTCGGCCATGCGCAGCTCGAGCTCGCTGAACGGCCGGTCGGAGCGCGTGCGCGTCGCCGCCAGGACGGCGCTCGGCACGCCCTCGAGATGGATCGGCAGACCCGAGGCCCGACGGGCTCCCCGTCGGCGCCCGTCCGCACGACACGGGCGCCGTCGCGGATGACCGACTCGACGAGTCCGTCGCCCGGTTCGACGGCGCTGGCCCACCCGTCCCTGCCCGGCGACGCCGAGGGCGTGCTCGACGCGGTAGGTCCCGTCGGCGCCGCGGCTGACGAACTCGACCGCGTCCGCATGGAGCAGGTCGCGCGCGGCGTCGACGACGGACGCGACCACGCGGCGGCGGTCCAGGTCGGCGGCCAGCCCGCGGCTGACCTCGAGGACCCGCTCGATGGCGTGGAGGCGCTGGCGGCGCTCCTCGTCGAGCCGTGCCGAGCGGAGCGCGCCGGCGATCTGCAGGGCGAGCATCTCGGCGACGGCGACGTGGGCCGGCCCGATCGGCCGCTCGGCCGTGCCCTCGAAGTTCAGGATCCCGAGCAGCTCGCCGCCGTGGAGCACCGGGACCGCGACCTCGCTGCGGACGTCCGGCCGCGCGGCGCGGTAGTCGGGGTCGCTCAGGACGTCGTCCGAGAAGATCGTCTCGCGGGACGCCGCGCTGCGGCCGATGATGCCGACGCCGAGCTCGATCACGTGGAACGGGCTGTCGTAGCCGGCGACGCCGACCATCGAGAGCCGCCCGGTCTCGTCCGGGCAGGTAGGCGGAGACCAGCGTGACGTCGAACGTGGTCGCGACGTCCTCGACGACGGCCTGCATGACCTCGGCCACCGGCCGCGATCCGTCGAAGCGGCGGACGATGCGCTGCAGCCCCTCGAGCTGGTCGGCGTGGGCGCCCTTTCGTGCGGCGAGTCGCTCGGCCCGCCGGCGCTCGCGACGGAGGCCGCGGTCCACCTCGTGCATCGCGACGCCGGCGAGGATCGCGACGGTGGCGCGGACCAGGAAGTCGACGGCGTGCGGGTCGAGGGCCGAATGGCCGCGGGATGCCCGGCGTGCTGGATCACCAGGTTGCCCTCGACCGCCAGGAGCGATGCACGGCGGCGATGGAGAAGCCCGGAGTCAGGGCCGCGTACGTGAAGGCGAGGATGACGAACGGGGTGCCGATCTGGGCGTCGAGGACGGCGGGATCGGACAGGCCGGCGGCCGCGATCGCGACCAGCAGCACGATCGGGCCGATCGCCCGGCGGACCAGCCGGCTGGCGGTGAGCCTCGTGCGAGAACGGGCTCCAGGCGAGGAGGGCGACGATGGCGAACGCCACGCCGGACACCACGACCGCCCGACCGTAGCGTCCGGTCGGATCCGCGAGGAGATGCGCGGCCAGCGCGAGGACGAACATCAGCCCGAGCGTGAGCGCCGCCCAGCGGAACTCGGCGATCGCGCGGTCGGCCGGCCACATCGAGCGGTCGAGCCCGATGCCCAGGCGGATCGCGATCGGGATGGAATGGCGACGCCGGGTCGTGCCGACGGCAGCACCGGTCGCCAGGTCGCGCGTGACGGTCGCGGACATGCGCCGAACCCTAGTCGCGAAGGACCGCCTCGCGGACACCCACCCGTCCGGCCTATGCGACCCCGCCATTCGGCGGCCCGGCGAGGTCCGGATATACTCGCCGCTGTTTATCCACCGTGCATACTCGTTATGCACCGCAGCCCACGAGGTCGACCTTGTCCACGGCACCGTCGCGCATCGCCGGCACCCGGCCCGTCCCCGACATCGTCACGCCGCTGCCCGGCCCGAAGGCGCGGGCGCACGTGGCCTTCGACGAGGCCTGGACCTCGCCGAGCCTGCCGCGCGCCTACCCGATCGTGCCGGTCCGCGGCGAGGGCCTCACGGTCGAGGACATCGACGGCAACCTGTTCCTCGACTTCGCGGCCGGCATCGCGGTCAACTCGACCGGTCACTCGCACCCGCAGGTCGTGGCCGCGATCAAGGAGCAGGCCGCGGAGCTGATCCACTTCAGCGCGAGCGACTTCTACCTGCCGATCTACCCCGAGGTCTGCCGCCAGCTGGCGCGCCTCGCCGCCAATGTCGGAGCGGGCGCGGGTCTATCTCGGCAACTCCGGGACCGAGGTCGTGGAGGCGTCGATCAAGCTCGCCCGCTTCGCGACGAAGCGCCCGTACATCGTGGCCTTCCTGGGCGCGTTCCACGGCCGGACCTACGGCTCCGTCTCGCTCACGGCCTCGAAGGCGAAGTACCACGCCGGCTTCGGGCCGCTGCTCCCGGGCGTCTTCCACGCGCCGTACGGACGGGTCGAGGACCTGCGCTGGTTCGACGAGGTCCTCTTCGACAAGCTCGCCCCGGCCAACGAGGTCGCGGCGATCATCGTCGAGCCGATCCAGGGCGAGGGCGGCTACATCGTCCCCGAGGACGGGTTCCTGCAGGGGCTCCGCCGGATCTGCGACGAGCACGGGATCCTGCTGATCGCCGACGAGATCCAGTCGGGCGCGGGGCGCACCGGCAAGATGTGGGCGGTCGAGCACTGGGGCGTCGAGCCGGACATCCTGCTGACGCGCCAAGGGCATCGCGTCGGGCATGACGCTCGGGGCCATGATCGCCCGGGCCGAGCTGCTCGAGACCTGGGGCCCCGGCGCCCACGGCTCCACCTACGGCGGCAACCCGGTCGCCTGCGCCGCGGCGCTCGCCACGATCGAGCTGCTCGAGGGCGGCCTCGTCGAGAACGCCGCGGTCCGCGGCGAGCAGGCGCTGGCCGGCCTCCGACCGCTCGTCGATCGCCCACCCGGGTCTCGTCACCGACGTCCGCGGCAAGGGCCTGATGCTCGGCGTCGAGTTCGACACCGCCGACCACGCCGAATCCGTCCAGTGGGTCTGCTTCGAGCGCGGCCTGCTGGTCCTCGAGTGCGGCAAGACCAGCGTCCGGATGTCGCCGGCCCTGACCGTCAGCGAGGCCGAGATGGCCACGGCGCTGCGCATCTTCGCCGAGGCGGTGGCCGAGGTCGCCGCCCACGGCGGCGAGGTCCTCGCGGAGGCGTCCGCCGCCGGCGCGGTCACCGGCGTCGAAGCCGGCGGCTGAGGCCCGCCGCCGACCCGGCATCAGGCATCATCGACCGGTGAGCAGCTCGAAGGTCGCGACCATGCGCGACGCCGTCGCCGACCTCGTGCGCGACGGCGACACGGTCGCCATCGAGGGCTTCACCCACCTGATCAGCTTCGCGGCCGGGCACGAGATCATCCGCCAGCGCCGGCGCGACCTCACGCTGGCGCGGCTCACGCCGGACGTCATCTACGACCAGATGATCGCGGCCGGGGTCGCGAGCAAGCTCGTCTTCTCGTGGCTCGGCAACCCGGGCGTCGGCGGGCTCGGGGCCATCCGCCGCCGGATCGAGGGCGAGATCCCCGAGGAGCCGCTGGCGGTCGAGGAGTACAGCCACTTCGGGATGGTCGGGCGCTACACGGCCGGTGCGATGAACCTGCCGTTCTTCCCGCTCCGGAGCTACTTCGAGACCGACCTGCCGGTCGTCAACCCGCTGATCCGCCCGATCGCCTCGCCGTACGGCGACGAGACCATCTACGCGGTCCCGCCGCTGCGCCCGGACGTCACGATCGTCCACGCCCAGCGCGCCTCGGCCGGCGGCGACACCCAGGTCTGGGGCCTGCTCGGCTGCCAGAAGGAGGCGGCGTTCGCGGCCGACCGGGTCATCGTCGTGGTCGAGGAGCTGGTCGACGAGGCGGTCATCCGCGCCGACCCCAACCGGACGATCATCCCGGGGCTGATCGTGGACGCGGTGGTCGTGGAGCCGTGGGGCGCGCACCCCTCGTACGTCCAGGGCGCCTACGACCGTGACAACCGCTTCTACCTCGACTGGGACCCGATCACCCGCGACGAGGCCGCGGTCCAGGCCTGGCTGCGCGAGTGGGTCTACGACCTCGACGGCCGCGCGGCGTACGTCGAGAAGCTCGGCGCGGAGCGGCTCGCGTCGCTGCGACCCGGCCCGGCGCCGTCCGGGGTCGTCGACTACGGGGACTACCGATGAGCGGCCCCGCCGACCTCGGCGCCTTCACGAAGTCCGAGATGATGATCGTCGCGGCGGCGCGCGCGCTCGAGGGCCAGCACGTCTGCTTCGTCGGGGTCGGGCTGCCGAACATCGCGGTCAACCTCGCGAAGCGCTCGGTGGCGCCCGACCTGGAGCTCGTCTACGAGGCCGGCGTCTACGGCGCCCGGCCGGCCCGGCTGCCGCTGTCGATCGGCGACCCGACGATCGTGACCGGCTCGACGGCGGTCGTGAGCATGGTCGAGCTGTTCGGCTACTACCTGCAGCGCGGGCTGATCGACGTCGGCTTCCTCGGGGCGGCGCAGATCGACCGGTTCGGCAACATCAACACCACGGTCATCGGCGAGTACGACCACCCCACGACGCGGCTGCCCGGCTCGGGCGGCGCCTGCGAGATCGCGATCAACGCCCGCGAGGTCTTCGTGATCATGCGCCAGTCGAAGCGCTCGTTCGTCGAGACCATCGACTTCCGGACGTCGCCCGGCAACCTCGGCGGCGCCGAGCAGGCGGAGCGCATCCGCCGCGAGGGCGGCTGGCTGGGCCGCGGCCCCAGCATCGTGGTGACCGACCTCGGCATCTACCGCTTCGGCGACACCGGGGAGATGCGGCTGGACTCGCTCCATCCGGGCGCCACGGTCGAGCAGGTCCGCGACACCATCGGCTGGGACGTCGCGGTCGCCGCCGACCTCGCCAGCACGCCCCCGCCGACCGGCGAGGAGCTGCGGCTCATCCGCGAGGAGCTCGACCCGGGCGGCGTCTACACGAAGTAGGCGCGGGCCGGCGGTACCGCCCCGTACCACCGGGCGCACGGGACCGGACCACCGGGCCGCTGCCGTTCCCGAACCCGCCCACGACGATGGGCGCTCGATGGACCGCGCCACCGCGCGGGCTCTCTCGGACGCGGAGACGGCCCTCGCGACCCCCGCCTTCAGCCAGGCGATCGCCCCCGATCGCCTGGTCATCCGTTACCTCGACGGGTCGACCACCAACTCGCCGCGCGGCGCCGGTCTGCGCCTGCTCGAGCGGGAGACGGTGTCGACCACCCGGCTCCTCGCCGCGCTCTCGACGGCGCTCGACCTGACCGAGGGCCAGCTCCCGGTCACGCGCTCCGGACCGCGTTCCTGGCCATGGGCGTCGCCGACGAGATGCGGATGTCCGAGGTCGACCGGGCGACGCTCTTCTACGCCGCGTTCCTGAAGGACGCCGGCTGCTCGTCGAACGCCGCCGCGGTGACCCAGATCTTCGGCGGCGACGACATCGCCATCAAGGGCCGCCAGTCGACGGTCGAGCGATCGACGCTCGCGTATGCCGCCTTCACGATCCGGAACCTGCCCTCGACCGAGCCGCTCCCGCTCCGCCTGCGTCGGCTGATCCGCATCGGCATGACCGGGACCCGAGCGCGGCGCGCCGTCGAACAGGTCCGCTGCGAGCGCGGGGCGGCGATCGCCCGCAAGGTCGGCTTCAGCGAGGCCGTCGGGATCGGCGATCCACGACGTCCACGAGCTGTGGGACGGCGGCGGGCATCCGCGCGGCCTCGACCGCGTCCGACATCGACCGCCACGCCCGGATCATCGCGGCGTGCGCCGCGCTCGATCTCTTCACCTCGGTCCGGAGCCGCGAGGAAGCGCTGGCGGTGCTGCGCTCGCGGCGCGGCTCGTGGTACGACCCGGACGTGGTGGACGCGCTGCTCGACGCCTGCGAGCCGGCCTGCTCTTCGAGCTGGCCTCGCCGGACCTCGTCGGCCGGACGATGGCGCTCGCTCCCGATGAGCGCCTGGCCATGACCGACGAGCCCGATGTCGACCGCCTGGCCGGCGCCTTCGCCGACATCGTCGACGCCAAGAGCCCGTTCACCGGGTCGCACTCGCAGCGGGTGGCCCGCGTGGCCGACGTCGTGGCGCGGCGGCTCGGCCTGCCCGAGCGCGACGTCATCGACGTGCGCCGCGCGGGCCTGCTCCACGACCTCGGCAAGCTCGGCGTCCCGAACGTCATCCTCGACAAGCCGGCCCGGCTCGAGCCCGGCGAGTTCGAGGTCATCCGCCGCCACCCGGAGCTCACCCTGCGGATCCTCGAGCCGGTGCCGTCGCTGGCGAGCGTGGCCGAGATGGCGGCCAGCCACCACGAGCGCCTCGACGGGCGCGGCTACTTCCGCGGCATGACCGAGTCGGAGCTGTCGATGGGGGCGAGGATCGTGGCCGTCGCCGACGTCTACGAGGCGCTGACGGCCGACCGTCCGTACCGCGAGGCGATGCCGACCGCCCTGGCGCTCGCGACCCTGCGCGAGTCCGCCGGCGACCATCTCGCCGGCGACGTCATCGAGGCGCTGGCCGCCACCCTGCCGTAGCGCGCGGCCACGGCCCGCGGCGCCCGGCTACTTCGCGAACGTCACCAGGAACTCGAGCGTGCCCTCGTCGGCGATCGAGACGATGAACCCGCCGATGTTCGGCGCGGTGATCGTCGTAGTCGCTCAGCGGGAACGTGATCGCGCCCTGGATCTGGATCTGGCCGTCGGCGAGCTGCGCCTTGGCGGGGATGTCGACGGTCTTGGTCACGCCGTGCAGCGTCAGGTCGCCGTGGAGGGTCACGTCGACGACCGCGCCGGTCAGGGCCTCGGCCGGGACGTCGACCGGTGCCGTGAGCTTGAAGGACGCGGTCGGGAAGGTGTCGGTCTGGAGGCCCTCGTTGCGCATCCGGTTGTCGCGCTGGCTGCGGTCCGACGCGATCGTCGTCGTGTCGACGTCGATGTCCGTGGCAGTCACCTGGAGCGTGTCGCCCGAGACGGTCAGCGTGGCCGTGCCGGTCACGCCGGTCGAGGTCCGGCCGACCGCGTCGCTGTCGGCATCGAGCTGGGCGAGGCGCTCGCGGACGCGGTAGCCGGCGGTGCTCGCGTCGGTGACGATCGTCCAGTCGCCCGGCGAGGCTGGCGGCGGTCACCGCGCCACCCGGGGCTGCCGCGGTCGCTGACGGATCGGCCGAGGCGGGGTCGTCGGAGGCGGCGGGGTCCGCGGTCGCCGCGGCAGCCGCGGACGCGGACGGCGTGGCGCTGGGGAGCGTCAGTTCCGGGACGGAATCGCCGCTCAGGAACTGGTCGCGGGCGACCCACAGGCCGAGACCGCCGATGGCGAAGAGGGCGACGATGGCGACGACGATGGCACGGGTGCGAGTCATGCTGGAGGTCTCCGGTGGGCGGCGATCGTCCGATCCCGTCGAGTGCACGATGGCCGGGTTTCCTGAGAAGCGGCTGAGAGGCCGCGGCCGCGCCGAACCCTAGCGCATCGACTCCGCGAGGCGGATCGTCGCGGCCTTGCCGAGCGGCGATTCGAGCCGGTACGTCAGGTCGCCGTCCGCCCAGAGCAGGGCATCGGCCACCCAGCGGCGGTGATCGTCGACGAACGTCCCGTCGCGCCGCTCGTAGAAGAACATGTGCGGGTCGCCGCTGATCCAGTAGCCGCGGTGGTCGCCGACGTTCACGAGCTCGACGGTCGTCTGCTCGTTGATCACCTTCGTGAAGAAGCCGTCGCTCGACCGTGCCGTCGAAGACGCTCAGGAGCAGGCCGACGCCGGGTTCGGTCGTCGCCGGCAGGCCCGGCCGCGCCGCCCAGACCAGGCTGACCTGGCCGGCCCGCGTCGGCGTCGATGTAGGCGGCGTCGGGCGGCCCGAAGGCCGGATCCTGCGGCCAGCGCACGTGGAAGCCGGCGGCCGTGTCCAGGTCGGCGATCGCGACCGGGTCGCCGAGGGACATCGAGGCGCCCGGCGGCCCGGCCGGGACGGACGGCGACGGCGAGCGGAGCGCGGACGACGACGACGGCGCGGCCGTGGACGACGACCCGGACGACGACGCTGCCGCGGTCGGTGCCAGCGTCGGCGGCGGACTCAGCGACGGCCCGCCGAAGAGCAACCGGAGCCCGGGCAGCCCGAACCCGATCGCGCTCGCGACCGCCGCGATCGCGAGGACCGCGATGAGCGCCAGGACCAGCGCGCGGCGCGCCGGCCGCCAGGTCCAGCCGCGACGTGCCGGCGGCAGGACGGCGGCCGCCTCGATCCGCGACCGGACGATCGAGGCGACGTCGGGCGCGTCGGCCGCGGCCGTCGCGCTCGGCCACGCGAGGTTCGCGCCAAGGTCGCGCAGCGCGGCCTCGAGGTCGGCGTCGGAGCGTCGGTGCATCGGCAGGTCAGTCATCGCCGGTCGTCCCTTCGACCTCGGCCAGCGACGCACGGAGCCGGCCCAGCGCGCGCGAGGTCCGCGACTTGACCGTGCCCGCGCGGAGCCCGAGCGCCTGGGCGGTCTCCGCCTCGGACAGCTCGAGCAGGTACCGCGCCCCGATCACCTCGCGGTCCTCGTCGCGCAGCCGGCCGATCGCGGCCCAGAGGGTCCCGCGACGCTCGTCGGCGAGCACCTCGGCCTCGGGCGACGGCGCGCTGCGCCGGCGTCGGCGTCACGGACCCGGCCCGGACGGCGAGGTCGGCCCGCCGGGTCGCGGACCGGCGACGGTTGCGGCTCTCGTTCGCGACGATGCTGAGCAGCCACGGCCGGACCGGCGCGCCCGCCCGGAAGCGCGGCAGCGCGGCGTAGGCCTTCACGAAGGCATCCTGGACGGCATCGGCAGCATCGGCCTCCGGGGCGACGAGGGACGCCGTGCGCAAGGCGACGTCCTGGTAGCGGCGCACGAGGGTCTCGTACGCCGCGACATCGCCGGCACGTGCGCGGCTCATGAGTTCTTCGTCGGTCAGTGGGTGAGGCCTCCGCGGTCAACCGTACCCTGTACACCGCGACGAGCGCGCCGGTTCCCGCGGACGGTCGGCTACCATCGGGCCGTGGGTGCAGGACACGTCTTCCGCCGCTCGACGGTCGCCGATCCGCCGGTCGCGGTCGAGGCGCACGGCTCGACGATCGTCGACGCCGACCGGTCGCGAGTACCTCGACGCGGCGGGCGGCGCGATCGTCGTCGGCGTCGGGCACGGCCGCACCGCGATCGCGGCGGCGATGGCCGACCAGGCGGCCCGCGTCGCCTTCGCGCACGGCAGCGCCTTCACCACCGAGCCGCTCGAGGCCTACGCGGCCGAGGTCGGCGTCCATCTCCCGGTCGACGACCCGTACCTGTACCCGGTCTCCGGCGGCTCCGAGGCCATCGAGACGGCCCTCAAGCTCGCCCGTGCCTACCACCTGGCCGTCGGCGAGCCCGGACCGCGACGTGGTCCTCGCCCGGTGGGGCAGCTACCACGGCAACACGCTGGGCGCGCTCGACCTGTCCGGCCGCCCGCCGCTCCGCCGGCCGTACGAGCCGTGGCTGGGGCGGTTCGGGCACGTGTCCGCGGCCTACCCGTACGGCGCGGGCCGGCCGGGCGCCACGGCCCTCGCCGACCCCGAGGCCCTCGCCGACGAGCTGGAGCGGGCCATCGTCGAGGCGGGGGAGGGGCGTGTCGCGGCGTTCGTGGGCGAGCCCGTCGTCGGGGCGACGCTGGCCGCCGCGGTCCCGCCCGACGGCTACTGGCCGCGGATCGCCGAGGTCTGCCGCCGCCACGGCGTCCTGCTGATCGCGGACGAGGTGATGACCGGGTTCGGGCGGACCGGGCGCTGGTTCGGCTCCGACCACTGGGGCCTGCGACCGGACCTGCTCGTGGCGGCCAAGGGCGCCACGTCGGGCTACTGGCCGTTCGGGTTCGTGGCGGCGTCGGGCGCGATCCACGCCGCGGTCACCGGTGCCACGGGCGGCTTCGTCCACGGGTTCACCTACTCGCACAGCGCGGTCGGTGCGGCCGTGGCCCGCGAGGTGCTGCGGACGCTCGAGGCCGAGCGGCTGGTCGAGGCGAGCGCCGCCAAGGGCGACCGGTTGCAGGCGCTGCTCTCGGGCGCGCTCGGCGAGCACCCGGCGCTCGGCGAGATCCGCGGTCGCGGGCTGATGGTCGGGATCGAGCTGGTCGCGGATCGGGCGACGCGGGCGCCGTTCCCGCGCGCGGCGAGGGTCACCGAGGCGGTCGTCCGCGGCGCGCGCGAGCGCGGCGTGCTCGTCTACTCGGGGACCGGCCTCGCCGACGGCACGAACGGGGACTCGATCCTGCTCGGCCCGCCGTTCGTGATCACCGACGAGGAGCTCCAGCGCGTGGCCGCGGTCCTCGCGGACGCCGTCGACGAGGCCGTCGCGTCGGTCGAGGCCGCGTCCGCCTGAGGGCGTCGGGCCTTACGTCCGACGGCGCGAGGCGCTGCCCATCAGGAGCATCCCGCCGAGGACGATCAGCAGCACCGGGACGACCCAGTCGCCGAACGTCGGGCTCGCGATGTTCACGCCGCCGATCAGCGCGAGCAGGCCGCCGAACCAGAGCTGCCAGCCCCAGCCGCCGCCGCTGAGCGCGCGGACCGCCGCGATGAACAGGAACGCGACCCCGAAGCAGAACGTCCCGATGCCGTCCACGTCGATGCCGATCCCGGCCGCGTTCAGGACGCCCGGCACGGCGAGCGCGGTGATCAGCGCGCCGGCATAGAGCGAGCCGGTCCCGCGGTCGATCGCCCACTTGATCAGGAACGCCAGCCCGACCGCGAGGACGACCAGCGAGCCCGGCGGATTCCGCCTGCGGGAAGGCCTGCTGGATGAGCAGCAGCGCGCCGAAGACCAGCAGGAAGATGCCGATCCACGGCAGCCCGGGCCGGCGGTTCTCGTCGGGGCCCCATTCCCACGTGTAGACGTGGACGTCAGGACCGCCGGCGCGCCGCCGCCGCACTCCCGGCCTCGCCGGGCGCGCGCCCGCCGCTGTCGGGGCCGAGGCGGGTCACCGGCTGTTCGTCCATGCGGGTCTGGCTCCTCGAGCGGTATGTCGCCCGACGAGTCTAGGACGCGGCCGGTTCGGCCGTCCGCTCGGCGACGACCGGCCCGGCCTCGTCCTCGACGTGGCTGAAGCCGAGCCGATCGGCGAACCGCCCGAGCACGCCGGGCGCCCACCAGTTCCAGCGGCCCATCAGCCGCATCGTCGCGGGCACCAGGAGGACCCGGATGATCGTGGCGTCGACGGCGACCGCGATGGCCATCCCGACCCCGATGCTCTTGATCGTGATGACCTCCGCGAGCGCGAACGCCGAGAAGACGGTGACCATGATCAGGGCCGCGCCGGTGATGACGCCGGCGGTCTTGGAGAGGCCCTCGGCGACCGACGCTGGTGTTGTCGCGGGTCCGCCGGTACGTCTCCTGCATCCGCGAGAGCAGCAGGACCTCGTAGTCCATCGACAGCCCGAAGATCACGCTGAACATGATGATCGGGTTCCCGGCGATGGTGTAGCCGAGCGGCTCGAAGTTCAGGAGGTTCGAGAGGTTGCCCTCCTGGAAGATCCAGACGAGTGCCCCGAAGCTCGCCGTGATCGAGAGCAGGGTCATGATCACGGCCTTGATCGGGATGACGATCGAGCCGAACAGCAGGAACAGGATCAGCGCGCTGGCGACCAGCGTCAGCGTGACCGCGTACGGGGCGCGCTCGGCCTGCGAGACGAGGAAGTCATGGCCGGTCGCGGCGCTGCCGCCGACCTGGGTCGTGATGCCCGACCCGGCATCGACGGCGCGGATGACCGGGATCATGTCGGTCGCGGCCGGCACCGACGGCGACAGGGGGCTGATCGCGTCGAGACGGACGGTGCTGCCGCGGACGTACTGCGCGAGGAGCTCGTCGATGCCGGCCGGTCGCTGGCCGTCGGGCAGCGCGTAGAGACGCGGCGACCTGCTCGGGCGTGAGCAGCGCCCCGGTCTGCGGGATCGTGGATCGTGAACGGGCCTTCGACGCGGTCGACGTTCTCGACCGCGTCGACCGAGGCGGCGTAGTCGGTCAGGGCCTGGATGTTCGCCGCGGTCGGTCGGCGAGCCCTGGACGTCGGCCAGGATGACGATCGGCGTGGTCTCGCCAGGGGCGAACTCGGTCTGGAGGGCGACGTAGGCGTCGCGGCTCTCGACGCCGGGCGGGTAGATCTCGGCGCCGGGGACGCCCTGCTCCATGCGCAGGAACGGGCTGCCGACGAGCAGCAGGAACGCGAGCGTCGGGATCAGGACGAGCGATGGGACGCCGCATCACGGCATGGGCGACGCGCTCCCAGCGCGAGGTCCGCGCCGCCTCGGGGCCGTCGGCGATCGGGCGGAAGCGGTGGCGCAGGCCGCGGATCGACAGCGAGTTCACGCGATGGCCCAGCATCCCGAGCACGGCCGGCAGGAAGGTCAGCGCCGTAGACGACCGAGCAGAGGACCACGAGCGCCCCGGCGATCCCGATCGAGCGGATGGCCGGTGCCTCGAACAGGAGCAGGCCCGAGAGCCCGATGCCGACCGCGATGCCGCTGAAGGCGACCGCCTTGCCCGAGGTCGCGACGGCGCGCTCGACGGCCTCCTCCACGGTCCGGCCGCGGCGCAGCTCCTCGCGGAAGCGGCTGACGATGAAGAGCGAGTAGTCGATCGCGAGCGCGAGCCCGAGCATCGTCGCGATGTTGAGCACGAAGACGCTCATCTCGACCTGCTGGGCGACGATGTAGATCAGGGCCAGGCTGCTGGGGATGGCAAGGCCGGCGACGAAGAGCGGCATGCCCGCCGCGACGATCGAGGCGAAGACCAGCACGAGGATCACCGCCGCGATGGGCAGCGAGACCGACCTCGGCCTTCTGGAGGTCCTTCTCGGACTGCTCGGCGGAGTCCTTGGTGATCGGCCCGTAGCCGGTCAGCTGGTAGGTGTAGCCGGCCGGCGGCTGGATCGCCGCGCGGATGTCGTCGACCGCGTCGACCGACTCCTCGTCGGTCATGTCCAGCTGGATGACGATGTACGCAGCGTCGCCGGCGGTGCTGATGAAGCGCGTGTCGCCGGTCTCCGCATAGCCGACGATGCCCGTGACCCGGGGATCGTCGGCGAGGCCGGCCGTGGCGGTCGCGATCGCGCCCTGGAACTCGGCCGAGCGCGCGTCGGCGCCGGGCGTCGTCGAGCGGAAGAGCGCGATCATCGAGCTCTTGCCGGCCCCGAACTCGGTGTCCAGCCGGGCGGCGACCGCCGCCGACTCGGAGTCCGAGTCGAGCCAGCCGCCGGCACTGAGGGCGCTCGACGCCTGCGCGGCGAGGAACGAGGAGGCGATCGCGACGACGACGGCGATGATGGCGACGGGTCGGCGGAAGCGGTAGACGAACGCTCCCCAGCGGCTGAACATCGGGCGACTCCGGGGCTTGGTCTGGACGGGCGGGACGCGCCGTCGTTGGTCGGTATCGCCGTACCATAGAGAATGTTCATTCTCCATGTCAAGCGGTCATCCGTTGCGCCTCGGACACGACGGATGTACATTGTGCGAACGTCCATTCCCTTTGTATCGGGAGGTCAGCGTGCCTCGAACCAGTCCGGAACACGAAGCGGCCGTCCGCGAGCGGATCGTCCGCGCCGCGCTCGAGGTCTTCGCGCGAGAAGGGCTACCACGGCGCGACCATCGCCGACGTCGTCCGCCGCTCCGGCCTGTCGGTCGGGGCGATCTACACCTACTTCGCCGGCAAGGAGGAGCTCTTCCTCCAGACCTGCGACCTGATCTCGAGCCGCGGCCTCGAGGAGCTCGGCGACCGGCTCGCGCCCGCCGCCACGACCGCCGACCGGCTGGCGATCGCGATCGCCTACTACGTCGAGTCCATCGACGCCTTCGACGGCGCGCCCGGGCAGGTCACGCTGGTCCGCGCCTGGGCCGAGGCGGACGTCGAGCCCGGGGTGCGCGACATGCTGGTCCGCCGTCGCGAGCGGCTCGTCGGGGCCGCCCAGCTGCTGCTCCGCGAGGGGATCGCGCGCGGCGAGCTGCCGGCCTGGCTGGACGTCGACGGGTTCGCGCGCGGGTTCCTCGCGCTCCTGGACGGGCTGCTGCTGCAGCGGATCGAGGCCGGGGAGAGCTACCGCCCGGCCGACTCGCTGCGACGGGCCAGGGCCGTGCTGGCCGCGCTCCTCGCGACGCGAGGCGGCCGACCGCCGCCCGGCGGCCAGGATCGCGTCCCGGGCACCGTCGCGACCGCGTAGCATCGCCGTCGATGGCACACGTCCAGACGGTCCTCGGCCCGATCGACCCCGCCGACCCTCGGGTGGACGCTGCCGCACGAGCACACCCAGATCGCGCTGTGGCACATCGCGAGCCGCTGGGACTACTGGCAGCTGACCCGCAACGAGCCCGTGATCCTCGAGGAGCTCGCGCGGTTCCGCGACGCCGGCGGGAGCGGGCTGGTCGACCTGACGCTCCCCGGGTGTCGGGCGCGACCCGGCGTGGCTGCGCGGCATCGCGACGGCCAGCGGCCTCCACATCGTGATGGGCTGCGGCTGGTATCGCGGCGTGCACTACCCGGCGGAGGCGCGGATCGACCGCCGGACCGTCGACGACCTCGCCGACGAGCTGGTGCGCCGAGATCACCGACGGCGTGGACGGCACCGGCGTCCGGCCCGGGATCATCGGCGAGATCGGCACCGACAAGCCGTGGGTCTCGGCGCTCGAGGAGCGCGTCCATCGCGCGGCCGCGCGGGCCGCCCGCCGGACCGGGCTGGCCGTCACGACCCATGGCGTCATGTCGCCGGTCGGCCTCGACCAGCTGCGGATCCTCGAGGACGAGGGCCTCGACCCGGCCCGGGTCGTCATCGGCCACGCCGACTCGTACCCGGTCCTCGAGCACCACCTCGCGATCATCGAGCGCGGGGCGAACGTCGAGTTCGACTTCCTCGGCATGAACTTCCTGGCCGCTGGAACGGCTCGGCGAGCCGCGGGTGATCGAGCTGCTCGGCGAGCTGGTGGCGCGCGGCCACGCCGACCGCATCCTGCTCAGCCAGGACGTCTGCCACGACTCGCAGCTCAAGCGCTACGAGGGCAACGGCTACGTCTACCTCGCGGAGACGTTCCTGCCGCGGCTGCGCGACGCCGGCGTCACGGACGCCCAGATCGAGACGATGACGGTCGCGAACCCGCGCCGCCTGCTGACGATCGCCGACTGACTACGCGCTGAGCGTCGCGTCCACGCTCAGCGCGACGTTGCCCTTGAGCGCCTGGCTGATCGGGCAGCCGTCCTTGGCCGCCTCGGCCGCGGCGATGAAGTCCGCCTCGCTGATGCCCGGCACCGTGCCGCTGACCGTCAGGTGGCTGGAGACGACGCGCCAGCCGTCGCCCGACCTTGTCGAACGTGACGTCGGCGCTGACCGCGAGGCGCGTGCGGCGGCGTGCCGGCGCGGGCGAGGCCCGCGGACAAGGCCATCGCGAAGCAGGAGGCGTGCGCGGCCGCGAGCAGCTCCTCGGGCGAGGTCTTGCCCTCGGGCGCCTCGGTCCGCGCCGCCCACGAGACCGGGAGCGACGAGAACAGGCCGCTGGACACGGCGCTGACGTCGCCCTCGCCGGTCGCGAGATCGCCCGCCCAGGTGACTTCGGCTCGACGGATCGCGGACATGGCTCGTACCTCGCATTCGTGCTGGCTGGCGGTCCATCGTGCCACACCCGCAGGACATGGAACGGCCGCGGTCACCGTGGCGACCGCGGCCGTCGTGTCGGCTCGGAACGAGCGTTACGCCAGGAGCTTGGCCTTGAGGTCCTCGTACTGGGCCTCGGTGATCACGCCGGCGTCCTTGAGCTGCGACGAGCTTGGTCAGCTCGTCGGCGGTGGACACCTGCGACACGGCCTTCTGGCCGGCCTCGGCCTTGGCCATCATGCGACACGTCCTGGGCGGTGACCTTCGGACGCGTGAGCAGGTAGATCAGCGCGCCGAGGAACGGCAGGAAGATCAGCGCGATCAGCCAGATCACCTTCGAGGCGCCCGTCATGTCGTCGCGCCGGAAGATGTCCGCGAAGATGTTGATGAAGATCCAGATCGCCATGAACCAGAAGAAGAAGAAGACCATGCCCCAGACGACGTCCCAGAACGTCAGGGTGGCCCCTCCGACCTGGTTGCAGGCGGTCAGGAGCAGTGGCAGCGCGAGGAGCAGCAGCCACGATCGGGCGCGGTCCACGCCGCGTCTTGAGCAGATCCATTCGGGTCCTCCAAAGGGCGCCGCCACATAGTGACAGCGCGCTGCGTCCATCCTAGGCCCACGGCATCGCCCGTCGTGTAGCCTTCGAGCATGAGCGACCCGAGGCCCGAACGACTGTTCGCGGTGGTCTCGCCACGCGAGGCGCGGCTGCTCTTCTGGCTCGTCCTCATCGCGCTGCTCGCCATCATCGCGAACCTCAGCGCCGGGGTCGTGTCGACCCTCTCCGGCCCCGCGGTCATCCTCTTCGTCGCGTGGCTCATGGCGTACGTGCTGGAGCCGTTCGTCGACTGGCTCGCGCGGCACATGCCGTTCAAGTCCCGCGGGCTGGCGGTCGCGGTCACCTACGTGACGACCATCATCGTGGCCTTCGTCGTGCTGCTCGCGGCCGGCGTGACCCTGATCCAGGCCGCGATCTCGTTCGCGGAGAACCTGCCGGCCATCGTCGCCCGGGTGCGCGAGCTCCTGACCCCGATGGCCGAATCGCTCGGTCTGAGTGCGCCCGCGCGTCGACCTCCCGACCATCGTCAGCGAGTTCGTCGCCCGCAACGGGCAGGCGATCGCCGACGCGGCGAAGAACGCCACCGTCAACATGATCGCCCTCGTCGCCGGGCTCTTCACCGCGGTCATCATCTCGGTCGGCCTGGCGGCCGGTCAGGTGACGCTGTTCGGGTGGCTTCGCCGATTCCTGCCGGAGCGGACCTACGTCGACCTCGCGGCCCTCGAGCGCGCGATCGCCGTCTCGTTCGGCGGGTTCGTCCGCGGCCGCGGCCTCATCGGGCTGATCTACGGGGTGATGATCCTCGTGGTGGCGCTCATCTTCCGGGTGCCGTACGCGCCGCTGATCGCGGTCATCGCCGGGCTGATCGTCTTCATCCCGTGGATCGGGCCGCTCATCGGCTGGGCCGTGCTCCCGGCGTTCGCCGCGGTCTCAGTTCCCGAGGTCGTGGTCCCGTGCCTGGTCCTGAGCCTGATCGGCGCGATCGGGATCCAGCTGATCGTCACCCAGTTCGTCATGGGCGCCGCGGTCAACATGAGCCCGGTCGCGGTCTTCGCGGTGGTCATCCTCGGCACGGCCGTGGCCGGCATCGCCGGCGCCATCTTCGCGATCCCGACCGCGGCCGCGATCCTCGCGATCACCGACTACCTGCGCCAGCGCGACGTCCTGCTGCGCGCAGCCGATCCCCGGCCATCGGCCCGGCGTCTGCGCCCGCCCCGGACCTCTCGACCGGAGCGGTGCCCGCCGCCGTGCCGCCAGAGCCCCCGGCCACGCCCGCCTGACCCTGGGGCGCCCTCGGCCTAGAGCCAGCGGGAGGCGCGATCCATCATCGCGTTCCACGCCCTGGCACGGCGGGCGGTCTCCTCGACCGCCGGCGTCGACATCGACAGCAGCGGGTCGAAGATCGCCTGCTCGGTGGCCTCGACGACGGCGGGATCCTCGAACTGGAGGTCCAGCTCGTCGTTGCGGAACAGCGAGAGGTCGTCGAGGTTGCACCCGCCGATGAGGACCTTGCCGTCGATGCGCAGGACCTTGGCGTGCGCCATCTCCGGGTGGAGCAGGATCGTCGTGCCGGCCGCCAGCAGCCGCGGATACCAGTGCCGGAACGCCGCGGCCGGATAGGGCGGGGTGGGCTTGCCCGGGCGCGATGAGGCGGACCGCCACGCCGCGCTCCGCCGCCGCCAGCAGCCGCTCCAGGATCGCCCGGTTCGAGATGTACGGGTTGACGATGTCGATCCGCGAGCGTCGCGGTCTCGAGCGCGTGCTCGATGGCGTCGGAGATCGGGTGGTGGCCGGTCCCCGGCACGTTCCAGAGGATCGTGGTGGGTGCCTTGAGCTTCGCTCGGGCCGGCACCTTGAGCGCCTCGGCCGGGTAGTAGCGGGCGAGCGCCGGATCCTCGGGCCGCGCCCCGTCGTGGTGTCGCCAGCTGGCGAGGAACACGGTCTGGAGCTGGGCCACGATCGGGCCGGTCACCCGGCACATCACGTCGTAGAAGCGCTCGTCGTTGTAGTGGTCCTCGATGCCGCTGCCGCCGACGTAGCCGACCGTGCCGTCGATGACGGCCATCTTGCGGTGGTCGAAATGGAGGAGGTCCTCGCCCTTCGCGGCGGGCTTGCGCGCGCCGACGGTCCCGGTGCGGGCCACGAAGAGGCCGTCGTGGGCGACGACCTCGACGCCCGCGTCGAGCAGCGCCCGGAACAGCTCCTTGCTGCCGAAGTCGGTCTCGCTCCCGATGGCGTCGACCGCCAGGCGGACCTCGACGCCGGCCGCCGCCTTCGCCCCGAGCGCCTCGAGGAACGTCGTCCCGATGTCACCGGGCTTGTAGCCGTAGATCAGCAGGTGGATGTGGTCGGTCGCCGCCGCGATGTCCTCGAGCATCCGCGGGAAGTAGCGGTGGCCGTGGAGCAGCGGGTCGACGGAGGTGGAGACGGCCGGCGCGAAGGTCATGGCGAGGTCCGCGCGACGGACGCCCTCCTGGGCGACCAGGGCCACCGCCCGCGCCTGGGCGTCCTCGGCGTGGATCGCGTCCGGCGAGCCCGGGTCGCTGGGGCGCCGCGTCGTGCGGCGCATCGCCGTCGCGCCGACGACCGCGGCCGTGGTCGCCGTCCCGATGATCGCCAGTCGTCGTCGTCCGCTCATGGCTGCACTGTACCTTCCGGCGTGACCGGCTTTGTCACGCGGGCGCCATGTCCGCGGGCCCGCTCGACCGGCTGCCGGGTAGGCACCCGGGCGTATCCTTGGACACTATCCGCCCCAAACGGAGGAGGCCCCATGCCCGACCCAACCGTCAAGGACGCCCGCCCGTCGGTGCTCCGCCTGCCCGAGATGGGCCGCCAGCAGATCATGCGCGCGCTCTCGGAGATCCACCTGCCCGACCTCACCAAGATCGATGTGACGCGCATCGAGCTGCCGAAGGCCGCCCAGGACCAGATCGCGAAGTCCCGTGCGGACATCGCCAAGATCGACATCCCGAAGGCGGTCTCGGAGATGGACCTGCCGAAGGCCGTCAGCGGGCCGCTCATCGCGGCCGGCCTCGTCAAGCCGAAGCGTCGGCGCTGGCCGTACCTGCTGGTCGGCGTGGTCGTCGCCGGCATCGTCGCCACGTTCCTCGCCAAGAAGGCGTCGAGCCGCATGCGCCTGGGCGAGCATCGAGAAGGCCGCGCGCGAGCGCGCGGATGCCATCGCCGACGGCGTGGAGGACGCCACGTTCGACCCGCTCGCGTCCAACGGCATGCCGCACGACGACATCGCTGTCGCGATCGAGCCCGGCGCGTTCGCCGGAGCCGAGGCCGAGACCGACTCGATCCTGGTCTTCGAGGCGTCCGACTCGGCGGTCTGAGCCGAGCCGGAACGCCTCCCGCGCGACCCTGACGACCGGCTCGTTGACGCTTCGGGTCGTTAATCCCGATAATCGAGGTCGGAATTACACGAGCACGAGTTGCCCGCGACGCGACGCTGCCACGGCGTCGCCACCCGACACGAGACCGGAGACCCGATGGCCGCGACCCGCGAGATCGTCACCGACCAGCGCGACCAGTTCGCGTTCCACGACGACATCGTCTACCTGCGCGAGACCAAGCGCGGGCTGACGCGCGACACGGTCGAAGAGATCAGCCGGTTCAAGGACGAGCCGGACTGGATGCTCCAGTTCCGCCTCCGCGCCTACGACCACTTCGTCCAGCGCCCCATGCCGGACTGGACCGACGGCCTCGACCGGATCGACTTCGACAAGATCGTCTACTACCGCAAGCCGTCCGAGCGCGAAGAGAAGTCGTGGGACGACGTCCCCGAGCAGATCAAGGCGACGTTCGAGAAGCTGGGCATCCCCGAGGCGGAGCGCAAGTTCCTCGCCGGCGTCGGCGCGCAGTACGACTCCGAGGTCGTCTACCACTCGGTCCGCGAGGAGCTGACCAAGATCGGCGTCGTGTTCATGGGCACCGACCAGGCGCTCAAGGAATACCCCGAGATCTTCAAGCAGCACTTCGGCACGATCGTCCCGCCCGAGGACAACAAGTTCGCGGCGCTCAACTCCGCGGTCTGGTCCGGCGGCTCGTTCGTCTACGTCCCCAAGGGCGTCGAGGTCCCGCTCCCGCTGCAGGCCTACTTCCGCATCAACGGCGAGAACACCGGCCAGTTCGAGCGGACGCTGATCGTGGTCGACGAGGGCGCCAAGGTCCACTACATCGAGGGCTGCACCGCCCCGATCTACGCGACCGACTCGCTCCACGCCGCCGTCGTCGAGGTCGTCGCGCTGCCCGGCTCGCAAGGTCCGCTACACGACCATCCAGAACTGGTCGAACGACGTCTACAACCTCGTCACCAAGCGCGCCCACGCGTACGCGAACTCCACGGTCGAGTGGATCGACGCGAACACCGGCTCGCGCAAGACCGTGAAGTTCCCCGCGATCTACCTGCGCGGCGAGGGCGCCACGGCCGACATCATCAGCGTCGCCGTCGCCGGCAAGGGCCAGCACCAGGACACCGGCGCCAAGGCCATCCACCTCGCCCCGAACACGCGCAGCCGGATCGTCAGCAAGTCCGTCTCGAAGGACGGCGGCCGGGCCACCTACCGCGGCCACCTCAAGGTCTCGCCGGGTGCCACCAACGTCGTCGCGAGCGTCCGCTGCGACGCGCTGATGCTCGACGACATCAGCCGCAGCGACACGTACCCGTACATCGACATCCAGGAAGACGACACCACGATGTCGCACGAGGCGACGGTCGGGAAGGTCAGCGCGGACCAGGTCTTCTACCTGATGGCGCGCGGCCTGACCGAGAACGAGGCGACCAACCTCATCGTGCAGGGCTTCCTCGAGGTCTTCACCAAGGAGCTGCCGATGGAGTACGCCATCGAGTTCAACCGCCTGGTGAAGCTGGAGATGGAGGGGTCGCTGGGGTGAGCGCCCCCGCGACACCGTCACGACCGCGCCCGGTCCGCCGGGCGCCAACGGATCTCTCCTTCCACCTCGATCCGGCGTTCGTCGAGGGCCTCGCCGCCGGCGAGCCCGACTGGTCCGGCGCCGACCGCCGCGCCGCGCTCGAGCGCTTCGACGCGCTCCCGATCGAGACCAACCACCTCTACACGACCTACGTCGACCTGCGCGCGGCGGCGCTCGAGGACGTCCGCCCGTACGAGACCGTGGCGACGACGCCGGCCGGCAGCCTGCGAGCTCACGCCCGACACCGCCGCGTTCGCGTCGTTCGAGGAGGATCGGATCCTCGGCATCGAGATGGATCCGGCGGCCGCCAGGGCCGGCGTCACGCTCGAGATCGCTCGGGGCGCTCATCGCGCGCGACCCGGCGCACGGCGCAGCGCCTGCTCGCCGATGCCGCCTCGCTCCCCGAGACCGACCGCCTCGCCCAGCTGACCCGCGCCGCGTGGAACCAGGGCGTCGTCCTGCGCGTGCCGGACGGGGTCAAGCTCGCCCAGCCGGTCTACCTGCGCTGGGCCGTCGGTGCCGCCGACCGCGGCCTCATCACCCGCACGATCGTGGAGCTGGGGAAGGACGCCGAGGCCTCGCTGGTCGAGGTGCTCGTGCCGTCCGCCACGGCGACCCCCGGCCGCCAGTCGCTGCTCACCGGCACGACCGAGGTCATCCTCGGCGAGAACGCGAGGCTCGAGATGGCCAGCGTCCAGGAGCTCGGCCCGGACACGATCGCGTTCCAGCACCGCGTCGCCCGCATCGGGACCGGCGCGTCGCTCCACTGGGCGCTCGCCCAGGTCGGCGGGCGGCTCGTGCGCAGCCGCGTCGACAACCGGCTCGAGGGCGACCGTTCGTCGGTCGAGCAGGTCGAGATCGTCTTCGGCGGCGACGAGCAGCTCTTCGACCTGACGTCCTACACGACGCACATCGGCCGCGACACGACCGGCAACCTGCTCTCGAAGGGCGCGCTGCTCGACCGCGCGCGGACCTACCTCAAGGGCCTGATCGTCATCGAGAAGACCGCGGTCGGGACCGACTCCTTCCTCGGCGAGTTCGGGATGAACCTCTCGAAGGCCACGCGCTCGGTCGCGATCCCGTCGCTCGAGATCGACCAGCCGGATTGCCGCCGCGCGATGCACTCGAGCTCGGTCGGGCCGATCGACGAGACCCAGCTCTTCTACCTCGAGAGCCGCGGCATCCCGCCGGACGAGGCGCGCAAGTTCATCGTGCTCGGCTTCCTCGAGCCGGTCGTCGCGCGCGTGCCGCTCGCCTCGGCGCGCGACCGGCTGCGCGTGCTGCTCGAGGCCAAGTGGGCGGCCGGCACCGAGGGCGATCTCGCCGCGTGAGACGCATCGACCTCGTCGGGGTCGACGAGGTCCCCGACGGCACCATGCAGATGGCCTACGTGGACGGCACGGACCAGGTCCTCGTCATCCACAGCGGTGGCGAGTTCCGGGCGGTCCAGGGCATCTGCTCGCACGAGTACTTCGAGCTCGACAAGGGCTTCCTGACGGCCGGCACGCTGACCTGCGCGCTGCACCTGTCGCGCTTCGACCTCGAGAACGGCGAGCCGCTCGACCCGCCCGCCGAGGAACCGCTGGCGATCTACCCGGTCGTGATCGAGGACGGCCGCGTGCTCATCGAGGTGCCCGACGGGCCGCTCGAGGTGAACGGATAGGGTCTCGCGGCCCGTACCAACGTCCCGTGGTCCGCTGGCACCGCCCGGGCGTACGGTCGGACGCGATGCAAGGCGTCGATCTCCTGGGATTCGCGGGCGACTGCACGATCACCGCCAAGGTGACGATGTTCGGCGACCGCCTGACCGATTTCCTGAACGGCCAGGACCGGTTCCACATCCACAAGGTGATCTTCGAGAGCCTCGATGACGGCCACCTGGTCGCCGAGGACTCCGTCTCGATCACCCGCGACGACCTGCTGGCGGTGATCGCCTCCGGTCCGCGCGGCTCCGAGCAGCAGCGCGTCGAGCTCGCCGAGACACGGATGCAGCTCTCGATCGGGCCGTATCTCATCCTGGGGCGCGTGCACACGGTGCCTGGCACCGATCCGGTCACGAGCGTCATGAAGCGCGACCCGATGGTGCCGCTGACCGACGCGACGATCGCCTATTCCGTGGCCGGCAACGTGGTCGCGCGCGACGTCGGCACGCTGATCGTCAACCGCAAGCTCGTGGACTGGATCGTCCCGTCCGCGGACGAGGCCGAGGTGTTCCCGGACTCCACGGTCCGTGCCGGCTACGCGATCGGGGCGACGCGCTAGCCGCAGGTCCCGTCACATGCCGCGGACGCGGCGAGCCTCCACATTCGCCGCCCCCTCACCAACCTGACCAGCCCTCGACCATGCCGTCGGCGCCCGTGCGCATGTTCGGCTTCGGCTCGCGGACGTGGTCCAGGCCGAACCGGTCGCCCTCGGGGCCGGCCGGCGCGCCGTCGATCCGCTCGATCAGGTAGCGGCCGATCACCGGGCCGTGCTTGAACGCGTGGCCCGAGCCGCCGCCGGCGATCCAGACGTTGTCGTAGTCGGGGTGCCGGTCGATGATGAAGTGCGTGTCGGGCGTGGTCTCGTACTGGCAGATGCGGGTCTCGACGACGGGCGCGTCGGCCAGCCCGGGGAGTCGCTCGGCGAGGTACCGCCGCGCCAGCCGCACCGACTCTGGATCGACGAGGCGCTCGCCGGTCGATGGGTCGAAGACCGGGCCGTACCGATCCGGCGCGACCTTGAAGCCACGCCCTTCGACGGACGGGATCCCGTAGAACGCCGCGTCGTAGTCGACGAAGCAGGGGACCTGCGGCGCGTCGAAGCGCCCGTCGCCGGCGCTCGGGCCGACGTACACGACGTCCTGCTTGGTGACCTTGATGAGGTCGCCCAGCAGCGCTGGGAACAGCCGCGGCAGCCACGGGCCGCCGGCGAAGACGAACGTGTCCGACTTGAGGCGTCCGGCGCCGGTCTCGACGTCGAGGAGTCGGCGGCCTTCGGTCCGACCCGGCTTCGCCCAGCCGAGCTCGAAGCGGCCGCCCTCCGCGACGAACCGGCGAGCGACGGCGGCGACCCCGCGACGAGCCATCAGGAGCCCGCCGTCGGGTTCGAACGTGGCGAACAGCAGGTCCGAGGACGTGATCTGCGGCCACCGCGCCGAGACCTCGGCCGGCGTCAGGCGCTCGACCGGGATGCCCAGCCTCGTCAGCGTGGCCGCGGACGTCGCTTCGAAGCCGTCCTCGTGGTGGGCGAACCAGATCGTCCCGCACGGGACGTAGAGGGTCTCGCCGGTCTCGCGGCCGAGCTCGATCCAGGCGTCGCGCGCCTCGACGGCCCAGGTCGCGTACAGCTCGTCCGGTCCGTAGGACGAGCGGATGATGCGGGTCTCGTCGCCCGAGGTCGCCCGCGAGTTGCCCGCCCCGTAGGCATCGATCAGCGTGACGTCAAGGCCGGCCTGCTGCCCGCGCCGCGCCGTCCAGGCGCCCATCGTCCCGGCGCCGACCACGACGAGGTCGCTCGTCACCTGGGCAGGTCCATGCCGAGGCCCAGCGCCTCGGCGCGCCGCAGGATCGCGTCGGCGAAGATCACGTCCGCGAGCCCGACCCCGAGGTGGCTCACCACGACGCGGCCGTGCGCCGGCACGACCCGGCCCTCGAGGATCGCCTCGCCGATCGTCGCCGTCGGGATCCGGATAGCCGTCGAACTGGCCGGCGTCGCGGTTCGCCAGGAACTGGCCGCGCTCGTCGGTCAGGAACAGCGCGGCGTCGCGCGCGACCTCGGCGGCGACCATCGTCGCGTAGTCGATCGCGACGACCAGGGCGTCGGGCGCCAGCCAGTCGTTCGTCATCGACTGGCGCTCGCCGGCGGCGCGAAGGACGCGGCCGTGATCACGACGTCGGCGCCCGCGACGGCGTCGCGGGCGGTCGCGGCCACCTCGGCCGAGGCGATCCCGGGTGTCGCGCGCGCCTCGGCGGCGAGGGCGTCGGCGCGGTCGGGCTGGCGGTCATGGATCGCGAGCCGGACGCCTGGGAGCTGTGCCCGATGACCGGCAGGTGGCTCTGCCCCTGGACGCCGGCCCCGATGAGCGCCGCGCGCGTCGCAGCCTGCCCGTCCGAACCGACGGATCGCGACGCCCGAGACCGCCGCGGTCCGCTGCGCGGTGATCGGCCCGCCGTCGAGGATCGCGACCGGGCAGCCCGTCGCCGGATCGTTCATCACGACGAGGGCGTTGATCGCGGGTAGCCCGCTCGTCGCGTTGTCCGGGAAGCCGCTGACCCACTTGATGCCGAGCAGGTCGCCGGCCGCGCCGCCGGAGGTCCCCACATGCCCCCGAAGGTACGCGGGCATCGCATGCGCGAACGAGCCCGCCTGGCGCGGGTGGACGCCGATCTTCGACGGCAGCTCGGCGTCGTTGACCAGTGCGACCATCGTCCGCTCCGCGAGCTCGAGGCGCTCCTCGATCGGCGGCATCGCAGCGACGACGTCGGCCGCCGTCAAGTAGCGCAGGGGAGGGGTGGGCATGACGCCGCCGAGTCTACGTGGCTCGACGAGGTCAGGACATCCGGCACGCGCCGCGCATCGCGATGGCACTACCATCGAGGCATGGCCCCGATCGACGTCCAGAGCAGCCTCGACAACCTCAAGCTCGAACGCGACGCGATCGTCCTCTACGACTCCCTCGCGCGGATCGAGAAGGATCCGGTCCGCGCCGGCGCGTTCCACCGGATCGCAGGCAACGAGCGCCGGCACGCCGAGGTCTGGGCGAGCAAGCTGCGCGAGCTCGGCGCGGACGTCCCTGAGTCCCAGCGGCCGCGAGCGCGGGTCCGCTTCATCATCCTGCTCGCCCGGCTCTTCGGGACGAAGGCGGTGACCGACATGGTCATCGCGCTCGAGGGTGACGAGGAGGAGGCGTACGACGCGCAGGAGTCGCCCGAGGTCGCCGCGATCGCCGCCGACGAGCGCGAGCATGCCCGGATCTGGGACGACCTCCGCGACGGCGGGGCGCCCGGGGTCGCGGCCCTGCCGCCCAACCCACAGGCGACCGCGACGGTGACCGTCGCTGGTCGGGACGGCGTGGCCCTCGCCCGCCGGGCGGCCGCCCCTTCCGAGATCGGCGCCTCGGAGAACTGGCATCGGACGGGCGCTCGATCCGGGACGCTGCGTGCGGTCATCTTCGGGGTCAGCGACGGCCTCGTCAGCAACCTCGCCCTCGTCATGGGCGTGGCCGGTGCCGCCACCGCCGCCGAGCCGCGGTTCATCCTCCTGGCCGGCATCGCGGGACTGCTCGCCGGCTCGTTCAGCATGGCCGCCGGCGAGTACATCTCGATGCAGAGCCAGCGCGAGCTCTTCGAGCGGCAGATCGCGCTGGAGCGTGCCGAGATGGAGGCGATGCCCGCGGAGGAGGAGGCCGAGCTGGCCGCCACCTACCGATCGAAGGGGTTCAGCGCCGACGAGGCGGCGCGGATCGCGCACCGCATCTTCCAGGACCCGGCGACCGCGCTCGACACGCTCGTCCGCGAGGAGCTGGGTCTCGACCCGGACCAGCTCGGCTCGCCGATCAGGGCGGCGCTCGGGTCGTTCGCGGCATTCGCGATCGGCGCCTCCATCCCGGTCATCCCGTTCCTGTTCGGGAGCGGGACCGCGGTCCTCGTGATCAGCCTCGGGCTCAGCCTGGTCGCGTTGTTCGGGGTCGGCGCCGCCGTGAGCCTGCTGACCGGGCGTGGGTTGATCTTCTCGGGCGCGCGGCAGCTGGCGATCGGGCTCGCGGCCGCACTCGTCACCTTCGCGATCGGGTCGCTCATCGGCGTCGCGGCCTGAGGGGTCGGCGTGAGCGACGCGGCCGGGCTGATCGCGCGGCTGCGGGCCGAAGGGCTGGATGCTTCCCAGTGGGGCAACGGGCCGGGCGACCGGTACGCGCCGCACGAGCACGGCTACGACAAGGTGCTGGTCGTCGCCGCGGGCTCGATCCGGTTCGGGCTGCCTGCGCGTGACGAGACGGTCGATCTCGCCGCCGGCGACCGGCTGGACCTTCCGGCGGGCACCGTGCACGACGCGACCGTCGGGCCGGATGGTGTCACGTGCCTCGAGGCACACGCACCGGCGGGGACGTTACCTGGGCTGCGGCGCGTGCCTGCTGGGGAGTGGTAGCGGGCCGGTCGTCGACCGTCGGCCGCCGACCTTGCACCACGCGGCACAAACGACGTTCGGGGACCGGTTCGGCGGTCATCCGTGCCGCCGGACGCACGATCCGACAGCTGAAGGTGCGCGGGGATCACGACCGGGCCGTCCAGCCGTCGTTTCGACCGCGTCGCGCAACATCGACCGCCGGGGCCATGACCGACGGCCACACACCCGGGATCGATGAAGCCCCGGAACGTGTCCGGGGCCTCAGGGCGCTAGGCTATCGACCTGGCGGGCGCGTTCAGCGGGCGCCGTACCGCAAGAGGTACCAGTCGTATTCCGTGGGTGCGACATCCGACCGGCGGGGTTCGTCGGTGCCCAGCACGATGCTGATCAGCGAGAACAGCGCCAGGATGCCGAGGATGATCACGAGGATCATGTCTTGCTCCTTCGCTGCGAACGGACGCCGGCGGGCGCGGGGCCCGGCCGCCACGACGGCGGTCGGTCGACATCCGAATGTTCCGATGAACGTATTCTAGCCTAACGAATCGATACCATCAAGCGTGGACGCCTAATGGATAACGACTCTGATGCCTGAGCGGTCGCGCGGTGACCGAAACGACCGGATCGACCGGACGGATGCGCGCCTGCTCGAGCGCCTCCAGGTCGACGGTCGTCGGGCGTACGCCGACCTCGGCGCCGATGTCGGGATCAGCGGGCCGTCGGCGCACGAGCGCGTCAAGAAGCTCGAGGCGCGCGGCGTGATCCGCGGCTACGCCGCGAGCGTGGACCCCGCGGCGGCCGGCTACGGCATCACCGCGTTCAGCTGGCTCACGCAGGCGCCCGGGACGCCGGGGACGGACCTCACCGATGCCTTCGCAGGGATCCCCGAGGTCGAGGAGTGCCACCACATCGCCGGCGAAGCCGACTACCTCCTCAAGATCCGCGCCCGCGACACCCGCCACCTCGAGGCCGTGATCGTGCGGCTCCAGGCGATCCCGAGCGTCTTCACCAGCGAGACCGACATCGTCCTCTCGACCGCGTTCGAGCGCCGGCCGCTGCGCCTGGTCGAGGTCGATGAAACCGACGGGCCGGGGCCGGCGTAGACATGTCCGAGGACCGTTCGGGTCGCCCCGACGACGTCGCCCTCGTCCGCTCGGTCGCGGGCGGGTCGTACGACGCCCTGGCGGACCTCTATGACCGGCACGGCGCCGCGATCTTTTCCGTCGCGTCCCGGTTGACATCGGATCGAGGCATCGCGGAAGAGGTGGTCCAGGACACGTTCCTCGCGTTGTGGGACCGCGCGACGTCGTTCGATCCGGCGACCGGGTCGCTCTCCGCCTGGTTGCATACGATCGCCAGGAACCGGACGGTCGACCGTCTTCGCGCGGCCGGCCGGCGCCCGACGCTGGTCGCGCCACCCGGGCAGGACGACGAAGGCTCGGACACGGGTGGGCTGGATCGCGCCGCCCTCGGCGGCGTCGTGATCGGCGGTGCGGGAGCGCCGCTGGGGCCGGAGGCGGCCGCCGTCTCGAGCGAGACCCGCTCGCTGATCGAGGCCTCGCTCGCCGGGATGCCCGACGAGGAGCGGACGGTCATCGTGCTGGCCTATCGCGACGGACTGTCGCAATCCGAGATCGCCGACCGGCTCGACTGGCCGTTGGGGACAGTCAAGACGCGGACGCGACGGGCGCTGCACCACCTTCGCGACACGCTGGAAACGCATTGGGACGTGGGGGAGCGCGGATCGGCGCCGACGGCGGTGCCGGTCGGCCCAGGGACGGCGGGACAGGCCCGCCAGGATGGATAGGACGAGGATGGATCACGACGCGGTACGAGCGGCACTGGAGTTGGCGGCGGTCGAGCCGGGCGGGCTCGATCGGCTGATGGCCGGCGACACGCCCGAGGCGCAGGCCGTGGCCGGCCACATCGCCGGCTGCGAGGCGTGCGCCGCCGAGCTCGGGCGCATCGGGCGTGTGAGCGCGGTGGTCCGCGCGTCGATGGCCGACGTGCCCTCGCCCGACCTGAAGGAGCGGACGCTGGCGTTCGTGCGGGAGAAGGGCGTGCCACGCGGAGCCGCCGAGGCGCCTGCCGCCGCCGTCCCCGCGGCCGCCGCGGTCGCCGGATCGCCGCCCATCACCTCGATCGCCCCGGCGGCGACGGCGATGCCGGTCCCCTCGTCCGGCGGTGCGCGGCCCTCGGTCCTGGGCTGGGTCTTCGCCATCGCCGCGGCCGTCGTCCTCTCGGTCACCGCGACCACGCTGATCGTCGGGTCGCGCGTCGACGAGCGCCTCGCCGCCCAGGACCAGGCGCTCGAGGACCTCGCCGCGGTCACGACCGCGACGATCCAGGTCGCCTCGGAGCCCGACGCCGAGCGTGTCGCGCTCAGCAGCCCGAGCGGCACCGCCACGACCGGGACCCTGCTGTACTCCCCGTCGAGCACGGACACGGTCGTCGTGGCGACCGGTCTCAGCGAGCCCACCGACGGCTCCGAATACCACTGCTGGGTGGAGGTCGACGGGGCGCGGAAGCCGGTCGGGAAGATGTTCTTCGGCGGCGGGATCGCCTACTGGGTCGGCCCGGCGCCGGCTGTCTCGGGGCTGAGCGGCACCGAGACCTTCGGCGTGTCGCTCGTGGGCACGGACGGCGAGCTGGCCACGCCCGACCCGGTCCTCGTCGGGACCTCCTAGACGCCGCTCCCGGGGGCGGCGTCGGCGGGTTCGGGTTCGTCGGAGGCCTCGACCGGGTCGTCGGGCGGCGGCGCCTCGAGATAGATCCGATGGAGCTCGAGCATCCGCTCGGCCACATCCGGGCTGACGCTCCGGCCCTCGCGCTGCAGCACGCCCGACAGCCAGAGGGCCTCGCGCGGCCGCTCGACGGAATCGATGTCCACGTCCCGGCGCCGCGAATCGGCGACCACGAACCAGACCAGCCCGGCTCCGACCACGAGCCCGACGATCAGCAGCCACCAGTTGAATTCGGCGTTCACGGTTCCGGAGTATAGGGAGCGGAGACGCCGCGAGCCTCGGCCGGTCCCGCCGCTACACTTCCGCGGATGCTCGACTTCACCCCGAACCCGGTGGCGTTCACCATCGGGCCGCTGTCGATCGGCTGGTACGGGATCGGCTATGCGGTCGGTCTCGCCGCCGTCTACCTCCTGCTGTTCCGCCTCGCGAAGCGCGCCGGCGAGGATCAGGACATCCTCGGCAACGGGATCATCATCGTCGCCATCGCGGCGCTGATCGGCGGGCGCGCGTACCACGTCATCGACCAGTGGGACGCGCTCTACAAGAGCGACCCGGTCAAGATCTTCCTGCCGCCCTATTCCGGGCTGGGCGTCTACGGCGGGATCATCACCGGCACCATCGCCGCGTTCGTCTACATCCGCTACAAGAAGGCGCCGTTCATGCGCTGGGCGGACATCGTGGCGCCGGGCCTGTTCGTGATGCAGGCGATCGCCCGCTGGGGCAACTTCTTCAACCAGGAGCTGTACGGGTCGCCGACCACGCTGCCCTGGGGGATCCCGATCGACTGCGCCCACCGGATCGCGGACTTCCCATGCGGCGCCGCCTTCCCGGAGACGACGCGCTTCCAGCCGTTGTTCCTGTACGAATCGATCTCGGGCGCCATCGGCGCGCTGGTGCTGATCTGGATGGGTTACCACCTGCGCAAACGGCTGCGCCCCGGCGACCTGCTGCTGACCTTCTTCGTCTGGTACGGCCTGACGCGGTTCTTCCTCGAGACGCTGCGCCACGACAACTGGACCTTCTTCGGCGTCCCGACCGCGCAGGTCGTCTCGCTCGCGTTCGTGATCTCCGCGATCGTCATCCTGATGTGGCGGCACCGCGGCCGGCAGATCGACGACGACCCGCCGACGTTCCCGGCCGTGGCGATCTGGGGCGCCATCGGCCGCCCGGTCGACCCCGACGCGATCGATGACGGCTTCGAGGATGACGAGGGGTACGACAACCTCTTCGCGGACGAGATCGACGACGCGCCCGCCGACGCGGTCGACGCGCCCGCCGACGCAGCGCCGCCTGCCGACGCGGTCGAGGCGCCCGCCGACGAACCGGCCCCCGCCCCCGACGACACCCCCGACGAGCCGGAGCCCGAGCCGGCCCCCGGCTGATGACCGAGTCCGAGTCGGCGCCTGGACCCGGCCGCCGCCGGCCACCGCCCGGCCGGGTCTCGCCCGAGGCACTGGCCGCCGCGCGCGGTGGTGCCACCGAAGGGCTCCAATGGCTCGGACGGCCGCCCGAGGCCGGCGCATCGTGGACCTATCGCCTGCTGCGGCTGGTCGCGCGGTTCGTCGTGTTCGTCGTCTTCCGATTCCGGATCCGTGCCTCGGGCCTGGAGCACCTGCCCCGGGGCGGCTACTTCCTCGTCGGTGCCGCGCATCGCGGCTGGATGGACCCCTTCGTGGTCATGCATGCCCTGCCGGCCGAGCCGAGGGCCTGGTTCCTTGGCAGCGCCCCCTCGACCTTCACCTCACGATGGCGTGAGCGCCTGATCCACCACGTCGGCGGTCTGCTCCCGGTCTGGCGCGGCGGCGTCGGCGTCGAACAGCACGTGGCGTCGGCGCGCGCGGTCGTCGCCAATGGGGCGGTCTTCGTCCAGATGCCCGAAGGGACGGTCAGCGGCCCGGCCGGTCGTCTCGGCCCGTTTCGCCAGGGCTGGGCGATCATCGCCATGCGCACCGATGCCCCGATCGTGCCGTTCGCGATGGTCGGCACGGAGGAGCTCTACCTCGGCAAGCGGATGCGCTCGCGGATCCTGCCGGCCACCACGGCCCGGGCGCTGGCCGGCCTCGCTCCCGACGCGCCGTTCCCGGAACCCGGCACCCGCGAGGAGTTCGCGCTCGCGCACACGATGAGCGACGCCCTCGCAGCGATCCTGGGACCGGTCGTCGAGGCCATGCACCCGCTGACCGTGGATCCACCCGGTCACCCGAAGCGCCTCCGGAAGCGGCTGACGTGGCTGCTGCTCCGGCCGGGGCGGCTCGATCGCGATGGCTGAGCTCGACGATCGGCCGGTCGGGCTGATCGGGGCGCCATCGGCCCGGGCATCGCGCACCTATCGCGTGCTGCTCGCGGTCGTCGACACCATCGGGCGCGGCCTGTTCGGGTTCCGGACCGAGGTCATCGGGCGGCAGCACCTCCCGCGGACCGTCGACGGGGCGGCGGCCGGTGGCTGGATCGCCGCCGGCCTGCCGCACCGGACCTGGGTGGACCCGTTCGTCGTGACGCTCGACCTGCCCGTCGAGCCGCGCCTGACGTTCTTCGGCGACGGCCGGGCGATCTTCCGCTCGGCCTGGCGGCGCTGGGTCTTCCGCCGCGTCGGCGGGGTCATCCCGATCTGGCCGGGCGGCGGCCGCGAGGCGATCGAGGCCCACCTGACGGCGGCCACGGCGGCCCTCGACGCGGGCGCGGTCCTGTGCTTGTTCCCCGAGCGCGGGCCGGCGACCCCGCCCGGGACCGCGCGGCCGCTCGGGCTCGGGGTGGCCTACTTCGCCCTTCGGACGGGCGCGCCGATCGTCCCGATCGTCCTCGGGGGCACCCACGACCTGTATCGCGGCCGACGGTTCCGGATGGAGGTCCTGGCGCCCGTGACCGCCCGCGAGCTGGCCGGCCTCGACGCGGACGCGACGCTCCCAGAGCCGTGGTCGTCCGCGGAGCGCGTCGCCGCGCATCGGATCATCGAGGCGCTGCACGCGCTGACCGTCGAGCCGGTCGCGGCCGCCCATGCCGCCACGGAACCGCCGCCCGGCACGCGCAAGCGGTGGCGCTGGCTGACCACCGCCTGGCACTGACCGTCGACCCGGGCGCCCCGACCCCGCCCGTATACTCGGGCCCGATGCCGTACGCCGATTCGATCCTCGACCTGGTCGGCCACACGCCGCTGGTCCGGATCACCCGCGTGATCGCCGACCTCGGCCCCGCAGATCGACTTCCAACGGTGCTCGCCAAGCTCGAGATGCTCAACCCTGGCGGCTCGGTCAAGGACCGCATCGGGCTGCCGATGATCGAGGCGGCGGAGCGTGACGGCCTGCTCAAGCCGGGCGGCACCATCATCGAGCCCACCTCGGGCAACACCGGCCACGGCCTCGCGATCGCGGCGGCGCTCAAGGGCTATCGCTGCATCTTCGTGATGGCCGACAAGCAGTCGTCCGAGAAGCAGCAGCTCCTCCGGGCGTATGGCGCGGAGGTCGTGCTCTGCCCCACCAACGTTCCCCCGGAATCGCCGGAGTCGTACTACAGCGTCGCGGCGCGGCTGGCCCGGGACATCCCGGGCGCGTTCAAGCCCGACCAGTACTGGAACGCCGAGAACCCCGCCGCCCACGAGCAGACGACCGGGCCGGAGCTGTGGGACGGGACCGACGGGACGATCACGCATTTCGTCGCGAGCGTCGGCACCGGCGGCACGATCTCCGGGGCGGCGCACTACCTCAAGTCGCAGAACCCCGCGATCGTGGTGGTCGGCGCAGACCCTGAGGGCAGCGTGTTGTCGGGAGACACCGCCCGTCCGTATCTCACGGAGGGCGTCGGCGAGGACTTCTTCCCGGGCACCTATGACCCGGCGGCGGTCGATCGCTGGGTGCGCGTCAGCGACCGGGACGCGTTCGCGATGGCCCGACGGCTCACGCGCGAGGAGGGGATCCTGTCCGGCGGCTCCTGTGGGACCGCGATGGTCGCGGCGCGGGAGGTGATCCGCGACCTGGCCGCGACCGACGACGGGCACGAGGCCGTCGTCGTGGTCCTGCTCCCCGACAGCGGCCGGAACTACCTCTCGAAGCTGTACAACGACGAGTGGATGCGCGTGAACGGCCTGCTCGCGACGGCGGGAGCGACGGCCCGCGTGGAGACGCTGCTCGCCGACCGCCACCATCCGACGGACCGCCCTGCCGTGGTCGTGGCGCGCACCACCGAGCGCGTCGGGGACGCCATCGCGACGCTCCAGGCGTTCGGGATCAGCCAGCTCCCGGTGTCCGAGGCGCCCACCGGCGACGACATCGCCGGCCTGGTCGGGTCGATCAGCGAGCGTGGCCTCCTGGACCGCGCCTATCGCGACCCGCTGGTCGTGGAGCGGACGGTCGGCGAGGTCATGGACCAGCCGCTGCCGCTGGTCGAGGCATCCGCGACGCTCGACGAGGCGTTCGCGCTGCTGTCAGGTCCGGCGTCGGCGCTGGTCGCGGTCCGTGCCGGTCGCCCGGTCGGGGTCGTCACCAAGCTCGACCTGCTCGAGTACCTCGCGCACCACGGTGCGCCCGGCGCCTAGAGGCGCGGCTGTCAGGCTGCCGGGCGGGCCGCCTGCGATGATGTCGCGGTGCCCGAGGTGCCGTCCATCCCGACCCCGCGGTTCGAGCTGGTGTCGATGTCGCTGCCGTTCATGCGCGCGCTCCTCGACCACGATCTGGCGACCGCCGAGGCGGAGATCGGCGTGCCGGTGCCGCCCGGTCTCGCCGACGAGCTGGACGGCTTCCTCCAGTACCGCATCGCCGACCTGACCGTCGACCCCGAGGCGCAGCCGTGGCTCGGGCGGGCGGTCGTCCTGGACGGCGAGGACGGCCCGCGGATCATCGGGACGGTGGGGTTCCATTCGCCGCCGGACGCGGACGGGCGGGTCGAGGTGGGCTATCGGGTGGACGAGGCGTACCGGCGGACCGGCGTCGCGTCCGAGGTCGTCCGGGCGATGTTCGACTGGGCCGCCCGCGAGCACGGCGTCACGCGCTTCCGGGCCTCGATCTCGCCCGACAACGTGGCCTCGCTCGCGATCGCGAGCCGGTTCGGCTTCCGCCACGTGGGCGAGCAGGTCGACGACGTCGATGGGCTCGAGCTGGTCTTCGAGCTCGACGGCTGGACCGCCACGACCTGAGCCGTCGGGTGCCATCATGGCCCGCATGTCCGAGTCCGACGACCGACCGCCATCGTTCGACACGCTCGCCGTCCACGCCGGCGCCGAACCCGACGAGCTGACCGGCGCGGTCTCGCCGCCGATCTACCAGACCAGCACCTACGCCCAGGACGGCGTCGCGAAGCCGCGGCGGGGGTACGAGTACGCGCGGTCGCAGAACCCCACCCGCGAGCGCCTGGAGCGTGCGGTCGCCGCGCTCGAGGGCGGGCGCCACGGGATCGCCTTCGCGTCGGGGTCGGCGGCGACCGCGGCGATCGCCGAGCTGGCGGCGCCCGGCGACGAGGTCCTCGTCGGCGACGACGTGTACGGCGGGACGTACCGCTACCTCGAGCGGGTGCGGCGCGGGGCCGGCGTGGACGCCCGCTACCTGGACCTGGCCAGCGGCCCCGACGCGCTCTGGGAGGCGATGACCGAGCGGACCCGCCTCGTCTGGTTCGAATCGCCGTCGAACCCGCATCTCAAGGTCGTTGACATCGCGGCGGTCGCCGCGACCGTGGAGCGTCGAGCGGCCGAGGGCGGGCGGCGCCCGCTGGTCGTGGTGGACAACACGTTCGCCTCGCCCGCGCTGCAGCGGCCGTTGACGATGGGCGCGGACATCGTCTTCCACTCGGCGACGAAATACCTCGCCGGCCACTCCGACACGATCCTGGGCATCGCGGCCACGGCCGACGACGCGATCGCCGAGCGGCTGCGCTTCCTGCAGAACGCGATGGGGGCCGTGCCCGGTCCGCTGGACTGCTTCCTGGTGCTGCGTGGGCTGCGGACGCTGCACCTCCGGATGGAGCGGCACGGGTCCAACGCCGCGGCTGTTGCGCGATATCTCGAGGGGCGCGCGGACGTCGCCTCGGTCCACTACCCGGGATTCGGCGGGATGGTCTCGTTCGTGCCAGGTCCGGGCCGCGATGGCCGGCCGAGCGCGGCCGAGCGAGCCGTCGCGATCGCCGAGGGCACCCAGCTCTTCACGCTCGCCGAATCGCTCGGCGGGGTCGAGTCGCTCATCGAGGTCCCGGCCGCGATGACCCACCTGTCGGTGGCGGGGTCCGTGCTGGAGGTCGATCCGGCGCTCGTGCGGCTGTCGGTTGGCATCGAGGGGATCGAGGACCTGATCGCGGACCTCGCCCGGGCGCTCGACGCCGCCTAGGGCGCTGCGGCCTCGCGCCGGCGGCTAGAGCCGGACCGGGGTCCCCATGCTGGCAGAGCGGTAGAGCGCCTCGATCGTCCGGGCCTGGCCGAGCGCGTCGGCGCGGTCCAGCCGCGGCGGTGTCTGCCCGCGGATCGCGGCGGCCATGTCGGCCAGTTCGAGGCCGTACGGATCGATCCACTCGAAGGTGGTCTCGTCGTCGCCGTGCCAGACCGTGGCGGGGATCGACTGCCACGGGTCCGCCGCCCGGAAGGATCCGGCGGTGCCGATCGCCTCGAGTCCGCGGTGGTCCATCGTGAAGGCGGACGCGATCTCGGCGACCACCCCGCTCGGGAAGTGCAGCAGGCCGGTGAAGCTCAGGTCCACGCCCGTCGGCCCGACCACCTGGTAGCCGACGACCTCGTCCGGTTCCTCGCCCGCGAGGAGGCGCGAGCCGCTGATCGTGTAGCAGCCGACGTCCATCAGCGAGCCACCCTCGAGGTCGGCGTCGATGCGGACGTCGTACGCGGCGGTCAGGACGAACGCGAAGGTCGCGCGGATCACCTGGAGGGTGCCCAGCTCCGGGAGGAGGCCGCGCATGAGATCCGCCTGCGGGTGATGGCGCCACATGAACGCTTCCTGGAGGACCAGGCCGGCGGCGTCGGCCGCATCCCAGGCGGCGTCGACCTCGTCGGGATGGCGGGTGTAGGGCTTCTCGCACAGGACGTGCTTGCCGGCCGCGAGCGCAGCCATCGTCCAGGTGTGGTGGAGCGAGTTCGGGAGCGAGATGTAGACCGCGTCCACCTCGGGGTCGGCGAGGAGCGCCTCGTACGAGCCGTGGGCCCGGGCGATCCCCTTGTCGGCCGCGAACTCGTCGGCACGGGCCTGGGTCCGGCTGCCGACGGCGACGATCTCGGCGGTCGGGGTGGCGGCCGCCCCGGCCATGAGCTTGCGGGTGATGTCGCCGGTGCCCAGCAGGCCCCAGCGGACGGGTGGTCGATCGGTCGTCATGGTCGCCGAATCCTACGCGACCGCGACGCGCCGATCACGCCGTCGGGACCGGCTCCAGGCCCTGCTCCGCGGGATCCATCCGGCCCTCGGCCACCAGCGTCCGGTAGATCCCGACGCTCTCGCGAACGCCCTCGATGAGCGGCGTGATGGGGAGCGGTCCCAGGATCTCGATGCCGTCCGTGTCGATCTCGGTGGGGAAGGGCAGGTCCGCGGGCTCGAACGTCACGAGGTCCGCCGCCCCCGGGACCACCGCCTCGATCGCCGCCAGCAGGGCGGTCCCGTCGGCGATCGTCCCCGGCAGGTTGAACACGTGCGCGCCGGTCGGCTTCGGCGCGGCTCGCGGCGATCAGCGTGGCCGCCACGTCCGGGGCGTACTGGTAGAGCGTCGCGCCGCGGAACGGCACCGTGAACGACGTCCCGAGGACCGCGGCGACGATCGCCTTCGTCGGCCCGCTGGTCATCCCCTGGTCGCGGCCGACGCCGTAGACGGTGAGCGGGCGCACCCCGACGCTCGCGATGCCGTCCTCGAGCCAGTAGACCCGGGCGCTGCCCTCGTTCGCCAGCTTGTAGACGCCGTATTGGCTCTGCGGATGGGCGACGGCATCGACGCGCAGGCGCCCCGTCAGCGGGTCGGCGTCGCCGCCGCTGAACATCCCGATCGAGCTGGTGTAGGAGATCGGCGCCATGCGGGTCGTCCGGGCGCGTCGCTTGACCGCCTCGAAGACGTTGATGGTCCCGAGCACGTTCACCCGAGCCCCCAGCGGCGGATCCGCCCGGCAGAACGGCACCTGGAGCGCCGCCAGGTGGATGACGTGGTCGATGCCGCGCTCCTCCATCACCGCCGAGAGGCCATCGAGGTCGGTGATGTCGCCGGCGACGATGTCGACGCTCGCGAGCTCGTCGGCGGTCATGATCTGGCGCAGCCGGCGGGGATCGCCGCCGAGGTCGAACGTCGTGACCGGCACGCCCTCGCGGACGAGCGCCCGCACCGTCCACGCGCCGATGCACCCGAGCGCGCCCGTGACGAGGAACCGCTCGTCGCTCACGAGGCCGCCGCCGCGCGGTCGAACCGGCACGTGTTGACGAGCCGGCCGATGCCCTCGATCTCGACCACGACCTCGTCGCCGTCGCCGAGCAGGATCGGGGGATCGCGGAAGACGCCGACGCCGGCCGGCGTGCCCGTGGCGATCACGTCGCCGGGCTCGAGGGTGAACGCCTGCGAGCAGTGGCTCACGATCGTCGCGACGCCGAAGTACATGTCGGCGGTGCTGGCCTGCTGCAGGGTCCGCCCGTTCACGTGGCAGGCGATGTCCAGCACCTGCGGGTCGGGGATCTCGTCGGTCGTGACGATGACCGGGCCCATCGGGCAGAACGTGTCGAGCGACTTGCCGCGGACCCACTGGCCGTCGCCGAACTGCAGGTCGCGAGCGGACACGTCGTCGATGCAGGTGTAGCCGAGGACGTACGAGAGCGCGTCCGCCTCGGGCACGCGTCGCGCGGTGCGGCCGATGACGACGCCGAGCTCGGCCTCGTAGTCGACCTGGGTCGCGAGGGCGGGATCCCAGCGGATCTCCTCGCCCGGGCCGATGACCGAGCTGGGCCACTTCGAGAAGATCAGCGGGGAGGGCGGCGGCTCGGAGCCGGACTCCGCGGCGTGGTCCTTGTAGTTGCGCCCGATCGCCACGACCTTGCCGGGGCGGGGGACGGGCGCCAGGAGCGGGGCCTCGTCCAGCGGCCGGCCCTCGCGCTCGATGCGGTCCGGAGTCCGCGGCCCGCCGGAGCGCATCGATGGCGTCCGACGGACCGCGGAGGAGCGCCTCCATCGTCGCGGGCCCGCCCGGGAGGAGTGCCGAGGCCGCGATCCACGACGTTCCGGCCACGACGCCGAGCGCATCATGGCCATCGGAGGTCCGGAAGGAGATGAGACGCATCGGGTGCCGGGACTCCCAGACGTTCAGTATACTGACCCGTGGACGACGGATTGAACGATACGCGACGGCACGCGCGCACGTCAACCGACCGGCGGAGGGACGGATGCCCGTCGAGCCCTTCCAGCGCATCGACATCGGCCGCACCGGCCTGACGACCACGCGCCTGGGCTGGGCGGCGCATCGATCGGCGGGCTCTTCCGCCCGGTCGACGACGCCGACGCGATCGCCCTCGTCGACCACGCCTGGGAGATCGGCATCCGCTCGTTCGACGTCGCGCCGCTGTACGGCTACGGCAACGGCGAGCGTCGGATGGGCGCCGCCCTCGCCCGCCGGCCTCGCGACGAGTACGTCCTCTCGACCAAGGTGGGTCGCCTGGTCCGTCCGCGCGCCGGCATCCCGCCGGGTGCCGACGTCGACCGCCAGTCCGACGGCGTCCGCGACGACGCCTACTACACGGACCTCGGCGATCGCGGACTCGTGTTCGACTACAGCGGCGACGGCGTGCGCCGGTCGCTCGAGGAGAGCCTCGAACGGATGGGCCTCGCGCGGATCGACATCGCGTACATCCACGACCCCGACGACCACTGGGAGGCCGTCATGCGCGGCGCCTACCCCGCCCTCGAGCGCCTGCGCGCGCGAGGGCACCGTCCGGGCGATCGGCGCCGGCATGAACCAGTCCGCGATGCTCGCGCGCTTCGTCGCCGAGACCGACATCGACATCGTGATGCTGGCCGGCCGCTACACCCTCCTCGACCAGGAGGCCCTGCCGGACCTCCTGCCGCGCTGCGCGCGAGCGGGGCGTGGCCGTCATGGTCGTCGGGGTCATGAACAGCGGCGTGCTCGCGGATCCGGGTGCGGGCGCCCACTTCGACTACCGGCCGGCGTCGGACCCGGTCGTCGAGCGGGTCCGACGGCTGGCGGCGGTCTGCGAGCGCCACGAGGTGCCGCTGCGCGCGGCGGCGATCCAGTTCGCGCTAGCCCATCCGTCGGTCACCGGCCTGATCGCCGGGGTCCGCACGGCCGCGCACCTCGACGACTACCCGGCGGCCATGCGGCTGCCGATCCCGGCCGCGCTCTGGGACGACCTGCGGACCGATGGGCTCATCCCGGCGGGGGCGCCGGTCCCCGGATGACCAGGGTCATCGACGCGCACCACCACGTCCTCGATCCCGAGCGGGCGCCCTATCCGTGGATGACCGCCGAGCTCGACGTGCTGCGGCGCCCGTACCCGCTCGACGAGCTGCTGCCGCAGCTCGCCGCCGCCGGCGTGGACGGCACGGTCGTGGTCCAGGCACGGACCGCGCTGGACGAGACGCGGAACCTCCTGGCGCTCGCGGCCGCCGCGCCGGCGGTCCTCGGGGTCGTGGGCTGGGCCGACCTCGCCGACCCGGCCATCGGCGACGTCCTGGCGGAGCTGCGCGCGGGGGCGGGCGGGGACCGCCTCGTCGGCATCCGCCACCCCGTGCACGACGAGCCGGATCCTGCGTGGCTCCTGCGCCCGGCGATCCGGCGCGGGATCGCCATCGTCGGGCGAGCGGGCCTCGCCTTCGACCTCCTGGTCCGGCCGCGGGAGATGCCGGCGGCGCTCGAGCTCGTGCGGCGCGAGCCGGGCATCCGGTTCGTCGTGGACCACCTGGCGAAGCCGCCGATCGCCAGCGGCGCGCTCGAGCCGTGGGCGACGCTGCTGGCCGACCTCGCGGCCGTTCCGAACACGTGGTGCAAGGTGTCGGGGCTGGTGACCGAGGCCGCCTGGGACGCGTGGACGATCGACGAGCTGCGCCCGTACGTCGACCGCGCCCTCGATCAGTTCGGGCCGCGCCGCCTGCTCTATGGCTCCGACTGGCCGGTATGCCTGCTCGCCGCGCCGTACGAGTCGGTCATCGCCACGGCCCGGGCACTCACGGACGGGCTGTCCGAGGCCGAGCGCTCGGCGGTCTTCGGCGGGACCGCGGAGGACGTCTACCGGCTCGGGGCGTGACGCCGCGAGGGATCCGAGAGCTCGTTCGCGAGCCAGTGGAGGTCGTCGATCAGGGCGGGCACCCGCTCGGCGGTGGCGCGCACCTTGAGGAGCGTGATGCTCGCGGCGCAGGGGCCGTCGCCGGACTGCGGGCTCGGGATCACGACGCCGTAGCAGACCACGCCCTCCATCGTCTCCTCGTCGTCCATCGCGTAGCCGCGACGACGGATCTCGGCGATGTCGGCCAGCAGCTCGTCGACCGATCCGTGCGCCTTGCGGGTCGGCCGCGGGAACGTCGTGATGCCCTCGAGCCGGGCGGTCAGGTCGGCGTCCGCGAGCGACGCGAGCGCAGCCTTGCCGGTCGCGGTCGAGAACGCCGGGAGCCGACGCCCGATGCCCGAGGTGAGGCGCACGGGCTGGCGTCCGTCATGGCGGGCGAGGTACGTCACCTCGAGGCCGTCGAGCACCGCGAACTGGACGGTCTCCTCCGAGCCGGTCGGCAGCTGCCGCGCCGCGTCGTAGAACTCCTGGACCTGGTCGACGGTCGCGAGATACGCGCCGCCGAGCTCGGCGAGGCGGCGTCCGAGGGTGAAGCCGGTGCCGACCCGCCGGACGAACCCGGCCTCGGCCAAGGCGCCGCAGACGTTGGCGATCGACGACTTCGGGAGGCCGAGCCGTCGCGCGAGCTCGCTCGGGCCCATGGGGTCACCCGCGGCCTCGGCCAGGACGTCGAGGATGAGCGCCGCCCGAGTGACGGCCGGGGCGAGCGAATCGCCGTCGCCGCGGACGCCGTCGTCGCGCGGCTCGGGCTCCGCCGCGGTTGCCATCCCGTCCATCATCCCACCGATCCGTCACCCTTCCGAGACCGCGCCGCCCTTGACCCGCCGACCGGTCAGCATGATGGCGCGCGTCCAACATATTGACTTTGCGCGAAATCCGTTGGCATACTGTTCAACCTACCGCCGATCGTTCAGTATGCTGGACGACGGTGCGAGGGTCAAGAGGAGGAAGCCAGTGTCGCGGTTCAGAACGGTCGCGCCTGCGATCGGCTTGGTACTCGTACTCGCGGGGTGTGGCACGACCTCGACCAGTCCGTCCACCGCCGCCTCCACCCCGGCATCGGCGCCACCCGCCGCGTCGGCGGCGGCTTCGCCATCGGCATCGGCCGCCGCGGCGCCGGCAGCGTCGCCCGATGCCGCCCTGTGTGACAAGTTCAAGGGCGTCAACGTCAACATCCTCACGCTTCAACGGTCCCGCAGGTCGCCGAGCCGCTCCAGCGTCGGGCGCCCGACTGGGAGCAGCTGACCGGCGGCCACGTCAACGTCGTCGCGGTCGGGTTCCAGACGATCTACGACAAGGCCCTGCTCGACGCATCGACGGGCACGAACGCGTTCGATGCGTACGTCTTCGATCCGCAGTGGCTCGGCGACTTCACCGGCCCGGGCTACCTGATGGATCCTCACCGATCGCGGTCAACGACGACCCGCAGCTCGAGTGGCACGACATCGGCCCGTTCTTCCGCGACTTCAACGCCACCTATGACGGGAAGGTCTACACCATCCCGCTCGACGGCGACTTCCACATGGTCTACTACCGGACGGACATGCTCGACAAGGACGGCGTCGCGCCCCCCACGACCTGGGACGACTACCTCACGATCGCCGCGAAGTACAACGGCCAGGACCTCAACGGCGACGGCGAGCCGGACTACGGATCGTGCATCGCCAAGGCGAAGGGCCAGCAGAGCTTCTGGTGGATCATCTCGCTCGCTGGCGGGCTCCTGCAGAACCAGGGCACCGGCCAGGGCGCGTTCTTCGATACCACCAACATGAACCCGCTGCTCGGCGTCAACGACGCGATGACGCTCGCGCTCGACACCTACAAGAAGACCGCCGAGTACGGGCCCAAGGAAGAGCTCAATCATGGGCGTCGGCGACAGCCGCGGCCTGTTCACGACCGGGTCGTTGCGCCCTCACCATGGACTGGGGCGACATCGGGACCCTCGCCCCCGGGACGTATGTCCAGGACAAGACCGGCGCGACGATCACGCCGGGATGGACCCAGACGCTCGACCGGAAGACCGGCAAGCTCGTGCCGTGTGACGCGACCACCTGCCCGAAGGCCGTCGATGGCGTCAACTACGCACCGTTCGCCTCGTTCGGCGGCTGGTCCGGCGCGGTCAATGCGGCCGCTCCCGCGGCCAACCAGGATGCCGCCGTAAGCTTCCTGTCCTACATGGCATCCCCGGCCCAGGCCAATGTCGACGTGACCCTCGGCAAGACAGGCTACAACCCGTATCGGACGTCACAGTTCGAGAACATCCAGCCCTGGGTCGACGCGGGCCTGAGCAAGGAAGCCGCCGAGGTCTACCTCGGCGCCATCAAGTCCAGCCTGCAGAGCCCGAACATGATCCTCGACATGCGCATCCCGCAGACCAAGAAGTATCAGCAGGACGTGCTCGACACCGCCGTCTCGCAATTCCTCGCCGGGGAGCTCGACCAGGCCGGCACGGAGCAGGCGATCGCTGACGGATGGAACGCGATCACCGACGAGGTCGGCAAGGACAAGCAGCTCGCTGCCTACGTCGCCAGCCTTGGCGTTCAGCGCTAACGACGGCGATACCGCCGAGGACCTGACCTCCCCGAGGTCAGGTCCTCGAGCGAGCGCCGCACGGGGCGCGATCTCCGCATTCGGCGGGTTGCGCTCGGACGGGGCCGCCAGGTGGCTCTTCATCTGGCCGACCGTCCTGTTCGTCCTGTTCCTCTCGCTCTTCCCCCTGATCGCGTCGGTCGCGCTGTCCCTGTCGAAGCTCGACTTCCACAAGGGCGGGATCGACCTCAAGTTCATCGGCTTCTCGAACTACCAGCAGGTCCTCTTCGGCCTCGAGCGGTCCCACTTCCTGGGCGTGCTCAAGACGCCCAACCTCCTCGGCTGGCTGATCATGGGCATCACGATCGGGCTGACCACGTTGGCCTGGACCGCGCTCGGTCCGGGGCCGCCAGGTCGGTCCGTTCGGCCTCGTCCTCCGCCTCATCGGCGGCGTGACGCTGGTCGGCTTCGTCTACATCCTCGTCCAGGCCCTCTTCAGCGAGGGCGGCCGGCCCGGGGTCGCTGATCGTCACCCTGATCTTCGTCTTCGTCGGGATCACGCTGCAGTACCTGCTCGGGCTCGGCCTGGCGATCCTGGCCGTCCAGCGCGTCCCCGGCCGACGCTTCTTCCGGATCGTCTTCCTCATCCCCTTGACGATCACCCCGGTCGGCGTCGGTTACATGTTCCAGATGATGACTGACACCTCCAAGGGTCCCCTCGAGCCGTTGTTCGTGGCCCTCGGCGGTGCGCGACTTCACGTGGGTGACCGACCCGTGGCTGGCGCGCGCGGCAGTGATCATCGGGGACACGTGGGCGTGGACCCCGTTCATCTTCATCGTCATGCTCGCGGCCCTCGAGGGCCTCGATCACGAGGTCCACGAGGCGGCCTGGACCGACGGAGCGAGCCCGTGGCAGTCGCTTCCGTCACATCTCCCTGCCGGCGCTCCTGCCGGTGTCCTCCGCGGTCATCCTCATCCGCCTGATCGAGGGCTTCAAGATCATCGACATGCCCAACATCCTGCTCGGGGGCGGTCCGGGCACGGCGACCCAGTCGATGACGCTGCAGGCCTACATCGACTGGAACACCCTCAACCTCGGCCGTTCGGCGGCCGTCGCCTATCTGCTGCTCATCCTCGTGACGGTCATCGCCACCGTCTACGTCAGCTTCGTGCGCCGACGCGTCACGGACCTCGCATGACCAACCCCTTCCGGCAGCGCGAGCCGACCGATCTGCGGCCACCCGCCAAGGTCGGCGCCTTCCTGCTGCTCTGCGGCTGGTCGGTGGTCGTCCTGTTCCCCATCTACTGGCTGGTCGTCACCTCGTTCAAGACCGCCTACCAAGTCGACAAGGGTCCGTTCTACGTCCCGTTCGTCGACTTCCAGCCGACCCTCGATGCCTGGCGCTACATCCTCGTCGAGCTCGGCAACGACACGCTCCGCCCGTACCTGAACACGATGATCGTCTCCTTCTCGAGCGCCAGCATCGCCCTGGTCATGGGGTCGTTCACGGCCTACGCGCTCGTCCGCTTCACCTACCAGCCGCGCGTGGGGATCATCGGGCTGTTCATCGGATGCGTCGCCCTGGCGCTGGTCGTCGTCGCAGTCGGGGCGCCCCTCCCGGTCGGTATCGCCTCGGCCGTCGCCGTCTTCGCGATCCTGGCCCAGACCATCGGCCGTCGCTTCCGCTGGGCGCTGGGCAACAGCGACATCGCGTTCTGGCTGATCTCGCAGCGGATCCTGCCACCGATCGCGGTCGCCATCCCCATGTACGTCCTGTTCCAGCAGATCGGCCTGCTCGACAGCCTCGCCGCGCTCATCATCGTGTACGTCGCGACGAACCTGCCGATCGTGGTCTGGCTGATGCGCGAGTACTTCGCGGCGCTCCCCAAGGAGCTCGAGGAATCGGCGGCGGTGGACGGAGCTTCGGTGTGGCGCATCGTCCGCTCGATCGTCCTGCCGATCTCCGTGCCCGGGCTCGTGGCGACGTTCCTGATCGTGCTGATCTTCGCGTGGAACGAGTTCCTTGTGGCGCTCGTGCTGACGAGCGCGAACGCGCAGACGATGCCGTTGCAGGTCGCGGCACAGAACGCGACCCGTGGACCGCAGTGGTGGGCCATCTCGGTGCTGGTGCTGATCATGATCACCCCGGTGGTCGCGATGGCCGTCATCCTTGAGCGGTACATCACCCGCGGCCTGCTCGTGGGCGCACTGAAGGGATAGGGACTTGACCGTCATCACGTCGCTCGACGTCGTCGACATCCGCTTCCCGACCTCGCGGGCGCTCGACGGCTCCGATGCCATGAACCTCGACCCGGACTACTCGGCGGCGTACGTGATCCTGCGCACGGACGACGGGCGACGGCCTCGAGGGCCACGGGTTCACGTTCACGATCGGGCGCGGGAACGAGGTCGGTCGTCGCGGGCGTCCGGGCCATCGCGCCGCTGGTCGTCGGGCGCGACCTGGAGACGGTCGAGCGGCGACCTCGGCGGCTTCTGGCGGGACCTCGTCGGCGACAGCCAGCTGCGCTGGCTCGGCCCCGAGAAGGGCGTCATCCACCTCGCCACCGCCGCCGTGGTCAACGCCGTCTGGGACCTCGTGGCCAAGCGGGCCGGCAAGCCCGTCTGGCAGCTGCTCTCGGACATGTCGCCGCGCGAGATCGTCGCGCTCGTCGACTTCCGCTACCTGACCGACGCCCTGACCCCCGACGAGGCGCTCGCGATCCTCGAGGCGGCCGCTGCCGGGTCGCGCCGAGCGCGAGGCGGAGCTGCGCCGCGACGGCTACCCGGCCTACACCACGTCGGCCGGCTGGCTCGGCTACGACGACGCCAAGATCGAGCGGCTCTGCCGCGAGGCGCTGGCCGACGGCTGGACGCGGTTCAAGATCAAGGTCGGCGCCGACCTCGAGGACGACGTCCGGCGGATGCGCCTGATCCGCTCGCAGATCGGCCCCGACCACATGCTCGCCGTCGACGCCAACCAGCGCTGGGACGTGGGCGTCGCGATCGAGTGGATGGCCCGGCTGGCCCCGTTCGACCCGTACTGGATCGAGGAGCCCACGAGCCCCGACGACATCCTCGGCCACGCCGCGATCGCCCGGGGCGTCGCGCCCGATCCGGGTCGCCACCGGCGAGCACGTCCACAACCGGATCATGTTCAAGCAGCTGCTCCAGGCCGGCGCCATCGACATCTGCCAGATCGACGCCTGCCGCGTCGGCGGCGTCAACGAGATCGTCGCGATCCTGCTGCTCGCGGCGAAGTTCGGCGTCCCGGTCTGCCCGCACGCCGGCGGCGTCGGCCTGTGCGAGCTGGTCCAGCACCTCTCGCCGTTCGACTACATCGCGGTGAGCGGCCGGCTCGAGGGCCGGATGATCGAGTACGTCGACCATCTCCACGAGCACTTCCTCGACCCGGTCGTGGTCGAGGGCGGCCGCTACCGTCTGCCGACGACGCCTGGGTACAGCGCGCAGATGCAGCCGGCCTCGATCGACCGCTACCGCTACCCCGACGGGGCGCAGTGGCGCTGAGCTGATCCCCGCGGGCGGCTCAGCCGCCGGCCATCGCCGGGAGCAGGACCAGCGTGTCGCCGTCGCCGACCGGCGTGTCGAGCGCCTGCAGGTGGCGCACGTCCGTGTCGTTGAGGAACGCGTTGACGAACCGGTTCAGCTCGCCGTCCGGCGCCAGGATCTGGGCGCCGAGGCTCGGGTGCGCCGCGACCAGTCCGGCCACGACCTCGCGGACCGTGCCGCCCGGGACCTCGACGATCTTCGCGCCGCCGGTCGAGGTGCGCAGCGTCGGCGGGATGCGGACCGTGCTCATGCCGCTCCTCCGGCGCTGCCGTCGAGCCACGCCTCGAATGCCGAGAGGCTCGGCCGGATGACCGGGGCGAGCCCGGGCTCGCCGGGCCGCGCGACGCCGTCGGCGCGCCCGAAGGTCCGCGCGTCCGGGGTCTTGAGCCCGTTGCCGGTCAGCAGGGCGACGACCTCGTCGCCGTCGCCGATCACGCCGCGACGCCGGGCCGCGGCGACCGCGCCGAGCGTGACGCCCCCGGCCGTCTCCGGGTAGATGCCCTCGAGCCGGGCGACCTCGCGGATCGCGGCCGCCGTCTGCGGCATCGTCGATGGCCTCGATGGACCCGCCCGAGTCGCGCGCGAGCTCGACCGCGTAGCGACCGTCGGCCGGATTGCCGATCGCGAGCGAGCGGACGATCGTGTCGGGCTCGCGGACCGGCTCGATGACGTCGGTGCCGGCGGCGAACGCCGTCGCGACCGGGGCGCAGCCGGCGGCCTGGCCGCCCACGAAGCGGATCGGACGGCGCTCGATCAGGCCCAGCTCGGCGAGCTCCTCGAAGCCGCGGGCGACCCGGGTGAACATCGCCCCGGATGCGACCGGCGCCACCACGACGTCCGGCGAGCGCCAGCCGAGCGATTCGGCGATCTCGTAGGCGAGGGTCTTGGAGCCCTCCGCGTAGAACGGCCGCAGGTTGATGTTGACGAAGCCCCAGCCGGTCTCGTCGGCGACCTCCAGGCAGAGCCGGTTCACGTCGTCGTAGGTGCCGGCGATCGGGACCACGGTCGCGCCGTAGGCGAGCGCGTGGTCCACCTTGGCCGGCTCGAGGTCGGCCGGGATGAACACGTAGGCCGGCAGCCCGATGGCCGCGGCCGCCGCGGCCGTCGCGCCCGCGAGATTGCCGGTGGAGGCGCAGCAGAGGGCCTCGACGCCGAACTCGACGGCGCGGGCCGCGGCGATCGCCACCGCGCGGTCCTTGAAGCTCAGCGACGGGTTCCGGGTGTCGTCCTTGATCCAGAGCCGGTCGACGCCGAGGCTCGGGGCGAGGCGGTCGGCCAGCGTGAGCGGGGTGGACCCGACGGCGAGGCCGCGCTTCGGCGGCGCGTCCACGGGGAGCAGCTCGGCGAACCGCCAGATGCCGGGCCCGCGCCGCTCGACGACCTCGCGGGTGAGCGTCCGGCCGATCAGGTCGTAGTCGTAGGCCACCTCGAGTGGCCCGAAACAGTTCGGACAGACGTAGGACAGCCCGATCGGCTGGGTCCGCCCGCAGTTGCGACAGCGCATGCCGGTGATGCGCGCGGCGGGGGAGGTCGGCGGCTCGAGGGTCTCGGTCGTCATCGGGTCGCTCCGGGAGGCGGGGGACGCGGCCTCGGGACCGGGGTGCGGACAGCGACGACTCGGATGAGTGAGGGGGCTCCGAAGGGGAGTTCCCTTATCTCGCAGGAGGTCCTGCCCGGATTTGGCACCTTGCCGACTCGACGCCGGTAGGTTGTCGTGGCTTCATCGGGCCGGTCCCTCTGCCACTCTTGATAAGAGCTCTTCGGTTGTGCGCGGATGCTACGGCTCGCGTCGCGCGAGCGTCAACTCCGGGCGGACGACATGGAACGGGCGCCGTGCCCCTGGCACGACGCCCGTTCGTTCACCTGTCGAGCCGCCGCGGCGGACCGCTCGGGGAGGGACTAGCCGGTCTGGCCGTTCCCACCATCATCGACCGGCGGTGGATCGCCGGCCGGAGGGGTCACGGGCTCGCAGCGCCCGGACCACGATCGGGAATGGAGCGTCGCAACGCCGCGACGCCACGTGAGCCAGACGAGCACCCGGGTGCGCTCGCCGCGGAACGTGACCATGAAGAAGCCCGGGAAGCGCCAGACCCTGGTCCGGGCGCCGGTCGCCGAGTCGAAGACGACCCGCCCCCGGCTCGTGACGTGATAGATGACCGACAGAGCGGTCCCGTCGCAGCTCTGGCCGGACCACGTGTGCGATCCCTGCACGGAGGCGGGGACCGAACGCGGGGCCGCCGCCACGCCGATCGGGAACGTCAGCATCAGCGCCATCGCCATCGTCCCGAGGACGAGGGAGATGCGTCGTCTGCCCATGTGCATCGTGTACCTCCTGGAAGCCGCGTCGGCGAGGGTGTCGAAGACATCGCGCCACCACCGACGCTAGAGCGTGCCGGGGACGCTCGCGGGCGAAGGAGGTCCCACCGAGCGGGGCTCGATGGTCCCGTTTGTCGACTCCTGTCACCCATTCGGCGCGCGCGCGCACCGGACGGCTCGGAATCGGGTCGGAACGGGTCTTTCGGACGCGGGCGGCGCGCGCCGGCACCGCGACCGGTTCGCAACCGTGGCGCAACCGAGCCGCAATGGAGTAGGATGCCGCCCACGAGGTGGTGACGAGACCACCCTGCGACTGCGGAAGCCGACTCCCGCTCGTCCTCTGGCGAGCGTCACGCGCGGCCGGTCGATCTCGACGATCGCCCCTGCGTCACAGGAGTCCACCGCCGATGGCCACCACCCCCGCCGCCGTCCGACCCGCCCTGGGTCGCTCCCTGCGCGTCGACAAGCCCGCCGCCGAGCTCTACGAGGACGCCATCCGGCGCGGCGAGGGCCTCGTCGCGGCCGACGGCCCGCTGGTCGTCCGGACGGGGCGCCACACCGGCCGCTCGCCGCATGGACAAGTTCATCGTCGACGAGCCGACGACCCGCGACCACATCTGGTGGGGACCGGTCAACCGGCCCGATCAGCGAGGCGGACTACGACCGGCTGCGCGCACGCCTCGTCGCCTACCTGGCCGACCGCGACCTGTACGTCCAGCACGCGTCGATCGGCGCGGACCCGGCCCACCGCCGGTCGCTCCGCGTCGTACACCGAGACGGCCTGGGCGAGCCTCTTCGCGCGGAACCTCTTCCGCGAGCCGGTGCCGGGTGCCGCCGGACGCGCGAGCCCGACTTCACGATCCTCTGCGTCCCGTCGTTCAAGGCCGACCCGGCGACCGAGGGGACCCGCACCGAGACGGCGATCCTCGTCCACCTCCAGCGGATGGAGGTCATCATCGTCGGCACCGAGTACGCCGGTGAGATCAAGAAGTCGGCGTTCACGGTCATGAACGACCTGCTCCCCGACGAGGGCGTGCTGCCGATGCACTCCGCGATCAACGTCGGCGAGGCGGGCGACCCGGTGATCTTCTTCGGCCTGTCGGGGACGGGCAAGACGACGCTCTCGGCGGACCCACGGCGGAGCCTGGTGGGCGACGACGAGCACGGCTGGGGCGACGGCGGCGTCTTCAACTTCGAGGGCGGCTGCTACGCGAAGACCATCCGCCTCTCGCCGATGTACGAGCCGGACATCTTCCAGACGACGCGGCGCTTCGGGACCGTCCTCGAGAACGTGGACCTCGACCCGCGGACCCGCGAGCTCGACCTGGCGTCGGAGCGCTTCACCGAGAACACGCGCGGCGCCTACCCGCTGCGCTTCATCGGCAACGCCGACCCGACCGGCGTCGCGGGCCAGCCGCGTAACGTGGTGTTCCTGACCGCCGACGCGTTCGGGGTCATGCCGCCGATCTCGCGGCTCACCCGCGAGCAGGCTGCCTATCACTTCATCAGCGGCTACACCGCCAAGCTGGCCGGCACCGAGGTCGGCATCAAGGAACCCAGCGCCACGTTCTCCGCGTGCTTCGGTGCGCCGTTCATGCCGCGCCACCCGGCGCACTACGCGGCGATGCTGACCGAGCGGCTCGAGCGGTACGACGTCCCCGTGTGGCTGGTCAACACCGGCTGGACCGGCGGACCGTACGGCACGGGCCGGCGCATGGACATCGCCCACACACGCTCGATGGTCCGGGCGGCGATCGACGGGCGGCTTGACGGCGTGCCGACCCGGATCGACCCGACCTTCGGGTTCGAGGTCCCGCTCGAGTGCCCCGACGTCCCGTCGTCGTTCCTGGACCCGCGCGCGACGTGGGCCGACCCCGACGCGTACGACACTCAGGCCGCGGCGCTGGCCGGGATGTTCGCGGCCAACTTCGACGCGTATGCCGGGATGGTCGCGCCCGAGGTCCTGGGCGCAGGCCCGGCGTCGACGCCGGAGGCCGTGGAGGCGGCGCGCCGGGCGGCGACGGGCGGGTCGGTCGCCGGCTAGCGGCGACCCGCGGGATCGATCAGGCGGGGGTGGCGGTCGGCGCTTCGAGCGCGGCCGTCGCCCGGCGATAGCCGAGCCAGAGCAGGAATCCGCCCAGCACGATCGGCCCGAGGCTGAACGCCAGCGGGATCGACAGGAGGACGAGGACGAGGCCGACGAGGACGAGGGCCGGAGTGGACGACATCGAGGTGGTCTCCTGAGCGCAGGTGGCCGAGGAGGTCGGCCGTGGACGCAGCGTGCCTCCACCGGATCCGCGCGACCACCGGCCGACGTCCATGACCGACCTCGACGGATGACGATCCCCGCGCGACGCCCGTAGGATCGCGCTGTACGACCGCACGGAAGGGAGCACCCATCACATGGCGCGCAACAAGGTCACCGTCATCGGCGCCGGGAATGTCGGCGCGACGACCGCGCAACGGATCGCCGAGGCCGGCCTCGCGGACGTCGTGCTGGTCGACATCGTCGAAGGCCTGCCGCAGGGCAAGGGCCTCGACCTCGCCGAGGCGGCGCCGGTCGTCGGCCACGACGCCCGGGTCACCGGCACCAACGACTACGCGGACACCGCGGGGTCCGACATCGTGGTGGTCACGTCGGGGCTGGCCCGCCAGCCCGGGATGAGCCGCGACGACCTCCTGGCCAAGAACGCCGGGATCGTCCGCGCCGTCGTGGAGCAGGCGGTCGAAGCACTCGCCGGACGCGATCCTGATCGTCGTCACCAACCCGCTCGACGCGATGTGCCACGTCGCGCTCGCCGCGTCGGGCTTCCCGCGCGAGCGCGTGCTCGGCATGGCCGGCGTCCTCGACTCGGCCCGGTTCCGCACGTTCATCGCCGAGGAGCTCGGCGTGAGCGTCGCCGACACGCATGCCTTCGTGCTCGGCGGCCACGGCGACACGATGGTGCCCGCTGTCGCGCTACTCCACGGTCGCCGGCGTGCCGATCACCGAGCTGCTGCCGGCGGACCGCGTCAAGGCCCTCGAGGAGCGGACCGCCAACGGCGGGGCCGAGGTCGTCGCGCTGCTCAAGACCGGATCCGCGTTCTACGCCCCGGCCGCGAGCACGTTCGAGATGGTCGAGGCGATCCTGCTCGACCGGAAGCGCGTGCTGCCGTGCGCGGTGCTGCTGACCGGGGAGTTCGGGGTCGACGGGCTGTTCGTCGGCGTGCCGGTCGTGCTCGGGGCCAAGGGGATGGAGCGCGTGTTCGAGATCGAGCTGACGCCCGACGAGCGGACCGCCTTCGAGGCGTCGACCGCGGCCGTCCGGGACCTGGTCTCGAAGCTGCCCTAGGCGGGCCGGCCTCAGCCGTCGCTGCCGACCGAGGTCCCGCTGTCGCAGCGCTTGGCGGTGCCCGCGCGCCCGACGCGGTAGTCGAGCTTCCGGTCGCCCGCCAGGACGATGACCCGGAATCCCGGCACCACGGCTTGCGTGTACATGACGCCCGGCTTCGGGCAGCCGAGAGACCCGTCCATCCAGGTCACCGGCTTGACGCTGACGACGGTGACGGCCTCCGGTCCGACGCCGGCGACGGTCGCGGCATCGGCGACGATCATCGCCAGGGTGGCGTCGGCGAGGGTGTCGGCCGGCGCCTTGGTGGCCGACGGCATGGATGGGATCCCGGTCGACGACGATGCGGCCGACGGCCCCGACGAGGGCGCGGCGGACGGGCCGGCGCTGCTCGCGCAGCCGGCCAGGGTCATGACCGCGAGCACGGCGCTGGCCATCGGGCGCGACGACAGGCTGCGGCGAGGCAGGCCGAGCGCGGGCGAGGACGACATCGGCCCGATGCTACGCCGGGTTCGCGAAGTGCGCCGCCGGCGCGGCCGGACGCGCGCTAGTGGCTGACGGCCACGAGGGCGGGGCGGCGATCCGGCTCGATCCGCGCGGCCCGTTCCATCGAGCGCTGGACCGCGTGGCGCATCGCGAGCCGGTACGTGGCGTCCGTCTCGGGCAGCGGCGGTTCGCCGAGCTCGCGCTCGAGGACGACCTGCAGGCGGCGGTACTGGCGGACGATCTGCGCGCGGGAGCCCACCAGGCCGTGGACGGCGATCAGGATCGCGTGCGCCTCCTCGCGGAGCGGATCGCGCGCGATGACGTGCTGCGCGGCCTCGATCGCGCCACGCAGGTCGCCGCCGGCGAGGCGACGCTCGGCGACGGTGACCAGGGCGTCCTCGTAGCGGTCCGCGAGGCGCTCGCGCTCGGCGGCGAAGCAATCGTGCCCGAGCGACTCCACGAGGTCGCCGCCGTAGAGGCCGATCGCCCGCTCGGCGCCGCACGCGGAGGCGTCGAGGCACGCCTCGAAGGCGCTCGATGTCGAGGGCGATGGTCGCATCGGCGCGGATGCCGATCGACTCCGACGAGACGTCGAGGACCGAATCCGGCGCGACGCCTGCGTCAGAGAGGCCATGTCGGACGAGCCAGAGGGCCTGGCGCAGCGAGCCGGCCGAGGTGGCGTCGGATTCGGGCCAGAGGTCGGCGGCGATCGCCTCGCGGGACCGCGGGCGGCGGACGAGGACCAGCAGGGCGAAGAGGGCGGGGGCGTGGCGGCCGGCGAAGGTCACGCGCGCGCCGGTGGCGGTTCGCACCTCGATCCGGCCCAGCAGGTCCACCTGCAGGAGGGCTCGCGGTGCCGCTACGCGTCGTGCCATGCGCATCTCGTCCCGTCCTGGCCCTCGACGCCCGGCCCGTCCCCCCGTGGGCCGGGCGTCGGGCTCGAGTCGGCGGACCCCCCAAGATCCGCCGTCTCGTGTCGCCCCCCGGCTGGCGGCGCGCCCCCGCGCGACCGCCAACTAGGGCCCGATGATGTCCGCGTCGTGACCGCCGGACGACCCAGTGGGTGACACGGGAGGTGTCGGCCAGCCGACACCCCGGCGTCGGCGCCGTCCGCCGCGACGACGGGCTCCCGATACACTGCCGAGCACCGTGCCGATCGCCCTCATCGCGCTCGACTTCGACCCGCTGCTCCATCTCGTGGCGGCCTCGTCGTGCGCTGGGAGGCGGTCGCGATCGCGGCGGTCATCATCGCCGCGCTCATCGTCGTGGGGCTGATGGCGCGGCGCGCCACGCTGCGGGCCGACGACCTGCTGTTCATCGCCGTCGGCGTCGTCCCGGGCGCGGTGATCGGCGGTCGGATCGGGTACGGCCTGCTGCACCTCGACTACTACGCGGCGCAGCCCGGCGTCCTCCTCGACCCCGGACGCGGCGGCTTCGAGCTGAGTCTCGCCGTCGTGGGCGGGCTCCTGAGCGGCCTGACCGTCGCGACGCTCCTGGAGGTCCCGGTCGGGCGCTGGATGCACCTCGTCGCGCTCCCGGTCCTCTTCGTGCTCGGGGCGGGCAAGCTCGCGATGCTCCTCGGCGGGGCGGGGCAGGGCCAGCCGGTCGCCCTGCCGTGGGCGACGGCCTTCCTCGGACCGGGGCCGTGGGCGTCGCTCGCGCCGGCCCTGCCGTCCCACCCCGCGCAGGCCTACGAGGGCTTCGCGACCCTGGCCCTGGCGTTGGTCATCGGGCTGGTCCTCGCGGCCCGCTGGCGGGGCGGCGCGCGACGGCCGGATCCTGCTGGCCGCCCTCGCGCTGTGGGCGCTCGTCCGCGCCGCGGTCTCGCTGACCTGGCGCGACCCCGCCGTCGTCGGGGAGCTCAACGCGGGCACCCTGATCGCCCTCGGCGGTCGCGATCGCGTTCGCGGGGGCGTACCTCGTCCTCGCCGCGCGCGGGATGGGCGAGACCGGCGGCGAGGCAGCGCCGGACGACACCCTCCCGTCCTGGCCGGATCCCGCCGATCGGCCGACGGTCTAGGCGGTCGGCCGAGGGGCCGCGCGGCGGGACGTCCGCCGGGAGGCTGGCCCCGACGGAGTATCGTGACGGTCCGACAGAGCCGGGTCGCCGTGCGGGCGACCCCCCGAGAGAGGTCTTCCCGATGACGCAGGTCGCAGAGCCGGGCGCGGTCCGAACGGACGCCGCGGCACCAGGTCGGATCAGCCACTGGATCGGCGGGCGCAGCGTCGCCGGCACGTCCGGCCGCGAGGGTCCGGTCTACGACCCGGCGACCGGTCGCCTGGCGAAGCACGTCGACCTCGCCTCGGTCGAGGAGGTCGGTGCCGCGGTCGCCGCGGCCAAGGCCGCGTTCCCGGGCTGGCGCGCGACGTCGCTCTCGAAGCGCACCGAGATCATGTTCAGGATCCGGAACCTGGTCGAGGCGCACCGCCAGGAGCTCGCGGCGCACCTCACCGCCGAGCACGGCAAGGTCCCCTCGGACGCGCTCGGCGAGATCGCCCGCGGGCTCGAGAACCTCGAGTTCGCCTGCGGCATCCCGAACCTGCTCAAGGGCGGCTTCAGCGAGCAGGTCTCGGGCGGCGTCGACGTCTACCAGATCCGCCAGCCGCTCGGCGTGGTCGCCGGGATCACGCCGTTCAACTTCCCGGCGATGGTCCCGATGTGGATGTTCGCCACGGCCATCGCCGCCGGGAACACGTTCATCCTCAAGCCGTCCGAGAAGGACCCGTCGGCCTCGATCTTCCTCGCCGACCTGCTCGCCGAGGCGGGCGTCCCGGACGGCGTCTTCAACGTCGTCCACGGCGACAAGGTCGCGGTCGACGCCATCCTCGAGCACCCGGACATCGCCGCGGTCTCGTTCGTCGGCTCGACGCCGATCGCCCGCTACATCTACGAGACCGGGACCGCGAACGGCAAGCGCGTCCAGGCGCTCGGCGGCGCCAAGAACCACATGATCGTGCTGCCCGACGCCGACATCGACATGGCCGCCGACGCGGCGGTCTCGGCCGGCTACGGCTCCGCCGGCGAGCGCTGCATGGCGATCGCCACGATCGTCGCCGTCGGCGACGTCGCCGACCCGCTCGTCGACGGCGATCTCGGCGCGGCTGCCCAAGGTCAAGGTCGGCCCGGGCACGGACCCGACCGCCGAGATGGGCCCGCTCGTCACCCGCCAGCACCGCGACAAGGTCGCCTCGTACCTCGACTCCGGCCCGGCCCAGGGCGCGACGGTCGTGGCCGACGGCCGCGAGCACCCGCTCTACAAGGAGTCGGACGGGTTCTTCCTCGGCGCCAGCCTGATCGACCACGTCACGACCGACATGGACGCCTACCGCGACGAGATCTTCGGCCCGGTGCTGACCGTGATGCGCGTCGACACCTACGACGAGGCGGTCAAGCTCATCAACGACAACCCGTACGGCAACGGCACGGCGATCTTCACCCGCGACGGCGGCGCGGCCCGCCAGTTCCAGTTCGAGGTCAACGCCGGGATGGTCGGCATCAACGTGCCGATCCCGGTGCCGGTCGCGTACTACAGCTTCGGCGGCTGGAAGGCGTCGCTCTTCGGCGACCTGCACATGTACGGCCCCGAGGGCGTCCAGTTCTACACGCGGGCCAAGATCGTCACCTCGCGCTGGCCGGACCCCGGGACGTCGAAGATCGACCTCGGCTTCCCGCGCACGCGCTAGCCGATCGATGACCCAGACGACCCCGCGGCCGGACGCCGCCGGCCTCGACCGCAACGCCCGCCGCGAGCACCTGCGCAGCCGCGACTGGACGCCGCGGCCGACCCTGACCGGCGCCGACTACACGAGCGACGCCGTCTACGCCGACGAGCGCGAGCGGGTCTGGTTCGGCGGCTGGGTCTGCATCGGCCGCGACGAGGAGTTCCCGAACCCGGGCGACTTCCTCGTCCGCGACATCGCCGGCGAGTCGGTGATCGTGACGCGCAACCCGGCCGGCGAGCCGCGCGCGTTCTACAACGTCTGCGCCCACCGCGGGACCAAGCTGCTCGACGAGACCGGCGAGCTGTGCGGGCACGTCGGCAAGGCCTTCAAGTGCCCGTACCACGCCTGGTCGTTCGACCTCGACGGGCAGCTCATCGGGACGCCGAACGTCCACGAGGACGAGTACTTCGACCGCGAGGCGTACCCGCTCCACCAGATCGCCGTCGGGTCGTACGCCGGGTTCGTGTTCGTCAACCTCTCCGATGCGCCCGAGCCGCTCGTGCCCGTCGCTCCAGGAGGGGACCGAGAGCATCACGGTCTTCGACCGCTACCGCATCGACGAGCTGCGCATCGGCGTCCGGCTGCGCTACGAGGTGGCGGCCAACTGGAAGATCGTCGTCGAGAACTACAACGAGTGCCTCCACTGCCCGACGGTCCATCCCGAGCTCGTCTCGATCGTGCCGCTGTACCGCTTCGGCGAGGTCTGGGACGAGGAGACGCAGGACGACGGCAACTGGATGATCGAGGGCGCCTCGAGCTTCACCCGGACCGGGACGTCCGACCTGCCGCCGCTGCCCGGCCTCGAGCCCGACGACTACCGCATGTACTACGGCACCTTCCAGTTCCCGAACCTGCTGCTCAACCTGCACCCGGACTGCGCGATGTACTACCTGCTCTTCCCGCAGGGGCCCGGTCACACGACGGTCATCTCGGAGTACCTGTTCCGGCCGGAGACGATCGCGGCGGCGTCGTTCAAGCCGGATCCGGTCGTCGAGCTGTGGGACCTGATCTCGAAGCAGGACTGGACGATCTGCGAGCGGGCCCAGACCGGCGTCGGGTCGCGCGCCTACAAGACCGGCGTCTACCCGCGCCAGGACCGCTTCCTGTTCGACTTCAACGAGCGCTACCGCCGCGAGATGGGCCGCCCGACGATCGGCTGAGACTCGCCGCGGCCGGCCGGCTAGTTCGCCGCGCGCGTACCCCGCGGCGGCCCGCTTGATGAACTTGCCCGCGCCCTTGCGGCCGGTGAACTCGCCGTTGCGCACGATGACCGAGCCGCGGCTGAGCACGATGTCGCTGCCGCCCTGGACGGAGCGGCCCTCGTAGCACGAGTAGTCGACGTCCATGTGGTGCGTCGCCGCCGAGATCGTGTGGCGGCGGTCCGGGTCGTAGACGACGAGGTCGGCGTCCGAGCCGATCGCGATCGCGCCCTTCTGCGGGTACATCCCGAACATCTTCGCCGGCGCCGTCGAGATGATCTCGACCCAGCGCTCGCGGGTGATCCGGCCGGCGACGACCCCGCCGTCGTGGAGCAGGTCGACCCGGTCCTCGACGCCCGGCAGGCCGTTGGGGATCTTGCGGAAGTCGCCCCGGCCCAGCTCCTTCTGCCCGTGGAAGTCGAACGGGCAGTGGTCGGTCGAGACGAGCTGCAGGTCGTCCTTGACGAGCCCGGTCCAGAGGTCGTCCTGGTGGTCGGCGGTGCGCAGCGGCGGCGAGCAGACGAACTTGGCGCCGTCGAACCCGTTGCCCGAGGTCGTCGAGCGAGAGGAACAGGTACTGCGGGCAGGTCTCGGCGAAGGCCTTCGAGCCGCGGTCGCGCGCCGCGCGGACCTCGGCCAGCGCCTCCCTCGCCGAGAGGTGGACGATGTAGACGGGCACGCCGGCCGCCTCGGCGAGCCGGATCACGCGGTTGGTGGCCTCGCCCTCGAAGACGGCCTTGCGGGCGAGTCCGTGGCCGATCGGGTCGGTCGTGCCGGCATCGACGGTCTGCGCGGCCACGACGTCGATGGCCATCCCGTTCTCGGCGTGCATCATGATCAGCCCGCCGTTCTTCGCGGTCTGCTGCATCGCCCGGAAGATCGCCCCGTCGTCGCTGTAGAAGACGCCCGGGTAGGCGGTGAACAGCTTGAAGTCCGGGACGCCCTCGGCGACCAGCCCGTCCATCTCGGCGAGCGTGTCGTCGTTGACGTCGCTCATGATCATGTGGAACCCGTAGTCGGCGACCGCGTTGCCCTCGGCCTTGGCGTGCCACGCATCCAGGCCGGCCCGCAGCGACGCCCCGCGCGACTGGACCGCGAAGTCGACGATCGAGGTCGTGCCGCCGAACGCGGCCGCGCGCGTCCCGGTCTCGAAGGTGTCCTTGGCGAACGTCCCGCCGAACGGCAGCTCCATGTGGGTGTGGACGTCGATCCCGCCCGGGATGACGTACTTGCCCGCGCGCGTCGATGGTCTCGTCGGCGGTCGACGCCGGCCGCCGCGAGGTCGGCGCCGATGGTCGCGATCGTCTCGCCGTCGATCAGGACGTCGGCGACCGACGAGCCTTCCGCGGTGACGATCGTGCCGTTGGTGATGAGCGTGCGCATGGGGGCCTCCTCGGCTCAGGGGCGCGTCGGTCGGTCAGGACGAAGATGGTAGGCGATGGCGGGCCCGCCGCTCGCGGGGCGTCACGCGGGGGCTTCGAGCGGCTCCTCGACCGAGACCCGCCGGCCGGTGACGACGTCGGCGATCGCGGCGACCTGGCCGACGAGGGCCACCAGGACCGTGACCGGATGCCAGCACGAGGGTCCTCGGCGACTGGCGCTGGAGTGAGGCAGATCAGCAGGCGGCTCGACCCCGAGCAGGATCAGCGGGACGAACGACGCGACGAGGGTCCGGATCGGGGCGCCCGACAGGATCGCCGCGACGGGCAGCAGGAGCGGGACCACGAAGGCGAGCACCTCGAGCAGCATCGCCAGGATGGCGATCGCCAGCGAGCCGCCGACCGACGAGACGAACCGCTCCCGCCAGTCGGCGACGGTCTCGCCGATCGACCGGTCGTGGTGGATGACGCCGAGGCCGGCGGCGTGGACGACCCCGACGCGTCGACCGGCCCGCGACATCGCGTGGGCCAGTCCCAGCCCGGATCGTCCGACCGGCACGACCGAGCCCGGCGCCCTCGACCGCGTCGAACGCGTCGCGCCGGACCAGCATCATCGGCTCGTAGGCGTAGGCGAGGGCCGCGGGTCGTCCGCCGGTCAGCGATGACGAGCCAGATCGGGACGAAGCCGAACAGGAGCATCGGGAAGCCCGGCACCGACGCGCGCTCGCCCGACGTCGCCATCGCGAACCGGGTGACGCCCGACAGCAGGTCGAGCCGTCGGACCAGCAGCTGCTCGACGAGGATCCGCGTCGCGATCGGGGCGAGCAGGGTGTCGGCGCCGATGAACAGCACCAGGTCCGTCTCGGCCTCGTCGGCGCCGATCCGCCGGATCCAGGCGTCGCGTTCCCAGTCCGGTGGCGCCGCCGGTGCCGTGACGACCCGGCCGTCGTGGCCGACCGCGGCCACCGCGGCCCCGACCGCGTCGTCCCCGACCTCGTCCGCGACCACGAGGATCGTCAGGTCCGCGTAGGTCTGGTCGCGCAGCGCGGTGACCGTGTCGAAGAGGCGGTCCGGATCCGTCCCGCACGGCACGACGACGGTCAGCGACGGGACGTCATCGGCGCTCGAGCCGAACGTCTCGGGGATGCCGCCGCCGCCGCGTGGCCAGCCGCGTCGCGACGACGTTGAACCCGACGTACCCGGCCGCGACGGCCGACCCGGCGATCGCCGCGACCCACGGCGACGCGACGATGACGTGCCAGTGCCGGAGGAGCAGCAGCCCGAACCACAGGCCGACGATGAGGTTCAGCCCGTCGAACGTCCGCCACGCCCGGCGCGCCGCCGCCTCCTGGGCCGTCGGGTCGTGGCGCGACGGGGCCAGCACCATGATCGGCAGGAGCACGTACAGCGCGAGGGCCCCGCCGACCAGCGTGCCGGTCGCGCCCATCGTGGTCGCGATCCCGGCCGCCGCGACGTAGGCGGCGAGGACCAGCGCCGCCGCTCCCTGGCGGCCCGAGCCGGACGGCGGTCGAGACGATGCCCGGCGACACGGTCGTCGTCGACCCGGCCGATCGAGCGCAGGCCGTGGGAGGCCATCGCCCAGGCGAACAGGGTCGCCGAGCGCGAGCCACGGCAGGTCGCGCGACGCCGCCGCCGGCCACGAACGTCCCGCAGACCGCGGGCAGCACGACCAGCAGACGCGCCCGCAGACGGCGTCGAGCACGGGCCGGCCCTTGAGCCGGATCGGCGGCACCGAGTAGGCGATGGCCGCGGCGATCGCGAGGGCCAGGGCGAGTCCCGCGAGGGCGCCGCCCCACAGGACGAGGACGACGAGGAACGGCAGGTTGGTGGCCGCGATGGCGATGCGGGTCCGCCGGGCGGCCTCGGGGACCGACAGCTCGTCGATGCCCTGGACGAGCAGGTCGAACGGGAGCAGGAAGTACAGGACGCCGACGAGCATGACCGGCGTCAGCGTGCGGTCGACGTCGACCGCGGCGATCAGGAACGGGAGCGCGGTCGCCAGCCACGCTCGCGGCCGGCCGACCGCGAGGAGCGCGCGGAGGTCCGCGGTCGGTGAGGTCTCGTCGTCGGGCGCCACCGGCTCGCCTCGGCGCGTCGGCGCCTCGGCCTCGTCGCCGCGCCGCGGCTCGGCCTCGGCGCTCGGCGCCGCCGGCTCGGCTCCGGCTCGGCCTCCGGCGCCGCAGCCTCGGCCTCGACCGCGCGACCTCGGCCGCCGGCTCGGCTCGGCGCCGCGGGCTCGGCCTCGGCCGGCGCGACCGGTCCGGCCCGGGCAGCGTCGGACGTGGCCGGCCCGGCCCAGAGCGGCTCGCGTCGTCGGCTGCTCGTCCTTCGCTCGGTCCTTGTCCACGCGCGCCCCCGCTTCGATGGCGATCGGTCGTCTGCGTCAGCCCGTCGCGGCGACGTCGCGCAGCGCCGGGATGACGTCGCGTCCATACGACGCCACCTGGTCCTCCTCGTCACCGTTCATGAGGTAGAGGTTGAACTGATCGACGCCGGCGGCGGCCAATTCGTTCAGTTTCGCGATGTGCTCGTCGACGCCGCCGAGGATGCAGAACCGGTCCGTGACCTCGTCGCCGACGAACGCCGCATTCGACGAGCCGACCTCGGCGTGGTGGCGGTAGTCGTATCCCTCGCGGTCGGAGACGTAGCCGGTCAGGCTCGCCGGCAGCTGCTCGCGCGGGTACTTGTTGACGAGGTCGACGACGTGGTTCGAGACGAGAGCCGGGAACCAGCGCGTCCGCTCGCGTCCGACGTCGCGCGGGCCGACGTGCGCGGGCGCGGCCGCCTGGACCGAGATGGAGCCGGGATCGCGCCCGGCGGCCACCGCGGCCTCGCGGACCTGGGCCACGAACCAGCGGATGAGATCGGGGTCGCCGAGCTGGAGGATGATCCCGTCGGCGACCCGCCCGGTCATCGCGATCGCCATCGGACCGTAGCCGGCCACCCAGACGGGCAGCGTCCAGCCGCGCGTCCACGGGAAGTGCAGGTCCGTGCCCTCGTAGTCGATGTGCTCGCCGGCGACGAGCGCCCGGATGACCCGGATCGCCTCCTCGGTGTGGGCGAGCGTGATCGGCGGCTTGCCGAGGACCCGGCGGGCGGAGTCGCCGCGGCCGATGCCCAGGTCCATCCGCCCGTCCGAGATCTCGTCGAGCGTCGCGAGCACCGACGCGGTCACCGACGGCTCGCGGGTCCCCGGGTTGGTGACGCAGGTGCCGAGGCGCATGCGCTCCGTGGCACCGGCCATCAGGGTCAGGAGCGGGTACGGCTCACGCCACAGGACGTGCGAGTCGAAGAGCCAGCCGTACTCGAACCCGGCCGCCTCCGCCTCGCGGGTGATCGACAGCGTCCGCTCGATGGTGTGGTCCGGTTTGAGCGTGAACCCGAACTGCATCTGCCCTGCCTCCGGCGGGAGACGAAGCGGCTCGGCCGTCCTCCTCCAGACGGCCGAGCCGGCGCGGATGATAGCGCGTTTCTAGGGTCTTGTGAGATCCGCGTACTGGTCGGGACGACGGTCGCGGTAGAACTGCCAGGTGTTGCGGACCTCGGCGATCTTCTCGAGGTCGAGATCGCGCACGAGCAGCTCCTCGTCGTGGGCCGATCCGAGGTCGCCGACGAACTGCCCGCGCGGGTCGACGAAGTAGCTCTGGCCGTAGAAATCGTCGTCGCCGTACTCGGCCTCGATGCCGACCCGGTTGATGGTCCCGACGTAGTAGCCGTTCGCCACCGCGTGGCTGACCTGCTCGATCCGCCACAGGTATTCCGACAGGCCGCGCGACGTCGCCGACGGGATCAGCACGATCTCGGCGCCGTTGAGCCCGAGCGCCCGGGCGCCTTCGGGGAAGTGCCGGTCGTAGCAGATGTAGACGCCGATCTTGCCGACCGCGGTCTCGAAGACCGGGATAGCCCAGGTTCCCGGGGCGGAAGTAGAACTTCTCCCAGAACCCGGCGACGTGCGGGATGTGGGTCTTGCGGTACTTGCCGAGGTAGGTGCCGTCGGCATCGATGACAGCCGCCGTGTTGTAGTAGATCCCCGCGGCGTGCTCGTCCACCTCGTACATCGGCGCGACCACGACCAGGCCGGTCTGCTTGGCGAGGTCCTGCATCCGCTTCGTCGTCGGCCCGTCCGGGATCAGCTCCGTGTAGTCGTAGTACTTGGCGTCCTGCACCTGGCAGAAGTACGGCCCGTAGAAGAGCTCCTGGAACAGGATGAAGTCGGCACCGGCCTTGGCCGCCTCGTGGGCGTACGCCTCGTGCTTCTGGATCATCGATTCCTTGTCGCCGGTCCAGGTCGCCTGGACGAGTGCGCCACGGACGGTTCGCGCCATCGGCTGTGCACCTCGCTCGGGTGGTTGGGGTCGGAGGGCAGAGGGTACACCGGCGGACGACCGCCGGATCAGTCCGGGATGGCCTCCGGCCGGCGTCGCATGTAGTACTCGGTGAACTCGCGGCAGCGTCCTTCGTCGTCGAAGCGGCAGACGAAGACGTTGGCGAACTCGCGGTCGACGCCCGAGCGGTCGTCGGTCAGGTAGCGGGTCCGGCCGTGCGCGACGCAGACGTCGCCGTCGATGGCGAGGACCTCGTAGTCCGCCTCCCACGAGCCGGGCTCGTCGGGGTCCGCGAGCCACGAGGCGACGATCGCGGGGCGCCCGACGACGGCCTCCTCGAACGGGTCGAAGGCATACCGGACGTCAGCGCTGAAGAGGTCGCCGATGGCGACCGGGTCGAGGAGGCGCCACGCGTCCACGTAGCGGTCCAGCCATGCCCTGAAGGCGGTGTGATCCATGGGCGAGGCTCCCGAGCGTGCCGACCGTCACGGTAGCACGCTCGGGGGGGCGGGTCAGCGGACGGGCTTCTTCCACATCCCGGTGTGGAGGTACGCGGTGAAGCGAGGCCGTCACGGCGTGCACGCGATGGATCCTGCACGCCACGCGTGAGCGTGCTGATCGCCTTGCCGTGGCCGACGTAGATCCCGACGTGGGTGCCGCCGCCCCAGATCACGAGGTCGCCGATCTGGGGGTTGGAGCGGCTCGCCAGGCCACGCGACTTGTACCAGCGGTACAGCGCCCGTGCCGAGCGCAGGTGGCCGTTGGCGATCGCGCGACCGTCGCCGGCGTGCTTGAACGCGTAGATGACCATCCCGGAGCAGTCGAAGGCACGCGGGCCGGTGGCGCCGTAGACGCCACGGGCGGCCGAGCTTCGTGCGGGCGATGCGGATGATCTGCTGGGCCTCGCTGCCACGCGGCTTCGGCTTCACGACCGGCGTCACGACCGCGGCCACGACGGGCGCCGGGGCGGCGGGCGGATCGGCGACGACCGGATCGGTGGTCGGCGTCGGGGTCGGATCGGTGACGACGGGATCGACCGACGGGGTCAGGTCCGTCGCCGGATCGACGACCGGCGTGGCCGGGTCGACGAGGACCGGGCCGGCCGGCTCCTCGGCGGCGGCCGGGGTGGCGGGAGCGATGGAGAGCAGGATGGCACCCGCGAGGGTGAGGGGGATGAACGCTCGTGCGCCCATGCGTCGCGTGCGCAATGGAGTTCCTTTCTGCCAGCACGTCGCGCTGGGGCGCGGCGGCGGAGGTCCTGGAGCCCACGGGCGCGCACGGACAGGGCAGATGGAGGAGAGGTGACGGGGGCGCGAGGACCCTCGAAAGGGATGGTCGATGTCGGGGAGACGACTCGACGAGCCGTGCGTGTGGGGCTCTTGAGTTGTCGTTCCCATCTGACCTGGAGGGCCGGTCGGCGGAGCGCAGTCTACCCGCGATCGCCGGATCTCGCCCGCGACGACCCGTCGAGCGTCCCGCGCCGGTCCGCTACGATCGGATCGACGATGGCGACCCACCGCGACCAGCCGAGCCGCCGATCCCGACGATCCGTCGGCGCCGCTGATCATCGTCAATCCCCGCGCCGCCCGGCTCGCCGACGCCCAGCGTCGCCGGGACATCACGGCGTCCATCGCGCACGCGGTCCTGTACCGGACCGGGCGCCCGGGGCGCATCGTCGACGGCGACCTGGACGAGGCGCAGGCCGCCATCGCCGGGCTCGGCGTCGACCCCGGCGCCGCCGCTCGTCGTGGCGGCCGGTGGCGACGGCACGATCCGCGATGCCGCGGCGGCCCTCGCCGGCCGACCCATCCCGCTGGCCATGG
>CAVUIE010000006.1:0-99295 GCA_963741445.1 uncultured Chloroflexia bacterium | reverse complement strand
GCGGTCGAGAACAGCGCGACCATGACCGGCGCCGAGTTCTCCGAGACGGTCGGCGCCACGACCGTGATCTTCAACGCGATCATCATCGGGGTGGCCGCCATCAGCCTCATCGTGGGCGGCCTGTCGGTGATCAACACGATGGCCATGAGCGTGGCCGAGCGGACCCGCGAGATCGGCATCCGGCGGGCCATCGGCGGCTCCCGGCGACGCATCGTCCGCGAGCTCGTCGCCGAGGCCGGGGTCATCGGGCTGCTGGGCGGCCTGATCGGGCTCGGCCTGGGCGCTGCGGTCGTCGTCCTGGTCAACGAGGCCGGCCGATCGAGCGGCACCGTCCTCTTCGACCTCACCGCACAGACCGCGGCGTTCGCGGTCGGCTTCAGCACGATCCTCGGGATGGTGGCCGGGATCATCCCGGCCTGGACTGCCGCACGGCTCGACCCGGTGTCGGCCCTGCGCTACGAATGACCAACGACCGAACGACGAAGGAGCGAACGATGAACCTGATCGAAGCGACCGACCTGCGCAAGACCTACCGGCTGTCGCGCCGGACCAGCATCGATGCCCTGCAGGGTGTTGACGTCAGCATCGCCGCCGGCGAGATGGTGGCGATCATGGGGCCGTCAGGCTCCGGCAAGAGCACGCTCATGCACCTGCTCGGGCTGCTCCACGCGCCGGATACCGACGACGGCCCGGCCCCGACCCTGCGCATCGATGGGGTCGATGCGACGACCCTCTCGGACGGCGAGCGAACGTCCATCCGGGCTCGATCGATGGGCTTCGTGTTCCAGTCCTTCAACCTGGTCCCGACGCTCACCGCCGAGGAGAACGTGGCCCTCGCCGCCGAGTATGCCGGGACGTCCGGTTCGGCAGCCCGTGTGGCTGCGCGCGCCTCGCTGGCGTCGGTCGGCCTTGCCGAGCGAGCGGGGCACCGGCCGATGGAGTTGTCAGGGGGCGAGCAGCAGCGCGTGGCCATCGCCCGTGCCCTCGTGAACGACCCGAAGCTGATCCTCGGTGATGAGCCGACGGGCAACCTGGATTCATCCCGGGCCGCGGAAGTCCTGGGCCTGCTCCGTCGCTTCAACCGTGAGCGCGGGCAGACCGTGCTCATCGTCACGCACGACCAGGAGGTTGGCGCCGCCTGCGACCGGATCATCCGGATGCGTGACGGGCGGATCATCGCCGACGAGCGCGTGGCGGACGTGCAGGTTGCCGCATGACGGCCGGAACAATGCGCGATCTGATGCACGCCATCTACGACCGGATCACGGTCGCCGGCCCGGTGATCGTGGGTGTCCGGCTGACCCAGGCGGCCTACGCGCACGGATTGGCGCTGGCGCTGCCCGAAAAGGTTGAAATGGCGCGCCCGACAGGTGTTGGGCGCGCGTTAGCAACCTACGAGATCCCGATCGAGGGCCGCGATGAGTGGCTGGCCGCGGCGCGGCGGCTGGCGTGAGGGCGGAGGCGCTGCCTGCTGGGCGGTCTCCGGTCGCGCGACGGACCGCGAGGTTCGGGTCGTCGCGGCTGTCCTCGTCGCCGGGCTCGGAGAAGGCCGCCGCGCACCGCCTGGGCCTGTCGCACTCGACCGTGAAGCACCACCTGGCGAACGCGCGGTCGAAGGTCGGGGCGACGACGACGGCGCAGCTCGTGTGGGTCTTGGCGGAGCGGCTGCCGGAGCCCGAGGGCATGGTCCAAACGGACGAATAGGGGTCGGCTCTGCGCCTTGCCCCGACCGATCTTCCTCCTTGTGATGCTTCGCCTCACTGTGCGGCGTTGCTCGCAGGAAAGGAGTCGGACCTTCGACTGAGGCGCCAGCGAGCTAACTGAAGCTGGCGACGTCGGGTGCGAACGACAGGTCCGCCACGGAGGCCGACCCAGGTGCGCACGCAGCATCAGCGTCGGCCGCGGGAAGGAGCGCTCGAGCGAGCGTCACGAACTGCCACGCCTTGAAGCGTTCGACGGTCCAGCCGCATTCGACCGTGAACGCGACGAAGACCTCGGCGCGATGGAGGCCGAACAGCAGGTCGAGCGCAAGCGCCGGATCCAGCCCGGCCCGCAGCTCCCCGCGTCGCGCGAACGCCTCGTCCACGACCCGGCGCATGCCGTACCGGCGCCGATCGACGAGGCCCCGCCAGGCGAGTGCGACGTCCGGATCGACGCTCGCCGCGGACTGGACGGCGGGCAGCAGCGGGCCGACGCGGCGATAGATCTCGTTGCCGTGCTCGACGATCAGCGCGAGCCGACGCGGCCCGGTCGGCGCGTCGAGGACCTCTGCGATCCAGTCTCGGGCGAGGACGTCTTCGGGTGCACCCGGCCCACCGCCCGCGATCGTGAGCGCCGCGATGAGCAGCTCGGCCTTCGTGTGGAAGGTGAAGTAGACCGTCTGCACCGCGACGCCGGCGTCGTGCGCGATCGCGTCCATCGTCGTCGCCGCGTATCCGTGCCCGGAGAAGCGGGCCAGCGCTGCCTCGGCGATCCGGCGCCTCGTTGCCTTGGCGCGGTCGCGCCGCGTGATCTTGACGACTGATCCCGTCGTCGGGGGATTGACGCGGCCCATGCGGAGGATGATACTGCACGACGTCGCTAGTGATGTGACTCTAGTGAAGTGGAGGAGCGACGGGTGGCCACGCTCATCGAGAACGTCATCGAGATCGCCCGGACGCCGGAGGATGTCTTCGACTACCTCTCGGACCTGGGGAACGAGGTCCGCTGGAACCCCGACTGCGTGTCGATCGAGCAGCTGACGGACGGGCCGGTCGGCGTCGGGACCAGGTTCCGGGCGAAGTGGAAGCAGGGTCCGGTCGTGTTCCCCGAGGTGACCGCGTACGAGCGGCCCCGCACCTGGACGTACGTGAACGGTGGCTCCATCGCCTGCGTCCTCAGCGATCACCCTCGAGCCGACCGCGAGCGGCGGGACACGGCTGACGTCGCGCGGGCTGTGGAGCGCGAATGGCCTCGCCCGGCTCTTCTTCCCCGTGTTCATCCGGACGATGCGGAAGGCCGAGGTCCAGGTGGTGGCCAACGCCCGACGAGCGCTCGAAGCGTCACGAGGACCGGACCGCGGCATGACTCGTCGAACCGGCCGTGACGCTGCGCCATGGTGACGGCCGCCGCGCTCTGCTCGATCGCGCTCGGGCTGGGCTTCGGGCTGCCCGCCCTCGTCGGCACGCTGCATTTCGCGCAGACCGGTGAGGTCTGGACATTCATGGGTTTCCCGACCTACGGCGGGGGCCCGTTCGAGCGACTCGGCCTGCCGACCTCGGTCCCGTTGCTGCTCGGTTTCGTGTTCGTCTGCCTGGCCGAGGTGATCGTCGGGGTGATGCTGCTGCTGGACGTCCCGCACGCCGCGACCGTCAGCTACGCTGCTCCTGCCCTTCGAGTTCGTGTTCTGGATCGGCTTTGCGCTCCCGTTCGGCCCGCCGCTCGGCATCGCCCGAACGATCCTGCTGCTGCTCGCGTGACACTCACGGCTGCGCGGTCCAAGGTGGGGGCGACGACGACGGCGCAGCTCGTGTGGATCCTGGCGGCTCGGTTGCCGGAGCCTAGGTCGCAACGGCAAAGGGACGGTCAGCGATCGCAGCCCCGACGGGGAGCCAGGGCCGAGCCGGAAGGGCCAACGCGCCAAGTCGATACCCTTGACCGTGATCTGCGGGCCAGTCCATCGTGGGCAGGTCACGTGGAGGAGGGACTGGGGCTCGATGGACCGTAACGACCCCGCCTACGAAGGTCAGCGCGAGTACACCCCGCTGTTCCTCAGGATCTACGACCCCTTGATCCTTGGCGTCTTCGTGCCGGTCATCTGGCGGTGCTCGGCGTCTCGCCTCGTCGAGGGGTACCGGCGGCACGTGGGGCACCGCCATCTCGACGTGGGACCAGGAACCGGCTACTTCCTGGCACGAGCCGGCCTCCCCGACGCCAGCCCTGTCACGCTCCTCGACCCCGAAAAGGTTGAAATGGCGCGCCCGACAGGACTCGAACCTGCGACCTTTGGGTCCGGAACCCAACGCTCTATCCACTGAGCTACAGGCGCGCGGCCGCCCATGATAGTGGGTCGCGCGTCGACCGGGCCTCCAGCCGAACGAATACGTGCCCGCACGGGCGAAATAACGAGTCGTCGTGATGCGCTCCCCGCACCGTTAGACCGAACCTTCAGGGTGCCGGCCAAAGGCGTCGGCAGGAGGTTCGAGATGAACAGCTACTACAGCATGGAGATGGCAGCCGAGGTGCGAGCGCAGCAACTGCTCGCCGAGGCCGAGCACCGCCGCCTGGTCCGCAGCATCGAGTCGCGGCGCGACCATCGGTCGCCGGTGGCATCGATCGGCGCAGGCGTCGCGGCGACCTTCCATCGGCTCGACCGACGGTTCGCCGGGGCCACGACCGGCAAGACGGCGGTCCAGGGACGCTGAGGGCGTGATAATCGAGGGCGTGGCGACCCGCGTCTCCAGCCCGGTCCTCATCGGACGGTCCGTCGAGTTCGAGCGACTCCGAGCCGCGCTGCGGCACGCCCGTGACGGGCGGAGCAGCACGATCGTGGTCGCCGGCGAGGCCGGCGTGGGCAAGACCCGGCTCATCAGCGAGTTCGCCGACTTCGCGGACCGCGACGGGGCGGTCGTCCTCTCCGGCGGCTGCATCGTCCTCGGCGACGGGTCCCTGCCCTATGCCCCGGTCGTCGAGGCGCTCCGCGGCCTGGTCCGCCGGCTGTCGCCCGAGGAGCTCGAGGCCATCGTCGGCAACGGGCGCTCGGACCTCGCGCGACTCGTCCCCGACCTCGGCCCGGCCGAGGACGACGGCGCGGCCGGCCTGGACTCCAGCTGGGCACAGGGCCGCCTCTTCGAGATGCTGCTCGGCGTCCTCGACCGTCTCGCAGCGATGGCCCCGGTGGTCTTCATCGTCGAGGACCTTCACTGGTCGGACCGTTCCACCCGCGACCTGGTCGGCTTCCTCATCCGGAACCTGCGGGACGTCCGGGTCGCGCTGGTCCTGACCTACCGGACCGACGACCTGCATCGTCGCCACCCGCTGGTGCCGTTCCTCGCCGAGCTCGATCGATCCGGACGGGTCGAGCGCCTGGAGGTCGGCCCGTTCGACCGGAGCGAATCGGCCCAGCAGCTCCGCGCCATCGCCGGCCACGACCTCGACTCGACCTCGTCGAGTCGATCCACGCCCGCTCGGGCGGCAACGCCTTCTTCGCCGAGGAGCTGCTCGTCGCATCGGCCACCGAGCGTGACGGCGAGCTGCCGTCGACGCTTCGCGACCTGCTGCTGGCGCGCGTCACCGAGCTGGCCGAGCCGACCCAGGAGTTCCTTCGGGTGGCGTCCGCGGCCGGTCAGCGGGTCGATCCCGCCCTGCTCGCCGCCGCCGCTTCGCTCGACGAGGCGACGCTCTACGACGCGCTGCGCGAATGCGTGAACCGCCAGGTCCTGATCCCCGATCCGTCCGCGGGTCGCGAGCGCTACGCCTTCCGTCACGCGCTGCTCCAGGAGGCGATCTACGACGACCTCCTGCCCGGCGAGCGGACCCGGCTGCACGCGGCATTCGCGAGGACGCTCGAGGCGAGCGCGGCCGGCGACTCGAGTCGCGCCGCGGAGCTGGCCTGGCACTGGTACGCGGCGCACGACCTGCCGCGCGCGCTCGAATCCGCGGCCGTCGCAGGTGATGCCGCCGAGCAGCGCTACGCGTTCCCGGAGGCCCTTGCCCAGTACGAGCGGGTGCTGGAGCTGTGGGGACATGTCCCCGATGCCGAGACGCGGGTCGGGCACGACCGGGTCGAGCTCCTCGCGAGGGCTGGCGGGGTCGCCCGCTTCCACGACGCGGCCCGCGCGGTCGCCTTGATCCAGACCGCGATCCGGCTCGTCGACGAGACGGCGGACCCGGCACGTGCCAGCCTCCTCAACGAGCGGCTTGGCCGCTGCGCCTGGATCGCCGGGCAAGGTGAGGTGGCGAGGGACGCGTACCGCACGGCCGTGCGCCTGACCCCGGCCGAGCCACCATCGGTCGCGCGCGCCCGCGCGATGGCGGGCCTGGCCCAGATCCTGATGCTCGGCGCCAGGTTCGAGGAATCCAGGACTTGGGCCAACGACGCCCTGACCGCGGCTCGCGCGGTCGGCGCCCGCGACGTCGAGGGCCACGCCCTCAACACGCGCGGGATCGGCCGCGGCACGCTCGGCGAGACCGACGAGGGCATCGAGGACCTGCGGGTCGCGCTCGACATCGCCGAAGAGGTCGGCAGCGTCGACGACATCGGCCGGGCGCACGCCAACCTCGTCTTCGTCCTCGATGTCGCGGGCCGACTCGAAGAAGCCGTCGAGGCCGCGTGGGTCGGGGTCCACACGACGGAACGACTCGGCCTGATGCGGTTCTTCGGGACCCATCTCCTGTGCGGGATCGCCGAATACCAGTACCGGCTCGGGCGCTGGGACGCCAGCGAGGACGCCCTGCAGCGCGCCACGGACATCGGGCCGCTCGGGATCAACGCGATCCTCGAGCAGGAGCTCTCGGGCCGGCTCGCGATGTCCCGTGGCCGGTTCCCCGAGGCGGCGGAGCGACTGCGCCCGCTGGCGTCACTGGCCGAGCGTGCCGCAGACGTCCAGTTCATCGGACCGGTGCAGGCGAGCCTGACCGAGCTCGCCCTCTGGGAGGGCCGGCCGGACGACGCCGCGTCGCAGGTCGCGACCGCGATCCGGCTGGTCGGGTTCACGCCGGAAGTCCGCGTCGGCGAGGTCTACGCGCTCGGCGTCCGGGCCAACGCCGACGCCGCCGAGCTCGCCCGGGCGCGGCGCGCCCGACCTGGTCGAGCGTGCTGTCTCCACTGGCGATGCCCTGATCGACGGCATCCGGCGGCGTCACGAGGAGGTCGTCGCCCATCGGGCGCCCCTCGCGCCGCAGTCCGAGGCGTGGCTGCGCCTGTGCGAAGCGGAAGGGACCCGGCTCCATCGCCGGCCGAACCCAGATGCATGGGTCGCGACGGTCGAGGCCTGGGACGATCTCGGCCGGCCGTATCTCGCCGCGTACGCGCGGTACCGGGAGGCGGAGGCCCGGCTCGCCGCAAAGGGCGACCGTGGCGCCGCGACCGAGGCGCTTCGCGTGGCCCTCGTGACCGCCACGCGACTCGATGCCGCGCCGCTCGCCCGCGAGATCACGGGGCTGGCCACGCGGGCGCGCCTGACGCTCGAGCCCGACGAGCCCGGCGCGGCCGACGTCGTCGTCGTGACGGACGAGGCGCCGGACCTCGGCCTCACGCCGCGCGAGCAGGAGGTCCTCGCCCTGGTCGCCTATGGGCGGACCAATCGCCAGATCGCCGACGAGCTGTTCATCAGCGAGAACACGGCCGGCGTCCACGTGTCCAACATCCTCGGCAAACTCGACGTCAAGGGGCGCGGCGAGGCCGCCGCGCTTGCCTATCGACTGGGGCTGGTGGACGCGGCGGCCGACCCGCGCGGTCCCGCGACTGAGGGCGGCGTCCCGGAGTAGGTCGGCCGGCCCACGCTCGCCGCCGCCCGTCGATCATGCGTGGGACGGCACAAACGACGGTCGGCCTTCGGAGATCTAGCGCTGAGGCGTCGTCCGTGCCTCTGGGCGCTACGGATGGCGGCCGAACGACGGCCGCGGCGCGCTCAGCCGCCCGTTGTGCCGCCAGGCGCAAGGTCAGCCCGCTTCAGCCGCCCGTTGTGCCGCCAGGCGCAAGGTCAGCCCGCTTCAGCCGCCCGTTGTGCCGCCAGGCGCAAGGTCAGGACCGGATTCGTCGCGGGGGACGCCGGAAATGCCGAAGCGGCTCCCGAAGGAGCCGCTTCGATGCTGTCCCGGTGAACGTGTCCACTACGAGAGTGGACCAATTCTGCCGCGCGGCAAGTCCATCTATCACGTCGGCTGCACCGACTACCCTGACCCTACCTACCCATGAGCTTGTCGCTGGGGCAGCGCTGGCTGACTGAGCAGCATCGATATCCTACCCGGTCGAGGGGCGTTTTCCAAGGGTTTTGTCAGGTTCGTCGGTGTAAATTCCTTAACCTGCGCCGACGTCACAATCGGGTCAGACCTCGTCGTGGATCGTCACCGTGGTCATCGCGATGGGGTCGTGCGGCAGGTCCCGGTTGTCGCGGGGGGCGCCGACGATCTTGTCGACGACGTCCATCCCCTTGGTCACCTGGCCGAACAGCGTGTACTGCTTGGGGAGCTTGCCGGTGAGGTCCTGGTGGCAGATGAAGAACTGGCTGCCGTTGGTGTTCGGGCCCGAGTTGGCCATCGCGAGGGCGCCCCGGACGTAGTCGCCCTGGACCGGCTCGTCCTCGAACTTGTAGCCCGGCCCGCCCGTCCCGACGCGCCCCTTGTTGAGGCTGGACTTCTTCCCGTGCTCGCCGTCGCCGGCCTGCGCGACGAACCCGGGGATGACCCGGTGGAAGACGACGTCGTCGTAGAAGCCCTTCTTGGCCAGGGTGACGAAGTTGGCCGCCGCCTTGGGCGCGCTCTGGTCGTAGAGCTCGATCTCGATGTCACCCAGGTCGGTCGCGATGGTGGCTGTGGTCATGGGTCCTCCTCCAGGGTTGCGGGGCTCAGGGATTGGCGACGGTCACCGTCGTCATCTTGACCGGGTCGGTCGGCAGCTCGACCCCGTTCGAGGCGGCGAAGATCGCGTCCGCGACCTCCATCCCCGACGTCACGTGGCCGATGATCTGGTAGGTGTTGTAGTTGGCGAGCACGTCGCGCGCCTCGTCGGACAGGACGATGAAGAACTGCGACCCGACCGAGTTGGGCTGCGAGCTACGGGCCATGGCGACGACGCCGCGGCCGTACTGCGCCGTGACCGCCTCGTCCTGGATCGAGTACCCAGGTCCGCCGCTGCCGCTCCCGGTCGGGTCGCCGCCCTGGATCACGAAGGGTGTGTCGGCGTCGAGCGCCGCCGTCCGGTGGAAGACCACGCCGTCGTAGAACCCGCAGTCGACGAGGGCGGCGAAGTTGCCGACCGCGATCGGCGACAGGTCGGCCTCTAGCTTCATGACGATCGTGCCCTTCTCCGTGCCCATCGTCACGGTCCGCGTCTCGCCCGCGGGCATCGCCGGTGGCTGCTTCGTCGGGCATGGGGCCAACCCGCCGTTGCCAGCGGTCCCGCCGTTGCCGCCCGAGCCGGGCCGAAGCACGAAGAGCGTGCCGATGATCGCGACGGCGATGACGCCCGCGATGACCGCGATCGGCTTCCACGGGATCCCGCCCACCTCGGTCGTCGGCGGGGACGGCGGGACCTTCGACGTCCCGGTCGGACGCGTCCCGGGCCGTCGTGAACCGGAGCTCGTGGGCGGCTTGCCGGTCGGTCCGCCGGCGGGCTGGTCAGACAAGGGTGGCCTCCGTGATGTCGGGCTCGTGGCGCGGGCGGGTCACGCGGCCGCGGCGAGCGCTTCGGGGTAGTCGATGGCGCCGGTGAGGAGCGCTTCCCCGAGGATGACCCCCGTCACCCCCGCGTCGCGCGAACGCCGCAGACCGTCGAGGTCGCGGACGCCACCGGCCAGCAGGATCTCCGCATCGTACGTCCGGACGAGCGATCGCACCCGCTCGAGGTCCGGTTCGGCGCCGCCGTGGGTCAGGACGAAGCGTCCGACCCCGGCACCGACCAGCTCCCCGACCAGGGTCTCGACCGTCGGCGGCGATGCGCGACGCCACGGATAGGCGGCCAGCCGCTCCGGCCGCGGATCGAGGCCGACCGCCAGCCAGTCGCCGGCCACGGCGAGGCACGCCTGGAGCTCCTCGGGCTGGTCGGCGATGTCGGTCCCGAGGACGACCCGGGTCGCACCCGCGGCGAAGACCAGGCGGATCGAGTCGGCCGAGGCCAGGCCGCCGGCGACCTGGATCGGGACCGCGACCCGCGCGGCGATCGACCCGATCGCGTCGGTCTCGACCGGGACGCCGGCGCGCGCGCCGCCGAAGTCGACCAGGTGGATCAGCCGCGCGCCCATCGCGACGAACGTCTCGGCGATGCGTTCCGGGCGGTCGGTGGGGGCCCCGACACCGGATGCCGCCCCGGGCCAGTAGACGGTCCGCGAGCGGCCGCCGTCGAGGTCGATCGAGGGGATGACCTGCATCGCTCAGCGCCCGACCGCGCCCTCGCCGGCGAGCGCGCGGCGATGGAAGCTGATCGGGAGCGAGCCGTTGCGGAGCAGCGTGTCGTGGAAGCCCTTGAGCGAGAACGCGTCGCCGAGCCGGCGCTGCTCATCCGCCCGCAGGCCGAGCAGCAGCGTCCGCCCGAGCAGATACGACAGGGGATAGGTCGGCCGGTACGTGTACCAGCCCACCTCGGCCGCGGCGTTGCTGCGCTGGAACCCGGTCTGCTCGACGAGGAAGTCGGTCGCTTCCTCGGCGGTCAGCTCGCCGCGGTGCATCCGGACGTCGAGGATCATCCGGCAGGCGCGCCAGATGGCGTCGGTGTGGAGGATGACGCGGAAGCGCGCGTCGTCGTCGAAGCCGTGCTCGCGCATGAGCAGCTCCGAGTACATGCCCCAGCCCTCGACGAACTCCGGCGCGTCGGTCAGGAGGCGGGTCAGCGACGGGATCCGCCGGGCGGCATCGAGCTGGAGGTGATGGCCGGGATAGGCCTCGTGGATGCCGGTGTTGCTGATCGAGGCGTAGTTGTGCTCCAGCATCGCCTCGGGGTCGTCGCCGACCGACGGGGTGACGACGTAGATCCCCTTCGGGTCGGCGTCGAACGGCGCCGGGGAGAAGTAGGCCGCGAAGGGGATGACGTTGTGCAGGAACTCGGGGGTCTCGATGACGTCGATCCGCTCGTCGTCGGGGACCGTGACGAGGTCGCGCTCGATGAGGTGCGCGCGGGCGCGCAGCATCGACGACCGGTACGCGTCGAGCGCGGTCGTGAAATCGGCGGGCCCATCGGCCTTGACCCGCGCCAGGACGGTCGGCTCGTCGACGTCCGGATCCACCTCGCGGGCGGCGGCGATGCGCGCCGCCTGTTCCTCCGCCAGCTTCTGCCAGCCCAGCTCGAGGATCTGATCCGCGTCGAGGCCGTCGAACGCGCGGTGGGCCACCAGCGCGTCGTGGCGCTCGCGGCCGATCGGCCAGTCGTCGTTGCCGGCGGCCAGCGTGCCGCGCAGCCAGTGGCCGTAGGCATCGACGGCCGTGCGCGAACCCTGCACCGCGCGGTCCAGGCGTCTGGCCTCGGCTGGCCCGAGGACGTCGGTCCCGGCCGCGACAAACTCGTCGAACAGGCCCGGCAGCGTGTCAGCCTCCTCGATCTCGAGCTCCTGCCAGCGGCGGACCTGCGGAACCGACGCGCGGCTCTTCGACGCTTCGAGGTAGGCGGTCACGCCCTCGAGCCGGCCGGTGATGGCCTCGAGCCGCTCCCCGAGCGGGGCGTGGTCCCGGGCGAACAGCAGGAACAGCGAATCGCCGACCGTGTCGAGCGCGAACGAGCGGCGTTCCCACAGCCGTAGTTCGTCGAGGTCGAAGAGCTCGCGGCGCACGTTGTGGAGCTCGAGGTCGCGCTCGAAGCGGGCGGCGGGGGACAGCTCGGACGGGTCGATCGCCTCGATCACCCCGACGTGCGCCCGCTCGTCGTGGATCTGCCCGAGGACGGCGTCACGGCTCGCGTCGCCCAGGCGGTCGTCGGCGTCGTGCAGCCCGAGCCACGTGGCGAGCAGCGGGTCGGTCGCGACGACGCGCCGGAAGCGGGCCTCGACGGCGTCGTGGAAGCGATCGTCGGCGGGACCGGCGTCGGGCACGGACGGCCGGGGCAGGGGGCGGTCGTCGATCCGGTTGGCAGTCGTCATGGGTCCCTCGGTCAGGCCGGGGCGGCCACCGGGTCGGGCGGGACGGACCGGGGCGACGTCTCGGCAAGGGCCGCGCGCGTCCCGGCGATGGTGGTCTCGATATCGGCCGCGTCCACGCCATAGTGCGTCACCGCGCGGACCTGACCGTGCGGATACTCCACCATCAGGACGCCGCGCGCGCGGAGCGCATCGAGGAACGCCGCCCGGTCGCGGGCCACCTTGAAGAGCACGAAGTCCGTCCGGACCCTGCCCGGGTCCAGCGGTCCAGGGGTCGGCTGGGCGGTCCCGCCCGCGGACTCGATGCCGTCGATCCCGCTCAGGGCCTCGGCGAGCCGCCGGGCGTTGGCGTGGTCCTCGGCGAGGCGGTCGATCATGCCGTCCGGGCCGTCCGAGAGGGCGACCAGGCCGGCCGCGGCCAGGATCCCGGCCTGGCGCATCCCGCCGCCGACCATCTTGCGGGCGCGCCGGGCGCGCCAGATCACGTCCTTCGGCCCGACCACCACGGAGCCGACCGGGCAGGCCAGGCCCTTCGAGAGGCAGAACGTGGCGGTGTCGGCGGGGCCCGCGAGGTCCACGGCGGTCACGTCCGCATCGCGCTGCGCGACGACGGCGTTCCAGAACCGGGCGCCGTCGACATGGAACGGGATGCCGCGCCGGTGGGCGATCGCCGCCACCGCCCGGGTATAGGCCGGGGTCAGCGGCTGGCCCATCGAATGGGCATGGGTGTTCTCGATCGCGATCATGCCGGTGATCGGCTCGTGCGTGTCCGCGGGGTCGCGGAACGCGTCATCGATCTCGTCGAGGTCGAGGGTGCCGTCGGGCCGGTCCTCGAGGGCGCGGATGCTGGTCCCCACGATCACCGCGTGGCCGGCCGCCTCGTCGATGACCATGTGGTGCTCGCGGCCCGCGATCGTCTCCTGCCCGCGTGCGAGATGCGCCATCTGGGCGACCAGGTTGCCCATCGTTCCCGACGCGACGAACAGCCCGGCTTCCTTCCCGAGCAGCGCCGCGGCACGCTCCTCGAGGGCGTTCACCGTCGGGTCGTCGCCGAAGACGTCATCGCCGACCTCGGCCTCGGCCATCGCCCGGCGCATGGCCGGGGAGGGCTTCGTGACCGTGTCGCTACGGAGGTCGATGAGGGGCATGGGCGCCGAGTATAGGTGAGGGTCGGCCCGCCGACGGGAGCCCGGATCGAGGCGACAAGGCCGGATGCACCTGCTATGCTCCGCCATCGCCGCTCAAGGACCCGTGGTGTAGCGGCCCAACATGCCAGCCTGTCACGCTGGAGATCGCCGGTTCGAATCCGGTCGGGTCCGCCATCACCGCATCTCCCTACGCCCCGTCCGCCCGCCCGGACGGGGCGTCCTTCTGTCCGCTGGTAGCATCCGCGCGGTGAAACGCGGTCCGCTCCTGGTCGTCATCGGGCTCCTCGCCATCGCCGTCGTGCTGCCCATCACGGGCGGCGAGATCGGCTTCGGCGGGGCCAGCCCTTCGCCGAGCCCCGTAGCGGCCCGGCCGACCGCCGTGCCGTCCTCATCGTCGACGGTGACGGACGCCTCCCCGGCCGCGACCGCCTCGCCGTCCGCTCCCGATGCGTCGCCGAGTACTTCTCCGTCGGCGCCGGCCGCCGCGCCCGGGCCGCCCGAGGACGTCGCCATCGTGCCGGTGACCCAGTTCCGGACGACCGCAACCGCCACCACCCGCAAGGAGGTCGCGGACGTCCTGGCCGGGACGAGCACCCGCTACGAGGCGCTCGAACTCGTGGCGGGGGAGACGGACGAGATCCTCGCCGCGCTCGGCGCGGACCGGCCGTCGGACACGTCGCGACTCGTCGAGGCCGCCTCGGCGAAGGCCCTGACCACCGATCTCGCCAAGCACCGCAAGCGCCTCGCGTTCCTGCGGGCCGATGCCGTCGGTCCGGGCGTGCGCGCGCTGGCGTGGGGCGACAAGACGCTCTTCGGTGTCGGCCGGGTGACGGACCTCGCCGACTGGCCGCTGACGGCCACGCTCCCCGCAGCGGCCGCGGGCAAGGCGTTCGACGCCGGGGCGACATGGACCCTGTTCGCCGGTGGCGACATCATGCTCGACCGCGGCGTCGCCCAGACCCTCAAGATCAAGGGCAAGGGCGCGGACTTCCCGTTCGACGGCGGCACCGCGGACATCACCAGCCGCTATTGCTGCTCCTCGTTCGGCTGGGACCTCCCGCGGACCTCGCGGACCGGTGGCGCGGGGGCCATGCGCGAGCTGATCGAGGGCGCCGACCTCGCGATCGCCAACTTCGAGAACCCCGCCCCGAACGCGTTCCGCTATCACACGTCGGGGACGATCTTCTCCGCCGACCCGAAGCTGATCAAGGGGCTGGCGAACGCGGGGATCGACTGGGTCGGCCTCGCCAACAACCACATCGGCGACGCCGGCGGCCCGGGCATCCTCCAGACGATCAAGAACCTCAAGACCTATGGGATCGCCTCGAGCGGCGCCGGCAAGGACCTCACGGCCGCTCGGAAGCCGGCGCTGCTCAAGACCCACGGGGTGACCGTCGCGATGCTGGCCTACGACACCATCGCCGGCTACTACGCCGCGGGCAAGACCAAGGCCGGCAGCGCCAAGCTCACCGCGGCGACCGTGAAGGCCGACGTCGCCGCCGCCCGCAAGGCCGGCGCGGACGTGGTGATCGTCTTCCCGCACTGGGGTACCGAGTACGACCCGACCCCGTTCGCCGGCCAGAAGAAGCTGGCCGAGGCCGCGATCGACGCCGGCGCCGACCTCGTGATCGGCAACCACGCGCACTGGGCCGGTGCCGTCGAGGTCTACAAGGGCAAGCCCATCTGGTACGCCCTCGGCAACTTCGTCTTCGACCAGACCTGGTCCGAGCCGACGATGGAGGGGATCACCCTCGAGCTGACGTTCCGTGGCAAGCAGCTCGCCCAGGCCCGGATGCGGCCGCACATCATCCTCGACAAGGCGCAGCCGAACCTGCTCGACCCGGCCGGCGATGGCCGGGTGGTGACGGGCCAGGTCTTCGACGCGTCCAAGGGCCTGCTGCCCTGGTAGGGCCCGGCGCCCAGGTGGGTCGCGCCGCCCTGGTCGATCGCGCCTAGACGATCCCGGCGAAGAGGTCCGTCTCGGGGAGCGACGTCTCGACCCGCGACTCGCGCAGGATGTAGGCCTCCTTCCCCCAGTGCTCGCGCCAGCCGTCCTTGCCGAAGAGCATGAACGGGCTGTCCGGACTGATCTGGGTGACGTGCTCGTGGATCGCGTCCCACTTGCGATCGATCGGGTCGCCCGAGATGTCGAGCCAGGTCGTGATCCGCTCGTCCGGGACGAGCATCTTGGCCGCGTACGCCTCGAACTCGGCGAGCTGCTCCGGGGTCGCGTCCTCGGGCGGCTCCCAGAACGACTTCTGGCCGAGCTCCTTGAGCTTCTCCGACATCTTCGTTCGGACCGACGCCGGGATCGCCTGTTCGTAGAGCTTCGATGGCGCCCAGACCGTCACGCCGCCCTCGGCCAGCTGCTCCGGATACCAGGCGGGGTCCCCGGCGCGGTCATAGGCGCGGATCGAGACGTCGTGGACCCGGATGTGGTCGGGATGGCCGTAGCCGCCGAAGGCGTTGTAGGTCGTGATCACGTCGGGCTGGTAGCGCCGCACGAGCCAGGTCAGTCGCCCGGCGGCCTCGTCGATATCGGCCTGCCAAAAGGTCCGCGGGTCCAGGTTCCCGGGGCGGCCCATCATGTCCGAGTCGCGATAGCCGAGGTTCTCCCACTCGGTCACGCCGAGCACGCCCATCGCGCGCTCGAGCTCGACCGCTCGCAGCTCGCCGAGGCGTCGGTGGTTCTCGGGCGTGTCCATCTCGGGGACGACGATCTCGCCCTGTTCCCCCCGGGTGCCGGTCACCAGGACCACGCGATGGCCGTCGGCGACGGCCCTGGCCATCGCCCCGCCCGTGCCGATCGTCTCGTCATCGGGATGGGCGTGGACCGTCATGAGGGTGGGGCGGTGGGGGGCCGGTGCGTCGTCGGGCGCGGGGGTGGTTGCGGTGTCGATCATCGGCCGATGCTACCGCGGTGCGGGGCGGCGCGTGCCCGAGCGGCGGTCGTACCATCGGCCGCATGCCAGACGTCGTCCCGGGTCCCCTCGCCGGCCTGCGCGTCGTCGACTGCTCGACAGTCCTCGCCGGGCCGTACTGCACGATGCTCCTGGGCGATCTCGGCGCCGACGTCGTCAAGGTGGAGCCGCCCGAGGGCGATGCCACCCGCGGCTGGGGGCCGCCATGGGTCGGGAGCGAGGCGGACGGGACGGAGACGGCCGCCTACTACCTCGCGGTCAACCGCAACAAGCGCTCCATCCGGGTGGACCTCCGACGACCCGAGGGCGTGGCGATCCTGCGCGACCTGCTGGCCGATGCCGATGTCCTGGTCGAGAACTTCCGACCGGGCGGGCTCGCCCGGTCGGGCTTCGACGACGCGACCCTCGAGACGCTGAACCCGAGCCTCGTCCACCTCGCGATCACCGGCTACGGGACCGATGGCCCGGCCGCAGACCGGCCGGGCTACGACTTCGTGGTCCAGGCGACGAGCGGCCTGATGAGCATCACCGGCGCGTCCGACGCGGACGGCGGGAGCCCGACCAAGGTGGGGGTCGCGATCAGCGACGTGGCCACCGGGATGCTCGGCGCGGTGAGCGTGTTGGCGGCGCTCGTCGGGCGAGGCGCCGTCGCCGGCGGCGAGGCACGGGCCTCCGGTCAGCGCATCGACATCTCACTGCTGGGGGCCACGCTGGCAAGCCTCGTCAACCAGGCCCAGAACGCGTTCGTCACCGGCGGCGCGCCGGTCCGTCGCGGGAACGCCCACCCGAACATCGTCCCGTATGAGACGTTCGACACCGCGGACAGGCCGATCGCGGTGGCGGTCGGTTCCGAGCGGCAATGGCCGCGCTTCTGCGAGGCGCTCGGGCTGGCGGACCTGGCCGCGGACCCGCGCTTCGCCGCCAACGGCGACCGCGTCGAGCACCGCGCCGAGCTGCGCCCGATCCTGGCCGCGCGGTTCCTCGAGCGCGACCGGGCGGCCTGGCTCGCCGCGCTCGAGGCGGCCGAGGTCCCGTGCGGGCCGATCCGGGACATCGTCGAGGCGTTCGCGTCACCGGAGGCCGCCGCCCTCGGGATGACCGTCGAGCAGGAGCACCCGGCGTGGGGCGTCATCCGCCAGGCCGGGATCCCGTTCCGGCTCTCGCGCACGCCCGCGGCGATCCGGACGCCGCCGCCGCTGCTCGGCCAGCACACGGACGAGGTGCTCTCGGCGCTGGGCCGGACGCCGGCGCAGATCGAGGCCCTCCGTCGCGGCGGGGTCGTCTGACCCGGCGCTACAGCTCCTGGCGGCGGAACGACCAGGCGGCGGCGCCCAGCGCGACCGCGATCAGGACGACGGTCGACGCGACCGGGACGATGACATCGCCGGGCGCGACCGGGGCGCCCGTGGCGAGCGCCATCGCCGGACCCGCGAGCCCGCCCGGCGTGTACGGCGTCACGCTCGGCACGGCCGACACGATCGAGACGAGGAGCAGGGCCATGAACCCGATGCCCGCGGCCGCGGCGGTGGAGCCGGTGACCGTGCTGCCGAGGAACGTGATCGCCGCCCAGGCCCCGAGCCCAAGCCACGCGAGCACACCCAGGGCGATCCAGCCCGCGACGCTCGGGGGTGCGAACAGGATGGCCGTGTAGATCCAGCCGACCACGACCGCCAGGACCGTGCCGATCCCCAGGACGGCCGCGATCGCCACGACCTTCGCGCCCAGGAACCCGCCGCGCGACGCGGTCTTGGACAGGACGAATGCGGCGGTGCCACGGTCCTTCTCACCGGCGACGGCGCCCATCGCGAGGATGATCGCGGCGAACGCCCCGAACTGGGCGAGGTTCTTCCAGAGCTGGTCGACCGCATCCACCGCGCTCGGCGTCGGCAGCTGGAGCCCGCCGAACTGGTCGCCACCGGCCGCCTTGAGGATCTCGGGCAGGTAGCGGGCGAGCAGCGGCGAGCTCAGGCCGACGAACAGGAACAGGCCCGCCACCACCGGGAGCCGGTACGTCCGCCACGACTCGAGCAGCTCTTTGCGCAGCAGCACCGCCAGGCCGGCCATCAGGCGGCCCGCCCGACGAGGCGCAGGAAGACATCCTCCAGCGACGGCCGCACGCGCTCGAAGGCGGCCAGCCGGACGCCGACGTCGACGACGATCGAGAGGAGTCCGGACGACGCGAGGCCGCCGTCGGAGACAGAGACGACGATGCCGCTCTCGGTCTCGGTCACTCGGTCGATCCAGGGAACCTCGGCAAGGCGGGTCGTCAGGGCGGCGACCAAGGCCTCCTGCCCGGGCTCCGGGTCGAGCCGGTAGAGCGGCAGCGCGTACCCGGCGAGCAGCTCGTCGAGCGGCCCCTCGGTGACGAGGCGGCCGTGGTCGAGGATCCCGACGCGGTCGCAGATCCGCTCCACATCGGCGAGGACGTGGGTGGAGAAGATGATCGTGGCCCGCTGGCGCAGCTCGGCGATCAGCGCGAGAAGGTCGCGCCGGCCCTCCGGGTCGAGCGAGCTCACGGGCTCGTCGAGGATCAGCAGACTGGGCTCGGCGACGAGCGCCTGGGCGATCCCGAGCCGCTGGCGCATCCCGCCGGAGTAGCCGCCGACCCGGCGAGCGGCCGCCTCGGCGAGACCGACCTGCTCGAGGGCGGCGGCAGCACGCGTCCCGGCGTCGCGCGCCCCGAGGCCTTGCAGCCGGCCGGCCAGGGTGACGAGCTCCCGGCCCGTCATCCAGCCGTAGTAGCGGGGATCCTGGTCGAGGACGCCGATCGCCCGTCGCGCGCCCGGGTCGCGCGGATCGACTCGCGTGCCGTCGATCGTCGCCTCGCCGGCCGTCGGCTCCGCGAGCCCCGTGATGAGCCGCAACGTCGTCGTCTTGCCGGCGCCGTTCGGCCCGAGGAGGCCGAAGACCGACCCCGCGGGCACGTCCAGGTCCAGGCCGTCGACGGCCAGCACGCCGTGTGCCCCGCCGAACCGCTTGGTCAGCCCGTGACAGCGGACCGCGCTGCCGCTCACCGGTCCTCGCGGCCGACGGTCAGGTACAGGATCGGGCCGATCAGGCTGACGAAGCAGATGATCAGTCCCCAGGCCAGCTTGCTGTCGCCCTTCACGGTCCGCTCGGGGCGGAGCAGGTCGCGCAGCGCGAAGAGAAGCAGGCCGAGCTCGATCGCGATGACCGGGAGCAGCAGCAGGAGCAGGGTGGGGTCGGTCATGACGCTCGCTTCATACGCCGCGGCACGAGCCCCGTCAACGTCCGTTCGGCCCGAACCCGCTGCTAGACTCGGCGACGACGCCGAGGCGATCCCGACGCCCGTCCCGATGCTGGAGGCTCCACACGATGACCGACGACCGCGAGCGCTGGGCCCTGATCCTCGGTGGGTCGTCCGGGATGGGCGAGGCGACCGCCATCGCGCTCGCGAAGGCCGGCTACGACATCTGCGGGATCCACCTCGACTTCCGTGCCGCGATCGCGCACGTCGACGAGGTCAAGGCGGCCATCCAGGCGACCGGACAGGACGCGCTCTACATCAACATGAACGCGGCCGACGACGAGAAGCGGGCCGCCGCCCTGGCCACGCTCCGCGAGCGGTTCGACCGCTCGACCGCGGAGGGTCGCCACCCGTACGTGCGCGTCGTGATGCACTCGCTCGCCTTCGGCTCGCTGGTCCCGTTCCTGACCGAGGACCCCAAGGCCGCCGTCGACCGCAAGAAGATGGAGATGACCCAGGACGTCATGGCCAACAGCCTCGTCTACTGGGCGCAGGACCTGTGGCGCGGCGGGTTCCTCGAGCGCGGCTCGAAGTTCTACGCGATGACCTCGGAGGGCTCCACACGGGTCGTGCCGTCGTACGGCGTCGTGTCGTCGGCCAAGGCGGCCCTCGAATCGCACATCCGCCAGCTGGCGATGGAGTTCGCCCGGCTCGACTCGGGGATCACCGCCAACACGATCCGGGCCGGGGTGACGATGACGCCCGCGCTGATGAAGATCCCCGAGCACGACATGATCATCGAGGCCGCCACGAAGCGGAACCCGACCGGCCGGATGACCACGCCGCAGGACGTCGCGAACACGATCGTCGCCCTCTCGGGCGAGGGCACGGACTTCATCAACGGCGAGGTCATCGGCGTCGACGGCGGCGAATACATCACGGGGTCGTAGCCGCGTCATGGCCGGCCGGGTCATCGTCGTCGGGTCCGTCAACATCGACCTGGTCGTTGCCGTCGAACGGCTGCCGGGCCCCGGCGAGACCGTCGATCGGCGGCCGCTACGAGCGGCACCACGGCGGCAAGGGCGCCAACGCGGCGGTCGCGGCCGCGCGGCTCGGGCGCGGACGTCTCGTTCATCGGGGCGGTCGGGCGCGACGCGTTCGGCGAGGACGCGAGCGCGGCGCTGGAGGCCGAGGGCATCGACCTGGCCGGCCTGGTCACGCTCGACGAGGCGACCGGTGTCGCGCTGATCCTCGTCGACCGCGACGGCGAGAACAGCATCGCCGTCGCCGGCGGTGCGAACACGGCGCTCGACTCGGTCGCAGGTGCGCCGGGCGCTCAAGCGGCTGTCGCTCGGACCGCGACGATGTCGTCCTCGTCGGACACGAGATCCGGACCGGCGCCGACGCACGAGGCGCTGCGCCTCGGCCGACTCGCGGGCGCGACGACGATCCTGAACCCGGCGCCGGCCGCCGGTCTCGGGCGGCCCACGCTCGACCTCGCCGACATCCTGACCCCGAACCGCGGCGAGCTGGAGACGCTGGCCGGGCCGGGCAAGCCCGCGGCGGCGGCGAAGGACGCTCCTGGGCCGACGGGCGCGAAGCGCGCGGCGCTGGTCAGCCTCGGGTCGGACGGCGCGCTGCTGGTCACGCGGCCGGCGATCGACGGCCATCCGGGCGCCGCACGTCGAGGCGGTCGACACCGTCGGCGCGGGCGACACGCTCAACGGGGCGCTGGCCGCCGGCCTCGCCGCCGGGCTGGACCTGGCCGCCGCGGCGCATCGGGCGGTCGTCGCCGCCAGCCTGGCCGTCGCGCACGCCGGGCGCCCGCGAGGGCATGCCGGACGCCGCCGCGCTGGACGCCGCCTCGGGCTAGGTCGCGCTCTCGCCCTCGACCCACGCCGTGCGCGCGCGAGCGGCCGGCGTCATCTCCAGGTCCCCCGCGTCGGTCACCCACCAGGCCGCCAGCCCACGTCCCCGGGCCTCGCCCGCGATGGCGGACCGCGCCGCCGACGAACAGCGTCTTCGACCAGACCTCGGCCCAGGCCGGGTCCGGCCCGGACACGGTCACCGCCCGCAGCCCGGACTCGACGGGTTCGCCGGTCCGCGGGTCGAGCAGGTGGTGGACGGTCCGGCCGTCATGGACCCACGACCGGAGCCGGACCGACGACGTCGCGACCGCCCCGGCATCGACCGCGATCGCGCCCAGCGGGTCGGGTCCGCCGGCGGGATCCTCGATCCCGACGAGCCACGGGTCGCCGTCGGGCCCGGGACCGCGGGCGACCAGGTCGCCGCCGGCCTCCAGCAGGTACCGCGCGACGCCGCGTCGTTCGAGGCAGCGCCGCCGCCCAGCGGAGCGTGAGCCCCTTGCCGATCCCGCCGAGGTCGATCGGCGAGGACGTCGTGACTCGGCCGCGCCCGGCGCGATCCACGACGCGGGTGCCGGCGGCCCGGTCCGCGTCCGACGCGGCCCGGTCGCGACCCGATCGGGGCGCCCGCGTAGCCGAGGCGATCGAGGTCGCGGAGCACGCGCGGATCGAAGCGGCCGCCCGTGACGCGATGGGCCCGGTCCGCCGCGACGAGGGCGCGCTCGAGCCGCCGCGGGACGTCGACGCGTCCGCCCAGATCCGGCGGCGAGGTTCAGGCGGGTGAGGTCGCTCGTCGGCCGGAAGCGCGACAGCTCGGCCTCGGCGGTCTCGAACTCCGTCCTGACCGCGGCCCAGGCGGCGTCGATCTCCCATTCGCGCGACCGATCGTCGTCACCGCGCCGACACACGCTCAGGCGCAGGGGCGACGCCATCGCGCTCGCCTCGAACCGGTGGATCCGGTCAGGTCGCTCGATGACGGCCGACCGCGGACCGGACGCGGGGCCGGCGCTCAGCCGGAGGCTCCCGTCGTGGCGTGGACGACCTTCGTGCGGGTGACCGGCGGTGTCGCCCGCGTGGACGGTCGGCAGGCTGACCCGCGTGGGCAGCGCGCCCGCCGCCCCGGTGACCTTGGCGACCCGTTGCCCGAGGTGGTCGAGCGACGCCTCCATCTCCGCGAGGCGATCGGTCATGGCTGCGTACCGATCGGCGGCGACGGCGAACGCGCCGGCGGCGCCGTCGATCGAGGCCTGCAGGCCGTCGTGCGCCGGTCGCGACGACGTCGACGGCGTGGCTGGCCGGCCCGCGCTCGGCCGCCACACGGGCGTCCGTCGCCGACTGGAGCGCCGTGACGCCGGCCAGCGAGATCGCGTAGGCGCCCGCGGACGCGCCGACGAGGACGGCGAGATGGACGGGTCGACGGTCAGTCATCGGTCTCACCGTCGTCGTCGCCGTGGCGCGTCGGTGTCGGCGGTCGCGGCGGCTGCCGCGTTCGTCGTCGCGGCCGACCGGGCCGCCGCCGCCTTCGCCGCCGCGATCGACGCCTCGAGGCTTGGCCAGCTTCTGCTTCGCGGCCTTGAGCTCGTCGGCGAGCGCCTTGGCGTGCCCGGTGTCGGCCGCGATGCGGGCCTGCGCCGCCTCGAGCGCGGTCGTCATCTCGGTGGACTGCGCGGCGAGCGACGTCGAGCTGCGCCCGCATCGCCTCCGAGCGGGCCAGCTCCTGGTCGAGCCGGTCCTGGATCGAGCCGACCGGGATCGGGCGCGACGCCTGATCGGCGCCGACGCGGCGGTCCAGGCGGCCGCGGCCCGGATCGAGCCGAACCCGAGGACCAGCGCCGCGACGACCCCGACGGTCGTGAGCAGGCGCCGCCAGCCGGAGCGACGTGATGTTCATCCGGGTGTGACCTCCTGTCGCGACGTCGAGAACGTCGGCTTCTGCTTGCGACTCGCCCAGTAGCGGTAGGCCCCCGCGCCGACGACGAGCAGGCCCGCCGCGACGTACAGGAGCGGCCAGCGCGCCGGTGTCCGTGCCCGCGAGCACCCCGTGCATCCAGGCCATCACCCAGATCACGAGCGCCAGGCGATGGATCGACAGCCAGACGCCGCGCGGCAGGAGCTTGGTCCAGCGCGCGGTGATCGCCGTGACCAGGAAGGCGTACAGCGCGAGCGTGCCGATGGCCACGGGTGAGCTGCGGTACTCGGACAGGCCCGGGACGAACGCGCCGGCGAGGCTGACGCCGGCCTTCGGGTCCACGACGAGGCTGACGATGTGCGCGATGAGGAACGCGAGCACGAAGACCCAGAGGTGGTCGTGCCACGGGAAGATCCGCTTCGAGAGGTTCCAGGTGGAGCGGTTCGTCGGGTGGCTGAGGACCAGGCCCAGGACGATCTGCACGGTCAGCAGCAGGAACGCGACGATGCCGGTCGCCCGCGCCGCGAGCCAGAACCGCAGCTCGGCCTGCCGATCGGTCGAGGCGGGCAGGATCTGGTCGGTCGCGTAGACGAGGAGGAGGCCGAGCAGGCCGACGAGGATCGCCGTCCCGCGGAGGGTGAGGCGGAACGGCGGGCCGCTCCGTGCTGGGGTCGCAGTGGCCATGGGATGCTCCGGGCGGATGGTGTCTACTCACCCGAGGCAGCGCACGGCCGCAAAGGTTTCGTCCGGCGATGCCGGCCGATGGTCACGCGCGGTCGGTGGGACCTTCGTCGCTCAGGGAGCGGCGACCCCGATGGCGCCGACGGCGACGCGAGAACAGGTAGATGGCCGCCGCGCCGCCGATCGGTGGCGAGCACGATCCAGCGCGACCGGTCGCGGCGGTGCGCCTCGGGCAGCAGCTCCGCCGCGCCGACGTAGAGGAAGAAGCCGGCGAAGAACGCGAGGACGGCGCCGAGCGTCGTCTGCTCGATGCTGACGATCGACCCCGACGAGGACGCCGGCGACCGGGGCGATCGCGACGAGCGTCAGCCAGCGGTAGGCCGTCGACGACGGCATCCGGCTGGCCAGCAGGAAGCTCACCACGCCGATCCCGTCGCTGAACCGGTGGACGATGACGACGACCGCGATGACGATCGCGGTCCCGCCGCCGACCGCGAGGCCGGCCGCGAGCGCGACGCCGTCGAGGAAGCTGTGGATCCCCATCCCGACGGCGCCGGCCCGTGCCGACGTGCGTGTGCATCGCGTCGTCGTGGTCGAGCTCGGCGGCCGTCTCGTGGCCGACGTGGAGCGTGGTCAGCTTCTCGATGGCGTAGAAGGCCAGGAAGCCGATCGCCGTCCAGAGCATCGCCGCGTCGACCGAGCCGAGGTAGGCGATGGCCTCCGGGATCAGGTCGAAGAACGCGGCGCCGATCCGGATCCCGGCGCCGACCGCGATGACGATCCCGACGTAGCGGACCGCGCGGATGGCCAGCCAGCCGCCGGCGAAGGCCGAGACGAAGGCGCCGAACGAGACGACGAGGGCCGCGAGCGACATCAGCCGGCGGCCGCGGCCTGGCAGGCCGAGCAGAGGCCGAACAGCTCGAGGCGGTGCTCGTCGACGCGGAACCCGGTCCGGCGCGTGACCTCGCGGACCACCGCCCGCAGCCCGGCGTCCTCGATCTCGGCCGTGCGGCCGCAGCGCGAGCAGACGACGTGGTGGTGATGGGTCGGGGCACAGCCCACGTAGGCGTGCTCGCCGCTCGGCAGGTCGATCCGCTCGACCGCGCCGAGCTCGGACAGGACGTCCAGCGTCCGGAAGATCGTCGCGCGGCCGATGCCCAGGTGGCGGACGCGGGCCTCGTGGACGAGGTCGGCCGCCGAGAAGTGGCCGGTCTGGGCCTCGATCAGGCGGGTCACCGCGACGCGCGGCTCGGTCAGGCGGTAGCCGGCCCGGTGGAGCGCGAGGGCCAGGGGGTCGACGGCGTCCATGCCCGCGGAACGCTAGCAGGGAACGCATCGGCTTGTCGATACTCAGTCTCAGCAACGGCGCGTGCGGCGCCGTCCGCCGCGCTCGGCGGCGACCGAACGTCCCGGCGCGTCTCGGGACCATCGGGTCGGGTGCATCCGCGCGTCCGACGGCCACACTCGACGGGATGACCTTCAATCTTCTGCGTGGCCGGCTGTCCGGCCAGCGACCGGACGGACCGCCGAAGCTCGCGATCGGCGAGGCGGATGCGCACGTCTTCAACTGCCCGACGTGCTCGCGACCGTTGACCGACGGCACGCCGAAGTGCCCCGGCTGCGGCACGCGGCTGATCATGGGCGTCGCGGTCCGACGTGCGGTCACCCTGATCGGCTTCGGCGCCATCGTCGGCCTGTTCGTCGGCGGCATGGTCACCTCCGTCGTCATCAAGTCCCTCGTGGACCCGACCGCGACCACCGCGTTCGACCCCGCCGACGGGGTCGCGAAGCCCGTCGCGAGCGCGGCCGCCGGCCCGAGCGCGATCCCGGTCGCCACCGCCATCCCGGTCCCGCCCGCCGCCCTGTCCGCCCTGCGCCAGACCGCGATCCTCGATGCCCGCATCGCCGACGACGCCACCGCGCTGTCGCGGATCGCCGGCAGCGGCACCGCCAACGACATCGCCAAGGTCCTGCGCTCGCTCTCCGCCGACGCCGCCATCGGCGCCGACATCGCCCCGCGCATCGCCGCGTGGCCGGGCGGCGAGACGCTCTCCGGGGACCGGGCCGCGTTCTACGCCGCGATCGCGACCTCGGCGCACGCGAGCCTGGGCGATTCGATCTCCGACACCAAGGCGTATCGCGCCAACGCGAAGGCGATGCTCAAGATCCTGAAGGGCTCTGCCCGCCCTCGACGAGGCCGTCGCGGACGCTCGCCGCGGTCGCCGAGGTGGAGCTGCCGGCGGTCGACCTCGGGGCGCTCGCGCCCGAAGTGGACCGCGCCGCGCTCAGCGCGGTCCTGCATCCGCGCTCAGCGCGGTCCTGCGTAGCCCGTCAGCTCCACGTACGCCTCGCCGCCGAGCGGCACGCCGTCCCGCTCCGCCCGCACGACCTGCGAGCCCTCCCAGTAGATGACCCCGGTCGTCGCCCGCGTGTCGAGCTCCTGGTCGGCGACCGTCGGCGTCAGCTCGATCGAGAGCCGCTCGCCGGGGATGGCCACCCGCCAGCCGGCGGGGTAGTCCGCGCCGGTCGCCGGGCTCGGTCCAGCGGCCGGTCACCTCGACGGTGAACGCGTCGCGGTCGAGGTGGCGCGCCGTCCCGTCGCGGGCGACGAGCGTGCCGTAGACCAGCGGATACGCGCCGTCGGCGTCGCGGACCAGCGACAGCGTCAGGTCCGTGCCGTCGTCGAGGTTCACGGCGAACCAGTCCCAGCCGCCGCCGCCGATCGAGATGAAGTCGCCCCACTGGTGGTCGAACCAGGCCTCGCCCTCGACGGCCAGGCGCTCGCCGTCGAGGGTCAGGCTCCCCGTGGCGGTCATCGCGGTCCGCGAGTAGTAGTACGAGCTGCCGGCCTCGCCGAAGTCGATCCAGCCGTCGTGGTCGTGGAGGGCCGGCGGCTTGGCGGCGGCCAGCAGCAGGTCCAGGCCGAACCCGCCGGGCGAGCCGGCCGCGGCGGCCTCGTCGGGAGCCGCCATGGCCGACGAGCCGGTCCGCGCCGCCCGCGCCGGTCATCGTCCAGGCCGGGCGACCGGCCGTGGCCGGGTTCGATGGGTCGAGCCCCGTCAGCGAGAGGTCGAAGCCGGTCGGCTCGCCGTCGGCGCCGCGCGGCGAGCGGTCGACGGACGGGCCCACCTCGAGCCGCTGGGCGTAGACGAAGCGGTCGCCGGTCTCGTCGGTGATCGCCAGGTGCGAGGCCCACGACGTCGGGAACGCGCCGCGCTCGGCGCGGAAGATCACGTATTCGAAGCCGAAGCGCCGCCCGTCGGTGGTCCGCAGGTGGCCCGTGTCGTACCACCACTCGGTCAGGCGGTCGTGCGGGCCGTCGTCCCGCGGCAGGACCACGGGGAGCGGATCGGCGACGGCCGCGGGCGTCGGCGCGGGCGACGGCACGACCGGTCCCGGCGCGGTCGGGTTGGCCAGGATCGGGGCGCCGGCCGTGCAGCCGGCGAGGACCGCCGCCACGACCGCGAGGGCCACGAGCGATCCGGCGTCGACCGGGCGCCGAGCCGGCGGATCGTCCGCTCATCGGAGCGCCGCCTCGATGTCGGCCTCGGGGGCGGGCAGCCGGTTCGCCACGTAGCGCTCCAGCGTGGACGGCATCCACCAGTTCCACTTGCCGAGGAGCCGCATCGTCGCCGGCACGAGGAGCGCCCGCACGACGGTCGCGTCGAGAGCCACCGCGATGGCCATCCCCACGCCGAGCGCCTTGATCAGCACGATGTCGGCGAAGGCGAACGACCCGGCGACGAGGACCACGATCAGCGCGGCGGAGGTCACGATCCGACCGCTCCGCTCGAGGCCGCGGGCGACCGCCTCGGTGTTGTCGCCGGTCCGGTCCCAGACCTCCTTCATGCGCGAGAGCAGGAAGACCTCGTAGTCCATCGACAGCCCGAACAGGACGCAGAAGAGGATCACGGGCTGGGTCGTCTCGACGAAGCCGAGCGGCTGGAACCCGAGGATCGACGAGAGGTTCCCGTCCTGGAAGATCCAGACCAGCGCGCCGAAGCTCGCGACGATCGAGAGCGTGTTCATCACCAGCGCCTTGGCCGGGAGCACCACCGAGCGGAGCAGCGCGAACAGCACGAGGTACGTGGTCACGATGATGAACAGCGCGGTCCGCGGGAAGTCGGCCGCGACCCGCCCGACGACGTCGGTCACGTCCGCGGCCCCGCCGCCGACCAGCACGGTCGTGCCGGCCGGGGCGGCCAGCGGCCCGGTCGGGGAGCGCAGGTCGGCCACGAGGTCGCGGCCCTCGTCGCGGTTCGGCCCGTACGGCGTGTAGATCGTGAACGCCGTCAGGTCGGCCTTGGTGGTCGCCGCGAGGGCCGTGGCGAGGTAGCGGTCGCGCGGTCCGTTCGGGTCCGCCGTAGAGGAGCCGGTACTGGTCGAGGGTCAGGCGCGGGTCGGCGTCCACGAGGCTCTCGACGCGCGTGATCGCGCGGGTCCGCCGCCAGGCGCCTCGAGTAGTCGTAGAGCGTCGCGAGGTTCTCGGGGCCGGTGGCGTCGCCGCGTGGTCCGGATCGCCAGCACGATCGGGGCGAACTCGCCCTCGCCGAAGTCGGCGGCGAGGCGGTCGAAGGCGGCGCGCGACGGGACGCTCGCGGGCAGGATCGAGGCGTCCGGGGCGTTGAACCGGACGTGCAGGAACGGCGAGCCGAGCACGAGCAGGAACAGCAGCGTCGGGATCAGCACCGCGACCGGATGGCGCATGACCCGCCGGGCGAGGCGCGCCCACGGGCCGTCGACGCGGTCCGCCGGCCGCACGGTCCGGATGCCGATAGCGGTCGATGCGCTCGCCGACGATCGCGAGGATCGCCGGCAGCAGCGTCAGCGCCGAGAGGACCGCGAGCCCGACGACGATCGCGCCGGCGATCCCGACCGAGCGCAGGATCATGAACTCGAACAGGACCAGCCCGAGGAGGCCGAGCAGCACCGTCAGCCCGCTGAAGAACACCGCGCGCCCGGCCGTGGCGACCGTCACCCGCACGGCGTCGGGGACGCGCTCGGGGCCGGCCGGCCGGCGGGCCAGCTCCTCGCGGAAGCGGCTCGTCAGCAGCAGCGAGTAGTCCACGCCCAGGCCGAGGCCGAGCAGCGTCGCCAGGTTGAGCACGAAGATGCTCATCGGCATCACGGACCCGACGAGGAAGATGCCCGCGAGCGCGACCACGACGGCCGTGCCGCCGACGATCAGCGGCACCCCGGCCGCCACCGCGGAGCCGAAGACGACCAGCAGCGCGAGCGCGGCGAGCGGCAGCGAGATGACCTCGCTCCGCCGGAGGTCCGCCTCGGACACGCTCTGGACGTCGCCGTAGAACGCCGGGCCGCCGGCCAGCTCGACGGTCAGGCCGGGCGCCTCGTGGAGCCGCTCGCGCAGGATCGGCAGGGCCTCGGGCGAGTCGTCCGGCGGCAGGTCGAGGAAGACGATGTCGTAGGCCGTGTGCCGGTCGGCCGAGATCTGCCGCGGGGACAGGAGGTGCGGCACCACGCGGGCGACATGCGGCGCGCTCGCGATGTCGGCGACGGCCGCCGCCGCGGCGCCTTCGAAGGCGGGCGTCCCGGCCTCGAGCGTCGGGCTGCTGAAGACGATGACGAGCGCCGACGGCGGGAGGCCGAGCTCGGTCCCGAGGAGGGCCTTGGCCCGGGCCGATTCGAGGTCGTCGAGGATGAAGCCGCCGGCCGACAGGACGCCCGGGACACGCGGCGCGAGCGGGATCGCGGCCAGCAGGACGAGGGCCCACGCGCCGACCACGAGCCACGCCCGACGCGCGACGAAGCGGCCAAGGCGATCGAAGGGACTCACGGGACTCCCATCCTAGTCGCGAGGGCCGTTCTGGGCCCACGGGCCATCTGGTAGCATCGCGCCGATGCAGCTCTTCCTGGTCCCCTTCACCGAGCCGATCCCGTTCGGGATCTCGGCGGCGGTCGTCATCCTGATGATCGGGATCATGCTCCGCGCCGCGATCTCCACCGAGGGCGGCTCGCGCTGGGTGCGCCGGGTCACGAACCCGAACGGCAAGTACCTGTTCGGGTTCCTGTTCGTCCTGTGGGCGCTGTTCTTCGGGATCACCCTGCAGCTCGTGCCCCACGAGGGGGCCGGCTCGCCGTACGGCGCGATCGGGCTCATCGCCCTGTTCACCGGCTTCTTCATCATGATGGGCTTCCTCTGGGCGGTCATCGGCGACTGACGCCCGCGGCGACCGCCGCGACGCAGCCCCGACCGACCACGCGACCGACCGACCCTCGATCCGCACCGACGCCCGCGACCGACCATGCGCTGGACCCGGGCGGGACCATCGCGCTATCATCCGCCGACTTGCAGGATGCATACTTTCTATGCATCGAAGCCCGATCCGTCGTCGGAGGCCAGCCAGCGTTGGATGCCCGCGAGATCCAGTCCGCCGTCGCCCACCAGGACGCCGCCCGCGCGGCGGCCGAGGTCCCGTTCGTCAACCGGGCGGATCCCGCCCAGGTCCTCGGGCCTGACGGGCGCCCCGCGGTCAGCCGCCGCGCCCCGCTGTGGGCGGACATCCCCGACGAGCAGTGGAACGACTGGCGCTGGCAGCTGAGCCACCGGGTCAACGACCTCGAGGAGATCGAGCAGGTCCTCGAGCTGACCGACGACGAGCGCGAGGGCCTGTCCGCGCCCGAGAAGTTCCGCGTCGACATCACGCCGTACTTCATCAGCCTGATGGACCCGAACGGACCCGGACGACCCGATCCGCCGCCAGGTCATCCCGAGCGCGCGGGAGCACCAGGCCTTCACCGCGATGATGGAGGACTCGCTCGCCGAGGACCGCCACTCGCCGGTCCCGGGTCTCGTCCACCGCTACCCCGACCGGGTCCTGATGCTGGTCACGACCCAGTGCGCGTCGTACTGCCGCTACTGCACGCGGTCGCGCATCGTGGGCGACCCCACCCAGAACTTCAACAGCCGCGACCACGAGGCGCAGCTGGAGTACCTGCGCCGGACCCCGCAGGTCCGCGACGTCCTGATCTCCGGCGGCGACGGCCTGACGCTCGCGCCCAAGCTCTTCGAGAAGATCCTGCGCGGCCTGCGCGAGATCCCGCACATCGAGATCATCCGGATCGGGAGCCGCGTGCCGGTCTTCCTGCCCCAGCGGATCGACGACGAGCTGTGCGAGATGCTCGCCAAGTACCACCCGCTCTGGATCAACCTCCACTTCAACCACCCCAACGAGATCACCCCGGAGGTCTCGCGCGCGGTCGACAAGCTGACCCGGGCGGGCCTCCCGGTCGGCAACCAGAGCGTGCTGCTGGCCGGCGTCAACGACTGCGTCCACATCCAGCGCAACCTCGTCCACAAGCTCGTCGCCAACCGCATCCGGCCGTACTACCTCTACCAGTGCGACCTGGTGGAGGGGTCCGGCCACTTCCGGACGCCGGTCGGCAAGGGCCTCGAGATCATGGAGGGGCTGCGCGGGCACACCTCGGGCTACGCCGTGCCGACCTACGTCATCGACGCGCCGGGCGGCGGCGGCAAGATCCCGGTGATGCCCAACTACCTGATCTCGTACAGCGACCACAAGGTGGTGCTGCGCAACTACGAGGGCTACATCACGACCTACGAGGAGCCCGAGACCTACCAGAAGCACGACTCGTCGCGCTGCGCCTACTGCCAGCACGAGCGCCCCGAGCCCGGCCAGTCGGGCGTCCTGGGCCTGCTCGAGGGCGAGCGGATGTGGATCGAGCCCAAGGGCTTCTCCGAGATCCACACCCGCGGCAACACGGAGGCGCACCGCCTGCAGGACCCGTCGAAATGGGTCCCGTACGGCGTCGGCGCGATCGAGGGCACGGCCGGCGCGCCGCTCCGCGTGCTCGAGTCGGGCGACGTCCCGACGGACGCCGGACGCCGACTACGGCCCCGGCGAGGAGCCGCGACCGCGCGAGGGCGAGCCGACGGCCTCGGCCCACGGTGAGCTCCTCTAGCGACCCCGCCGACGGGGACGATCCGTCCGGGGCCGACGGCCCGGACGGTCGGGGTCCCGAACCCGTCGATCCCGGCCGCCCGCGGAAGCGTCGGCGCCGGTCACTCGGCGACACGATGGGCGGGATGATCGTCGGGTTCGACTACCAGGTCTTCCGCGCGACGAAGCCGCCGACCGAGCTGGTCGAATCGGCCAAGCCCATCGCGCCGGTCGCCGCCTCCGACGGCGGCAACCTCTCGATCGAGCTGCCGGACGAGCGGCGGGACGACCCGCCGGCGCCGACCGACCCCGAGCCCTAGCGGATCGAGGCGACCACGCTCAGCGCCTTGGCCAGCTGCGGGTCCTTGATCGCGTCCACCTGGGCCGGCGTGAAGCCGCGCACCTCGTCGGGGCTCACGGCCGCGACGTCCGTGGCGCGTTCCACGACGACGTCCGGGACGATGCCCTCGTGCCAGATGCGCCGGCCGCCGGGCGTGAGCCACTCGACCGTGCCGATGCGCATCGCCGACCCGTCCGAGAGCGGGAACTCACCGAGGACCGTGCCGGTCCCGTAGGTCGCGACGCCGATGACCTCGGCTCGCTTGGCGTCCTGCAGCGCGCCCGAGACGATCTCGGCCGAGCTGGCGGTCCCGCTGTCGACGAGCACGACCAGCGGGATGTCGGTGGCCACGCCGTCGGCGGAGACCGGGTGGTGGGTCTCGTGGCCGTCGGCATCGCGCTCGACGTAGACGTCGCCCTTGGTGAGGAACTGGCTCGCGACGCCGACCGCCTCGTTGACGTAGCCGCCCGGGTTGCCGCGCAGGTCGAGGATGAGCCGGTCCGCACCGGCCTCCTTGATCGCCTTGAGGGCGTCGACGACCTCGTCGGCGGCGCCGTTCGAGAACGAGTCGAGGGCCAGCAGCGCGGTGCGCGAGCCCGGGACCATCGTCCAGGAGACGGACTGCACCGGCACGTCGGCGCGCTCGAGGGTGTACTCGCGGTCCTCGCCGTCGACGCCGTTGCGGACGGTGACGGCGACCTTGGTCCCGGCCTCGCCGCGGATCCAGCCGATGACCTCGCCGATCTCGTGCCCGCTCGTCTCCTTGCCGTCGACGCTCACGACGATGTCGCCGGCCTTGAGCCCGGCCTTCTCGGCGGGGCTGTCCTTGAACACCGTGATGATCAGCGGACGGCCGTCCGCGGCGGCGTCGACCTTGACGCCGATCCCGACGTACGTGCCGGACAGGCCGGCCGCGTTCGCGGCGCGCTCGGCCGGGGTCATGAACGAGGTGTGGCCGGTGTCGCCGACCGCCTCGGTCATCCCCTCGATCGACCCCCAGGCGAGCGCCTGGTCGTCGAGCTCCGCGCGGGCGACGTACTCCTTGTGGAGCGTGTCCCACGCCTCGCGGATGAGCGCGAACTCCTTGTCGTCGGAGCCGTTGGGACTCGGGGTCGTGGCGAGCGTTCCCGCCGTGCCGACCCCGATCCCGACGACGAACGTCGCCACGAGTGCCGTCGCGAGGACCGCCCGCTTGCGCCACGAACGACGCCCACGATCGTCCGCCGATGTCGCCGGCGCCAGGGAGGGACCGGGCACGACCGGGGTCGCAGCCGGTGGGCCGGGTTCGTAGGTCGGTTCGGTCGGGGTTCGGTCGGGCTCGAGAGGGGGCAACATGACTCACGCGTGTGCGACGGGACGGTCGAGCCGCAGGCGCGGCCCGGCATCCGGGCGTCTCCCGGCTGGGTGCAGCATGACGCGGATGCGTTTGGACTGGGGTATCGAGTCGATAAAGGTTCGGCCACCGGCGGCCCGGCCATTGGCATCCGCCGAGGGCCTCGTGCTAGGCTGGCGGACCCAATCCCTAGTGAACCAGTCGGAGATCCCCGTCGCCGTGACCGAGGCACCCGTGAGCGATGTCCAGCCGACCGGATCGGCGACCGCGCCGATCGGCCTCGGCCCGCTCCGGGACGCCCCCACCGGGCTCCCGGATCCCCGGGTCACCCCGCCGACCGTCGGCGAGACCGGCGATCCGTTCACGGCGCTCCGGGTCGTCGACCTGCTGGCGCGCGTGGAGCGCGGCCGGCCGGTCCGCCTCGCGGACCTCGCCGATCGCCTCGACGCGACCTACCTCGACTGGCTGTTCCCGGTCCCGGTCGTCGCCGATGTCATCCTCCAGCTCCAGGCGAACTGGATGGCCGACTATCGCAACACCTCCGGGATCGAGCTCGCGGACGGTCCCCGCGGGGCGACCGTGACCATCGAGGACTCGTCGCGGGTCGATCCCTGGATCGTCCGCCAGGCGCAGCGCCTCGCCGCCGCGTGTACCGAGCGGCTTGCCGAGTTCAGCCGCCGCGACCGACCCGGGTCCGGCGACTGATCCCGGGGCCGCGACCCCGACGTCCGTGATCGAAGGCGTCACGCTTCCGACGCCACCACATCCAGGAAAGGGATGACCCCATGACGCACACCGGATATGCCAGCGACGACGTCCTCGTCGACGCCGACTGGGCCCAGGCCCACCTCTCGGACCCGTCCGTCCGCTTCGTCGAGGTCGACGTCGACACGACGGCCTACGAGCAGAGCCACCTGCCCGGCGCGGTCGGCTGGAACTGGACGAGCCAGCTCGCCGACGGCATCCGCCGCGACATCGCGTCGCGCGAGGACTTCAGCACGCTCCTGAGCGAGTCGGGCATCGGGCCGGACACCACGATCATCCTCTACGGCGACAACAACAACTGGTTCGCGGCGTGGGCGTACTGGCAGCTGAAGCTGTACGGCCATCGCGACGTCCGCATCCTCAACGGCGGGCGCAAGTACTGGCTGGACCAGGGTCTCGCCCTCGACGTCGACGTCCCGGCCTACGCGCCCACCGGCTACGACCTGCCGGAGCCGGACTTCGGCCTGCGCGCCTACCGCGACGACATCCTGCCGCGCCTCGGCGACGAGACCCTCGCGCTCGTGGACGTGCGCAGCCCGGCCGAGTTCAACGGCGAGATCATCGCGCCCCCCGGCATGAGCGAGACCGCCCAGCGGGCCGGCCACATCCCGGGCGCGGCGTCCATCCCGTGGGCGCAGACCGTCCGCGAGGACGGCACCTTCAAGTCGGCCGAGGAGCTCGCGACGCTCTACGAGGCGAAGGGCATCACCCCCGACAAGGACGTCATCGCCTACTGCCGGATCGGGGAGCGCTCCAGCCACAGCTGGTTCGTCCTCCACGAGCTGCTCGGCTACAAGCGGGTCCGCAACTACGACGGCAGCTGGACCGAGTACGGCAGCCTCATCGGCGTGCCGATCGAGAAGCCGGCGCCGGTCGCGGTCGCCTGATCCTGCGGGGCGCCTAGCCCCGTCCCGTGGTCGCGGGCCGGAGTCGTCCGGCCCGCGCCATCGCCTCCACGAGCCGGTCGTGGGGGAGGGCATGGGCGGTGATCCCGTCCCGGCCCGTCATCGTCGTCGCCGCGACCAGCGCGTTGACGATCGCCTCCTCGGTCGCCTCGATGGCGGCCTCGAACAGCGGGTCGATGGCCCGGTCGGCGACCATCCGGACGTCGACCGTGTCGCGCCGGTCGGTGCCCGCGAACCCGGGCAGCCCACGATTGCCGGTCGCCCAGGCCAGGAAGAGGTCGCCCGAGTAGTTCCCGCCCGTCCCGCCGACCCGGGCGAGTCCCAGCCCGGCCCGCTGGGCCAGGCGCTCGCACTGGTGCGGCAGGAGCGGCGCGTCGGTGGCGAGCAGGACGATGATCGAGCCGGATCCGGGCGGGGGCATGGCCGCGCCGCCCGCCGCCCGCCCCGCGGCGATCGCATCCGCCTGGTCGTACGGCGATGGCAGGTCGGTCGTCGGGATCGCCTCGCCGACCCGCACGCCGTCGACGCGCAGCCAGGTCCGCTGGCCGTAGTTCGCCTGGACGAGCGCGCCGACCGTCCAGCCGCCCTCGTCCGCGTCGGTGACCCGCGAGCTCGTCCCGATCCCGCCCTTGAACTCGTGGCAGACCATGCCCGTCCCGCCGCCGACGCCGCCCTCGACGACCGGCCCGGCTGCGGCGGCCGCGATCGCCGCGTCGACGTGCTCCGGCCGGACGTGGAACCCGTTGATGTCGTTGAGCGCGCCGTCCCAGGTCTCGCCGACCACCGGGAGGGACCAGGACGGCGCCCCATCCGGCACGGCTTGATACACCGCCGCGATGAGCGCGTCGTGGACGACGCCGACGCTGTGGGTGTTCGTCAGGCCCACGATCCCGCCCAGCTGACCCGCCTCGCGGATCCACTCCAGGCCGGTGAGCTCGCCGTTGCCGTTGAGGCGGTGCGCCCCGGCGAAGACCGGCTCCGCCCAGGGGTCGCCGTCGTGCGGGACCACGACCGTGACGCCCGTCCGGACCGGCCCCCGGCCGACCACCAGCGGCCCGTCGCCGGAGATGAGCGTCGCGTGGCCCACGCGAACGCCCGCGACGTCCGTGATGGCGTTCCCCGGCCCGGGACGACGACGGCCGATGACGATCCCGAGGTCGCGGCTTCGCATGGGACGCGATGCTAGCGGGCTGCGGGCGGTCGCGCCGTATCATCGCGCCGTGATCCCCACGCCCCGACCGAGTGCCCCGCTCCGGCTGCGCCGGCTCCCGGACCGCCTCGCGGCCGCCCGCCCGATCGACGTCGCCGAAGCGTTCCGCGACCTGCCGGGCCTCGCCCTGCTCGAGAGCGCCCGCCCCGGCCGCAACGCGCGCTGGACCTACCTGACCGCCGATCCGGTCGCCGTCCTCGAGGGCCCGGCCGCCGGGCCGGATCCGTTCGCGGTCGCGCGACGGCTCGTCGCCCGGCTCGACCGGACGGCCGTCATCCCGGCCGACGCCCCGCGATTCCTCGGCGGCCTGGTCGGTTTCCTCGGCTACGACCTCGGGCACGCCCTCGAGCGGCTGCCGTCGATCGCGGCCGACGACCAGGGGCTCCCGCTGCTCCGGCTGGCGCTGCACGACTGGGTCGTCGCGTGGGACCGCCGCACGGGGTACGCCTGGCTCGGCGGGCGGGCGATCGACGGGGATGCCCGCCGGCTGTCGCGACGGCTCGACGACGTCCACGACCGGCTGACCAGCCCCGGGATCCGGGCAGGCGCCGCCATCGACGACGAGCCCGAGCGACGCCCCGACCCTCGAGTTCCGGTCCGGGCCTGTCGCGCGCCGAGTACGAGGCCCGGGTCGAGCCTGGTCCGCGACCACATCGCCCGCGGCGACATCTACCAGGCGAACCTCACCCGTCGGCTGGCGACTCCGTTCGACGCCGACCCGTGGGACCGCTACCGACGGCTGCGGACCGGCGACCCGTCGCTCTTCTCCGCGTATCTCGACCTCGGCCCGAGCCAGCTGTCCGGCCGGCCGCGGGCGCTGCTCTCGGCCTCGCCGGAGCCGTTCCTTGTCGGTCGACGCCGACGGGTCGGTCAGCACGGACCCGATCAAGGGCACGCGGCCGCGTGGTCGCGATCGCGCCGAGGACCGTGCGCTGGCGCGCGAGCTGCTCACGAGCGGCAAGGACCGCGCCGAGAACGTGATGATCGTCGACGTGCTGCGCAACGACCTCGGGCGGGTCTGCCGGCCGGGGAGCGTCCGCGTCCCACGGCTGTGCCGGCTCGAGCGGACCGCCGCGGTCCAGCACCTGGTCTCGACGGTCACCGGCCGGCTCGCCGCCGGGCCGCGACGCGTTCGACCTGCTGGCCGCCTCCTTCCCGGGCGGGTCGATCACCGGCGCCCCGAAGATCCGGGCGATGGAGATCCTCGAGGAGCTCGAGCCGGTCCGCCGCGGCCCGTACACCGGGGCGCTCGGCTGGATCGGGCCCGGACGGGGCGATGCAGACCAGCATCCTGATCCGGACGCTCGTCGCGGACGGCCGCCAGCTGACCCTGCACGTCGGCGGCGGGATCACCTACCGGAGCGATCCCGGCGCCGAGTGGGACGAGACCGTCGCGAAGGCGCGCGGCCCGCTGTCCGCGATCGGCGGGGTCGAGGTCGCCTGACCATGGCCCAGGCGCCGGGCACGTCTGGGTCGACGGGCGGCTGCTGCCCGCCGACGGCGCGCACCTCTCGGTCTTCGACCGGGGCTTCCAGCTGGGCGACGGCATCTTCGAGACGCTCCGCGCCCGCGGCGGCCGGACCGACCGAGCTGCCGGAGCACCTCGCCCGGCTGCGCCGCTCCGCCGACGGCCTGGCGATCGCCCTGCCCGCGGACCTCGACGCGCTGATCGCCACCGGGATCGCCGACCTGCTGGACGCCGAGGGCCTGGGCGGCCCGGACGGCGACGCCTCGATCCGGATCACCGTGTCGCGCGGACCGGTCCGCACCCGCGGCCTGCTGCCGCCCGACGAGGCGGTGCACGCCACCATCGCGATCCAGGCCTGGCCGGTCGTCCCGCCGCCCGCGGACCACCTGGCGCGAGGCCTGCACCTCGTCGCCTCGGCGGTGCGGCGCGACCCGGAGAACCCCCTGGCGGCGCTCAAGACCACGTCGCGCGCGGACTACGTCTACGCGCGGGTCGAGGCGCGCCGGGCCGGCGCCGACGACGCCCTGTTCCTCACGATCGACGGCCACCTCTCGGAGGCCACGACCGCCAACGTCTTCCTGGTCCGCCGGCGCCGGACGGCGTCGAGGAGCTCGCGACGCCGTCGCTCGACTGCGCGATCCTGCCCGGCACCACGCGGTCGTGGCTGCTCGCCTGGGGCGGCCGCGTCGGCCTGCGCGTCCACGAGGGCCGCCTCACCCCGGCCGACCTGGCGGCCGCCGACGAGGCGTTCATCTCGTCGAGCGTCGCCGGGGTCCTGCCGGTGACCCGGTTCGCGGGCGCGCCGATCGGGACCGGGCTGCCCGGTCCGTGGTCCGCCCGCGCCCGGGCCGATCGCGAGGCGTTCATCCACGGCGCCGCGATCGACGCCGGATGACCCGCGACGAGCTCATCCGCCGCACCCGCCAGCTCGTCGACGAGGGCGACCGCCTCATCGCCGATCCGTCGATGGGCTCGCTGCGGGTCTGGCTCCAGCACTCGGACGACCTGCTCTCGACGGCGTGGGGCACGATGGACCGCTACCACCTGTCGTGGCTGATGGTCGGCAAGCCGAAGGACATCGTCCGCGGCCGCCCGATGACCGCCGACGAGGAGGCCGCCTATGTCCGCGAGGTCGCCGAGCAGAAGACGGCGGCGCTGCGGATGAGCCTCGACGCCGTCGAGCGCCAGCACATGCCGTTCGCCGGCGAGACCGGTGGCCTGGGCGCGGGCGATGCCTGACGCGTCCGGCGAGGACGGGCGCCGGACGAACGCCGCATGCGTCCCGGCCGTCGGCGGGACGCGGATCGTCCCGGCGCCTGACGCGGTCGCCCGCGACTACCTCCTGCTCGCGCTCCGGCTCGACCAGCGCATCCCGGGGCTCGTCGACGGCTACTTCGGTCCGGCCGACCTCAAGGCCCAGGTCGACATGGAGCAGGGCCGTCCGCCGGCCCGGCTGCGCCAGGACGCCGCGGACCTGCGCGACCGCCTGCCGACCGAGGTGGCCGACGACGACCGGCGGGCCTGGCTGGACGCGCAGCTCGTCGCGCTCGAGACACAGGCCGCCGCGCTGGCCGGCGACCCGCTGCCGTACCTGGACCACGTCGACGCGCTGCTTCGCCTACCGGCCGCCGCGCCGCCCGGACGCCGAGTTCGACGACGCGGCCGCGGCCATCGACGCGCTGCTCCCCGGGGACGCGGCGCTGACCGACCGGCTCGAGGCGTGGGACCGCCGGTTCGAGATCGCGACCGACCGGCTGCCGCCGGTCCTCGATCGGCTCGTGGCGCGGTTCCGCGCTCGCGCCGCGACGACGTTCGGGCTGCCCGACGGCGAGGACCTGCGGGTCTCGCTCGTCCGGGCCCAGCCGTGGTCGGGCTACAACTGGTTCGACGGCGGCCGCCGCTCGCGCGTCGACATCAACACCGACCTCCCCGTCCGCGCGACCGCGCTCATCGACACGGTCGCCCACGAGACGTACCCGGGCCATCACCTCGAACATGCCTGGAAGGAGGCGACCCTCGTCGACCGCCTCGGCCGCCTCGAGGCGTCGGTCCTGCTGATCAACACGCCGGAGTGCCTGATCAGCGAAGGGCTGGCCGACCTCGGGATCGGGTTCGCGGCTCCCGACGACGAACGGGCCGACCTGCTGGTCGAGGTCTACGAGCGTGCCGGGCTGCCCATCGCCGCCGATCCGGCCGCCGCCCGCGAGGCCGCCGAGCGGACCGTGGCCCTCGCGGCGGCTCGGCGCGCTCTCTCGGCGATCCGCGGCAACGCCGCGATCCTCCGGCACGCGGACGGCCGCAGCCACGAGGACGTCCTCGACTACCTTCGGACCGTCGGGCGGATGTCCGCCGAGACCGCCGCGAAGCGGCTCGAGTTCATCGAGCACCCGCTGTGGCGGACGTACGTCTTCGTCTACGCCGAGGGCGAGGCGCTGCTTCGTCGCTGGGTCGACGTGGTCCCGCCCGCGGATCGGGCGGCCCGCTTCGGGCGCCTGCTGCGCGAGCAGCTCACGCCTGCGGCGGTCGGGGCTCCAGCTCCCGGCTGAAGCGGACGCGGTCCTCGCCGTCGCCGTCGAAGTCCGGCCACGCCGGCGTCCCGTAGAGCCGCTGCGTGCCGGGCCCGTCGTCCGGACGGAAGCCCATCGCCGTGTGGAACGCCACCGAGATCCGGTTGCCAGGCCAGGTCACGGCGGCGACGCGCCGGGCACCGCGCTGCGCCACGTCGTCGAAGAAGCGCTCGTACAGCTGTCGGCCGAGCCCGCGCGCGGCGCCGGTTGGGGTCGGTCCCGACCATGTGGATGTACGCGGTCTCCGGGTCGTCCGGCGTGATGAATCCGACGAGGAATCCCGCGAGGCGCCCGTCGCCCGATTCGGCCATCCACGACGTCCGCGTGAAGTGCTCGAACCAGAGGTGCGGCAGCAGCGCGTGCACGTGCCGCCCGCCCCACCACTCGTCGACGAGCGACACGATCGCCCGGTGGTCGTCGGTGGTCGGCCGGCGGAACCGGACGTCGTCGCTCACCTCGTCGTCGCCCAGGCGATCGGCACGGCGAAGAGGAACTGGAGCGGCACCAGCACGCCGTAGACCTCCCCGAGGTAGTCGGTGAACGGCAGGACGCCGCCCTCCGTCCGCGCGTAGAGCCACAGGCCGAGCTGACCGAGCACCACCGCGCCGAAGGCGAGGAGCAGCGCCAGCATCGCGAGCCGCGGCCGCGACACGGTGCCGTCCGCCCCGGTCTTGACCGCCCACGCGATCGTCCAGCCGAGGAACGGCGCGAGGACCACCAGGGACGTGCTCAGGGCGAGGACGCCGCCGAGCAGGACGATGGCCGCGGCGCCGCCGATCCCGGTCAGGACCCCGAAGACCACCGCGCGGGCCATGGACCCGGACGACCCGTCGGCATCCGCCGGTGCGGTCGTGCGATAGCGGTCCGAAGGCGGGTGGGCGAGCCGGCGCTCGCCCGGCGCCGGGCTCGGCGGCGGGCTCGCGGGCGGCTCGGGTCGCGGCTCCTCCATCGACGCCATCGTAGTCGCCGCACGCTATCCTTCGGGCGTGAGCCACTACAGCCTCGGCAACCCGCCCCTCGACCTCACCCGCGGCTTCCCGGCCGCAGCCGAGCGGATCCGCGCCAACAAGGACCGCCTCGGGCGCGCGCGCCCTCGAGGTCGCGCTCGACTCGACGCCCGGCCTGCGCGAGCGCTACGACGAGGCCGGCCTCCGCCAGCTCATGCACGACGCGACGCTCCTCGCCGAGCGCATCGCCCTGTGCGTCGCCGCCGACGACCCCTCGCCGGCGTTCGTCTACGGGGAGTACACGTCGGCGCTGTACCGGCGCCGCAAGGTCTCGATGGACGACCTCGTCGCCCTGTGCGAAGGCCTCCGGGCGGCATTCCCGAGCGTGCTGGCCCCGGCGCGAGATGCCCGCGGCCGATGCCGCCCTGGACGAGGCGATCCGCGCGTACGAAGTGGCACCGCCGGCTGGCGGGCGATGCGCGCAAGAAGAACGCCCTTCTCCAGTTCCTCTACAAGGGCGGCTGACCCACCGATGACCGTCAAGTGGGTGCAGCAGGATCCGCTGGTGCTCAACGGTGAGCCGTTCTGCTACGGGTCGCGGCTGACCGTCCGACAGCTGCTCGAGCTGCGCGCCAACGGCTACGACCTGACCCGCATCCTCAACGACCACCCGGAGCTCCGCCGCCTGGGGGTCGCCGCCGCGTTCACCTACGCCGCGGACCACCGCGAGCGCTACGCGGACTTCTTCGAGGCCGACGGGTCGCTCACCGGACCCGGCTACTCCGAGGCCGAGGCGGCCGGCCTGCCGGCGCAGTACCAGCGCCCGGGCATCGTGGTCAAGGCCGCGACCGACGCCGAGCCCGCTGCCGTCTGACCGCCCTCCCAGGGGCTCGTTCTCGTGCTGGTGATACGCTCTTGCTCCGCATCCGGAGCACGACCCGCCGCATGACCGACACGACGACCACCCAGACCGACGCCGCCGCCGCCTTCGACCCGGAGCGCCGCGCGACCGAGCTCGCCATCCTCGATGCCCTCCGGAGCGTCGTCGACCCGGAGATCGGGATGAACGTCGTCGAGCTGGCCCTGATCAAGCAGATCCTGCTCGGGCCCGACTCGACCGAGATCAAGATGATCCTGACGACCCCGTTCTGCCCCTACGCCGGCTCGATGATCGCGCAGGTCAAGGAGCAGACCGAGACCGTCGTCGAGCACGACGTCAAGGTGACCCTGCTGGCCGAGCGCTGGGACCCGCGCGACGCCGGCCTGATGTGGTGAAGGCGGTCCGCCGGCGTGCATGACACGCCGTGCTACGTTGAGATGACTCGATCAGCCGCACGAACGACTGACAAGGAGCCGAAGGCACGATGACGCAGAACCCGAACCCCAACTCCCCCTACTCGTCAGCGACCCCGGCGGCGACCCACGCCCCATACGCATCGCCGGCCCAGCTCGGCGTCAAGCCCGATGCCAGGCTGCAGGCCGCGTTCCTGAGCCACGCCTTCCTGTGGATGTTCGCCGGCCTGCTGGTCACGGCGGCCGTCGCCTACGTCGTCCAGTCGAACGCCACGATCCTGAAGTTCGCCTACGACAGCTTCTTCATCCTGTTCCTCGTCCAGCTCGGGATCGTGATGGCGATCTCGGCCGCGATCAGCCGGATCAGCGCGACGGCTGCCCTGGGCCTGTTCTTCGTCTACGCGGCGACCCTCGGCATCACGATCGGCGCGATCGTCTTCGCCTACACGCAGGCCTCGGTCGTGACGGCGTTCGTGAGCGCCTCGGCCATGTTCGGCGCTGCGGCCGTCTACGGCGCCACCACCAAGCGCTCGCTCGCGGGCCTCGGCGGGTACCTGTTCATGGGCCTGATCGGCATCCTCGTCGCCTCGGTCCTGAACATCTTCCTCGGCTGGGATAGCCTCAACTGGATCATCTCGGTCGTCGGCATCGTGATCTTCACGGCGTTGACCGCCTACGACGTCCAGAAGATCCAGTCGGGCGCACTCGCCGCGCAGACCGGGTCGATGGAGAAGGCAGCAGTGATCGGCGCCCTCCAGCTCTACCTGGACTTCATCAACCTGTTCCTGTTCTTCCTGCGCCTGACCGGCAGCCGGAACTAGGGATCAGGCGTCGCCCTGGCGGCGGCGCGGGCGGATCGGGGTCCGCCGCTTGAGCAGCCGCCCGGCGTCCTTCGCGGGGACCGGGCGCGAGAACAGGTAGCCCTGCCCGAGGTCGCAGCCGAGCTCGATGAGCCGGCGCCGCTGCGCGTCGGTCTCGATGCCCTCCGCGACGACCCCGATGCCGAGGCCGTGCGCCAGCGCGATGACGGCCTCCACGATCGAGCGGTCGGCGGTCGCCTCCAGTCCGGCGACGAACGAGCGGTCGATCTTGATCGTGTCGAGCGGCAGGTGCTTCAGATAGGACAGCGACGAGTAGCCGGTCCCGAAGTCGTCGAGGACCAGGCGCACCCCGAGCTCGCGCAGCCGCCGCAGCGCCCGGACGCCCGTCTCGGACTGGTCCATCACGACCGACTCGGTGATCTCGAGCTCCAGCGATGACGGCTCGAGGCCGGTCTCGGCGAGGATCTCGACGATCTGGTCGACGAGGTCCGGCTGCGTGAACTGGCGGGCCGAGAGGTTGACCGACATCACGAGCGGGTCCCCGGCCGGGGCCAGCGCGCGCCACGATGCCGCCTGCCGGCAGGCGGTCTTGAGCACCCAGCGGCCGAGCGGCGCGATCAGCCCGGTCTCCTCGGCCAGGCCGATGAACGACAGCGGCGGGACCAGCCCGCGTTCGGGGTGCTGCCAGCGGACCAGGGCCTCGAAGCCGACGATCCGGTCGGTCCGGAGGTCCATGATCGGCTGGTAGTGGGCGCGCAGCTCGTCGCGTTCCAGGGCCCGTCGGAGGTCGCTCTCGAGGTCGAGGCGCTCCAGCGTCTGGGCGCTCATCGACGGGTCGAACAGGGCGAAGCGCCCGGCCGGGTCGCCCTTGGCCCGGACCATCGCGACCTCGGCCTCGCGCAGCAGCTCGTCCGGCGTGACCCGGCCGGGCTCGCCGAGGGCGATGCCGATCGAGGCGCTGATGAACCATTCGCGGCCGCTCAGCGAGAACGGCGCCCGCAGCTCGGACGCGATCGCCTCGGCGATCCGCCGCGCCTCGCCCTCATCGGAGACGGGGTCGAGGATGATCCCGAACTCGTCGCCGCCGAACCGGGCGACCGTGTCGCCGGGCCGCAGGCTCGCGGCGAGCCGCTGTCCGACCGCGATGAGCATCCGGTCGCCGACGGCGTGACCGACGCTCTCGTTGATGACCTTGAAGCGGTCGAGGTCGAGCATGATCACCGCGATCGGCCGCCTCGTCCGGCCGGACGCGCGAGAGCGCGTGGGCGATGCGGTCCGTCAGCAGCTCCCGGTTCGGCAGGCCGGTCGTGGGGTCGTAGAGGGCGCCGCGCTTCGCGACGTCGACGAGGCGCGCGTTGTCGATGGCGATCGAGGCCAGCTGGGCGAAACGCGTCAGCGCCGCCACGTCGCGCTGACCGAACGTGCGGTCGGCCGCGCTCGACGCCAGGCCGATGACGCCGACGACCTCGTCGCCCGAGAACAGCGGCACGCCGACGACGGCGCTGAGCATCCCGTTGGGCACGATCCCGGCGCGCCGCGCCCACGCGTCGTAGTCGTCGACCGTGACGGGCTGGCCCGTCAGGAAGACCTGGCCGCCGATGCCCTTGTCCACGGGCTGGCGATGGCCGACGCCCTGGGCGAAGAGCCCGGAGCCGTGGCGGAGGTCCAGCTCGAGGCCGTCCGGCTCGGCGATGAAGATGTAGCCGTGCGGGGTGCCCAGCAGCGAGCAGGCGCGGGTCAGGATCGTCTCGAGCAGCATCGCGCCGTCGCGGCGATCGAGCAGGGCCAGGGCCGTCTCGTCGAGCGCGCGCAGGTACGGGTCGTCGCTCAGGGCCGCGCCGTCGGCGACCGGCGCCGTCGGCTTGGCGAGGTACATCGCCCGGTCGGCGACGGCCACGAGGGCGTCCTTCGAGCGGCCGTCGTCCGGGTAGCAGGACACGCCGACGCTGATCGAGACCCGCGGCGTCCCGCTGGACAGCTCCGCCACCGTGCGGCGCAGCCGCTCGGCCACGTCGTGGGCGGCGACCCGGTCCGCGCCCGGCAGGATCGCGGCGAACTCGTCGCCGCCGTAGCGGTAGATGCGGTCGCCGTCGCGGACCGCCGCGCTCATCGCCCGTGCGATCCCGGTCAGCAGCGCATCGCCGGCCGGGTGCCCGCGCGTGTCGTTGAAGGCCTTGAACGCGTCGAGGTCCATCATCAGGACCGCGAAGGGGCCGCCGCTGCCGCCCGCCCGGACGGCCTCGCCCAGGTCCGCCTGGAAGGCGCCGTGGTTGCGGATGCCGGTGAGCGCGTCGTGCTCCGCGCGGACCCGGACCTCGCCGTGGGTCTCGGCGTTCTGGAGGGCGATCGACGCCTGGCCCGCGAACAGCTTGGTCAGGTCGAACTCGTTCGCGCTGAAGAACGCCTCCGCCTCGCCCATCCGGCCGATGTTGAGCGTGCCGATGGCCTCGCCGCCGACGAGCAGCGGGACCACGATCATCGACTCCGGCTCGAACGGGGTCCCGGGCACCTGGACGGAACGCGGGTCGTTGTGCGCCTCGTTGGCCAGGACCGCCTCGCCGTGGTCGACGACCCAGCCGCTGATCCCGACGCCGAGTGGGCTCTCGTGGGCGAGGATGAGGTCCGCGAATCGGTCGCGGGCGATGACCGCGCGGCGGACGCCGGCGACCCGGTCCACGCGGTAGATGGTCAGCGTGTCGTACGGGACGATGACCTTGAGCGAATTGGCGATCAGGTCGAGGACGCTGTTGGGCTCGAGGGTCGAGAGCAGCCGCTCGTTGACCTCGAGCAGCCGCCGCTGGCTGACCAGCTGGTGGTGCAGCTCGGCCTGCTGCAGCTGGAGCCGGCCGACGTTCGAGGCGTTGACCAGCGCCTGCGCGGCATAGCTCGCGAAGATCCCGAACGTGGTCTCGTCGTCGGCGTCGAAGCGGTCGCGACCGCGCTTGGAGATCACGACCACGCCGTGGACGACGTCCTCGAAGGCCATCGGGACGATCAGCATCGATTCGGGCTCCTCGTTGGAGCCCATGACCACGCCGCGCGGGTCGGCGCCCGCGTCGCCCGAACGGACCGTCTGGTTGTTCGCGGCGACCCAACCCGGTGAGGCCCTCGCCGATGGCGACCCGGAGCGTCTCTGGGTCGGGGTCGCTGCTGCCGAGGAACGTGCCCTGGAAGGCGATCGGCTCGCAGATCGCCGGCATCGTGGTCGACGCGGTAGACGCGGATGGTGTCGTGGTCGATGAGCCGGCCGGCCTCGCCGACGATCGAGGCCGCGATGCCGTCGATGTCGTGGATGCGGTTGAGCCGGACGGCGAGCTCGGAGATCGCGCCCGAGGCGCTCGGCGAGCGCATGGGAGGCCTCGGCGAGGCGCGTGTTCTGCATCGCGATCGCGATGTGGTCGCCGAACGAGCGCGCCAGGTCGGTCTCGTCGTCCGACCACTCGTAATCGGTCCGGTGGTAGAGGACGAGGAGGCCGAGCACCTCGTCGCGGAAGACGATCGGCACGAAGCACATCGAGCGGATGCCTTCCGCGCGGTACATCCGCTGGAGGCGCGGGACGGTCCCCTCGAGATCGCCGGCGAGGATCGTGACGTGGCGCTCCCGGAGCGCGGTCATGCCGACCGTCTGGGCGTCGCGCGGGAGGCTCGCGATGAGCTCGAGCATCGCGCTCGACAGGCCGCGCTGCGCGGCGAGGTTCAGCGGCGCCGGCGAATCGTCGTAGATCCAGAGCCCGGCGCGGTCCGCGCCGAACAGCGCGAACGAGGCGTCGATGACCTCCTGGAACAGCCGGTCGAGGTCCTGGCTGCCGCTGACCTCGGCGACGATGCGGCGCAGGGCGGCGGCACGGGTCGCCTCATCGGCGCCCGGGCCACCCTCGGCCGCGCCGAGGGGTCGCGGGCGGGTCGGCGCACGCTGGGGTCGTGCCCGAGAGCCGGGTGGGCGGCGCGGCTCCTGAGCGAGGACCATCCGGGTCGTGCTTCCTCCGCGTGACGGCATGGCCGATGACCGCCGGACTCGGGTGCACGGCGGTCACGTCAAGGTACGGGTGGCCGACGGCTGCGGCGATAGCCCATCCGTACCAGCGAGGGACGGGTGGCCGGCCTGGCGTGGTGCCGGGACCGGGCCGCCGGGACCCCCGTTGCGCTCAGTCGGGCGTGAAGTAGTCGGTGATGTACTTCTCGCCCTCGTCGCAGAAGAACGTCACGACCTCGCGCGCCTCGGGATGCGCATCGCGCCACGTCCGTGCGGCGACCAGGTTGGCCCCGGAGCTGGGCCCGACGAACAGGCCGTGCTCCCGTGCCAGCCGGCGCATCTCCGCGATCGAGGCATCGCTGTCGACCGGGACCAGGTCGTCGATCAGGTCGCGGTGGCGCTCGATGATCCCCGGGATGAACCCGTCGCTGATGCCCTCGATCAGGTGCTTCCCGACCTCGCCGCACATCAGCGTGCAGGACTCGTTCGGCTCGACGCCGATGACGGCGACGCGCGGGTTGACCGCCCGGACCGCCTGCCCGACCCCGATCAACGTCCCGCCGGTGCCCACCCCGGCGACGATCGCGTCCGGGCACGACCCCGTCGGGCAGCTGGCGGAGCAGCTCCGGCCCGAGCCACTCGCGGTTCTCGTCGACGTTCCACTCCGAATCGAACTGCTGCGGGCTGAAGTAGCCGGGCTGGGTGCCCGAGCTCGCGCGCCTTCTCGAGCGCCTGGGTCACGTGGAAGTCGCCGAGGGTCAGGACCTCCGCGCCGAAGGCCCGGCTGATGGCCAGCCGCTCCGGGCTCATCCCGTCGGGCATGACGACGAGCATCCGGTAGCCCTTCACCGCGGCGACCATGCTCATCGCGTTGCCCGTGTTCCCGCTCGACGCCTCGACGATCGTGTCGCCGGGCCGGAGTCGGCCCTCGCGCTCGGCGCGCTCGATCATGTAGCGGGCGATCCGCGCCTTCACCGAGCCGGACGGGTTGAGGAACTCGAGCTTGACCCAGATGTCGTCGATGCGGACCAGCGGCGTCTCGCCGATGGCGTCGAGGATCGTCGCGGTGCGCGGGTCGGCAGCGATGGTGGCGGTCATGCCTTCAGCCTCCGCATCTCCGGGTCGAATGGCGGGTCGGTCGCGACGGTCGCGCCGAGGGGCGTCCCGAACGAGACGACCGAGACGGCCGTCCCGGGCGTCGCGGCCGCGGCCGGGACCCACGCGTAGGCGATCGAGCGTCCGATCGTGTAGCCGAACGCCGCGCTCGTGACGTACCCGGCGGTCCGCCCGTCGACGACCACCGGCTCCTTGCCCATCAGCACCTCGGACGGGTCGTCGAGGAACAGCGGGACCAGGCGGCGGACGGCGGTCGCCTCGCTCCGGCCGGCGATCGCGGCGCGGCCGGTGAAGTCGCCCTTGTCGAGCCGGACCGCGAAGCCGAGGCCGGCCTCGTACGGGTCGTGCTCGGTGGTCATGTCCGTCCCCCACGAGCGGTAGCCCTTCTCGAGGCGCAGGCTGCCGAACGCGCTGCGCCCGGCGGCGATCAGCCCGTGCGGCCGGCCGGCGGCCCACAGCTCGTCCCACAGCTTGCGGCCCATGTCGGCCGTCGTGTACAGCTCCCAGCCCAGCTCGCCGACGTACGAGAGGCGGAGCGCGGTCACCGGCACGTGGCCGACGTGGAACGAGCGCGCCTTGAAGTAGCCGAACGCCTCGTTCGAGACGTCGATGTCCGCCAGCGACGCCAGCACGTCGCGGGCCTTCGGGCCCCACAGGCCCAGGCAGCACGTGCCGGCCGTGATGTCGCGGACCGCGACGCTCCCGTCGGCCGGGGCGTGGCGCTCGAGCCACGCCAGGTCGAGGTTGCCGTTGGCGCCGATCTGGAACCGGTCCGGTCCGAGCCGGGCGATCGTCAGGTCGCTGCGGATCCCGCCGTCCTCGCCGAGCAGGAGCGTGTAGACGACGGTGCCCACGGGCCGGTCGAGGCGGTTGGTCGTCAGCCCGTCGAGGAACGCCAGCGCGCCCGGGCCCGTGACCTCGAGCCGCTTGAGCGACGTCATGTCGTAGAGCGCGACGCCGTCGCGGGTGGCCAGCGCCTCGGCGCCGGCGATCGGCGACCAGTAGCGCGAGGCCCAGTCGCCGCGCGCCGGGATGCGGTCCTCGTACCGGTCGAGCAGCCCGGCGTTCGCCTCGTACCACTGCGGCCGCTCCCAGCCGCTCCCCTCGAGGAAGCGCGCGCCGAGGTCCACCTCGCGGTCGTGGAACGGGCTCGTCCGCAGCGGCCGCGGCGACTCCATCGGCTGGAGCGGGTGGAGGATGTCGTAGACCTCGACGAAGTTCTGGATCGCCGCGCTCGCGCACGTAGGCGGGCGCGAGCTGGTGCGGCTCGAAGCGGTCGATGTCGCACTCGTGGACGTCGACCCGCGGGGCGCCGTCGACGAGCCACTCCGCCATCGCCTTCGCGACCCCGGCCGAGTGGGTGACCCAGACGGCCTCGGCCAGCCAGAAGCCGCGCACGTCGCGCGATTCGCCCATCAGCGGCATGCCGTCGGTGGTGAACGAGAAGACGCCGTTGATCCCCTCCTCGCACGTGGCTCCGCGGAGGGCCGGGATCACCTCCTGGGCCCAGCCCCACGACTGGGCGAAGTCGTCGGGCGTGAACTCGAGCACCGAGGGCATCACCGGGGCCTCGGCCGGCGAGCGGAGCGTGGCCGGGTCGATCGGCATCGGGCGGTGGCCGTACGCCCCGATCCCCAGGCGGTCGACGTGCTCGCGCGCGTACAGGTCGCGGTCCTGGATGCGCAGGATCGGCCGGAGGTCCTCGATGTCGGCCGGCGCCGCGATGGCGGCCAGCTCCGGCAGCGGCGAGGTCTTGACGTACTGGTGGGCGAGCGGCTGGAGCGGGACCGGGACGCCGGCCAGCGCGCCGACCCGCGGTCCCCAGATGCCGGCGGCGCAGACGACGATGTCCGCCGGGAACTCGCCGCGGTCGGTGACGACCGCCGTGACGCGGCCGCCCTCCGTCCGGACGTCGGTCACGGTGTGCTCGCCGAGGAATCGGACGCCGGCCTCGGTCGCCCGGCGCGCCTGGGCCTCGCCCGCGCGGACGGCCTTGGCGAGGCCGTCGGTCGGGACGAGATAGCCGCCGAGGACGGCCTCGCGGTCGAGCAGCGGCCACGTCGCCACGCACTCGTCGGGGTCGAGCAGGCGGCCCTCGATGCCCCACGACTGTGCCAGCCCGTGGCGCCGCCGCAGCTCGAGGAGCCGCTCCGGGCGTCAGCGCGATCTCGAGGCCGCCGACCTGCCGGAAGCACCACTGCCCGTCGAGCTCGAGCGAGCTGAGCTTCTCGACGGTGTAGCGGGCGAACTCGGCCATCGTCTTCGAGCCGTTGGTCTGGAAGACGAGCCCGGGGCGTGCGACGTGGACCCGCCGGCCGCGAACAGCCGGCCCTGGTCGAGCACCGTGACGTCGGTCCAGCCGCGCGAGGCGAGCTCGTCCGCGAGCGAGCATCCGACGATGCCCGCCCCGATGATCACGACCCGTGGCCCTCGGCTCATGGGATCTCCCGATCGGTCGCGGAAATGACGATGCCGGCGCCCCGGTGGGACGCCGGCATCGAGATCAGCCTGGGCCTAGGAGGCGGGCATCCACGCCTGCCACACGGTCGGGTGGGCGTCGATCCACGCCTTGGCGGCGTCCTCGTCGGACATCTTCTTGCTCGTGATCGAGTCGGCGACCTCGTTCTGGTCGGCGTTGGTCCACGTGAAGTTCTTGATGAAGGTCGCCGCTGTCAGGGTTCTTGTCGAGGAACTCCGTGCGGGCGATCTTGTTGAGGACGTACGGCGGGTAGTCGCACGCGACCTTCTTCGAGGTCGGCGTCGCAGCCGGCCGTGTACGGCGGCAGCTTGACCTGGACGAGCTTGATCTCGTTCAGCAGCCACTGCGGGTCGTAGAAGTAGCCGAGCAGCGGCGTCTTGTTCTTGTCGGCCGCCTGGAAGGCGGTGATCGTCGCCGCCTCGCTGCCGGAGAAGATGACCTTGTAGTTGAGGCCGAGGTTGGCGATCAGCGCCTCGTCGTACTGGACGAAGGTCGGGTTGGCGCCCAGGAACTGGCCCTTGCCACCCGACTCGGGGGTCTTGAACATGTCCGCGTACTTGTTGAGGTTGTTCCAGTCGGTGATGTCCGGGTACTTCTCGACCATCCACCCGGGCACGTACCAGCCGATGATCCCGGTCACGCCGTTCGGGCCGGCGTCCGTGGCGAGCTTCGTGTCGGTGATGTAGTGCTTCTCGAGCTCGGGGTGGCCCCAGTTCTCGAGGATCACGTCGACCTCGCCGGTGTCGAAGCCCTGCCAGGCGATCTCCTCGGCCAGCGTGCTGGTCTTGACCGTGTAGCCCATCTGCTGGAGCAGGCACTGGGCGACGGCCACGTTGGCCTCGGCCCCGACCCACTCGTTGATCATCAGCTTGACGGTGCCCTTGTCGCCGGCGCCCTTGCAGGTCGCGGGGGCGACGGCCGCGCTGGCGCTGGGCGCGGCGGAGCCCGCGGCGCTGGCCGAGGCCGCCGCACTGCGAGCAGCCGCGCTCGCGGGCGCCGCCGAGTCGCCGGAGCCCTTCGCGCACCCGCTGACGACGATCACGACGATCGCCATGCCGCTGAGCCAGCGGCCGATCCTGTGCTCGCGCATGTCCGTTCGCTCCTCCTCTGTGCCGGCTTAGCCGGCCCTCGCTGCCGTCGACCGTCGTCGGCCGCCGGCTCCCTGGGTGATCCGATCGAGCATGATCCCGAGCAGCACGATCGCGACGCCCGCCGCGAGTCCCTTCCCGAACTGCTCGCCACGGGAGAAGCCCGTGATGACGTCGTAGCCTAGCGCGCCCGCGCCGACCAATGCGCCGATGACCACCATCGACAACACCATCACGATGCCCTGGTTGGTCGCGAGCAGCAGGGTCTGCCGCGACATCGGCAGCTGGACCTTGAACAGCAGCTGCCGGTCGGTGGCGCCCGACGAGGCGGCGGCCTCGACGGCGTCGGTCGGGACCGACAGGATCCCGACCTCGACGAGGCGGATCACCGGCGGCACGGCGAAGATGACCGCCGCGACGATCGCGGTGAACCGGGACGGCGCGAAGAGCGCCAGGGCCGGGATCAGGTAGACGAAGGCCGGGCAGCGTCTGCGCGGCGTCGAGCAACGGTTGCAGGACGCGCCGCACGCGGGCGTTGCGCGCCGTGGTGATCCCGAGCGCGATCCCGATCACCAGGGTGAGCACCGTCGCGACCAGCACGTTCGCGAGGGTCACCATCGAGTGGTTCCAGAGGTTCGAGCAGGACGATCAGCCCGAGGCAGACCGCCGAGATCAGCGCGGCCCGGCTCCCCGAGATCGCCCAGGCCGCGACCACCGCGATGGCGACGACCAGCCACCAGGGCGACGACGTGAGCACGCCCTCGATCGGGTTCAGGACGACGTTGGTGACCACGTTCTGGAGTCCGATGGTCGCGATCGAGAAGGTCCCCGTGAACCAGTCCAACCCGGCGTTGACGGGATCGGCGAACGACACCTGGACGGTGTCGGGGAACGACGTCGCGTCCACGAGCGCGGGCGCGATGAGCCCGACGGCGAGCACGATCCCCGGCCCGATGAGGCGCTGCCAGCCCGGACGGCCGCTCCGACGACGGGCGATCCGGGCGCGCGGCGAGAGCCATTCACCGGCGGCGTCGGTCAGGCGGTCGAGGACGATCGCCAGGATGACGATCGCGAGCCCCGCATCGAAGGCGGTGCCGACGTCGACCTTGGAGAGCGCGATCACGATGTTCCGCGCGAGCCCTGGGGCGCCGATGAGGCCGGCGATGACCACCATCGAGAGGCTGAGCATGATGGTCTGGTTGATCCCGAGCGCGATCGCCCGGCGGGCGAGCGGCAGCTCGACCTTGCGCAGCGTCTGCATCCCGGTCGCCCCGAACGCCGAGGCCGCCTCGACCGTGTCGCGCGGGACGCCGCGGATCCCGAGCGTGGTGATCCGGATCGCCGCCGGCAGCGCGTAGATCAGGGTCGCGACGGTCGCCGACGGCGAGCCGATCAGGAACAGCAGGGTCATCGGCGTCAGGTACGCGAGCGTCGGCATGATCTGCATCACGTCGAGGATCGGCGACAGCAGCGCGTTGAGTCGGTTGCTGCGACCGGCGGCGATCCCGAGCGGCAGGCCGATCGCCAGCGCGATCAGGACCGCGGCGAGCACGACGGAGAGGGTCGCCATGCTCTCGTCCCACAGGCCGAGGACGCCGAGGGAGGCGAAGCCGAGGCCGGCGAGCAGCGCCAGGCGCCAGCCGCCGAACAGCAGGCCGAGGGCGCTGACGAGGCCGATCACGCCGGGCCAGCCGAGCGACGCGAGGAGCTCGTCGAAGAGGTCGACGAGCGAGGTCACGCCGACCCGGACCGGGTCGAGGATCTTGCGGTTCTCCGCGATCGCGTCCTTGATGCCGTTGAGCGAGCGGAAGATGTCCGCGTCGTCGTCGTGGGGGAGCGTCCACTGGCCGTTGAACAGGAGATAGGCGATCGACCGCGGCGATGCCGAGGACGACCAGCAGCGCGCGCTTCGAGCTCGCCGGGTTCGGGAGGGTCGGTCTCGCCCCAGCGGATCGCGGTCACGCGGCGTCACCGCCGGCGATCGCCTCGAGGACGTGGGCGCGGTCGACCACGCCGACCAGCTGTCGCCGTCATCGACGACCCGGATCGGCCGCTCGCTGGCGGCGACGGCGTGGACCGCCGTGCGGATCACGGTGTCGGACGGGAAGACCGGGCCGTCGAGGACGTCGTCCGGCGTCGCGTCGCGCATGACCCAGCGCAGGGTCAGGACGTGCGACTTCGGGATGTCCCGGACGAAGTCCTTGACGTAGTCGTCGGCGGGGCGCGCGACGAGCTCCTCCGGGCGGCCGATCTGCACGATCTGGCCGGCCCGCATGATCATCACGTGGTCGCCCAGCTTGAGCGCCTCGGCGAGGTCATGGGTGATGAAGACCATCGTCTTGCCCAGCTCGTGGTGGAGCCGCAGGATCTCGCTCTGCATGTCCCGGCGGATCAGCGGGTCGAGGGCGCTGAACGGCTCGTCGAGGAGCATCACCTCCGGGTCGCCCGCGAGCGCGCGGGCCAGGCCGACCCGCTGCTGCTGGCCGCCCGACAGCTCCTCCGGGTAGCGGTCGGCCATGCCGTCGAGGCCGACCAGGCCGAGCATCGCGCGGGCGCGCTCCTGGCGGGCCGCCTTCGGACTCGCCGCGGAGCTCCAGCCCGAAGGCGATGTTGTCGAGGACCGGCCGGTGGGGGAGCAGCCCGAAGTGCTGGAAGACCATCGAGAACTTCTTCCGGCGCAGCTCGCGCAGGCGGGCCGGGCTGGCCGCGAGGATGTCCTCGCCGTCGAGGTCCACCTTGCCGAGCGTCGGCTCGATCAGGCGGGTCAGGCAGCGCACGAGCGTGGACTTGCCGCTCCCCGACAGGCCCATCACGACGAAGACCTCGCCGGGCTTGACGTCGAACGAGACGTCGCGGACGGCGACCGTCCCGCCCTGGGCGGCGACGGCAGCCTCGATGGCGTCGGCGTCCGGCGGCGAGCCGTGCCGCCTTCGCGATCTTCGCCTCGGCCGGGCCGAAGACCTTCCACAGGTCGCGGACGGTCAGCCCGCCGGCTGCCCCCTCTGGCGTCGGCTCCGTCATCGTCGCGCTGACCCTCCGTTCGAACGCGGTGGCCGCCCGAGCGTCAGCCGCCGAACCAGCCTGTGGGACCGGGTGCCGTGTTCTGCCAGATGTGCTTGGCCTCACGGTACTCGTCCAGACCGCTCGGGGCCAAGTTCCCGCCCGATGCCCGACTGCTTGAAGCCGCCCCACTCGGCCTCGGGCAGGTACGTGTTGTAGTCGTTGATCCAGACCGTGCCGTGGCGGAGCCGCGACGCGACACGCTGCGCCCGCTCGGGATCGGCGGTCCAGACCGCGCCGGCGAGGCCGTAGGTCGTGTCGTTGCCGAGCTCGACGGCCTCGTCCTCGGTGGTGAACCGCTCGATGGTCAGGACCGGCCCGAAGACCTCCTCGCGGATGATCCGCATGCCGCGGTCCACGTCGGCGAAGACCGTCGGTCGGTAGAAGAAGCCGGCCTGCAGCTCCGGCTCGGACGGCCGCCGGCCACCGGCCACGAGCCGGGCGCCCTCCTCGAGCGCGGACGCGACGTAGCCCTCCACCTTGGCGCGGTGCTCGGCGGTGATCAGCGCGCCGGCCTCGGTCGCGTCGTCGAGGCCCGACGCCGAGGCGGATCAGGTCCGCGCGGCGGCCGACCTCGGCCACGAACCGGTCGTAGATCTCGTCCTGGACGATCGCCCGGCAGCCGGCCGAGCAGACCTGTCCGGAGTGGGTGAACGCGGCGGTCAGGGCGTTGTCCACCGCCGTGTCGAAGTCGGCGTCGGCGAAGACGATGTTCGGGCTCTTGCCGCCGAGCTCCAGGGCGACCTTCTTCATGTTGCCGGCCGCGCCGCGCATCAGCGCCCGGCCCGGCCTCGATGCCGCCGGTCAGCGAGATGAGGTCGACGTCGGGGCTGTCCGCGAGCGCCTGGCCCGACGCGGCCGCCCGGCCCCAGGACGAGGTTGACGACGCCGGCCGGGACGCCGGCCTCCTCGAGCAGCCGGGTCAGGTGGACGGCGGTCAGCGGCGTGACCGACGCGGGCTTCATGACCGCGGTGTTGCCCGCCGCGAGGGCCGGCGCGATCTTCCACGACAGCTGGAGCAGCGGGTAGTTCCACGGGGCGATCAGCGCGCAGACGCCGACCGGCTCGTGGACGATCCGCGAGCGGACGGCGGGGTTGTCCTGGTCGACGATGCGAGTCGTCGTCGTCGGTCGCGAGGCCGGCGTAGTAGCGGAAGCACGCGGGCGACGTCGGCGATGTCCCAGCGGCTCTCGCGCATGGCCTTGCCGGTCTGGAGCGTCTCCTCGCGGGCCATCGCCTCGAGGTCGCGGTCGATCAGCTCGGCGACGCGGGTCAGGACGCGCGGCGCGGTCGGCGGCCGTGGTGCGCGGCCAGTCGCCGATGTCGAAGGCGCGGCGCGCGGCCGCGATGGCGGCCTGGACCTGGTCGTCGGTCGCGACGTCGACCTCGGTCACGACCGAGCCGTCCGACGGGTTGATCACGGGGCTGCACGTGCGGTCGCCCGAGGCGACCCACGCACCGTCGATGTACAGGTCCGGCAACGGGTCCCTCACTCGATCGTCGCTGACTGGGGCGCTAGGGTCGGCCGCGCCGCGGCCGTCGTCAAGGCGGCGGACCGCCTGTCAGGCCGGGCCGGGTCCATCCGGCCCGACCGCCGCGCTACCCTTCGATGGTGGACCCGACCCGCCCGGACGGCGCCGACCGTCACCCGTCGCCGCACCCCGACCGGCTGTGGCGGCACCCCGATCCGAAGCCCGCCTACGACGTCGTGATCATCGGCGGCGGCGGGCACGGGCTGGCGGCCGCGTACTACCTCGCGAAGAGCCACGGCATCACGAACGTGGCCGTCGTGGAGCGCGGCTGGCTGGCCGGCGGGAACATCGCCCGCAACACGGCGATCATCCGCAGCAACTACCTGTGGGACGAGAGCGCGGCCATCTACGAGCACGCGCTCAAGCTCTGGGAGACGCTCCCCGAGGAGCTCGACTACGACCTCCTCTTCAGCCAGCGCGGCGTGATGAACCTCGCCCACAACCTGGGCGACGTGCGCGAGGGCCAGCGGCGGGTCCACGCGAACCGGCTCAACGGCGTCGACGCCGAATGGCTGACGCCCGACGACGTCAAGCGCCTCTGCCCGATCGTCAACGTCGCGGACGACGTCCGCTACCCGGTCCTCGGGGCGACGTGGCAGCCGCGCGGCGGGATCGCCAAGCACGACCACGTCGCGTGGGGCTACGCGCGGGCCGCCGACGCGCTCGGCGTCGACCTCATCGAGGGCGCCGAGGTGACCGCGATCGACATCGAGGGCGGCCGGGTCACCGGCGTCCAGACCTCGCGCGGCCGGATCGCCGCCGGCAAGGTCGCGATCGTCGCGGCCGGGCCACGCCTCGATCGTCGCGGCGATGGCCGGGATCCGGCTGCCGCTCCAGAGCCACCCGCTCCAGGCGCTGGTCTCGGAGCTGCTCGAGCCGGTCCATCCGGTCGTCGTCATGTCGAACGCGGTCCACGTCTACGTCAGCCAGGCGCACAAGGGCGAGCTCGTGCTCGGCGCCGGCATCGACGGCTACAACGGCTACGGGCAGCGCGGCGCGTTCCACATCATCGAGCACCAGATGGCGGCCGCCCTCGAGCTCTTCCCGATCTTCGCGCGCGCGCACGTGCTGCGGACGTGGGGCGGGATCGTCGACGTGTCGCCGGACGCCTCGCCGATCATCGGGCTGACGCCGGTCGGCGGGCTGTACCTCGACTGCGGCTGGGGGACCGGCGGGTTCAAGGCCACGCCGGCGTCCGGCTGGGTGCTCGCGCACACGGTCGCGCACGACGAGCCGCACGAGCTCAACCGGCCGTTCGCGCTCGACCGGTTCACGACCGGGCGCGCTCATCGACGAGCACGGCGCCGCGGCGGTCGCCCACTGATGCTGTCGATCCCCTGCCCGTGGTGCGGGCCGCGCGACGAGACCGAGTTCCGCTACGGCGGCCAGGCGGGCATCGCCTACCCGGCCGACCCGGACGCGCTGACCGACGCCGAGTGGGCCGACTACCTGTTCATGCGCGACAACCCCAAGGGCGCCTGGCGCGAGCGCTGGGTCCACACCGCCGGGCTGCCGGCGCTGGTTCGACCTCACCCGCGACACGCTGACCAACGAGGTCCTCGGGTGAGCGGGCTGCGGCTGCCGGTCGGGCGGCGACCGGATCGACCGGTCGCGGCCGATCGCCTTCGAGTTCGACGGGCGCGCCGCTGACCGGGTTCGCCGGCGACACGCTCGCCTCCGCGCTGCTGGCGAACGGCGTCGACGTCGTCGCGCGGAGCATCTACGACGACCGGCCGCGCGGCGTGATGACCGCCGGCCCCGAGGAGCCGAACGCGCTCGTCCAGGTCGAGCGCGCCGACGGCGTGTCCGAGCCGATGGTGCGCGCGACCACGCTGCCGCTCGAGGAGGGACTGCGCGCCTGGCCGCTGGCGGGGAAGGGCCGGCTGGTCGACCAGCGGGACGATGCCGCGCTTCGACAAGCGGTACGCCCACGTCGAGGTGCTGGTGATCGGGGCGGGGGCCGTCGGGCTGATGGCGGCCGCGGCCGCGGCGCGCGTCGCGGAGCCGGACGCCCGGGTGCTGGTGCTCGATGCCGACCCGACAGCCGTCGGGCGACGGCGTCCTCGCGCGACACGACCGCGCTCGGGATCTACGACCACGGGTACGTGACCGCGGTCCAGCGCCGCCCGACGCCGCGGACCGAGGGCCGGCTGTGGCACATCCGTGCCGGCCGCATCGTGGTCGCGACCGGGCGCCACGGAGCGGCCCATCGTCTTCGCCGACGACGACCGGCCGGGGATCATGCTGGCGAGCGCGGCCGCGCTCTACGTCGAGCGGTACGGCGTCCGGCCCGGCGCCAGGGCCGTCGTCTTCACGAACAACGACACCACGGACGCGGTGATCGACGCGCTGCGCGCGGCCGGCACCGAGATCGTCGCCGAGGTCGACGTCCGGCGGGGCGAGCGGGTGGTCGGGCACCGGCGGCGACGAAGCGGGCTGCCTGGCGTGACCGTGGCGATCGCCCGGTCCGATGGCCGCGACGAGACCGTCGAGGCGGACCTGCTGCTCGTGTCCGGCGGCTGGAACCCGAACGTCGCGCTGTGGAGCCAGGCCCGCGGCACCCTCCGCTTCGACGAGCGGATCGCGGCGTTCGTCCCGGATCGGCCCGGGCCGCACGGCCGCATGGAGGCGGTCGGCGCCGCCGCCGGCGACATCGCGGACCTCGGGAGGATCGAGCCGGCGCTGGATCGTCCCGCCGCCCGGCGACGACCCGGTGAGGACGCCTGGGCGACCCACTACGTCGACCTCCAGCGCGACTCGACCGCGCGCGACCTGCGCCGCGCGCTCGGCGCCGGCCTCACCTCGATCGAGCACGTCAAGCGCTACACGACGATCGGCACGGCCGCCGACCAGGGCAAGACCTCGGGCGTCGTCGCGTCGGCGATCGCGGCGGCGATCCTCGGCCAGGAGGTCGGCGCGGTCGGGGTGCCGACGTACCGGCCGCCGGTCGTGCCCGTCAGCTTCGCCCAGCTCGCCGGCCGCGACCGCGGCGACCTGCTCGACCCGATCCGGGTCACGCCGATCCACGACTGGCACGTCGCGCACGGCGCGGTCTTCGAGGACGTCGGCCAGTGGAAGCGGCCCGCGCTACTTCCCGCGCGACGGCGAATCGATGGAGGCGGCCGTCCTGCGCGAGTGCGCGGCCGCGCGGACCGGGGTCGCGGTGATGGACGCCACGACCCTCGGCAAGATCGACCTCCAGGGGCCGGACGCGGGCGTCTTCCTCGACCGCGTCTACACGAACACGTTCTCGACGCTCAAGGTCGGGGCGTGCCGGTACGGCGTGATGTGCCGGCTCGACGGGATGGTCTTCGACGACGGCGTGACGTCGCGGCTGGCCGACGACCGGTTCCACATGACGACGACGACCGGCAACGCCGCCCCGGTCCTCGACCACCTCGAGGAGTGGCTCCAGACCGAGTGGCCGGAGCTGCGGGTCCGCGCGACCAGCGTCACCGAGCAGTGGGCGACCGTCGCCGTCGTCGGGCCGCGGTCGCGCGACGTGGTCGCGGCGCTGGCGCCCGGGCTCGACGTCGCCATCGAGGCCTTCCCGTTCATGACCTGGCGCGACGCGATCATCGCGGGGATCGCCGGGCGCGTCTTCCGGATCTCGTTCTCCGGGGAGCTGGCCTACGAGCTGAACGTGCCGACGGACCGACGGCCGCGCGCTCTGGGAGGCCGTGATGGCCGCCGGCGCGCCGCTCGGGATCACGCCGTACGGCACCGAGGCGATGCACGTCCTGCGCGCCGAGAAGGGCTACCCGATCATCGGCCAGGAGACCGACGGGACCGTGACCCCGCAGGACCTCGGCCTCGGCGCGCTGGTCTCGACGAAGAAGGACTTCATCGGCCGGCGCTCGCAGCGACGGCCCGACAGCCTGCGGCCGGACCGCAAGCAGCTCGTCGGGCTGCTGCCGGTCGACCCCGACGACGCTGCTCCCCGAGGGCGCCCAGCTGGTCGCGCTCGACGCCGACCTCGCGAGCGTCCCGGTCCCGATGCTCGGGCACGTGACCTCGTCCTATCGCAGCGCCGCGCTCGGGCCGGACCTTCGCGCTCGCGCTGGTCAAGGGCGGTCGCGACCGGATCGGCGAGCGGGTGCTCGCGCCGCTGGGCGACCGCGTCGTCGAGGCGACGATCGCCGAGTCCGTGCTGTTCGACCCGGAGAACCGGCGCCGCGACGGGGAGCCGGCCGCATGACCACGACGGACCGACGTGAGCGATCCGCGAGCTGGGGCCGCTGCCACAGGTGTCGCTGCGTGCGGACCCGGTCGATGCCGCGCTGCTCGCACGGATCGGCGACGCCCTGGCCGCCGTGCCGCCGACGGTCCCGAACACCGTCGCCGCCGCGACCGACGGCGAGGGCCACGTCCTGTGGCTCGGTCCGGACGAGTGGCTGGTCGTCGCGCAGGAGGGCGCACCGGCGGAGGTCGCCGCCGCCATCGAAGCCGCCGTCCGCGCCGCCGCCGGCGACGCGTTCCTCACGTCCGTCGACGTCTCCGCGAACCGGGTCGGCATCGAGATCGCCGGTCCCGGGCGCCGCGGACCTGCTCGCCTCCGGCTGCGCACTCGACCTCGAGCGAGGGCTGCCGGTCGGCGGCTGCGCGCAGACCCTGCTCGCGCGCGCCAACGTCGTCCTGTGGCACGTCGCCGACGACCCGGAGCCGGTGTACCGCGTGCTCGTCCGCCCCTCGTTCGTGCGCTACCTTGTGGCCTGGCTTCGGGACGCGCTCGAGGCGTGACGCGGAAGGGACGCACGTGACGGGTGGACGGCTCGTCGCCGGGGTCGATTGCTCGACCCAGTCGACCAAGATCCTGCTGGTGGACCCCGACACGGGCGAGGTCGTCGCGCGCGGCCAGGCCGCCCACGTGGTCACCGGCACGGACGGCGCCCGCGAGTCCGACCCGCGCGGCTGGTGGTCCGCGGTCCGCGACGCGCTGGCGGAGACCGGTCGCGCCGGCGATGTCGGCGCGATCTCCGTCGCCGGCCAGCAGCACGGCCTGGTCGTCCTCGACGCGGCCGGCGAGCCGCTGCGCGACGCCTCGCTCTGGAACGACACCCGAGCCGCGGCCGATGCCGAGCGCCTGACCGAGGAGCTCGGCGCGGAGCGCTGGGCGAGGCTCACCGGGCTCCGCCCGAACGCCTCGTTCACGGTCTCGAAGTGGGCCTGGCTCCGTCGCACCGAGCCGGCGGTCGCGGCCGCGGCGCCGGGCCGTCCAGCTGCCGCACGACTACGTCACCGGCCGGCTGACCGGCGCGGCCGCCACGGACCGGGGCGACGCGTCGGGGACGGGCTGGTGGTCGCCCACGACCGGCGCCTACGAGCCGGCCATCCTCGACCACCCGTCGGTCGCGCTGCGACGCCGACCTCCTGCCGCGACTCCTCGGCCCGCGCGAGCTGGCGGGCGAGGTGACGTCCGCCGTCGCCGACGAGCTCGGCCTCGCCCCCGGGACCGTCGTCGGGCCGGGCACCGGCGACAACATGGGCGCGGCGCTCGGCCTCGGGCTGGGCGTCGGCCAGACGGCGATGAGCCTCGGGACCTCGGGCACGATCTTCGCGGTCTCCGAGCGGCCCACGGCCGACCCGACCGGGGTCGTCGCGGGCTTCGCCGACGCCGTCGGGCCGCTTCCTGCCGCTCGCCTGCACGCTCAACTGCACGCTCGCGGTCGACCGCACCGCGGCGTGGCTGGGCCTGGACCGCGACGACGTCGCGCCGGCCGGCTCGGTCGTCGTCTACCCCTACCTCGACGGCGAGCGCACGCCCGACCTGCCCGGCGCCGCCGGCACGATCCTCGGCCTCCGCCACACCTCCACGCTCGCAGCAGATCCTCATGGCGACCTACGAGGGCGCCGCCGCGGCGCTGCTCGAGGCGCTCGACGCCATCGGCACCGCGGTCGGCGGGCTCGACGACGACGCCCCGCTCATGCTGGTCGGCGGCGGGTCGCGCGGGCGGACCTGGGTCGACGTCGTCCGCCGCCTCTCCGGGCGACCGGTGCTCATCCCCGACGCCGACGAGCTCGTGGCGATCGGTGCCGCGGTCCAGGCGACCGCGGCGTGGCGCGACGAGGACCCGGCCGTGATCGCGCGCCGCTGGGGGACCAGCGCCGGCCGCCTGCTGGATCCGCTGCCGCGCGACGACGAGCGGCTCGATCGCATCGCCGCGTTCCGGGGCGCGATCGAGCTCGCGGCCGCCGCCCCGGCGCACGGGTCGTGATCGAGCTCGTCGCGGGGCGCGCGCGGCTCGGCATCGACCTCGAGCGCGGCGGCCGGCTGTCGTCGCTCTGCCTCGGCGACCGCGAGGTCCTGCTCGGCCCGCCGGATGCCACGGACCGCTCCATCGAATGGGGCAGCTTCCTCATGGCGCCGTGGGTCGGCCGCCTCGACGGCGGCATCTTCGACTTCGACGGGCGCCGCTACGTCATGCCCGCGACGCTGGGCCGGCACGCGATCCACGGCGTGGTGTTCGACCGTGCCGTGGACGACGACCCGGGTGGATCGGCGCCGTCGCGGAGCTCGCCTGCGACCTCGGGCCGGCGGGCTGGCCGTTCGGCGGCGTCGCCCGGCAGCGGTTCACGATCGAGCCGACCGGCGTCCAGATCGAGGCCGAGGTCGAGGCCGAGCGGCGGATGCCGGCGGCCCTCGGCTGGCACCCGTGGTTCCGCCGCGAGGCGCCGGGGCCGCGGCTGCGCGTGGACGCCGACGAGGTCCTCCAGACGCGGGACATGATCCCGACCGGGCGGCGCATCCCGGTCCGCGGCATGACCGACCTGCGACCCGGCAACCCCATCGCCGGCCGGCACGTCGACCACGCCTACGTCGACCCGCGCTCGCCGGCGGTCGCGACGTTCCCCGACCTCGAGCTGCGGATCTCCTGGGACGCGCCGGTGAACTCGGTCGTCGTCTACACGCCGCCCCATGCCTTCTGCGTCGAGCCGCAGACCGCCTGGCCGAACGCGCTCGCCGGCGGCGAGGCCGAGGCGGCCCGGACCGGTCTCGCGATCCTCGAGCCGGGCGGCGTCCTCCGGGCGTCGATGCGGATCGACTGGAGCGTGCCGGCCCCGTAACGCCGAGAGCCCGGCCGAAGCCGGGCTCTCTCGACGCTGGGGGCGAGGGTCAGGCGGGCATGATCCAGCCCGGCTCGGGATCGCCGAACTTCCCGAGCAGGTAGTCGCGGCTGGCCTCGACGTCCTTCCGCGGCGCGTCGAGCGTGGCCTTCAGCCGGAAGTCGTCCTTGACCACGTTGCCCCCGACCAGGACGGTCCGGACGTTCGAGACGTCCGCGGCGCAGACGACCGCGCCGACCGGGTCGATGACCGGCGACACGTTCACCGCGGACGTGTCGATGATCACGAGGTCGGCCTGCTTGCCGGGCGTGATCGATCCGGTCCGGTCGTCGATGCCGGCGACCTTCGCGCCGCCGAGCGTCGCCCACTCGAGGACCTGCCGCGAGGTGATGAGCCCGGGCGACGCCTCGAGCCCGTCGAGGTTCGCGTCCCACGCCTCCTGGTGCTTGCGACCGCGCTCCGAGCCGAGGATCGAGCGCATCTGGGTGAACTGGTCGGACGGGGCGGTCGTGGCGACGTCGGACGACAGGCCGATCGGCACGTCGTACTTGAGCGCGGTCACCGCGGGCGCCCAGCCGTGGCCCATCTGGACCTCGATCTGCGGGGCGAACGACACGTTCCCGCCCGAGTCGCGGACGAGCGCCCACTCCTCGTCGGTGAAGTGCGAGGCGTGGACGTAGGTCGTGTTCGGGTAGAGCAGGTCCATGTCGCGCAGCGCGAGGACCTGGAGCTTCGTGTAGCCGAACCGGTCCATCGCGACGTGGACGGTGATGTTGAGGTCGAGCTCCTTGGCGAGCTCCCAGTCGTGGCGGACCACGTCGGGCTTGCAGAACCCGGTGCCGCGCGTGGCCAGCGCCCATCGTGACGAGCTGGTCGTCGGAGCTGAAGTACTGCTTGCGCAGGCGGCGGGCCTCGGCGCCGTCGGAGGTCAGGACGCTGCCCGTGTAGTCCGGCCCGAACCACCAGTCGACGAGCGACGTGTTCCCGAACCCGTAGGCGAAGACCGACCGGATGCCCGTGTCCTGGAGGCCGTGGATCGCCGCGTCCGCGTGGTCCGGCGTGTTCATGATGTGCGACCAGTCGACCAGCGTCGTGATCCCGGCGTTGATCGACTCGAGCGCGCCCCAGCGGTTCGCGGCGAGCACGTCGTCCGGGCGGTAGTGCGGGGCGAACTTGTCGAGGATGCGACCCGAAGTAGGTGATCAGCGCGAAGTCCGGCGCGCTGGTCCGGATCGACGTCTCCCAGGTGTGGCGGTGGGTGTCGATGAAGCCCGGGATGACGATGTCGCCGGTCGCGTCGATGACCTTCGCGCCGTCGGCCGTCACGTTCGGCCCGACGGCCGCGATCTTGCCGTCCTCGATCAGGATGCTCGCGCGCGGCAACTCCCCGATGTCGGGGTCGATCGAGAGGACGATGGCATCCTTGATCAGCGTTCGTTCGCTCATTGCGGCCTCCTCTGTGCTGCTTCGACGATCGCGTGTGCTCGCTCGACGGGCCGGCCGGCCCCTGCCATGTGGTCGGTCAGCCCGGTCCTCCTCTGCTTCCGACGGCGGTGGTCCGCGTGGCGCTCGCGACGGCGGAGAAGTCGCGGTCGCCGCCGCCCTACGCGGCGGCCGACTCGATCGCGTGCGAGGTTCGTGCGGCCTGCGGCATGTCCACGCCGACGGCCTCGGCGAGCGCCGCGATGAGCCGCAGGTCCTTGGCCGCGAGGTCGAGCGAGAACGCGACCGGGGTCGTCTCCGGCTCGAGGAACGCGGCCCGCTTGTAGCCGACGAGCGGCGCGCCGGCGGCGCTCGCGGTCAGGACGTCGTAGGCGGCGGGCCGTCGATGCCGGCCGCCTCGGCGAGGCTGAGCCCCTCGGCGACGGCCTGGTTGAGCCCGAAGATCAGCGGTGTTGACGGCGAGCTTCATCGCCGCGCCGGTGCCCAGCGGCCCGAGGTGGAAGACGGTCGCCGCCAGCGCCTCGAGGACGGGCCGCGCCCGCTCGAGGTCCGCGGCCGCGCCCGCCGACCATGATCGTCAGCTTCCCGCTCTCGGCGAGCCCGACGCTGCCCGAGACCGGGGTGTCGAGGAGGCCCGCGCCGGCCGCGCTCGCCGCCGCGGCGTGGGCACGGAGCGTGGCCGGCGCCACCGTCGAGGCATCCGCGAAGACGCTCCCGGGATGCGCCCCGGCGAGCAGCCCGTCCGGGCCGGCGTAGACCGCGTCCACCGCCGCGCCGTCGGCCAGCATCGTCACGCAGATCGTCGGCCGCGCGGGCCGCGTCGGCCGGCGTCGCGACGGCGCGTCCGTCGATCGCCGCCGCGAGCTCGGCCGCCGGTCCCGGGGTCCGGTTCCAGAGGACGACCTCGAACCCGGCCGCGGCCAGCGCCCGCGCCATCGCCGAGCCCATCCGGCCGGTGCCCAGCAACCCGACGGTCGGTCGGCCGTCAGGCGGCGTCATCCAGGCGCCTCTTGACGGTCTCGGCGATCCGCTCGACCGACGGCACCGCGAGGTCCTCGAGGGTCGCCGCCGAGGGCAGCGGGATGTGCGGCGTGGTGATCCGGACGATCGGCGCGTCGAGGCTGTAGAAGCCGTCGTCGGCGATGATCGAGGCGACCTCCGCGCCCCAGCCGCACAGCCGCGGGTTCTCCTCGACCGTGAAGACGCGGCTGGTCTTCTTGACCGAGGCGAGGATCGTGGCGGTGTCGAGCGGGACGAGCGAGCGCAGGTCGATGACTTCGATGTCGAGGCCGTGCTCGGCGGCCAGCCGGTCCGCCGCCTCGACGGACTTCGGCACCATCGACGCGAGCGCGACGATCGTGGCGTCCTTCCCGGCGCGGACGACGCGGGCGGTCCCGAGCGTGTCGACGTGCTCGCCGTCGGGGACCTCGCCCTTGGTCGCGAGCAGCGCCTTCGAGGCGCAGAAGACCACCGGGTCGGGGTCGCGGATCGAGGCGGCCATCAGGCCCATCACGTCGGCCGGCGTCGACGGCGCGACGACCTTGAGCCCCGGGATGGCCATCGCCCAGTTCTCGACGCTCTGGCTGTGCTGCGCGCCGAAGCGGAGGCCCGGCCCCGTTCGCGGTATGGAGCACCAGCGGCAGCGAGACCTGGCCGTCGGTCATGTAGCGGGTCTTGGCGATCTGGTTGGCGACCATGTCCCAGGCGACCGCGAAGAAGTCGCTGAACATCAGCTCGGCGACCGGCCGCAGCCCGGTCATCGCCGCGCCCATCGCGGCACCGACGATCGCCTGCTCGCTGATCGGCGTGTCGCGGACGCGCTCGCCGCCGAACCGGCCGTAGAGGCCCTCGGTCAGCTTGAACACGCCGCCGGCCGCGCCGACGTCCTCGCCGATGAGCACGACGCTCGGGTCGCGCTCCATCTCCTGGGCGATCGCCGCGGCGAAGGCCGCGCGGTACGTCAGTTCCGCCACGCCGAGCCTCCGTCCGCCCAGACCTGGGTCTCCAGCACGTCCGGGCTGGGCTCCGGTGCTTCCCGCGCGATCGCCTCGGCGGCGGCCACGGCATCGCGGGCCGCCTCGTCGATCGCGTCGAGGCCCGCCTCGTCGGCGCCGTCCGCGAGCAGCTGGGCGCGGTAGGCCGGGATGGGATCGCGCGCCTTCCAGGCGGCCACCTCGTCGTCGGGCCGGTACTTGCCGGGATCGGCCCGCGAGTGGCCGCCGTGGCGGTAGGTGATGGCCTCGATGAGCGACGGGCCGTCGCCGGCGCGCGCCCGGTCGACCGCGGTCCGCGCGACCCGGTGGACCGCCTCGACGTCGTTGCCGTCGACGACGATCGCCTCGAGGCCGTAGGCGCTCGCCCGGTCCGCGGCGGGTCGCGGGACGGCGGTCACGTCGCCGATCGCCGTGTACTCCATGTACTGGTTGTTCTCGCAGACGAACACCACCGGCGCCTTCCAGACCGCGGCCATGTTGAGCGCCTCGTGGAACGACGCCGATGTTGGTGGTGCCGTCGCCGAAGAAGCAGACCGCCACCTGGCCGGACTTGCGGTACTGCGCGGACCACGCGGCGCCGAGCGCGATCGGCAGGTGCGCGCCGACGATCGCGTACGAGCCCATCGCGTGGTGCTCGACGCTGGTCAGGTGCATCGACCCGCCCTTGCCGCCGAGGAGGCCCGTCCCGCGCCCGAACAGCTCGGCGAAGATCGGCGCCATCGGCACGCCCCGGGCGAGCGTGTGGTTGTGGCCGCGGTACGTGCAGAACGTGTAGTCGTCGTCGCGCATCGCGGCCGCGACCCCGGCCGCCACGGCCTCCTGCCCGACGCCGAGGTGGGTCGTGCCGCGCACGAGGCCCTCGAAGAACAGCTCCTGGGCGCGGACCTCGAACAGGCGGCACTCCTGCATCGTCCGGTACATCCGCAGCTGGGTGGCCCGCTCGATGTCGGGCGCGGTGGTCGCCATCGGCTCGTGTCTCCTAGTACGCGTTGGCGACGAACAGCTCGTCCGACGGGAACTTCGTGATGACCACCGGGCCGTCGGCCGTGACCACGACCTCCTCCTCGATCCGCGCGGCGGAGACGCCGTCCTTGGCCGGGCAGTAGGTCTCGAGCGCGATGACCATCCCCTCCTTGAGCTCGACCGGGTGGTCGATCGAGTTGAGCCGGCTGATGATCGGGCGCTCGTGGAGGAACAGGCCGACGCTGTGGCCGAACTGGAGCCCGAAGCACTCCATCTCGTTGTCGAAGCCGAACTCCTGGGCCTTCGGCCAGACCTTGGCGACCTGGTCGGTGGTCACGCCCGGGACGCATGAGCTCGATCGAGGCGTCGATCCACTCCCGGGCGCGCTTGTAGGCGTCGCGCTGCGGGTCGGTGCGCCTTGCCGACCACGAACGTCCGGTAGTAGCAGGTCTTGTAGCCGACGAACGTGTGGATGATGTCGAAGAAGGCCTGGTCGCCGGGGCGGATCAGCCGGTCGCTGAAGACGTGGGGATGCGGGCTGCAGCGCTCGCCCGAGACGGCGTTGATGTTGTCGACGTGCTCGGAGCCCATGTCGAAGAGCGCCTTCGTCACGTTGGCCACCAGCTCGCTCTCGCGGACCCCGGGCTTCAGCTGCTCGGCCAGCATCTGGTAGGCGCCGTCGACCATCGCGCACGCGGTGTTGAGCAGGATGATCTCGTCGATCGACTTGACCTCGCGGGCGTCGAGCATCACCTGCTGGCGCGTCCAGCACCGTGACGCCCTCGTCGGCGAGGGCCGCCAGCATCGGCGGCTCGGCGAGGTCGATGCCGATCGGCATGTCCGCGACGCCCTCGTCCTTGAGGATCCGGGCGATCTCCTTCGCGGCCGACCGGAACAGGCCGGCGTCCGCGGCCACGGCGCCGCGCAGCCCGACCATGCCGGCGTGGATGTTCTCGGGCCGCATCCACGGACAGTTGAGCCGATGGTGCTTGGCCGCCGAGCCGAAGTCCCAGACGTGGGGATCGCCGCCGCGGGTCAGCAGCGCGTAGCGCGTCATCTTGTCGCGCGCCCACTCGCCGATGTGGGTGCTGGTGACGTAGCGGATGTTGTTGAAGTCGAACAGCAGGACCGCGCCGACCTCCGAGGCCGCGAGCGCCGCACGGGCGCGTCCCAGCCGGTAGGTGCGCAGTCGGTCGACGTTCCAGCGCTCCTCCCAGTCGACGTTCATCGAGCCCGGCGAAGCGAAGGATCGGGTCATCGCAGTACCCCAGTGCGGTCGATCGGCGGATCGGCGGATCCGCGCAGGAGGGCCGAAGTGTTCATCCATGCTACACAGCCGGTCCGGCCGCGCAAGTCCGGACGGAACGGGACGGTCGCGGTCCCGGTGCCGTTCCGGTGACGGCGCGATCGCGCGGTCGCCGTGGACAGTGGGAGCGAACGGATGATCGACACCGCTCCACAATCTTGCAATGTGGCTTGACACCTGTTTACCGGCTCTGCACACTCCGCCGCAGCGCCGAGGCGCTTGATCGGTGGAGGAGGACACATGCGCGCACGAAACGGCCGGCCCAGGCGGGAACGCCTGCTGGGCTTGATCGGAGTCAGCCTCATCCTCGCAGCCTGTAGCAGCCCGGCGGCCACGACGGCCCCCAGTGCCGCCGCGCCGACGACCGCGGCGAGCGCCGCGGCCCCCAGCGCCGCCGCCCCGTCGGCATCGGCGCCGGCGAAGACCCTCGAGATCGCCTATCTCTCGTTCGCGGTGGCGAACAGCTATGACGCCCCGATGCTCGCGGCCGCGCAGGCCGCCGCGGCCGCCGGCAACGCCAAGCTGACCGTGTTCGACGCGAACCTCGACCCGGCCGCCCAGACGAAGCAGCTCCAGGACGCGACCGCGTCCGGCAAGTACGACGCGATCATCACCCAGCCGCTCTACGGCGCCGGGCTGGTCGAGGACGTCAAGAAGGCGATCGCCGCCGGCATCGCCGTCGGCAACATCGACCAGGTGCTCGGGTCGGACATGACGACCCCCGACTCGCAGGTCCCGGGCCTGAGCGCGAACGTCGCGTTCGTCCCGAGCGAGCTCGGCCGCAAGATCGGCGAGCTCGTGGTCGCCGCCTGTGCCGACCTCAAGGCCAACCCCTGCAACGTCGGCTACATCTGGTCGGTCAAGGCCGCGGCCCTCGACCAGGCCCTCAAGCAGGCGTTCGACACCGCGATCGCCAGCCATCCCGAGATCAAGGTCGTGTCCGACACCGGCGAGTCCTTCTACACCACGGCCCTCGGCCTGAAGGCGTCGCAGGACATCGTCGCGGCCCACCCGGACGTCTCGGTCATCGTCAGCGCCGACCAGGCCATCACGGGCGCGGTCGCCGCGGTCAAGGACATCAAGGACAAGGTCCGCCTCGTCGGCTACGGCGGCGGCACGATCGCCCTCCAGGGCATCGCCTCCGGCGAGCGCTTCGGGACCGTCATGCAGATGCCGGCCACCGAGGGCGGCCAGGGCACGACGCAGCTCATCCAGGCCATCCGGACCGGGACCCCGGCCCCGGGCGTGGATCCGCTCGCAACGCTCCAGGACGGCGGCGTCGTCACCAAGGCGAACGTCGACCACTTCCTGCCGCTCGCGGAGTGGCCGGGCTGACGGGCCGATCCCGTCGGCTGACGCGATGGCCACCGAGGCCAGCGACGCCGCCCGCCTCGAAGTTCGCGGGCTCGGCAAGTCCTTCGGGGCGACCCGGGCCCTCGACGAGGTCTCGGTGGCGGTCCGCGCCGGCACCGTCCACGCCTTCGTCGGCGAGAACGGTGCCGGCAAGTCCACGCTCGGCAAGATCATCGCGGGGGTCTTCCCGCAGGACCAGGGCGACCTGGTCCTGCGCGGGACGACCGTCTCGTTCCGCTCCCCGCGCGAGGCCCTGACGCAGGGGATCGCCCTCGTCGCCCAGGAGGTCGCCCTGGTCCCCAGGCTGACCGCCGCCGAGAACGTCTTCCTCGGGGCCGAGCCCAGGCGCGCCGGGTTCATCGAGCGCGGGACGCTCCGCGACCGGTTCGACCGGCTCGTCGCCGACGCCGGCTTCGACATCAAGGCGGGATCGATCGTCGGTCGACTGCCGCTCGCCCAGCAGCAGCAGGTCGAGATCCTCCGCGCGCTGGCGCGGGACGCCGACCTCATCGTCCTCGACGAGCCGTCCGCCAGCCTGTCGGCGAAGGAGATCGAGCGGCTGCACGAGGTCGTGCGCGGTCTGCGCGCGCGGGGCCACACGGTGATCCTCGTCTCGCACTTCCTCGGCGAGGTGCTCGACCTGTCCGACGTCGTCACCGTCCTGCGCGACGGGCGCGTCGTGCGGACCGGACCGATCGCCGACGAGACCGAGGCGAGCCTGGTCACCGGGATGCTCGGCCGGCCGGTCGGTCGTGCCTATCCACCGAAGCAGCCGCCGTCGCGCCGACGCCCCGGTCGCCATCGCGATCGAGGGCCTGTCGGCTCCGGGCGTGACCGACGTGTCCCTCGACCCTCCGGGCGGGCGAGATCGTCGGCCTGGCCGGGCTGGTCGGGGCGGGGCGGTCCGAGCTCGCGCGGGCGATCTACGGGGCGAGCCCGCTCAGGCCGGCGCAGGTCCTCGTGCGCGGCGCGCCCGTCGGCGGGCAGCCGGCGTCGTCGATCAAGGCCGGCGTCGCGATGATCCCCGAGTCGCGCAAGGACGACGGCCTGATCCTCCGCCGGTCGATCCGCGAGAACGTCAGCCTGACCAGCCTCGGCCGGTTCCAGCGGCTCGGCTTCGTCCGGCGCGGGGCCGAGCGGACGGAGGTCCGGGCGGCGCTGGACAAGGTGGACGGCACCGACCTCGTCGATGCGCCTGGCCGGGTCGCTGTCGGGCGGCAACCAGCAGAAGCTCCTGTTCGCCCGGTCGCTCCTGATCGGCCCGGGCGTGCTGCTCGCCGACGAGCCGACCCGCGGCATCGACGTCGGGGCCAAGCGGGACATCTACGAGGTCCTGGTCAAGCTCGCCGCGAGCGGGCTGGCGATCCTGCTGATCTCCAACGAGGTCGAGGAGATCCTCGGCCTGGCGCACCGGGTGCTCGTCATGCGCGTCCGGGCGCCTCGTCGCAGAGCTGTCGGGTCCGGACATGACGGAGGAGGCGATCGTGGGCGCAGCGTTCGGCACGACCACGTCGAGCGCGGCATGACGCAGGAGGCGGTCGAGACCGGCCAGCCGGCCGTCCCGTTGTCGCAGCGTCTCGGCCGGATCGTCGAGCCGGGCCGGGATCCTGATCCCGTTCCTGATCGCGTTCGTCGGTCCTCGCGATCATCGCGCCGCCGTTCCTCAAGATCGCCAACCTGACGAACATCCTCGACCAGCAGGCCGGGATCATCATCGTCGCCTGCGCCGGGACCTTCGTCCTGATCGCCGGCGGGATCGACCTGTCGATCGGGGCCATCTACGGGCTGGCGGCCGCCGTCGTCGCTCCAGATCGCGACCGCGGTGTCCGCGCCGGTCGGGGATCCTGGCCGGTCTCGCGGTCGGGCTCGCCGTCGGGATCGCGAACGGGATCATCGTCACCCGGTTCCGGATCAACCCGCTCATCGGCACGCTGGCGATGACGTTCGTCGTCAGCGGGATCGCCGCGATCGTGACGAAGGGCAACCTCGTCGTCGCCCTCGACCAGGCCGACTTCCAGGCGTTCGCGGCCACCAAGATCCTGGGCATCACGAGCGGCGCCTGGATGATGATCGCCATCGCGATCCTCGCGATGATCCTGCTGAGCCGGACGACGTTCGGGCGCTACGTCTACGCGACCGGCGGCAACACGCAGGCCGCGCGGCTCGGCGGCGTCCGGGTCAACGCCATCCGGGTCGCGACCTTCGCGCTGAGCGGCACGGCCGCGGCGATGGCCGGGGTCCTCGACGCGTCGCGGGTCCTGAGCGCCCAGGCGAGCAGCGGCCAGTTCCTGACGTTCACCGTGCTGACCGGCATCATCGTCGGCGGCACCAGCATCCTCGGCGGCGAGGGGACCATCGGCCGGACGGTGCTCGGCTGCCTGTTCGTCGCCCTCATCGCGCAACGGGTTCAACCTGCTCGGGCTTCGACCCGTTCTACCAGCAGGTCACGCTCGGTGTCATCCTGCTGCTGGCCGTCGGCGTCGACGCCTGGTCGCGACGGTTCGAGTAGCGGGAGTCAGCGCGGCATGCACTCACGTCGGCCACATCGACTGGTCGTTCGCCGATCACCCGGCGCCTGACAGCGCCATCTCGTCCGGGGTGGCGCGCGTTCGCATCGTCGGTCCCGAGCAGGGCGCGGTCCACACGGACCTCGCGGTCGCGGTGATCCAGCCGGGCGGCTGGCTCGCACCGCACGTCCACAGCTTCGAGGAATCGCTCTACATCCTCGAGGGCGAGCTGCTGCTCGAGCTCGCCGGGACGGTGCATCGCCTCACCGCGGGCGACTACTCGCTGATGCCGACCGGCTACCGCCACGCGCTCGGGCAACAGCAGCCGGCGCCCGATCCGGATGCTGTCGCTCTCATCGCCGATGCGACTCGGCCCCGACGCCGGTCGCAAGGACACGTTCTTCGAGCCGGCGCAGGACCTCGCCGCGATGGACGCGGTCGCGATCCGTCCGCCGTTCGGCGACCCGACGCTCCGCCTGGTCGGCCACTACGACGGCACCGGCCCGCAGCTGGAGACGCTGCGCATCAAGGACGATGGCGCGTGGCCGCGCCTCCGCCGGCCGCGACACCGCGCTGGTCGTCTACAGCGGCATCTCCGTGAAGATGCTGGTCGACCACCAGTTCGGCGCCGACCACGTGACGATGTTCACCGTCGACTACGAGCTGGGCGGCGCCGCCCAGGCGCACGACCACCCGTTCGAGGAGGCGTACGTCTTCCTCGCCGGCGAGGTCGAGGGCGAGTTCGACGGCCAGCACTACACCTTCCGACCCGGTGATTTCGCGTTCGCCCCCACCGGCTCGGTCCACGGCTTCTACAACACCGGCGACGAGCGGGTCCGCTGGATCGAGACCCAGGCCCCGCAACCGCCGGCGCGCCACTCCTATCGCTGGGTCCGCGACTGGGAGCGCTACGAGACCAGCAGAACGGAGGAGCGATCGTGAGCCAGGCATCCCAGGGAGCGGTGGTCGTCGTCGGCGGCACCAGGGCGATCGGCCAGGAGATCGTCCGGCACTACGCGTCGCAGGGCGACACGGTCGTCCTCACTGGGCGAGACCCCGCGAACGTGGCGAGCGCGGTCGCCGAGGTCGGCGGTTCGACGACGGGGCGCACCTTCGATCTCGCGGAGCCGACCTCGATCGCGGCCGCGCTCGCCGATGTCGGGCCGGTCCGCCGCCTCGTCCTGGCGGCCATCGACCGCGACCAGAACACCGTCGCCGACTACGACCTCGTCCGGGCGATCCGCCTGGTCACGCTCAAGCTCGTCGGCTACACGGAGGTCGTCCACACGCTCCGCGACCGGTTGACCGACGACGCCTCGCTGGTGCTCTTCGGCGGGATGGCCAAGGAGCGCCCGTATCCGGGCTCGACCACGGTCACGACCGTCAACGGCGGGGTCGTCGGCCTGACCAGGACGCTGGTCGAGGAGCTCAGGCCGCACCGCGTCAACTCGATCCATCCGGGCGTCGTCGGCGACAGCCCGTACTGGTCCGAGAAGCCGGCCGCCATCGCCAAGTACACCTCGGAGACCCCCATCGCCCGCCTCGCGACGATGGCCGAGATCGTCGATGCCACCGTGTTCCTGCTGGAGAACACCGGCGTCAACGGCGTCGACCTCATCGTCGACGGCGGGTGGCACTGCCGGTAGGCCGGCGACCGGATCGGCGGCAGGCCCGGCCGACGCGGATAATCTGGCACAACGGGCGCAGACCAGGATCGAAGGACGCAGGCGTTTGACCACGGTTCGAACTCCCCGCAACGGCAAGCTGGACCACCCCGAGATGGGCGACGCGCTGCGCGAGGCGCGCCGCGGCCGCGGGCTCAGCCTGCGCGAGCTGGCCGACCGGCTGGGCGTCTCCCCGAGCCTGATCTCGCAGATCGAGACGGGGCGGGCGAACCCGTCGGTCAGCACGCTGTACGCGATCGCCGGCGAGCTGGACGTCTCGCTCGACGAGCTGCTCTTCAACGAGCGCCGGCCGGCCGAGACCGTCCCGCCGCCGACCCAGGCCGGGGCCGTCGGCACGATGGCGACCGGGGCGCCGCTGCAGCGCGCGGACGACCGGCACCGATCCGCCTCGCGTCCGGCGTGCTCTGGGAGCGCCTGACCACGATGTCCGAGCCGGGGATCGAGTTCCTGCACGTGACCTACGAGGTCGGCGGGGCATCGAGCCCGGAGGATGCCTTCCAACGCCATGCCGGGCACGAATGGGGCTACGTGCTGACCGGCACGCTCCAGGTGCGGATCGGGTTCGAGGAGTTCGTCCTGGGGCCGGGTGACGCGATCTCGATCAACTCGACGATCCCGCATCGCCTCGCGAACATCGGCGAGGTGCCGGTCACCGCGATCTGGTTCGTGCTGGGGCGCGGACAGTTCGACGCCCAGACGCTCATCGCCGAGCATCGCATGCAGCCGGTGGAGGCCGTCGCCCGCTCCGGCTGAGGTTCGTGATCGCGCTGGCCGAGCCCGGTCCGGCTGGGCTCACGACCCCGGACCTCGCAGACATGCGACGGCGGCGGTCGTCGCCGACCGCCGCCGTGATGTCCCCGGGTCAGGTCTGGATCACGCGATCTTGACGACCACGAACCGGTTCTCGAGCGGATGCCGCCCGTGCCGGCCGAGCCAGATCCGGCTCGGCGCGAGCTTGTGGCCGTTGATCGCAGCGGCGATCGACAGGCGCTGCGCGCAGGCGGTCTTGAAGTCGACACCGTCGATCTTGCCGTAGTTGTAGAACTTGTAGGTCAGCGTCTTCTTGTCGGCGCTCAGGGTGATCGTGTCGCCCTTCTCGAGTCGCGCCGGCTTGAAGGTCATCGGCGCGCTCGAGACGATGCGCCCGGTGAAGGTGACCTTGGCCGACCCGGGGTGCGTCACGCGCAGGTGCCACCCGGTGGAGTCGTGCCAGAGGTAGTCGCCGGCCCTGGCGCCCGTCTTGAGGGTCAAGGGCTTCCCCTGCACGGAGACCGGCCAATGGGTCTCGCTGCAGGCCGTCGTCGCGGTCGTCGCGTCGGGCGAGGCGGCGAAGGTGGCCGCCGGCCCGACGAGGGCGGCGGTCAGTCCGCTCAAGACGAGCAGACTGGCGGCGAGTGAGCGGCGTCGGTGGTTCGCCAAGACGAACTCCTTCCTGCCAGAACCCCGCGGTGAGCGCGGGGACGGAATGCTGGACCGCGTGGGTTCGCGGCGTGGCCACAGGATGCCGTCGGCGCCGTGAAGAGCGGATGAAGGCGATGTCTCGGGTTGCGCGGCGCGGTCCGCCTGTCCGGGCGGGTCCTCGGGGCCCGACACCCGCGACAACGTGCGGCGTCTGACACAACCTGGCCCAATTCCCGCCCCTGGACCGCTATGGCCGATCCCGGGGCTTCGGGGCCTCCATCCGAACCGGCAGTGGCGCGCGTTCGTGCTTGTGCGGCCCTCACCGTCCACCCGGACCGGCTCCAACGCCGGGGGATCGGCGCGGTATCGGCCAAAGCGTTCTGTGGGTGACAGTTGTGCCGGGTCGCCAGGCGCCACAGGCCGGCGCCACGCACCGGCGCGACAGGACTACGTCCGGCGCAGGCTCCTGGCGATCCGGGCCGCGCTGCCGACCACGGCTCTCTGCGACGGCCTCCGCGGTGCCGTCCGACGGGAAGCGGTACGACGGCCCGTGGAGATGGACCGCGGCGATGACCTCGCCGGACCCGTCGGCGATCGGCGCCGCCACGGACGCGATCCCCTCGTCGAACTCCTCGAGGACCCAGGCGTACCCATCGCGGCGGATCTCACGCAGTCGCTCGCGCAGCGCCTCCGGGTCCACGACGGTCCGCGGCGTGAACCGCTCGAGCGGTCGCTCGAGATACCGCTCGACCGCGGCCGGTGGCCGGAACGCCAGCAGCACCTGGCCGGACGAGACGGCGTGGAGCGGCACCCGGCTCCCGGTCCAGTCGCGGACCGAGACGGGATTGGGGGTGTCGACCTGGTCGATGTAGTGGACGAGGTCGCCGTCCGGGACGGACAGGCCGGCCGCCTCGCCCGCCGACGCCGCGAGCGCCGCGAGGGTGGCATGGGCCACGGCCGCCAGCGACCGGGCCGGCGTGAGCCCCGCGGCAAGGGTCGCCATCCGCGGTCCCAGCCGGTAGCGCGAGTCGCCCGGCACCTGCTCGACGGCGCCCTCGTGGACCAGCGTCGCCAGCATCCGGGCCGCGGTGGACTTGGGTAGCCCGGAGCGATCCGCGACCTCGGTCACGCCGAGCGGACCGGCCGCGAGCGCGCCCAGCACGTCGAATGCCCGCCTGATGGCCTGGACGCTGGACATGGACCTCCCTGTCGGCTAAATTCCGGGTCGCGGTTCCATCATACGGTACGGTTCCACATCGTGGAACCCCCAACCCTCAGACCAGACCACGATCCGGCACGACACGCGACGGAGCGACACCGATGACCCAGGACGAGTACGCGGAGATCGACCTCGCGGCGTTGTCCGACGACGAGCTCGTCGAGCAGATGCACAACGACCTGTACGACGGGATGAAGGACGAGATCGTCGAGGGGACGAACATCCTGCTCGGGCGCGGCTTCTCCGCCACGAAGGTCCTCGACGACGCGCTCGTCGCGGGCATGAAGATCGTCGGCATCGACTTCCGCGACGGCATCCTGTTCGTGCCGGAGGTCCTGCTCGCCGCCAACGCGATGAAGGCCGGCATGGCGATCCTGCGCCCGCTCCTCGCCGAGACCGGCGCCGAGCCGGTCGGCAAGGTCGTGATCGGCACGGTCAAGGGTGACATCCACGACATCGGCAAGAACCTGGTCGGGATGATGCTCGAGGGTGCCGGCTTCGAGGTCTTCGACCTCGGCATCAACACCGACGCCGACAAGTTCATGGCCGCGCTCGAGGAGCACCACCCGGACATCCTCGGGATGTCGGCGCTCCTGACGACCACGATGCCGTACATGAAGGTCGTCATCCAGACGCTCAAGGACCGTGGCTGGCGCGAGGACTACATCGTGCTGGTCGGCGGCGCCCCGCTCAACGAGGAGTTCGGGATGGCGGTCGGCGCGGACGCCTACTGCCGCGATGCCGGCGTGGCCGCCGAGACGGCCCGGCGCCTGATCGACGAACGCCGTGCCCGCGTCGCCTGAAACCTCGGGCCGATGGCGTCGCGGAGCTCCGCCTCGGACCTCGGTGAGTGACGCGACTCATAGCAGGCCCGCTAGCAGTCCGACTGTCTCACCGAGGCGCCGCGCGTCGTCGTCATCGGCTGTGGCGCGCTCGCGCGCGAGCTCCTCGCGCTGACCAGCGACCTGCCCGGGGTCAAGGTCGTCTGCATCGACGCCCGGCTGCACATGCGCCCGGCGCTCATCGCCGACGCGGTCGCGGCCCGCATCGCCGAGACCCGCGCGACCTACGGCCCGGACATCCGCCTCTTCGTCGCCTACGCGGACTGCGGTACGGGCGGCGCGCTCGACGCGGTCATCGAGCGCGAAGGCGTGGAGCGGATCGCCGGGCGCGCACTGCTACGAGTTCTACGCCGGCTCGGCGGCCTTCGCCGCGATGCAGGAAGAGGAGCTCGGCACCTTCTACCTGACCGACTTCCTCGCCCGCCAGTTCGACACGATCGTGATGGCCGGCCTCGGGCTCGACCGGCATCCCGAGCTGCTCCCCGACTACTTCGGGAGCTATCGTCGGCTGGTCTACCTCGCGCAGACCGACGACCCCGAGCTGACCGCGAAGGCGGAGGCCGCCGCGGCACGCCTCGGGCTCGCCTTCGAGCGCCGCTCGACGGGCTACGGCGAGCTGACCCCGACCATCCGTAGCGCTGTCGCCTGAGGGGCCGAGATGGGCATGATGACCGTGATCTGGTGGCGCGACATCCCCGCGCAGGTGCTCGCCCGCGAGGGCCGTCGCCAGAGCAAGCAGGTCCTCCATCCGCGCTTCCAGGTCGCCATCGACAAGGCGGCCGCGCGCGCCGGCAAGAGCGCCTACAACGACTACATCGAGGAATGGCGCCGCGAGCAGCGCCGCTGCGGCGACGACATCGAGACCGAGGTGACCGCCGAGGCTGAGCGCCTCGAGGCCGCCTTCGACAAGCACCGGCTCGCCGAGCTGATCCAGAGCGGCGGCGTCTCCGGCGGCCCGGCCCTCGCCGCCCGCCCACGAGACGCCGATCCCGCGCAAGTCGGAGATGGCCCAGTGACCGACACCGTCCTCTCCTCCGCGACCCGCGAGGTCGTGATCGGCTTCGAGCGGCCGTTCGTGATCATCGGCGAGCGCATCAACCCGACCGGCCGCAAGCTCCTGGCCGAGGAGATGAAGGCCGGCGACTTCAGCCGCGTCGAGCGCGACGTCCTGGCCCAGGTCGAGGCCGGCGCCCACATGCTCGACGTCAACGCCGGGATCCCGCTCGCCGACGAGCCGGCGATCCTCGCGAAGACCATCCAGCTCGTCCAGTCGCTGACCGACCTGCCGCTCTCGATCGATTCCTCGATCGTCGAGGCGCTCGAGGCCGGGCTCTCGGTCTACCAGGGCAAGCCGCTGGTGAACTCGGTCACCGGCGAGGAGGAGCGCCTCGAGCGCGTCCTGCCGCTCGTCCGCAGGTACGGCGCGGCGGTCGTCGCGATCAGCAACGACGACACCGGGATCAGCATGGACCCGGACGTCCGGTTCGCGGTCGCGAAGCGGATCGTGGAGCGCGCCGCGGACCACGGCATCCCCGCCTCGGACATCGTCGTGGACCCGCTGGTCATGCCCATCGGCGCGCTCGCCGAGGCCGGCCGCCAGGTCTTCACGCTCGTTCGGCGACTGCGCGAGGAGCTCGGCGTCAACACGACCTGTGGCGCGTCGAACGTCAGCTTCGGCCTCCCGCAGCGCGAGGGCATCAACGCCGCCTTCCTGCCGATGGCGATCGCGAGCGGCATGACCTCGGCGATCACCAACCCGCTGATGCCCGAGGTCAAGGCCTCGGTGATGGCCGCGGACGTGCTGATGGGCCACGACCCCGACTGCGGCCGCTGGATCCTCGCCCATCGCCCGGCCGTGCCCGAGGGCGAGGTCAGCCGCCGACGCGTCAACCGGCGCGCGGTCGCGGCGGGCTGAGGCACCGACCACCGTGACGGCCGAGGCCGAGCCGCTCGTCATCTTCACGCCGTCGGGCCGCCGCGGGCACTTCCCGACCGGCACCACCGTCCTCGACGCGGCGCGCTCGCTCGGCGTCGACATCGACTCGGTCTGCGGCGGCCGCGGCATCTGCGGCCGCTGCCAGGTGACCCAGGGCCTCGGCGAGTTCCCCAAGCACGGGATCACGTCCTCGCCCGGCAACCTCTCGCCGTTCGCCGAGCTCGAGACGGCGTACCGCGAGGAGAAGGGCCTCGCCGCCGACCGGCGGCTGTCCTGCACGGCCACGGTCTGCGGCGACGTCCTCGTCGACGTCCCGCCCGAGAGCCAGGTCCACCGCCAGGTGGTCCGCAAGGGCCTCGACGTCCGCACCTTCACGGTCGACCCGGTCGTCCGGCTCCACTACGTCGAGGTCGTGCCGCCCGAGCTGGCCTCGCCGACCGGCGACCTCGCGCGCCTGTTCGAGGCGCTCGAGCGCGAGTGGCAGCTGACCGACCTCGAGGCGGACCTCGAGGTCGTCCGCGCGCTCCAGCCCGCGCTGGAGGCCGGGAAGTACCGGGTCACCGTCGCGGTCCACGAGGGGCGCCAGGTCATCGGCGTCTGGCCGGGCCTCCACGACAAGGCGTACGGCGTCGCGATCGACGTCGGGCTCCACCACCATCGCCGGCCACCTCGCCGACCTCGCCGACGGCTCGGTCCTCGCGAGCAACGGCGTGATGAACCCGCAGATCCGCTTCGGCGAGGACCTGATGAGCCGCGTCTCGTACGCGATGATGCATCCCGAGGGCGCCGGCGAGATGACCGCGGCCGTGCGCAAGGCGCTCGACGGGCTGATCGCCACGCTCGCGATGCGGGCGGGGATCAAGCGGGCGGAGATCCTCGAGCTCGCGATCGTCGGCAACCCGATCATGCACCACCTGGTCCTCGGCATCGACCCGACGCCGCTGGGCGGCGCGCCGTTCGCGCTCGCCACGGACCGTGCCGTCAAGACCACGACCGCGGAGCTCGGCCTGCGCGCCCACCCGGGCGCCCGCGTGTACCTGCTGCCGTGCATCGCCGGCCACGTCGGGGCGGACACCGCCGGGGTGATCCTCGCCGAGCAGCCGCACCAGGCCGAGCGGATGACGCTGGTCGTCGACGTGGGCACGAACGCCGAGATCGTCCTCGGCGACAAGCACCGGCTCCTCGCGGCATCGAGCCCGACCGGCCCTGCCTTCGAGGGCGCCCAGATCTCCGGCGGGCAGCGCGCCGCGCCCGGCGCCATCGAGCGCGTCCGCATCGACCGCGAGACGCTCGAGCCGCGGATCCGGGTCATCGGCGTGGACGCCTGGTCCGACGAGCCGGCGTTCGAGGCCGGCGTCGCCGAGACCGGGATCACCGGCATCTGCGGCTCGGGGATCATCGAGGTCGTCGCCGAGCTGTTCCTCGCCGGCGTCATCACCGAGGACGGCGTGGTCGACGGGACGCTCGCCGCGCGCTCGCCGCGCATCGTCGCGGACGGCCGGACCTCCGGGTACGTCCTCCACGAGGGCGTCGCCGGCGGCCCGCGCATCGTCATCACCCAGAACGACGTCCGCGCCATCCAGCTCGCCAAGGCCGCGCTCTACGCCGGCGTCCGGCTGCTGATGGACCAGCTCGAGATCGACGCGGTGGACGAGATCCGCCTCGCCGGCGCGTTCGGCAGCCAGATCGACCCGATCCACGCGATGATCCTGGGGCTCGTCCCCGACTGCGACCTCGCGAACGTGAAGTCGGCCGGCAACGCCGCCGGGACCGGGGCGCTCATCGCGCTGCTGTCGCGGCGCCGCGCGGCGCGAGATCGAGGGCGTCGTCCGGCGCGTCGAGAAGATCGAGACCGCGGTCGAGCCGCGGTTCCAGGAGCACTTCGTGGAGGCGATGGCCTTCCCCCACAAGACGGCGGCGTTCCCGCACCTCGGTGCGGTCGTGACGCTGCCACCCAGGGCCGAGCGGGCCACCGGCGCGGACGGCCGCCCGGAACGACGTCGGCGCCGCGCGGTCGCGGTCGGAACCCCGGAGGGCGACTAGATGGACGAACCGCGACGGCGCAGCGGCGGTCGAGCCGCCCGGCAGGCCGCCCGACTCCTCGCGCACGCCGAGCACGTGCCGTTCCTGACCCGGACGCTGACCCCGTTCGAGGTCCTCGACGAGGAGGGCCTGTCGCTCATCGAGTACAACGCGGACACGGTCCTCCAGGAGGTCGGCCTCGAGTTCCGCGGCAACGACGACGCCCTGCGGCTCTTCCGCGAGGCCGGCGCCGACGTGACCGGCGAGCGCGTCCGCTTCCCGCGCGGGCTCGCGCGCTCGATCGTCCAGGCGACCGCGCCGCGCCAGTTCACGCAGTACGCGCGCAACCCGGAGCGGAACGTCGAGATCGGCGGCATGCACACGGTCCTCGCGCCCGAACTACGGCTCGCCGTTCGTGCGCGACCTCGACCGCGGCCGGCGCTACGGCACCATCGAGGACTTCCGCAACCTCGTGAAGCTGACCTACATGAGCCCGCACCTCCACCACTCGGGCGGGACGGTCTGCGAGCCGGTCGACGTGCCCGTCAACAAGCGGCACCTCGACATGGTCTACGCCCACATGCGCTACAGCGACAAGCCGTTCATGGGCTCGGTGACGGCCCCGGAGCGCGCCCGCGACACCGTCGAGATGGCGCGGATCCTGTTCGGCGCGCCGTACCTCGAGGACCATCCCGTCGTCCTGAGCCTGATCAACGCCAACTCGCCGCTGGTCTGGGACGGCGTGATGCTCGGCGCGGCGCAGGCCTACGCCGAGGCCAACCAGGCGACGCTCCTGACGCCGTTCATCCTGGCCGGCGCGATGTCGCCGGTGACCGTCGCCGGCGCCGCGACCCAGACGCTCGCCGAGGCGCTCGGCGGGATGGCGTTCGTGCAGCTGGTCCGGCCGGGCGCGCCGGTCGTGCTCGGCTCCTTCGCCTCGCTCGATCTCGATGCAGTCCGGGCGCGCCGACGTTCGGCACGCCGGAGCCGTCGCTGCGTGCTCTACGTGATGGCCTCGCTCGCGCGCCGGCTCGGCGTCCCGTTCCGCTCCGGCGGCAACCTGTGCGCCTCGAAGATCGCCGACGCGCAGGCCGCCTACGAGTCGGCGGCCACCTTCAACGCCACGATCCTCGGCGGCGTCAACTTCGTCCTCCACGCGGCCGGCTGGCTCGAGGGCGGGCTCACCGTCGGCTACGAGAAGTTCATCCTCGACGCCGACCAGTGCGGGATGGCCGCGGTCTTCGTCAAGGGCGTCGACCTGTCCGAGAACGGCCAGGCGATCGACGCGATCCGCACCAACGAGCCCGGCCAGCACTACCTCGGCAACGCCCACACGCTGGCCAACTTCGAGCACGCCTTCTACCGCTCGGAGATCGCCGACAACAACAGCTTCGAGCAGTGGCAGGAGGACGGCTCGCTCGACGCGGCGCAGCGGGCGAACGCGATCTGGAAGCGGATGCTGGCCGAGTACGAGGCGCCGCCGCATCGACGACGCGACCGACGAGGCGCTCCTCGAGTTCATCGTCAAGCGCAAGGCCGCCCAGCCCGACTCGGACGTCTAGGGCGTGCTCTTCCGCCGCCACTCGCGGCTGACGGCCGCCCAGCGCCGGGCGGTCGCCGGGGTCCTCGCCTCGCCGACGCTCGAGCTGGTGCCGCTCAAGAACGCGCTCGAGCAGGCCGACCACCTGCCCGCCGGCGCGACCGTCTCGGTCACCGCGTCGCCGGCCAAGGGCATCGAGGCGACGATCGCCCTGTGCGAGGCGCTCCAGGCGCCGCGGCTTCAAGGCCGTCCCGCACCTGTCCGCGCGGATGGTCCGCGACCGGGCGCATCTCGCCGACCTCATCGCGTGGCTCGAGGGCGCCGGCGTCGATCGCGCGTTCGTCGTCGGCGGCGACGCCAAGGAGCCGGGCGACTTCGTCGACGGCCTCGCGCTGCTGCGCGAGATGGCCGACATCGGGCATCCGCTCGCCGAGATCGGCATCCCGTGCTACCCGCAGGGCCACGCGTTCATCCCGGACGCGCCGCTGGCCGAGGCGCTCGCGGCCAAGGCCGAGTACGCGAGCTACATGACGACGCAGCTCTGCTTCGATCCCGGTCGCCATCGGGACCTGGATCGCCGCGCGCCGCGCCGAGGGGCTGATGCTCCCGGTGCACATCGGGCTGCCGGGCGTCGCCGAGCCGCACAAGCTGCTGGCCGATCACCGCGCGGATCGGCGTCGCGGACACCCACCGGTTCCTGACCAAGAACGCCCGGTTCGTCGCGCGGCTGCTCCGCTCGGGCGGGTTCTACCGGCCGGACGGGCTGCTGGAGGGCCTCGCGCCGGTCATCGCGGACCCGGCCGCGCGCGTCGCCGACCTGCACCTGTACACGTTCAACAACGTCGACGCGACCGAGACGTGGCGGCGCCGGTACCTCGCGTCGGTGTCGGTCAGCAACGCTTCCTGACCTCGCCCTGGTGCGGTCCGCTGCGGTCCGCTGACGTGGGCAGGGGAAACGTGTGCACCGAAGGTACTAGACCGCGTAGTACCGGATGGCCATGCTGGCGGTCCGCCTCGTCGGAATGCGTTTTCGGCGAGACGGGCCATCCATCCAGAGGTCTCATCGATGCCCATCTCGATCCGCCTCCAGCGCAGCCATCGCCCGGATCGCGGCGATGGTCGGCTCGCTCTTCGGGATCGAAACGCCCGCCCCCCAACCCATCCGGCGGGACCGCCGCCGCTGACCCTGTCTCCCACCCCGCCCGTCGGTCGTGGCTGCCCGACGCGCGGACGCGCTCTCGCGTGAGCCCCGGTGTCCTCCCACCGGGGCTCACGCACCCACCACATCATCCCCCTGAGCGGACGCCGTTTCCCCGAGCGGCGTACTGCAGGTCGAAGCGCCCCGTCGAACGCGGCGGGGCGCTTCGACGTCTCGAGGACGCGGTAGGTGGGACTCGCAGGTGGTCGGATCGAGCGTCCGGCCTCACTTGCACGGCGAGCGTGCCGGCTCGCATATCCGTGTCGCGAGTGCCTGTAGAGCTCGTGGGCTATCGGACCTGATCCTCAGCAGTGTCCGGTTGTCGCGTGGTCAGGAAGCGTCTCGAAGATCAGGTCGGCCCCAGGCATGCCCTCGCCGGTAGGGCCAGTGGCGTCGTCCTGGATCTCCGAGAGTTCTCGCCACGCCGTGCGATACCTGTCGAACCCTGAAGGGGACTGAGATCCCGGCCTGCTCCACGAGCTCGCGCCCGTGCTCGGTGACGACTGATACGACCAACGCCCCACTCGTCGGCTCGACCCAGGGATACCCTACATCGTTCCCGTTCGCGCGGGCGAACTGCATCGCGACGTCGAATGCCGCAGCGATGTTGCCGTCCGCGCGGCCTCGTCTTGACCTGCTCCCCGGCGCCGACGACCAGATCGCCCGGTGTGCGGAGGACGTCGACGACGGCGCAGGTCCAGTCGTGCCTCCGCAGGCCGCGATCCATATCGCGACGCTGATCAGCAACACCGACGGTCGGCGCATGGGCATCCTCATCGACCGGATCGGCGGCCGATCATGGTTGTCGCTGCAGCCTGGGGCGAGATACGCAGGCGGTGGACACGTCGTCTTCGGCAGTCTCCATGAGGCCGGTGTTCGCGTCGATCACGGGCCTGTCGCCGATCGGCCCCGAGGTCAAACCGACGCGTCCAGCCTCCTTCGTGGTCGCCCCGCGGAGGGTGGTCGACACGAGGCAGCGGTGCTGCATCGCGCTCAATCGCCCGAAGGCAGCGCGAACGTTGAGCTCGTGGCGACGTCGTCCTCGTTGAGGTGCGTGCACGCGCGTCGCCGCGAACGGCACAGGCAGCCGACGTCACCGTTCCGTCGCGAGCCGTCTGGTCACCACCAGCCGATGACCGGCGAAGATCGTGCCTCCGGCCGAATCGAGCAACCTCGATCGCCCGAAGACGACCACCGCGACCGCGATCAGCACGATGACCGCAGTCTCGATGGATCGTGCACTCCGGGTCGTCTTCCCGCCCTCAGTCCGGCACGGTGCGGCTCGCCCGGCCGCAGTCGCCGAGCAGGATCCGATCCCCGCCGTCACGCCGCCGCCTCCGCCGGAACGGACAGGGCACCGCCGCCGGCACCGACTCCGTACTGCAGGCCGCAGCCGCCCCGTCTGAACCGGCGGGGCGCTCCGACGTCCCGAGGGCTATCGTTCGGCGATGAGCGATCGGGACGAGACCCGGACGACCCGGCTCGCCGCCAACACGGCGGCCGTCGCGGTCGTGCTGTTCGGCCTCTCTGCTTCCTGACGACCCAGGTCCACGACCTGCGCGAGACGCTGCCGTTCACGCTGGACCCCTACGACGCCGTGGTCAGCTACGCCGTCATGGCGATCGCCCTGGTCGCCGGCGCGACCTGGGTCCGCAGCGTTCGTCATCGCGAGACCGTCCTCGACCCGGCCGTCGCCCGGCGCATCCGGCTCGGCGTCGGGATCGCGGTCGCGATCATGGGCGTGACGCTCGTCTCGGACGCGCTCGCGTACGCGGCGCCGCCGGCCGATGCGGGCACGGAGCTGCCGTGGTTCGTGGCCGTGCTGTGGCTCGTCAGCGCCGTGTCGGTCGTCGCGGCCACGGTCCTGCTCGTCCGCGCGGTGCGCGCCGGGACCGCGACCGCGTGCGGCGCCACGTCGACTCCGGAACCCGACCTCCTCGACGACGCCCTCGGCCTCGGCGACGAGCTCGTCGGCCGGATCCCGCCGCTGCGCCCGCTCCGCCCCGTCGTCGCCCGGACCACGGCGTTCCTCGATCGATCGGGCCTGAGCCCGCGTCGCCACCGGCTGGCCGTCGGCATCCTCGGCGCGCTGGCGACCGCGGTCGCCTTCGATGTCTGGCATGCGATCGTCGAAGGTCCGTGGGTGCCGGCTGGCGCCGTCGTCTTCGGCCTGCTCGCCGGCATCGGCGCGATCGTCATCTACGGGCTGGCGCTCCGCCCGCTCCGCCTCATCCGCCGGCTCGACTGACCCCGCTCGACGCCGCCTACGGCTTCGGGTGGGCCTCGAAGAAGTCCAGGACGGCCGCCGGGAACGACGCGGAGATGTTCGGGCTGTGACCGCCGTTCGGCACCGTCCAGAGCTCGACCGCCCCGCCAGGCTTGCAGCCGGTCCAGCGCGTCACCGAGGCCTCGGCGGGCGAACCGTGATCGGCGATGTCCGCGTCGACGTCGACGTGCTCGTCGACGACCGACGAGCCCGTGCAGCCGTCGTAGGTCGCCCAGGTGGCGACCGACGTCTCGGCGCCGGGGTACGGCGCCATCGACCGGCCCCCACCCAGAACGATCTGTCCGCCCTTGAAGGCGATCGTGTCGTCGGCCGTGCCATGGATGTGGAGCACCGCGACAGGAACCGCCGGGGCGCAGTCCGCCGGGTCGACGAACGTGGCGCCGGCCAGGCTGACGATCGCGGCGACCTGGTCGGCCTGCGCGCAGGCCATCGCGTAGCTCATGAACGCGCCGTTCGAATGCCCGATGAGGTAGATGCGCCTGGGATCGACCGCGAGTGACGCCCGCGTCTCGGCGATGACGCCGGCAAGGTAGGCGACGTCGTCGACCCCGCGCGGATCGAAGTCGCAGCACGCGTCGGTGGCGTTCCAGAAGTGGTTCCCGGCGCTGTCGACCGTGCCGTCCGGGTAGGCGTACAGGAAGCCACGCTGCTGCGCGGCCTCCCCGAGGTGGAAGTACGCGTCGTGCCCCTTGCCGGACGAGCTGTAGCCGTGGAGGACGATCAGGAGCGGCGCCGGGCGGTTGGCGTCGTACCCAGCCGGGACGTGGATGGTCACGGGTCGAGCGCCGCCGACGACGACATCCGCGACTCGTGACGCGACGGGCGAGGCCGATACAGGAGCGCTCGTCGCCGACGCAGGAGCGTTCGCCGACCCGGGGCGCTCGTCGCCGATCCCCGAGCAGCCGACGACCATCGCGACCGACGAGTCCCAGGATCGCTCGAAGCTTCACGCTACCCCGCATCATCTGCCCGTCGTCAACGAGGACGAGCCTCGTTGACGGGGTAGTAGATAGCGGCTCGAAGTTGCCGGGCGCCCCTGGGGGTCGCGCCGTCGCTACACTCCGAGGAAGTGACTGACGATCCGCATCAGTTCAGGCTCGGCGATCAACCGACTCCCTTCAGCGCCGACGAGATCCGCCAGGGCTGTCCGCCGGGTCGGACGGTCCGCACGCTGGTCGTTCGGGCCGACCAGGACCCGTATGTCCACGTCACCCGCTTCTCGACCGGGGACGAGGACGGGGGCGACCAGGAGTTCTGGAACGAGACGCCGGACGGGACCCGCCTGACCGAGACGGAGACCGGCCACTCAGCCTGGCGCGAGCTCCAGGGCCATGCGTCGATGCCCGCCGATCGCACGACCGTGACCGAGGAGGAGATCGAGATCCCCGCGGGACGGTTCGCCTGCCTCCGTTACACGCGGACCGACGAAGACGGCGTCGGCACCTTCTGGTTCGCGAAGTCGGCCCCTGGCATGCCACTGAAGTTCGAGCAGCAGGTCGAAGGCACGACCGTCTTCTCGTCGACGACCCTGTCAGACGAGCGGCCGGCCTGAGCGCGATCACATCCCGATCGTGTGCTGGCGGCAACTTCCGACAGGGGATGGTCGGCCGCACCACTCGCCCCACAACCGTGTCCGGCCGGCAAGCGGCAACTTCGGAGCTCCCTATCTACTACCCCCGAGCCTCGTTGACGCCCTCCGCCGCGCCGCGTAGACTAATCCCGACGAAATCACTCGGATATCGAGGCACTCCCCTGACCCTGCCCCGTCGCGACCCGACCCACCTTCCACGGCACCGGCGCCATCTCCTTCAGCACGAAGGGCGAGTACGGCGTCCGGCTGATGGTCCAGCTCGCCCGGCACTACGGCGACCGGGCCGGCCTCGCCTGGCCGAGATCGCCGCCGACGAGGACCTCCCGCGCGCCTACCTCGAGCAGCTCGTCGTCAGCCTCCGCGAGGCCGGCCTCGTCGTCTAGCACCCGCGGCGCCCACGGCGGCTACGAGCTCGCCCGCGCCCCCGAGCGCGATCACGATGGGCGAGGTCCTCCGCGCCCTCGAGGGGCCGATCGCCCCGATGATCTGCGCCAGCGACGACCCGGAGCACGCCATCGCCTGCGACCGCAGCGTCGCGCTGCACCGTCAACGTCCTGTGGGTCCGCGTCCGCGACGCGATCGCCGGCGCGCTCGACTCGATGACCCTCGCCGACCTCGTGCCGGCCGCCCGGCTCCCGTCCACTCGACCCCGAAGCCCACCCTACGCACGGAGCCGTGACCCGACCCGTGACCGACCAGCCCACCACCGACCAGCACCTCGTCATCCGCGACCTCCGCGTCGCGCCCGTCGCCGACCCCGAGCACGAGATCCTCCAGGGGATCGACCTGACCGTCGGCAAGGGCGAGGTCCACGCGATCATGGGCCCCAACGGCTCCGGCAAGACGACGCTCGCCTACGCGCTCATGGGCCACCCGGCCTACGTCGTCAAGGGCGGCGAGGTCATCTGGAAGGGCCGCGACATCCTCGCCCTGTCGCCCGACAAGCGGGCCCGCCTCGGCCTGTTCCTCGCCTTCCAGTACCCGACCGCGATCCCCGGCCTGAGCGTCGCGAGCTTCATCCGCTCCGCGCTCAACGCCCGGCTCCAGGGCATCGACAAGAACCCCGACGTCGACCCGACCGACCCGATGCGGGCGGCATCTCGATGCGCGACTTCCGCAACAAGATGCGCGAGAAGATGGCGCCTCCTGCAGATGGACGAGGGCTTCGCCGTCGCGCTACGTCAACGACGGGCTTCTCGGGCGGCGAGAAGAAGCGCCTCGAGATGCTCCAGATGGCGGTCCTCGAGCCGGAGATGGCGATCCTCGACGAGACCGACTCGGGCCTCGACATCGACGCCCTGCGGATCGTCGCCGAGGGCGTCAACGCGATGCTCAACCCGAACTCGGCGTCCTGCTCATCACCCACTACCAGCGCCTGCTCAACTACATCAAGCCGGACGTCGTCCACGTCCTGGCCCAGGGCCGCATCGTCAAGACCGGCGGCAAGGACCTGGCCCTCGCGCCTCGAGGACGAGGGCTACGGCCCGATCCTGCGCGAGGCCGGGCTGTCGCCCGACGTGCCCGACGAGGCGCTGCTGCGTCCCCAAGGGCCGGACGCCGAGCTCGAGCCCGTGCGAGGTCGCCGCGGCTAGGCCGGCACGATCGCGATGACGCTGACCCCGAGCCGCCGTCGCCGCGCCCGCGCCGCGCTCGACCCGGTCGCGCTCCGCGCCGACTTCCCGATCCTCGAGCAGGAGATCAACGGCCATCCGCTCGTCTACCTCGACTCGGCGTCGACGCAGCCAGAAGCCGCGCGTCGTCATCGACGCGGTCGCCGACTACTACCGCGAGTACAACGCCAACGTCCATCGCGGCATCTACACGATCGGCGAGAAGGCGACGGCCGCCTACGAGGAGGCCCGCGCCCGGGTCGCGCGGTTCATCAACGCGCCCGACAGCCACGAGATCGTCTTCACCCGCAACGCGACCGAGGCGATCAACCTCGTCGCCTACTCGTGGGGCCGCCGGAACATCGGGCGCGGCGACGCAGATCGTCCTGACCGAGATGGAGCACCACGCCAACCTCGTCCCGTGGCAGATCCTGGTCCAGGAGATCGACGGCGACCTCGAGTTCATCCCGATCACCGACGACGGGATCCTCCGCCTCGACGTCTTCGAGGTCCTGCTGCGGCTCAAGCCGAAGCTCGTCGCCTTCACCCACGTCATCGAACACGCTCGGGCACGATCAACCCGGTCCGCGAGATGGTCGAGATGGCCCACGCGGCCGGCGCGCTCGTGCTCGTCGACGGCGCCCAGGCCGTGCCGCACGTGCCGGTCGACGTCCAGGAGCTCGGCGCCGACTTCTACGCGTTCAGCGGCCACAAGATGCTCGGCCCGATGGGCTCCGGGCGCGCTGTGGGCGCGGCGCGAGCTGCTCGAGGCGATGCCGCCGTTCCTCGCCGGCGGCGACATGATCCGCGAGGTCCACCTGCGCCGGTCCGAGTTCAACGAGATCCCCTGGAAGTTCGAGGCCGGGCACGCCGGCCGTCGGCGACGCCATCGGCCTCGGGCGTCGCGGCCGACTACCTGCGCGACCTCGGCATGGACGCCGTCCGCGAGCACGAGCGCGAGCTCGTCGCGTACGCGCTCGAGACGCTCGCCGCGCGAGGTCCCCGGCATCGAGCTCTACGGCCCGCTGGACCCCGACATCCGCGGCGGCGTCGTCCCGTTCAACCTGCCGGGCATCCACCCGCACGACGTCGCCCAGGTCCTGGACCGCGTTCGGCGTCGCGGTCCGGGCCGGCCACCACTGCACGATGCCGCTCCACGAGCGCCTCGACCTGGCGGCGACCGCCCGGGCCAGCTTCAGCGTCTACTCGACCCGCGACGACATCGACGCCCTGGCCGCCGGCCTGCGGGAGGTCCAGCGCGTCTTCAACGGCTAGGCCGGCTCTCCGCGCCCAGCGCGCATCGCGCCCGAGACCCCTTCCTCGCCGGACGCCTCGAGGCCCTCGATCGTGCCGGCGATGTCCGCGTCCGAGCGGTTCTGGCTGAGCTTCCACTTGCCTTCGACGCGGTCGATCGACGAGCTCGACGCCGACGATCGCCCTGAGCTGGCCCTCGATGTATGGCACGGGCGCGTCGTCGACCGACCAGGGCTGCTCGCGCGCCGCCTCGTGCGCGGTCGCTCAGGGCCCGCACGTTGACCTCGACCCAGGCCGGATCGTCGTGGATGACGAGCCGGCCGTGGACGTGGGCGGTGATGTAGTTCCAGGTCGGGACCACGCGGCCGTGCTCGCGTTTCGTCGCGTACCAGGCCGGCGAGATGTACGCGTTCGGGCCCCGGATGATGGCCATGGCGTCGCCGACCGCGGGCACCTTCCATTGTCGGTTGTTGCGCGCGACGTGCCCGTGCAGGACACCCCAGCCGTCCGTGCCGGCCTTCGGCTCGATCCAGATGAGCGGCAGCATCGTCGCGAGCAGCCCGTCGGCGGTCGAGGTGATCAGGTCGGCGGCCCCGACATTCCGCAGGAGCTCGCGGACCTCGTCGTCGTCGGGTTTGAAATGGGCGGGCACGTACATCCTCGAAGCATCGCACGACGACCCTCCACGCCGCGCGCAGCCGATCGGAGGCCAGCGCGATCGCCCCCTCCTGCGGCATTCAGCCCGGGGCGAGCCCTCGCCACGTCTCGAGCGCCCATTGCCAGTCGGCCGGATCGTCGAAGACGATGCGGATCACCGCACCGGAACCGGGCACGGCCGAGAACCCTTCGACGACCCCGACGGCCACACCGGAACTCGCATCTGACGTCAGCCGCCCACGACCGACGATCGGACCGGCCCGATGATCCAGGACGTCCGGGCCGAGCCCGGCTGCGACCTGATCGAGGAATGCTTCCGCGCTCATCGTTCCGGTGTCGATCGCGGCGAGCGTGATGCCTCGGCCCGCTCCGCCGCCCCACCACTCCTCGTCGGTCCGGCGCTCTGCGAACGAGCCGGGGACGCCATCCAGGACCCAACCCTCGTGGCTGATCCGGACGGGCAGGCGCCGATAGCCGATCGGAGGCCCGGGTGGCTCGCCGTCGCGTTCCGCCCGCGCGATCGCCTGGCGGGCCATCGGGTCATCGATGCCGCGAAGGGTGGCCAACTCCGCCCAGGCGGTCCACGGGTAGGGGAGGTCCGGGTCGAGCGGGTATGCGCGTGACAGGAGGCGATGGACCTCGTCGAATGTCGCCGCTTCACCCTCGAGGGCGGGACGGCGCCAGCGGATCTCGAGCCACATCAGAACGAGCGCCTGATTCATGAGGGATCGGCCGTCGGTCGCGTCGGCCCACCAGGGCACGATGTCGATCGCATGGCGCGGATCGGCGATCGCGGCATCGAGCCATGTGTCGTCGCGTGGTCCCAGGACCGTGGCGAGCGCCCCGCCGATCGAGTACGTCACGCCTGACGGGGTGCCGAGATGCTGCGGTCCTGATCCGAGCCGCCGTGCTGCGCGGACGTCGGCGAGCGCCGTCCCGAGCCAGCCCAGGTAGTCGTGCTCGGTCGCCGCGCGATCGCTGAAGCTGACGGCCGCCGACGGATCGTCGGACGGTGCGTCCCACTCGATCGAGAGTTCCTGCCCGAGACGCTCGAGCACGCGCCCGACGAAGCGGTGATACCCGGGACCCGCGTAGACAGCCTCCATCGTGACGTCGACCTGACCCGACTCGCTCACGACGATCGCGACAGGCGCGGCCGCGGGATGGAAGTCGACCAGCAGGCGCTCCTCACCGGTCGACTTGATCTGACGCAGGATCGAACGGACGGCCGTCGCGTACTCGGTCCGGAGCCAGGTCTCGATGTCGCCCGTGAGGCGCTCGGGCGTGGGCACCCGCCGGATCGGGCCTCGCTTCGATGCCTGGCCAGACAGCGAGATGGAGGTCGGGTGCGCGCCACTCATCACCACGGGTGATGGACGATAGGGCCTCGCGACCGCCGTGCAGGGAGCGTTTCGTACCGTCCAAGGGTCGCAACAGTACTGACCCGCACAGCCGGCCACTGCGCTCACGGGCCGACGTGGTCTGCCGACGGACCGTCCGACCGGCCAGCGGGCTGGCACGCGTGGTCTGCCGACGGACCGTCCGACCGGCCAGCCGAAGGTCCGGAGGCGGTCGCCCGCTCGTCCTCCTTCATCGAAATGACCAATGGCGGGCCGATCGACGACGAAGAGAGCATCCGAGGTGGTCAGAGGACTATCCGACGGCGATCCCAGGCGGCTCCTTTGTCGGACGGTCCATGGATGGCCCAGCGCACGACAACGGCGCCAGCGCGTGACGATGACGGCCCAGGGTACGAGGACGGCGCCCCGAGCACGAGGACGGCGCCCCGGCCGCGCTCCGACGCGTCCCGGCGCTCTGACGCGTCCCTGCCCACCGACGGGCCCGAGCCGGCCGGATCTAATCCCGACCTTGCTGGTCGGGATTAGACAGCGCGCTAGACTTCGAGACCGACATGGACGACCTCTACCGCGACTACATCCTCGAGCACTACCGGCGGCCCCACAACTTCGGGGTCGTCGAGGACGCCGACGCGTCGTACGAGGGCGCCAACCCGCTCTGCGGCGACCGGATCACGCTGATGCTCGGCGTCAAGGACGGCGTCGTGGACCGCGTCGGCTTCACCGGTCGCGGCTGCGCGATCAGCCAGGCCAGCGCCTGGCTCCTGACCGACGAGATCAAGGGCAAGCCGCTCGCCGAGGTCACCGGCTTCCGCGCCGACGACCTGCTCGACCTGCTCGGCATCGAGATCAGCCCGGCCCGCCTCAAGTGCGCGATGCTCAGCCACGACAGCCTCCAGCACGTCCTCACCGACCTCGGCGCGGCCGACGCACCGGCCTCACGCCCAGCCCCGCCGAGGCCGGCGCATGACCGGGATCGAGCGCCGCTGCAGGTGTCGCCAGCCGGCCTGACCGCCGGCCGAGTCATCCGAGCCGCCCCCGCCCCCGAACCACTCATCGTGAGGACGGCCTGGGGGCCGTCCTCTCCTTCCGCCCTGGCGCCAGCCGCCAGCCCGTCGTCCATCGGAGCCCACCAGCCCCATGCCGAAGTCCTACGCCGACCTCCTGCGCGAGGCCCGCGCCCAGATCCGCGAGGTCACCCCGCCAGGAGGTCGACGCCCTCGCGCCCGGCGAGCGCGACGTCGTCGACGTCCGCGAGGCGTCCGAGTGGGAGCAGGGCCACCTGCCCGGCGCCGCCCACGTCTCCAAGAGCTACATCGAGCAGCAGATCGAGGGCGTCGCGTCCCGGACCGCGACGCCCCGGTGATCCTGTACTGCGCCGGCGGCGTCCGCTCGCTGTTCGCGGCCCAGACCCTCGCCGAGATGGGCTACACGAACGTCGCCTCGATGTCGGGCGGCTTCCAGGCCTGGAAGGGCGCCGGCCTCGAGTTCGAGACGCCGGTCGTCCTCTCGGCCGAGCAGAAGCAGCGCTACAGCCGCCACCTGCTCATCCCCGAGGTCGGCTCGGCCGGCCAGGCGAAGCTGCTCGGCTCGAAGGCGCTGCTCATCGGCGCCGGCGGGCTCGGCTCGCCGGCGGCGCTCTACCTCGCCGCGGCGGGCGTCGGGACCATCGGCATCGTCGACTTCGACGTCGTCGACGTCAGCAACCTCCAGCGCCAGATCATCCACACGACCGACCGGGTCGGCGAGCGCAAGGTCGAGTCCGCGCGGAGCGCGATCAACGCGCTGAACCCCGAGATCAACGTGGTCGCCCACGAGGAGATGCTCGTCGCGCGCGAACGTCGAGCGGATCATCGCCGGCTACGACGTGATCCTCGACGGCACCGACACGTTCGAGACGCGCTACATCCTCAACGACGCCGCGGTCGCGGCCGGCATCCCGGTCATCCACGCCTCGGTCTTCCGCTTCGAGGGCCAGCTCACGACCTTCGTCCCGTTCGAGGGCCCGTGCTACCGCTGCCTGTACCCGACCCCGCCGCCGCCCGAGCTCGCGCCCGGCTGCTCCGTCGCCGGCGTCCTCGGCGTCGTCCCCGGCATCCTCGGCCTGCTCCAGGCGAACGAGGCGCTCAAGGTGCTCCTCGGGATCGGCAACACGCTGGCCGGCCGGCTGCTCCTGTTCGATGCCCTCGAGACCGAGTTCACCGAGCTCAAGCTGCGCCGCGACCCGGAGTGCCCGGTCTGCTCGGACAAGGCCGTCGCGGCGCGCAAGGCCGGTCATCCGCTGACCGTGGACAGCGTCGGCGACGACGTCCCGTTCGCGATGACGATGACCGGTGCCGCCGGCGCGGTCTCGCCCGAGGCGCGCGCATGAGCACGGTCTTCATCCCGGCCGTGCTCCGCCCGAACGTCGGGCGGCGCCAAGTCGCTCGAGCTCGACGGCGACTCGATCCGGGCCGTCGTCGACGCGCTCGTCGCGCGGCATCCGTCGCTCGGCGGGCAGCTGCTGACCGAGGACGGCGACCTCAACCGGTTCGTCAACGTCTACGTCAACGGCCAGGACGTCCGCTACCTCGCCGGGCTCGACACGCCGGTCGCGGCCACGGACGAGGTCCGGCTCCTGCCGGCGATGGCCGGGGGCTGACCGATGGCCGTCCCCTGGCGGCTCGCCGACGCCGAAGCGCGCGCACGACGACCACGCGCACGCCCACGCCCACGAGGCGCTGGTCCCGCACGGCGGGCGCTACGCCGACATCCTCGAGGCGATCGGCCACACGCCGCTCGTCGAGATCCCGCGGATGAGCCCGAACCCGGACGTGCCGCATCCTCGCCAAGCTCGAGATGCTCAACCCGACCGGCTCGGTCAAGGACCGCGTCGCCAAGTACCTCATCGAGGACCTCGAGGCGCGCGGGCTCCTCGCACGACGACTCGATCATCCTCGAGCCGACGTCGGGCAACACCGGCATCGCGCTCGCGATGATCGGCCGGCGCAAGGGCTACCGCGTCGCCCTGGTCATGCCCGACAACGTCACCAACGAGCGGCGCCAGATGGCCGCGCTCTTCGGCGCCGAGGTCATCGACTCGCCCGGGCGCGCTCGGCTCGAACGGGGCGATCGCGCTGGCCAAGCACCTCGTCTCGAAGGACGAGCGGTTCGTGATGCCGTACCAGTACGGCAACCCGGCCAACACGCTCGCCCACTACGAGACGACCGGCCCGGAGATCCTCGCCGACTGCCCGGAGATCGACGTGTTCGTGGCGGGCCTGGGCACGTCCGGGACGCTGATGGGCGTCTCGCGCTACCTGCGCGAGCACAAGCCGGGCGTCCGCGTCGTCGCGGCCGAGCCGCTCCCCGGCGAGAAGGTCCAGGGGCTGCGCTCGCTCGACGAGGGGTTCGTCCCGGAGATCTTCGAGCCCGACCTGATCGACGCGAAGTACCTCGTCTCGAACGCCGACGCGATCGCCGCGCTGCGCGACCTCGTCTTCCGCGAGGGCATCTTCGCCGGGCCGTCGTGCGGCGCGGTGCTGGTCGCCGCGGCCCGCGAGGCGCAGCGAGATGGACGGCGGCACGATCGTGGCGCTGCTCCCCGACGGCGGCTGGAAGTACCTCTCGGCCGGCACGTTCACGACGACGCTCGACGAGATGGAGGACGCGCTCGAGGGCGGCGTCAACTGGTGGTGAGCGCCGCATCCCGGCGCCGGCGAGCCGCCGTCGCTCCCCGCGGCGATCCGCGACGCGATCGTCGCGCACGCCCGGGCCGAGTATCCCGAACGAGGCGTGCGGCCTGATCGTCGGCGACGCGCCGGCGGCCGACGGCGGGCGGGCGCTCCGCTTCGAGGCGACGCGGAACGAGGCCGCCTCCCCGCTCCGCTACGAGATCGACCCCGACGACCTGCTACCGCCTGACGATCGCGACCGACGACGCCGACGAGGTCTTCTGGGGCGATCGTCCACTCGCACACGCACACGCCGGCGCGGCCCGTCGCCGACCGACATCGGCCTCGCCTTCTACCCGGACGCGCTGTATCGTGCTGGTCTCGCTGGACCGAGACGAGGCGGATCCCGGCGACCGGCGAGCCGGGCGTGCGGGCGTGGCGGATCGTCGATGGGGCCGTGTCCACGAGGTGGCCCTGACGTGACGCCGCGCGCCGGCGCCGCTCGTGGCGCTGGTCCTCGGCGGGCTCGCGGTCGTCGCGGCGACCGTCCTCGGCGGTCGTCCGCGGCCTTCCTCGACGCGCGTCGTCCATCCGCCGGCCGATCATCCGGGCCGCGCTCGTCGGCGCGATGCGTGGCGGTCGCGTGCTCCTGCTGCTCCGAGCCCTCGACCGGCTGGGCGACGGGCGCCACCGACGTGCCGGGCCTGATCCGCGGGGTCCGCCTGGTCGTTCCTGGCGTCGCCGCCCTCTCGGCGGCGGCGGGCTGGGCGCTCGGTCACCCGCTGCCGCTGCTCGTCGCGCTCGTCATCGCCGGGATCGACGTCGTCGAGACGTCGTTCCTGCTGATCGTCGTCGGCCCGGTCAGGCCACCGCCGCTGAGCTGCCCGCCGCTCAGCCGCGAGCGCGGTCAGTCGGTCTTGCAGACCAGCCCGTCCTTCGGGACCGTCAGCGCGAGCAGGTAGGCGTCGACCGCCTTGTCGACGCACTTGCTGTCGAAGTAGCCGGTGTGGCCGTCGCCCTTGCGGGTGATGAGCGTCCCGGACTCGAGCTGCGACGGCCAGGTTGGCCCAGGCGTAGGGCGTCGCCGGGTCGCCGGTCGAGCCGACCACCACGATCGGCGGCGCCCCGGCGCCGGTCGCCGGGGCCGGCGTCCGCTGCGGCGGGACCGGCCAGAACGCGCACGGGAGGTCGTTGAACGCGGCGGCCCGGAAGTGCGGCGCGACCGTGCGGAAGGTGTTGGCGAGGGACTTGTAGTCGCGACGTCGGCCGCCGGGAAGTCGAGGCACGTGTTCGAGAAGTACGCGTCGCTCTGGTTCGAGTAGCCGCCGTCCGGCTTCCGCCCGCGGAACGGGTCCGAGATGGCACGACGAGTCGAGCCGCGCCGTCGCCTGGCCTTGGCGAGCGCGAGGGCCTGCTCGAGGGCGGGGTAGCGGCCGTGTACATCGAGCCGAGGACCGCCGAGAAGGTGAGGCCCGGGACCGACCGCCGGCGCCCGGCGAAGCGCGGATGCGGCAGCGGCTTCTTCTCGATCTTGGCCATCAGCGAGTCGAACGCCTGGACCGTGCTGCCGCCCTCGTGGAACGCGCAGGACGAGCCGCTTCGCACCAGCGTGAAGAAGCGCGACAGCGCCTTCTCGAAGGCCTTGGCCTGGCCCGTCCGCAGCTGGACCTCGCTGAGTCTGCGGGTCGAGCGCGCCGTCGAGGACCATCGCCCGGATCTTGTCCGGGTACTTGTCCGCGTACATCGAGCCGATCAGCGTCCCGTACGAGAAGCCGACGTAGGTCAGCTTCTCGTCGCCGACCGCGGCGCGGATCGGGTCGAGGTCGTCGACGACCGCGTCGGTCGAGAGGTACGGGAGCACCGCGGCGTTGCGCTTGCGCGCAGGCGTCGGCGTACTGGTGGGCCTGGTCGACGAGCGCGTCGAGCTCCGCCGCGTTGTCGGGCGACGGGTCGAGGTCGGCCTGCAGGTCGAGGTTGTCGATGCAGCGGACGGGGCTGCTCGAGTTGACGCCGCGCGGGTCGAACCCGACGATGTCGAAGCGCTTGCGGATGGCGCTCGGGAACTGGCTGGCGCCGTCGCGGACGAACTCGACGCCGG
>CAVUIE010000005.1:0-169784 GCA_963741445.1 uncultured Chloroflexia bacterium | reverse complement strand
TTGGCCCTGCCCTTGCCCCTGCCCCTGGCCTTGCCCCTGGCCGCTCGCGCCCGGACTGGCCTGGCCCTGACCCTGGCCGGTGCCGGGGCTCGCGCCGGGGTTCCCCTGACCCTGACCCTGCTGGCCCTGGCCATTCTGCGCGGTGCTGGGCTTGCCGGCGTCCGCGAGGTCGCGTCGGGCGTCCTGCAGTCGCGACGCCGCGGACGAGAGGTCCCGGTTCACGGCCACCTGTTGCTGGAACCCCGCGAGCGACTCGCCGAGCCGGTCGAGCGCGGCCTTCGCCCCCGCCGTGTCGCCCTGCGCGAGGCTCTGGGCCGCGTCGTGGAGGGCGGTCGAGGCCGCGCCGCTGGTCCCACTGGCGGTGGCCGCCTGCTCCGCGAGCTGGCGAGCGAGATCGGCCTGCTGCTCGCGGGTCATCTGGTCGAGCTTGTCCCCGAGCTTGTCGAGGTCCTCCTGGGTCTGCTTCGGGTCGCCGTCCGGGTTGGCGTTCTGTTGGCCGGTCGCCGAGCGCGACAGCGCCCGGCTCAGCGAGGCGAGCGCCGCGGCGCGCTGCTCGGTCGACGGGTCGACCTGCGAGCGGACCTCGCTCTCCACGGAGCCGAGCTTCGCGAGGTTGACGTCGAGGTCGCCCGGCCGATCCCTGAGCTGGCGCGCCAGGTCGCGGAGCTCCCGGGCCAGCCTCGTGCGCGGATCGTTCGCGTCGGCGCCCTTGTCCTCAAGCTCCTTCGCCAGGTCGTCGAGCCGCTCGGCCTGTTCCTGTGCGGCCTCCCGCTCCTGGCGGGCCTGGGCGATGACGGTGATCCTGCGGGTCCGGGATGAGCAGGACCGGGGCGAGCAGGAGCATCGCGACGAGCGCCGCGCCCGCCGGCCGCCTCGCGAAGCGCGGCCGGAACAGGTCGGCGGGGAGGGCTCGCAGCGACACCAGAGCATCGGCGCGCTGTCGTCGGACGAAGGCGGTCGGTCTGGGCCGCCTCGACGAGCGGGAGGGCGGTGACCGCCGCGATGGCCGCGCCGGTCGGGCCGTCGACCACGGTCGCATCCTCGTCGGCCACGGTGGGTCCGGCCGATGCCGGGAACCCGACCGCCAGCTCGAGGGCGCTCGAGACGCGGTCCCCGAAACGGCCTTCGACGTCGACGGCGATCGCGGTCTCGCCGACGGTCGGCCGGGCGCGGACGACGGCCGCCAGCAGGCCAAGGGCGCCCACGACGGGGATCGCCGCGCCGACGAGCGGCGCCCATTCGAGCGGCACGAACCTGGCGAATGTCCACAGGACCAGCTCGGCGACGAGGATCGCGGCGAGGGCGATCCAGCTCCGGCGGACGATGCGACGGAGCCACAGGCGGCGGCGATGCGATGCGAGGCCGGACCGCACCGCGAGGAGCGCGGGATCGAGCGGGCCGTCGAGCACGGCGCTCGGGTCGGCCGGGATCATGGCCTTCGTCGGAGAGGCGTCGCCGTCCATGGAGCGTCGTCGCATCCGGCTCACGCGGGTGTCTCCGTGGGCGTCGGCCGACGCCGGTTGAACCGCCATCGCCGCGTGGGCGAGACCAGCTGGACCGCCGCGATGACGAAGATCACCGAGAGGACCAGCCAGGTCAGGACGCTCCTCGGCCAGAAGGCGTCGCGCTGGGCGCCGAACGCGACCACGTCGGCGACGATCGGGTTCCCGTTGCCATCGATCGCGACCGCATTGCCGTTCGAGTCGATCGCGACGCCGGCCTGCGCGAACCCCCCGCCCTTGATGTCCGGGATCGGCGCCGGCAGCGGCACGACGACGTTCCCGCCGCCGCGCTGGTCGACGTGGATGATCCCGTTCTGGTTCGGGACCAGCACGTTCACGATCGAGCACCACGTCCCGTACTGGGTGGTCTCCGTGCCGCAGAGCACGTCCGCCTCGGCGATGAACGGGTTCACGAGCGCGACGATCTCCGGCGCGCGACCCTTGAATCGGCCCGAACCCCTGGCCGTTGCCGCTGTTCGCCATCCCGGCCCAGAACGCGAGCAGGAAGACCGAACCGACCGTGATCGACAGCACGCCGAAGATCGAGATCGCGGTCGCGGCCTGGGTCCGTCGGACGAGGCTCGAGCAGAGCAGCCCGAACGACCCCAGCCCGATCGCCGTGACCAGCAGCACGAGATAGCCGCGCAGGACGTCGTCGGGGCCCACCCCGCCGTAGACGAAGACCACCGCCGTCAGCGGTACCGAGGCGACGATCAGGAGGAAGACGTAGGTCAGCGCGCTCAGCAGCTTGCCAACGACGATGGCGAGCGACGAGATCGGCGTGGTGATCAGCATGTCGAGCGTCTGCTTCTCGCGCTCGAGGCTGATCGCCCCCGCCGTCGCGGCTGGCGTCAGGAAGACGACCTGCAGCGTCTCGAGCATCAGGATCGCGGCGAAGATGCCCTGTCCGATCGACGCCGAGGCGTACGCCGCCGAGGACCCGAACCCGCTCGTGAAGGAGCGCTCCATCAGCAGCTCCACCATCCAGGCGAAGCCGCCCAGCAGCAGCAGGTAGATCGTCAGGATCACGAACGCGCGTCGGCCGCGCATCCGGCCGCGGAGCTCCTTGGCGCCGATCGCCGAGATGCCGCCGAACGCATGGCGGACGCTGGGCCGCCGCCGTGGCGGTCTCGGCGGGTTGGGGGCGATGGCGGGCTCAGTGACCGCGCCGGCCGGCGTCTCGACAGGTTCGATGGTGACGTCGGTCATCGTCGGGTCCTCACGCCGCTTCCATGGGTTCGCGGTCCGGGGCGGTCACCTGCAGGAACAGCTCCTCGAGGTCGCTCGCGGCCCGGGCGAAGCTGATCACCGCGATCCCGGCGCCGATCGTCTCGCGCGAGCAGTCGCGCCGTGGCGGCGTCGTCGCCGCGGAACCCGAGCTCGATGGTGCCGTCCTCGAGGACCGTCGCCGAGGCGACGTCGACATCGGCCGCGAAGCGCTCCCGGGCGGCGCGGCGATCGCCTCGCCGTCGCCGAGGACCTTGATCCGCAGCACGGCCCCGAAGCGCAGCCGCCGCTCGATGTCGCTGACACGGCCCTGCGCCAGCACCTGGCCGCGGTCGACGATCGCGACACTGGTGCACAGCTCCTCGAGCTCGGGGAGGATGTGGCTGCTGATGAGGATCGTCTTCCCGAGCGTACGCAGCTCGCGCAGCAGCTCGCGCAGCTCCACCCTGGCCCGCGGGTCGAGCCCGGAGGCCGGTTCGTCGAGGAGCAGGACCTCGGGATCGTGGACGAGCGCGTGGGCGAGGCACAATCGCTGCTGCATGCCACGCGAGAGGGTCTGGACGTACTGGTCCTGCTTGCTCCCGAGGTCGACCAGCTCGAGCAGGTCGCCGATCATCCGGCGCCGCCTGGCGGCCGGGATCCCGTAGCAGCGGGCGAAGAAGTCGAGATACTCCCAGACCTTCATGTCGTCGTAGACCCCGAACACGTCCGGCATGAAGCCGAGGACGCGCCGGACCTGGTCGGGGTTCCGGGTGACCGAGAAGCCCGCGATCTCGGCCTCGCCGCTCGACGGGCGGAGGAGGGTCGCGAGGATGCGCAGGGTGGTCGTCTTGCCCGCGCCGTTCGGGCCCGACGAGGCCGAAGATCTCGCCGGACGCCACCGACAGGTCGACGCCCGCCACCGCCAGCGTGCGGTCGTAGCGCTTGACCAGGCCCTCGGCACGAACGATCTCGGTCATCGCACGGTCCCCGTGATCGAGAGGTCGAACTGGAAGCCTATCCCGTCGCTCCGATCGTTGACGAACCGGGCGAGGACCGTGCCGGCGGCCGGATCGACGTAGCGCGCCGGGTCGGCGAGCGAGTAGCGGCTGCCAGCCGGTCATGTGCGGCAGGCGGACCCAGGCCCCCTTCGCGAGGTCGAACAGCTCGACCTCGGGCAGCCCGTCCTTCCCGGCGACGACGCAATCGGCCGTCGGCGGATCCGGACAGGCCTCCGGGATCGCGTCGAGCGGCAGGATCGGCTTGGGGTCGACCGTGATCTGCGACTGGTCCCCGCCGAAGCTGAGCCCGAACGCGAGCTCGGTCGGGGTCAGCGTGCCGTCGAAGGCGATCGGCTTGTACGAGACGGTGGCCTGCCCGCGTCCGATGCTGATGCTCATCGGGTCCTTGCCGAAGAACGGCGAATCGGTGTCGATGATGGTCGACGTGATCAGGTCGCCACGGAACGTGGTCTTGCCCTGGACCGTGACGTGCGGTCGGCAGGTAGTAGAGGACGTTGCCGGTCGCGCGCGGCGTCTGGCCGGCGATCTCGACCGGCAGCAGGCTCCCCGAGCCCCAGGCCAGGATCACGGCGCTGTCGGTGGCGAGCTGGCCGGTCGAGCCGAAGTTGGGGTCGAAGGTCAGCTGGTCCACGATCGTGTGGCGGATGTACAGGTTCGATGCCGTGGCTGCCGAACTGGCTCGGATCGTTGAAGAAGATCGGCCCGACGACCTTGTCCGACAGCGGCTGGCCGAACTGGCCCGGCACGAGTGGCGTGTCGACGGCCTGGGTGGCGCCGGGCGCCAGGTCGGTGAGGACCGCCACGGTCCCGCCGAGCACGACCGCCGGCTTCTCGAGGGTCACCTGCCGACGCGTTGCGTGACCGTGCCCTTGAGCCGGCCGTCGACGATCGACAGCTCGGCATCGACCAGCGGGACGCTGACCGGGGTCTCGGCCCGGATCGTGCGCAGCGACCCGAAGCCGACGGCGAGGTCGCGGACCTTCGCGGGGTCGCCCTGCAGGACGTCGAGCGGTGCCGGCGGTGCCGTCCCCGCCGAAGAACTCGCCGTTGATCGGCGACGACAGGAGCGCGCCGCCCGGGACGCTCACCTGGTACGACCCGCGTGACGGGCGAGAAGACGCCGACGTAGACCTGCGCGGTCCCTTCGGTGGCACCCGGCGAGCCGCGAACGAGGGCGACCTCGTTGACGAGGACGTCGCTGCCGCGCAGCGCGGCCCCGAACCCGTAGGCGCCGACCGCGAAGACCACGATGAGCGCGGGCATCGTCACCCACGCCCATTCGCGGCGGTCGAGGCGGCGGAGCACGAGGTAGTTGATCGGGCCGATCAGCGCGATGTAGGCGATCAGGAGCGCGATCAGGCCGCCGATCGGCGGCAGCGCGAGCGACGGGAGCTGCGAGACCGCGCCGACGAGCTGGCTGTCGTCGAAGAGCACCAGCCCGGACGCGGACCGAGCCGGCAGGATGCGCCGCCACAGGTTCTCCGCCCCGGTGCCGTCGGCCAGCCACTTGGCGGTCGGGTCGAACCCGACGACCGTGACGGAGCCGTTGCCCCGTGGGCCGCTCGGCCGCGATGACCCGGTCGCCGCTCGTGAGCAGCGTGCGGCCCTCGGTCAAGGCGCCGCCGAGAGCCGTGAGGTCCGGGGCGCTCGCCGGGACGGCGCCGACCAGGCCGCCGAGCGCGGAGGCCGCGACATCGACCGTGGCGCTCGGGCGATAGGGCAGGAACGTGTCCGGGAACGCCGACAGGGTGTTCGGGCCGGTCGTGCCGCCGACGATGACCAGGCGACCGCCACCCGCGACCCAGCCCTGGAGGGCCTGCATCTGGGCCTCGGTGAGCCGGCTCGAGTCCGCGTCCTGCCAGATCGAGGCGGTCGAGCGCCGCCCCAGGCCTCGACCCGCTCGGGGAGGTCGGCGAGGTCGATCGGGACGATCGCCGGCGCGACCTGGTTCTGGTTCGGCAGCAGGTCTGGACGTTCCGGATGATGCCGCCGGGCTTCTCGGCGACGACGCCGACCACCAGCTGGTTGAGGTCGTGGACCGTGAACGCGACCTTGGTCTTCGCGATGGTCGCGTCGCCGTCGACCAGGGCCACCTCGAGGTCCCGGCCGAAGGACGGCGGCTGGGCGTACAGGAGGAAGGTCTTGTCCGAGCCGTTTGGCAGGTCGGCGACGAGTCCGAACCGCGTCCGACTCTGCGACCCGCCGGTCAGGCGCAGCTCGCCGGTCGATCGACGGGCCGTCGTTCTTGATGTGGATCGTGATCGCCATCCACGACCCGACCCGGGCGTGGCCGGCCAGCATCGCCCGGCCCTCCATGGTCAGGCCGTCGACCGCGCCGGCCGGCGCCGGCAGCATCGCGAGGACCAGGACCGGGACGGCGAGCGCGAGGAGCGATCGGATCAGGAGACGAGCGGCGATCGGCCGGCGGCGGGCGCCGTCGAGTGGCGGGTGTCGGTCGCGCACATGGACTCCGAGCGGAGGACGGGTCGTGATCGGAGCAAGGACGTCTCACCCCGTCGGAAAGTTGCGAGCAAGCACGCGGGGTCGCCCTGGGCAGCCCCGCATCGGCCCGGGCTCTCGCCCTCATGGCCGTTCCTATCGTACGATGCACTCGTCCCGCAGCCGTTCGGCCGATCGTGCCGCCCCCCGGCGCACGTCGCCGTCACCCGAAGGTCCCGTGCCCCAGATCCGACCCTTCCGCGCCCTGCGCTTCGATCCATCCGCCGTCGGCGACCTCGCCATGGTCGTGGCCCCGCCGTACGACGTCATCGGTCCCGACGAGCACGCCCGCCTGCTGGCGCGCCACGAGGCCAACGTCGTCCGCCTGGACCTGCCCTCGGATGCGCCCGGCGACGAGCCCGACGACCGCTATCGGCGCGCGGCGCGGACGCTGGCCGCGTGGCGGTCCGGCGGGATCCTGCGCAAGGACCCCCATCCGTCGATCTACGTCTACGAACAGGCGTACCGCGTTCCCGGCACCGACGTCGAGCGGACCCAGCGCGGGTTCTTCGCGCGCGTCTGCCTCGGGCCGTTCGGGCCGGAGACCGGCGTGCTGGCCGCACGAGCGGACGCTGTCCGGTCCCAAGGAGGACCGGTACAAGCTCCTGCGGGCGACCGGGGTGAACACCAGCCCGGTCGTCGCGCTGTTCGAGGATCCCGGGTCCGAGGTCGGCCGCAAGCTGGCGGCCCTCGCCGACGGGACGCCGGACGTCGACGTCGTCGATGACGACGGCGTGCGCCATCGCCTCTGGCCCGTGCCCGGCGACGGGTCGCTGGCGGACGAGGTCGCCGCGATCACCGGGGCCGCCGGTGCCGGGCCGGTCACCATCGCCGACGGCCACCACCGCTACGAGACGGCGCTCCGCTATCGCGATGAGCGGCGGATGAGCCGCTCCTGCGAAGAAGACCCGGCCTTCGACTACCTGCTGATGCTGTTGCTCCCCGCGAACGGCGAGCCGCTCACCGTGCTGCCGACCCATCGCCTGGTGCGCGGCCTCGACGATGCGACCGCCGCCGGCCTGCTCGAGCGGGCCGCCGAGCTCTTCGACGTCGAGCGCGACGTCTCCGCCGAGGCGCTCCGGACCGAGTTCGGGGCGGCCGGGCTGGCGGCCGGCGGCGAGGGCCGGTTCGGGCTCTGGACGTGCGGCCGGCGGGGCGCGCCTGACCGCCCGGCGCGACGCCTTCGAGCCACACCTGCCGGAGGGCGGCGACGCCCTGCGCCACCTTGACGTCGTCCTGCTCGCGGCGGCGCTCGAACAGCTGCTCGGCATCGATGCCGCGGCCCTGGCCGCCGGCGCCGTGTCGTTCACCAAGTCCGCGGCCGATGCGATCGACGCGGTCGATGACGGCACGGACGGCGTCGCGGCCGCCTTCCTGCTGGAACCGACGCCGGTGGCCGCCATCGCGGCAGTCGCCCTCGACGGCGACGTCATGCCCCAGAAATCGACGTACTTCTATCCGAAGGCCTTGACCGGCCTTCTCATCAACCCGCACGAGTGGTGAGCCCGTTGCACGACCAGACCCCCGACGCGATCCTTGCCCAGGCCCAGCTCCCGCCGATCAACGGCCGTCCGATCCGCAAGGACGAGATCGAGCTCCATGAGCGCGGCCTCTACATCGAATCGTGGCTGCCCGAGCGGCGCTCGCGGCGCAAGCCCCTGCTGTTCATCCACGGCGAGCTCACCGGCTCCTGGCTCTGGGAGCGCTATCTCGGCTACTTCGCGGGGCGCGGCTGGGAAGGGCATGCCCTGAACCTGCGCAACCATTTCTGGTCGCTGACCGCGGACCCGGCCAACCTCTCGTTCGACACCTACACGGAGGACGTGATCGCCGCGCTCGAGCGGCTCGGCCCGACGACCGTCGTGGTCGGACACGGGATGGGCGGGCTGCTCGCGCTCAAGGCGGCCGAGCGGATGCCGCTGTCCGGGCGTGATCCTCATCAGCTCCGAGCTGCCGCGCGAGCTGCGCCCGGCCGCCCGGCCATACGAGCTGCGCGAGATCCCCGAGGTCTACGGCCGCTCGGTCATCGGCTGGGAGACGCTCCCCGAGAAGCTGCTCCGCGACCATCGCGACCTGACGCTCGCCGACGTGCTCCGCATCCAGCACCTGCTGGGGCAGAAGCCGCACGAGGCCGGTGCCGCCCGCCGCCAGATGCTGGCCGGCGTGTCGGTGGACCGGCGCGGCGTCGAAGCCGTTCCGCGGCTCGTGATCGGCGGCGGCCTCGACCAGGCCGTCCCACTCGACGACGCCGAACGCCTCGCCGAGTGGCTCGATGCAGAGTACGAACCGTTCGGCGCCCACTCGCATTACGGGCTGGTCCTTGGCGAGGCCAGCCACCAGCAGGTGGCCGAGGCGATCCGGGCGTTCCTGGAGACCAACCGCCTCTAGGCTGGTATCATCCGCAACCGGTCGGGCGTCGCGCCTGGACCACGCGCGCCGCATTCGTCTAGAGGCCCAGGACACCGCCCTCTCAAGGCGGAGATCACCGGTTCGAATCCGGTATGCGGTACCAATCGATCGAACAGAACGGCCCCGAACCGGTCGACCGGAACGGGGCCGTCGTGCGTCCGCGGGGACTCGCTACTGGCGGGCCATCGCCACCCGGTAGCGCTCCTCGGCGGTGATCAGGTGGTCGGCGTCGTTCGCGTCGTCGCCGATGTCCAGCTGGACCCAGCGGACGCGGCCCGTGAAGGTCGTCTCGGCTCCGACCAGGTCGTCCGTCACGGACGTCCCGGTGTCGCTGCCGACATCGGTGGTCTCGTCACCCGAGAAGAGCATGGGGACGGTCGCAGCGACGCGCCCTTCGGCCACCTGGCCGCCGTCGACGAAGAGCGTGGCGGTGCCGCCCTTGGCGAGGCCGCCGCCGTCGTAGGCGAACTCGAGCCGGACCTGGTGCTCCCCGGGCGCGAGCGGTGCATCCCCGCCGACCTTGAAGCGCTGCAGGCCGAACAGGTTGTAGCAGTACGCCGGCCGGCTGTCCTTGAGGTAGAGGCACCAGCCGCCGAACGCCCCGCCCTGGGCCACGATCGGTCCCGTGGCGCCGGCCGCCGGGACGTCGATCTGGGCCGTGACCGAGTGCGACTTGTTCTTGAGCACGATGATGGAGTTCTCGGTGATCCGGCCCATGCCGCCGAACAGGATCTGCTGGTTGCCGTGGACGAGCTGCGGTCGCCCGGCGAGGTCGGCGTTGAACCGCTCGACCCGCCGGTCGTCGAGGGGCAGGACGTTGTACTTCGTCGCCTCGATCAGGAAGAGCCGCTGGAGATGGGCCAGCTGCTCGGGCTGCTCCTTCGACAGGTCGTGGGCCTGCGTCCAGTCGTCGGGTGCGTACAGCTCCCAGACGTCGTCGTCGTAGGCTGGCAGCGTCGGCGACATGACCCATGGCGTGGAGTGGCGCGTCACGGCCGTCCAGCCCTGGTGGTAGATGCCGCGATTGACGAACATCTCGAAGTACTGCGTGGTGTGGCGGTCGGCCGCCTTCTTGTCGTCGAAGGCATAGTTCATCGAGACGCCCTCGAGCGGCGCCTGCTGGATCCCGTTGACGAACGTCGGGGCGGGGATGCCCGTCGCCTCGAGGATGGTCGGGGCGACGTCGATGACGTGGTGGAACTGGTCCCGGATCTCGCCCTTGGCCTTGATGCCGTTGGGCCACCTGACGATCGCGCCGTTGCGCGTGCCGCCCCAGTGCGATGCGACCTGCTTGGTCCACTGGTACGGCGTGTCCATGGCGTGGGCCCAGCCGACGGCGTAGTGGTTGTAGGCCTCCGGGGTCCCGAACAGGTCGATCCTGGCCGTCATGAACTCCGTGGTTTCCATCGCCGCCGCGCCGTTCAGCACGAGCAGCTCGTTGAAGGTTCCGTGGGGCGTCCCTTCGGCCGATGCCCCGTTGTCGCCGATGATCACGTAAACGAGGGTGTCATCGAGGATGTCCAGGTCCTCGAGGGCATCGAGCAGGCGGCCGACGTGGTGGTCGGTGTGCTCCATGAACCCCGCGTAGACCTCCATCTGGCGGGCGAGCACCGGCTTGAGGTCGTCGGGGATCGACTCCCACGAGGGGATTTCGTCGGGCCGCGCCGTCAGCTCGGCATCCTTCGGGATGACCCCGAGCTCCTTCTGCCGCGCGAACGTGCGGTCGCGCTGGGCGTCCCAGCCGTCGTCGAACTTGCCCTTGTACTTCGCCGACCACTCGAGCGGGACGTGGTGCGGGGCGTGCGTGGCCCCGGGCGCGTAGTACACGAAGAAGGGCTTGTCCGGCATCAGCGCCTTCTGCTGGCGGACCCAGTCGATGGCGTGGTCCGTCATGTCCTCGGTGAAGTGGTAGCCCTCCTCGGGGGTCCGGTCGGGCTCCACCGGGACGGTGTCCTTGTAGAGCGCCGGCGCGTACTGGTTGGTCTCCCCGCCGATGAAGCCGTAGAAGTGCTCGAACCCGTTGCCGGGCGAAGGCCAGCGCTCGAACGGGCCCATCGGGCTCGTCTCCCAGACCGGGACCTCGTGGCACTTCCCGAAGTGGGCCGTGCTGTAGCCGTTCAGCTTCAAGGTCTCGGCCATCGGCGCCTTGTCCTTGGGACGCACCGAGCTGTAGCCGGGCGCCGATGTCGCGATCTCGGTGATGCCCCCCATGCCGACGCTGTGATGGTTGCGTCCGGAGAGCAGGGCCGCGCGCGTCGGCGAGCACAGCGCGGTCGTGTGGAACCGCGTGAACTTGATGCCCGCCTTCGCGACACGCTCGAAGCTCGGCGTGTTGCAGGGACCGCCGAAGGCGCTCGAGGACCCGTATCCGGCGTCGTCGATGAGGATGATCAGGACGTTGGGTGCGCCCTTCGGCGGGCGGACCGGCTCGATCGGCGGGAAGACCGTGTCCGGGTCCTTCGCGTCATAGGTGGTGACGCCGACGTACTTGCGGTCCGGGATGGGGAGCACGTCGCGGCGGATGTCGTCGGGCATGGGGTCGTCCTCCAGGGCGGCGAGGCGGAGGCGTCCATGCGGTGACCGGTGGTCGTAAGCGCGGCGTGACGATCCTCGACTCGATCTCGGATCGAACGGTACTCCGATGCCATGCCGGCGGTGAGCGGGTCTCGCCATCCGGTGTCGTCACCGTTTTCGTAGACTCCGCGGATGCCTTCCTACGAACCGCGACGGCTGGTCATCCTCACCGAGGGCCAGTTCGGCGCCCACCATGCCAAGACCGCCTACGGCGTCATCCGCTACGGTCGCGACGAGGTCGTCGCCGTCCTCGATTCGACGCAGGCCGGTCGCAACGTCGACGAGTTCCTGCCCGGCCACGATATCCCGATCGTCGCGACGCTCGACGAGGCGCTCGCGCTGGCGAGTCCGCCCGATGCTCTCCTGATCGGCATCGCGCCGACCGGCGGCAAGCTGCCGGATCGCCTGGAGGGCGACGATCCTCGAGGCCATCGGGGCCGGGCTCGACGTGCTGAGCGGTCTCCACACCTTCCTCGGGGACGACCCGGAGTTCGCGGCCGCGGCGGCCGCGCGCCGGACGGCCATCGTCGACTACCGGCGCCCGCCTGACCGCATGGAGACCGCCATCGGTCGCCGCCACGCGCCGGGCAAGCGGGTCATCCTGATGGTCGCGACGGATTGCGCGATCGGCAAGATGTCCGTCGCCCTCGAGCTGCGCAAGTCGGCCGCGGCGGCCGGCGAATCGGCGGTCTTCGTGCCGACCGGGCAGACCGGGATGATGATCGACGGCTGGGGTGTGGCGGTCGACCGGCTGATCAGCGACTTCACCCAGGGGACCGTCGAATGGCTCGTCGAGCAGGGCGAGGCGCAGGGCGACTGGGTCCTCGTCGAGGGGCAGGGCTCGCTTGACCACCCGGCCTACTCGTCGGTGACGCTCGGGCTCATCCACGGCGCGACCCCGCAGGCCATGGTCATGGTCTACAAGCCGGGCATGACGGACCACGACTTCGACCACCTGCCGGACGTCACCTTCCCGATCGCGCCGCTCCCCGAGTTCATCGCGCTGCACGAGCAGGTGGCCGGGCTGGTCGCGCCCGTCGAAGGTGGTGGCCGTGGCGCTCAACACGTCCCTGATCCCGGATGACGCGGACGCGCGCCGCGTGATCGACGAGGTCGCCGCGCTGACCGGGCTCCCGGCCGACGACCCGGTCCGCTTCGGCGGCGACCGGCTCTGGGTGTCCGTCCGCGACGCCGTGGACGCGCTGCCATGGGTCTGACCCTCCGCCACGAGGTCCTGCACCTCTCGCTGCGCGACCCGTTCCGCATCGCCCGCACCGACCACCACACCGGCGAGGGCGTCACGACCGTCGTCGTCGAGCTGCGCGACGAGCGCTACCCGGGCATCGTCGGGCTGGGGGAGGGGTACCCGGACCGGTTCTACGGCGAGACCCCCGAGTCGATGGTCGCGGTCATGCCGACGCTGCTCGCGGCCATCGGCGAGCCCGCGTTCACCTCGGTCGGCCTCGTCGAGGAGATGGCCCGCATGGACCGGGCGATCCGCTGGAACGGGGCGGCCAAGTGCGCGGTCGACATCGCCATGCACGACTTCGTGGGCAAGGTGCTGGGCGTCCCGGTCCACGAGCTGGTCCGCCTCCCCGCCACGATCCCGCCGACCGACTTCACCATCGGCATCGACGAGCCCGCCATCGTCGCCGAACGGGCGGCGCGGGCGGCCGCGTTCCCGGCGCTCAAGATCAAGCTCGGCGGGCCGCAGGACCTCGCCACGCTGCGGGCGGTCCGCGGCGTCTTCGGCGGCCCGATCCGGGTCGACGCCAACACCGGCTGGACGCGCGACGACGCAGAGCGCCTGCTCCCAGAGATCGTCGACCTCGGGGTCGAGCTCATCGAGCAGCCGTTCCCGGCCCGCGCCCTCCGCGATCTCGCATGGCTCCAGGAGCGCTCGTCGATCCCGATCGTCGCGGACGAGAGCGCGGTGACGTACGAGGACCTCGACGCGCTGGTCGACGTCGTCGAAGGCGTGAACGTGAAGCTCGCGAAGTGCGGCGGCATCGCGGCGGCGAAGGCGATGCTCGAGCGCGCCCGCTCGCTCGGCTTCCGCACGTTCCTCGGCTGCATGGAGGAGACGTCGGTCGGGATCGCCGGGTCGGCGGCCGTCGCGTCGCTCGCCGACTGGGTCGACCTCGACGGCTGCCTGCTCCTCGCGGACGACCCGTTCAAGGGCCTCGTCCTCGGCGACGACCACCGCTGGATCCTGTCGTCCGAACCCGGCCTGGGGCTGACCCGACCGGTCGCGTGAGCCCGTTGGGAACGCCCGTTCACCGAACGCCCGTTCGTGTGGATAAGTTGGTGGACGAAGTCGTGGACAAGCCCCCTTCCCGCCGGTCGGACGCGGACCTACGATAGTCGGCAACCAGTCGCCGAGACCCGAGGGATCCGGCGGCAGGACCGTCCGGGGCCATGATTCCGGCGGACGGATCCGATCCGTCCGGCCGTCGGACCGAGTTTCGTATTGCCTCCGCCGCCCGGTCGCGTGCCGGCCTGCGGGGGTCGAGGGAGGGCACGCTATCGATGGAGGCTCACGGCGCGAGCCTGCACACGCCGCACCCCGACGCCGTCGAATTCGTGCGGTTCTGCTACCGCCGCCGTCGCGTCGGCTGGCCGGAGCTCTACGACGAGATGTGCGCCGTCGCCGCCCGCGGGAAGTTCCGCGGGATGAGCACCGACGAGCTGGCGGGGCTCGGGATCGGGTTCAGCCTCTTCGACATGCCGGGGCTCGCCGGCCTGGCCGCGAAGGTCGTCGCCGAGGAGCAGGCCATGCGCCGCCCGGTCGCCGTGGCGATCGTGGCCGAGCCGCAGGCCGTCGGCCCGGGCGTCGCCCGGGCGGCCGTCGACGAAGCCGCGCTCGAGGAGGAGCCGTCGCGGGTGGAGGTCGTGCCGACCAGGGCGGCCGACCTCCCCGTCGAGCCCGCCGAGCGCACGTTCGACGTCCCGATCCGGCTCGCCCCGGCCCCCGCCTGAGGAGCAGCCGGCGTCGTGCCGGCCGCATCGGTCAGGCTCGGATCTTGCGCCTCGCCATCTCGCCCTCGATCTGGCGCTCCGCGTCGACGTAGGTGTCGATCTGCTCGCGGAGCTGGTTCGCCTCGGGGGTGTAGAGGTGGACCTGCTGCTGGAGGATGTAGCTCAGCCGCCGGCTGGTCATCCGCACGTGGTCCAGGTTCTTCATGAGGACCAGCGGATCCATCGAGGCGAGGTCGGACGGGTGGTACATCTGCCGCATGGCGGCATTCTAGATGGCGCGGAGCGCCCTCGGCGGCCAGGTCCAGTCGACATCGTTCGACGGCGCCCGCCAGCGCGCGCCGGCGGCCGGCCTCGGTGGCGCCGAGCACGAGGATCCGGTCGGTCTTGGTGGCCCGGCCCGCCTCGTCGCCCCACAGCTTGGTCATCTTGCGGACGGCGGCCACGTCGTCCATCGCGACGCCGGCGAGGCGGTAGCCCTCGGGCTCCGCGGCGGCCTCCCAGGTCCGCTCGGCAAGGCCGACGCCGCCCTTGATGCGACGGCCGCGGTCCGTCTCGACGTCGCCGATGACCAGCACGACGACGGCGTCGTCGGTCAGGACGGGGCGCAGCCCGGCAAGGACGTCGCGCAGGAAGAGCAGGTACGGCTCGCGGTGGTGGGCGTCGTCGAGCGTCGCGTCGATCTCGCGGGCGTCGAAGCCCAGGAACCAGGTCCGTAGCCAGTTGTAGTAGCCGTACTTCACGACCCGCAGGTACGGCGGCGAGGTCACCACGAGCCGCGCCCGCTCCGGCCGGCCGCGCTCGCGGAGGGCCGCGCGGGCACGTGGCGCCACATCGCGGGCGTCACCCAGCAGCGCGACGCCCTGCATCGACGGCGGCACGCCCCGGTAGAGCCGGTCGAGCTTCTTCGAGAGCCCGTCGAAGACGTCGCGCTCGGGCGACGCGAACGCAGTTGCGCCGGGCGAAGTCGCGCACGTAGCGCGGCGCCATGCTGAACGTGTTCGGCATCAGCTCCGAGAGGTACGACGCGCTCTTGCCGTGCAGGATCCCGGTGATCGCGGCGGCCAGGAAGCGGTCTGTACGCTCGTCGAGGCGGAGCGATGAGCGGACGAACAGCAGCTGCCCGAGCGTGCGCGGGTGGAACGCGAGCGCGACCTCGACGGGGACGGGTTCCGTGCCGGCGTCAGGGCCATCGAGCGAGCCGGCGGCGGGGACCAGCGAGGTCGAGGCGGTCGGGTCCGCGAACACCCGCTCGGCGAGGGCCAGCCAGCCGGCCGATCCGGCGTTCCAGCCGAGCCGGAGCGCGGCCAGGCGGGTCGTCGCCTCGCGCGCGGGTCGGCCGGCTCGACCTTTGCCGCGGTCAGCAGGTGGGCGAACGGGTTGAGGTCGTTGCCGACGCCGATGCGGCCCTCCGCGCAGGCCTGCAGGGGCGTGGTGCCGCGGCCGGAGAACGGGTCGAGGACGACGTCACCGGGGCGCGAGTAGCGCGCGATGAACGCATGGGTGAGCGCCGCCGGGAAGCTCGCGAGGTACGAGCACATCGGGTGGAACGGGTGGCCCCACAGGCGCTGCTGGTCCTTCCACTCGGGCGCGAGCTCGATCGCGGGCAGCTCGATCGGCAGTTCGAGGGCGAGCTGGCCGGCGGTGGCGGCGCTGCGTCGGACGTCCCGACATGGGCGGTCGGATCCTCCCTGGCCCACGCTCCGAACGGGCTTCGGCGCGATGGGTCGCGGAGTGTAGCACGGCCGATTTCGGGGCTCCGGGCGTCCGATCGGCGCGCGGATCAGCCTGGGGTCGCGGCCTCGCTCGGTGCCGCCGCGGCGGTCACGACGGTCACCGGCAGGTCCACCGCGCCACGGAGGCGGCTCGGGACGTCCTGGCCGATCCAGCGCGAGATGCCGACCGGCAGGGTCGACAGGATGATCTCGTCCGCCTCGTGCTTGAGGAGCGTGTCGCGGGCGGACTGGACCGGGTCGTGGTCGCCGATCTCGCCGGTGGCCTCCGCGCCGTGCCCGCGCAGCCAGCTCAGGATCGCGTCGAGGCGTTCGCGCGCGGCGTCCATCGATTCGGCCTCGTTCCACGTGAGCCGATGACTCACTGGCGTGGCCGGGACCACGACGTGGAAGCTGGAGGGCCCGTCGGCCATCCGCGCGACGATCTCGTCGCGGAGCGCGTCGCCGCCGAGGGTCTGGTTCGCGATGATGAGATACGCACGCATGGCAGGTCTTCCGTCTCTCGCCCTAGGCTACTACCGCGTTCAAGCCGTCCCTCCGCGACCTGATACGTCGATTGTCCGCACCCGGTTCGCCGGTTACAGTCTCGCCGAGTCCCCGTAGCTCAGTGGACAGAGCAGCCGCCTTCTAAGCGGAAGGTCGCAGGTTCGAATCCTGCCGGGGGCGCCAATCCCCGATTTCGTGCGTAATCCGGGCAACCGTGTACTCGTGGTCCGGATCGGAAGCGTCCAGAACGTGACGCCACAGCGACAAGTCTGCTGACGCCGGACGTCAGCCGGGTCTCAAGAGCACAATGGAAGCCCAGCTGCGGGACGCGACCCGGTACACCACAGTGTTTCCATGTCATGCCCAGACGTGCGCCCGTCCAGGTGCGCCCATCCCGCCAGGGCGTTGATGTCGCTATTCGTGCCCAAGGCGCCGATGTATATTCGCCCGTTGACGGCTCGGTAGTTGGCATATCCGTCGCTGTTCAAGAAGGCTGCCTCGCGGTCTGGGCAGGTGCCCGCGTCGGTTCCCGATTCGCCCTCTTCCGCTTCGACCTCAGCTGGATCGCAGGCGCCCCCCGCGACAGCATGTTCCCAGCCCACAGGGTCCGAGAACACGAGTTCCAGTCCCGCATCCTGGATGCGCTGGGTGTAGACATGGAACGCGTCGCCGGCAGTGGCGAAGAGGTAGAAGGCGACGCGACTGACCGGGGCTTTGCCTGGCCGGCACTCCACCGCGGCGATCGTTCCCCGCGGGTTGTCCCGTCGCCTCGGCGCACAGTCCACCTGCGCGTCGTAGCGAATGGCATCGAAGATCGCTCGCTCCAGCTCCGTCCAGGTCGGTGTCGGCTTCGGCGTCGCCTTCGCCCTTGGCGACGGGGTCGGTGCCACCGGCGTAACGAGCGGGTTCGGCGTGAGGGTAACGACCGGGGAGGCGGTCGCAATCACCGCTTGACTGGTGGGGCGAGCCGACGCCGTCGTGCCGCCGCATCCCAACAGCCCGATGCACAGGAGCAGCAGCAGGGAATCTCCGGGCGCCCATGGACATCTCCGATCCCGACGCAACCGCGGAGACCGGGCGCTAGCGCCTCGGCCGCGGCGGTGTCGCCTTTGGAACGCATCGTAGGGCCCTGCTGTTACAACGCGTCCCGCAGCGAACCCACCCGGGCCGACCTGGGACAGCAACCGACTAGTCAGATTCCGTAGTTGTTGCCACGCTTGGCGGTACAGTAGAGCGACCCCTCCACCTTCCAAGCGGAAGGTCGCAGGTTCGAAATCCTGCCGGGGGCGCCGCCGAGCCCACCGTCCACCTCGCCGGAGCTGACCGACGACGATGCCCTGCAGCGACATGACCGAGCGGTTCCTCCTGCCATGACGCGGGACCCGACCATCATCGCTGTGATCCCCGGCTACCAGGAGGGCCAGCGGATCGGCCCGGTCGTGGTCGCCGCCCGCCGCTGGCTGCCGGTCGTGGTCGTCGACGACGGCTCCACCGACGACACCGCGGCGCGGGCCGAGGCCGCCGGCGCCACCGTCATCCGCCAGGTCCCGAACGCCGGCAAGGGCGCCGCGTTGCGTGCGGGGTTCCGGCACGCCCTCGACGCGGGCGCGGACGCGGTGGTCACGCTCGACGCCGACGGGCAGCACGACCCGGCAGAGATCCCCGACTTCCTCGCCGCCTTCGACGCGACCCGGCCCGAGCTGGTCATCGGCCAGCGCGACTTCCACGTGATGCCGCCGGTCCGCCGGCTGTCGAATTCGCTGGGGGGCGCCGTCTTCTCGGCGGCGGTCGGCCGGTCCATCCCAGATAATCAGTCGGGCTATCGGCTCATCGGTCGGACGCTGATGCGCTCGCTCCTCGACTCGACCGAACACGGCTTCGAGTTCGAGGTCGAGATGATCGCTCGCTGCGTCGCGCTCGGCCTGCCCATCGCCTGGGTCCCGATCCGCACCATCTACGAAGGCGAGCCCAGCCACATCCGGCCGTGGCGCCACTTCCGGCAGTTCCTGCGCGCGACCCGCGACGCGCGGCGGATCGTGAAGGGCGGCGGGTCATGACGGGCGACGCGCAGCCGCCGGTCGTCGCCGTTCCTCCGCCGGTCGCGCCCGTCCCGTCAGGGAACGCCGGAGGCCGCAGTAGACCACTGCAGCGACTCGGCCGTCGGGCGGACCGAGTCGTCCGCCGATACGGCCCGGACCTCCTCGCGGTGGTGGCGGCACTGGCCTTCGGGTCGATCGTCGTGGCGTCGCTCGAACAGGTCGTCGGGTTCGACAACGGCTCCTCGGCCTTCCTGCTCGCGGTCGTCGCGGTCGCGGTCGCCCGCGGCACCGGGCCGGCGATCGCGACGGCCATCGGCTCCTTCCTCGCGTACGACTTCCTGTTCATCGAGCCGCTGTACACGTTCACGGTCCGCGATCCCGCGGAATGGCTGAACCTGCTCCTCCTGCTCGTGATCGGCACGGTCGTCGGTCGGTTGGCGGGACGAGAGCGCGAGCGGGCGATCGCCGCGATCGAGGGCGAGCGCGAGGCGCTGGCGATGTTCAATATCAGCTTCACGCTCGCAGGTGAGCGCGACCTCACGGCGGCATCAAGGCCGATCGCCGAGATCCTGCGTTCCCAGACGCGGGCGACCCGGGTCTGGATCAAGGTCGGCGAGGCGGTCGCGGCCGACACGGGCGAGGCTGGCTCACCGCCGATCGCCTCGCCCGTCCAGATCGTCCTGCGTCGGCGCCCGGGCGACGTGCCGGCCGAATGGGTCCGGGTCCACACGCCGGGGCCGGCCGGCAAGTCCGTGGCCCGCGACCGAAGCGAGACCACCTATCGGGTCGCGATCGCGGCCGACGGGGATCCGCTCGGCGCGATCTGGGTGGATCGTCCTCGCGAGCTTGGCGACCCGGACGTCGGTGAGACGCGCGTGATCGCCGCCGCGGCCGACCAGATCGCCGGTGCCATCCAGCGGTCACGCCTGCAGCGCGACGCCATGACCGCCGAGGTCTCGCGCCGGAGCGACGCGCTGAAGTCGGCGCTGCTGGACTCCGTCTCGCACGACCTGCGGACGCCGCTCGCCTCCATCCGCGCGGCGGCCGGCACCCTGATGGACCCGGAGGTCGACTGGCCGGCCGAACGCCGTCGCGAGATCGCCGCCTCGATCGACCGGGAGGCCGACTGGCTCAACCGGCTCGTCACCAACCTGCTCGACATGAGTCGCGTCGAGGCCGGGGAGCTGCGCCCGAACCTCGCCGTCTTCTCCCTGGCCGCACTGGTCGGCGAGGCGGTCGCCAGAGCTGGCCTGAGGACCGGCGATCGGGAGGTCACCGTCCGTGTCCCCGAGGATCTCCCGCCGGTCCTCGTCGACGAGGTCCTGATCGGCCAGGTCCTCGCCAACACCCTCGACAACGCTGTCAAGTACGCCGGACCGGGTGCGCCGATCCGGGTCATGGCGACGCGCGGTGACCCGGGCTTCGTCCGCGTCACCGTGGAGGACGGCGGTGTCGGCGTGCCGCCCGATGCCCTGCCACGCCTCTTCGAGAAGTTCTACCGCGTGCCGCGCAAGGGCGAGGGGTCCCGGCGCGGCACCGGGATCGGACTGGCCGTGGTCCACGGCATCGTGGAGGCCATGGGCGGCCGGGCGCAGGCCACCGCAAGCTCTCTCGGCGGACTCGCGATCGAGTTCGACCTCCCCGTCGCACCGCTGTCGGGGTCCGGCGGGTCGACGACGTGAACCGCGAGCACGGTGCGGTGGTCCTGCTCGTCGAGGATGACGAGGCGACGCGGGACGCGATCGCGACGTTCCTCGGCGGACACGGTCACCTGGTCGACGAGGCCGCGGACGTCGCGGCGGCGACCGCGGCCTGGGAGCGTCGTCGGCCGGACATCATCGTCCTCGACCTGGGTCTGCCCGACCAGGACGGCCTCGTCGTCATCCGTCATGTCCGGCGCGAGGCTGCCACGCCGATCCTGGTGCTGTCGGCCCGGGACCGCGAGTCCGAGAAGGTCGCCGCCCTCGACCTCGGTGCCGACGACTACGTCACGAAACCCTTCGGGATGGTCGAGCTGCGTGCGAGGATCGACGCGCTCCTGCGACGCGCCGCGGGTCCGGCGGCGACGGTCGACGGGGAGATCCGGAACGGCGACCTCACGATGGATATCGCCCGTCGCACGGTCAGCGTGCGGGGTGAGCCCGTTCACCTGACCCCCCGCGAGTACGAGGTCCTCAAGGTCCTCCTGACCAATCCGGGACGACTGGTCACCCATGGGCGCCTGCTCCGTGCCGTGTGGGGGACGGCGTACAGCGAAGAGGCGCATTACGTCCATGTCTACGTGAGCCAGATCCGACGCAAGCTCGAGGCACTGGACGCGGACGGCTCGCTGGCGGGACTGATCGTCGCCGAACCCGGAGTGGGGTACCGCGTCGCGCCATCCTGACGAGAAGCCTCGACGACTTCAGGCTGCATGGCGGCGAACGTCGGGTCGCTCGGCCCTAGCCGGCACAGGCGACGGCGCCCGACCATCGCGAGGCACGGTCTTGAGCGCTCCTTGAGCGCCGGCGACGGGTCGGCGCGAGTGGCCTCTTGGGACCCGGTGCGATGTTGGTTCCATGAAGGAATCAGGCGGATCGCGCCTCGACGTCCAGCACGCCCTCGATCGCGAGGTCGAGCTCGTCACGAGCGCCATCGACCTCGTCGCCGGACACGGTGCGCCCTCGGCCACCGTGGCCGGTCTGCGCCTGACCGACCTCGTCATCGAGATCGTCGGCCCACGAGCGGCGGAGCGCGGCGTCGTCGTCGAGCCCCTGTGGGGTGCCGATGAGTCGACGACCGATGTCCGGGTCCGGCCGGCGGCGGGATCATGACGAGAGCCCACCTCTTGATCATCGAGGACGACGAGACGCTCGCCGACCTCTTGTCGGCGCATCTGCGTGCCCGCGACTACACCGTGACGGTGGCACCGACAGCCGAGATCGCGCAGTCGCTCCTGGTCCGCCGCCCGCGACCGGACCTGATCCTGCTGGACATCAACCTCCCGGGCGAGACCGGCTGGTCGGTCCTTCGAAGTGCCGCATTCGAGGCGGCCGGCCGCCCGCCGGTCGTCGTCGCGAGTGCGATGTCGGTCAGTCCGGCCCGCCTTCGCGAGTTCGACGTCGCCGGATACCTGCCCAAGCCATTCGCCATGGACACGCTGCGGTCGACGCTCGACCGGCTGCTCACCAAGGAGACCATCGAACCATGACTGACCTGCAGATCGCCGTGATCATGCTCGGCTGCGTCGTCGTCTTCACCGGCTACCTGCTGCTCTGCGAGCGGGTCGGACGATGAACCTCATCGAAGTGCTGGCCGCGATCGCGACGGCATTCGTCTTCGTCTACCTGCTGTGGGCCCTGCTGCGCCCTGAGGACTTCTGAACGTGGCCGTCACCGACCTTCTGACACTCGCCACCCTGGCGATCGCGATCATCCTCGTCGTCCCCTTCCTCGGCCGATACATCCACCGGGTCATGGAAGGAGAGCGGGTCTTCCTCAGTCCGATCGTCCGCCCCGTCGAACGGCTCGTCTACCGCGTGATCGGCGTCGACGAGACCGTCGAGCAGACGTGGAAGGGCTACGCCACCTCGGTGCTCGCGATGGCCGCGGTCGCGATCGTCGCGGGTTACGTCATGCTCCGGCTCCAGGACATCCTGCCCTTGAACCAGGGCGGGATCCCGCCGATGAGCCCCGAGCTCGCCTTCAACACTTCGGTGAGCTTCGAGACCAACACCAACTGGCAGAACTACTCCGGCGAGACCGGCGCGACCTACCTCACCCAGGCCGCGATGCTCGCCGTTCGAAACTTCACCTCCGCGGCCACCGGCCTCGCGATCGCGATCGCGCTGTTCCGCGGCCTCACTCGGCGCAGCACCAAGACCCTCGGCAACTACTGGGTCGACCTGACGCGCGGCATCCTCTACATCCTGCTGCCGATCTCCATCATCGGGGCCCTCGTGCTCGTGTCGCAGGGCGTCCCGCAGACGTGGGACCCGTCGCGGACGGTCACGACGCTCCAGGGAGCGCAGCAGACCATCGCCATCGGCCCGATCGCCTCGCAGGAATGGATCAAGGAGCTGGGCAACAACGGCGGTGGGTTCTTCAACGCCAACTCGTCCCATCCCTATCGAGAGCCCCACGCCGATCACCAACTGGCTCGAGATCTTCGCCCTGCTGATCACGTCGTTCTCCCTGACCTACACCTTCGGGCGCTACGCACGCGACCAGCGCCAGGGCTGGACGATCTTCGGCGCGATGGCCGCGATCCTCCTCGTCGGGGCCGTCTTCGCCATGCACGTGGAAGCGACAGGCAACCCGCTCTTCCCGTCGACCGTCGACCAGGCCTCCATGGGCAACATGGAAGGCAAGGAGACCCGCTTCGGGGCGGCGTCGGGCGGCCTATTCATGGCCGCGACCACCGGCACCAGCACCGGGGCCATCAACTCCTGGCATGACAGTGCCCAGCCGATCGCCGGGCTGGTCCCGCTCTTCAACATGGAGCTCGGCGAGGTCACGCCCGGCGGCATCGGCGCGGGCATGTACGGCATGCTCGTCATCGGCGCGATCCTGGCGGTCTTCATCGCCGGCCTGATGGTCGGACGGACGCCCGAATACCTCGGCAAGAAGGTCGAGGCCTTCGAGATCAAGATGGCGATGCTCACCGCCCTGGTCCTCGGGGCGAGCATCCTCGGGTTCACGGCGCTCGCAAGCGTCCTTCCCGATGGCACCGCCGGGCCATTGAACCCGGGACCGCACGGCTTCAGCGAGATCCTCTACGCGTTCTCCAGCCAGACCGGCAACAACGGCTCGGCCTTCGCCGGGCTGACCGGGAACACCCCCTTCTACAACGTCACCGGGGGCCTGGCGATGCTGGTCGGCCGGTACGGGATGATCATCCCGATCCTGGCCCTCGCCGGCTCGATGGGCGTCAAGCGGGCGGTCGCCCCATCCCTCGGCACGTTCCCGACGACCGGCGTCCTGTGGACCGTCCTGATCATCGGCGTCGTGATCATCGTCGGCGCGCTCACGTTCTTCCCGGCACTCGCGCTGGGGCCGATCGTCGAGCAGCTCCTCCAGAACGCCGGAAAGGTCTCCTGATGGCCCTCATGTCTGTCGATCTCGGACGCGGCACCCGCCGCTTCCAGCGTTTCGTCACCCTCGGTGGCGCCAAGCCGGGCGGCGAGGCCCCCAAGCCGCGGGGCGTGCTGGATCCCGACCTCCTCCGGTCGGCCCTCCCGCACGCGTTCCGCAAGCTCGACCCGCGCCTGCTCATCAAGAACCCGGTGATGTTCGTGGTCGAGATCACCGCCGCTCTCGTGACCATCAGCGTGCTCGCGAGCCTGACCGGGGTGCAGGGCGACGCCGGTTCGTCCGGGCTCGGCTTCCAGGTCCAGATCGCCATCTGGCTGTGGTTCACCGTGATCTTCGCGACCTACGCCGAGGCCGTGGCCGAGGCGCGCGGGCGTGCCCAGGCTGCCAGCCTGCGCAAGACCCGATCCGAGACGATCGCCCACCGCCGGGCCGCCGACGGCACCCTCCAGGACGTCGGCTCGTCCGAGCTGCGCAAGGGCGACATCATCGTCGTCGAGGAGGGCGAGACCATCGCCGGTGACGGCGACGTCATCGACGGCATCGGGTTCGTCAACGAGGCCGCGATCACCGGCGAATCCGCTCCGGTCCTGAAGGAGCCGGGCACGGACATCCGCAGCTCGGTCACGGGCGGGACCACCCTGGTCAGCGACCGGATCGTGGTCCATGTCACGACGGACCCCGGCGAGACCTTCCTCGACCGGATGATCGCGCTCGTCGAGGGTGCGAAGCGGCAGCGGACGCCGAACGAGATCGCGCTGGCCATCCTGCTCGCCGGTCTCACGATCGTCTTCCTGATGGCCACCGTGACCCTGCGGCCGTTCGGGAGCTACGCCGGGACGACCGTCGAGACGGTCGCCCTGATCGCCCTGCTCGTGTGTCTCATCCCGACGACCATCGGCGGCCTGCTCTCGGCCATCGGCATCGCCGGCATGGACCGCGTCGCCCGGTTCAACGTCCTCGCGATGAGCGGCCGCGCGGTCGAGGCCTCCGGCGATGTCGACGTCATCCTGCTCGACAAGACGGGCACCATCACCTACGGCAACCGCCTCGCGGCGTCGATCACGGCCGCCCCGGGCGTCGCCGGAGACCGACGCGCGTGGAGGCCGCCCTGGTCGCCTCGATCCGACGACGAGACGCCGGAGGGCCGGTCCGTCGTGGACCTCGCCCGCAAGCGCCTCGCGGAGCTCGGGCGTGCGGGCGGCACCGGCGACGATGCGGGCTTCGCCACCTTCGGCGCCACGATCGCCGACGAGATCCCGTTCCGCGCGGAGACCCGCACGAGCGGCGTCCGAACGACGTCGGGAGCCACCATCCTGAAGGGCGCCATCGACGCCATCGACGCCGAAGGTCGGCGGCCTGCCGGCCGAGGTGGTCCAGGAGAGCGACCGGATCGCCGATCTCGGCGGCACGCCGCTCGTCCTCGAGAGCGAGGGCCGGATCCTCGGCGTCATCGAGCTCAAGGACACCGTCAAGGAGGGGCTCGTCGAGCGGTTCGCCGAGTTCCGCCGCATGGGCATCAAGACCGTGATGATCACGGGCGACAACCCGCGGACCGCGGCGACCATCGCCAAGGAGGCCGGCGTCGACGACTTCATCGCGCAGGCGACGCCCGAGGACAAGATCGCCTTCATCCGCGCGCCAGCAGGCCGAGGGCCACCTGGTCGCGATGACCGGCGACGGCACCAACGACGCGCCGGCCCTCGCCCAGTCCGACGTCGGGATGGCGATGAACAGCGGCACGTCGGCGGCGAAGGACGCGGCCAACATGGTCGACCTCGACTCCGACCCCACCAAGCTGCTCGAAGTCATCGCGATCGGCAAGCAGCTCCTGATCACGCGGGGCTCGATCACGACCTTCTCGATCGCCAACGACGTCGCGAAGTACTTCGCGATCGTGCCGGCGATCTTCATCCCGGTCTTCCCGGAGCTCGCCGCGCTGAACGTCATGGGCCTGGCGACGCCCCAGAGCGCGATCCTGTCGGCGGTGATCTTCAACGCCCTCGTGATCGTCGCGCTCATCCCGCTCGCCCTCCGCGGCGTCGGGTTCAAGCCGGCTCCGGCGAGCGCGCTCCTCCAGCGCAACCTGCTCATCTATGGCCTCGGCGGGATCATCGCCCCGTTCATCGGGATCAAGGCGATCGACCTCGTCGTCTCCGCCCTCCACCTCGCATAGGACTCGATCGATGACCACCTTCCTCCGCCACCGGCTCTGGCCGGCCATCGCCCTGCTGCTCGTCCTGACCATCATCACGGGCTTCCTGTATCCGGTCCGTCGTGACCGCGATCGCCCAGGTCGCCTTCCCGAACCAGGCCAACGGCTCGTTCGTCGTGACGGCCGACGGCCGGACGATCGGCTCGTCGCTGATCGGCCAGGCGTTCAGCGACCCGAAGTACTTCAGCGGCCGCCCGTCGGCGGCCGGCGCCGACGGCTACGACGGCTCGGCATCCGCCGGGTCCAACCTCGGGCCGACCAACCAGGCGTTGATCGACCGGATCACCGAACAGGTCGATGCGATGCGCGCCGCCAACGGCGACGCGCCGATCCCGGTCGACCTCGTGACGACCTCGGCATCGGGTCTGGATCCGGACATCAGCCCAGCCGGCGCCGAGTACCAGGTCGCGCGGTGTCGCGTCGGCACGCGGGATGTCGGAAGCCGATGTCCGGGCGGCCGTCGCGCGCCACACGGAGCAGCCGACGTTCGGCTTCCTCGGCGAGCCGCGGGTCAACGTCCTGCTGCTCAACCTCGACCTCGACGGGCTGCTGGCGTCATCCTGATGCGCGATGTGGCGGCGTAGCGGCACCGGCAGGGAGGCGGCATCCGTGACGGACGGCGATCGAACCGATCCGGACGCTCGCCCGACGGCCGAGGAGATGCTCGCCCGGATCGGGAGCACAAGCGACCGCGAACGCGGTCGCTTGCGCGTGTACCTCGGCATGGCGCCCGGCGTCGGCAAGACGTTCCGGATGCTCGAGGAGGGCCATCGTCGGACCGCTGCGCGGCACCGACCTCGTGGTCGGCTTCGTCGAGGCGCACGGGCGACCGGAGACGGAGAAGCTCCTCGACGGCCTCGAGATCGTGCCGCGCCGTCGCGTCGAGCATCGCGGCGTCGCCATCGAGGAGATGGACACCGACGCGATCCTCGCCCGCGCCCCGACGGTCGCGCTGGTCGATGAGCTCGCCCACACCAACGCGCCCGGTTCGGCGCGTCTCGAAGCGCTGGGAGGACGTGCAGGTCCTGCTCGACGCCGGGATCGACGTCGTCAGCACCTGCAACATCCAGCACCTCGACTCGGTCGCCGACGCCGTCGCCACGATCACCGGGGCGCCGGTCAACGAGCGCATCCCGGACGAGGTCCTCGCCGCCGCCGACGAGGTCGAGCTGGTCGACATGAGCCCGTTCGCGCTCCGCCAGCGGATGCGCCACGGCAACGTCTACCCGCCCGACCGGACGAAGATCGCGCTCGAGCGGTTCTTCACCGAGTCGAACCTGACGGCCCTGCGCGAGCTCAGCCTGCGGTTCGTCGCCGGCCGCGTCGACGCCCAGCTCGAGGGGATCGGCACGCCGATCATCTCCCAGCCGGTGACCGAGCGCATGCTCGTCCTCGTCGACGGATCCGCCGCCGCGCCGCGCGCGATCCGCCGCGCCGCCGCCGCGGCCGCCGTGCTGCGCGCGCCGCTGCTCGCGGTCGTGGTCGACACGCCCGGCGCCGGCCGGCGCGTCGTCCGAGCAGATGCGCCGGCTGCGCGAGCACCTCGACGACGCGGTCGACCTCGGCGCCGAAGTCCTGAACGTCGAGGCGTCGGACCTCGTCGACGGGATCGTCGACCTGGCGCGTCGCCGGCGGGTCACCCGCCTCGTGCTGCCGTATCGCGCGTCGAGCGCCATGGAACGGATGCGTTCGAGGCCGCTGGCCGAGCGGATCCTCGAGCGGCTGCCCGCGCTGGAGATCACGATCGTGGCCGACTCGAAGGGCTCGACCGACGCCTACCGGGTGGGGCGAGGCGACTGAGCCCCGGACACCCCTGTACCCGTCCGTGCTACCCGCGGGTACCCCAAAGTACGGCTTGGCCCCCCAGCACCCCTCTCATACGCTCTTCCTCGCAGCGGGCCGGACCTTACCCCCGAGTACCCCGGGGGTTCCGCGACCGCCGAAACGTGCGTTAAGCGAGGCAACGACCACATGGCATCGATGGCCGTCAACGAACTTGGACCGATGCTCACCGCGACCGAAGTCGCCGAGATGCTCCACCTGCACGTCAACACGGTGAAGCGCCTGGGCGATCGGGGTGAGCTGCCGTTCTATCGCGTCTGCAAGCGCGGGGACCGCCGGTTCCGGCTCGACGACGTCATGAAGTTCCTCTCGCAGAACCGATAGCCTGCGGGCCGCCGACCCGGTTCGGGTCGGACGGTCCATCGGATCGGTCCCGCATCGCCGAGCGTCCGGCTCCTGCCGGACGCTTCTTGCTGTCCGCGAACCGACGACGGCCAGCGTCGCCTCGCGCCGGTCGACGGTGCATCCGCGCCCCGTTGGTACGATGCCCCGACCGCCGTCCGCGCTGAGGGGTCCATGTCGTCGAGCCGCCGAACCGCCGCCATGCGCACGGTGCTCGCGGCCGCGCTCGTGCTCGTCGCCGGCGGCCTGCTGGAGCTCGTCGCCCACGGTGAGCCCGGCGGCCAGCGCCGGTCCCGGCGCCGACCCCGACGCGGCGGCGACCGCCGCCGTGGTCGTGGCGACCCCGACGGCTTTCAGCCCGGTCCCGACCGCCTCCCCGGCCGCGCCCAGCGCGACAGCGGCGCCATCACCGTCCGCGTCGCCCGCGCCCGTCGTGGACCCCGTGGCCGCCGCCGCCGCGCTCGCCTCGCTGGGCTCGTATCGGCGTCAGCACCGCCGGGCGGACGGCGCAGGGACCGTTCACCGCGGAGATGGTGGTCGTCCAGCGGCCCACGCCGGCCACGGTCCGCGACGATCACGACGGGTGCGTCGAAGATCCGCATCGTCACGATCGGCAGCAAGGCCTGGATCGATCGGACCGGCAAGGGCAAGCTCGTGCCGGGCGCGTTCGCCCTCATCGACGGCACGCTCGGCGCCTTCGAGCCGGCCACCCTGCTGTCGCTGTTCGGAGGGACGGCCTGGCTCCGCGTCGGCCCCGAGCTCAAGAACGGCGTGCCGGCCACCCACTACCACGCGGACGCGACGACCGGCACCGGTCCCGGCGGTGCCACGTTCCCGCCGGGCGCGAGCATCGACCTGTGGGTCTCGACGGACGGCCACCTTGTCGCCTTCGAGGCAAAGGCCTTCCCGGGCGAGAGCGGTCCGTCGGACCTCGTCGATCGAGGTCACGCGCCCCAACGACCCCGCGAACAAGGTCACGAAGCCGGCCTAGAGCGTCCGGAGGGTCTCCCCGAAGATCTCGACGGCCTCGGCGATCTCGGCCGCGGTCACGTCGATCGGCGGCAGCCAGCGCACCGTCTCGTGCTGGCGGCCGCAGGTCAGGACCAGCAGCCCGGCGTCGGCGCAGGCCGCGATCAGCCGGTCGGGCAGCTCGCCGTCCGGCTCGCGCGTCGCCCGGTCGCGCACGAACTCGACGCCGACCATCAGGCCAGGGCCGCGCACGTCGCCGATGCGGTCGTCCTCGGCCGCGATCCGGCCCAGACCTGCCGTCAGCTCGGCCCCGCGGACCATCGCGTTCGCGACCAGCCCCTCGTCGCGGATGGTCTCGAGCACCGCGATCCCGGCGGCGCAGGCCACCGGGTTGCCGCCGTAGGTCGAACCGTGTGCCCCGCGCCCCCAGCGCTCCTGCAGCTCGCGCGACGACACGATCGCCGACAGCGGGAGGCCGTTGGCGATCGCCTTGGCGACGACCACGACGTCCGGGACGATCTCCGCGTGCTCGAATGCCCACATCCGGCCGGTCCGGCCGTATCCGGTCTGGACCTCGTCGGCGATGAGCAGGATCCCGTACCGGTCGCAGCGCTCGCGGAGGCCCTCGAGGAACGCGGCCGGGGCCGGGATGAACCCGCCCTCGCCCTGGACCGGCTCGATCAGCAGCCCGCCGACCATCGACGGCGCGATGATCGTGGCGAACAGCGAGTCCAGGATGGCCAGGCACGCTTCGACCGCGCGGTCCTCGTCCCCGTCGAAGTCGGCGTAGACCGCCGGGTAGGGCGCGAACTAGACGCCGGGGAGCAGCGGCTCGTAGCCGGTCCGGTAGTTGAGGTTCGAGGTCGTGACGCTGGTGGCCCCGAAGGTCCGCCCGTGGAACCCGCCGCGGAACGCCACGATCCCCGGTCGCCCGGTCACCCGCCGCGCCAGCTTGAGCGCGCCGTCGATGGCTTCCGAGCCGGAGTTCAGGAACATCACCGAGTCGAGCGGCGCCGGGAACGTGGCCGCAAGATCCGTGGCCAGCCGTGAGATCGGCTCCGTGAACCCGAGCGCGTTGACCGGCCCGACCAGCTTGTCGACCTGGGCGTGGATGGCGGCGGTGACCCGCGGATGGACGTGCCCGAGCGCGCTGACCGCGATCCCGTTGGCGAAGTCGAGGTAGGCCTTGCCGTCGGTGTCGTAGAGCCGATGGCCGATCCCGTGGCTCCACTCGCGGGTGAAATACCGCCCGAGGACGGGCGTCAGGTTGGGGGCGGTGTCCATCGCCCGAGTGTATCGGCTGGGACCGACCCGCACCGACCTCCGCCCGGCGCGTACGATGCGGCCATGGTCGACTTCACCCTGACGGACGAGCACAAGCTGGTCCGCGACAGCGTCCGCGCGTTCGCCGAGGCCGAGATCCTGCCCCACATCCGCGAGTGGGACGAGAAAGGCGAGGTCCACCGCGAAGTCTTCGCGAAGATGGCCGCCCAAGGGTTCCTCGGGGCCCCGATCCCCGAGGCGTACGGCGGCGCGGGGATGGACTACATCAGCTTCGCGCTCCTGTGCGAGGAGCTGGAGCGGGCCGACACCGCGTTCCGCGTCGTCCAGTCCGTCCACGTGGGCCTGAACTCGCTGGCGCTCCTGCAATGGGGCACCGAGGAACAACGCCAGCGCTGGCTGGTCCCGCAGGCGCGCGGCGAGAAGCTCGCGACCTTCGGGCTCACCGAGCCCGGGGTCGGCACGGACGCGGGCAACCTCGCGACGACGGCGCGCCGCGACGGCGACGTCTACCGACTCAACGGCCAGAAGATCTGGATCAGCCTCGCGGACATCGCCGACCACTTCCTGGTCTTCGCGTCCGTGGACCGCAGCAGGAAGCACAAGGGCGTGACCGCGTTCATGCTCGAGCGTGGGATGCCGGGCCTGACGACGGGCACGCTCCACGGGAAGCTCGGGATCCGGGCCGGGAACACCGGGCTGATCAACCTCGACGACGTGCCGGTGCCGGTCGACCACCGCATCGGCGAGGAAGGGGAGGGCTTCCTCGTGGCGATGAGCGCGATCGACCAGGGGCGCTACACGGTCGCCGCCGGCGCGGTCGGGCTCGCGCAGGCCTGCCTCGACGCCAGCATCCGCTATGCCCACGAACGCCAGACATTCGGCCAGGAGATCGGCGAGCACCAGCTGGTCAAGCAGATGATCGCGAACATGGCCAAGGGCACCGAGATCGGCCGCCTGCTGGTCTGGCAGGCCGGGGCGCTCAAGAACCGCGGCGTGCGCAACACCCGCGAGACGAGCCTCGCCAAGTGGCACGCGACCGAGCACGCGGTCCAGGCCGCGCTCGACGCGATCCAGATCCATGGCGCCAACGGCTACTCCAACGAGTTCCCGGTCGAGCGCTATCTGCGCAACTCGAAGGCGGCCGTCATCTACGAGGGCACGAGCCAGCTGCACACGCTGATCCAGGCCGACTACGCCCTCGGCTATCGCGAGGACCGGCCGATCCGCTGCGAGCCGTGGCCGGCCCAGGGGTTCGAGCGCCCGGCCTGATCCGTCGGGGGAGCGTGCTCCCCGACGCTCGCTAGTCCGCGAGCAGCGCCAGCTCGTCCGTCAGGCGCCGGGCCGTCGCCCCCACGACCCGCAGCAGGTTCGCGAGCACGGCCGCGGCCGCGCGCGGTTCGTCCCGCATCAGCTCGTCGAACGCATCCGCGCGCAGGACCTGGCACTCGACGATCGTGTCGGCGTGGACGTCGGCCGTCCGCGTGGTCCGGGCCACGAACGCGAGCTCGCCGAAGATCGTGCCGGCGGACTGGGTCGTGAGCCGGCGCGGGCCGCCACCGTCGACCCGGTCGACGGTGACGCTCAGTCGCCCGCTGGTCAGCAGGAACAGCTCGTGCGCGTGGTCGCCGCGCCGGACGATGCTGGCGCCGGGAGCGTAGCGGCGCCGTTCCAGGCGCCGACGGACCGCGGCGGCCTCGCGCGGTCGCATGCCGTCGAGCAGGACGGCCTCGGCGCCGGACGAGGGGTCGGGGGCGCGTCCGCCGTCGCCCTCGGCGTCGACCGCGTCGACCGATGGAGCGGCGTCGAGGATCCGGTCCTCGCACCACTCGCGGGCGTGGTCGGCGTCCGGGAAGTGGTGGACCGCGGATCCGCCGGTCGCCGCGAGCCGGGCGTCGAGCGCCTCGAGCGCGATCGCGTGCGCCGCGGCCCCGCAGACGAACAGATCGCGATCCGCGGCCCGGAGGGCGTCCACGAGGTCTGCGAGGATCGTCACCGCCGCGGGTTCGACGCGGGCGACCCGCGCGAGGTCCAGGACGGCCCACCGCGGCCCGATCGCGGGATCCTCCAGCCCGCGGATCGCCGCCTCGACGGCGAGGAACGTCAGGTCGCCCTGGAGGTCGAGCACCTCGGCCTGCCAGCCGGCGACGTCCAGGTGCGAGCGCTCGGCCTCGGAGCGCGTCCGCTTCGACGCCAGGCGTGAGACGGGATGGCGGGCACGGAGCGGCGGCGCGCTGGCCCGCCCGCGCCCGACCAGGTGCAGGTCGAGGTCCCTCGCGAGATCCCGGCACGTCGCGACGCCGCGGACGCTGTTCCCACGCGCGTCGAGCGGCGGCGAGTAGACCGCGATCCCGAGCTGGCCCGGAACGACCGCCAGGATCCCACCGGACACGCCGCTCTTGGCCGGCAGGCCGACGGTGTAGACCCAGTCGCCCGACGAGTCGTACATGCCGCACGTGGCCATGACGCTCAGGACGGCCCGGACGGTCGGTCCGGAAAGCACCCGCTCGCCGGTCCGTGGGTTGACGCCGCCGTTCGCGAGCGTCGCGGCCATCGTGGCGAGGTCCAGCGCGTCGACCTCCACCGAGCACTGGGCGAAGTACCGCTCGAGCGCAGCGTCGGGCTCATCGCCGAGGACCCCGGACGCGCGGAGGAGGTGGGCGATCGCCCGGTTGCGATGGCCGGTCTCGCGCTCGGACTCGAAGACCACTGGATCGATCGCCAGCGGCCGTCCCGCGGCCGCGCCGAAGAGCGCCACGATCCGGTCCAGCGCCGCGACGCCGTCGGCCGGCGAGACGAGCGACGCGGCCGCGATCGCCCCGGCGTTGACCATGGCATTGAGCGGCACGCCGCTGCCTGGCGCGAGGGTGGTGGCGTTGAAGGCGTCGCCGGTCGGCTCGACGCCGATCCGTCGCCGCACCGACGGCTCGCCGAGGTCGTCGAGGACCAGCCCGTAGGTGAACGGCTTCGAGATCGACTGGATCGTGAACGGCTGCCGGCTGTCGCCGGCCTGGTAGTCCGTGCCGTCCACGGTCACCAGCGCGATGCCGTACCACGCCGGATCCGCGAGCGCGAGCGCCGGGATGTAGCTCGCGACCTCGCCCTCGAGCAGCTCGCGATGGCGGGCGTGGACCCGTTCGAGGTAGGCCTGCGCCGGTGCGACCGGGTGGGCGGGGGCCCCAGCGGTCGCGGGCGCCGCCGTCGACCCGGGCAAGGAGGAGCGCCGGGTCGGCGGGGACGCGAGGACGGTCCCGAGGGGCGACGCATCCATGCCCCGAGGCTAGGGGGCCGTCACCGCTCGCGACAACCCCTCGGCGCTCGATGTCGCCGATCGGGACCGGGATGGGGATCGCGGCGCGACCGAGGGCCGGGCGGACGGTCGCGGGCCGGCACCGGTCGCATCCCGCTCGAAACCGAACGATCCGGTCGCGCGGCCGAGGTCATACTCGCGCCGGTGATGCGCGACTGGACCGATGCCGAGCTGCGGACCCTCGCGACGGTCGCCGAGACGTTCGTCCGCGGTGACGGGACGACGCGGGCGCGCCTGGCGGCCGACGGCCTGACGTCGGCAGCGGACCCGGCCCAGGTCAAGCAGCTCCGGCAGGCGCTGCGGCTCATGGAGTCCGGGGTCGTCAACCTCGCACTGGCCGGCCGCCCGACGCCGTTCTCCGCGATGCCGCTCGAGGCACGAGAGCGCTACCTGCTGTCATGGGGAGCATCGCGGCTGGCTCTCCGCCGGTCGGCGTTCCAGGCGCTGCGCAAGCTCCTGAGCTTCCTGGCCTACGCCGAGCCCGGCGCGGACGGCCCCAACCCGTTGCTCGCCGAGATCGGCTACGAGCCGGACCGGCCACCGGTCACGACCGACCTCGCGGCGATCTCGCCCGCTCCGCTTCCCCGTGGATCCGGACCGGACATCCGAGGGCGTCACGCTCGACGCGGACGTCGTCGTGGTCGGGTCCGGTGCCGGCGGCGGGTGTCGTCGCGGCCGAGGTGGCCGCCGCCGGTCGGTCGGTCGTGGTGCTCGAGGCCGGCTCCTTCGTCGACGAATCGACCATGCCGACCGACGAGCTCGACGCCTTCGACCGGCTGTACCTGGACCGCGGTCTGGTGTCGACATGGGACGGCTCGGTCACGATCCTGTCCGGCAGCGCGGTCGGCGGCGGGACGCTGGTCAACTGGATGACGAGCATCGCGGCCCCGGCGGCGGTCCGCGAGGAATGGGTCCGCGACCACGGCCTCGAGGGGCTCGAGGACGGCGCCGCGTTCACGAAGGACGTCGCGGCCGTCGAGGCCGATCTTGGCGTGGCCGAATCGACCCGCATCCCGCCCAAGGACGCGATCCTGGTGCGCGGCGCGCGGGCGCTCGGCTGGGAGGCGGCCCCGACCCGCCGCGATGCGACGGGCTGCGGCGACTGCGGGAGCTGCGCGTTCGGCTGCCGTCGCGGGACCAAGCAGTCGGGGATCCGGGCCCACCTGGCACGCGCGTTCGAGGCGGGTGCCAGGATCGTGCCCGATGCGACCGTGACCCGCGTCCTGATCGAGCAGGGTCGAGCCAGCGGCGTGGAGGCGCTCCTCGGCGACGGTCGCCGGCTGACCGTCCGCGCGGGCACGGTCGTGCTGGCCGCGGGCGCGCTCCGCACGCCCGCGATCCTGCAGCGCTCGTCGGTGGGCCATCCCAAGATCGGGCGGTACCTGCGGCTGCACCCCGTGTCGGTCGTCGCGGGCTGGTTCGACGAGCCGGTGGACATGTGGCGCGGCACGATGCAGGCCGCCCGGTCGCTGGAGTTCGGGGCGGGGGAGCCCGGCCGGAACGGCTACGCCATCGAATCGGCGCCGGGCCATCCCGGGCTCCTCGCGCTCGCGCTGCCGTGGGAGGGGCGCGAGGCGCACGCGGATGTGATGCGCGGCATCCGGATGGTGGCCCCGCTGATCGCCGTGACCCGCGATGGTGGGGAGGGGAAGCTCACGCTGACCGGGTCGGGCCGCCCGCGGATCGACTACCGGCTCGACGCCACCGGCGTGGCGACGATGCGCCACGGTCTCGTGCAGATGGCCCGGATCGCCCGGGCCGCCGGGGCCGAGCGGATCATCGCGGTGGGCACGCCGCCCCGCTGGCACGACGGGCGGACAGGCGGTCCGGACGAGGAGGCGGCCCGGTTCGCCCGCTTCGAGGCGGACCTCGCGTCGTTCGACTTCGCGCCGAACCGCGGCACCGTGTTCTCGGCCCACCAGATGGGCTCGGTCCGCATGGGCGCGGACGTCCGTATGCACCCGTGCGACCCGTGGGGCCGCGTCCGCGACGCGGACCGGGGCGACCACGTCGTCCGTGGCCTGTACGTCGGCGACGGTTCGGTCTTCCCGACGGGGATCGGCGTGAACCCGATGATCACGATCATGGCGCTGGCGCGCCGCGTCTCGCGCGTGATCCTCAGCGAGATGTGACCGTCGTCAGGCGGCCTCGGGCGTCCGGTCGGCGCCGGCGGGGGTGACCGATCGCTGCGCCGCGACCTGTTCGGCAGGTCGGAGCATCCGCCCGCGCGCGGTCACGATGAGGGCCACCGCGAACACGATGATCGCGCCCGCGATGATCGTTCGAGCCTCGATCGGCTCCTGGAGGACGACGAACCCCAGGATCACCGCGACGACCGGGTTGACGTAGGCGTAGGTCGCGATCAGCGAGAGCGGCGCCTTGCGCAGGAGCCAGCCGTAGGTCGTGAACGCGATCAGGCTGCCGACGACGGTCAGGTACGTGAGCGCGATGAACGACGACGTCGTGACGTCGGCGATGTGGAAGGTGGCGAGCTCGCCGGACGCACCCGACATGGCGACGAGGATCAGGCCGCCAGTCAGCATCTCGGCGCCGGCCAGGACCAGTGGGCGGCGTGGCAGGACCGCCTTGTGCGAGGCGAAGAGCGAGCCGATCGACCAGCAGATCGGCGAAAGGATGGCCGCGGCGAGCCCGAGCGGTTCGAGACCGCCTTCGATGCCGAGCGCGGTCGGGCCGACCAGCACGGCCACGCCGACGAACCCGATGGCGATCCCGATGACCGCACCGAGCGGCAGCCGCTCGCCGAAGAAGATGCGGCCGAAGATCGCGACCCAGACCGGAAGCATGGCGATGAGGATGGCCGTGATCCCGGAGGGGATCGTCTGCTCGGCGAAGGCGACCATGCCCATCCCGCCGCCGAGCAGCAGGGAGCCGACGATCAGCGAGTCGCGCCACTCTCGCCGCGTCGGCCACTCGAAGTCGTGGCCGCCGCGGATCCGCGACAACCCGAGCAGGATCAGGCCGGCCAGGACGAATCGGGTGGCGGCCATGAGGAACGGCGGGATGCTCTGGACCGCGATCGCGATGGCCAGGTAGGTCGAGCCCCACACGACGTAGAGGACCAGCATCCCGAGCAGGATCCCCGGGTTGCGTGCCGCCGGGATGGGTGTGGCCCTGGCTGCGACCGTCAGGGTCGCGGCGGTCGGCGCGGCCACGCCACGCCCGGGCGCCCCGAGCGCGGCTTCGGCGGTTGGCACAGACGAATGGTCCAAGACAGGATGGTACATCGTCGCGGCCGGGACGCGTCGGCTCAGGCGGCGATGGCTCCGGAGACGGGCCGGCAGATCTTGCACGGCCGGTAGCCGGCGGCGGACGCCTCAGCCAGCGAGCGGAACGGCCGCCGGTTCTTCGTCAGCATGTGCCGCCCGGTCCAGCACGTCGGCCAGCACACGATGTTCGTGGAGGCGCAGCCGATCAGCCGCTCACCGCGTTTCGCGGCGGCCTCCATCGCGTCGGGATCGAGGCCTTCGGCGGCCAGGATGGTGCGCTTGTTCTTCGGGCCGCCCAGCGAGTACTGCCCGATCGTGCCGTCCGTCCGGACGACGCGGTGGCACGGCACGATCAGCGGCACCGGGTTGTGGCCCAGCGCGGTGCCCACGGCCCGGACCGCCTTCGGCCGGCCGATCTCCGCCGCGATCCAGCCATACGGACGGACCTCGCCGCGCGGGATGTCCAGGGCCTTGCGCCAGACGTCCTGTTCGAACTCGCTATGGCCGCGCAGATCGAGGTCGATGCGCACCCGGCGGTCGCCCGCGAGCCGACGGTCGATCGCCCGCGCGAGCCGGTCCGGCAGCGCGTCGGCTGGGAAGACCGGACGACCGGTCCGGGCGGCGTGGCTCTCGGCGAACTCGGCGGACTCCACGCCGCTGACGCCGCGGCCGTTCCACGCCACGTAGAGCGGGCCGATGACGGTGTCGAGGCGGGCCATCCGGTCGGCCAGCCCGACCTCGACGAGGACGTTCGGGGCCAGCGTGGGCGGCGCGGTCACGGCCAGATCGGCCATGGCCGCCTCGAGGGTCGCGTCGTCGGTGTCGGTGGTCATGCGGTCATCTCCTGGCGCTCGAGACGATCGCTCGACTCGATGGCGGTGCGCAACATCGCCAGGCCGCGGTGGACCTGGGCCTTGACGGTGCCCTCGGGCCGGCCGAGGGCGGTGGCGAGTTCCGGATAGCTCAGGCCGTCCACGTGGCGGAGCACGACGGCGGCCCGATAGGCGGGTGGCAGACACGCGAGGAGGGCGGCCCAGCGCTCGCGCTCGGCGCGCCGCTCCATGACGGCGCTCGGCATGGTCGTCGCGTCGGTCGCGGCAGGTTCGGGCAGTGGCGACGCCTCGAGGTCGAACGAGAGCGGCGCGGCACCCTTCGCCGCTCGCCGGGCGACCCGGGTCCGGCACAGGTTGAGCACGATCGTCGCGAGCCACGGACGGAGTCGCAGCTCGCGGATCCGTTCGCGGTCGTACGTGGCGAGAGCCCGGTAGGCGCGGACGAGGGCGTCCTGGGCGGCCTCCTCGGCCGCACCGCGGTCGCCGAGGACCCGGAGGGCGATCGAGAAGAGCCGGTCCTGGTGGGCGATGACGAGGGCCTCGAAGCTCGCGTCGAGGTCGTGGGCGAGATCGGCCGCCAGGCGGCTGTCGGTGTCCATCACCCCGTAGAACACGCGGCGCGGCGCAACCGTTGCATGCCGCAACGGTACCCCGTCACCCCCTGATCCCACCCTCTCCCGCATGGCACAATCCCCCGACGATGCCCCTCGATGACCGCTTCGACGAACTCGTCGACAGCCTGACCGGGTTCCAGCGGACCTGGCTGGTCTACCTCGGTGTCGAGCTGGGCCTGTTCTCGCGGCTGCGCGCCGCCGGTCGTGCGGGCCTGTCCCCCGAGCAGCTGGCCACGGACCGCGGCTGCCGACACGAGGCGGTCGACGCGTGGGCGCGGGCATCCGACGCGCATCGCCTCGTGACGATCGAGGACGGCCTCGTCAGGCTCGACGAGGACACCGCCATCGTCCTGCTGGACGACGACCGCCCCGAGTTCATCGGCGGGCAGTTCGTCCACTCCGTCATCGCGTCGCTCGACTGGGGCGGGATGCTCGAGTTCTTCCGCAGTGGGCAGCCGATCGCGGACCGGCCCGACCGGTACCGCGCCTCGATCGAGCGCCTGACGGTGCAGGACATCGCGGTCTTCTTCCAAGAGGCGCTTGCCGAGCTGCCCCAGCTCGTCGCCGACCTCTCGCGTGGCGGCCGCGTGGTCGACATCCATTGCGGCGGCGGCCGCTGGCTGATCGCGATGGCCCGCCGCTTCCCGGACGTGGAGCTGGTGGGCGTCGAGTTCGAGCCGGACTCCGTCGCTCGGGCCCGCGCCAACGTCGCGGCGGCCGGGCTCGCGGACCGGATCGAGATCCGCCAGGCCGAGGTCGACAAGGCGGGTGCAGGTGCGGCGTACGACCTCGCGTACTTCCAGTACGCGCTGCACCAGCTGCCCGACCCGGTCGGCGCGCTGCGCGCGGCCTGGGAGGCGCTCCGGCCGGGCGGACGGATCGTCGTGCTGGACTGGCCGCTGCCCTCGACGCCGGAGGAGTTCCGGACGCCCTACGGCGAGCTCATCAGCGGCGTCCAGCTGGATGAGCTGTACCAGGGGACGGCCCTCGCGACCCGCGAGCGCTTCCGCGAGTGGATCGATACGGCCGGGCTCCCCGGCCCGGTCCTGATCGACCTGCCGTCCGAGGCGATGCTGCTGGTGGTCGAGCGCCCTCGCTAGCCCGGGGCCGGTGCCTTCGTCGCCCCGGCCGCGGCGCCGCCCGCCTCGCGGCCGTCGCGCCGGCGGACTCACGGCCGCCGGCCACGCTCAGCTGACGGTGATCGTCCCCTTCATGTCGGTATGGATCGAGCAGTGGAAGGGGTACGTGCCCGCCGCCGAGAACGTCAGGCTGTCGCGCTTCGCGTTCAGGATGAGCCCGGTGGCGCAGGTGCCGTCGTCGAGCGTCGCCGTGTGGCTGGCCGTGTCGCCGTTGGTGAACGTGACGGTCTCGCCGACCTTGGCCGTGATCGCGGACGGGTCGAACGCGAAGTCCTTGATCGAGACCGTGACGGACCCCGGGGTGCCGCTCTCGGCGCAGGCCGCTGATGCGGCCGGGGCGCTGGCCGGCGCGCTCGCGGCCGGGGCGCTCGCGCCAGGGACGGTGGTCGACCCCGAGCTTCCACAGGCCGCGAGGGCGAGACTCAGGACCGTGGACAGGCCCAGGACCGAGAGCATCCGACGAGACAAGGCGAGTTCCTCCTGGTGATCGGCGACGCGACGGGCCGGTCGTCGGCCCCGCTGCGTGCTACGTCCCCGCAGCGGCCCCGGTTTCCCGCCAGTATCGTCCACCTGTGATGGACCAGGACGATCCCGGCGACCTCCACGGGGTGGACGAGGCGATGATGCGCCGCCTCCTGATCCACGAAGCGCGCGTCCACGCGACGCCGGGTCGCGAGCTGCGCGACATGGGCGACGGTCTGCTGCTCTTCGACCCAGGCGAGCCGGAACCGTTCTGGAACCGCCTCGAAGGCCTCCGCTGGCCGAGCGAGCCGGACGCCTTCGATCGGCGGCTCGCGGAGGCGCTGGTCCTGTTCACGACCCTGGACCGACAGCCCCACGTCTGGCCCGCGCCGGCATTCGACCAGCCGAGCGACCTCGCCGGGCGGCTCCTGGCGCACGGGTTCCGCGACATGGGGATGGGCTGCGTGATGGTCCTCACCGACCGGGACCTGCCGCTCAGGGGGGTGCCGCGGCGATACGGCCCGGAGGTCAGCCTGGAACGGCTGAACGCGGCGGGCGGTCGTCCCGCGGACGCCACGATCGACTCGATCTCCGACATCCTGTGCCGCGCCTTCGACATCGAGGAGGGACTTCGACCCGGCGTGCGCCGGGAGATCGGGGCCTCGCTCGACAACACGACCTTCACCTACTACCTCGTCCGTCTCGGCGGCGAGCCGGCGGCGGTCGCCAAGCGGGCCACCTTCGACGGCCTGAGCTACCTGTCGTCGATCGGGACCGCCGGCTGGGCGCGCGGTCGCGGCCTCGGCGAGCTGGTGACGGCGACGGCGGCCGCCGACGCCATCGCGGCCGGCAGCGAGTGGATCCATCTCGGCGTCTTCGCCGACAACACGGCCGCGATCCGGCTCTACCGGCGGGTCGGCTTCGAGCTCCTGGGACGGCCGGCGCCGGACCTGCTGCTGATCGGGTGAACGGCGCCTTCGAGGTCGCGATCGCCGGCGCGGTCGAGGCGGCGCTGACCCGCTGGCGTACGGCGGCGCCGGATGCCCCGACCGTCCACGCGGTCGCGGTCGGATGGACGACGGTCGAGCTCGCGCGGACCGAGGCATCCATCCGCGAGGCCGCCGCGGGTCTGGTCGGGCCGTTCGAGGAGGCGCCCGGCGACGCGCTCATCGGTGCGCATGTCCGGGTCGCGACGTTGGGCCTGGCCGCCGTTCCGACGATCCGGGCGATCGCGCTCCTCGAGCCGTCGACCGAGGGCCGGCTCGCCGCATCGCTCGCGCGCCTGAGCGAAGGCCCGGCGGTGGTCTGGCTGGCGCGCGACGCGACGAGCGACGCGTCGACCGACCGGCCCGCGACGTCGTCACCGGCCGCCGGTCCGTTCGGGCCGGAGCGGCTGCTGCCCGGTGGCGAGCGCGACGGCCGTCTGGTGCTCGTCGTGGATGACGCGCCGGGTACCATCGCCACATGACCGACCACGTGACCGACCGCCCCGCCGTCGCCATCCGACCCGCCGGACCCGACGATGCCGACGAGATCGCCCAGCTCTTCACCGACGAGGGCTACCCGGCCGGCCCGAGCGACATCGTGGCCCGCCTCGAGCGCTTCGCGTCGCCCCATTCCCGGGTGATCATCGCCGAGCACGACGGCGCGATCCTGGGCTTCATCGCCGTCCATGCGCTGCCGCGCTTCGAGCACGACGACCGGATCCTGCGCATCCTCGCGCTGGTGGTGGACCCGGGCGCCCGGGAGCGCGGCGTGGGGAGGGCCCTGATGGCGGAGGCGGAGCGGATCGGGACCGAGCTCGGGGCCGCCTTCGTCGAGATCACCGCGGGCCACCATCGTCCCGAGGCGCGCCACCTGTACGAGCAGCTCGGGTATGACGCGACCGTCACCGCCTACCTCCGCAAGAAGCTCTGACGCCCTGACCGAGCCGCTCATCGACCCTGTCCATCCGCGGCTCCGGCTCCGCGACGGGGCGGGGGCCCTGCTCGACCTCCCGTGGGAGCGCCCGCTCGGCGACTGGTCGTCGGAGACGCTCCACTTCAAGGAGTACCCGGTCGGACCCTCGCGCCACCTGGTGCGCTTCCTTGTCGCGAACGGCAGGACCTATGCGCTCAAGGAGGAGCCGCTCGGCGTCGCGACGACCGAGTTCGACGTCCTCCGCCACCTGGAGTCCCTGGGACTCCCGGCCGTGACCGCCGTGGGCCTCGCCGCGTCCCCGGAGCGGTCGTCCGCCATCCTGATGACCGAGTACCTCGGGTACTCCATCCAGTACCGACGCCTCCTGATGCGCTTCCCGCTGGGACCCGGCCCGTACCGCGACCGGCTGCTCGATGCGATGGCGTGGCTGCTCATCGACCTCCATCGGGCCGGCGTCTTCTGGGGCGACTGCTCGCTCGCCAATACCCTGTTCCGCCGCGACGGGGACAAGGTCCAGGCGTTCCTCGTGGACGCCGAGACCAGCGAGATCCACCCGACGCTCTCGGACGGGCAGCGCGCGTACGACCTCGAGATCCTCGTCGAGAACGTCGCCTTCGGGCTGGCCGACGTCGCCGCGATGCAGGGACGTCCCGACTCGTTCGACGACGCCGTGGCCGCGGCCGAGACCGTTCGGACGCGATACGTCTCGCTGTGGGACGAGCTCCATCTCGTCCCGGAGGTCTCGCCGACCGACCGGCACGCGGTCCGGGCGCGCATCCGCCGCCTGAACGACCTGGGCTTCGCCGTGGACGAGATCAACCTTGAGCCGACGAGCGGCGGCGGGACGGTCGAACTGCGGGTGGCCGTGACCAACCGTCGGTTCCACGCCCACCAGCTGGAGCGGCTGACCGGGCTCGTCGCGCTCGAAGGGCAGGCGCGCCTGCTGCTCAACGACCTGCGCGAGTACCGGGCGTGGCTGGAGTCGTACGACCGGCGACCCGTGACCGAGCAGGAGGCGGCCGAGCGGTGGCTGCGCGACGTCCTCGAGCCGAGCCTCGATGCGATCCTGCCGACCGTCGGTGCCAAGCGGGACCCGCTCCAGGCCTATTGCGACGTCCTCGAGGAGAAGTGGATCCTCTCCGAGCTGGCCGGCCGCGATGTCGGTCTCGAAGCCGCGATCGAGGCGTACCTCCGCCTCGGGGCGCCGGCGCCGGAGGACGATCGGGGCTCCGACTCGACCATCGCGCTCGACATCGACTGGTCCGGCGGACTCGACACGCCCGACAGCGCAGCCGGCTGAGCGCCCTTCCGGCACGTCTGGCACCATTCGTGAGCATGCAGTCGATCTCCCCGGCGGCTGGTCAGGTGGCCGCGCGTCCCGACGATCCGGTGGTCCGCGTCCGCGGGCTGGTCAAGCGCTACGGCGACCTCGTCGCCGTGGACGGCATCGACTTCGACGTCGCCGGGGGCGAGGTCTTCGCCCTGCTCGGACCGAACGGCGCCGGCAAGACCACCACGGTCGAGATCCTCGAGGGCCTACGCGCGCCCGACGCGGGCACGGCCACGGTGCTCGGCGTGGACGTCGCGACCGGGGCGGACCGGATCAAGCCGCGGATCGGCGTCAGCCTCCAGACGGCGGCCCTGTACCCGAAGCTGACCGTCACGGAGCTCATCGACCTCTTCGGGAGCTTCTACCCGAAGGCGCGGCCGGCGAACGAGCTGATCGACCTGCTCGAGCTGGGCGAGCGACGCGACGCGCGGACCCAGGAGCTGTCCGGCGGCCAGCGGCAGCGGCTCAGCGTGGCCCTGGCGCTCGTCAACGACCCGGAGCTGATCTTCCTCGACGAGCCGACGACCGGTCTCGACCCCGCGGCTCGACGGGCGCTCTGGGACCTCGTGCTGGACCTCAAGGCGAAGGGCCGGACGGTGGTGCTGACCACCCACTACCTCGAGGAGGCCGAGATCCTGTGCGACCGGGTCGCGATCATGGACCACGGGCACATCCTCGAGATGGGGACCGTCGACGAGCTGGTCGGCCAGCACTTCCAGGATCGGGCCGTGCGCTTCGATGCCACCGAGGACTTCTCGGACGACGAGCTCTCGGCGCTGCCGGCCGTCTCGTCGATCAAGCGCGACGCGGCGGACCTGCTCGTGTACACGCGCGACGTCGGCGCGACCATCGGGGCGCTGCTCGCTCTCGCGGATGCCAAGGGCGTCGAGGCGCAGAACCTCACCGTCCGCCGGGCGACCCTCGAAGACGTCTTCCTCGACCTGACCGGTCGGGCGCTGCGCGACTGAGGAGCGAGAACCCGTGCGAGCCCTGTCGGCGCTGACCATCGCGAACATCAAGAGCTATCTGCGCGACCGCGCCGCGGTCTTCTGGACCCTGGCGTTCCCCTTGATCTTCATCTTCATGTTCGGCTTCATCTTCCAGGGCGGCGGCAGCGCGGCCGTGAACGTCGCGTGGGTGGACCAGGATGGGTCGGCCACGTCCACCCAACTGCACGCGGCGTTCGCGGCCGCGAACGGGGTCACGCTGACCGACCAGGCGGACCGGGCCGCTGCCGAGGCCGCGATGAAGGACGGCGAGGTGGACGCGATCATCGTCGTGCCCGCCGGGTACGGGGCCGCGCTCACGGCGGCGACGGCCGGCAGCGGCGGGCCGGCCTCGATCACCGTGGTCGTCGACCCGTCGCGCTCGTCGCTCGTGGCGTCGGTCGACCAGGCGGTGGGCAGCGTCCTCGGCGTGGTCAATCTCGGCGGCCGGTCGCCGCTGGTGCTCCCGCAGCCGGAGACCATCCAGACCGAGAACCTCTCGTTCATCAGCTACTTCGTCCCGAGCATCCTCGGGATGTCGATCATGCAGATCGGCATCTTCGCGGCCGTCCCGCTCGTGGCGGACCGCGAGAAGGGGATCCTCAAGCGCCTCGCCGCGACGCCGCTCCGCCGCTCGCAGCTGGTCGGCTCGAACACGCTGATGCGCCTGCTGATCGCGCTACTCCAGGCGGTGATCATCGTCGGCGTCGGGGTGATGGTGTTCGGCGTCCAGATCGTCGGCTCGCTGCTCATGGCGGCGGCCTTCATCGCGCTGGGCGCGGTCGCGTTCCTGTCGCTCGGCTACGTGCTGGCGTCGTTCACCAAGACCGAGGACGCCGCCAACGGCCTGACCCAGGTCGTCCAGTTCCCGATGATGTTCCTGTCGGGCGTGTTCTTCCCGATCGCGGTGATGCCCCCGTTCCTGCAGGGGATCGCCCGGCTGGTCCCGCTGACCTACCTCGCCGACGCGCTGCGCCAGGTGATGGTCGGCGGGACGCCGTTCGCGCCGCTGTGGGTGTGCGCGGCCGTGCTGGCCGGCTGGCTGGTCGGTCTGCTTCGGGATCGCGTCGCGCAAGTTCCGCTGGCAGTAGCCACCCGGAAGTCCGCCGCGCGCCGCCCGTCGTCGGTGTCGGCGCCTACCAGCGCTCCTCGTGGACGAGCTCGTCGAGCGGCGCCCGGCCGCCCGCCTTCGGCGGCCGCGTGAGGTCCGCCGGGTCGGCCGGGTACCCGAACGACAGGATGTACTCGCAGCGCCAGTCGTCCGGGTAGCCGAGGATCTCGCGCGCCGTGTCGTGCTCGTAGACCGTGGCGGGGACGCTGCCGATGCCGAGCTCCCACGCGGCCAGCATCATGTTCTCCGCCGCCTGGCCGAGGTCGAACAGGATCGACAGCGGGGCGTCCGGTCGATGCGGGTCCGGGGTCACCAGGGCGATCCCGACCGCAGCGCCGGCGAGGTGGCCGGCCCACGGCCCGACCGTCGAGAGCGCCCGGAGGCGCTCCCGGTCGCGGCAGACGATGAACGCCCAGCGCTGCTGGTTCTTCGACGAGCCGGCCCGCCGTCCGGCGTTGAGGATCCGGTCGAGGTGCGCGGGCTCCAGCGGGCGGTCGGCGAAGGCGCGGATCGCGCGCCGCGTCCGCGATCGCGGACCAGACGGGGTCGGCGGAGGCGGTCGGCGTCACGACGCGGCGTCGCCGGCGGGGTCCGGCTCCGCCCGGGCGATCGGCTTCGTCGCCCCCGGCAGCGCGACCTGGGCGAGGGTCCGGAAGCCGCCCGGGCTGTCCTCGATCGGGCTGAAGCGATGCTCGGCGTCCGGGATCCGCTCGGCCGGCACGGCGGCCGCGACCTCGCCCGGCGGCCTCGGGCGAGAGCGGACCGCCCAGCGCGCGTGCCGCGAACGACGCCACCGCCCGGCGGTACTCCGGGAACTCGTACAGCCACGAGTGCTGGCCGCCCTCGACGAGCAAGGTCTCGATGGGGGTGTCGGGGGCGCCGGCCGGCAGACCGGCCCGACCGGCCCGGGCGGCCGCCGCGAGCCGGGCCAGGTGCGAGACCGGGACCACGGCGTCGTCGGTGCCGTGGGCCAGCAGGATCGGACCGCGGTAGCGGGCGATCGCCGCCGCGGCGCTGACCTCGGCCACGCGGTGGCCGCGCGGTCGCAGGTAGACGCGCGACGTCAGCCAGGCCAGGGGATAGGCGATCGGGTCGGGGATCGGCAGGTGGGCGAGCCGGAAGGTCTCGCGGGTCAGGCGCCACGGGTCGGCCGGCGTGGACGTGGCGATCAGCACGGCCACGCGCGGGTCCGCCGCGCGGCCAGGATCGCCCCGATCCCGCCCATCGAGTGACCCGCCACGCCGCCGACCGTCACCTCCGGTCGCTCGAGCAGCGTGGCGAAGGCGGCCGCCGCGTCCAGCCCGAACTCGCCCGCGGTCAGTGGCAGCGCCTCGGCCGGGTTGCCGCCGTGCCCGCGGACGTCGAAGGCCAGGCAGTGGAACCCGGCGGCATGGAGGAACTGCGCGAGCGGCAGGGTCCGGTCGCGTGCGGACTCCCAGCCGTGGACCAGGACGATCCCGGGCCCGGGGGCGCCGTCACGGGCCGGGATGAACCATGCCGGGAGGTCCAGCCCGGCCGAGCGGGACGGTCGTCTCCTCGTACGGCAGCCCGCGGGCGTCCGGGCATCACCCGGGCCGGATCGCGGCGTGGATAGCCCGCCCGGACGCGGTACGCGAGCGCGAACCGGTAGGCGAGCCCCACCGGCGCGGCGGCGAGTGCCGCCAGCAACCCGGCGCGTCGGACGGACCCCATGCCGCAAGGGGACGCCACGACCGGCGGACCTGTCAAGCGCCGTACACTCCACCACGTGGCGAAACGCGATCCGCACGAGGTCCTCGGGCGTCGGTCGCGGCGCCTCCGCGACCGAGATCAAGGCGGCCTGGCGCCGGCTCGCCCGGGCCCACCACCCCGACCTCACCGGCGACGACCCCGCGCTGTCGCGCGTCGCGACGCGCCAGATGGCCGAGATCAACGACGCCTATGCCGCGCTCACCCGCGACGCGGCGGGGCGATCGGCGGCCGAGCGGTCGGGCGAGCCGGCCGACCTTCGACGAGGACGCCCGCCCGCGGCGCGGCGGCCCGCCGAGCCCCAAGCCGACGCGACCGGTCACCGGGCGCGTCGACATGAGCGCCACCTACCGGGCTCGCAACGAGGCCGCCGCGCACGGCGCGCGCGCGGACCACGCTCCCCGGCCAGCCGCCGCCGCGGCCGGAATCGGTGGGCGGCGAGCCGCCGCGGGCCTCGACGCCGACCGGGCCGCTGATCAAGGACCGCGTCCGCCACTTCCGCCGCCGGCCGCCGCCGTCGCTGGAGGAGGCGAACGTCTACCCGGTCGAGTTCGGGAAGTTCCACGGTCACACGCTGGGCCAGATCGCCTCGTTCGAGCCGTCCTACATCGACTGGCTCAGCGGGACCGTGACCCGCGACCCGGAGCTCGTGGCGGCCGCCCGCGTCGTCCAGGCCGAGCTCGACCGGCGGGGCGATCCTCCGCCGCGCCCGCCCGGTGCCGGAGCGGCCGTGCGTCCCGGCCGCTCCGCCTGACCGCGCGACTGGCGTCCGGCGCCGGACGCGAGAACGCCCCCCGATATCGGAGGGCGTTCCATTCGCTGATTAGAGAGATGACCGAGCGATAAGCGCTGCCGTCCCGACGGTCCACCAGGCCTGTTGGCCGATGTCCAGTTATTCGGCTCGTGAACTGGATCCGGGATCCTTCGCTCCGAACCATCCTCAGAACGAAAGGCCGTTTCCTGTTCCGTGACCGACGCCCCAGGAAGTTCCCGGTTCGATCGCGGGTCGGCGTACCCAGAACACTAGGCCCGAGTCCAGGGGCTGGGCAATGGCACCCTTGTCGCCTGGCGGGCAGGGTCGATGGTCGGGCGCATGCGCGCACCACCCCGGGACGCCCGTACCAGGTGCAGCGGCGCACCACCCCGCCGCGGGCACGCTCGGCCGAGCACGGGTACGCTTCCGTCCGTGCTCCCCCGGTCCGGCCTCGTCGCCACCCTCCTGTTCGCGCTGCTCGTTCTGGCCGGCTGCGCCGGGCGCTCCGCCCGCATCCTTCGATCCGACCGGCGCCTGCACCGCCGACGGGTCGGCCCCGGGCGCCTACCCGGAGCTCGAGGCCCGGATCCCGAAGACCTTCCACGACGCCGCGCCGGGGAGCCTCGATTCCGGCCGCAACTGCTCGCCCGAGGCGATGGGCTCGCTGACGGCAGCCGGCATCGAGGAGCTGCGCTTCGGCGGCGGGACCTGGTCGTTCGGGGCCGAGCGGACCGCGGCGATGGCCGTCTTCACCGCACCCGGGCCTGACCGCCGACCTGGTCGGCGACTTCTACGCCTCGAGTGCGGACGCGGCCGGCCGGACCACGATCCTCAGCCAGTCCTCGCCGACGATCGCCGGCCGCCACGCACGCCGGCTCGACACCAAGACCAGCGAGCGGCTCCAGAGCGTCGTCGTCTGGCCGTCCGCGGACCCCGACATCGTCAACGTCGTCATCACCAACGACATGCCGGAGGACCGCATCCAGGAGGCGATCGCGGCATTCGGTCAGGGCTGACCGCCGTGCTAGAGTCGCGGCCATGACCGACCGGTCGAACGAGGCCGACTGGGCCGCCCGCCGACGAGCCTGGGAGACGCGTCGCCGAACGCCATCGGGCGAGCCGCCGACCGAGCGCAAGCCCCGCTTCGCGACGCTCGGCGACACGACCGTCGAGCCGCTCTACGGGCCGTGGTCGCTCGACGACGCCGGCATCGACGCGGCCCGCGACATCGGCGTCCCGGGCGAGCCGCCGTTCACCCGCGGCATCCATCCCAACGGCTACCGGAGTCGCCTCTGGACGATGCGGATGTTCGCCGGCTTCGGGGCCGCCGAGGACACCAACGCGCGCTTCCGCCAGCTGCTCGACGCCGGGCAGACCGGCCTCTCGGTCGCCTACGACATGCCGACGCTGTACGGCTACGACACCGACGACCCCGAGGCCGAGGGCGAGTTCGGGACCTGCGGCGTCGCCGTCTCGAGCCTCGCCGACATGGAGGTCCTGCTCGGCGGCCTGCCGCTCGACCGCGTCAGCACGTCGATGACCATCAACTCCCCGGCCGCGCCGATCTGGGCGATGTACATCGTGGCCGCGGAGAAGGCCGGCGTCCCGCGAGCGCGCCTCGAGGGGACCACCCAGAACGACATCCTCAAGGAGTTCGTGGCCCAGAAGGAGTACCTCTTCCCGCCGGCGCCCTCGATGCGGCTCGTGACCGACACCATCGAGTTCGGGACCAACGAGCTGCCGCGCTGGAACACCGTCTCGATCAGCGGCTACCACATCCGCGAGGCCGGCTCGACCGCGATCCAGGAGCTGGCCTTCACGATCGCCGACGGGATGGCCTACGTCGAGGCCGCGCTCGAGCGTGGCCTGCGCATCGACGACTTCGCGCCGCGGCTCTCGTTCTTCTTCAACTCCCACTCGGACTTCTTCGAGGAGATCGCCAAGTTCCGGGCGTCGCGCCGGGTCTGGCACCGCCTGATGACCGAGCGCTACGGCGCCGAGAACGAGCGCTCCGCCTGGATGCGCTTCCACACCCAGACGGCCGGCGTGTCGCTGACGCCCCAGCAGCCGCTCAACAACCTCACCCGGGTCGCGGTCCAGGCCCTCGCCGCGGTCCTGGGCGGCACGCAGTCGCTGCACACCGACGCCCACGACGAGGCGCTCGCGGTGCCCACCGCGGAGGCCGCGCTGCTCGCGCTCCGCCAGCAGCAGATCATCGCCGAGGAGACCGGGGTGGACGCCACCGTCGACCCGCTCGGCGGCTCGTGGTTCGTGGAGGCCCTGACCGCGGAGACCGAGGCGGCCGTCTGGCGCTACATCGAGGAGATCGACCGGCGTGGCGGCATGGTCGCCGCGATCACCGAGGGCTATCCGCAGCGCGAGATCGCCGACGCCGCGTACCGCTTCCAGCAGGAGTTCGATGCCGGCGAGCGGCGGATCGTCGGCGTGAACGCCTACGTCGACGAGGCCGAGGTGACCAGCGTGCCCGTGCTGTCGGTGCCGCCCGGCTCGTTCGAGGCCCAGATGGCGCGGCTCGAGCGGACGCGCCGCGAGCGCGATGCGGCGGCCGTGGGCGCCGCCCTCGACGGCCTGCGTGATGCCGCCCGACGGCCAGGCTCGAGCGAGACCAACCTGATGCCGCACTTCCTCCGGTGCGCCGCGGCCTACGCCACGCTCGGCGAGCAGTGCGCGGTCCTGCGCGAGGTCTTCGGGGAGTACCGCGAGCCGGTCGCCGTCTAGGCCTCTCGTTCCCGACACGGCCATGGCGGCGGTGCCCCGGACTACCATGCCGGCATGTACCTCGACGCGATGGAGTTCCTCGAGGAGGAGCACGAGGCCTGGACGCCGTACGAGGCGCTCGCCGGCCTGACCGATGCCCAGCTGGAGGCGCCGGTCGAGGCCGCCCACGGCTGGTCCGGCCGCGACCTGATGGCCCACATGCTCGCGTGGCAGGCGCCTCTCGCTCGAGGTCGCCAAGGAGCTGGCCGTCAACGAGACCAGCCCCGCGATCGATCGCGCCAGGGTGGACTGGGATACGCGCGGCGGCGAGGTCGTGAACGCCGAGCTTCAGGCGCAGTGGGCGGTCCCTGTCGATGGCGGACCTGCGCGAGCAGTTCCGGACCCAGCCCGGCGAGCTGCGTGGCTACCTGACGGTCGTCCCCGAGGCGCGCTGGATCAAGAACCCGGCCCACATGGAGAGCTTCGACGGCAAGACGCATCGACCACTACCGCGAGCACCTGGACGACCTGGCTGCCGTCCTGGGTGCCGTCGCGCCGTGACGCTGCGGGACGCCCTCGCGGAGTCGGCCGACGGCGTCGACGAGGTCTCGACGACGACCGGGGCCGACGGCTCGATCGAGTACGTCGCGGGCGGCCGGACCGTGGCCGTCGTCGCCGCGTCGGGGACCACGGCCGAGTTCCAGCTCACGATCGGCGGTCGCCGCGGCCGCGGTGCGCACGCCCGACACGATCGCCGTCGCCGCGTGGCCCGGGCTGGGTCCGCTTCGAGCCGGCCGACCTCGACGACCACGCGATCGACCGCGCCGTGGCATGGCTCGGGTTCGCCGTCCGGCACGCGACGGCGGACTGACCCGGGAATTGAACGACCCCGATCCGGTGGACCGGGGTCGCCGACGAGAGGAGTGAGGCTCGGGAAGGGCCTCCGCCGACGTCAGTCGGCTTCGACCGCCGTGAACTGCGTCAGCCCGAACTGCTGCTCGAGCTGCTCGAGCGGGCGGAAGCCCACCACGCCCTGCGGCTGCGCGCCGGGCTTGAAGAACGCGATCGTCGGGATGCTCAGGATGTTGAACGCCTGCGAGAGCCGCGGGTTCGCGTCGACGTCGACCTTGACGACATCGACCGCCCCGTCGTACTTCGCGGCGAGCTTCTCCATCTCCGGCGCGACCATCTTGCAGGGCCCGCACCAGGCGGCCCAGAAGTCGACGACGACCGGTCGCTCTGCCTTGAGGACGAGTTCCTCGAAATTCGCGTCCGTCGCGACCTTGATCTCCGCCATGTGATTCGATCCCTTCTCCCGTCCGATACGGGATGCCTGGGCCGGCCGAGCCGGCCCTACGTGCCCGGCGAGCGGGCGATGTCCTGGATGAGTCGATAGGCCTCGAGGACCCGGGGATCCGCGAGGCGGTAGAGGATGGTGTTGCCGTCACGACGGCTGGTCACCAGCCCCACGTTGCGCAGCACCGCGAGGTGCTGGCTCATGTTGGGCACCTGGCACCCGACCCGGTTGCTGAGGTCGCTCACCGAGAGCTCGCCGATGGCGAGGGACTCGAGGACGCACAGCCGCTTGGGGTCCGCCAGGGCTCGACCGATCGCCGCGTAGCGGTCGCGATCGACCTCGGCGGAGACGGGGAGGTAGTCCAACACTCCCGTACAGTATTCCTACTTGCGCAAACACGCAAGCGCAAATCGAGTGCCGGGCGCGAGGGGCGCGCGCCATACTCGCGCCCATGGACCGCCCGACGACCGAGCTCGACGTGCACGCTCGCCGAGATCGAGGCCGCTCGCGAGCGGATCGGGCACCTCGTCCAGGCGACCCCGATGCTCCACTCGTCGACGGCGGCGACCTGGACGACCGCGGCCCTCGGCGTCCGACTCGCCGACGACCGGTTGTACATGAAGGGCGGAGCACCTCCAGGCGACGGGGTCGTTCAAGGCCCGCGGCATGGCGAACAAGATGGCCAGCCTGCCGCCCGACGATCGCGTTCGAGGGTTGATCACGCTATTCGGCCGGGAATGCGTCCGCCGCGTTCGCGTGGGCCGGCCGCGCGGCGGGCGTGCCGGTCACCGTGGTCATGCCGGCCGGTGCGGTCCGCTCCAAGGTGGACGCGTGCCTCGGCTACGGGGCGCGCGTCGTCCTCAAGGGCACGCACGTCGGCGAGGCCGTGCGCGAGATGGAGCGGATCCGCGACGAGGAGGGCCTGCTGTTCTGCCACCCGTTCGACGACCCGGCGGTCATCGCCGGTCACGGGACGGCGGGCCTGGAGCTGGTCGACGACCTGCCCGACGTCGATGTCGTCGTGGTCGGCGTCGGCGGCGGCGGGCTGATCAGCGGGGTCGCCTCGGCGGTCAAGGGGCGCCGGCCGTCGGCCCGCGTCTACGGCGTGGAGCCGGACGGGTCGAACGCGCTCACGCTGGCCCTCGAACGCGACGAGGTGGTCCCGATCAGCCCGGTCACCGTCGCGGACGGGCTGGGCGCGCCGTTCGCCGGAGCGTGGACGCTGGCGATGGCGCGACGCTACCTGGACGACGTCGTGCTCCTCGACGACGCGACGATCCTGGCCGGGATGCGGTTCGTCCTCGAGCGCTGCAAGCAGCTGGTCGAGCCGGCCGGCGCCGCGGCGATCGCGGCCGTCCTGTCGGGACGGATCCCGATCCAGGACGGCGATCGCGTCGCGGTGCTGCTGTCGGGCGGGAACGTCGACATCGGACGGCTCGGTGAGCTGCTGGCCGGTGCCGGGAGGCTTCCCGGAGCGACCGGTTGAGCGACTGGCGCCCGGTCGACCCGTTCGCGCCGATCGAACCTGGGACGGCCCCCACTGCCCAGTCGCCGCCCGACGGACCCGGATCGCCGGACCCGGCCGAACCCGAGCCGCCGACCGCGGTCGTGGCCGAGCCGCCGGCTGGGACCGCCGAGCCGCCGGGAGCGATCGCCGTGCCGCCGACAGGGACCGCCGAGCCGCCGGGAGCGATCGCCGTGCCGCCGACAGGGACCGCCGAGCCGCCGGCGCCGCCCGCTGACCCCCCTGGCCCCGAGCCGCCGGCGCCGGTCGCCGTGCCTGTGCCGGCCGCGCCGCCGATGCCCCCGGTCGAGTCGACCCGACGCCTTCTCGGCGCCAGCTTCGACCTCCTCGCCCGATCGTCGCCCGAGATGCGGCCGGCATCGTTCTACGTCGGGCTCGTCGTCCTCGGGACCCTTGCCCCGCTCGCGCTGGCCGCCTGGGCCACGATCGTCACCGACGTCGGGCGCACCGCCTTCGAGAGCCTGGTCGTGCTCGGCCCGACCTACGAGGCGTGGGACACCTTCCTGGTCTGGATCGCGGGGGTCGGGTTCCTGGTCGCGCTCATCGACGCGCGGATCATCGCCGTGTCGCTGCTCGGGGGGCGCCTCGTCGGTCGGCCGATCACGGTCCGGCAGGCCCTCGCCCGCAGTCGGGCGGTCTTCTGGCAGGCGGTCGTGGCGACGGTGATCGTCGGCGGCGGATCCTTCCTCATCCAGGCCGGGATCGGCGCCGTACTCGGGTCCCAGGGCGACGTCGACGGGAGTATCGGCGATCGTCGTGACGCTGATCGTGACCGCCATGTACGGCGCACCGTTCGCCTATCTGCTGGCGGGCATCGCCCTCGGCGACGTTCCGGCGATCGAGGCGCTCCGGCGCTCGCTCCGCGTCTTCCGCGCGCGGAAGATGGCCGCGGTCGTGGTGGCGCTCTCCGAGACGGCAGCCCAGCTCCTGATCCTGTTCGGCCTCGGTGCCGGACTCGACATCGCGTTCCGGATCGCCGACGCGGTCGGGCTGGGGCCGGACTCCGGCACCCTCGGGGTCGTCCTCATCACGATGGGGATCGTCATCGGCGTCTTCGCGATCGGGACCCTGATCTTCACGGTGACCGCGATCTCCGTCGCGCCGCAGGTCGTGATGTTCGTCGGGCTCACGCACGCGACGTTCGGGCTCGACCACGTCCGCCGCGGCGGCGACACCGACCCCGACCTGCCGCGGCCCGGCCAGCGCCGGTTCCGCTGGATCACCCGGCCGCTCATCGCCTGGATGGCGCTCGGGGTCGTGGGGTTCATCGCGATCCTCAGCATCGTGGGCTGAGGTCGGATCGGGTCGGCCGCGAGCCCGGATGCCACGTGCCCGGGTCCCACGTGCCCGGGGCCCACGTGCCCGGGTCCTGCGAGCCCGGTCCCGCCGACGATCGGCTCGTTCCTGACAGATGACCACCAGGCGGGCACTCGTCAGCGAGATCCCGGCAGATGACCCGATCGCGCGACATCTGACCGATGGAACGACCCTGATCCCGCACGGTTCCACCCGGATCGTGCCGGTCGGGATGGCCTGACGGTGACCAAGGACCGCGTGAGGGTCATTTGACCGGAAACGTGGCGGGCTCTGACCGAACAGGCGGGACTGACCGAACGGGCGGGCCTGACCGAACGGGCGGGACCGGCGTGAGCCGCGCACCCGGATCGGGTCGGGTCGGCCGGCTCCGTTTCAGTCCACGCCGAGGTCGTGGAGCCGGTCGTCCTCGATGCCGAGGTGGTGGGCCAACTCGTGGACCACGGTCACCCAGACCTCGTCGGCGAGGTCGTCCGGGTCGGCGAAGTCCTCCTCGAGCGGGAGCCGGAACAGCGTGATCCGGTTCGGGACGGCCGCCCAGTCGGCGGCCCACTCCGTCCGGGGCACGCCCTCGTACAGCCCGTAGAGCGTGTCGTCGGGTCCGAGGTCGTTCTCGCGCCGCTGGTCGTCCGACGGCTCGTCGGCGATCACGATCGCGACCTCGTCGAGGGCGGCCGCGAACGGCATCGGGATCGTGCCAGCGCCTCGTCGACCAGCTCGTCGAACGGGCGGTGGCGGCTGGATCTGGGTGGGGCGCTTCGAGCGCCACGTCGGCGCTTGGCCATGGCGCCCGTATCCTACGGGTCGATGGAGACCCCGACGCCCGTCGTCCCGGCAGCGGACCTGGATCTCGAGCCCGAGGGGTTCGTCGTCGAGGTCGCGCCGGGCGATCGCGTCCACTTCCTCGACTGGGGCGGGCCGGTCGCGGCGGACGGCCCGGGCGTCCTCCTGGTCCACGGCCTGGGGCAGACCGCCTGGATCTGGACGCCGGTCGCGCGACGGCTCCGCGGCGCCCGCTCGGTCGTGGCGATGGACCTCCGCGGCCACGGCCTCTCGGACGCGCCGACCGAGACCGGCGCCTACGACCTGCCGGTCCTCGCCGAAGACGCGATCGCGGCCGCCGAGGGATCCGGCCTGGTCGCCGAGCCGGTCGACCGGGTCATCCTCGTGGGGCACGGGTTCGGGGCGATGGTCGCGGCCGAAGCGGCGCGGGCGCTCGGCCCGCGCTGCTCGGGGCTCGTCCTCGTCGACGGCGGCTGGGAGGACCTCGAGGCATCGACCGGTCTCGACGTCGACGAGTTCCTGCGCGGCCTCGACGAGCCGCCGGAGGTCCTCCGCTCGATGACGGCGTTCCTGGCTGACCGCGAGGCCTTCGATCCCGCGTCGTGGGACGCCGACCAGGAGCGCGCCGCGCGCGCCACGGTCGTCGAGACGCACGCGGGCCGGGTCGTACCGGTCACCAGGCCGCACGTCACGACCGCCTGCGTGCAGACGATGTTCGCCTACGACCCGCTCGAGACCCTCGCCGCCGTGGACGCGCCGGTCGTCGCGCTGATCGCTGCGTCGCCGTCCGACGACCAGCCGGGTGCCCGGGAGCGCGCGCTGGCCGCGGTCGATGCCGCGCGGGCCGCCGCCGGCCGGTCGCCGATCCGCACCGTGCCGTTCCGCCACGATGGTCACAACCTGATGCGCTACCGTCCGGATGCGGTCAGCGCGGCGATCCTGTCGGTCGCGAGCGACACCGGCGATCGAGGGGTCTGAATGCGGGTCGTCTACACGCCGAGCCACCTGGGCCACGACATCACGACCGAGACGTACATGGGCCAGGGCGTCCCGGCCAACGAGGTCGCGGAGCGGGCCGAGATCATCCGCCGCACGCTCGAGGCCGACGGCGGGTACGAGGTGGTCGCCCCGACCGAGCACGGCGAGGCGCCGATCACCGCGGTCCACGACGAGGGCCTGATCCGCTTCCTCGAGGTGGCGTGGCACGAGGTCCGCCGCCCAGCAGATCGCGTCGCCGTTCCTGTCCGCCGACACGTATCCCAACCGCGCGATGTTCGAGGGGATGAGCGCCGAGGCGATCGAGGCGCTGGTGCGCGAGCCGGAGCACGTCGGCGGGCGGGCCGGCTACTGGGGCCTCGACTCCGCCGCGCCGCTGGTCGCGGGCACGTACGTCGCCGCGCGCGGCGCCGTGGACGCGGCGCTGACGACCGTGGACCTCGTGCTCGGTGGGGAGCGGATCGCCTACGGCCTGTGCCGGCCGCCCGGCCATCACGCGGCGCGATCGATGTACGGCGGGTACTGCTTCTTCAACAACGCCGCGATCGCGGCCGAGGCGATCATCGCGCGGCGACCGGCGAGCGCGTGGCCATCCTCGACGTCGACTACCACCACGGTAACGGCACGCAGCAGATCTTCTGGCGCCGCGGCGACGTCCGCTACGTCTCGATCCACGCCGACCCGCAGCGCGCCTATCCGTACTTCCTCGGTCGTGCCGACGAGACGGGGGAGGGGCCGGGTGTCGGCGAGAACCTGAACCTGCCGCTTCGCGCCGGGGCGACCAACGAGGACTACCTCGAGGCCACGGACCGCGCGGTCGAGGCGATCGGCGCGTCACCCGGCTCGATCGTCGTCGTCTCGCTCGGCTTCGACACGTACGGGCTCGACCCGATCGGCGACTTCGCGCTCACGACCGACGTCTACCACGAGGTCGGCCGGCGGGTCGCCGCGCTCGGCCGCCGCCTGGTCGTCCTCCAGGAGGGCGGCTACCACCGGCCGTCGCTCGGCGAGAACGCCCGGGCGTGGCTGCGCGGCGCCGAGGGCCGGCCGTTCGACCCGATGCCGGCCGGCGGGTTCGCGGCCGGGGGCTCGGTCGTCTGATCGCGCCGCTCGACCGGGCCGGCCTCGACGCCGCGGTCGCCCAGCTCGCGGCACGGGACGCCGACCTCGCCGGGATCGTCGAGCGCTACGGCCTCCCGCCGCTGTGGGACCGCGCGCCCGGGTTCGGGACGCTCGTCCACCTGATCCTCGAGCAGCAGGTGTCGCTCGCGTCGGCGCAGGCCGCCTTCGACCGGCTGACGGCCGCGTCGGGCGGCACGCCGACCCCGGCGCGCCTGCTCGGGTTCGACGACGCGGACGCTCCTGGCGATCGGCTTCAGCCGCCAGAAGGCGCGCTACGCCCGTGCGCTGGCGAGCGCGGTCGCGATCCGGCAGCGCTGGACATCGACGGGCTGGCTGGCCTCGATGACGACGAGGTCCGCCACGCGCTCGAGGCGATGCCCGGCATCGGGCCGTGGACGTCCTCGATCTACCTGCTGATGGTGCTCGGCCGCCCGGACGTGTGGCCGGTCGGCGACATCGCGCTCGCGCAGGCCGCCGCCGAGGTCCAGGGCCTCGACCACCGCCCGGGCGCCGAGGAGCTGCGCGCGATCGGGGAGGCGTGGCGGCCCTGGCGCTCCGTGGCCGCGCGCCTCCTCTGGCACGACTACCTGGGCCGTCGCGGCCGCCCGGGCTGACGGGCACCGGGGCCGGCCGGCCTACCTCTCGCGCCGGTAGGGGGCCAGCCCGTCGAGATCGCCCACGTACTCCGGCACGTCCGCGTGGCCCAGGATCTGGCGCACGGCCGAGGCCTCGCCGATGTGGTTCCAGTAGTGGTAGGTGATCCGCTGGAACTGCGACCCGGCGACCGACGGCGGCTCGCGCGTGTCGAAGGGGAGGGGCACCTCGAGCGACTCGGTCGTCAGCGTGTCGATGAACGGGTCGGCGGCGGCCGTGATCCGCGCCCAGACCGCGAGCATCTCGTCGAGCGGCGGCGTGGTCGCCGGCTGGCCGGAGGCGACGGTGTCGAGGATCGGCTCGACCTCGAGGCCCTGCCCGCGCACGAACCAGATCAGGCGCTCGTGCCAGGCGAGGTGGCCGATCATCCACGAGATCGAGTTCATCGGCAGGAGTCGCTTGCGGGCGTCCTCGTCGGTCAACCCGACGAGCCCGCGCTGCCATTCGGAGCGGGCGAACCGGAGCTGGTCGGCGCGTGGATGGGGCATGGCTCGCAGCGTACCAGCGCTCGACGTACCATCGCGCCCTCACTTGGAGGCCCGCCTTGCCCAGCCCGACCGACCTGCCACCCAACGTCCGACGCCTCGTCGACGAGATCGAATCCGAGATCGGCGAGACCGACATGGCCGTCGACGACATCAGCGGCGCCGTGAACCGTAGCCACATCCGGCGACAACGGCCGGGTCGAGGCCGCGGTCCGCGAGATCCTCGTCGAGATCGGCGAGGACCCCGACCGCCAGGGGCTCGTCAACACCCCGGAACGGGTCCACCGGATGTACACCGAGCTGACGGCCGGCTACCACGTCGATCCGGACCGCCTGATCAACAACGCCGTCTTCGACGTCGACTACAGCGAGATGGTCGTGGTCAAGGACATCCCGTTCTACTCGCTGTGCGAGCACCACCTGCTGCCGTTCTTCGGGACGGCCGCCGTCGCCTACATCCCGCGCGGGCGGGTGATCGGGCTCTCGAAGATCCCGCGCATCGTCGAGACCTACGCGCGCCGGCTCCAGGTCCAGGAACGGCTCACCCAGCAGGTCGCGGAGTTCCTCCAGGACCGCCTCGAGCCGCAGGGCGTCGGCGTCGTCATCGAGGCGACCCACCTGTGCGCGGTCATGCGCGGGATCCGCAAGCCCGGGACGATCATGACCACGTCGTCCGTCCTGGGGCTGTTCCGGACCCGGGACCGGACCCGCGCCGAGTTCTTCGCCCACCTCGAGCGGCGCTCGCCCGAGGCCTGACGACGGTGCGCTTCACGGTGGAGCTGCTCCCGGCGCCGCTGGGCACGTTCGTGGTGATCCCCGACGAGGTGATCGCCGCGTTCCAGGTGACCGGCCGGACCTCGGTGGTCGGCACCATCGACGGGCAGCCGTTCAAGAACCAGTTCATGCCCTACACGTTCGAGGGCGACGGCCGCAAGATCGTCATGGTCGTGAACAAGGCCGTGCGCACGTCGCTGGGCAAGATCGAACGGCGACACGGTCGAGTTCGACCTGGAGCGAGACGACCGGTCGCGCTCCGCCGACATCGTCGTCCCGCCCGAGCTGGTCGCGGCGCTGGCCGCCGACCCGGTCGCGACGCGCGGCCTGGGAGGCGCTCGCCCCGTCGCACCGGCGCGAGTACGCCGAGCACGTCGCCGAGGCGAAGCAGCCCGCGACCCGCGAGCGCCGCGCGGCGAAGACCGTCGGGAGCTTGAAATGAGTGGTGGATGGTCGGCGGACGATGCCGCGATGGCCGACTTGCGCGATCGTTTGGTGGAGCAAGGCTACGTCGTGCTCGATGATCGATACGACGCGGATGCATTCGGAAACCAGGTGGTCATCCTCGCCCGGCCGTCGGCGATCAGGCTCGTGCGCGATCGCGGTGAATGGTCGGTCCAGGTCATGGGGGCCGGAGCCACTTGGCAAGGTGTGTCGACGCCCGCGGGCGGGCCTGAGACGGGCGACCTGGCGACGACCCTGGAGGATCTGTTGGCCCGGACGGGCCATCTCGACCGAGGCTAGCCGCGACTACTGGCGTTCGACGATCGTGACGGTCTTGGTGCCGCCGTTGATCTCCAGGCGTAGCGGTCGCCGGCGTCGGCCCAGCCGCGCGACTCGATCGAGGTCCCGCCGCCGTGGCGGGTCGGTCATCTGGCCGTCGAACTCGACCGTGCCGACGCCGCCCGAGATCGCGAGCCGGATGGGCACGCCCTCGGGCCGCTCGAGGCGGATGGTCTTGATGCCGCCGGTGACCCGGATCGGGACCTCGCCGTGCGGCGGTGCCGACCTCGAGCTGGATGCGCTCGGAGCCGCCCGTGACCTCGAAGCGCCGCAGGTCGAGCTCGATCAGGTCCGCCTCGATGCGGTTGACGCCGCCGACGACCTCGATGCGTCCAGGGGATGCCCGGATTGAGCGCCATCGTCGCCGGTGCGCTTGCGCCAGTCGAACGGGATGCCGCGGTACTGCACGAGCACGCGGCCGTCGCGCACGCGGACCTGCGGGGCCGCGCCGTCGAAGCGGCCGCGGTACAGGTCCGGCCCGGGCTCGCGCGGTCCGCAGCCGCAGGTCCTGCGCGCCCGCGCGGAACAGCAGCCGCGCGGACGCGAGGCCGCCGAGCGGCGCCGTGTACTCGGACGGCCCGACCGGGTCGCTGGGGTGCTCCGTCGTGTCGGTGCGGATGCGCGTCGCCTCGGTCTGGGTGAGGTCGGCCATCCGCGAGAGGAAGTCGTTGATCGTCGCGAGCTGCTCGTCCGAGTACCGCTCGGCATCGGCCGCCGCGGCGGTCCCGAGCGAATCGAGCAGCGACTCGACCGTCGCGACCCGCTCGGGGACGACCTCGATGACGACCCGCCGGCGGTCGGCCGGGTCGGTGGTGCGCCGGACGTAGCCGGCCTGCTCGAGGCGGTCGATCACGCGCGTGACCGCGCCCGTGGTGAGGCCCATGGCCTCGGAGATCTTGCCCGCGGTCGCCGCGCCCGTGTCGATGAGCAGCTCGAGGGCGTCGATGTCGGACTCGGACAGGCCGAGCCGGATGGCGACGGACTGGCCGAAGATCGAGCCCTGGAAGTTGACCCGCCGAAGGGCCCGGACGACCCCGTCGATGCCCTGTCGTTTGTCCATGTTGACACGTGCTCCTGTGTGGGTGATTATCTGCACTGCGCAGATATTGACCCACAATGCGAAATGGCGCAAGTGACCGCCGACCAGCATAGGGCACAGCAGGAGAGGACAGATGATGAACAGTTCGACCGGCCCCGGTGGGCCGATGATCGAGACCGAGGACCTGCGCCGGACCTTCAAGGCCCGCAAGTCGACGGTCGAAGCGGTCCGCGGCGTGGACCTCACGGTCGAGGCGGGGGAGATCTTCGGCTTCCTCGGCCCCAACGGCGCCGGCAAGACCACGACGCTGCGGATGCTGGCCACGCTGCTCAAGCCGACGAGCGGTCGCGCCACGGTCGCGGGCGTCGACCTCGCCCGCGATCCCCAGGAGGTCCGTCGCCGGATCGGCTACGTGCCGCAGGGCGGCTCGACCGACCCGGCCGAGACCGGCCGCGGCGAGCTCGTGATCCAGGGCCGGCTGTACGGCCTCGACAAGGCCTCGGCCGTGCGCCGCGCCGACGAGGTGCTCGAGGCGCTCGAGCTGACGGCCGCCGCCGATCGCCCGACCCAGACCTACTCCGGCGGCATGCGCCGCCGGCTCGACGTCGGGCTCGGCATCGTCCACCGCCCGCGCGTCCTCTTCCTCGACGAGCCGACGACCGGGCTCGACCCGCAGGCCCGCGCCCGCATGTGGGACGAGATCCGCAAGCTGCGCGAGCTCGGCACCACGGTCTTCCTGACGACCCACTACCTCGAGGAGGCCGACGCCCTCGCCGACCGCCTCGCGATCATCGACCACGGCAAGATCGTGGCCGAGGGCACGGCCGACTCGCTCAAGCGACAGGTCGCCGGCGACGTCATCACGCTCGGCATCGACGGCGACCACGAGCGCGTCCTGGAACTGGTCCGCGCCGAGCCGTTCGTCCGCGAGGCGTCGGTCGAGGACGACGCTGATCCGCCTCTATGTCGACCAGGGCGACAGCGCCGTCCCGCAGCTCATCCGGCTGCTCGACGGGGCCGACCTCCGCGCCCGCACGTTGACGCTCGCCCGGCCGAGCCTCGACGACGTCTTCCTCCGCCAGACCGGCCGATCCCTTCGAGAGGAGCCCGCGGCATGACCGCCACCAGCACCGCCATCCCGACCACCTACGCCACCACCACGAGGAACCCCGCCGTGCAGCTCGTCCGCGACACCTGGCTCATCTTCCACCGCTCGCTCTGGCTGACCATCCGGCAGCCCACCTGGATCGTCTTCGGGATGATGCTGCCGCTGCTCTACCTGTTCCTGTTCGGGCCGCTGCTCGAGGGCGCCACCCAGGCGGCCGGGGCCGGCACCAACGCGTTCAACTGGTTCGTCCCCGGGCTGCTCATCCAGATCGCCATCTTCGGGACGGCGTTCGTCGGCTTCGGTCTCATCGCCGAGCTGCGCAGCGGCGTCATCGAGCGGATGCGCGTCACCCCGATGAGCCGCGGCGGCGATGCTCCTCGGCCGCTCGCTGCGCGACGTCGTCATCCTGATGTTCCAGGCGATCCTGCTGATCATCCTCGCGATCCCGCTCGGCCTCGAGGTGGACCTGCCCGGCATCGCTGGTGGTGCTCGCCCTGCTCGTGCTGATCGGGCTCGCGGTGGCCCCGCTCTCGTACGCGGCGGCGCTGATCCTCAAGAGCGAGGACGCGTTCGCCCCGCTCGTCCAGGGCATCGCGATGCCGCTGCTGCTGCTCTCGGGGATCCTGCTGCCGATGGCGCTCGCGCCGGACTGGCTGCAGACCCTGAGCTCGCTCAACCCGTTCACCCACACGGTCGACGCGGCGCGGGCCCTGTTCAACGGCCAGTGGGGCGACCCGGAGATCGCGATCGGCGTGGCCGATCACGGCCGTCATGGCCGTCATCTCCGTGTGGATCGCGGCCCGCACGTTCAGCCGCGCCAACGCGTAGTCCCCAGCCTCCCACGGAGGCCGGACGGGGCGGTCGGCGTTCGGGCCGACCGCCCCGTCGTCATGTCCGGGTCCACCGGGTGAACCTACAATCGGCGCATGACGGACCGCCCGCTCAAGGTGCTCATCGCCAAGCCCGGGCTCGACGGCCACGACCGCGGCGCGAAGGTCCTCGCGCGCGGCCTGCGCGACGAGGGCTTCGAGGTCGTCTACACCGGGCTCCGCCAGTCGCCCGAGATGATCGCCACGGCCGCGCTCCAGGAGGACGTCGACGTCGTCGGCCTGTCGATCCTGTCGGGTGCGCACATGACGCTGGTCCCGCGCGTGACGAAACTGCTCGTCGACCAGGGCATGGGCGACGTGCTCGTGACGGTCGGCGGGATCATCCCCGACGTCGACCGGGCGGCGCTCAAGGACGCCGGCGTGGCCGAGGTCTTCGGACCCGGGACCACGATCGCGCAGGTCGCCGACTACCTGCGGGCGAACGCGCGACCGCGAACGTAGGGTGGGCGACGACGCGGCGTCCCGCGCCGACGACCTGGTCGATGCCGCCGTCGCCGGCGACCGCCTCGCCACCGCCCGGCTGCTGACCGCGGTCGAGAACCACACGCCGGTCGCCGAGGCCGCGCTGCGCCGCCTCTACCCGATGGCCGGGACGCGCGCACCTCGTCGGGATCACCGGGCCGCCGGGGGCAGGGAAGTCCACGCTCGTCGCGTCGCTGATCGCGGAGGTCCGCAAGGCCGGCCGGACCGTGGCGGTGATCGCGGTGGACCCGTCGAGCCCGATCACGGGCGGCGCGCTGCTCGGCGACCGCGTCCGCATGCAGTCCTACGCCGAGGACCGCGACGTCTTCATCCGCTCGATGGCGTCGCGCGGGCACGCCGGCGGGCTGGCGGCGACGTCCACGGCCGCGGCGGCCGTGCTCGACGCGTGCGGCTTCGACCTCGTGCTGATCGAGACCGTCGGGACCGGGCAGAGCGAGGTCGAGGTCGCGGCCGCGGCGGACACGACGGTCGTGCTCGAGGCGCCCGAGATGGGCGACGAGGTCCAGGCGATCAAGGCGGGCCTGCTGGAGGTCGCCGACCTCGTCGTCGTCAACAAGGGCGACAAGCCCGGTGCCGCGCGGACCGCGGCCCAGCTCCGGGCGATGCTGATGCCGACGACGGCGCGCGGGCGCCCCGGCCGATGGCGGCGACCGGCCCGCGGCCGAAGCGCCCCGACGTCCTGATCACGACCGCGTCCACGGGCCAGGGCGTGCCGGAGCTGCTCGCGGCCCTGGACCGGCATCGCGCGGTCGGGCGGGCGGATGCCTCGGGTGATCGGGCCCGGCGCCGACGTGCCGAGAGCCAGGTCTGGGCGATCGTCGGTGAGCGCGTGCGGGCCGTGCTGGAGGCGCCAGGTCGGCGCGACGCCACGGACGCGGTCCTCGCCGAGGTCGCGGGCCATCGGCTCGACCCGTACACCGCGGCGGACCGGCTGCTCGCCGAGCTCGCCGCAACGGGATGACCGACGCCGACGCCGCGCCGTCTGTCACCCGCGGCGTTCGCCGTCCTGTTCCTGGCCGCGTTGGCGTTCTTCGGCGCGGGCAGCACCGTGCTCCCGGTGTCGTCCCGCTACGCGGCTGGGCCGTCTCGGAGCCGACGCGATCGGTGTCGGCATCGCCATCGGCGCCTTCGCCGCCGCGGCATTGCTGCTGCGACCCGTCGTGGGCTGGTCGTCGGATCGATTTCGGCCGCCGGCCCCTGTTGATCCTGGGCAGCGCCCTGACCGTCGTCGGCGCTCCTGTTCCATCTCGCGGCCACGACGCTCCCGCTCGTTCGATCGTCGCCCGCTCGCTGCTCGGCGTCGCGCGAGGCGTTCTTCTTCGTCGCGGCCGTCGCCGCGATCAGCGACATGGCGCCGCGTCGAACGTCGTGGCGAGGCCATCAACGTCGGCTCCCTGGCGGTCTACGTCGGCCTGGCCATCGGTCCGTTCCTGGGCGAAACGATCCTCGCCGATGCCGGCTACGACGCGGTGTGGCTGACGGCGGCCGGGGATCGCCGCCGTCGGCGACCGTGTTGACGCTCCTGGTCCCGGAGACGGCCCCTGGCGCGCTCCGGTACCGCGTGACCGGCGAACGGCCGCCGCGGAGTGCATCGCTCCACCGCGCCGGCTTCTTCCCGGGGTTCCTGCTGCTGACCGGGCACGTGGGGCATGGCCGGGTTCTTCGCGTTCATCCCGCTCTACACGGCCGAGGTCGGCATCGGCGGTGCGGGACCGGCGCTGGCGCTCTATGCGCTGATCGTCGTCACGCTGCGGATCGTCGTTCGTCCAGCTGCCCGACCAGATCGGGTCCGGTCCGCCTCGTCGGCCGTGCGCCCTGATCGGCTCGGCCGCTGGGCCTGGCCGTGATCCTGGGTCTGATCGGAACGCCGATCGGCGTCTATCTCGGGACCGCGGTGTTCGCGATCGGGATCGCGTTCCTCTACCCGGCGCTCCTGGCCCTGGCCGTCGTCCCGCGTCGACGAGATCGAGCGTGGCGCCGTCGTCGGGACGACCACGGCGTTCGTCGACCTCTCGTTCGGCCTGGCGCCGGCGCTGCTCGGGCTCGCCGTCGGTGTCGTCGGACTCGGGTGGCACGTTCGTCATCTCGGCGGTCGATCGCCGGCCGTTGGCGGCGTCCTCCTCGTCGGACGTCGCGACGCGGTCGCGGCGCTCCGCTCGACCGCGAACGCGAGTACGGCTGGCCGGGTGACGATCGAGCGGGTCTTCGTGGCGGGTGCCGGCCTCATGGGCCACGGCATCGCCCAGGTCCACGCCGCGATCGGGAAGGCCGTCGTCCTCTACGAGCCCGACCTCGCGCGGGCCGAGGCCGGCCGCGAGCGGATCGCCGGCAACCTCGACCGGTCCGTCGCGAAGGGCCGGATCACCCAGGACGAGCGCGACGCCACGCTCGCCCGGGTCACCGCGACATCGGATCTCGGCGCTCGTCGCGGACGCGGACCTCGTCATCGAGGCCGTCTTCGAGGACCTCGCCGTCAAGCACGAGCTGTGGCGGTCGCTCGACGGCCTCGCGACGCCCGGACGCGATCTTCGCCTCGAACACGAGCTCGATCGCGATCCACCGGCTGGCCGAGGCGACCGACGCCGACGCGGCGCGAGCGGTTCCTCGGCATGCACTTCTTCAGTCCCGTGCCGGTCATGCCGCTCGTGGAGCTGATCCGCGGCCAGGCGACCTCGGACGAGACGGTCGAGACCGTGCGGGCGCTGTCCGGCGAGCTCGGCAAGCAGGTCATCGTCTCGGCGGACCGGCCGGGGTTCATCGTCAACCGGATCCTGATCCCGTTCCTCGCCGAGGCGATGCGCGCCCTCCAGCAGGGGATCGGCACGGCCGAGGACATCGACGCCGGCGCGCGGGTCGGGCTCAACCACCCGATGGGGCCGCTCGAGCTCGCGGACTTCATCGGCCTCGACGTCGTGCTCGGGATCATGCGCGTCCTCGAGGACGGCCTCAGCCAGGAGCACATGCACCCGCCGCGGGTCCTCCTCGAGCTCGTGAAGGCCGGCCACCTCGGCCAGAAGACCGGGCCAGGGCTTCTACACCTACCCGCGCGAAGCCGGCGCCTGACGGCGGGTGGCGACGGGGCCTGACCCAGGGGGAGCGCCTCCGCGCGGATCGGTCACGAGCCTCGCGCGATCGTCGACCGTCAGGTCGGGGTTGCGTCGCCGGGCTGCAGCAGCAGCTGGACCCAGGTGTCGGCGAGCCAGTTCGCGTATTGCCGGCCCGTCCATCCGCGCTGCTGCACGAGGAGCGAATACAGCTCTGGTGAGTTCGTGGCCCAGATGATGTCGGCGGCCTCCCGCGTGGGGATGGCGAGCCGTCCGGTGGCAGCGAGCTCTGCAGCAAATCGCTGCATGTTCGCCGCACGGCGCTCGGCGATGTCGTGCCATAGGGAGGCGAGCTCGGGTTCGGCCGACGCGGCGACCTGGACGACGGCCACGAGGGGTGCGAGCCGGGCCAAGATCTCGGGCAGGGCATCGGCGTAAGCGCGAAGCTTGCCCTCCGCTGTGGGCTGTGCCCGGATCCGGTGGACATAGTCGCGATCCTCGGCGGGCACGGCCTCATCCCGGCCCGAGATCGCCGACTCGATGAGGAGCCGGAACAGGTCGGGCTTGCGGCCGACGAGGGTGTAGACCGTGTCTAGCGAGACCTCGGCCTCACCCGCGACGGCAGCCATCGTGGTGCGCACGTAGCCACGGGCGAGGAACAGGGCCCGTGCGGCCGCGAGGACCCTCACCTGTCGGATGCGCGAGGCTTCGGTCCGGGCGCTGTTGTCGTAGGAGCGGCTCTTGACCCTGGCTGCCATGGCGTCTATGGTACATCCATCCGAAGGATATTCGGACGAAATTAGGAGCGCACATGTACGCCTTCGAGCAGGATGTCCCGATCGATGCGGCCATCTACGGCCGGATCATCGCGTCGCTGGGCGACGAGCCGCCTCACGGACTGATCGCGCATGTCGCCATCGAGCGTCCCGACGGGCACCTGAGCTACCTCGACCTATGGGAAAGCAAGGCCGACTGTGACGCGTTCACGGAGGACCGCCTGCACCCGGTCGTCGGCGCCGCGCTGCGCGCAGCCGACATCCGACCAGACGAGCCGCCGCGGCGCGAGGTGAACGTCATCGACGCATGGGGCACCGACCTCCAGCGGCGAGCGTCCCTCCAGGCCGGGTCGTGAGCCGCATCATGGCCGCCGCGGCCGACACGGTCGGCGGACGATGGCCCCGGGCCCTGCTCGTCGCGGTCGTCGTTGGGGCCGCGGGTGTGGGCGCGTCAAACGCCAGCGCGGCAACCACGTGCGATCCGGCGGACGACGCGTGCGTCGTCGCACCCGACTCGTTCCAGACCCCCGCAGGCCTGGCCACCGTGTCCACTGGCCCGGGCGGCTTGCTGACGGTGCATCTCGAACCCACGAGATCGAATACGTGGGTCATCGGGCTGCCCAGCGTGCTCCTGCGCGGGTCACCGGTGATGGGCTGCCCCGGTGGATGCGGCCGGACGACCTTCGACACCGCCGACGGACTCGTTGTCATCGACACGTACGTGCCGCCGGCGGACAGCGCGAACCGCGTCGCGTTGCCGAGTCTGGCCATCATCTCGCTGCTCCCGCCCGGACCGCCGTGTCGGGTGAGCACCCATGGCACCACCGTCACGTTCACCCCGCTGATCCCGCCCGGACCGCCGGCCTGACCGCGGGTTCGCCCGGCCGCGCTGGCCATGACGTGTAGCATCGAGGCATGACCCAGGATCCCCTCGGCCCGAACGGGCACGTCTACATCGTCAGCGCGGCGCGCACGCCGATCGGCAAGTTCGGCGGGGCGCTCGAGCACGGTCCCGGCCGTCGAGCTGGGCGGCGTCGCGATCCGCGCGGCCGTCGAGCGCGCCGGGCTCGACCCGGCCGAGGCGACGATCGACGAGGTCCTGATGGGCCAGGTCCTGCAGGCCGGCGTCGGGCAGGCGCCGGCACGACAGGCCGTCGCTCAAGGCCGGGCTGCCGGAGACCACCTCCGCGACCACCATCAACCGCGTCTGCGGCTCCGGGCTGAAGGCGATCATGCTGGCCGCCGCCGAGATCCGCGCCGGCGACGCCGAGCTGGCGGTCGCCGGCGGCATGGAATCGATGAACCAGGCGCCGTACCTCGTGCCCGGGGCGCGGTTCGGGCTCCGCCTCGGCAACGGCGAGCTGATCGACGCGACCGTCCACGACGGCCTGTGGTGCGCGATCGAGGACTGCCACATGGGCACCCACGCCGAGCGCGTCGCGATCAAGGACGACGTCAGCCGCGCCGACCAGGACGCGTTCGCGCTGGCGAGCCACCAGAAGGCGATCGCGGCGATCGATGCCGGGCGGTTCGATGCCGAGCTGGCGCCCGTGACCGTCCGCGACGCGCGCGGCCGCGAGACGATCGTGACCGTCGACGAAGGCCCGCGGCGCGACTCCACGATGGAGGCGCTCGAGCGGCTCAAGCCGGCGTTCGCGCTGCCCGACGGCGAGGACCGCGGTGCCGCGACGGTCGGCACCGTCACGGCCGGGAACGCGCCCGGGATCACGGACGGCGCGGCGGCCACGGTCGTCGCGAGCGAGCGGGCCGTCGAGCGGCTCGGGCTCAAGCCCCTCGCCCGGATCGTCGGCTACGCCCAGGCCGAGGTCGCGCCCAAGTGGCTGTTCCTCGCCCCGGTCGAGGGCGTCCGCCGCCTGCTCGACCGCATCGAGCTGCCGATCGAGGCGTTCGACCTCATCGAGATCAACGAGGCGTTCGCGGCGCAGACGCTCGCCGACGGCCGCGAGCTCGGCTTCGACTGGGACAAGGTCAACGTGAACGGCGGCGCGATCGCGCTCGGCCACCCGATCGGCGCGAGCGGCGCGCGGATCGTCGCGACGCTGACCCACGAGCTCCAGCGGCGCCAGGGCCGCTACGGGCTCGCGACGCTGTGCCTCGGCGGCGGCGGCTCGGTCGCGATGGCGGTCGAGCGGGTCTGACGCCCGATGCACGAGCGCAGGCCTCGCCTCTCGGGGATCGGGCGGGCGGATGGTCCGCCGGGCTCGCCGCGTTCGTGCTGGTCGTCGCGGCCGGCTGCGGTGACGCGACCGCGCCGTCGGGCGGCGCCGACGTCCGGCGCGGCGCCGTCCGACGTCCAGCCGTCCAGGCCGGGCCGCCCGCGTCGACCGGTCCCGCGATCACGAGCGACCCGTCGGCGTCCCTGGCGCCGGGCGCCGCGTGCGAGCTCAGCCAGCAGCCCGGACCCGGCGATGTCCCGGAGGGCGGCGGCGAGACGGACACGAGCGACATGGGCGGCGGCCGCTGGCGCGTCTGCCTCGAGGTGCCGCTCACCGCGACGGCCGAGGCATCGGCGTGGTGCCTCTGGGACGAGGGCCGGACGGCCGTGACCGAGATCTCCGGCCTGCCGGCCAGCGACGGGACGGTCGACTACGACGCGTGGCTGTCCTTCGCGGCGCCGGCCTTCGAGTTCCATGCGACCGACACGGCCCACGGCGGGCTCATCGCGAACTACACGACCGACGCCGGCCCGGTCCATGTCCAGCTCGACGCGGACGGACGCGGCGGGATCGCCCGCTTCGACGTCGGCCAGGCGGCGGACCCGGAAAGCGGCCCCGCCGACGGGCGCGCCGGCGCGCTACGGCGGCGTCATGCGCTGGCGCTGCGGCGATGCGCCGGCGGCCGCCTGACCTCCTACGATGACGTCATGACCGAGACCGCCGTCGAGACGCCCACGTTCCGCAACTTCATCGCCGGGGAGTGGTGCGACTCCACCAGCGGCCAGACCTTCGAGAGCCGCAACCCGGCCGACACCCGCGACGTCATCGGGCGGTTCCAGCAGGGGACCAAGGCCGATGTCGCGATGGCGGTGAGCGCGGCCGAGGCCGCCCGGCCGATGTGGCAGCGGACCCCGGCGCCGAAGCGCGGCGAGATCCTCTACGCGTTCGGGGCGCTCATGGCCCAGCACAAGGAGCGGCTGGCCCGGGCGATGACCCGCGAGATGGGCAAGGTCCTGTCCGAGGCCCGCGGCGACGTCCAGGAGGGCATCGACATCGCCTTCCTGATGGCCGGCGAGGGCCGCCGGATGTTCGGCGACACGACCCCGTCCGAGCTGCCCGACAAGTGGGCGATGAGCATCCGCCAGCCGATCGGGATCGCCGGGATCATCACGCCCTGGAACTTCCCGATGGCGATCCCGTGCTGGAAGATCATGCCGGCGCTCGTGACCGGCAACGTCGTGGTCTTCAAGCCCGCCAGCGACACGCCCCACTGCGCGACGCTCCTCGTCGAGCTGATGGCCGAGGCCGGCGTCCCGCCCGGGGTCGTCAACCTCGTGACCGGCTCGGGCGGCGAGGTCGGCGACGCGATCGTCGAGAACCCGGACGTCTCGGTCATCTCGTTCACCGGCAGCTCGGCGACCGGCAAGGTGATCGCCGACCAAGGCCGGCCAGCGGCTCAAGCGGCTCGCGATGGAGCTCGGCGGCAAGAACGGCGTGGTCGTGCTGGCCGACGCGGACCTCGACCTGGCCGCGGACGGGATCCTGTGGTCGGCGTTCGGGACGACCGGGCAGCGCTGCACGGCCTGCTCCCGGGTCATCGTCCAGCGCGACGTCGTGGAGCCGCTGCTCCAGCGCCTCGAGGCGCGCGCGACGAAGCTCCGGCTGGGACCCGGCCTGGACGAGACGACCGATGTCGGGCCGCTCATCAACGCCGGCGCGCTCGACAAGGTCGACTCGTACATGGGCGTCGGCCGCGCCGAGGGCGAGCTCATCACCGGCGGCGGTCGCGCGACCGCCGGCGGCCTGGCCAACGGCCACTTCTTCGAGCCGACGATCTTCAGCGGCGTCCGGCCGATGGACCGCATCGGCCAGGAGGAGATCTTCGGCCCGGTCCTCTCGGTGATCCCGGTCGCCGACTACGGCGAGGCGATGCTCGCGCTCAACCAGACCCGCTACGGGCTGTCGTCGAGCATCTACACCGCGCGACGTGAACCAGGCGTTCCGCGCGATGCGCGACTTCGAGACCGGCATCGTCTACGTCAACGCGGGCACGACCGGCGCCGAGACCCACCTGCCGTTCGGCGGCTGGAAGGAGACCGGCAACGGCCACCGCGAGGCCGGCCACGCCGCGCTCGACACGTTCACCGAGTGGAAGTCGATCTACGTGGACTTCAGCGGCCGGCTGCAGCGCGCCCAGATCGACAACCAGGCGTAGACAAGGAATCCGACGACCGGGAACGCCCGGCCGCGGTAGGCTACCCGCCGTGTCAGACCCCACCCAGTCCGTCCGCTCCCGCCCGGGCCGTCGCCCGACCGCCCTGGACCGTCCGCGTCGCCGGCTGGAGCGCCCGCCATCGCTGGCCGGTCTTCGTCCTGTGGTTCGTGTGCACGATCGGGATCTTCGCCGCTGAGCATCGCGGCCGGCGGCACGGATTCCGCCGGCGCGGTCTCGAACGACCAGTCGTCGCGGTTCGAGTCGGCCCGCGCCTACGAGGTGTTCGGCGCCGGGACGGGACCCGTCGAGACGCCCAGCCAGCAGCTGCTCCTCGTCGTCGGCGCGAAGGACGGCACCGTCGACGATCCGGCCGCCGCCGCGGCCATCACCGACATCGTCACGCGCCTCGGCGCGCTGCAGTCCACGGTCGACGGCAGCGACCGTCCCGACCGTCGACCAGCTGGTGGACCCGCTCACCGCGCCGGCCGCGGCCGAGCTCGTGTCCCCGGACCGCACGACCGTGCGCATCCCGTCCCGGGTCGTCGGCGAGGGCGCGGCCCTCGAGGCGCGGCTGGAGCCGGTCCCCGCGTTCGTCGACGAGATGCGCGCCGCCCACCCGGCCTCGACGATCCACGCGCTCAACAACCACCTCGCCAACGACGAGATCCAGGAGCTGGTCAACGGCGGACTCGACTCGTCGCTCCGGCTGACGCTCCCCCTGACGTTCCTGATCCTGCTGATCGCGTTCGGGGCGGTCATCGCCGCGATCGTGCCGCTCGTGATGGCGACGACCTGCCTCCTGGCCGCGTTCGGCGTCCTCGCCCTCTACAGCCAGTTCGTCACGCCGGCCAGCCCGTACGCCACCCAGCTGATCGTGCTGATCGGGCTGGCCGTCGCCGTGGACTACTCGCTGTTCATGATCACGCGCTTCCGGACCGAGCGGCGGCACGGCCGCTCGAAGCTGGCCGCGATCGACGTCGCCTCGGCGACGGCCGGACGGGCGGTCTTCTTCTCGGGCCTCGCCGTCATGGTCTCGATCGGCGGCCTGTTCCTCCTCGACGACCCGCTGTTCCGCTCGATGGCCGTCGGGACCATCGCGGTCGTGCTCATCGCGGTCATCGGCTCGCTGACGTTCCTGCCGGCGACCCTGGCCATCCTCGGCGACGGCCTGAACCGCCTGCGGCTGCCGATCCTCGGCCGCGACCGCGAGGAGGGGAGCGGTCTCTGGGCCGGTGGTCGTCCGCTGCGGTGATGAGGCGCCCGTTGCCGGCCGCGCTCCTCGCGGCGGCGTTCCTGCTGGTGCTGGCGTCGCCCGCGCTGCGGCTCCGGCTCGGCCAGGCGGACTTCGCCTCGTTCCCGGACACGATCGACAGCGTCGCAGGCCGCTGAACGTCCTCAACGAGAAATGGCCGACCGGGACCACGCTGAGCCTCGACGTCGTCGTCACGCACGCCGACGAGCCGGCGACGAAGGCCGCGATCGAGGCCCTGACCACGAAGGTCCTCGCCATCCCCGGCGTGACCGGCCCGCCGAAGACCTACCCGTCCGCCGACGGCCACGCCGCGATGCTGTCCTACATCATGTCCGGCAGCCAGAACGACGAGGCGCAACCGCGAGATCGTCCGCGAGATGCGCCAGGACGTCGTGCCGGCGGTCTTCGGCGGCCTGCCGGGGGTCCAGGCGCTGGTCTCAGGCGACGCCGCGTACACCTACGACGTCGTCGGGTTCTACTCGGACGGCATGCCGATGGTCATCGGCTTCGTGCTGTTCCTGTCGTTCCTGCTGCTGCTGGTGGCGTTCCGCTCGCTGGTCATCCCGATCAAGGCGATCCTGCTCAACCTGCTCTCGACCGCGGCGGCCTTCGGCCTGCTCGTGCTCGTCTTCGAGGACGGCAACCTCGCGGGCCTGCTGGGCTTCAAGCCCGGGCCGATCGAGGCGTTCGTCCCGGTCTTCATCTTCACGATCCTGTTCGGGCTCTCGATGGACTACCACGTCTTCATCCTGACCCGGATCAAGGAGGCCCGCGACCACGGCATGAGCTCCAACGAGGCGGTCGCTCGCGGGATCTCGATCACGGCCGGGACCATCACCTCGGCCGCGGCGATCATGATCGTCGTCTTCTCGGTCTTCGTGACCCTGGAGCTGACGGTCATCAAGCAGCTCGGGTTCGGGCTCGCGGTCGCGATCTTCCTCGACGCCACGATCGTGCGCAGCGTCCTGCTGCCGGCGACGATGCGGCTCCTCGGCGACTGGAACTGGTGGCTCCCGCGCTGGCTGGGCTGGCTGCCCCACGTGACCATCGAGGGCGACTTCGAGGACGAGCCCGAGCCGGCGGCCGGCGCTCCGACGGGACGGTCTCGCCCGCCTGACGACGGGTCAGTCCGGCCGGCTCGGCTCCAGGTCCGTGGTGTCGATGACCAGGGCGTCCGCCGCGGTCGGCCTCGGCATCGACCGCCTCCGGTCGCGGGGCGCGGCGTCCTGATGGTCGCCGCCGTCCGGCCGGCGTCGACGCCAGATGGAGCAGCTCGCCGAGGCCCGCCCGCGTGGCCGCGACCACGACCTCCTCGCCGGCGTCGAGCACCTCGTCGGCCGGGAATGTCCCAGCGCGCGTCGTCGGAACCCGGGTCCGCGACCGCGAGGACCCGGCGCGCGCCGGTCTCGTTCATCGAGTCGCGCGAGCCGGCCCTCGAGCGCCGAGCCGTCGGGGACGCGCAGCCGGGCGAACAGCACGACCCGCCGGTCGCCGACCGGGACCGTGGCGACCACCTCCGGACCCGACCGCCGCGGCCGCGAAGGCCGGCGCCGCGAGGTGGGAGACGCTCCGCGTGAACCGGATCCCGAACCCCTTCTGGACGCGCAGCGCGAACTCCGGGTCGAAGAGGCGGACGACGACGCGCAGGTCCGGCCGCAGCGCGCGGGCGTTCAGCGCGGTCGAGAGGTTGATCAGGTCGTCGCTGGTCGTCGCGACGAGCGCGCGAGCCGTGTCGAGGTGGAGCTCCTTGAGCACCGACGCGTGCCGCGCGTCGCCGGTGTACACGGGGATGCCCGGCCGCGCGGGCCGGCGACACGAAGCGGCCGTCGTCGCTGACCTCGACCGCCACGACCGGCACGCCGCGCGCGACGAGCCCGAGCGCCACGCGATAGCCGATCGAGCCGAGCCCGGCGACGATCACGTGGTCGTGGATGTTGCCCGGTACGGTCCGCCGGCCGAGCGTCTGCAGGAGTCGCGAGCGGATCAGCGCGTCCGTGATGAACGCATAGACGACGGCCACGATGGCCGCGCCGACGAGGCTGAGGAAGATCGCGTAGATCCGGAGGGCGACGTTGTCGCTCGCGGAGTCGATGTTGGTCGGCAACGACGCCCCGGTCAGCAACGTGATCGCGTACGAGACGGCGTCGAGCGGGTTCAGGGCGGCCACGAGCTGGAAGAAGATCGCCGAGCCGATCGCCAGGCCGAGCAGGATCGCCGCGAACTTGACGAGCCGTCGCTCCGGCGACGCCATCCGGGCGCGCGAGCCCGGAACGGAGCCGCTTGACCGGCCCGCCGGCTGGCGCCGCGGCCATCTCCTCGATCGCACTCGTCCGAGTCCGTCGGGTGCCGCGACGTCGATGAGGATCAGGCCCGGCTCGGTCACATCGGCGTCGGGGAGCATCTCGACCGTCCGGTCCGCGGCGAGTCGCGCGATCGGGATCGATGTCCCGCCACGGGACGGCTCGCTCGAATGCCGGCTCGCGACGAGCCGGCCGGCCAACCGGAATCGGCTGCCCGATTCGCCGTCGATTGCGGCTGACACGAAGCCGGGCGCCGCCAGCGCCGACGACGAGAGCGCGACGGCGTCGTTGAACAGCTCCGGGATGTGGGCGCCGAGCTCCTGGTCGAAGAGGCGGATCACGACCCGGATCTGCGGATTGATCTCGGCGGCGGCGAGCGCGGTGTTGAGGTTGCCGAGGTCGTCGTCGCCGGTGAGGACGATGACGCGGGCGTGCTTGATGTCGGCGGCGCGCAGGACCTTCGTGAGCCGGTGGTCGCCGACGACGAGGCGGACGCCGTGCTAGGCCAGCCACTCCTCGGTGTCGGCGGTCGGGCCGATGGCCACGACCTCCTCGTCGCGGAGGCGGAGCTCCTCGATCGTGCGGAGGCCCAGGTGGTCGACGCCGCAGACGACCGAATGGCCGTGGGCTGGCTCCGGTGCCGGTCGTCGACATGGCGGACAGTCTATGAGGCGGCGAAGGCCCGGATGGCGCGATGCGCGACCCCTGCGGTATCATCCCGGACCCTGGGCCCGTAGCTCAATGGCAGAGCAGCTGACTCTTAATCAGCGGGTTGACAGTTCAAGTCTGTCCGGGCTCACCAAACCTTCACGCACGACATGGACCCCCGCCGGGCGACCGACGGGGGTTTGTGATTCCTTGTGCCCCCACGCGGTCGCCGAGTGGCGCTGCAGCCATGGTGCCGACGCGCGTTGCACGGTTGCGGCAACCGAATGCCGTCCGGACTGCGGGTTTGGGCCGATGGATCGGCGGACGATCCTCGTCACCATGGGGAGGTCCCGTGGCATCGTCCGCGGAGACTCGACGGAAAGGAGGAACCAAACTCATGACTCAGCTCAATGCACTCATCTCGTCCTTCCGACGTGACGAAGGCCAGGGTCTCGCGGAGTACGCGCTGATCCTCGCCCTCATCGCGATCGTCGCGATCGTGGCCCTCGTCTTCCTCGGCGGCCAGGTCAGCACCATCCTCAGCACGGTCGGCGACTCCATCTAGTCGCCGGTACCGAAACGGACAAGATCAAGGGCCGCCGGACCTTTCGAGGTCTGGCGGCCCTTCGATCGTTCGGAGCTAGGTCGCACGCAGCAGGAGATGCCAGTAGGCCCACCCGTCCTGGGGCTCGGTGTCCTGCGAGACGACGTCCAGGCCCTCGGCCTCGAGCCAGCGCGCGACCCGGTCGCGGCCCGGGTAGAAGTGATAGCCGGCGACGTCGCCCTCGATGACCTCGCCGCGGACGGCCGGCAGCCCCGCGTGCATGAGCGTGGCGTACGCCACATCGATCTCGGCCTCGTCGATCTCCTCGACGGTCAGGTACAGGTGGCCACCCGGACGGAGGGCGCGACGCAGGTTCGCCAGCACGCCCGGCCAGTGCTCCGGGAACACGTTCTCCATCGCGTCGACCGTCATCACGGCATCGAAACCGCCGTCGAACGAGAGCTCCTGGAGCCCGACCTGGTGGAGTTCGACCGCGATGCCGCGAGCGCGCGCCTGCGCGAGCATGCCGGCGGACTGGTCGATACCGACGACGCGACAGCCGGCGGCCGCGACGAGCGGGAAGTACTGGCCGGTACCGCACGGCGCATCGAGGACGAGCCCGTCCGGCGGGCACGTCGCGAGCAGCCGGGACACGAACGCCCGTTGCATCTCGACCGGGTACGGGTTGCTCGTCGTAGTCCGCGGCCTCGGCGTCGTAGGTCGCCTCGACCGCCGCTCGCCGCTCCCTGAGCCACGCTTCCCGTTCCATCGCCGGCCTCCAGCTGCCGTCTCGCGTGTCATTCTGGCGCGCCGACGGCCCCCGCGTCCGTACGCGCTGGACGGGTCGTGCAAGGGCCCTAGCGTGCGGCCGACAAGGGTCTTTGACAACGTCGGACATGCCCTCGTAAATTCCCGTGGCCCCATCCCCCTGGAGACCACGTGACCTTCGAGCAGACCGTCCTCCTGTCCGCCATCGCCGGCCTGACGATCTATCTCGGCCTGCCCGTCGGCCGGCTGCGGAACCTCTCGACGCGGACCCAGGCGATCCTGACCACGGCCGCCGCCGGCGTGATCCTGTTCCTGATCTGGGACATCCTCGCCCAGGCCGTCGAGCCGGTCGAGGCGTCCCTCACGGCGGCGACGAGCGGCGAGGGCCCGACCAGCGACTTCTTCGTCAACGTCACTGCGTTCGGGGCGTCGATCGCCGTCGGGCTGCTCTCGCTCGTCTGGCTGACCGGCACGATGCGCGCCCGTCGGCATCGAGGGCGTCTCCGCGCACGACATCGCGCTCGGCACGGCCATCGGCCTCGGGCTGCACAACTTCTCCGAGGGCCTCGCGATCGGCCAGTCGGCCGTGACCGGGTGCGACGTCGTTCGCGCTGATCCTCGCCATCGGGTTCGCGCTCCACAACGCGACCGAGGGGTTCGGCATCGCGGCGCCGCTGACCACCGGGACCCGCCCGACGTGGGCGTTCCTGGGGCTCCTCGGGCTGATCGGCGGCGGCCCGACGTTCGTCGGCGGCGTCATCGGCTACTCGTTCACGTCGCCGCTGCTGTCGATCGTCTTCCTGGGCCTCGCCGCCGGCGCGCTGATCTTCGTCTTCAACGAGATGATGGCGACGTCCCGGAAGTTCGCCCAGCCGGCGGCCGCGAACGTCGCGCTGCTGGTCGGCCTGTTCGTCGCGTTCGGGACGGACTTCCTGCTGGTGGCCGTCGGCGCCTGACCCGGCCGCCTAGGCCGAGTCTGCCAGCTCGGCGATCGCGTCGATCGAGATCAGGATCCCGCGCGGGAACTGCGCCCCGGCCGGGGCCGACCGGGCCGGGGCCGGATCGCCCATCCGCCGGGCGTAGATCGCGTTGATGGCCGGGAAGTCGGCCACGTTCGTGTACATGACCGTCGCTTTCACGACCTGCGTCGAGCGACGACCCGGCGGCCTCGAGGATCGCCGAGAGGTTCGTCAGGGCCTGCTCGGTCTGGGCCTCGATCCCGTCCGCGACCTCGCCGGTCGCCGGGTCGATCCCGGCCGTGCCGGCGCAGAACACGAAGCCGCCGGAGACGATCGCCTGGCTGTAGGGCCCGATCGCCGCCGGGGCGCTCGGTCGGTCGTGATCGCTCGGCGGGTCATGGCGGTCTCCTGGATGCGGTGGGCGGCTCCGTCGGAACGACAGGGATGCTACGCTGACCGCGTCCTTTCATGGCCGGTCCTGTGAGGCTGGCGTATCGGTCCCGTGAGGCCGGCGAAGGAGGTCCATCGACCGTGTCCGTCCACGCCCACCGAGCCCCGCGGCCGGTGGGTTCGTCGTATCCGGGGCCTGGTGAGCGGTCGGTGATCGTCCCGCCCCGACCCCGTGCCAGCGCCGTCGTCGACCCGCGCATCGGCGACCTGGGTCCGGCGTTGCTGGCGCTCGAGGACGGCTCGATCTTCCCGGGCGTCGCGTTCGGCGCCCCGTCGGCGGCCGGCGGCGACCTCGTCGTCAACACGAGCCAGACCGGCTACCAGGAGGTCTGCACCGACCCCTCGTACGCGGGCCAGGTCGTGGTCATGACCTACCCGCTGATCGGCAACTACGGCCGGCTCGCCGTGGACGACCAGTCGATCCGCCCGTGGCTCCGGGCGCTGGTCGTGGCCAACGCGACGGCCGCGGTCCTCGACGACGCCCGCCAGCTGGCGTCGCTGCTGCGCGACAACGCGATCCCGGCGATCGCGGGCGTCGACACGCGGGCGCTGGCCCGCCACCTCCGCGCGAACGGCTGCCTGCGCGGCATCGTGACCGCGCCCGGCGACGTGGACGAGGACCGGGCGCGCGCGGCCGCGGCCGCCGTCCAGCGCTGGGAGGACCAGGACTTCGTCGGCCAGGTCTCGCCGACGGCCGTCACCGACGTCGAGGAGCCCGGCGACACCGGTCCGCGGATCGCGATCGTGGACCTGGGGCTCAAGGCGAACATCGTCCGCTCGATGCGCTTCCGCGGCGCACGCGTCCGCGTCTTCCCGCACACGGCGTCGCCGTCCGACCTGCTCGCCTCCGACATCGACGGCGTGATCCTGTCGCCCGGTCCCGGCGACCCGGCCCGGCTCGAGCAGCAGGTGGCGCTGGCCCGGGCGGTCATCGACGACGGCCGGCCGCTGCTGGGGATCTGCCTGGGCCACCAGATCGTGGCGCGCGCCGCCGGCGCGGACACGACCCGCCTCCGGTTCGGCCACCACGGCGCCAACCACCCGGTCCAGGACCTCGAGATGGGGCTCGTCCAGGTGACCGCGCAGAACCACGAGGTCCAGGTCGTCGGCGCGTCGCTGCCCGAGCGGTCCGGGTTCCGGGTCAGCCAGATCAACCTCAACGACCGCTCGGTCGAGGGGCTGCGCCACCGCGAGCTGCCGATCGAGACCGTGCAGTACCACCCGGAGGGCGCGCCGGGGCCGCTCGATGCGCTCGCGGTCTTCGACCGGTTCGTGGCCGCGGCGAGCCGATGACGGCGACCGGCGCGATGACGGCGGAGCCACCCGGGCAAGCCGGCGTCCGTCCTGATCCTGGGCTCGGGGCCGGTCGTCATCGGCCAGGCGGCCGAGTTCGACTACGCCGGGACGCAGGCCTGCCGCGCGCTCCGCGCCGAGGGCGTCCGCACGATCCTGGTGAACTCGAACCCGGCCACGATCATGACCGACCCGCAGGTCGCCGACGCGATCTACCTCGAGCCGCTGACCGTCGAGGCGGTCGAGGCGGTGATCGCGAAGGAGCGGCCCGAGGGGCTGCTCGCCGGCCTCGGCGGCCAGACCGCGCTCAACCTGGCGACCGCCCTGGCCGAGGCGGGCGTCTTCGACCGCTACCCGATCCGCCTGCTCGGGACGCCGCTCGAGGCGATCCGCATGGCCGAGGACCGCGAGGCGTTCCGCGACCTGCTCGACCGGATCGGCCAGCCGTACGCGCCGTCCTGGATCGTCGAGAACGCCGAGGACGTCGAGGTCGCGCTCGCGGAGATCGGGCTGCCGGCGATCGTCCGGCCCGCCTTCACGCTCGGCGGCACCGGCGGCGGCATCGTCGAGACCGAGCCGGCCTATCGCGAGCGCGTCCGCGCCGGCCTGCGCGCCAGCCCGATCGACCAGGTGATGGTCGAGCGCTGCCTCGTCGGCTGGCAGGAGATCGAGTACGAGGTGATGCGCGACGCGGACGACACGTGCATCGCGGTGTGCTCGATGGAGAACGTCGACCCGCTCGGCGTGCACACCGGCGACTCGATCGTGGTCGCGCCGGTCCAGACGCTGACCGACGCGGTCCACCAGCGGCTGCGCAGCGCGGCCCTCGCGATCATCCGGGCGCTCGGCGTCGAGGGCGGCTGCAACGTCCAGTTCGCGCTGTCGCCGGACTCGACCGAGTACGCGGTCATCGAGGTCAACCCGCGCGTCTCGCGCTCGTCGGCGCTGGCCTCGAAGGCGACGGGCTACCCGATCGCCCGGGTCGCGGCGCAGATCGCGGTCGGGCGGCGGCTCGCCGAGATCCCGAACGTCGTGACCGGCACGACCGTGGCCGCCTTCGAGCCCGCGCTGGACTACGTCGTGGTGAAGCTGCCGCGGTTCCCGTTCGACAAGTTCCCGGGCGCCGACCGGACGCTCGGCAGCCAGATGAAGGCGACCGGCGAGGTCATGGCCATCGACCGCACCTTCGGGTCGGCGCTGAACAAGGCGCTGCGCGGGCTCGAGCAGGCCGGGGTGGGGCCGCTGGCCGAGGACGCCGCCTGGACGCCGACCTTCGACTACCTCGCGGGCGTCTACGCCGGCGACCCCGACGCCGACGAGCCGATCCACTGGGTCGACGAGAGCGGCCAGGCGTGCGAGTCGACCCGCCACGCGCAGCGGACGGCCGCCCCGATCGTGCTGCGCCGCTTCCTGACGCCGTCGGACAGCCGGCTGTGGCGGCTGCTCGGGCTGCTGCGGCGCGGCGTGCCGGAGGCGGTCATCGGCGAGGCGACCGGGATCTCCGCGTGGTTCCTCGCCGAGATGGGCCGCAACGTCGCGCTGGAGCACGAGACGACGGCGATGGGCGCGCGACTGGCGGATCCGGGCGACGCGGAGGCGGCCGAGCTGCTCGCCACGGTCAAGCGGGCCGGCTTCGGCGACCGCGAGCTGGCCGGGCTGGCCGGGCACGACCGCCGACGAGCTGCGGGCGGCGCGGCTGCCTGCTCGGGATCGTGCCGGGCTACGCGATGGTCGACACGTGCGCGGCGGAGTTCGCGGCCGAGACCCCGTACTTCTACGCGACCTACGCCGCGGCCGGGTCGGTGCCGGAGGCGCCGCCGGTCGAGCGGCCCGGCGGCGCTCGTCATCGGCTCGGGGCCGGTCCGCATCGGGCAGGGCATCGAGTTCGACTACTGCGCCGTCCAGGCCGCCGACACGCTCCGCCGCGCCGGCTGGCGGGCCGTGATGATCAACTCGAACCCGGAGACCGTCTCGACCGACTTCGACGCCTCGTCGCGGCTCTACTTCGAGCCGCTCGACCCGGAGAGCGTGCGCAGCGTCATCGATGCCGAGTCGCCCGCCGGCGACGGACCTGCTGCCGGCGGTCGTCGCGTTCGGCGGCCAGACGCCGCTCAACCTCGCCGCGCCGCTCGCCGCCGGGCGGCGTGCCGCTGCTGGGCAGCGACCTCGAGGCCATCGACCAGGCCGAGGAGCGGACCCGGTTCTCCGCGCTGCTCGACCGGCTCGGGATCCCGCAGCCCGAGGGCGGGATGGCGCACAGCGTCGACGAGGCGCTGACGCTCGCCGAGCGCATCGGCTACCCGGTCATCGTCCGGCCGTCGTTCGTCATCGGCGGGCTCGCCATCGACTTCTGCTACTCGCCCGAGGACCTCGAGCGGCAGCTCGCGATGGCGACGGTCGTGGACCCGGACCGGCCGGTCCGCATCGACCGCTACCTCGAGGGCATCGAGGTCGACGTCGACGCCATCTCCGACGGCGAGAAGGTGCTGATCCCGGGGCTCCTCGAGCACGTGGAGCGGGCGGGCGTCCACTCGGGCGACTCGGTGGGCCTGTTCCCGCCGCAGACCGTGTCCGAGGGCGACCAGGACCTGATCGTGGCCACGATGGAGCGGATCGTGCTGGCGCTGGGCGCGCGCGGCCTGGTCAACGCCCAGTTCATCGTCCGCGACGACGGCGTGTACCTGATCGAGGTCAACCCCCGCGCGTCGCGGACCGTGCCGTTCATGTCGAAGGTGACGGGCGTCCCGATGGTCGAGCTGGCCGTGCGGATCTCGCTGGGCGCCACGCTCCCGGAGCTCGGCTGGGACGGCGGGCTGCTCCCGCCGCCGCCGTTCGTGGCGGTCAAGGCGCCGGCCTTCTCGACGGCCAAGCTGCGCGGCGTGGACCCGTCGGTGGGGCCGGGGATGCAGTCGACGGGCGAGGTGATCGGGCTCCACACGGACCCGCGCGTGGCGCTCGCCAAGGCGCTGCTCGGGGCGGCGCTGGTGCCGCCGCGGCCGGGCGAGGCCGGCGAGCTGGCGCTGCTGTCGATCGCCGATCGGGACAAGGGGACGCTCGGCCGGCTCGCCGACGCGCTGGCGGCGGCCGGCTATCGGCTGGCGGCGACGCCCGGGACGCGCGCGGCGCTGGCGGCGGCCGGGCACGACGCGCGGCCGGTGGCCAAGCTCGGCGAGGCGGCGGACGCCTCGATCGGCGAGGTCGCGATCCTCGACCTGATCGCCGACGGCGAGGTCCGGCTGGTGGTCAACACGCCGACGCCGCGCTCCGGGCGCGGTCCGCGACGCGGCCGAGATCCGGCTGGCGGCGACGGGGGAGGGGATCCTCTGCCTGACCGCGATGGAGACCGCGGTGGCCGCCGCCGAGGCGCTCGACCCGTCGATCGTCGAGCGCCTGTCGGAGGTGCGGTCGCTCGAGGAGTGGGTGCCGGGGGCCGCGGTGCGCGGTGGGCTGAGGAGCCGGACGCGCCGCCGACCTGCCGCGACGGTCGCCGGCAGAACGTTGGCCAGACCGACCGCGTCAGCCTCGGACGGATCGCGACGGCCGGTCGTGAGCGCCGATCCGTGCGCGATCGGCCGCCGCGGCGACGCTCGGGCCGACCCGTGAGATCCGTGCTCGGCCACGCGGTCTGGCGGTCGTCGTGCCGGGTCGTCGGCGCCGCCGGATCGGCCACTGACGGTTCTGTCGACGTGGTCGTTGTGCCGATCGGGCGCCTCGGACACCGCGGCGCTCGTGGCGTCGTCGGACGGCCGTGGCTCGGTCGCGGCTCAGCGACCGGCGGCCGCCGCGGCCACGACGCCAGCGCGCCACCACCGACGCCGCCGGCGTCTCCGGCGGCGCCACCACGATCGCCTGTCCGAGCGACCAGAGCGTCAGCGTCGTCAGCGCCACCATCACGACGGCGAGCGGGACCTCGCGACGGCGGATCGTGCCCGGGTCCGTCCCCTCCGGCGCGTGCATCGACCGCGTTCACGTGCCCGCCCCAGGCGCCGAGCATGTGCCCGCCGACGACGGCCGCCAGCTGCAGGGTCCAGACCAGGCCGGGCGGCAGCCACGAGCCGTCCGCCTTGTGGAAGGCCGTCCCGAACAGGTCCCAGCCCTGCTGGAACGGGTCGGAGATGGCGACGAGGATGTTCTGCCCGTCGATCAGCAGGTAGGTCAGGTAGTGGGCGATGAGGTAGCCCACCGCGATCGGCAGCAGCCCGGCGCCCGTCGCGGCGATCCCGACGACCCGGGTGAGCACGAGCGCGGCGACCACCAGGATGCCCAGCCACGCGAACAGGAGCCCGGTCTCCTGCGAGGGTCCCGGGCGCCCCGAAGAGGTCGAAGTAGGGCTGCGTCTGCGAGAGCCCGTCGAACAGGATCGAGCCGACCCCGAGCGCCGCGAGCGCGGCGTCCGCGACCGACCAGCCGGGCTCGAGCAGCCCGCTCGCGAACGAGCGGCGGCGGACGCGGCCGTCCTCGTCCACCCGCTCGTAGGCTGCCAGCCGCCCGAGGAGCCGGAACCAGACCGTGAAGGTCTCGCCGTTCGCGCGCCACGTGTCGCGACCGAACTGGGCCATCATCGCGAGCGTGAACACGGTGTAGCCGACGAGGACCACGAACAGCGTCGACGGCCCGCCGCCGGCGTCGACGAGCTCGAGCCAGACGAACGCGACGAACCCGACGGCCGCCGGCCAGCGGCCGAGCCGTTCCGGATAGGCGGCCGGCGACCAGGCGCCGACGCCGAGCCGGCGCAGCAGCCCGGCGCCCAGGTCGTGGAGCGTCGAGAACGGGTCGAGGAAGTGCCACGCCGGCCCGATGAGCGCGGAGACGAGGGCCAGCCCGACCCAGCCGTAGACCCACAGGAAGAGCGGCGCGACCGCGCCGTCGCTGGTGTTGCCGAGGATGCCCTGGGCGACGATCCACGCGACGGCGACGAGGCCGATGACCCGCAGGACGACCCGGATGACCGCCGGCGGCAGGTGGCCCGGGCCGGTCGGAGCCGGCGGCGTCGCCCGGACGTCGCGCGCCAGCACGAACAGGAACGAGAGCCCGACCGCGATGGCGGCCCCGGTCAGGTAGACCGCCAGCGGGAGCCGGCTCGTGTACGTCGCGTTGAGCTGGTGGCCGAGGACCGCCGCCGGGGCGACGACGGACGCGACGGCGATCCCGCCGACGGTCGCCGCGAGCCGGGGAGCCAGGCGCCGGAGGCGCCCGCGGATCATGGAGCGGGGGTGGTCGAGCTGCCGCGGCGGGTGTAGAGGTATCCGCCCAGGACGGCGAGGAGGACGAGCACGACGAGGATCGGCAGGAGGACGTCACTGCCGCTGCCGGTCGAGCTGCCCGAGCCGCTGGGCGACGGCGCGGGGGTCGGGCCGAGGCTCGGTGCGGCCGTCGCGCTCGCGAGCGGCGCGTCGCCGACGGCGCCGCGCTGGCGCTCGCGCTCGGCGTCGGCGCGGCCGTCGGGGTCGGTGTCGCCGCGGACGGCAGGCTTGGCGCCGCCGAGGCCGCCTCGACCACCGTGAAGATCCACTGTTCGCGGTCGATGTCGCCGTCGTCGGCGGAGACCGTCGTCGACTTCACGATGTAGTCGCCCGGCGCCAGCTCCGGCACGGGCGTGATGACCATCCGCTTGTCGTCGTCCGGGTCGACGCCGCCCTTGGCGAGCTCCTTGCCGCTGCCGGCGTCCTGCAGGACGAGCGAGCTGCCGTCGACCTTCACGGCCTCGCTGTAGGTGCCCCAGATCTCGGCCGGCGTGCCCTGCACGACCTCGGTGTCCGTCGGCGACGACGTCTCCAGCTCGGCGTGCGCGGCGACCAGGCCGGGAAGCAGCAGCACGAGGGTGGTGGCGGCGACCATGAGGAGCCCGGGGCGCCGAACGGGAAGCGGACGCGTCATGACCCCGAGTCTACGGGGCTTTCGGTCCGGACGTGTCCGCGGGTCCCCGCCGCATCCGGCCGACCGTCGGCCGGCATCCGCCGAAGGCGCTACGATCGACGCCACCCACCAGCATCGGAGCCCACGCGTGCCGACCCATGTCCCGACCGTCACGTTCACCGACGAGCGCCTCGCGAACGGCCTGCGCGTCATCGTCGCCGAGGACCACCTCGCCCCGGTGGTCGCGGTCAACCTCTGGTACGACGTCGGGTCCAAGCACGAGACGCCCGGCCGCACCGGCTTCGCCCACCTCTTCGAGCACGTGATGTTCCAGGGCTCGAAGCACGTCGCCAAGGCCGAGCACATCGCCATCGTCCAGGCCGCCGGCGGCACGATGAACGGGTCCACCTGGCTCGACCGGACCAACTACTTCGAGACGCTGCCGGCGCACCAGCTGGAGCTCGCGCTGTGGCTGGAGGCGGACCGCATGGCGACGCTCCCCGACGCGCTGAGCCAGGAGAACCTCGACAACCAGCGCGAGGTCGTCAAGAACGAGAAGCGCTCGTCCTACGACAACCGGCCGTACGGGTCGTGGCAGGAGAAGGTCCAGGCGCACCTCTTCCCGCCCGAGCACCCGTACCACCACTCGACGATCGGCTCGATGGAGGACCTCGACGCGGCCTCGCTCGAGGACGTGATCTCGTTCTTCCGCACCTGGTACGCGCCGAACAACGCGGTGCTCTCGATCGTCGGCGACGTCGAGACCGCGACGGCCCGCGAGGCCGCCGAGCGCTACTTCGGCGCCATCCCGGCCAATCCCTCGATCCCGCGCCTCGGCGACCTGTCGCTGCCGCTGACGCTCGGCGGGGAGCGGCGCGAGACGGTCCGCGACCGCGTCCCGCTGCCGCGCATCTACGTCGCGTTCCGCGCCCCGGTCTTCGGCGACCGCCGGCTCGATGCGCTCGACATCGCCGGCCAGATCCTCGCCGGCGGCAAGGGGAGCCGCCTCGACCGGCGGCTCGTCCGCGACGAGCGGATCGCCCAGGACGTGGCGATCTTCAGCATGGGGTTCGTCGGCGGCGCGTCGATCACCGCCGGCTGGGCCACCGCCCGGCCGGGCGTCGACATCGCCCGCGTCGAGGCCGCCTTCCACGAGGAGCTCGAGCGCCTGGCGGTCGAGCCGGTCACCGACGACGAGCTGGCCCGGGCGCACGCGCTCGTCGAGGCGGACGAGCTGGGGGCGCTCCAGCGCGTCGAGGAGCGGGCCGACCGGCTGTCGATGTACGCGACCCTCTTCGACGATCCCGACGTCATCAACCAGATCCTGCCGAGATACCTGGCGGTCACCCCGGAGGCGATCCGGCAGGCGGCGGCGACGTGTTCCGCCCCGACAACCGGCTGGTGCTGACCTACCTCCCCGAAGGTCCGGCGGCCGACGACGAGGCCCTGTCCGACGACGAGTCCGAGGAGGCCGCGGCATGAGCGCCACCGAGCTCCGCCGCGACGGCCCGGTCGTCGCCGACCGGCCAAGCCCCGGGACGCCCCGCCCGTACGAGTTCCCGACCGTCGCCGAGCACCGCCTCGACAACGGCCTGCGGGTGCTGGTCGCGGACCTGCCCGGCCGGCCGCTCGTGTCGGCGACGCTCGTGCTGCGCAACGGCGCCGTGGACGAGCCGCCGACCGAGGCCGGCGCGACGGTCCTCGCGGCCCGAGCCCTCTCCGAGGGCACCGAGCGCTACGACGCGATCGGCCTGATCGAGGCGTCCGAGCGGCTCGGGGCGTCGATCCACGCCGATGCGGGCTGGGACGCCTTCTCGGCGAGCCTGGACGTCCCGGCGGACCGGCTGCCGCAGGCGCTCGAGCTGCTCGCCGAGATGCTGCTCCGCCCGACGTTCCCGGCCGACGAGGTCGGGCGCCTGCGCGACGAGCGGCTGAACGACATCCTCCAGGCCAAGGCCGACCCGCGCCGACGGGCCGAGGAGGCCTTCGTCAACACCATCTATGCGCCGAGCGCGCCGTACCACCGGCCGTCGGGCGGCACGCAGGAGACCGTCGAGGGGCTCACGCCGGAGATCCTCCGCGCGGCGTGGTCGCGCGGCCTCGACCCGGCGCGCGCGACGCTCGTCGTCGGCGGCGACCTGACCGGTCTCGACGTCCCCGCGGTCGCGGCGCGCCTGTTCGGCGAGCGCTGGCCGGCGGGCACGGCGGCGGCGTCGGGCTCGATCGACGACACCGCCTCGTCGGCGGGCCGGCTCGTCCGGGTCGTCCACCGGCCGGGCTCGGTCCAGACCGAGATCCGCATCGGCCATCGCGGGCTGCCGCGCCGCATCGACGACTTCCACGCGGTCTCGGTGATGGGCGCGATCCTGGGCGGGCTGTTCAACTCGCGCCTCAACATGAAGCTGCGCGAGGAGAAGGGCTACACGTACGGCGCGGGCGCCGGCTTCGAGCTGCGCCGCGGCGCCGGCCCGTTCGCGGCGCGGGCCGCGGTCAACACCGAGGTGACGGTCCCGGCCATCGTCGACACGCTCGCGGAGCTGACCCGGATGCGCGAGACCGACGTCGAGCCGTCCGAGCTGACCGCCGCCCGGGACTTCCTGATCGGCGTCTTCCCGCTGCGGTTCGAGACGGCCTCGGCGGTCGTCGGCTCGCTGGCCGGGCTCGTCGTGCACGGGCTGCCGGTCGACGAGCTGGTCGGCTATCGCGGCCGGATCGAGGCGGTCGACGCGCGCCGCGGTGCTGCCGCGCCGCCGCCCACATCGACGTCGAGCGGGCGTCGATCGTGCTCGTCGGCGACGTCGACGCGTTCGGCCCGGCGCTCGAGGCGGCCGATCTCGGCCGCCTCGTGATCGAGCCCGACGACGTCGTCGGCGCGGCCGGGCCGGCGGTCGCGGCCGCCGCCGATCGCGGCAGACGATCCGTCGGACGACCTCGGGGAGGCGGTCGCGACCGATGCCGGACCCGGGGAGGGACCGACGGCCGGTGCCGAGGAGCCATCGCTGCCCGGTCCGGCCGACGATCCCGCGAGCGCGGGCGACGTGGATCCCGGGGCCGCCTGAAACCTTTCGGGCGGTCATCGTCTCAGGGAGGTAGAAGCCGGTCGAGCGATCGGCGACCTACCGGAGATCAACGACATGTCCCTCCCGACCAGATGGCTCCGCGGCGGCGGTGTCGCGCTCGTGTCCACCTTCCTCATCGTCGGTGCCGCCTTCGCGGCCAACGGGCTCAGCGGGCCCGGGAGCGGCTCGCCCGATGGCGTGACGGTCGCGGCACCCACCCAGACCGCCGAGCCGACCGAGACCGCCGAGCCGACCGAGACCGCCGAGCCGACGGAGACCGCCGAGCCGACGGAGACCGCCGAGCCGACCGAGACCGCCGAGCCGCGACCGGAGCCGCTCCGACCGCCGAGCCGACCGAGACCGCGGAGCCTGACGAGACCGCCGAGCCGACCGAGACCGCGGACGATCACGGCGCGAACAGCGGCCACGACGACGCCGAGGACGCGAACGACGACCACGGGGCGAACAGCGGCCACGACGGGTCTGACGACGGATCGAACCACGACGCCGGCGACGACCACGGCGGGAGCAGCGGTCACGGCGGCGACGACGACTGACCGCCGACCGAACGCCGTCCGATCCGTTCGACCTGCGTGGACGAGCCACATGACCCTCGGTGGACCCCGGCGGTCCGAGGCATCATGCCGACGGCAGCGGCCTTCGCCCCCAACGCGGAGTCGGGCCGAACACCCCGGAGACCGACGATCAGCGACGCGGCGATCCCTGGACCATCGGACGATGGCCTGGTCGGTGACCAGGCCATCGTCGACGCCGTCCTGGCCGGCGACCGCGACGCGTTCCGGCGCCTCGTCGAGCGCGAGTCCGTCGGCGTGGTCCGGGCCTGTCACCGGATCCTCGGCGACCTCCACGCCGCCGAAGATGCCGCCCAGGAAGCCTTCGTGACCGCCTACCGATCGCTCTCCACCTGGCGCGGCGACGGCCCGTTCGGGGCGTGGCTGACCCGCATCGCGGTCCGGATCGCGCTCCGCGAGGCGGGGAAGCGGAAGACCATCCGCTGGCGCGACGCGGGGACCGCCGGCGCGGAGGCGGTCGACCCGGTCGACCGGGCGGTGGACCGCGCCTCGATCGAAGCGTCCGCGACGACGGATCCGTCGTCCCTCGTGATCCGCGCCGAGAGCGCCACCGACGTGCGGGCCGCGCTCGCGTCGCTGTCGGAGCCGTACCGCGAGGTGGTGACCCTGCGGTTCTTCGGCGAGCTGAGCCTCGAGGAGATCGCGGTCCAGACCGGGTCGTCCGCTCGGGACCGTCAAGACGCATCTGCATCGGGGCTGCTCCGCCTGCGCGACGTCATGGCCGAGGGAGGCGCCCGATGAGCGGCCCCGGTCGCCCGTTCCAGCCGTCCGAGCTGCGACCCGAGGCCGGCGCCGGCCCGTCCGAGGCCGAGCTCGCGGAGGCGACCGCCATGGCCCGTGCCCTCGAGGACCAGGCCGCGATCGACCGCGTCGTCCCGTCGCCGGACTTCGAGGACCGGGTGATGGCCGCCATCGCCGTCGAGGCGCCGGCGCGCCTCGTGGTCACGTCCGGTCGCAGCGATGCGAGGCGGGCTCCTGGCCGGCTTCCTCCTCTCGCTGCGCGATGCGTGGCGCGTCGCGGCGGCGCCGGGACGCCCGTTCGCGGTCCGTGCCCAGGCGCTCGCGTTCGTGCTGGTCGCCGCGCTGGCGCTCGGCTCGATGACCGCGGTCGTCGGTGTCGGCGCGGCCGCGTTCCTGAGCTCGACCCCCGGCCCGACGCCGACCCCGGTGGCCACGCCGGCCCCGACCGCGACCCCGCTGCCGTCACCGAGCCAGACCGAGTCGCCGTCGCCGAGCCCGACCGAGACGGCCGAGCCCACCGAGACCGCCGAGCCGACCGAGACGGCCGAGCCGACGGAGACGGACCGTCGAACGCCGAGGCCGACGAGGACCCCGCGGGCGACCGAGACGCCGGAGCCGACCGAGACGGCCGAGCCGACCGAGACCGGCGACGACAGCGGTGGTGGTGGTGGCGGCGGCGGCAGCAGCGGCGGTGGCGGACAGGGTCCCGGCTGACGACTCGCGCGCGCTAGGCTGACGGGGTGATCGTCGTCGTCGGCCGCCCCGTCCCGCATCCGACGCCCGCAGGCCCGCTCGCCGGCGGACCCGCGGCCGCGGCCGCGCTCGCCGCGGCGGCGGCCGGTTCGACGGTCCAGCTGGTCGCCCGGGTCGCCGACGACCCCGACGGCGACGCCATGCTGCTGCACCTCGCGGGCGCCGGGGTCTCGCACGTGGCCACCCTGCGCCAGCCGGCGACCGCCGACGCGCCGGTCCTCGAGGCGGCGGACCTCGACCTGGCGCTCCGCTACCTCACCGACGTCGGCGTCATCGTGCTCGCGTCGCCCGACCCGGGCCTGACGCCGGTCGCGGTGGACGCGGCCGCCTGGAACCATGCGGCGCTGGTCGTGCTGCTGCCGCATGGCGATCCCGTGCCCGACGGACTCCCCGCCGACGCGACCGTCCTGGGATCGCCCGCGGACGACCCGGACGGCGCCTTCGGCTCGCTCGTGGGCGCGTACGCGGCCGCGCTGGACCGTGGTCTGGACGCCGCCACGGCGTTCCGGACGACGATCGACGCCGCCGGCGGCTGGTCAGCGGTCGGCGGCTGACGCGTCGAAGAGGCCCGGCGGGGGCGGCTCGTCGGCCGGTGCCGGCAGCGGCTCGATGAGCGCCGGTCCGTCGCGCCGGACGTCGTTGACGTCGCGGACCACCGCGTAGATCTCGAGCGCGACCCGCTCGTCGGGGATGAGCAGCCCGAGGAGCTCGCCCGGCTCGGCCGGTCTCGGCCCCGAGCCAGCGGTCCCAGGCGTCCTCCTCGACGACCACCGGCATCCGGTCGTGGAGGTCGCGCAACGCCGCGTTGGGCGGTCGTCGTCACGATCGTGAACGTCCGCCGGACCGTCTCGGTCGCGGGGTCCTTCCAGCCGGCCCACAGCCCGGCGAGGGCCAGCGGGCGGCGGTCCGTCCGGAGCACGCGATAGGGCTGGCGGACCGTGCCCTCGCGCTTCCACTCGTAGAACGAATCGACCGGGCACGAGGCAGCGCCGGCGCTTGAACGCATCGCGGAAGGCCGGGCTGGTCGTCAGCGTCTCGGCCCGGGCGTTGAACATCTTCGAGCCGACCTTGGCGTTCTCCGCCCAGTGCGGGATCAGGCCCCAGCGATAGCCGGTGACGGCACGCCGGTCCTCGCGCTGGACGACGACCATCGCCTCGTCGGTGGGGGCCACGTTGTAGCGCCCGCCCGGGTCGTCGGCGAGCGGTTCGGCGCCGAAGATCTCCGCGAGCTCGGACGCCGGCCGCTCCTGGGTGAATCGCCCGCACACGAGCCGAAGTCTAGTCGGCGGAACGTCGAACCCCCCGCCTCGCGGCGGGGGGTTCGGGTGGTCGCGCTGGGTCGCCCCTGGGTCAGGGGAGGATCGAGGTGCACCGGGTTGCCGCGGATCTGGACCTGCCAGGTGGTCAGGTCGAAGGCGCTGGCACTACCGCTGCCCATGTTGTAGCGGATCTTCCACCAGCCGGGCTCGGCCTCGCCGGGCGGGGTCGGCGCCGTGTAGGTGGTCGGGATCGGGATCAGGATCGTCACCCAGCAGCCGTTGAACAGCTGGCCGCCGCTGCCGCCCGAGTTGGTCGGGATGTTCGAGGCACCCGTGCCGCTCGTGGAGTTGCAGTTGTTGGCGCCCGTGTTCGTGGTGCCCTTGGCGGCGGTGTAGTTCAGCGACGCGTTGCTGTAGCCGGCGGTCCCCGGGATCCGGATCTGGAGGTTGGCCGACAGGCTGTTCGTGTCGCCCGGGTCCCAGAGCTTGATCTCCATGGTCTTGCCGGCGTGCGCGGCCTCGATCTGGGCCAGGTAGAACTCGGCGCTGCGTGCTGGGCTCGAGCGGCGTGTACGCCTCCATGGCGCCCAGGCCGTAGACCTTCGGCGGGCCGCCGGTGGCCTTCGTCCAGATCGCGAAGCTGTTCTGGCCGTTCATGTTCTTCTGGTCGTTGAGGTTGGCCAGGTCGGTCGAGGTCACGTGGAGCCGGTACGTCTTGTTGCCGGCCAGGCCCGATGGCCAGCTGCCACCAGCGGTTGTGGTAGTACTGCGGGTTGGCGGTGTCGCTGCCGATCGTGGCCGCCGAGCAGTCGGCCAGGTTGCCGCCGCTGAGGGCCGGGCCGTCCATCGACTCGTCGGTCGCCGGCGAGGTGGGCGAAGGTCGACCCGGACGTCGCGACGGCGCGCGCCGTCGTCGCTCGTGTCGTACAGCGTGTTCTTCGTGTCGTAAGACGTCGTAGTACGCGCTGACCTCGTTCGAGCCGTTGGTGTTGGTGTTGCCGAAGTAGCGGTCGCCGGTGCCCATGTCCGACGCGACGGCGCAGAAGCCCGGGTCGTAGATCCAGACCTCGCCGCCGCTCGCGCCGGCCGGCATCTCGACCGCGTAGTCGTAGTACTCGGTCGGCTTGAAGTTCGGGTTGTTCGCCGTGGTGCGCGTGTCGTAGAACGGGCGAGTAGCGCGTCGCCGTTCACGCTCTCCGCACCCTGGGTCAGCATGACGCCCCAGAAGCCGCGCGGGGTCAGTGCCGCCGCCGTACGGGCTCGCGACGTTGCGTGTCGGGCGTGAAGATGGACGTCGTGGTCGTGTAGTCGTAGCGGACGCGGACCTGCAGGTGGTCGATCTGGTGGAGCGATCGCGGCGGCGCAGACCGCCGTCGACGGCTTGATCGTCCGGACGCGGACCCGGAAGTTCGTGTTGCTCAGCTCGCGAGGTCGTCCAGCGAGGCCCGGTTCCACGTGTCGGTCGCCGGAGCCGAGCGACTGGTAGGCCTCGCTGGCCGTGGAGCGGGAGGGCCGTGCTGAGCTTGACGCCCGTCCCGGACCCGGTCGTGAAGGTCGCCGCCGTTGTCCCAGGAGAGCTCGAACTGGATCTGGCAGTTGGTCTGGTTGCCGGTCCCGGACCGGCGACATCTCGGCCTGGACCTCGATGCCGTCGATGTTCGTGACCGTGCCCGCGAGCGTGATCCCGAAGTCGCCCCACTGCTGGTACTGGTTCGCGGTGATCGAGGTCGACCGGGTGTTGTTGCTCGAGTAGACGTTCGTCGGGGTGGTCCAGGCGTTCGTGCCCTTGCGTGTTGGCAGGCGTTGAACCAGCTGGTCGTGACGTCGTTGAAGGTGTTCGTCGTGACGGTCGTGACGCCGCCGCCGGGGTGGCGGAGCAGGCCGAAGACGCCGTAGTAGTTCTCCGGGCTGCCCATCGGCACCGGCAGGACGTACTCGGCCTTCGAGCTCGCGCGACGCGGCGAACGAGTTGATGCCGAGGACGCGCGCGAAGAACGTGTTGACCGGCCCGCTGACGGTGACCCGCAGGCGGCGCGTGTTGGTGGCGTCCTGGAAGGCGTGACGGTGACGCCGTCGACGCCGTTCGTGTAGCCGTTCTTGACGGCCTCGGCCCGGGCGGTCGAGACGGCCTGCGCCGACGTTGCCGGGCAGGTAGACCACGCCGGCGAGGGCGGCCGCGTCGGCGGCGCGCTGCATGCGCAGGCTGTTCGCCCAGTACCACGACACGTCGATGACGATCGCGCACAGGCCGACGAACAGGATGATCGCCATCGCGAAGATGACGACGACCTGGCCGCGCTCGCGGATGCGAGCCGGGATGCGGTTGGAGCGGGTTCAGCAGGCATCTCTCAGGTTCCCGGATTGAGGGCCATGACGGTCTTGTCCGTGATGGGGATGGTGGTGGGGCCGCTGCCGCGCCGAAGAAGCCCATGACGGCCGACAGCGGCGTGACGAGGTGGTAGCTGTAGGTGAGGCTCACGCCGACCGAGTCCGGCGTGCGTGTCGTTGTTGCGCGAGGCACGCGGCCCAGCCGGTGCCGCCGGACTGCACGAAGTCGAGGGCCTTGCCGTCGACCGACGGGGCCGCGCACCGGCGCTGTAGATCCAGGTGTTGACCGAGCTGCCGCTGACTGGCGCCGGTCGAGGTGGCCTTGTAGATCTTGATCGCTGCCGACGCGGCTCGGGACGACCGGCGAGCCGGGCGAGGTCAGGACGCGCTGGACCGCGGCGATGATCTGCTTGTCGACGGTCGCGGCGTTGGGCGACTGGCCGGTGCCGCAGCCGATCGTGCCGCCGCCGTTGGCCAGGGCGGACGCGGTGCGCGCGCCTTCGCGCGACGCGTACTCGATGGTCAGGTGATGGTCGAAGACGAAGCCGAACTCGAGCATGCCGAGCAGCAGCAGCAGCATCACGGTGACGACCATCGCGAACTCGACCAGGCTCTGGCCGCGCTCGCCGGAGCGACGGGTGCGCCGGGCGGCGCCGACGGGGCGGGTCACAGGATCGGCTCCATGCGCATGACGTTGGAGCGGTCGAACGTCAAGCTCGAGCCGAGCCCGACGAACGTCTGCAGCGGCGTCACGTAGGTGTGGGTGTAGAAGATGCGGACCCCGATGTGGTCGATCGTGGTGTGGGTCCCGCCGCAGCCGGCGAGGATGTTGCAGCGGTTGAGCTCGGGATAGCCGTTCGCGGTCCGCGTGTAGGGGACCGTGCGCGGTCGATCCGTCCGGGATTGGTGCAGGTCGTCGAGCCCGTCCGCGTGTAGGTCGTCTTCTCGCGACGGCGTGTACGGGTCGCCGTTGGACTTGGCCCGGTAGATGTCGACCGAGTTGACGTGGCGCGAGTCGGCCGGGGCGGTGATGTCGTGCTCGATGCTGTTCAGGATCACGCAGTCCGCGCCGGACCCGGTGCTCGGCCTCGGCGGCGTAGAGGGCCGCGTTGCGGGACGCGAAGTTCACCGACAGGATCGCGTTGAACGCGAAGGCGAACTCGATGATCCCGAGGAAGATCGTGAAGAAGATCGGGAAGACCAGCGCGAACTCGACCAGCGACTGGCCGGACGAGCGGCGGCGGCGGACCCGCGAGCGAGCGGGAGCGCGTCATGCGCGTGCCTCCGTGGCGGCGGCCGTCGGGGTGCCTGGGCCGGCGTCGCCGCGCGGCGTTTCCGTGGCGCCCGGTCCCTGGCAGGCGACCACGGCCATCGCCAGGACGATCCCGACGATGAGATGGCGCGAGCGGATGACCCGATGGTTCGTCAACGTTGCAGACCCCGAAGCGGAGCGATTCCGACCGCCCGATCGTGCCGTGGGGTCGCCGCCGTTGCGAGAGGGTCGGTCGTTCCGACGGTCGCGCCGATGGTCCTAGAGGAAGCCCGTCAAATGTAAGGTGGCCTGAAAGGTGCGTCTGGGACGCCGTTCGATCCGGGGCGGGACGGCGGTCCCCGGCGGGCGGCGGCTCCTGTATCGTCCCCGCGATGGACGACGACCGCCCGGCCCCGGAGGAGTTCGACCCCAGCCGCCCCGGGCCGCTGACGCGCGAGGCCGCCATCGGCCTCCTCGCGCGCGCGGACGACCTCCTCCACGCCGGGGAGTTCCAGGCGGCGGCGGCCCACTACGCCCGCGTCGTCGGCTTCGACGACCCGGCCGTCACCGCCGCCGCCCTGCTCGGGCTCGGCGAGGCGCGCTACCGGCTGGACGACGAGGACGGCGCGGTCGCCAACTGGGAGGCGGTCGTCAAGCTCGGCGAGACCCCGTCGACCTACCGGGCATGGCGGAACCTGGCGGCCTCGAGCGTGCGGATCGGCGCCCTCGGCGCGGCGATGCGCGCCTACCGCGAGGCGGACCGCCGCGCCCCGCCCGAGGACAAGGCGGAGATCGCGAACCGGCTCGGCTGGCTCGCCAAGGAGACCGGCGACAGCGGCACGGCGAAGCGCTACTTCGCCCGCGGCCGCGGCGACGGGCCGCTCGTCCCGCTCACGATGGTCGTCATCGTCGCGACGGTGATCGTCTCGCTCGTGGCGATGCTCACCGTCGAGGGCTCGTGGCTGACCGAGGCCCTGATGCTCGACAAGCCGGCCGTGGCGGCCGGCGAGTACTGGCGGCTGTGGACGGTGACGCTCGTCCACGCCGACCCGCTCCACCTGTTCTTCAACATGTACGCGCTGTACCTCGTCGGGCCGATCGTCGAGCGCTGGTACGGGTCGATCCGGTTCCTCGTCTTCTACCTGGCGTGCGCGGCGGCCGGCTCGGTCGCGAGCTTCGTCTTCGGGTCGGCGCCGTTCGCCGTCGGGGCGTCGGGCGCGATCTTCGGGCTCTTCGGCATCGTCTTCGCGGCGGGCCGGATCCACCACCCCGTCGACCACGCGAGCCGCGCCCTCATGAGCCAGCTGCTCCTCCTGATCGTCATCAACATCGGGTTCGGGTTCGCGGTCGGCGGCATCGACAACGCGGCCCACCTCGGCGGCCTCTTCGCCGGGCCTCTGGCTGGGCGGGCTGATCCCGCCGAGCGGCGTCCCGACGCTGGCGACCATGTGGCTGCGCCCCGCCACCGGGCCGCGCCCGACGTCGGTCGGCGCGGCGGCGCTCGCCACGGCCGCGCCGCCCGACGGCCCGCCGGGTGACGACCCCGCGCGCGCTGACCTGGCTGGGCGTCGGCGTGGTCGCGATCGTCGTCATCGTCGGCGGTCCTCATCGGCACGCCGACCTGGATCGACGTTCACATCGGCGGGTTGGTGGTCTCCGCGTCGCTGTCGGGCCATGCGCCGTCGTCGGCGGGGCTGGCTCTCCGGGGCTTCCGCGGCCTGGCCGCGTCCTCGCCCCTCGCCTCGACCGCGGCGACCAGCGCCAGGTAGACCTGGGCCTCGCCGATCGAGGCCATCAGCCCGGAGCGGCGCATCCGGTCGCGGACCGTGCCGCGGACCTGGGCCAGGCGCAGGGCGATCCCGCGGTCGCGGAGGAACGCGATCAGCTCCGCCGAACATGTCGATGGTCGCGATGTCGAGGTCGGCGGTCGCGCTCAGGTCGAGGACCACGGCCTCCGGCTGGCGGCTTGGCCGCGCGGACCATCGCGACGATCTGGTCCTTGGCGACGTTCGAGTTCACGAACGTCAGCGGGACGTCCGGGCGGAGGATGAGGACGCCGGGCACCTCGCGGGCGCGCGGGTGGCGTGAGAGGTCGCCGTACGACTTCGGCTTGCCGGGCAGCTGGCCGAGGCGGGCCATGTACGGCCGGCTGGCCTGGAAGAGGATGACCGCGAGCGAGAGCATGACCGCGATGACCATCCCGACCAGGGCGCTGGTCGCGATGACGCCGACGAGCGCGGTCATCGCGAGGACCAGGTCGGTCCGCCGGAGCGCCCAGTAGCGCCGCAGCTCCCCGAGGTCGACGAGGCTCAGGACCGAGGTGATGACGATCGCGGACAGGACCGCCTTGGGCAGGTCCGCGAAGAGCGGGGCGAGGACGATCGCGGTCCCGAGGACCAGGCCCGACGTCACCAGCGACGCGAGCTGGGTCCGCGCGCCGGCGGCCTCCGCCGTGGCCGACTGGGACAGGCTGGCGTCGACCACGAAGCCGCCGAACATCCCGGTCGCGAGGTTGCTCGCGCCGAGGGCCACCAGCTCCTGGTCGGGGTCGAGGTCGTAGCCGTGGCGGCTCGCGAACGACCGACCGGCCCCGAGGCTCTCGGCGAGGGCCAGGAAGACGATGCCCATGGCGCCGGTGGCGAGGAACGCGATGTCGCGGATGCCGACGCTCGGCAGCGACGGCAGCGGGACCCCGGTCTGGACCGTCCCGACGACCGCGACGCCCTGGCTCGGCCAGGTCGAGCACGGACGAGATGACGATCCCGCCGACGAGGGCGACGAGGGCGCCCGGGACCCTCGGGGCGATCGCGGCGGAGGACGATGATCAGGACCAGGGCGCTGACGCCGACGACCAGGGTCCTGACGTTCACGGACGGGCCATGGCCGGCCAGGTCGATCAATCGCTCGAGGATCCCGCCCGCCGAGGACGGGACGCCGAGGAGCGCGGGCAGCTGCCCGATGATGATCGTGATCGCCAGCCCGATCACGAAGCCGGTCACCACCGACTTGGCGAGGAACTGCGACATGAAGCCGAGCCTCGCGACGCCGGCCGCCAGCAGGAACAGGCCGACCAGCAGGGCCAGCATCGCGCTGAGCTCGAGGTACCGGGGCTCGCCGGCGACGGCCAGCGCGCCGACGACCGCGGCGGACATCACCGAGACCGAGGAGCTCGTCGTCACCTTCAGGTGTCGAGTCGTGCCGAAGACCGCGTAGGCGGCCATCGCGGCGAACGCGGTGACCAGCCCGGCCTGGGGCGGCAGGCCGGCGAGCCCGGCGTAGGCCATCGCGACCGGGACCATGACGCCCCAGCTGACGACGCCGGCGACGAGGTCCGGGCGCAGGTTCCCGCGGTCGTACGTCGGGATCCAGCCGAGGATCGGGACGTAGCGCACCAGCCGTGGTGGAAGGTCGGGCAAGGCAGGCCTCGGAGCGGGGAGCGGCGTCCGGGTGCGGCGGTCCCTATGGCAAGATGGCCGGGCCGCACCATGCTAGCAATCGCCACGGGACGGCGAGCGCGGGCGCCAGGCCCGTCCGCCCGGCCTCGGGACGGCGCCGGAGGACCATGTTCGGAACCCTGCTCGGGCCGCTGCCGCGTCCGCCCGTCGCGCCGGATGCGGCGCCAGAGGCGATCCTCGACGCCGTCCTCGACGCCCAGGCTCGCGGCCGCGCTCGAGCCGGTGACCGACGGCGGCTGGCCGCTGGTCCGCGACGACCCCGTGGCCGCCTGGCGCGGGACGGCCGCCCGGACCGCGACCGTGACGAAGGCGGTCCTCGCAGGGTCCGTTCACCGCGGGCGTCCCTGCCGGCGGCTCGGTCGAGCCGTGGCGCCGCCGGATCGCCGACCTGGCGGCCGCGGGCTGCCTGCTGGTCGAGGTCCACGAGCCGGGCGCGGTCGGCGATCGGCGACGACGCCGCGGAGCGGGCGCGGTTCCGCGACCTCCACGAGCGGCTGGCCGACGGCTGGTCGGGCGTCCACCTCTCGCTGGCGATCACCGGCGGCTCGGCCGAGGCCGCCGGCGCCGAGACCATCCTGACCGCCGCCGTATCCGAGCCTCGCCGTCGACCTCATCGACGGCCCGGACAACTGGCGCCTCGTCCGCGCCGCCCCGCGCGAGCGCGGGATCGTGTGCGGGGCGCTGCGACACGGCCGAGGGCAGCGACGACGCGAAGGAGCTGCTGGTCTGGGCGGTGAGCTACGCGGCCAGCGGCGGCCGCGGCATCGAGCGCGTCGGCCTCGCCACGGCCGGCTCGCTCGCCGAGCTCCCGTGGGCGTCGGCGGTCCGCAAGCTGGAGCGCATCGCCGAGGCGGTGCGCATCACGGACCTGCCGTCGGAGGAGCGGATGGCCGCCCTCGACCCGCGCGCGGTGGACATCCGGAGCGCGGCCCTCGGTCGCTACGACCCGTCGGCGAAGCGGCCGCCGCGACCCTGATCCGCGACCGGCTTGATTCCGTGTCGCCACGGTGCCACCATCGCCGCACCTCGTCGACCTCGTTCCCCGTCGTCGCGAGGACCCGGATGCTCCAGGGGTGCGCGGCCGGTCTCGCGCCGCGCGACATGTAGCCGGAGGAGGTCTAGCCCGTGGGCGAGCACATCCAGTTGACGGTCAACGGGACGACACGGGACCTCGACGTGGAGCCGAGACGGCTCCTCGTCCAGGCGCTCCGCGAGGACCTGGACCTGACCGGGACCCACGTCGGCTGCGACACCAGCCAGTGCGGCGCGTGCACCGTCCACGTCGACGGACGCGCCGTGAAGTCGTGCACGATGCTCGCCGTCCAGGCCGACGGCGCCAGCGTCACGACCATCGAGGGCCTGGCGCCCGACGACGGCCTGCACCCGCTGCAGAACGCGTTCTGGGAGAAGCACGGCCTGCAGTGCGGGTTCTGCACGCCGGGCATGATCATGGCCGCGGCCGACCTGCTCGCGCACAACCCGGACCCGACCGACGACGAGATCCGGCACGCCATCGACGGCAACATCTGTCGCTGCACCGGCTACCAGAACATCGTGGCGGCGATCCGGGCCGCCGCGGCGACCATGCGCGACGGGGCCGCCGCCCCGGTCGGCGCGTAGGCAGGGGAGACGACCATGACCGACGTGCTCGACGCCCCGACCAGCCCCCTCGGCAAGCCGATCAAGCGGACCGAGGACCCCCGCTTCATCACCGGCGAAGGCAACTACCTCGACGACATCAAGCTCGCCGTCGATGACCCACATGGCCATCCTGCGCAGCCCGTACGCCCACGCGAACATCCGCTCCGTCGACATCTCGACCGCGGCGAAGGCGATGCCGGGCGTCGCTGGCCGTCTTCGTCGGCGCCGACATCCCGTACAACCCGCTCCCGATGGCCTGGCCGGCCGGCGGCAGCGCCGGCATCCAGAACAACGTCAGCACGCCGCGGATCCTCGCCACGGACAGCGTCAAGTGGACCGGCGAGGGCGTCGCGGCGGTCGTCGCCGAGACCGAGGCGCAGGCCTACGACGCGCTCGACGCGATCGCGGTCGACTACGAGCCGCTCCCGGCCGTCGTCGACGCCGAGAAGGCCATCGCGCCCGGCGCGCCGCAGCTCCACGAGAACGCCCCGAACAACGTCGTCTTCGAGTGGAACGTCGGCGACAAGGCCGGCACGGACGCCGCGGTCGACGGCGCCGAGGTCGTCGTCCGCCAGCGGATCGTCAACCAGCGCCTGATCCCGAACCCGATGGAGACCCGCGGCGACATCGGCTGGTACAACCCGGGCACCGACGAGTACACGATCTGGATGTCCAGCCAGACGCCGCACATCCAGCGACTGCTGCTGGCGGCCTTCGTGATGGGCATCCCGGAGCACAAGATCCGCTGCATCAGCCCGGATGTCGGTGGCGCCTTCGGGACCAAGATCTTCTGCTACGCCGACATGGCGCTCGACGCTGTTCGCCAGCAAGGCGCTCGGCGGCCGGCCGGTCAAGTGGGTCGAGGGCCGTCGCGAGAACTACCAGAGCACGATCCACGGCCGCGACCACATCACGTACCTCGAGATCGCCGGCAAGCGCGACGGCGAGGTCACCGGGCTGCGGGTCAAGACGCTCGCCAACCTCGGCGGCCGCCTCTCGACGATCGGCCCGGGCATCCCCACCACGCTCTACGCCCGCGTCCTGTCGGGCTGCTACAAGATCCCGAACGTCTACGCCGAGGTGACCGGCGTCTACACGAACACCACGTTCGTGGACGCCTACCGCGGCGCCGGCCGCCCCGAGGCGACCTACGTCATCGAGCGGGCGATGGACCTCTTCGCCGCCGAGATCGGGATGGACCGCGCCGAGGTCCGGCGCCGGAACTTCATCGCAGCCCGACCAGTTCCCGTACGAGAACCCGTCCGGTCTCGGGACCGCGTCGCGGCGGCGCCAAGATCTACATCGACTCCGGCAACTACGAGCCGGCGATGGACAAGGCGCTCGGCGACGGCCGGCTACGCCGACCTCGCCGCGAAGAAGGCCGAGGCCAAGGCCCGCGGCAAGCTCCTCGGCCTCGGCCTCAGCACCTACATCGAGGTCTGCGGCGTCGCGCCGTCCAAGTGGATCGGCGCGGTCGGCGAGGGCTGGGGCGCCGCGATGTGGGAGTCGTCCAACATCAAGGTCCACCTGACCGGCAAGGTCGTCGTCACGATGGGCACCCAGCCGCAGGGCCAGGGCCACGAGACGACGTACGCCCAGGTCGTCGCCGACCAGCTCGGCATCCCGATGGAGGACGTGATCGTCCAGCACTCGGACACGCAGGGCACGCCGTTCGGCTACGGCTCGTACGGCAGCCGCACCTCGTCGGTCGGCATGACCGCGGCGATCAAGGCGGCCGAGAAGATCAAGGCCAAGGCGGCGCGCTACGCCGCCCACATGCTCGAGGCCAGCGTCGACGACATCGAGATCGTCGGCGCGGAGTACCGGGTCAAGGGCTCGCCCGACCGCAAGAAGACCTTCCAGGAGATCGCCTTCGCGCTCGACCTCGCGTTCGACGCGCCCGAGGGCATGGAGCCGTACCTCGACGAGACCGCCTACTACGACACGCCCGAACTGCACGTGGCCGTTCGGGACCCACATCGCGATCGTCGAGATCGACGAGGAGACCGGCCACGTCGACCTCGTCCGCTACGTCGCGGTCGATGACGTCGGCAACAAGATCAACCCGATGATCGTCGACGGCCAGCTCCACGGCGGCATCGCCCAGGGCGTCGGCCAGGCCCTCTGGGAGGGCGCCATCTACAGCGACGACGGCCAGCTCCTGACCGGCTCGATGCTCGACTACGCGCTGCCGCGGGCCGCGTGGTTCCCGAACATCGAGCTCGACGAGACCGTGACGCCGTCGCCGGTCAACCCGCTCGGCGTCAAGGGCGTCGGCGAGGCCGGCGCCATCGCCAGCACGGCGGCGGTCGCCAACGCCGTGGTCGATGCGCTGAGTCCGCTCGGCATCCGCCACCTCGACATGCCGTACACGGCGCCAGACCGTGTGGCGAGCCATCCAGTCCGCGAAGGGAGGCCAGGCATGATCCCGGCAGCGTTCGGCTATCAGCGCCCGGCCACCCTCGACGAGGCGCTGGCCGCGCTCGCCGCGTCGAACGGCTCGGCCAAGGTGCATCGCCGGCGGGATGAGCCTGCTGCCGCTGATGAAGCTGCGGCTGGCCAGCCCGGAGACGCTCATCGACATCGGCCGGCTCGAGGAGCTCAAGGGCGCCAGGGCCGCTGCCCGACGGCGGCTTCGAGATCGGGGCGCTCACGACCTACGCGGAGGTGCTCGAGACGACGCCGCTCGACTTCGCCAAGGACTGCCTCCTCGGGCATCGGCGACGTCCAGGTCCGCAACCGCGGGCACGGTCGGCGGCGCCATCGCCCACGCCGATCCGGCGTCGGACGCTCCCGGCGCTCGGCGCTCGCGCTCGACTACTCGCGTCGTCCTGCGCTCGGCGCGCGGCGAGCGGGTCGTGCCGCTCGACGGGTTCTTCGAGGGCGCGTTCCAGACCGCGATCGCGCCCGACGAGATCCTCGTCTCGATGCGCCGCGGGCCGCTGCCCGCCGGTGCGAGCGGCGCGTACCGCAAGCTCGAGCAGCCGGCCTCCGGCTACTCGATCGTCGGGCGTGGCCGCCGTGGTCGCCTCGAGCGGCGGGTCGATCACGCACGCCCGGGTCGCGCTGACCGGGGTGGGCGAGGTGGCCTATCGCGCGAAGGCCGTCGAGGCGGCCCTGCTCGGCACGGACGGGTCGGCGGCCGCCGTCGCGGCCGCCGCCGCGCACGCGACCGACGGAGTGACCGTCAACAGCGACATCCACGCGGACCGCGACTATCGGACCCGGATGGCCGTGGTCTACACGCGACGCGCGATCGAGGCCGCGCTCGGCCGCTACCGCCTGACCTGACCGGCGAGCGCGGCGTGCGCGTCGAACGGGTCACGCCTGGTCGACGCGCGCCGCAGCGCCTCGCCGGGGCCGATCCTCGCGCGTGACCTGATCGTCGGCGAGCAGCGCTGGTCCAAGGGCCGTCGGCTGACCGACGGCCGACCTCGCTCGCGCTCGCCGCGGCCGACCCGGGACCGCCGGTCACCGTCCTGATCGCCGAGGCCGGGCGAGCTGCACGAGGACGACGCCGCCCTCCGCCTGGCCGAAGGCGGTCGCCGGCCCGGGCCTGGAGATCCGCGGCCCCAACCAGAGCCGGATGGACCTGCTCGCCGCGACGCCGGGGTCGTCAACGTCCGGATCGCGGAGCTCGAGCGGCTCAACCGGCTCGACCCGCTCGAGGTCTTCACGGTCTTCGACGGCCAGATCGTCGAGCACGGCGACCTCGTGGCGAGCGTCAAGGTGGCGCCGCACGTCGTCGAGGCGGCGATCGTGGACGCCGGGGCGCGCCTCGCCGACTTCGGCACCCAGCCGCTCGTCTGGGTCGCGCCGTTCGTCGCGGGCCGGGTCGGGGTCGTCGTCAAGGAGTCGCGTGCGCGCGACCGCGCGCGAGCGGTTCGAGGCGAGCGTCCGGGCCAAGGTGGAGGGCCTCGGCTCGACCATCGTCGACATCGTCTACGTCGACGACGACCACGAGGCCGTCGAGGCCGCGCTGGCCCGGTTCACGCGCGCGCCGGACCGGCCGACCTGGTCCTGACCGCCGGCTCGGCGAGCACCGACCCGCAGCGACGCGTTCTTCGTGGCGATCGAGGCGCTCGGCGGGCGCGTGGTCCGCCGCGGCGTGCCGGCGCATCCGGGCTCGATGCTCTGGCTGGCGCGGGTCGGCCGCGACCTCGATCCTGGGCCTGCCGACCTGCGGCGCCTACTCGAAGGCGACCGCCGCCGACCTGCTGCTGCCGCGGCTGCTCTCCGGCGAGCCGGCCTCCGAGCGGACCGTCGCCAAGCTCGGCCACGGCGGCATCCTGACCCGGTCGCAGCGGTTCCGCTTCCCGCCGTACGCGCGGGAGCTCGACGCGCCCGACGGCTGACGCGAGCCGACGGAACGAGGAGACGACGATGGGCGAGCCGAGATCGCGACGGCGATCGCCGACTGCGCGCGACGTGGGTGACCGCCAACCGCGCCGAGGCGCGCTACCGGACTCGGCCGCGACCGCCACGGTGCGACGACGGGCTCGCGGATGCGTGTCGTCGGTGCCGACGGCTGCGAGCATCGACGACGCGACATGACGCCGGGAGTCGGTGGCGGCGGGTCGGCGCCCGTCGCCCGGCTGGCTGCTCCGGGCGGCCAACGCCTCGTGCATCGCGACGCTGATCGCGATGCGTGCCGCCGAGCTCGGCGATCGATCTCGATGGCCTCGAGGTCACCGTCGACAGCGAATCCGACGACGCCGGCATCCTCGACGTCGACGCGACGGTCCCGTCGGGGCCGCTGTCGATGCGCGTCGTCCGTCCGGGTGGCTGCCGCGTCCGCCCCGGACGACCAGGTCCGCGAGATCGTCGCCTGGGGCGTCGCGCACTGCCCGGTCTGCGACGCGGTCAAGCGGGCCGTCCCGGTCGACGTCGAGGTCGCGATCGGCTGAGCGCGACGCGTCCCCGACCGTCGCGTGTAGCATCTAGCGGACCATGACCGACCGAGAGCAGCGTCCCGCCGGCACCCGCTCCATCGAGGCGATCCAGGCCGACTTCCGCGGCGCGACTACATCACCGACCGCTCGCTCGCGACGGCCGTCTTCCTCGCCCTCGAGCTCGGGCGGCCGCTGCTCCTCGAAGGCGAGGCCGGCGTCGGCAAGACGGAGCTCGCCAAGGTCCTCGCGGCCGAGCCTCGGCGCGCCGGCTGATCCGCCTCCAGTGCTACGAGGGCCTCGACGTCAACACCGCGGTCTACGAGTGGAACTACCCGCGCCAGATGCTCGAGATCCGGCTGCTCGAGGCGCGCGGCGAGGCGGACCAGGCCAGCGCGCACGACATCTTCGGCACGGACTTCCTCATCCGCCGGCCGCTCCTCCAGGCGCTCGAGGTCGACCGACGGCGTCGCCCCGGTCCTGCTGATCGACGAGATCGACCGCGCCGACGAGGAGTTCGAGGCGTACCTGCTCGAGATCCTGTCCGACTTCCAGGTCACGGTCCCGGAGATCGGCACGATCAAGGCCGAGCTGCCGCCGCGGGTGATCCTGACCTCGAACCGGACGCGCGAGGTCCACGACGCGCTCAAGCGCCGCTGCCTGTACCACTGGATCGACTACCCGACCGCGCAGAAGGAGTACGAGATCGTGCTCGCGCGCGTGCCCGAGGCGCCCGAGCGGCTCGCCCGCGAGGTCGTCGGGCTTCGTCCATCGCCTGCGCGAGGCGGACCTCACCAAGGTGCCCGGGCATCGCCGAGACGCTCGACTGGGCGGCCGCGCTCCTGTCGCTCGGGGCCCGCGAGCTGCACGCCCGAGCTGGTCGACGAGACGCTCGGCGTCGTCCTCAAGTACGAGGAGGACATCCGCCAGGTCCGCGGCGACACCGCGCGGCGGCATCCTCGCCGAGGCCGCGGCGAGCGGCTGAGGCGACCCATGACCGACCCCGCCGTCGTCCAGTCCGCCGTTCGGGGCCGAGGTCGATGGGCGGCGCCTGCTGGGCGAGTCGGTCGGCTTCGCACGGGCGCTCCGGGCGGCCGGCTCTCCATCGACATCGGGGCGGCCGTCGACTTCGCCCGGGCGCTGACGCTCGTCGACATCGGCGACCGCGAGCAGGTCCGCGGCGCCGGCGCGGCGATCTTCGTCCGCCGCCGCGACGACCGCGCCACCTACGACGCGGTCTTCGACCGCTGGTGGCGCCGCCGCGGCTCGCGGCTCCCGGGCGGCTTCGAGCCGCCGCCGATCGGCGGCCAGGACGAGCGACGCCGACCAGCTGGAGGGCGCGGCGACCGCCGCAGGCCGGGCGACGGCAGCGAGACGACCGAGCAGCGACCCGACGAGGCCGGCGTGCCGATGCCCGCCTCCGACGACCAGGACGCCGAGGACGAGGCGCCGATCGCGGGCATCGTCATCTCGCCCGACGCCTACAGCCAGGGCGAGGTGCTGCGCCACCGCGAGTTCGACCGGATGACCCCGGCCGAGCTGCGCGAGGCCGAGCGGCTCGTCGACGCGCTCGTCCCGAAGCTCGAGCGCCGGCGGACGCGCCGCTACGAGCTCCATTCGCACGGCCGGCGGCTCGCGCCCCGCGCGATGTTCCGGCGCAACCTCGGGACCGGCGGCCAGCTCCTCGACTGGGTCTGGCGGCGGCCGATCCGCGAGCCGCGCTCGCTCGTGGTCCTGTGCGACATCTCCGGGCTCGATGGAGCGCCACTCGCGGCTGCTGCTGCGCTTCGTCCAGGCGCTGTCCGCGGCGTCGGAGGTCCGGACCGAGTCGTTCGTGTTCGGGACGCGGCTCACCCGCGTCACGCGGCTGCTGCAAGGACCGCGACCGCGACCGCGCGCTCGCCCGCGTGTCCGACGCCGTGAACGACTGGGCCGGCGGGACGCGCATCGGCGAGTCGTTCCGGACGTTCAACCAGCACTGGGCGCGCCGGACGCTGCGGACCTCGGGCGTCGTCATCGTCGTCTCCGACGGCTGGGACCGCGGCGACCCGGCGCTCGTGGCGACCGAGACCGCCCGCCTGCGGCGCAACTGCCACCGGCTCGTCTGGCTCAACCCGCTCGCCGGGCACGCCCGGCTACCAGCCGCTGGCCGGCGGGATGCGCGCCGCCTATCCCGTACGTCGACGACTTCCTGGCGGCCGGCACCGTCGCGAACCTCGAGCGCCTCGGGGAGATCCTCGGCGGGGTCCGCGCCAGCGACACGCGGCGGGGGAGCGAGGCCGCCTCGCACGCGGCCCTGCCCGGCATCGACGGTCCCGGCCGTGGCCGCGCCGCCCGACGTCGTCGGCGGTACGCCGACCGATCCATCCGCAGCGAGGCCGATCCGATGAAGGAGCTGCTCGACACCCTGGCCGGCTGGGAGCACGACGGGGTCGCCGTCGGCCGGGCGGTCGTCGTCCGGACGTTCGGGTCCGCGCCGCGCCCCGAGGGCGCCGTGCTGCTGTACGCCGCCGACGGCCGGATCGCCGGCTCGGTCAGCGGCGGCTGCGTGGAGGGCGCCGCCGCCGAGGAGATCGACAAGGCCCGGGCCGACGGCCACGCCCGGGTCATCCGCTACGGGATCAGCGACGAGCAGGCGTGGGACGTGGGCCTCGCCTGCGGCGGGACGATCGACGTGCTCGTCGAGCCGGTCGGCCCCGGCCGCGGTCGTCACGGCCGCGCGCGGCGTCGCTCGGCCCGACCGGCCAGGGCGCGGCCGTCATCACGCCGCTCCCCGCCGATTCGCCGCCGGGCGAGTTCGGGCCGCACCAGCCGGGCGCCGGGGCGCCGCCGGAGCCCGAGCTCGTGGTCGACGACGAGGGCCGGCTCGAGGGCACGCTCGGCTCCGCCGGAGCTGGACGCGCAGCTGGTCGCCGCCGCCGGCGAGGCGCTCAAGCGCGGGCTGTCGCGGACGGTCGAGCTCGGCGGGCGCTCGCTACTTCATCGAGGTCTTCCCGGTCCGCCCGCGGCTCGTGGTCGTCGGGGCGGTCGAGGTCGCCCGGTCGCTGGTCCGGCTCGCGCGCGAGCTCGGGTTCGAGACGGTCGTCATCGACGGCCGCGCGTCGTTCGCGACCGCCGAGCGCTTCCCGGACGTCGATCGCCTGATCGTCGGCTGGCCCGACGAGGTCGCCGACGAGATCGCGCTCGGGCCGAACGACGCGGTGGCCGTGCTCACGCACGACGTCAAGTTCGACGAGCCCGCGATCGTCGAGGCGCTCCGCCGGGGCTGCCGCTACGTCGGCGCCGTCGGGTCGAAGAAGACGCAGGGCGACCGGCGCGCCCGTCTGCGCGAGGCGGGCGTCAGCGACGAGGAGCTCGACCGGCTGCGCGGACCGGTCGGGCCTCGACCTCGGCGGTCGCGCGCCGGCCGAGACGGCGCTGGCGATCCTGGCCGAGGTCGTCGCCGAGCGCTACGGCGGCAGCGGCGTCCCGCTCCGGCAGCGGGCGGTGGCCTGACCCGACGGTTGCGGCGGCCCTCAGCCGACGGTCAGCCGCTGGTCCCGGAGGGCGTCCCGGCCTTGGTCGTCTCCAGCACGGCGAGCGCCGCCCCGACGATCGCGAGCGCGACGCCGGCGACCGCGATGAGGTGCGCGAGCCAGTCGTCGCAGCCCCAGCTCCGCGTCGGCGAGGGCGATCGTCTGCCCGATGGCCGCCGAGCGCCGCGAGGCCTGCGAGGACGATGGCGACGAACGCGACCGGGATGGGCAGGTGCATCGGCTGGTCGGGGTCCGCCTCGGCCCGGGCGAGGAGCAGCACGAGCAGCACGAGACTGATCGTGAGGACACCCGCGTCGAGGTACCACGCCCCGATCGTGACGTTCCCGAGCCACCCGACGATCACGAGGACCGCGCCGCCGAGGATCAGCCGCCCGGGCAGCCCGGCGCGGAGCATGACCATCCAGGGTGCGAGCGGACGGTCGCCCCAGTGGTGGGCAGCCGCGGCGTAGAGCGCGCCCGCCGGCGACGGCCGTCGCCAGGGCGATGATCAGGCCGATCGCCCCGCCGTAGTCCTCGAGGTGGTCGAGGTCCGTGATGAGCTGCAGGACGAACAGGATGCCGAGCACGGCGCCGATGGTGCCGCCGATCAGCACGATGTCGCGCGGGGCGATCAGCAGGGTCTTGCCGGCGTTCGTGACGGCGATCCAGCCGCCGGCGGCCCCGAGCAGGCCGGTCAGGATCAGGATGATGCCGCTCCAGGAGAAGTTCCAGGTCCCGATCGCGACACCCGACCAGGCCCAGGATCGCGAGCGCGAAGCCGGCGCCGAGCGTCAGCTTGGTCGTCGAGTCCATCGCCGGCATCGGTGGCATCGCCGGCTGCGGGGGCGGGGTCGCGCCACCCGGTGGCGTCCATTCGGTGCGCGCGGCATCGGCGGGGGTGCCGTCGGAGGGCTTGGGGATCGGACCCGAACGGATGGTCAGGGTCGCCAGGGTCGCGAGGGTCAGGGACGCTTGGTGGCAGGTCTCGCCATGGGTCGGTCCCCGACGGGCCAGCATTCCCGGTCATCCTTGGCTCACTCCCTCTGATCGCGCGCGCTCGGCGCAAGGCTACTCGCCGCGATGGCAGGTGGGAAGATGGCAGCGATGGACGGGAGGGTCGCCGCGATCGTGCTGGCCGCGGGCGCGGGCTCGCGGTTCGGCGGCGGGAAGCTCCTCGCGACGGTCGACGGCCGGCCGCTCCTCCAGCACGCGCTCGACCGCCTGGCCGAGGCCGGCATCGGCGATGTCGTCGTGGTCCTCGGCGACGACGCGGCGGCGATCGAGGCCGCCATCGAGTGGCGGGCCGAGCGCCGCGTCGTCAACCCGGAGCCCGAGCGCGGGCTGTCGAGCTCGCTGGCGATCGGTCGCGCGGCCCTCGGGGAGGGGACCGACGGCGTCCTGATCGCCCTCGGCGACCAGCCGACGTTGCGGACCGACGTGATCCGCTCGTTGCTGGGCGCGCCGACCGACCGCGATCGACCGGTCGTGGTGCCGGCATACGCGGAGGACCGCGGCCGGAACCCCGTCCTCGTGCGGTCCGCGGGCTTCGCGCTACTGGACGAGGCGACTGGCGACCGCGGGCTCGGCCCGATCCTGGCCGCGCATCCCGAGCGTGTGCTGGAGGTCCCCGTCGCCGGGTTCGAACCCGGACGTGGACACGCCTGCGGACCTGGTCGGCGTGCTGGAGGCGGCATGGGCCGCGCGGGTCCGGGCCAATCGCGAGCAGGTGGACCGGCTCCGCGAGGTCCCCGACGGGCCGGACTTCTACGCCCCGGTGAGCGGCTTGTTCCGGGCCGACCCGGCCCGGACCGACGAACCGGCCCTCGACGCCCTGCTGGCGCTGGTCACGGCCTGGCGAGACGTGGCTCGACATCGGGGCGGGCGCGGGCCGGTATGCCCTGCCGATCGCCGCGGCGCTTGGGCCGTCGGGCGGGTCGGTCGTCGCGATCGACCCATCGACCGGGATGCTGGACGCGCTTCGGGCGGATGCCGCGACGGCGTCCATCGCGAACATCCGGGTCGTCGAAGGCCGCTGGCCGCCGACGGACCCGGCGCCGTTCGCCGCCGATGTCGCGCTGATGGCGCATGTCGGCTACGACATCGAGGCCATCGGGCCGTTCCTGCGGGCGATGGAGACGGTCACGCGGCGGCTGGGCATCGCGGTGCTGATGGAGCGTCAGCCGGCGTCGGTCGCCGACGCGTGCTGGCCGCCGGTCCACGGCGAGTCGCGGGTCGCACTGCCGGCGCTCCCGGAGTTCGTGGAGCTGCTGCGCGCGATGGGCCGCGAACGCCGGACGTCCGGCACCTGGCCCGCGAGCCGCGGCGATTCGAGACTCGCGCGCAGCTCGAGGGGTTCCTGCGCCGCCAGCTCTGGGTGCGAGCCCGGGAGCGAGAAGGACCAGCGGTTCCAGGCGGCGCTCGACGAACAGATCGTGGTCGACGAGACCGGGGTGGGGCTCGCGTCGCAGCGGCCGATGCCCATCGGCATCGTCACCTGGCGCCCGCGGCGGGTCCTAGCGGCGCGTCCCATGGTCGGCCGAGATCCGGTCGAGGAGCCGCCGGATCCGACCACGCGGACCTCGGCGGCGGCACCCGGTCGGAGTCCTCGGGCTCGGCCGGGACGTCGTGATAGTCGTCGCTGAGGGTCCGCATCGGCACCGGCGCCAGGATGTCGGGGCCGATGAAGGCTCCGGCGTTGCGCTGCGCCTGCTTCGGTTTCGGTTCGCCCATCGAGTGCACCACCTCCTCCCGACGTGGTATGCGCCGAACGATGCGGGCGTCAAGGCCCGGTCGGCCCGGATCAGGCGTCCGAGCGCAGCCTCGAATAGGTCACCAGGTCGTGGTACCCGCCGGCGCGCATCTGGGCGCCGCGCTGGACGCCCTCGCGGGTGAAGCCGGCCTTCTCGAGGGCGCGCTGCTCGGGGAGGTTCGCCACGTCCGTCGACGCCTCGACCCGGTTGGCATCGGTCGTCCGGAAGAGCTCGTCGGCGAGCTGCCGCTGGGCCTCGCCGCCGTAGCCGTGACCGCGCGCGCTCGGGATCAGCGCGATCCCGATGTTCCAGGCCCGGCTCGCGCTGTTGGGGCCGTACCCGACGCCGTGCCAGCCCACCGTGCCGATCGGCTCGCCGGTCGCGATGACCTCGACGATCAGCGTGCCGTTGCGCTCGTCGCGGAGCGGGCCCTTCGCGAGCGCGTCGCGCTTCGACGACCGTCGGGAGCCCGAAGTCGTTGAACTCGCCGAGCGCCTCGGGCGTCTCCCAGGAGTCGAGGAGGTCGGCGTCGTCGATGGTGGCGTCGCGCAGGCGGATCCGGGGCTCAGGCGCGGCATCGGTCACTCGGCGGTACCGCGACTTCCTCGGGAGGAACACCATCGTGAGCGTGCCCTTCGGCGGGAAGACGGCCGCGAGCCAGCCGAGGAACGCGATCCGCCCGATCCCGGGGCGCCGTCGGACCAGAGCTGCTCGGCCGGCCAGTACCCCATCTCGGCGAATCTGGCTCGGTCGTCGGCGGATGTCTCCCACGCCTCGGCTTCGTCGCGCGCCGTATAGACACGGGTGTACGACGAGCGGAGCTGCCGGCTCCACGTCGTGCGCGCCGGCCTCGTCCTCGTCCCAGTTCCCCATGGCACAACGCTACCGGAGCAGCACCGGTGCGTGCAACGCGCTCACGGGACGACCAGGATCGACGGCTCGTCGTGCGTGATGTCGCCATCCGGATGCTCGGCGGCGGTCACGAACTTGCAGCGACCGGCCGGTCCGAGCCGGATGACGACGTCCGTGTCGCGTTCGGGCCTGAGGACCAGGTCGATCGTGCACGCGCCGCCGAGGCCGATGAGCCGTGTACGCGCCGGACGACACCGGGAACGTGCCGCGGAGCGGCTCGCCAGTGACGAACGTGTGGTCGCGATGGAACGCCGGGTCGTCCGGGTCAGCGACGTCGATGCGGACCGGAGCGGACGGGCTGAGCGGTTCCGACGTCAGCCAGATGCTCGCCGGCGCCGGCATCTGCTCGTGAGCTTCCGGTGACGGCTGGGTCGGGGGATGGGGGAGCAGGCTGCAGCCAGCGGTCGACAGGAGCACGAGCGTGGATGCGGCGATCCGCCCATGGCCGGTCTCCATGCGCGCCTTCAGCGGATCCCGGTGTCGTACTCGAGGTCGACGATGCTCGACGTCGCTCGGGGCGCCAGCGTGAGATGCTCACCGGGTTCGGGGTCCTGGGCGAGCCCATCGACGTGGGATGGCCGTGATGATCACCGACCCGGTCTCGCTCACGATCAACCGCGTACGAGCCATCCGCGGCACTTGTCGTGCGACCGACTTCCTGACCGCTGGCGTTCGTCGCGACGATGACCGCGCCCTCGACGGGCCGCGGCGCGCAGCGCGGGTCGGGCGGGTTCTGCTCGACCGGGCAGACCGGGCCGGCCGTGACGGTGCCCGTCACGCTGGGCGGGCCCCCGGCCGGCGAGACCGCCGGCGATGGGTCTGAGCGGTTGCGATCCCCGCTCGTCGAGCCGCACGCAGCCGACCAGCACCAAGGCGCGAAGCAGGAACACCCTGGCCGTGATCACGTGGACTACGACGCCGATGGACCTGCACGGATCCATGGTGCATGCCCGCCGCTCCGGGGGTCCACTCGAGCATTCGTCGCACGAGCGGCGTGGATGCTTGACATGTGACCAATCAGTCACATATAGTCGACGGCATGACGGACGACACGGTCGCGGTCTTCCGGGCCCTCGCCGATGCGAATCGGCGGGTCCTGCTCGACCGGCTCTTCGAGCGCGATGGCCAGACGCTCGGCGAGCTGTGCGAGCACCTGCCCGGGATGACGCGGTTCGGCGTCATGAAGCACCTCGCGGTCCTGGAGGAGGCGGACCTCGTCACGACCCAGCGGGTCGGGCGGGAGAAGCGCCACTTCCTGAACCCGGTGCCGATCCGTCTCGTCCACGATCGCTGGATCGGCAAGTTCGCCGAGCCGGTCGTGGGCTCCATGTCGACCCTCAAACGACTGCTGGAGAGCCCGATGGACCGCATCGATCATGTCTACTCGATCCTCATCAAGGCCGCGCCGGAACGCGTCTGGCAGGCCATCACCGACGGCGACGACACCGTCCGCTACTACTACGGCACCCGGGTGGCATCGACCTGGCTGACCGGCTCGCCGCTGACCTACGCCTACCCCGATGGCAGCGTCGCCGCCGACGGCGAGGTGATCGCCATCGAGACCGGGCGCTCGATCACGATGTCGTTCCATCCGCGCTGGAGCCCGGAGATCGACGCCGAAGGCGCGGTCCGCATGACCTGGCTCGTCGAGCCCGCCGAGCGCGGCGGCACGAAGCTCACCGTCACGAGTGCGCTCATCCCCGGCTCGAAGAGCGCCGAGGAGTTCGCGGACGGGATCGTGTACATCGTGTCCGGCCTCAAGACCTTCCTCGAGACCGGGGAGGGGATGGCCGCCTGACGCCGTTCGAGTGCCGCCGGGACCGCCCACGGTCGGCGGTCCCGGCGCGTGAGGTTTCGCTCGTCGAAACCTGGCCATGGACCCTGCGAATCTCGTTGACGGACGAACGAGCCGCGGGACGATACTTCCCCGCAACACCCCCGCAACCCGGACCACGGTCGGACCCAGCCGAAACGGCCCCGATCGACGGCCCGGGAACGTCGCCATAGCTCCGGACCCAGGACCGGGCGCAGGGACGCGCTGACGCTCAAGGGTCGACCGTATCGCCCGCGCGAGCGGGCAGGAGGCAGCAGCGCGATGATCCCGGCACAGTTCGACTACGTCCGGCCGGCGAACCTCGACGAGGTCCTGCGGATCCTCAAGGATCGCGAGGGCGAGGCCAAGATCCTGTCCGGCGGCTACAGCCTCATCCCCCTGATCAAGCTGCGCCTGGCCCAGCCGGCGCTCCTCGTCGACATCCAGGACATCGACGGGATGGACGGCATCATCGAGACCGACGACGAGCTGCGCATCGGCGCCCGGGCGACCCACCGGCAGATCCACGAGAACGCGATCGTCGCCGACCACTACCCGATGCTCGAGGACGCCACGGCCCTCATCGGCGATCCGCAGGTCCGCAACTGGGGCACGATCGGCGGCTCCGTCGCCCACGCCGACCCGGCGTCGGACTGGCCGGCGATCCTCATCGCCGGCGGCGGCTCGCTCGTCTGCCGGAGCGGGACCGGCGAGCGGGTCGTCACGGCGCGCGAGTTCTTCCTCGACACGTTCACCACGGCCATCGAGCCGACCGAGGTCCTGACCGAGGTCCGCATCCCGCGACGCGGCCGCCACACCGGCGGCGCGTACCAGAAGCTCGAGCGCAAGGTCGGCGACTTCGCGACGGCCGGCGTGGCCGCGAGGGTCACCCTCGGGGCCGACGGCCGGATCGAGAAGGCGGGGATCGGCGTCACCGGTGTCGCCGACACGCCGTTCGCGGCGACCGACGCCGAGGCCATCCTCGTCGGCAGCGCGCCGAGCGACGACCTCTACCGTCAGGCGGGCACGGCCGCGGGGGCGCAGAGCAGCCCCGGTGGCGATATCCGCGGTCCCATCGACTACAAGCGGGCGATGGTCGCCGAGCTGACCCTTCGGGCGCTCCGCACCGCCGTCGACCGCGCGAACGCGTACGCGTAGGAGGCCAGCGACCACGATGACCACGAAGCACATCTCGGTCACCGTCAACGGCGAGGCCCACGAGGCGGACGTCGAGCCACGACTCCTGCTCGTCCACTTCCTGCGCGACGACCTCGGGCTGACCGGCACCCACGTCGGCTGCGACACCAGCAACTGCGGCGCGTGCACCGTCCACCTCGACGGCGAGAGCGCGAAATCCTGCACGGTGCTGGCGGTCCAGGCCGACGGGCACGAGGTCAAGACCATCGAGGGGATGGCCGACGGCGCCACCCTCCACCCGCTCCAGCAGGCGTTCTGGGACCAGCACGGGCTCCAGTGCGGCTTCTGCACCCCGGGCATGATCATGCAGGCCGCCTGGCTCCTGGGCGAGAACCCGGATCCCACCGAGGAGGAGATCCGCTGGGGGATCAGCGGCAACCTGTGTCGCTGCACCGGCTACGTGAACATCGTGAAGTCGATCCAGCAGGCGGCGGCCGAGATGAGCGCCGCCGCCGACACCCAGGCCGGCGGCACGCCGGTCGCGGCCGGTTGAGCGGGGAGTGACGAAGATGACCACCGAAGCAGGGCCCCGCACCAGTGCCGAGATCGGGGGCATGGGCCACTCGGTCAAGCGCAAGGAGGACCCGCGGTTCATCCGCGGCAAGGGCGAGTACATCGACGATTTCAACCTGCCGGGCCAGCTCTGGCTCGACATCGTGCGCAGCCCGTACGCCCACGCGACGATCAAGGGCATCGACGCGACCGAGGCATTGAAGATCCCGGGCGTCCTGCCGTCATCACCGGCGCGGACCTCGAGAAGGCCGGCCTCCACTGGATGCCGACCCTCGCGGGCGACAAGCAGATGGTGCTCCCGACCGATACGGTCATGTACCAGGCGCAGGAAGTGGCCGCGGTCGTCGCCACGACGAAGTACATCGCGGCCGACGGCGTCGCCGCGGTCCTCGTCGACTACGAGCCGCTCCCGGTCATCGTCGACCCGCACAAGGCGATGGAGCCTGGCGCCGCCGTCCTCCGCCCCGACCGCGGGCCCGAGAAGGCCAACAACCACATCTGGCATTGGGAGTCCGGCGACCAGGCCAAGGCCGACGCGGCGCTGGCCGCCGCCGACGTCCGCATCGAGGAAGACATCTACATCCCGCGCATCCACGTCGCCTCGATCGAGACCTGCGGTTGCGTCGCGGATTGGGACGCGGTCCGTCGGCCAGCTGACCCTGCACATGACCTCGCAGGCGCCGCATGCCATCCGGACCGTCCTCGCGCTCGTCGCGGGCCTCCCGGAACAGAACATCCGGGTGAAGACGCACGACATCGGCGGTGGCTTCGGCGGCAAGGTGCCGGTGTATCCCGGGCTATGTCCTCGCGGTCGTCGCATCGCTGACCGTCGGCAAGCCGGTCAAGTGGATCGAGGACCGCTCGGAGAACCTGCAGGCCGACTCGTTCGCCCGCGACTACCACATCCACGCCGAGCTGGGCGCGACCAAGGACGGCAAGATCACGAGCCTGAAGGTCAAGACGCTCGCCGACCATGGCTATTCGGACGCGGCCGCGGACCCCTCGAAGTTCCCGGCCGGCCTCTTCAACGTCATCACCGGCAGCTACGACTTCGACAACGCCTTCGTCGAGGTCGACGGCGTCTACACGAACAAGCCGCCCGGCGGCGTGGCGTACCGCTGCTCCTTCCGCGTGACCGAGGCGGTCCACGCCATCGAGCGGATGGTCGACATCCTCGCCCACCAGATCGGCAAGGACCCGGCGCAGTTGCGCATGGAGAACTTCATCCAGCCGGAGCAGTTCCCCTACAAGACCCCGACGGGCTGGGAGTACGACTCCGGGAACTACGCGCCGGCGCTTCAGATGGCGATGGACACCATCGACTACGCCGGGCTGCGCAAGGAGCAACTCGAGAAGCGGGCTCGCGGCGAGCTCATGGGCATCGGCATCAGCAGCTTCACCGAGATCGTCGGCGCCGGGCCGTCGCACGACTTCGACATCATCGGGCTGAAGATGAACGACGGCTGCGAGATCCGGGTGCACCCGACGGGCAAGGTCCTCGCGCGGATCTCGTCGCAGACCCAGGGCCAGGGCCACGAGACGACCTACGCCCAGATCATCGCCGAGGAGCTCGGCTTCCCGGTCCAGGACATCAAGATCGAATACGGCGACACCGACACCGCGCCATACGGGCTCGGCACCTACGGCTCGCGATCCACCCCGACCTCGGGGGCGGCCACGTCGATGGCGTCGCGCAAGATCCTGGCGAAGTCGCGCACGCTGGCCGCGCACCTCCTCGAGGCGGCCGAAGAGGACCTCGAGTGGGAGCCCGGCAAGTTCAGCGTCAAGGGCTCGCCCGATCGCTTCAAGACCATCCAGGACATCGCGTTCGCGGCCTACACCAACTTCCCGCAGGGGATGGAGATGGGCCTCGAAGCGGTCGACTACTACGACCCGCCGAACCTGACCTTCCCGTTCGGGAGCTACATCTGCGTCGTCGACATCGACAAGGGGACGGGGCAGGTCCATGTCCGTCGGTTCGTCGCGATCGACGACTGCGGCAACATCATCAACCCGATGATCGTGGACGGGCAGATCCACGGCGGCCTGAACATGGGCCTCGCCCCGGCCCTGTACGAGCAGATCACCTACGACGAACTCGGCAACAACCAGGCCGGCACGTTCATGGACTACCTGCTCCCGACGGCGGTCGAATTGCCGGCCTGGGAGACGGGCAAGACGACGACCCCGTCGCCGCATCACCCGATCGGCGCGAAGGGCGTCGGCGAGTCGGCCACGGTCGGCGCCCCGCCGGCCATCGCGAATGCCGTCGTCGATGCGCTGTGGCACCTCGGCGTCCGCAACATCGACATCCCGATCACACCGCAGAAGGTGTGGGCCATCCTCCACGAGAAGGGCATTCGTGAACAGCGGTCGCCGTTGATCCGCACCGATGCCTTCGTTGGCGCCTGCGCGCGCTCGCTCACGCACCTTGGGGTGCGCTCGCTCTCGTGCTCGGCGCCGCCTCGGCCTCGGCACGGCTGAACGGCGATGACGCCTCGATCCATCTTCGCGCGCGCCGCCACGCTCGAGGCGGAAGGTCGGCCGTTCGCGGTCGCCACGGTCGTGGCGGTCCAGCGGCCGACCTCGGCGCGACCCGGCGCGTCGGGCATCGTCCATCCGGACGGCACCATCGAGGGCTGGGTCGGCGGGAGCTGCGCCCAGCCCGTCGTCGTCCGCGAGGCGCTGCGCTCGCTCGGCGACGGCCAGCCGCGGCTGCTCCGGCTGTCGAAGGACGCGCCGGCCGAGGGCCGTCGCGGCGACGGCGTCATCGAGCTCGTCATGACCTGCCATTCCGGCGGGACCCTGGAGATCTACGTGGAACCGCATCTGCCAGCGCCGGTCCTGTGGGTCGCCGGCACCACGCCCATCGCCGGCTGCGCTCGCCACCCTCGGCTCGGCCGCGGGCTGGCGGGTCACCGTCATCGACCCGGTCGCCGATCCCGACGCCTTCCCGGGCGCGGAACGGGTGGTCGGCACTGCCGACATCAAGCGGCTCGACCCGGAGCTCGCGCCGTACGTGGTCGTCGCCACGCAGGGCGTCTGGGACGAGGAGGCCGTCGCCGCGGCGCTCGCCCGCGACGCGTCGTACGTGGGACTCGTCGCCTCGCCGACGCGGGCCAACGTCGTCCGGACGTGGCTCCGCGACGAGGCCGGGCTCCCGGATGAGCGGCTGGCCGCCCTGCGGGCACCAGCGGGCATCGACCTCGGCGCCGAGACGCCCGCGGAGATCGCCCTCTCGATCCTCGCCGAGCTCGTCCAGGTCCGCCGCGGCCGGGCCGACTTCGTCGCGTCGCCGGGTCCGGCGACCGTCGCCGGCGGCGCGGCCATCGCTCCCGTCGAGCTCCAGCCCGTCGTCGACGACATCGTGCTGCTCGACCCGGTCTGCGGCATGACCGTCGACCGCGAGCACGCCCGCCATCTCGCCGAGCACGACGGGGTCGTCTACGCGTTCTGCTCGATCGGCTGCCGGACCCGGTTCATCAAGGAGCCGACGGCGTACGTCCCCTCGTCGGTATCCTTGCCCGACTGACCGCGCGATCCGCCGACCCGCGCGGCACCCTGGAGGAACCGATGCACTTCGAAGGCTCCGTGCCCATCAAGGCCAGTCGCGAGAAGGTCTGGGCCTTCGTCATCGACCCGAACCAGGTGGGCCAGTGCGGACCGGGCGTCGAGAAGATCGAAGTCGTCGACGACACCCACTTCAAGGCGACGGCCAAGGTCGGCATCGGGTTCATCAGCGCGCGGTTCAACGTCGACATGACGTTCGCGGAGCTGGTCGCCCCGGACAAGGCCGTCATCAAGGCCCACGGCCAGGCGCCCGGCAGTGCCGTCGACGCCGATGCGCAGATGTCGCTGTCGGACGGCCCGGACGGCACGACGGTCATGGACTGGACCGCCGACGTGAACATCGCCGGGACGCTGGCCGGCGTCGGCGCGCGCCTCATCGAGGGCACCGCCAACAAGATGATCGGCCAGACCTTCGACTGCATGCGCTCGAAGCTCGAGACGCCCGCCTGACCGTCCGCCGCGCGCCGACCCGCTGATGGAGCGCCTCCGCCGGGTCGTCGGGCCGATCGCGACCAACGTCCACGTGCTCGCCGACCCGCGGTCGCGCGAGGCGATCGCCATCGACACCGCGACGCCGAGCCTCGCCTGGATCGCCGACGAGCTGGCCGCCCGCGACTGGACGCTCAAGCTGATCGTCTCGACGCACGGCCACTGGGACCACATCGGCGACAACGCGGCGGTCGCCGGAGCACACCGGGCGCCGAGATCGCGGTCCATCCGCTCGACCGCGAGCGGCTGACCGATCCGCAGCCGCTGTTCGCGCCGTTCGAGATCCCGCCGTCCGTGCCCGCGGTCGAGCTCGCCGAGGGCGGCCTGATCCGGTTCGGCGAGTTGCGGCTGCGCGTCCTGCACACGCCGGGCCACACCGAGGGCTCGGTCTGCCTCCTCGCCGAGGACGACGGCGTCCTCTACAGCGGCGACACGCTGTTCGCGGGCGGCGTGGGGCAGGGTGGACCTGCCCGGCGGCGACCCGGCCGCGATGGTCGAGTCGCTCGCGCGGCTGCGCAGCCTCGAGGACCACGTCGCGGTCGAGCCGGGGCACGGGCCGGCGACGACCGTCGGCCGCGAGCGGGCCTGGATGGAGCTCGTGGCCCGCGAGGGCCGGCTCTTCGCCTAGATCGTCGCCTCGCTCGCCGGCCTCGGCTCGTCCGTCCGACGGTAGGCGAGCTCGCGCCGCTCGACCTCGAAGCCGACGCCCTCGTACAGCGGCGAGCGCCCCGAGCGGGTTGGTCGCGTCGACGCCCGAGCATCCCGTCGGTCATGCCGGCGTCGCGGAACCGCCGGAGCGACTCGGCGACGAGCGCCCGGGCGAGGCCCTTCCGGCGGAACGGCCGGCGGACGCTGACCTTCTCGAGCCAGCCGCGCTCGACGCCCGAGCTGGGCGTTCTCGTCGGCCCAGATCCAGTTCTCGACGACGCCGGCGACCTCGTCGCCCGCCCACGCGACGGCCCAGAGCGACGTGTCCAGCTCCTTGCGGGCGTACGTCGCCTCGAAGCCGTGCTCGCTGCCCTCGCGGTGGCCCCAGTGGTCGCGGAACGCCTCGACCTGGGCGTCGTAGATCGTCCGGTGCTGGTCCGGGGTCACCGGTCCGCAGCTCGATCCCGTCGGGCATCGGGGCGTCCGGGATCGGCGCCGACAGGTCGCGGCGCATCAGGTAGAACGTGCGGACCGGCTCGAAGCCGTTGGTCTCGGCGAGGATCCGGTCGCCCTCCTGGCCGTCCTCCGCGTGGGCGCCGATGACGACCGGCAGCCCCGGGTCGACGGCTCGCGGCGCGCTCGTGGACGCGGGCGAGGTTCCGGGCGAACAGCGTCGTGCCGATCCCGCGCCGCCGGGCGACGGGGTCGATGGAGCCCCAGATCTCGTAGGTGGGCACGCCGTCGCGGACCACCCGGTCGCTGCCGGCGACCGCGACCGCCACGCCGTCGACCTCGGCGAAGACGATGTCGTCCGGTGGCGAGATCCCGTCGTCGCCCTCGTTCTCGATGCGCAGGTGGTCCGCCGTCGGCAGCCACGGGATGTCGTCCGCACGGGCGGCCGCGCACATCACCCGGGACATCGGCTCGTAGTCCGCCAGGTCGCGGAACGCGCGGAAGCGCAGCCCGGGGACGGCGGCGCGCCCGGCAGGTCCAGCCAGACGGTCGGCGTGCTGGTCTCCGCGATCCCGGTCATCGGTTCCCTCCGTATTTCGTCTTCATGTGCTCGTCGACCGACTTGTGGATGATCTGCCACTTGCGCCGGAACTCGGCCCGCGCCCGCGGATCGGTCTCGCGGACCGCGCGAGCGAGCTCGCGCTCGAGCTTGCGGTGGCTGGCGAGCCGGTCGGCGCTGAGCGTGCCGGCGGCGAGGGCCGCCTCGATCGCGCAGCCTGGCTCGCCCTCGTGCGCGGCAATCGCTGAAGCGGCAGGTCGCCGCCAGCTCGAGGATGTCGTCGAAGGCGGTCTCGACGCCCTCGTCGGCGCCGGCCACCTCCAGCGAGCGGATCCCGGGCGTGTCGATCAGCAGCGCGCCGCCGGGCAGCTCGAACAGCTCGCGGTGGGTGGTCGTGTGGCGGCCGCGCGAGTCGCCCTCGCGGACGGCGGCGGTGGACTGGCGATCCTCGCCGAGGAGCGCGTTCAACGAGCGTCGACTTGCCGACGCCCGACGAGCCGAGCACGACCGCGGTCCGGCCCGTCACCAGGTGCGGCAGCAGGTCGGCGAGGTGGTCGCCGGTCAGCGCCGAGAGCACGACCACCGGCACGCCGGGCGCGATCGCCCCGACCGCGACGAGGCGGCCGTCGAGGTCGTCGGCGATGTCCGCCTTGTTGAGCACGATGACCGGGGTCACGCTGCTCGACCACGCGACCGCGAGGTAGCGCTCGAGCCGTCGAAGGTTGAAGTCGTGGTCGAGCCCGGCCACGATGAAGGCGACGTCGACGTTCGCGGCGATGACCTGCTCGTCCGCGAGGTGGCCGGCCGTCCGCCGGCTCGCGTCGGCGGCGCTGCGCGTGAACGCCGACCGGCGCGGCAGGATCGCGGCGATCACCGCCCGGTCCTCGGTGCCCGGCGCGGCGGCGGACGGCTCGAGGGCGACCCAGTCGCCGACCGCCGGGTAGTCGGACGTGGCGAGCGCGTCGAAGCGGAACCGGCCCGACACCGTCGCCGGACGGTCGAGGCCGTCCGGCCCGCGCACGATCGAGGTCTCCTTGTGGACCGCGATGACGCGCGCGGGGACGCGCCCGGCGTCCGCGAACGGCGCCAGGTGCGTCTCCCAGGCGGGATCCCAGCCGAGCATCAGCCCACCCGCTTCAGCGTGCCGGTGCGCTTCGCGTAGCGCTCCGCGCGGCCGAACGCCCACAGCCCGAACGGGATGAACACGAAGCCCATCACGATCAGCGGCCAGATGTCAGACGAGCAGCTCGGTGACCGGCACGCCGTGCACGAGGCCGGCGCGGACGCCCTCGAGGACGTAGGTCGCGGGCGACAGCTTCGAGAGCACCTGCATCCAGTCGGGCAGGACCTCGGTCGAGTAGTACACGCCGCTGACCAGCAGGATGCACGACTGCAGCACGAAGGTCATCTGCGCCCCGCGCTCGACGTAGAGCAGCGGCAGGATGGCCGCGATCATGCCGATGCCGACGAAGCTGAACGAGCCGAGCAGCATGAACGTCAGGGCGGTCCCCGGGTTCGCGTGGCTCAGGTCCAGCTGCTTGAAGAACAGGACCATCACGATGAAGATCACGGCGGTATGGATCAGGCCGTACACCATCGCGTACGAGACCTGGCCGACCAGCTGCGACCAGCGCCGGACCGGGGCCATGAAGGTGTATTCGAGGGTGCCCTCCCAGCGCTCGACCGAGACCGTCTCGGCGATCCAGCTGAAGACGACCGACAGGTAGTTCCAGAAGATCGCCCCGACCACCAGGGTCAGCAACAGCTCAGGGCTGTTCTGGTCGACACCGATGAGCGAGATCGAGAGCGCGCCCGCGACCGAGTAGACCAGGAACGCGAGTTCCCAGCCCCAGTAGCGGCGAGTGAGGTAGAAGTTGCGCTCCATGAAGGCATAGGAGGCCTTCAGCTCATGGGCGACGATGGTCATCGGACGATCTCCAGCACTAGGGAGTCGGCCCGGTCCTCACCGGGACCGGACCGACTCGAGCGAGGGCTCCGACGCGATGCCGTGCCCCGATCGCGATGAATCGGTGCCCGATGGCGCGTCGGATGGACGAGGGCTGGTCCAGCGGCGAAGCGGCGGCGCTCGGCGGCGGACGCGATCTCGCGTTCGATCCGCTCGTGCGCGAGCTGGCCGTGGACTCTCGATGGCGTACGACATGGTTATCACCTCCTTTCAGTCGATCTCGGCGTCGTCCTCCTCGACGTCGTCGTCGAGGGAACGGCCGGTGTAGGTCATGAACACGTCTTCGAGGGTCGCGGGTCGACCCATGCGGTCTCCGATGAGGGCCTTCAGGCCCTCGGGGCTGTCCTCGGCGACGACCTTGCCGTCGTTGAGGACGGTGATCCGGCCGCAGAGGCGTTCGGCCTCGGCCAGGTCGTGCGTCGTCAGGACGATGGTCGCGTCGGCGGTGGTGTTGATCTCCTCGATGAACGTCTGGACCTCGAGCTTCGAGCGCGGGTCCAGGCCGGTGGTCGGTTCGTCCAGGAGCAGCAGGGACGGGCTCGTCAGCAGGGCTCGCGCGATCGCGACCTTCTGCTGCATCCCCCGGCTCATCTGCTCGATGGGGCGGTTGACGCGTTTCTCGCTGATGCCCAGCCGTTCCAGGATCGCGATGGCATCGCGCTTGGCGGTCGTGCCGTCGAGGCCGTACAGCCGCGCCGCGAAGACCAGGTTCTCCATCGGGCTGAGCTTCTTGAAGAAGGCGGCGTCGACGCTGACCCGGTTGATCAGGCGCTTGACCGCCAGCTCCTCGCGTTCGATGTCGTGGCCGAAGACCTCGACCCGGCCCTCGTCGAGGGTCAGGAGGCCCGAGATGAGGCGGATGAGCGTGGACTTCCCCGAGCCGTTGGCGCCGAGGATCCCGTGGATGTCACCGCGCTCGAGGCGCAGCGACACGTCGGTGATGGCATCGACGGCCTTCTTGTTCCGGCCGACCACGAAGCGCTTGCTGACGCCGTCGATGAGCAGGGCCGGGACGCCGACGGCCACCGGCCAGACGGCCGGCCGGAGCGCCGGGGCGTCGATCTTCGGTTGTTCGATGGTGGTGGCGGTCACGGTGGACTCCAGGGCTGGACGGGGGGAGGGCTGGCAACGAACGAGCCGCGGGCTCGCCTCCGACCGTGGTCGGGGTGGGCCTCGCGGCTCGTGGTGTCCAGCTGGTCCGCCTGGAGGGCGGGGAAGGGCATCAAAAAAGCCGGGGGCCCGATCTGGCCCACGGCTCGTGGTCTGTCCGGAAGGCGGTCCTGCCGCCTGCGGCTAGCTCGAGATGGGCGCAGATCTCCCGCTCGCGGCGACACCGATAGGCGCCGTCGTGTGCCGGAGGTTCGGTCGCATCGTCATTCGGAGGGACCCTCCTGATGAGCTAGACGAGGGCGGGCGATCTGCACGCCGGTCGGCAGTCTAGGCGCCGCGGGAGAGCCGTGTCAACCCGGGCGGACGACGGTCGTCCGGACGGGACGGATGACGTAGATCGGCCGGCTCGGATCTCGAGCCGGACGATGGGCCGCTCCGGCGACGAGGCGTTCGCCCGACGACGGGCGACCTCCGTGAACCCGGCGGCCTCGAACATCCGCAGCGTGCCGCGATAGGCGTGCGCGGCCGGCACCCGCTCGCCCGCGGTGTCGACCGGATAGGCCTCCAGGAGGGTCGCGCCATGCGCCTTCGCGTGCTCGATGGCCGCGTCGAGCATGGCCCGGGCGACGCCGCGACCGCGGGCCGTCCTGCGACACCACGAAGCAGACGATCGACCACGCCGGGCGCGTCGTCGACCGGCGCGAGGACCCGCGACGCCTCGAGCCGCTCGTACGTCGCGCGCGGCCCGAGGCTGACCCAGCCGACGACGCGATCGCCGTCGTACGCGAGCAGCCCGGCAGGCGGGTCGTCGACGCGCGCGGGACTCGAGCTCGGCGCGGTTCGTACTCGGCGGTCGAGTTCGTCCAGTCGCGGCCGCGGACGCGGAAGTAGGTGCACCAGCACCACTTCGGGATCGCCGCCTTCCTCGAACAGGGCGGCGAGATCGCCGAAGCGCTCCGGGCGTCAGCGGGACGATCTCGAGGTCCGGGTCGCAGCGGCCATCGCTCGATGGTAGCCGCGGACCCTGCCGAGCGGTGTCATGTTCCGGCGGGTCAGGGATCCGGGCGTCGGGTCGGGTCGTGGGGTCGGCGTCGGTGTCGGGGTCGGCGTCGGCGGTCGGGTCCGGCGTCGGGTCCGGCGTGGGGTCGGGCGTCGGTGTCGGCGTCGGGATCCGGTGTCGGGGTCGGCGTCGGCTCGGCGCGTGGGCGTGGCGTCGCGGTCGCGGTCGCCGTGGCCGTGGCTCCGGCGGTGGCCGTGGGCTTCGGCGTCGAGCCGTCCGGCCGGACGGTCGCGCCCGGCGCGCCATGCGCCCCCGGAGCGTCCCTGGGCCGCCCGGTGTCGCCGGTCGGGCCGGTCGTGTCCGGTCGCGTCCGGTGGCCGCCGTGGTCGGCCGGGATCGGTCGGCGTCTCGCCGGTCGGGAAGGCGACGGACGGCGCCGGATCCGGCGCGAGGAGCCGTCGGGCTGGGTCGGGGTCTGGGTCGCGAGCCGGCGGCTCGCCGGCGCCGCCGGCGGCCGGCAGCCGACCGAACGCGGCCAGCGCGAACCCGGCGACGCCGAACAGGGCCACGAGCACCACGACCATCCCGGCGACGCGTGGCGAAGCCGGACGGGTCGCCCGCGCCGGCGGGTCGTGACGCGGGCCGGGCGGACGGGCGTCCTGATCGGCTCGGCGGCGCTGCCCGTCGCCGGCCACGGCGTGTCGACGACGGTGGCTGCCGGCACGGACCGGCCACGAGACGTCGCGCTCCGCGCGGCGGTCGGCGGCCGGCGTCGCTCGTGGCGGCCGGCAGCGGCCGACCGTGCCTGCGGCCTTGGCCGTCTTGCCCCGGCGAGGGAGCTTCGAGCCCTTGCGTCGGCTTGGCCGCCGGGGCCGTCGCGGCGACGCGCGGCCGCCGTCGACGGCGGTGCCGCCGGCGTCAGCGGGACGACCGTCGGCGCGGCGGCGGTGGCCAGGCTGAACGGCGCGCAGCGCAGGCACGACGCGCGGACGAGGTTCCAGCAGTTCGGGCAGACCGCGCGCGCGCACGACGGGCACTCGCGGAACGGGGCGATCGACTCGTCCCCGAGCTGGTCGCGGTCGAGGCCGCACTGCTCGCAGAACAGGGCGGAGGACACGCCGAACCCGTCCATCGATGAGCGGTCTCCTGGGTCACCGGCCACGTCCTCGCAAGGCTAGGGGCGCGCGGGTCCCAGACCGGTCCGGGAAATCCGTACGGTCCGCACCGGCTGGAGGTCCGGGGTCAGCCGACGACCGCGCCCACGATCAGCGCGATCCCGAACACGAGGAACGCCGCCGCGGCCCCGATCCGGACGACGCGCTCGGGCAGGCGCGTGCCGAGCCAACGGCCCACGCCGATGGCCAGCGCGTCGGCGGCGATCATCCCGGCGGTGGACCCGAGCCACACGCCGAGCAGGTCCTCGCGAGTGGCCAGCGCGATCGTCGCCAGCATCGTCTTGTCGCCGAGCTCGGCGAGGAAGAACGCGACCGCCGACGGCGAGGATCACCGAGCCCGTCGCCGCCTCGGCCCTCCGCTCCTCGCCCTCGTCGAGCGAGTCGCCGCGGAGCGTCCACGCCGCGAACCCGAGGAACGCGATCCCGCCGAGGAGCTCGATCAGCCGGGTCGGCAGCAGGCTGCCGAGCGTCGCCCCGATGGCGACCGAGCCGAGGTGGACGAGCAGGGTCGCCAGCCCGATCCCGACGAGGACCGGCAGCGCCCGGAAGCGCGTCGCGAAGGTCAGCGCCATGAGCTGGCTCTTGTCGCCCAGCTCGGCGACGAAGATCACGGCGAAGCTGAGCAGGAACGCCTCCACGGTCCGGAGTGTGGCAGCGTTTGACGCTCCCCGAGGGCAGCCGTACGCTGGCCGCCCCGAGCCGGGTCCCCCCGTTTCGTTCGTCCGGAGTCACCGATGGCCGACGCCTCCCCGTCGCCGGGTCGGTGGGCCTTCCGCCCGCTGCCGCCCGAGCCTCGCTCCGTCGTGGAGCTGATCCGGGCCGGCACGCTCGACGCGCAGCTGGCCGCGACGCTGTGGGTCCTGGTCGAGGGACGGGTCCCGATCGTCGTCGCGGCCGAGGGCCAGGGCGCCGGCAAGTCCACGCTCCTCGACGCCCTGCTCGACTTCCTGCCGCCGGGCGTCCGGACGATCGAGCTCGCCGGGGCGGACGAGACCTTCGACTGGCTGCCCCAGGCCGCCGAGCTCGGCTGGCGACGCCTGCGGTCGCCCGCGGCGACCGCTCGGCCCGACCGCGCGGGTCGCGCCGGGTCGCCGCCCCCGTCCGGCCCGACGACACCGTCCTGCTGATCCCCGGAGCTCTCGGACCACCTGCCGTCGTACACGTGGGGCGCCGAGGCGCGGCTCGCCATCCGTGCCGCGTCGATCGGGTACGGCCTGGCGGCGACCATCCACGCCGACGCGCTCGACGAGGTCTTCGAGTCGCTGCGCCGGCCCGCCGGTGGGGCTCGACGACGACGAGCTGTCCCGGCTCGGCGTCGTCGTCGCTCCTGCGCCGCATCGGCGAGGACCGTCGCCGGGTCGTCGCGGCCCACTACGTGCGCCCGACCGCCCGGGACATGCACGGCCACGTCCAGCGCCTCGGACCGGCCGTGCTGGCCACCTGGGACGCGCCGACCGACACGTTCGAGCACTTCGGCTGGGGGATCACCCCCGAGCTGGCGGTCCGCCTCGGGGTCCACGCCGGGCGACCTCGAGCAGGACATCGACCGGCGACGGGCCTATCTGGCCGGCGCTCGCCGCGGCCGGCATGACCGACGTCGGCCGAGGTGCGCCGCGCCATCGACGGGTTCCGCACGACCGGACCGGCATCCGACCCGCGGGCCCACGCGACGAACTAGAGGACACCGATGCCGACGACAGCCGCGCCCCACGCACCATCGCCGAGCTCCGCGCGTCCGGGTGGCGCTCGCGCACCGTCAAGGACGAGCTCCGCGCCAATCTCCTGGCGCGGCTCGCGGCCGGCTCGCCGGTCCTGCCGGGGATCGTCGGCTTCGACGACTCGGTCGTCCCGGCGATCGAGAACGCGATCCTCGCCGGCCAGGACCTCGTCTTCCTCGGCGAGCGCGGCCAGGCCAAGACCCGGATGGCCCGCGCGCTGGTCGGCCTGCTCGACGAGTCCCTGCCGGTCGTCGCCGGCGGCGAGCTCAACGACGACCCGTTCGCGCCGATCAGCCCCGCGGCGCGCGCGATCGTCGAGCGCGACGGCGACGCGACCCCGATCGCCTGGATCGGCCGCGACCGGCGCTACGCGGAGAAGCTCGCGACGCCCGACATCACCATCGCGGACCTCATCGGCGAGGTCGACCCGATCAAGGTCGCCGAGGGCCGCTACCTGTCGGACGAGCTGACCCTCCACTACGGCCTGATCCCCCGGGCGAACCGCGGGATCGTGGCCATCAACGAGCTGCCCGACCTGGCCGAGCGGATCCAGGTGGGCCTGCTCAACATCCTCGAGGAGCGCGACGTCCAGATCCGCGGCTTCGTGGTCCGCCTGCCGCTCGACCTGTTCGTCGTCGCCTCGGCCAACCCCGAGGACTACACCTCGCGCGGCCGGATCATCACGCCGCTCAAGGACCGCCTCGGGTCGCAGATCCGGACCCACTACCCGCGGACGCTCGCCGACGAGATGGCGATCGTCCGCCAGGAGAAGCGCCGGTTCGCGGCCGAGGACGGCGTGCCCGGCGTCGTGACGCCGCCGTTCATGGAGGAGCTCGTCGCCGAGCTGACCCATCTCGCCCGGCGCTCCCCGGAGATCAGCCAGCGCTCCGGCGTCAGCGTCCGCGTCTCGGTCGCGAACCTCGAGGTCCTCGAGGCGGCGGCGCTCAAGCGCGCGGTCCGGCTGGGCGAGCCGCTCGGCGGCGCCGCGCGTCTCCGACCTCGGTGCGGTCGTGGCCTCGACCGTCGGCAAGATCGAGCTCGAATCGGTCGGCGACGACGCGCCGGAGGACCGGATCGTCGAGCGGCTCATCACGAAGGCGCTGTACGCCACGTTCACCCGCCAGGTCGAGCTCGAGTCGCTCGAGCCGGTCGTCGAGGCCTTCGAGGACGGGTTCATCGTCGAGACCGGCGAGCGGACGCCGTCGAAGGAGTACGTCGCCTGGATGCGCGAGGTGCCCGGGCATGAGCCAGGCCGTGGACCGCCTCGGGGCGTTCGACGTCACCGACGGCGCCGAGGAGCCCGCGGTGGTCGCCTCGGCGGTCGAGTTCCTGCTCGAGGGCCTCCACCTCGCCCGGCGCATCAACAAGGAGCGGATCGCCGGGGGCGTCGTCTACCACCGATGACCCGGGCCGCCCGCCGATGACCGCCTTCTCGCCGGATCCCGCCGACCTGGGGCCGGACGCCCGCGCGACCCCGTCGTCCGCGGCGTCGGCGCGCCGCGCCGCCGAGATCGCGCTGGCCCGGCAGGCCCGGTTCTCGCGCTGGGACGGCAGCCAGCAGGTCGCCGACCTCGACGCGGACGAGATCCTCGACGCGATGGCCGACGACGTCATGGCCGAGGGCGACCTCGCCGAGGCCCTGCGACGGCTGATGGAGCGCGGCTGGCGGACGGGCGACCCGACGCGCGGCGACCTCGCGGGGCTGCGCGACCTGATGGACCGGCTCGAGCGGCGGCGCGAGGCGATGCTCGAGCGCTACGGGCTGGGCGACGTCCTCGGCGACATCCGCCGCGAGCTCGACGAGATCGTCGCGCAGGAGCGGGCGGGCGTGGAGCGGCGGCTCGACGCCGCCGAGACCCCGCCGGCCGGGGACGCGGACCGCGCGACCGCCCGGGGGCGACCCGACCGGCTCGGACCCGGCGACGGCCGACGCCGGCCTGCGACGGATGCTCCGCGACGTCGCCGCGAAGCGGCTCGACCAGCTCGACGCGCTGCCGGACGACATCGGCGAGCGGATCGGCGGCCTGCGCGAGTACGACTTCCTCGAGCCGGAGGCGCGCCAGCGCTTCGACGAGCTCGTCGAGCGGCTCCAGCAGCAGATGCTCGACCAGTACGTCAGCGGCATGTCCGACGCGATCCGCTCGATGCGCCCGGAGGACCTCGCCGCGAACCGCGAGATGGTCCGCGACCTCAACGACCTCATCCGCCAGCGCATCGGCGGCGCGCGACCCGGACGTCTCGGAGTTCCTCGCGAAGCACGGCGCGTTCTTCCCGGGCGCCCGGACCTTCGACGACATCATCGAGCAGCTCGCGGCGCGGATGGCCGCGATGCAGTCGCTGCTCCGCTCGATGCGCCCGGAGCAGCGGGCCGAGCTCCAGTCGATGATGGAGGCGCTGCTCCAGGACGACCGCCTGCTGGTCGACCTCGCCGAGCTGGCCTCCAACCTCGACCTGCTCCTGCCGGGCGGGCTCGGCGAGCGGCTGCCGTTCAGCGGCGACGAGCCGCTGGGCCTCGCCGGCGCCCTGGCCCGGATCGACCAGCTCGCCGCGATGGACCGCCTGGGCGACGCGCTCTCCGACGTCGAGGGCCCGGACGACCTCGCCGGCCTGGACCGCGACGAGGTCCGCGACCTGCTCGGCGACGACGCGGTGCGCGACCTCGACGCGCTCGACGCGCTCGCGCGGCGGCTCGAGGCGGCCGGCTACCTGACCCGCGACGGCGAGCGGCTCGAGCTGACGCCGCGCGGCAGCCGGCGCATCGGCCAGAAGGTCCTCGACGACCTGTTCGCGCGGCTCCGGCGCGACGCGTTCGGCGGGCATCGGGCCGACCGCTCCGGGCGCGGCGGGGAGCGCGAGGAGACCACCAAGCCGTACGAGTTCGGCGACCCGTTCCACCTCGACCTGCGCGCGACCCTGACCAACGCGCTGGCCCGCGAGGAGAACGCCCCGGCGACCCGCCGCGGCCGCGACGGGGTCTCGCCGCGGGCCGTCCGCCTGCGGCCGCCGGACTTCGAGGTCTACCGGACCGAGGAGCTGACCCGGACGCGCGACCGTGCTGCTGGTCGACATGAGCCGCTCGATGCTGCTGCGCGGCTGCTTCCTCGCGGCGAAGAAGGTCGCGGTCGCGCTGGACACGCTCATCCGGACCCAGTACCCGCACGACCACCTGACGGTCATCGGCTTCGCCTACTACGCCCGCGAGATCCGGCCGGGCGCGCTCGCCGAGCTGACCTGGCACGGCTACGAGTACGGCACGAACCTGCAGCACGGCCTGCTGCTCGCGCGGCGGATCCTGGCCCGCGAGGCGGCGGCCAACAAGGAGATCGTGGTCATCACCGACGGCGAGCCGACCGCGCACTTCGAGGACGGCCAGGTCGAGTTCAGCTACCCGCCGACGCGGCGCACGATCAGCGAGACGCTGCGCGAGGTCCAGCGCTGCACGAAGGACGGGATCACGATCAACACGTTCATGCTGGAGCGCTCGCGCGCCCTCGCCGAGTTCGTCGCCCACATGACGCGGCTCAACCGCGGCCGGGCGTTCTACGCCTCCCCGGAGCACCTCGGCGAGTACGTGCTCGTCGATTTCGTGGGTCGCCGGACCCGGCGGGCGTCCTAGCCGGCATCGTCATCTGCCGGGTCGAGGACACGACCGCGGTCGGTGGGCCGGCGCACGGCCAGCGACCGAGCATGACGGGCATCAACCGATTCGCACCCAGGGATCACGCCGATGCTCGCCACCACGCCGCTCTCCAGCCCGTCGCACTACGCCGGCCCGCGGTCGGTCGCCACGGACGCCGCCACCCTCTCGCGGACGCAGGTGCTCCTCGCGGTCGCCGCCGTGGTCGGGATCGCGGCGATCGCCGCCCCGTCCATCGTCATCCCGGTCGTCGTCATCGGCGGCATCCTGGCCGCTGCCGGGTACGGGCTCCTGGGCCTCGGCGAGGCGCTCGAGCCGCTCGCCGAGGGCCGCGTCGCCGCCGCCTCCATCACCTACGTGCCCTTCAACCGCTGACCCCAGCGCCACCATCGACCGCCGGCCCTCACCCCCAGGGCTCGGCGGTCGACCCATGTCCGCCACGCGCGCCGTACCATTGGAGGCCTGACCGCCGAACGAGGAGACCTCCGACCGATGCCCCACGTCGCGACCTCGCCAGCCGACCTGCTCGCCGCCCTGCGCGGCGCGGCCCATCTCGATGGCGACCGCCTCGTCATCGACGACGAAGCGGCGTTCCGCGACGGCGCGATCCGCGACCTCGCCTGGACCGCGGCGTTCAGCACGGACGAGGCCACCACCGCCGCGGCGCAGTGGCTGGTCTGGGAGGCGAGCCAGGCGCTCGGCGCCCGATCCGCGAGCATCCAGGGCCTGTACGAGGCCCGTGCCCGCGGCGAGGTCTCCGGCTTCACCGTCCCGGCCATCAACATCCGGGCGCAGACCTTCGACATGGCCCGGACCGTCTACGAGACGGCCGCCGCGGCCGACGTCGGCGCGGTCATCCTCGAGCTGGCCCGGAGCGAGCAGACGTACACGTTCCAGCGCCCGATCGACTACGCCACCTCGGTGCTGGCCGGGGCGATCGCCGCCGGCTGGCGCGGCCCGGTCTTCATCCAGGGCGACCACTACCAGTTCAACGCCAAGAAGTACGCCGCCGACCCCGAGGCCATGACCGAGGAGATCCGGCGCGCCTGCCGCCTGGCCGTCGACGCCGGCTATCGGAACATCGACATCGACTCCTCGACGCTCGTGGACCTGTCGCAGGCCGACACCGACGAGGAGCAGCGCGAGAACTACATCCGTGCCGCCGAGCTCACCGCGCTGATCCGGACGCTCGAGGCGGATGGCGTGACGATCAGCGTCGGCGGCGAGATCGGCGAGGTCGGCACGCAGAACTCGACCGTCGCGGAGCTGCGGGCGTACCTCGACGGCTACCGGCGCGAGCTCGACGCGCGGGCGCCCGGCGCGCTCGGGATCAGCAAGGTCAGCGTGCAGACCGGGACGTCGCACGGCGGCGTGCCGCTCCCGGGCGGCGGCGTCGCGGAGGTCAAGCTGGACTTCGAGGTCCTGCGCGAGCTCGGCGAGATCGCCCGCTCCTACGGCCTGGCCGGCGCCGTCCAGCACGGCGCCTCGACCCTGCCCGACGAGCTGTTCCACCACTTCCCGGCGGTCGAGACCGCCGAGATCCACCTCGCGACCGGGTTCCAGAACGCGCTCTACGAGCATCCCGGCCTTCCCCGAGTCGCTCCACCGCGAGATCGAGGCCTGGTGCTACGCCGACGCCATCGACGAGCGCAAGCCGGACCAGACCGACCAGCAGTTCGTCTACACGACCCGCAAGAAGGCGATCGGCCCGTTCAAGCGCCAGCTCTGGGAGCTCGCGACGAAGGACGAGATCCTGGCCTCGCAGCGGCGCAAGATCGCCTTCCTGTTCACCGAGCTCGGGGTCAACGGCTCGCGCGACATGGTCGACCGGCACGTGACCCCGGTCGAGCTCCATCGGCCGCTGCCGGACGTGCTCCGCGAGGCCGTCGCCGCGGGCTGACGGCCGTCGCGGACGGGCGGCGCCGCGGGTACGATCGGGCGGTCCACATCCGCGCCGGGAGTCCGCCGATGTCCGCCGCACCGACCCTCGACCCGACCGACCGCCGCGACGCCCTCGCCACCCGGCTGTTCGGCGCCGTCGCGACCTCGCTCGAGCTCCAGACCGTCTACCTCGGGGAGCGCCTCGGGCTGTACCGCGCGCTCGCCGACGGCGGCCCGACCACGGCGCCCGCCCTCGCCGAACGCGCCGGGATCGCGCCGCGCTACGCCCGCGAATGGCTCGAGCAGCAGGCGGTGGCCGGCATCCTCGACGTCGAGGACGCGGCCGCGGCGCCCGACGAGCGGCGCTACGCCCTGCCCGGCCGGCCACGACGAGGTCCTGCTCGACCCGTCGAGCCTGTGGTACGGCGCCGGCATCATCCGCTTCCCGGTCGGGTCCGCGCAGCGGATGCCCGACCTGCTCGAGGCGTTCCGGACCGGCACGCGGCGTCGACTGGGCGCTCTACGGGCCGGACGTCATCGAGTCGCAGGAGGCGGCCAACCGGCCGCAGTTCGAGCACCTCGTCGCCGACTGGATCGGCGACCTCCCGGACATCGCCGCGCGCCTCCGGGACGGGACCGCGCGGGTCGCCGATGTCGCCTGCGGGACGGGCTGGTCGTCGATCTCGATCGCCCGCCACTTCCCGGGGGTCCACGTCGACGGCATCGACGTGGACGAGGGCTCGATCGCCCGCGCGGCGCTCGAACGCCGACGCGCCGGCGTCGCGGACCGGGTCGCCTTCCTGACCGCGGACGCCGCCGCGGCCGAGGGCGCCGGCCGCTACGACCTCGTCACGATCTTCGAGGCGATCCACGACATGGCCCGCCCGGTCGAGGTCCTCGCGGCGCCCGCCGCCTGCTCGCCCCGGTGGCGCGCGTCCTCGTCGCCGACGAGCGGACGGCCGACGTCTTCACCGCCCCGGGCGACGACATGGAGCGCACGCTCTACGCCTACAGCGTCGTCGTGCTGCCTGCCGTGCGGGCTCTACGACGAGCCCTCGGTCGGCACCGGCACGATGCTGCGACCCGACGCGTTCGCGGCGATGGCCCGCGACGCCGGCTTCTCGCGCTCGACGGTCCTGCCCACGGAGCACGAGCAGTTCCGGTTCTACCGCCTCGACCCGTAGGCGGCTCGCGGTTCGAATCCCGGCCGCACGAGGCCGTCCTGCCCACGAAAACCATCGTTGACGGGCGGAATCCCGGTGCTATCCTCGCGCGCAGGTTGCCGTTCGGGACCGGAGGGATCCCGTCGGCGACCGAGTGCCCGGCGTTCCTCGCGTATGACTCCCCAGAGGTCAGTCTCGCACCATGGGTGCGGTGGTAGGAGGAGGAGATCGTGGCGGGTCCGACTCAGCAGGAGATCGCGGCGCAGGACGATGCCCACCTGCAATCGCTCGGCATCAAGCCGGAGCTGAAGCGGACGCTCGGGTTCCTCTCGAACTTCGCGATCGCGTTCAGCTTCATCAGCGTCTCGACCGGGATCGTTCGGCGAACTTCGGCGTCGGGATCGGCCTCGGCGGGCCGGCCTGATCTTCTGGTCGTGGCTCATCGTCATCATCGGCCAGATCCTCGTCGCGCTCGAGCTTCGCCGAGCTCGCGAGCCACTTCCCGGTCGCGGGCTCCATCTACCAGTGGTCCAAGCGCCTGTCGAACCGGACGCTGGGCTGGTTCACCGGCTGGTTCTACTTCTGGGCCCAGGTCGTGACGCGTCACCGCCGTCGCCGTGATCGTCGCGCTCGTGATCGTCGGCATCATCGGCGACGATCAGGACTTCCTGCGACTCCCCGTCGCCGATCGGCCTCGGCAACATGCACACGTTCATCGCCCTCACCGCGCTGCTGCATCACGACGCTCATCAACGCGTTCGGCGTGCGGCTCCTGTCGATCCTCAACAACATCGGCGTCGGCGACCGAGATCCTCGGCATGGTCGTCTTCGCGCTGATCCTGCTGTTCTTCGCCAACCACCAGTCGCTCTCGATCCTGACCGACACGGCGGGACGGAGACGGCGACGGACGGCAACTTCCTGGCGGCCTTCGCCCTCGGCATCTTCATGTCGCATCTTCATCGTCTACGGGTTCGACACGGCCGGGCACGTTCGGCGAGGAGACCGTCGATGCCAGCCGGCAGGCGCCGCGCGGCGTCCTCTCGTCGATCCTGATCTCCGGTGCGGTCGGCGCTGGTCTTCCTCCTGGCGGTGATCCTGGCGATCCCGAACATCGCCGACACGATGGCCGAGGGCCTGGCCGGCGGGTTCCCGATCGCGACGATCATCACCGCGAACCTGACGACGGAGCTGATCGCGCGGGATCACCGTCGGCGAGCTCTACCTCTTCGTCATCCTGGTCGTCCGTGTTCGTCTGCACGCTGGCGATCCAGGGTGCCGCGACACGGCATGATGTTCTCGATGGGCCGCGACCGGCACCTGCCGCTCGGCGGCGTCTGGGGCAGCGTCAACCACACGTTCAAGACCCCGGCGAACGCGGCCGATCGCGGTCGGCGTCCTGGCGGCCATCCCGATCCTGCGTGACCGGCCCGTTCGGCGGGTTCGTCCTGTCGATCGCGGCGACCGGGTTGATCTACCTCGCCTACTTCCTGTGCAACCTCGGCGTCCTGATCGCGCGCCGCAAGGGCTGGCCGCACCAGAAGGCGTGGTTCAGCCTCGGCCGCTGGGGCACGCTCATCAACATCCTCGCGCTCATCTGGGGCGGCGCTGATGATCATCAACATCGCCCTGTGGACCGACCCGAGCCTGTTCGGCGACTTCGGGCGGCGACGGCCGCGCGTTCTGGAACCCGTTCATCAACTCGTTCCTGCAGTGGTTCGGCGAGCCGCTCGACGGGCCTGCCGGCGTGGCCGCTGTTCGAGACCATCGTCGGGCACGCTCCTGATCGTCGGCGCCGTCTACTACGTGGTCGTCGATCCGCGGCCGCGCAAGGCCGAGGTCGAGGCCGACGCCGTCGACCGGCGAGGCGATCATCGGCTAGCGCCGCTGACCGACGGACCGTCCCGGACGAGGAACTCCGCGGGCGAGCTGCGCGACGACGCTCGTCCGGGCGATGGGCCGCGCTCCCGGAGCTGGCCGGGCGCGACCTGCACCTGATCGCGCTGTCGGGCGGGATCACGAACCGGAACTTCCTCGTCAGCGCGGCCGGCACCGACCGAGCGCTGGGTCATCCGGCTGGCCGGCAACGACACCCACCTCCTCGGGATCTCCCGGGAGGTGGAGCATGCCGCGACGGTCGCGGCCGCCGGCGTCGGGGTGGGGCCGGAGGTCACCGCCTTCATCCGGCCCGAGGGCTACCTCGTCACCCGCTTCATCGAGGGCTCGCCGGTGTCGGACGAGGCCGTCCACCGACCCGAGACGCTCCGCCGCGTCGCGGATTCGCTCCGCCGCATCCACGACGGCCCGGCCATCCCCGGGCCTCTTCGTCCCGCTCCGGATCGTCGAGGCGTACCGGGCGCTCGCGCTGGCCCGCGGCGTCCGCATCCCGGCCGCCTACGACCTGGCGGCGGCGATCGGCCGACGGATCGAGCTCGCCTGCCTGGAGGCGCCGATCGAGCTCCGGCCGTGCCACAACGACCTGCTCAACGCGAACTTCATCGACGACGGCACGCGGATCCGGATCGTGGACTGGGAGTACGCCGGGCATGGGCGACCCGTTCTTCGACCTCGGCAACTTCAGCATCAACCACGAGCTGACGCCGGACGAGGACGCCCAGCTCCTCGCGGCGTACGACGGCGAGGTCCGTCCGGCCCGCCTCGCCCGGCTGACGCTGATGCGCGTCGTGTCCGACTTCCGCGAGGCGATGTGGGGCGTCCTCCAGCAGGGGATCAGCACGCTCGACGTCGACTTCGTCGCGTACGCGGACGAGCACTTCGACCGCCTGCTCGCGAACGCGAGCACGCCCGGCTTCGAGCGAGCGCTGCGCGACGCCGCCGCCTAGGCGGCGTCAGTGGCAGGCGGCCTGGCCGCCGTCGGTGGCGGTCCCGTCGCTCGGGACGAAGGTCCAGGCGTAGTCCTTCTCGCGGAGGACCAGGCGGAGGACGCCGTGCGCGCCGGCCAGGCGGAACTCGCTGTTCGCGGCTGACGGCCCGAAGCCGCCCAGCGGCGCGCCGCCGGTGCCCGACGACGAACTGGCGGATCCCGTCGGCGCGGTCCTCGTGGCCGGCCGGGTCCTGCGGGGCGAAGCGCTCGTAGTCGCGGTCGTGGGCGTTGACGACGACCTCGGCGTGGGCGGCGTACAGCGCCTGCCAGAACGGCGCGACCGTCCGGGTCGCCGCCCTCGTCGCCGGAGCTCGCCAGCGGCCGGTGCCAGATCGCGAGCGTGCAGGTCGCCTTCGATGCCGCCAGGTCCTTGGCGAGCCAGCGGCCCTGGTCGCTGTCCGCGGTGCAGCCGCCGACCTTCGCGCAGCGCCGAATCGAGGACGACGACGTGCCACCAGCCGAGGTCGTACGAGTACCAGGTGACGCCGTCCGGCGCCGCGGCCGCCCCGAAGTACCCGAGGTAGCCGGCGAGGTCCTTGGTGGCCCAGTCGCGCTCGCCGGGTGCCGGCCGGGTCCGGGCGAGATGGCGGCCCCAGGTCGGCGCGTAGCAGTCGGCGAACTGGCCCGCGCTGCCATCGGGCAGGGCGTTGTCGCCGGCCGTGAAGACCGTGCCGGGCAGCTGGTCGAGCAGCCGCGCGGTCGCCGCGTCGTCGTCGGTCGAGCAGTCGGCGATGTCGCCGGCGCCGACCAGGACCTGGTTGCCGCTCGGGGCCGGGGTCGGGCTCGGCGAGCCCGAGGCCGTTGCCGCCGGGCGCCGGCCGACGCGCCGGCGGTGCCGGACGCGCCGCCGAGCCCGGGGCGCTCGCGCCCGGGGATCCCGATGCGGCGCCGCTCGCGCTCGGCGTCGCCTTGGACGGGGCCGCCGAGCGGCTCGCCGCAGCCGAGCCGGAGGGCTGGGGAGCGCGTCGTGAGCAGGCTGCTCGGCGCCCAGCAGCAGGATCAGCGTCGCGGCGAAGATGACGACCACGATGCCGGCCTGGCGGGCGATGCCGCCCCTTCATCGGGTGGCGGCGGGACCGGTGGCGTCGGTTCGGGACCCATGCGCCGGTCAGGGTAGCGTGACGCTAGGCTGTACGTCGGCAGGGGGTCGGAGGAGGAGACGCGACGCGATGGTCGAACATGCCCGGGCGGTCGTCATCGGCGGCGGCGTGGGCGGCACCTCCATCGCCTACCACCTGACCGAGCTCGGCTGGACCGACGTCGTGCTGGTCGACCGGGCCGAGCTGACCTCCGGCTCGACCTTCCACTCCGCGGGCCTGGTCGGGCAGCTCCGCAGCTCGGTCACCCTGACCCGGATGATGATGTACGGGGCGGCGCTGTACCGACGCCTGGCCGCCGAGACCGGCGTCGATCCGTCCTGGCACGAGGTCGGATCGCTTCGGCTGGCGTCGTCGCCGGAGCGGTTCGAGGAGCTGCGCCGGCAGGCCGGCTGGGCGCAGACCTTCGGGCTGCCGCTCGAGCTGATCTCGACCGCGGAGGCGCGCGACCTCTTCCCGCTGATGTCGACCGACGGCGTCCTCGGCGCGGTCTACCTGCCGACGGACGGCTGGCTCGACCCGTCCGGGCTGGCGCAGGCGCTCGCTGCCGGCGCGCGCTCGCGCGGCGCGTCGATCCGGCCGCACACGCGCGTGACGTCGATCGGGGTCGAGCGCGGCCGCGTGACCGGCGTGACCGTCGAGCACCGCGGCGAGCGCGACGGAGATCCGCGCGGACGTCGTCGTCAACGCGGGCGGGATGTTCGCCGCCGAGATCGGCCGGATGGTCGGCGTGACCGTCCCGATCATCCCGATGGCGCACCAGTACCTGTTCACCGAGCCGGTCGAGGGCGTGCACCCGGGCCTGCCGCAGCTGCGCGACCCGGACAACCTCGTCTACTTCCGCGAGGAGGTGGGCGGCCTGTGCATGGGCGGCTACGAGCGCGACCCGGCGCCCGTGGGCGCTCGACGGCATCCCGGCGGACTTCAACGGCAAGCTGCTCGCGCCCGACATGGCCCGCTTCGAGCCGATCATGGAGGGCGCGATCCGGCGCGTCCCGGCGATGGCCGACGCCGGCGTCAACCGGGTCATCAACGGGCCGGAGGCGTTCACCCCGGACAACGAGTTCATCCTCGGCGAGTCCGAGGTGCGCGGCTTCTTCGTGGCCGCCGGCTTCTCGGCCCACGGGATCGCGGGCGCCGGCGGCATCGGCCGCCAGATGGCGACCTGGATCGTGGACGGGCAGCCCGAGCTGGACCTCTGGAAGATGGACATCCGGCGGTTCGGGCCGGCGTACCGCTCGCAGGCGTACACGCTGGCCCGCTCGATCGAGAACTACGCGACCTACTACGACATCCACTACCCCAACGAGGAGCGCCAGTCCGGCCGTCCGCTGCGGACGTCGCCGGCCTACGAGCTCCTCGCGGGCCTGGGCGCGTCGTTCGGCGAGAAGTCCGGCTGGGAGCGCCCGAACTGGTTCGAATCGAACGCCGCGGCCGGCGACGCAGTCGCTCCGGCCGCGCGGCTGGGCGGGCCAGCACTGGTCGCCGGCGATCGGCGCCGAGGCGCTGGCGACCCGGCGCACGGCCGCGCCTCTTCGACGAATCGTCGTTCGCCAAGCTCGAGGTGTCCGGGCCGGGGTCGGTCGCGTTCCTCGAGCACCTCTGCGCGAACGTCGTCGACCGGCCGGTCGGATCCGTCGTCTACACGCAGCTGCTCGACGCCCGCGGCGGGATCCAGGCCGACCTGACCGTCACCCGGATCGGGCTCGAGTCGTTCCTGCTGGTGACCGGGACGGCCTTCGGGAACCACGACGCGGCCTGGCTGCGACGGCACCTGCCCGACGACGGGTCGGTGTCGGTCCGCGACATCACGGCGTCGCGCGCCTGCTTCGGGCTCTGGGGCCCGGCGGCTCGCGACATCCTCGCGCCGCTCACGCGGGACGACCTGTCGAACGAGGCGTTCCCGTTCCTCACGGCGCGCGAGATCAGCGTCGGGTCCGTGCCCGTGCTCGCGCTGCGCGTCACCTACGTCGGCGAGCTCGGCTGGGAGCTGTACGCGCCCGACGGACTACGGCCGGGCGCTCTGGACCACGCTCTGGGACGCCGGGCGAGCGCACGGGCTGGTGGCCGGCGGCTACCGGGCGATCGACGCGCTCCGCCTCGAGAAGGGCTACCGCGTCTGGTCGAGCGACATCACCCCGGACGAGACGCCGTTCGAGGCGGGCCTCGGGTTCGCGGTCGCGCTCGACAAGCCCGGCGGGTTCCTCGGGCGCGACGCGCTGGTCGCCGCGCAAGGCGGCCGGGCCGCGCAAGCGGCTGCGCTGCCTGGTCCTCGACGACCCGCTCGCCGTCTGCCTCGGCAACGAGCCGGTGCGGCTCGGCGGCGACGTGGTCGGGCGGGTCACCTCGGGCGGCTACGGCTTCGCGGTCGAGCGCTCGATCGCCTACGCGTACCTGCCGCCCGACGCCGGCCATCGGGACGCGCGGCGAGGTCGAGGTGTTCGGCGACTGGATCGGCTTCGAGGTCATGCGCGAGCCCTTGTGGGACCCGGCCGGCGAGCGGATCCGCGCATGAGCGGCGCGACGTTCGGGAGCGACTGGTCGGCGGGGCTGCGCCGCGGGACGCGACGCGGAGCTGCGCGGCTGGCTCGAGGTCGCCCAGGCGGCCTGCGACGAGGCCGACGGCATCGCTCGCGCCCACTTCCGCCGCGACCTCACGATCGAGACCAAGCCGGACCGGACGTTCGTGACCCAGGCCGACACGGCGATCGAGGCGCGGATCCGCGAGCGGCTCCTGGCGGCGTTCCCCGACCACGGCTCGTCGGCGAGGAGTACGGCACGGAGGCCGGCGACGCGTCGGTGCGCTGGTACATCGACCCGATCGACGGCACGCACAACTACATCCGTGGCGTGCCGCTGTTCGGGACCCTGCTCGCCGTGGAGCGCGACGGCGAGCTCCAGGCCGGGCGTCATGTCGGCGCCGGCGCTCGACGAGCGCTGGTGGGCGTGGCGGGCCGGCGGCGCCTGGGCGCGCAACCGCGGCGAGGCCGTGCGTCGCGTCTCGGTGTCTCGCGTGCAGCGCATCGAGGACAGCCAGGTGCTCTACGGCTCGGGTCGCGACATCGTCAGGTCCGGCCGCGCGCCCGGGTTCGAGGCGCTGCTCGACGATGTCTGGCGCGAGCGCGGCTTCGGGGACTTCTGGGGCTACGCGCTGTCGCCGAGGGGGCGGCGGAGGCGATGGTCGAGGTGGGCCTCAAGGCATGGGACGCCGCTGCGCCCGCGGTCATCGTCGAGGAGGCCGGTGGCCTGGCGACCGACCTCGACGGGCGGCGTGCCATCGATACCGGCACGTTCCTCGTATCGAACGGCCACCTGCACGAGATCATCCGAGCCCGACTGGCGAAGTCATGACGGGCAGGATCCACGCCTGTCGGCCGCGCCCCTCAGGACCCCGTCGACTCGGACGGCGGCGGCTCCGAGCGGCGCCAGCCGGCGCCGTGATCGAGCGCGCCGAGGTTCGCCAGTGACCCAGGTGCCGGGATCGCCCGGAGTCCGGACAGCTCGGCCCACGACGCGCCGAGCACCTCGGCAGTCTCCGGGTCGACAAGGTCCGCGACCACCGCTCCCGTGACGGCCTCCTCGAGCGCGGCGGCTGCGGCCACCCGATCGTCGACGCGGGTCACCGAGACCGCCATGTCCGTCGCCGCCCAGGTCCCGGAGAAGCCCCCGATCGCGAACGTCCGACTGATCCGATCGCGTGCGGCCGCCACGGCTTCGTCGAGAAGGGCCGCTGCGCCCGGCCGCCGCGGCCGCAGCTCGGCCCTCTTCTCGTGCGGCGATGCGGATGGCGTCTGGTCGCGCGATGACGACCACATCGAGCTGGACCCGCGCCGCCTGATCGAGGATCGCCGCGGCTCTGGCGCGGGCCGCCGCGCTGGCGGCGTCATCCGGTCCGAGGGCTCCTTGCTCGTCCATCGCGAACGGTGTCAGCCGGCTCCGGCGGCCGCGAGCGAGTCGTCGAGGATCGCGAGGGCCTGGTCGACCTCGGCGGCGGTCGTCACGAGCGGCGGGATGATGCGCACGACGTTCACGTAGGTCCCGGCCGTGAGCACGATCAGCTTGCGCGCGAGCGCCTCGGCCTGGATCCGCTTCGTCAGCTCCGGGTCGGGCGTCCGGCCGTCGCCGACGCCCGGCTTGACGAGCTCGATGGCGACCATGAGCCCGAGGCCGCGGACGTCGCCGATCGAGGGGTAGCGGCCGGCCAGCGCCCGAAGGCCGGAGAGGAACTGGTCGCCACGCTCCCGGGCGTTGGCGACCAGCCCTTCCTCCTCGATGACATCGAGCGTGGCGTTGGCGGCGGCGCACGAGACGACGTTGCCGCCGTACGTGCCGCCATGCGTGCCGGGCTTCCAGGCGGACATCAGCTCGGCCCGGGCCAAGATCCCGGAGAGTGGCAGTCCCGAGGCGATCCCCTTGGCCATGACCAGGATGTCGGGCTCGACGTCCCAGTGGCGCACGGCGAACATCTCGCCGGTCCGGCCGAACCCGGTCTGGACCTCGTCGGCGATGAGCAGGATCCCGTGCTGGCGGGTGATCTCGCGGAGGCGGGGCAGGAACCCCGGCGGCGGCACGATGTAGCCGCCCTCGCCGAGGACCGGCTCGAGGATGATCGCCGCGACCCGGTCCGGGTAGATGAACTGGTGGAACGTCAGGTCGAGCTGGGCCTCCCAGTCGCAGGTGCAGGCATCGGGCGAGTGGGCGCCGCCCGGCGCTCGGTAGCAGTACGGGTAGGCCGTGTGGTAGACGGAGCCCGGGAGCGGCTCGAAGGCCGCGCGGTAGACGTCCTTCGCGGTCGTGAGCGCCATCGTCTGGGCGGTCCGGCCGTGGTAGCCGTAGCGGAAGGCCAGGATCGCCGGCCGGCCGGTCGCGGCGCGCGCCAGCTTGACCGAGGCCTCGACGGCCTCCGCGCCGGAGTTCGACAGGAATGCCTGCCACGGCCCGCCCGGGAGCACGCTCCGCAGCCGGTCGTACAGCCGGAGCCCGGGCTCGTGGTACAGGATGTTCTGCTGGCCGTGGAGCAGCTTCGCCGCCTGCGCCTGGACCGCCGCCACGACGCGCGGGTGCGCGTGACCGGTGTTCGTGACGCCGATCCCCGAGGAGTAGTCGAGGTAGCGCTCGCCGTCGCGGGTGATCAGCCACGAGCCCTCGCCGCGGTCGACGTCGAGGTTCGTGATCCGGCCCCAGACGGGCGGCACCACGGCATGGTCGGGGAGGGCGGTGGAGGCGCCGGTGCGCGGCACGGTGTCGACCATGGGGGACCCCCAGGCTAGCGGATGCGGGCGGCTCGTCCGGACCGGAGCGTGCTCAGCCCGACCAGGCCGACCGCGCCGAGGAAGATGATCGAGCCGATGACGTTGATCTGGACCGGCAGCGCGTTGCGCATGACTCGAGTAGATCCAGATCGGGAACGTGTTCGTGGTGCCCGACACGAAGTTCGTGATCACGAAGTCGTCGATCGACAGGCTGAACGCGAGCAGCGCCGCGGCCATGACGCCCGGCAGGATCAGCGGGAAGGTCACCTTCCAGAACGTCGTGACCTCGTTCGCGCCGAGGTCCATCGCCGCCTCCTCGAGGCGGCGGTCGAAGCCCTGGAGGCGCGCCTTCACGGTCACGACCACGAAGCTGATGTTGAACATGATGTGGGCGATCAGGATCGTGGTGAACCCGGTCGGGTAGAGGGCCGGCACCTTGCCGGCCAGCGGCGGCAGCGCGGTGGCGACGAACAGCGTCAGCAGGCTGGCGCCGAGGACGATCTCCGGGGTCGCCATCGGCAGGAAGATGATCCCGTTGAGCGCGCCGCGGCCGCGGAACTGGTAGCGCGTCAGCGCCAGCCCGATCATCGTCCCGAGGATCGTCGCGAAGATGGTCGAGATGAGCGCGACGACGAGGCTCGTCCGGACCGCGTCGCCCAGCCCCGGCCAGTCGAACGGGTGGAGCCAGCCCTGGAGCGAGAACTCGTTCCACTGGTAGTTGAACTTCCCGATCGGGTCGTTGAACGAGAAGATGATCATCACCGCGATCGGGATCATCAGGTAGATGATCGCGAGCACCGTGAACGCCGGCAGCAGGTTGGGCTGGACGCGCTGCCAGAGCGAGCCTCGGGGCGGGGCGGTGGAGATCGGCGACCGGGGTCGCCTCGGCGGTCGCCATCAGCCGGTCAGCTGCTCGGTGCCGAGGGCTCGGGCGTAGAGGGCCACGGCGATCAGGATCCCGGCCATCAGGATGAACGACAGCGCCGAGCCGACCGGGTAGTCGTTCTGCACGAGCAGCCGGTTCTGGATGACGTTGCCGATCATCCGCGTGCTCGGGTTGCCCAGCAGCTCGGCGTTGATGTAGTCGCCCATCGCCGGGATGAACGTCAGCAGCGAGCCGGCGAAGACGCCCGGCAGCGCCAGCGGGAACGTGACCCGCCGGAAGGCGGCCGCCCGGTTCGCGTACAGGTCCTCGGCGGCCTCGATGAGCCGGTAGTCGATCTTCTCGAGCGCCACGTACAGCGGCAGGATCATGAACGGCAGGAAGTTGTAGGTGATCCCGGCGACCTGGGCCACGGGCGTGCCCAGCAGGCTGAACGTGCCCGGCAGGATCCCCAGCGTGTGCTTCAGCGGCCCGAGGACCGGCCCCTCGTCACCGAGCAGGATCTTCCAGCTGATCGTGCGGATCAGGAAGCTGGTGAAGAACGGCGCGATGACGAGGAACAGGATCAGGTTCTTGTAGCGGCCGCCGCGGAACGCGATCGTGTAGGCGACGGGGAACCCGATCAGGAGGCACAGGATCGTCGCGATCCCGCCGTACATGATCGAGTTGAGGAACTGCTTCCCGAAGGTCTCGAGCCCCTCGCGATAGGCATCGAGCGTCCAGGTGATCGTGAACCCTTCCTCGACGGAGCCCGTCGAGATCGAGTACGTGAACATCTGGATGGCCGGGATGACGAAGAAGAGGATCAGGAAGACGAGGCCGGGCGCCAGCAGGATGTAGGGCAGCGGCCTTGCCCACGCGGCCGCGCCAGCCCGGGCCGGTCGGTGCCTGCGTGCTGGTGGCGGCGGTCATCGGGTCAGCGAGCCTCGCTCATGTGCCGGACAGGTTCGCGTAGAGCGCGTTGAGCACGTCCTCGATCTCGGGCGACAGGAACTGGAAGTTCTGCTGCTTCGCGACCACCTCGGGCGGCGGGAAGAGCAGCGGGTTGGTCGATGCCCCCGGGTCGAGGGCCTCGATGGCAGCGCTCGATGCCGTCGACCGGTGAGACGTAGTAGACGTAGTCGGCGATCTGCGCGGCGACCGGGATGTCGTACACGAAGTTCATCATCAGCTCGGCCGTGTACTTGTTCGCGGCGCCCTTCGGGATGAGCATGTTGTCGGTCCAGATCATCGTGCCTTCCTCGGGGAAGACGAAGTTGTCGTCCGGGCCGCCCGATGACGCGAGGTCGCCGGACCAGACCATCGCCGCCCAGGCCTTCTTCTGCGCGAAGTCCTGGAGGTACTCGTTGCCCTGGAACCGCAGGCCGCCGTCCACCAGCGGCTGCATGTCGTCGTGGACCGCCTGGAGGTCGGCCGCCGTGACGGTCGCCGGGTCGGCCTTGATGCCCAGCTTGAGCAGTCCGAGCCCGAACGTGTCGCGAGCCTCGGTGAGGAACGTCACCTTGTCGGCCGGGATCGCCCACAGGTCGGCGATCTTGGTCGGCGCCGCGATGTTGTTCTCGGCGAGCGTCTTGGCGTTGTAGCCGACGCCCGGTCATGCCCGGACTGCCACGGGAAGTGGAAGTCGTTGCCGGGATCCCAGGCCACGTTCTGCATGGGCTCGCGCAGGTTGGCGACGCAGTTGGGGACGTTGGCCTTGAGGATCTGCTCGCACCACTGCTTGCCGATGAGCTTGCCGGCCATCCAGTCGGTCAGGACCATGAGGTCCCAGCCGGTCGGCAGGCCGCCGACGAGCGCCGGCGTGATCGTCTGGACGAAGGTCGCGTTGTCGCCGATCTTCTCCTCGTAGTCGACCTCGACGCCGTACTTCGTCGTGAAGTCGACGAGCGTCTTCGACGAGCCGGCCGGGAGCACGCCGGTCGCCTGGTCCGCCTCGGTCGCCTGGTCGATGTAGGCGGGCCAGTTCGCGAACTTGAGCGGGCCGGTGGCCACCTGGTTCGGCGGCGGCGTCTCCGGCCCGGCGCTGGCCGACGGACCGACCGACGGCAGCGGCGTCGGCGACGCGGCGCCCGACGGCGAGGCCGAGGCGACCGCGGTCCCGCCGCTGTTCGAGTTGGCCAGGAAGGCGACGAGCCCGACCGCACCGACGGCCAGCGCGCCGCCGACGAGGAACCGGCGTCGCGAGACGACCGGCGGCGGTGGCGGGAGGGCCGCGACGAGCAGGGCCCCGTCCTCGCCGGCCGGCGGCGCCGGCGGCGCCGACCCCTCGACCGCGAAGGTGTGGTCGGGTAGCCAGGTGAGGCGGACGTCCTCGCCGGGGCGCCACAGCTCGGCGCGCGTCGCGCGCTCGACGTTCTGCTCGTAGACGGTGACCGAGCCCCCGCCGCGGGTATCGATGATGTAGCTGGTCGACACGCCGAGATACGAGGCGTCGCGGATCACGCCCTGGCAGCTGGTTGACGCCGTCGGGGACCGGGTCGGTCAGCTCGGACAGCTTGATCTTCTCGGGGCGGACGCCGACCTCGAACCCGTCGAACCCCTCGACGAGGGCGCTCGGCACCCGGATCGGGGTGTCGTCGGCCATCCGGGCGATCGTGTACCCGTCGGCGGTGCCGGCGGCCTTCGCCGCGAGCAGGTTGCTGACGCCGAGGAAGCTCGCGACGAACCGGGTCCGCGGCTTCTCGTACAGGCTGGCGGGGTCGGCCAGCTGCTCGTACTTGCCGTGGTTCATCACCGCGATGCGATCGGACATCGTCATCGCTTCTTCCTGGTCGTGGGTCACGAAGATGAAGGTGATGCCCACTTCCTGCTGGATCCGCTTGAGCTCGACCTGCATCTGCTTGCGGAGCTTGAGGTCGAGGGCGCCGAGCGGCTCGTCCAGGAGCAGCACCGACGGGCGGTTGATCAAGGCCCGCGCGAGCGCGACGCGCTGCGCCTGCCCGCCCGAGACCTGGTTCGGCTTGCGGTACTCGAAGCCGGGCAGCTCGACCAGCTTGAGCATCTCGGTGACGCGGCTGCGGACCTCGTCCTCCTTGGCGCCGCTGCGCCGGAGCCCGAAGGCGACGTTCTCGTAGACGTTGAGGTGCGGGAACAGCGCGTAGTTCTGGAAGACGGTGTTGACGTGGCGCTTGTAGGGCGGCAGCCAGGTCACGTCCTGGCCCTTGAGCTCGATGAGCCCCGAGGTGGGTGCCTCGAACCCGCCGATCATCCGGAGGGTGGTGGTCTTTCCGCACCCGGACGGTCCGAGCAGGCTGAAGAACTCGCCGGTCTGGACCTCCAGGTTGATGTGGTCCACGGCCACGGCCTCGCCGTAGCGCTTGACCACGTCCACGAGCCTGACGTCGACGGCGGGCACGTTCGTAGGTACTCCTGCGATCGGTACATGCCGCGGACGGGGGAGCCCGGGGTCGACGCGCTCCACCCACGTCGCATCGATCGGCCTGCCGGCACGGCTCGGATGCGGGCGAGGATATGGGCGCCGCGTTCACGGTGTCAAGGCGACGGGACTCGTCGGCGCCGGCGACGGATCGTGCGAGATTCGCACGGTCAGGCGTCTCGGACGTGCTGGGTTCGAACGATCCGGGGAGGGCCGCGGACGCGCGTCCGAGCGGCGCGTCCCGGACGGCCGTCGTCATCCGACGACGGGGCGCGGTACGATACTGACGCAGCGACCGTCAGAACCTCGCTCGAAGGGATCCCGACCGCCCATGTCCAGCCTGACCGAGACCGCCGTCATCGACGCCCTCCGCGCCGTCCAGGAGCCCGAGCTCGGGCGCGACATCGTCACCCTCGAGATGGTCAAGGACGTCGTCATCGACGGGTCGGCCGTCGCCTTCACGATCGAGCTGACGACGCCGGCCTGCCCGCTCAAGGACGAGATCGAGGGCAACACCCGGGCCGTCCTCGGGGCGATCGGGGTCGACCGCGTCGACATCACCTGGGGCGCGATGGTCCGGCGGGCCCAGCCGCGCCAGGCCGAGCAGCTGCTCCCGGGCGTCAAGAACGTCATCGCCGTCGCGTCCGGCAAGGGCGGCGTCGGGAAGAGCACGGTCAGCGTCAACCTCGCGGTCGCCCTCGCCCAGGCCGGCGCGACGGTCGGGCTCCTCGACGCCGACATCACCGGCCCGAACATCCCGATGATGCTCGGGCGTCGTCCGGCCAGCCGAAGGCGACCGAGGCCAACAAGATCGAGCCGATGGAGCGCCACGGCGTCAAGGTCATCTCGATCCAGTTCTTCGTCCCCGAGGGCCAGCCGATCGTCTGGCGCGGCCCCCTCGTCGGCGGCGCCATCCAGCAGTTCCTGCGCGACGTCGACTGGGGCGAGCTCGACTACCTCGTCATCGACCTGCCGCCGGGCACCTCCGACGCGCAGCTGACGCTGGCCCAGGCGGTCCCGATCTCCGGCGCCGTCCTCGTGACGACGCCGCAGGAGGTCGCCCTCTCCGACGTCGCGAAGGCCCTCGCGATGTTCAAGCGGATGAGCGTGCCGATCCTCGGGCTCGTCGAGAACATGACCGCCTTCGTCTGCCCGCACTGCGGCGAGCTGACCGAGATCTTCGGCCGCGGCGGCGGCGAGCGGTTCGCCGCCGAGCACGGCCTCGACTACCTCGGCGGCGATCCCGCTCGACGTGACCGTCCGCCAGGGCGGCGACGTCGGCGTGCCGGCCGTCGCCCAGCGCGAGCCGGGTCCGGCGGCGCGGGCGCTCACCGCGGTCGCCGGCGCGGTCGCCGCGCGCATGAGCGTGCGCGCCGCGCAGAGCCGCGGCGCAGCCGGTCCTGACCGTCTCCTAGCCCCGTTCCGGGGGCGTCGGCCGCCGCGGCCCGGCTAGACTTCCGACGAGCGCGCGGAAGAAGGAGCACCCGACCGGTGCGATGTGGCACGTGCGGCGCCCCGATGGCGACCGACGCCCGATCCTGCGCGCGTTGCGGGACCTCCTTCGACGCGGCGGCGGCGCGGCCCGGCCCGATCGGCGATCGGCGAGCCGGGCGACCGGCGGATCGTCACCGCGCTCTTCGCCGACCTCGTCGACTACGTGCGGATGGTGGCCGAGCACGACCCGGAGGACGTCCGCCAGCGGGTGCGGACCGCGCTCGCCGCCATGGCCGATGCGATCGAGTCGTACGACGGGACCCGCGAGAAGTTCATCGGCGACGCCGTGTTCGCCGTCTTCGGCTGGCCGCGCGCCCACGACGACGACGCGGTCCGCGCGACGCTCGCCGCCGCTCGCCATCCGCGACGCGCTGCGCGGGCTGGAGTCCGACGGCGAGCCGCTCGAGGTCCGGATCGGGATCGCGACCGGCGAGGTCGTCACGACCGCGCGCGACGGGACCGAGAGCGACGACCTGGCCCTGACCGGCTCCGCGATCACGACCGCGGCGCGCATCCAGTCGCTCGCCCGGCGCGGCGAGATCCTCCTCGACACGGCCACGCTCGACGGCGGCGCGCGGGCGGCTCCGCGTCGCCGACCGGGGGTCGGTCGTCCTGCGCGGCCAGTCGGAGCCGGTCGGCATCCACCTGCTCGAGGCCGGACCGTCGTTCGGCGGGCCCGGGCCGTACCGGATGCCGGCGCACCGGCCCGCTGGTCGGGCGCGACGCCGAGGTCGCCCGGATCCGCGCGCTCCTGGACCGGTGCGCGACGACCGGTCGCGGCGGCGCGGTCCTGCGTGGTCGGCGAGGCCGGCATCGGCAAGACCCGGCTCCTCGCCGAGGTCGAGGACGACGCCCGCGCGCGCGGCCTCGCCTGGACCTGGACGGAGAACACGTCGTACGGCCAGGCCGAGCCGTATCGCTTCGCGCGCGTCTTCGCGCAGGCCGTCGCCGACGAGCACGGCGTGGACTCCGGGACGCTTCGCCCGGACGATGCTCTTCACCCCGGACCTCGAGCCCGACGTGGTCAGCCGCTTCGGCGGCGCGATCGCCGCGATCGCCCGCGACGCCGCGTTCTCGGGCTGGGAGGCCGAGGCGCCGGACATGCCGGCCGACCAGGCGGCCGTGACCGCGACGCTGCTCGAGGTCGCCGGTCGCTACATCGACCGGATCATCGAGACCGCCGGTCCGCGCGTGATCGTCATCGACGACCTGCACTGGATGGACCCTCGAGCGCCGGGATGGTCGAGGTCCTCGTCGAGCGGGCGGCGCGGGCGCCGATCGTCGTGCTGGCCGGGATGCGACCCGGGCAGCCGCCGGTGTGGGCGTCGATGGCCGGGCGTCGAACGGCTCGACCTCGGCGGCCTCGCGATGCCCGAGACGGCGCAGCTCGCGACGCAGGTCGCGCGGGCCGCGCTCGATGCCGACGATGCGCGACGGATCCACGACCGGACCGCGGGCAACCCGCTGTTCGTGACCGAGACGGTCCGCGCGCTCCTCCAGGACGGGACCCTCGCCTGGGACGACGGCCGGGTGACGCTCACCGACGCGCCCGCTGATCGGCCTGCCGGTGACGCTGCGTGCGGTGCTCGGCGCCCGCATCGACGCGCTGCCGCGACGATGCCCGCGAGGCCCTCGGCGTCGCCTCGGTGGTCGGGATCGCGCTTCACGACGCGACCGGCTCGGCCGACCTGCTCGGCGGCGCGCCGTCGGACGATGCCCTCGACCGGCTCGTCGAGGCCGGGCTGATCGTCCCGACCGACGACGGCGCCTGGCGGTTCGCGCCACCCGCTCATCCACGACGCCGCCTACGCCGGCCTCCTCGACCAGCCGCCGGCGGGTCCTCCACGCGCGGCTCGCGGACCGCCTCGAGGCGGCCGGCGGACCCGATGCTCGTGAGCCTGATCGCGGTCCATCGCGCGGCGTCGGGCGACGCGGCGCGGGCGATCCCGCTGCTCGAGGCGGCGGCGACCGCGGCGCTCGGCGTGGGGGCGGCGACCGAGGCGGCGGCGTTCTGGCGGACGGCGGCCGACCTGGCCACGGACGCGGCCGCGGTGCGACTACCGGTCGCGGGCGGACGCGGCGCTCGAGGCGGCCCGCGGCGTCGTAGGCGGCCGGCGTCGGGCGACCCGCCGGCGCCGTCGCCGCCGCGCCGGCCGATGGTGACCGTCAGGCCGGCGACCGCCGGCCGGATCCGCGGTCCGACGGCGTCGCACATCCCCTCGAGCTCCGCGCGGCGGCCCGGCGCGTAGTGGACGAGGAGCGCCGAGCGCGCCTCGCTCCGGACGGCCATGTCGATGGCCTCCTCGGCGGTCAGGTGGCCGCGCTCCTGGTCGTCGTGGCTCGGGCTGGCGCAGCCCGGCCTCGATCGAGCAGGAGGTCGACGCCGCGCATGGCCTCGACGACGCGCGTCGCTCGGCCCGGTGTCGCCGGTGTACGCGAGGCGGCTCCCGTCGGGTGCCTCGACGACCACGCCCCACGCCGGGACGTAGTGCCGGCCGCGGACGAAGCGGATCGGTCAGCGGGCCGATGCCGGAGCGGCGCGTCGGGGTCGAACTCGCGCGCGTCGAACGCGGCGTCGAAGAAGCCGGGTCGCTCCGAGACGGCGGTCGCGAGCGCGTCGAGCCGGTCCCGCGCCGCCGGGCGGCAGGTGGACCGGCGAGCGGATCGCGGGGCGGCCTCGCCCCACGGGAACAGGTAGCGCAGCCCGACGATGTCGAGGTAGTGGTCGGCGTGCATGTGGCCGATCACGACGGCGCGTCGAGGGCGGTCGGGTCCATGAGGCGCTGCAGGCGACGGACCGAGCCCTGGCCCGACGTCGAGCATGACGGGTCGTGTCCCACTCGACGAGGAACCCGGCCGCCGGCCACGCCGCGTGGGGCGGGGCCGAGCTGCAGCCGAGCACGGTCAGGCGGAGCCGCTCGGTCGGGGTCGGGGTCATCGTGGGCATCGTACGGGCCGCCGCCGGCGCGGCGCGACAGCCGCGCGACGGCCGTCGCTGTCGGCGGGCGGACAGGAGCCGCGCGGTGCTACGATGGCGCGACGATGCTCGTCGACCGCCGACTCGTCGACTCGCTGTCCACGATCCCGTTCTTCGCGGGCCTCGATCCGGTCGCGCTCGAGCGGGTCGCGCTCGGGCATGCGCGCCCGTCGCTTCCGTCGCGGCGAGGTGATCTTCCACGTCGGCGATCCCGGCGACGCCCTGTTCATCATCGTCGGCGGCGAGGTCAAGATCTCGCTGCCGTCCGAGGCCGGCGACGAGGCGATCCTCGTCCGGCTGGCCCGCGGCGACGTCTTCGGGGAGCTGGCCCTGCTCGACGGTGCGCCCCGCTCGGCGACGGCCACGGCGCTCGACCGCGGTCGAGACCGTCGTCCTGCCGCGCGACCGGTTCCGCGAGCTCATCGCCGAACGAGCCCGATCGTCCGCGACGCCCTGCTCGCCTCGCTGGCCGCCGAGCTCCGGCGGCTGACGACCCACGTCGAGGAGCTGCACTTCCTCGACATCACCGGGCGGCTGGCGGCGTGCCTGGTGCGGCTGGCCACGGACGGCGGCACCGCCGCTGCCGGACGGCGGCGATCCAGCTGAAGACGTCGCTCACCCAGGGCGACCTGGCGTCGATGGTCGGGAGCACCCGTCAGAGCGTCAACAAGCTGCTCGGCCAGTTCACCGACGACGGGTACCTCCGGCTCGAGCGCGACGCGATCGTCGTGACCGACCTCGACGGTCTGCGCCCGGGCGCTCGCGCCGCTAGGCGCCCGGCTCGCGTCGCCCGCCTCGGGCGCCCGCAGCGCCTCGAGCAGGATCGACGGCCGCCGCCAGCGCCGCGCGGCTGCGACCGTTGGCGCCGTCGAGGAAGACCAGCCGGCGCTGTCGACGGTCCCGGCCGGGCGTCACGACCGTGACCGAGACCGCGGTGTCGCCGTGCCGCGGCGTCGTCGCGCACGGTGAGGCCGACCTCGCTGCCGCCGAGCTCCATCGCGCCGGCGGGCGTACGGCTCGAGCGTCGTTCGGTCCGGCCGTCGTCGGCCGCCGTCGTCGCTCCGGGTCGTCCGGGCTCGGGTGCCCGTGGGCGAGCGCGCCCGGGGTCTCGGTGGCGAGCGACTCGCCGAAGCGGAGCCACGGCACGTCGCCGAGCAGCGCCGCGAGCTGTCCGGCCGTCCCGATCTCGACGACCGACAGCCTCCAGCCGAGCTCCTCGAGGCGCTCCCCGATCGCCGCCGGCCACGTCGTGTCGCCGGTCGCCCAGACGAACTCGCCCGCGGCCGCGAGGACCTCCGGCGCGGCTGCCTCGACGTGGGCCGCCGCGGTCGCGGTCGCGTCGCCGACCGCCGAGATCCGGACGTCGACCGCCTCGGCCCGGGCGTAGGTCGCGACCTCCGGGTTGGTCGGCGCAGCAGCGCGTCGCCGAGACGGTCGGCGACCTGCGACTCGCCGATGCCGGTGAGGCGATAGGTCCGGACGGCCACGTCGGTCCCGAGCCCGATGCCGCTCGAGGCGGGGGAGGACCTCGTCGGCCACATCGGGCGCATCTCGCGCGGCGGGCCGGGCAGCGCGACGACCACCGGTCCGTCGGCGCGTCGCACGAACCAGCCGGGCGCGGTGCCGTTCGGGTTCGGCAGCGCCTCGGCCGACGGGATGAGCCAGGCCTGCTTGAGGTTGAGCTCCGGGAACGGCTGCCCGCGCCGCCGCCAGAGCTCGCGCAGCCACGCCTCGAGCGCCGGGTCGACGACCGGCGTCTCGCCGCACGCGGCGGCGATGGCCTCGCGGGTCAGGTCGTCGGGCGTCGGGCCCGAGTCCGCCGGTCGAGACGACGAGGTCGGCCCGCGCCATCGCCGAGCGGCGAACGCCTCGCGTCACGTCGTCGAGCGGTCGGGGAGGGCCGTCATCCGCAGCGACCCGACGCCGCGGGCCGTCAGGGCCCGGGCGAGCTCGCCGGCGTTCGTGTCGCGCGTCTCGCCGACCGTCAGCTCCGTGCCGATGCTCAGCAGCTCGGCGGTGCGGAGGCGCGGTCCGGCTGCGGAGGGGTGGGCGGCGTCGTGCCATCGAGGCGAGCGTACCGCGGCGACCGGGCCGCCGTGCGCGTCCGGACGCCCGCGGCCCGCTGCTATCATCGGCCGACCCCAGCGATCCCCAGCGCCCAGCCGCCCACTCCCGGGAGCAGCACCCTGGACGAGCCGAAGCCACCACCACCGCCATCCGACGAGCCGGACCGCCGCCGCCCCCGACGCGCCGCCGCCACCGGGCGACGCCGCCGCCCAGGAGCCGCCGCCGCCACCCCCAAGGGGCCGCCGCCGCCCGAAGCCGCCCAAGCCGCCGCCGCCGCCGCGGGTCTTCGTGCCCAGTTCGCGGCCACCCGCGAAGCGGCCTACCGGCTCGTCATGGCCCACGTCGAGCTGGCCAAGGCCGAGGCGACCGCGATCGGCGGCCAGATCGCCCAGGTCGCGGCGCTCGGTGCGGCTCGCCCTCGTGCTCGTCATCGCGGCCGTCAGCATCGTCATCCTCGGCTCGTCGCTGTTCCTCGGGGAGTGGCTCCTCGGCTCGATGGGCTGGGGCGTGCTCCACGGGTTCCTGGCGTTCCTCGCGGTCGCGATGGTCTGCATCTTCCTCGCCGTCGGCGTCTCGGCGGCCGGATCGTCCGCGCCCTGGCGCTCGGCGCGGCCATCGGGATCCTCGTCGGCGCCGTCCTCTTCCTGAACCTGCCCAACTGGGCCTACAAGACCATCGGCGACAACCTCCTGCCCGGGGTCGATCCGGGCGTCCGCCCGCTCGTCGTCGGCGTGATCGTCGTCGGCCTGATCGGCCTCGTCGTCGGGATCATCGCCGCGTGGCGCGCCAAGGCGTCGTACCCGGCGATCGGCGTTCGGCGGGCTGCTCATCGGCGTCGCTGCTCGGCGCGTTCACGGCGATCACCTTCGGCCCGCAGGTCGCGGCCGGCATCGGCATCGCCGTCGGCTACGTCGGCTGGATGGCGTTCATGGGCATGGACGTGGCCCGGACCGGCATCGACGTCGAGGCGCTCAAGACCCGCTTCACCCCGACCCAGACCATCGAGACCAGCAAGGAGACCCTCGAGTGGCTACAGAGACGGATGCCGCCCGGGATCGGGTGATCGCCGCACGGGCCGACCTCGAGAGCCGAGCTGACGATCCTCGAGGCATCGGCCCGGACGCGGTCGACATCCCGGCCAAGATCAAGCGCAGTCCGGCCAAGGCCGCCGCCGTCGTCGGCGGGGTCGGCTTCCTCGCGCTCAAGGGGCCGCAGCGGGTCTTCGGGGTGGCCAAGCGGGCGGTCCGGGGCACGCCGAAGCCGCTGCCCAAGTCGATGCTCCCCGACGAGATCGAGAAGACCCTCCGCGCGCTCGGGACGACGGCGACAAGGTCCGCGGCGCCCTCGAGCGCGACTTCGCGGCCTACGCCCAGAAGTCGGCCAAGGCGAACGCGAGCCAGCGCGGGCCGTGCTCCTGTCGATGGCGACGCCGTTCGCCGCGCGGGCCGCCAAGACCGCGGCGGACGCGCTGTTCCGGCCGGACGAGGCGACGCATCGCCGAACGGATGGCCGCCGTCCGCGAGCGGGCCGAGCAGGAGATCGACAAGGCGCGCGACGCCGCGGCCGAAGGCGAAGGAGGCCGCCGCCGAGCGACGACGGCCGAGGACGAGTCGGGGACGCCGGCGCCTGAGGGCGGTACACTCCGCGCCGGGCGAGTGGCGGAATGGCAGACGCGCCGGCCTTAGGAGCCGGTGCCGCGTGAGCGGCGTGTCGGTTCGACCCCGACCTCGCCTACCACCGGTCCGGCCGCGCTGACCGGACGCCCCGGACCTGACCGGCATCGCCGCCTATACTTCCCGGCGATGCAGATCACGACGACGCCCGCCCCCAAGTCCACCATCGAGCTCGAGATCGAGCTCCCCCCGGAGCGCCTCGACCAGGCGATCCAGCACGCCGTGCAGCACCTCTCGCGCCGCACGCGCGTCCCCGGCTTCCGCCCGGGCAAGGCGCCGCGGCCGGTCCTCGAGCGGGCGCTCGGGCCCGGGCGCGGTCCTCGACGACGCGGTCGAGCACCTCGTCCAGAACGCCTACCGCGAGGCGCTCGTCGAGGAGGAGATCCTGCCGCTGACCAACGCCGACGTCGAGGTCGTGCAGGCCGAGGAGGGCAAGCCGCTCGTCTTCAAGGCGACGGTCCAGGTCCGCCCGGAGGTCAAGCTCGGCGACTACAGGAGCTTCAACTTCGGGCCGGAGATCGAGACCATCGACGACGCCCGGGTCGACCAGGTCATCGAGGAGCTGCGCGACCAGAACGCGACGCTCGCCGCGGTCGAGGACCGCGGCGCGAAGGACGGCGACTACGCCGTCATCGGCGTTCGTCGGGACGCGCGACGGCGTCCCGTTCGAGGGCGGCACCTCGGAGCGGATGCCGCTGATCCTCGGGCAGGAGCGCCTGATCCCGGGCTTCGAGACGCACCTCGTCGGGCTCGAGCCGGGCGGCTCCACCGAGTTCGACATCACCTTCCCGGAGGACTACGGCGAGCCCGAGCTGGCCGGCGCAGACCGTCCACTTCGCGGTCGACGCTCAAGGAGCTCCGCGAGAAGATCCTGCCCGACCTCGACGACGAGTTCGCCCGCCAGCTGGGCGACTTCGCCGACCTCGCCGCCCTGCGGGCCGACATCAAGACGCGGCTCGAGCGCAACGCGCTCGACCGGGCGCGCCACGAGTTCGCCGACAAGATCATCGAATACGCCGTCGCGAACGCGACGCTCGAGCTGCCCGACGTCCTCGTCGACCAGGAGGTCGAGGTGATGCACGACGAGTTCCGCGCCTCGCTCGCCCGCCAGGGCATCACCGAGGAGGCGTACCTCAAGGTCATCGACAAGACCGAGGCCGACCTCCACGCCGACTTCCGGCCCGCGTCGGAGAAGCGGGTCAAGACGCTGCTCGTGCTCTCGAAGGTCGCCGAGGCCGAGGGCGTCGAGGTCCCCGAGGCCGACATCGAGGACGAGGTCGCAGCGCGGCCGCGAGCGCTACGCGAGCGACCCCAAGCTCGTCGCCTACTTCGACTCGGAGCGCGGCCGGAGCTTCATCCGGAGCACGCTCCGCCGCAGCCGCGTCGTCGAGAGGCTCATCGACGGCTGGCTGGCCGCCCATCCCGAGCACCCGCCGCTCCCGCACCTCGAGGACGAGGCGTCGTCGGCGATCGAGGGCGAGCAGGCGGAGGCCAATGCCGCGATCGGCGCGACCGACCCGGGCTCCATCCTGACCGACGAGCCGGCGCCCGCCGGCTGACCGCGCACCACCCACCGTCCAGTCCCGGATCCACGGCAGCGGAGAGCCCCAGATGCTCGTCCCGATGGTCATCGAATCCTCCAGCCGAGGCGAGCGCGCCTACGACATCTACTCGCGCCTGCTGCGCGAGCGGATCATCTTCCTGGGCGACGCGATCGAGGATCACCTCGCCAACCTGGTGATCGCCCAGCTGCTCTTCCTCGAGTCCGAGGACCCGGAGAAGGACATCAGCCTGTACATCAACTCGCCCGGTGGCCAGGTCACGTCCGGCCTGGCGATCTACGACACGATGCAGTACCTGCGCGCCCCGGTCAGCACGATCTGCATCGGGCTGGCGGCCTCGATGGCGGCGGTCCTGCTGGCGGCCGGCGCGCAGGGCAAGCGCTACGCCCTGCCGAACAGCCGGATCATGATCCACCAGGGCTCCGGCGGCTTCCGCGGCAACGCCCCGGACGCCGTCATCCAGATGAAGGAGTGGGAGCACCTGGTGCACGTGAACCACGAGATCCTGGCCCGCCACACGGGCCAGCCGCTCGACAAGGTGATCAAGGACACCGACCGGGACTACTTCATGTCTCCCGATGAGGCCAAGGACTATGGCATCATCGACGCGGTCTACGCGGCGGAGAGCAGTTCGCTGATCGCGCAGGCGCACGACGCCGGACGGGCCGGCGGCGAGGGATCGGCGGTCACGGACGCGACGACGTGGACGAGCCGCAGCCGAAGAAGTCGAAGGAATAGGGGCGGACAGGGCACGTGACGACGACGAGCAGCACCAAGGGACCCAAGGTCCCGTACCGCTGCTCCTTCTGCGGCAAGAGCCAGGAGCAGGTCCGCAAGCTCATCGCGGGCCAGGGCGTCTACATCTGCGACGAGTGCATCAACCTGTGCCAGGAGATCATCGAGGAGGAGCTGCTCGAGACGCCGCGCCCGAAGTCGGCGGCCGCCAAGCTCCCGAACCCGCACCAGATCAAGGACGCGCTCGACCAGTACGTGATCAGCCAGGAGAAGGCCAAGAAGGTCCTCTCGGTGGCGGTCTACAACCACTACAAGCGGGTCAACGCCGGCCACCAGGTCGACGAGGTCGAGCTCCAGAAGTCGAACGTCCTGCTCGTCGGCCCGACCGGCAGCGGCAAGACGCTCCTCGCCCAGACGCTCGCGCGCGTGCTCGACGTGCCGTTCTGCATCGCCGACGCGACGTCGCTGACCGAGGCCGGCTACGTCGGCGAGGACGTCGAGAACATCCTGCTGCGCCTGATCCAGGCCGCCGACTTCGACGTCGCCCGGGCCCAGCGCGGGATCATCTACATCGACGAGATCGACAAGATCGCCCGCAAGGCGGACAACCCGTCGATCACCCGCGACGTCTCGGGCGAGGGCGTCCAGCAGGCGCTCCTCAAGATCCTCGAGGGGACCGTCGCCAACGTCCCGCCGCAGGGCGGCCGCAAGCATCCGCACCAGGACTTCATCCAGATCGACACGACGAACGTGCTGTTCATCTGCGGCGGCGCGTTCGACGGGCTCGAGAAGATCGTCGAGGAGCGGGTCGGCCGGCGGTCGATCGGGTTCGGGTCGGAGGGCGGCATCGCCAAGGGCGAGCGCGGCCGGATCCTCGACAAGCTGATGCCCGAGGACCTGCTCAAGTTCGGGCTCATCCCGGAGTTCATCGGCCGGCTGCCGGTGATCGTCACGCTGTCGGCGCTGACCGCCGAGGACCTCGTCCGCGTGCTGACCGAGCCGAAGAACGCGGTCACGCGCCAGTTCGAGAAGTTCCTGGCGCTCGACAAGGTGGAGCTGGTCTTCACCGAGGGCGCGCTGCGGGCCGCCGCCGAGGTCGCGCTCGACCGCAAGACCGGCGCGCGGGCGCTGCGCTCGATCGTCGAGGAGTCGCTCCTCGAGGTGATGTACGACATCCCGGAGCGGACCGAGATCCGCAAATGCATCATCACCGAGGAGACGATCCGCGACGGACGGCTCCCGCTGCTCCTGACGAAGACCGACGTCGACGGCGGCGTCGACGAGACGAACTACGAGGACTGGCTCGCCGAGCGGGGCGAGACCGCCTGACGCGGGCGACGCGGCGCGGCCGGACGGGGGACAGCGACCCGCCCGACCGCGAGGAGTCCGCGGCGCTAGGAGACTTCGATCGGGACCTCGTAGACCTGCGGCGTCGGATGGCCCGCGCGCTCGTGGACGCGCATGACGGCCTCCTTCGACGGGCCGGTCGCGAGGCAGAAGACCTTGCCGGACTCCGGGTCGAGCCAGGCGTGCTCGTAGTGGACGCCCTCCTGGTCCTCGATGTCGAGGTCGCGCTGGTGGGCCTCGGCGAGCTGCTGCGCGGTCACGCCGAAGAACCCGTCGTGGACATCCATGAACTTGGCCATCGTGTCGGTCTCCCGGATCGGTCCCGACGGTCTCATCGGCCGTCGTGTGCCCGTGATCGTGACCGCGGCGGACCGGCGCCGCGCATCGGTCGGATGACCGATGGACCCTGCACGAACCGCTCGCCGACGCGATCTCGTGCCTGGACGCCTCGGCCCCGTGCTACACTCCCGCCCTCACGGCGACGACCGAGAGGAGTAGCGCCGGGACGGCGTCCGGAGCGAGCGCGGGACGGTGCGAGCCGCGCGAACGCCCCCGGCGTGAAGGTCGCTCGCGAGCCGTGCGGTCGGCGCCCGATAGCGCGCCGCGAGGGTGCCGGAGCCCGGCGGTCGCGATGAGCGACCCGCCGCCGACACCGAACCAGCAGGTGGTACCACGACCCGTTCGTCCGCTGGACGAGCGGGCGTTCTGTTTCCAGGGGCCCGACGATGACCGAGCTGGCGAAGACCTACGACCCGTCCGAGGTCGAGGGCGCGATCTACGAGCGCTGGCTGGCCGCGGATGTCTTCGCGCCCGACGGGCGCGGCTCGACCGCCGACCCGGACCTGCCGCCGTTCACGATCATCCAGCCGCCGCCGAACGTCACCGGCTCGCTCCACCTGGGCCACGCCCAGCGGACGGCGGTCGAGGACCTGATGATCCGCCACGCCCGGATGCGCGGCCACCCGACGCTCTTCCTGCCCGGCCTCGACCACGCCAGCATCGCGGCCCAGTTCGTGCTCGACGGCATCCTCGCCAAGGAAGGGGAGAACCGCCGGTCGCTCGGTCGCGAGCGCTACCTCGAGCGGATGCGGGCGTTCTCCGACTCGACGAAGCCGGTGATGCTCGGCCAGCAGCGGCGCGTCGGCGCCTCGGTCGACTGGGGCCGCCTGCGCTACACGATGGACGAGGGCTCGGCGAAGGCCGTCCGCGTCGCGTTCGAGCGGCTCTACCGCGACGGCCTCGCGTACCGCACCGAGGCGCTGGTCAACTGGTGCCCCGGCTGCCGGACCACCGTCAGCGACCTCGAGGTCATCGCCACGCCGGAGACCGGCACGCTCTGGTCGATCCGCTACCACCTCATCGACGAGGCGACCGGGGCGCCGGACCCGGGAGCGACGATCACGATCGCGACGACCCGACCCGAGACGCTCCTCGGCGACACCGCGGTGGCCGTCCACCCGACGACCCGCGCTACGCGGCGCTCGTCGGTCGCCGGTGCGCATCCCGTTCGTCGAGCGCGACGTGCCGATCATCGCCGACGAGATGGTCGACCCGGCGTTCGGGACCGGCGCGGTCAAGATCACCCCGGCCCACGACCACGACGACCACGCGACCGGGCTGCGCCACGGCCTGCCGTCGATCACGATCCTCGCCGACGACGCGACGATCGCCGGGACCGGGACCGCCTACGACGGCCTCGACCGGTTCGAGGCGCGGCGCCGGATCGTGGCCGACCTCGACGCCATGGGCGACCTCGTGGGCAGCGCCGCCCACGAGATGGTCGTCGGCCGCTGCCAGCGCAGCGACGACGTCGTCGAGCCGCGGCTCAAGACGCAGTGGTTCATCCGCACCGGTCCGCTGGCCGCCCGCGCGCTCGACGCGACGCGGTCCGGCCGGACGCGGATCCTGCCGGACCGCTTCGAGAAGACCTGGGAGCACTGGCTGACCACGATCCGCGACTGGAACGTGAGCCGCCAGCTGTGGTGGGGCCACCGCATCCCGGCCTGGTACTGCCCGGACGGGCACGTCACGGTCTCGTCGCTGGAGGCCGGGCCGGACGCCTGCGCGGTCTGCGGCCGGCCGGCGGCCGAGCTCACGCAGGACCCGGACATCTTCGACACCTGGTTCAGCTCCGGGCTGTGGCCGTTCTCGACCCTCGGCTGGCCCGACGACACCCCCGACTACCGGCGCTTCTACCCGACGTCGGTGATGGAGACCGGCTACGACATCATCTTCTTCTGGGTCGCCCGGATGATGATGCTGGGCCTCCACCTCACCGACCGGGAGCCCTTCCACACGGTCTACCTCTCGGGGCTCATCCGCGACCCGGACGGCCAGAAGATGTCGAAGACGAAGGGCAACGTCGTCGACCCGCTCGGCGTCATCGACGCGGCCGGCGCCGACGCGCTCCGGTTCGCGCTCATCCACGGCGCCGCCCCCGGGCAGGACCAGCGGTTCGAGCCCGGCCAAGCTCGAGAACGCCCGCAACTTCGCGAACAAGCTCTGGAACGCGGCGCGCTTCGTGGTCGGGGCGCGACCGGCGTCGATCCCCGAGGACGCCGAGCGGCGGCTGCCCGATGCCCGCCACCTCGGCCCGGCCGAGCGCTGGCTGCTGTCGCGGGCCGCGGCGACGACGGCGGCGGTCGACGCGGCGATGGCCGACTACGGCTTCGGCGAGATGACCCGGGTCCTCTACGACGCGATCTGGAACGAGTACTGCGACTGGGGCCTCGAGCTGGCCAAGGTCCGCCTCGCCGACGAGTCGCTCGAGCCGGCCGCCCGCGAGGCGACGTGGTGGACGCTCGTCGAGGTGCTCGACACGTACCTGCGGCTGCTCCACCCGGTCATGCCGTTCGTGACCGAGGCGCTGTGGGCCGCGATCCCGCACCGCGCGACGGACCCGGAGCTGCTCATCGTCGCCCGCTGGCCGGCGGCGCTCGAGCGCGACCACGACGACCGAGGCCGAGGTCGGCGACCGTCGTCGCGCTCATCACCGAGATCCGCAACGCGCGCGCGACGGCGAACGTCCCGGCCGGGGCGATGCTCGAGGCGCGCGTCCACGTCCCGTCCGGGCTCGGCGCGACGTTCGAGGCGCTGCGGCCCGCGGTCGAGCGGCTGGCCCGCGTGCGGCCGCTGCACCGCGAGCTGACGCCGGAGGCGCTGCACGCGGCGTCCGGCGCCGGGCGACCTGGCCGTGGTCGTCGCCGGCGGCGAGGTCGAGGCCTCCGATCCGACCGGCGGCCACCGATGCGGATGCCGCCGCCCTCGAGCGCGAGCGGCTCGAACGCGAGCTGGCCGAGGCCGAGGGCTGGCTGGTGGCGGCCCGGGCGCGTCTGGCCAACGACGCGTTCATGTCGAAGGCGCCGCCGTCGGTGGTCGACGGCGCCCGCGCCCGCGAGGCCGAGCTCGCGGACCAGGTGGCCCGCCTGCGCGACCGTCTCGGTCGCTGACGGGCGGACGCGCTCGGGTCGGGTGACGGGTCGGCGCCACGATGCCCCTGCTACCATGACCGCGGAGCCAGTCGCCGAACGGGGAGTCACCACGTGCCGCTCGAATTCCTGAAGCGTCGAGGCAGTGCCGACGATCCGGCGGCGGCCGCGGCCGCCGGCCAGAGCGCGTCCGACCTCATGGCCGAGGAGGTCGTCGCCCAGGACCACCAGCTCCGGCTCTACTACGCCGGCAAGAGCAGCGAAGGCGTCCGGATGGAGTCCGGCCCGAAGGCGCTCGCGGAGCTGCCGCGCATGCTCCAGGGCCTGGCCAAGTCCGAGATCGAGATCGTCGAGCCGCTGCCGATCGAGTTCAGCCAGGCGACGCCGACGATCACCCGGCCGTCCGAGGCCATGCAGTGGCTCAACGCCCACCACGTCAACTCGCCGATCACCCGCCACGCGCTCGTGGTCCTCGAGTCGATCGACGCGGTCGACCTCGCGTTCGACACCTTCGCCTGCGCCCTGCTCGACGGCGAGGTCGACACCGCCGGCTACCCCGAGTACAACGCGATCATCGGCGGCGTGGCCTCGCACTGGGACGAGGCGACCGGCGACATGATCTGCCGCGCCGTCGTCGGCTGGGGCGGTCGCGGCGTCCGCGGCGACACGGACCGGATCGGACAGCGGCTCCTGGCGAGCATCCTCACGCAACATCCTGGCCAGCCAGTACGCCCAGGGCATGACGACCATCGAGCGACCGGTCCCGGCGGCGGGCCGGGGTGGCCTGGTCTGCGCGCACTGCGGGTTCGCCTCGGCGCACGAGCGGGCGTTCTACTGCCCGAAGTGCGGCATGCGTCTGCTGCGCGGCTGACGCGAGCGCCGCTCAGGATGCCCATCTACGACTACGACTGCGCGTCCTGCGGGCGCCGGTTCGAGATCGATCCACGGGGTCCACGCCGATCGCCCGACGGCGTGCCCGCTGTGCGGCGGCGGACCGCTGCGCAAGGCGGTGACCGCGTCCGGCGGTCCACTTCAAGGGGTCCGGCTGGGCCAAGAAGGAGCGACGGCCGTCCCCATCGAAGTCGGGTGCATCGAGCGGCTCGACGGGTGACGACTCGTCCGGAGGCGACGCCATCGACCGACCGCAAGGACGGACGTCGACGACCGCAAGGACGGGACGTCGACCGACCGCAAGGACGGGACGGACGAGCAGACGGGCGTCGAGCGCGTCCGAGTCGACCGGCGCCTCCAGGGAGACCAAGAGCGGCGGGGACGCAGGCGCGTCGACCGCCACGAAGCCGGCGGCCGACTGACATGCCCGCCGCTGCCGACTGGATCACCCTCGCCGAGGCCGCCGAGCTGCTCGGTGCGGCGAACGTGCACTTCGCCCCGTCGACGATCGGCGGCTGGGCGCGCGCGGGCCGCCTCCAGAGCATCAAGCTCGGTGGGCGCCGGTACGTCCGCCGCGGCGAGGTCCGGGCGCTGATCGCCGCGCCGCGCCGCGTCCGCGCCGACGCCCTGCAGCCGGGCCTGTTCAGCGACCTGGGGAGCTGACCCCGGTCCCATGGATCCGGGTGCGGCGATCCAGCGCATCCTCGAGAGGCCGCGTATCGCATACATCCTGGCGGTCCTCGACACCTACGGGCGCGCGACCGGCGGCCTGCTGGCCAACGGCCTGGCCTTCGCCGCGCTCTTCACCGCGGTCCCGATCATGCTGCTTGACCCTGGGGCTCACCGGGTGGCTCGCCAAAGACCCGGCGATCCAGCGGGCCGTCGCGGACGCCCTCGAGGCGGTGGTCCCGCCGCTCGCCGACCTGATCGAGGACACGCTGAATTCGCTCGTGTCGGGCGCCGCCCTGACCTCGGTCATCGGCCTCGCGGGCACGATCTGGGGCGTGAGCCAGCTCTACGTGGCGCTCGACGTGGCGTTCTCGCGGATCTGGAACGACCACCCCGAACGCGACGTCTTCCATCGGACTGCGCGCGGCTTCCTGTGGGTGGCGATCCTGATCGCGCCGTGATCGCCCTGATCGTGGCGATCACGGTCTCGACCGCCCTCTCGGGGCTCGTCCCCGAGGCGATCCCGGCCGGCCGGTCGCTGAGCGGCTTCCTCACGGCGTGGCCGGTGCTGATCGCGGCGGCCGTCGGGATCGTCGCGCTGATCTACCGCACCGTGCCGCCGCGGCCGCCGGGCTGGGCAGCGGTCTGGCTGCCGGCCGTCGTCGCCGCGATCGCGATCGTCGTGCTGAGCCAGGTGTTCGCGCTGCTGGTCCCGCTGCTCGTCGGCGCGGCCGCGATCGTCGGGTCGCTCGCGACCGCCTTCGTCGCCCTGGCCTGGCTGTCGTTCTCGTTCCAGGCGCTGCTCTACGGCGCGGCCTGGGTCAGGATCCGGGATGAGGGTGTGCCGGGGCCGGTCGCGTCGACCGACGGGTCAGTGGTGCTGGGCGCTCCCGCACCGCCGGCAGAACCGGGCGGTGGCGGAGAGTGACAGGCCGCAGCTGACGCAGTCCTGCACGCCGCCGGCGGCCGGGCGGTCCGTCGGGGACGGAGCCACCGACCTGCTGGCTCGAGGCGGCCCACAGCGCGTCGACGCCGCCGGTCGGGACGGCCGGCCGACCGAGGAAGGGCAGCCCTGGCGTGGGCTGCTGGCTGGGCCACTCGGGCGTCCCGGCGCCGACCTGATCGGGATCGGGGGCCATCACCGACCAGGTGGGCTGTGCCACGACGTCCGCCGGCGCGGCAGTGGCGGCGATCGCCGGTGTTGCGATGACGGGCGGCTCCGCGGCGACCGGGGCGGGCGGCACGGCGACCGGGGCGGGCGGCACGACGACCGGTGCGGGCGGCACGACGACCGGTGCGGGCTCGGCGCGCGACGACGACGGGCTCGGGCGCTGTGGCGACGGACTCCGGCTCGACCACGGGCTCGGGCGCCGCGGCGACGGGCTCGGGCTGCGGCTCGACCTCGACCTGGTCGTATTCGGCGATCGCCTCGTCGACGCTCTGCCCCGGGCGCATCGCCGTGAACATGACGGATGTCCGTGCGGCCGCCACTGCGGCAACGTCGTTGGTCGGGTCCGACGGGTCCGTGGCGACCACCGGCCTGAGGGTCGGCTCGGGCTCGAGCTCGATCCGGGGCGCGGGGCTCGCGACGGGTGCCTCGGCGACGGCTTCGACCACCGGCTCGGCGACCAGCTCCGGCTCGGCGACGGCTTCGAGCTCGCGGCTCGGCTCGACCGGCTCCGGCTCGGCGACGGCTCGGCTCGACGGCCTCCGGCTCGGCGGCACCAGGCTCCGGCTCGGCCGACCGGCTTCGACCAGTCGGCTCGGCGATTCGGCCATCGCCTCGTCGAGCTCGCCCGGGCGCATCGCCCGTCCGATCGACGTCCGCGCGGCTCGGCGGCGGCACGTCAGGCCAGCTCCGGCTCGGCGACGGCTTCGACCACCGGCTCGGCGACCAGCTCCGGCTCGGCGACGGCTTCGACCACCGGCTCGGCGACCAGCTCCGGCTCGGCGACGGCTTCGACCACCGGCTCGGCGACCAGCTCCGGCTCGGCGACGGCTTCGACCACCGGCTCGGCGACCAGCTCCGGCTCGGCGACGGCTTCGACCACCGGCTCGGCGACCAGCTCCGGCTCGGCGACGGCTTCGACCACCGGCTCGGCCTGCTCCGGGGTCGGGATCCATTCGGGTTCGATGAGCGCTGCGGCGATCGCCGCGGCGGCCAGGGCGTCGGCATCCGGCTCGGCCTCGGCAGCCACCTCCGCGGCGGCGACGACGGGCTCCGCGGCGACCGGCTCGTCCGCCGCGATCTCCGGCCCGACGGCGGCCTCGACCAACGGCTCGACCGCGGGCTCGGCCATGGGCTCGACCGCGATCTCGGCGACGGGCTCCGGCTCCGGCGACGCCTCGACGACCGGCTCCGGCTCGGCCGCGGGCGCGGCGGCGGTCAGGAAGGCCAGGCGGGCGAGCGGATCGAACTCCGCATCCGGTTCGACGAGCGCATGCCCGTTGGTGGCCGCGGCCCCGTAGGTCGCGCCGGTACCGTTGCGGGCGGCCATGCCGTTGGTGGCAGCGGCCCCGTTCGTGGGCGCGCTCAGCGGTGTGGCGATCCCGGTGTGGAACGGTGATGCGGCGACCGCGGGGCCGACGTCCGTGAGCATCGGCGCGCAACCGAGACAGCGACCCTCGACCTCGTTCCAGCAGTTCGGGCAGGTGTACTGCCGGCACTCCATGCAGAAGTTGAAGGTCTTGTGGAAGGCGTCCAGCTGGGCGTTCGTGGACTCGCGGTCCGTGTCCATCCGGGCCGAGGCCATCGCCTCATCGAACGACGTCTTGTCGTCGAGGACGAAGTTCTTGACCCCGCGCGACAGCACACGCATCCCGCGCATCCGCTGCTTGGGCGCGGCCGACTCGAACGTATACCGAGAGCCGCACCGCTCGCAGAACGACTCAGTCAAGGTTTCGGGCATCAGGCCCCCGGTTCGCGTGGAGGACGCCTGGGTGGAGGACCACCCGAACGCTCGAAGAGTATAGCCAGGGGTCATCGCGGTTCCTCCCACGGGGGTACCGGGTCGCGCGGCGATGGTCCCGGCGCCCATCGGGGCCCTGCGGCGACCCTCTGCTAGACTCCGCCACCACCCATGCCGCCGCTGACCGCCATCGAGCGGTTCTTCGAACGCCTCTTCGAGCGCCCGTCGGCTCGTCTGTTCCGCACCCGGATGCAGCCCGTGCAACTGCAGCGTCGGATCGAGCGGGCGATGGAAGCTGAACGGCTGGCCGCGTCCGATCGGACGCTCGTGCCGAACCGGTTCGTCGTCCGCCTGCACCCGGACGACCTCGAGGGGTTCGCCGACATGGAGCACTCGATCGCCAGCGAGCTCGCCGATGCGGCCCTCGTGTTCGCGCGAGCCCACCACTACACGCTGGTCGACCGACCGCAGGTCGACCTGTTGGCCGACGCCACCGTGGAGCGGACCGACATCCGCGTCGACGCCCGCTTCGCCGACCCGATCGCGGGCCGGACCGGGGCGGCGGACGGTCCCGAGCACGCCGGGATGCCGGGCGACGCTGCCGGCGGTCCGACCCACACACTGGTCTTCCAGGTGCCGCGGCCGTCCATCCCCGCCGCCCGGCTTCGCGTG
>CAVUIE010000004.1:0-1052572 GCA_963741445.1 uncultured Chloroflexia bacterium | reverse complement strand
TCGCCAGGTGGTGCTTGACGGTCGAGTGCGACAGCCCCAGGCGGTGGGCCGCCCCCTTCTCCGATCCGGTGGCGAGGACGGCGGCGACGACACCGACTTCGCGATCTGTGGCACCTCCAGCGTGGCGAGGCCGTCGCGTCGTGCGGTCCGCAACCAGTTGAACGGCTCCGGCGGCTCGGCGAGGCGCATCGTGATCGGAAGGTCGTTGGTGGCGGGGCAATCCCTCTCGCCCCGACCAGACTGACCTTCGTTCACGCGGACGACCGGCGGCCCCGAAGGCCGCGTCCCATCCACAGGCCCTCGCGTGAGCGGTCAGGGTGAAGGCGTAGTCGGTTACCCCCAGAACGTCGATCGGCTCGAACATGGCCTCGGCGATCGCGTGGCGCCCAGCGTCCGAGGTATTCGCCCATAGGGCCGGCTACGACTCGAGGTGGGCGCGCGCGCCTTGGCCGCCGTGTCGTGCGCAGCACGCCGACACTTGACGAGCGCGGATTTGGTGGGCTACCGTTAACCATGTGGTGAACCTTTAGTGGCAACCATGGACGACTTGAGCCGGGTGTTTGACGCCTTGGCCAACGAGCACAGGCGCGAGATGATCCGACTGCTTGCTCTTCAGCCTCGCTCGATCAGTCAGCTTGCGGAGCTCCGCGGTCTGTCGCTGCCAGCGATCCACAAGCACGTCCGCGTGCTCGAGGAGGCTGCGATGGTCAGCCGACGCAAGCTCGGGCGGACGAACTTCCTGGCGCTCGAGCGGGAGCCGCTCAGCCGTCTGCAGGCGTGGACGGGCCAGTTCCATCCATGGTGGGGCACCGATCGGGAGACGCTGGAGAACTTCGCCAACGCTCTCCGTCGCGATCCACCTTCAAGTGAGGAGGCACCGTGAAGAAGTTCGTATTCCTGGCCCACGGGGAGATGGAGCGGACGCCGGAGTTCCAGAGTGCGCATCGGGCGTGGTGGTCGTCGATCGAGAGCCACGTCGTGGACTCGGGCAACCCCTTGTTCAATGGACGGAACGTCACCAAGGCCGGGACAGTTTCGGACCTCACCACTGACCGGTCGGCCGCGCTCGGCTACTCCATCGTGCAGGCCGAGTCGATCGACGAGGCGGTGGCTTTGCTGGCCGAGTGCCCGATGGACATGTGGGTTTACGAGGCGATGCCGATGTGATGTCGGGCCCGAGATGGGTCTGTCTCGAGCACCTCCGCTCGCCGGGGATCCTTGCTAGCGCCGGAGCGACGCGGAACGATCCCCTCATCCGCGCGGACCCCATACCTACCTGATCGTCGAGCGATCGCTCCGATCGACTGGACTCCTCGGCCCCGCACCGTGCGCGTCAGGACCTTCGCGCGGACAAGATGGAACCTTTTCCCGCGAACTTCGGCCGTTCACCATGACAGCCCGAAGCCGAGGAGCCGTTCGATGCGATATTCGTCCGTGGTCGTGGGGGCGAGCGTCGCCGCCTTGGTCGCGATCTCAGTCGGAGCCTGCGCGGCGACGCCGACGAGTCCTTCGTTCCATGAGACCACGCCGGCGGCTTCCGCGAGCGTGTCGGCCACGAGCTCCACGGACGTCGTCGAGTCGCCATCGGCATCGACGACTGCGGCTCCATCGTCGTCCGCGTCCATCCCGGCCGGGGCGCAGATCGACGAGCCGGATCCAGGTCGGCGAACCAGTCGAGCCGCGCTGGTTCGCTGCCGACGACCAGTCGCTCTGGGTCCACGAGCCCACGAGCCTGGTGCGCGTGGATCTGGCGACGTCCGCCATCACGGGACAATTTCCCATGGACTGGATGGAGTACGGCTATCTGACGACCGGAGCCGGTGCCGTCTGGCAGTCGGACTACGAGAACGACGCCCTCCTGAGGATCGACCCGGTCGCCGGCAAGGTGGTTGCGTCGATCCCGGTCGGATCGCAACCGCTGGGCGTGGCCGTGACAGCAGGCGCGGTGTGGGTGGCCGACGAGCACAGTGAAGCGGTCACGCGCATCGATCCCGCGACCAACAGGTCGTCGCGACGATCCCGATCGGTCCGATCGCGACCGAATGGGCCGCAGATCATGACGGCCGGACCCGGTGGTGTCTGGGTGGGCGTCCACAACATGGGTGAGGTGGTGCGGGTCGATGCCGCGACCAACAAGGTCGGTCTGCGGGTGCCGCTGGACGGCCCGGTGGCGAGCGACGGCAAGGAGGTCTGGATCGGCGTCGACGGGCCGAACGGGCTGCGCGGTGGTCGTGCGCATCGATCCCGTCTCGGGCAAGGTCATCACCACGGTCGACCTGGATACCGAGGGCATCGGCGGCCTGGCCGTCGGCCTCGGATCCGTCTGGGTCGCCGCAGGCGGGTTGACGCGGATCGACGCCGCGACGGGACGCATCGTCGGGCGCCTCGATACTCGGTGGCGATGGCGGCAACGTCGTCGTGGCGGGTGGCGCGGTCTGGGTGACGGCGGACGGTCAGCCGTATGTGCTGCGGATCTCGCCGACGTGATCCGCCGGCTCCATCGCCCTCGCACGCAGCGTCAGGACCGTCGCGCGGACAAGATGGAACCTTTTCCTGCGAACGTCGGCCGTTCACCATGACAGCGGAATGGCTCCGCACCTTCGTCAGGTGGTGAGATGGATCGGGACCTCGTCGTCCGGGCTCGAGCAGGCGATCGCGACGCCTTCTCGCAACTCGCGACGGCGTCGATCGGTCGCCTCAACGCCGTCGCCCGGCTCATCGTTCGCGACGAGGGTCGAGCCGAGGATGCGGTCCAGGACGCGTTGGTCGACGCCTGGCTCGACCTGCGCGGACTGCGCGATCCGGACCGCTTCGATGCCTGGCTGAACCGGCTCCTGGTCCACGCCTGCCAGGACGTGGCCAGGCGCGCCAGCCGGCGCGTGCGGCTCGAGATCCCACTGGAGCCGACACACGAGCCGGTCGGCCCCGACATCCAGTACTCGAATGCCGTCTCAGACGAGATCGAGCGAGGCTTTCGTCGCCTGACGATCGAGCAACGCAGCGTGATCGTCCTTGTCTATTACCTCGACCTGCCGCTGACCGACGCGGCCGCGACGCTTGGCGTCCCGCTCGGGACGATGAAGTCACGGCTGAACCGGTCCCTGACTGCGTTGAGAGCCTCGCTCGAGGCCGACGCGCGGATCCCGTCAATGAGCGCGGAGCATCTGGCATGAATACCTCGCCTGATCTCGAACGTGCCCTCCGCGCAACGCTTGATGGCCTTGCCGACCGGACCGTGGTCGATGGTCAACTCGACGCGATCCTCGATCACGTCGCGCACCGTCGGCAGCGGCCCGCCTGGCGGGCGACGCTGAGCAGTTCCTCGATGACTGCCAAGACGATCGGGTTCCCGCGAGTCGCGGCTGAGTCCGGCCTGGAAGATGCTCGCGGTCGCGGGCGTGATCCTCGCCCTGATCCTCGCGACGTTGCTTGCCGTCGGTGGACGCCCGTTCGGCCCGCCGACGAATGGCCGGATCGTCTTCGGCCGGTGGGACCCGGCGCAGAACGACGTCGTCCTGTACACCGTGAACCCCGACGGATCCCATCTGCTCCAGCTTCGGCCCGAGCCGCACGCGTGCCCGTACTGGTCGCCCGACGGCAGGCTCATCACCACCCCCGGCGCCGTGATGAACGGCGACGGGACCGGCTTCCGCCTCCTCGCGAGCCCGACCGGCCCGCTGAACATCTTCTGCGGGGTCTGGTCGGCGGATCAGAAGTCGATCGTGGCCGAAGGATGGAACGACACCGATCCGAGCCAGACCGGTCTGTGGTCGCTGCGCAGCTCTGACGGCGGCGACCTCCATCAACTGACGACCTCGACGAATGGGGGACACGACATCCCGATCGGCGTCGCACCCGACGGAAGCTCGATCGCATTCACGCGGGTGGTGACCCCACAAGGCAGCCCGCGCCTCTTCCTGGCTGACACCGACGGAACGAACGCACGCCAGGTCGGCGACATCCCGGTCGACGCGGGTGACTGGGCGCCAGACGGCCGGTCGATCCTTGTCGCGAGCGCCGGCCGGCTGTACAGCTTCGACATCGCGTCGCTCCGGCCGACGGCCATCGTCATCGCCGCGAGCCCGGATGAGGGTAACCTCGGGGAAGCGCAGTGGTCGCCCGACGGCACCCGGATCCTGTTCACCCGCCAGGTCGACGTCGGCGGCGGTCAGACCAAAGCCAATCTCTTCCAGATGCGCGCCGACGGCACGGATGTCATCCGGGTCACGAACGGTCCCGAGGACGACTACCCCGCTGACTGGGGCACCTACCCGCTCGTCAACTGAGACTCGGCGCAGCCAGCTTGCATCCGCCGATCCATCCGCGTATAGTGAACCGGATGGTTCAGTATGTGAGCGGCCAGCTCGACGCCTCCTTCGCGGCGCTCTCGGACGCCACCCGACGCGGCGTGCTGGAGCAGCTCGGACGTGCCGACGCGTCGATCACGGATCTGGCGCAGACGTTCCACATGACCCTCACGGGCATGCGGAAGCACGTCGGCGTCCTGGAGCAGGCCGGGCTCGTCACCACGGAGAAGGTCGGGCGGCCATGCACGAGCTGTACCCCTCGAAGGAAGCGCTCGACGCCGCCGGCGGGGCGACCGACGCGATGGGAGAGACGTTCGACCAACTGGACGAGCTTCTCGTCACCCTGGGCGCGCCCGGTCGATGAGGTAGGTTCCGTCGGGCCAACGCATCTCGCGCCGACCAGAACTCCGTGCTACGTGATCGTGCTGGAGTCAGCCGATCCAGCCAACGCCCTTCGGCACCCGGGGCGCGTTGGCGGAGCTGCTGTGGTCGTCACGTCGAGGCGACGAACCGATACCCCATGCCCCGGACCGTCTCGATGGCCGAGGACCGGTCGCCAAGCTTGCGTCGGACCGAGCCCACGATCGACCTCGATCACGTTGCTTCCGCCCGTGTATTCGGTGCCCCAGACATCGCGGAGGAGCGAGGCCCGCTCGACGACCTGACCTGTACGTTGGTACAGGTAGTTGAATAGCTCGAACTCGAGATGGGTGAGATCGACTCGGCGGCCGTCGAGGACCAATTGATGCTGCGCGACATCGAGGATCGGAATCCTCGTCGATGCGAAGCTCCGCGGCAACGAGCGCCGACAGCCATCCATCGATCGATGACGGTCCGAAGTCGAGGACGGCCGCGTAGTAGGGCATGTCATCCAGCGGAGTCGGCTCTCCGGGGACCGGCGTGAAGCCGAGCGGAGCGACCATCGGACCGAGGGTCGCGATGTCCCGGACGATCGAGTAGATGCGCCGCAGGTTCGGGCGTAGCTCCATGAATCGCCCCTTGACGTCGAGCCAGCAGGCGGCCTGGACCGGCGACGGCGCTTCGCCATGGTCGCGAGCCATCCAACAACGGTTGAAGAGCACGCGCTGGCCTTGAGGCACCGGCTCGCGGCGGAGGTGTTCCCAGCATCGCCTGGCGACCGGGTCCGCCTCCAGCAGCCCGTGGCTCAGATGGTCGAGCTCGGCCAGGATATGGAACCCGGCCACCGCGCCCTCTCGATCACGCATGATGCGGAACGCCCCGGGCTCTCGCCGCCACCACGCCTCGAGGATCGCCACGGACGACGGTGGTTCCCATTTCGCGATGATCGCGGAGATGGCGGCCCCATCCGATGGTTTGGCGAACTCAGGCGAAAGCCGGTGCTCGGTGGTCGGGAAGAAGGCCTCCCGGACGATCGGGTTCTGGAGGATGTAGAGCAGGTCAGCCGTATACCGCCACAGCTCGTGGCTCGACGCCCGCGTGACCTCGGCCCGAAGCTGGCGCCAGGCCGCGGCTCGATATCGGCGCGACCGGTCGGGGTCCGACGAACGCAGGTGGGCGGCGACCGTCTCACGGACCGTGTCGTGCAGGACGAGGCCGTCGTCGGTCAACTCCACGAACGGGAGACCCAACAGACGGTCGAAAACGTCCTGCGGGGCGGCGTCCGGGAGCATCGCCGCAAGAAGCGACATGGTCGGGCGGCGTACGACCGCTGCGGCATCGAGTGCCTGGCGGGTCATCGGATCGAGCACGTCGAGATAGAGTTCCGTCAACTCCTCGACGATCGCCTGGACGGTGACGGCCTCGATGCTGATCTCCGGGCGATTCTGGAGTGCCGAAGCGGCAAGCTTCAGGGAGAGAGGGTGCCCGCGGGCGAAGTGATCGATGCGTTCGGCATCCGCACCGTCAACCCCGGCCCGACGGAGGAGTGTCTCGGCATCGTGCCGGGGCAGCCCGCCGATAAGGAGGCTGCAGAATAGGTCGCCGAAGGTGCTCACCCATCCGGTCATCGGTGGCTCGCGACCAGAGATGACCACCCGCACATTGCCGGTCAACAGCGGGATGAACCGCTGCTGGATCCAGGAATCGAACAGGCGAAACACCTCGTAGGTGTCAAGGACGAGGACGACCTGCTCGCCGAGGCGCTCGAGTCGAGCTGCCGCATCGGTCGTCGTCGAGAGTTCGGCGCCAGTCGCGCTCCCAAGCGCCGCAAGGAATCCACGCTCGGTCGGCTCGATCGTTCGACAATCGAGTCGGAGCACGGTCGCCCCGCGGTCGCGCACTTCGACGGCGAACGCCTCCACGAGTGTCGACTTTCCCACCCCAGCCAGGCCGTGGACGAAGACGACCAGCGGGCCTCCCACACCAAGCAGTCGGTGAAGGGTGGCCCGCTCGTCCTCGCGCCCGACCAGGCCGGCCGCCTGCTCTTCGATCAGCTGCCGGATCGTCGCGGTCATCGGTGGAGTCTGCGCTCGCTGTCAATCAGGCAGCGGCGGGGATCCGGGCCCGCGTGACAGCGCTCGGGCCCGCAAGGATCGAGAAGTCCCGCGAGGCGATGTCCACGAAGTTCGGGTTGGCCGCGATGGCCCCACAGAGATCGCTCTTGGTATATGCGTCCATCGCCGCGCGGTCGACCCATGTGTAGACGCCGCCGAACGTATTCGTCTCCTCGTCGGCCAGCCACGCTTTCGAGAGCAGCCCTGGGACATCGGCGAACGCCGGAGCGAATCCATCACAGGCGCTCCGATACTCGGCGGCCGTCATGTCCTTGAGGTGAAAGGTGACGATCTGGATATGCATGTCTTCTCCTATCGGTCTGTGGTGCGGCCCGCCTCGGACCCAACGAGCGGTCGGCTCGACTGGTCATCGGTAGCGATGGTGGTGGCCGATGCTGTACGTCCCGTCCCACGCCCAGTCAGGTCCGCCCAGGTAGGAGACGTCGACGCTCGCGCGGAACCCCGCCAGCTCTCCGGTGCCTTTCCAGAACGTGCACTTGCCAAGGCCGGTCGTGAAATCGAGCGCGCAATGGCCCGTCGCCGTGGTCCGGTGCCCGACGACGATGACGACATCGCTGTCGAGCGATGTCGTTCCGGCCGGTGACGCGTAGAAGATCCGCGATCCCGCCTTGATCGCTGCCAAGCTCGAGGACGTGAAGGTGCAGTACGAACCGGCGAGTCCTGTGTACGCGGAGCATTCCTTCGTGGCGCGGAGTTCGTGGGTGCGTGGCGAATGCGCCGAAGCTGATGGGACCAGGACTGCAAGGGCCAGGACGGTGGCCGTGACCGCGGCGAGACTTCGAACGGAGCGCATGTCTGGATCTCCGAGTGATCATGAGAAGGTTCGTCATCGGCTCGACACGGTCGAGACCGGTGAGTCGACGGAACCCCCGTCGACGCCTCCCACGCCTTGCCGTCAACCTATATCGGGCGGGATGCGCGAACGCCGTTGATACGTGAGAAGAATTGAGGAAGGTCGTGCCGAGCTCCACATGCTGACCGCGTCATGCCACCCAACGATGGGCGCTGATTCGATGCGGGTCGTCACGGTCGAGGGGTCATCCGTGGTCTGGGACTCCAGCAAGCCGAGTCCGCTCGCCTCGACCACATCCCTCGTGCCATCCTGAACGCGTGACCGATCCCCTCGCCACCGATGCGACGCGTGTCGATCGCTGGTTGTGCGCCGTCCGCCTCGTGAAGACCCGTCCGCTCGCGACCCGGCTGTGCGAGGGCGGGCATGTCCTGGTGAATGGACTCTCGGCGAAGCCATCGACGAAGGTACGCGCCGGCGATCGGGTGGAGGCGCTCATCGCCGATCGCGAACGGATCGTCGAGGTCCTGCGGCCGATCGAGTCGCGCGTGGGGGCACCCGTCGCCGCGACCTGCTATGCCGACCACAGCCCGCCCGTCGTGCCCGAGGCGCGGCCAGGGATCACGTTCGTCCGAGGAGAGGGTCGTCCCAGCAAACGGCTGCGGCGCGAATTGGAGCGTCTGCGCCGCGCCCCCGGCGCCTGAGCCCGGCAGAAGGAGCACCGACCATGTCCCTCGCTCGCGTCCAGTTCTTTTCCGTCTCCCTCGACGGGTTCGGGACCGGCGAAGGGCTGACCCTGGAAGCGCCGTTCGGGCACGCCGGGGAACGGCTGCACGAATGGATGTTCGAGACGCGGTGGTGGCACGAGATGATCGGCGAGCCTGGCGGCAGCCGGGGCATCGACGATGCGTTCCTACGCCTCCATGACCCGGGAGTCGGCGCCGAGATCATGGGTGCCGGCAAGTTCGGCCCGCCCGGATGGCACGAAGACGCGGCGTGGAAGGGCTGGTGGGGGCCCGAACCGCCGTTCCACACACCGACCTTCATCCTGACCCATCATCCCCGCCCGTCGATCGAGATGGAGGGCGGCACGACGTTCCATTTCCTCGACGCTTCGCCTGCCGAGGCATTGGCGACCGCACGCGACGCGGCCGGCGGCCTGGACGTCCGCATCGGGGGTGGCGCCACGACGATCCGCGAGTTCCTGACCGCCGGGCTCATCGACCACATGCACATCGTGGTGGTCCCGATCCTGCTGAGCCGTGGCGTCCGCCTCTGGGACGGCCTGGAGGGCCTCGAGAAGCGCTACGAGATCCAGGCCACGACCTCGCCGAGCGGCGTGACTCACGTCACGTTCACCAGGGTCGGTCTCTGAGTCATCCGGTCCGGTCTGGGTCGAACAACGGGACGAGGCGCGCGGCGAGCAGGGCCCGGAACACGTTCACCACCAGGGTCGCCCGATCGTCGTCGGACCACCCTGCGTCGAGCAGCGGGTCCAGCAGGATCTCGATCTGGTCGCGGCGCTCGTCGGGCGATAGCTCGGGCCTGGTGGTCGCGGAGACGTCCCACAGCTCGTCGTACAGGAACCACGCAACGTCGTCCCAGATCAGCCCGGCTTCGACCTCCCACGCCTGCGCCGACTTCATCGCGGAGCCGATCTCGAGCAACGCCGGCACGGCGCCCTTGAGCAGGCCATGCAGCGCGTCCTCCTGCTCGTCGGCCATCCCGCTGACGCTGACGCTGCCGACCGCCGCGGTGCCGAGCACGGCGCCCCAGCGGCTGGCCGAGCGCGAGGCCGACTTGCTCTCCAGGCTCCGAAGGAACCCGTGGAACGCGCGGGCGATCGAGCGTGCTCGGATCGCGGACTCATCGCCGACGACCAGGAGCGCCTTCTGGAGCTCCCACAGGTCGGCCGGCGTCGGCTCGACCAGGATCCGGTCGAACGTCGTCCTGGCGGCCGCCAGCGCGGTGTCGCTCACGTGATCCTCGGGGCGGCAAGCCTGAACAGGTGCCGCTCCCCGGCGATCCCCTTCAGTTCATGGGCTCCGGCATCCTCGAGCACCAGGCCGGAGCCCTCCAGGAGGTCCTTCGTCGTCGACGAGACGAGCACCTCGCCAGAGCCCGCGAAGGACATCACTCGCGCGGCGGCATGGACGGCCAGGCCGCGAGCGTCAGGCCCGACGAACTCGACTTCGCCCGTGTGGACGCCGACGCGGATCGCGAGCCCCAGCGTTTCGGAGGAGCGCGCCATCGCGACGCCGCAGCGAACGGCCCGAGTGGCGCCATCGAAGACGGCCAGGAAGCCATCCCCCGTGGTCGCGACCTCGCGTCCCCGGAAAATGTTGAGCTCCTGGCGCAGCACGCGGTTGTGCTCGGACAGCAGGTCGCGCCACGCGGCATCGCCGATCCGTTCCATCGTCGCCGTCGAGTCGACGATGTCGGTGAACAGCACGGTCGCGAGGATGCGCTCTCCGGGTCCTTCCGGCGCGACGCCGAAGGACCGGCCACTCGTCCACTCCACCGTCACCCACGGTTCTTCGCCGACGACCCAGGCGTCATGACCCGACGGGATCTCGTAGACCGACTCGGGGTGGATGTCCAGATGCTGCCCATCGTCCGTCACCACGCGCATGACGCCGGAGATCGAGTAGCCGAGGTGGTGCAGCTGGCATGTCGAGGTGCCGGCGATGTCCGGCATGTCCGTGGTCCATCGCCAACCGGGTTCGTAGGTCGCGCGACCCACGACCGTGTCATCGAGGGCCAGCACCTCGGCACGTCCGTGCGCGAACGTCCGGACCTCGTCGGGGGCCGCGAAGCGGTGCGATCGGAGGCGGGGCATCGACATCATTCTGGACTGTGTCTCGACGCCCGGGGAGGACCTGACCGGCGAAGTCGTGCTGCCCGGTCCGCATCGGCGGCCGGGGGTCGTCGACTGCTCAGCGCCAAATCCCGCCGTGGATCCATCGGCTCGCCGTACCATCGAACCGCGACGACCTGGCCGGCGCGCTTCGATATCGAAGGGCCGGTCCACGCCGAAGGAGCCCAGCCATGACCACTCCCACCCCGCCCGAGCGCGTCCGCCCGGCGCGCCTTCCACCGCGCTGGGTCATCCGGACCTTCTGGGCGGTCCATCGCGCGATCTTCACCCTCACGCGCGGCAGGTTCGGCCTGCGCCGGCAGTCGCCCAAACAGTGGGGGATGATGCGCCTCACGACCATCGGGCGGCGTTCCGGCAGCGAGCGGCACGCCATCCTCGGCTACTTCGAGGACGGTCCGAACCTGGTCACGATGGCCATGAACGGCTGGGGCGAGCCCGAGCCGGCGTGGTGGCTCAACCTCCAGGCAAGCCCGGACACCACGGTCGAGCTGGCCGACGGGCCACGCGCGGTCCACGGCCGCGCCGCGACGCCGGAGGAGAAGCCACGGCTGTGGGCCCGCTGGGGCGAGTACGACGGCGAGGAGGCGCTCGAGAGCTGGGCGGCCCGCCGCCCGGGCGAGACCGCGGTCGTCATCCTCGAACCGCGCGCGGACGGGGACGGCTAGCGTTCGTCGACCGATGACGTCGATTCCCGGTCGTCGCGACGACCATGTCGGCGGCCGAGGGCTCGCTCATACTTGCCCGAGCCACCGCGCCCAGAGCCACTCCGGTCTCTCCGCGGACCAACCACACACGGAGGGACGATCTTGAGACGACTCACCCTGATCGCGCTCGCGCTTGGACTCGCGACCATGCTCGTCGCGTGCGGCGGCAGCGGCAGCAGCGGACTGACCGGCAAGACCTGGCACCTCACCGCGATCACCGAGAAGGTGCCCGCCTTCCAGGGCGTCATCCCGGCGGCCGACCAGAGCAAGTACGCCATCACGTTCAAGGACGACGGGACGTTCGCGGCGACGGCCGACTGCAACCAGGTCTCTGGTTCGTACAAGACGTCGGGCTCGAACGGCCTCACGATCACGCCCGGAGCGTCGACGATGGCGTTCTGCGGCGAGGCCTCGTTCGGGACGCAGTTCGTGGAGGGCCTGAGCAAGGCGGCCAGCTACACGGTCTCAGGCAACGACATGACGATCACGCTAACCGACCAGGGCACGATGACCTTCGTCGCAGCCTAGCGCCGACTCCAGCGCGCAACGAGAAACGGCCGGCCGGGCTTCACGCCCGACCGGCCGTTCGTTCGTTCCGTGACAGTTCGCTCCCGGGGGCCCAGGAGCTCGCGGCGGTCCTACTGGTCGGCGACTTCCCCGAAGGCGTCCTTGACCTCGGCCGTCGTGAGGTACCACAGGATGACGGCCGGCATGATCGCCATGGCGAAGCCGATGCCCGAGCCCGGGAACTGGAAGAACGCCAGCACAGCCTCGAACAGGCTGAAGCCGGCGATGATCACCGCGAACAGTCGCGCCCACGGCTGGAGCGCCCACAGGCCGATCGCCGCGAGGATCCAGATGATCCCGACGCCGATGGCCAGCCAGCCCCAAAGACCGACGGACTCGTACTTTTCCAGGTTGCCGAAGAGGCCGAACCAATCGAAGCCGAGCACTCGCAGGCCGAAGAAGAAGTAGCCGAAGCCGGCGAGCATCGCGAAGAAACCGAGCACCGAGATCAAGATCGGCGGGTTGCGCATCTAGTCTCCCTCCTGGTGGCCCCCATCGGCGCAGAGCGTACCCCGCTCGTCAATCGCACACACGATGGATCCGAGCGGGCGTCGGCAGCGATCCGGGCGGCGCCCGGCTACGACGCCGGTGGCGTGATGGTCGACTTGGAGGCCATCACGTCGACGACGAGGCTGTCGCTGACGAAGGCCGGGTCCCCTGCGGTCCCGACGGTCGCGATCCAGACCGGGTGGCCGCCCGCATCGATCAGATAGCCGTAGCGCGTGGATCCGACCGGCACGTCCGGGGTCCCGGCCGTCGACGTCGCCTGGAGGCGGACCGCCGGCAGCCCCGAGATCGTCACCGGCACGTTCGTGAGCACGTTCCAGGCCGTCGGGTTGGTCGCCGCCGTGAGGGCGTCGTCATAGGTGATGGTCGAGTCGCTGGCGACCTCGACCGCCGTGTCGAGCGTCGTCGGGTCGGCGGGCACGGTGATCGGGTTCGGATCGAAGTACCGGCACGCCAGGTTCGGTGGCGCGGTCAGCGTGTGCCACGCCGACGGGTAGGAGATCGTGGCGAGCGCCGCGGCTCCCGAGGCGCCGGGGATCGTGCACTGGGCGAGCGGCGGGATGGACGGCGGCGGCTGGATGGTCGGCGCCGCCGAGGCGCTGGCCGGCGGGGTCGGCGAGGCGGTCGGCTTCGGTGTCGGCGTGGGTGACGGGCTCGCCGTCGGCTTCGCGGTCGGCGACGGGGAAGCTGACGGCGAAGCTGACGGCGACGCGCTGGCCTTGGCCGTCGGGACGGCACTCGGGCTGGGTGATGGCTCCACGGTGGACGGTCGGGCGAGGGCGACGACCAGCCGGCCGTCGCGGTCCTGCAGCTGGAGCGTCTGGCCGCGCGACTCGACGCGCGCCACGCCCTGCATCGCGGCCAGGAACGCGGTCTCCTGGGCCATGACGTCGTCCGGGCAGGCGATCCGGGTGGTGGCCAGCGGCCCGATGGCCACGACGCCCCCGGTCAGCGAATACGGCCCCTGGTACGTGTTGCAGCCGGCCGAGCCGGCGACGTTCGTGAAGCGGAAGACGGCGGTCATCTCGGTGCCCGGCAGCGGCGCGGTCACACTGTTGGGGGCCGTCGCGTACGAGTCGACGACCCACGACCCGAGCAGCGGGTTGGCCGGCGCGGCATCGAACATCAGCAGGACGACGCGGTCCGCGCCGCGGATGGTCAGCTTGTTCTGGCGGATGTCATAGAAGCGGCTGGCTTCGAGCGCGGTGAGATAGGCCGACTCGAACGCCGAGGTCGTCTCGTCGCAGGCCATGAGCGTGACGGCGGGCACCCCCACCAGCAGCATCCGGCCGCCCGTGCGGTAGATGGCGTCGTACTGGTTGCATCCGCTAAAGCCCTTGACCCGGCCCGCGGTGAACTCGGCGTCGGCGTACACGCCGTCGGGGACGGTCGTCAGGGCGCCGTCCGTCGCGTAGGACGTGGCGACCCACTGGGTGCCCTGGAGCTCGCCGATGCTGCCCTCGATCGTGGGATCGGTGGAGCTCGCCGGCGTCGAACAGGCGGCGACTGCCAGCAGGAGGACCGCGCAGATCGCGCCGAGTCGTCGGGTTCGCATGGAAGGGGTCGCCGTCGTGACGGCTACTGCGACTTGCTGGCGACGTACAGCGCGAACAGTCGCAGGGCATGTCCGAACCCGGCGACGATCAAGGCGAGGAAGATGGGCACGCCGATCGCGGCGGCCGAGATGGCGAACGATTCGAAGAAATTGAACGCCGGACGCCCGGCGAGATCGATCCACCACAGGAGCCCGGCGATCAGGGCGTAGAAGATCGAGATCCATCCGACCCAGACGAAGACCGTCGCGATGGTGGCGAGCCGAGCGGCATCGCGCTGCAGATCCACGGATTCACCTCCAGTGCCCTTGGCGACGCGGTGCGGACACCGAGCCGCCCGTCCGAGGCCAGTATGTCAGCCGGTGGCAACCCGCATGGCCCGTCCTCGACATGCGAACGCCCGGCCTCTCGCCGGGCGTCCTGCGTTTCGCTGAAGACCGGTCAGCTGCCCTTGGTCTGCTCCGAGACCTGGCGCTCCACCTCGGCGGAGATCTTGTCGTCGCGACGCGCCTTCGCGCGTCGGACGAGGATCAGCCCGATGACCCACGGCCACAGCAGCGCGACGATCGCGCCGACGACGACTGGCATCACGTACAGGGACGCATTCGCGCTCCCCGCGACGATGACCAGGAGCAGGTAGGTCGCAAGCGCGCCGATCCCGGCGCCGATGATCCTGTGCAGCATGGATCCCTCCTCAGACCGTCCGGGCGTTTGCCGGGAGACGTCAACGACCCGACAACCATAGCCTCTTGCGCATCCGCCCGGATAGTCATTCGCGGCACCCGGTAGCATGGGGTCCCCCTGCCAGGAGCTGAAGTGATCCACTGCCGCGCGCCCCGATGAGCGACACCGGTCTTGCACTGTCCACGCGCGGACTCAGGAAGAGCTACGGCTCGCGGCTCGCCCTCGACGGGCTCGACCTGACGGTCCCGACCGGCGTCGTCTACGGGTTCCTCGGACCCAATGGCGCCGGCAAGACCACCACCATGAGGGTCCTGACCGGGCTCATCCACCCGGATGGGGGCGCGATCGAGATGCTCGGCAAGCCCTTCACGCGACGCGACCGCCACCGGTTGTTCGACGTCGGCGCGCTCGTCGAATCGCCGGCGTTCTACCCGTACCTCTCGGGGCGGGAAAACCTTCGGGCGCTCGCGGCCAGCGGCGCGCCGGTGGCGGCAGGCCGCGTCGACGAGGTCCTCGAGCAGGTCGGTCTCCGGGAACGGGGCGGCGACAAGGTCTCGCGCTATTCGCTCGGGATGAAGCAGCGGCTCGGGATCGCCGGGGCGCTCCTCAACGACCCGAAGCTGCTGCTCCTCGACGAGCCGGCCAACGGCCTCGACCCAGCGGGGATCGTGGCCATGCGCGAGACGTTGCGGCACCTCGCCTCGATCGGCAAGACGGTCTTCGTCTCGAGCCACCTCCTCGCCGAGGTCCAGCAGATGGCCGATGTCGTCGGGATCATCGCGGCGGGCAAGCTGGTGCGCGAAGGGACGATGCAGGAGCTGCTCGCCGCCGAAGGGGTCGTCCGCGTGCGGGTCGAGCCCGCCGAGGTCCCGGCGGCCGCCGCGGCTCTGGGCCGCCTCACCGATCCGGCCCACGTGACGCCCTCGACGGCCGAGCCCGGCTGGATCTCGGTCCAGATCACGCCGGAGCGCTCGGCCGAGGTGAACCGGGCGATCGGCGAAGCCGGCATCTGGGTCTCCAGCCTGACCTCGGGGAACGACCTCGAGGAGCTGTTCCTCACGCTGACCGGGGCGGCCTCGGCCGGCGATCCGGACGGGACGTTCGCCTCGATCGACCGATCCGCCGGCGGCGACGCGACGACGGGGACCGACGTCATGAGGCTGTTCCGCTCGGGTCTCCGGAAGCTGTCGACGCGTCTGGCGACCTTCCTGACGTTCGGGCTGCTGGCCGGCCTCCTGGTCCTGATCGACCTGGCGGTGGCGACGACGCGCGGCCAGGGCGGGAACGGCAACGGCGGCGGCGACCCGCTGCTGCTGATCACGTTCCCCGGCGCCTACGACAACATCCTGGCCTTCATGCTCGGGCTGGGCGGGCTCTTCGGCGTCATCTACGGGGCCGCGATCGCGGGATCCGAGTGGACGTGGGGGACCTTCAAGACGGCCGTGGCCCGCGGCGAGAGCCGCAGCCGCTATCTCCTCTCGACCTTCGCGGCGATCGCGCTCGTGCTGGCGATCGGCCTGTTCATCACGTTCCTCATCGGCGTGGTCGCGGCGGCGCTCTCCTCGATGATCGCGGGGATCGGGCTCGACGGGATCGGCGACGTCGACACGCTCACGGCGCTGCCGGAGAAGTTCGCCAGGGGCTGGGTCGCCATCACGGCGACGGCGGCCATCGGCTTCGCGGTGGCGACGCTGGCTCGCAGCCAGCTCGCCGGGATCGGCGTCGGGATCGCGTTCTACTTCGGCGAGACGTTCGCGGGGATCTTCCTCCCCGACATCGTGAAGTACATGCCGTTCCACCTCGCGAACACGGCCGTCGGTGGCGGCAGCGACGGCTTCGGCGCGCCGCCCGATCCGGGCGCCCTGACCGCGGACACAGCGCTCGTGCTCGTGACCCTCTGGCTGGTCGGCTCGCTCGTGGTGGCGGCCGTGTTCAGCGAGCGAGCCGAGATCACCGGCTGACCGGCTCGACCCCTAGCCCTTCGGGACCTTCGCCGGCAGGCCCGCGACGTGATCGAGAGCCGCCGCGACCCAGCGTCCGCCGTCGGCCGTCCCGACCGTCGCCGGCGGCAGGGTCACGTAGCCGCCCATCGGCCGCTCCTCGGGGCCGAACGGCCCGCCGCCCGCGGCCCGGAGCCGCTCGGCATCGGCCGGCGCGAGCTTGACGCCGATGGATGAGCCGAACAGGCCCATGAACATGTTGCCGTTCACGAATGCGCCGAGGTTGCCGAACATCGGCTTGACGACGACCCGGGCGTCGTCCGGGACGACCGATCGGAACCGCTCCTTGTCGGCATCGGTCGGCTTCGGCATCTGCATGTGGCACCTCCCGGCGCCGGTCCGGCGCCGTCCAAGGGTACGCCCGCGGTGCGGCCGCGCACCCATCGCGGAAACCGATGTACGGCCCGGACCGGGACGGGCGGGGGAGTGACGCGAGCGGCCCGCGCGGTGACGATGCCGGCAACGCTGGAGGGTCCCGATCATCCGCCGCCTGCCGCTCCTCGTCGCCATCGTCCTCGTGGTCTCCGGACTGGCCGCCTCGTCGCCGGCGCCGACGCGTGCTGCGGACCCGCTCCCCGCGCTTCCGCCCTCGTGGCCGTCCGACCGGGTCGAGCTCGGTCTCGCGGACGCGCCGGGCGGTGCGGCGGCGCTCCACGCCTCCGCTCCGTTCAAGTTCCGCTACCAGTACCTCGCCGGTGGCGTGAACACCGGGAACGGGTGGTCCACCTGGAACCCGAACGGCCAGTTCGTCAGCTGGTACGTCGCGGACTCGGCGGACCACGGCACGGTCGCGGTGTTCCCGTACTACATGCTCCTCCAGTCGACCCCGGCGACCGGCGCGAGCGAATTGGCCAAGGACCTGTCGAACCTCGCCAACCCGGCCACGATGGCGGCCTGGTACGCGGACCTCCGCCTGTTCTTCCAGCGGGCCGCGGGCTCCCAGACCGTGATCCTCCATGTCGAGCCCGACCTGTGGGGCTACATCGAGCAGGCGACCGGCACGGACGACGACGCCACGCAGATCCCGGCATCCGTCGCGAGCTCCGGCGACGCGGCGCTGACCGGATTGCCGAACACGGCCGCCGGGTTCGCGAAGGCGATCGTCCGGCTCCGCGACCAGCTCGCGCCCAACGTGCTGCTGGCGTACCACCTGTCGGTGTGGGGCACGAACTGGGACATCGCGTACTCGAACAGCCCGGACTCGCAGGTCGACACCCTCGCGGCTCGTGCTGGCGCGTTCTACCGGTCGCTGGGTGCCTCGTTCGACCTGACGTTCACGGACATCGCGGACCGCGACGCCTCGTTCAAGCAGATCGTCTACGGCGACGGCGGCGCCTCTCGCTGGGACGACGCCGACTTCGTCCGCTACGCGCGCTTCGTCAAGGGCTACGTCGCCGACACCGGCCATCGCGTCGTCGTGTGGCAGATCCCCCTGGGCAACACGAAGATGCGCGCGATGAACGACACCTGGGGCCATTACCAGGACAACCGGGCGCAGTGGTTCCTCGACGACCCAGGCGGCACGCACCTGGCGATGTGGCGCGACGCCGGCGTCCTTGCGCTGCTGTTCGGCGGCGGCGCGGACGGCACGACCTGCGCGTGCGACGGGCAGGGCGACGGCGTGACGAACCCGGCCGCCATCAACGGCAACACCCGCCTGTCGCTCTCGGCCGACGACGACGGCGGCTACTTCCGCGAGCGTGCGGCCGCGTACTACGCCACCGGCGGGTTGGACCTGGGCTTCGGCGCGCCGCCGCCACCGCCGGTCACTCCGCCGCCCCCGCCGCCACCGCCTCCTGCCGGGACGGTCACCTGGACCCGGACGGCGAGCGCGACGCCCCAGCCCGATCGCACGACGTCACACCGAGACGGTCACGGTCAGGATGCAGGTCGTCGAAGGCGGGCAAGGCGAAGATCGACGTCCGGATCTACGACCCGCCGGGAAGCAGGTGTTCCGGAAGGTCTACGACAACGCGGCGTTCACGGCGTCCGTCACGCGTTCGTTCAAGCCGACGTTCTACGTCTCGTCGACGCGTCGCCTCGGGACCTACTCGGTGCGGATCAGGATCTACGCGGCCGGGAGCTCCACGCTCCTGTCCGACAGGGCGCGGGCGGCCACGTTCCGAGTGAAAGGCTGACGCCTACTCCGGGTCGTTGATCAGCTTGGTCAGCACGATCTCGGCGATGACCAGCCAGACGAAGAGCAGGACGACGGTCTCGATCCCCATGCGCGGACCGTAGACGGCGACGACTGGCGGACCCCTGACCCACAGGTCCGGTCCGATGCCAGTACCTCGGTCCGGCACCGGGCCTCCGCGCCCGGTCCCGCGCGGTGACTATCCTCTCGCCATGGCCACGATCCGCTACATCGTCGACGACGTCGACGCCGCGATCGCCTTCTACACCGCGACCCTGGGGTTCGAGCTCGAACGACAGATGGGCGCCCCGTTCGCGCTCGTGTCGCGCGGCGACCTGACCCTCTGGCTGGCTGGTCCCGGGAGCTCGGCACGGCGGCCGATGCCGGACGGCCGGCGACCGGAGCCTGGCGGCTGGAACCGCCTCGTGATCGAGGTCGACGACCTCGACGACGCGGTCGAGCGCCTCCGTGCCGCAGGCGCGACGTTCAGGAACGAACCAGTCCGCGGGCCGGGCGGCACGCAGGTCCTCGTCGAGGATCCATCCGGCAACGTGGTCGAGCTGTTCGAGCCCGCCTAGGATCGGGTCCCGCGACCGGCGCCGTTGTCGGCGGAAAGCGCTGCTAGCATCGCCGGACCATGCCGTCCAGCACGTACGACTTCGTCATCGTCGGCGGCGGCTCCGCGGGGAGCGCGCTGGCCAATCGTCTCAGCGCATCCCCGTCGAACCGTGTCCTGGTCCTCGAGGCCGGTCGGCCCGACTACCGGTTCGACGTCTTCATCCACATGCCGGCAGCGCTGACCTTCCCGATCGGCAGCCGCTTCTACGACTGGAAGTACGAGTCCGAGCCCGAGCCGCACATGAACGGTCGGCGCGTCTACCACGCGCGAGGCAAGGTCCTGGGCGGCTCGTCGAGCATCAACGGCCAGATCTTCCAGCGCGGCAACCCGCTGGACTACGAGCGCTGGGCGGCCGACCCCGGGATGGGGACGTGGGACTACGCTCACTGCCTGCCGTATTTCAAGAAGATGGAGACGTGTCTGGCGGCCGCCGCGGACGACCCGTGGCGCGGCCACGACGGTCCCCTCGTGCTCGAGCGCGGCCCGGCCACGAACCCGCTCTTCACCGCGTTCTTCGCGGCCTGCCAGGAAGCCGGCTATCACCTGACCGACGACGTCAACGGCTACCGCCAGGAGGGATTCGCCCCGTTCGACCGGAACATCCACCGCGGCCGCCGGCTGAGCGCCGCGCGGGCCTACCTGCACCCGGTCATGGGTCGAAGGAACCTCGAGGTCCGGACCCGGGCGTTCGTCACGCGCATCCGGTTCGAGGGCGGCCGGGCGGTCGGCGTCGACGTAGCGAAGGGCCGCGGCGGCACCGAGCGGATCGACGCCGGCGAGGTGATCCTCGCCGGCGGGGCGATCAACTCGCCGCAGCTCCTCCAGCTCTCCGGTGTCGGCCCGGCCGCCGACCTGGAGGCGCTCGGGATCCCGGTCGTCCGCGACCTGCCCGGGGTCGGCGACCACCTCCAGGACCATCTCGAGGTCTACATCCAGTACAAGAGCCTGCAGCCGGTGTCGATGCAGCCATCGGCGACGGAGAAGTGGCGCCGCCCGTTCATCGGGGCGCAGTGGCTGTTCCTCCGCCGTGGGCCGGGGGCGACGAACCACTTCGAGGGCGGCGGCTTCGCGCGCAGCAACGACGACGTCGCGTACCCGAACCTCATGTTCCACTTCCTGCCCCTGGCGATCCGCTACGACGGCAGCGCCGGGGCGACAGGGTCACGGCTACCAGGTCCACGTCGGCCCGATGTACTCTGACGCCCGCGGCACCGTCCGGCTCAAGAGCACGGATCCGCGGGTGCATCCCGCCCTGCGCTTCAACTACCTGTCGACCGAACAGGACCGGCGCGAGTGGGTCGAGGCGGTCCACGTCGCCCGGCGGATCCTGAACCAGCCGGCGATGGGGCCGTACAACGGCGGGGAGACCTCGCCCGGGACGGCCGTGACCAGCGACGACGAGATCCGCGATTGGGTCGCGCGCGACGCGGAGACGGCGCTTCATCCCTCGTGCACGGCGCGGATGGGCGTGGACGAGGGGTCCGTCCTCGACCCGCTGACGATGCGAGTCCACGGCCTGGACGGCCTGCGCGTGGTCGATGCGTCGTCGATGCCGTACGTCACCAACGGCAACATCTACGCGCCGGTGATGATGCTCGCCGAGAAGTCGGCAGACCTCATCCTCGGCAACACGCCGCTCGCCCCGGAACCGATCCCGTTCTACCGGCGCCGCCCGGCCTAGATGTCCGTCGGCGGCGCGGGCCCGGTCCCCGCCGGAGGCGGCCAGTCCCGAGACTGTGGACGGATGTCCATGTCCGACTCCCGACGGGCGTCGGTCGCCGCCCCGGTGCCTCCGCGAGCACCATCGCCGTACCCCTCCGTCACCACCGCAAGGAGCTACGGCCTTGGAAGCATTCCGACCCCGCCACCAGACCTCGCCAACCCGTTCGATCTCGCCGCGTTCAAGGCCGAGCTCCTGGGCGAGTTGATCCTCCCCGGACAGTCCGACTACGACCGCGCCCGCCAGATCCACGATCTCACCTACGACCGCCATCCCACGATGATCGTGCGAGCGGCCGGTCAGGGCGACGTCGCGCGGACGGTGGTCTTCGCCGCGGAGACCGGGATGCAGCTCGCGGTCCGCGCCGGCGGTCACAGCGTCGCGGGCTACAGCACCGTCGACGGCGGCATCGTCCTCGACCTGAGCCACATGAAGGGCCTCCACATCGACGTGGAGCGCCGCGTGGCCTGGGCCCAGCCCGGTCTGACTGCGGCGGAGTACACGCAGGCGGCGGCCGCCCATGGCCTGGCGACGCCGTTCGGCGACACCGGCTCGGTCGGCATCGCGGGCCTCACGCTCGGCGGCGGCATCGGCTGGCTCGCCCGCAAGTACGGCCTGGCCATCGACGCCCTGCAGGCGGTCGAGATCGTGACCGCAGACGGCCGTCTGATCACCGCCAGCGAGACCGAGCATCCCGATCTGTTCTGGGCGGTCCGCGGCGGCGGCGGCAACTTCGGTGTCGTCACCCGCTTCCAGTACACCCTCTATCCCGTCGGCGAGGTCCTCGGCGGCGCGCTGTTCCTGCCGCCGACCAAGGACGTCCTGCGAAGCCTGGTGCCGATCGCGGCGTCCGCTCCGGACGAGCTCACCACCATCGCGTTCCTGATGCGCATCCCGCCCGCGCCGTTCGTCGCGCCCGAGCAGGTCGGCCAGCTGTCGCTGATCGTCATGTTCGTGTACGCCGGTGACCCGGCCGACGGGCAGGCCGCGATCGCGCCGTTCCGCGAGGTCGCCAAGCCGATCCTCGAGGTCGCGATGCCGATGCCGTATCCCGGCATCTACCAGTTCACGGCCGCGGCCGAGGCGCCCGGCTACGGGGTGATCCGCTCGCGGTTCCTCGAGACGATCGAGGACGACGCGATCGACGCGATCCTCGACGCGATGGCCGCCGCGCCGTCGCCGATGGCGATGGTCCAGCTCCGCGTCCTCGGCGGTGCGATGGGCCGGGTCCCCGCCGACGCGACCGCGTTCGCCCACCGTGCGGCCCCGGTCATGGTCGCGATCCTCGACCACTACACGGACCCGTCCACGGAGGCCGAGCAGGTCGCCTGGACCGAGGCGCCTCCACGAGCAGCTCGCCGCCCGCTCGGTCGGCGTCTACTCGAACTTCCTCGCGGTCGAGGGTGACCAGCGGATCCACGAGGCGTATCCCGGCGCCGCCTACGCGCGGCTGGCCGACATCAAGCGCCGCTACGACCCGTCGAACCTGTTCTCGCTCAACCAGAACATCCGCCCGGCCGGCTCACCGAGCTGACCGACCCGGACCCGGACACCAACGCCCCGTCGGCTCGTCGAGCCGGCGGGGCGTCACGATTCGTGGCGTCGGGAGTCGCGCCGGGACCTCCCGAGGCGATCGGTTCAGGCCCCGGGTGGTGGCCCGGCTGGCGGTGGCGCCGTCGGCGGCGGCGGGGGCGGGACGGCCCGGCCGCGATACCAGTAGCCGAGACCGCCGACGATCGCCGCCAGGGCGATGATCAGGATGATCAGCAGCCACGGCGACCCGCCCGACGAGGCGTTGTCGCCGCCGTCCGCCGACGGCGAGGCCACGGGGCTCGGGCTGGCGCTGGGCGACGGGCTCGGCGACGGTGACGGGCTCGGGGAGGCCGTGGGGCTGGGCGACGCGGTCGGACTCGGCGACTCGCTCTCCGTCTCCGACTCGGTCGGTGTCGGAGTAGGTGTCGGTGTCGGAGTAGGCGTCGGGGTCGGTGTCGGCGTCGGGGTCGGTGTCGGAGTAGGTGTCGGTGTCGGTGTCGGGGTCGGTGTCGGAGTAGGTGTCGGTGTCGGCGTAGGCGTCGGGGACGGCGTAGGTGTGGGCGTAGGTGTCGGCGTGGGCGTGGGCGTGGGCGTGGGCGTCGGGGTCGGAGTCGGAGTCGGTGTCGGTGTCGGCGTGGGCGTAGGTGTCGGCGTTGGCGTCGGGGTCGGCGAGGGGGTCGGGCTCGGCTCGACGGACGGCGTCGGCTCGACCGTCGGCGACGCGGTCGGTGCCGGGGTCGCGGACGGCTCGACGGTGGGCGACGGGGCCACGCTCGCCGAGGGCCGCAGCGTCGGCCTCGGCCGTCGGGTCGGGAACGGCAGCGCCTCCGGGCACCCGGCGAGATCCGCCGGATCGATCGCGGCCTGCAGGTCCTTCGCCTTGGTGTCGAGGGCGGCCGCGCCATCGATCGCCGCCTGGATCCCCTGGACGTCGCCGGTGGTCACGAGGCCCTGGAGCTGGACGAGCAGGGCGCGGGCCGCGGTGACCGCAGCGGCCAGCTGGGCACGATCGAGCTTGCCGCCGGACGGCAGGACCGCCAGGGCCTTCTCGAGATCGCCGAGCGCCGAATCCAGCTGGTCGATCCCCGCCAGCGCGTCCTCGTGGGCCTGGCTCGATGGATCGGCGACCGCCGCGGCGTCCAGGCCGGCGACGACCTGGAGGGCCCGGTCGATCTGCGTCAGCGCGTTGTTGGCGGCGCAGACCTGCGGATTGGCGGCGCTCGCGATGGCCTGTCCCTGGTCGCTGGTGCAGCCGGCCAGGAGCAGGGTCGAGACGACGAGGAGCAGGGCGGCGATCCGTCGGTCCATCGTCCGATCGTAGCAGGGGAGCCGAGATCGAGGCCGACGGTCGTCCAGCAGGGTAGATTCGATGCCTACGCGAACGGCAGATCCCCAGGGAGGACCGACATGAGTGACCTGATCGTCGTCTCGTTCGAATCCGAGGACGAAGCGGGCGCCGCGCTGCAGGCATTGCGCGACCTGCGGTCCGCCGGTGGCGTCGAGATCTCCGATGCCGCGGTGATCCGCAAGGACCCCGACGGCAAGACCCACGTCAAGGGCACGCTGGACGGCGACGGCCATCGCCGGGGCCGCGATCGGCGGCGGTCTCGGGCTGCTCTTCATGGTCTTCTTCCCGGTGGTCGGGCTGGCCATCGGCGCGATCGGCGGCGCGATCGTCGGCCACGCGGTCAGCGACCGAGTCGACAAGGACTTCGTCCGCGAGGTCAGCGCGAAGCTCGAGGCGGGCCATTCGGCGCTCTTCGTCCTGCTCCACGACGGCTCGACCGCCGGCGTCCTCGCCGCGCTCCGGCCGCTGGAGGGCGGGACGCTCATCCAGACGAACCTGGACCCGGAGCTCGAGGAAGAGGTCCGCAAGGCCGTCGATTGACCCCGGCCGGCATGGCCGCGGTCGATCGCGTCCCTCGCCCGTGAAGATCGGCATCGTCCTCCCGATCGAGGACGAGGGCCGCGGCGCCGTGCCGTATCCGGTCGTCCGCGAGATGGCCCAGGGGGCCGAGGCCGGCGGCCTCGACTCGGTGTGGGTCTACGACCACCTCCTGTTCCGGTTCGGCGACGACCCGACGACGGGCCTGTACGAGTGCTGGACCGTCCTGTCGGCGATCGCCGAGGCGACCCGGCGGGTCGAACTCGGCACCATCGTCCTGTGCACCGGCTTCCGGAACCCGGCCCTGCTGGCCAAGATGGCCGGGACCCTCGACGCCATCAGCGACGGCCGGCTGATCCTGGGCGTGGGCGCCGGCTGGCACGACCCGGAGTTCGAGGCGTTCGGCTTCCCGACCGACCACAAGGTGAGCCGATTCGAGGAAGCGCTCGCGGTGATCACCGGCCTCATCCGCGACGGCCGGGTGGACCTCGACGGCGCGTTCGTCCAGGCGCGCGACGCCGTGCTTGTCCCTCCGGCGCGCCCCGACATCCCGATCCTCGTGGCCGCCAAGAAGCCGCGGATGTTCGAGCTGACCGCGCGCCACGCCGACGCCTGGAACATGGCCTGGTTCGGCCTGCCCGACGAGCGGCTGGCGACCGGCCGCCGCGAGCTCGCCGAGGCCTGCGAGCGGGTCGGACGCGACCCTGCCGACCCTGACGATCACCGTCGGGCTCGAGGTCCGCTACCCGGATCTCGGGCCTGGTCCGACGGCGGCACCGGGCCGGGCGCTGGAAGGCAGCCCGGAGGTCATCGCCAAGGGCCTGGCGGCGCACGCGGCGCTGGGCGCGGACCACGTCATCGTGGCGCTCGACCCCAACACGCCCGGCCGCCCTGGCGCGGTTCCTCGAGGCCGTCGCCGTCTACCGCGAGCGCGGCGGCCCTGCCGGCCTGACCCGCGGTCAGTCCTCGGCGAGGTTCGGCGACAGCCAGCGCTCGGCGTCCTCGACCGACATGCCCTTGCGGTGGGCGTAGTCCTCGAGCTGGTCGTGGCCGATGCGGCCGAGCCCGAAGTACGCCGACTGCGGGTGCCAGAAGTAGTAGCCGCTGACCGAGGCGCCCGGGAACATCGCGAACGACTCGGTCAGGACGATGCCCGGCGCGCGCCTCGGCGTCGAGCCACTCGAAGAGCGGACCCTTCTCGGTGTGGTCCGGGCAGGCCGGGTAGCCGGGCGCCGGCCGGATGCCCTGGTAGCGCTCGGCGATGAGGTCCAGGTTCGAGAGGGTCTCGTCCGGGGCGTACCCCCACAGCTCGCGCCGGACGAGCTCGTGGAGCCGTTCGGCGAAGGCCTCGGCCAGCCGGTCGGCGAGCGCCGTCGCGAGGATCGCGGTGTAGTCGTCGTGCTGCGCCTTGGCCTCGGCCACCAGCGACTCCAGCCCGTGCCCGGCCGTGACCGCGAAGCCGCCGACGTGGTCGGCGAGCCCGGTCTCGCGCGGCGCGGTGAAGTCCGCGAGGGCCAGGTTCGGTCGTCCGGGCGGCTTGACCATCTGCTGGCGGAGCGTGTGGATCGTGCCGGCCAGCCCGGTCCGCGTCTCGTCCGTGTAGAGCTCGATGTCGTCGCCGACGCTGTTCGCGGGCCAGAAGCCGACGACGGCCCGCGGCGGTCAGCCGCCGGTCGCGGACGATCCGGTCGAGCAGGGCCAGCGCGTCCTGATGGAGCGAGCGCGCGGCCGGCCCCTTCACCGGATCGTCGAGGATCGCCGGGTACAGCCCGTTCATCTCCCAGGTCGCGAAGAACGGCGTCCAGTCGATGCGGTCGACCAGCTCGTCGAGCGGATAGTCGTCGAACGTCCGGACGCCGAGGAACGTCGGCGCGGGCGGCTCGACGCCGGTCCAGTCGATGGCGAGCCGGTGGCGGCGCGCCTCGGCGACCGGGTGTCGCGCGATCTTCTCCTCGCGAGCGCCGCGCTCGCGCCCGGACCGTCTCGTACTCCTCGCGGACGCCGGCGGCGAAGGCGTCGCGGCGGTCCACGTCCAGCAGCGACGCCGCGACCCCGACCGCCCGCGACGCATCGGCCACGTGGATCACCGGCCCGTGGTACTGCGGCTCGATCTTGACCGCCGTGTGCGTCCGCGACGTGGTCGCGCCGCCGATGAGCAGCGGCAGCTCGAAGCCCTCGCGCTCCATCTCGCCCGCGACGTGGCGCATCTCCTCGAGCGACGGCGTGATCAGCCCGGACAGCCCGATCAGGTCGGCGTCCACCTCGCGCGCCGTCTCGAGGATGCGCTGGACCGGGACCATGACGCCGAGGTCCACGACCTCGTAGTTGTTGCACGCGAGGACGACGCCGACGATGTTCTTGCCGATGTCGTGGACGTCGCCCTTGACCGTGGCCATCACGATCCGGCCGTTCGAGCGGGATGCGCCCGGCTCGCGCTCCGCCTCGATGTACGGGACGAGGTGGGCCACGGCCTTCTTCATCACCCGGGCGCTCTTGACCACCTGGGGCAGGAACATCTTCCCGGCCCCGAACAGGTCGCCAACGACGTTCATCCCGTCCATCAGCGGGCCCTCGATGACCTCGATGGGCCGGGCGGCGGCCTGGCGCGCCTCCTCGGTGTCCTCGACGATCCAGGCGTCGAGCCCCTCGACCAGGGCGTGCGTCAGCCGCTCGTTGACGGGCAGGGCCCGCCACGCCTGGGCGTCGCCGCCCTCGCCGGCCCAGCCCGACCGCTCGGACGCGTACTTGTCGGCGACCGCGAGCAGCCGCTCGGTGGCGTCCGGCCGGCGATCGAGGACCACGTCCTCGACGAGCTCGCGCAGGTCCGGGTCGATGTCGTCGTAGATGGCCAGGGCGCCGGCGTTGACGATGCCCATGTCCATCCCGGCGGCGATCGCGTGGTACAGGAAGACCGAGTGGATCGCCTCGCGGATCGGGTCGTTGCCGCGGAACGCGAACGAGACGTTGGAGACGCCGCCGGACACGAGCGCCCCGGGCAGCTCCGCCTTGATCCGGCGGGTCGCCTCGATGTAGGCGACCGCGTAGCCGGCGTGCTCCTCGATGCCGGTCCCGATGGCGAAGATGTTCGGGTCGAGGATCACGTCCTCGGGCTCGAACCCGACGGTCTCGGTCAGGAGGCGGTACGCGCGCTGCGCGATCGCGACCTTGCGATCCGCCGTGTCCGCCTGGCCCGGCCTCGTCGAACGCCATGACCACGACCGCGGCGCCATAGCGGCGACACAGCCGGGCGTGTTCGAGGAAGGGCTCCTCGCCCTCCTTGAGCGAGATCGAGTTGACGACGCCGCGGCCCTGGACGCACTTGAGCCCGGCCTCGATGACCTCCCACTTCGAGGAGTCGAGCATCACCGGGACGACGCTGATGTCCGGCTCGGAGGCGATGAGGTTGAGGAAGCGCGTCATCGCCGCGGCCGAGTCGAGCATCGCCTCGTCCATGTTCACGTCGATGAGCTGGGCGCCGGCCGCCACCTGCTGCCGGGCGACCTCGACCGCCTCGTCGTAGCGGTCCTCGAGGATGAGCTTCGCGAACTTGCGCGACCCGGTGACGTTGGTCCGCTCGCCGACGTTGACGAAGACGCCGCCCGGCTGCGGGATGGTCTGGACCTGGAGCCCGGACAGGCGCGTCTTGCGCTCGATGACCGGGATGGTCCGCGGCGCGACGCCGGCGACGGCCTCGGCGATCGAGCGGACGTGGGCCGGCGTCGTCCCGCAGCAGCCGCCGGCGATGTTGATCAGCCCGTCCCGGGCGTACGCGCCGAGGAGCTCGGCGGTGGTCGCCGGACCCTCGTCGTAGCCGCCGAACTCGTTCGGCAGCCCGGCGTTCGGGTAGGCGCTGACGGGGATGCCCGCGATCCGCGACAGGTCGGCGATGTGCCCGCGGAGCTGCTTCGCGCCGAGGGCGCAGTTGAGCCCGACCGCGATCGGGCGCGCGTGCATGACCGACGTCCAGAACGCCTCGACGGTCTGGCCCGAGAGCGTCCGGCCCGAGGCGTCGGTGATCGTGCCCGAGATGATCAGCGGGACGCGGTCGGCCGAGCGCGTCGAAGGCGGCCTCCACCCCGAAGATCGCCGCCTTGGCATTGAGCGTGTCGAAGATCGTCTCGATGACCAGCAGGTCCGCGCCGCCGGCGATCAGCCCCTCGGCGGACTCCTGGTAGGCCGCGGCGAGCTCGTCGAACGTGACGTTCCGCGCCCCGGGGTCCGAGGCGTCCGGCGAGATCGACGCGGTCCGGTTGGTCGGCCCGAGCGCGCCCAGCACGTAGCGCGGCCGGCCGGGCTCGGCGGCCTCGGCCCGGTCCGCGGCCTGGCGGGCGAGTCGCGCCGCCTCGTGGTTCATCTCGCGGACCACCTCGGTCAGCCCGTAGTCGGCCTGCGCGATCCGGGTGGCGGTGAAGGTGTTGGTCTCGATGATGTCGGCGCCGGCGTCCAGGTAGGCGCCGTGGATCGCCAGCACGATGTCGGGGCGGACCAGCGAGAGGACGTCGGCGTCGCCGCGCAGGTCGTGTCCGTGGTCGGCGAAGCGCTCGCCGCGGTAGTCGGCCTCGACCAGCTCGTAGCTCTGGATGAGCGTGCCCATCGCCCCGTCCATGACCACGATCCGCTCGCGCAGCAGGTCGTCGAACCGCGCGAGGCGGGTGGCGCGCGTGAACGGCGTCGCGCCGGCGGCGCGCGGCGGTCGTGGCGGTCGGGTCGGTGGCGGTGGTCGTCGTTCGGCGCTCCTCGCGTGGTCCGGCCACGAGTGTACGGTCAGTCGCGCTCGATGCGGCGCGGCGTGAGTCGTGGGCCGTACTTCGGGGCGTCGATCCCGCTCAGCTCGAGGAGCCGGATGACCCGGGCCCGCTCGCCCCGCCACGGCTCGAGCAGCTCGAGCATCCGCGCGTCGTCGGCGCGCGGCTCGCCGGCCAGCGCGAAGGCCACGAGGTTCGGCAGGTGGAAGTCGCCGACGCTGACCGCGTCCGGGTCGCCGAGCGCGCGGACCGCCACCTCGGCCGCGGTCCACGGCCCGATGCCGGGCAGCGCGGTCAGCCGCGCGTAGGCCTCGTCGACCGGCAGGTCGACGATCGCCTCCAGCCAGTCGGCGCGCGCCGTGGCCCGGCGGATCGTGTCGGCGCGGCGCTGCTCCACGCCGAACGGATGGAAGGCGTAGTAGGGCAGGGCGGCCAGGCGTCGCGGCCGGTGGCGGGACCCGCAGGCGGAGCTCGGGCGGGCCGGGCGCCGGCTCGCCGTACCGGGCGACCAGCCCGCGCCACGCGCGGCGGGCCGCATCGCCGGTGACCTTCTGCTCGAGGATCGCCGGGACGAGCGACTCCATGACCGCCCGCGACCGCGTGAGCCGGACGCCCGGGAACCGCCGGGCGAGCTGGTCGACGAGCGCGCTGTGTGACGCCACGCGCATCGGTCCGGCCGTCAGCCCGACCAGCTCCGGGACGCCGTCGAGCGCGCACGTCCGCGCCGGGCCCCCAGGCCTCCGCGGCAGGTGGTCGCCGCTGGTCGACAGGGCCAGGGTCGCGGGTCCATCCGGCGTCCGGGTGGCGTGCCAGGCCCGGCCGGGTCCGAACCGCATCGTCGCGTCGCCGGTCCCGCGACCCAGGGGTCGCAGGGTCCGGACGAGGTCGAACGGGCCGTCGAGGGGGTACGTTCTGGTGGGCATCGGGGCGGTCTGCGATGGTTTCGCAACGGTTCGGGCCCTGGCCCGAACGGCGGGAAATGCCCGCCGATGGTACGGTGTCAGCGACGTGCGACACCCTTGGGTCGTCGCGAGCGGTGCGCTCATCGCGCTGCTTGCCACGGTCGCCGTCCCCGTTCCGGTGGGTTCACGAAGCCCCAGCTCGTTCGATATGCCGGACACGGATCTCTTCGCAAGCGTGGAGATCGCGGCTGCCGTCCGCGGGACGTCGATGACGATCACCCCCGATCCGGGGGCCCGTTCGGACGGGACCCTGGAGACCGGCTCGACCCTGCTCGAGCCAGACCAGCGAACGGAGCCGCCCCAGGCTCGGCCGCGCACTGTCCAGCCCACGGTGACGGCCACCAAGGTCGCGCGGTACCCATGGCACAAGGACCCCGACGTGTCCTGGTACGGCCCCGGCTTCTACGGGAAGCGGACCGCGTGCGGGCTCGAGACTGACGACGACCCTCGTCGGCGTCGCCCACCGGACCCTGCCGTGCGGCACGCTCGTCACGTTCAAGGACCCGGGCTCGGGTCGGACGCTCACGCTGCCGGTCGTCGACCGCGGACCGTTCGTCAGCGGGCGGACCTGGGACCTGACGGGCGGCGCCTGCCGGAAGCTCCGGCACTGCTTCACCGGGCCGATGTCCTGGCGGGCGACGTCCGGCTGACCCCGGCGCTCGCCACGCGGCGGCTGCGGCTGACGGGACGACGTGGCCCCTGCGGTGGCGCCCGAGGCCACACTACGGTCCCAGCCATCGGACCGGAGGGACTCGATGCGGATCCTCGTCGTGGGCGCCGGCGGCGTCGGCAGCTCGGTCGTCCCGATCGCCGCGAAGCGCGACTTCTTCGAGGCGATGGTCGTCGCCGACTACGACGCGACCCGCGCCGAGCGGACGGTCGCCCGGCAGGGCGGCGACCCGCGGTTCGTCGCCGCCCGCGTGGACGCGTCGAGCGCCGAGGACGTCGCGGCACTGGCCCGCGAGCATCGGATCACCCATGTCCTGAACGCGGTCGACCCGCGCTTCGTCATGCCGATCTTCGAGGGGGCGCTGGCGGCGGGTGCCGACTACCTCGACATGGCGATGTCGCTCTCGAAGCCGCACCCGGAGCGGCCCTACGCGGAGAGCGGCGTCAAGCTCGGCGACGCGCAGTTCGAGCGGACGCGCCGCCTGGTCCGATGCGGGCCGGCTGGCGCTCGTCGGGATCGGGGTCGAGCCCGGGCTGTCGGACGTCTTCGCCCGCTACGCCGCCGACCACCTGTTCAGCGAGATCGACGAGGTCGGCATCCGCGACGGCGCGAACCTCGTCGTCGACGGCTACGACTTCGCGCCGTCGTTCTCGATCTGGACCACGATCGAGGAGTGCCTGAACCCGCCGGTCATCTACGAGCGCGACCGCGGCTGGTTCACGACGCCGCCGTTCAGCGAGCCCGAGACGTTCGACTTCCCCGAGGGGATCGGGCCGGTCGAGTGCGTCAACGTCGAGCACGAGGAGGTGCTGCTCGTCCCGCGCTGGGTCGACGCGCGGCGGGTGACGTTCAAGTACGGGCTCGGCGACGAGTTCATCGAGGTGCTCCAGGTCCTGCACAAGCTGGGCCTCGACAAGACCGACAAGCTCCGCGTCGGCGGCGCCGAGGTCTCGCCGCGGGACGTGGTGGCCGCCGCGCTCCCGGATCCGGCCACGCTCGGCGACCGGATGCACGGCAAGACCTGCGCCGGGACCTGGGTCAGCGGCACCGGGCAAGGACGGCGCAGCCGCGGCAGGTCTACCTCTACCACGTCGTCGACAACGAATGGACGATGCGCGAGTACGGCTCGCAGGCGGTCGTCTGGCAGACGGCGATCAACCCGGTCGTGGCCCTCGAGCTGCTCGCCGCCGGGACGTGGAGCGGGACGGGCGTGCTCGGCCCGGAGGCGTTCGACGCGGTGCCGTTCCTCGACCTGCTCACCGCCTACGGGTCGCCGTGGGGGCTCCGCGAGGGCGGCTGACCGCGGGTGCCGGACAGTTCGCCGCTGCCACGGTCACGTCTCTCGGGCAGGGTCCGGACACGACGGCCGGACCTACGTCCTGTCCCGATCGAGGGCTGATCGGGCGGGATCGCGCAGGATCGGCCCGAGGTCGCGCGGATGGACCGGTCGCCGACGGCGCCGTGTCGTGCTCCCGATGAAGTGGCAACCGGCGACGACCGCGCAGCCGCGATCGCCGCCGCTACGCCCAGCGCACCTCGGCTCGGGCGACGACGGACCAGCCGCTCGGCCTCGTCAGTCGGGCCGCACGCTCGCCCGCCGGCGCGACCGCCGCCAGACTCACGCGGCGGCTCCCAGCCCTCGGGCCAGGCGGAACCCCTCGAACTCGAACGCCGGCGTGACGATGCAGCCGACCAGCGACAGCGCCGAGCGGACGTGCAGCCTGCCACGCGCCGGCGGGGACGACGACCTGTGGCCGTCGCCGCCGGACTCGCCACCGAGCCGGTGCGGACGACCGCAGCCCTCCGCCAGACGAGCGGTCGCCGGCCGACCACTGCCAGACCTCGGCCGCGTCCACGACGTGCCAGTGCGACCGCTGACCCGCCGCCAGCAGGTAGAGGATCGCGCTTCCCGCTCGGCCGTCCGCCGCCGGGCGGCTCGGGCGCCCGCCACGTCTCGACGTACCAGCCGCCTTCGGGGTGCGGCGCGCATGCCGAGGGTGTCGATGACCGCGGCGGCGCCCGTCCTCGACGAGGTCACGTCCGGAGCGAGAGGTAGGCCGCCAGGGCGAACCCGATGCACGTCGCCAGCCCGACCGGCCGCCCGCCGACCTCGTAGGCCTCCGGGATCATCGACTCCGCAAGCATCGCGAGGATCGCGCCGGCGGCGAACGACTGGATCAGCCCCACCCAGAACTGCGGGCGCGGTGTCGAACAGCCCGAAGCCGAGGGCCGCGGCGACCCCGCTGACGAGCGCCACGAGCACCCAGATCCCGGTGATCTGCGCGTCTCGTGACGCCTGAATCGGAGAGATCTTCCGATGCCGACAGGGCCTCGGGCACGTTCGAGACGAAGACGGCGACCAGCACCGGCACGCCGATCCCGGCGCCGCCGATCAGCGACAGGCCCAGCACGACGGACTCTGGGATCCCGTCGAGCACGGCGCCGAGCACCACCGAGAGCCCTTTCGTGCGGGCCTCGCGCCGGCCGGCCGACCTGGCCCTGCTCGCCGCGTCGGGTCCTTTGGAGGGATCGGCCTCGCTCGATCCGCGGTCGCCCTTCGACATGCGGTCGATGAGCACGCTGCCGGTGTAGAAGACCAGGGCGCCCAGCGCGAAGCCGATCGCCACCTCGATCCCGCGCTCCGAGTCCGCGAGGCTGTCTTCGATCAGCTCGTAGGCGACCGCGCCCAGCAGCGTGCCGGCGCCGAACGCCAGGATGAACCCGCGCTTGGCCCTGGACAGGTCGAACGCGAACGCGAGGACCGCGCCGATGATCAGCGACGACGCGGCCACGAGGCCCCACAGGCCGGCCTCGATCAACGTCCGCGAGTCCTTTGCTCCATCGCCCGTCACGATACCCGTCGTCCGCGGGCACGGGGTACCGTACGGGCATGTGCCGAAGCATCAAGACCCTTCGTCGGCCCGACACCGCGGCCACGACGGGCGAACTGGAGGCCGCCGCCCGCCAGTACGTCCGCAAGATCAGCGGCTATCGCACCCCCGCGGCACGGAACGCCGACGCGTTCGACGCGGCGATCGCCGAGGTCGCGGCCGCGTCGCAGCGGCTGCTCGACGCGATCGGCGTCGACATCGAGGAAGGCCCGGACCGCTGGACGCCGAGGCCGGCCAGGGCCTGACGGGCGGAGCCGGCAGCCGGCTGGAGCGTCAGCGGCCGACCATGCCGCGCCACGGGATCGCGGCGCGCAGCGAAGATGGCGAGGAACCACAGGAGCGGTCGGAGCGGGTCGTCGCCGACGTACGACGCGAGCGTGTCGACGACCGCGGCCGGCGGCGCGACCGCGATCCCGTGCGATGACCTTGTCGCTGGTCTCCGCCAGCGACTTCGAGATCAGCAGGTACTCGCCGAGGACCACGGTCCCGATCGTGAGCAGGACGCTGAAGACGACGCTCATCAGCGACGAGCGGCCGCGGCCGCCGAGCAGGACGCCGACACCGATCGCCACGCCGATCACCCAGGCGAGCCGGCCCTGGCCGCGCATGACGCCCTGCTCGAGGTAGTACCAGGCGGCGAGCGAGATGACCGAGGCGATCAGGCCGCCGAGCAGGGCCCCGAACAGGCTCGGGTCCTTCGCGACCTTCGCGGTCCCCAACCCGGCGGCGGCCGCGCCTTCCGGGACCATCTCGGCATCGGACCGCTTGGCGTGGCAGGCGTAGCAGACCTTGTTGCGGACATCGTTCAGCGAACGACAGGTCCCGCAGTACCAGACCTGATTCATGCCGGCGATGGTAGGCCCGGGCGCACGTCTGCCAAGGGGTACGGAGGTACCCGGGAGGTCTCAATCGCCGACGGCGCCCCAGCTGCTGACCTGATCGATCTCGACCCGGATCAGCGGACGCTCCTCGAGCCGATGGTCCGCGTACTGCGGGTACTTGGCCCGCAGCGCCTGCACCGCGCCGGCGTGGGCGGTCGCACCGGGCTCGAGCAACGTCGCCCGCCCGCGGCAGCGGACCCAGGCGAGCCGTCTCCAATCCTCGTCCCAGCGGTCGATGAGGACCGCGACGTCCGGCCGTTCCTCGATGTCCCGGACCCGCGCGAGGGCGTGCGGGTCGTCGGTCCGCTTCGGCTTCTCGTCGATCGGTGTGACGAGCACGGCGGCGTCAGGATCCAGGACGAAGCAGATCGGCACGGGCCGCGGCACCCCGTCGCCATCGATCGTCACCAGCGTCGCCGTCCGGGCGCCGGCCACGAAGGCGCGTCGGTCAGCGTCGAGGCCGCGGTCTGTCATCGCGCCGCCATCCTCCTACACTCCCGAGCATGACGCCGAGCCCCGACGACGCCCCGCCGATCCGCCACGTCACCAGCCGGCGCATCGTGGCCATCCGCGGCGACTCGATGGAGGTCCGCGACGACCGGGTCGTCGGCGAGGCGCCGCTCGAGATCCGCGCGGCCGGGCCGCAGCAGACGCCGGTCGCGGTCGCGGTCACGATGCGGACCCCCGGCAACGAGGACGAGCTCGCGGTCGGGTTCCTGCGGACCGAGGGCCTGATCGACGGCCCGGAGGTCGTCTCGACCGCCGGCGGCGACCCCGCATCGCTCAGCCAGCCCGACGACACCATCACCGTCCGGCTCTCGCGCCAGTTCGACGACTCGAAGGTCGCGGAGCGCCACTTCATCGCGACGGCGTCGTGCGGGATCTGCGGCAAGGCCTCGATCGACGAGGTCGCCCTGCGCGCCGACCCGCTGCCCGACGGCCCGGTCATCACGCGGTCGGTGATCCTCGCGCTCCCGGACCTCCTCCGCGCCGCGCAGCGCGCCTTCGACGAGACCGGCGGGCTCCACGCCGCGGCCCTGTTCAAGCCGAACGGCGAGCTGGTCGCGCTGCGCGAGGACGTCGGGCGGCACAACGCGCTCGACAAGCTGGTCGGCTCGCAGGTCCTCGCCAAGGCGATGCCGCTCCACGACCGGATCCTGATGGTGTCCGGTCGGGTCAGCTTCGAGATCGTCCAGAAGGCGGCGGTCGCGGGAATCCCGATCGTCTGCGCGATCTCGGCGCCGTCGGACCTCGCGATCGAGACCGCCGAGCGGCTCGGCGTGACGCTGGTCGGCTTCCTGCGCGGGACCGGCTTCAACGTCTACGCCCACGACGCCCGGATCGACCTGCGCGACCTGTCGGGCTGGGGCTGACCGCTACTGCTGGTAGCGCTCCACGACCTCGACCGGTCGCAGCGTCGCCTCCTCGGGGTCCAGTCCGGCGGAGCGCCGCGCCTGGCGCTGGTGGAGCAGGTCGTAGCAGCGGTCGAGCTCGACCTGGATGACCTTCAGGCGCTCGCTCTCGTCGGTCGACAGGCCGCTGTCGCCGGCGCTCGCATACAGCGCCTCCTCCTCGCTCGAGAGCGCATTGATGTGATCGAACACGGCGGCGTCGTCCATGAGGGTCCTCCTCGGGTCGCTGGGTCGGGCTGCGGTCCTGACGATACCGCTCGGCGTCAGAAGAGGCGGCCGCCGTCCGGCACGGGCAGGTCGGGGCCGACGAGCACGACCGCGCCGTCGGCGTCGGGGAAGCCGAGCGTCAGGACCTCCGAGACGAAGCCGGCGATCCGCCTCGGCGGGAAGTTCACGACGGCCGCGACCTGGCGGCCGACCAGCGCCGCGGGCTCGTAGTGGACGGTGATCTGCGCCGAGCTGCGCTTGATCCCGATCTCCGGGCCGAAGTCGATCTCGAGCGTGATCGCCGGCTTGCGCGCGCCCTCGAGCGGAGCGGCCGCCGACGACCGTCCCGACCCGGATGTCGACCCGCTCGAAGTCCTCGAGGCCGATCTCGTCGGTCACCGGCCCGTGCGGTCTCGCTTCGGCGGGCGCTCGTTGACGAACTCGAAGCCGAAGCGGCCCTTCACGCACAGGTGGCCGGCCGTGACCGAGGAGTCCCACGGCGACGTCACCTTGAGGATCTTCTCGTCCTGGACGTGGAGCTCGACGACGCAGCCGACGCCGCAGTACGGGCAGATGGTCTCGGTCACGGTCTGCTGCGACGGGTCCCACGTCCCGGCCTCGCGCATGTCGTACTCGGGCTTGGCCATCAGCGCGCCGGTCGGGCAGACGCCGATGCAGTTGCCGCAGTACACGCAGGCCGATCTCGGGGAGCGGGACGGCCTGCTCGGTCGAGATCCGAGCATCGAAGCCGCGCCCGGCGACCGCGATGGCGAACGTGTTCTGGGCGTCCTCGCCGCAGGCCTCGACGCACTTGTAGCAGAGGATGCACTTCGAGTAGTCGCGGACGTAGAGCTCGTTGTCGATCTTCGTCGGCTGGGCGACCGTCGCGGCCGCGGCGTCGCCGTCCGCGGCGTGGTGGTGGCCCGGCTCGTGCGCATCGCGCTCGCCCGCGGCGGCGGGGGCCGCGGGTGGTCCGTACCTGGTCGGATCGGCGCCATAGCGCTCGGCGTACGCGGCGGTCGAGCCGTCCGGTGCCGTCGCGCCGGCGAGCGAGATGTCGACCGACGACCCCAGGAACTCGAGCACCATCTTGCGCGACGTCCGGACGCGCTCCGAGTCCGTCTGGACCTCCATCCCGGCCTCGACCGGCCGCGAGCAGGCGGGGACCAGCACGCGCGAGCCGGTCGACCTCGACCACGCACACCCGGCAGACGTTGACCGGCGTCAGGTTGTCGGCGTAGCAGAGGGTCGGCGTGTCGATGCCCTGCTGGCGGCAGGCGCCCAGGATCGTCGTGCCGGCGGGGACCGTGACCGCCTCGCCGTCGATCGTCAACGCGATCGGCGGCGGCGCCTCGACCACCGGCGCCTGCGGCGTGTGGGTCGCGCGGGCCGGCGGCGAGAGCAGGATCGGCGTCAGCGGCGCGGGCGGCGGCTCCTCGCGCGGGACGTGCTGGCTCGGGTCGTGGGTCATATCGCCACCAGGTCCGGCTGACGGAGCGCCGATTCGATCGCCGACGAGGCCGTCTGCCCCAGCCCGCAGATGGACGCGTCGCGCATCACCTGGCCGATCTCCTTGAGGAGGGCCAGCTCCTCGTCCCGCGGCCGGACGCGGCTGCCGGCCGCCAGCCGCGCGAGCAGCTCCTCCTGGCGCACGCTGCCGACCCGGCACGGGACGCACTGCCCGCACGACTCGTCGCGGAAGAACTGGGCGATGCGCCGGAGCGTGTCCACGAGGTCGACCGACTCGTCGAAGACCATGATCACGCCCGAGCCGAGCGTCGCCCCGGCGGCGCGCGTCGCCTCGAAGGTCAGCGGCAGGTCGAGCGACTCCGGGCCGACGAAGACGCCGGCCGCCCCGCCCAGCAGGATCGCCTTGATCGGCCGGCCGCCCTGGACGCCGCCCGCGAGCTCGATCAGGTCGCGCAGCGTCGCCCCGAACGCGACCTCGTACGTCCCGGGCCGCTCGACGTGGCCGGACAGGCAGAAGAGCTTCGGGCCGGTCGAGCCCTCGGTGCCGATCGCCGCGTAGGCCTCGCCGCCGATCGAGAGGATCAGCGGGATGTTGGCCAGCGTCTCGACGTTGTTCACGACCGTCGGCTTGCCGAACAGCCCCACCTCGACCGGGAACGGCGGCTTGTTGCGCGGCTCGCCGCGCTTGCCCTCGATCGACTCGAAGAGCGCGGTCTCCTCGCCGCAGATGTAGGCGCCGGCGCCACGGCGGAGCTCGATGTCGAAGGCGAAGCCCGGAGCCCAGGATGTCGGGGCCGAGCAGGCCCGCCTCGCGTGCGGCCTCGATGGCGGTCGCGACCCGGGCCGCCGCTTCCGGGTACTCGCCCCGGAGATAGAGGTAGCCGACCGACGCGCCGGTCGCGAACGCGGCGATCGTCATCGCCTCGACGACGACGAACGGGTCGCCCTCGAGCAGGACGCGGTCCTTGAACGTGCCGGGCTCCGACTCGTCGGCGTTGCAGACCAGGTAGTGCGGCTGCGCGGGCTGGGTCGCGACCGCCGCCCACTTGCGCCCGGTCGGGAACGCGGCGCCGCCGCGGCCCATCAGCTTCGAGGCCGTGACCTCGGCGATGACGGCATCGGCCCCGATCGCGAGCGCGCGGGTCAGGCCCGCGTAGCCGCCGCTCGCCCGGTAGTCGTCGAGCGACGAGGGGTCCGACGACGCCGACCCGCGCGAGGAGCCAGCAGGTCGGGAGCGCCGCGCTGGGGGAGGGTCGGCTCGGGCCGGAGCGAGCCGCCATCGGCTTCGAGCCGGGCGAGGACCGCCGCCGCGTCGGTCGGCGCGACGCTGACCGTCGTCGGGGTCTCGCCGGCCGCCGTGATCAGGGCCGCCGGCGCGAGATCGCACAGGCCCAGGCACGGTGACCGCAGCCACCCGATGCGCCCGTCACGGGCCGGCTCACCCGCCTCGCCCAGGCTCCGCGTCAGGTCGGCGCAGATGGCCTCGGCGCCGGCGATCCGGCACGCGATGTCGTCGCAGACGTGTGCCACGACCGGCGGCCGCGGCTTGGTGGCGTACAGGGCGTAGAAGGTCGCGACGCCGTACGCCTCGGCGGGTGGGACCGCCAGTCGCTTCGAGATGTAGTTGAGTGCCGGTTGGCTGATCCAGCCGACCCGCGACTGCACGGCATGGAGGGCCGGCAGCAGCTGCGAGCGACGGGCCCGGATGGCGTGGCCGCCGGTCGAAGCGTGGCCCTGGTTCGCGGCGTCCCGCCGGCCGCCGACCCAGCCGGACTCCGGGGGGCCGAGGACGGCGTCCACGGCGGCCCGCTCGACAGGCGTGGCCAGCGGCCCGATGACGTGCAGGTCCATCGCGGCCGAGTGTAGCGCCGGGTCACGGGTCGGACGGGCGCTGCCCACGCGTCGGGACGTGGGGCCGTCGATGGCCGCCCGGATGCGTCACGCGCCCGGCGTGATCCCGTGCCGGCGGCGGATCTCGGTCATCGTCTCCGGACCGGCGCCCTCGGCGATCGCCCCCTCCGCGGCTTCCGGGAAGCCGTCCAGCGCAGACGGCCAGATGGCCAGCCAGCGCGAGACCCCATCGCCCACCATGCGCAGGCCGTGCTCGATCCCCGGCGGGACCAGGACGAACGCACCGGTCTCCAGGCGCGTGACGCTCACACTGCCGAGCAGGTCGACCGGCCCCTGGAGGATGAAGAACGCCTCGGCTTCACCCTCGTGGCGGTGCGTGGTCCCGCCCTCGCCGGGATATCCGGTCACGACCACGACGCCCCAGCCACCCGTCTCGCTTGCGCGAGCCTTCCGGACGATGTCGAGGCTCGGGAACGTCTCGCCCCCGTCCGGCCCGACCACGGTCATGCCATCGGACGTTCGCACGGATCGCTCGCCGGCCGCCCGGCCCTACTTCGCGCCGGGCGCCCGGTAGTCGGGATGGAGCTTGACGGCCGCGTCGATGTCCTTCGCCGTGAGTAGCACGACCGTGCTGATCGAGACCGCTCCGGAGGCGCCGGTGGTCGCCGCGAGGGACGCTGCCGCGGCCGCGCTCGGCAGCTCGGCGATCACGAAGAAGTCGTCGCTGCCGAACGCCCAGTACATGGACTCGACCGATCCGCCCAGGCTCTTGGCGAGGGCGTCGACCGCCTTCCGGCGGCCGGTCCCGCCGTCCTTGAGGACGCCCTTGATGCCAGCTTGCGTGTACGACCCGTGATAGAGGTACTTCGCCACGGTGGAGCCTCCTTCGCTGAGCCTTGGTCCTCGTTTCGACCGACGACCTCATCGTCGCACCGGCCGGGTCGATGTCAAGGAGGTGCCGCGGACGGCCGTCCGGCGCCTCCGCCCCCTGCTACTGTTGGACGTCGTTCCGACGGATCGGCGAGGAGGACGGCATGGACGCAACGAACAAGCCAGCGGCGCCGGCCGTTCCGCAGTCCGAGATGTTCACGCCGGTCCCGCCGGCGAAGCCGGCGAATGCGCCGACGTCGCGCGGCCGGCGCGCCCTCCTGGCCGTCGTGTTCGTCCTCGCGTGCATCTCGGTCGTCCTGTCGACCATCGCCGTGTGGACGCACCAGGTGGCGTTCAAGACCGATCGGTTCACCGCGCTCGTCGAGAAGGTCGTTACCGACCCAGCGATCATCGACCCGGTCAGCGAGCGCATCAGCACCCAGGTGGTCGAGGCGGTCGACGTCGAAGGGCGACTCGCTGCGCGGCTGCCGGACGCCCTCAAGCCATTGGCCGGGACGATCGCCCTGGCCGATCCAGGACGGGATCGACAAGCGGCTCCGGGTCGTCCTCGCCGACCCGCGGACGCAGGACGCGCTCGTCACCTCGCTGTCCTTCACCCATGAGCAGGTGATGCGCCTGCTCCGCGACGAGGCCGAGAACGTCAACGTCGTCAACGGCTACGTGACGCTCGATGTCTTCCCGATCGTCGGCAAGGCGCTGGAGCAGCTTCAGGCGGCGGGCATCATCCCGCCCGAGGTCGTGCTGCCGGACCTCTCGCAACCGGTCGAACCGGGGCCACTGGCCCAGCGGCTCGGTACCGCCCTCGGCGTCACGCTGCCTGAGGACTTCGGGACCATCCAGCTGATGCCGGCCGACAACCTGCTGGCCGCGCGACAGGCGGTCAAGGCGTTCGACGTCATCGTCGTCCTCCTGGTGATCCTGAGCGTCGTGCTCCTCGCGCTGTCGCTCTTCCTCTCGCGCAACCGCCGGCACATGATCATCTACCTCGCGATCGGCACGTTCATCGCCTTCCTCGTGGCACGCTTCGCCATCCGAACGATCGAAGACGTACTCGTCGGCGGGATCGCGAACCTCGGCGTGGCCGGCATGGTCCGGACCGCGATGGACGCCACCTTCGAGGACCTGCGCAGCCTGACCCTGCTCGTCCTGATCGCCGTGGCGATCGTCGGGATCGTGGCGTACCTCACGGGCAAGCCCGCCTGGGTCACCTCGGCGACCGCGACGGCCACCTCCGCGGCGAGCAGCGCGGCCAGTCGAGCGGGGTCGACCACCGCCAAGCCGGCACCAGCCGCGCCCGCGGCCAAGCCGGCCGCGCCGGCGGCACCGGCACCTGCGGCCCTTCCAGCGGCGCCCGCGCCGGCCGCCGAACCGGCGACCCCCGACGCCCCCAGCGACTCGGACACGCCGACCACTCGCGGGTAGGCCTGCTCCCCGGGATCAGGCCCCGACCGACACCTCGAGCTTCTCGATCCGGATGGCCGTGGCCTTGAACTCGGCCGTGCCGGACTTCGGGTCCGTGGCGTCGATGGTCAGCAGGTTGACCGCGACCTCGTCCTGGAAGTGCATGGTCATGAACGTCAGCCCGGGCCGCAGCGACTCGTCGAGCCGCACGGCCACCTCGACCTGACCGCGCCGCGAGACGACGCGCACGACCTCGCCCTCGACGAGGCCGTACAGCGCCAGGTCCTCGGGCGACATGTCGAGCGATTCGCCGCGACGCAGCGGCGAGGTGTAGCCCGCGGTCTGGACCCCGGTGTTGTACGAGTCGAGTCGGCGCCCGGTCGTGAGCCGGATCGGATAGTCGTCGTCGAGCTTGTCCACCGGCGGATCGTGGTCCACCGGCACGAACGGCACCCGGTTGCCGGGCAGCGGGTCCTCCCAGAGCCGGCTGTGCAGGTACAGCTCGCCCGGGTGGGTCTCGTCCCAGCACGGCCACTGGAGCCCGCCCTCGGCCTCGAGCCGCGCGTAGGTCATCCCGGCATGGACCGGGGAGAGGCGTCGGACCTCGTCCCAGACCGCCTCGGGATCGGCGCTCGCCCCAGCCGCCGCCCATCCGGTTCGCGAGCTCGAAGATGATGTCGAGGTCGTCGCGCGCGCCCTCCGGTGGCTCGACCGCCTTGCGCACGCGCTGGACGCGCCGCTCGGAGTTGGTGACGGTGCCCTCGCTCTCGGCCCAGGCCGCAGTGGCCGGCAGGACGACGTCGGCGAGCTCGGCGGTCTTGGTCAGGAACAGGTCCTGGACGACGAGGCAGTCGAGGCCGGACAGCAGCTCGATCGCCCGCTTCTGGTCGGCCTCGGACTGGACCGGGTTCTCGCCGATGCAGTAGACCGCGGTGAGGTCGCCGCGCTCCATCGCGTCGAACATCCCCGACAGGTGCCAGCCGCGCTTCGGCGGGACCGCCACGCCCCACTCGGCATCGAACCGGGTGCGGATCGCGTCGTTCTCGACGTGCTGGAACCCGGTCAGCCGGTCGGGCAGGGCGCCCATGTCGCCGCCGCCCTGGACGTTGTTCTGGCCGCGCAGCGGGTTGACGCCGCTGCCGTACTTGCCGACGTGTCCGGTCAGCAGCACCAGTGAGATCAGCGCGAGGACGTTGTCGACCGCGTTGTGGTGCTCGGTGATGCCGAGCGTCCAGCAGATCATCGCCTTGTCGGCCTTGGCGAACGCGTGGGCCAGCTCGCGGATGGTCTCGGCGGGGACGCCGGTCTCGTGCTCCGCGTAGTCGAGCGTGTACGAGTCGACCTTCGTCCGGTAGGCCTCGAAGCCCTCGGTGGCGTGCCCGATGAACCGCTCGTCCTCGAGCCCGGCGTCGATGATCTCGCGCGCGATCGCGTTGGCGAGCGCGATGTCCGACCCGACGTCGAGACCCAGCCAGACGTCGGCCCACTCCGCGGACGACGTGCGCCGCGGGTCGATGGCGTAGAGGCGGGCGCCCTTGCGCACGGCCTTGAGGACGTGGTGGAAGAAGATCGGATGCGTCTCGCGGGCATTGCTGCCCCAGAGGACGATCAGATCGGCGTCCTCGACCTCACGGTATGAATTCGTGCCACCACCGGCACCGAACACGGTCGCCAGACCGGCGACGCTCGGGGCGTGTCAGGTCCGGTTGCAGCTGTCGATGTTGTTACTGCCCAGGACCGTCCGGCTGAACTTCTGTGCCGCGAAGTTGACCTCGTTGGTCGCCTTCGAGCAGCTGAAGGTGCCGAAGGTCGTCGGGCCGTGGGCCGCCTTCGCGGCCTGGAACCCGGCGACCACGCGATCCAGCGCCTCGTCCCACGTCGCGGGTCGAAGCTCGCCGCCCTTCGTGTCGCGCACGAGGGGCTGGGTCAGTCGCACGTAGGGCTTTGCCACCGTGGCGGCCTCCTGCGGAGCGGTTGACCGTCCGAGTGTAGCGTCGGTGCGGAGGTCAGGCGGCGTGCCAGGTCTGGAGCTCGATGATGTTGCCGTCCGGGTCCGTGGCGTAGCACCACGTCAGGCGACGGCCGTCCTTCGTCGCCATGGTGACGACATCCCCGAAGGTCGCGCCGCCGCCGGCTTCCACCGCCTCGAGGGCTGCGGCCACGTCCGGGACCATGAGCGCGATGTGGCCCCAGCCGGCCCGGTGGGGTACGGGCGTTTCCGGATCGGGCGCCATCGTGTCGTAGCTGAAGATCTCGAGGGTGGGGCCGTCGACGCCGCCACCCGGCAGGCGAAGGTGGGCGCCGCGCAGGTGCGCGCCGGTCAGGCCCGTCGCGCGGTCGAGGTCGGCGCTGGAGATGTCCCGCTCCGGACCGACCTGCTCCATCCCGAAGACGTCGCCGTAGAAGTCGGCGAGGCGCTGCCAGTCGCGAGAGGTCACGTTCACGTGCCCGAATCGGGCGCCTTCGATCTTCATGCCGACACAGTAGCGCGCCGGGACAAGGGCTTGACATCTCGACATAACTCGATATATCGTGATAGTGCGAGTTCGCAAGCAACCCACATCCAACCCAACGCAAGGAACATCCAAGTGATCAACGACCAGACTCGGCGGACCGGCCATCACGGCCGCCCGCCCATCCACTTCCACCAGCACACCGACGACACCCTCTCGGTCGAGCGTCCCGGCAGCCGCCGGATGCGCGGCCTCGGTCGTCTCGGCGGGCATGGCCGACCGCCTCGCCCGCACGGCGGCCGCTTCCAGATGCGGCGCGGGATCATCCGCGACGCGATCCTGCACCTCCTCGCCGAGCAGCCCATGCACGGCTACCAGGTCATGCAGGAGCTCTCGGAGCGCAGCGGCGGCCGCTGGCATCCGAGCGCCGGCTCCATCTATCCCACGCTTCAGCAGCTCGAGGACGAGGGCCTCGTGACGGCCGAGGACCGCGACGGCCGTCGGACGTTCTCCCTGACCGAGGCGGGTCAGGCGGCCGCCAAGGCCGTCCCGGCCGATCGGCCCTGGTCGCGACATGAGGGCGGCAACGACCTCGGCAGCGCCATGCGCGAGCTCAACGTCGCGGCCACCCAGGTGAACCGGGTCGGCTCGCCCGTAGCGCGCGACGAGGCCGGCAAGGTCCTCACCGACGCCCGGCGCGCCCTCTATCGACTTCTCGCCGACGACGACGCCACGGTCGCCGGCCCGGAGGCCGAGGCCTGACCGTCAGACCGGGGTAGCCCGGACCAGCGTCAGGGCTTCGGCCAGGCCGCCGGTCCATGGCTGCCCATGACCCGGCAGCACCAGCGACGCCTCGAGCCCATCGAGGCGTCGCAGTGATTCCCGCGCCTGGCGGTTGTCGGCGTTGAAGTTGGGGAATGGCTGGGGGCCGGTCGAGCCGCTCATCACGTTGAGCGTCACGAACGCGTCGCCGACGAGGATCGCGTCGCGCGACGGGACGAGGAGCGCGGCACTCCCAGCGGTATGGCCCGGAACATGGATGACGCGCGGCGTCCCGGGCACGTCGAGCGTCGCTCCATCACCGAACGTCGAAACCTCGGCGATCCGCTTGGTGCGCAGGTAGCCCTTCCGGATCGCGTAGACGAGGAAGGCAAGGATGGGGAGCGGCTTCATCGGCCCACCGCCCTCGTTCTTCTGCTTGGCCTCGCCGCGGGCGAGGGCGGCATCGGCTTCGTGGAGGTGGACCGGCGTGCCGCGCTCCGACCGGATGCGCTCGGCGAAGCCGATGTGGTCGTCGTGGGCATGCGTCAGGAGGACGGCGCGGACGTCCTCGATCGAGCGGCCCATCGCCGCCAGCTCCTGCTGCAGGTCGCCCCAATAGCCCGGGCAGGCCGGCGTCGACGATGGTGATGCCGCCCGATTCCTCGATGAGGTACACGTTGACCTTGCTCGAGCCGATGCGGCGGATCCCGGGCGCGATCTCCACCCGACGGCCTAGGCGAGGACGACAGCCGGATCGCCGGCCTCGACTCGGCCGATGCGCCAGTGCGGGACCCCGCGATCACCCAGGTCCGCTTCGACGGCATCGATCCGACCCGGGTCGATGGCGGCCAGCAGGCCGCCCGAGGTCTGCGGGTCATGGGCGAGCGTGACGAGTTCGGGCGAGAGGCCCTCGGCGACGGTCAGCGCGGGCAGCACGAACCGCCGGTTGTGCGCCGCCCCGCCGGTCTCGACGCCGGCGATCGCGAGGTCGAGCGCGCCGTCGAGCGCGGGCAGCGCCGCGGCATCGAAGACGAAGCGGGCGCCCGAGACCGCGCGCCATCTCCAGCCCATGGCCGAGCAGGCCGAAGCCCGTGACGTCCGTGGCGGCCGAGACACGCCATGCGCGACCAGCACCTCGGCGGCGGCGCGGTTCAACGTGCGCATCTGGTCGATCGGCGGCGGCCAGGTCGGCCGGCGCGGTCTTGCCCTGCCGGTCGCCCGAGACGAGCACGCCCGTGCCGAGCCGCTTGGTCAGCAGGAGGATGTCGCCGGGCCTGCGCGCCGCCCTTGCGCAGCAGCTTGTCGGGATGGGCGGCACCGATCACCGCGAGGCCGTACTTGGGTTCCGGGTCTCGGATCGTGTGGCCGCCGGCGAGCGTCCCGCCCGCCTCGCGGACCTTGGACGAGGCGCCCTCGAAGATCGCCGCGAGGACGTCGCGCGGCAGGTCCTCGGGGAACGCCGCGATCGAGAGCGCGAAGAGCACCCGGCCGCCCATCGCGAAGACGTCGGAGAGCGCGTTGGCCGCCGCGATCTCGCCGTACGTCCGCGGGTCGTCGACCAGCGGCGGGAAGAAGTCGAGCGTGCCGATGATCGCGAGGTCGTCGCTGACGCGGTACGCGGCGGCGTCGTCGGGCGGCGTCAGCCCGGCGATCAGCTCGTCCGGGGCATGGGCCGCGGCGTCGGCGCCCAGCCCGCTGAGCGCATCGGCGAGGAGGTCAGCCCCGAGTTTCGCGGCACAGCCGCCGCAGTCGGTCAGCTCCGTCAGGCGGAGCGGGTTCGGCGGCAGGGCCTCGAGCGTCGTCATGTCCGGATGATAGGTCCGGCCGCGCTACCATCGGCGCGGGAGCGGTCGGGTCCCGGTGGGTCCCCTGGTCTTCAAAACCAGTGGCGCGGCGCTCGGCGCGGCGCGGTGGGTTCGACTCCCACGCGTTCCCGCCATGAGTTCGACCCGAGCGCGGCGGCCTTCCGCACGACCGCCCAATGGGGGATACTGTCAGACCGGCGTTCGCGCCGCTCGCCGACGGCCACGAGTTCCATCCCCAAGGGGGGAGTCATCGGAGGACTCGGGAGACGATGTCGATGGCGATTGGTATCGATCTGAAGGAGTGATCACATGAGCGTGGGCCCAGTCGAGTACATCGCGATCGCGTTCCCGGGGAACAAGTTCTCGGGGAAGATCATCCCGGCGATCAAGGAGCTGCAGGATGCCGGCACCATCCGGGTCCTGGACATCGTGATCATCAGCAAGGACAACGACGGCAATGTCGCCGCCATCGAGCTGGGGGACGCCAGTCCAGAGGAAGCGGCGACCCTGGCGGTCCTCGGCATCGAGGGCAAGAACCTGCTCGGCCTGGAGGATATCGAGGACATCGGAGCAGCCCTGGACCCGAACAGCACGTGCGGGCTGATGATCTGGGAGAACGCGTGGGCAGCCGGGTTCGCCAAGTCGCTGCGCGATGCCGACGGGATCCTGATCGCCAACGGTCGGATCCCGGCACAGCTGGTCGAAGAGGCCCTTTCGGCGTCGGTGTCGTAGGAACGATCTGAACCTGGAACGGAAGATTCGAAAGGAGCGACATAGATGATGCGACGCCGAGGCGGTCTGGTCCGAATGGCCGCAACGACCGCCGTGGTCGCCGGAACCGCGGGTGCCGTGCGCCACCATCAGGATCAGAAGTACCAGTCGCAGGCCGAGGCCCAGGCCTACGAGCAGCAAGCCGCAGCAGCCGCAGCAGCACCCGCGCCGGCGGCCGCCCCGGCCGTCGACGCGACAACGGCGCAGATCCAGCAGCTTGCGGCGCTGCACGCATCGGGCGCCATCTCCGACGAGGAGTTCGCGGCGGCCAAGGCCAAGGCGCTCGGGATCTGACCCGGAGCGCTCGACGCAGCACCACATCGACGCGGGTCGGTCCCCCTTGAGGGCGACATCCGGCCCGCGTCGACCCATGTTCGAGCCGGGCGCCTGATCCGCGATGCCCTCGGATGCGACCTGGCAGCGGGCGCGCGAGACGGTGGTCCTGTACGGCCGCCGGTTGCAGGCCGAAGGCCTCGTCCACTGGACGTCCGGCAACATCTCGATGCGGGTCGCCGGCGACGCCGACCTGATCGCGATGACCCCGACCGATACCCCCTACGACACCATGCAGCCCGAGGATGTCTGCATCGTCCGGAGTGACGGGTCCATCGTGGACGGCCGTCGCGCGCCGACGTCCGAGTTCCCCTTGCACACGCTCGTCTACCAGCGACGGGCCGAGGTCGGCGCGATCGTCCATGCGCACAGCCGGGCGGCGATGACGATGGCCGCCCTGGGTTGGACGCTGCCACCGATCCTGACCGGGTTCGTCGAGGCGGCCGGCGGCGACGTCGTCACGGTGCGGTACTCGCGGCCCGGCACGCCCGAGATGGCCGACTTCACCGCCGATGCCCTCCGCGACCGCGGTGCCTGCTTCCTGCGGCACCACGGCCTGCTCGCCATCGGCGCCACGATCGAGCGGGCCTTCAAGGCCGCTGCCGTGACCGAAGCCTCGGCCGACGTCTACCTCAGGGCTCGCCAGTTCGGTGACGTCCCGGAGCTGCCCGAAGCCGAGGTCGTGTGGATCGCCGACCTGTGGCGACAGCAGTGGGCCACGGCCTCGCCCTAGGCACTCCCTGCGCGGCGGGCCACCAGTAGGGGTCGCCTTCACTGCATCTTGACGCGCCTGATACCGTGGTGTAACCGGTCTCATGTAACCGGTTACATGCCGAGGACAACCGTGACGAAGAAGGCGGTCACCATCCGGGACGTCGCGCGCCACGCGGGGGTCAGCGTCGCGACGGCGTCGAGGGCGCTGAACGGGATCGATGTGGTCAACCCCAAGACCCGCGACCGGATCCTCGCGGTCATGGGGGAGCTCGGCTTCACGCCGAGCCCGGCGGCGCGACGGCTCAGTCTCGGTCGCACGCTGACCATCGGCGTGGTCGTGTCCTTCCTGACCCGGCCGCAGGCGGCCGAGCGGCTCCGGGGCGTCGACGCCGTCCTGACGGACAGCGAGTTCGACCTCGTCATCTACAACGTCGAGTCGGTCCAGAAGCGCGACCACTACCTGGGCACACTGGCGCAGTCGCAGCGGACCGACGGATTGCTCGTCATGTCCCTGCCGCCCCTCGACGCCGCCGTCCCTCAGCTCGTCCGCTCGCCGGTCCCGGTCGTGTTCATCGACGTCCATACGCCGTCGATCGCCGCGATGCCGCGGGTCATCGGCGACGACGCGGCCGGTGGGGCCCTCGCCGCTCGACATCTCCTCGACCTCGGCCACCGGGCCATCGGGTTCATCGGCGACGCGGTCGCAGACCCGTTCGGCTTCACGTCGAGTCGAGACCGTCAGGATGGCCTGACCCGCGAGCTGGCTCGCGCTGGGGTATCGATCCCCGACGCCTGGATCGGCCACGGCGCCCACGGTCGCTACGAGGCGCGAGACCTCGCGCACCGGATGCTGGCCGGCGCCGATCGACCCACGGCCATCTTCACCGCGAGCGACACGCAGGCCCTCGGCGTCATCGCCGCGGCGCGCGAGATCGGCCTCCACGTCCCCGACGACCTGTCCGTCATCGGCTACGACGACATCGAGGCCGCCGACTACGTCGGTCTGACGACGATCCGCCAACAGCTGCTCGAGTCCGGCCGTCGCGGCGCCGAGGTGCTCCTGGCCGAGATCGAGGCCCGTTCCGAGCAACCACCGGTCGTTCCGTTGGCACCCGAGCTGGTGGTCCGTGCGACCACGGCGCCACCGACGGAGGGCCGTGGATGACGACGCCCGCAGGGTTTCGCACCCGCTAGGGACAGACAACGAGGAGGAGGAGCGTTCATGGCCAGAGTCCTATCCCAGCGTGCCGGGGCGTCATCGCCCGTGGCGCGTCTCGCAGCGATCGCGGTCGCGACCATCCTGGTCGCGGCTTGCGCCGCTCCAGGGGCCGTGTCCCCCAGTCCGGCGGCCAGCGTGGCCGCCCCGACGGCCGCCCCTCGGCCAGCGCCGCGGCAAGCGTCGCTCCGTCGCCGAGCGTCGCGGCGCGGCCCCAGTTGCGGCACCGACCCGGTCGAGCTGAACGCCTACTTCGAGACCGGCTTCGACCTGCCGTTCAAGCTGTCGGAAGAGTTCACCAAGCAGTTCCCGAACGTGACCTGGAAGATCAGCCAGGATCAGTTCACGAACCTCATGACCGCGACCCCGCGGCTCCTGTCCGGCGACAACCCGCCGGACCTCATCCGGCTGCCGTCGATGGTCGCGCTCGTCAAGGACGGGCTCCTCAAGAACCTCGACTCGTACGCGACCGCGTACGGGTGGGACAAGTGGCCGGCCGCCCAGCTCGCCCAGAACCGGGTCGGGACAGACGGCACCCGCGGCTCCGGCTCCCTCTATGCGATGGGCCTCAACTACAGCCTGACCGGGGTCTTCTACAACAAGGCGCTCGCCGCGCAGCTCGGTATGACCGAGCCGCCCAAGAGCGTCGCGGAGTTCGAAGACCTCCTGGCCAAGGCCAAGACGGCCGGCCTGCTCCCGATCATGGCCTGGAATGCCACCGCGAGCGGCGGGGGCCTCGCCTTCCCGCTGCAGAACCTCATGGCGGCCTACGGTCCGACCCAGCCGATCAACGACTGGATCTTCCAGAAGTCGGGGGCGACCATCGACACGCCGTCCAACCTCACGGCCGCACAGCATCTCGAGCAGTGGGTCAAGGCCGGCTACTTCCCGAAGGACGCGAACGCGACGGAGTACACCGACGCCAATGCCCGCTTCGGCAAGGGCGAGGGCGTGTTCATGTTCAACGGCGACTGGCAGAACGCCGTCTACGACAAGGACCTCCAGGGCAATGTCGGCTTCTTCGTCTTCCCGCCGGCCGAGGCCGGCGGGATCCGTGGCCGCGATGTCGGCGCCGCTGACGTACGGCATCGCCAACACGGCCAAGAACGCCGACTGCGCCGCCTCGTTCTTCAACTGGGTGGCGACCAATGAGACCGCCCGCCAGATCGATGTCACCGTCGGTGGCTCGAACCCTGGCGGCCCGACGGACCTCGCGGTCCCGCCGGCGGCGGCCGGCTCCGTCACCAATGAAACGCTGGCCGCCGGTGCCAGCGTCGCGAAGGACAATGGGGCGATGGACTTCATCGCCAACGCCACGGGCTCGATCTTCGCCCAGGGCTGGACGCCTGAGCTCCAGAAGCTCGTCGGAGGCAAGCAGGATGCTGCCGGTCTCCTGAAGGCGGTCCAGGCCGAGTACGCGAAGGAGCTTGCCCGTTGACCCATGCCGCTGACGGGGCTCGGCCGAGTCGGGGGGCGCCCCCAGCCACTGACTCGGCAGCCCGTCGGCGGCTCGATCGGCGGATCTCCTGGACCCTGGGGATCCGCCGGCAGACCCTGGTCGGCTGGCTGTTCGTGCTGCCGGCCCTCGTCATGTACGGGGTCTTCGTGCTCCAGCCGCTCGCCCTGACGGTCCAGTACTCGCTGTACCGCTGGGACGGCGTCGGCCCGGCGACGTGGGTCGGGCTCTCGAACTACGTGACCGTCCTCAGCGAGCCGAAGCTCGTCGAGACGCTCTTCAACGCCTTCCGCCTCGTCCTCTTCTACAGCGTCATCCCGGTGACGCTCGGACTCGTGACCGCGAGCGTGATCCACCGGATCGCGAGCGGGAGGCTCGGGACGGTCTCGCGGACCGTCCTCTTCCTGCCCCAGGTCATCCCGCTGGTCGCCGCGGGGATCATCTGGGGCAGGCTGCTGTCCCTCACCGGTCTGATCAACCAGGGGCTGACCGCGATCGGCCTCGGGGATGTCGCCCGCGCCTGGCTCGGCGATTTCGACACGGCGCTGCCCGCCGTCGGCCTGATCGGGGTCTGGGTCCTGCTCGGCTTCTGCACCGTCCTGCTGCTCACGGGGATGGCACGGATCGACCGCGCGCTCTTCGAGTCCGCGAGACTCGATGGCGCCGGCTGGCGTCAGGAGTTCATGGCGATCACCGCGCCCGAGCCTCCGATACGAGCTCGGCATCTGCTTCACGGTGACCGTGATCGCGGCGCTCGCGGCCTTCGACATCGTGTACGTCACGACTGGTGGCGGGCCCGGGAACGCGACCGCCGTGCCGGGGATCCAGATCTACATCCTGGCCTTCCTCGAACGGCAGGTCGGGCTGGCATCCGCGCTGGCGGTCGTCCTCATCGTCCTCGTCCTCATCGTGATCCTGCCGATCCAGCGCCTGAGCCGGGGCGGCGAACGATGAGGGTCGCTCGAACGCGAGCTCTACGCCGGCCGAGCGCTGCTCCTCGGGCTGATCGCGCTCACGATCGTGCCGTTCGTGAGCATCTTCACGACCGCGCTCTATCCGTCGGGCAGCGTGCCGAGCGGTCTCGGGCTGCCCGCCGACCCGCAGTGGGGCAACTTCCTCGAGGCGTTCTCGGTCGCGAACATGAGCGCGCTGCTGGGGTCCAGCGTGTTCATCGTCCTCGCCGTCGTGCCGATCGCCCTCGTCATCTCCACCATGGCGGGCTTCGGGATCGGCCTCCTCCGCATCCCGGGGGCCGGACTGCTGCTGCTCCTGTTCGTGTTCGGGCTGACGCTGCCGTTCGAGGGGATCATCACGCCCCTCTACTTCCTCGCCCGTCAGATGGGCATCCTCAACACCCGGCTCGCGATCGTGCTGCCGCTCATCGGGCTGTTCATGCCGTTCGCCGTGTTCTGGATGCGCGCCCACTTCGCCAACATGCCCAACGAGATCTCCGAGGCCGCGCGTCGTCGACGGCGCGAGCACCTGGGACCTGTTCTGGCGGATCCACGTCCCGCTCGCGCGAGCCCCGATGGCGTCCCTGGGGATCCTGATGGCCGTCTGGGCCTGGAACCAGTTCCTGCTCGCCCTGGTCCTCGTGGAGGACCCGACCCAGCGGACGATGGCCGGCGCACTCGGAGCCTTCCAGGGCCACTACGCGACGGACATCCCGCTGCTCTGCGCCGGGACGATCCTGATCCTGCTGCCGACCCTGCTCGTCTTCATCGTGTTCCAGCGGCACGTGATCGCCGCCCTCCTGCAGGGGTCGGTCAAGGGATGACCACGCCCTCCGGCACGCAGGACCGACGGGCGGATCCCGGCGTCGCGTACCTTGGTTCGCGGATGGGAGGCTGCGGCGATCCACGAGCGTGCGACCTGACATGGGCGGTGCGCGCCCCGTTCGGCGCCTGAACCGCGCTTGGGACACCCGATGCGACCACCCGACGTCCGCCCTCGTCCGCAGCTGCTGACCTATCCGGATTCGCTCGGGGGCGACCTGCGCGCCCTCGGCGACCTGCTCGATGGCTCGCTTGACGGCTTGTTCCAGGGCGTCCATGTCCTGCCGCCGTTCCCGTCGTCGGGCGACCGCGGCTTCGCTCCGATCACCTATGGCGAGATCGAGCCGCGGTTCGGAACGTGGCGGGACATCGCCCGGCTCGGCGAGCGACGCGACGTCATGCTCGACCTGATGATCAACCACCTGTCGCGGCAGAGCCCGGAGTTCCAGGACTTCCAGCGGCACGGTCGTCGATCCGCGTCGGCCGACCTCTTCATCACGCTCGACAAGGTCTGGCCGGACGGGACGCCATCGGATGGGGACGTGGCGCAGATCTTCCTGCGGAAGCCGAACGCACCGTTCTCGACCGTGACGATCGAGGACACGGGCGAGGCAGGAGCGCGTCTGGACATCGTTCGGGAGCGCGGACTGGTCCGAGCAGATCGACCTCGACGTCACCTCGGCGGCGACCAGGGACCTGATCACGGGCTGGCTGCGTGACTTCGCGGGGCACGGGGTCCGCATCGTCCGGCTCGACGCGGTCGGCTACGTCATCAAGAAGCCGGGCACGAACTGCTTCATGGTCGAGCCCGAGATCTATGGCTTTCTCGAGTGGATCACGGGAGTGGCGGCATCCTTCGGCCTGGTCGTCCTGCCCGAGGTCCACGACGCGTACGCGACGCACGAGCGCCTGGCGGAGCACGGCTTCTGGACCTACGACTTCGTCCTGCCGGCCCTGCTCCTGCAGACCTTCCACACCGGTGACGCCCAGCGTCTGGCCACGCATCTCGCGGGCTCTCCCGTCCGCCAGTTCACGAACCTGGACTGCCACGACGGGATCCCCGTCTGGCCCGACCTCGAGGGCATCCTCGATCCGGTCGAGATGGTCGACCTGGCGGACCGCATCCAGCGTCAGGGCGGCAACGTCAACCGGATCCTGTCCGAAGCGTGACACCTGACGCGATCGACATCCACCAGCTCAACAGCACCTACTACTCAGCGCTCGACGGCGACGACGAGCGCTACGTGGCGGCCCGCGCGATCCAGCTGTTCGCCAAGGGGGTCCCCCAGATCTACTACGTCGGGCTCCTCGCCGGCGAGAACGACCGCACGGCCGTCGAGCGGACCGGCGAAGGTCGCTCGATCAATCGGCACGACTTCTCGTCCGACGAGATCAGCCAGGCGCTTCGGCGCCCGGTCGTGCGTCGTGTCCTCGACCTGGTGCGACTCCGGAACACGCACCCTGCGTTCGACGGCGAGCTGTGCGTCGAAACCGAAGGGCGAACGCTCCGGCTCCGATGGAGCGATCGGGATGGGGCGGCGTTGTCGCTCGACGTCGATCTCGCGGTCGGTCGAGCGGTGCTCGAGGACCAGGACGCCCGGACGTCGATCGCGGATTGGTCGGTCTGACCTTCAGCTCGCCGCCTTCTCCACGAGCTCGCCGATCCGCTTCTCGTCGGCGGCGGTCAGCTCCGTCAGCGCGTAGGACGTCGGCCACATCGCGCCGTCGTCGAGGCGGGCCGATTCCTCGAAGCCGAACGTCGCGTAGCGCGACTCGAACTTCGACGCGGCCTTGAAGAAGCACATGACCTTGCCGTCCTTGTAGTAGGCGGGCATGCCGTACCAGGTCCTCGGCATGAGCTGCGGCGCCGTGGCGGTGATGAGCTTGTGGAGCCGCTCGGCCATGTCGCGATCGGCCGGTGGCATCTCGGCGATCTTCGCGAGCAGGTCGCGTTCCCCGTCCGCGCGGTCGGCCTTCGAGCGCGATTCGGCCTTGAGCTCCTTGGCGCGCTCGCGCATCGCGGCCTTCTCGTCGGCGCTGAACCCCTTGCTGGCGGCGGTCTTCGTTCGTGTCGGCCATGTCGGTCTCCTTGGTGCGGGATCGGATGCAGTGACCTGATGCTACGTGCGCCGGCGACGCGCCCGGCTTCTCCGAACCTGCTCGATCGTGGCGTCGGTCGCTCGCGCCGCTACCGGCGCGGAGCAGCGCCTGCGCGCAGTCGAGGCAGATGCGCCCCGCGGTCAGGAGGCTGTCGACCGGGATGGTCTGCCGTTCGCGCGGCGCGACCTCCACGCCGCAGGCGACCGCGAGGCCGCCGGCATCGTCGCGTTCGACGACATGCCAGACCTGGTCCTGCCCCGCGCGGACCAGCCGAACGTCGCCCGCCTCGTCGATCACGCGACCATGATGCCGCGACGGCGCACCCCGTGACGGCGCCGGCGACCTAGACTCCATCGGGCCAGCCCGTTTCCCGCCACGGAGGCCCGATGTCGACCAAGCCGAGCGACCGTCCGCGACCGCCGAGTGTCGACGCGGTCGTGAACGCCGCACGTGCCGTCGTCGACGACGAACGGGCGCGGCTGGCGGCAGGGGAGGCGGCGCGCTCGACGGACGCCCTCGGCGCCGAGGTCGCCACGCGGATCGAGGGCTTCGCGCGACGCCGGTCCGCTCCCCGTGATCAACGCGACGGGCGTGATCGTCCACACGAACCTCGGCCGCGCGCCGTGGGCATCGGGCGTCGCCGACGCCACCGCCGCGCTCGCCGGCCGCTACCTCCTCCTCGAGCTCGACCGCGAGACCGGCCGCCGCGGTGCGCGCGTCCGCACCGCCGAGGAGCACCTGATCGCGCTGACCGGCGCCGAGGACGCATTCGTCACCAACAACAACGCGGCGGCGCTCGCGCTCGGCGGTCGGCCTGGCCGGTCGCGGCGGGGTCGTCGTCTCGCAGGGGCGAGCTGGTCGAGATCGGTGGCGGCGTCCGCATCCCCGAGATCATCCGGCGGGCCGGCGCGAAGCTGATCGAGGTCGGGACCACCAACCGGACCCGCGCCGCCGACTTCGAGGCGCCGCTCGCCGAGGGCCGCGCGAAGGCCGTCCTTCGCGTCCACCCGTCCAACTTCTCGATGACCGGCTTCACGGAGGCGCCCGACCCGCGCGAGGTCGCCGACATCGCCCATCGCCACGGCGCCATCGTCATCGACGACCTGGGCTCCGGCGCGCTGCTCGACACGGCGGCCTTCGGGCTCGCGCACGAGCCGCTCCCCGGCGAACGGCTGGCGGCCGGCTCGGACCTCGTCACGTTCAGTGGCGACAAGCTGGTCGGCGGCCCGCAGGCCGGGCTGGTCGTCGGGCGGGCCGACCTGGTCGCCCGGATGCGCCGCGACCCGCTGGCCCGCGCGATGCGCCCGGACAAGGCCACGCTCGCGGCGGTCGCGCTGACGCTCGGGCTGTACCGCTCCGGCCGCGCCGTCGAGGCGATCCCGGTCTGGCGGATGATCTCGACGACCGCCGAGACGCTCCGGGCGCGGGCCGAGGCGTTGGCGGACACGATCGGCCCGCGCGCGTCCGTCGTGGAGATGCGCTCGACGGTCGGCGGCGGATCCCTGCCGGGCGAGACGCTCGCGTCGTTCGGGCTCGCGCTCGAGGCGCGCTCGGCGAACGGGCTGCTCACCGCGCTCCGTCGCGGCGAGCCGGCGGTCATCGGGCGCATCGAGGACGACCGCGTCGTGCTCGACCTGCGCACCGTCGAACCCGACGCCGATCGGGCGCTGGGCCGCGCCATCGCGACGGCCCTCGACGGACGGGCATGACCGTCGTCATCGGCACGGCCGGGCACATCGACCACGGCAAGACCACGCTGCTGCGCGCGCTGACCGGCATCGACGCCGACCGCCTGCCCGAGGAGCGCCGCCGCGGGATGACGATCGACGTCGGGTACGCGCACCTCGCGCTTCGACGACGGCGTCGAGCTCGACTTCGTCGACGTCCCGGGCCACGACCGGCTGGTCGGCAACATGCTCGTCGGGGCGGGCGAGATCGATGCCGCGATGCTGGTCGTCGCCGCCGACGACGGTCCGAGCGCGCAGACGCTCGAGCACCTCGCGCTGCTCGATGCGCTCGAGATCCGCGACGGGCTGGCGGTCGTCACCAAGATCGACGCGGTGGAGGACGTGCGCCGCGACGAAGTGGTCGACGCGGTGCGGCGGCTCCTGGACGGGACGTCGCTCACGGGCGTCCCGGTGCTGGCCGTTTCCTCGACCGACGGAACCGGCATCGACGACGTGCGGTTGACCTTGCGCAAGGTCAGCGACGGGGTGGCCGCTCGCGCGGCCGTCGCTCCGGTGCGGCCGCCGACGCTCGCGATCGACCGGGTCTTCGCGGTCAAGGGCCGCGGCGTCGTGGTCACCGGCACCCTCCGCGGCGGACGACTGGACCGCGGCGCGTCCGTGCGCGTGCTGCCCGGCGACGCCCTCGCGCGAGCGCGCGAGCTCCAGGTCCACAACGCATCGGTCGATGTCGCCGACCCGGGCCGGACGGCGGTCAACCTCGCCGGCATCGAGACCGAGGCGCTCTCGCGGGGGCAGGTCCTCACCGCCGACCCGGCCGTCGTCGCGACCGACCGGATGCTCGTGCGCCTCCGTGCGCCGCTGCCCGATCGGACACGCGCCCGGCTGCACCTGGGGACGGCCGTCGTCGATGCCGCGGTCGCTCGGAACGGCCGCGATGCGATCGACCTCCCGGACGGCACCGATGTGGCCGCGATCCTTCGGCTCGCCGCGCCCGTCGCGGCCGCGCCGGGCGATCGGTTCGTGCTGCGGCGCTCGTCCGGAGCGCAGCAGGTCGTCGGTGGCCTGGTCATCGACGTCGCGCCGGCCCGCGGGGTCTCCCGTCGTCGGAAGACGGCGGCCCGGGTCGCCGCGCTGGCAGCGGCCGTGGCGTCCGGCGACGCCGTCGCTGAGGCAACGGCCCGGCTTGACCTCCACGGAGCGGTCGTCGAGACCGATGGCGTCCGCCTCGCTCTGGACGTCGGCGTGTCGGCGGCCGACGCCGCACTCGCCAGGGTCGGCGACGAGTCGAGCCTGGCCGAAGTGCGTCGCGCGACGGCCCGCGCGATCCGCCGATCCGTGACGCTCGGCTGGGACGATGCGGCCAAGGCCGCGGGCTCCGTGGTCGACGCGCTGGTCCGCGACGGTCGCCTGGTCCGTGCCGGCGACCGCGTCACGCTCCCGGGCGCCGCGGCGTCCACCCCGGATCCGGCGCTCGCCGCCGCCATGGACCGCCTCGAGACCGCCCTCGCCGTCCTCGCGCCGCCACCCCTCGCCGACGCCGCCGGCGCCGCCGGATGCCCGCCCGAAGGCGTCCGCGCGCTGGAGCGTGACGGCCGGATCGTCGTCCTCGAGCCGACGCTCGCGTACGCCGCCAGCACCTACACGACGCTGACGGCCCAGGCGCTGGCCATGGCCGCGACCGCGCCGCTCACGCCCGCGGCCCTGCGTGACGCGACCGGCACGAGCCGCCGATACGTGATGGCGATCCTCGAGGACCTCGACCGGCGCGGGGTCCTGCGCCGGACCCCGGAGGGCCACCGGCCGGGTCCGCGCGCCGTGGCCGCCGCGACGGCCACGGCCCGGTGAGGACCGCCGCGATCGTGCTCGCCGGCGGCCAGTCGTCGCGGTTCGGTCGGGACAAGCTCGCCGAGCCGATCGACGGCATCCCGATGCTGGATCGCGCCGTCGGCGCGGTGGCGGGCGTCGTCGACGAGGTGCTGGTCGTCGTGGCGCCCGGTGCGACCGCGCGGATCCCCGATGGCGCCCGTCGCATCGACGATGCCCGCGCCTTCGAAGGCCCGCTTGCCGGCGTCGATGCCGGTCTCGCCGCGACCGATGCGGAGGTCGTGCTCGTCGTCGGCGGCGACATGCCGTCGCTCGTGCCGGCCGTGCTTCGGCGGCTCATCGAGGCGCTCGCGGATCCGTCGGTCGACGCCGCGGTCCTGGAGGCCGGCGGTCGCCATCGGCCGCTGCCGATGGCCCTTCGCCGGGGGCCGGCGATCGCGGTCAGCGCGACCCTGCTCGGCATCGGACGAGCGACGCCTCCGGGCGTTGCGCGATGGGCTGGCGCTGGCGGTGATCCCGGACGCGGAGTGGCAGGTGGACGACCCGGACGGCGCCACGCTCCGCGACGTCGACCGAGTGGACGATCTCGGGTCCTAGCCGCGCATCGGGCATCGGACACACGACGACCCCCGGACACACGACGACCCCCGGACACACGACGACCCCCGCTCGAGGGCGGAGGTCGTTCGCGTATCGGAGGGAGGGAGTGACCGATGCTGCGGGAGGATCAGCCTCGGTACGGGTAGTCCTGGAGCGCGGGGAGGAACGTGGTCGAGGACTCGCCACCGAGGGAGCGACGGAGACCGTTGGTCGCCGACGCGATCCGATCGCGGAGGCTCGGCCCGCGCTTCGAGTAGTAGCGCTCGCGACGTGCGGATTCGGCCCGCAGGTACTCGAGGTGCTCGTTCACGGCCAGGAGGGCGTAGGCGTTCACTGGTTGCTCCTTTCTCGCTCCCGGTAGGTCCGGGGCGCAAGGAGAAGATGCGCTCGCCCTCGAGCTCGCGACACTGACGTCCGATGCCAAACGGACATCGTCATCCGTCCATGCCTGCGGATGACGCGCAGGCCGCGGTCCCGCCTACCCGTCGAGCGCAGGGTCCTCGTAGACGGCGACGCCCTCGACGAAGGTCCCGACGACGCGCGCCTCGAAGACCGTGCCGGCACCGCGGTCGAACAGGTCGCGGTCGATCACCGCCAGATCGGCGAGCTTGCCGACCTCGAGCGTGCCGGTCTCGCGGTCGAGGTGGTTCACGTACGCCGATCCGCTGGTGAACGCGGCGAGCGCGTCGATGAGGTCGAGCCGCTCCTCGGGGAGGAAGACATCGCGCTCGCCGGCGTAGCGGGCCGGGGTCTGCCGCTCGACCGCGAGGTGCATCTCCCAGATGGGGTTCGCGCTCGACACGCTCCAGTCCGAGCCCATCGCCAGCACCGCGCCGGCCGCCTTGAGCGATCGGAACGGGTACTGCCAACGCCACCGCTCGCCGAGGAACGGGATCGTCAGCACGTCCATCTGGGTCTCGTGGGACGCCCACAGCGGCTGGGCATTGGCGGCGACGTCCAGCTCGCGGAAGCGCGGGATGTCGTCGGGATGGATGACCTGGATGTGGGCGACGTGCGGCCGCGTGTCCGACGGCCCGTTGGCGCGGCGCGCGGCCTCGACGGCATCGAGAGACGCACGGACGGCGCGGTCGCCGATGGCATGGAAGTGCGGCTGGAACCCGAGCGCGTCGAGGGCCGGGACCCACTGCGAGAGGCCGTCCGGATCGATCTGGAGGAGGCCGCGGTTGTCCGTGGTCCCGCCATGGCCGTCGCCATACGGGTCGAGCATCGCTCCCGTGAAGTTCTCGAGGACGCCGTCCATCATCAGCTTCACGCTGGTCGGCGCGTACCGCCCGATCGCCGTGGCTTCCCGCCGAGCGACGAATTCCTCGATCTGGTCGGCGCCGCGATGGTGGTCCCACCACAGCGCCCCGACCACCCGACCGGTCAGCTCGCCTCGGCTCGCCAGCGCCACGTAGGCGCGCTCCTCGACGTGCGGCTCGACGATGGCGTCCTGCCAGGCCGTGACCCCGAACTCGTGGAGATGACGCTGGCCGAGTCGGAGGGCCTCCTCGAGCTCCGCGGGGGTGTCGTCGGGCAGCAGCCGTTGGACCAGGTCCATCGCGCCTTCGTGCAGGGTGCCCGACGGCGTGCCGTCGGCATCCCGCTCGATGCGGCCGTCCGCCGGATCGAGGGTCGCGGCGGTGATCCCGGCCAGCGCCAGCGCCTTCGAGTTGACCCATGCCCCGTGGCCGTCGCGGTTCGTCAGGAAGACCGGGCGGTCGGGGATGATCCGGTCCAGGTCCTCGCGGCGCGGCGTCCCGCCCTCGAATGCCGCCATGAACCACCCGCCACCGCGGATCCACGGCTCGTCGGGATTCGATCGCGCGTACGCCTCGATGACGTCGAGGCCGGGCCCTGACTCCTCGTCGGCGTGCAGGTCGCAACGGAGCATCGCCAGGCCGCCGTGGATCGGATGGACGTGCGCGTCCTGGAAGCCGGGCGTCACCGTCCGCCCGTGGAGCGCGATGACCCGTGTCGACGGACCGACCAGCGGGCGGACCAGCGCATCCGGCCCGACGGCGACGATCCGTCCGTCGCGGACGGCCAGGGCGCTCGCCCATGAGCGGGCAGCGTCCATCGTGGCGATGCGGCCACCGGTCAGGACGAGGTCGGCGGCGTGGTCGGCGGGCATCGGGCCTCCATGGGTGGTTCGAGTCGGGGTCTTCGAGTCTCGCACCGGCGAACGTGTCAGGGCCGGGTCATCGCGCGTGCCGCGACGACCCTTGGTCGCCACGCCTCCCCGCGGTAGCATCGCGCCCGTGGCATCGGTGCACCTCCTCCACGCCGGCTACGCCGACGATCGCGTCGGCAGCAGCGTCACGCTCATCCGCGACGGCGACGCCCTGATCGTCGCCGATCCCGGCATGGTGGCGAGCCGCTCGCGGATCCTCGACCCCCTGGCCGCCCTGGACGTCTCTCCCGAGGCGGTCACGCACGTCTTCATCAGCCACCACCACCCGGACCACACGGTCAACATCGCGCTCTTCCCCAATGCCGAGGTGGTGGACTTCTGGGCGCGCTACCGCGACGACCTCTGGCTCGACCACGACGGCGACGGATACCACCTCTCGCCGAACGCCGAGCTCTGGCTCACCCCGGGTCACACGAACGAGGACGCCTCGCTGATCGTCACGGCCGAGGACGCGACCTACGCCCTGACCCACCTCTGGTGGCGGGCGGACGAGACGCCCGAGATCGACCCGCTCGCCGACGACCAGTCGGCCATCGAGGCCGGCCGCGCGCGGGTGCGCGCGGTCGCGGACATCGTCATCCCGGGCCACGGGGGCGCGTTCCGCAACCCGCGCTGAGGCTCGTCCCGGGCTGGCCCGGTCAGCCGACCGCGCCGACCGCGCTGTCCATCGGATCGTCCGCCCGCGCGCGCGGCGCGCCCGCCTGCTCCCGGAGTCCCACGAACGAGACCAGAGCGCCGATCACGAGCAGGACGGCCGAGACGAGCATCGCGAGGTGGAAGGCGTCCATCGACGCCGCGGTCGCCGCGTGGACCTGTTCGGGCGTGGCGCCGGGCGGCGGCGGGTTGAGCGGCTGGAAGGCCGCCTGCACCGCCGCGGACGACGTGTCGAGCGACGGCGCGAGCGTCCCGAGCGTAGCGTAGAACGTGGCGCTCACGGCGATGAAGATGAACGCCCCGAGCAGCGGCTGGCCGACCCGCGAGATCGAGTTGTTGATCGCGGACCCCAGGCCCGAGAAGCGCGTCGAGATCGAGCCCATCAGCGTGGCGGTCAGCGGCGCGACCACGCACGAGATGCCGAAACCGAACAGGAGCACGCCCGGCAGGACGTCGATGAGCACGTCGATGGGCGGGACCAGCGTCGAGGGCATCTCGAGCGACGCCTTCCACGGCTCCGAATCGGCCGGCAGTCGCGCGTACCACAGCAGCGCGACGGCCATCAGGCTCGGGCCGAGGACGAGGAAGCGCCGGGCGCCGATCCGCCCCGCGAGGGTGCCGATCCGCGTCGAGAGCAGCGCCAGCATCACCCCGGTCGGCAGGCCGATCAACGCGGCGCCGGTCGCCGTGTAGCCGAGGACGCCCTGGAAGACGAGGCTCGTGTACCAGAAGTTCACGTAGAGCGCGCCGTACACGAAGAACGTCGTCAGGTTGATGGAGCTGAACGCCCGGTTCCTGAATAGGCTCAACGGCACGAGCGGGTTCGGGCGGGTCGCCATCAGGATCGGGAACAGGATCAGCGAGATCACCCCGACCGTGATCGCGCCCCACGCGAGCGCGTCGCTCCAGGCGTGCGCCTGACCGCGGATCAGGCCGAAGGCGAGCCCGCCGACGGCGAGCGCCGCGACCAGCGCGCCCAGCCAGTCGAACCTGCCGGTCGCCTCCGCGTCGCGCGACTCCTCGACATGGCGGAGCGTCACCCACAGGGCGAAGGCGGTCACCGGGACGTTGATGAGGAACGCGCTCCGCCAGCCGATGGTGTCGACCATCGTGCCCGCCGACGATCGGCCCGAGCACCGTCAGCGCCGACGTGGACGCCGCCCACATGCCGAACGCGCGCCCGCGCTCGGCGCCGGAGAACGCCTGCGTGATCAGCGACAGCGACCCGGGAACCAGCAGCGCGCCGGCCCCGCCCTGCATCAGGCGGAAGATGACCAGCCACTCGAGCGTGGGCGCGAGGCCGCACAGCGCGGACGTGGCCCCGAAGCCGGCCAGGCCGATGGCGAAGACCCGGCGACGGCCGTAGTGGTCGGACAGGCCGCCGGCGAGGATCAGCAGGGCCGCGAGGACCGCCAGGTAGCCGCTGACGACGTAGGCCTGGCCCTCGAGGGTGCTGATGTAGGTCGCGGGCAGGTCCTGCCCGATCTGCTTGAGGGCGATGTTGACGATGGTCCCGTCGAGGAAGACGGCGCCCGATCCGATGATCGCGGCGATGAGGGTCCATCGCTGGCGGCTGGTCATGTCGGGCCAGTGTCGCAGCGCGTCCGGGGGCCCGCAACACGGTCGCGAGCACGCCGCCCTAGACTCTCCGCCATGCCCGGCCCGGTGGCGCTCGTAGGCGCCGGTGAGTTCCTTCCTGCGATGCTCGATTTCGACCTCGAGCTGCTCGCGGCCACCGGCCGCCCTCGACCGCGCGTCGCGATCCTGCCGACCGCGTCGTATCCCGACGGCGAGGAGGTCTTCGACCGCTGGGCGGCCATGGGCGTCGCCCACTTCGGCGGGCTCGGCGCGGAGGTGGAGCCCGTGCTGGTCCGCGACCGGGCCTCGGCCGACGACACCGGGTTCGCGCAGGCGGTCGGCGAGGCCGACCTGATCTACCTCTCGGGCGGCAAGCCGGGCTACCTGCTCCAGGCGCTCGAAGGCAGCGCGGTCGGGCGGTCCATCGCCGCGGCGCACGAGCGCGGCGCGGTGCTGGCGGGCTGCTCGGCGGGCGCGATGGTCCTCGCGGGCCACACGTTCGACTTCCGCGTGCGGCTCCTCCCGTGGCCGCTCAAGTGGCGGTCAGGGCTGGGGTTCGCGTCGGGCCTGTCGGTCGTGCCCCACTACGACGCCTGGCCGGAGCCGATGTCGGCGCTCGTGGCGCTGCAGGCGCCGCGCGGATCGGTCGTGCTGGGGATCGACGAGGAGACCGCGGTCATCGGCCGCGACGGGGCGTGGCAGGTCCACGGCGCGGCACGCGTGACGGTCTGGCGAGGTCGCCGGCGCGAACGGCATCGCGCCGGCGAGGTCTTCACGGTCTAGGTACCTGCAGGCTCGGACGTCGGCAGGCACCCGGCCGTTCAGTCGGGGCGGACGGTCCGGAAGCAGTCGGAGCAGTAGACCGGGCGGTCCATGCGGGGCTTGAACGGGACCTGCGCCTGGTTGCCGCACGAGGAGCAGATCACCGCGAAGTACTCGCGCGACGCTCGGTCGTCGCCGCGCTCGTAGCCGCGCGGGCCGCCGATGTCGCGCGACGTCGCCGTCCGTCTCCCTGGCCGCTCGGCGGCTGGCTCGGCAGCTCGTGCAGCGCTTCGGATCGCTGGTGAACCCCTTCTGCACGTAGTACTCCTGGTCGGCGACGGAGTGGATGAATTCCACACCGCAGTCGACGCAGCTCAGGGTTCGATCGACAAACGTCACTTGGTGTCCTCCGGGGGCATGCTCGCTGTGGTGCGTGCGTCCGGAGGGCAGCCGCATCGGCGGACGGGACGGCGAGGTCTGGCGGGAGAAGCCGGGGCGCGCGACCCAGGTGCCGTGTCGGCCCGTTCTCTGGGGCGCACCGGGTGGTAGGTCGGGGATGATACGACGAGTCGTCGAATCCGGCAGGAACGGGCCCATCCGCGTCTGGCGGCCGTGACACCGTACCTGTCACAATGACCGCCGAGCATCCGGGGTGGCGAGCGGGGAGTCATGGGGGCGCCTCGCTCGCGCCGGACCCGCGGGCCGCTCCGGCGGTCCGATCGGGGCCCGGCGAATCCCGGGTCGCGCAACGTCCGGCCGCGACCGTCGAGGGAGGCCCGCCACAAACCGGATGCTACGGATCATCCACACCGCCGACGTCCATCTCGGCGCCCGTCACGACGACCTCGGAGAGCAGGCGGCTGCCCAGCGCGAACGGCAGTTCGCGGCCTTCACCGCCACCGTGGACCTCGCGATCGCGGAGCGCGTCGACCTCGTCCTGATCGCCGGCGACCTGTTCGACTCGAACGTGCAGCCGCGGCGCTCGGTCGAGCGCGTGGCCGCCGAGCTCGCGCGGCTCGTCCAGGCCCGCATCCGGACGGCGATCATCCCGGGCACCCACGACGTCTACGACCGCTCGTCCATCTATCGCGCGTACGACCTCAAGTCCCTGGCCGGGAGCACCCCGGCGGACGACTTCCTGACCGTCCTGACCTCCGACCTGCCGGCCGTCTACCTCAATGCCATCGACACCGTCGTCCACGGCCGTGTCTTCCCCACGAAGCGCGCCCCGACCAGCCCGCTCGCCGGGTTCGACGCCGCGACGGCGACCCCCGCCGGCAAGTGGCGGATCGGGATGGTCCATGGCTCGCTGTCGATCCCGGGCAAGACCGACCGGGACGAGGTCGTGTTCACGGTGGACGAGGTCGCGGCCAGCCACCTCGACTATCTCGCGCTCGGGCACTGGCACTCGTCGCAGCAGGGCCGAGGCGGCACCGTCACGTATGCGTACTCGGGGGCGCCCGAGCCCGTGGCCCTCGATCAGGACCGCGCCGGCAAGGTGCTCCTGGTCGAGCTGGACGAGGCGCCCACCAAGCGGATCGTGACGGTCGAGGAGCGGGTCGTCGGGCGGACCCGATTCGACCGGACCGAGCTGGATGCCGCGATCGTCAAGAGCCAGCCCACCCTCATCGAGACCCTCGAGAAGCGTGCCGACCCGGACCTCGTCCTCGACGTCCGGCTCGTCGGCGTCCGCCCGGACGACCTGGACCTCGACATCGACGAGATCGAGGCGCGGCTCGCGCCGTCGTTCCTCAAGGTCCGGGTCCGCGACCGCTCGATGCCGGCGCTGACCAGCGGCGTGCTCCCGTCGCCGGACACGGTCGCGGGCGCCTTCATCCGCGACCTCGAGGCGCGCATCGCCGCCTCCGAGAGGGCGGGCCAGGTCGACGAGGCCGCCGAGCTGCGCGATTCGCTCCGGCTCGGCCGACTCCTGCTCGCCGGGCAGGAGGTCTCGCTGTGAGGATCCGCCGGCTCCAGCTCAGGGAGGTCCGGCGCTATCGCGAGCTCGACATCGACCTCGCGCCCGGGCTGACCGTCGTCCGCGGGCCGAACGAGGCCGGCAAGACCACGATCCAGCGGGCGATCGAGCTGGCCATCACCCGCCGCGTGACGAGCGCCGCCGGCGACCTCGAATCGCTCCGGCCGTGGGACGCGCCGCCGGAGGCGCGATCGGTCGTGACCATCGAGTTCGAGCAGGACGAGGAGGACGGGCAGAAGGTCGGCACGCTCGAGAAGACGTTCGCCGGCTCGCGCGGCACGGTCAGCCTCGAGTACGACGGCCAGTCGATCGCCGACCCGGCGCTCGCGGACCAGGTCATCGCGGAGCTGACCGGCATCCCCACCGAGGGCTTCTTCCGCGCGACGGCGTCGATCCGCCACCAGGAGCTCGACGACGTCACGCGCGACGAGGCGTCGCTCCGCGACCGGCTGCAGGCCTCCATCAGCGGCGCGGACCGGGGCACGAGCCGGGCGCGCAAGAAGCTCGACAAGGCGATCTACGACCTGACCACCAAGGGCGAGAAGAACCCCGGCCGGCTCAAGGTGGCCGAGCAGGCCGTCGGCAAGGCCCAGACCGCGGTCGAGCAGGGCGAGGCGGCCCTCGCGCAGCTGGCGGCGGACCGCGACCTGCTCGCCGGCGCCCACGACCGGCGGGCCGAGACCGAGCTGATCCTCGCCGAGCGCCGGAGCATGCTCGAGAAGGCCCGCCAGGCGGAGCGCCTGATCGCCGACCGCGAGGCGGCGCAGGAGCGCTACGAGCGCTACCGCCAGGCCGTCGAGGTGACCGCGCGAGCTCGACCAGCTGGCGTCCACCCATCCGTCGGCCAACCCGCTGCCGGTCATCCGCGCCGGTGTCGAGCGCCTGCGCGCGCTGGACGTCCGCGCCCGCGAGCTGCGGGCCGCGCTGGCCGGCGAGGTCAACGTCAAGTTCGAGGTCGCCCCGGAGCCGACGACCTGGCGCTCGGTGTCGCGCATCTCGGTCGTGATGATCATCATCGGCCTCCTCATCTCGATCGTGTCGGTCGCGGCCAACGTGCTCAAGATCGCCACGCTCGGGATCATCCCGGCCGTCGTCGGCGGGGTCATCGCGGGGATCGGCCTGATCCTCGGCGGCGTCGCGGTCGGCCAGCGACGGAGCTACTCGATGAGCGAGCAGCTCCGCGACGTGGAGATCGACCGGCGCCTGCGCGGCCGCTCCGAGATGGAGGCCGAGCTGGCCCAGTGCGACGCCGACATCGCCCGCCGCCTCGGCTCGCTCGGGCCTCGAGGACCTGCCGGCCGCCGAGACGCTGCTGGCCGCCGAGGAGGCGCACGTCGCCCAGATCGACCGGCTCACCGCCCAGCGCGACGGGCTCGTCGGCAAGGAGCCGCCCGGCACCCTGACCGCGGTCCGCGACGCGGCGGCGCTCGAGATCGCCCAGAAGACCAGCGCCATCGAGGCCCTCGGGCCGATCGCGAAGGAGCCGCGCGCCCGCGAGCGCCTCGAGGTGGAGGTACGCGAGCAGGAGTCGGCGCTGGAGCGGACGCGCGACGACGAGGCCAACGCCCGGGCGCGGGTCGAGGCCAACACCGTCGATGCCGAGCAGGTCGCCGGCCAGGCCGAGCGCCTGGCCATGTGGCGCGAGCAGTACGCGACGCTCGAGCGGCGCCAGCGCGTCTACGCGGGCACGCTCGCGGCCATCGACCGCGCCGAGCAGGCGACGATGAAGACCGCGACCCGCTACCTCGAGAAGCGGATGGTCGGCGATCTCGCGATGGTGACGGGCGGCCGGTACCGCCACGTGCGCGTCGACGACAAGACGCTCGACATCGAGGTCCGCGCGCCCGAGAAGCGCGACTGGGTCAAGGTCTCGGCGCTCAGCCAGGGCACGATGGACCTCGTCTACCTGACGGCCCGCCTCGGCCTGGTCCGGCTCGTGACCGGCGACCGGCGGCCGCCGCTGATCCTCGACGACCCGTTCGTGACGCTCGACGACGAGCGCGCCACCCGCGCGCTCGAGCTGCTCCGCGCGGTCGCGTCCGACTTCCAGGTGATCTACCTGACGACCTCGGATCGCTACGACAAGGTCGCGGCCGAGGTCGTCGAGCTGCCCGGGCCGACGATGGTCGACGACGCGCCGGCCCCGGTCGCCGACCCGATCCTGCCCGACGCGCCCGCCGCCGCGCCGCCCCGGAGGCCGCACGCCGCGCCCGTCGCGGACCCGGCCGTGCCCGTCGACGAGCCCGCCCCCTGACCGGTCTCGACCCGGCGGTCGCGACGCTGCTGCTCTCGCTGACCTCGGCGCTGACCTGGGGCGCGGGCGACTTCGCCGGTGGGCTGACCAGTCGCCGGACGCCGGTCTACGGCGTCGTCCTCGTCTCGCAGCTGACGGGCATGGCGATCGCGGCCGCGCTGGCGATCCTGCGCCACGAGCCGTCGCTCACCGGCGCGGACATCGCCTGGTCGGTGCTCGGCGGGATCCTGGGCGGGATCGGCATCACCGCGCTGTACCGCGGCCTCGCCGTGGGGCGGATGGGGATCGTGGCGCCGGTGACCGGCGTCCTGGCCGCGCTGATCCCGGTCGTCGCCGGGATCGTCCTCGAGGGCTGGCCGGCGACGATGGTGCTCGTGGGGATCGGTCTCGCGCTCGTCGCGGTCGTCCTGGTCTCGCGCGTCGAGGACGAGGGCGGCGGCCGCCAGGGCCTGGGGCTGGCGCTGCTGGCCGGGACGACCATCGGCCTGTTCGGCGTGGTGATCAACCAGATCTCGGACGGGCACGTCTTCGCGCCGCTGGCGATCGTGCGCGGATCCGAGGCGGTCCTGATCGTCGCGATCATCCTCGTGACGCGGTCCGCCTGGCGCCCGAAGGCGAACCTCCTGCCGGTCCTGCTCGCCATCGGCGTCCTCGACATGGCCGGCAACGCCGGCTACATCGCGGCCGTCCAGACCGGGGCGCTGGCGATCGCGTCGGTGGTCTCGGGGCTCTACCCGGTCACGACCGTGGTCCTGGCCGCGATCTTCCTGCACGAGCGGGTCACCCGGTCGCACGCGGTCGGCATCGTCCTCGCGTCGGTCGCGGTCGCGCTGATCGGGATCGGGAGCGCCTAGGCCCGCCGCCGCTCGATCCGGAGCGACGTCCACGGCCTCGGGCGTCCCGAGGACGACCACCGCATCGAGCCCTTCGGCCGCCAGCCGCCCGTCGTCGACCGTCGCCCGGACCGCGGCGAGGTGCCGCTGGACCACCGCCGGGTCGACGACCCGCTCGACCCGCGCCGCGTTCCGTGCCAGGACGACGGCCGCGGGCAGGTCCAGCACGAGCGCCGTGACCGGCACGCCGGCGGCGCGGGCACGGTCGATCCCGGCCCGTCGCGCGCTCCGCTCGAGGTTCGTGGCGTCGAGGACGGTCAGGCGGCCGGCCAGCAATCGGGTCGCGAGCTCGCGGTGGAGCCGCTCGAAGGCGGCCCGCGTGACGCGCTGGTCGGCGGCATCGCCCGAGATCCTGCGCCCGGAACGCGTCGGAGGAGAGGATCTCGTCCGGGTCGAACAGGCGGGCCGCGAGCGTCGACTTCCCGGCGCCGGCCGCGCCGATCAGGAGGACGAGCGACGGGTCCGGGAGCTCGATGATCCGCACCCCGCGATGATGCGGCTCCCGTCAGGACGCCGCGCGCCGGACCTCGTACCCGCCGCCCTCGGCGGCCCGCAGCTCGTACGACGGCTGGTCGTAGACGGACGGCCCGCGGACGACGCGCCCGTCGGCGAGGCGGAACCGCGACGCGTGCCACGGGCACTCCAGGCACCCGTCGACGACGGTCCCCTTGTCGAGCGGCCCGCCGGCATGGGCGCACACCGCGTGCATCGCGTGGACCGTGTCGCCGATGCGGACGACCACGAGGTCGTTGATGCCGGCCCGCATCTTCGTCGGCGTCGCGTCGGGGAGGGCCGCGAGGTCGGCGACCTCGCCCGTGTCGAGCTTGATCCACTTGGTGCCGGCGCCGCGGAACGCGTGCCGGCTGACCATGTTGCCGAGGACGTAGACGACGTCGCCGCCGACGAAGGCGCCCGCGGTGACCACGAGGAACCCGAGGATCGAGAGCGCGACCGGCAGGATCCGGTCGGCCGGGTCGCCCGCGCGCAGCGCGAGCGACACGAGCAGGACGACGAGGGCGACGGTCATCAGCGTCGCGTGCGTGGTCGAGCGGGTCCGCGCCGTCCCGTCGGTGTCGGAGTAGTCGGCCAGGCCGGACAGCGCCGCGAGCAGCATCGTGACGATCGTGAGCGACCAGGGCGATGTCCGCGGCGGCCGCGCTGGCCCGACGAGGTCGAGGACGACGGTGCGCCAGCAGCAGCCCGATCGGGCAGGTCCGTCGTGGCGCCGTGGAGGGGATGGCCGAGCCAGCGGCCGTGCAGCAGGTCCTTGACCGGACCGAGCGGCCGGAAGAGCGCCGTGAGCCAGCGGTGGTTGAAGTCGCCGAACGGCTGGGCCCAGCGGTCGTTGATGGCGACGAGACGGGCGAGCAGGTGGGCCATGGGCGGCAACCTCCGCGACGAGTATCCACAACTCGTCCACAACGTCCGCGAACTTGGGGATAAGGTCGGACCCGTTACCAGCAAGTTCGTGGATAAGCCCGTTGTGGATGTCGTGGCCTCGGACCGTACATTTCGTCTTGCCCGAAGGGGCAGATGTGAACCGCCAGACCGGTCCGAGGAGTGATCCACGGGACGGTCCCGGGAACCGGGTTCGAGGGCCGCAAGGCCAGCGAGCGAGGGACCCGGCGGCGACCAGGGACTGCGGACTTGTTCGTAGCCACTGGACCCGCTGAACGGCTGGGCTCCCACCAGTTCCTTCGGGCGCTTTCGTGTGTCCGGCGCCGGGACCGCCGCCGCGACCGGACCCGGACCGCAACGGACCGGCCCGACCATCCGCTAGGCTTCGCCGGTGCCCGACCTCCCTTCGACCCCACCCCAGGCCGACGCGCGCCCCGCGCAGGACTGGCGGTTCCTCGTCGCCGTCTTCTGGGTCACGAGCCTCGTCGAGGGGATGGGCGTCGCGCAGATCTTCGCGCTGCTGCCCGCCTACCTCCGCCAGATGGGCGTCGACGAGGCGGACCGCCTCGCCTTCGTCGGGCTCTTCAGCTCGCTGGTCTTCGTGGTCGGGCCTGCCGCTCGTCCCGCTGTGGGGCGTCTGGGCCGACAAGTACAGCCGCAAGGCGGTCATCATCCGCAGCGCCCTCGTCGAGGCGGTCGTGTTCGCCGGGCGTCGCGCTGTCGCGGGAGCCGTGGCAGCTCGCCCTCTCGATGCTGCTGATCGGGTTCCAGCTGGGCAACACCGGGGTGATGCTGGCGGGGATCCGCGACGTCACGCCGCTGCGCCGCCTCGGGGTGACGATCGCGCTCTTCGGCTCGTCCGGGCCGATCGGCTTCGCGTTCGGGCCGGCGCTCGCGGGCATCCTCGTCGACGGGCTCGGCTGGTCGCTGCCCGGCGTCTTCTGGCTGTCGGCCGGGCTGTCGGTGGGCACCGCGCTGCTCGTCGCCCTGACCCGCGAGATCCGGCCGGAGGTCATCCCGACCGGCGGCGTGATCGGGCTGGCCTTCGGGGCGATGCGCTCGGTCCTGACCGACAAGACCGTCCGCCGCATCTTCCTGATCTTCGGGATCTCGTACCTCGCGACCCAGATGAGCCGGCCGTACATCCCGGTCCTGGTCGAGGACCTCACGGGCAGCGGCGCCGGCCTCGCGTCCGCGATCGCGCTCGTCATGGGCGCGGCCGCGCTCGTCGGCGCGCTCGTGTCGCCGCTCGGCGGGCTGCATCGGCGACCGCATCGGCTTCCGGCCGGTGCTCATCGCGGCGCTCACCTGCGGCGGCGTGATCCTGCTGCTGATGCCGCTCGCCCCGGCGGTCCCGGCGCTCGCGCTGCTCGCGGTCGTGCTCGGCGTCTCGACCGCGACGGTCAGCTCGATGATCTTCGGGCTGCTCGCGCTCGACGTCCCGGCCGACCGCCGGTCGGCGACGCTGAACCTCGTCTACCTGCCGCTCTACGCGGCGGGCATCGTCGGCCCGGCCGTCGGCGCGGCGCTGGCCTCGGTCGGCGGCGTGGCCGGGCCGTTCATCGCCGGCGGCACGGTCTTCCTGTTCGGGGCGGCGACGGTCTACGCCCGCGTCGCGTGCGACCTCCCGCGGCGCGAGGGCGACGGCCGAGGCCTGACCGGCGTCGGGCCCGCCCGGGCCTGCCCGGCGCGACGCCGCGCGTCTAGCCCGGGCGGCGCCGCTGGACGATGACGCCGGCGATCAGGATCGCGACGACCGACGCGCCGACGAGCGCCGCCGCCTCGCGGGTCTCGACCCAGCGGTACTCGGTCCCCGGGATCACGCAGCTGGAACTCCGGGTACTTCGGCTCGCCCGTGTTCTCGTCGTACGGGACGCCCTGGTCGCCGAAGTACTCGTAGCCGACGAGCGTCCCGTCCGGGAGCTGCCAGCGCGTGTCGAAGTAGAGCGGCTGGTTGCCCTGGTACGAGTAGCCCGGCCATCGCGACCGGGACCGCCTCCTGGCGGAGGAGCACCGACTGGTAGAAGTTCTCGCCGGCGGCGAGCGCGACGCCGCTCGAGCAGCCCGGCGACGATGAGCGCCGGCAGCGCCCGTCCGATCACGGCGCCGACGACGACCGACAGCGCCGAACAGGAAGATCGCCCGCGCCGCGAGCAGGCCGCCCGCGGGCGCCGTAGCCGGCGAACGACTGGCGTCAGGTCCTGGTTGGGCGTGCTCGCCGCGAAGAACCGGTCCATCGCGACGCCGGCCACGAACGAGGCGACCACGACGACCACGGCCATCGGCAGGACCCGCGAGAGGTACCAGCGCCAGCGCGACGGGCGCCAGCGACCACGCGAGCCGGGTCGTGCCGCGCTCGAGCTCGCGGCCGACGATCGGCACGCCGAGGAACAGGCCGATCACGGAGGTCACGATCAGCGTCGGCGTTCCCAGGAGCGTGCCGAGCGACTGCTGCGCGCCCCAGTACTTGTCGAGGGCGACTCGACAGGCGGCCGTGGGCTCGTTCAGCTCCGGGAAGCACTCCGGTCCCGGGCTTGAGGCTGTCGATGTAGGTCGCGACCGCGAACGCCGCGATGGACAGGACGACGAGCGTGACCCCGAAGGCGTAGACCTCGAAGCGGTGGAGCCGCAGGGTCAGCCGGATCCGGCGGAGCGTCATGCCGCCTGCGCTCCGCGTCATCGCGTGGTGGCCGGCGTCCGTCCGGCGGCCAGGTGGCCGAGCACGACCTCCTCGAGCGTCGCGGCGCGGCCGAGGTCGCCGGCGTCGCGCACGAGCGCGAGCCGCTCGCCGGCGGGACCCGGGAACCGCCCGACCACCGTCGCCGGGCCGTCGACCGGGGCCGGCGATCGAGCCGTCCGCGCCGACGTCGACCACGCGATGCGCCGCGATCGCCTCGGCGATCGACACGTCGAGGAGCGTCCGCCCGCCGCCGAGCACCAGCAGCCGGTCGCAGGCCTGCTCGATGTCGGTGATGACGTGCGACGAGAGCAGCGCGGTCGCGCCGTCGGCCCGGACCGCGTCGACCAGCACGTGGAGGAACTCGCGGCGCGCCAGCGGGTCGAGGCTCGCCAGCGGCTCGTCGAGCAGCAGCACCGGCGCCCGCGTCCCGAGCGCGAGCGCCAGCCCGACCTGCGCCTGCTGCCCGCCGGACAGCTCGTCGGCCGCGGCCCCGAGCGGGATCGCCAGGTCGTCGAGCCGCCGGCGGGCGATCGCGGGCTCGAAGCCCGGCCGCAGCGTCTCGGCCAGGCGGACGTGCTCGTCGACGGTCAGCTCGCGGTAGAGCGACGGCGCCTGCGGGACGTAGCCGATCCGCTTGATCGCGGCGCCGCGGTCCTTCCACGGGTCGATGCCGTCGACGAGGAGCCGTCCCTCGGTCGGACGCTCGAAGCCGATCCACGCCTTGAGGAGCGTCGACTTGCCGGAGCCGTTCGGGCCGACCAGCGCCGTGATGCTCCCGTCCGGCACCGACGAGGTCGAGATGGCGGAGCGCCCAGGGCCGCCGCCGCGCGTAGCGCTTGCCGATGTCGTGGGTCTCGAGGATCGCCACGCCGTCCCCTCACGCGCTCGGCCTCGAGGTTCGGGCCGGCGTGCGGCATGGTACGGGCGCCCGTCTCGGCCTGACATCGCGCGCAACCCCGGCAGCCGTTCCGGGATTCCCCGGACGCGGACCGTCGAAGACCGTCTGCTAGTGTCGAGCCATGGATGCGCCGACTGCGCGATCGCCTCGCGATCGCCATCGCCGCCGCCGCCTTCGTGCTCGGTGTGCGCGCCCTGGCGCTGGCCCGCTTCGACGTCGATGTCCATCTCGCGCAGGGCGCGGGCGGGCGGGTCTTCGTCGACTCGGTCGATCGCCCAGAGCAACGCCCTGGCGCGAGGGGATCCGACCCGGCATGGTCGTGCTCGGGTTCAACGGCGTCACGCCTGATCGAGCTGCCGTCGCTACGTCTACGCGGACGTCGAACCGACGCCGGATCCGGAGACGGGCGAGGTCGACGGCCCAGACGCCGATCCGCATCGAGCCGCGTGCTGCCGCTCGACGCCCCCATCGACCCGGCGGCGCTCCGACAGCTGCTCGCCGCACCGATCACCAACCTCGAAGCGATCCAGCCCTGGGACCTGCGAGCGCGGCGAGCCGGACCAGTTCCACACCGTCTCCGCGTTCGACGACTGCTACATCGCCGGCCTCGATTCGACGCTGCCGGCGGTCTTCCTCGGGATCGCGCTCCTGCTGCTCGGTGGCTGGTGGCTCGCCAGCGGCCGAGCCGGCACCGTCACTCCGGCCGCTCGCCATCCCGCTCGTCGTCGCGACCGCGGTCCCGTTCCTCGTGCGTCCGACCGGTCAGACCGTCGATCCGGTCCTCATCGCCCTCGGCGGCATCGCTGACGGTCCTGGCGATGCTCCCCCTCGCCAGCGCCCTCGTCGAGCGCATCGCCGACCCGGAAGAGCGGCGGGTGGTCGCGCATCGTGAGCGGCGCGTGCGCCACGATCGCGATCGTCCTCGAAGGGGCCGCCGCGGTGGTGGGATCGTGGCAGGTCGTCGACACGGGCCTGGCGCGCTGGGCGCTCATCGCGGCGATCCCGCTGATCCCGGGGCTGGCGGCGGCCGCGCCGATCCGGCCGGGCTCCGACCGACGGTCGAGCGGCCGACTCCTCGAATCGACCGAATATCGCGGTCGCCGGGGCCACGCCGCTCTTCGCGCTCGCGACCGGCGCCCCGCCATATCTGCTGCCCGCTGGGCCTGTGGGTCGGTCTTCGTCCTCGTCGCTGGCCGGTTCACGGTCCGCCCGCTCGCCCGCCTCGCGACGCGCGCCGACGCTCCAGCGCGACCTCGTCGTCGCCGCGACCGAGGCGGAACGGGCGCGCGTCGCCGCCGACATCCACGACGACGCGCTCCAGGAGCTGACGCTGCTCGTCCATCGGCTCGACGCCGCCGGGCGACACCGAAGGCGCCGACATCGCGCGGACCGTGTCGGACCGGCTGCGCGCCATCTGCGGCGACCTGCGGCTGCCGATCCTCGACGACCTCGGCGTCGGCCCCGCGCTCGACTGGCTGGTCCTGCGGATCGAGCGGCTCGCCGGCGGCGAGGTCCGCCTCGAGCGCTCCGACGGCACCCGACCGCCGGCCGACGTCGAGCTCGCGTTCTTCCGGGTCGCCCAGGAGGCCCTGTCCAACGCGGTCAAGCACGGCGCGCCCGCCGATCGTCGTGCGCTACTCGCACCTCCGACGATGGCGCGTCGCTGTCGATCGACGACGCCGGCCCGCGGCATCGCCCCCGACGCCGAGGCGACGCGCCGAGCGCACCGGCCACTTCGGCCTGCTCAACATGCAGCAGCGGGCCGAGGCCATCGGCGCGATCCTCGACGTGCGGCGCCTGGCCGTCCGGCGGGACCCACGTCGAAGCTCGACTGGCGGGCCCGCTGACGGACGTGGGCCGACGGATCCGGGTCGCGATCGTCGACGACCACCCGGTGGTGGGCGAGGGGACCGCGGCGGTGCTGCGGACGGCGCTGACCTCGAGGTGGTCGGTGTCGCCGGCTCGCTCGCGGCGGCCGCGCGACGCCGGCCTGACCGATGCCGCGCAGGTGGATGTCTCGGATAGGGCTAGGACGCGATCGCCGTGACCGGTTCGACCGCGGGTGCCGTGACCGCGGGCACGTCGTTCGATGCCGGCGACGTGCCGCCCGGCCCCACCGACTTCCACGGCTCGCGCTGGAGCACGATGACCGCCAGGAGCATCGACAGGCCGCCGTACCACAGCGCCGGCAGCGCGAGCATCGAGGCGACCGGCACCGTCCAGCGCCGATCCGTGCGGGCGCCCCAGACCACGATCGCGATCGCGACCGGCAGGCGGACCAGGAGCGGGATCGGCACGGCGGCCCACGTGCCGTTGCGACCCGGCGACGTTGGTGAGGACCGAGACCCAGTCCGCCCAGGCCCACGGCATCATCGCGTACGAGACGGCCGCCACCGCCGCGGTGGCGCCGAGGGCGATCCCGAGGCTCCGCCACTCGCGGCGCACCGCGAACCAGAGCAGGCCGATGCCGGGCGTGACCTTCGTCAGCAGCACGAGGCCCCAGGCCGCCGGCCAGCGGAAGCCGATGACGATGGCGACCGCGAGCAGCAGCGAGATGTTCCCGCCGACCAGCTCGACCGAGGCCAGCAGGACGCCGACCGCGAACAGCGCGGGCCGGTCAGGAAGCGGACGGCGAGCGAGCAGGAGGGCCGTCCACACGCCCATGAAGACCAGCCACGGGAGCTGCGGTCAGTGGCGCGATCGCCTGGAGGAACGCCGGCGAATAGACGTACGCGACCGGCTGCGTCCAGTCGGACTGGGCGTACGGGCGCATAGAGGCTGGCGACCCAGTAGCAGAACGCCTCCTGGCCGGTCCGCCACGGGCCGCCATCCGGCCGGGCCAGGACGACGATGGCGAGCCACACGACGGCCGCGACGAGCGAGGCCGCTCGGCGGGATGCCGGGCAGCCGGTCGCGAAGGTCGGACCACCACGTCACCTGGCCGGGACCGACGGTGCCCGGCGAGACCAGTTCGGTCATCGCGGCGCGTCGTCCGGCGGTGTCGTCGTCATCGTCATCCCTCCACAGGCGATCGGACGGCGATCATCCGTCGGTTGCAGCGGGCCGCACCATCGGGGATCGCCCCGACCGGACCCACGGTTGCATTCTGTCAGATGCGACTGTACCCATAACGGCGACACGTCGCGCGGGGCGCCGCGCGCCCGACAGCGGCGGCTACGATGGCGGCGTGCCGAACATCGTGCCTGCCGCCGCTCCCGCGACCGCGCGGCCGCCGCTCGCGCGTCGGTGCGGCGCCCGACCTCCAGCCCGAGGTCGCGGCGCCCGAGATCATCGAGGCGTCCGGGCATCCGCTGGATCCACATCGAGTCGCCGCGCACGTCCGATCGCGACTGGCTGGAGGACAACTTCGACTTCCACCCGCTCGACTTCGAGGACGTCTACTCGCGCAACAACCGCCCGAAGCTGGACCAGTACGACGACTACGTCTTCATCGTCCTGCACTTCCCGCTCTTCGAGAAGGAGACCTCGCGGATCCTGACCGCCGAGATGGACCTGTTCATGGGCCCGGACTACCTGATCACGCTCCCGAACATCCCGCTCCCGCCGCTGACCGCGATGTTCGAGCGCTACCGCGAGAAGGCGGACCTGCGCGAGGCGACGTTCTCGAAGGGCACCGGCTACCTGCTCTACAAGATCGTCGACACCTGCGTCGACGCCTCGTTCCCGATGCTGCGCAAGATGGAGATGAAGCTCGACCGCATCGAGGACGACATCTTCGAGGGCCGCTCCGGCGAGATCGTCCGCGACATCTCCGAGGCGAAGCAGGAGATCATCAACTTCCGGCGCATCGTCCGGCCGCAGCGCGCCGTCCTGCGCGACCTCGAGCGGACGAAGCAGCGCTACCTCCAGGAGGAGCTGGAGATCTACTTCGACGACATCTCCGACGCGGCCGAGCGGATCTGGGACACGCTCGAGAACCACAAGGAGGTCATCGAGGCGCTCGAGTCGACCAACGAATCGGTGCTGTCGCACCGGCTGAACGACTCGTTCCGGATCCTGACCGCGGTGAGCGTCGTGCTCCTGCCGCTGACCCTGATCGCGAGCATCTTCGGGATGAACGTGCCGGTCCCGGGCGAGGACGCCGAGTTCGCGTTCCTCGGGATCCTGCTGCTGATGGCGCATCCTGCTGGTCGCGCTTCGTCGCCTACTTCCGGCGGCGCGGCTGGCTGTAGGCCGGGTCAGGCGGGCAGGTCGCGCTCCGCGGGGCCGACGTAGCGGACGTCCGGGCGGATCAGGCGGTCGTCGCCGGCCTGCTCGAGCGCATGCGCGGTCCAGCCCGCGTGACGGGCCAGCGAGAAGGTCGCCGGGAACAGGTCCGGCGAGAGCCCGACGCCCAGCAGCACCGGCGCCGCGTAGTACTCGACGTTGGTCTTGAGCGCCCGCTCCGGGTGCCGCTCGGCGAGGACCCGCAGGGCGACGTCCTCGACCGCGATCGCGGTCTGCAGCCAGTCCGGCGGGTTCGGCATCGACTCGGCGACCTTGCGCAGCGCGGCCGCCCGCGGGTCGTAGGCGCGGTACACGCGATGGCCGAAGCCCATCAGCCGCTCCCCGCGGTCGAGCGCCTCGTTGAGCCACGCCTCGGCGTGCTCCGGGCGTCCCGATCTGCGAGAGCTGGTCGACCACCTCGGTCGGGGCGCCGCCGTGGAGCGGGCCCTTCATCGTGCCGATGGCCGCCGCGACCGCCGACGCGATGTCCGAGCGGGTCGAGATGACGACGCGGGCGGTGAACGTCGAGGCGTTGAAGCTGTGCTCGGCGCCGACCATGAAGTAGGCGTCGAGCGCCTTGGCCGTCCCGGCGTCGGGCCGGACGCCGTTGAGCTGGTAGAGGAAGCCGGCGACCAGGTCGAGCGCGGGGTCCGGCTCGATCGGCTCGAGGCCCTGGCGCAGCCGGGCGAACGCGGCCAGCGCGGACGGCGAGGCGGCCGTGATCGCGCGCGCCTGGTCGACGGTCGGCGGCCAGGTCGGGTTCTGGACGGCGCCCCAGGCCGAGACCGCGGTCCGCAGGGCGTCCATCGGCTTGGTCGTCGGCGGCAGCGCCCGCAGGACGGTCATGACCTCGGGCGGCACCGGGGCGGTCGGCGAGGCGCGGCCGTGGGATCCCAGTCGCCGGTCCACAGCAGGTTCGCCACGGCGCTGTACGTGCCGTGGTCGACGATGTCGCCGATGCGGTAGCCGCGATAGAGGAGCCGGCCGCGCTCGCCATCGACGAGGCTGAGGGCGGTCTCGCCGGCGATGACGCCGGCGAGGCCCGGGGAGTACGGGCGCTCGTCGGGCGGTGCCGGAGTGGCGGTCGTGGCGGTCGTCGAAGGCTCCGTCATGGGCCGATGGTAGCCGACATCCGGACGCGCGGTCGGTCCGGCCGAGCCGGATCCGCGGCCGGTGCCCTACTTGTCGCCGGCGATCGCGTTCAGGACGAGGCGGACGACGAGCGAGCCGAAGACCGCGACGACCACGCGCGGCGATGAAGCCCTGGGCGGGCCCGAAGCCCATCTGCGTCGCCAGCCAGCCGCCGAGGACGCCGCCGAGGATGCCGACGACGACGTTCGGGAGGCAGCCGCGCGCGGTCGTCCCGCCGAGCATCGCTCCGGAGATCGCGCCCGCGATGAGACCGACGACGATCCAGCCGAGCCAGTTCATGTCCAGCATGCCGGTCAGTCTCGCACGGGGGCCGGGCCGTCCGCCGGGTCGCCCAGCACCGCGGCCACGAAGGCCTCGGGATGGGTGTGGTGGGCCGCATGCCGCGCGCCCGGGATGACGACGACGCGGCCGTCCGCGAGCCGCTCGTCGAGGGCGGCCGTCGCGCGGGGAAGACCGGCAGGCTCTCGCCGCCGAGGATCTGCAGGACCGGCTGGCGGACCGCGCCGAGCGCGTCGAGGCCGGCCGCCGGGGACCGTTCCGCCTCGAGCTCGCGGACGATCGTCGCGGCCGTCGCGACGCGGACCGGCCAGACCGGGTCGTCGCGGTAGGCGGCCAGCTCGGCCGGCGGCATGCCGACGACCCGCGTCAGGAAGGTGGCGAGAGCTCGTCCGTCCGGCCGGCGTCGAGCAGGCGGCGCAGCTCGCGCCTCGAGCCCGGCGGGCTGGTACGAGACGTCGGGCGGCGGGGGCGCGCCCTCGTAGCAGACGACCCGGGCGATCGCGTCGGTCCGCAGCGCCGCGCCGAGCGCGCAGCGTCCGCCGTAGGAGTGGCCGACGACGTCGACGCGCTCGCCGGCCTCGCCGGCGATCGCGCGTGCGACCGCGGCCACGTCGTCGAATTCGCGCTCGATCGCGTAGGGCGCCGCGTCGCCGGAGGCGCCGCGGCCGCGGCGGTCGATCGCGTGGACCGTCCGTCGCGCGGCCAGCATCGGCCCGACGACCCGGAACGTCGTGTGGTCGCCGGCCGTGCCGTGGACGAGGACCAGCGGCGGCCCGGTGCCGCTCGTGAAGACGCCGATCGGACACGCCGTCCGGCGCGTGGACATGGCGTGCGGCGATGCCCTCGGGCCAGCTCACGGTGTCAGCGCGGGGAGCCCGGCGGCCGCGGCCTCGTCGAGGATCCAGGTGGCCGTCGGGATCCGGGCGAGCTGGGCGGGCCAGCGGCGCGGATCGCGCACGTCGCCGAAGACGCCGGCGAGCGACGTTCGGCCTTGCCGGCCCCGGTCGCGACGACGAGAACCTGCCGGGCGGCCCCGATGACCGCCGGGTTCATCGTGACCCGCTCGACGTGCGGCTCGATGTGGGTCGGCGCCGGGCACCGCGAGGCAGAGCTCGGTCGAGTCGAGGGCCGCCGAGCCGGGGAAGACCGAGAGCACGTGGCCGTCGCCGCCCATCCCGAGCATCAAGAGGTCGAAGACCGGCCAGCCGTCGACGGCGGGCGGCCCGTCCGAGCGGAGGGTCGCCGCGAGCTGCGCCGCGCACCAGTCCGCGCCCAGGCCCGCGGCCGATCGCCTCGCCGGTGGGGAACGGATGGAGGTTCGCGGCCGGGAGCGGGACCTCGACCGCCCCGCCGGCCGTGCCTTCCTCGGTCCGCCCGATCCCGAGCAGGATGTCGTCGAGCGGCTTGACGTTCGAGAGCGGATGGTCGCGGGGGACGAAGCGGTCGTCGCCCCACCAGACGTGGACGTCGCGCCCATGGGACCGGCAGCCACCAGCGGCGGCTGCATGAGGACGCCGGTACATCCCGATCGGCGTCGACCCGCCGGTCGTCGCCCAGTCGGCGCGCCCGCGGGCTGCCGCCGCCTCGGTCAGCCGCGCGGCGGTCAGCTCGGCCGCGAGTCGCGGCCGCGGCCTCGGCATCGGCGACGACGCGGATCGCGGGCTCGCCCGCGTCGCTCACGTCCGGCCGGTCAGCGCCGCGGCGGAGCGCAGTGCGCCGACCGCCGACCGGGTCGCGCTGTCCCGACTCGATGGCCTCGGCCAGGAGGTCCACCTCGGTCCGCCGCGGCGCGAGGAAGTGCCGGTCGAGCGCCTCGACGCCGTCCTGCCAGACGCGGACGTGGACGGTCTCGGCCTCGGCGGTCACGTCGGCCCGCAGCTCCGAGCCGCGCCGCTCCGCCAGCAGCTCGACGCGCAGCGTCGTCCCGGCGGGCATCGTCGAGACGATCGGGCCGGACGACCACGCCCGACCTCGCGACCGGCCGTCCGACAGCGTGGCTGCGAGTCCCGCGGCCGATGACCGGCTTGGCGCCCGGACCGCGGACCGGGCGGCTGGTCGTCGCGGGCCGTGCCCGGCGACCTCGGTCAGCGGCTTGACCACGGACAGCCCGAGCCGCGAGGCGAGCCAGCCGACGTGGTAGACGGGCTTGACCAGGTTCGCGGAGCCGGGCGCGCAGGTCTCGTCGTGCGTCCCGTACGTGACCGCGATCCGCCGCAGCGAGCGCAGGTAGGGGAGGAAGTCCGGGTCGTCGAAGATCGAGGCGATCGCCTCGCGCCAGCGCGACTGGCGGATGAGCGCGAAGTCGCTGATCGCGATCGACGTGGCCGCCTGGAGCGACGCCATCTCCGTGAGCCGGTCGAGGCCGTCCCCGCTCCACGTCGAGCCGTCGACGACGAGGCGGTCCGCGCCGCCGAGCAGGTCGCGCGCCGGCCTCGACCCGAACGGCGGCTCGCCCGGGCCACCAGACCGTGACCGGCAGGTCGTGGAGGATGAGCGGGGTCGCGATCGCGCCGAGGTGTCGGCCGGCCTCGCCGCCCGCGGTCACGCGGATCATCTCGGCGCAGGTCTCCGGTGCGTCCTCGCGCGGCAGCACGCAGAGCGCCTCGACCCGGGCGTCCAGCCACGACGGGCCGTCCGGGTCGGCGGAGCCGATGATGATCGTCCGCGACGGGTGGCGGCCGGTCAGCGCCTGGATGGTCGCGGCGCAATGCTCGGCGACCTCGGGCCGCCGCGCGACGACGACGAGGTTCATCACGCTGGTCCGTGCCGCGACGTGCCGGCCCGGCGCGTCGTCCGACGCGGCCGTCAGGTCCTGGCTGGCCCAGATCCGCGTGAGCTCGGTCTCGATGCCCGCGATGCTGTCGGCCCGCGCCGACCAGCGCAGGACCGGCTCGCCGACCGTGGCCGGGGTGTCGATCGCCACGCTAGATCCGGCGCCAGCGCCGTCCGTCGCGGGCGAGCAGCTCGTCCGCCTCGGGCGGTCCCCAGGTCCCGGCGTCGTAGTTCGGGCAGCGACGGCTCGGGCGCGCTCGCCCAGGCCTCGATGAGCGGGTCGACGATGCTCCACGCCTCCTCGACCTCGTCGGCCCGGGTGAACAGCGAGGCGTCGCCCTGGAGGGCGTCGAGGATGAGCGTCTCGTACGCGTCGGGCGAGTCCACGCTGAACGCCGACCCGTACGTGAAGTCCATCGTCACCGAGCGGACGTCCATGCCGAGCCCCGGGACCTTGGCGCCGAACCGCAGCATGATCCCCTCGTCCGGCTGGACGCGGATGACCAGCAGGTTCGGGTCCGGGTCCACCGCGGCGTCGCGGAACAGCCGGTGCGGCACCTCGCGGTACTGGATGGCGATCTCGGTCGCCCGCTTCGGCAGACGCTTGCCGGTCCGGACGTAGAAGGGCACGCCCGACCAGCGCCAGTCGTCGATCTGCAGCTTGGCGGCGACGAACGTCTCCGTCTCGGACTGCGGGTCGACATCCGGCTCCTCGCGGTAGCCCGGGACCTTCGTCGCGGCGACCCAGCCGGGGCCGTACTGCCCGCGGACCACGTCGTTCATGACCTCGCCGGGCTCCATGGCGATCGCGCGCAGGACCTTGACCTTCTCGTCGCGCAGCGAGTCGGCGTCGAAGGTGGCCGGCGGCTCCATCGCGATCAGGCTGACCAGCTGGAGCAGGTGGTTCTGGAGGACGTCGCGCGACGCCCCGGTCTCCTCGTAGAACGCGCCGCGGTTCTCGATCCCGATCGACTCGGCCACCGTGATCTGCACGTGGTCGACGTAGCGGCGGTTCCACAGCGGCTCGAAGATGCCGTTCCCGAAGCGGAAGACCAGCAGGTTCCGGACCGTTTCCTTGCCGAGGTAGTGGTCGATGCGATAGACCTGCGACTCGCGGAAGACCTTGCCCACCTCGCGGTTGAGCCGCTTCGCGGAGTCGAGGTCGTGGCCGAACGGCTTCTCGATGACGATCCGCCGCCACCCGCCGTCGTGGTGCTCGTGGTCGAGCCCGACCCGTCCGATCTGGGCGACGATCTCGGCGAACTGGGACGGCTGGGTCGCGAGGTAGAAGAGCCGGTTGCCGCGGGTGCCGCGCTCCTCGTCCAGCTCGTCGAGGCGGGTCGCGAGGGCGTCGAAGCCGTCGTTGTCGGCGAAGTCGAGCCGGTGATAGCAGATCCGCTCCGCGAACGAGCGCCAGGCGGTCTCCTCGATCGGCTGGACGCGGCTGAACTGCTGGAGCGAGACCCGGATCTCGGCCCGGAACGTCTCGTCGTCGTAGGGGCGGCGGCCGACCGCGAGGACCACGAACTCGTGGGGCAGCAGGTTCGTCCGCCACAGCTGGTAGAGCGCCGGGAGGACCTTGCGATGGGCCAGGTCGCCGGTGGCGCCCATCAGCACGAGGATCGCCGGGTCGGCGACGCGCTCGAGGCGGAGGCCCTCGCGAAGGACGTTCTCGACCGGCTTGGCCCGCGATGTCCGCTTGCCCTGCCGCGCGAGGCGCACGTCGCGCATCGTCCGCGGCGCGTCCTTGGGGCGCGGCGACGGCTGGGCGGGGATCGGCTGGTCCGCCGGCGCCTCGGTGGCGGGCGGCGCGCCCACGGTCTTCACCACGGGGTCGAGGTCACTCCGTCTTCACCTCGTGGCCGCCGAACTCGTTGCGCAGGGCGGCGAGCACCTTGGCGCCGTAGGAGTCGTCCTGGCGGGAGCGGAACCGGGTCAGCAGCGAGAGCGTGATGACCGGCGCCGGGACGTCGTGGTCGATCGCCTCCTGGACCGTCCAGCGGCCCTCGCCGGAGTCGGCGACGTAGCCCTTCAGGTGTTCGAGGTCCGGGCCGTTGGCGCGGAACGCCCGCCCGGCGAGCTCCAGCAGCCACGAGCGGACGACCGAGCCCTGCATCCACAGCTCCGAGATCGCCGCGAGGTCGAGCGGGTAGTCGCTCGCGTGCATGATCTCGAAGCCCTCGGCGTAGGCCTGCATCAGGCCGTACTCGATGCCGTTGTGGACCATCTTCACGTAGTGGCCGGCACCCGGCCCGCCGACGTGCAGGTAGCCGCCGTCCGGCGCGAGGGTCTTGAAGACCGGCTCGAGCGGCGTGACCGTCGCGGCGTCGCCGCCGACCATCAGGCAGTAGCCCACCTGGAGGCCCCAGATGCCGCCCGGAGGTCCCGGCGTCGACGTAGCCGATGCCCTTCTCGGCGAGCATCGCGTGGCGTCGGACGTCGTCGTGGAAGTTGGTGTTGCCGCCGTCGATGATGGTGTCGCCCGGCTCGAGGTGCTCGAGCAGCTCGTGGATCTGCGCCTCGGTGGCATCGCCGGCCGGGACCATGATCCAGACCGCGCGCGGCTTCGGCAGCTGCTCGACCAGCTCCGCGATCGAGAACGACCCGATGGCGCCCTGGCCCTCGCCGACGATCTCGGTGGTCTTCTCCGGCGTCCGGTTGAAGACGACGATCTCGTGCCCGTCGCGGACCAGCCGGCGGACCATGTTGGCCCCCATCCGCCCGAGTCCGATGAAGCCGATGCGCATCGAGGTCAGCCCTCCGCTGCCTGGTCGAGTGCCGTCGCGAGCGCGGCCTTCGAGCGCGGCCAGCCCGGCGGCCGGGTCGGCGCCGAGATGGATACGGACGATCGGCAGGTCGTGGGATTCGATGGCGGCGAAGTCGCCGGCCGCCTGGGCGTCGATGAGCTGGCCGAAGGTGTACGGCCAGTCCGGGATCGCGAGGTCCGTCGGGTGGTCCGCAGTCAGCTGGACGAACCAGCCGATCGGCGCGCCGCCCTTGTGCAGCTGGCCGGTCGAGTGCAGGAAGCGCGGGCCGTAGCCGGCCGTCGTGGCGCAGCCGGTCTTCGCGCGCAACAGCGTGCGGATCCGGGCGATGACCGCGTCGGTCTCGGGGGTCGGGGCGATGAACGCCTGGAGCGCGAGGTAGGCGTTCGCCTTGCGGCGGGCGAGGTGGCGGGCCAGCTCCCCGACGATGCCGCCGTCGCCCGAGGTGAGCCGGAGCGCCGCGTCGCCGTACAGCGTCAGCGGCCCGTCGGCCGACAGCGGCGTCGACGTCTCGATCGCCCCGCCCTTGTCGAGCAGGTCACGGGTGAGCTGCTTGGCCTCCTCGACGTTCGGCTGGTCGAACGGGTCGATGCCCAGCACGATCCCGGCGACCGCCGTCGCGATCTCCCAGCGCCAAGCCTCGGCGCCGAGGTCGATCGGGTCGGAGAGGGAGATGCGGATGACCGGGTGGCCGGCGGCCTCGAGCGCGTCGGCGAGGGCGTCGCGACCACCGTTATCCGAGTCGCCCAGGTCGATCCGCACGAAGACGCGGTCGTTGCCGTAGTCGGCGACGTCGCCGAGCGGCTCCAGGTCGATCGGGACGATCCCGACGCCGCGCTTGCCGGTGCTCTCCGCGATCAGCTGTTCGAGCCACGCCCCGAAGCTGCCGATCTCGTCGTCGGCCAGGAATGTCAGCTTGTCGCGGCCGTTCGCCGCGAGCGTGCCGATGGCGATGCCGAGCGAGACGCCCGGGTTGGTCCCCGGGTCCGGCTGGCGGCAGGCGCCGAGCATCGTGCTGGCGGAGGCCAGGAGCGCATCGAGGTCCAGCCCGATCAGCGACGCCGGCACGAGCCCGACGTAGGTGAGCGCCGAGTACCGCCCGCCGATATCCGGCGGGTTGAGGAAGACCTCGCGGAAGTCGTCGTGGTGCTTGATCGCGTCGAGGCTCTTGCCCGGGTCGGTGACGGCCGCGAAGAAGGCGCCGGGCCCCTCGTAGGTGTGGTGGCCCACGGCCTCGAGCGCGTCGACGGTCCGCTTCCACTGGTAGGCGAGGAACGCGTTCGGCTCGGTGGTGGTGCCGGACTTGCTGGCGACGATCGTCATCGTCCGCAGCGGGTCGAGGTCGTTGAGCGTCGCGGCGACGTAGGCCGGGTCGGTCGAGTCGAGGATGCGCAGCGCGAGGTAGCCGTCCTGGCTGCCGAAGGTGCGATGGAGGATGTCCGGGGCGAGGCTGCTGCCACCCATCCCGGCGACGATGGCGGTCGTATACCCCTCGTCGACGACGCCGTCGCCGAAGCCCTCGAGCCCGGCGATGCGGTCGGTGAAGTGCGCCGGGGCGTCCAGCCAGCCGAGCCGCTCGAGGATCGTCTCCTGCACCCGCTGGTCGGACGACCACAGCGTCGCGTCGCGGGCGAAGAGGCGGTTGACCCAGTCCTCGGACCGGGCGCGCTCGACGGCGGCGGCGAAGGCGGCGGTGCCGTCGCCGAGAGCGAATCGGGGCGCGTCGATGGTGGTCGAGGCGGAGTCGGTCATATGGCCTCCGAAGGATAGGCGGGCGTCTGTGAACGGACGGTTACGGGTCGGTATCGACGCCCCGGAACGTGCACGGAGGAGCCCATCGGTGAGCGGAGGCCCATGGTACGCCGCACGGCGGGGAGGCGAGGAGGACGGCTGGCGCCGCCCGGGTCACCGGATGGGAGCGGAGTCCGTGCAGCGCGGATCGGGCGCGAGGTTCGACGACTCGCCGGCCCGCTGGTGGTTCCGTTCCACCCGGATCCGGTACCCGGGCTGGAAGGCGCCGCCGCCCGCCGGAACCACGACCGTGCACCAGAACTCGTTGCCCTCGGCCTCGGTCGTGTCGTCGTGCAGGAGGATCCGGATGCGGTCCGGGGCCCCCTCGAACGGGTTGGGGCCGCTGTAGATGACCCCCGAGGGGACGACGCGGGGCGACTCGGCGGCCCGGATCCGGTCGGCGACCTCGGACAGGGGATAGACGATCTTCGGGATGGCGACGACACCGATCGCGATGGCCAGCACGAGCACGAGCAGGATGGTGAGCCCGCGGCGGCGCGTGAGCCGCCATTGCGGCTCCGTTCGCGCGATGCCCCAGGCGGGGTGTGGTCCCTGGGTCGTCATCGCGCGAGCATGCGCCGACGGCGTCCCTTTGCCGTCAGTGACCCGAGACGGTCGTCCGATCCCAGCGGCTTGCTGGAACCGTGCCGCGACGTCGGTCGGCTCGTTGTGCAGACGCTTCCATTCGAAGCCCCCGGTCGTCTCGGGCCCGTCTCGGTCAGCCCCCGCGCGCCTCGATGGCCAGGACCTTGTCGAGGCGGCGCCGATGACGCGGCTCGCCGCTGAACCGGGCGCCGACGAACGCGACGGCGCACTCGTAGGCCGGCTCGATTCCGACGACCCGAGCCCCCAGGGTCAGCACGTTCATGTCGTCGTGCTCCACGCCCTGGTGAGCGGAGTACGTGTCGTGGCAGACCGCCGAGCGGATCCCGCGGATCTTGTTCGCGGCCACGCTCGCGCCGACCCCGGAGCCGCAGATGAGGATGCCCCGGTCGGCCTCGCCGCCGGCGACCGCCAGCCCGAGGCGCTCGGCGAAGTCCGGGTAGTCGTCGGTGGGGTCGGAGCCGTCGCCGCCCAGGTCGATCCACTCGTGGTCGAGCCCGGAGATCGCGAGCCGTGCGCGCAGCTCGTTCTTGAGGGCGGCCCCGGCGTGGTCGGCGGCGAAGGCGATGCGCATCAGGCCTCGAAGGATACGGCCGTCACCGGCCGAGGGGGACGCCGAGCCGCTCCGCGGCGGCGATGAGGGCCGGGTGCGTCACCGTCAACGGCTCGGTCGGGGCCTCGAGGGCGAGCCGGCCACCCCGGCTCCCGAACAGGGTGACGTTCGTCCACGACGCATCGAGCGCCGACCACCACGAGCAGCCGACGGCGCCGTCGTCGAACAGGGTCCGCGCGATCGACTGCGTCGTCGCGCGGTGCCGGGTCGCCACCTGCGACGGCCGCCAGCCACGGGCCACGAGCACGGCCGGGTCGTCCAGATCGACCAGCGGTGGCACCTCGCGATCGTCGAGCGTCGCCAGGGCGAGGCGCCGCCCGTCGGCGCGCTCGAGGTCGCGGTCCGTCAGCGTCCGGCCGCGGAACCCCTGGATCGCCTCGGCGATGGCGCCGTCCGGCTCACGCGCCAGGTAGAGCGCCGTGTACAGGTCCGGGTTGTCGTGGCGGTTGGCGCCCTGGCGGCTGCGCGGGACGTCGAGCGGTCGGACGAACCGCCGCCGCGCCCACGGGAAGACCCGGTAGAGGGTCACGCGTAGGCGCCGGTCTCCTCGGCCTCGATGGCCGCGAGGACCTCGGAGACGCGCCCGTCGGCGAGCAGGTCGATGGGCCGCCGGTCGCCGAGGTGGGCGTTCAAGCCGTACAGCCACGAGACGGCCGTCTCGCGGTGGAATGTCTGGAGCAGCCGCGCCATCGCGAACTCGACCGACTCGAGCTTGCGCTGGTTCGTGGCGTCCGGCGCCGCGTCGCGCAGCCAGCGGGTGACCCGCGAGCGATCGACGCCGAGCGCCCGGGCGACCTCGGCCTGGCCCCCGAAGTCCTCGACGAGCGAGCGGACGCGATCCGCGGCGGTGATGGCCATGTCCGAAGTCTAGCGCAACGGTTTTCGTTGCGCGATCCAGCCATCAGCTGTGGCCGGGATCCGAGTGGCCGGTGCGCGCGACGCCGGGGTCGCCGTGGCCGAGCGTCGGGTGCTTGCCGCCGAAGTGGCCGCCGTCGACGGTCGGGATGCGCCCGTGCAGGCCGTCGCGGACCACCTTGCGGGCGACGTCCGCGACCCGGTCCGCCGTGAACCCGAAGTGCTCGAAGATCGTGCCGGCCGGCGCCGACGCGCCGAAGTGGTCGAGCCCGATGATCGCGCCCTCGTCGCCGACCCAGCGCTCCCAGCCGAGCGAGACGCCGATCTCGACGCTGACCCGCTTGCGGACGGCCGGCGGCAGGACCGCGTCGCGGTAGGCCTGGTCCTGGTCGTCGAAGCGCTCCCAGCAGGGGAGCGACACGACCCGCGTCGGGATGCCCTCGCCCTCGAGCGTCTCGGCGGCCGCGAACGCCAGCTGGAGCTCCGAGCCGGTCCCGATGAGGATCAGCTGCGGCGTGCCGCCGCGTCGCCTCGCGCAGCACGTACCCGCCGCGCCGGACCCCGTCGCGTGCCAGCTCGCTCGGTCCGGGCAGCGTCGGCAGCTTCTGGCGGGTGAGCGCCAGGGCGACCGGGCCGTCGCCGCGTTCGATCGCCATCGCCCAGGCCGCCGACGTCTCGTTGGCGTCGCCGGGCCGGACGAACCACAGGTTCGGGATCGCGCGGAGCGCGGCGTAGTGCTCGACCGGCTGGTGCGTCGGCCCGTCCTCGCCGAGCCCGACCGAGTCGTGCGTCCAGACGTCGATGACGTGGAGCCCCGCCAGCGCCGACAGCCGGACCGACCCGCGCATGTAGTCGCTGAACGTCAGGAACGTCGCGTCGTACGGGATGAACCCGCCGTGGTACGCGATGCCGTTGGCGATGCCGCCCATCGCGTGCTCGCGGACGCCGAAGCGGAGGTTCCGGCCCGGCTGGCCGGCCTCGAAGTTCGGCTCGCCCTTGACGTCGGTCAGGTTCGACTCGGACAGGTCGGCGGCGCCGCCGAAGAGCTCGGGCACGCGCGTCGCCAGCGCCTGGATCGCGTCCTGGCTCGCGTTGCGGGTCGCGACCTCGGTGCCGGTCTCGTAGACCTTGAGGTCGGCGTCCCAGCCGTCGGCGAGCCCGCCGCGGGTCATCCGGCGGCGGAAGTCGGCCGCGGCATCCGGGATAGGCGTCGCGATACGCGTAGAAGCGCGCCTCCCACTCGGCGACCAGCCGGTCGCCCTCGGGGACGGCCTCGCGGAAGACCGCGAGCGCGTCGTCCGGGCACGTAGAAGGTCTTGTCCGGATCCCAGCCGTAGGCCTCCTTGACGAGGCGGACCTCGTCCGGGCCGAGCGGCGAGCCGTGCGCCTTCTGGCTGTCCTGCTTGTTCGGGCTGCCGTAGCCGATGTGCGTGCGGACCGCGATCAGGCTCGGCCGGTCGTCGCCGCGCGCGGCCTCGATGGCCGCCTCGATCGCGGCGATGTCGTTGCCGTCCTCGACCCGGCGGGCATCCCAGCCGTACGCCTCGAAGCGCTTGAGCACGTCCTCCGACCAGGCCATCGAGGTCGGGCCGTCGAGCTGGATGTGGTTGTCGTCGTACAGCACGACCAGCTTGCCGAGCCGGAGATGCCCGGCGAGGCTGCACGCCTCCGACGCGATCCCCTCCTGGAGGTCGCCGTCCGAGGCGATCACGTACGTCCAGTGGTCGACGATGTCGTGGCCGTCGCGGTTGAACTCGGCGGCGAGCCGGCGCTCGGCGATCGCCATCCCGACCGCGTTCGTCAGGCCCTGGCCCGAGCGGGCCGGTGGTCGCCTCGACGCCGGGCGTCAGGCCGTACTCCGGGTGGCCGGGCGTCCGGCTGCCCCACTGGCGGAACTGCTTGAGGTCGTCGAGCGAGAGGTCATAGCCGGTCAGGTGGAGCAACGAGTACAGCAGCATGCTGGCGTGGCCCGCGCTGAGGACGAACCGGTCGCGGTCCGCCCAGTCCGGGTGCGTCGGGGCGTGGCGGAGGAACCGCGTCCACAGCGTGTAGGCCATCGGCGCGGCGCCCATCGGGGCGCCCGGATGCCCGGAGTTCGCCTGCTGGACGCCATCGATGGAGAGCGTGCGGATGGTGTCGATCGCGAGGCGGTCGAGGTCGGGCGTCACGGCGGTCATCGGGCAGCTCCGGTGTCGGGGCGAGGGGTACGGGAGCGTCATTGTAGGTCGCGGTCCGCCGTCGCTCGGCCCGGTCGGCCGCGCCGGTACCATCGCGACATGCCGAGCCTCCGACCGCCACGGCCCCGCCGCCCGAGCCGACCGCGCCGCCGACAGGCCGCCGTCGCGTCCGTGCCGATGGGTCGTCGTGCTGGGCGACCTCATGGTCGACGTCGTGCTCGCGCCCGCCCAGCCGATGCTGACCGGGTCCGACGTCCCCGGGCACGTGGCGCTGGTCGCCGGCGGATCGGCCGCGACGACCGCGCGATGGCTCGGACGGCTGGGGGCGCGGAGCACGCTGATCGCCTCGGTCGGGCGCGACGCCGCCGGCCGCGCGCTCGTCGACGTCCTGCGCGCGGACAAGGTCACGCCGCGGGTCACGCGCGTGGCCGGGGCGCGCACCGGCCGGATCGGCGTGCTGGTCACGCCCGACGGCGAGCGCAGCTTCGTCGCCGACCGCGGGGCCGCCGACGCGCTCCGCCCCGACGACCTCCGGGCCGACTGGTTCGCCGGCGCCGACGCGCTCCATCTGCCGGTCTACTCGCTGATCGGGCACCCGCTGGGCGAGGCCGGCGCTTCGCGCCATCGAGCTCGCCCGCGCGGCGGGCGCGGTCGTCAGCCTCGACCTCGCGTCGATCGGGCCGTTGCTCGCCGACGGACGGCGTGCCGCGCGCGAGCGGATCGATGCCATCGCCCCGGACCTGCTGTTCGCGACCGCCGCCGAGGCCGAGGCGTTCCTGGGCCACCACGCCGTCGAGGGACTGCTGGAGTCCGCGTCGATCGCCGTCGTCAAGCGGGGCGCGAAGGGCGCCACGGTCCTGGCCCGCGACGGCACCGAGCGGGTCCGCTTCGAGGTCGCCACGGAACGTCGTCACGCCACGGACACCACGGGGGCCGGCGACGCCTTCGATGCGGGGTTCCTCGTCGGCTGGTTCGGGTCGCGCGCGAGCGGGCGATCCGTCGCGGCGTCGCTCCATCGAGCGGCCCTGGCGGGCCATCGCGCCGCGGGCCGGCAGATCTCGGCCCCGCGCCCGGAGCTGCCGCTGGCCTAGCGGCGCAGGTAGCGGTCGAACCAGGCGAGCATCCGCTCCTGGCGATCGATCCGGCGGTCCGGGCGGCCGGCGTTCGCGTAGACGTGGTACTCGTCGGGATAGAGGACGTACTCGACGGTCCGGCCGAGCAGCTTCAGGGCGATGAAGAACTGCTCGTTGTCGGCGGCCGGGCAGCGCAGGTCCGCCTCGCCCTGGACCATCAGCAGCGGCGTATGGACGCTCGCGACGTTCCGCAGCGGCGACTGGCGCCAGAGCTTGTCGATGCCCTCGGGGGAGAGCGGGTCGCCCATCAGCGCCATCCGGCTGTACTCGGGCCCGGAGTCGGAGTTGGCCCACGCGTTGATCTGGTTGGTGACGCCGTTGTCGGAGACGGCCGCCTGGAAGCGATCGGTGGTCCCGACCATCCAGTTGACCATGAACCCGCCGTAGCTCAGCCCCAGGATCCCGAGCCGATCGGGGTCCGCGAGCCCGAGCTCGATGACGTGGTCGACGGCGGCGTGGACGTCGTCGGCGTCGACCCCGCCCCAGTCGCCGAGCTGCGGCCGGATCCAGTCGCGGCCGTACGTGGCCGAGCCCCGGATGTTGGGGAGCACGACCCGGTAGCCCGCCGACGCGAGGAGGATCACCTCGACGTGCGGCGACGGCGTCCACGCCCCGAGCGGTCCGCCGTGGACGTCGACGACGGTCGGCAGCCGGTCGTCCGCCGCGCCGGCGAGCGTCGCCATCCAGACGTCGATGGGTCCGCCGGCGCCGGGTGCCTGGACCAGCCGCATCTCGATCGGGGCGAAGCGGTCCTGCCACGCCGAGCCGATCCGGGTCCGCCGCCGCGGCACGTCGCCGGGCAGCTCGACCGTGGAGAGCTCCATGGCGCGCGGGCCGTCCGTCGCGAGATAGGCGACCGTCGCCGAGCCGTCGGCGCGGCGCTGGCTCGCCGCGATCGAGTGGGTGACGATCTCTCCGGCGACGGCGGTCCGGTGTCCCGTCGGCACGGCCACGCGCGTCGAGCGTGAAGACGTGCGGTCGCGACCGCCCCCGGTCCGAGACCGTGGCCACGAGCGTCCGCGGGTCGATCCACGTCGGGCCGTGCCGGCCCCAGACCATCCAGCCCGTCAGGTCGCAGTCGACCCAGCTGGCGATGGGCCGGTCGAGGTCCGGGGCGAGGTCGACGGGCTCGCCGGCGCGGCTGCCGTCGGCGGGCGCGACGACGACGGTCGGGCTGATGTCGTCGAGCGGCTCCGCCTCCAGCACGCCGATCGCCGCGACCCAGCGGCCGTCCGGCGAGACCGACGGCTTGGTCGCATAGCCGGCGGGCGCGAGGACCTCGCGCGGCTCGGCGGTCCCCGGCTCGCCGGGCGCGTCCACGTCCACCGCCCAGATCGTGGGGCGCGGCGCGAGGTCCGGGTGCGGGCCGCGATCGCTGGTGAAGACCACGGTCCGGCCGTCGGGGTGCCACGCGATGTCGCTGACGCCCCAGTCGCCGCCGGTGACCTGCCGCGGCACGGCGCCCCGCTCCAGGTCGACGACCCACAGGTGCGACCAGCGGTCGATGTGGCCCTCCTCGTCCCAGCGCCAGTCGATGCGGTCGATCCGGCGGGCGCGGGGGCTGTCCTTGTCGGTGGTCCCGACCCGGGCGACCGGTCCGACGAGCCAGCGTGGCGGGTCCACCTCCGCGGTGAAGGCGATCCGCGTCCCGTCCGGCGACCAGGCGACCTCGCCGACGCCGCCGTGGCGGCCGCGCCGGACGTCCGCACGCGGCCGCCGTCGATGCCGATCAGCTGCAGGGTCGCGGGGGCGTCGTCGTCGGCGGGGTCGGTCCGGACGAACGCGACCGTCCGCCCCGTCGGGCGAGATCCGCGGGCGCGTGTCGCGGACGACGCCGCTGGTCAGGACCCGCGGTCGGTGCGATCCCCGCCCCGCGACCGTCGAGCGGCACGGCCAGCAGGGTCCCGTGATAGCGGATCCCGTGGATGGTCCGGCGGACGACGACCGCCGTCGACCCGTCGCGCGACAGGTCGAGCTCCTCGACGACGACCTGGCGCCGGATGTCGGCCGGGGTCATCGCGGGGACGGTCGGGTCGGTGGGCCATGGCAGCGGTCAGGGTAGCGGGAGGGCGTCCGGCACGGCACGCCCGGCCGTCACTTGCCCCACGTCGTGGGACGGGCGAGTGGCTACGCTTGACCGCGATGTTCAAGAACCGCCTCGTCATCCGTCCCGGAGGTCGCCTCGGCGCTGGCCGACGGCCAGGGCGTCGTCGCCCTCGAGTCGACGCTCATCAGCCACGGCCTCCCGTACCCGGCGAACCTCGAGGTGGCCCTCGCCTCCGAGGCCGCGGTCCGCGAGTCGGGCGCCGTCCCGGCGACGGTCGCGGTCATGAACGGCCGGGTGCTCGTCGGGATGGCGTCCTCGCAGCTGGAGGCAGTTCGCGACGGCCCCGGCGGGGACGGTCCAGAAGGCGTCGCGGCCGACCCTCGCCAAGGCCCTGTCCTGGCCCGGGCTCGCAGCGACCACCGTCTCGGCGACGATGATCGCCGCGCATGCCGCCGGCATCGCCGTCCATGCCACCGGCGGCATCGGCGGCGTCCACCGCGGGGCGCTCGGCGTCCCTGGTTCGACGGTCGCCCCGACGCTCGACATCTCGTCGGACCTCGAGGAGCTCGGCCGGACGCCCGTCGCGGTCGTCTGCGCCGGCCCGAAGGCCATCCTCGACGTCCCCGCCACGCTCGAGTACCTCGAGACCCGCGGCGTGCCGGTCATCGCGATCGGCCAGGATGAGGTGCCCGGCTTCTACGCCCGCTCGTCGGGGATCAAGGCGCTCCAGAGCGTGCCGGACATCGCCATGGCCGCGTACCAGGTCGGCCACGCCCTCGCGATGGGGCTCGGTGGCGGCATCCTGGTCTGCGTCCCGCCGCCCGCGGACGTCGCGCTCCCCGACGAGCAGGTCCGGGACGTCGTCGACCAGGCCGTCCGCGAAGCCGACGCCGAGGGCATCGGCGGACCCGCGCTGACGCCATGGCTGCTGGCCCGGATCGCGACCCTGACCGACGGCGCCTCCGTGCGCGCGAACACCGCGCTGATCGTCAACGACGCCAGAGTCGCGCGGGGAGATCGCCCGGCGGGTCGCGGCCGTCGACTTCACGAACTGACGGGTGCGCCGACGCACCCATCCGCCTTGCCCGGCCCCGACGCGCTGCTACACTCGGCCGACCGGCGTCGACCGCTCGACAGCCCTGCTCCTGACGGAGGATCGAACCCGACATGCGGATCTACGAGGGGAGTCCACGGCAGGACTTCGAAGAGGTCTTTCGCAGCATCGGCGCGTTCATCGACCAGCGCGGCATGCGCGACGTCCTGCTCGTCGAGGCGCCTGACGGGTTCATCGTCCAGGGCCTCGTCATCTCGGGCGCGAGCAGCAGCTCGTGGAGCGACACCATGGGCACGCTGGTCAAGGAGACGCTGACCTTCGTCGACGACGACATCGCCCGGTTCATGGAGGAGGCCGCCGCGCGCCGGAACCGCACGCCGCCGCCACCGCCGCACGTCGCCGGGCACTACGAGGCCGCCTTCCGCGTGATCGGCCGCTACATCGACGAGCAGAAGCCGCACGACGTCTTCTTCTTCGAGCAGGAGGGCGCCTTCGTCCTCCGGCTGATGGTCGCCGGCGCCGGCGGGACCGTCGGCAGCCACCACACGCTCACCGAATTCACCAAGGACGACATCGACGGGCTGGTCGCCAAGGGCCCCAGCCTTCGCTATCCGGAGAACGAACCCGGGGCACGTGCCTCGGCGGCGTCCTGATCGCAGCTCGGAGGACTCACCCATGAAGGCACTCAAGACGGTCGCCGTCGCACTGGGCATCACGCTCGGTGCGCTCATCGTCATCCCGCTCGCCGTGCTGGCCGGCCTCTTCGTCTGGCTCAAGCTGACCGAGGAAGCCGACGAGGAGATCCTCGATCTCGATAGCGAGGGCGCCTGATCGACTCGGTCGAACCCGCCGGCGAACCGGCGGGAACCTCGGACCAGGTGACCCAGACGCCCGCCGGTGGACCGGCGGGCGTCCGAGTGTCCGGCGACCGCGCGCCCGCCGGCGCGGGCGTCGGCGATCCGGCTGGGGACCGATCGCGGCCTCGTCGAGCTGAGCGTCGCCGGGGTCATGGTGGTCTGGGCCGCGAACTTCATCGTGGTGAAGGACGTGCTCCAGATCATGCCGCCGATCGGGTTCACGTTCGCGCGGTATCTCCTCGCGTCGCTCACCCTGCTGCTCATCCTGCGGCGGTCGGAGGGGAGCCTGCGGCTGCCGCGGCCCGACGGGTGGCGGATCATCGCGCTCGGCGGCGTCGGGTTCGGCCTCTACCAGATCCTGTGGACCGTCGGGCTGCAGTCCATCCCGGCCGGTGACTCGGCCCTGCTGATCGCGTCGACCCCCGTCGTCACGGCGGTCCTCGCGGTGCTGGTCGGGACGGACACCCTCAGCCCGACCAAGGCGCTCGGTGTCGGCGTCTCGTTCATCGGCGTCGTGATCGTCATCGGGGCCGGGGTCGGCATCGACCTCACGGGCTCGCCCGATCGGGTTCGCGCTGACCCTGGCGCGCGGCCGTCTGCTGGGGCACGTTCACCGCGGTCGGGGCGCGGATCCTGCAGCGCCGCTCGCCGCTCGTCCTGACGACCTGGGGCACGGTCGGCGGAGCGCTCGTCCTCGCGATCCCCGGCATCGGCCAGCTCGTGACGCCCGGGGCCGTCGACCTGTCCGCGCCGGGGTCGCTCCAGCAGATCGTCCTGTCGGTCGCGTATTCCGGGATCCTCGCCGCGGCGCTCGCGAACATCGTGGTCTTCAACGGCGTGCGCTGGCTGGGGCCGACGCGGGTCATCACGATCCAGGCCCTCGTCCCGGCCTTCGCGGTCGTCCTCGCCTTCGTGTTCCTCGGCGAGCCGATCCGGCTCGGCCAGGTGCTCGGCGGCGCGATCATCCTCGGCGGCGTGGCACTGACGCGGATCGCCTCGCGTCGGCCGGCGCCAGCGCCGGTCGGCCGCATGACCTCGGAGCGAGACGCGGCCCCGGGCCTCCGGCCACCGGTCCCGCCGCTGCGCCCCGGCGACCCGCCGCTGGCGATCCTCGTGGACTACGACGGCACGATCGCCCTGAGCGACGTGTCCGACACGGTCATGGCCGAGTTCGTCCACGGCGACTGGGAGCAGGAGGTCGTCGCCTACGACGCCGGACTGATCGGCTCGCGACGGCTGATGACGCTCGAGATGGCGATGGTCGACACCGACCCCGACGCGCTCTTCGAGGTGGCCGCCGCCCAGCCGCACGACGCCGGCTTCGTGCCGTTCGCCCGCCACGCCATGGCCGCGGGCATCCCTGTCGAGGTCGTCTCGGACGGCTTCGGCTTCTTCATCGAGCCGGCGCTCGTCTCGCTCGGTGTCGGCGAGATCCCGGTGGTCACGGCGCGGACGACGTTCCAGGGCCGGCGGGCGCGGATCGACTATCCCAACGGCCACCCGACGTGCCTGGTCTGCGGGACCTGCAAGCGGCAGCGCGTGCTCGAGCACCAGGCCGCCGGCCGCGCGGTCGTCTTCATCGGCGACGGCGAGAGCGACCGGTACGCGGCGGGCTACAGCGACGTCGTGTTCGCGAAGCGGTCGCTGGTGCGGATCTGCCTGGAGGCTGGTTGGCCGTTCCAGCGCTGGACCGAGTTCGTCGAGATCGACGCGTGGCTGTCGGCGACGCTGGACGCCTGGCGAGCGGATCCGGCGTCCCTGCCCGCCCCGACGGCGCGGCCGTTCTTCTGCGGCCCAGAGGTCTGGGGTGACGGCCGGGAGGACCCGCCGCAGGGGTATTGGCCGCCGAGTGGCTAGCGGTCCGGGACGTGCTGCCAGTCACCGAGGAACGGGCCGTCCACGAGTCGTTCGCGGGTGGGGCCGTCGACCTCGACACGCCATAGTGATCCCCCCGAGCTGAAGTCCGCTCCAAGGATCCACCGCCCATCCGGCGACATCGCAAGGACTGTCGTCACGTTCGCGGTGTCTGCCAGCAGCCGAGAGGGCACCGAGGCGTCGACACCGAGGACCCAGATCCCAACCCCTTCCATCGTGACGACGAGGCTCCGGCTGTCGGGCGCCCAGACCACGGGTCCACTCGCGTCCTCAGGCAGCACGCGGTGATTCGAGCCGTCGATGCCGACGAGCCCGACCCAGAACGAGTTGTGCGACGGTGTCAGGAATGCGACCACGTTGCCGTCGGGTGAGACCGTTGGTTCGTATTCGATCTCACCGGGGAACGTCAGCCGCGTCGGCATGGCACCGGAGAGCGGGACACTGAACAACTCGTGGGCTGACTGGCTTTTGCAGTCCGACGTCGTGCACCCGCCAAGGATGACCCGGCGTTCGTCCGGGGTCCACGCCACTGGGTTCCAGTAGTCCCACTTGAGGAATCCCGGCGGGACATGGAGCTCGATCGTTCGGCCGTCACGTTGGCGGATCGTCAGCGAGGCGGATGGCGAGTCGTATGACGCCCCCTGGTCGCCGGAGGGCGACACGTACCCGAAGCTCGGATCGACGGCCCCGAGGCTCACTTCGTGCAAGCCTCGTCCGTCGCCGTCGGCCTGCAGGAGGATGCGTCGGGCGTTGCCATCCGCATCCTCCGGGTCGGACGCGAACAACGAAAGGACTCGGCCGTCGTCCGACCACTCGGGGTCGTGATACTGGCGGCCGGTCGGACCTCCGTCCGCGATCCGCACGGAATGACCGCCATCGGCGTCGGCGAGCCAGATGTCGCCGTCGAGCTCGTAGACAAGGTGACCGAGGTGGAAGGTCGGCGGCATCGCGGGCCCGAGGCCCCCCACCAGCAGAGTCCCGCCGACAAGGGCGAGCGCGAGGAGGACGGCGACCATCGCCCAGGATCGCCTGGTCAGTCGGAAGTGGCCGGCCCAGCCACGGCGCGTCGTCGCACGGAGGGCCACCGACCGCGTGATCGCCGTCGCATCGAACGAGCGCAACGCAGCCTCGCTGGCGGCACGCAGCTCGCGACCCAGCCGGATCTCGTAGTCGGTCATCGGTTCGAACGGACGGTCAGACATCGCCGAGGTCCTTCTTGAGCCGAACGAGCGCCCGGGCAAGACGTGAGCGGACGCCGACACCGGACATGCCGATCGCCCGGCCGATCTCTTCGGAGGTCAGTCCCATCGCAAACCGCATCGCCACGATCGTCCGGTCCGCGGGCGGGAGTGCGCCGATCGCGTTGATCAGGTCGAGATTCCGTTCGCGTGCGGGTGCTCCCGGATCGGTGATCGGCGCGTCCGCCATCCACGGCTGCACCGCGATCTCGAGGACGCCTCGACGATGTCGGCGCCGGATCAGCTGACGAGCCTCGTTTGCGGCCACCGACACGAGCCACGGTCGTAGGAGTGCCGGGTCTCGCAGGGTGTGGAGCTTGCGCCAGGCGATCGCCCATGCCGCCTGCACGGCGTCCTGGGCGATATCGACGTCGCCACTGACGACATAGGCGACCCGCGTCATGTCGTCGTGATGTTGGGCCACGATCCGGGCGAAGGCGACCTCGTCCCCGGACGCCGCTGAAGCGACGACGGCGGGGAGCAGACCCTCGGTCGCGGTACTCATGCCACACAGATGCCTGGCGGGTCGCGATTGATGCACGCGAGTCTGACAGAGGCGATCTCCGCGCCTGCCCCGACGTGGATGCAACAGATGGTTCGGCTACGGCCTCTGTAATCGAACGCCCAGTCGTACGCGATCCGCATCGGGCGAGAGGAAGGCCGGCCATGAACACGACGGGTCCCATGCGACTTCTCTTGGCGATCGTCTTTGTGGCTATGGCCAGCCTCGGCTGCGGAAGCTCGACTTCGAGCGTGGCGCCGCCATCTGGCCGTGCCGTTCCCGAGGCGGGCCTCGCCTCGTCGCCGGATCCGGTCGCCCCGGCGACGGCGCCCGCGGCAACTGTCGTGACCTGCCCGACGGGGAACGACCAGCCGGCCGGGACGATCGTCACGGTCGCCGGAACCGGCGTGAAGGGTTCGTCGGTTGACGGTGGTCGCGCTTCGGAGTCGTCCATCGATCGCCCACTCGATGTCGTCGTCGACGCGACTGGCGCGGTCTACTTCAGTGATGTCAGCCATCGCGTCAGACGCATCGGCCCCGACGGCATCCTCACGACCGCAGCCGGGACCGGCGTTGCCGGGTTCTCGGGCGACGGGGGCCCCGCGACCGCTTCCGAGCTCGATGGACCGAGCGGGCTGGTTCGCAGCCTCGATGGATCCCTGTTCATCGCGGACTACAAGAACGCGAGGATCCGGCGGGTCGACCCGTCCGGGATCATCTCGACCGTCGTCGGTTCGGGGATGGGCGGGTCCGCCGGCGACGGTGGCCCGGCGCTCGAGGCGAGGATCTCGGCATCGCAACTGGCGATCGGGGCCGACGGCACCCTCTATTTCGACGACACGTACCGGTTCCGGTCGGTGACCGATGGGATCATCGACGTGTTCGCCGGGACCGGCGCCGCCGGCTACAGCGGCGACGGTGGCCCCGCGCTCACCGCCTCCTTCGGCGAGGGCATCGGGTCCGATGTCGATCAGGAGGGGAACGTCTTCCTCGCCGACCACGGCAATCTGCGGGTCAGGAAGGTGGATGCCAACGGCGTTGTGACCACGGTCGCCGGGACGGGCATCAAGGGCTATGAGGGCGATGGCGGGCTAGCCACCGACGCGACATTCACTGGCCCGTTCGATGTCGCGGTTGCCGCTGACGGGACCTGGTATGTCTCGGACTACTACAGCAACGCCGTTCGGCGAGTCGGCACCGACGGGACGGTCACGACGATCGTGGGCGGGCCAGCTGGTGGCTCGACGCTTGGTGATTGTGGCCCGGCCTCCGGAGCAAGCCTGCATGGTCCGAAGGGCATCGACTTTCAAGACGGGATGCTCTACGTCGCCGATACGGAGAATCACCGGATCAGACGGATCGCCCTTGGTGAGTGAGACCGCATCGACGGTCGGTGCACATGGATGTCGGCCGCACCCGACCCAACGGTCGCCATGGTGCAATACATGACGCCGCCTCGAGCCTCTTGGAGGTATGCGCGGGCAACCTGGATACAGCGCGATCCTCGCGATCCGGCCGGCCGAGCAGACCGTGGCCGTGGTCTTCGTCAACGACCTCGAATTCATCATCGACCCGGTCGCCGTCGAGCTTCGGGACATCGCCACCGGGCGATGACGGGACAGGGGCCCGATCTAGGTTCGGATTCGCCATCCGGGCGGCTTTCCGATAGCATCAGAAAAACCCCCGGAGGACCCAGACCCATGGCGAAGTATGTCTTTGTGACCGGAGGCGTCACCTCCTCTCTCGGCAAAGGCATCACCGCCGCCAGCGTCGGGCGGATCCTGAAGGCCCGCGGCCTCTCCGTCTCCATCCTCAAGCTCGATCCCTACATCAACGTCGACCCCGGCACGATGTCGCCGTACCAGCACGGCGAGGTCTTCGTGACCGACGACGGCGCCGAGACGGATCTCGACCTGGGCCACTACGAGCGCTTCATCGACGCGAACCTGAGCCAGCTCAGCAACGTGACGACCGGCCGGATCTACCAGGCGGTCATCGGCAAGGAGCGCCGCGGCGACTACCTCGGCGGGACCGTCCAGGTCATCCCGCACATCACCAACGAGATCAAGGAGCGCATGTCGCGCGTCGCCCGCGACGGCGACCCCGACGTCGTCATCGTCGAGGTCGGGGGAACCGTCGGCGACATCGAGTCGCTGCCGTTCCTCGAGGCCATCCGGCAGATGCGCAAGGACGTCGGGCGCGCGAACGTGCTCTACGTCCACGTCACGCTGCTCCCCGCCCTGGCGGCCACCGGCGAGCTCAAGACCAAGCCCACCCAGCACTCGGTCAAGGAGCTGCGCGGCATCGGTATCCAGCCCGACGTCATCGTCCTTCGCTCCGACCATCCCGTCCCCGACGAGATCCGCGAGAAGATCGCGCTGTTCACCGACGTCGCCACGGACGCGGTGATCCCGGCCGAGACCGCGGACACGATCTACGAGGTCCCGCTGATGTTCGAGGCGGCCGGCCTCGGCCGCCTCATCGTCCGCGAGCTCGGCCTGGGCGACGAGAACGCCGAGCCCGACCTCGCCGGCTGGCGCGCCCTCGTCGCGCGCATCAAGGCTCCCAAGCCGGTCCTCGAGATCGCGCTCGTCGGCAAGTACATCGAGCTGCCGGACGCCTATCTCTCGGTCACCGAGGCGCTCAAGCATGCCGCCTGGGCGCACGAGGTGGACGCCAAGGTCCGCTGGGTCGATTCGGAGGCCCTGACGAAGGAGAACCTCCACGACCGGCTGGAGGGCGTCGCCGGCATCCTGGTGCCGGGCGGGTTCGGCCATCGCGGCATCGAAGGCAAGGTCCTCGCGGCGCACTTCGCCCGCGACCATGGCGTCCCGTATCTCGGCCTGTGCCTCGGCCTGCAGTGCGCGGTCATCGAGTTCGCCCGCGAGGTCGTCGGCTCGAAGGACGCCAACTCCACCGAGTTCGACATGTTCACCGAGCACCCCGTCATCGACTTCATGCCCGACCAGCGCGACATGGAGGACAAGGGCGGCACGATGCGCCTGGGCCTCTACCCCGCGAAGCTGACGCCCGGCTCGAAGGCCGCCGCGGTCTACGGCCAGGAGGTCATCTACGAGCGGCACCGCCACCGCTTCGAGGTGAACAACCGCTATCGCCAGACGCTCGAGGCGGCGGGCATGCTGCTGTCCGGCCAGTCGCCCGACGGACGGCTCGTCGAGATCGTCGAGCTGCAGGACCACCCGTGGTTCGTGGCGAGCCAGTTCCATCCCGAGTTCAAGAGCCGGCCCGAGCGGCCGCATCCGCTGTTCGACGGTTTCGTGACCGCGGCCCTCGCGGTCCGGGACGGCCGGGAGCCCGCCTTCCAGGCGCGCGACCCGGAGCCCGCGTCGGGTGCCCCGACCGCGTCCGATGTCGTCGAGTCCGTCCCCAGCGCCTGACCTCGCGATCCGGCCGTCCCTGATCGCCCGAACGGTCGGGGGGTTCGGCACCTCGATCCTGGTCGGCGCCGCCCTCGGCGCGGCCGCATGGCTCTCCGACCAGCTCCAGTGGCCGTACAGCCTGCTCATCCCCGCGAACATGATCGGGGTCTGGCTGGGCGTCGCCTTCGCCCTCGGGGCTTCGGCGCGGACGATCCCGACCGGGGCACTCCGCGGGCTCATCGGCCTCCTGGCCGCGGTCGCCGTCTACTACCTGCTCTTCGCCGCCCTCGGTGCGGGCTACCGGGCCATCGGGGCCGGGCACGCCGCCACGGTGTGGGGCCTCGTGGCGCTGCTCGCCGGGCCGGTGCTGGGCGGAGCCGGCGCGGTCTGGCGGCACGCCTCGGGGCGGCCAAGGGCGGTCGCCGTCGCCGTCCTCGCGGCCGCGCTCATCGCGGAAGGCGTGGTCTTCGGAGTGACGCGGCTCGTCCACATCGACCAGCTGGGCAACGACCCGGGCGCCCTGCTCTACGCCGCGGAGATCGCGATCGGCGCGGCCCTGCCGGCGATCCTGCTGCGCTCCGGCGAGCGGGCGAGCGGCTACGCGGTCACGGCCGGCTTCGCCATCCTCGCTGCGGTTGCCATCGGGCCCGTCACCTCGATCCTGCGGAACCTTGCCGACCGGTTCTGACCGGAAACGATCCGTTCACGTCGGGCGCCGTAGACTCCACTTCACGAATAGGAGCCACCATCGATGAAGATCTTCCTCGACACCGCCGACATCGACGAGATCCGGACCGCCGCCCGCTGGGGCGTGCTGGACGGCGTCACGACCAATCCGACCCTCTACGCCAAGGTGGGCGGGTCCTACGACGAGATCCTCAAGGAGGTCTGCAAGATCACCTCGGGTCCCGTGTCGGCCGAGTGCATCAGCGACGACGTCGAGGGGATGCTCGAGGAGGGGCGCCACTTCGCCAAGCTCGCCCCGAACATCGTGGTCAAGGTGGCGATGAGCGAGAACGGCCTCGAGGCGATCAACCGCTTTGCCGAGGAAGGCATCAAGACCAACTGCACCCTGATCTTCACGGCGAACCAGGGGCTCCTCGCGGCCAAGGCCGGTGCCAGCCTCCTGTCGCCGTTCGTGGGGCGCCTCGACGACATCAACCAGGACGGCATGATCGTCATCCGCGAGCTGGCCGAGATCGTCGCGATCCACGAGCTGGATACCGAGGTCCTCGCGGCCTCGATCCGGACGCCGCTGCACATGACCCAGGCGGCGCTGGCCGGCGCCCATGTCGCGACGGTCCCGTTCAAGGTCCTCCAGCAGATGGTCCATCACCCGCTGACCGACAAGGGCATCGTCCAGTTCAAGAAGGACTGGGAGGGCGCCCGCGCCGCCGCGGCCGCGAAGACCACCGCCAAGGCCTGACCGTCCCGGCACCCGGGGCGTCAGGGGCGTCCCGTTGATGCCGTCCCGTCCCGGCACCCGGGGCGTGCGGGCGTCCCTCTGATGCCGTCCCGTCCCGGCACCCGGGGCGTTGTCGCCGGTGTGCGCAGGGTTCCTGACAGATGTTCCTCACGCGGTCGTTGGTCACCGAACGCTGGCGCCGGATCCCGGCCTCACGCACGGACGATCCTCGTGGCTCTGTCAGATGCGTCCTCAAGCGACCACTTGGCAGCGATCCGTTGACGAGTGACCGCCGGGCGGTCATCTGACACGATCCGGGCTGGCCTCCGCGACCACGCCACGAGGCGGCCACGGTGCGGCTACGGACGGCCGCGGCCGCGAGACGGCCTCGGGCGGCCGCGGTCTCGCCCTCAGGCGATCGCGCGGAAGAGCCGCCGGAACGTCGGGCGGAAGCCCAGCCTCGGCCACGCGCGGCTCGACAGCAGGTTCGTCTCGCGCCAGTCGGTGACGACCGTCGGGTAGCCCGCGTCGCGCGACCACGCAAGGACCGCCTCGCCGAGGACCCGCCCGGCCCCGAGGCCGCGCGTCTCCGGCAGCACGGCCGCGAACCCCAGGAACCCTGCGCGGTCCGGCCGGACGATGCCGCGGTGCTCGGACGACTGTTCGATGCCGCAGCCCACCGCGAACCCGACCACGGCCTCGTCGTGCTCGACGACGAACGTCGTGAACGCCGGGTCGTCGAAATCGGCGTCGATGTCGGCGACGGACGCCTCGACCGTCGGCGGGGTCTGCATCGAGAACACCGGCGAGCGGGTCTGGTGCTCCGGCAGCGAGACGTCGATGCGGCCCATCGCCGGGATGTCGCGCCGCTCGGCGAGCCGGATCGACAGGCCGGGCGGGACATCGCTCGACTCGTCCGCGTCGGGCACCTCGCGGATCGCGTGGACATGCTGCTGCCCGAACCCGACCCGGAACCAGGCATCCACGAGGGCCGGATCGGTGGCCGGCACGACCGCGTAGTGGCTGGTCGCGCCCTCCTCCACCCAGCGGGCCGCGGCGAACCCGTACAGGTCGCGAACGGTCTCGGGCTCGACCAGCGCATGACCGGCGCCTTCGACCCAGCGATTCGGGCCCCAGTGCGGCGCGCGCGGCGAGCCCAGCAGGTAGCCGACGAGCTCGTCGCCGCGGTGCGCGACCGCCCCGGACGCGCCATCCGTGGCCGCGATCGCCGCGATCTCCGCCCGGGCGGCGGCGGCATCCTCGTACGCCGGGGAGAGGCCAGGCTCACTCAGCCGCTGCACGCGATGTCGGGCGGCCAGCAGCCGGCCGGCCTCGTCGAGCGCGTCGGGCGTGAACGGGCCGATGACGAGGCCGTCGGGGCGGGGCATGACCCGCTGATGGTACGGTCCCGAAGGCCGTTGACGTGCCCGCGCGGCGCGTCTATGCTCCGCTCATCCCGACCGGCACCCGCGCTGCGGCAGCGATTCCGCGCGCACCATCGCCCGGCCCCCTCTTTCACCCGTAGGTGACCCTTCCCATATGCCCGGACCAGGCCCAGACCAGCGCGACCGATCGCGCAACCGCCGTCCCCGCCGACGCAATCCCATCGGCGGCGGCCGCGCCCCCGTCACCGAATTCGAGGAGCAGCAGGAGCTCGAGGCCGCCCGTGAGCGGAACGACCTCGAGGTCAACGACCTCCGCGAGATGAGCGTGGCCGAGCTCCGTCAGGTCTCCCGCGACCTCGAGCTCGACGCCGCCACCGGCGAGCGCAAGGACGTCCTCGTCGACCAGATCCTCCAGCGCCAGACGGAGCGCGCCGGCCACGCCTACGCGAGCGGCATCCTCGATATCGTCGACGAGGGCTTCGGGTTCATGCGCCGCCACGGCCTGCTCCCGAGTCCGGACGACGTCTACGTCAGCTCCAGCCAGGTGCGCCGCTTCGGCCTGCGCATCGGCGACCGCGTCGCCGGCGCCGTGCGCGCCCCGCACGAGGCCGAGAAGTACTGGGGCATGCTCCGGGTCGACTCGGTCAACGGCGTCGACACCGAGACCGCCCGCCGGCGCCCCGTCTTCGGCGACCTGACCCCGGTGCACCCCGACGTCCTGATCAACCTCGAAACCGACCCCAAGAACCTCAGCCAGCGGCTGATCAACCTGGTCAACCCGATCGGCAAGGGCCAGCGCGCCCTGATCGTCAGCCCGCCCAAGGCCGGCAAGACGATGCTCCTCAAGCAGATCGCCAACGGCATCAGCGCCAACTACCCGGAGATGCTCCTCATGGTCGCGCTCATCGGCGAGCGCCCCGAGGAGGTCACCGACATGCGCCGCAGCGTCAAGGGCGAGGTCATCAGCTCGACCTTCGATGAGCCGACGGAGAACCACACCCATGTCGCCGAGATGGCCCTGGAGATCGCCAAGCGCCAGGTCGAGACCGGCCGCGACGTCGTGATCCTGCTCGACTCGATCACGCGGCTCGCTCGTGCGTACAACCTCGCGCTCCCGCCGTCTGGCCGGACCCTGTCGGGCGGCCTCGATCCGATCGCCCTCTACCCGCCGAAGCGCTTCTTCGGCGCCGCGCGGAACATCGAGGAAGGCGGCTCGCTGACGATCATCGGCACGTGCCTCGTCGACACCGGCTCGCGCATGGACGACGTCATCTACGAGGAGTTCAAGGGCACCGGCAACTCGGAGCTCATCCTCGACCGCAAGCTCGCCGAGAAGCGGATCTTCCCGTCGATCGACGTCCAGCGCTCGGGCACCCGTCGCGAGGAGCTGCTCCTCGAGGAGGGCACGCTCAAGATGGTCTGGACCATGCGCCGGATGCTCTCCGCGGTCGGCGCCAACGAAGGCATCGAGATCCTGCTCAACCGGCTCGCCAAGACCCAGTCGAACGCCGAGTTCCTCTCGACGCTGACCAAGAGCCTCGACGCCTAGGCCGGGCTCCGATGTCGCCACGAACGGTGACAGGAGCCACCAGGAACGTGCCGTCGCAACCGAATCGCGACCGTCACACGTTTGTCACTCCCGCAACCTTCGTGGTACCGTTCGCAAGATGTCGTAAGCCCGTCGTACGGGCGTCGGCCGCGAAGAGAGACCCCCAGCTCGATACCGCGACCCGAACGGTCCGATCCCCTATCCCTCGCGCCCCCATCCAGCGCCCGGACCGTCGATACGCCAGGAGACCGTATTGCTGAACGCATCGGTCGGCGTCCAGCGCGTCATCGGACGGCTGCGTCGACCAGGGAGCCTCGGACCCGATACCGCGACGACGCTCCAGACCCGGAGCGTCTCGGCTGCCCGCCAGGTGCGCGGCGGCCTTCGGTCCATCGCCGTGGCATCCCATCTGGCCCCCGCCCATGATCGCCGCCGCTACCTGAACCAGGCAGCCCCGCGCGGCAGTCGCGGGCTTTCTGCACGCCTCGGGCACGATCGGATCGTGGCCGTGGCGGTCGCGACGATCGTCCTCGGCGCCTCCGTCGCCAGCGTCTCGGCCGGCGGCCCGGTCAACGGCGGGCCGATCGGCGGCCCCACCGGTGACGGCAGCGCGGCCCGCATCCCGGCCGCCGCCGTCGGCGGCCTCGCCCGCAGCGGCGACATCGATGGCGACGACTACCAGAGCGCCATCGCCGGTGACGGCAGCTCGGTGGGTGTCGACGGGGACCAGGCCGGCGGCGACTCCGGCAACGTCGTCCCCGACAGCAACACGCTCGCCGTCCAGGGCCCGTTCCTCGAGGACGGCACGCTGCTCAAGCCGATCGCCGTCGATACGGCCATCGATGACGGCAGCGCCCTCCTGCGGACCTACAAGGTGAAGCCGGGCGACACGCTCGTCGGGATCGCCGCCAAGTTCGACGTCTCGATGATGACGGTCTGGTGGGCGAACGACCTCAAGAACAAGAACGACCTGCACATCGGCCAGACGCTCACGATCCCGCCGGTCACGGGCCTGGTCGTCACCGTGACCCCGAACGACACGCTCGACGCCTTCGCCGCGAAGTACCGCGTCGACAAGCAGGACATCCTCACCACCAACGGGATCGAGGATCCGCACCTCGTCGTCGGCCAGGTCATCGTCATCCCCGGCGCCGCCGGCAAGGGCATCAAGGTGCCGAAGCCGCCCGCCAAGACCACCATCACGAGGCCGGCGACCAGGCACAACGGCGGCGGTGGCGGGACCGTCCGACCGCCCACGACCTACAGCGGCGGGCACTTCTCGTGGCCGGTGTCCGGCGGCGGGAACTACATCAGCCAGTACTTCCACTACGGCCACTACGCGCTCGACATCGCGGCCGATTACGGCTCCTCGGTGCGGGCCGGCGGCGGCGGGACCGTGATCTTCGCCGGCTGGAAGAGCAACGGCGGCGGCTACCAGGTGTGGATCGCCCACGGCTCGAACCTGTACACGACGTACAACCACATGTCGGCGATCACCGTCGGTCGCGGCCAGCATGTCGGCCGGGGCCAGCAGGTGGGTCGCGTCGGCCAGTCCGGCAACGCCACCGGGCCGCACCTCCACTTCGAGGTCTGGGTCGGCCCGGTCTGGGACGGCGGCACGCGGGTCAACCCGCTGCGCTACCTCTAGGTCGTCCGCCCGGGCGATCCGGTCGCCCTCACGGGTCCGCCGGGACGCCGTGCGAGAATGCCTCCGATGTTCCTCGACCGCGTGACGATCCGGGTCCGTGCCGGCGACGGTGGTGACGGAGCCGCGACGTTCCGGCGAGAGGCCCACGTCCCGCGGGGCGGCCCCGATGGCGGCGACGGCGGCCGCGGCGGCTCGATCTACCTCGAGGTGGACCCCGGCCAGACCACGCTGCGCGACTTCCAGGTCAAGCGCCACTTCAAGGCGACGCCCGGCGGCCGCGGCGAGGGCTCGCGCCGGCACGGCAAGGCCGGCGACGACCTCGTCCTGACGGTCCCGCCCGGCACCGCGGTCTACGACGATGCGACCGGCGAGCTGGTCGCGGACCTGGTGGCGCGCGGCCAGCGCGCGATGGTCGCCCGCGGCGGGCGCGGCGGCCTCGGGAACACGCACTTCAAGACCTCCACGCACCAGGCGCCCAAGCACGCGCAGAAGGGCGAGCCGGGCACGGAGGGGGCGTTCCGCCTCGAGCTCCGGCTGATCGCCGACATCGGCCTGGTCGGGCTCCCGAACGCCGGCAAGTCCACCATCCTCGCGGCGGTGACCGCAGCCCAGCCCAAGATCGCGGACTACCCGTTCACCACCCTCGAGCCGAACCTCGGCGTGATGGAGCTCGGCGACGAGGACGAGCGCCGGCCGTCGATCGCCGACGTCCCCGGGCTCATCGAGGGCGCGAGCGCCGGGCTCGGGCTCGGGCACGAGTTCCTGCGCCACGTCGAGCGCACGCGGATCCTCATCCACGTCGTCGACGGGTCGTCGCGCGACCCCGAGTGGGACCACGAGATCATCCGCGACGAGCTGGAGGCGCACGACCCGGCGCTCCTGGCGAAGCCGATGCTCATCGCCTTCAACAAGGTGGACCTCCCGGCGGCCGCGGAGGCCTGGCCGGTCTTCCGCCGCAAGCGCGAGGCCGACGGGCTCGCGGTCGTCGCGCTGTCCGCGGCGACCGGGGAGGGCGTGGACGCGTTCCGTGCCCGGCTCGCCGACCTGCTGCCCGACCCGGCGGACATGTCCGAGCCGCCGGAGCCGGCGGGGATCGTCGTCCACCGCATCGAGGCCATGGGCGACGGCTTCACGATCGAGCCCGAGGAGGACGGCGTCTTCCGGGTGCGCGGCACGCGGATCGAGCGCATCGCGGCCCAGACCAACTTCGACGTCGAGGAGTCGGCCGAGCGCTTCCAGCGCGACCTCGCGCGGCTCGGTATCGACACCGGGCTGCGCCGGGCGGGGATCGTGCCGGGCGACCTGGTCCGGATCGGCGCGACCGAGCTCGAGTGGGAGCCCGAACCCTGGGACGAGCGGTGACGGGCGGCCTCGGTGTCTTCGGCGGCACCTTCGACCCCATCCACCTCGCCCACCTCGCGGTCGCCGAGTCGGCCCGCGACAGCCTCGGGCTGCGAGCGCGTGCTGTTCATCCCGGCGGGCGTGCCGCCCGCACAAACCGGACCAGGCGATCACGCCGGCCGCCGACCGGCTGGCCATGGTCGAGGCGGCGATCGGGGGCAATCCGGCCTTCGAGGCCAGCCGGATCGAGCTCGACCGGCCCGGGCCGTCGTACACGGTCGACACGCTCGAGGCGCTCGCCGGCAGCGGACCCGGACCTGGTGCTGATCCTGTCGTCCGAGGCGTACGCGGGTCTGCCGTCGTGGCGCGCGCCACGGCGCGTGCTGGAGCTGGCCCGGCTGGCTATCGCGCCGCGCGACGGCTACCCCGACACGGGGCCCGAGCTGGTCGCCCGGCACTACCCCGGGATGGAGGATCGCGTCGTCGTCCTCGACGGGCCGCGCATCCGATTGTCCGCCTCGGAGCTGCGGACGCGCGCCGCGGCCGGACGCTCGCTGCGGTACCTCGTCCCGGATGCGGTCGCCGCGTATATCGGCGACCATGGGCTGTACCGAACCACCTGGAGGGATGATCGATCGTGACCGAACCCGCGCTTCCGGCGAAGCGGCCCACCCGCGCTGCGCCGAAGGCACCGGCCCCGAAAGCGACGGCCGGCACCGGTTCGCCCGCCGCCGCGAAGCCGAAGGCCGCCGCGAAGCCAAAGACGGCCGCGAAGCCGAAGGCGGCCGCGAAGCCGAAGGCGGCCGCCAAGGCCGCGAGCCGCGAAGCCGCAGGACGACGACCAAGGTCGCCCAGGATCCCGCAGCCCCGAGCGCCGACGGCCTGCCGCGCCGCGCGGCGGCGCCGAGGCCCGAGCAGGAGCCGCTCGCGCTGGCCCGCCGGATCGTGGAGCTGGCCGAGGACAAGAAGGCCGCCGACATCGTCCTGCTCGAGCTCTACCCGCTGACGACCCTGGCGGACTACTTCGTCATCTGCTCGGGCGGGTCGGAGCGCCAGATCGCCGCGATCGCCGACGGCATCGCGAGCGAGCTGCGCGACGACAAGACCAAGCCGATCGGCCGGGAGGGCACGGCCGCGTCGCACTGGGTGCTGCTCGACTACGGCTCGGTGATCGTCCACATCTTCACGCCGCCCGAGCGCGACTACTACGGCCTCGAGAAGCACTGGTCCGAGGCGAAGACCGTCCTCCGCGTGCTCTAGCGGCCCGCTCAGCGCGGGTCGAGCGACCGGCCGGGTACGGGGTGGACAGGTACCGTCGGGTCATGCCGGGGGATGACGGTCCCAGCCTAGATTTCGGGCATGTCGCCCATGCGAGACCGTTGCCCCGCCTGTGGTCGCCGGCTCATCACGACCCGGTTCGATACCACGTTCCGGTTGCCCGACCGGAGCGAGCGGCTGTGCTTCGGCATCCCAGGCGGCCTGTGCGAGGACTGCTCGCAGCTCTACATCGACCCCGACCTGATCGAGCTGCTCGACCTTGGCGAGGGCCGCTGCGTCTTCGCCATCGAGAGCGATCTCGTCGTCCAGGAGCAGGCCTGGTCCTCCTAGGCTGACCGGCGCTCCCGGCCGCCGACGTGGTCGATCACCCACAGCGTGAACGCCAGACGACGCTGCGCCGCGTCCGCGAACGTCCCCGGGGCACCCTTGATCAGCGCATCGAGCTCGAGCAGGCCGTCGAGCGCGGCGTGGAGCTCGGGGATCGTCCAGATGTCGTGCCTGGGACGCCAGGTTCCTCGCTCGGAACTCGCTGTTGATGCCGCATCGCCTTCGCCGCTGCCGGCAGCCGCTCACCCGACGCTAGCCGGTCGCCCATCTCGATCAGCTCGCGGATCCGCCGGTGCAGGACCGTGATCAGCACCGGCTCCGGGACCGAGGTCGGGGCCTTCACCGCAGGGTCGGTCGTGGTGCCGATCAGGATCTCGAGGTAGGCCAGGGCCGGACCCGTCTTGCGCTCTGCGACGGCGTCGCTGAAGGCCCAGATCGAACCCGGGACCGCCTCGGCGACGAGGGCTCGGACATCATCGACCGTGATCGTCGCCCCCTCGCGGTAGAGCGCCAGCTTGTCGAGCTCCATCGACGCGGTGCGGGTCTGGTAGCGGCGCTCGGCGTCGGCCTGGCTGACGAACCCGCCGATCCGCTCGGCCAGCTCCTTCGCGGCTCCCGGACCGAGGGCCAGCCCGCGGTCATGGGCCTGCGCCGAGATCCAGTCCGCGAGGTCTGCCGGCCTTGGGCGACTCGCAGAGCACGAGCGCCGCGCCGAGCCCTGCCGGGGCCTCGGCCATCGCCTTCTGCGGCAGCACGGTGGCACCGCCCGCCCGCTTGACCTTGCCGGTCTCGACGAGATCGACGGCCACGAGCGCGTTCCCGGGCGGCAGGTCCTTGAGCGTGGCGACCAGGCGCTCGCGGGTCGCCTTCGAGGTCACGGCCAGTCCGAGGTTGAAGGCCACGGCGAGCGTGCCGCCCCCGAACATCACGCCGGTCCCAAGGCGCTCGCCGAGCTCCTCGAACTGGACGGCCGCGCGGTTCTTCTCGAACCGGATGTCCCAGCGTTCGAGCGGCGTCCCTGCCTCGTCCCGCCAGCCGACGAGCGATGTCGGCGATCGTGCGCTCGATGGCGTACTCGTCGTCGCCCCAGACGTAGGCGATCGGGACGGTCGTCACGCGCGTGCCCGGGCGGCGCGGAGCGCGTCACCGGTCCAGGCGAGCCGGCGGACGTCCGCGGGTGCGACGCCGGCGGCGCGACAGACGTCGGCCTCCAGGCGCGCGGCGCGGGCGCGGACGGCCCGCAGGGCCGTGTCGTCCCAGCCCGCGACCTGGCGGTCGCCGGTGGCCAGGTCCGGGTAGCGTCGGCGCCACGAGGCGAAGCGGTCGTCCATCGATTCGAGCCGCTGCCCGGCGCGCTTGTCGGCGTACGCGACGATCCGCTCCTCGCGGCTCGCGAACGCGGCCCAGCGCTGGTACCGCTCGCCGTCGAGCAGGCGCGTGACCGGGTGGCTGGCGACCGCGCGGGCGAGCTCGGGGTGCCCCTGGCGCGTGAGCCAGTCGGCCGATCCTTCGCCATGGGGGAGGGCGCGCGCCGGATCGTCGGCCGGCAGGGCCTTGTCCGCGTCGTGGAGCAGCGCCGCGGCCTCCACGAGCCGCCGGTCCACCGCGATCCCGCGCCCGTCGATGCGCGCCGCCAGCCAGGCGGCGACCTCGGCCACCGCGCGCGCGTGCCGCACGAGCCATGGCTGGGGATCCAGGGAGAGCAGGAGGGAGGCGGCGTCCACGCGCCCCGGGACCGTCATCGGCTCGATGGTACCCGACGGTCGTCGTCGGCCTCGGCCGGATCGCCGCGGCGGTCGTCCCCGCCGCGGGTTCGCGCTCGGGGATCAGCGCACCGGCCGGGATCCCGCAACGGAAGGCGGCCGTCCGAGCGGCAGGCGTCGGCGTCCGCGCGGGGACCGGGCGCCCGCCTTCAGCCTGCACGGCCATCCCGGCCGGACCGAAGGTCGCGACGACCGTGCCGTCGAGATCCGTCCGGAACACACGGGCACCCGCTGCGACGAGCCGATCGAGCGTCGCAGGCGCGGGGTGTCCATACGGGTTCCCCGTGCCAGCCGAGGCCACCGCGACTCTCGGCCGTACTGCATCGACGAACGCCTGCGTCGTCGCCGTCTTGCTGCCGTGGTGTGCGACCTTCAGGAAGTCGAGCCGCGGGAGTCGCTCCTCGAGCAGCGACGGGTCGATCGCCTGCTCGACGTCGCCCGCCAGCAGCATCCGGTACGGACCCACGGCGCCCAGCAGGACGATCGAGACGTTGTTGATCCCGGTCCCGCCGTCGGGCGGCTCGGTCGGCACATGGCCGCGGACGGGCCACAGCACGCGGAGGTCGATCTCGTCGACCGTCAATCGGTCGCCGCGCGCGAGCCCGAGCCGGACCGGCGCGGCACCGGTCGTCAGTCGGGCGAGCCAGGCGGCGTAGCCCGGCCCGGGTCCGCGCATGCCCGGCTCGAACACCTGTCGGATGCGGTATCGGTCCATCAGTCGGGCGAGCCCGGCCACGTGGTCCTCGTGCGGGTGCGTCAGGATCACCGCGTCGATGCGCCGGTCCCACGGTGGGATCCGCGCATCGAGGTCGATCAGCAGCCGGGCTGGGTCCGGGCCGCCATCGATCAGCAACCGGCTGCCGCGCGAACCCTCGACGAGGATCGCGTCACCCTGGCCGACGTCCATCACGGAGACGCGCGGGACGCCGCTCGGACGACTGAAGGCCACCGCACCGCCGATCGCGACGCTGACGGCGAGGAAGACGACGGCGAGGCGGATGGCGCGCGATGTCGGCGCGGCCGATCGCCGTGCGACGGGGCGGGGATCGAACGTCGGGCCGAGTGGCGCCGCCGACAGCCAGCTCCGCATCCCCGGCCAGCGAGCGCGAACGAGGACGACCGCGAGGACGGTCCCGGCGGCGACCGTCCAGGCGACCGGTGCCGGGAGGGTCACGCTCGCGAACGGGATCGCTGCGGTCGTATCGACGATCGCGACCATCAGTCGCAGCGAGACCCAGCCCGGGACCGCCAGGATGGCCCCGACCGCGGGCGGAGCGCCGGCGAGGACCAGCCCGCCGCCGAGCAGCGCGACGAGGCCGGCAGCCATCGCCGGGGCGACCAGCGGGACGATGACGAGGTTCACGACCGGCGCGAGGATCGCGAGCCGTCCGAACGCCACCAGGATCACGGGCAGGGTCGCGAGCTGGGCTGCCAGCGACACCCCGAGGCTCTCGGCGAGCCAGCGCGGGACTCTGCCGCCGCCGAGCCGCTCGATCGCGGCGGTCGTCGGCGTGGCCCAGGCGATGAGTCCGGCGGTCGCGAGGGCCGAGAGCTGGAATCCGGCATCGCCGACGAGGCCAGGATCGGCGACCAGGAGGATCGCGGCGGCCCAGCCGAGCGCGGCCGCCGCCCGTCCGGCGCGACCCGACTCGCGCGCCAGCAGCACGACCCCGGCCATCGCCCCGGCGCGGACCACCGACGCGGAGGCGCCCGCGAAGACCACGTAGACGACGATCGCGGCCATCGTCACGACCGATCGACGCCGCCGACCCATCCGCCCGGCGACCGCCGCGACGGCCGCAGCCACGATCGCGATGTTCCACCCGGAGATGGCGACGACGTGGCTCACGCCGGCGGTCGTGAAGGCCGCGGCCAGGTCACGGTCGACCCGGTCTCGCAGGCCGATCAGGATCCCGGCCGCGAGGCCAGCCTCCGGCTCGGGCAGGACCATGGCCAGCGTGGCCGCCGCAGCCTGTCGGACGTCCTCGATGGCGTGGCCGGCGTCGACCGGCCGAGGCGCGACGTCGATCGAGCGCGCCGTGACGGTGCCGACGACCCCGATCCGCTCGAGGTAGTCGCCGTAGGGCGAATCGGGTCGTGGCCGGATCGGCGCGCCCAGCGTGACGATGTCGCCCGGCACGACCGCGGGGTAGGCGGGGAGCGTCGCCGCCACGCGGAAGCTGGGCGTGATCGGATCGATCGGAGCGGAGCGTGGCGGTCTGGTTCCCGTCGCGAGCGGCCCCGGTGGCCTCGACCACGAACGTCCAGGGTCCGCGGCCCTCCGGGACGGCGACCGCGGACCCGCCTCCGCCGCCGACCAGCAGCCGTGCCAGGACGAGGCCGGCGCCCGACCAGGACCACGCGGCCGGTGCGGTCGACGCGCTCAGCGCGAAGCGCCCATGCGGCCATGACCGCGGCAAGCCGAGCACGGTCAGGGCGACCGCCCACGGATCAGGAGACGGTTCGCCGCCGTCCACGCGGCGGCGATCGTCCCCGACGGCCAGCCAGCCGCTGCGCGGCATCTCACCCGACCGTCACGAGCGGCTTGAGCTGGCTCGAAGGTCTTCTCGCCGACGAGCTTGCGCGTCCGCAGGTCATCGACCGTGGCGAACGGGCCGTCCGTCTCGCGCGACGCGATGATCTTGGCGGCGGTCACCGGCCCGATCCCGGGGAGCGCCTCGAGCTCCGCGCTGGTGGCGCGGTTGAGGTCGACGATCGTGGATGTCCCGCGGCCCGCATCGCTCCCGCCGGCCGGGCCCGGGCTGCCGTCGCCGGGGCGAGGTCGTCTCGCGACGGCACCCGGACCTGGTCGCCGTCCTTGAGGATCGCTGCCAGGTTCAGCGATCCGGCGCGTCCGGTGTCGACCCTCGGCCCGAACCCGCCCGCCACGTCGACCAGGTCGCCGACCCGAGCACCGACCGGCAGCCGGAAGACGCCGGGCCGCTCGACCGCTCCGACGATCTCGACGACCACCACGGCCCCGGCATCGGCGGCGGTCGGCCGCGGCGCCGGTGCCGCCGGGACCCGACGGTCGGCGCGAGTGCCGACCCGCCGATCACGTCGAGCGAGCCGCCGGTCCCGGAGCCGGCGGCGACCAGGAACGACGCCACGGCGACGAGACCCGCCACGGCGACGATGGCGAGCGCCGTCCGAGATGGTCGGCCTTGGGCATGTCGTGCCGTCCGTCACCGGCGGCCGGATCGGTCGGTGGGCCGCTCTCGATCGTGCGCCAGGGCGCGGTCGTGGGGTCCAGGGTCGAGCCCTCCCCGGCGGGATCGACTCGGGCGGACGTTTCGTCGGGAACGCGACGTCTCGCCACGTTGGGGGCACTTCCGACGTGGACGAGACGTCGAGCGAACCCTACGAAGGAGCGCTTATCTGCCGCTTATCGAGTCGTTTCGGCTAGACGTCGCCGGGACGCCGGCGAGATACTGCCGTGACGGCCCAGGGCTACGGTCCGCGACCGGAGGTCGAAGACGATGATCAAGCTCTACGCGCGAACGTCGAGGATCCTGTTCACCCTGCTTGTCGTCGCGTCTGTGGTGTGGGGATGCGATGCGGCGGTCAAGCCGTCGGGCGGCGAGCCATCGTCGAGCGAGGCGAGTGCCGACGCTCCGGCATCCCCGTCCCACGCGGCGGAGGCGTCCGAGAGCGCGGAGCCGTCAGTGTCGCTCGAACCATCAGCGTCAGCGTCGGACGACGCGACGGCATCGCCGTCGGCCGCCCACGTCACCGAGCCCGACCCCGATCACCGTCAGGTTCACCCAGTCGATCGCCGACCATCGCTGGGGCGACCCGCAGTTCTTTGCCCGGGCCAAGGCGACCGCCGACCGTCGGATCCAGTTCACGGCGGACGGCGGCTGCCGGGTCGAGGCCCAGAGCGGGAAGGTGACGATCGAGGACGTGGGCACCTGCACCGTCAAGGCGACCGTCCTGGACACGAACCCGCGAGTGAGCGCATCGCAGACGTTCAGGATCATGAGGGCGACCCCGGACATCAACGCCGCGAACCAGTCGACCAGGTTCGCCAACCCCATGCGCTATGCCGTGAAGGTCACGGTGTCGCCGAAGATCCCGCTCAAGTACACGATCAAGCACCGCAGCTCCGAAGACGTCTGGTGCAAGGTCACATCAGCGGGCATCCTGACGTTCAGCCACCAGCCGACATCGGCCGATTTCCCGCAGATCCCGCTCGACTGCTACGTCGAGATCGCCGCGGCCGCGAGCTCACCCGACTACACGACTCCGGCCCCGGACCTGGCGAAGATCCACATCGACTACGCGGTGTTCAACGTCGTGCCGAAGCCCGAGGACATCGACTTTTCGAAGAGTCCATCGGTCACCTTCGACATCCAGGAGACCACGGGGGCGGCGCTGGGGATGGACGTCGGGGTCGACTCGGGCGACTGCACCGTCGGCCCGGCCAGCCCGGTCCACCCCACCTCCAGGACGACCCGCTACAAGGTCACGGTGACGGCGGGGTCGTCGGGCACCTACGATTGCCACCTCACCGCAAGCACGCTGCCGCCGGACTACTTCAAGGGCAATCGGGAGGCCTCGTTCACGGTGCACGTCAAGCCATGACGAGGGCCGCCCGCCCGCGATGAGCTCGATCTTCCTGAGCTATTCGTCGGCGGACGTCGCCGATGCCATCCGCCTCCAGGAGCTGCTCGAGGCGCGCCGCTACGTCGTCTTCCGCGACAAGGATGCCGGCGAGGGCATCCCGGCGGGGACCAAATGGGCGAGCGAGCTGTTCCTGAACCTGGACCGCGCCGACATCGTGGTCTTCCTCGCCAGCGCGACGTCGCTCAAGTCACCGTGGTGCCATACCGAGCTGGCCGTCGCGGTCGCGCGCAGCAAGTACGTCGTCCAGATCGGCACGACCCACCAGAAACGCCACCCGGTCCTGGCCGACCGGGAGGCGATCGGTCCCGCGGACTTGGAGCCGCTCGTCGACCTGCTCGTCTCGGACCTGACCCGTGTCGGATTCCCACCAGGGGACTCGTTCCAATGGGACCCGAACCGCTCGCCATATCCGGGCCTGACCCGGTTCGAGGACGACCATGCCGCGGTCCTGTTCGGCCGGGATCGCGAGATCGCCGCTGTCATGGACGCGCTCGGCCGCCCGTCGCCGGCGCCGGTCCTCGTGGTCGGCCCGTCCGGCACGGGGAAGTCGTCCCTCATCCGTGCCGGCGTGGTCCCGCGTCTCCAGCACCAGAGCGGGACGACGGTCCTCTCGGTGGTCGAGCCGGGGGCGGTCCCGCTCCAGCGGCTGGGCGCCGCCATCCACGCCCTGGATCCCGCGAGCGACGGCGATCCTGCCAGTCTCGGTGCTGCGGTCGACCGCGTCGTTGCCGGCGGCGCGCGTCGGGTGGTGCTGATCCTCGACCAGGCCGAAGACCTCCTCTCGCGGACACCGGCGCAGGATGCGGTCGAGCTCGTCCGGCTGCTTCGCACGGTCGACCGCGACCGGCTGGCCATCGTGGTCGTCCTCCGGAGCGCCTCGCTGGACCCGTGGATCCGCCATCCGACCCTCGGCCCCCTGACGCCCGCGGACCCCATCTGGGTGCGCCCGCTCGATCGAAACGGCATGCGCGAGGTCGTCGTCGGCCCGGCGAGACTCGCCGGCATCAAGTTCGATCCCGAAAGCCTCGTCGAGACCATCCTGAACGACGCCGGACAGGGCCTCGCCCTGCCGCTCCTCGCGGCGCTGATGGAGGAGCTCACCGAGGGCCACTCCCGGGTCACGCCGACGGTCATCACCACCGAGCGGTACGAGACCGTCGGTCCCGTCGCCCGTGTCATCGAGCGCCGCGCCCAGGCCGCGGTCGAGGACGTCCGCACCGAGCTCGGGCGCCCGGAGGCATCCGTGGTCGACGCGTATCTGCGATTGGCGGAGGTCGACGAGCACGCCCAGCTGGTGCGCGACGAACTGCCGGTGGACGAGCTGACGCCGGAGGTCAGGAGCATCTTCGAGGTGCTCGAGCGGCACCGCCTCGTGACGCGGGATCAGGACGGGCGCGAGGTCCTGATGGCGGTGCATGAAGAGGTCTTCCGGGCCTGGCCGGCCCTCAAGACGGCGCTCGAGGCGAGGACCGTCGACCTGCAGACCCGCACCTGGCTGCGGCGGGATGCCGAGGCGTGGGTGGAGTCCGGTCGGGGCGAGGCGCCGCTGACCGGCGGACGCCTGGATGTGGCGAAGGACTGGGCCAGGCGCAACGAGGGCGAGGTGTCGCCGACCGTCCGCGACTATCTCCGGACCGCGCGGCGGCGGCAGCAGACCGGCCGCCTGTTCCTCGCCGCCGCGGCGGCGGTCCCGATCCTGTTCCTCGTGCTCGCTGCGGTCGGCGTCTTTGCGTTCCAGGCCGTCCAGGCCCGGCAGGCAGCCGACACGCTCCGGCTCGTCGGCGACGTGCGCGCCAACCTCGACACGCGCCGCGACCTGGCGCTCCTGCTGGCGGTCGCGGCCCAGTCGCGCAGCGAGGATGCGGGGGCCCAGGCCATGCCCCTGGTGGCGCTGACGCGGGGGCCGGGGCCGAGCGCCTACCAGCGACTCCCGATCGTGCCGCGGCTGGCCGCCTTCGACGAGGACGGCTCGCGGGCGGTGCTGAGCACGGACGACGAGGTGCTGTTGCAGGACGTCGGGTCGGACACGCCCGCCGGCACCATCCCGGCTCCGGCCGCAGCCCTGGCCATCTCCGGCGATGGCTCGACCGTGGCGATCGCCCCCCGCGGACAGGATGCGATCGAGGTGCATCCGTGGCCGTCGACCGCACCGTCCCGGACCTGCCCGACGGATGGCGTCCCGAGGCTCATCCGGCTATCCGACACCGGGGACCTGATGGTGGTCGTCACGGTGCCGCCGACCGGTGAGGAGCAGCGGGTCGTGACCATCGACCCCGCGGACTGCACGACCACGCCGTTCACGGACATCACCGGGGGGATCACGGACATCGCGATCGGCGCGGACGGCGTGGCCTTCGCCCTCGGCGCGCAGGATGTGCAGCTCTGGAACCTCGGCAACGACGCCGTCACGTTCCCGTTCACCACCGACGGTGAGACTGTCGGCGCCATCGCGTTCGATCATCGGCATCACCTCGCCGGCGTGACCACGAATGGACGCTTGCTGCGGTGGGACACGAGTTCGAACTCGACCGAGGTCCGAAACGTCCCCGTGCTGGACGGGGCGAGCGGGGTCGGACTCCGATGGCGATCGGACGATACCTGGGTGGTCGCGGACGAATTGGGCGCGATCCGCGTCGTCGGGCTCGACCCCGACCTCGACCTCGGTCCGATCCTCCGCAGTGCGCCCGAGGAGGAGTACACGGGCGAGGTCGCCCCGCTTGCCCTGGCGTCGACGACGGAGGGCGCCCTCACCGTCGACCCGGCGGGCCGGATCGTGACCTGGGACCTGGCCGGCCGACCGCCGCTGGGTGAGTCGCTCGGTGGAGCGACCACCGTCGAGTCGGTCCTGGCGCTCCCGGATGGCTCGCTCGTCGCCGCCGGCACGGATGGCATCGTCGTGCGGCAGGGTCCAGCCGGTCCGATCGTGGTTCAGCCCGACGCCGCCAGGGGCGGCGATGTCACGGCGATGGGCAGCGCGGGCGACACGTGGGCGTTCGGGACGAGCCTTGGTGAGGTGTTCACCGCGACGGGTACCGATACGACACCCACGTCGATGGGTCGGGTCCGGGCGGGACCGATCCGGGCGGTCCAGCCACTCGCGTCGGGTGGGATCGCCGTCGCCCAGACCGGCCCGGACTCGCCTCAGGCTGCCGAACCTCGGTCCCTGGCGATCGTGACCGGCGGGACGACGAGCCAGCTGGCGTTCGACAGCCCGATCCGCGTCCTTGCGACCAGCGGTCCGTGGCTCTTCGTCGGCCTCAACGACGGCAGCATCCACGTCGTCGACACGCGCGACACGCCGCACGAGATCGGGAGCGTCAAGCAGCACGACGGCGACATCGGTTCGATGGCGGTCTCACCGGACGGACGGCTCCTGGCGAGCGGGAGCGACGACCGCCGCATCAAGGTGTGGGCGATCGACCCGCAGGGTGCGCTGACCTTCCAGCGTGACCTCGCCGGCCACACCGACCGGGTCACGTCGCTCGCCTTCAGTCCAGACGGCGGCTGGCTCGCCTCCGGGAGCGAGGACCGGCACGTGATCCTGTGGCAGGACGGTTCGCAGGAGCCGTTCGGCGATCCCATCGGCGTGGCGGCACAGCCGTCCGTCGCCTTCGACCCGGCCGGCGATCGGCAGCTCTACGTCGCGGCCGACGGGCTCGCGCACTGGGACATGCGCGAGTCGGCGTGGGTGAACGCCGCCTGCGATCTCGCGGGCCGCAAGCTCACGCGGAAGGAGAGCCTGCGCTACCTGGGCGTCGACGGGGTGACCGATCCCTGCGCCCCGCGGCCATGACATCGCCGACCGTGGCATCCAGCACGACGGTGACGTTCCCGAAGGGCACCGTGGCGCAGCTCGCCACCGTCGGGCCGCGCGTGACGGCCGAGATGGCCCTCGCCTCGCTCGGACTGATCGGACCGCGCCCCGTGCTGCTGGTCATCGGGTCCGCCGATGGCCTCGATGCGGCGCTGGAGCCCGACCTTCGCCGGTTGTTCGAGGCCGGCGTCGTCCACGCGGCCGCCGGGTGCGACGCGGTCGTGATCGACGGCGGGACGGGGTCCGGGGTCATGGGCGTGCTCGGCGCCGCCGTTGCCGCCGTCGGGACGTCCGGGCCGATCCTCGGGATCGCGCCGCTCGGCCGGGTCACCTATCCGGGTGACACCCGGACAGGCGCCGGGGAACGGACCGGCCTCGGGCCGGATCACACCCACTTCCTCCTGGCCGACAGCGACGACTGGGGCGGGGAGACGACGCTCATGTTCGACGCCGTCGAGGCGATCGCGACCACCGACCGTGTCGCTGTCGTGGTCGTCGGCGGGGGGGCCGTCACCCTCGACGAGGTGGCCCTCGCCGCGCGCCGGGGGATGCCCATCGTGGTCGTGACGGGCACGGGTGGGGCTGCCGACCAGCTCGTCGACCGCTCCGCCGCGATGCGTGGCGCAACACCCGCCGAGCAAGCCGACCTCCAGGAGGCACTGGCCGATGGCGAGGTCACGGCTGTCGGCCTCGACGACGACCCGGGCGCGCTCGAAGCGATCCTCCTCCGCCTCCTACGACCGGACGAAACGCTGCACCTCGCCTGGCAGCAGCACCGGATGCTGTCGCGCACGGCGCATCGCGAGCGACGCGCCTTCGGTCGATACCAGTCAGCGGTGCTCGCCCTCGGACTCCTCGCGACGGTCCTGGTCGTGGTGCGGACGTCGCTGCTCGACGCGGGACTCCTCCATGAGGCGGATCCGCTCGCCGCCGCGCTCAGAGTCGCGATCATCCTGATCCCGATCGTCGTCGCGGCCCTGGTGGCCGGAGCCGCGAGACGCCGGCCCGGGAGCCGCTGGGTCGCGTTGCGAGGGAACGCGGAGCTGATCAAGCGCGAGACGTATCGGTATCGCACCCGGACCGGCATCTATGCGCATGCGCAGACCCGGCGGACCACCAGGCAGGTGAAGCTCGCCCAGCAGGTCGGCTCGATCGCGAACGCCCTGATGCGGACCGACGTCAACCTCGCCGCGTTGGAGCCTGCGGACCTCGATCCCGATGGGCCGGGCATCGCGAGTGCGCAGGGTGACGACGGGCTGCGTCGGCTGGACGCGGACGGCTACATCCGGTTCCGCATCGACGACCAGATCGCGTTCTACCGGCGCGGCGCCCGCGAGCGAGAGCGACGGATCCGTGCGCTGCGCTGGCTCATGATCGGGTTCGGCGGGCTCGGGAGCTTCCTCGCGGCGATCGGGTTCGAGCTGTGGGTCGCCGTCACGGTCGCGGCCGTCGGCGCCCTCGCCGCCTATCTGGAGGCGACACAGCTCGAGGCGACGCTCCCGCTCTACAACCAGGCCGCCACGAGTCTCGAGGCGATCAAGGCCTGGTGGACCGCGTTGACGCCGCAGGACCAGCGCGAGGACGAGAACCTGGAGCGGCTCGTGGATCGCGCCGAGCGGGTCCTGCAGGCCGAGCACGCGAACTGGATCGAGGAGATGCAGGCGGCGGTCACGAAGACACAGGACGACCGCCAGGGCGATGCGACGGGGAAGACCGCGGGGGAGGCGGACGATCCCGTGCCGTCTGACGGGCCGACCTAGGCCTGCCGCGGCGCGGGATCTCGCTCGACCGTCAGGAGCCGCGACCTCTGCCGTTCCGGCGTTATCGGAAGCCGTGCTGTCACAGGACGGTCACTCCGACGTCTGATGCACAGAGGGCTGTCGATCACGATGGTCTTCGATGGGATGAGGCGGCGGCATGACACCAACCACAGGGGATAGCCTGAGGCCCTGGTCGGCGCGGCCCCGAGCCATGATCGCCGGTCGCCCGGTCCGGATCGTGCTCGCGGCCGCCGCCATCGGCACCGCTGGCGTGCTGACCTTGGTCGGGTTCGTGCGTCCGGCCCTCGCGTCGCTGGACGGTTGCGACTCCTGCACGCTCGGCACGCCGACGGCCGTGCTGGTCGGCATCCCGTCCGCGTTCATCATCCTCGCCGCCGGTCTGCTCGTGTGGCCGGCGCTCGCCCGGCCGATGGCGGTCGGAAGCGCTCTGGCCGCCGTGGTCCTGGTCGGTCCCGTGGCCCAGGCCTCCTCGCCGACCGTCGCGGCGGTCATCCTGTGCCTGGTCAGCTCGGCATGCTTCCTGCTGGCAACGCCGATCGGTCCCGGCACCGGCCCCTTGGCGCTCTCCGCCTGGATCGTCGCGATCACGGGCGCGCTGGGGCTGTGGGTCCTCGACTCGACGTTCTCGGGCTTCATGGTCACCGAGCCAGTCGCATCGCAGCCGACCTTCCTGATCGTCGCTGCCGTCGTCTTAGGAGCGGGACTCCTCTCGGGAGCCCTCCGTCGGTTCGAGGGTCCCGTTGCCGAGGTGTCATAGATGCGCCAGAAGATCCGCTCCCGAGACCGGCTGGACCCACCGGTCAAGGGCGATCCCGCCCCGATCGACCTGAGTGCCACGGCGCGTCAGATCGGCCTGTTCGAGACCAGCATCGGATGGCAGCACGGGTTCATCGATATCCTCGTCGCGCTCGGAGCCGCCTTGATGCTGCTCCCCCTGGGTGGATCCATCCGGCACAAGGGACGGGACCGAAGCTCCAGCGCTCGTGACCGCCTCCGACATGAACGAGGGGCCATGACGACACCTTCAGACGAGGCGGGAACGCGACGCTGGCGCTCGCGGCCGAGACGCAAGGGTGGTTAGGCGAGCCGCTCCCAGTCGACCCAGCGGGTGCCGTCCCACCAGCGGTGCCAGGTCGTGCCGTCGCGGCCGGGCGCCCAGACGTCGATGCGGTCGGCGCTCCAGGAGGAGGCCGCCGGGCGTCCCGGTGAGCTCGCCGCCGAGCGACTCCCACGCATGCCACGAGGTGCCGTCCCAGTAGCGGTTCCAGAGCTGGCCGTCGTCGAAGATCGCGAAGACCTGGAGCTGGTCCACGGCCCACGCGGTCGCGGCCGGCGCGGAGGCGAGCGTCCCGTCGAGCGACTCGGGCTCGGCCCAGGCCCCGGACACGAAGACACGGTGGATCAGGCGTCGAGCCTCATCCACCGTGAAGAGATCGATCCGGTCGGGACCCCAGGAGACCGCGGCGGTCGCCGGGATCCGGTCGGCGGCAGTCACGCCGTGAGCCTACTCCGTCGGGGCGAGGCTCGCGACCGAGGTCGTCGGCGACGCAGTCGTCGAGCCGGCGGACGGCGGCGGCGCTGCCGCGGCTGACGAGCGCGAAGGCGTTGGCCAGGGCCCGGCGCGGGATCGAGGTCCGGGCGGGCTGGCCGGCCCGGGCTTCGGCGACGAGCCGATCGTGGGCGGCTTCGCGCGCTCGCTCGTTGGCGAGATCGAGCGCGATGAGGGCGTAGGTGGTACATGTCGTCCTCCTGTGGACGGGGCGGGGACAGCGGGCGAGATCGGGGCTAGCGGCGGTGCTCGTCGAGCGTCGAACTCGCGGGAGTCGGCGCCCGAGCGGAGGGCCGCGACGTCGAGCAGGACGATGGCGCCGATGAGGCCGATGATCATGACGATGGCGTCCATTGGGACCTCCGCGTGTCTCCGGTGATGTAACCGGTTTATGACTCTTATTGGTTACCGCATCGTAGCCCCTTGCGCGTAACCTGTCAATAGGTCTAATGTGGTTACGCGATGAACATTTCGACCACCACCCACGCACGCCCGGCCGGGCCACGCGCACGACGTCAGCTCGAGACCACCTTCGACTTCCTGAACACCGACGACACCGAGGATGGTTTCCCGCGTCGAGAAGCTCCCGACGCTCGACGACGCCCTCGAGCTGGTTCGTCGATCGCGGCGTGATCCACCTCGAAGGCGCCGATCGGGCGCGCCGCGAGGCGGCCGAGCGACCCGACGCCGCCGCGCGCGACCTCGAGCGCGTCCACGCGGTCCGCGCCGCCCTGCGCGAGGTCGCCGACGCCGTCGTCGAGCACCGGTCCCGCGCGGCAGCGCGCTGTCACGAGGTCAACCGGGCGCTCCACGCCCGCCAGGTCATCGAGCTCGTCGCCGCGCTCGGACGGCGTCCACGTCGACCATCGCCACGTCGGCGACCCGATCGACGACGCCCTGGCCCGGCTGCAGCGATCCGCTCGTCAGCGAGCTGACCGGCGGCCACCCCGAGCGCATCAGGATCTGCGCCAGCGACACCTGCCGCTGGATCTTCTACGACACCTCGCGGACGAGCCGTCGGCGCTGGTGCGACATGGCGACCTGCGGCAACCGAGCGAAGGAGGCCCGCCACCGCGCCCGCAAGGCGACGACCGACCGCCCGGAGCCGACGGCAGCCGACCGCGTAGACCGGTCACGCCGCGCCGCGTTCGAGGAGCGGCCGGACCTCGGTCGCGAGGCGGGTCATCGACTCCTCGTCGTACGGCGACGGGAACCCGGCGATGAGGTGCCGGTAGCCGATCTCGAGAAACGGCGCGAGCCGCTCGGCGACGTCCTCGGGCGTGCCGACCGGCTGGTCCGTCCACAGGTCGGCCTTGCCGTTGCCGCTCGAACATCGCCTCGTGGACCCGGAGCGCCTCGGCGCGCGAGTCGCGGATGATCGACCGCTCCCGAGGCCGGTCGTCCGCTCGATCTCGGCCGGGTCGCGCCCGACCGTCTCGCAGTGCTGGACGAGGATCGCTTCCTTGCGCTTCACGTTCTCGAGGCCGCCGCCGACGTTGTTGGCGTCGCCGTAGCGGGCGACCAGCTTGAGCGTGACCTGCTCGCCGCCACCGCCGATGAGCAGCGGCAGCCGCTCCTGGATCGGCGGCGGGTCGTTGCGGACGGCCGTGGCGCGTGTAGCGCGGACCGGCCGCGGTCGGTCGCTCGCCGTGGAGCATGCCGCGCATGATCGGCAGCGCCTCGCCGAGCCAGCGCAGCCGCTCCGGGAAGCCGCTCGCCGAACGCGAGGCCGTACGCCTCGTGCTCCGTCTCGAACCAGGCGCCGCCGATGCCGAGGATCGCCCGGCCGTTCGAGATGTGGTCGAGCGTCGTCGCCATCTTCGCCGTCAGGGTCGGCTCGCGGAACGTGTTGGCACCGACCATCAGGCCGATCCGGACGTGCTCGGTCGCCTGCGCCCAGGCCGCCAGCGTCAGCCAGCCCTCGAAGATCGGCCCGTCGTGCGCTGCCGACGATCGGGTAGAGGTGGTCCCACGTCCAGAGCGTGTCGTAGCCGAGTCGGTCGGCGCGGCGGCCGGCCTCCAGCAGGTCGGGCCAGGTCGTGTACTGGTTCCAGCAGAGGGCGCCGAGGCGGATGTCGGTCATGGCTCCACTCCACGGCTCGTCCGACATGAGCCCGGCGTCAGCGCGGAGCGCGCCAGCGTCTCCGCGACCGCGTCGGAGGCGTACTCGAGGTAGACATCGGCAGCTCGATGACGCGTCGGCGCGCCGACCAGCATGGCGTTAGGATGTCCGCGGAGTCGGCCGACGCCCGCATGTCGCTCCGGAACAGAGACCGCGTGCCACGCCGATCACGAACGTAGCCGACTCCCAGGCGATGCCGGAGTCGGACCGAGCCGTCCATGATGGCCACGACCGACCGCCCAGTCGATGCCGCCTTCCTTGCGGAAGATGCCCGGCGCAGGTGTCCGTGGCGGGGTGGAGAGTCCGTCAAGGGTCGATGACCTCGTGGCCGTGGCTCCAGCGGAGCGCCCGTCGCCTCGTTCCAAGTGCGCTCCGGCGTCGTGAACAGGGCGCCCGGAAGCTTCACGCGTTCTCGCCTCGACGATGTCGACCGAGATCTCCACCGCCGGGATCGTTCCCCGGTTCTCGAGCCAGTGGATCGTGTTCCGATCCTCGGGCCAGCCCACGCCCGGCCCATAGTCCGTCGCGACCCCGTCTCGATGGTCGGTGATCGTCCCCTGCAGGACGTACACGGTGCCCGGCCTGCCGATGTGGTCGTGGATCGGGCCGAAGACGCCTCCGGCTCGATGGTGACCATCCGCGTTCGAAGCTGGCGCCCGTCCATGCCCTCGATCTCCGGGCCAAGGTCGACCGTCGCAAGCAACGTCACCGTCACACCCTTCGTCTCCGGTGCCGCCTGTCGTCGCTCATCGTGCGCTCCTCACGTTCAGGCTCGAAGTCTAGGGAGCGGCCGAGGTCTCGGCCGAGCCGCCTCGGCGGACCGGGTCGAGCGGGTCGAGGCCCTGGAGCACGCGCAGCCGGTCGATGCGCGCCCCGAGGGACGGGTGCGTCGAGAAGAGGCCGGTCCGCCGGTCGCTGCCGGCCTTGACCGGGTTGCGGAACCAGAGGTGCTGGGTCCCGCGGTTGGCCGCCTCGAGCGGGTCGGTGTCGCTCGGCGAGCGTCGGTCAGCGCGCGCTCGAGCGCGCGCGGGTTGCGCGTGAACTCGACCGAGGTCGCGTCGGCGAGGTACTCGCGCTCGCGGCTCGTCGCACGCCTGGACCAGCAGCCGAGAAGAGCGGCGCGAGCAGCCGCAGCAGGGCCGCCACGATCAGCAGGAACAGCCCGACGAGCGAGGCCCATGCGACGAAGGTCGCGGCCGCGCTCTTGTCGTCGCCCTTCCAGAAGAAGGCGCCGTTCCTCCAGCCTTCGATGACGATCCGCAGGAAGCCGTCCGTGACGAGCGCGACGAGGCCGACGAGGACCGCGACGTACAGGGCATAGCGGGTGTCGAGGTTGCGGATGTGGCCGAGCTCGTGGCCGATGACGCCCTGGAGCTCCTCGCGATCCATGCTGGTCGGCAGGCCGCGCGTCACCGCGATCGAGGCGTGCGTCGGGTCGCGGCCGGTCGCGAACGCGTTCTGGCTGCCGTCGGGGACGACGTAGACCGCTCGGCATCGGGATGTTCGCCGCGATCGACAGCTCGCGGACGACGTCGACGAGCTGGCGGTCGGCGACCGGGTCGGCCTCGTGCGCGCCGGACGGTCCCGAGGATGACCGACGCGCCGAACCGGTTCGCCCCGACCGCCGCGCCGAGCCCGACGATGCCCGCCGCGAGCGCCACCCAGAGGCGCCGGGATCGGGTCGAGCGTGAGCGTCACCGCGATGATCTCGGCAGGTCGCCGCGACGACCCCGACGAGCGTGACCAGCAGCAGGACGCTGTTGCGCCGGTTGGCCGCGGCCTGGGCGTGGAAGGTGCCGCCGGCCGCCCGTCGCGAGTCGATCGTCGCGATCCCGAAGGCCAGCAGCGGGACGACGATCACGGCGACGACCGCCGAGCCACGGCAGCCGCTCGGCGGCCTCGCCGCCGATGACCGACCCGGGCGAGGCGGATGACGATGTCGACGACGACCACGGCGGCCGCCGCCGACGATGACGATCGCGATCGGCGAAGGCGATGACCGCAGCCGATGCGCGTCCTCGAGCCGCCGCCGGGTCGGCGTCGGCCGACGGCGTCGTGACCGCGAGCATCCAGCAGCGCGATGCCGGTCACGACCGCGGCGACGAGCATCACCCGGTCGGCGACGAGCCCGCGGTTCGCCATCGCCGGCGACGAGCGCGGTCCCGGCGAGGATCACGAGCCAGGCGAGTCCCGGCCCCGGCGAGCGCGCGGCGCAGGGTCGGCGGCCGCGGGTCGATGGTCACGCGCGATCGCGAGGGCCGTGACCGCGACGCCGAGCAGGATGAGGAACAGCGTCGCCCACCACGGGAGGTCCGTCGGGCCCTGCGGGCCCGCGAACAGACCGTGACGAGGAACCATCGTCATGCCGAGGCCGACGACGAGGAGGATCAGCGGGGAGACGCGGGCCATCATCGACGGCCGCCTCGCCCTCAGTCGCGGACGACGATGTTGACGAGCTTGCCGCCGCCGGCGTGGATGATCGCGGTCCGGTGTCCGGCCGGCGAGGGCCGCCGCGATCTTCGGGCTGGCCAGCACCGCGCGCCTCGAGCGTCGGCCGGCGTCGATCGCCGGTCGGGACCGTCAGCTTGTCGCGCAGCTTGCCGTTGACCTGGACCGGGACCTCGCGGGTCGCCTCGGCGGTGGCCGCCAGCGTCGACCTCGGGCCACGACTCGGTGTGGATCGAGGCCCACGGCTCGCCGGCCGCGGCCAGCGCGGCGGCTCCACAGCTCCTCGGTGATGTGCGGCGCGGCCGGGGCCAGCATCAGCAGCAGCAGCCGCGATCGCCTCGTCCCACTCGGCCGAGCCCGGCCGACCGCCGTGCCGCGGTAGCGGAACAGCGTGTTGGCCAGCTCCATGAGCTTGGCGACCATCGTGTTGAAGTGGAACGCCTCGTAGTCGGCGGTGACGTCGCGCAGCGTCCGGTGGGCGGCCGCGCGGATGCGCCTCGCGCGCCGTCGGCCTCGGTCTCGCCGGCGGGCAGCGATGCCGGCGTCCGGGTCGCCGGGCTCGCGGCCGTGCGGGTCGATGGACCAGCGTCCAGACGCGGTTCAGGAAGCGGTGGACGCCGCCGATCCCGGTCGGGCTCCACGGCCCGCCCTGGTCCCACGGGCCCATGAACATCAGGAACAGCCGGACGCGTGTCCGCGCCGTAGCGCTCGACCAGCTCGTCGGGGTCCTGGACGTTGCCGCGCGACTTGCGACATCCGCTCGCCGTCGGCGCCCAGGATCTGGCCCTGGTTGAACAGCCGCATGAACGGCTCGCGCTCGGTCGATCAGGCCGATGTCGGCCATCGCCTTGGTCAAGAAGCGGCTGTAGAGCAGGTGCATGACCGCGTGCTCGGCGCCGCCCGTGTACTGGTCGACCGGGCGTCCAGCGCTCGACCATCGCGCGGTCGACCGGGCCGTCCGCCTTGTCCGGGCGACAGGTAGCGGAACCAGTACCACGACGAGTCGATGAAGGTGTCCATCGTGTCGGTCTCGCGCCGCGCCGGGCCGCCGCAGCGTCGGGCACGTGCGTTGCAGGAACGCCTCGTCGTGGTTGAGCGGGTTGTCGCCGCTGCCCTGGTAGTCGACGGTCTCGGGCAGGCGGACCGGCAGATCCGTCGTCCGGCACCGGGACGATGCCGTCGGTCGGGCAGTAGACGACCGGGATCGGCGTGCCCCAGTAGCGCTGGCGGCTGATCAGCCAGTCGCGCAGGCGGTAGGTGACCTTGGGCTCGGCGCTGCCGGTCTCGGCCAGCTTCGCGACGATCGCCTTGCCGCCCTCGTCGGCCGGCAGGCCGTCGAACGGGCCGCTGTTGACCAGCCGCTCGTCGGCGGCGTGGGCGATGTAGGCGTCGGCCATCGGGGCGTCGGCGGCGACGCCGGGCGCCGCGACGACGCGCCGGATCGGCAGCCCGAACTTCATCGCGAACGCGAAGTCGCGCTCGTCGTGGGCCGGGACGGCCATGATCGCGCCGGTCCCGTAGCCGGACAGGACGTAGTCGGCGATGAAGATCGGGATCCGCTCGCCGTTGACCGGGTTGATCGCGTCGGCGCCGATGGCGACGCCGGTCTTCTCGCGGTCGGTCGACAGGCGGTCGATCTCGGTCCGCCGGCGCGCCTGCTCGACGTAGGCGTCGACCTCGGCCCGGCGGTCCGGGTGCGGTCAGCGTCGGCGACCAGCGGGTGCTCCGGGCGCGAGGACCATGAACGTCGCCCCGAACAGCGTGTCCGGTCGGGTCGTGAAGACGCGCAGCGGCTCGCCGCCGGGCTGGTGGTCGTCCGGCGCGGTCGCGAAGTCGATCTCGGCGCCCTCGGAGCGGCCGATCCAGTTCGTCTGCTGGATGCGGATGGGCTCGGGCCAGTCGAGGCCGTCGAAGCGCAGCAGCTCGTCGGCGTACGTCGGTCGTGCGCAGGAACCACTGCTCCAGGTCGCGCTTCTCGACCGAGCGCGCCGCAGCGCCAGCAGTGACGATCGGCGCCCTCGACCTGCTCGCGCGCCAGCGTGCCGTCGTTGGGGCACCAGTCGACGGGCGACATCGCGCGATAGGCGAGGCCCGCCTCCAGGAAGCGCAGGAACAGCCACTGGTTCCAGCGGTAGTACGCGGGTCGGCGGTGACGACCTCGGTGCTCCCAGGCGAACGTCGCGCCCATCGTGCGGAACTGGCGCCGCATGTTCTCGATGTTCGACATCGTCCAGGTGAACGGGTGGCCGCCGTTCTTGATGGCCGCGTTCTCGGCCGGCAGCCCGAAGGCATCGAAGCCGATCGGGAAGAACACGTTGAAGCCGTGCATCCGCCGGAAGCGCGCGAGCGCGTCCGTCGGCGTGACGATGTACCAGTGCCCGATGTGCAGGTCGCCCGACGGGTACGGGTACATCGTGAGCAGGTAGTACTTGGGCTTCGAGTCGGTCGTCGAGGTCCGTCTCGTGCAGGCGCAGCTCCGCCCAGCGCGCCTGCCAGCGCGGCTCGATGGCCGTCGGGTCGTAGCGCTCGATCCGGGTGCGGCTGTCGGTCGGTGTCGGTCACGGTCGCGGTCTCGGTGCCTGCGGAGACGGGTCACCCCCCGCCGTCGGCGAGGGGTGGGTGTCGGCGGTCATGCGGTTGGTGGAGCTACGGGGACTCGAACCCCGGACCCCCTGCATGCCATGCAGGTGCTCTTCCAGCTGAGCTATAGCCCCACGGAAGGCGGAGTGTAGCAGGAGGGTCCCGCTCCGGCCCGCGAGGAGGCGGGTTCGTCCGGCGGACGCCCGCGACCCGACGGGCCGGCCGCGGTGTCATCATCCGCCGTGACCGGCTTCGACCTGCTGCTCCGCGGCGGGACCGTCATCGACGGCACGGGCGCGCCGGCCGGCGCGCCGATGTCGGCGTGCTCGGCGACCGGATCCTCGCCGTCGGCGACCTCGGCGCGGTCGATCCGGCCGAGGTCGAGCGCGTCCTCGACGTCGCGCGGACGGGTGGTCGCGCCCGGGTTCATCGATCCGCACGGGCACTCGGACGGGTCGCGTCCTCGTCGACGCCGGGCTCGACAGCCACCTCTCGCAGGGCTTCACGACCCAGCTCTCGGGGAACTGCGGCGAGAGCCTCGCCCCGATCACCGCGCGCGGGTCGCGAGCTGGTCGAGCTGGCGCTGCGCCCGAACGGGCTGACCGCGCGCTGGTCGATCGTTCCTCGACTACCTCGACGAGGTCGAGCGCCAGGCGCTGGGCATCAACGTCGCGTTCCTCGTGGGGCACGGCACCGTCCGCGGCTCGGTCCTCGGGCCGGACGCGCGCCCGCCGACGACCGACGAGCTCGCGGCGATGGTCCGCGAGGTGGACGCCGCGATGGATGCCGGCGCGATCGGGCTCTCGAGCGGGCTGATCTACGCGCCCGGCCTGCACGCGGACCTGGCCGAGCTCCAGGCGCTGGCCGGCGCCGCGGCGCGGCACGGCGGGCTGTACGCGACCCACATGCGCAACGAGGCGGCCGGGCTGTTCGACGCCCTCGACGAGGCGATCGCCACCGATCCGCGGCGCCGGCGACGGGCGCGCGGCTCCAGGTCTCGCACCTCAAGTGCGGCGCCGCGCGAGGTCTGGGGCCGCGGCGCGCGAGGCGGTCGCGCGTGCTCGAGCGCGCCCGCGCCGAGGGCCTCGACGTCGCCGCCGACCAGTACCCGTACACCGCCGCCGCGACGACCCTCGACCACGATCCTGCCGCCCGCGCTCCTCGGGCTCGGCGTCGACGCGTGCGTGGCCGCCCTCGCCGACCTCGAGGTCCGCGCCCTGGTCAAGGCCGAGATCGACCGGGGGACCTCCGGCTGGGAGGACATCGCCCGCGACCCGGGCTGGGGGTCGATCCGGATCTCGTACGCGGCGAGCCATCCGGACTGGTCCGGGCGGACCCTGACGGAGCTCAGCGACGGTCCTCGGGCTGCATCCCGCCGGACGTGGCCTTCGAGGCGCTGATGGACGACCGGCTCGACGTCTCGATCGTCATCGACTGCATGAGCGAGGCCGATGTCGAGACGATCATGGCCGTGCCCTGGATCGCGGTCTGCACCGACGCCGAGGGCCGGCGACCCGGCCACCCGCTCCTCGACGCGGGCAAGCCGCACCCGCGGACCTACGGCAGCACGGCCCGGGTGCTCGGCACGTACGTGCGCGACCGCGGGATCCTGCCGCTCGAGATCGCGATCGCCAAGCTCACGTCCGTGCCGGCGGCACGGGTCGGCCTGCGCGACCGTGGCGTCGTCCGCGAGGGCGCCGTCGCCGACCTCGTGGTCTTCGACCCGGCGACGTCGCCGACGCGGCGACGTACGCTCGAACCGTCCCGCCACCCGGACGGCATCGACCACGTGATCGTCAACGGCGGTCTCGCGGTCGAGGACGGCCTGGAGACCGGCGTCCGGGCCGGCCGGCTCCTGCGGCGAGGCGCGTGACCGGCCGCGACCGAGATCCCCGGCCGTCGCGGACCTCGCCGGCGGCCCGCTCCACTACACGCTGCGCCGTTCGCCGCGGGCGCGCACCCTGCGCGTCGTCATCCACCCGGACCGCGGCGTCGTCGTGACGGTGCCCGGCGCGCCGGCGGCCGGGCTGGGGCGACCCGGAGCGCCACGTCGTGACGTTCCTCGCCGAGCGCGAGGCGTGGCTGCGTCGCCACCTCGCGCGCCAGGCGGCGGACCGGGCGGTCCTCGCGTCGCGCGGGCGGGCTGCAGGACGGCGCGTGCCTCCGCTACCGCGGCGAGCTCCACCGGCTGCACCTCATCCCGGCCGCCGGGCGCCCGGCGCTCGACGGTGGCCCGCGTGGTCGGCATCGACGAGCCGGCCCTGATCGTGCGGATCGCGCCGGTCGACCGACGCCCGGTGGCGGCCGTGCTCGAGGCCTGGTTCCGGGCGCGCGCGCGGTCCGACATCGAGGCGCAGATCGCGGACCACGCGGCCGCGATCGGCGTCGAGCCCGCGGCGGTGTCGCTGCGCGACCCGCGCTCGCGCTGGGGGAGCGCGTCGCGGGCCGGTCGACTGTCGTTCTCGTGGCGGCTGGTCCTGGCGCCGCCCGAGGCGCTCGAGACGGTCGTGATCCACGAGCTCGCGCACCTGCGCGTGTTCGGCCACGGCCCGCGCTTCTGGGCCGCTCGTCGCCGCACGCCGACCCGACCACGTCGCCTGGCGGCACTGGCTGCGCGACCACTCGATGGAGCTGCACGGCGCCCTCGCGGCCTAGTTCGCGAGGCCCGGTCCGGCGCCGAACGCCGTCACCGTGCGGCCGTCCCACGACAGCGGGTCGACGTCGAGCTCGTCCGCGCCCGCCTCGGCGAAGGTCTCCCAGACGAACGCCGCGACCTCGATGTCGACGTCTCGCGGCAGCGCGACCAGGGCGTTCCGGACCGGGGTCAGGAGGGTCCGCGGCTCGGGACCCGAGGATCGCGCCGCAGCCGGTCCGGCGCGAGGACCAGCGCCGAGCCCCAGCCCTGCGCCTGGATCACGGTGATCGGCGCCCCGATCACGGTCGCACGCTCGACCTGGGGCGGCTCCTCGAGGACGAGGCGACGGAGGTTCTCGAGCGCGGTCCCGAGCAGCGTGGCCTCGTCGATCCCCCAGCGACGGAAGAGGCCGCGCGAGACGTGCGCCCAGGCCGGGCCGATGTCGATGCCGAACCCCGTCCAGATGCCCGGCGGGACGCTGGAGGTGCATCGGCGCGGCATCCGGCGGGAAGGGATGGCGGACGCGCTTCAGCAGCGGCAGCACCGACGGGCCCACGTCCTCCCAGGCGCCGGACGGGTCGAAGCCGCGGAGCGCCTCGAGCGTCCGCCGCGTGCCCTCGATCTCCGGATCCCTTGCCGACGTCATGCCGGCATCGTGGCGGGAGGCGCTTAGCTGCGACCCACCCGCGGCTTCACCCGCGCTCATCCGCGACGGGGATCGCGGTCAGGATCCGCTGGACGACCTGGTTCGGCTCGAGACGGTCGACGTCGATCACGAGGTCGGCGACGTCCTCGAACATCGGGGCGCGCTCGGCGGCGGTCCGCTTGATCCAGTCCGCCGCGACGGCCTCGGGACGGCGGCCCCGCCCGGATCCCGTCCGCCGGAGCAGCGTCGCCGGGTCCGGCTCGCAGCCAGACGACCGTCCCGGCGTCGCGGATCCGCGCCCGGCGGGCCGCATCGGTCACGAGCCATCCGGCCAGCCCGATGATCACGGGTGTCGGCTTGGTCAGCGCCAGCTCGAAGGCCTCGACCTCCATCGCGTGGAGCGCGTCCTCGCCGTCGTCGGCGATCAGCGACGGGGCCGCCCGCCCGCTGACCTCGGCGACGAGCGCGTCGTTGTCGAGATAGGGCCATCCCGTCCGCGCCGACAGGCGCCGGCCGACCGTCGACTTGCCGCTGCCCATCAGGCCGACCAGGAGGATCCGCACGCGACGTGCCTCGTACCCGCGACGATGGTGGGGAGGTGGTGGAGATGAGGGGACTCGAACCCCTGACCCCCGCGATGCGAACGCGGTGCTCTTCCAGCTGAGCTACATCCCCACGGGACGTCGGTCGCGCGAGGCGTCCGGACGGTGGCAGAGTGTAGCACGCGACCCCCTCCGGCCCGGCCGTCGGCGGTCGGACGCGGAGGGTGCAACCGGCCGTCCCGCCGGCCGCCTCGCCGACTAGGCTCCACCGATGCCCTTCGGCCTGCTCGCCGGCTTCGGTGCCGCCCTCGCCTGGGGCACCCTCGACATCATCACCGCGCTCGCGAGCCGGGTCATCGGCAGCCTGCGGGTCACGACCGGCATGCAGATCGTCGGCGGCGATCGAGTTCGTCCTGCTCGGGCTCGCTGACCGGGGCCGTCCTCCCGCTCGACGCCGCCGCGATCGCCGTCGTCGGCGCTCCTCGGGCTCATCGGCGCCGCGGCCTACCTCGTCGTACTTCACGGGCCTGCAGATCGGGCCGATCTCGGTGGTCAGCGGCGTGGTCGCCGCGTACGGCGGGCTCACCGTCGTCCTCTCGGTCGTGATCCGGGGCGAGACGCTCACGACGGTCCAGGCGTTCGGGGCCGCGGTCGCGACCGTCGGCGTGATCCTCACCGGGGTCGCCGTTCGAGGGCGGCCTGCGCGGCACCCGGTTCGCGGGTCCCGGGCGTCGTCTTCGCGGTCGTCGCGCTGGTCATGTTCGCCGCCATGTCGATCGTCACGCGACATCGCCCTCGAGACCATCGACTGGCTCCCGCTGATGATCATGGCCCGCGGGTTCAACGCGATCCTGTCGGTCGCGATCCTGCGTGGTCCTGGCCCGTCGCGGCGGGCGGTCGGCCGAGCGGCCGGCCGACGCGCCGTCGTGGTCGCGGACCAGGATCGCGCTCGGCGATCGTCGCGGCCGGGCACGCTCGACGTCCTCGGCCTGATCTCGTTCGTGATCGGCCTCGAGACGGCGCCGACGTGGATGGTCGGGCTCGCCTCGTCGTTCGGCCCGGCGGTGACGATCATCGCGGCCGTGGCGTTCCTCGGCGAGCGCCTCAAGCCCATCCAGTGGGTCGGGCTCGGCGGGATCCTCGTCGGGATGATCGCGATCGGCCTGCCCGACGACCTGATCAGTCGTCGGAGGGCGGCTCCGGGCGCGTGGCCCTTGTCGGGGAAGGCCCGCATCAGGCGCCGGAGCAGCCGGTGCAGCTCCGCCCGCTCGGCCGGGTCGAGCACGGACGCGATCATCGCCTCGCGCTGCGCCTGCGTGCCGACGGTGCGGTCCCAGACGTCGTGACCGGCCTGGGTCGGCTCGACGAGCGTGCCGCGCCGGTCGTTCGGGTCGGGCAGCCGACGGATGAGCCCGGCGGCCTCCATCCGGTCGAGCCGGTTGGTCATCGCGCCGCTCGAGAGGCGCATGCGCGTCGCGAGCCGCGCCCGCCGAGCGCTGGTACGGGCGGACCGACCTGGCGGAGCTTGCCCAGCACGTGGAACGTGTGCCGGTCGATGCCCGAACTCCGCGAGCGTGTCGTCGAGCGAGCGGTCGAACGCCTTCCCGAGCGACTGGATGCGCTCGACGATGCCCTCGGTGACCGGCTCGAGGTTCGGGATCTCGCGGGCCCACACCTCGAGCTGTGCGTCGAGGTCGTCGAGCTCGCGGGCGAGGTCCTCGAGCGGTGCGTCGAGCTCGTCGAGGTCGTCGTTGGGGCGCTCCATGCGCGGGAGTATCCATCGCGCGTCATTCGACGTCAAGAAGTTCGATATCGAATCTCTTGACATCAAGATATCGGTGCGGTACGGTGTCTGCCAAGTCGCTTGATATCAAGACACTTGAGATCGAGATGCCCGATCTGGAGCCACGAGGAGGCCGCCGATGGAGCCGATGACCGCCTTCGAAGTCGAAGCCGCCCGCCGCCGGGAGGTGATCGACGCCGACGTCCGCGCCGTGCTGCGTCAGGCCGGCAGGCTGAACCAGAACCGCGTGGTGCCGGACGCCGACTCCGCGCCGACCCGGCCCGCCGGCCGATTCGACGAGCTGCTTGACGATCGCCAACCCGATGCCGGCGCCGCCGCGCGCCCGGTCGCGCGACTTCTCGACCCGGTAGAAGCGCTCGAAGACCCGGTCGAGGTCCTCGGGCGGGATCCCCTCGCCGCTGTTCTCGATCGAGACCAGGAGGTCGGCCGGGTCGCCGCTCGGCGCGGACCGTCACGGTGCCGCCCGCGGGCGTGTACCGAGCGGCGTTCGAGAGCAGGTTCGCGAGCACCTGGGCGAGCTGGTCCGCGTTGGCCCGCGCCGGCAGGTGCTCCGGGACGTCGACGACGACCGTCAGGCCCGCCCGCTCGAGCCCGGGCTGGGCGAGCTCGAGGGCGCTGCGGATCGCCATCGCGAGGTCGAGCTCGACCAGCGTCGGCGGTCCCGGCCGCGTCGCCCTCGGCGAGCGCATCGAGCGAGCGCGACAGCCGGACCAGCCGCTCCGCCTCGTCCCACAGCGATTCGTAGGTCGCGCGGTCGGCCGTGATGACGCCGTCGCGCAGCGCCTCGAGGTAGCCCTGCAGGTTGGTCAGCGGCGTGCGCAGCTCGTGCGCGGCGTTCGCGATGAAGTCGCGCCGCATCGCCTCCTGGCGCTCGAGGCTCGCGGCCATCTGGTTGAACGAATCGGCGAGGCTGACGAGCTCGTCCGGGCCCTCGCGCGGGACCCGGGCCGCGTAGTCGCCCTCGGCGACCCGGCGGGCGGCGCTGCCGATCTCGGCCAGCGGCCGGGCCAGCATCCGCGACAGGACGATCGCGAGCAGCAGGCTGGCGGCGACCGCCACGATCGCGGCCACGAGCGACGACGACCGTGACCGACTGGTCGTACATCGGCGTGGGCGTGCTCGGCGGAGTCGCCGGCCTCGACCATCAGGGCCGTGAAGATCTCGGCGCCGACCACGCCGACGCCGACCGCCACGATCACCACCCCGACCGCCGGCGGACGCGATCGCCGCGAGCGCGATCCGGAGGCCGATCCCGCGACCCACGGGCTAGGCGGCCGGCCCGGTCCGGGCCGCGCGATACCCGACGCCGCGGACCGTGGCGACGTAGCGCGGGCGGTCGGGGTCGTCGCCGAGCTTGTCGCGGAGGCGGCCGATGTGGACGTCGATCGTGCGGTCCAGGATCTCGGCGCCGTCGTCGCCGTAGACCGCGTCGAGCAGCTGGTCGCGCGTGAGCACGCGGCCGTCCGCCGCGAGGATCGCCTCGAGCAGGCGGAACTCGACGCGCGTCAGCGGGACCGGCTCGCCGTCGCGGGTCACCTCGAAGCGGTCGCGGTCGAGCAGGAGGTCGGCGTGGGCCAGTGGCGGGCGCGTCGCGGCGGCGGCGTCGGCCGGGCGCGGCCCGGCGCAGGATCGACTTCACGCGGAGGACCAGCTCGGCGGGGGAGAAGGGCTTGGGCAGGTAGTCGTCGGCGCCGTCCTCGAGACCGGCGATCCGGTCGATGGTGGAGCCCCGGGCCGAGAGCATGATGATCGGCGTCGCGGCCGCCTCGTCGTCGCGGCGGACCGCGCGGATGACGGCCCGCCCGTCCAGCTCGGGGAGCATCAGGTCGAGCACGACCAGCGCCGGGCGGTGCGTCTCGATGGCGTCGAGCGCGGCCGGGCCGTCCGCGGCCGCGACGACCGCGTAGCCCTCGCGCTCGAGGTACGTGCGCACGAGCCGGACGATCTTGGCGTCGTCGTCGACGACGAGGATCGGTCGCTCGGGGCGCGGCTCGGGGGTCGTGGCGGGCATCGGCAGCATGGTAGGCGCTGAGGCTAGGCACTTCGCGTGACCGGGCTGTGACGGGGTCGGGTGGCGTCCGCGCCCCGCCGCCCCACCGCCCCGCCGGCTCAGGCCCGCACCCGCGCGGCCCGCGGCTCAGGCCCGCACCCGCGCGGCCCGCGGATCGGCGGTATGCACGATCCGCTCCCAGAGAACACTCCGCGATTGCGTATGCATATCGGATGCATACGGTCATGTGGATCTGCGCACGGCGGCCGGGCCGACTCCGGATCCGCCCACCGGTGACCGGATATGCAGCCGAGGTGCATACGACGTTCGGAAGCCGTTTCCCGGCCGTGGATCGTGCATATCCCAGGGTCGAGTCGGGGGTTGATGGAATAGAACAGATGTTCTAGTATCGCCGTCCGATGACGACCCCCCGAGGTGATGTGGACGCCGCCCTCGCGGGCCTCCAGGCTCGCTGGGGTGCCGCAGCTCCGCGGAGGGCGCTCACGGCGACCGACGGGGCCCTCGCCCTGGCGACCGACGGGGCCTCGCCCTGGCGACCGACGGCCACTCGCCCTGGCGACCGATCCAGCAGAAGCCGACCCCGAGACCCGGCTGCGGCCGGGGATCGCGCCGCTCCCCGGCCAGCGGGTCATCCACACCGGCTTCGCCGCGCTCGACGCGATCCTCGGCCCGGGCGGCCTGCCCACCTCGGCCAGCGTCGCGATCCGCGGCGACGGCTCGAGCGGCCGCACCACCCTCGCCCTGCGGGTCGCCGCCGAGGCCCAGGCGGAGGGCTCGGTCGTCGCCTGGCTGGACCTGTCGCGCAGCTTCGACCCGGTCGAGGCCGTCGCGCGCGGCGTCCGGCTCGAGTGGCTGGTCGTCATCACCCCGGCCACCCTCGACGAGGGCCTGGGCATCGCGGGCTCGCTGCTCGCCGGCCGCTCGGTCGACCTGCTCGTCCTCGACCTGCCCGGCGGCCGCCTGGCCAGGACCGACAAGCCGGGCCGGATCGCCGACCGGCTCCATCGGCTCGCCGCGCTCGCCCGGCGCGCGGAGATCCTGCTGCTGATCCTCGATGCGGCCGGCACCGGTGGCAGGTCCGGCGGCGGCCTGGCGACCGCGGTCGACGAATCGACGGGGATCCGGCTCGAGCTGGCCCGCCGGTCGTGGGTCCGCCTGGGCCGCGACGTCGTCGGCCAGCGCACCGAGGCGCTCGTCGCCCACAACCGTCACGGTCCGCCGGGTCGCCGGGCGACGCTCCGGATCCTCTACGCCGAGGGCGGCGAGCGGGACGCGTGTCTCGCCCGGGACGCCCTCCTGCTCGACCAGGCGCCGGTCAGGACCCATCCAGCCCCCGCATCCGAGGCCCCCCGATCGCGAGACCACGACCATGCGACGTCTCCATCTCTTCGTGCCGCACCTCCCCCTGGGGCTGGCGCGGTCCCGGCGATCCGAGCCCTTCCCGACCGGCCCGCTCGTGCTGGGCGGCCGGCCGTGGGACCCGGGGCCGGTCATCGACGCGAGCCCGGACGCGAGAGCCCTCGGCGTCCGGCGCGGGCAGCCGCTGGGGAGCGCGCACCGGCTCGCCCCTGAGGCGACGTTCCTCGAGCCCGACCCCGACGCGGACCGGGGAGCGGCGGAGGCCGTCTTCGAGGCGCTCGGGCGGCTCAGCCCGAGCCTGGCGGGGAGCGGCGACCCGGCGGACGTGGCATTCGGCCAGTTCGAGCTCGGCATCGACGGGCTCGGGCCGTTGTGGGGTCCCGAGCCCGTCCTCATCGAGCGTGCCGGTTCCGCGTTGCGTGGCGCGCTCCCCGGGGAGTGGCCCGCGCCCGGTCTCCCGCTCCGGATCGGCATCGCCGGCACGCACTTCGCGGCGACGATCGCCGCCGTCACGGCCCGCCCCGATGCCCCGGTCATCGTCCCGCCCGGCGACGAGGCCGCGTTCCTCGCCGATCGCCCGTCCGGGCCTGCTGACCACCGACCCCGACATCCGGGCCCGCCTCGCGCGGTTCGGGCTGCGCCGGATCGGCGCCGTGGCCGACGTGCCGCGGAGCGCGCTGATCGCGCGGTTCGGCGACGAGGGGGCAAGGCTGCACGCGAGGGCGAGCGGGGAGGAGACCGACCCGTTCCGCGCCCGCCGCGCCCCCGAGCGACTCGCCTTCGCCCTGCCCATCGAGCCGCCGGTCGAGGACCTCGAGCCGCTCCGCTTCGTCCTGCACCGGCTGGTGGCGGCCCTCACCGCGCAGCTCACGGGACGGGGCCTCGCCGCGGACCGCGCGACGCTGGTCCTCGAGCTGGACCTGGCGTTCGCGGCGACCGGGACGCCGCCGCGGATCGAGGTCGAGCAGCGCTTCCCGGAGCCGGCCGCGGACCCCGAGGCGATCGAGCGCCTCCTCTTCGCGCGGCTCGAGCGCGACCCGCCGCCGGCCGCCGTCGCGCGCCTGGACCTCGAGCTGCGGGGCACCACCCCGGCCGCCGGGCAGCAACTGCCGCTGTTCGTGCCGCAGGCCGCGCGGACCGCCCGGCTGGGCTGGCAGCTGGCGCGGCTCGCGCTGACCTACGGCGAGGATCGCGTCCGGCGGGTGGCGATCGCGGACCCCGAGGCGCCGCTCCCCGAGGACCGCTGGTCGTGGCAGGGGGTCGCCCTCGACGGCGAGGCCATCCCGTGAGCCGGCTGCTGCGCGAGCACCCGCGCATCGATGTCGAGCTGGACGCCGACGGCCGCCTCACCGCCATCCGCTGGAACGGCCGGCGCGAGGCGGTCGAGGTCTGCAACCGCTGGCGGGTCGAGGAGGCCTGGTGGCGCGACCCCATCGCCCGCGACTACGTCAAGGTGGTCGGCGAGCGCTGGCTCGCCCTCGTCTACCTCGACCGCGTCGCGGGCACGTGGCACCTCGAGCGCCTGTACGACTGACGAATCGTCCGTCACGAACTCCGGATGCACCCATGAGACGATGCGAACAAGACGTTCGCCGACGCTGCTGGAGTCGCCGATGCCCCTGAGTCGGAGTGAACTCGACGAGTTCCTCGAAGCCTCCCGGCTGGCCCACTTCGCCACCCTCGGACCCGATGGTTCGCCCCGAGTCCGACCTGTCTGGTATGTCTGGGCGGATGGCGTACTGCACTTCACCACGCGGATGCGCGCCCGGCGAACGGGCGCAGACGTCGCCGCCGGTTCATCGGTGGCCGTCAGCGTCGCCTCGGAGGATCATCCATACAGGGCCGTGCTCGTTCGCGGCACGATGGAGATCGAGGAGGACGGTCGTGACGCTTGGCTCGAGCGGATCGCCCGACGCTACGGCGCCTTTCCCGAGTGGTATCAAGGCGCCCTTCGGGAAGATGACCGCGTCGTGATGCGGCTCCAGATGCACACGTTGGTGACCTGGGACTACGGCAAGGGTGACCACGAAGCGATGAACGCCGGCGAATCACTCCGAACGACGTTGTGAATGCTTGGCGCGTGGCTCTCGAACGCAAGCCCCGGACACGCAAGGGTCGGCCGCCGGGGCGCGCGACCCTTGACCGTACTGGTGTTCAGCGATCTCGTCCGATGCGGCCCAGGTGCGTGTCCTGGAACGACGTCGGCAGCTTCAGGCCGTAGCCGGCCGCCCGGTCCATCCCGCTGTGGGCGACGAGGACAGCGCCGACCGCCATGACCGGCACGGACCCGAGCGCCAGGCCGATGCCCGCGATCGCCGCGCCGGCGAACAGGTCGTGGACCGCGTTGTAGACGAACGCCCCGACCCGGGGACCGCGGAGATAGCCGGCCGCGGAGGCGTCCGGCAGCAGCAGGAGCGCCACGAACAGGTACCACGGCAGCCCGAGGGCCAGGAAGCCGGCAACTCCGGCCCCGAGGACCGCGAGCCCCTCCAGGCGGAGCCACGGCCGGATCCAGGCGTGCCCGTCGAACGCCTCCGAGGCCGTGCCGGCGCCCGTCGTCTCATCGGCGGCCGGCGTGCTCGCCGTCCGGGTCGTCGTCCATCGATGCAGCAGTCATCTCGATCTCCTCCGGGAGCGCTCCACTCGCGCTCGATGGCTACACTATATAGCCTTCATGGCTAATGTCAATAGGCTATCCTCGTCGGCCATGAGTCCAGCCCCGGCCCGCACCTCGCGCGACGCGATCCTGTCGGCGGCCCGCGCCATCCTCGAGGAGGACGGCCTCGACGCCGTCGTCATGAGCCGCGTCGCGGACCGCGTCGGCGTTCGCGGCCCGTCCCTCTACAAGCACGTCACCGACCGCGCCGCCCTCATCCGCGCGGTCGGGGAGGCCGTGACGGCCGACCTGGCCCGCCAGCTGTCCCTCGCCGTCTCGACCGGGGACGCCCGCGCCGACCTCACCGCGACCGCGCATGCCTACCGGGCGTTCGTGCTGGCGAACCCGAACGGCTACGGGCTCCTCTTCGCCCACCTGTCGCCCGATCTCCAGCCCGACCCGGCCGCGATCGCCGACCTGGCCCGTCCGATCGTCGATGCCATGTCCGTGATCGTCGGGCCCGACGACGCCCTGCCGGCCGCGCGCACCTTCGTGGCATGGGCCCACGGGTTCGTCAGCATGGAGCTGGCCGGCGCCTTCCGGCTCGGTGGCGGGCTGGACGAGGCGTACGCCACCGGCGTCGCGACGATCCTCGACGGGATCAGCGCGCGGGCGAGCCCACCAGCAGGCTGACGACGAACAGCGTCAACAGGATCCCCACCACGAGTACGAGCGCCCCGAAGTCACGTGGCCGTGCCGTCTGCACGATGTGCCTCCCCCAGGCTGGCGAGACCGGCGTCCCGGACCGGTCGCGGCCAGCATAGTCCGGCCCGAGACCGTTCGCACGTCAACCGTGTGGGCAGGCCGCCCCGTACAGCACCGACGATCGTGGACAGCCCGCCGGTCGGGGCGACCCGGACCTGCACCCGGCAGCCGGCCGCGCCGCTCGCGTCGACGACGTAGCTCCCGTCCTCGAACGGGCCGGACAGGCCGTCGCTATGGAACGCCGCCGCCTGGAGGTGCTGGTCCATCCACGACGCGATCGGCCGCCGGCTCGGCGCCGTCGATCACGCGGACCTCGCTGGCCGGGTCGGTGCCGACCTCCGCGACCTTCGAGCCCGGGTACGTCGGGAACCCGGACGGGACGGTGTCCCAGATCGGGCCCCACTCGGTGTCGCTCTGGCCGGCCGAGCGGGGCCGCCGGCGCTGGCTCGCTGGCGGCAGGGGACGTGACGTCCGGTCCGGGGGACCCGCCCGTGGGCGACGGCGACGGCGCGCCCGGACCGCACGCCACGACCAGCAGGCCCGCGAGCAGCACGACGACCGGCGCCAGCGCGACATCACGCCCGAAGCGTACCGCCGTATCGCGTCGCGGACATGGAAGGACCCCCGTCGCCCCCAAGCGACGGGGGTCCTATGGTCGGCAGAGTCGCTCACCGGCTCCCCGACTGGTCGACGCCGATCATCGCGATCGTCGTCGCCGGATCGTCTCGAGGCCCCCAGGCGCCGAGACGTTGTGTAGTGGGATCAGCTGCTGGCGGCCTCGACCGAGAGGACCATCGGCAGCAGCACCAGGATCAGCATCATCGCGAGCGCGACCATCAGCGCACTGCGGAGGGCCATGCTCGCCACGGGGCGGATGGGTGCGTGCATGGCCAAGAGACGCGGGACCGGCCCCGGATGTTGCGAGGCCGGACGGCGAGATTTCGTCCGGGTCGCGATCAGTACGGCTGGCGGAACGCGACGACCGGTCGACCGCCAGCTCCTCGTGGACGTCTTGAAGTAGATCCGCAGCGTGTAGGTGCCGGCGCGGAGCCCGCTCGCGGTCCCGAGCGGACCGACGCGGCCATGGGCCAGCGAGCGTGCCGGGTAGATCGTCGTCGAGTGCCCACTTGCCCGACGCGACGATGTGGCCCCTTCGGGTCGCGTGATCGACCACCACCAGCGAGCCGCGCGACGGCACGGTCCCGGTGTTGCGGACGCGGCCGTGGACCGTCAGCCAGACGACGCCCGCGCGTGCGATGTAGGTGCGAGATCGAGCCCCGGATCGTCGATCGAGCGGACGGGCGCGTAGAACTTCTGACGCAGGACGTTCCAGAGCTCGTCGTAGCCCTTGTCGTTGTCGAGGGTCCAGATCCCGATCGCCGCCGAGGCCCCGGCACCAGGGCGTAGTCGTACTTGGCGGCGAGGCTCCGCTCGTCGTCGAAGTAGACCTCCCGCCAGGTCTTCTTGGCCGAGTCGCGATAGAAGTAGAACGCGCTGCCCTCGACGGTGTCGTGGTGGCGGACGATCGTCGGGTGGGCGGCGAGGTAGTCGCGCGCCGCGGCGTACGTGATGCTCTTCGCCGGCCCGTAGGTCGTCTTGTCCGCCCGGACGGTGGCGTTGGGGACGGCCGAGTGTCGACCGGCCAGTCGAACCCGTAGTAGGGCACGCCGAGCAGGATCGAGTCGCGCCGGCGCCGACTTCAGGATCCGCGTGATGTGGATGTTGACGTTGCGCTCGGCCGCGGGCCAGCGGGGCCGTGGCGCCCGCGATCGGTCGCCGTCGCCGTCCGGTACCCGTAGGTCATCACCATCTGCTTGTCGACGAGGGGCACGAGGCCCGGCCACCAGCGCCGCGCCGGCGCCGGCGGACGTCGAGTTGACCAGGGTGGAGCCGGGGAAGCGGGCCTGCATCGCGGTCCGCAGCCTCGCGACGAACGCCAGGTAGGCGGGCGTCATCGAGGCCGGCATCGGCTCGAAGTCGAGGTTCGCGCCGTCCGCCTTGCGCTCGGCCATCAGGTCGAGCGCCTGCGCGATGAACCGCGCCTGGGCGGCGTCGCTGCCGAGGAACGCGGTCATCTTGTGGAGCGCGCCGCCGTCGAACAGCTGGAACGTCGGGACGACCCGGACGCCCTTGTCGTGGGCCGCGTTGGTGACGGCCGCGGCGTCGTCGCCGACGTATTCCTTGTAGCCGACCCACGAGGTGTCGATGTTCCCGTCGGCGAGGATCCCGAGCCCGAAGAACGCGATCGTGGAGACGTAGTCGTAGACGAGCCGGTCCGCCGTCCCGCTGTCGAGCCGCCAGTAGGGCAGGTAGCCGTAGACCTCCTTGGTCAGCGGCTTGATGCCGGTGATCGCGCGGGCGGATGGGCGTGGCGGCGTTCGCGCCCTGGGCGTGACCGGCCAGGCCCACGATCGGGGTCGTGACGAAGGCCAGGAGGAGCGCGAGCCAGATCGTGGCGACCCGGCGGGTGGGGTTCGGTCGCACCGGGACAGGAAAGCGCCTCGCGGACCCGTTGTCCATCCCGCCGTTGGTCCGGGTGCCGACCGGGCATATCGAGACAGAACGGATGTTCTATACTGGCAGGCCCCCTCCAGCCCGGCGACCCGGAGCGTCTCGTGGCCCCGACCCCGTACGCGGAACTGCATTGCCACACCAACTTCTCGTTCCTCGACGGCGCCTCGCCGCCGGACGACCTGGTCGAGCGGGCCGTCGAGCTGGGGCTGACCGGGCTGGCCGTCACCGACCACGCCGGCCTGTACGGCGCGGTGCGCTTCGTCGGGGCGGCCGAGGCCGTCGGGCTGCACCCGGTCGTCGGGATCGAGATCGAGCTGCTCGACGCGGCCGCTCCCGATCCCGACCGGGTCGTGATCGCGCCCCGGCGACCGCGACGGCGCGGCGGGCGGACGTCGGACGCCGGGATCGCGACGCGGGTCGCGCTCGACGGCATCCCGCAGCGGCCGCGGCCCGAGCGCCCGCGCCTCCCCGGCCATCGCGAGGCGGTCAAGGAGGACCTGCGCGGGATCGGCGAGCGCGCACGCGGCCCGCACCTCGTGCTGCTGGCACGCTCGGCGATCGGCTGGCGGAGCCTGTGCCGCCTCGTCTCGCACGCCAACATGGCCGGGCACGAAGGGGGTGCCGCGCTTCTCGCAGGCGCTCCTGGCCGAGCACGCCGAGGGGCTCGTCGCGCTGTCGGGCTGCCGCGACGGCGAGATCGCGCGCCGCCTGCGGGTGGGCGACCGGGCCGGCGCCCAGGCCGTCGCCGAGCGCTACGCCCGGCTCTTCGGCCGCGGCGACGGCCCGGCCGGCAGCGGCTTCTTCATCGAGCTGTCGCACCACCTGCTCCCCGACGACGACTGGCTCGTGGCGGGATCGGCGGCGCTGGCCGAGGAGCTGGGCCTGCCGGTCGTGGTCGCCAACGACGTCCACTACGCCCGCCGCGAGGACCGCGAGCTGGCCGACGTGCTGGCCGCGATCCGCCACGGCCGGACGCTCGAGACGCTCGGGCCGCTGCGCCGCGCCGACGGCGAGTCGTACCTGAAGACCGGGGAGGAGCTGGCACGGCTGCCGCCGGGTCTCGGCGGCGACGACGACCCGCGGACCGCGCGGGCCTGGGCGGAGGGGATCGCCACCTCGGCCGAGCTCGCGGCGTCGTGCTCGGTCGACCTCGGGTTCGAGCAGTACCGCTTCCCGGGCTTCCCCGTCCCGGACCAGGAGACCCCGTTCTCGTACCTCTCGGAGCTGTGCTGGGCGGGCGCCCGCCGCCGCTACCACCCGATGACCTCGGCGGTCGTGACCCGGCTCGCGCACGAGCTCGACGTCATCGAGCGGGCCGGCCTCGCCGAGTTCTTCCTCATCTGCTGGGACCTCATGCGCTTCGCGAAGGAGCAGGGGATCCCGGCCCAGGGCCGGGGCAGCGCGACCAGCTCGATCGTGTCGTACACGCTCGGGATCAGCCGGGTCGAGCCGATCGCCCACAACCTGCTGTTCGAGCGGTTCATCAATCCGGGCCGGACGACGTACCCGGACGTCGACATCGACTTCAGCTCGGAGCGCCGGGAGGAGGTCATCCAGTACATCTACCGGCGCTACGGGCCCGACCACACCGGGATGGTCTGCAACCTCGTCACGTACCGGGCGCGGTCCGCGGTCCGCGAGGTGGGCTACGCGCTCGGGTTCCCGCGCCCGCTGGTGGACCGGGTCGCCAAGGCGCTCGAGACGTACGACTCGGTCATGGTCCGGCGCGACCTCGAGGCCGACGGCGGGTTCGCCGAGTTCTTCCGGCGCGTGGGCGAGGGGACGCCGGCCGAGGCGCTCGCGGCCGAGCGGGCCGAGGCGCACGGCCTCGTCGATCGGATGGGCCAGCTGCAGCAGCGGGTCCCGCTCGTGGGCAAGGTGCCGCCGTGGCGGCAGCCGCCGCCGCCGGACGACCTCGGCTGCGCCACGACCGTTCGCCTGGCTCCATGACGACCCTGCCGCGCTCGACCCGACTGCCGGACTCCACGACGACCCGCTGGCACCGCGGACGGCCGTCCGGGGCGGCGGCACGTCGGACGACGAGGGCGGGCCGGGGGATTCGACCGCGAGCGTCGCCTGGCTGCGCGCCGGACGCGGGACGGGCTACGAGGCCGATCGCGACCGGATCGTCCCGCCGGCGCTCGTGGAGGGGCGGGCCGTCGACCCCGAGAGCGGCCAGCTGGAGCCGCCGCCGCGCCGGACCGACAAGCTCGGCCGGCCGAACCACTGGGACCCGCCGCCGACGCACGCGCCGGCCGCGCGACGCCGGGACGGCCGCCGGCCGCTCGTCGGTGGCCCGCGTCGAGCCCGAGCCGCCGCCGCAGGCCCGCGGCGGCTCGACGGTCGGCATGAGCGACTGGGAGCGCTGGCTCGAGTTCTGCGCCCGGATCGACGGCTTCCCGCGCCACCTCTCGATCCACTCGGGCGGGATGCTCGTGACCGCGGCCCCGCTCATCGACATCGCCCCGATCGAGCGGGCCACGATGGTCGACCGGGTCGTCGTCCAGTTCGACAAGCGCGACGTCGAGACGCTCAAGCTCATCAAGCTGGACCTGCTGGGGCTCGGGATGCTCGCCGCGATGGACGAGACGCTCCAGCTCATCGAGCACGACTGCGCGGTCTGCCTCGACCTCGACCGGCTGCCCGAGGACGTGCCCGAGGTCTTCGAGATGCTCCACGCGGCCGACACGGTGGGCGTCTTCCAGGTCGAGAGCCGGGCCCAGATGCAGACGCTGCCGAAGTCGCGGCCGCAGAACCTCGACGACCTGGTGGTCGAGGTCGCGATCATCCGCCCCGGCCCGATCCAGGGGAACGCGGTCCACCCGTTCCTGCGCCGACGGCAGGGCCTCGAGCCGGTGACCTACCTCCACCCCTCGCTCGAGCCGATCCTGCGCGACTCGATGGGCGTGATCCTCTACCAGGAGCAGGTCATGCGCATCGCCATCGACGTGGCCGGGTTCTCGGCCGCGGAGAGCGACGGGTTCCGCCGGGCGATGGGCACGTGGCGCTCCAGCCACGAGATGGAGAAGCTCCACCGCCAGTTCGTGGACGGAGCGCTCCGCCAGCCGGGGATGGCCGAGGAGACCGCCGAGGAGCTGTTCCGCCAGGTCGCGGCGTTCGCGAGCTTCGGGTTCGCCAAGTCGCACGCGGCCGCGTTCGCGCGGACGGCCTACGAATCGGCCTTCCTCAAGCTCTTCTACCCGGCGCAGTTCACGGTCGGGCTGATCAACGCCCAGCCGATGGGGTTCTACCCGGTCGAGGTCCTCGTCAACGACGTGAAGCGCCATGGCGTCGCCGTCCTGCCGGTCGACATCAACGCCTCCTCGTACCGGACCACGACCGAGTGGGTGGGGCGGCCCGGGCGAGCCGCTCCCCGAGGGCGCGGGGATCGCGGCCCGGCCCGAGCCCATCCGGTCGCCGGCCTGCGTCATCCCCGACGCGGCGGCGCAGGCTCGCTGGACGCCCGAGATCACCGCGGGCTGGGGCATCCGCCTCGGCCTCCACCTGGTCAAGGGGATCGGCGAGCAGCACCAGGCGCTCCTCGACGGGGAGCTCGCGCGGGGGCCGTACGCGAGCCTCGCCGATGTCGTCGAGCGGACCGGGCTCCCCGAGGACGTCCTCGAGCGGCTCATCCGGACCGGGGGTCTCGACTCGCTGGGCCGGCCGCGGCGCGAGCTGCTCTGGCAGTTGCGCGAGGTGGCGGGCGCGTCGCGCGGCCGCGTCGACGGGCGATCGCTGCGGGCCCTGGGACGCGCGGCCGGGAAGCGGGGTGCGGCGGCCGGCCGGCCGCTCGACCTGCGACTGCCCGCGACGGCCGTGCCGGACCTTCCGCCGCTCACCGAATCGGAGCGGATCGGCGACGCCTACGCGGTCATCGGGCTCGACGCGCGGCGGCAGGTGACGGCGCTCTTCCGCCCGGCCCTCGACCGACTCGGCGCGGTCACCAACGCGACCCTCGCCGAGCGCCGTCCGGGGCCGGTCCGGCTGGGTGGCCTCGTGGTCACGCGGCAGCACCCGATGACCGCCAAGGGGACGGTCTTCCTCGCCGTGGAGGACGAGACCGGGATGGTCAACGTCACGCTCTGGCCGGACACCTGGGCGCGCCTGCGCTCCGTGGTCCGGCGCCACGCGCTCCTGCTCATCGACGGGGACCTGCAGCGCGACGGCTCGGTCGTGAACGTCGTCGCGCACGCGATCCAGGCACTCCCCGAGGCCGCCGCCGCGGCCGGTGGCCCGGAGCGCCCCGACGGCGTCCGCCAGACCGGCTACGCCGGGATGCGACGCCTGGGCTGACCGGGGGCGACTAGCGCTTGACGGGGGCCTTCTCGGTGCCGCTGGTCCGCGAGCGGCCGTCCGCCGACCGCTTGGCCTCGGCCCGGCGCCCGCGGTTCGGGTTCGAGAGCTGCAGGAACCGGCGGTACCACGCCGCGCCGGCCGCGAAGAGCGCGCCGAGGATCGGCGACGCCAGGAACGCCGCGGGCAGCGCCTGTCGCGGCGATGCCCTCGTCCGGCGTGCCGGTCGTCACGCTGAGGATGAAGATCGTGTAGCCGATGGCCGCGATGAACGAGATGATGAACCCGAGGAGCCAGCTCGCCCGCGGGGCGAGGAAGCCGGCGATGAGCGCGCCGCCGATCGGCGGCGTCTGGACGAAGTAGGCGAACAGGAAGGACGTGACGATGTCGCGGCCGCCCGTGACCGTCACCAGCGTCGACGACGCGATCGTGACCGCCAGCGGGATCAGGAACGCCCGCGACCGGAGCAGCCAGGGGAGCGCCGCGAGGTCCTCGCGGACGTTGACCGGGTGGAACGCGGTGCGGAACGCGGTCCCGATGCCGACCCGGCCGCCCGGGGTCGTGTACGCCGGGGTGGAGGCGCGGGTCGCGCGGGTCGAGGGCGCGGGAGCGGCGTCGCCGTCGTCCGCCTCGCCGACGTCGGCCGGGCGTTCGGCTCGGTAGCGTCGGCGCGCCTCGGCGCGATCGGTCTTCTTGGCGCGAGCCACGGTCTCTCCCTGTCGACGATGTCCGGATGGTGGCGAGCATGGTAGTCCAACGGTCGACCGGACCGGTCCCGAGGCCCCGATGAGCCGCAGGTGAGCGCGCGCCGTCAGGATGGCGCGACGCTGATGGCCGCCGCCCGTGTCCCGCCGGGAGGTCGACATGGTTCGCGTCCGGCTGGGACATCTCGTGCTCGTCGCCATCGTCATCGCCAGCGCGTGGCTGGTCCCGGGCGGGACGGCGGGCGTCCCGGCGGCACTCGCGGCATCCGTGCCTGGCCGACGTCGTACGCTCGTGGTCAGCGAGGTCCAGACCGGGGGCGCGTCCGCCTCGGACGAGTTCGTCGAGGTCGCGAACCAGGGCGCGGGCCCGGTCGACCTGGCCGGTCTCGAGGTGGTCTACGCGACATCGTCCGGGTCCACGGTGACGCGAAAGGGCACGTGGACCGTCCCCACGATCCTCGATCCGGGGAAGCGGATCCTGCTCGCGAACGCCGCGGGCGTGTACGCGGCGGTCGCCGACGCGACCTATTCCGGCGGGTTCGCCGCGACCGGCGGGACGATCGCACTGCGCGTGGTCGGCGGCGCGGTGATCGACTCGGTCGGCTGGGGGGACGCGACGAACGACCTCGTCGAGGGCTCGCCGGCCGCGGCGCCGCCCGCCGGATCCAGTCTCGAGCGGGCGCCGGGCGGGGTCCTCGGGAACGGGTGGGACTCGAACGACGGCTCGGTGGACTGGTTCGTCCAGGCCCTGCCGTCGCCGCAGGGTCTGGCGGCCCCGCCGGTCCCGGGGACCGTCCCGCTGCCGACGCCGAGCCCCACCCCGACCCCGACGCCTGTTCCCGCGCCGACCCCCACGCCGACCCCGCACCCCGACCCCGCTGCCGACCCCGACCCCGCTGCCGACCCCGACGCCGACCCCGACGCCCACGCCCACGCCGACGCCGGTTCCCACGCCGACGCCCGTTCCGACGCCGGTCCCGACGCCGATGCCGACGCCCGACGCCGACCCCGACGCCGATCGCCGACCACGACCGCCGACCTCGCGACCGTTCGGACGCTGCCGATCGGGACCGTCGTCACGGTCCGCGCGACCGTCGTCGCGGAACCCGGCCGGCTCGGGACGCCCGCGTTCGATCGCGGTCGCGGACTCGACTGGTGGCATCGCTGTCCGGCTGCCATCCGGCGTAGACGAGCCGGCGCGCGGGACGCTGCTCGAGGTCACCGGCGCCCTGGCGGCACCCTACGGCCAGCTCGAGCTCCGACCCACGGTCGACGGCGTGGTGGACGCCGGCGCCGGCGGTTCCCCCGAGCCACTCGAGCTCGGCGCTGCCGGCCCTGACGAATCGACCGAGGGCCGGCTCGTCGCCGCGACCGGCCGCGTCGCCGCCCGCCCGGCGACCTCGTCGAGCGGCGACGTCACGCTCACCCTCCAGCGGAGCGATGGGACGTCGGTCAAGGTCCTCGCGGACGCGTTCGAGCACGATCCCCGCCTCGATGTTCGCGATCGGCGGCACGTACCGGGTCACCGGCGTCGTCGGCCAGCGTGCGACGCGGACCGGTGCCCTCGACGGCTATCGCCTGTGCGCGCGCGACGCCGCAGATGTCGTGCTGCTCGCCGCGGCACCGACCCCCACGCCGATCACCGCGCCGACCCCGACGCCGAAGCCGACCGCGTCGGCATCGGGGGGCACGACCACCGTCAGACCCCTCACGATCGCCGCGGCCAAGCGCACGAACGGTCGACCGATCGCCGTCGTCGCCATCGTGACCGCGCCGGCGTCCCTGCTCGACGGCAGCGGCAGGCTCTTCGTCGTCCAGGACGGCACCGGCGCGATCGAGGTTCGCGCCCCATCGGATGGCACCACACCGGCGGTCGGGTCGCGCGTGCGCATCGACGGGACCGTGGGGACCTCGTACGGCGCGCCGCGGCTCGCCGCGACCCGGATCGAACGGCAAGGCACGTCGGCGGTCCCGGCGCCGATGCTCCTGTACCGCTCGCCGGGCCTCGCCCAGGAGTGGCGGCTCGTGACCGTTCGAGGCCGGATCGACGCGGTGAACAAGCTCGGCGATCGGTGGCGGGCGGAGCTGCTCGTCGGGAAGGACCGGGTGGTCGTGCTCGGCCAGGCCGGTGCCCGGATCCCCGTGACGTGGGTGCTCAAGGGCCATCTCGCCACCGTCGTCGGCATCGTCCGTCGGCCGTACCCGACCGCGAAGGACCGGCGCTTCGCGATCCTTCCGCGGGGTCGCAGCGACCTTCGCGTGGACGGGATCGCGGCCACGAACCACGCGGCCGGCACCGGCTCGATCGCGGGTTCGGGGCGCGCCGGCGGATCCGGGGGACCGGGCTCGGCCGGCAGCGCGGCGGACCTTCCCCGCGCCAACGGGCGCCACGCCTGCCGTGCCCGACGCCGACCTGGCGAACCTCGCGGGCTTCGACGGCGTCACGGTCCGGGTCGGCGGCATCGTCGGCGACCTGCTGCCCGACGGGTTCCTCCTCGACGACGGCACGGCCACCGGCCCGGTGATCCTGCACGGCCAGGCGGCTGCGCTGCTGCCGCTCATCGAGCCGGGTGACGCCGTGAACGTGACCGGCCGTGTCGACTCCACCGAGCGAGGCTGGACCGTCGTGGCGGACGACCCGGCGGGGGTGGTCCTCGCCAGCGACCCGACCGCCGGGACCGCGCCTGCCCCGAGCGTCGACCCGACCCCGGGCGCGGCCGCGGCCGCGGCGCCGGCGACCCCCGCGACCGCGGGCTTCGGGCCGTTCTCCGGCCACGACCTGACGGGCGTCGCCGGCCTGGGCACGCTCGCGTCCCTGACCGTCGTCTCCCTGCTGGTCACCATGCTCCGGCGGCGACTCCTCCGACGCCGTCTGACAGGCGTCGTGGCCGCCCGATTGGCGGCCTTCGCCGGCCCTCCGCGCGCCCGCTCCCGAGCCGCCCGGCGGCCCACGCTCGGGCTGAGCACGATCCGTGCACGCGCGACTCGGCTTGACGCTCGTCAGAACGCGGGACTATCCTCGGCCGAGTTTCGCGCCTGCGGAACGGCGATGCGAGCGAGGGAGCGGTCTTGCCGAACGCGGATACCCGCGTCGAATCCCCTCTGGATCGCAGGATCGCGATCCCAGCCGGAGAACGGCAGTACCACATCGGACTCGGTCCAGGTGAACTGGCCGAGTACATCCTCCTCCCCGGTGACCCCGAGCGAACCAGCCGGATCGCAACGCGCCTCGATTCCATCGAGCTGGAGCATCAGCACCGCGAATTCGCCACGGTCACCGGGCGGTTTCGCGGCCAACGCGTGTCGGTCGTCTCCACGGGCATCGGCACGGACAACGTCGAGATCGTCGTCGCGGAGATCCTGGCCATCACGGAGCGACCCACGTTCATCAGGGTCGGTTCGTGCGGGGCGCTCCAGCCGGAGATGCGCCTTGGCGACCTCGTCATCACCACCGGAGCCGTTCGCCTGGAGGCGACGACCAGCTTCTTCGTCCATGACGGCTACCCGGCCGTCGCGGACTACGAGGCGGTCAGCGCCCTCATCGAGGCCGCGTCGCGGCTGGGACACCCCCATCACGTGGGTGTGACCGCCACGGCGCCGGGATTCTTCGGCGCGCAGGGACGCCCGATCCCGCAGCTGCCCATCCGCTACCCTGACCTCGCAGAAGAGATGGCGCGGCAACGCGTCATGAACTTCGAGATGGAGGCGTCGGCACTCCTCGTGCTCGCAACCCTCGCCAAGTGTCGAGCCGGCGTCGTCTGTGCGGTGTATGCCAACCGGACGACCGGCGAGTTCGTCGCCGGGGACGCGAAGGATGCGGCCGAGGCGGCCTGCGTCGAGACGGGTCTCGAGAGCCTGCTCGTCCTGGCCGAGATGGACCGTCAGAAACGGGCCGCGGCGACGGATCGCTGGCGACCCTCGCTCTGGCGGAACGAACCGGACACCTGATCAGGCAACCCAGGCGGACGCGGGACGAACGTTCCCGTGACGCTCGAGAGGACGGAGGAGCCAGATGGCCGAGGCGTATTGCGTCAAGGACAAGAAGAAGGTCGAAGTCGTCAATCCGCAGCGGATCACGATGAAGAACGGCAAGCCGGCCCTCCAGGGCACCTGCCCCGTGTGCGGCGGGAAGGTCTTCAAGATCGGCGGCTGACGCGACCCTCGCGACGCGAAGCCTTCAGGGCCTCCGCCAGACGGCGGAGGCCCTGTCGAATTCCGGGCCGATGTCGGGCTCGGTTCTGCTCGGCGGCTTGACCGTGACCGGTCCGTCACCGCACGACGACCGGCTCGCAACCCGGGGACGCCACCCCGGCTTTGATAGAATGCGTGGGCTTTCCCCGAGACGAAACCCCGGAGTCCACCCTGTCCCCACGACCGGTCCTTGCGCTCGACCTGGGCGGGACCCACATCCGGGCCGCCGTGGTCCTGCCGGACGGCTCGCGACTCGCCCGCAATGCCACCGCGACGCCGTGCGCCGAGGGCCGGCGGCGATCGTCGCCGCGTGCATCGCCGCGCTCCGCGACTGCGCGATCCGCCGCTCCCGCGGACCGTCGCGGACCAGGCTGGTCGGGATCGGGATCTCCTCGCCGGGGCCGGTCGACCCGTTCACGGGGACCGTCGTCGAGCCGCCGAACCTCGGCCCGGACTTCCACCACATCCCGCTCGCCCGTGACGTCGAGGCAGCGCTCGGACTGCCGACCTTCCTGGACCGCGACACCAACGTCGCCGCCCTCGGCGAGTCGACCTTCGGCGCCGGTCGCGGCTGCGACGACTTCATCTACCTGACCGTCTCGACCGGGATCGGCGGCGCGATCGTCAGCGGCGGCCGGCTCCTCCACGGGCCGGACGGGCTCGCCGGCGAGCTCGGCCACGTCCCGGTGATGCTCGACGGACCGCGCTGCGGCTGCGGCGGGATCGGCCACCTCGAGGCGGTCGCCTCGGGGACCGCGCTCGCCCGCGACGCGCGCGCGGCCGTCGAGGCCGGCGACCGGGGGACCCTCGCGGCCCGCGCGGCCGTCGTCGGCACGGACGCGCTGTCGGCGCTCGACGTGGCGGCCGGCGAGGACGCCGGCGACCCGACCTGCACCGCGCTCATGACCCGCGCCCGCCGCGCGATCGCGGTCGCCTGCGTCGGGTTCGTGAACACGTTCAACCCGCATCGGATCATCATCGGCGGCGCCATCGCCGACGGGCAGGGCGATCGCCTCCTCGGGCCGGTCCGCGAGACCATCGCCGCCGAGGCGTTCGAAGGCCTCGCCCGCCGCGTCGAGGTCCTGGCGCCGCTCCTCGGTGCGGACGTCTCGCTCGCCGGCTGCCTACCCGCTGGTCAACGTCCATTTGGAACCTGTGATCGCGACCGATGGACCTGTCCGCCCGCACGGATCGAGCGCACGATCGAACGACCCGGCAGCCCACGCGCTGCCCACCTGATCGCCCAGCCCAACAGGAGGTTCTCCCGAATGTCCACCCGCGTCGGCATCAACGGCTTCGGCCGCATCGGCCGCCAGTCGCTCAAGGCCCTCATCGAGCGCGCGCCCGACGTCGAGGTCGTCGCCGTCAACGACCTCGTCGACGCGGAGATGAACGCCCTGCTGTTCAAGCACGACTCGACCTACGGCGCCTATCCGGGCGAGGTCGCGGCGGGCGACTCGTCGATCATCATCGACGGCCGCGAGATCAAGATCCTCGCCGAGAAGGACCCGGCGGCCCTGCCGTGGGGCGACCTGGGCGTCGACATCGTGCTCGAGAGCACGGGCATCTTCACCGACGCCGAGAAGGCCAAGGCCCACATCGCGGCCGGCGCCCAGAAGGTCATCATCAGCGCCCCCGCGAAGCACGAGGACATCACGATCGTCCTCGGCGTCAACGAGGACCGCTACGACCCGGCGGCGCACCACGTCATCAGCAACGCCAGCTGCACGACGAACTGCCTCGCCCCGGCCGCGAAGGTCGTCCACGACCTGCTCACCATCGAGCAGGGGCTGATGAACACGATCCACAGCTACACGAACGACCAGCGCATCCTCGACGTCGCGCACAAGGACCCGCGCCGCGCCCGGAGCGCCGGCCAGAACATCATCCCGACCACGACCGGCGCGGCGAAGGCGCTCGCCCTCGTGATCCCGGACCTCAAGGGCAAGTTCGACGGCTTCAGCCTGCGCGTCCCGACGCCGACCGTGAGCGTCGTCGACTTCACCGCGACGGTCAGCCGGCCGACCTCGGTCGAGGAGCTCAACGACGCGTTCCGCACCGCCGCGGCCGGCCCGCTCAAGGGCATCCTCGGCGTCTCCGACGAGCCGCTCGTGTCGATGGACTTCAAGGGCGACTCGCGCTCCTCGATCATCGACGCCGAGTCGACCATGGTCCTCGGCGGGAACATGGTCAAGGTCATCGCCTGGTACGACAACGAGTGGGGCTACAGCTGCCGCGTCGCGGACCTCATCGCCTACGTGGCGGCCCGTCTGCCCGTCGCGGCCTGACGGCCGCGGGGACGACGCAGCCATGGACAAGCTCACGATCCGCGACGTCGACGTCGCGGGCAAACGCGTCTTCGTGCGGGTCGACTTCAACGTCCCGCTCGCGGACGGCAAGGTCTCGGACGACTCGCGCATCCGCGCGTCCATCCCGACGATCGCCACGCTCCTCAACGCCGGGGCGCGGCTGGTGCTCGCCAGCCACCTGGGCCGTCCGAACGGCAAGGTCCAGGACGGGCTCCGGCTCCGGCCGGTCGGCCTGCGCCTGACCGAGCTGATCCGGCGCAACGTGCCGGTCACGGGCGACGCGCTGGGCATCGGCACGGAGGACGCCGTCAAGCGGCTCCGGCCGGGCGAGCTCCTGCTCCTCGAGAACCTCCGCTTCCACCCCGAGGAGGAGGCGAACGACCCGGCGTTCGCGGCCGCGCTCGCCGAGTACGCCGACATCTACGTCAACGACGCGTTCGGCACGGCCCATCGAGCCCACGCCTCGACCGTCGGCATCGCCAAGCTCCTGCCGGCCTACGCCGGGCTCCTGATGGAGCGCGAGATCGCGATGCTCTCGAAGCTGATGGAAGCGCCCGTCCGCCCGTTCGCGGCGATCCTCGGCGGCGCGAAGGTGTCGGACAAGATCAAGGTCATCGACAACCTCCTCACGAAGGTCGACATGCTCGTCCTCGGCGGCGGCATGGCGAACACCTTCCTGCTCGCGCAGGGCAAGGCGATCGGCAAGAGCCTGGCCGAGCCCGACCGCGTCGACGACGCGCGGCGGATCCTCGCGACGGCCGAGAAGAACGGCGTCCGCGTCGTGCTGCCGGTCGACGTCATCGTGGCCAAGGAGGTCACGCGCGGCACCGAGTACAAGACGCTCCCCGCCGAGAAGATCCCGGCGTCGTGGCACATCGTCGACCTCGGCAAGGCGAGCCAGGACCTCATGGTCGGCGCCCTCGCCGACGTGAAGACCGTCTTCTGGAACGGCCCGCTCGGGGTCTTCGAGATCCCGTCATTCGCCCACGGGACCAACGCGGTCGCGCAGATGCTCGCGGACCGGGCCGACGCCGGCGCGACGATCGTCGTCGGCGGCGGCGATTCGGTCGCGGCCGTGACCAAGCAGGGCCTCGCCGAGCGGATGACCCACATCTCGACCGGCGGCGGCGCCTCGCTCGAGTTCCTCGAGGGCCGCGAGCTGCCCGGGGTGACCGTGCTCCTGGACCGGCCCGTGCCCGAGAAGAAGCCGGCCCGCAAGACGGCCGCGAAGAAGCCGTCGGCCGCCAAGCCCGCCGCCACGACGCGATGACCAAGAGACTGGAGACCACGGCGTGAGCCTCACCATCGACCTCATCGACGCCCGCGAGATCCTCGATTCACGCGGCAATCCCACGGTCGAGGTCGACGTGATCCTCGACGACGGCGCGGTCGGCCGCGCCGCGGTGCCGTCCGGCGCCTCGACCGGCGCCTACGAGGCGGTCGAGCTGCGCGACGGCGACAAGGCCCGCTACGGCGGCAAGGGCGTGCTCAAGGCGGTCAGCAACGTGACCGACGAGATCGCGCCGGCGCTCTACGGGCTCGATGCCTCCGACCAGGCCGGCGTCGACGCGGTCCTCATCGAGCTCGACGGCACGCCCGACAAGGGCCGGCTGGGCGCGAACGCCATCCTCGGGGTCTCGCTCGCCTGCGCCCACGCGGCGGCGGCCGCCTACGACCTGCCGCTCTACCGCTACCTCGGCGGGGCGGGGGCGCGGACGCTGCCGGTCCCGATGTTCAACATCCTCAACGGCGGCAAGCACGCCCAGGACTCGACCGACTTCCAGGAGTTCATGGTCATGCCGGTCGGGATGCCGACCTATGGCGAGGCCCTGCGCGCCGGCGCCGAGGTCTTCGGGGCGCTGCGCTCGATCCTCCACGACGACGGGTTCGCCACCGGGCAGGGCGACGAGGGCGGCTTCGCCCCGTCGCTCGCCTCGAACGAGGCCGCCGTCGAGGTCATCCTCCGCGCCATCGAGAAGGCGGGCTACCGCCCCGGCGAGGAGGTCGCGATCGCCCTCGACCCCGCGACGACCGAGCTGGTCGAGCCGGGCTCCGGCGTCGACGGCGCCCCGACGCGCTACGTGCTCGCGAAGGAGGGCCGGACCCTCGAGTCCGGGCGAGCTGATCGACCTGTGGGCCGACTGGGTCGACGCGCTACCCGATCGTCTCGATCGAGGACGGCCTCGCCGAGGACGACTGGGACGGCTGGAAGGCGCTGGTCCAGCGGCTCGGCGGTCGCGTCGCAGCTGGTCGGCGACGACCTGCTGGTCACGAACACGAGCCGGATCGCGCGGGCGATCGAGGAGGACGCGGCCAACGCCGTCCTCATCAAGCTCAACCAGATCGGGACGCTGACCGAGACGCTCGAGGCCATCGAGATGACGCAGCGCGCCGGCTGGAGTGCCGTGGTCTCGCACCGCTCCGGCGAGACCGAGGACACCACCATCGCCGACCTGGTCGTCGCGACGGGCACCGGCCAGATCAAGTCCGGCGCCCCGTCCCGCTCCGAGCGCGTCGCCAAGTACAACCGACTGCTGCGCATCGAGGGCGAGCTCGGCGACGCGGCGCGCTACCCGGGCCGGTCCGCGCTCGCCACGTCGTGAGCCGCATCGCCGACCGCGGCGCCATCACGGCCGCCTATGTCGGGATCGGGATGGCGATCACGATCGTCGGGAGCTTCATGCTCATCATCCCGATCGAGTTCGTCATCTGGCTGCTGGCGCTGCCGTCCGGTCTGCTGATCGGCTACTACGCCAATGCCCGCTCGAACCGGCGAAGCGGTCCGTGGTCAAGACTGATCTCGAACGGCCTGGTCGCGGCCGTCGCCACCGGGCCTCACCATGGCCGTGCTGATCCTGCTGTTCAAGGCGCTGTTCTTCTTCGCGGACGGCGGCTACCCCGACTTCAACCGCGTCGACGAGGCCGGGACCGCGATCCCGCCGTTCTGCCAGACCGGGGCCGACTGCGTCTACTCGCGGTACGTGGCCGCGGGCCGCGGACCGGATCTCGCGGCGGCCGGCGCCGTCGACGCGTCGACCTTCACGGGCTTCTACTGGAACGAACAGTTCCGCACCGCGGCGACCGTGTTCGCTGCTCACCGTGGTGGGCGGCGTCGGCGGGGCGGTGCTCTACGGGGTCGCGGGACCGAAGGCCACCGCCCGCCAGCCCGAGACGGTCACGCCGATCGCCTGAGCCGCGGGCTCCCGGGTCCGTCGCGCCGCCGCGGGCTCCCGGGTCCGTCGCGCCGCCGCGGGCTCCCGGGTCCGTCGCGCCGCCGCGGGTCGATCGTGCGCCAGATGGCACAACGGACGGCTGGGCCACGATCTGCCGTCCTTCCGACGCCACCCGTGCCGTTCTGAGCCACGTCTGACGTCTGAGTCCCGCTGACGGCCCGCCCCGGCCGCCGGTTGTGCCACGACATGCAACGTCGACGGCTGGATCGCCGCAACGCCGGCCGATCTTGCACGACGTGGTTGTATGGATGAACGAGCCGCAGATCGGGCCGGCTCAGCCGTCGTGCATGCCGTCCCATGCAATGCCCGATGACTGATCGGCGTACGGCGTCACTTCGATCGTCGGGAGCGCCGCCCGATGCAACGTCGATGGCGGGCAAGCGGCGAACTCGGATCGTCGCCGGGGAATCGAAACGCCCCGACCGTCGGTCGGGGCGTCGTCGTTGGCGGATCAGCGACTACTTGGTGTCGGTCTTCTTCGCCTTCGGGGCGGCCTTCGCGGTCGCGGTCGGGGCCTTCGTCGTCGCCTTCTTCGGCGCGGCGGTCGCCTTGGCAGCCGGCTTCTTCGCGGCGGCCTTCGCCGGCGCCTTCGTCGCGGGTGCCTTGACCGTGGTGACCGCGGCTGCTGCGGCTGCGGCTGCGGCGGCTTCCTTGGCCGCGGCGGCCTCGGCGCGGGCCGTCTTGCTCAGTGCGGCGCGAGCCTTGCCGGCCGCGGTCTGCGCGCCCTTGGCCTTGTCGGCCTTGCCGGCCGCGATGCGGGCCTTGGCGGCCTTCGCGGCAGCGGTCTTGCCGGTCGTCTTGACGACGCGGCCCCCGACCTGGACATGCGCCCCGCCGACGGCGGCATTGACCTTGCGGATGAGGCGCGACTTGCGGCGCGCGGCGGCGTTCGGGTGGATGGCCCCGGCCTTGGCCGCGCGGTCGAGCGCGCTGAGCGCCTCGAGGAGGGCGGCGTTCGCGTCGAGCCCGTCATCGGCCGGCGCGGACGCGGCCACGAGGGCCTTCGCGACGTACGTCTTCGCGGCGCTTCGGCGCGGCTGGAGGACCTCGCGGCGGCTCGCGGCCTGACGGACTCGCTTGAGTCCTGACGGCGTACGAGCGCCCGTCCAGGTGCGGGGCGTCTTGGCCAAGGTGGGCTGACCTCTGGTGTGATGGTGGATGGTCGACGGACGCGCGGCACGGGGTGAGCGCCGGGCGCGAAGGCGGATGGTATCACAGGTCCCCGGCCCGACCCGCGTCCCGCGACTCGGCCCACGACGCCCCTCCCACCCGCCACACTTGGGCGGTGACTGCGATCCTCGGCGGCCTCGCCGCGGCCGTCCTGTGGTCGGCCGCCACCCTGTGCTCCTCGCGCTCGAGCCGGATGCTCGGATCACTGGTCGTGCTCGCCTGGGTCATGGCGATCGGGACCGTCGTCGGCCTGCCACTCGCCGTCGCCACGCCGCTCCCCGCGACCTTCGACCCGTTCGTCTTCGTCCTGCTCCTCGTCGCGGGGCTGTGCTACTGCCTCGGGCTGATGCTGGCCTACATGGCGCTGACGATCGGCAAGGTCTCGATCGTCGCGCCGATCGTCGCGACCGAGGGTGCGGTCGCGGCGGTCATCGCCATCGCCCTTGGCGACACGGTCGGGCTGGCGGCCGGCGTCGCGCTCGCCGTCATCGCCACGGGCGTGGTCATGTCCTCGGCCGAGCGCTCGACCACCGACGTCCCGGTCGGTGACATCGAGCTGGTGGCCGACGCCCTCGACGCGCCACTCCCCGCCGTGACCGAGGCGCCCGGCCCGATGACCCACACGCCGCCGATGGCGCCGGGCGACCTGCGCAAGAGCGCGCTCCTCGCGATCGGCGCCGCACTGATCTTCGGGATCGGCCTGGTCGCCAGCGGCCGCGCGGCGGCGGTCCTCCCGCCCGTCTGGGTGGCGTTCGCGGCACGCGCGATCGGCGTCGTCATCATCACGCTCCCGATCCTGCTGTCCGGCCGACTCCGAGCGACGCGCGCCGCGCTACCGCTGCTGATCGTCGCCGGGGTCGGCGAGATGCTGGGCTCGACGGCGTCGGCCTGGGGCGCGCGCGAGAGCATCCCGATCGTCGCGGTGATGGGCAGCCAGTTCGCCGCGATCAGCGCGGTCGCGGCGTACTTCCTCTTCGGTGAGCGGCTCGCGCGGATCCAGGTGATCGGCGTGGTCCTGATCATCGTGGGCGTCACGGTCCTCGCCGCCCAGGCCGCCTGACCGCCTCGGCGCCGTAGGATGGGACGCGGCTGGATCGGCCACGTCGCGGACACGAACGGAGGACGGCACGGATGGCGGGAACGCAGTGGCTGTCGGGGTACGCGGGCCAGACGACCGATGCGCTCATCGCGATGGACGGCGAGTACCGGACGGATTCGGTCGTCCTCGCGTTCGAGGAGGCGATCAGTGCCAAGGCCGCCCGGGTGGGCGACAAGGCCCTGACCTTCGCGGAGCGGGTCGTCCTGTCCGTCGAGGCCCTCGAGCGCGAGGTCCACAACGGCGGCTACGGCGCCTTGTTCGACAACGCGCCCGAACGGGTTCCCGATCTGGTGGCGGCGCTGCAGGCGATCGGGTCCGACGCCGTCGCCGATCTCACGGCAGCGGCCCTGGCGGTGCTCAAGATCCGCGAGCCGCTGACGACCGACGCGATCGAAGCCGCGATCGACCGCGACGACGACGGTCGGGACGAGCGGCTCGATGCGCTGGATCAGGCCTACTACGAGATCGCCGGCGACCTCGCGTCACCATTGCTGGCGTACATCACGGCGAACCGCGACCAGATCGTCCTGCCCTGAGTCACAGGCAACGCCGGAGCGTCGGGTCGTCGACCCACCGCCGGGCCCTCACGGTCGTCTGGCCCGCTTCCGACGAGGTCAGGAGGGCAAGCTCGATGCCCCATCCGGTGGGACGTCGTAGGCGGTCCCGAAGAACCAGAGTTCCTTGTATGGCAACAGGGTGAGGTGCCACGTCACGACGGCGCCCTCCGGGATCGAGACCATGTCGCCGACGCCGAGCCCCACGGTCGAGGCTCCTTCGATCTCAAGGCGCGCGGCGCCTTCGAGGACCACGAAGGTCTCTCGCACGGGAACCGTCCACGGCCCCACCTTGTCGGTGTCGGTGAACCGCGACATGCCGGCGAACCCGTCCTTGCTCTCGACCAGCACGTGCATATCTCCGCCGACTTCCGGGTCCGCTTGCCATTCGGTCGCACTGATGCTCGACACGAAGATGCCGGGATGAACCTCCATATCCGCCTCCTTGGCCTCGGTCGTAGGCGCCGCGCTCGGTTCGCCGTCCCTGTGCCCTACACTCCCGCGTCGTGACCATCCCACAGGATCGCCTGCGTAACTTCTCGATCATCGCTCACATCGATCACGGCAAGTCCACGCTCGCGGACCGGCTGCTCGAGATGACGCACACGATCGATGCGCGGCAGATGACGAGCCAGGTCCTCGATTCGATGGACCTCGAGCGCGAGAAGGGGATCACGATCAAGGCGCGCTCGGCGCGGCTCGAGTACACCGCGAACGACGGCCTGGTCTACGGCCTCAACCTCATCGACACGCCCGGTCACGTGGACTTCGCCTACGAGGTCAGCCACAGCCTGCAGGCCTGCGAGGGCGCGATCCTCGTGGTCGACGCGACCCAGGGCATCGAGGCGCAGACGCTCGCCAACGTCCACCTCGCGCTGCGCGAGAACCTCACGCTCATCCCGGTCCTCAACAAGATCGACCTGCCGTCCTCGGACCCCGAGACGATCATGGACGAGCTGGAGAACGTGCTGGCGATCCCGCGCGAGGAGGTGATCCTCGCGAGCGCCAAGGACGGCACCGGGGTCCCCGAGATCCTCGAGGCCATCGTCGCGCGGATCCCCGCGCCGAAGGGCGACCCCAAGGCGCCGCTCAAGGGCCTGATCTTCGACAGTCACTACGACGCCTACAAGGGCGTCATCGTCTACGTGCGACTCGCCCAGGGCACGATCCACCGCAACGAGTCCGTCCGACTCATGGGCAGCGGCGTGACCGCTGAGCCCCTCGAGCTCGGCGTGTTCCGGCCGCAGCTCGTCCCCGTCAGGCAGCTCGTCGCGGGCGAGGTCGGCTACGTGGCGACCGGCCTCAAGAGCGTCCGCGACGCCCAGGTCGGCGACACCCTGACCAGCGCGACCCGCCCCGCCGACGTCCCGCTCCCCGGCTACCAGCCCGCCAAGAGCCTGGTCTTCGCGGGCATCTACCCGGTGTCGGGCGAGGACTACCCGCTGCTCCGGGACGCCCTCGAGAAGCTCCACCTCAACGACGCGAGCTTCACCTACGAGCCCGAGAGCTCGGTCGCCCTCGGGTTCGGGTTCCGCTGCGGGTTCCTGGGCCTGCTCCACATGGAGATCGTCCAGGAGCGCCTCGAGCGCGAGTTCAGTCTCGACCTCATCGCCTCGGCGCCGTCGGTCGAGTACCACGTCATCCGGACGCTCGGTCGCGGCGAGCTCGTCGTCGACAACCCGGCGCTGCTGCCGAACCCCACCGACATCGAGGAGATCCAGGAGCCGTGGGTCAAGCTCAGCGTCGTGACGCCGAGCTCGTACATCGGCCCGCTGATGGAGCTCTCGACCGGCCGGCGCGGCGACTTCATCGACATGGAGTACCTCGACCCGACCCGGGTCGTCCTCCACTTCGAGATGCCGCTGGCGGAGCTGATCGTCGACTACTTCGACCTATTGAAGAGCCGCAGTCAGGGCTACGCGTCGATGGACTACGAGGAGCTGGGCTACCGGCCGGCCAACCTCGCGAAGGTCGACATCCTCGTCAACGGCGAGCCGGTCGACGCCCTGTCGCTCATCGTCCACCGCGACCGGGCCCAATCCGTCGGGCGCCAGCTGGCGGAGCGGCTCAAGGTGCTGATCCCTCGGCAGATGTTCGAGATCCCCATCCAGGCCGCCATCGGCTCGAACGTCGTTGCGCGTGAAACGGTCCGCGCCATGCGAAAGAACGTGCTCGCCAAGTGCTACGGTGGCGACATCACGCGCAAGCGCAAGCTCCTCGAGAAGCAGAAAGAGGGCAAGCAGCGGATGAAGCGGGTCGGCTCGGTGGAGATCCCGCAGGAGGCGTTCCTGGCGATGCTCCGCCTGGACGAGGGCTAGACGACCGACGTGGACGACTTCATCGACATCGCCCGGTCGCTCATCGTCCTCGGCCTGGCGCTCCTCCTCTTCATGCTGCGGCTGGACGCCGAGCGCTTCGGCACGGCCGAGTACTACGAGGCGACCCAGGATGGCGAGCAGCCGCGCGCCCGCCGGCGGCTCGCCTGGTACGCGATCGGCGTCGCGCTGGCAGTGGCGATCGTCTACGTCCATCCCTCGCCCCAGCAGACGCTGTTCCTGGGCTCGGGCAACCGGCTCGGCGCGCTCCTCGGCGGCCTGGCGTACGGGCTCGCCGGCGTCGGGGTCGCCGTCGCGTTCGCGACCGTTCGGTACCACCGCATCCGCTTCCCGGAGGCATGGTCCTATCCGGGCGCCCTGCTGAACTCGGTGGCCACGGCATTCATCGACGAGGTCGCCTTCCGCGGCGCGCTCTTCGGCCTGCTCCTCTCGACCGGTCTCGAGCCGACCGTGGCGAACCTCGTCCAGGCGCTGCTCTACGCGCTGACCACCCGCCTCGGAGCGCCGGGCCGCGACCGCTACCTGCTGATCCTGGCCCTCGGGATGGGTCTGGTCGGCGGCTGGCTGACGGCCTGGACCGGCGGGATCGCCGCGGCCTTCCTGGGTCATGCGATCACCCGCTTCGCGGTCTTCCTGTGCACCGGCCACACCGGCCAGACGAAGCCGCGCGGCCGCGAGGTCGAGGAGATCGAGAAGCGCCGTCGCGTCCCCGAAGGCTGGCGCGTCATCGGATCGCGAGAGCGATGACATGGTGGGAGCGGCCGGGCTAGCCTCGACCGCCGGCGCGCCTGCGGCCGCGCCGCCGGTCGCGCTCTACGTCCACGTCCCGTTCTGCGTCTCGCTCTGTCCGTACTGCGACTTCGTCGTCTACGCCGGCGCTGCCGCGCGCGGCCCGAACGCGAGGGTCGCGGCGTTCCTGCCGGCACTCGACTGCCGAGGTCGCCCTTCGCGCCGACGTGCTCGACGCCGCGTTGGGGCGCCGGGCTCGGCGGGGCGAGCGCCGCTCCAGACGCTCTACCTCGGGGGCGGCACGCCGTCGCTCATGGCGCCCGAGGCGATCGGCGGGCTGGTCGCGATGGTCGGTGAGCGGTTCGGCCTCGCGGCTGACGCCGAGGTGACGCTCGAGGCCAATCCCGGTCCGGACGAGCGCGGCGACGCCACGGCCTGGGCGGCTGCGGGAGTGACCCGCCTGTCGCTCGGCGCGCCAGTCGATGGACGATCGCGAGCTCAAGCGCATCGGTCGGCGCCACCACGCCGCCGACGTCGCCGACGCGGTCGCCGAGGCGCGTACCGCCGGCATCGGCTCGGTCAGCCTGGACCTGCTCTACGACGTGCCCGACGGGTCGGTCGCGACCTGGATGGCCACGCTGGACGCGGCGCTCGAGCTCGGGCCGGATCACCTCTCGCTGTACGGCCTGACGCTCGACGATCCCGATGCCGAGGGGTTGACCGGTCCCGACGGGGACCACCTCCCGACGACGCGCGGCGCCCGCCGCTGGCGGGAGATCGCCCGGCCCGGGCAGGACGAGGACCGGGCCGCCGCCCAGTACCACCATGCGGTCGTCCGGCTCAAGGAGGCCAGGTTCCACGGCTACGAGATCAGCAACTGGGCGAGGCCCGGCCACGAGAGCCGGCACAACCTGACCTACTGGGGCCGGCTCCCGTACGAGGCGGTCGGCCCGGGCGCGCACGCCTTCGACGGCGCGACCCGCCGATGGAACGCGGCCCGGCTGGACGGCTACGTGGCCGCGCTGACCCCGGCCGACGGGTCACCCGTCGGCCCTCCCGCCCGGTGGTGCCGAGGAGATCGACGCCGAGACCGCGGCCGCCGAGCGCGTCATCCTCGGGCTCCGGCTGGACACCGGGATCCCGCTGGCTGTCGCCCACGAGCCGCCGCTCGCGGACTCGCTTCGGCTGGGCGCTGACCGCCGAGCTGATCGACGTGACGCCGGACGACCGGGTCGTGCTGACGACCCGGGCCGGCTCCTCTCGAACGAGCTATTCGGTCGGCTGGTCTAGCGCATCCTGGCGCGCCTTCCGGCGGAGGTAGGCGTTGATGTCCTCGAGGTTCACGCCATCGACCGTGATGCGGCCATCCATGGTCCCGCGAGTGGACGTCGGGTCGATCTTGATGACCGGTTCGTGCTGGTTCGACGTCAGGCGTCGCTCCGCGGCTCGCACGGCCCCGGCGAAGGATGCACGCCCTGGGCCTGTGACGATCCGCTCGATCTCCGCCCGGAACCATGCCTCGAAGGCGCCTTTCCGGCGCGTGCCGTCCATGCGCGACATCGCCATCGCGAGACCCGTCCGGTCGTGGTTCTCCATCCAGCTGACCTCCGCGAACGTCTGCGGGCTCAGTGGAGCTTCGAGAAGGTTCATGAACAGCCGATCACGGCGACCCCCCGCCGGCAGGAGGCGATAGTCGTCGTTCGGGAAGAGCATCGCGAGATGGCTCACCGTCTGGGTCGTCGTCGGCCGCTCGCTGGTCGAGCTTGGCGCGCGAGTGGTTCGCGGGCTCGCCAGGTAGGAGATCGCCTTGCGGAGGGTGGCCGGGTCGTCCTTGGCCAGCCGGAGCAGGTTGTTGCAATGGACGCAGAGGAGGCCGCGAACGCAATCGGCGCATCCGCGCTTGCCGGGACAATGGGAATGGTCGTGGTCCACGGCGAGCCGGCCGCCGGGCTTGCCGGTCTGGCGGGTGCCGCAGATCGCGCAGCGGCCCCCCTGGGCGTCCAGGATGTCCTGGCGTCGATCGCGGTCCAACCCATGGACCTTTCGTGGTGCCGGCTTGGGTCCGTTCGTCGGGGTCGTCATCGTGTCCCTCTTGTGGCTTCGGAGTGCTGCCGGATGCCGTGCTCGGCGAGGGTCCGGCGGGGTCGTTCCTCTTTCGAACCTACACGACGTTTTCAAGCCGGAAAGGGCCTGGGCCACTGCCGCGCGGGGAAGGAATCCCGCGCGAAGTGGCCCGTGCGGGCGCGAGCGCGATCCGCGTGCGGGGCCGCCGAGATCCCTGGTGCGACGCGTTGACACTCGACGTGCCCGACTGCTACGATGCCCGCACCTCGTTAGCACTCTCACGGTTAGAGTGCTAACCACGTAGGAGACCGGTCCTTGGCGCGACGCACCCGCCCCATCGGCCCCCTGGACCTCCGCTCACAGGCGATCCTTCGGGCCGTCATCGAGGAATACGTCACCACCGCGACGCCCGTCGGCTCGCAGGCGCTCGTCGAGCGTTACGGCCTCGGCGTGTCCAGCGCCACCGTGCGCAGCATCCTCGCCGAGCTCGAGGGAGCCGGGCTCCTGACGCACCCGCACACCTCGGCCGGCCGCGTCCCCACCGACGCCGGCTACCGGTTCTACGTGGAATCGATCGTCGATGCGGTGCCGCTCCCCGCCGTCGAGCAGCTCATGATCCGCCACCAGTTCGGCCAGGTCGAGTTCGCCAGCGAGCACTGGTTCCGCCTCGCGGCGACGACGCTCGCCAGCGTCACCCGCGCGGCCGGCCTCGCGACCCCGGCGAAGCCTCGCTCCGCCCACATCCGGCGCATCGACCTCGTCGCCATCAACGAGCGGATGGCGAGCCTGATCCTCGTCCTGCGCGAGGGCGCCATCAAGCAGGCGCTGGTCACATTGGCGGACGACGACCACATCGACCAGCCGACCCTCAACCAGGTCGCCGGACTGCTCAACGACAAGTTGGCGAACCAGACCGCGGGGAACGCCGAGACCGTCCTCGGGCGGCTCCGCGAGACCGACCGCGTCGACGTCCTCGCGAAGCGCATCGGCGAGCGCATCGTCCGCATCGTCCGCGACTACGACGCCGAGGCGATCGAGGAGGTCTTCAGCGACGGCCTGCTCAACGTGATGGACGCCCCCGAGTTCGCCCAGAGCGACAAGCTCCGGCGCGTCTTCTCGGCGCTCGAGAACCGGGCCTATCTCGGCCAGCTCGTCGGCGATGTCGCCGATGCCGGAAGGATCCGCGTCTACATCGGCCACGAGAACGGCCCGATCGAGATGCGCGACGTGTCGCTGGTCCTCGCGCCGTACGGGCGGCCGGGCCGCGCGATCGGCGTGGTCGGCGTGCTGGGCCCGACGCGGATGAGCTACTCCCAGGCGATCGGCACGGTCCGGTTCGTGTCCGGCCTGATGAACGAATTGGTGGATGTCCTGTATGCCTAGCGGGAAGACGCGCGGGCAGCAGCGGGTGGAGGAGATCGACATCTCCCCGGCCAAGCTGCTCGCCGACATCGAGACCCTCAACTCGGAGCTGGCCGACGCCCGCGCGAGCGGCGAGGAATACCTCACCGCCCTCCAGCGCGAGCGGGCCGAGTTCCAGAACTTTCGGCGCCGGAGCGCGGAGGAGCGGCAGCGTGACCTCGGCCTGGCCGGCGAGGACCTCCTGCGCAAGGTTCTGACCGTCGCGGACGACTTCGACCTCGCGATCGAGGCCCGGCCCGAGTCGATCTCGACCGACCCATGGTTCGACGGGATCGCCGCGATCGACCGCAAGTTGCGCGTCCTGCTCGATTCCGAGGGGGTCACCCCGATCGACGCCATGCCGGGTCGCCAGTTCGACCCGCGCGAGCACGAGGCGATCGTCAACGTGCCCGGCACCGGCCGGCCCGAGGGCGAGATCGTCGACGAGCTGCGCCGTGGCTACCGACTGCGCGACCGCGTCCTGCGTGCGGCGCTCGTCGCGGTGGCCGCACCGTCACCCGAGGCCCCGGCGACCCCGCCGGCCGAGGCGCCGGATGCCGGCGAGCCGGCCCCCTCCAAGCAACGTCCCAACTAGCCCTTCCCAGCACTCATCAAGGAGCACCCGAACATGGGCAAGATCATCGGCATCGACCTCGGCACGACGAACTCCGTCGTCGCGGTCATGGAGGGCGGCGAGCCGACCGTCATCGCCTCGGCCGAGGGCGGCCGAACCGTCCCGTCCGTCGTCGCCTTCACCAAGACCGGCGAGCGCCTCGTCGGCCAGCTGGCCAAGCGCCAGGCCGTCACCAACCCCACCAACACCGTCTATTCGATCAAGCGCTTCATGGGCCGTCGTTGGGACGACCCGGAGGTCAAGCGCAGCAAGGACCTCGTCCCGTACAAGGTCGAGAAGGACGGCAAGAGCGACGGCGTCGCCGTGGCCCTCGCCGACGGCAAGAGCTACACGCCGCCAGAGCTCAGCGCGATGATCCTGCAGAAGCTGAAGACCGACGCGGAGGCCTATCTCGGCGAGAAGATCACCGAGGCGGTCATCACCGTCCCGGCCTACTTCGACGACACCCAGCGCCAGGCCACCAAGGACGCCGGCCGCATCGCGGGCCTCGACGTCAAGCGGATCATCAACGAGCCGACCGCCTCGGCCCTGGCCTATGGCCTCGACAAGAAGGGCGACGAGAAGATCGCCGTCTACGACCTCGGCGGCGGCACGTTCGACATCTCCATCCTCGAGCTCGGCGAGGGCGTCTTCGAGGTCAAGGCCACCAACGGCGACACGCACCTCGGCGGCGACGACTTCGACCAGCGGGTCATCGACTGGCTGCTCAAGGAGTTCAAGAAGGACCAGGGCATCGACCTTGCGAAGGACCAGCAGGCCCTGCAGCGGCTCAAGGAGGCCGCCGAGAAGGCGAAGATCGAGCTGTCGTCCACGACGACGACCGAGATCAACCTCCCGTACATCACCGCCGACGCCAGCGGGCCGAAGCACCTCGTCATCGCGCTGACGCGGGCCAAGCTCGAGGACCTGGTGGCCGACCTGACCCAGAAGACGGCCGGCCCGGTCACGGCGGCGCTCAAGGACGCCGGTCTCAAGCCAGGCGACATCGACGAGGTGATCCTCGTCGGCGGCATGACCCGCATGCCCGCCGTCGTCGAGGCCGTGAAGACCATGTTCAACGGCAAGGAGCCGCACAAGGGCGTCAACCCGGACGAGGTCGTCGCCATCGGCGCGGCGATCCAGGCCGGCGTCCTCGCCGGCGACGTCAAGGACGTCCTGCTGCTCGACGTGACCCCGTTGTCGCTCGGCATCGAGACGCTCGGCGGCGTCATGACCAAGCTGATCGAGCGGAACACGACCATCCCGACCTCGAAGTCGCAGGTCTTCTCGACCGCGTCGGAGAACCAGTCGCAGGTCGAGATCCACGTCCTCCAGGGCGAGCGCGAGTTCGCCGCGGACAACAAGACGCTCGGCCGCTTCATCCTCGACGGGATCCCGCCCGCCCCGCGCGGCGTGCCCCAGGTCGAGGTGACGTTCGACATCGATGCCAACGGCATCCTCGACGTCAAGGCCAAGGACCGGGCGACCGGCAAGGAGCAGCAGGTCCGGATCACCGCGTCGTCGATGCTCGACAAGAGCGCCGTCGACCAGATGGTCCGCGACGCCCAGGAGCACGCCGACGAGGACCGCCAGCGGCGCGAGGACGTCGAGGTCCGCAACGACGCCGAGGCCCTGACGTTCCAGGCCGAGCGCGTGGTCAAGGACCTCGGCGACAAGATCGCCGTCCGAGGACAAGCTGGAGATCGAGAACAAGGTCTCGGGTCTCCGCGAGTCGCTCAAGGGGTCGGACATCGACGCGGTCCGCAGCCAGATGTCGTCGCTCAGCGAGACGCTCCAGCGGGTCTCGACCGCGGCCTACCAGGCCGCGGGCGCGGCCAGCGCCGACGAGTCCGACCGACGGCGCGTCCGCGGACGGTGCCGACGGCACCGGCGCGGAGGGGACCGACGAGGCCGCCGCCGAGGGCGAGGAGACGGTCGAGGGCGAGTTCAAGGAGGTCTAGGCCTCCGTACCTCGCCGACACGCACGAGGCCCGGCTCGACGGCGGGGCCTCTCGGATTCGCGGCGGCATGTGCGTGCCGTCACCCTGGTCCCACGCCCCGTCTTCCGTCAGATGTCCACCAGGCGGTCCTTGGTCAGGAGCCGGCTGTCTTGTGACCGCGTGGGGCTCCATCTGACTGGTCCCAGCCCGATTGCGTCAACGACCCGAGCATGGCACCGACGTAGCGGCGGCCCGCGGCATCCTGACGCGGTGACGAGCGACCGGGTGATGGTCATCTGACAGGAACAGGATGCCGGCGATCGGGTCGCCAGGCTCGCCAAGCCACCGCTTGATCTCGACCGTCCGGAGCGGCAGCGCCGTGTCGAAGGTCGACTTGTGCGTCTCGACCCGCCGCCGCGATGTCCGATCGTCAGGCAGGACGAGGACCCGCGATACGGTCAAGGCATTCCAGCCTCGGCCCTTTGCGACCTGGCGCGCGACACGGACCTTCCGATCCAGCCCATGCAGCGTCTGCTGGATGTCGGGCACGACGGACTTCACCTCGATGACGAGCAAGGCGCCCGTCGCGGGATGGAGGGCCAGGACATCGATCGAACCCCGCTCGCCGTCGATGTTGAACGAGACCTCGGTCGCGACCTCCCAGCCGCCCTCCGACAACAGTCGAACGATCTGCTCGACGATGTCGGCGTGGGATGCATCCAGGAGTCGGTCGAGGCCCTCTCCCTGCCAGAGGAGCTTCAGTGAGATCGACGAGCCAAGCGCGGCCGCGACCCTGACCAAGGTGTGGACCGTGACGCGATCCGCCCGACCGCGTTCGATTCGAACGATCACCGACCTCGAGACGCCCGCTCCTGCCGCCAGCCGCTCCTGGGTCCAGCCGCGCCGCCGGCGCAGCGCCCGGATCCCGAGTCCAAACCGCACCACATCCATCGAGGCATGTTCGGGAGCGGCGCCCACCGGAGGCTTATCGGGGCGTACCGTGTCCCCATGAACTTCGATGTCGCGGCCGATGCCTACGACCGGTTCATGGGGCGGTACTCGGTGCTGCTGGGGCCGCAGCTCGCCGACCTGGCCGGGGTCACGGCCGGGCAGCGAGCCCTCGACGTCGGCTGCGGGCCCGGGGCGCTGACGCGAGTGCTGGTCGACCGGCTCGGCGCGGACGCCGTCATCGCGGTCGATCCGTCGGCGTCGTTCGTCGAGGCCATTCGCGCGCGGTACCCGGGCGTCGACGTCCGGTCGGCGAACGCGGAGGACCTCCCGTTCGAGGACGACGTCGTCGATGTCGCGTTGGCCCAGCTGGTCGTCCATTTCATGACCGACCCCGTCCGCGGCATCTCGGAGATGCGCCGGGTGACCCGACCGGGCGGCGTGGTCGCGGCCTGCGTCTGGGACCACGCCGGTGGCATGGGTCCGCTCGGGCCTGTTCTGGAACACGGCGCGGGAACTCGACCCGGACGTCGTCGACGAGTCCGATCTCCCCGGGACGAGGGAGGGCCATCTGCGCCGGCTGTTCATCGAGGCCGGCCTTCGCGACGTCACCGACACGTCGCTGGCCGCCGACCTCGAGCACCCCGATTTCGACGCCTGGTGGGGGCCGTTCGTCGACGGCGCCGGACCGGCGGGCGCCTACGTCGGGAGTCTCTCCCCGGACGGGCAGGCCCAGCTTCGCGAGCGGCTCCGCGATCGCCTGCCGAGCGGGCCGTTCGTCATCCCGGCCAGGGCGTGGGCCGCCCGCGGCCTCGCCTGAGGACGACGCGGCGCCGCACGGCTCGCCCCGACGCGGCGCTCAGATGAAGAGGCTGACCTCCGGCGCGACGGCCCCGACGATCAGCACGATCGCGTAGGCGGCCGCCAGCAGCAGCCCGGCCCGCAGGTGGAGCTGGACGTTGACGCCCATGATCGACATCAGCCCGTACGGGTTGTCGTAGTACGGCATGCAGGCCGCGCGAGACCCGCAGCGCCAGCGGGATCGTCAGCAGCATCAGCAGCACCGGCACCGGCAGGATGCCGGCCACGACGGCCAGCACCAGCACGACGTACGCGGCGGCTGACGGCCACGTCGTACCCGGCGATCACCGTGGTCCGCGAGAAGCGCACCGGCAGCGTCCGCTTGCCGGCGATCGCGTCGCCGCGCCGGTCCGGGATCTCGTTGACGTACAGGATCAGCGCCGCGAGCAGGGCGACCGGGATCGACGCCACGAACGGCTCCCAGGCGAGCGTCCCGCCCGTCTGCACGACGTACGCGCCGAGCAGCATCATCGGCCCGAACCCGATCGCGACCGCGATCTCGCCGAGCCCGCGATAGACGAACTTGAGCGGCGGCGCCGTGTACCCGATCGAGACGATGAACCCGAGCACGCCGATGACGAGCAGCGCCGTCGACCCGTGGGTGGCGAGCAGGATCAGCCCGATCGCCCCGGCGGCGAGGTAGCAGACGGTCGCGATCGTGGCCATCCGGCGGAAGCTCACCAGCCCGTACTGGATGACCCGCGAGCCGCCGCTGAACTGGGTCGGCGTGACGTTCGCGTCGTCGGCGCCGGACGCGGTGTCGAAGACGTCGTTGGCGACGTTGAGCCCGAGCTGGACGAAGCGACGCGCCGATGATCGTGAGCAGCGCCGCGACGAGGTCGAACGAGCCGTGCGTCGCGGCGATCAGGATGCCCAGGACGACCGGCACGATCGTCGCGGTGAGGAACGGCAGGCGCGTGGCGCGCAGCGTCAGGAACCCGAGCGAGAGCTTCGGGCGGACCGGCGTCCCGCGCTCGACCGAGAGCGCATCGAAGTACTTGCGCGACTGGCCGACCGAGCGCTCCGAGTACTCGAAGAACGGGACCTCGCTCTCGTCCCAGCCCCACGCTCGGTCGGCGGTCAGGGCGACCCCGCCGTCCGAGCGCCGCCGCGCGGCCCCAGACGGTGACGTGGCGGCGCTCGTCGTAGCCGTAGCCCGGCTGCGGGCGGATGTGCGACCCGGTCAGGGAGACGTCGCGGTCGGTCGGGACGGCCAGGCCCGCCGGTCCGGCGAACCGGGCGACCAGCTCGGTCGGGCTGATCCGGGCGTCCACGGCGACGCTGACGGGATAGCCGTCGTCGCCGACCCAGGTGGCGATCTGGTAGGGGAACGTGGCCAGCTTGTCGAGCCCGGTGCGGGCGTCGAGACCGTCGGTGCTGCGCATCACGCGGCCTCCCCGGTCGGCGACCAGCGTCTCCTGCGGCGCGGTCGAGGCGTCCCCGTCCGACCAGTACAGGACGCGTCGCGGCGTGACCTCGATCAGCGCCCGCTCGAAGAAGAGCGGGAGGGCGACGCGGACCTTGAGGAACGCGACGATCGCCGGCTCCTTGGCCTCCCAGATGGGCAGCAGGCGCTCCCAGCCGCCGTGCGGGTCGTCGTCGATGACGCGGGCGTCGCCCTGGATCAGCGCGCGGTCGCGCCGGCCGCCGACCGCGATCGGGTCGGTGATCGAGACCGACACCTTGGCGTTGCCGTTGATGTGCTCGAGCTTCCGGCTGAAGAGGATCGACGACGTCATGTAGACGTGCTCGCCGTCCCACAGCGGGATGAGCGGATAGGTGACGGGTCGGCCATCACCGTCGACGACGGTGAGCTCCCCCACGAGCGCTGCCTCGAGCAGCTCCGCGACGGGCTTCGGGATGTCGGCCATGACGGGACTCCTGCGTTCGAGCGGGTCATCTGATTCCTTGCTACCGCACTGTAGCACGTTTTGTCCAGCGTCGAGACGCGGTACCATGCGCGCCCATGCCCGACACCGTCGATCGGTCGGGCGCGCCCGCGCCCGAGCGTCCCCTCGAACCTCCGACCTCGCTCATCCATGCCCGCGGCCTGACCAAGCGCTTCGGCGACTTCACCGCGGTGGACGCCATCGACTTCGACGTCGCGCCCGGCGAATCGTTCGGATTCCTCGGACCGAACGGCGCCGGCAAGACCTCGACGATGCGGATGATCGGCTGCGTCTCGCCGATGACGTCGGGCGCCCTCACGGTCATGGGCATGGACCCGACGACCGACGGTCCGCGGATCCGCGGCCGGCTCGGCGTGGTCCCGCAGCAGGACACGCTCGACACCGAGCTGACGGTCCGCGAGAACCTGCTCATCTACGGTCGCTACTTCGGTCTCGGCTGGAAGGAGATCGGCCGGCGCGCCGACGAGCTCATCGAGTTCGCCCAGCTGACCGAGCGCGCCAACGACGAGGTCGAGCCGCTCTCGGGCGGCATGAAGCGACGCCTGACGATCGCCCGGGCGCTCATCAACGAGCCGAGCCTGCTCCTGCTCGACGAGCCGACGACGGGCCTCGACCCGCAGGCACGCCACCTCCTCTGGGACCGGCTGTACCGCCTCAAGCAGCGTGGCGTCACCCTGGTCCTGACGACCCACTACATGGACGAGGCCGAGCAGCTGTGCGACCGGCTGGTCGTGATGGACAAGGCGAAGATCGTCGCCGAGGGCAGCCCGCGCTCGCTGATCGAGCAGTACTCGACCCGCGAGGTCACCGAGCTCCGCTTCGAGCCGGGCGTCGCCGACACGCTCGACGGCCAGCTCGACGGCATCGCCGAGCGGATCGAGCACCTCGCCGACCGGGTCCTGCTCTACACCGACGACGGCGAGGCGGCCGTCGCGGCCGTCCACGAGCGCGGCCTCCGACCCGAGGCGGTCCTCGTCCGCCGATCCTCGCTCGAGGACGTGTTCCTCCGGCTCACCGGCCGCTCGCTCATCGAGTAGGCGGACGGACCGATGACCGCTGCCGCACCCACGCACCCGTCGGCCGGCCCGCGATCCGTGACCGCCGGCGGTCCACGTCTTCGAGCATCGCTGGCTCTCGTACAAGCGCACGTTCCGCGCGAGCGTCTTCAGCTCGTTCCTGTCGCCCGTGCTGTTCCTGACGGCGATGGGCCTCGGCCTGGGCACGTACGTCGACGCCGGCGACGCGGCCGCCCTCGGTGGCGTCACCTACATCCAGTTCCTGGCGCCGGGCCTGCTCGCGGCCACGGCGATGCAGTCCGCGGCCTTCGAGGCCACCTTCCCGATCATGGCCGGGATCCTGTGGAGCAAGGTCTTCCACGCCATGGCCGCGACGCCCATCTCGGTCCGCGACATCGCGGTCGGCAACCTCGCCTGGATCGCGGCGCGGCTGACGATGATCTCGACGGTCTTCACGCTCGTCATCATCGCCTTCGGTGCCGCCGCCGCCCCGACGATCGTCCTCGCCATCCCGGCCGCGGTCCTGACCGGCATGGCGTTCGCGACCCCGATCGCGGCCTTCGCCACGACCCAGTACAACCCCAACAAGTTCAACGCGATCTTCCGGTTCGGGATCCTGCCGCTGTTCCTGTTCTCCGGGACGTTCTACCCGATCTCGACGCTGCCCGCAGCCGCTCCAGGTCGTGGCCTGGCTGACCCCGCTGTTCCACGGCGTCGAGCTGACGCGGGCGCTGTCGCTCGGGACCGTCGCGGACGACCCGCTCGCCGCGCGTCATCGACGTCGCCTACCTCTCGATCATGTTCGCGATCGGCTACGTCGCGCTCATCCGGCTCCTCGAGAAGCGGATGGTGCCGAGATGACCGCCCTGCCGATCACCTCGACCTTCCTCATCGGCAGCCGCCGCTCGCTGCGCCTGATCGAGCGCAACCTCTACGTCTACCGGCACGGCTGGATCGTCATCTTCTCGGGCTTCTTCGAGCCGCTCTTCTACCTGCTGAGCATCGGGTTCGGGCTCGGGGCGCTCATCGGGACCGTGCCGGGGCCGGACGGCCAGCCGATCAGCTACCAGCTCTTCGTCGCGCCCGCGCTCCTGGCCACGGCCGCGATGAACGGCGCCATCAGCGAGAGCACGTTCAACTTCTTCTTCAAGCTCAACTACAACAAGACGTTCACCTCGATCCTCGCGACCCCGCTGTCGCCGGGCGACGTCGCGACCGGCGAGCTGGGCTGGGCGCTCATCCGCGGCGGGCTGTACGCCATCGGGTTCATGGTCGTGATGGCGCTGCTCGGGCTGGTCGTCTCGCCGTGGGTGATCCTCGCCGGACCGGCGGCGCTGCTCGTCGGGTTCGCGTTCGGCGCGGTCGGCATGGCCGCCACCTCGTTCATGAAGACCTGGCAGGACTTCGACCTCATCCAGCTCGTGGTCCTGCCGATGTTCCTGTTCTCGGCGACGTTCTACCCGATCGAGACCTACCCGCCCGCTCCTGCAGATCGTCGTCCGCCTCACGCCGCTGTACCAGGGCGTCGACCTCATCCGGTCGCTGACGGTCGGGGCGATCAGCCCGATCCTGCTGGTCCACGTCGCGTACCTGTCGGTGATGGGGCTGATCGGGCTGGCGGTCACCTCGCGACGGCTCGACAAGCTCCTGCTCAAGTGAGCACGGACCGGGCGGCCCTCGCGGCGCTGTCCGGCGAGATCGTCGCGTGCCGCCGGTGTCCGCGGCTGGTCGAGTGGCGCGAGCGGGTCGCGGTCGAGAAGGTCGCGCGGTTCCGCGACGAGACGTACTGGGGCCGGCCGCTGCCGGGGTTCGGCGACCCGGACGCGCGGATCCTGCTGCTGGGGCTGGCGCCCGGCGGCGCACGGCGGCAACCGGACCGGCCGGGTCTTCACCGGCGATGCGTCGGGCGACTTCCTGTGGGCGCGGCTGTTCGAGGCGGGGCTGGCGGACCGGCCGTCGAGCCGGCGCGCCGACGACGGGCTGACGCTCACCGACACGTACATCGCGGCGGCCGTCCGCTGCGCGCCGCCGGCCAACAAGCCGACGACCGACGGAGCGCGACGCCTGCGCGCCGTTCCTGGTGCGCGAGCTGGCGCTGCTCGAGTCGGTGCGGGTGGTCGTCGCGCTCGGCCAGTTCGGCTGGGACGCGGCGGTCCGGGCGTTCGCGGAGCTGGGGCACGTCGGTCGCGCCGCGGCCGAGGTTCGGGCACCTCGCGGAGGCGCGGATCGGGCCGTACGCGCTCCTCGGCTCGTACCACCCGAGCCAGCAGAACACGTTCACCGGCCGGCTGACGCCGGCGATGTTCGACGCGGTCCTCGACCGAGCGCGACTACTCGCAGGTCGCCGCCGCGCAATGCCAGTGACCGACAGAGCACGTCGAGGACCTGATCGCCATCGCCCTCCGAGACGAAGTACGTGCCTTCGCGCAGCGCAGCCATGGCATGAGCGCAGCGCGATAGACAGCCCCAGCGTGATCTGCGGACGGGATCCCTCGAGGCAGTAGTCCCAGTCTCGAGGTCCGCACGTCACCGGACGAGGTCGACAGTCGACCGGAGTCCAGCGTTCGAACTCGCGCCGGACGCGATCCGAGGGCGGGAAACGTTCGGCGGCAGTGCGCCGTGTGAGGAAGATGCGACGTCTCGACCGGCCGGACCACGACGACTCCACGCCTGCGGGTCGCAGGGAAGCAGGCCGACACGATCGGGCGAGCGCTCGAGGTGATCCACGCCGCCGAGCCGCCTCGTCGACGGAGCGGACCGATCTCGCGGAAGTGCGAGCCACGCGCCCCGATCCGCCTCGACGACGAGCGGCGGATCGGATCGCAGGCCGTTCGAACCAGGACCGGACGCTCGCGTCTTCGTTGTCGGACGCGCCAGGTAGCGGTATGTCGTCGTCACGAGCCAAGCGCAGATGGCTGAGCCTCGCTCGGACCCAGATCGTCGGGACCCGACCGCCGTCCGGCTAGCTACGGGTTCGCGGCCGACCACCGGCTGACGACGGCATCCAGCCGTTCGAAGGCGGCGCCCGGGATCGCCTCGGCCGCGTCGATGAAGCGTTCCAGCATCGCCATCCGGTGGCCGCGCCCGATGCACTCGGGATGCACCGTGACCATGACCAGGCCGCCCGGCGCGTGCTCCGAGGCGTAGCGCAGCTCCTCGGTCCAGATCTCGAGGACCGCCGACGGCGCCGCCAGCCCGCCGCCGCCCTCGCGCGGCTCGAAGTGCGGCCAGTCGTCCATCGCCCAGTAGACGGGCACCTCGACCAGCGAACCAGGCCGACCCCACGACGCTCCCGTCCACCGCGGAGTGCCGGTCGCCGTGGCGGACCCGGTACGGCTCGTAGTCGCCGGCCATCAGCGAGCTGTCGTAGGCGAACCCGGCCCGCTCGACCAGCTGCGGCCGTCCCCGCGCCCATCGACCAGTACGGCGCGCGGAACCCGGCCGGCGCGGCGCCGGTCACGGCGTGGACCGCCTCGACGCCGCGCTCCAGGATCTCGGTCGCCTCGTCGTTCGCGAGCGTCGCGAAGTCCTCGTGGAACCAGCCGTGGCAGGCGATCTCGTGGCCGCCGGCCACGAGCGCCTCGGTGTCGTCGATGAACGTCGTCAGCGTGTGGCCGGGCACGAACCAGGTCGTCGGGATGCCGCGCCGCGCGAACAGCTCGAGCAGCCGCTTCGAGCCGACGCGCGGCCCGAACTCGGCGTGGCTCAGCTTCACCGGCGGGTCGCCGCGGCGGATCGAATCCGACATGGCGTCGTGGTCGACGGTGATCGCGACGGACAGGCGGGGTGCCTCGGTCATCGGGTCCTCCGGCGGCGTTCGACGGGCCGAAGCGTAGCGTCCCCGACCGTCCCGTTCGGGCCGGGACCGCGCCCTCCCGTATCCTTGGCGCTCGATGGCCACCACCGAACAGGACTACTACGCCATCCTCGGCGTCGCGCGGACCGCGTCGGACGCCGAGATCAAGCGCGCCTTCCGCAAGCTCGCCCAGCAGTGGCACCCGGACGTCAGCAAGGACCCGGCGGCCCAGGAGCGGTTCAAGGAGATCAACGAGGCGTACCAGGTCCTGTCCGACCCGGATCGCCGTCAGCGCTACGACACCTTCGGCAAGGCCGGCGTCGACGGCGGCGCGGCGGCCCGGGCTTCGAGGGCTTCGGCGGCTTCTCCGACATCTTCGATGCCTTCTTCGGCGGCGGGCCAGGCGTGCCGGCGCGGCCCGGCGCGGCCGCCCGCAGCCCGGCGCGGACCTGCGCTACGACCTGCGGATCACGTTCGAGGAGGCGGTCAAGGGCACCGAGCGCGAGATCGAGTTCCGCGCGCTCCAGCCCTGCGAGACCTGCCACGGCACGGGCGCGAAGGAGGGCACCGAGGCGGTGACCTGTCCGCAGTGCGACGGCCGCGGCGAGGTCCGCAGCGTCCGCCAGACGATGCTCGGCCAGATGGTCAACGTGGCGGCGTGTCCGCGCTGCCGGGGCGAGGGCAAGATCGTCGAGACGCCGTGCGAGACCTGCAAGGGCGACGGCCGCACCGAGCGCAAGCGGACGCTCCGGGTCACGATCCCTGCCGGCATCGACGAGGGCCACCAGATCCGCCTCTCCGGGCGAGGGCGAGGTCGGGCCGCGCGGCGGGCCGCCCGGCAGCCTCTACGTCGCCGTCCACGTCGCCGAGCACCCGACGCTCAAGCGCGACGGCACCGAGCTCTACTTCGAGGCGACCGTCTCGATCGCCCAGGCCGCGCTCGGGACGAAGATCAAGGTGCCGACCGTCGACGGCGACGAGGAGGTCGAGATCAAGCCGGGCACCCAGCCCGACACGGAGATCCGGCTGCGCGGCAAGGGTGTCGCCCACCTTCGTCGCGCCGGGTCGAAGGGCGACCTCCACGTGCTCGTCGACGTCGTCGTGCCGACCAAGCTCACGAAGCGCCAGCGCGAGCTGCTGACCGAGCTGGCCGCCGAGGGCGGCGAAGAGGTCCACGGCAGCCGGCGGCATCCGCGAGAAGCTCGGGCTGGGGTGAGCGAGGCGGCGGACGGGCAGGGCGCCTGGCTGGAGCTCTCGGTCGAGGCGGACGTCGAGGCGGTCGAGGCCATCAGCGAGATCCTCGGGCGGGCCGCGCCGGGCGGCGTCGTCGTGGAGCCCGCCTTCGACCTGGTCGAGGAGGGGCTCGGCGCGCGCGTCGACCCGACCCGACCGGCGACGGTCCGCGCCTATCTCCCGGCCCGCGACCCGGCGGCCGCCGAGGCCGAGGCCGCATCGATCGCCGACGCGCTCGGGCACCTCCAGGCGTTCGGGCTGCGGCCGATCGGCGAGCTCCGGACGCGGATCGTCCACGAGGCCGACTGGGCCAACGCCTGGAAGGCCTACTTCCCGGTGCTGCGGGTCGGCCGGCGACTGGTCATCCGTCCGACCTGGCGCCGCCACAAGGCCGTGGCGGACGAGCTGGTCCTGGCGCTCGACCCGGGCATGGCGTTCGGGACCGGCCTCCACCCGACGACGCGGCTGTGCCTCGCGATGCTCGAGGCGGTCGCGGACCGCGGCGACGCCCTCGACGGCGCCCGCGTCCTCGACGTCGGGTGCGGCTCCGGGATCCTGGCCATCGCGGCGATCCGCCTCGGGGCGGCCCGCGCCGTCGGCGTCGACATCGACCCGATCGCCATCGAGGCCACGGCCGCGAACGCGAAGCGCAACGGCATCGCGCGACGGATCCGCGCCCGCGTGGGCAGCCTGCCGAGCGGCGAGCCGCCGTTCGATGTCGTGGTCGCCAACCTGATCGCCGGCGTGCTCGTGCCGCTGGCCGGTCCGCTCCACGACGAGCTGCGACCGGGCGGCGTCCTCGTCGCGTCGGGGATCTTCATCGACCGCGAGGCCGAGGTCCGCGCGGCCTTCGAGACCGCCGGGCTGGTCGTCGACGGCCGCCTCGACGAAGGCGACTGGGTCGCGCTCGAGGCGCACCGGCCGGCCTGAGCGACCGGCCACCCTACAATCGCGCTTCGTGCCGAACCTCTTCCCGCTCCTGCTGGCGACGCACATCACGCTCGCGATCAGCCTGTTCCTGCCGTCGATCCTGCTGCCGTTCGCGCTGCGGACACGGCGCGCCACGGTCGACTCGGACAGCCGGGTGGTCCACGTCCTGCTCTGGGGCCAGAGCCACGGCACGGTCATCATCGGGCTGGGGCTCGCGCTGACCGGGCTCGGCCTCGTCGCCGTCCTCGGCTCGACGATGCTCCAGCAGCCGTGGCTGATGGTCGCGCTGACGATCTACTTCGCCAACCTCGCGATCGCGTTCTTCGTCCAGCGGCCGAACCTGCGCCGGCTGGTCGGCGTGACGGCCGCGGCCGACGACGAGGTCTGGAAGGAGCGGGCCAAGCGGCAGCGCTACATCTCGTACCTGATGGCCGGCCTGGTGGGTACCATCGGGTTCCTGATGAGCTCGAAGCCGATCCTGTGGTGAGCGAGCGGGGAGGGGCCGTGGCGGACTGCCTGTTCTGCCGGATCGTCGCCGGCGAGATCCCGTCCGATCGCGTCCACGAGGACGACCAGGTGATCGCGTTCCGCGACATCGCACCGCGCGCCCCGACGCACATCCTCGTGATCCCGCGGGTGCACATCGCCTCCGCGGCCGAGCTCACCGAGGCCGACGGCCCGCTCCTCGGGCGGCTGTTCGCGGCCGCGGCGCAGGTCGCCCGCGAGCAGGGGATCGCCGACGCCGGCTACCGGCTGGTCACCAACGTCGGCCGCTGGGGCGGCCAGACCGTCGACCACCTGCACCTCCACCTGATGGGCGGGCGGCCCTTCGACTGGCCACCGGGATGACCGGCGCCTCGCGCCCCGCGCTCGATCGCCCTCGGCGCGCTCCTCGGGTTGTCGGTCGTCGCCTGTGCCGGCCCGACGGCCGTTCCCACGACCACGTATCCGCCGCCGTCGGCGGCCACGAACCTCGACGTCACCCCCGCGGTCGGCCAGACGCGCGCCGAGATCGCGGCCGCGCTCGCGGAGCACCAGGTGCAGCTCCAGGACTCGCAGGTCCCGTACCGGCCGGCCGAGGGGCCGATCCTCGCGAACGCGCCGCGCGCCGTGTACCAGGCGGTGCTGCCGGCGGACCCGACCCACGGCTACATCGTGGTCTACGAGCTGCGCGACACGGCGCGCGCGGCCGAGGCCGCCGCGGAGCAGCAGCGCTACCTCGTCACCGGTCCGGCCCGCGTCCAGACCGCGCCCGGGACCGTCCACGTGATCCGCGGCGTCGGGACGACGGTCATCGTCTACGACTGGCTGCCCGGCGCCTCGACCGACCCGTCGGCACCGGCGATCCAGGCCGCGCTCGAGACCATCGGGACGCCGTACCCGGTCGCGGACTAGCGGGCGCTCGCTCGCCGACGCGTCGGGCGCACGCGCCTCACCGGCCGGCGCCGGGCGCCCCGCCCTCGACGGCGGCCCATGCCTGGATCGGGCCGCGCTTGATCTTGAGCGTGTGCGTCCGCGGGAAGTCGTCCTCGGGCCACAGCCGCCAGCCGGCGATCCGCTGGTTCGGCCCGAGGGTCGCGTTCGCGGCCTTCACCGCCGCGTCGAGCCGTGCGCGGATCTCGGCCGGGTCCCCCGTCGCGGCGCCGAGTGCCGCCGCGGCCGTCGCACCGCCCGGGCTGGCGCTCCCCGCCAGGACGATCGCCTCGATCCGTCCCGGGCTTCGTCTCGACCGCGATCGCGTCGCGGATGCCGGCGACCCGCAGGGCGTTCTCGATGTCCTCGGGGTACACGTTGAAGCCATTGGGCAGCACGATCATGTCGCGGCTCCGGCCGGAGAGGACGAGCCGGCCCGCGTCGTCGAGATGGCCGACGTCCCCGGTGCGGTACCAGCCGTCGTCGGTGAACGCGGCCGCGGTCGCCTCCGGGTTGTGCCAATAGCCGCCGAACACGGTCCGGCCGCGGAACTGGATCTCCCCGTCGCCTGCGAGGCGCATCTCGATCCCCTCCGGCGCGCGGCCCACGGTCCCCGGGCCGTGATCCGCGAAGGTCGTCGCCGTCCCGGTCCCCGTCTCGGTGGCGCCATAGCCCTGCAGCACGGTCACCCCGATGTCCTCCCAGGCCTGCTGGAGCGACGGCGGCAGGAACGCCCCGGAGGACAGGAACAGCCGGAAGTGGCCGCCCAGCTGCTTGTGGATGGCGCCGAAGAGCCGGGGACGGATCCGCATCGGGAGGTGCCGGGCGACCGACCGGAGCCGGTCGAACGCCTTGGTGCGGCCGCGCTTCTCGACTTCGCGCTCGATGGCACTCCAGAACAGGTCGAGGACCTGGGGCACGACCACCATCGAGGTCACGCGCTGGTCGCGCAGGGCGTCGAAGATGACCCGCGGGTTCCGGCTGCGGACGTAGAGGATGTCGGCCCCCACGTCGAGCGCGTAGTACAGCCCGACGGCCTGCTCGAGCAGGTGCGAGAGCGGGAGCAGCGACACCAGCCGATGCTCCATCGGCGGGACGATCCGGTGGAACGACTCGATCGACGCGACGACGTTGTCGTGGGTCAGGGTCACGCCCTTCGGCGTCCCGGTCGTGCCCGAGGTGAAGACGAGCTCGAAGACCTCCTCGCTCGGCCGGGCGGGTCCACCCGGCCTGCCGGGCCTCCCAGTCCGGCGGGAACGCCGGGTCGTCCGGGGCCGGCTCGGCGCAGAGCGCCTCGACGGTCGTGGTCGGGAAATGCTCCAGCCCGGCCTCGCGCGGGTCCGGGGCGTCGCGGCCGGTGCCCAGGATGAGGTGCCGTGCCCCGGAGGCCTTGACGATGCCCTCGACCGCGGCCGGCGACATCCGCAGGTCGAGCGGCACGAGCACGAGCCGCGCGGCCATCGCGCCGTAGTAGGCGGCCGGGAGCTCGGGCGTGGACGGCGACCAGGTCAGGATCCGATCGCCGGGCTCGAGGTCGAGGGCCCGCAGCCGCCAGGCCGCGATCCTGGCGCGTCGCGCAAGTTCGCGGTAGGTCCACTCGGTCGTGGAGCCGTCGTCGAGCCGCAGGGCCAGCGCGCCGCGCTCGCCGTAGCGGGTGACGGCCCGAGTCGAGCAGGTCGAGAAGGGTCGTCATCGTGGGGGCAGGGTAGCGCGTCGCGATCGGCGCTCACGCTCGGATCGCGATGATCGAACCGCGCGTCCGGTTCGTGCATCGATAGGGATGACGGGTCGAAGATAGGCCCGGACCGTGGAGTGGACGTGGACCGAACGCTGGTCGAGCGAGCACAGCGAGGCGACCGGGACGCCTATGCCCAGGTGGCGACCCGGTCGAGCGACCGCCTGTACGCGATCGCGCTCCGGGTGCTGCGGGACGGCGAGGCCGCGAGCGACGCCCTCCAGACGGCCCTCGTCCAGATCTGGCGCGATCTCCCGTCGCTGCGAGACCCCGATCGATTTGACGCATGGTCGTATCGCGTCGTCCTCAATTGCTGCCGCGCACAGCATCGACGATCGCGCCGGGTCATCCCGACGATCGACCTGTCGCCCGACGATGCCATGGTCGCCGACAGCCAGACGACCATCGCGGTGCGCGACGAGCTCGAGCGCGCCTTCCGCGCCCTGACCGACGACCAGCGCGCGGTCCTCGTCCTCCTCTACTACCGCGACCTGTCGGTCCAGGAGATCGCCGCCTCTCTGGGCATCTCGACCGGAACGGTCAAATCGCGGCTCCACTCCGCCCGCAATGCCATGCGGGCGGCCATCGAAGCCAACGGGCGCTCGACCGAACGCGAAGGACGACCCACGTGATGACCGAGACCGATCTCGACCGGACGCTGACCGGCTGGCTGGCCGCTGGGGGCGAGCGGGCTCCGCGCCCCGACATCGACGCCGCCCTTGCGAAGGTGGCCGTGACGGCTCAGCGCAGGCCGTATCCGGACATGAGGGCGACGCTCCGGTTGCATCGGCTGTCGCCGGTGGCGTTGGTCGTCCTCATCATCGCCGCAGCCATGGTCGCGGTGGGGATCGGGACGATCCTGACGAATCGGAAGACGCCCCCTCCGTCCACGTATCCCTCCCCGAGTCTTCCCGCTGCGACCCCGGGCATCCCGAGCGCCATCGGGTTGCGATCGGCGCCGGAGTTCCACCCATGGGCGCTCGAGCTCTCGGTGCCGGAGGCATGGACGACGATCCAGGCCGCGTGTTGCCACCTGATCCGGATCGGCGGCACCAACCCGGAGGGTTTGCTGGCCATCAGCCACGGAACGCCGACGTTCGCGGACATCTGCACGCCGCTATGCCAGGGAGCGGACCTGCCGGTCTCGATCCCGAATGACAGCGCCGGCAACCTGGCCAAGCTCCGGACGGCAGTCACGCGCGCCGCGGGAAGCGACGCCTGGACGTCGCTCGCGCCCGACGTCGTCGGGGGGCTCTTGGACGGGCAGCGACTGGATTCGATCTCGACCGACCCAGACGGGCGCCGATGGCACAGGACCTATGTGATCGGACTTGAGGGTGCGAACCTGGTCGCCGTGTCGTGGCACCAGCCCGAGTCTGCGTATGAACCCGCGCTGTTCGACGCGGTCCTCGAGGGTCTCGAGGTCACCGCGGGCCTGCAGCCCAGCCTGGGCGAACTCATCGAGACCGACGGCGCAGGAGCAGGGTTCACGATGCTCGTCCCGGACGTATGGGCCGCGGCTGACCAGCCCGAGTACGAGATCGGCGATCCGGCGATCGGCGTCCGCCGCTACGGCGGTGGGCGACTGGTCGTCCAGATCGGTGGCTGGAACGGCTCGATGTGGCTGTGTGATCCGACGTGTCGCTCGCTGCGCGATATTCGAAACCTGGCTGACCTCCTGGCCGCACTCCAGGCTGGGGCGGCCGACAAAGCGACGAATGTTGGCGTGCTCGATGGCGCGTTTGCCCTATCGCTCGACCACCGGACTGTCGGCCCCGGCTCCCGGTCCGAGGTCGTATCGCGGTACATCTTCGCGATGGTGGACGGGCGGCCGGTCGTCCTGACGTTCGACCTGACCGGCATCGACGTCAGCGAGCAGGCCATCTCCTCGATGCGAGAGAGCTTCCGCCTTGGCGTGCACGCGCTCTCGCCGCCGACCCAGACATTCGAATGGCGCGAAGGTCACGTCGAGCTCGCCCTCCCGGATGGATGGGAGCTCCGGCCTCGCCTCGAAGGTGAGTTCCGCCTGCGAGAACGACGGCCAGCGACTCTCCGTGCATCGTGGGACCGACGACGGCTTGATCTGGCCCTGCGGGGAATCGGCCGCTCCATGGGACGTCTGCGAAGTCACCCATCCCGCCACATTGCAGGCATTGGCCGATTTCGTGATGCCGGATCCGATCGCGGACCACGGCGTGAGCGCGCCGCGCGGCGTCCAGGAGTCGGGCACGCTCGACGGCGAACCGAGCATCGTGGTCCGGATCCACGGATACGAATACCCGGCGCGTGGCGGCCAGACGCTGACGTACGTCGTGGCGTTCCATCGACGGGCAGACCGTACGTCGATCCGGATGTGGTCGCCTCGCGACGCGATCGCCGGTGAGGCCGAAGTCATCGCAGGCTTCCGGTTCACAGAGTGACACGCCGCACCTGCTCGCCGACGGGTACCGCCGAGACGCTGGCTCATCGCGGTGGCCGGGACGCTGGCTCGTCGACCTTGGCAGTCGGGATCGGCATCGGGTCGCGTTGCGCGCCCCGATCCGCCGAGCCGACGACCTCGGCCGCCCGATCGTCCGCATCAGCGCCGGCCGTCGTCCCGGCGCCGTCGTCCGTCACCCGCGCGGTGGTCGCGCCGACGCCGTGGCCGTCCGACAGGGTCTTCGTCCAGGCAGGCGGCGGCGTCGTCCTTCGCCTGCCGTACTGGTGGGACATGGCGACCAAGGAGGTCACCGTCCGTGCCGCCGACGACGACGGCACGATCGTCATCTGCGAGAAGCCGGCGGCGCCGTGGGAGTCGTGTCGCACGGTCGAGGCAAGATCGCTTGACGAGCTGCTCGCCGCGATCCTGCAGGTCGACGTCGAAGGCACCGGTGGCGCAGCGTCGTGGACGACGCGCGCGACCGTCGACGGCGAACCGGCGGTCGTCGTGCGGATGGCCGCCCCCGCCCACCCGGCGAACCGCGCCGAGGTCGCCTACGTGGCGATCATGCACGACGGCCGCCCGTACCTGTTGCGGATGCCGGCCGGGAGCAACCACGTCACGCACGTGGACGACGTCATCGCCGGGTTCCGCTTCGCCGACTGAGCATCCGGTGAGCCGGCCCGGGCGAGACGTGACGGCTTGCCCAGCCGTGTAACGTGCGAGGCGGAAACGCGTCCATCGGTCGGAGCCCGCGACCGATCCGTCGTCGTGCCGGCAACTGGGTAGCTGCTGATGCATCCGATCCTGGCGCAGCTCGGCCCCCTGACCGTGATGACGCACGACGCGTTCACGGTGCTGGCGCTGACCGTCGGTCTGGCGATCTACTACCGCGAGCTGCGGCTGCGGGGCTGGCTCGGCGGTCCGATCGTCTGGATCTCGCTCGCGGCGGTCCTCGGCGGCGCGATCGGCGCCCGCGTCATCACGTCGTGGGAGCACCTCGAGGTCTACGGCGCGATCGCCGACCGGCCGTTCAGCGAGGTCATCGAGCACAGCGGCAAGAGCATCCTCGGGGCGATCGCCGGCGGCTACATCGCGATCGCCCTCGCGAAGCGCGCGTTCGGCTACACCCGCTCGACGGGCGACGCCTACCTGCTGGCCATCCCGGTCGCGACGGTCATCGGCCGGATCGGCTGCTTCCTGTCGGAGCTGCCGCTCGGCACGCCGACCGACCTGCCGTGGGGGATCTCGGTCAGCCCGGCCGCTGCAGCCGCCTTCGCCCGCTGCCCCGGCTGCGACGTCCCGATGCATCCGTCGATGGTCTACGAGATCCTCTTCAACCTCGTCGCCATCGCCGTGATCCTGCGCTACCGCGACCGGGTCGTGGTCCCGGGCGACGCCGTCAAGCTCTACCTGCTGGCGGCCGGGACCTTCCGGTTCCTCGTCGAGTTCGTCCGCGGCAACGAGCCGCAGGCCCTGGGCCTGAGCGGACCGCAATGGGTGCTGATCCCGATGGTCGGCCTGCTCCTGCTGCATTTCGCCCGGCAGGTCCGTCGCCACGCCTATCGCATCCCCGCGCCACCGACGCCGATGCCCGTGCGCATGGAGGGAGTGTCATGACCGAGCCCGGATCCGAGCTGCCAGGCGTCAAGCTGCCCGCGATCCCGGCTGATCCCAACGACCGGGTCGACCTCCTCGGAACCTGGATCAAGGAGCATCGCGGGTATTTCACGGATACGTCCCTTGAGCGCATCGCCGTCAAGGCCGGCTACACGCACGATGAGTTCGTCGAGGCGGTCGCGATCCTGGAGGCGCGCTCGCGCGACGGCGCCGGCATCGGACCGCTCAAGAAGACGGCGCGCTGGTTCGTCCTTGGAGCCTACGGCGCCACCTGGCTCTTCTTCGCGATCCCCTACCTGGGCCCGTGGGCGACCTCGTACGGCTCCTTGCTCCAGACGATCCTGACGATCGCCCTCGCGGTCGGACTGGCCATCTCCTTGATCGTGATCCAGCTCGCTCGTCCGGATCCCGGGCGGCCCGGCCGCGCGATGACGATCCTGCTCGTCGTGCCCGTGATCCTGCTGCTGGGCGTCGCCGGGTCGTGCCTCCCATTCGCGGGTCAGGCGTGACGCCCCCGCCCCGCCTCCCCGCGCCACCGACGCCGAGGCCCGTACGCATGGAGGGATGGTCATGACCGACACCGGCACACCCCAAGGTCCCCCGAGCGGGCCTGATCCGGGGCCGCAGGATCCCACGCCGATCACGCCGGGCGGCCCCTGGCAGACGGGGTCTCGCGTCGAGCAGCTGGCCCAGTGGATGATGGCGCTCCGCTCGGGGTACACGGATGCCGCGCTGGAGCGGTCGGCGCTCGCCGGCGGGTTCACGGCCGAGGAGATCCAGCAGGCCCGGACGCTCGCCGACACGCGGCAGCGCCAGCACGAGGCGATCGGACCGGTCCGCTCGCAGGCCAGCCGGATCGTCCTCGCCGCCTACGGCCTCGTCTGGCTCCTCTTCGCGATCCCATTCCTCCTCCGCACGTCGACGTACGGCTACGGCCCGTTCGCCCAGGGGATCCTCACGGTCGTCGCTGCTGTTCGGGCTGCTCTGCTCGTTCCTGGTCATGCGCACCCTGCATCCCGACCCCGCGCGCCCCGGCCGCGCGCTCACGATCCTCCTGGTCGTGCCGGTCATCGTCCTTCTCGGGATCAGCGGGCTGTGCCTGCCGTTCGTCGGCTCGATCGTAGATCCGATGCTCGCCCTCCGACCCTATCTCCCGCTCCGGATGGTCCTGACCATCTGCGGGCGCTGCTTCAGCGAGGACCCCGATCGCGAGATCGACTACGAGACGGACATCCTCCAGGGCAACCTGGTCGCGATGGACGGCGCCGTCTACCTGCGCCGGATCTGCCGCCGCGGGCACGGCGAGGTCATGAGCCTGTACGAGGAGGACCACGGCCTCTGGGAGGAGCTCCAGCACTGGCGCATCCCGACCCGCGAGATCACCCCCGACACGCCCGACAACACGCGCCCGATCCCGATGGGCTACATGGACGGCCTCGGCGACCTGCAGACGCAGCACAGCTGCATCCTCCTGATCGACGTCACGGAGAACTGCAACCTCCACTGCCCGACGTGCTTCGCCGGCAGCGGACCCGGGATCAACCGGCACGCGCGCCTGCCGCACATCGTCCGCTCGCTCGACACCGCCATCGAGCGCGAAGGCGGGCGGATCGACGCCCTGATGCTGTCGGGCGGCGAGCCGACCGTCCATCCCGAGATCGTCGAGATCATCCGGGCGGCGACGGATCGCAACGTGACCCGCGTGGTCCTCAACACCAACGGGATCCGCATCGCGCGCGACGACCGGTTCCTCGCCGAGCTCGCCAGCCTGCGCGACCGCGTCGAGGTCTACCTCCAGTTCGACGGCTTCGAGCTCGACGACCCACCTCTACCACCGCGGCGAGGACCTGCGCGAGGTGAAGCGGCTCGCGATCGAGCGGCTGACCGGCGAGCGGATCTTCACCACCCTCGCCATGGCCGTCGCCAAGGGCGTGAACGACCACGAGGTCGGCGCGGTCGTCGAGTACGCCTTCGCCACCGACTACATCGCCGGGGTCGCGGTCCAGCCGATGTTCACCGCCGGCCGTGCCAACGCGATCGACCCGATGGACCGCTCCACCACGACCGGGACCATCCGCCGGCTCGGCGAGCAGACCGCGGGCCGGGTCGAGCCAGGACGACTTCATCGCGCTGCCGTGCAGCCATCCGGACTGCTCGTCGCTCACGTACTTCGTGCGCGGCGACGACGGCTCGCACCGGTCGATCGTGCAGATGATCGGCCGCGACCGGCTGCGCGAGCGGATGGCCCTCTTCGGCAACCGGCTGGCGCCGGACGACGCGCTCTGGGAGTCGCTGACCGGCCTGCTGTCGGAGACGGCGATGGTCAGCCGCAAGGAGGTCATCGACTACCTGCTCGACATCTGCGAGGTCTGCGACCTCGGGGTCTCGGGGTTCATCAAGAGCCTCGGGCGCTGGATCACGGACCGCGGCCACGCGCCGATGATCGACATCGCCCTGCGCGTCAAGCGGGTGTCGATCAAGACGTTCATGGACCCGTGGACGCTGAACGTCGAGCGGCTGCAGCAATGCTGCGTGCACGTCGGCTCGACCGACGGCGAGGCGAACCCGGTCAGGGTCCCGTTCTGCGCGCGGCAGATCTTCGGCGGCCTGCGACGGCATACGTCGGCGGGCATGGTCCCGGCTCGCGAGCTCATCGCGCTCGATGACCTGCGGCCGCGCACGAGCGAGGCGCCCGCATGACGACCGTCGGACCAACCAGCTACGTCCGGCCGCCGCTCACGAAGCCGGAGAAGTACGAGCGGCTCGCCTTCACCTTCTGCCGCATGGGGACCATCGGGCTCATCGCCTGGCTGGTGACGCCGGCGGTGTTCGTGCTGGTCGTCGCGATCGTGGCGATCGGGCTGTACCTGCGCTCGATCTCGCTCGGCGTGTCGTGGAGCAAGTGCTTCCTGCGCCGGCCGACGCTCATCGTCGGGTTCTGGGCCGTCGTCGCGGCCCTCGACGCGTACTGGATCTTCGTGCTCGGACAGCACCTTCCGGCCGTTTGACCGGTCCCGGGACCCTCGGCTACACTCCGGCGGCTTCGGCGGGGGACCGCTGGGCACGCGTCGGGCCGGCTGGCCACGAGCCCGCGCGAGAGTCACGAACTCCAGGCCTGGGGAGGTGAACACCGATTGGCTGAAGTCCGAGTGGGAGAGAACGAGACGTTCGAAAGCGCCCTGCGTCGCTTCAACAAGAAGATCCAGCAGAGCGGCATCCTCGCGGAGGCTCGCCGACGCGAGCACTACGAGAAGCCGTCCGTGAAGCGAAAGCGCAAGGAAGCGAAGCGCAAGAAGAACGCCCGAACGCAGGTCGGCTGAGCCGAAGCGAGCGCCCCGGCGCTCCCTCCGATGCCACCCGCGCCCCACGGGCGTCCCGGCGCCACGCCGTGAGCCACGGCCGAACCGCCCGCCCGAGGTAGCCAGTACCGGTGTCCCTTCGAGACCGACTCCAGGACGACATCACGGCCGCGATGCGCGGCGGTGATGCGCTGCGCCGTGACGTGCTGCGCATGGCCACGAACGCGGCCTACAACCTGGAGAAGAAGAACCAGCATCCCCTGACCGACGACGAGCTGCTCGGCGTGCTCGCGCGCGAGGTCAAGACCCGACGCGAGTCCGTCGAGGCGTTCCGCGCCGCCGGTCGCGAGGACCTCGCGACCAAGGAGGAGGCGGAGATCGCCATCCTCGCCGAGTACCTGCCCCAGGCCCTCACCGAGGCCGAGGTCGCCGCGCTCGTGGACGAGGGCGTCGCCGCGACGGGGGCCACCTCCGCCCGCGACCTGGGCAAGGTCATGGGCTGGCTCTCCCCGAAGATCCGCGGCCGCGCCGACGGCAAGGTCGTGAGCGGGATGGTCGCGAAGGCCCTCGCGTCGGCCGATCTCGTCGCCCACGACGGCGGCACGCACTAGGCCACGTGACCGTCCGATGACCGACCCATGCTGACCCAGCGCGCCGAGGCGATCGCCCGGTTCACCCGCAACGACGCGGTCCGGTTCGCGATCGCGGCCGGCATCCTGATCGCGGTCCTCACCGCGATCCTGGGGTCCGAGATCCTGCCGCAGCCGACGCTCACCGCGACGGTCGGCGACCTCGCGCCGCGCGACATCGTGTCGCCGACCAAGCTCGAGTTCCCGAGCGAGAGCCAGACCGCGGCCGCCCGCGATGCGGCCGTCAAGAACGTGGCGCCCGTCTACGACTTCACGACCGAGAAGGCCGTCGCGCTCGCCAACGAGCAGCAGGTCGCCTTCGAACAGCGCGTCGCGCGGGTCGACACCGCCTTCTCCGCGGAGATCACCCCCGACCAGCGGCTCGGCCTGCTCCAGGTGGCCGTCCCCGGGCTCACCGACACCGCCCAGGCGACCCTGCTCGCATTGGACGCCGGGCGCTGGTCGGTCGTCCGCACCGAGTCGGCCCGCGTCCTCGACGCGCTGCTGCGCGCCCCGCTGCTCGACACCGAGGTGCCCGAGACGCGGACCCGGCTGGCCGGGCTCATGGCCGGCGGGCTCGACGAGAAGGAGCGAGCGCTCGCCGCGCAGCTGATCGGCCCGCTCGTCGTGGGCAATTCCTCGTTCAGCCAGGAGCTGACCGACCAGGAGACGGCCAAGGCACGGGCCGCGGTCCAGCCGGTCATGGTCTCGATCCTCCAGGGCGAGAAGATCGTCTCCTCCGGCGAGCGGATCACGACCGACGCCATGGAGAAGATCAACGCGCTCGGGCTCAAGACCTCGAAGCCGGACGTCGCGAGCTTCTTCGGCTGGTTCCTGATGGCCGTCCTGATCGTCGGCCTGCTGCTCGGCTGGCTGTGGCGGTTCCGCCCGACGCTCTGGCACCGCGACAACGTCCTGGTCCTGACCGGGCTCCTCGTGGTCGGCGCCACGCTCGCCCTCAAGATCACGGCCGGACGGTCGATCCTGCAGTTCTTCCTGCCGACCGCGGCCATCGGGATGCTGCTCGCGATCCTGCTCGACGCGTCGCTTGCGACCGTGGTCATCGGCCTCATCGCGGTCATCGCCGGCGCCGTCAACGGCGGTTCGCTCGAGATGACGACCTACGTCCTCCTCGGCGGCCTCGCCGGCATCGTCATGATCCGCAAGGGCGACCGGCTCCAGGTCTTCGTCCAGGCCGCGTTCGCGGTCTTCGTGGTCAACGCCCTGGTGGTGACGGTGTTCTCACTGCTCGGAGCGCGTGACGTCCAGGGCATCGTCCAGCTGTGGTTCGCCTCGGCGGCCTCGGCGCTCGGCTCCGGCGTCGCGGCCGTGGGCACGTTCGCGGTCCTCGGCTCGGTCTTCGGCATCCTCACGGTCTTCCAGCTGCTCGAGCTGGCGAACCCGTCGCAGCCGCTGCTCCGCCGGCTGCTGGTCGAGACGCCCGGGACGTACCACCACTCGCTGATGGTCGGGAACCTCGCCGAGCGCGCGGCGGAGGCGATCGGCGGCGACCCGCTCGTCACCCGCGTGGCGGCCTACTACCACGACATCGGGAAGCTGGCGAACCCGCTCGGGTTCATCGAGAACCAGGCCGGCGGCGACAACGTCCACGACACCCTCGACCCCGAGGTCAGCGCCGCGATCGTCAAGCAGCACGTCGCCGATGGCATCGACCTCGCGTACAAGAGCAAGCTGCCGAAGGCGCTCATCGCGTACATCCCGCAGCACCACGGGACGGCGATCATGGGCTACTTCTACGGGCGGGCCCGCGAGCAGGCCGCCGAGCCGTTCGGCGGGCTGTCGACCGCGGAGGGCCGCCAGGCCGCGGACGCCGTCGACCAGCGGCCGTTCCGCCACAGCGGTCCCAAGCCGCAGTCGCGCGAGGCCGCGATCATCATGCTGTCCGACAGCGTCGAGGCGTCCGTGCGCTCGCTCGAGTCGCGGGACGAGCCGGCGATCCGGGCGATGGTCACGCGGATCATCGAGGAGCGCATCGCCGACGGCCAGTTCGACGAGTGCGACCTGACCCTGCGCGACCTCGAGCGGATCCGCGAGGCGTTCGTGGCACAGCTGCTGGGCATGTACCACACGCGCATCGCCTACCCGGAGAGCAAGGTCGTCGAGCTCGAATCGAGGCGAGACCGGGTCTCGTGAGCCGCCGGGCGCTCTACCTCGCGCCGTGGCGGGTGGACCTCGAGATCCGCGACGGCGGCGGCGGTCCCGATCCCGATGGCCCGACTTGCGCGTGCGGTCGCATCGGCGCTGGACGCGGCCGGCGCGCCCGGGCCGGCCTCCATCGGGCTGATCCTGACCGACGACGCCGAGCTGGCCGGGCTGAACGCGACGCACATGGGGGTGAGCGGCCCGACCGACGTGCTGTCCTTCCCGCTCCTGCCACCGACATCGTTCCCGGCGCATCCGGGTGGACCGGTCGACCGGGCCGGCGCAGCGGAGACGGCCGAGCCGGCGTTCGCGCTGCCGCCGGGCGCGCGCGTCCACCTCGGCGACATCGTGGTGTCCGTGGAGCGGGCCGCCGAGCAGGCCGCGGCCGGCCGCGGCGGGCAGACCGGCGACGTCCGGTGGTCGACCGGCGACGAGCTGCGACTGCTCGTCACGCACGGCACGCTCCACGTCTGCGGCTGGGACCATGCCGATCCCGTCGAGGGCGACGCGTTGCGGGCGCTCGAGCAGCGGCTCCTCGCCGAGGGCTAGGCCGGCCGCCAGACCACGCAACAGGCCCCGTCGCGCGGCTCGAAGCTGGCGACGATCCCGGTGAGGCGCAGGCCGTCGATCACGCCGGCCATCAGCGAGCGGTTCATCCCGCACACCAGGTCGCGGTCGGTCCGCACGAGTGCATCGAAGGGGCAGTTGCGCAGGACGATCGACCTGCCGCGGACCTCGGGGTCGAAGCCGGTCTCGCTCAGCACGGCGCGTGCGGCCGCCGATCCGGCTGACCGAGACGGCCGGCCGCGCGCGTGCGACCGGGCGGCCTCGCCGAGCGCCCGGCCGTAGTCCTCCGCCGCGACGGCGAGCGCGGCATCGACCCCCATGGCACCGGTCGTGGCCGCGGTGATCGCCTGGGCGAAGAGCGCGGCCGCCAGCTCGTAGTGGCGCTCGGGGACGCTCGCGGCCACGGTCTCGGCCGACCGGTGGTAGATCTTGGCCGGCCGGCCGGCGCCCGGTCCGCTCCGGCCGTTCCGGCGCTCGTAGGTGACGGTCACCAGCCCGGCGTCGACCAGCCGATCCAGGTGGAAGGCGACGAGCGACCGCGAGACGCCGACGGCCGCGGCCGCCTCGTCCCGCGTGATGCCGGTCTCGTGGTCCCGGAGGGTTCGATGGAGGGCGGCCCGGGTCGGATCCGCCAGGAGCGCGAGCCGGGCGATGGACGCGTCGACCGGACCGGCCCCGGGGGTTCGTTCGGTGGTCATGGGCGCGATGGTAGCCGAGGCCCGTACTAACGACAACTCCGACTCGTGAAAGATTGACAGATGGCCGGGGCGTCCTCTATAACCTAAACACACTTATCTTAGAGAGGACGGACCATGACCGGCCGACCCTTCACCCGCTTCGGGTTCGCGATCGTCGTCTTCGGCCTACTCCTCGACATCGTGGCCCACGGCGTCGGCGACCCGGCCAGCGCCGGGCTCGGTCATGTCGTCGTCATCTCGGGGATGGTGCTCAGCCTGGCCGGCGTCGTCATCGACGGCGTCCGCCAGCCACGCCCAACGCGGCCCGTACGCGCGGCCGTGCCAACGGAGGTCGGTCATGCCATTCGGTGACTTCGTCAACCAGATCCCGCCCATCGTGTTCCTCGGCATCCACACCGTCGCGTTCCTACTGGCGGTCTTCTTCGCGGGCCGCGCGTTCTCAGCCGGGATCCCGGTCCTGCCGTGGGCGTTCGTGCTGTTCGCGGCCGCCGAGATCAGCTACATGACCTACCACCTCGACTGGACGACGTTCCTGTTCGCGCACACGATCTCCGAAGTGCTCGACCTGGCGGCATTCGCGCTGGTCTTCGTGGCCGCGGTCGCCACCGTCCGCCGATCGCCCGTCCTCGAGCCGCGATGAGGCGCCTCGGCGCCGGACTCCTGGCCGCCGCCCTCCTCGTGTCGGGCTGCGCCGCCGGCGGGTCGGGCGGCGCCAAGGCGTCCCCGGTGCCGACCGATCACGTCGAGCTGCCCAAGTCCTACAGGTTCGAGCCGGCGGCGATCCAGGTCGTCGCCGGCACGACGGTGACGTGGACCAACGACGACAACTTCACCCATTCGGTGGAGCTCGAGGGCCAGGCCGCACCGGTCGGGGTCATGAAGCCGGGCGAGTCGGCGACCTACACGTTCAGCGCTCCTGGCACCTACCCGTACATCTGCACCTTCCACCCGCAGGACATGCGAGGCGTCGTCGAGGTCGTCGCGCCCTGACGGTGACGGCCGCCTCGTCCCCGCGCCGACGCGCCGCCTGACCGCGCGCGGTACCATCGCGACAGGCCCTCCCGCCGACCGCGTCGGACGGGATTCGGGCCCTGTCGTGCTGTCCGCGGAGGTCCGGATCTTGAAGGTGGTGGTCGGGCTCGGGAACCCCGGGTCCCAGTACGCGGGGACGCGCCACAACGTCGGCTGGCTCGTGATGGACCGCATCGCGGAGCGGGCCGGCTGGTCCGGCAAGGGCCGCCAGCGCGATGCGTCCAACGTCGTCGGCGGCCGCTACCGCAGCCTCGACCTCACGCTCGTCAAGCCGCTGACCTACATGAACGACTCCGGGCCGAGCGGTCCGCAAGGTGCTGCAGCGCGAGCACGCCCCGCTGGTCGACCTGCTGGTCGTGGCCGACGACTTCGCGCTGCCGTTCGGCAAGCTGCGCTTCCGCGAGGGCGGCGGGCCGGGCGGCCACAACGGCCTGCGCTCGATCGTCGACGACCTGGGCACGGAGAAGTTCAGCCGTCTCCGCGTCGGCATCGGCGAGCCGGACCGGACCGCGACCGACCACGTCCTGTCGCGCTTCGCGCCCGACGAGCAGCAGCGGCTCGACGAGCTGCTGGACGCGGCGGCCGACGCGGTGGAGGCGTGGGCACGCGAGGGCACGAGCAAGGCCGCCAACCACTTCAACAAGTTCGAGCTCCGTCCTGCCGACACGGACCGGCTCGCCGCGCCCGGCGAGGTCGACGGCCCGCCCGGCGCCGACGGCGTCCGCCGCACGAAGACCGGCTGGCGCAAGGTCCGCCCGCCCGAGGAGGGCGGCGCGAGTGGCTGAGCGAGCGACGCCGCCGATCCGCGGTCGGCGCGGCCGCGACCGGCGCCTCGCCGACCAGGCCGCCTCGACGCTGGCCGCCCGGCATCGGCCGGTCGCCGACGAGGACGCGATCGACTTCGACCTGGCCGCGGTCGACGCCGAGGCCGAGGACGCCCGTCGCGCCGAGGCCCGCGGCGATGCCCGGGTCCGCCGGCCGGCGCCGAAGCGACGGGCGGCGGCCGAGCCCCGGACCTCGATCCGCCACCGGCTGCCGGACCTCGCCTCGCTCCCGCCGCTGCTGGCGGCGACGGGGTCGTTCGCCTCGTTGCGCGAGCGGCTGGGCAGCCCGGACGACGACGCCCGGCGGGTCGGCCGTCATGCCGGGCTCGTCGCCGTGCCGCATGGCGCGAAGTCGTACCTCGCGGCGGCGCTCGCGCTCGCGGACACCGGCGAGCGGCTGGCCTGGATCGCCCGCGACGCGGAGATCGGCGACCGGGTCGCCGAGGAGCTGGGCGCCTGGCTGGGCGACCCGGAGGCGGTCGTCGTCCTCGAGCCGCGGACCGCGCTGGCGTACGAGCGGAGCGAGCTCGTCGCCGACGAGACCGCCGCGCGGGTGGCGGCCCTCGCGGCCTGGCGGAGCGGCCGGGCGCGCGTCCTCGTCGCGGGCGTCCAGGCGCTGCTGCAGCACACGCTCGCCCCGGACGACCTGCCGGCCGAGCCGCGACGGCTCCGGCGCGGCGTGCGGCTCCACCAGGACGCGCTGCTGCGCGACCTCTTCGGGCTCGGCTACGTGCCGGTCCTCGAGGTCGCCGGGCGCGGCGAGTTCGCGAAGCGCGGCGGGATCGTGGACGTCTTCCCGCCGTCGCTGCCGCTGCCGATCCGCATCGAGTTCTTCGGCGACGAGATCGATTCGCTGCGCGCCTTCGACCCGACCGACCAGCGGACCGTCCGGTCGGTGGACGACGCGGTGCTCCTGCCCGCGTCGGAGTTCCTGCTGCCCGCCGGGGGCGCGGCGGCGATCCGGGCGGGTCTCGGGCGCGCGGCCGCCCGCCTGCCCGAGCGGCTCGACGCGGACCTGACCCGCTTCGAGGGCGCCGAGGACGAGCGGCTGGGCGTGGCCGGCAGCGCGGCGACTGCCGCGCAGCCGGCCGGCGAGACCCGCGCGATCGTCGTGGGCGACGCGGCCGAGGTCTGGGCCGCCCACCTGGCGCCCGCGACCGGCCTCGACCACCTCGGCCCCGGCACGCTGCTCGTCCTCGACGAGCCGGGCGACATCGCCGAGGCGGCCGAGTTCCTGTGGCGCCAGGCCGACGAGCGGCGCGCCGAGCTGATCGAGGCCGGCGAGCTGCCGAAGGACTGGCCGTCGACCTACCTGCCCTCGAAGGACTGGAAGGCCCGGCTGACCGGCTCGCGGACGCTGGAGCTGACCTGGGAGACGGATCCCGCCGTCGGGACCGCGATGGCCCGCGGGGCGCTGTCGTCGGGCGACGTCTTCGGCTGGCGCGAGCCGACGCTCCCGTTCGGCCGGGCGGCGGGCGTCGTCGACGCGGTCGCCGGCTGGCGCGCGGACGGGGCGCGGATCGTCCTCGCCTCGGACCAGGCGGCCGCGGCTCGCGGACCTGCTGGAGGAGGCGGGCCAGTCGGTCGCGGTCGTCGAGCGCGTCGCCGAGCCGCCGCCGCCGGGCGCCGTGGCCATCGTCGACCGGAGCCTGAACGGCGGCTTCACCGGCGGCCCGGACGGGCTGACCGCTCGTCACGGACCGCGAGCTGTTCGGGACCGTCCGGGTCCGCCGGCCGCGGGCGCTCCGGCGGGTCGTCCCGCGCGACATCCTCGAGCGGCTGACGCCGGGCGACCTCGTCGTCCACATCGACCACGGCGTCGCGCGGTACGAGCAGATGACGCGGCGGTCGTCGGGGACCGGCGACGAGCGCGACTTCCTCGAGCTCTCGTTCGCGGCCGGCGACCGCATCTTCGTCCCGGTCGAGCAGATCGGCCGGGTCAGCCGCTACTCGGGCGCGGAGCGGCCGTCGCTCTCGAAGCTCGGCGGCACCGAGTGGCTGCGCACCAAGCAGCGCGTCCGCAAGGCCGTCACGGACCTCGCCGAGGAGCTGCTCGCGCTCTACGCGGCGCGGGCCTCGGCGCAGGGCCACGCCTTCGCGTCGGACACGCCGTGGCAGGCCGAGATGGAGGCGTCGTTCCCGTACGAGGAGACCGTCGACCAGCTGCGCGCCGCGCTCGAGGTCAAGGCCGACATGGAGCGGATCCGCCCGATGGACCGCCTCGTCGTCGGCGACGTCGGCTACGGCAAGACCGAGGTGGCGCTGCGGGCCGCGTTCAAGGCGACCCAGGACGACCGCCAGGTCGCCGTCCTCGTGCCGACGACCGTGCTCGCCGCCCAGCACCACGAGACGTTCAGCCAGCGCTTCGCGGCGTTCCCGCTCGAGGTCCGGCTGCTGTCGCGGTTCGTGCCGGCGAAGGAGCAGGCCGCGACGATCGAGGGGCTGGCCGCCGGCACCGTCGACATCGTCATCGGGACGCATCGGCTGCTCAGCAAGGACGTGCGCTTCAAGGACCTCGGGCTGGTCGTCGTCGACGAGGAGCAGCGGTTCGGCGTGGCCGCCAAGGAGCGGCTCAAGCGGCTCCGCTCCGAGGTGGACGTGCTGACCCTCTCGGCCACGCCGATCCCGCGGACGCTCAACCTCGCGCTGGCCGGGATCCGCGACCTGTCGGCGATCGAGACGCCGCCGGAGGACCGGCTGCCGATCCAGACCCGGGTCGCCGAGGCGTCGGCCGGGCTCGTCCGCGACGCGATCCTGCGCGAGCTCGACCGCGGCGGGCAGGTCTTCTACGTCCACAACCGCGTCGAGACCATCGAGGCGCAGGCCGAGCAGCTCCGGCGGATGCTGCCGGGCGCGCGGTTCGTCGTCGGCCACGGGCAGATGGGCGAGGGCGCGCTCGAGAACGTGATGCTCACGTTCGCCCACGGCGAGGCCGACGTGCTCGTCTGCACGACGATCATCGAATCCGGGCTCGACATCCCCAACGCCAACACGATCATCATCGACCGCGCCGACACGCTCGGCCTCGCCCAGCTCTACCAGCTGCGCGGGCGCGTCGGGCGGTCGAGCCGGCGCGCCTACGCCTACCTGCTCTACCGGCGGCGCGAGCGGCTGAGCGACGAGGCGCGCAAGCGGCTCCAGGCGATCTTCAACGCCTCCGAGCTGGGCGCCGGCTTCCAGATCGCGCTGTCGGACCTCGAGATCCGCGGCGCCGGGAACATCCTCGGCGGCGAGCAGTCGGGGCACATGGCCGCGGTCGGCTTCGACCTCTACTCGCGCCTGCTGGCCGAGGCCGTCGAGGAGCAGAAGGCGACGCTGGAGGGCCGGGCCGCGATCGTCGTCCCGCCGCAGGCCGTCGTGGACCTGCCGCTCGAGGCGAACCTGCCGAACGAGTACGTGCCCGACGAGGCCCAGAAGCTGGAGCTGTACCGGCGGCTGGCCCGGGCGCGGACGCGCCGGCGACCTCGCCGCGTTCCGCCAGGAGGTGACCGACCGCTTCGGGCCGATGCCGCCGCAGGTCCTCCGCCTCGTCGAGGTCGCCGAGCTGCGGCTCGCGGCCGAGGCGTCGGGCATCTCGTCGATCTCGCGCGAGGACGGCCTGATGGTCTTCCGCTTCGGGGCGTCGCTGACCCGCGCGACCGCGATGCGGCTGCTCGGCGACGGCGGGCTGCCGGGCGTCCGGCCGTCGGACGTCACGTTCGCCTCGAACCAGGTCCGGATCCGGGTGCCGGTCGCTGCCGTCGAAGGCCTGGCAGCTGACCCAGGCGGTCGTGGCGCGGCTGACCGTCGAGCGCGAGGAGACCGGGCCGGGACCCGTCACGGTCGAGCGGGTCGACCGCGAGGTCGACTGAGCGCTACGCGAAGAACCGCGGCAGGTGCGCCCGGTTGGCCTCGAGCAGCGCGTCGAGCAGCGGCGCCGCGATGTCGTAGTCGGCGACCAGCGGGTTCGCGAGCAGCGCCCGCAGCGCCGTCCGCCGGTCGCCGGTCATCGCGGCCTCGATCGCGAGCATCTCGTAGGCCTTCACCGCCTCGACCAGCCCGAGCATGTCGGTCGAGAGCGGCCCGAGGGGGAGGGGATGCGCCCCGTCGCGGTCGATCCTGGCCGGGATCTCGACGACGGCCGCGTCGGGCAGGCCGGGGAGTGCCCCGTCGTTGCGCACGTCGACGACCTGGACGTCGCCGGCCCCGTCGTGGAGCGACGCGATCAGCTGGGCCGCCGCCTCGCTGTAGTAGGCGCCGCCGCGGGTCGACGAGCAGGGCCGGCTTCTCGGCCAGCCCCTGGTCCTGGTAGAGGTCGAGCAGCTGGCTCTCGATGTCGATGACGTCCTGGGCCCGCGTGTGCCCGGCGCGCTGGTCCTCCACGACCTGGCGCGTCTGGTAGTAGTAGTGGAGGTAGTACGACGGGATCGCGCGGACGGCGCGGACCAGCTCCGCCGGGCACGCCGACCATCGCGCCGAGCGCGTCGGCATCGCCGTCGATGAGCTCGGGCAGTCGGTCGACGCCGTCGACCCGGACCGCCCGCTCCCAGCTCAGGTGGTTGAGCCCGACGTGCTCGAGCTCGACCCGGTCGGGCGAGACGCCGAACCGCTCGGCCATGCCGCGCTGGATGTTGATCGCGACGTTGCACAGCCCGATCGCCCGATGCCCGGCGTCGAGCAGGGCCTGGCTGACGATCCCGACCGGGTTGGTGAAGTCCACGATCCACGCGCCGGGCGCGCCGCGCTTCGCGGTCAGCTCGGCGAGCTCGAGGACCACCGGCACGGTCCGCAGCGCCTTCGCGAAGCCGCCGGCGCCAGTGGTCTCCTGGCCGACGACGCCGAACGTCGGCGGCAGCGTCTCGTCGACGAGCCGGGCGGCCTGCCCGCCGACGCGCAGCTGGATGAGCACGAAGTCGGCGCCGTCGATGGCGGCCTCGCGGTCGCCGGTGCAGCGGAGACGGCCGGTCCAGTCGAGCCGGTCGAGCATCCGCTGGGCCAGGCCGCCGACGATCTCGAGGCGGCGCGGGTCCGTGTCGAGCAGGACCAGCTCGTCGATCGGCATGCGGTCACGCCGGGCCTCGAAGCCCTCGACGAGCTCCGGCGTGTAGGTGCTGCCGCCGCCGACCACGGCGATCTTGACGCCCATCGCCCCTCACTCCACGCGCCGTCAGCCACCGGGGCTTGACACGATTGCTTATAACGTTATCAGCAATCGCGGCGGCTTCAAGCCCCCGCGATGGCCCGAGCATCGATCGCCGCCAGCGCTCCGAGAGTCTGCACCCGTCGCCCGAGGTCCGCCCCGCCCGATGGCACGTTTTCGACTCGAACTCGGCCCGATCCCGCTGCACCACCAGGTCTACCTGGACCTGAAGGCCGCCCTCGACGAGCGCGAATGGCGCCCCGGCGACCGGCTGCCCACCGAGCGCGACCTCGCGGAGCGCTACGGCTGCAGCCTCATCACGGTCCGGCGGGCGCTCGAGCGAGCTGGTCCGCGAGCAGCGCCTGGAGCGGACCCGCGGCCGCGGCACGTTCGTCCTGCATCCGCGCATCGACCGCGACTTCGCCGGCGACCTGTCGTTCTCCGAGGAGATGCAGACGCGCGGCCTCGACCCGGCGACGCGGCTGATCGCGGCGCGGCCCGAGTCCGCGGGCGAGGCGGTCGCCGCGGCGCTCGGCCTCGAGCCCGGCTCGCCGACGCTCTACCTCGAGCGGCTGCGCCTCGCCGACGGCGAGCCGCTGCTGCTCGAGCAGGTCCACCTGCCGGCCGAGCGCTTCCCCGGGCTGCTGGCCTCGGACCTCGAGCACGGCTCCCTGTACGACCTGCTCGACCGAGCGCTACGGCGTCCGGGTCGCCACGCGCCCGCGAGGTCCTGGAGCCGGTCCTGCTGCGCGCCCGCGAGGCCCGCCTGCTCGAGCGCAAGCCGGGCACGCCGGCGCTCCTCATCGAAGGCATCGCCTCCACGGACGACGGGACCCCGGTCGAGCTCGGCCGGACGTTCGTGCGCGGCGATCGCACGCGCTACTACGTGGAACGAGTGGTCGTCCGGCCGCGATGGATGCACGCGCCGGAGGCCAGGATCGAAGGAGGAGGACGGATCGCATGGCAATCGCACGACGCCGGGTCGCCCGGTAGCGAACGCACACACCGGAGGAACGCGATGAGACCACGGCTGGGGCGCCTCGCCGTCGCTCCTCGCCTCGGCGGCGCTGATCGCCGTCGCCTGCGGCAGCAGCACCACGACGACCGCGTCGCCGGCGGCGTCGACGGCAGCCGGCGCCTCGCCGGCGACTCGCGCGGCGCGGCCGGCGTCCGCGGACGCCGCGGCGTCGGCCGGCCCGACGCCGCATCACGGCGACCATCGACCGGCAAGCCCGGCGACGTCGAGATCGCTGGTACTGCTGCCTCGGCGGGGTGACGCGACCGAGCAGGTCGAGGTCGAGCAGAAGGTCGCCGAGGACTTCAACGCGTCGCACCCCGGCATCCACCTGCGCTTCGAGCGGTCCCGTACGCGCGGGCGCGCGACACGCTCGCGGTCCAGCTCGGCCTCGGGCAACGGCCCGGACATCGTCGGCCCGGTCGGCATCGGCGGCGCGAACGCCTTCCACGGCCAGTGGCTGGACCTCCAGCCGTTCATCGACAAGAACGACTACGACATGAGCCCAGTTCCCGCAGTCGACCGTCGAACCTCTACAACGTGGGCGGGCGAGGGCCAGACCGGGATCCCGTTCGCCATCTACCCGTCGGCCCTGTTCTACCAGCGCCAAGCCTGTTCAAGGAGGCCGGGCTCGCCGAGCCGCCGCACCAGTGGGGCGGGACCTACACGATGCCCGACGGGTCCGACGGTGCCCTGGGACTGCGACACCGCCCAGCAAGATCGCGCAGATCCTGACCGTCGACAAGAACGGCAAGGACGCGACCGCAGGACGGCTTCGACCCCGAGAACATCGTCCAGTGGGGCTCTCGAGCCGCAGCGCGACGACTCCGCGGCAGACCGGCGCGTACTGGAAGGCCGGGACGCTCGTCGGGCGACGGCAAGACCGTCGCAGATCCCGGACGCCTGGGCCGCGGCGTGGCACTAGTTCTACGACGGGATCTGGAACGATCACGTCACGATGACCGGGCCCCCAGTTCCTCGACACGACGCTCAACCCGGACGACTACCCGTTCTTCACCGGGAATGTCGCGATGAGCCCGAACTACCTGTGGGCGACCTGGGGCGATCGCCAACTCCGGCACGGACTGGAACCTGGCGGCGACCCCATCGTTCCAGGGCCAGACCACGGCGGCCTTCAACGCCGACACGTTCCGCATGCTCAAGTCGACCAAGCATCCCGACGAGGCCTCGACGGTCCTGACCTACCTCCTCGACGACGCCCGCGGAGAGCTGCTCCAGACCTACGGCGCGATGCCGGCCCGGCCGGCCGAGACGGAGGCCTTCTTCGAAGACTTCCAGAACCAGAAGGCCGACGACGGCAGCCCGCTGTACCCGCAGAAGATCGACTGGAACGTCATCAAGGAGGGCGTCAACTACGCGGACGTGCCCAACTTCGAGAGCTACATGCCGAACTACAACAAGGCCCTGAAGCTGCTCAACACCTTCTCGACGAAGTGGCAGGCGACCCCGGGTCTCAACCTCGACACCGAGATCGCCGACCTGAAGTCGCAGCTCCAGGCCGTCTTCGACCAGGCCGGCTCGTAGGTCGGTGACCGCCTCCAGCGCCGTTCGTCGCCGCACCGGGTCCCGGTTCTCGGGTCTCGCCTGGCGACGGGCGCGCTGGGGGTACGTCTTCATCGCGCCGTGGCTCATCGGGTTCGTCGCTGTTCACGGCCTTCCCGATGGTCGCCACGTTCGTGTTCACGCTCACGAACATCAACCTCGCCCAGGAGACGCCGCTCCGGTTCGTCGGCCTCAAGAACTACCAGGACTTCCTCAACGACAAGCAGGCGTGGGCGGCGCTCGGGGTCACCCTCAAGTACGCGCTGCTGGCGCTCCCCGTGGCGGTCGATCCTCCCGCTCCTCGTGGCGCTCATGCTCCACTCGCGCCACCTCCGCGGCGCCGGTGCCTTCCGCGTCCTGTTCTTCCTGCCGTACGTCGTCCCGTTCATCGCGGGCGTCCTGATCTGGGGCTCGATGCTGAGCTCGAGCACGGGCTGGATCAACGCCGCCCTGCAGGCCATCGGCATCGCGCATCCGCCAGCGTGGCTGGAGGACCCAGCGTGGATCTACCAAGGGCTCGTGATCATGGGCGTCTGGGGGATCGGCGCCGGGGTGATCGTCTACCTGGCCGGGCTCAAGGGCATCCCGAGCGAGCTCTACGATGCTGCCCGGATCGACGGCGCCGGAGCCTGGGCGAGCACCCGTCACATCACGATCCCGATGATGTCGCCGGTCATCTTCTACACGCTGGTGCTGGGCGTGGTCGAGGTGCTCCAGTACTTCCTCGTGCCGCTCGTCCTCAAGAACGGGACCGGCGAACCGGGCGGGTCGACGCTCTTCTTCAACCTCTACATCTACCAGAACTTCTTCACCTTCCAGAACATGGCCTACGGGGCGACGCTGGCCTGGGTCCTGTTCGCGATCTCGCTCGTGCATCACGCTGCTCCTGTTCGGGCTCTCGCGGCGCTGGGTCTACTACGCCGGTGAGGCGCGCTGACCCGGATGGCCGGATCCACGCAGACGGTCGAGCTCCCGAACGCCCGCCGGCGACGGATCTGGTCGCCGTGCCGGCACGACCGGCCGCCCGCCGCGCGAACGGGGCGACCGGCGCCGGTCGTTCATCCTGACGCTCATCGCGGTCCTCGTCCTTGCCGCCTTCCTGTCGCCGCTGCTGAAGTCGTTCACCGTCGCGATCAAGACCTCCGAGCAGGTGACGCAGCCCGGCTCGCCGCTCTGGCCGGCCGACCCGGTGACGTTCGAATGGCAGGGCGAGGAGCTGCCCATCCTGCTGGTCCCCGTCGACGGGACGACGCGCCAGCTGGCCCTGCTCGAGCCGGGCCGGCAAGCAGAGCACGTTCATCGACCCGGCGGCGCCCGACGCGCCGCCGATCGTCGTGGCAGGGCGCCTGGCGGACGCTCGATCACGTCTGGGTGCTCGCCCCGCACTGGGAGAACTTCGGCAAGGTCTGGACGCTCATCGACTTCCCGCGGCTGCTGTTCAACACCGTCGCCATCGCGATCATCGGGACGATCGGCACGCTGCTCTCCTGCACGCTGGTCGCGTACGGGTTCGCGCGGTTCAAGTTCCCCGGCCGTGGGATCCTGTTCACGCTGCTTATCGCCACGATCTTCCTGCCCGGCGCCGTGACGATCATCCCGACCTACACGATCTTCGTGAAGCTCGGCTGGGTCGGGACGTGGCTCCCGCTGCTGGTCCCGGCGTTCTTCGCGAACGCGTTCGACGTCTTCCTCATGCGCCAGTACTTCATGACGATCCCGACCGAGATGGACGAGGCGGCCGCGATCGACGGCGCCGGCCCGCTACGGACCCTCTGGTCGGTCCTGCTGCCGCAGGCCTGGCCCGTGGTCATCGCCGTGGCGATCTTCCACCTGGTCTATTCGTGGAACGACTTCTTCGGGCCGCTGATCTACCTGTCCACGAAGCCGGAGCTCCAGACGCTGGCCATCGGCCTGCAGCGGTTCAACGGGATCCACTATCGCGACCCGGGGCTGATCCAGGCCGGGACGCTGATGACCCTGATCATCCCGGTCGTCGCGTTCCTCCTGACCCAGCGGTTCTTCACCCGCGGCCTGGTCGTGACCGGCGTCGAGAAGTGACGGCCGCGCTCGGCGCGTCCCCTCCGTTCCGGGTCGCGCTGACCTTCGACGTCGAGCACCACGACCGGCCGGCGACCGCCGACGCCACCGAGACGCTGCTCGGCCTGCTGGCGTGGCCTCGAGCTCCGGACGACCTGCTTCGTCCAGGGGCGGTGGGCCGAGGCGTATCCCGCGACCGCCGGATCGATCGCGGCGGCCGGCCATCTCGTCGGCAACCACTCCTACTACCATGCCCGGATGCCGCTGCTCACCGATGCCGGCCTCGTCGATGACCTGACCGAGGCGGGCCGCGTCATCCTCGAGACGACCGGCGCCGACCCGCGACCCTGGTTCCGCTGCCCGTTCGGCGCGGGCGCGGACGACCCGCGGGTCCAGGCCGCCGTCCGAGCCGCGGGCTACCGGCACGTCGGCTGGCACGTCGGCGTCGAGGACTGGGACCCGGCCAAGTCGGCCGCCACGATCGAGCGCGAGGTGGTCGACGGCACGCTCGCCCACGGCGACGGCGCCGTCGTCCTCCTCCACGCCTGGCCGACCGCGACGCGCGAGGCGATCGGCGCGATCGCCGGCCGACTGCGCGACGCCGGGGCGACCTTCGTCACGATCGATGCGCTCGGCGAGGTCCCGAGCGCCGTCACGTGAGCCCGGCCCGGCCGCCGGAGGTCGCGGTCCTGGCCGTCGACGGCGGGAACTCGAAGACCGACCTGCTGCTCGTCGGACCCGACGGTCGCCTGCTGGCATCCGGGCGCGGCCCGACGACCTCGCACCAGAAGGTCGGGATGGACGCCGGGGCGGAGCGGCTCGTCGAGCAGGCGGACGCCGCCTGGTCGCGGGCCGGGCTCGGACCGGCCGCGGATCGGCCGGCGGCGGCCGTCGGGTCGTATGCGCTCGCGGGGGCAGACACGCCGGCCGACGTCCGCCGCCTTCGGGCGGCGTTCGACGACCCGCCGGCTGGCCGTGACGCACGCGGATCGTCAACGATTCGATCGCCCCGATCCGGGCCGGCTCGGAGCGCGGCTGGGGGGTCAGCCTCATCTGCGGCGCGGGCGTCAACGCGGCGGGGATCGCCCCGGACGGGCGGATCGCCAGGCTTGCCGCGCTCGGCCCCATCTCCGGCGACTGGGGCGGTGGCGGGGCGATCGGCCTGGCCGCCCTGGGCGCCGCGGTCCGCGCCCGCGACGGCCGCGGCCCGAGGACCGTGCTGGAGCGGACGGTCCCGGCGTTCTTCGGCATGCGCCGGCCGATCGACGTGACCTGGGCCATCGAGTACGGGCGTCTCCCGCAGACCGCGCTGTACGGGCTCTCGCCGACGGTCTTCGCCGGCGCGCACGACGGGGACGCTGTCGCCCAGGGCATCCTCGACCGTCTCGCCGACGAGCTCGCGACCATGGCCGGCGCCATCATCCGGCGCCTGCACCTGACGCGCCGCGACCCGGTCGTGGTCCTCGCCGGCGGGGTCTTCCGGGCCAGGGACGCTTCGTTCGAGGCGCGGATCGCCGCCGGCGTCCATGCGGTCGCGCCCGGGGCGACCATCCGGCGGCTCGACGCGCCGCCCGTGCTCGGGGCGGCGCTCCTGGGCCTCGACCGGCTGCCCGGCCGGTCGTCGTCGGTGCGAGCGGCGATGGAGCGCCGGCTGCGGGCTGACGTCGCGGCCGCGGGGCTCGGCGAGGCCTGACCCGGCCGCGACCGCGACGAACGTCGGTCGCGTGGCCGCGACGCTTGCCCGTGGCACGGTCCGGTCGGGGGCGCCATGCTTTCGGTCATGCAACGCCCGGGCTCCGGCCCCGACAGCCTCTGGTCGCCGTCCCGCCGCGGGCTGACCATCGGGCTCGTCCTGACGATCACGCTGGTCGCCTTCGAGGCGCTCGCGATCTCGACGGTCCTGCCGATCGTGGCCCGCGACCTCGGCGACCTCGAGCACTACGGCTGGGTCTTCACCTCGTTCTTCCTCGGCTCGCTGATCGGCATCGCGGTCGTCGGCGGCGTCATCAACCGGGGCGGCCTCGGCCGTCCGCTCGCGATCGGCCTCGGGCTCTTCGCGATCGGGCTCCTGATCGGCGGCCTCGCCGTCGTCGATGCCGATGCTCATCGGCGCCCGGTTCATCCAGGGCCTGGGTGCCGGGACGATCCCGCCGATCGCCTACGTCGCCATCGGCCGCAGCCTGCCCGAGTCGCTCCGACCGCGCATGTTCGCGGTCCTCTCGACCGCCTGGGTGCTGCCCGGCGTCATCGGCCCCGCGATCGCCGGCGTCGTCGGCGAGACCCTCGGCTGGCGCTACGTCTTCCTCGGCCTGCTGCCGCTCATCGGCGGTCGCCGGCCTCCTCACGATCCGGGCGGTCTCGAAGGTCGTCCCGCGCGGTGCCGCCGCCGATGCCGAGGTCGCGGCCGCCGCTGCCGAGCGCCACCGGTTCCCCAACGCCCTGCTGGTCGCGCTCGGCGCCGGCCTGGTCATGCTCGGGCCTGACGCCAGGGCACGGCGGGATCATCCCCATCGACTCGGAGCCGGCCGTCACGCTCGTCCTCATCGTCGCGGGCCTGCTCGTCGGGATCCCGCCGCTCCGCCGCCTCACCCCGCCGGGCACGCTGACCGCCCGGCCGATCCTGCCGGCCGCGGTGCTGCTGCGCGGCGTCATGACGTTCACATTCTTCGGCGTCGACGCCTACGCGACGCTCACCCTCGAGTCGTGGCGCGGCCTCTCGGCGGTCGCCGCCGGGGTCGTGCTGACGGCCGCGACCATCTCCTGGACGGCCGGGTCCTGGATCCAGGCCCGCTACGCCGGCCGCTGGTCGTCGGCGCGGTTCGTCCGGGCGGGCCTGATCGTCACGGTCATCGGCCTGATCTCGTTCTCCACGATCCTCGCGCCGTCCGTGCCGGTCGCCCTCGCGGTGCCGACCTTCGCGCTGGCCGGCCTGGGGATGGGCCTGGGCTACGCGCCGCTCTCGCTGATCGTCCTGCGCGAGTCGCCGCCAGGAGACCCAGGGCGCCGCCTCGAGCGCGCTCAGCCTCTCCGACACGCTCGGGACCGCGCTCGGGACGGGCGTCTCCGGGGCGATCGTCGCGGCCAGCATCCGATCGACCGGCGGGCCGGTGGACGGCCTCGTCGGCGCGTTCTGGGTGGCGATCCTCGTCGGCATCGGCGGCGTCCTGCTGACGAGCCGCCTGCACGGCCGCTCGACGGCCGACTCGACCGTCGCCGTCGCCTCGCCGGCGACCCCGGCCTGACCCGCCGCCCGGTCCGGCCCCGCAGCCGGCTGGGACGGCCCGCCCGCCTGCGGTAGACTTCTGGCCGGTCCGCGCCGCCCCACCCGGCGCCTGCCGTCCCCCACCGTGGAGGCCCCGATACCGATGTCCGCCGAGGAGCTCCGCGCGAAGATCCGCGAGATCCCCGATTTCCCGAAGCCCGGGATCCTCTTCTACGACATCACGACGCTGCTGAAGGATCCGGCCGCCTACAAGGAGGCCATCGACCTGATGCTGGCCCCCTACCTGGGCGAGCCGATCGACCTGGTCGTCGGGATGGAGTCGCGCGGGTTCATCTTCAGCGCGCCGATGGCCTACCAGCTGGGCGCCGGGCTCGTCCCGGTCCGCAAGCTGGGCAAGCTGCCGGCCGAGACCATCACCGTCGAGTACGCGCTCGAGTACGGGTCGAACACCCTCGAGATCCATCGCGACGCCATCCAGCCCGGGCAGCGTGTCCTGATCGTCGACGACCTGCTCGCGACCGGCGGCACGGTCAAGGGGACGATCGAGCTCGTCGAGCGGCTGCGCGGCGACGTCGCCGGCCTCGCGTTCCTCGTCGAGCTGGACTTCCTCAAGGGCCGCGACCGACTGGAAGGACGCCGGGTCACCAGCGTCGTCCAGTACTGACGGGTCGAGCTCGAGGCAGGCCATCGGTGGACCCCACGCGCGGGACATCCGCGGAACCCGGGTCGCCCCTCGACGCGTCGCCACCCGCGACCGACGCGGTCGCTGACGCGCCGGTCCCCGGGTCGGACGCGGCGATCCGCGGACGTCGCGCCCGCCGCACCCGCTGCGCCCGACGGCGTCGACCTCGGCCGGCGCCGGTTCTTCCGCCAGTTCGCCGGGGAGCTCGTCCAGACCGCCGCGACCATGGCCGGGGCCGCGCAGGCGCTCCAGCGCGCCTCGGCCGAGGCGGCGGCCGGCATCCTCGACCCGGCCACCGGGGCCGGCATGCTCTCCGGGTTCGTCGAGGAGGAGGCACCGGCGGCGGCCATCGGCCCGACCGGCTTCCGGACGCCGTTCCGGGAGGGCCCTGGCGTCCTCTACCTGATCGACCAGCGCCGGCTCCCGGACACCCTCCTCGAGGTCGAGAACCGGTCCGCGGGCGAGGTCGCCTACTCGATGCGGACGATGATCGTCCGCGGCGCGCCGGCCCTCGGCCAGGTCGCCGCGATCGGTCTGGCGCTGTCCGCCGAGCGGGTCCGCGACTCGCGTCCGTACGCGCGGCGTGCGACGCTCCGGGGCGGCGCCAACGCGCTCGTCCAGTCCCGCCCGACCGCGGTGAACGTCAGCTGGGCGGTCGACCGGATGATGGCCCGCTACGAGCAGATCGGCGACCTCTCCGACGACGGCGGCGTGATCGCGGACGCGCTCCGCGCCGAGGCCGACCGGATCGTCATGGAGGCGACGACGGACCACGGCCGCATGGCCGAGTTCGGCCTCGCCGAGCTGCCGCAACCCGAGGACCGGCCGGTCCGCATCCTGACCCACTGCAACACCGGCCCGCTGGCGTGCGGTCAGTTCGGGACGGCCCTCGGCGTCGTGCAGGCCGCCCACCACGCCGGTCGCGCGGTCCACGTCTGGGTCGACGAGACGCGGCCGTACCTGCAGGGCGCCCGGCTCACGGCCTGGGAGCTCGCCCAGGCTGGCGTGCCGCACACGCTGATCGCCGACGTGGCCGCCGGCCACCTGATGGCCCGCGGCGAGGTCGACGTGGTGATCGTCGGGGCGGACCGGATCGCGGCGAACGGCGACACGGCCAACAAGGTCGGCACCTACACCCTGGCCGTCCTGGCCGCCCGGCACGGCATCCCGTTCTTCGTCTGCGCGCCGACCACCTCGATCGACCTCGCCACGCCCGACGGGGCGGCCATCCCGATCGAGGAGCGCGACGCCGAGGAGGTCACCGCCATCCGCGGCGTCGTCATCGCGCCGCCGGGGACCGAGGTCCGCAACCCGGCCTTCGACGTGACGCCGGCCGAGCTGATCACCGGGATCGTCACCGAGGAGGGCGTGGTCCGCGGCCCGTTCGAGGACGGCCTCCGTGCCGCCACCGCCGCGGCGATCGCCCGCTGGACCGCGCTGCCCGGCCACGACCGACCCGCCCGCATCCCGCCCGAACCCGTCGTGGCCGCCGGCTGATGGTCACGGTCGCGATGGGGCGACGCGACGAGCTGGTGGCCCGGACCACCACGGACCGGGCCCTCCTGCGCTCGTTCCTCGAGGGCGACCGGCTGTACAGCGCCTACGCGCTCTGCGACCTCGAGGAGCGCGAGTTCTCGCGCACGCGCTGGGGCGTCGCCTGGGCGGGCGATTCGCCGGTGTCGCTGGTCCTCGAGTACAACGGCCCGACCCCGCAGCCGCTCTTCGTGATGGGCCGCCCGGACGGCATCGCCACGATCCTGCGCGACGTCATCCGGCCGCGCGCGGCCTATGCCGCCATGCGGCCGGACGTCCTCGGCGCGGTCGAGGCGCTCCTACCGGGTCGACCCGGGGCCCGAGATGGTCCGGATGTGGGTCGACCGGGCCCACTTCCGCCCGTACCCGGCGACCGTCCAGCGGATCCTGCCGGTCGACATCGGGGACCTGAACCGCCTCTACCAGCTCGGGTTCGCGTCGTGGCTGCCCACCGGGGCCATCACCGAGGGCGTCTACTACGGCGTCCGCGCCAACGGGATGCTGGTCTCGGCCGCCGGCACCCACGTGATCAGCCCGTCGGCGCGGCTGGCCGTGATCGGCAACGTCCTGACCCACATCGACTATCGTGGACGCGGGTTCGCGACGGCGGTGACCGGCGCGGTGACCGCCGAGCTCCTCCGCTCGTGCGACCAGGTCGTCCTCAACGTGCGAGCCGACAACCCGCCGGCCCTCAACGCCTACCGACGCCTCGGCTTCGCCGAGCACACCCGCTTCGAGGAGCGCCTCATCCACCGCCTGGGCTCGCCCTGGCCCGACCTCGCGGCGCCGCTGCGCCGCCTCTTCGCCCGCAAGGAGACCGACACCTGATGACCGCCACCACGGCCCCCGCCCACGACGTCACGGACCTCGGCCTCGCCGCCGAGGGCGTCCGACGGATCGAATGGGCCGAGCGCGAGATGCCCGTCCTGCGCCTGATCCGCGAGCGCTTCGAGCGCGACCGCCCGCTCGACGGCCTGCGCATCGGCGCCTGCCTCCACGTCACGACCGAGACCGCCAACCTGATGCGGACCCTCAAGGCGGGTGGCGCGGAGGTCTTCCTCGCGGCCTCGAACCCGCTCTCGACGAAGGACGACGTCGCCGCGGCGCTCGTCGCCGAGTACGGGATCGCGACGTACGCCCGCCGCGGCGAGGACCGCGACACCTACTACGCGCACCTCAACGCCGTCGCCGACGCGCAGCCGCAGATCACGATGGACGACGGCTGCGACCTCGTCTCGCTGCTCCACAGCGAGCGGCCGGCGCAGGTCAAGGAGGTCCTCGCCGGCACCGAGGAGACGACCACCGGCGTCATCCGCCTCAAGGCGATGGCCGCCGACGGCGCCCTCGGCTTCCCGGTCGTGGCGGTCAACGAGGCCCAGACCAAGCACCTCTTCGACAACCGCTACGGCACCGGCCAGAGCACGGTCGACGGGATCCTGCGGGCGACCAACATCCTCATCGCCGGCCGCAAGGTCGTCGTCGCCGGCTACGGCTGGGTGGGGAAGGGGATCGCCTCGCGGATGGACGGCCACGGCGCCCACGTCGCGGTCGTCGAGGTCGACCCGGTCCGCGCGCTCGAGGCGCTGATGGACGGCTTCGCGGTGATGACCCACACCGAGGCGGCCCGCTGGGGCGAGCTGTTCGTCACCGCGACCGGCAACCTCAACGTCTTCCGCCGCGAGCACTTCGAGGCGATGCGCGACGGCGCGATCATGGCCAACTCCGGCCACTTCGACGCCGAGCTCGACCTCGCCGCGCTCCGCGACCTGGCCGAGGGCCACGTCCGCGAGGTCCGCGACAACGTCCAGGAGTTCGACCTGGGCGGCAAGAAGCTGCACCTCATCGCCGAGGGGCGCCTCGTCAACCTCGGCGCCGCCGAGGGGCACCCGGCCGCGGTCATGGACATGAGCTTCGCCAACCAGGCGCTGTCGGCCGAGTACGTCGCCCTGCACCACGCGGAGCTGGAGGCCGAAGGTCTACGTCGTGCCCGAGGCGATCGACGCCGAGGTGGCGCGGCTCAAGCTGGCCGCGCTCGGCATCGTGCTCGAGCCGATGACCGCCGAGCAGGCCGCGTACGTGTCCTCCTGGCAGCACGGCACCTGATCCGCGGATGACCGACCCCGCGGTCGCACCGTACGGGTCGTGGCGGAGCCCGATCCGGATCGACGACCTCGTCGGCGACACCGTCACGCTGGCCGAGCCATGGCTCGACGGCGACGACGTCTACTGGCTGGAGGGCCGCCCGGCCGAGGCCGGCCGCCGGGTGCTGGTCCGCGCGGCCGCCGACGGGTCCGTCTCGGACCTGACGGCCGCGCCGATCTCGGTCCGGACCCGGGTCCACGAGTACGGCGGCGGCGCCTACGTCGTCGCCGGCGGCGTCGTCGCGTTCTCGGACTTCGCCGACGGCCGGGTCTACCGGCTCGACCCCGGGGCCGCGGCGCCGGTCGCCGATCACGCCGCCCGGGCCGTGGCGGTACGCCGACCTCCGCTTCGACGCCGCGCGCCGGCGCTACGTCGCGGTCCGCGAGGACCACGGCCGCGGCGGCGAGGCCGTCAACGAGATCGTGGACGTGCCGCTCGACGGCGACCGCGACCCGCGCGTCCTCGTCACGGGGCCGGACTTCGTCTCGTCGCCGCGGCTCTCCCCGGACGGATCGCGGCTCGCCTGGCTCGAGTGGGACCACCCCGACATGCCCTGGGACGCGACCCGCCTGCGCGTCGCGCCGATCGCCGCCGACGGGACGCTGGGCGAGCCCGTCCTCGCGGCCGGCGGCCCGGACGAATCGATCGTCCAGCCCGAATGGGCGCCCGACGGCACGCTCCATCTCGTCTCGGACCGCAGCGGCTGGTGGAACCTGTACCGGCTCGTCGACGGCCCGCGGCTCGAGCCGCTGGCGCCGATGGAGGCGGAGTTCGCCGACCCGAGCTGGATCTTCGGCCGCTCGGCCTACGGGTTCCTGCCCGACGGATCGATCGTGGCGGTCGCGCCGCCGCGGCGGCCGCGACCGCCTGTTCCACATCGCGCCCGGGCGACTTCGTCGGCGAGGTCGAGAGCGGCTTCACCGAGCTCGAGGGCCTGCAGGTCGGTCCGGGCGGCATCGTCGCGCTCGCCGGCGCCCCGGGCAGCGCCGACCGTCGTCGTGCGGCTGGACCCGGAGACCCTCGCCCCCGCCGGCGTGCTCCGCCGGTCGAGCTCGCTGACCCTCGACGAGGACGGCATCTCGTTCCCCGAGCCGATCGACTTCCCGACGAGCGGCGGCCGGACCGCGCACGCCCTGTTCTACCCGCCGCGCAACCCGGCGTTCGAGGGCCCGCCCGACGAGCGGCCGCCGCTGCGCGTGTTCCTCGCACGGCGGGCCGACCTCGAACGCGTCCACCGGCCTGAACCTCGTCGATCCAGTTCTGGACGAGCCGCGGGATCGCGGTCGTCGACGTCGACTACGGCGGCAGCACCGGCTACGGCCGCGCGGTCCGCCGCGAGCTCGACGGCGCGTGGGGCATCGTCGACGTCGACGACTGCGTCGCGGCCGCGGACGCGCTCGTCGAGCGCGGCGCCGTCGACCCGGCGCCGGATGGCGATCTCCGGCGGCAGCGCCGGCGGCTTCACCACGCTCGCCGCGCTGGCGTTCCGCGACCGGTTCGCCGCCGGGATCAGCGCCTTCGGCGTCGCCGACCTCGAGCTGCTCGCCCGCGAGACGCACAAGTTCGAGTCGCGCTACCTGGACCGGCTGGTCGGCCCCTATCCGGAGGCGGTCGAGCGCTACCGGAGCCGCTCGCCGATCCACGCCTTCGACCGGATCGCGGTCCCGGTGCTCGTCCTCCAGGGCCTCGAGGACCGCGTCGTCGTGCCCGCCGAGGCCGAGGCGATCGTCGCCGCGCTCGCCGCGAACGGGATCCCGTACGCCTACCTCGCGTTCGAGGGCGAGGGCCACGGGTTCCGCGGCGCGACCGCCATCCGCCGCTCGCTCGAGGCCGAGCTGTCGTTCCTCGCCCAGGTCTTCGGCTTCGAGCCGGCCGACGCGATCGAGCCGGTGACCGCTCGCCGGCCTCGACGCGTGGCGGGCGCGCCGGGCCGCGAGCGCGACCGGCCGCCGCCACGGACTGACCCGGGCGCGCGACGATGGACGCCCAGACCGCGATCGAACTCGTCCTGCTGCTGCTGGTCGTCGCGACCGGGCCTCGCCTACCTTGCCCGGCGCATCGGCATCGCCGTACCCGATCGCCCTCGTGCTCGGCGGCCTCGTGCTCGGGCTCGTCCTCGTCGCGGGTCGGCGACGTCCCGACCGATCGAGCTGCCGCCGGACGTCGTCTTCCTGCTGTTCCTGCCGCCGATCCTGTTCGGGGCCGGGCTACGACACGCCGATCCGCGACTTCAAGGCGAACCTGCGCGCCATCGGCCTGCTCGCGATCGGGCTCGTGCTGTTCACCGACGATCGTCGTCGCGGTCGTCGCGAACGCCCTGATCCCGGAGCTCGGCTGGTGGCCGGCGTTCGCCCTCGGGGCCATCGTCGCGCCGCCCGGATGCCGTGGCGGCGACCGCGATCTTCCGCCGCCTCGGCGTGCCGACGACGGGTCGTGACGATCCTCGAGGGCGAGAGCCTGATCAACGACGCGTCCGCGCTGATCCTGTTCCGCGTCGCGGTCATGGCGATCCGCGACCGGCGCGTTCTCCGTCGCCGAGGCGGGCGCCTCGTTCGTCGTCGTCGGGGTCGGCGGCGTCGCTCGTCGGGATCGTCATCGGGCACCGCGGTCGTCGCGGCCTGGCGGCGGACGACCGACGCGACGCTCGAGATCGCGCTGTCGCTGCTGGCGCCGCTGATCGCCTACCTGTCGGCCGAGACGCTCGGCGCTGAGCGGCGTGCTCGCCACCGTCACGGCCGGGGTCATCGCCGGCCGGAAGGCGGCCCGCGCCCTGTCGCCGGACGGCCGGCTCGCTGGGCCGCGGCGTCTGGAACATCGGTGATCTTCCTGATCAACGGCTTCGCCTTCCTGCTGATCGGCCTGCAGCTGCCCGTCGATCCTGGCCGGCGCTGCAGCGCGAGCGCCGCCGAGCTGATCGGCCTCGGGGTCGCGATCAGCCTGACGGTCATCGTCGCGCGGATCGTGTGGGTCTTCCCGGCGACCTACCTCCCGCGGCGGCTGAGCGCCGAAGATCCGGGCGAGTGCCCCGACCCGCCCGCGGCGTCGGTCTTCGTCGTGTCGTGGGCCGGGATGCGCGGCGTGGTCTCGCTGGCCGCCGCCCTGTCGCTCCCGCTCGCCGTGCCGGACCGCGACCTGATCATCTACCTGACCTACTGCGTCATCCTCGCCACGCTGGTCGGGCAGGGCCTGACGCTGCCGTGGGTCATCCGCCGGCTCGGGCATCGTGGCCGGGACGAGCGCGGAGCGCGAGGAGGCCGTGGCACGCCAGGCGGCGGTCGACGCGGCGCCTGCTCCGCCTCGACGGGCTCGGCCGAGGAGTTCCCCGACCACCTGCCGCTGGTCGTCCAGCTGCGCGACCGGTACGAGCACGAGGCGAGCCATGCCGGCCGAACGGCGACGCGAGGGCGCCCGACGAGGAGGACCAGGAGCGGCTCGACCACCAGGCCATCCGGCTGTCGATCGTGGCCGCCCAGCGCGAGGCCGTCATCCGCCTGCGCGACGACGGCGACATCGGCGACGAGGCGCTCCACCGCGTCGAGCGGGACCTCGACCTCGAGGCGGTCCGCATCGGGGCTCTGACGGCGGAGCCTCCCGTGCTACCCTCCCTCCGACCGAACCACGCCCAGGAGGCCGTCCCGCACACGATGAGCATCGTCGACGCCGAGCACTACCTCTTCACGTCCGAGTCGGTGACCGAGGGCCATCCCGACAAGATGTGCGACCAGGTCAGCGACGCGATCCTGGACGCGATCATCCGCGAGGATCCCCAGGCGCGCGTCGCCTGCGAGACGGCCACGACGACCGGCCTGGTCATGGTCCTCGGCGAGATCTCGACCACGACCTACGTGGACTTCCAGTCGATCGTGCGCGACACCGTCCGCGACATCGGCTACACCCGCGCCGACTACGGCTTCGACTACCAGACGTGCGGCACGCTCGTCTCGGTCAAGGCCCAGTCGCCGGACATCGCCCAGGGCGTCGACTCGGCCCTCGAGGTCCGCGACGACGCGGCTCCCGCGTTCGAGCTCGGTGCCGGCGACCAGGGGATGATGTTCGGCTTCGCCTGCCGCGAGACCCCGGAGCTCATGCCGCTGCCGATCGCCCTCGCGCACCGCATGGCCCGCCGGCTCGCCGAGGTCCGCAAGACCGGCCAGCTGCCCTACCTCCGCCCCGACGGCAAGACCCAGGTCACCGTCGAGTACGAGCGGGGCATCCCCAAGCGCGTCCGGACCGTCGTCGTCTCGGCCCAGCACGACCCGGACGTCCGCGCCGAGCGCCTGCGCTCCGAGATCGTGGATGCCGTGATCCTGCCGACGATCCCGGCCGAGCTGCGCGACACCGACCCGGTCATGCACGTCAACCCGACCGGCCGCTTCGTCACCGGCGGCCCGATGGGCGACGCCGGCCTGACCGGCCGCAAGATCATCGTCGACAGCTACGGCGGCATGGCCCGCCACGGCGGCGGGGCCTTCTCGGGCAAGGATCCGACGAAGGTGGACCGCTCCGCGGCCTACGCGGCCCGCTGGGTGGCCAAGAACGTCGTGGCCGCCGGGCTCGCGGACCGCTTCGAGGTCGAGGTCGCCTACGGCATCGGCATCGCCCGGCCGATCAGCTTCACGGTCGACTCGTTCGGGACCGGCAAGGTGCCCGATGCGAGCATCCAGGCGCTCATCGAGCGGCACTTCGACCTTCGGCCGGCGTCGATCATCTCGGCGCTCGACCTGCGCCGCCCGATCTACCGCCAGACCGCGGCGTACGGGCACTTCGGCCGGCCGGACCTCGACCTGCCGTGGGAGCGGACCGACAAGGCGCAGGCGCTCGCCGCCGACGCCGGCCTGCCCGTGCCGGAGGCGGTCCCGGCCTGAGCCGTCCACGCCTCGCGTGAACCGCCGTCCATCGCGCCGCCGGGCCGCCGGCCTCGCCGCTCGCGGCCATCCTCGCCGCCGGCTGCGGTGCCGCCCCGGTCCTGTCCGGAGGGACCTCGTCGGCGGGTGCCTCGGCCCCGTCCGGCGACGGCATCCACGGTCGCGACCCCGGTCGCGACGCCCGAGCCCACGACGCACGTCCGTCGGCATCGACTGGGGCAAGGCCGATGTCGTCGACGCGCCGCCCGGAGACGCGACGGCGACCACCCCGCCATACATCAACCCGGGATCGCTCGGCCACCCGCAGGCCTACCAGGGCGGCCAGGCCGACCTGCTCGACGTCGCCCTGACCTCCGTCGGCCTCGTCGCGGTGGGCTACGACGACCGGGCCGTGACCGCCAGCGCCTGGCTGTCCACGGACCCGCGGCGGTGGGGCCGGATCGCGGCCTTCCCGGCGTCGGACGGGTCGCAGGCCGTCGCCGTCGCGCGACGGGCCGGCCGGCGTCGTGGCGGTCGGCGTCTCGGGTGACCACGCGGCCGCGTGGTCGTCGACGGACGGCCGGTCGTGGTCGGCCGCGGCGGACGGCCCCGACCTCCACGGCATCGACCCAGGTGCGGATGACCGGGGTCGCGGGCGCGCCCGACGGCTACGTCGCCGTCGGCTACCTGGGCGGGCTGGCCGGCCCGATCGAGGCCCGCTTCTGGTGGAGCCCGGACGGGCGCTCGTGGAGCCTCGCGACGCTGGACGGGGATCCCGCCGGCACGCGGGCGGCCGCCGTCGAGGCCGTGCCCGGCGCCGGGTTCGTCGCCGTCGGCGCGACCGGGGATGCCCGGACGGCCGACGGATCGGCGGTCTGGACCTCACCCGATGGCCGGACGTGGACCCGGGTGGCGGACCAGGCCGCCCTCCGGCAAGGGGTCATGCGCGAGCTGACCGTCGCCGGGCGACCTCGGGCTGGTCGGCCGTCGGGAACTCGGCGGACAGCACGCGGGCCGTCGTCTGGCGGTCGACGGACGGCACCGACTGGACGGTCGCGCCGGATGCGCCGAGCCTCGACAACTTCGGGCTCGGGATCGAGATGCACGACGTCGCCTGGGACGGCACGCGGCTGGTCGCCGTCGGCCATCGGCTCTTCGGGACGCAGTACCCGACGGGCGTCGCCTGGGTCTCCACGGACGGGCTGGCGCTGGGACCGCGCGACCGAGTCGGCCGCGCTCAGCCAGGGCAAGATCGACGGGGTCACGGCGGTCGGCGGCGGGTTCGCGGCCGTCGGGCACGTTCGGCGCACCGGACGCCGCGATCCCGACCGTCTGGCTCAGCCCGCCCTGATCGTCCGGCTCAGGTCTCGGCGATGACCGAGGCCATCGACGCCCGCCGGCCGGCGCGGCGGCGACTGCCAGATGAGCACGAGCTGGCCGATGAACAGCAGGATCAGCGTGAGCGCCAGCATCATCGTCGCGACCGCGTTGGTCTCCGGCGTCACGCCGCGCTTGACCTGGCCGAAGATGAAGAGCGGGAGGGTCGAGGATCCCGGGCCGTTCACGAAGGACGTGATCACGTAGTCGTCGAAGCTGAAGGTGAACGACAGCAGGAACCCGGCGACGATCGCCGGGAGGAGCTGCGGGAAGGTGATCTGGCGGAACGTCCGCCACGGCGTCGCGAAGAGATCCGCGCTCGCGTCGGTCAGCGTGCGGTCCATCCCCGACAGGCGGGCCCGGACGAGGAGGAGCACGAGGCTGAGGTTGAACAGCACGTGCGCGGCGATCACCGTGGGGTACCCGAAGGTGAGCTTGACCCCGAACACCGACCGGAAGGCGTCGAAGCTCGTGGCGAACAGCACGAGCGTCGCGAGGGCGATGACGATCTCGGGCACGATCACGCTCATGTAGGTCAGGGTGTCGTACCCGAGTCGCACCCGCTTGCTGACCCGCTGCAGGCCGAGCGCCGCCATCGTCCCGAAGACCGTGGCGAGCAGGGCGTTCGGGATCGCGATGATGAAGCTGTTCAACAGGGCGGTCGTGACCACCTCGTCGCCGAGCGCGATGGGGAACCAGCGCGTCGAGAAGCCCGCCCAGACGCTCGTCGCCTTGGTCGTGTCGTTGAAGGCGTAGATGACCACCACCAGGATGGGCAGGTAGAGGAAGGCGAAGACCAGGGCGGTGTGCGCCCGGAAGTAGAACTCGACGAGGCCGGCCCAGCGGTCGGTCCGCGGCTTTCGACGCGGCTGGCGCGTCCGCGACGAGCTCCTGGGCGACGGCGGGCGCGGTCACGGGGCCCTCACAGGACGCTGACCTCGCGCGTCTGGCGCCCGCGGTTCAGGAACCACGTGTAGACCGCGATGGTGACGATCATGATCAGGATCAGGAACACGGCGCGCGCCGACCCCGACGGCCAGTTGCGCGCCTCGAGGAAGTCGGTGACGAGCGCGTTGCCCATCAGGTAGGTCCGGCCGTAGCCGAGGATCTGCGGGATGACGTACTCGCCCATCATCGGGATGAAGACGAGGATGCTCCCGGTCACGAGCCCGGGCATCGCGATCGGCAGCGTGACCTGGCGGAACGTCGCCCAGCGACCGGCGCCGAGGTCCTTCGACGCCTCGACCAGCGAGCGGTCCATCCGCTCGAGCGTCACGAACAGCGGGAAGACCATCAGCGGGAGATAGCCGTACACCAGGCCGAGCATCACCGCGAACGGCGTCCCGAGGATCTGGACCCGCTCGCTCCCGGTCAGTGATCCCAGCAGGCCGGCGATGCCGCCGTCGGGCGCCAGGATGATCAGCCACGCGTAGGTGCGGATGAGGAAGCTGGTCCAGAACGGCACGACCAGCAGGAGGATCAGGACGCCCTTGCGACCACCGGCGCGAGTCGCCAGGAAGTACGCGAACGGCAGCCCGACGAGCAGGCATCCGATCGGTCCCCAGCGATCGCCATCTGCAGGCTCGTGATGAGCGGATCGGACTTCTCGATGGCCCGGACGTAGTTGTCGAAGACGAAGCCCGGCGTGTATCCGCCGTTCTTCGCCCGGGTCCCGAACGAGAAGATGACGACGATCGCCAGCGGGGCGACGAGCAGGATGAGGTACCAGAGGGTCGCCGGGAGCAGCAGGATGCCGGTGAGCAGGCCCGATCGGACCCGCCCACCGACCCCGATGCGGGCTACGGACGGCGTGTCGACGGACATGGCCGGCCGAGACCTGGCGAGGTGCGCTCGCGTCACTTCCCGATGTTCTGCTTGAACTCTTCCCAGATGTCGATGCGCTGGTTGTTCCCGGAGGTGTCCTGCGACCCCTCGAGGAGCTTGAACACGTCCTCGGGCGGGAACACCGCGGGGTCGTTGAGGACCGCCGGATCCACGAGCGGCTTGGCCGCGGCGTTCGGCGTCGCGTAGAGGTTGTAGTTCGTCTCCTTGGCCTGGATGTCCGGCTCGTGGATGAAGTTGAGGAATGCGTACGCCGCATTCGGGTTCGGGCCGTCCGCCAGCAGGACCCACGCGTCCATCCAGAAGATCGTGCCCTCGGCGGGCACGACGTAGCCCTTGTCCTTGACGTCGCCCATCTGGGTGTTGAGGACGCCGGTCCAGCCGAGCGCCATCGCGGCCTCGCCCTGGGCGATCTTGTCGCCGTACTTGTTCGAGTCGAGGGCGAGGACGTGCGGCGCCAGGTCGAGCAGCACGGTGCGCGCCTGATCCAGCTCCGCCTTCTCGACCGAGTTGGCCGAGAAGCCGAGCATCTTCAGCGGGAACACGAACACGTCGCCCATCGAGTCGACGAGGACCGTCTTGCCCGACGCCGGCCCCTTGGCGAGGTCGAGGAACTCCTTCCAGGTCTTCGGGACCGATGGGCAGGGCCGATTCCTTGTAGAGGATGCCGGTCGTCCCGTAGTCCTTCGGGATCAGGTACTCGTCGTTCGGGTCCCACCACAGGCCCTTGAACTTCGGGATCGATGTTCGCGAGCGTCGGCAGGCGTGACTTGTCGAGCTTCTGGAGGAAGCCGCCCTCGACCATGCCGGGGACGTATTCCGCGGTCGGGGCCGCGATGTCGTAGCCGCCGCCGCCCGCCTGGAGCTTGGCGATCAGCGCCTCGTTGTTGTCGTAGATGTCGTACTGGAACTTGCTCACCCCGAACTTGGCCTTGTAGGCCTCGATGTTCTCGGGGTTGATGTACTCGCTCCAGTTGTACATGAACAGCTGCTTCTCGACCTCGCCGGCCGGTGCGAAGCTGTCCGCCGGGGACGCGGCCGCCGACGCGGCCGCGGACGGCGCGGCCGAACCCGGGGCGGCCGATGCCGCCGCTGACGCCGGGGCCCCACTGGCCGCGCCGCCGCCCGAGCAGGCCGCCAGGAACGCGCTCGTCGCGGTCAGGCCGGCCGCCGCCAGGAAGCCGCGCCTCGGGACGCGGGTCTCCGCGATCCGTCGCAGCATGGTGTCGAGATCCTGTTCGCTCACGTTCGGTGCCTCCTCCGGATCCCGTCGCTGCGGGATCCCATGTCCGACCTAGCCCGCGAGGACCAGGTTCGCTGCATCGAGCCAGCGCACGACGACCGGATCCCCCGGTCCCAGGCCCTGGCTCGCTCCCGCCCCCGTGGCGTTCTGGCGACGGACGATCAGCTCGCCCGCCAGTTCGGTGTGCACCCGGAACTCGGTCTGGTCGCCGAGGTAGGTGCCTTGATTGATGCGTCCCGGTACCGACGACCAGCCGTCGCCGACGGCGCCGGCATCGGCCGGCACGACTTCGAGTCGCTCGGGTCGCGTGGCGACCGTCACGGCCTGTCCAGGCGTCAGCGCCGCCGTCGGCGTCCGTGACCGTCCCGCGAAGGACGAGGCCACGGTCGCTCCGGACCACCGCGTGCCGGGTCGCCGGATCCACGGTCTCGACCGTGCCCGGCAGGAAGTTCGACGTTCCGATGAAATCGGCCACGAATCGGTTGACCGGCCGTTCGTACAGCTCGGTCGGGCCACCCATCTGCTGGATCAGCCCGTCGCGCATGACCACGATGATGTCGCTCATCGTGAGCGCCTCCTCCTGGTCGTGGGTCACGTAGACGAAGGTGATGCCGACCTCGCGCTGGAGCGCCTTGAGCTCGAGCTGCATCTCCTTGCGGAGCTTGAGGTCGAGCGCACCCAGCGGCTCGTCGAGGAGGAGCACGGTCGGGTGGTTGACCAGGGCCCTGGCGAGCGCGACGCGCTGCTGCTGGCCGCCCGACATCTCCCAGGTGCGCCGCCGCTCGTAGCCGGCGAGGCGGACCATCGTGAGCGCCTCGCTGACGCGGCGGGCTTCCTCGGACTTGCCGACCTTCGTCTGGCGCAGGCCGTAGCCGACGTTGCGGGCCACGTCCATGTGCGGGAAGAGCGCGTAATGCTGGAACACCGTGTTGACGTTTCGCTTGTACGGCGGCACGCCGGCGATCGGCTGTCCGGCCAGCAGGATCTCGCCTTCGGTCGGCTGCTCGAAGCCGGCGATCATCCGCAGCGTCGTGGTCTTGCCGCAGCCGGACGGGCCCAGCAGGCTGTAGAACTCGCCGCGCGCGATGCGCAGGTGCATGTGGTCGACGGCGGTGACGGTCCCGAACCGCTTCGTGACATCGATGATCTCGACGTCCGGGCTGGTCGCATCGGTCGCGGGACGGATGCCCTGGATCGCGCGGTCATCGGTCGTGACGGAACGTGATGCGGACTCGGAGCCGGCGCCTGGTGTCAGGGATGCGGTCAACGGGTGTCCTCGGGGGCGGACGATCGGCGCTGAGCGGCGTCCCTGTAGCCTCGCTACAGGTTGGCCGATGGTAGGGGCGACTCCCCCCGGAGTCAACGCGCCATCGGTGCGAATCTCGCATCGTCGCGTCCTCGCACCATCACCAGACCACAACCGTCTGAACCTATACTTCAGGTCTCTGAACGCCCATTCGCCGTTCGCACCGGGGAGATCGATGACGACGGAACTCCAGCTGGGCCCGCGGATCCGGGCGCTGCGCCAGGCGCGGCGGCTCACCCTGCGGGACGTCGCCGCGAGATCGGGCGTCACGGAGAGCTTCCTCTCGCAGGTCGAACGCGATGTCGCCAGCCCGTCGATCGCGACGGTGGGCCGCATCGCCCGCGCCCTCGACCTCTCGATCGCCCAGCTGTTCGCCGCGGAGCAGGCCAGCGGCCGCGTGGTCCGGCGCGAGGCTCGGCGGCGAGTCGCCTACCCGGGGCTCCGCTCCGTGGACGAGTTCCTCACCTCGAACATGGCCGGCCGGCTCCAGGTGATCATGTCCACGATCGAGCCGGGCGGCGGGACCGGGGAGGAGGCCTACACCCACGACTCGGACGAGGAGGTCGTGGTCGTGCTCAGCGGCATCCTCGACCTGTGGGTCGGCGACGAGCACTACGTCCTGCGCGAGGGCGACGCCATCACCTTCCCGTCGCGCCTGCCGCACTGGAACATGAACCGGGGCGACACGCCGGCGACCGTCATCTTCTGCCTGACTCCGCCGAGCTTCTGAGGCTCGCGCGCCCGCAACGCTCGGCTCCCCGTGTGCGATGCCGCTGTTACGGTTGTGCGCCGACGCACCGGACCATCCGACGCACCGGGTCGCGGACCATCGACCCGGTCCCACCGCCGGTCCAGCCAGTCAGACTGGGCCTTCGCCGCTCGACGCGGACCCCGCTCACCGGGATTCGATCATGCCCAACGTCCCAGCGACCATCGACAGACGCTCGCGCCTGGCCTCCGGCCTCCGTGCCGTGGTCCTGGCCGGCGCCGCGCTGGCCATCCTGCCGCTGCCGGCCTTCGCGGACGACGAAGCGAGCCCGACGCCGACCGAGACGCCGTCGCCCACGCCGACGGTCGTGATCGAGGTCGCCGCCGAGTCACCGACGCCGTCGACCGTCGAGGGGGCTCCGGGCCCGACGCCGACCCCGACGCCCACGGCCGAGCCGACACCGACACCGACCGCGTCCGCCGCCCCGACCCCGACGCCGGTCCCGACCCCGACGCCGCCCGCCACGAAGGTCGCCTCGGTGCTGCTCTACCGGCCCGGCTCGGTCGTCCGGCAATACCGCAGCAACTGGTGCGTCCCGGCCGCGGCGCAGACGATGAAGAACCTGATCCGCAACCAGCGGAGCACCACGTTCCGGCACCAGCAGGTCCTGTACAACCAGATCCGGGCGAACAACCGGTACGCCTACGCCACGAGCGGCAACGACGTCGCCGGCTGGGCCTGGGCGCTCCGCCACTGGACCAAGCAGCCGTACCAGGCCCGCTCGTTCACCACCACGGACCTCGGCGATCGCGGCGATGGTCGAGGCGATCGACCGGACCCGCCATCCGGTCGGCATCACGGTCCAGCACGGGACCCACGCCTGGGTGGTCCTGGGCTACAAGGCCCGCGTCCAGATCGACGACCCGACCAAGCGGACGATCCTCGGGCTGTACGTCTTCGGCCCGCTCGGCCCCGGCTCCAGCGACCCGTGGCCGTATCGGTACGTGACACCTCGCGACCTTCGCGCAAGGTCGTACACCGCCTACCACGAGTGGCAGCGCCGCGTGGTCTGGGAGGGGCGCTACGTCATCGTGGCCGACTGACGGTCCCTAGAATGAGCGGCGCATGTATGCCGTCATCATGGCCGGCGGGGGCGGGACGCGGCTCCACCCGCTCAGCCGTCCCGAGCGACCGAAGCCGTTCCTGCCCCTCCTCGGCGAGCGGTCGCTGCTCGAGGCGACGGCCGAGCGTCTCCGCCCGCTGACCGACGACATCACGGTCGTCACGGACCGGCGCTACGAGCACCTGGTGCGCGAACAGCTCCCGGATGTCCAGCTGCTGCTGGAACCCCTCGGACGGAATACGGCCGCGGCGATCGCGCTGGCGACACTGGTGATCGATCGCCCCGACGACGAGGTCATGGTCGTGCTCCCGGCCGACCAGACGATCGAGCGGGACGAGGTCTTCCGCGACGTGCTGCGGACGGCCGCGGAGGAGCTCGCGACCGGGATCTTCGACATCGAGGACCCGCTGGTGACGCTCGGCGTGCGGGTGGACCGGCCGGCCACCGAGTACGGCTACCTCCTGCCGGACGCCGCCCGGAGCGAGGATCGCGGCGGCCTCCGCGCCTACCCGCTCCGCGCCTTCGAGGAGAAGCCCACCCCGGCGCGGGCCGAGCAGCTCGGGCGCGAGGCCGGCGTGGCCTGGAACGCGGGCATGTTCCTGTGGCGCCGCCGGGCGATCCGCGCCGCGCTCCAGCGCTACACCGGGCTCGTCCAGACGATCGGTCCGATGGTCGGCTCGCCGTCCATGCTCGAGCGCGCCTACGAGTCGATCCGCAAGGCGCTCTCGATCGACTACGCGGTGATGGAAGGGGCCGCCCGCGACGGCCGGGTCGTGATGGGCGCCATGGACGTCGGCTGGTCGGACCTCGGCTCGTGGACCGCGCTGCTGACGGCCCTCGGGTCGCGCGGCGAAGGGGCGGTGGTCAAGCCCGGCGAGACCGTCGAGGTCGGCGACGAGGACCTCGTGATCCGCCGCGTCGACGGCCGCCTGGGGGTCATCGCACCGCTCGAGCGCGGTAGCATGACCGCCACGCAGCCCATCGCGGTCCTGCGCGGGACCCTCCCCGACATCGGGCGGGTCCGCGAGCTGATCGATCGCTGCGCCGAACCGGGAGGCTGACGTGACGAGCACGACGGAGGCGCCGTCCCCGACGACGATCGTCTTCGGCACCGACGGCTGGCGGGCGAGGATCGCCGACGACTACACGTTCGAGAACGTCCGCCGCTGTGCGGACGGCGTGGCCCACTACGTCGAGAGCCGCGGCGAGCAGGCGAAGGGCGTCGTGATCGCCTTCGACCGGCGGTTCGCCTCGGAGCATTTCGCCGCCGCCGCCGCCGAGGTCGTCCTGGCCCACGGGATCCCGGTGTCGCTGGCGCAGCACGCCGTCCCGACGCAGATGAGCTCGTACGAGGTGGTCCAGCGCGGCTCGGCCGCCGGGATCGTCATCACCGCGAGCCACAACCCGTGGGTCGACAACGGCTTCAAGGTCAAGGCGCCGACGGGCTCGGCCGCCGGCCCGGAGATCCTCAAGGCCATCGAGGAGCGCCTCGCCGAGAACGGCGGGCACGCCGTGGACCGCCGGCCCGCTCGCCGATGCCGAGGCGGCCGGGCTGGTCGACCGCTTCGACCCGTTCGAGGGCTACGAGCGCTTCGCCCGGACCACCATCGACATCGACGCGCTGAAGGCCGCCGACGTCCACGTCCTCGTCGACCCGATGTGGGGCGCCGGAGCCGGCTGGATCAGCCGGCTCCTCGCCGGCGGGAAGATCCGCGTGACCGAGATCCACCAGGAGCGCAACCCGTTCTTCGGCGGCGTCAACCCGGAGCCGATCCGACCGAACGTCGACGAGGCGCTCGGGATGCTGGCCGGCGGCGGCTACGACCTCGGCCTGCTCCTCGACGGCGATGCCGACCGGGCGGGCGCGGCCGACGAGCGCGGCACGTTCATCCACCAGCTGCAGGTCACCGGGCTGCTGATGTACTACCTCGCCGAGCACCGCGGCCTGCGCGACCCGGTGGTCATCAGCGTGAACAACACGTCGATGGCCGCACGGCTCGGCGAGCACTACGGCATCAAGGTCTACGAGACCCCGGTCGGGTTCAAGTACATCGGGCCGAAGATGATCGAGACCGGCGCGATGATGGGCGCCGAGGAGTCCGGCGGCTTCGGGTTCGGGATGCACCTGCCCGAGCGCGACGGCATCTACGCCGACCTGATGCTGCTCGACCTGTTCCTGCGCGAGAAGGCCGCGGGTCGCTGGCCGGTGTCGAAGGCGATCGAGCACTTCCATTCGATCGCGGGCGCGTCGTTCTACCAGCGGGTCGACGTCCACATCGAGCGCAACCTGTACGCCGAGACCAAGCGCCGGCTGCTCGTGGACCTGCGCGAGCAGGCCCCGGCCGAGCTGGCCGGCCAGGCCGTGACCCGGACGATCCCGCTCGACACGAACGACGGGTTCAAGTTCTACGTCGCCGACGGCTCGTGGCTGCTGGTCCGCACGTCCGGGACCGAGCCGCTCGTCCGCGTCTACGTCGAGGCGACCTCGGCCGACACCCGCGCCGCGATGCTGGCCGCCGGCGAGAAGCTGGTCCGCGGATGACCGACGGCGGCGGCATCGGTCGCCGTGTCGAGAAGCCGTGGGGCCACGAGCTCATCTGGGCGCACACCGACCGGTACGTCGGCAAGATCCTCGTGATCGAGACCGGGAAGCGGCTCTCGCTCCAGCGCCACGAGATCAAGGACGAGTCGATCCTGGTCCTGTCCGGCCGGCTCCGGCTCTTCATCGAGGACGACGACGGGACCGTGCGGGTCGAGGAGCTCGGCGCCGGCGCGTCGCGCCGCGTGGAGACCGGCCGGATCCATCGCTACGAGGCGATCGAGCGCTGCGAGCTCGTCGAGGTGTCGACCCCGGAGCTCGACGACGTGGTCCGCCTCGAGGACGACTTCGGCCGCGAGGGGACCAACGCCCCCTGACGTCACCGGTACGGATTCCGGGGTGACCGGGCGATGTCGCGGGTGTACCCTTCGGACAACGCGACCGCCATCACCGGTCGAGGTGCATGACCGGACGGCGGCCTCGGGAGCGCCCCCGCGGGCGACGGAGGTAGTCGAGCGATGCACAGCTCCCTGATCGGCAAGATCGAGAAGGCGAATCGCTACGCGCGAGAGCTTGACCGGATCACGATCGACCGGCTCTCACTCACGTTCCGTGGCGACAACGACACCCATCACGTCGGTCTCGATGCCGGTCAGTGGCGATGCACCTGCCACTACTTCGAGAGTTGGGGTTCGTGCGTCCACCTCCTGACGCTCCAGAAGGTCTTCGGGGTCATGCTGCCCGAGGATGCCCAGGTCTCGATCCTCTCCGCGAACGAGGCCGTCGCCACCGCCTGAGCCCGGCGGGCCGGACCGGCCGAGCAAGGCCCGCGATCCGGATCAGCGCGACCATGCCACCACGGCTGCCGGCGGTTCGCGCGCGCCCGTGACATCGACGGCGCGCCAGCGGTCGGCGCGGGCGTAGGCGAGCACCCGGACCGACCCGGCGTCGGTCAGCCACGCGACCGCGAGCCGCGAGCCGTCGGCATCGAGGGCGAGCGACGTCACCGCCACCGCCCCGTCGGGCGGGTCGATCGTGGCGAGCGTGCGGGCCGCCGCCCGCCAGCCAGTCCGAGGTCACCCGGACCGTCACCGGGTCGCGCCCCGGTCCGGCGACCGCGACGATCCGGGCATCCGCCGAGGTCGCGACGAGGCGCGCCCCGTCCGGCCCCGCGGAGGCATCGCCGCTCGCGGTGTCGATGACGGTCGAGGTCAGCGCGTCGTCCGTGCCGGTCACGAGCGAGGACCCGGTCGTCGCCGACCCAGGCCGGCGGCGCCGGCACGACCGGCGGGTCGAGCGTCTGCTCGACCGCGGTCCCGCTCTCCGGATCGACGAGGACCAGCCGCGGATCCGTCATCCAGGCCGCCGGCCAGGACCGCGAACCCGGTGCCGGCCGGGTCCCAGCCCGGGAACATGAACGGGCCCGTCGACCGGGGCGCCCTCGGGGTCGACGAGCTTCATCGCCCGCCAGATCTGCTGGCCGCCCGGATCGAGCGGGCCGCTGGTCCGCAGCGTCGCGTCCACGAGCGTCGCCGCCAGCACGCCGCCGTCGCCGGCGGCGATCCAGGTGGTCCCGTCGGGCGTCTCGACCGTCTCCATCCGGCACGGGTCGCCGACGCAGGTCTCGAGCGTCGTCGAGGCGCGCAGGTCGCCGGTCAGCAGCAGCAGGCCGTCCATCGACGGCGGGCCCGGTGTCGACCGGGCGGTCCGCGCAGGCGCCGAGCGCGAGGGCGGCCACGATCGCCGCGGCGACGAGCGGCGGGACCCGTCGGCGGATCGTCGGTGAGGCGGCCATCGCGCACGAAGTGTGCCACCGTCACCGGACATCGAGCCGCCAGTACCAGGTCGCCGACCCGAGGCCATCGGCGAACGTCGACCGAGACCGCCAGCGTCCACGACCCGGACGCCGGGGCGTCGATGGCGATCGGGCCGGCGCCGCTCCCGACCGGGATCGCGCCGACCGGGCTCGTCGCGCCGGCGCGTGTCCGCCGCGCGGTCCAGCTCGACACCGGCGGGCCGCCGGCGAAGGTGACGGCCAGCGGCTCGCGGGCACCGACCGTGATCGGCGCGCCCGGCAGCCACGGGCTGTCCGACCCGCCGTCGCCCCAGGTGTACGAGCCGAGCTGCCCGACGACCGGGTCGCCGCCCTCGGCGGACAGCGACGCCGCGGGTGGCGTGGCGGCCGGCTCGGACCGGCGGCGCGGTCGGGCTCGGGCTCGGATCGCGTCGGGCTCGCGGGCCGTCGCCGGGACGGTCGGTCGCGCGGGCTCGGCGCGTCGCCGGTCGCGGCGGGACCCGGCTCGCACCCGGCCCGACCGGCGGACGGGCTCGGCGGGGCGACGGCGCAGGCGGCCACGACGGGACCAGCGATCGCGGCCACGAGGCAGCGCGAGCGGACGCGGACGGCGCCGGCGCGAGCGAGCGAGCGGTTCACGGTCCCGATCCCGTTCAACGGGCCGGGTGCGGCGGCCGCCGGCGGCGCCAGCGGGCACGTCGAGCCGGCGCAGCCGCCGACGACGACCCGGAACGCGGCCGACGTGGCGCCCTTGAGGCCCTCGCCGGCCGGGGTCGCGAAGACCGCGCGGAACTCCGAGCCGGTGACCAGCCGGGCCGTGGCGACGTAGGTGCCCGACGTCGGGCCAGCCGACATGGTCCCGGCGCCGACCCAGGCCGTCGTCCCGGTCACCCGCCGCTGGAGCGTGACGGTCCGGCCCGCGAGCGGGTTCGATGGCGAGCCGGTCGTAGCCGTCGCCGTCGGCGACCCTGAGGGTGGCGGTCACGGTGACGGTCGCCCCGTAGCCGACCCAGGCCGGCGAGGCGGTCAGCCGTCAGCGTCGTCGTGAGGTTCGCGCAGGTCGAGTACTTCGCCGTCCAGCTGGGCACGTCGTAGCGACGCTGGAGCGTCGCCTGGTCGCATGGCCCGAAGGCATGCGCGTTCCAGCCGGCCGTGGGCTTGGTCCGCGAGTACGTCTGCACGACGGCGTCCTCGTAGTCGCGGTCGTCGGCGTAGTTGGCGTGATGGTCGAGGCCCTCGACATGGCCGAACTCGTCGAGCGCGATCGTCTCCGCGTCGTAGCAGCCGTTGGGCGCGGTCGTGTACGACTGGCACCACTTGAGCGTGCCCCAGTCGAAGACGTGGCCCTGTTCGCGGAGCCACATCGAGAAGCCGGTCGGCGCGCTGCGCGTGAAGCAGGCGAGGCCGTTGACCCCGCACGGGCGCGCCGGCCCGTACCCGATCGGGTTCGGCCCGGTCGCGTCGTAGGCGATCGTCGCGGCCTTCGAGGCACGGGTCGCGGTCGCGTCGGTCGACGGCCGCCCGGATCGCCGTCCTGATCGCGGCGGGCGGCTCCGAGCCGGAGCGCCAGGCGTACGCGAGCGCCTGGTTCTGGGCGAACAGGCCGCCGCCGAGCGCCGGGTCCGGCCCGTGGGCGCTCGTGACGGCGCGCCGACGACGGCGAGCGCCGCGACCAGGGGCAGGATCGCCGCGACTGCGGCGCGATGGCGGGTGCGGACGCGGTCGAGCGCGCGTCATCGGGACACCTCGTCGAGTGGGACGGAGCGCCCGTCCGGGACGCGGCGGAGGGTCGGTCGGGGATCCACGGCGGTGAGCGGCAGGCGGCCGTCCGGGGCGAGCAGGACCCAGCCGGGCGGCAGCCGGAGGCCGCTGCCCCGGCCGCTCCCGACCGGCCCGAGTCCGAGCCCGTCGGGGATGGCTCCGAGGTCGGTGGCGCCCGACCCGTCCGGCGCCGACGGCGCGCAGCCGCGGGCCGGCCGTCGCCGTCGGTCTCGTGGACCACCCGCGCGACGCTCCCGTCCGCCACCATGACGGCCGGGCCGGACGCCTCGGCGAGGACCTGCCGCGCTCCGGTCGCCACGTCCGTCGCGACGAGCGGGCACGGGAACCCGCGGCAGGCCGCCATGGGCGATCACGCGATCCACCGGCCACGCCGACCATCGGCCCGAGCGCCGGGTCATCGACCAGCTCGCTGGAGCCGTCCGACGGGTCGAACAGCCGGGTCCGGCAGGCCACCTCGCCGCACGACTGGACCACGAGCCGGTCGCCCTCGACCGACCAGGCGAGCTCCGTCGACCATGTCCGCCCGAAGCGCCCGTCCGGGGCCGGCGGCGGGAGGACCGGCCGGGCCGGAGCCGCCCCGTCGAGCGGGCAGCGACCAGATCCCGAGGTCGGCGCGGTCGCGCCGCGCCACCCGCGCCTCGTAGACCGTCGACCCGTCCGGGCTGACCGTCGCGCGCCGGATCACGTCCGCGGTCGAGTCGACCGGGGAGCGGCAGCCGGCGACGAGCATCGAGCGTCGAGAGCCGGGAAGCGACCCCGTCGTCCTCGCCCACGAGGATCAGGTCGCCGAACGGTCCGGCCGCGAACGATTCGGGCGGCAGCGTCGACGGTCGTCGGCGCACCGCGACCGCGACGGCCGACGGTCAGGCGCTGGCCGTCCAGCGCGCCGTCCCCGTCGAGACGCGGGTCCGCGCGGAACCACGGCTCGCCGGCGATCCCGGCCGGGTCGCGCGGCGCCGCGATCCGGGCGGCCGTCACCCGGACCGACGCGTCGCCGGCGCACGCCGGCGGCGTCCACGGACGGTCCCGCGCGGCGACGGTCGTGGCGACGAGCGCCGCCGAGGCGCCGATCGCGACGATCCCGGGTGCAAGGGTTCGAACCCACCGGTGTCCCACCATGACGGATGGACCTCCCCCGGCGGTCGAGACGCGGCGGGGAGGCGAGGCGGACATCGTCGCAGCGGGCGCTTATCCGCGCCCTTATCCGTGGGTCGCGGTCGGGGCGGTCGAGGAGGGGCCTGTGCTACGCTCCGCGCCGACACCAGAGAACCACGCCGCGTGGTCGCGAAGCCGGTGCGATTCCGGCACAGTCCCGCTACGGTGACCGCCCTCCAGGGGGCGGAAGTCCGGTCGCCGACCTCACGGTGCATGCTCGAACCTTCGAGAGAAAGGTAGGCAGGACCGTGCACCCCACCGGATAGGCCGCCCCGCTTCGCCATGCCCGAAGCGAGGGGTCCCGCGATCGACCGCGACCTCGCCCGTCCCGTCCGGAGGCTCTCGCCGATGTCACCGTCCCCACGCCCGTCGTTCCGCATCCTGCTGGTCCTGCTGTCGCTCGTCGCCGTCCTGGGCGGCGCGTGCAGCAGCGCCGGCGCATCGCCGAGCGTCGCCGTCGCGTCACCCACGTCGGCCCCGACCGCGGCACCGACCGCCACGCCCGCCCCGACCGCCAGCCCCACGCCCGTCCCGGCCTTCCCGGTCAGCCTGACCGACGACGAGGGCACCGCGGTCAAGCTGGACGCCGAGCCGCAGAAGATCGTCGCGCTGACGCCGGCCGCCACCGAGACCCTGTTCGCGATCGGCGCCGGCGACCGCGTCGTCGCGACCGACGACGGCAGCGACTACCCGGCCGAAGCCGTTCCGCTCCCCGATGTCGCCACGTTCGCGTCGGTCGACGTCGAGAAGATCGTCGCGCTCGCCCCCGACCTCGTCGTCGCCGGCGGGCTCGGCTTCACCCCGGCCGACGTCGATCACCAAGCTCCGCTCGCTCGGGATCCCGGTCCTGGTCACCTATGCGCCGTCGATCGACGGGGTCTTCAAGGACATCGAGCTGCTCGGCGACGCGACCGGGCAGTCGAGCGAGGCCGATGCCGTCACGGCCGGCATGCGGACCGACATCGATGCCGTCGCGACGGCGGCCTCGGCCGCGGCCACCGCGTCGGGCTCGAAGCCGCGGGTCTTCTACGACGTCGGCTACCTGCCCGATACCGGCCAGATCTACGGCCCGGCGAAGGGCTCGTTCCTCGAGGAGATGGTGTCCAAGCTCGGGGTCGACGTCATCACCGCCGATCCGACCACCTACGAGATCCCGCTGGAGCAGCTCATCGAGCGCGACCCGCAGGTGATCATCGTGGGCGTCAACGCCTTCTACAAGCCGACCGCCGCGGAGATCGCCAAGCGCAACGGCTGGAGCGTCCTGACCGCGGTGAAGAACGGCGACATCCGTCCCGTCAACGACACCGAGATCACCCGACCCGGTCCGCGCCTGCCCACCGGGCTGCGCAACCTGACGCTCGCGATGTACCCCGACATCACGCTGCCGCCGGCGCCATGAACCGGCCCTGATGTCGGCGTCCACGATCTCGACGGACCTGGGGACGGTCGGCCTCGCCGGCCGTCTCCGCGGCCGTCCGGGGCTGATCGCGGCGCTCGGCGTCATCGCCCTGCTCGTGCTGCTGGTCGCGGGCGTGTCGCTCGGGTCGGTCCGGATCGGCCCCGGCGACACCGTCGGCGTCATCCTCTGGCGCCTGCTCGGCATCGACACCGGGCACGCGTGGACGGCCGCGACCGAGACGATCGTGTGGGACCTGCGCGTGCCGCGCGTCCTCACGGCGATGCTCGTCGGCGCGGGGCTCGCGGTCGCCGGCGCGACGCTCCAGGGCGTCGTCCGCAACCCGCTCGCCGACCCGTACATCCTCGGGACCGCGTCGGGGGCCGCGCTCGGTGCCGCGATCGGCGTCCTCGTGCCGGTCCACCTGGTGATGGTCGAGTTCGGCGTGGTCAACGGGCTCGCCTTCGCGGGCGCCCTGCTGACCGCCTATCTCGTGCTCCGCGTCGGCGGCGCCGGGACGGCCGGGCTGACCCGGCTGCTCCTGACCGGCTACGCGGTCAGCTCGGTGCTCGCCGCGCTGCTCACGATGATCATGTACCTGTCCGGCTCCAACCTCCGCGAGATCTTCTCGTTCCTGCTGGGCGGACTGGGCGGGGCCTCGTGGAGCCGGCTCGCGATCGCGGCCCCGCTGATCCTGGGGGCGACGGTCGTGGTCGGGCTCCGGTCGCGCTCGCTCGACGGATTCCTGCTCGGCGACGCCACCGCGGTCCACCTGGGCTTCGACGTCCGCCGCGAGCGGCGGATCCTGCTGGCGGCCGCCTCGCTCGCCACCGCGGCGGCGGTCGCGATCAGCGGCCTCATCGGCTTCGTCGGCCTCGTCGTGCCCCACGGCGTGCGGATGCTGGCCGGTCCGTCGGCGCGGCGGCTGATCCCGCTGTCGGCGATCTTCGGCGCGGTGCTGCTGTCGGCCGCCGATCTCGTGGCGCGGCTGGCCGGCGACATCCCGGTGGGCGTCGTGATGGCGCTCATCGGCGCGCCGTTCTTCCTGTTCCTGCTGACCCGGACGCGCTCGGGGTACGAGCTGTGACCGCCGCGCCCGATCCTGGCCGCCACGGCCGTGGACGTGGCCTACGGCGAGCGGCGGATCGTCGTCGGCGCGACGCTGTCCGTGGCGCACGGCGAACGGCTCGCGCTCGTCGGCCCGAACGGCGCCGGGAAGTCGACGCTCCTCCGGGCGCTCACCGGCGTCCTCGTCCCGCGGGCCGGCACGGTCGAACTCGACGGTGCCCCGATGGGCTCGCTCCACCGACGCGCGGTCGCGCGCTCGATCGCGGTCGTCCCGGAGATCGCCCAGCTGCCGTTCGAGATGTCGGTCGAGGAGGTCGTCGGGCTCGGGCGGCTCCCGCACGAGCCCCCGCTGACCGGCCTGCGACCGTCCGACCACGGCGGCCATCGCCTCGGCGATCGAGCGTGTCGGGATCGGCCACCTCCGGCATCGCGACGCGCGGGAGCTGTCGATGGGCGAGCGCCAGCTGGTGTTCGTCGCCCTCGCCCTCGCCCAGGCCGCGCCGATCCTCGTCCTCGACGAGCCGACGGCGCACCTCGACATCCGCCACCAGGTGGAGGTCATGCAGCTCCTCGTGGACCTCAACGAGCGCGACGGCACGACGGTCGTCGCCGTGCTCCACGACCTCGCGCTGGCGGCCCATTTCTTCCCCCGGGTCGTCGCCATGGATCGTGGCACGATCGTCGCCGACGGACCGCCCTCCTCGACCCTCGACGCCCAGCGGATCCGCGAGGTCTTCGGCGTCGACCCGGCACTCGTCCGCCTGCCGGTGGGCGCGGCATGAGCGTCGGCGAGTCGCGGGTGGCCGAGGTCGTTCGCCACGGCCCGATGGACGCTGTCGGCGCGCTCCTTGCCGCGGTCGGGTTCCTCACCCGGCTGCCGATCGGCGACCGCGCGGGCGCGGTGGCCGCGACGTCGACGGGCGCGGCCGCGTTCGGGCTCGTCGGCGGCCTTCGTCGGCGTCGTCATCGGGCTGCCGATCCTGCTCGTCGGTGGCCTCGATCCGGCCATCGCCGCGGTCCTGGCGGTCGCCGCCGGCGCGATCCTGACCGGCGCGATCCATCTCGACGGGCTGGCCGACACCGCCGACGCGCTGCTGGTCCCCGATCCGGCCCGGGCCGAGGCCGCCCGCACGGACCCCGCGACCGGGCCCGGCGGGGTGGTCGCGGTCGTGCTGGTGCTGGCGCTCGACGTCGCCGCGCTGGCGTCGCTGGCCGAGACCGCCGGCCCCGCCGTCACGGCCATCGCCTGCGTCGCGGCCGGGGCCGTCTCCCGGACGGTCGCGGTCGTCGCCGGGCTCGCCATGCGATCGAGCGCCAGCGGTCGGCTGGGGACGTGGTTCACCGAGCGGCTGCGGACGTCGGACGCGGCCATCGCCGTGGCCTCGGCGGTCGGGGTCGTCGTCCTCGGCGCGATCCTGGCCGATCCCGTGGCTGGCGGCGCGGGCGCCTCGTCGGTCGCCGTCGGGGCGGTGACGGGCGCCGTCCTGGGGCTCGCCGCGGGATGGCTGATCGTCGCGCGTCGCGGCCAGCTCGACGGGGACGGGCTCGGGGCATCGGTCGAGCTGTCGTTCGCGGCGGTCGTGGTCGCCACCGCCGTGGTGGCCGCGCTCGCGGGCGCGACGGGCGTCGCGGGCTGACGTGGCGCGACCCCTGATCCTCGTCCTGGGCGGCACCCGGAGCGGCAAGAGCCGGTACGGGCTCGCGGCGACCGAGCGCCTCGCGGACGGCGGCCGCGCCTGGTTCCTCGCCACCGCCCGTGCGGGCGACCCCGAGCTGGACGACCGGATCGCGCGCCACCGCCGGGCACGCCCGGCCGCCTGGTCGACGGTCGACGTCGGGGACGACCTCGCGGCGGCCATCGCGTCGACGACGCCGGAGGAACCGGTCCTCATCGACGGGCTGATGCTCTGGCTGAGCGCGCTGGTCGGCGACGAGCCCCGGGACCCGGACCCGGTCCTCGACGGGCCGCTGTGGCCCGGGCCCTCGATGCGATCGACCGCCGACCCGGGCCCGGTCGTCGTCGTGAGCGACGAGCTCGGGCTCGGGATGGTGCCGATGCACGCCGGCGCTCGCGCCTTCCGGGACCTCGTCGGGCTGACCCACCAGCGGATCGCGGCCCGGGCGGACGAGGCGTTCCTGATGGTCGCGGGCCTGCCGGTCCGGCTCAAGGGCGGGCCGGCCGCGTGACGCCCTCGGAGACGGCGGCCGCGGACCCCTCGGCCGCGATCGCCGACGCGGACCGGGTTGCGCTCCGGACCGCGCTGGCCCGCATCGGTCCTCTCGACGAGACGGCGATGGCCGAGGCGCGGATCGGCCTGGACCGCCTGACCAAGCCGCCCGGCAGCCTCGGGCGTCTCGAGGACCTCGTCGTCCAGCTCGCCGGGATCACGGGCCGCACCGACGCCGCCGTCGAGCGGAAGGCGATCGTGGTGGCGGCCGCCGACCACGGCGTCACCGCCCAGGGCGTCTCGGCCTACCCGTCGGCCGTGACCGCCCAGATGGTCGCGAACTTCGTCGCCGGGGGCGCCGCCATCAACGTCCTCGCCGCCGGGGTCGGGGCGAGCGTGACGGTCGTGGACGTCGGCGTCGCGGGTCCGATCCCGCCGGCGGTCCCGGGGGCGGCCGGCGGGCGCCTCGTCAGCGCCCGCGTCCGTGCCGGGACGGCGGACATGACCGCTGGGCCGGCGATGCGCGGGGATGAGGTCGTGCGCGCCATCGCGATCGGCCTGGCCCTCGTGGACACGGGCCCCATCTCGGACGCCGACGTGGTCGGGCTCGGCGAGATGGGCATCGGCAACACGACCGCCGCGAGCGCCATCACCGCCGTCATGACCGGGGCGCCGCCCGAGGTCGTCACCGGACGGGGGACGGGCGTCGACGACGCCGGTCGCCGTCGCAAGGTCGCGGCCATCGAGCGGGCGATCTCGCTGCACCGGCCGGACCCGGCCGACCCGCTCGGCGTCCTCGCCGCGGTCGGCGGGCTCGAGATCGCGCTGCTCGTCGGGGTCATCGTCGGCGCGGCCGCGGCGCGCCGGCCGGTCGTGCTCGACGGGTTCATCACCGGCGCCGCCGCGCTCATCGCCGTCGGGCTCGAGCCCCTGGTCGGCCCGCGACTCATCGCCTCGCATCGGTCGGTGGAGCCCGGGCACGCGATCGTGCTCGAGCGCCTCGGCCGCCAGCCGCTGCTCGACCTCGACCTCCGGCTCGGGGAAGGGAGCGGTGCGGCGCTCGCGATGAGCCTGCTCGACGCCGCCGTTCGGATCCGCGACGGCATGGCGACGTTCGAGTCCGCCGCCGTCGCCGGCCCGGGCGACGACTCGCCGGCCTGACCGCATGACGGCTGGCGACGGCATCAGCGTCATCCTCGTGCGTCACGCCTCGACGGCCTGGACCGGGCATCGCTACTGCGGCCGGAGCGACCCGCCGCTGGACGACGCCGGCCGGGCCGCCGCCGAGCGCCTCGCACGCGACCTGGCGCCCGACCTCGCGCCGGGGACCCGGATCCTCTCGAGCCCGCTCGAGCGTGCCGCTCGCGACCGCCGAGGCGATCGCCGCCGGCGCGGGACTCGGGCCGGTGCTCGTGGACGCGCGGTGGCGCGAGTCGGACTGCGGCTTCGCGGAGGGGCGGACCTTCGACGAGCTGGCGTGCTCGAGCCGGCCCTGGCCGCGCAGCTCGCGTCCGGCGACGTCGCCATCGACTGGCCCGGCGGCGAGACCGCCCTCGCCCTCCGCGAGCGGGTCCACGACGCCTGGTCGTCGCTGCTGGCCGATCCGCACCCGGTGGTCGTCGTGTCGCACGCCGGCCCGCTTGCGGCTCGCGCTCGCGCTCGGGACGGGCAGCGCGCCGGAGACCGTTGCTTTCCCGGCGGCCGGCACCGCCGTCCGGCTGACGGTGCCGGCGACGGCCGGCGGACCGGGTCGGCCGGATGTCGAGGCGTCCCGTGCTACCCTCCGCCGGTGACGCGACGTCGATCGAGCGCGCCGGGACGCGACCGTCCCGACCGTCGTCGGTCCTTCCTGGTCCTTGCCGCCGTCCTGGCGCTCGTGCTGAGCGCCTGTGGCGGGGCGACCGCGTCCCCGTCAGCGACGCGCACGGCGGGTCCCGATGCCTCGGCCGACACGCTCGCGAGCCCGACCGCGGACGCCTCGGATGACGCGACCGACGAGCCGACCGAGACGCCGGAGGACTCCGACGAGCCCACGGACACCCCGAGCGACGAGCCCAGCGAGGCGGCCGTCGACCGAGCCCTCCCCATCCGGGGGCGGCGCGGCCGGTGCCTGCACCGGGACGCCCGAGAACCAGGAGTTCTATGCGTCCGTCGCCGCCGCGGTCGACTGGTCGGTCTATTGCCCGGCGCTGCCGAACGGCTGGTTCGTCCAGTCGGGCAGCTATCGCCTCGCCGGGGGAGCCCGGCTCGAGATCTCGTACCGCGGTCCGCGCGGCGCGCACATCGACCTGAAGGAAGGCGCCTTCTGCTCGAGCTCCGACGGCTGCGTCCCGGACGGCACCGACGCGGGGACCGCGGCCTTCGGCGACCGCGAGGGCGAGCTCGTCACGGTCGGCGACGGCAGCTGGGCGATCTCGGACGATGCCGGCGCGAACCCCAGCTGGCTGCTCAGCGGCACTGGGCTGTCCGAGGACGAGTTCCGGAAGATCGCCGCCGCCCTGGTCGTCGTCGGCGCCTGATCAGGCCAGCGCGGCCTCCGCGAGGGCCGCGACCGCGTCCGTCGTCCGCTCGGCGTCGCCGCCGGCCCCGAACCTCACCGCGGTCGCGCCGAAGCCCAGCACCGGGCCGGTCGCCGCGATGATCCGGACGGCGTCCAGCGCGGTCTCGAGGGAGAGCCCACCCGGCTCCGGCATCATCACCGCCCAGCCGCCGGCCTCGTCGAGCGCGTCGAGGTCGAACGCGATGTACCACCCGTCGATCCGTTCGGCGACGGTCGCGGCCCAGCCCCGGAGCGCCGCCCGTCCCGCCCCGTCGGCAAGCATCCCGGCCCCGAACTGCGCGACGGCGCTCGCGGCGAGCATCCGCGACTCCCGCTCGTCGAGGACCTGGCCGCCGAGGAGGGCGGCATCAGCCTCGCGGACCGTCGGGGCGTCGCAGGCCGCCAGGAGGTCCGACTCGCCGCGCCCGCACGCCATCGCGAAGGGCATCCCCCAGACGTTGCCCGACGGGGTCGTGTCCGGGATGTTGAAGTCGCCGTGGGCATCGAACCAGGCCAGGCCGAGCCGGAGGCCCGGGTGCGCCCGTCGGAGCCCGGCCATCGCCCCGGCGTGCGAAGTGCAGTCGCCGCCGATGACCAGCAGGCAAGCTCCGGGGTCCGCATCGCGCATCCCGGTCGCGACGTGGTCGGCGAGGCGCGGCAGGTACTCGCCGATGCGCGCCCGGTTCTTCGCCCGCGGGTCGGCGTCGGGCGCCCAGCCGGGGTCGTTGGCCGTGTCGCCGGCGTCCACCCAGGCCGTCCCGGCCAGCCCGGGTCGCGCCGCGAGCCGCCCTGGCCAGGCCGAGCCGGCGGAGCTCGGCCGGTGTGCGCTCCATCCCGGCGAGATGGCCGCCCAGCGCGGTCGGCGATCCGACGATGACCACGGTCCGTCCCATGCCCGGAGGATAGGGGCGACGCCGGTCGGGCATGATGCCGGCATGCGCATCGCCGACTTCGCGCTCGAGCGCTATTTCGCCCGCTGGGAGTTCGCCGTCGAGCACCTCCTGTGCGCGTCGGACGTCCAGGGCGTGCCGATGGGCGACCTCCTCGCGCTCGCGGACGACGAGACGCGCGACCTCTGGGACCGCCTGACGCTGGGCTACACCGAGTCGACCGGCCATCCACTCCTCCGTCGCGAGATCGCCGGGCTCTACGAGGGCCTGGAGGCCGATGACGTCCTGGTCTTCGCCGGGGCCGAGGAGGCGATCTTCTGCCTCATGAACGTCCTGACCGACCCAGGCGACCACGTCGTGGCGACCTGGCCGGGCTACCAGAGCCTGTTCGAAGTGGCTCGCGCGGCCGGCGCGGACGTCACCCTCCACGAGCTCCACGAGGCGGACGGCTGGGCGCTCGACGTCGACCGCCTGCTGGCGACGCTCACGCCGGCGACCCGGCTCGTCGTGGTCAACGCCCCGCACAACCCGACCGGGATGCTGCCGACCGCCGGCGAGTGGGCCGCGCTGACCCGGGAGCTCGAGGCGCGCGGGATCCACCTGCTCGCCGACGAGGTCTACCGCTGGCTCGAGTTCGACGATGCGGACCGCCTCCCCGCCGGCGCCGAGGCCTTCGAGCGCGGGAATCTCGCTGGGCGTGATGTCGAAGTCGTTCGCGATGGCCGGGCTGCGGATCGGCTGGCTGGCGACGCGCGACCGGGACGCTGCTGGCGCGCTGCGCGGCGATGAAGGACTACACGACCATCTGCTCGTCGGCGCCGTCGGAGATCCTCGCGCTGATCGGGCTGCGGGCGCGCGACCGCATCCTGGCCAGGTCGCGCGGCATCGTGGAGGCGGGGCTCGACCGGCTCGACGGCTTCTTCGAGGACTGGGCCGACCGCTTCGAATGGGTGCGGCCGCGAGCGGGCTCGGTCGCCTTTCCCCGGTTGACCGTGCCGGGGCTCCGGATCGACGACTGGGCGGCGGGTCTCGTCGAGGCGGAAGGCGTGCTGCTCCTGCCGGGGTCGCAGTTCGGCCATCCGGGCAACCACTTCCGGGTCGGCTTCGGGCGGACGGACCTGCCCGAGGCGCTCGAGGGCCTCGAGCGCTACGCGGCGGCGACGCTTCGATAGCGGGCCGCTCGGCATCGCGATGCCGATGCAAGCGCGGTCACCCGGGCTGTTGCGGGCCTCGATGGACCGCGAGGCGATGCTGGCGGCACCCACACCGAAGGAGTCCCCGAATGGCCACGACCACGACCCGCCGTCCGTCCTCGAACGGGCGCCGTCCCACGACCACCACCCGCCGCTCGCCCGACCCGAAGCTCGACGCCCGCTCCGGCGAGATCCAGCGTTTCGGCACCCTCCGCCGGCTGCCGATCGGCCTGCCCGACAAGGCGCGGTCCAGCAGCTGTGACCTGCTCAACGAGATCCTGGCCGACAGCATGGTCCTCGCGAGCCTCTACAAGAAGCACCACTGGCTGGTCGCCGGGCCGACCTTCTACCAGCTGCACCTCCTCTTCGACAAGCACTACGAGGAGCAGGTCGAGCTGGTCGACCTGCTCGCGGAGCGCGTCCAGAGCCTGGGCGGCATCGCGGTCGGCGATCCGCGCCACGCGGCCGAGCTGACGACGATCCCGCGCCCGCCCGACGGCGCCGAGGAGGTCTCGCGGATGATCGACCGGACCCTCCAGGCGCACGAGATCGTCATCGAGAAGGTCCGCGCGGCGATCACCGCGACCGAGGAGAGCCGAGGACTGGGGCACCAACGACCTGCTGATGGGCGACGTCCTCCGCCGTCACGAGCTCCAGGTCTGGTTCATCGCCGAGCACGTCGTCGACGTGCCGCTCGTGGACTGAGGGCTAGAGCGCTCCGGCGGCGCCGGGTCGCAGCAGCCCGACCCCGAAGCCGCGCAGGCCGCGGGCGAGCGGCTCGCCCAGCCACTCGCGCAGGCTCGGTCGGCCGATGGCCGGCTCCTCGATCGTCGTCCGCGGGGCGCCCGCCGACTCGCACGCTCTGCGGGATCGACCGGCCGTGCCAGCCGAGGTAGTGGCTCGGGGTGATGCGCACGACGAGCGAGTAGGTCTCGATGTAGTCGGCCGGGGTCAGCCCGATGCCGGCCATCTGCGACGCGTACTTCTCGAGATGGCCGGCGGGGACGACCTCGGACGTCGGCGCGTCGAGGATCTCGGCGCGACCCTGGAACAGGCCGATGTCGAAGTCCTCGTCCGCGTCGCCCACGCCGAGCATCACGGCCGACCCGGCCCGCAGGTTGCGGACCTTCACGGCGTCGGGCTTGGAGAAGACCAGGAGCGACGTGCCGTCCCACCAGAACCAGACCGGGACGATGTGGGGGGTCCCGTCGGGTCGGACGGTGGACAGCCAGACGACCGCCTCCTCCTCGAGGAAGCGCTGGATGCGGGTGACGGCGAGCGAGTACTCCATGCCCGGAGCATGCCGGGCCGGCTCCGGCCTCGACCACCGACCGCGGTCGTGTCCGGCATGGACGTCCGACGATGACCGGGCGGCGACGCCCGGCCGCGCGATCAGCCCTTGTCGCCGCCCAGGAGGCCGCCGAGCATGCCGCCGAGGTCGGGGTTGCCGCCGGACCCGCCGCCGCCACCGAGGAGACCGCCGAGCACGGTGCCGAGGTCCATGCCGCTCGCGGCCTGGCCGAGGCCGCCGTCCGGGACCTTCCCCTGCGGGGTGAGCATGTTGATGATCTGCGGCAGGAACGCCGCCAGCAACGGCAACAGCTGCCCGATGTCGATGCCCGAGCCTGCCGAGAGCCGCTGGACCGTGTCGGGGCCGAGCGCCTGGCCGAGCGCGGCCGGGTCGACGGGCTGGTTGTCGCCCGTTCCGACCCACGAGTCGACCTGGTGGCCGAGCCCGCCGTCCTTGAGCTTGCCCATGAGGGCGTCGATGCCGCCCTCCTGCTGCACGGCCTGCTGCAGGCCGCCGAGGGCCGCCATCGGGTCCGTGCCGCCGGCGCCATCCCCGGTCACGCTCGACATCAGCTTCGTCAGGTCATCCATGGTCGTCCTCCCACCTGCGGCGTGTCCGGGAGGGGCATGGTACGCCTGCTCCGGTCGGCCGATCAGACCTCCTCGAGGGGCCACGACCAGGTCCGCAGGCGCTTCAGGAGGCTGCGACCGGTCAGGTCGAGGTGGATCGGGGTGACCGCGATGCGCCGGTTGATCGACCGCGTGGAAGTCGGTGCCCTCCACGGCCAGCCCGGACGGCGGCGGGCCGCCGATCCAGAAGTAGGGGATCCCCCGCGGGTCGAGCCGCTGGATGAGCTCGTCCTGGTAGATCCGCTTGCCGAGGCGGGTGACCTCGAAGCCGCCGCACTCCTCGAGGGTGACCGCGGGCACGTTCACGTTGACGAGCTCGCCCGGGCGACAGGCCGTGCTCGAGGATGTTGCGGGCGACCGTCGTCGCGGCGAGGCCGGCCAGCTCGAAATCGGGGTGCTCGTAGTACTCCTGCGAGATCGCGAAGCCCGGGCAGTTGTTGATGACCGCCTCCATGGCGGCGCTGACCGTTCCCGAGTAGGTGATGTCGTCGCCGAGGTTGGCGCCGTAGTTGATCCCCGACGCGACCAGGTCGAAGGTGTGCCCGAAGTAGCCGAGGAAGGCGAGGCTGACCGCGTCGGTCGGCGAGCCGTCCACCGAGTAGGCCAGCGAGCCGTCGCCGAGCGTCCGCTCGCGGACTCGCAGCGGGCGCATCAGGGTCTTCTGGTGGCCGACCGCGCTCTGGTTGGTGTCGGGTGCGACGACCGTGACGTCGCCGATCGGGTCGAGCGCCTGCTTGAGCGCGAGCAGGCCGCGCGATTCGACGCCGTCGTCGTTGGTCACGAGGATCCGCGGCCGGCCATCCCACTCGCCCAGCGGCCGGGCGTTGCCGCGCAGGGCGCGCGGACCGCCTCGCGCCGAGCCGCCGGCCACGGGCTCACCGCGCTCCTTGTCGACGTCGCGCCGCTCGGTCCGGGCCCGCTCGCGGGTCAGGTCCGGCGGGTCGTCGCTCACGTGGCGGCCTCGGCGGCCTCGCCGGGTCGGCGGGGTCGGCGTCGGGGCGTCGGGGCCGCCGTCCTCCACGTCGGCGGCCGTGCCCGGCGCGGGCTCCCGCGGGACCCGGACGGGCCGGCCCTCGCGCTCGGAGACGCGCTTGGCGGCGCGGCCGGCGACGGACCGGTCGCCCGACGAGCGGTGGAGGAAGTGGAAGAAGAACGCCGATGCGACCGCCGCGATCGGGATCCCGAAGATCGCGCCCGGGATGCCCGCGAGCCGCGACCCGATGAGGACCGAGCCGAGGACGACGATCGGGTGGATGCCGACCGAGTCCTGCATGATCCGCGGCTGCAGGACGTTCATGACCACGAACCAGCCGGCGCCCATCAGGGCGGTGGTCGGGAGCAGCGCGTCCGGCTCGGAAGAGCAGCGCGACGATCACGGGCGGCGCCCACGCGACGAACGGCCCGAAGAACGGGATCGCCATGAGGAGCCCGGCGGAGACCGAGGACAGCGCGACCAGCGGCAGGCCCATCACGACGCTGGTCACCAGCGCGATCAGGAAGTAGACCGCGCCCAGGAGGGCCTGCCCGCGCAGGAACCCGCCGAACGAGCGCGAGACCGACGTCTGGAGCAGGCGGGCCTCCTCGGCGTAGGACGGCGGCACCAGCCGGAAGAGGAAGGCCAGGATCTGGTCGCGGTCGATGACCATGTAGATCGACAGGAAGAAGACGATCAGCATCGTCCCGACCACGCTCAGGCTGGCGACCGCGATCTGCTGCAGCGGCGTGACCAGGATCGCGGCGACCTCGTCGAGGTTGTCGAGGACCGAGGTCGAGCTGGGTCACGAGGTCGATCTGGCCGAGCCCGACCGAGTCCAGCCAGGCCTGCCATGGCGCGACGATCGACGGGCAGGTCCTGCTGGATCTGCGGGATCGAGGCGACGAACTCGGCGATCGACGTCGTGAGCGCGCCGGCGACGACCACGATGATCACGACGAGGATCGCGACCACGCCGGTGTAGACGATGACGGTGGCGAGGACCCGCGGCAGCTTGGGGATCGCCGCGATGATCCGGGTGACGATCGGGCTGATGATGAACGCGAGCAGCCACGCGAGGAAGAACGTCAGCAGGATGTCCGCGAAGAACGACAGGAACGAGGCCAGCTGGCCGAGGACGATGAAGAAGAGCGCGACCGCGCCGAGCACCAGGATCGCGCTCACGAGCCGCCGATCCCGTCCTCCTGGTCGATCGTCGAGCAGCGTTCGGTCCTCCGTGGCGGGTCCCTCCTGCGTCCTCAGCGAAGCCCCATCCGCTCGCGGACCTCGGCCATCGTGGCCTCGGCCAGCGGCCGCGCCCGCTCCGCGCCGTCCGCGAGGATCCGGTCGATCCGCGCCGGGTCGGCCATCAGCTCGTCGTAGCGCTCGCGGGCCTCGGCGTAGTGGGCGATGATCCGCTCCGCGAGCAGCTTCTTGGTGTCGACGCAGCCGGTCCGCGCGGTGCGCTCGCCGTCCCAGATCGTCTCGTAGTCGCTGCCGAAGAAGCGGTGCAGCTGGCAGACGTTGCAGACCTCCGGGCGCCCCGGGTCCGTCCGCAGGATGCGCTGCGTGTCGGTGACCATGCTCATGACCTGGCGGCGGATGACGTCCGGCGAGGCCAGGATCTCGATGGTGTTGTCGAGCGACTTGCTCATCTTCCGGACGCCGTCCGTGCCGAGCACGACGGGCACCTCGGTGTGGACGGCCTGCGGCTCCGGGAAGGTCTCGCCGTAGATCGTGTTGAAGCGCCGGACGATCTCGCGCGAGAGCTCGAGGTGGGCGGCCTGGTCCTTGCCGACCGGGACCAGCGAGGCCTTGTAGATGACGATGTCCGCGGCCTGCAGCACCGGGTAGGTGAGCAGCCCGTGGTTGATGTCGTCGGGCTGGTTCTCGCGCTTCTCCTTGTAGGTGGGCGTCCGCTCGAGCCAGCTGACCGGCGTCACGGTCATCAGGAGCCAGGCGAGCTCGGTGTGCTCGGGGCGGTGGCTCTGCACGAAGAGGATGCAGCGGTCGGGGTCGAGGCCCAGCGCCACCAGCGCGGCGCCCATCTCGCGGGTCCGCGCGCGGAGCGCATCGGGGTCGTGGAGGCTGGTCAGCGCGTGGTAGTCGACGATGCAGTAGATCGTGTCGTACTCGGCCTGGAGCCGGACGTAGTTGCGGATCGCGCCCAGGTCGTTGCCGAGGTGCGGCGCGCCCGAGGGCTGGATCCCGCTGAAGATCCGCGGGCGGAGGGCGGCGTCGGTGGCTGGGGCGGCTGCCGGGACCGTCTCGATCGTCATCGTCGGCGAGTGTAGCGGACCGCCCGAGGCGCCCGGCCACGTCACGCCGTCGGCTACCATCGACCGCGATGTCACGACCCAGCCGAGCCGATCGTTGAGCGCCGCCCCGCTGCGGGTCGCGCTGCTCGGCGCCGGGACCGTCGGACGGGAGGTGGCCTGCGCGCTGATCGACCGGCGGGCCGAGCTGCGGCCCGCCGACGGCCGCGGCCTGGAGCTGGTCGGGATCGCCGTCCGCGAGCCGGACCGGGCGATCGCCTCGGGGCTGCCCGCGGACCTCGTGACCGATGCGCCGGCCCACCTCGTGGCGGACGGCGGGGCCGACGTCATCGTCGAGCTGATGGGCGGCGACGAGCCGGCCCACACGCTGATCGCGGCCGCCCTGTCGATGGGCACGCCGGTCGTGACCGCCAACAAGCACGTGATCGCCCACCACGGCCCCGCCTTGGAGGCCATCGCTCGGAAGACCGGGGCGGCGCTGCGGTTCGAGGCCGCCGTGGGCGGTGGGCATCCCGGTCCTCGGGCCGCTGGCGACGGACCTCGCGGCGGACCGGGTCAGTCGCGTCCGCGGGATCGTGAACGGCACGTCCAACTTCATCCTGACCGCGATGACCGACCCGGATGCCCCGCGCGACTACGCCGACGCGCTCGCCGAGGCGCAGCGCCTCGGGTACGCCGAGGCGGATCCGTCGGGCGACGTCGAGGGCCTCGATGCGGTCAACAAGCTGGTGATCCTCGCCCGGCTCGCGTTCGATCGCTGGCTCGATCCCGCGTCGATCGCGACCCGGCCCGACGGCCGCGGCGGCCCGGCCGGCGCGGGCATCACCGCCGTCACCCGTGAGCACGCCGGCGAGGCGGCCGCGGCGGGTCGCGTGATCCGGCTGCTCGCGACCGCGAATCGCCTGCCCGACGGGAGCCTCGCCGCTGCGGTCCTGCCGACCGCGCTCCCGCTCGATTCCGCGCTGGGTCGCACGGCCGGCGTCCGCAACCGCGTCGAGGTGGACGCGGAGCCGGTCGGCTCGGTCGGCTTCGACGGCCCGGGCGCGGGCGGGGCCGCGACCTCCTCCGCCGTGCTGGGCGACCTCATCGCCATCGCTCGCGGGGCCGGCTCGACGTGGGGTCCCCGGCCGTCGGCGGCGGGTCCGACCGGCGACCCGGTCCGCGCGCCGGCACGGGACGTCCTCGAGATGCGCGACGGCGTCCGGTATCCGATCGATGACTGACTCGCGGACGGCGCCGCCGTCCTCGGCCCGGGCCGGGCGCCCGCGGCTCATGGAGCGCTACGCGCGCTTCCTGCCGGTCACCGACGCGACACCCGCGCTGACGCTCGGCGAGGGCGACACCCCGCTCGTCCATGCGCCGCGGCTCGGCGCCGCCATCGGCGTCCCGAACCTGTACCTCAAGGTCGAGGGCCAGAACCCGACCGGCTCGTTCAAGGATCGCGGCATGGTGCTGGCCGTCGCGAAGGCCGCGGAGGAGGGCGCGACCGCCGTCGTCTGCGCCTCGACGGGCAACACGTCGGCATCGGCCGCCGCCTACGCCGCAGCGGCCGGGATGGAGGCGATCGTGGTCCTGCCCAAGGGCCAGATCGCCACCGGCAAGCTGCTCCAGGCGCTGGTCGCCGGCGCCCGCGTCGTCGCCATCGACGGCAACTTCGACCAGGCCCTCACCATCGTCCGTGCGCTCGCCGAGCAGGGAGACCATCCGGTGACCCTCGTGAACTCCGTCAACCACTTCCGCCTCGAGGGCCAGCAGACCGCGGCCTTCGAGATCTGCGACGCCCTCGGCCGCGCGCCGGACGTGCTGGCCATCCCGGTCGGGAACGCCGGCAACATCAGCGCGTACTGGATGGGCTTCCGGGCCTACGCGGCGGCCGGCGTGGTCTCGGGGACGCCCCGGATGTGGGGGTTCCAGGCGGCCGGTGCCGCGCCGCTCGTCAGCGGCCGGCGGGTGGACCATCCCGAGACCGTCGCGACCGCGATCCGGATCGGCGATCCCGCGTCCTGGGACCTGGCGATCGATGCGCGCGACGGCTCGCGCGGCCGGATCGACGCCGTGACCGACGACGAGATCCTCGCCGCGTACCGCGATGTCGCCCGGCTGGAGGGGATCTTCTGCGAGCCGGCCTCCGCCGCGGGCGTCGCCGGGCTCCGCAAGGCCGCCGCCGCCCGCGAGCTGGACCCCGACGCCCTCGTCGCCTGCGTGCTCACCGGCCACGGCCTGAAGGACCCGACGACCGCCGAGCGTCAGGTCGGCCGCTGGATCGAGGCCGCGCCGACCGTCGGCGCGGTCGCCGTCGCGCTGGGCTGGTAGCCATGGTCGCCCACTGGCTCGCCGAACTGGACGGCCGCACGGTCGCCGTCGAGGTGCCGGCCACCTCGGCCAACCTCGGCGCCGGCTACGACTGCCTCGGCGTCGCGCTGGCGCTGACCGACCGGATCGAGCTCGAGGTCCGCGGCTGGAGCCGCGGCCGGATCGAGCTGACCGTCGAGGGCGAGGGCCGCAACGAGCTGCCCGAGGACCGCGACAACCGCTTCGTCCGCGGCCTCGAGGCGGCGCTGACCGCGGCCCGCGGCGAGCTGCCGGCCGGCGTCGGCTGGCGGATCGTCATGCACAACCGCGATCCCGCTCGCCCGCGGCCTCGGCTCGTCCGCGGCGGCGACCGTCGGCCGGGCTCGTCGCGGGCAACGCGCTGCTCGGCGACCCGCTCGGGCAGCCCGAGCTGCTCCGCCTCGCGACCGAGCTGGAAGGGCATCCGGACAACGCGGCCGCGGCGCTGCTCGGCGGGTTCACGATCAGCGCCCGGACCGAGGACGGCGCGGTCGACGCGGTCCGGTTCGATCCCCCGCGCGACCTCCGGGCCGTGCTGTTCATCCCGGAGCTGCGCCTGTCGACCGACCGACATGCGCGACATCCTCCCCGACACGGTCCCGCTCGCCGATGCGGTCGCCAACATCGGGGCCGTCGCGCTCGGCGTCGCCGGGCTCGCGAGCGGCCGCTACGAGGTCCTGAAGCAGCTCACCGTGGACCGGCTCCACGAGCCGTACCGGGCCAAGGTCTACCCGCAGCTCCCGGCGCTGGTCGACGCCGCGCGCGAGGCCGGCGCGATCGGGGCCTGCCTGTCGGGGGCCGGCTCGTCGATCCTCGCCTTCGCCGATTCGATGGCGGGCATCACCCGCATCGAGGCCGCCTTCGGCGCGGCCGCCGCCGACGTGGACCTGCCTGGCCGCATCGAGGTCGTCGAGCCGCGGGCCCAGGGCGCGAGGGTGCTCACCGGACCTTGACCGGTCGACGTCCAGCTCGCCCGGATCTCGCCCGGATCCTGCCCGGCGGCCTTGCGAGCCGACGAAGGTCGGCGCAGCATCGCGCGGTCGGAACGAATCCGGGGTGTCGACGTGCGAAAGCCAAGCCGAAGCGTGCGCACGGTCGCGGTGGGATGGACCGTCCTGATGCTTGCGTTCGCCATCGTCCTCGCGGGGCAGGCGGCCGCGAGCCTGGTCGACGGGCAGCAAGCCTGCTTCTTCGGCTACCCGGGGGTCGCGTGCCCGTCGAACGATGACCCGGCCGTCGCCCGACTCACGTTCGCGTTCGTCGGCGTCCCGGCCATCTGGCTCGTCGGGATCGGCCTCGCGATCCTCACCTGGGCGTGGGGGCGCCGGCGGCGCGCTCCGGATCGGCGATGAAGGTCAGCGTCTCGGCCCACGCCGCGGTGCTGGCGTCCGCGAACTCGGCCGCCTTGCGGTCGAAGAAGCTGTGCGGCGCGCCCTCGTAGCTCACCAGCCGATGGGCCACGCCGGTCGACGTGAGCGCGGCGTCGAAGGCGGCGATGGCCTCGGGCGGGATCGCCGCCGTCGGCGCCGCCGAACAGGCCCAGCACCGGCGACGCGATCGACGCGGCGACGTCGACCGGCGCCGGCGCGTCGTTCCGCCACGGGCCGACGAGCGTGCCGTAGAACCCGATGACGCCGGCCAGCCCGAGCCCCAGGGTCGCCGGCCAGGAACGACATCCGCCCGCCCATGCAGAACCCGAGCGTGAACGACGGCGGGCGGCTCGCCGGCCGCCGCGCCGCGGCCGTGCTCCCGCAGGGACGTCGACCCCGGCCGCGATGTCGGCCGCGATCCCGCCCCAGGTCGTGGCCGCGACGTGCGGCATGTACTCGAAGCCCTCGCCGCGGTCGTCGTCGGCGCGCCGTCCGCCCGAACCAGTCGATCGCGAGCGCATCGACGCCGTGCTCCGCGAACCGGAGGGCCAGCTCCTCGTAGAACGGGTGGAGGCCGCGGACGTCCGGGAGCAGCAGCGACCGCCGCGCCGCCCGGCGTCGACGGCCCGGGCCAGGAACGCCGCCGGGCGGTTGCCGTCGGCCGCCGTGAGCGGCCGGTCGCGAGCTGTCGAGCGCCCCGCCGGCGATCGGCGCGATCGGCGGGTGGCTGTCGAGATCGAAGCACATCGGCGCCTGAGTCTAGCGCTCGGGCTCGAGCCGATCGGCCGGCCGACGTTGCATCCCATGCGTCTACGGACGAACGGGGATCGACCCGCGGCGCTCCGATCGCGCTGCGCCCCACCGGACGCAAGGTCCGACCAACGAAGCCGTCGATGGAGCGTTCGAGGCATGAGGCGACCGGTTCGTTCGTCGGTAGCGCCGTCCCACGCAACGCGGGCGCGACCGGCCTCCCTGCCGCACGGCGGGAGCGCCGTGAGCCGGGCGGTAGAATGCCCCGCGATGCCTGCCCCCCTCGTCGTCCAGAAGTACGGCGGCTCCTCCGTGGCCGACGCCGACCGCATCAAGCGGGTCGCGCGCCGGATCGCCCGCGAGCGCGCCGCGGGCCACGACCTCGTCGTGGTCGTCTCGCGCGATGGGCGACACGACCGACGAGCTGCTCGGCCTGGCGGCCGCGATCACCGACGACCCCGACCCGCGCGAGCTGGACGTCCTGCTCGCGACCGGCGAGCACCAGTCGGCGACGCTGCTGTCGATGGCCCTCCACGGCCTCGGGACCCCGGCGATCAGCCTGACCGGGCCGCAGGCCGGCATCACCACCGACGGCCGCTACGGGCGGGCCCGCATCGCCGGCATCGAGCCGCGCCGCGTCCGCGAGGAGCTGGAGGCGGGCAAGGTCGTGATCGTGGCCGGGTTCCAGGGCCAGAGCAGCGGCGCCGACGAGATCACGACCCTCGGCCGCGGCGGCAGCGACACGACCGCCGTCGCCCTCGCCGCCGTCGCTCCGCGCCGAGCGCTGCCAGATCTTCACCGACGTCCGCGGCATCTACACCGCGGATCCCCGCCTCGTCCCGAAGGCCCGGCAGCTCCCGGTCATCGGCTACGAGGAGATGCTCGAGCTCGCCCACCAGGGCGCCCAGGTCATGCAGGTCCGGGCCGTCGAGCTGGGCTGGGTCAACGACGTCGTCATCGAGGTCCTCAGCTCGTTCGAGGACGCCCCAGGCACCCTCATCAGGGAGGACCCGCTCGTGGAGCAGCGCAACAAGGTCCGCGGGCTCGCCCACGACCGGAACGTCGCGAAGGTCACCATCGTCGACGTCCCGGACCGCCCGGGCGTCGCGCGGGCCATCTTCGAGCCGCTGGCCGAGGCCGGCGTCAACATCGACATGATCGTCCAGAACGTCGGCCACGGCGGCGCGACCGACATGTCGTTCACCGTGCCCGCGGGTCGAGCTCGCGCGCGGCAAGAAGGTCCTCGAGCCGGTCGTCCGCGAGCTGGGCGCGCGCGAGCTGACGACGGACGCCTCGGTCGCCAAGGTCTCGATCGTCGGCGCCGGGCTGCACAACGCCCCGGGCTACGCGGCGCGCATGTTCGGGACGCTCGCCGACGCGGGCGTGAACATCGAGATGATCTCGACCTCCGAGGTCCGCATCACCTGCATCATCGCCGAGGACGAGCTGGAGACGGCGCTGCGCGCCCTGCACGACGCCTTCGAGCTCGAGCGCCCCGAACCGGTCGACGTCGCTGCGGCGGGCTGATGGGCCGACCGCGGCATGACCGCGTTCCTCGCCCGCTCGGAGCGGTTCGCCGAGGTCGGCTCGACCAACGACGTCGTCCGCGACTGGCTGGCCGACGGCACGCCGGAGGTCTGCCTCGCGATCGCCGACGAGCAGTCGGCGGGTCGTGGCCGCGACGGCCGGACCTGGGTCGCCCCGCCCGGGGCCGCGCTCCTGCTCTCGCTCGGGTTCCGGCCGACCTGGCTCGCCGCCGGACCGCGTCTGGCGGCTGGCCGCGGTCGCCTCGCTGGCGATGGCCGACGCGGCCGAGGAGGTCGCCGGGCTGCCCGCGGGCACCGATCCGCCTGAAGTGGCCCAACGACCTCGTCGTCGAGGCCGGCGACGGCGCGTCTGCGCAAGCTGGCCGGCGTCCTCGGCGAGACCGACGGGCTGGGCACGGACGATCCCCGGGTCGTCGTCGGGATCGGGCATCAACGCCGACTGGGCCGCTGCCGTCTTCCCGCCGGAGCTTCGCCGACGCGATGACCTCGCTGCGCGAGGCCGCCGGCGGCCGGCCGATCGACCGCGACGCGCTGGCGCGACGCGTTCGTCGCGCGCCTCGAGGCCGGCGTCGAGGCGCTGCGCGCCGGACGCTTCGACGTCGCCGGCTGGACCGACCGCCAGTCGACGACCGGCCGCGACGGTCGAGCTGGTCGCGCCCGGACGGCACGAGCGAGCCGGTCCGGGCGCTCGGGGTCGACGCCGGTCGCGGGCGCGCTCCTCGTCGAGGACCCGTCGGCGGCCGACGGGCGGCGCGCCGTCGTGGTCGGCGAGATCCGCCACGTCCGCCTCGCGCCGACGGTCGGGGTGTAACGCGATGGCGCGTCCGGCATTCAGGAAGGTGGACCGGTCGGAGGAGACCGGTGGCCCTCGCCTCGTCCATCTCGACCGGGACCGCCCGCTCGTGGACGCGGCGCAGGCCGACCCGGCGCGGTTCGACGCCCTCTACCGGAAGTACCTCGCCCAGGTGTACAGCTACGCGTTCTACGAGCTCGGCGACCGGCACGAGGCCGAGGACGCCACGGAACGGACGTTCCTGGCGGCGCTCGCGAACCTGCCGCGCTTCGAGGAGCGCGCCCGCCCGACGGACGGCGAGGGCGCCTCCACGTTCCGGGTCTGGCTGTTCCCGATCGCCCGCAACGTGGTCGCCGAGCGCCGCCGCCGGCGGCGTCGCCGCCCGGAGACGACCCTCGACACCGTCGCCGACCTGGCCGCGCCGCTCGACCTCGAGGCCGATGCCGCGCGCCGCGACGAGGCCGCGGCCGCGCTGCGCGCCGTCGAGCCGCCTGACCGGCGACCGTCGCCGCGCGGTCGTCCTGCGCTTCGTCGACGAGATGTCGACCGCCGAGATCGCCGGGATCCTGGGCCGCTCCGAGGGCGCGGTCCGGGTCCTCATCCACCGGGCGCTGCGCAACGTGGCCCGCGACCTCGGCGAGGACCGCGAGTGACCCTGTCCGGCGGCCGCGACGCCGCGGAGATCGAGGCGCTCATCGCCGACCGCTACCTCGAGTCGCTGCTGACGGCCCACGGGACCGGCGCCGACGCGACGCCCGCCCCGGCGGAGCTCGACCCGCGGATGCGCGCCGTCGCCGACCGGCTCGCGCGCGACCTGCCGCGGCTCCACCCGTCGTTCCGCTTCGAGGAGGCCCTCGCCGCCCGGCTGGCCGGCGCCGGCCTCGCCCGGCGCCTGCCCGTCGCGGCCGGCGGCGAAGGGTCGGTCGTCTCGATGCGCCTGCCCGCGGACGACGCCGACGACCGCGGCGCTCGCCGCCTACGTCGACGGCCTCGCGCTCGACGACGATCCGGACGGCGACCCGATGCGCCCGCTGCTCATCGGCGGCGCCGCCCTGACGTCGGCGGCGCTCTCGCTCGCCGGCGCGGCGTTCGTCGCCTGGCGCTGGCGCCGGCCCGCCGCCTCGCCCGATGGCCCGGGCCGTCCGCGCCGTCGCCCGGGGAGGCTCGACTGATGCCGATCAAGCTGCCGTCGTTCCGCGCGCGGCGCGACGCCTACCCGCCCGACCTGTGGACCAAGTGCCCGTCGTGCGAGACGATGCTGTTCAACAAGCAGCTCGACAAGGCGCTGCGGGTCTGCCCGACCTGCGGCCACCACTTCCGGCTGTCGGCCGCCACCCGGCTCGAGCAGCTGCTCGACCACGGGACGCTGGGTCGAGCACGACGCCGGCCTCCAGTCGGTCGACGCGCTCGGCTTCGTCGACCAGAAGAGCTATCCCGACCGGCTCGCCGCCGCCCAGGCGTCGACCGGCATGCGCGACGCCGCCCTGTGGGGCACCGGCGCCATCGGCGGCGATCCCGGTCGCGATCTGCGTCATGGACTTCGGGTTCATGGGCGGCTCGATGGGCGCGGTCGTCGGCGAGAAGGTGACCCGCGCGGCCGAGCACGCCCTCGAGGCGCGGATCCCGCTGCTCATCGTGAGCGCCTCGGGCGGGGCCCGGATGCAGGAGGGCACGCTCGCCCTGATGCAGCTGGCCAAGACGCTCGCCGCCATCGAGCGGCTGCGCCCGGCCGGCGTCCCGTTCATCTCGGTGCTGTCCGACCCGACGACCGGCGGCGTCTTCGCCTCGTTCGCCGCCGTCGGCGACGTCAACGTGGCCGAGCCGAACGCCCTGATCGGCTTCGCCGGGGCGCGCGTGTCCGGCCGGGACGATCGCGCCAGGAGCTGCCGCCGGGGTTCCAGCGCGCCGAGTTCCTGTTCCGCCACGGCTTCGTCGACCGGGTCGTGGCCCGCGCCGAGCTGCGCGACGAGCTGGCGGCGATCCTGCGCCTGCTGCCGGTCCGCGACGGGACGGCCGACGCCGGCGCCCGCCAGCGCGGACGTGCCCGGCTTCCGGCCGCTCTCCTTCCTCTCGACCCTGGCCGACCGGGTCGGCGAGCTCGCGGCGCGGCGAGGCCTCGCCCGACCCGCGATGCCTGCGTCGGCGGCCGAACGGCGGCGCCGACCAACGGCGACGCCGACGAACGGCAGCGGCCCCACGCGCCGACGACGTCTGGGCGCGCGTCCAGCTGGCCCGCAACCTGCGCCGGCCGCGGACGCTCGAGTTCGTCGAGGCGATGACCGACGGGTTCGTCGAGCTCCACGGCGACCGCCTCTTCGGCGACGACGAGGCGATGGTCGCCGGGCTCGCCCGGCTCGACGGCCGGCCGGTCGCCGTCATCGGCCAGCAGAAGGGCGCCGACACCGACGAGAACATCCGGCGCAACTTCGGGATGCCGCATCCCGAGGGCTACCGCAAGGCGATGCGGGTGATGGAGCTGGCCGAGCGCTTCGGCCTGCCGGTCATCACCTTCGTCGACGTCCCGGGCGCCCACCCCGGCCCCGAGTCCGAGGAGCGCGGCATCGCCGAGGCGATCGCCCGGTCGGTCGCGCTGATGACCCGCCTGCGCACCCCGATCGTCACGGTCATCACCGGCGAGGGCGGCTCCGGCGGCGCGCTGGCCATCGCGGTCGGCGACGTCGTCATCGCCCTCGAGAACGCGGTCTACTCGGTCATCAGCCCCGAGGGCTGCGCCTCGATCCTGTGGCGGACGCACCGACGAGGCGGCCACCGCGGCGGCCGCGATGCGCATGACCGCGGCCGACCAGCACGACCTCGGCGTCATCGACCTCGTCGTCCCCGAGCCGGGCGAGGGCGCCCACACCGACCCGGCCGAGACGGCCCGCCGGCTGCGGGCGATCATCGTCGACCGGCTCGACGGCCCTCGAGGCGCTCACCATCGACGAGCTGGTCGACGCAGCGCTACCGACGCTACCGGTCGCTGGGCGCCTACACTGAGGCCGACGTGCCGGAGATCCCCGACAAGGTCGATCGCGGCCTCGGTGATCGCCTGCGCGACCTGCTGGACCCGGGCCGGCGAGCGCTCGGCGCCACCGTCCAGCCGTGGTCGCGCGACGACCCGCCGGCGCGCGAGGAGGTCTAGCGAGTGCCCGGATCGCCACCCCAGGACGCCGACGCCTCGTCCGCAGCGGACGCCGAGCGACCACGCCGCCATCGACCGCCTGGCCGACGAGCTGCTGCCCGCCCTGATCGCCAAGCTGGCCGCGACCGGCCTCGGTGAGCTCGAGGTCCGCGAGGGCGACTGGAAGGTCCGCCTGCGCCGCCCCGGCGACCGCCACGCGTCAAGCGGCCGGCCGAGCGCGCCGGTCGCGGGTCGTCCGCACGGCGGCGCACCCGGCGCGTCGCCAGCCTCACGCCCGGTCGGCCCCGGCCGCGACGGTCGTGACGGCCGCGACGGCGCCGACCGCGCGCCGCTCGCGTGGCGACGTCGCCGGCCGTCGGCATCTTCCAGCCCCGGACCGGAGGTCCGTGCCGGTGACCCGGGTCCGCGCCGGCGACCGCCTCGGCATCGTCGACATGCTCGGCGTCGCCCAGGAGGTCGTGGCCCCGGTCGACGGCATCGTCGGGGCGAGCCTCGTCGGAGCCGGGCGACGCGGTCGAGTACGGCCAGGAGCTCATCGTCATCGAGCTGGCCACCGCGGCCGCCGGCCGGGGACGCCTGACCGATGTTCCGCAAGATCCTCATCGCCAACCGCGGCGAGATCGCCCTGCGCATCCTGCGGGCCTGCCGGACGCTCGGCGTCGAGGCGGTCGTCGCCTACAGCGAGGCCGACCGCGACTCGCTCGCCGGTCCAGCTCGCCGACGAGGCGATCTGCATCGGCCCGGCCGACGCCAAGCGCTCGTACCTCTCGGCGCCGGCCGTCATCTCGGCCGCCCTGGTCACCGGCTGCGACGCCATCCACCCGGGCTACGGCTTCCTGTCCGAGGACGAGGGCTTCGCCGAGGTCGTCGCCGCCCACGGCCTGACCTTCATCGGCCCGCCCGGCCCGGTGCTCGAGCGGTTCGCCAGCAAGGAGGCGACGCGCCGCCTGCTCGGGCGCGCACGGCCTGCCGACGATCCCCGGCTCGGACGGCATGCTCCGCGACGAGACCCACGCCCTCGCCGAGGCCGAGAGGCTCGGCTACCCGGTCCTCGATCAAGCCGTCGGCCGGCGGCGGCGGCAAGGGCATGCGCATGGTGCGCACGGCGCGCGAGCTCGAGTCGGTGCTCAAGGTCTGCCGCTCGGAGGCCAAGGCGGCGTTCGGCGACGACTCGCTGTACCTCGAGAAGTGGCTCGACGAGAACCGCCACGTCGAGGTCCAGGTCGCGGTCGACCGCTACGGGCACGGCGTCCACCTCGGCGAGCGCGACTGCTCGGTCCAGCGGCGCCACCAGAAGATCCTCGAGGAGGCGCCGACGCCGGCGCTCTCCGAGGCCGCGCGCGCCGACCTCGCCGAGCGGGCGGTCCGCGCCGTCGTCGCGGCCGGCTACGAGAACGTCGGGACGCTCGAGTTCCTCGTCGACCGCGCGGGCGGCTTCTACTTCATCGAGATCAACTGCCGGATCCAGGTCGAGCACCCGGTGACCGAGATGCTGACCGGGATCGACCTCGTGACGACGCAGATCCGGATCGCCGCCGGCGAGCCGCTCGGCTTCAGCCAGGCCGACGTCGCGTTCCGCGGCCACGTCATCGAGTTCCGCATCAACGCCGAGGACCCCGAGGCCGACTTCCGGCCCGGGTGCCGGCATCGTCGAGCGCTACCACGCGCCGGGCGGCCCGGGCGTCCGGATGGACTCGCACCTGTACACCGGCTACGAGGTCCCGCCGTTCTACGACTCGCTCCTCGGCAAGCTCGTCGTCTGGGGCCCGGACCGGGCGACCGCCATCGCCCGCGGGCGCGTCGCGCTCGACGAGCTCGTCATCGACGGCCTCGTCACCAACGTCGCCATCCAGCAGGCGCTCCTCGGCCAACGAGACGTTCCTCGACGGCCGGTTCACGACCAACCTGCTCGACCGCGTCGGGAGTGCGGCCTTCCTGACGGCCGCCGCCCGTACGTGATGCAGACCTGCACACAAGTTGCCGTTCGACCCGACCGGCAGCGGCCAGACTGACCCCACCCACCAGGAGCTGCCCGTGACCGACGCGCCATCCGCCACGATCCATTCGGCCCGCGAGATCGAGGAGCTGATCCCGCATCGCTGGCCGTTCCTCCTCGTCGACCGGATCGTCGAGTACGACCCCGAGGCGAAGCGGATCGTCGGGATCAAGGGCGTCACCGCGACCGAGTGGTTCTTCCAGGGCCACTTCCCGGGCCTGCCGGTCATGCCCGGCGTCCTCCAGGTGGAGGCGCTGGCCCAGACGATGGCGGTCTACGTCGCCAAGCAGCCCGGGTTCGGCGACCGGATCGGGCTCTTCGCCGGCATCGACGACACGCGCTTCAAGCGGATCGTCATCCCGGGCGACACGCTCCGCCTCGAGGTCACGATGGAGAAGCTCGGCGGCCGGTTCGGCCGCGGCCGCGGGCGTCGCCAGCGTCGACGGCGAGGTCGCCTGCGAGACGACGCATCAGCTTCATCATCCCCGGCGAGGGCGTGCTCCGATGACCCGCCTCGCGGTCATCTCCGACATCCACGGCAACCTCCCGGCGCTCGAGGCCGTCCGCAAGGCGGTCCACGCCGCCCGCCCGGACCTCGTCGCGGTCGCCGGCGACCTCGTCCTCAACGGCCCGGACCCGGCCGGCGTCGATCGACCTCCTGCGGACGATGGAGTCCGACGGGGCGATGGTCGTCGCCGGCAACACGGACGTCGCGGTCGCCGACTTCGACTACGCCGCGGCCTTCCCGTGGATGACCGACGGCGTCCCCGAGACGTACCTCGCCGCCGCGGAATGGGCCAACGACGCGCTCGGCGACGAGCGGCTGGCCTGGCTGCGCCGGCTGCCGAACGAGCGCCGGGCACGGGCGACCGACGACACCATGGTCCTCGTCTGCCACGCGTCGCCCGGCTCGCAGACGGCCGGCTTCGACCAGGCCCTGGACCCGAACGTGATCCTCGAGCGCGTCTCGCGGACCGACGCCCGGGTCATCGCCTGCGGCCACACCCACCTGCCCGAGGTCCGCGACCTCGGCTGGAAGATCATCGTCAACGCCGGCTCGGCGGGCTACGTCTTCGACGGCGACCCGACGGCGACCTGGGCGCTGGTCGACCTGGTCGACGGCAACGTCGAAGCCGAGATCAAGCGCACCGAGTTCGACGCGCTCGCGGTCGCGAACGCGATCTCGGCCCGCGGCCTGCCGGGCGACGTCTACCGCGCCGCGACGGTCCGCACGGGGAAGCTCGTCCGATGAGCGAGCGACGCCGCGTCGTCGTCACCGGGATGGGGGCCGTGACGGCCCTCGGCAACGACGTGGCGTCGACCTGGGAGGGCCTGGTGGCCGGCCGCTCCGGCGTGCGCACGATCGAGGCGTTCGACCCGTCGCGGCTGACGTCGCGGATCGCCGCCGAGGTCCGCGACTTCGACGCGTCGCACATCCTCGACCGCAAGGACCTGCGCCGGACGACCGCTACATCCAGTTCGGGCTCGTGGCCGCGCGCGAGGCGCTCGACCAGGCCGGGCTGCCGGAGCGGTTCGAGGGCGAGCTGGCCGAGCGGACCGGGGTGATCCTCGCGACCGGGCTCGGTGGCGTCGGGACGCTCGTCGAGGGCATCTCCACCAACGCCCTGCGCGGTCCGGATCGCATCAGCCCGTTCCTCATCCCGATGGGGATCCCGAACATCGGCGCGGGCCAGATCGCGATCACGTTCGGGATGACCGGCCCGAACTTCACGACCGTCTCGGCCTGCGCCACCGGTGGCCACGCGCTCGGCGAATCGTCGGAGATCATCCGCCGCGGCGACGCGGACATCATGGTCGCGGGCGGGACCGAGGCCGGCGATCTTCGAGCCGCTCGTCGGCGGGTTCGCCGCGATGCGCGCGCTCTCGACGCGGAACGACGACCCGGAGGCGGCCTCGCGCCCGTTCGACTCGGGCCGCGACGGGTTCGTCATCGGCGAGGGGGCCGGCGTCGTCATCCTCGAGGCGCTCGAGCACGCGGAGGCCCGCGGCGCGACGATCTACGCCGAGCTCGTCGGCTACGGCGCCACCGCGGACGCGTCGCACATCACGCTGCCCGCGCCCGGCGGGATCGGCGCCGTGCGCGCCGCCCGGATCGCGCTCGAGAAGGCGGGCCTCGAACCGGCCGACATCGACCACGTCAACGCCCACGCGACCTCGACGCCGGAGGGCGACAAGGCCGAGCTCCAGGCGATCCGCACGATCCTCGGCGACGCCGCGGCCCGGGTCGCGATCACCGCGAACAAGTCGATGCTCGGGCACACGCTCGGCGCGGCGGGGGCGATCGAGGCGATCGTCACGATCCAGTCGATCCTGACCGGCTGCGTCCCGCCGACGATCAACCTCGTCGACCCGGACCCGGAGAGCGTCGGGCTCGACCTGACGCCGAACGTCGCCGCGTCGCGCGAGATCCGGACGGCGCTCAGCAACTCGTTCGGGTTCGGCGGCCAGAACACGGCCCTCGTCTTCACGCGGTTCGACGCATGACCGACGGCCGGAAGGGCCCGGACGGCCCGAAGCCCGAGCCCGAGCCGCCGAGCGGCCGAGCCGGCCGAGGTCTCCGTCCACGACGACGGGGATGCCGGGCTGCTGGCGCTCATCGACCGCCTGGCGGACCTGCTCGACCGCTCGGACCTGACCGAGCTCGAGGTCGAGTCGGGCGGGACCGGACTGGTGCTCCGCAAGCCGTCGGCGATCGCGACGGCCGTCGCCGAGCCGGTCGCCGCGCCGGCCGTCGCCTCCGCCGACGGTCAGGGCCCGGGCGAGCCGGCCGCGGCCGGTCGCGACCCCGGCGCCCCCGCCGAAGCCCTCGGTCAAGGCGCCGCTGACCGGCATCTTCTACGGCTCGCCGGCGCCCGGCTCGGCCCCGTACGTCACGGTCGGCGGCGAGGTCGCGGTCGGGCAGATCGTCGGCCTCATCGAGGCGATGAAGCTGTTCAACGAGATCAAGTCGGACCTGGCCGGCCGCGTGGTCAAGGTCATCCCCGAGAGCGGCACGCTCGTGAAGGCGAAGCAACCCCTGGTCGAGGTGGAACCGCTGTGAGTGAGGTCACGCGCCACGCCCATGTCACCGGCTGGGGCCGCTACGCCCCGTCGCAGGTGCTGACGAACCGGGACCTCGAGCGGATGGTCGACACCTCCGACGAGTGGATCGTCAGCCGCACGGGGATCCGCGAGCGCCGGGTCGCGGCCGCGCACGAGACGACCGCGTCGATGGCCGCGGTCGCGGCGATGCGCGCGATCCGCACCGCGGGCATCGAGCCCGACGACATCGACCTCATCCTGCTGGCGACGCTGACGCCCGACTACTGGATGCCCTCGACCGCGGCCCTGGTCAAGGAGGCCATCGGCAACACGAAGGCGGCCGCGATGGACGTCGCCGCCGCGTGCTCGGGCTTCGTCTACGCCTACGCCACGGCCCACGCCTACATCACGAGCGGGCTCGCGAAGCACGTGCTGGTCATCGGGGCGGAGCTGCTGACGCGCTTCCTCGACTACACCGACCGCAACACCTGCATCCTGTTCGGCGACGGCGCCGGGGCCGTCGTGCTCTCCGCGTCGGACGAGCCGGGCGGCGGGCTCGGCATCGAGATGACGACCGAGCCGCAGGGCGCGTACATGATCTGGCTGCCGGCCGGCGGCGCGAAGAGCCCGCCATCGGCCGACACCATCGCCCGCGGCGAGCACTACATCCGGATGGAGGGCAAGGAGACGTACCGGTTCGCGACGCGGACGCTGGCGTCCACGGCGCTCGAATCGATCCGGAAGGCCGGCCTCGAGCCGTCCGACATCGACCTGTTCATCCCGCACCAGGCCAACATCCGGATCATCGACGCGGTCGCCAAGGGTCTCGACCTGCCGATGGAGAAGATGTTCGTGAACCTCGACAAGTACGGGAACACCTCCGCCGCGTCCGTGCCGATCGCCCTGGCCGAGGCCGTCAACGAGGGCCGGGTCAAGGTCGGCGACCACATCGTGATCGTCGCCTTCGGGGCCGGGTTCACCAGCGGCGCCGTGACCATCGAGTGGACCGCCGACCCGGCGCGCGGGATCGCCGGCGACGCCGCGGTCGACCCGGCCGACATCGTGATCCGGGCACCGGTCGACTGGGACTCGGTCGACCCGATCCCCGACGCGCTCGCCGCGCTGATGGCCCAGCCTGGGACGGTCGACGTCCCGCTCGACGACGTCGTCCCGGGCGAGCCCGAGCCCGCCCGCCAGGAGGCCAACGCATGATCGACCTGACCGGCAAGAGCGCCCTCGTCACCGGTGGCTCGCGCGGCATCGGGCGCGCGATCGCCACGCGCCTCGCGACCCAGGGCGCGGACGTCGCGTTCACGTACAAGGGCAACGCGGCCGCCGCGGCCGAGACCGTCGGCATCATCGAGGGACTCGGTCGCCGCGCGGTCTCGATCCAGGCCGACGCCCGCGCCCCGGAGGCCGCCGACGGCGTCGTCAAGGAGACGCTCGAGGCGTTCGGGAAGGTCGACATCCTCGTCAACAACGCCGGCGTCACCCGCGACGACCTGATCATGCGGATGACCGAGGAGGCGTGGCGCGAGGTCCTCGAGACCAACCTCTTCGGGGCGTTCTGGATGACCAAGGCGGTCACCCGGCCGATGCTCAAGGCGCGCGCCGGCCGGATCGTCAACATCACGTCGGTCTCCGGGCAGGCCGGCCAGATGGGCCAGGCGAACTACTCGTCGGCCAAGGCCGGGCTGATCGGGCTGACCAAGGCCTCGGCCCGCGAGCTCGCGTCGCGCGGGCATCACCGTCAACGCCGTCGCGCCCGGCTTCGTCCTGACCGAGCTGACCCAGGACCTCCCGCAGCCGCTGATGGACGAGATCACCAACCGCACGCCGCTCGGCCGCTTCGGCACCACGCAGGAGATCGCCGACGCGGTCGCCTTCCTCGCATCGGACGAGGCCGGGTACATCACCGGCCAGGTGCTGGCGGTCGACGGCGGCCTCGTGATGATGTAGCGATGCGGCTCGAGTCGTTCTCGATCCGCGGGCTGGGCCACCTGTCCACGCTCGTCGCGGACGAGGACGCGGGCGTCGCCGCGATCGTCGATCCGCGGCGCGACGTGGACGTCTACCTCGAGGCGGCCGCCGGGCGTGGTCTTCGGATCAGCCACGTCCTCGAGACGCACCTGCACAACGACTACGTCTCGGGCGGCCGCGACCTGGCCGCCCTGACCGGCGCGACCCACGTCATCGGGGCCGGGGCGGCGCTCCGCTACGAGCACGCCGGCCTGCCGGGCGGCGCGGGGTTCGACGTCGGGCGGCTGCGGTTCGAGGTGCTCGACACGCCCGGGCACACGCCGGAGCACGTCTCGTATCGCGTGGTCGATGGCAGTCGGTGTCGGACGACCCCGGGCTGCTGCTCAGCGGCGGCTCGATCCTGGTCGGCGCGGTCGGGCGGACCGACCTGCTCGGCGCGGACCACGCCGTCCCGTACGCCCACGACATGTACCACTCGATCCACGACACGCTGTTGCCGCTCGGCGATGCGGTCCACGTCCACCCGACGCATGGCGCCGGCTCGCTCTGCTCGACGGGGATCGGCGACGCGTCGTCCACGACGATCGGCCACGAGCGCTCGTTCGACCCGCTGCTGGCCCCGATGGACATCGACGCCTTCGCGCGAGCCCTGCTCGCCGGCCAGCCGGCGATCCCGCGCTACTTCGCGCGGATGCGGCCGATGAACCAGGCCGGGCCGCCGCTGCTCGGCGGCGTCGTGCCGAGCGCCGCCGCCCATGGATCCCGCGGAGGTCGAGGCGGCGGTCGCCGCCGGCGCGACGCTCGTCGACGCGCGACCGGCGGCGGTCCATGTCGCCGGGCACGTCCCGGGCTCGATCTCGATCCCGCTCGAGGACTCGTTCGGGACGTGGCTCGGCTGGGTGGTGGACCTCGACCGGCCGGTCGTGCTGATCGCGGCGCGACCGGAGGATCTCGATCCGATCATGCGGCAGGCGATCCGGATCGGCCGCGACGACGTCGCCGGCTACCTCGACGGCGGGATCGAGGCGTGGGCCGCGTCCGGGCGCCCGGTGGAGGCGAGCGGGCAGCTGTCGATCGACGAGCTGGCCGTGGCGCTCTCGGGTTCGAGTGCCGCCGGCGCGCCGATGGTCATCGACGTCCGCCAGATGAACGAGTACACCGCCGGCCACGTCCCGGGCGCCTGGCACATCAACGGCGGCTCGCTGCCGGACCGTCTCGCCGACCTGCCACGCGACCGCCCGATCGCCGTCATCTGCGAGGCCGGCTTCCGAGCGTGCATCGCCACGTCGCTGCTGCGCGCGTCGGGCTTCGGCGACGCGTCGTGGGTCGGTGCCGGCTTCCCGGCCTGGCGCGACGCGGGCCTGCCGGTGGAGACCGGCGAGGGCTAGTGGCTCCAGCGATGGCAAGCTCGGTCGATGCCGACGTTGGCCGTCGACGGGCGGACGTCGCCTTCGTCATCGCCGCTGCCGTCGCGGCCTCGGTCATCCTGTTCGTTGGCCGACAGCTGACCTTTCGTACGGACGAGTGGAAGTTCATCGCCTTTGACAGCGGGTCAGTCGCGGCCTATCTCGAGCCACACAACGAGCACTGGTCGACCGTGCCGCATCTGCTCTACGGGGCCGTGCTCGCCTTGGTCGGGCTGCGGTCGTACCTCCCGTACCTCGGCGTGCTGGTCGCGATCCACCTCGTTGCTGTGGCCGGGGTCTATGTATTGGTCCGTCGTCGCCAGACCGCCTGGTTCGCCCTCGCCGTCACCCTCCCGTTGCTCCTGCTCGGCTCCGGCGCCGAGAACCTCCTATGGGCCTTCCAGATGGGGTTCGTCAGCTCGGTCGCGGCGGGCGTCTGGGCCTTCGCGATGCTCGAGGATCGGCGCTCATGGGCTGGGCCAGCGGCCGCCACGGTGCTCGTCGTCTCGCTCGCGGCATCCGCGATGGGAGTGTTCTTTCTGGCGGCGAGCATCGTCCGCGGGATCATCGACCCAGCCACACGGCACCGGACCGTCTGGCTTGCGATCCCTGTAGCGGCGTTCGTTCTCTGGTTTCTGGCTTATGGCCGGACCGGCGTCGGCACGCGTCCGGTCGCGGGCGTGGCAGACACGGCGGCCTTCGCGCTCCGGGGCACGATCTGGTCCGTAACTCGCGCTTTCGGGCTCGACGGTGGCGGGCTGGCTCCCGCGGTCGGTTCGGTGCTCGGTGTCGCCCTGTTGGCCGTCGGCTTCGGCCTGCTGGGCTGGCTCGTGATCGTCCGACGCACGATGCCCGCGCTCGCGGTCGGCGCCGCCGTGGGGTTGGTCGGAATGTACATCCTCATCGCGTATGCGAGGGCTGGCCTGCCGGGCGACTTCGCCGGTCGGAGCAGGTACGTGTACGTTGCGGCTCCGCTGCTTGCGGTCTTCCTGTCGGATCTGCTCGCCGGGCTGTTCGGGCGTGGCCGGCCGCCCGCGACGGCGCTGGCGTTGCTCAGCCCCCTGCTTGTCGTGGCGATCGTCGCGAACCTTCTCGATCTCGGCACGTTGGGCCGGATCCTTCGGACCCAGGCGGAGCGGACGCGGGCCGAGCTCACCGTGATCCAGTCCCACCCGGACGCCACCTGGATGGACGAGGCGAGCCTGTCGGTCGGGATGCCGCGGCTCGGTACGCTCCGAGGTCTGCTTGCCAAGTATGGCTCACCGACGCGCGACGCGTGGCTCGCCTCGGCCGCCCCCTCACCCGACCGGCAGACGCTCGACCAGGCGTATGCCCGCCTGGCGGGTTCTGGGTTCACCGTCGGTCCGATCGGCCCCGGCCGTCCAGGCGTGCCAACCGCCGCGCTCACGGACCGGGACGTGGCCATCCAGCCGGCGGGACGCTGTATCGCGGTGACGCCGGCCGGGCCGGCGCCCTCGGTGACGCTCGAGGTCCCGGGTGGTGGCGGGCTCGACCTGTCCGGCGATGCCGATGCCACCGCGTGGCTGGGCTACCAGCTCCCGCCTACCAAGGAGCGGAACGTGACCGTGCCTCTCTTGGCGGGCCAGAGCGCCCATATCGCGGTGCCCGACGTCGGCGACGGGTCGACCTGGCAGGTCCGGGTCGCGCCGACCGGCCCGACGACGATCTGCACGACCGGTTAGCGTCACGCCGCCTGGGTCGTCGCCGATGGGATCCTGCCGGCGCTGCGGTCGCGTCCGGAGATCGTCACTCCCCGTCTTCGATCACGCGGAGGACCTTGCGCACGTCGGCCAGCCACTCCTCGAACGACGCGACCGGGTCGCCGTCGTACATGGCCTGGCCCGCGCCCGAACGAAGCTCCGGCGACAGCAGCGGCTCGGCCACGGCCATGAATCCGGGCACGTCGCATCGGACGGCGAGGTCGAGCTCGCGGATGCGCGCGTTGACGCCGACCGTACTGGTCACCATCGCCAGGTGGAGGCGAACGGACTTGGCCTGGTCGCCGACCGTCGCTGGACCGGTCACGACGGATCCTGCCGTGGTGTTCAGGACGCCGACCCACTCCTTCGCCAGTTCGGCACAGGTCGTGCCGATGTAGAGGTGCCGGGGAACGTCGCAGCCCAGGATCTCGCTCGAGATCCCGTCTTCGCAGACTGTCGGTGACGGGGTCGCGGGACTCGCGACGCCACTGCAGGAGGTGCTCGCGGCCATGATCGCCAGGAGCAGTGCCGCACGGAGCAGCCTTGTCGTGGTCGCCATGACGTGGTGCGCCCCCTGCGTACTGGGTGGAGTCTAGTCTGGCCCTAGCCGATCGTGATCCCGAGCGCGCCGGCCGCGCTCACCGCGAGCAGGACCGCGTCGAGCGCGACCACGAGGCCGACCGCGCCCCAGGCCAGCACGTTGGCGATCCGGCCGTTGCGGTGGTCGCCCATCAGCCGCTTGTCGTTGATCAGCAGGACCATGAACACCAGTACGACCGGCAGCAGCAGGCCCTGCAGGTTCTGCGAGCCGATGATCAGCGGCAGCAGGTCGAGCCCCGGGATCAGCACGACCAGCGCGCCGACGAGCAGCACGAACGTGTAGATCGAGAAGAACGCCCGCGCGTCCGAGAAGCGGTGGTCGACGCCGGATTCCCAGCCGAACGCCTCGCACACGACGAACGCGGTCGAGAGCGGCATGATCGTCGCGGCCAGCACGCTCGCCCCGAAGAGGCCGACCGCGAAGAGCCCCTCGGCGAGACGCCCGGCGACCGGCTCGAGCGCCTGGGCCGCGTCCGTCGCGGTCGTGATCGAGCCGCCGGTCGCGTAGATGGTGGTCGCGGTCGCGACGACGATGAAGATCGCGATGACGTTGGTCCAGATCGACCCGCCGATGGCGTCGGCCTGCTCGAGCCGCAGCTCGTCCTCGCCGATGCCCTTCTCCGCCACCGCGCTGGTCAGGTAGAACTGCATGTACGGGGTCACGGTCGTGCCGACCAGCGCGACCATCAGCAGCAGCGTGGTGGTGGTGAAGTCGAAGGTCGGGCGTGACCAGCGCCGGCCCACCTCGCCCCAGTCGGGCCGCGCGAGGATCGCCGACGCGACGTAGGCGAGGAAGACGACGATCACCGACAGGAAGACGCGCTCGACGGTCTTGTACGAGGCCTTGATCACGAGCGCCCAGATGGCGACCGCCGTGATCGGGACCGCGAGGTAGCGCGAGATCCCGAAGATCTCGAGGGCCGCCGCGGCGCCTGAGAACTCTGCGACGGTGTTGGCCACGTTCGCGACGAGCAGCACGAGCATCGCGAACGCGGTCGGCCGGACCCCGAACCGGTCGCGGATGAGGTCCGACAGGCCCTGGCCGGTGACGACGCCGAGCCGTGCCGCCATCTCCTGGACGATGGCCAGGATCACGATGGTGATCGGGAACAGCCAGAGCAGCGACAGGCCGGTCTCCGCGCCCAGCACGCTGTACGTGGTGATGCCGCCCGCATCGTTGCCGGCGATGCCGGCGATCAGGCCGGGGCCCATGACCGCGAGGAAGGCGAGGAACCCGCGGCGACCGCGGAACCGGCCGCGCAGCCGCACGCGGCGCCCGAGCGCGAGCCGGTCACGCAATCGCATGATCGGTCGCGGGCGGGGCAGGGCGATCGGCGGCGGCCGGCGCATCGGACCGGTCTCCTAGCCGCGCCCGACGGGTCGCGGCAGCCGGCGCCGCCAGCCGGCGGGCAGGATGGTGTCCATGGCGTCGTCCACGGTCACGATGCCGACGAGGCGGTGCTCCTCGTCGACCACGGGCACGGCCAGCAGGTTGTAGCGGGCGACCACCGCGGCGACCTCGTCGCGGTCGGCCAGCACGTCCACGGCGACCGGCTCCGGGATCATGACCTCGCCGACCGGGCTGGCCGGCGGCGCGACGATCAGGTCGCGCAGCGACAGGACGCCCACCAGCCGCTCCGCGGCGTCGACGACGTAGACGTAGTAGATGGTCTCGGCGTCGGGCTCGAGCTCGCGCAGCCGGTCGATGGTGGCGGCCGCGCGTGAGATCGGCCGGGACCGCCACGAACTCCGTGGTCATGGTGCCGCCCGCGGTGTCCTCGGGATAGCGCAGCAGCTCGCCGAGCTCGTCGGCCTCGTCGCGCTCCATGAGCGCGAGCAGCTCGGCCCGGGTCTCGTCCGACAGGTCCGCGACGAGGTCGGCCGCGTCGTCGGGCGACATCTCCTCGAGGATGTCGGCCGCGCGCTCCGGCGCGAGGTCCTCGAGGACCTCGACCTGGGTGTCGGGCTCCATCTCCTCGATCGCGTCGGCCGCGGCCTCGTCGTCGAGCGACGCGAGGACGCCGGCGCGGTCGCGCGGCGCCAGCTGGTCGATGATCGTGGCCAGGTCGGCCGGGTGCAGCTCGGCGAGGCCGGCATGCGGCACGCGCAGCTTGATCGACGCGATGCTGGTCTCGACCGGGTCGACGTCCTCCCAGTCGATGTAGCGCTCCGGGGTCGACAGCCCGACGTTGCGGGCGAGCACGCGGAACGGCCCCTCGATCCCGAGCCGTCGCAGCAGGCCCGCCGCCCCGACGTCCACCGCGACAAGGTGGAGCATCCCGTCGACGTCGTCGAGACGGAGGTCGTTGACGCGCACGACCTTGCGGCCGTCGATGTCGACGATCTGCTTGTCGAGGAGGTCGGCGCGCAGCTGGATCTCGTTCGGGCGCTGCTTGAAGGCGGTGATGTCGATGGTCGCGGTCGACAGGCGGCCGCCGGCCGCGTCGAAGCTGGCGACCGACGTCCAGGGCAGGAAGATCAGGCGCTTGTCGGTGCGCAGGACCAGCCCGGTCACGGGCGGATAGCGGTCGCCGAGGGCGACGATGAGATCGTCCACCCGGCCGAGCGGCTCGCCTGCGGCGTCGAGCACGGGTCGGCCGATGGCCTGGCTCAGGTAGAGCATGGATACCACCTCGCGGTCGGACCGATCCGCCGCGGGTGGCGCGACCCTTGCGGGGCCGCGGTCAGCCGTCAGGGAGCGGAGCGGACCGAGTGCCTGGTGACGACGCCTCGGGCGGCGTCGCGTCGACTGGGACCGTCGTCCACGATGGGGCGCTGACCTCTTGGGTGCGGACTGGGACGGCCGGTCCCGGGTGTTCCGGGAGTCGGCCCGGGCGGAGTGTAGACCCGCCCCTTTCGGACGGTCAACGAACCTGGAGTCGGCGGGCACCCGGTACGTCCGTACGGGCCGCCTCGGGACCGCTGGCACCCCGTTGGAACGGCCCCGCGGTGCCACCATCGGGACGTGAGCGTGCGTCAAGATACCGACGAGCGCGAACCCGGGCTGCCCGGGTCCGCTGGATCCACGACCCCTCGCGGGTGGGCCGTCGCTGTTCCGCGGCCTGCTCCGCCCTGCCGGCGAGCCGCTGGCCGCCGCGGCGGAGGCGCCCGCGAGCGTCGCACGCCCCCTCGAGGTGGAGCTTGCCGAGCGCCTGGACTCCGTCCTGGGCATCGCCGAGCGGCTGGCCGCTTCCCACGACCGCCAGGAGCTGTTCCGGACGATCGTCGACGAGACCATGCGGGCCCTCCGCGCGGACAGCACGACCATCCGGATCCTGCGCGACGATCGACTCGAGGTGGCGGCCTGGGCGGGCATCGGCGACGACGTGGCGGCGAGCCTCCCGGTCTTCGGCCGCGACGAGGGCTGGGCCGGCGATGTGCTGCGCTCCGGCCGAGTGGTGGCCCGCGAGGACGTCCGTGGCGTGCGCAAGCACGGCTACGACCGCTACGACGGCGTGATCGAGTTCGCCGGCGAGCTCATCGCCCCGCTGATCCACCACGACCGCGTCATCGGCTCGCTCGCGGCGGTCACGTTCGCGCCCGCGAGCCTGGACCGACGGGGACGTGGCGTTCATCACGACCCTCGCGACCCACGCCGCCATCGCGCTCACCAACGCCGAGCTCTTCGAGCAGACCGAGACCCGCGCCGCCCAGCTCGGCGTGCTCCAGGCGGCGTCGGCCCGCCTGAGCCGCGCGGGGAGCACCGAGGGGATCGGCCGGACCGTGGTCGAGGAGACGCGCCGGATCATCGACTACCACAACGCCCGGGTGTACGTGCTCGAAGGGGACGACGTGGTCCCGATCGCGTTCGAGGGCATGGTCGGCGCGTACGAGCAGGTCGACTTCGAGCTGCTCCGCTGCAAGCTGGGCGAGGGGTTCACCGGCTGGGTGGCGCAGCGCGGCAAGCCGCTGCTCATCAACGACGCCAACCTCGACGCACGCGGATCGACGATCCCGGGCACGGACGATGTCGACGAGTCGATGCTCGTGGTCCCGATGCGCTACGACGAGGCGACGGTCGGCGTCATCACGCTCTCGAAGCTGGGGCTCCACCAGTTCGACGACGACGACCTGCGCCTCCTCACGATCCTCGCCGACCAGGCCGCGACGGCGATCGAGTCGGCCCGCCTGCTGGCGCGGACCCAGGACCTCGCCGGCGAGCTGCGCCGCCTCCTCGACATGAGCGCCGAGCTGTCCGAGAGCCTCGACCCGCGACAGGTCGCCAACCTGATGGCCGGCCACCTCGCGCGTGCCATGAGCGTGGACGAGTGCGCGATCAGCTACTGGGACCGGCCGGCGGGCCGCGTCGAGTCACTCGGCTACTACCCGGCCGCACGCGTCGAGACGATGGAGCCGTACTACGACGTCTCGGGCTACCCGGAGACGACCCGCGTCCTCGAACGCCAGGAGCCGGTGATCATCGACGTCGACGACCCGCGGGCCGACCCGGCCGAGGTCGAGCTGATGGCCCGCGACGGCAACCACGTCCTCGCGATGCTGCCGCTCGTGGCCAAGGGTCAGTCGATCGGTCTGGTCGAGCTGTTCTCGCGGACGCCCATCACCTGGGACGTGGAGCGGCTCCAGCTGGCGCGGACGATGGCCAACGAGGCGGCGATGGCCCTCGAGAACGCGCGCCTGTACGAGGAGGCGCGCAACCGGGCCGACCGGGACCTGCTCACCGGCTTCTACAACCACCGGTTCCTGCACGAACGCCTCGGCGAGGAGGTCGTCCGCGCGCAGCGGGCCCGTCGGCCGCTGAGCGTGCTGATGCTCGACCTGGACGACTTCAAGCTGGTCAACGACACGTTCGGCCACCTCTTCGGCGACCGCGTGCTGGCGTGGACCGGGGAGCTGATCCGCTCGACGCTCCGGGCGTCGGACATCCCGGCCCGCTACGGCGGCGACGAGTTCGCGATCATCCTGCCCGAGACCGACCAGGACGAGGCGCGCGCGACGGCCCGCCGGATCCTCGACGCCTTCCGCGACCACCCATACGTCGGGGAGCAACGCGGTCCCGTGCCGATCGCCGCGTCCATCGGCGTCGCGACCTTCCCCGACGACGGACGCACGCCGACCGACATGATCGCGGCCGCCGACCGGGCGCTCTACCGGGTCAAGCGCGAGGGCGGCCATGCCGCCGCCGCCGCCTCCGAGGCCGCATAGGACCAACGTACTGGTCCCGACCCGGTACTCCGGTACTACGAGCGGGATGGACGGAACGGCTCGGGACTGCCATCCTCCATATCCGACGTGAGCCAACCATCCTTGCGCCCAGGTCGTGACGGAGCGACGACGGATCGACGGATCCGCCGCTCCTGGTGGATCTTCGCCGGCACCTTCGTCCTCCTCGGATTCCTGCTGGTCGCCCGGCTGCTCGCCGAACAGGCACGCCCCCTCGACTGGATCGTCGCCGGGCTCGTGGCCATCGTCGGCCTGGCCGCCTTCCGCCACCGCGAGGCGGTCATCGCGCTCGAGCAGGGCCGGCGCGCCGAGGCCGAATCCTTCGCCCGCATCCTGTCCGGCCTGTCGCGGTCCGTGTCCGAGGACGCGATCGTCGGCGCCATCGTCGAGGAGCTCGCCGCGCGCCAGCGGCGCAGACCATCTCGTGGTCGCGCTCCGTCGCCCCGATGCACGGGCCCTGCAGGCGACGCTCATCAGCGTCCGCCGCGGCGTGCCCCCGTCCACGACGCTGCTCCCGATCTCGGACCTCTCCGACCCGGTCGAGACGCCGCCACGCGTCCGGACGCCGGTCGCGATCCCCGTCGTCACCGACGAGCGGGTCGCTGCGGCGGTCGTCGTCGCGAGCGGAACCTCCGCGGCGAGCGGCGCGGCCGCCGGCCGCTGGAGCGGGTTCGCCTCGCGCGTCAGCGGGATCCCGCGGCGCCTCGACCTCGTGCCGGCTCGTCCGGCCGCCGGCCCATCCGTGGCCGACGTGACGGCGCAGGCCGTCGCCGACCGGATCGCCGATCGCGTGCGAGGCGTCTACGGCCTGGGCAACACGCTGGCCGTGCCGCTCATCGCGCGCGACGGGATGGCCGGCGCGATCGTGCTCTCGCGCCGCTCCGCCGAGCCGTGGCCGGAGGCCACCCGGCGGCTCCTCCAGGGCGCGGCCGCGGAGGCGTCGTTCGCGATGTCGCGCGCGGGCTCGCACCGGACGGCCGAGCTCCACGCGTCGACCGACGCGCTGACCGGCCTCCCGAACCGGCGCTACTTCGACGAGTTCTGCGCGCTGCTGGCGCGCCGTCGCCGGGCGGAGGACGCCGTCGGGGTCCTGATGATCGACATCGACCGGTTCAAGGCGCTCAACGACCGCTACGGCCACGGCGCCGGGGACGAGGTGCTGCGCGCGGTCGGCGGCTCCATCGTCCGGGCGGTCCGCGACGACGACGTGCCGGCCCGCTACGGCGGCGAGGAGTTCGTCGTCCTGCTGCGCAACCCGGGTCCGGCGGTCGCGCTCGAGGTGGGCGAGCGGGTGCGCGCGGCCGTGGCGGCCCTCGACCTCACCGGGCTGCGCCTGCCGTCGGTCACGGTCTCGGTCGGCGTCGCCGTGGCGGAGCACGACGACGAGCCGATCGGCGACCTCGTCGAGCGGGCCGACCGGGCGCTCTACCGCGCCAAGCGGAACGGTCGGAACCGGGTCGTGGCCGCGTAGCCGCTACCATCGGGCCGTGACCGACGACCCCGGCCGAGCTGACCAACGGCGACCTCGCCCGGATCTTCCACGAGATCGGCGACATGCTCGAGGTCAAGGGCGAGCTCGTCTTCAAGACCGTCGCCTACCACCGTGCGGCCGACGCCATCGGGCGCAGCCCGGTCGACCTGGTCGCGGCGTACCGGGGCGGGACGCCGCCGCGGATCCCCGGGGTCGGCGCGGCGATCAGCGACAAGATCGCGGAGCTCGCGACGACCGGCCAGCATGGCGTTCTACGAGCGGCTCAAGACCGAGATCCCGCCCGGGCTCGTCGGACCTGCTGCGCATCCCCGGCCTCGGGCCCAAGACCGTCCGCCAGCTCCACGCGGACGCTGGGCATCGCCTCGATGGACGACCTCCGGGCAGCCGCCGAGGGCGGACGGCTGCGCGACCTGCGCGGGCTGTCCGCGAAGACCGAGGCGCTGGTGCTCGAGGGCATCGCCCGGCTCGATGCCGATCCCGGCCGGATGCTGCTCGACAAGGCCGAGACCCGGGTCGACCGAGGTCATCGCCGCCATCGCCGACACGCCCGGCGTCCGCCGGCTCGAACCGGCCGGCTCGTTCCGCCGCCGCAAGGAGTCGATCGGCGACCTCGACATCCTCGCCGAGACCGACGACGCGGCCACGCTCATCGAGCCGGTTCACGGCGCTCGGCGTCGGTCGACCACGTCGTCAACCAGGGCGGCTCACAAGGCCGCCGTCCGTCTGCATGCGCGGCCCGCAGGTGGACCTGATGATCATGCCGCCCGGGGAGGCCGGGACCTATCTCGTCCACTTCACGGGCTCCAAGGAGCACAACGTCCGGCTCCGCGCGATGGCCCGCGACCAGGGCTGGAGCCTGTCGGAGAAGGGGTTCCTGCGCATCGGCGAGGACGGCGAGCCGCTGACCGGCGACGAGGCCGAGCTCCGGACGTTCGCGACCGAGGCGGAGGCGTACGCATTCCTCGGCCTGCCGTTCATCGAGCCGGAGCTGCGCGAGGACGGCGGCGAGATCGAGGCGGCGCTGGCCGGGCGGCTCCCGACGCTCATCACGCAGGCGGACCTCCGGGGCGACCTGCACACCCACTCGGACTGGTCGGACGGGACGCACCCGATCGAGGTCATGGCCGAGGCCGCCCGCCGGCGCGGCTACGCCTACCAGGTCCTGACCGACCACTCGCAGTCGCTGGCCATCGCCCGCGGCCTCACGCCCGGAGCGGGTCGGCGGAGCAGCGCGAGATCGTCGCGACGCTCAACGCGCGGTTCGCCGCCGAGGAGGCCGCCGGGCACCGCGCCGCCGGAGACCCCGCCCGGCGGCTTCCGGCTGCTCCACGGCTGCGAGCTGGAGATCCGCGCCGACGGCCAGCTCGACTACGAGGACGACCTGCTCGCGAGCTTCGACCTGGTCGTCGCCTCGCTGCACGTCGCGCCGGCGCCAGCCGCGGGCCGAGCTGACCCAGCGGACGCTCAACGCGATCCGGAGCCCGCACGTGGACGTCATCGCCCATCCGGCCGGCCGGATGATCGACACGCGCGACGACCTCGACCTCGACTGGGACCAGGTCTACGCCGAGGCGGCCCGAACCGGGACCGCGCTCGAGATGAACGGCTCGCCGCACCGGCTCGACCTCGCGGTCGAGCGCGCCCGCCGGGCCGTCGCCGACGGCTGCCTGCTGTCGATCGATTCGGACGCCCACCGGACCGACGAGCTCGACTACGTCCGCTGGGGCATCAGCCAGGCGCGGCGGGCCTGGGTCGAGCCCGCGAACGTCGTCAACACCCGCGACCGCGACGCGCTGCTCGCCTGGGTCGCCGGCAAGCCGGAGCGGACATGAACCTGCTCGCGTACCATCCCGGCGATGGACGAGCGGAACGCCCGACGCGACCTGGCGCTCGCCGCCGTGACGATCGTCGGGCTGTCCCGGCTGCTCGAGCCGCCCGCCCTCTGGCTCGTGGCGATCCTGCTGCTGATCGCGATGCTGTTCGGCACGCTCCAGGTGCTCGCCGACCTGCTCCCGCCGTCCGAGGCGGCGGCCGGCGTCCCGATCGAGTCGCTGATCCTGCCGTCGGTCTCCGCGGTCGCCTGCCTCGGGGCCATCCGCCTCGTGCCCGTTCGGGCTGTGGCTCGTCCCGGCCCTGCTGCTGACCGCGTACCTCGTGTCGCGCTCGCTCGCGCTCGAGGCGCGGATCCACCTCGACCCGGAGGGCCTGACGCCGCCGCCGACCGCACGTCGGTCCTGATCACGATCCTCGTCGTCGCCTTCATCGGCTTCACCGGGATCGCGGCGATCGTGCCAGGCGGCCTCGCCCAGCCGGTCGGCTCGGGGGCGACGCCGAAGCCGATCCCGGAGGGCAGCCTGCTGATCCTCGCCGCCGGGGACGCCGTCATCGCGTTCCTGCTCGGGTACCGGGCGGCGGCCCTCCGGCTGACCAACCTGCGCGACGCCTTCTGGTCGGCGCTGACCTACGCGGCCGCCATCGCGATCGGCGCCGCGGCCATCCGGGCGATGGCGATCCCGCGGCTCATCGGCCCGGCGCTCCTCACGCTCGCGTTCTACCTCTGGGACGCGATCCACGGCGCCTCGCCGGCGCGCCGCCGCGACTTCGCGCTGGCTCTGGCAGATCGTGCTGCTGGCCGTCCTCGGGATCATCGTGGTCGCCTGGAACCTGCTGCTCCGCGGGTAGGCGCGGCCGCGGCACGCGACGGCCCCGGGCGTTTGACGGACCGGCCGCATGGTGTTACAAAGCCTTGCTTGCGCCGCGGCCGCCGCGCGCTCCCTCCGATGACCCGCGCCCGGGTCCGCCGCGCCCCGAAAGGACGAACGCCCTCGTGACCTTCCCCGACGTCGAGACCCAGGCCCAGAGTCCCGTCAACCTCACGCGCACGAAGCGTCAGCTGGCCGACCAGGCGATCGCCCAGGCATCGGCCGCCCAGTGGGCCGACGCGGCCGCCACGAACCGCAAGCTCCTCGAGCTCGGCCCGGACGCCGAGGCGGAGAACCGCCTCGCGAAGGCCCTCTGGGAGCTCGGCGAGCTCGGTGCGGCCCGCGAGCACTACCAGACCGCGCTCGCGCTCGACCCGACGAACCGCATCGCCGAGCGGAACATCGACCGGCTCAAGATGCTGCTCGTGGCCGCCGGCGAGAAGACGGTCCCGGCGCAGGAGGGCAGCAAGGCGCCCGTCTCGATCTTCGTCGAGGAGACCGGCAAGACCGGGTTCGCGTTCCTGACCGACCTCCTCTCTCCGCGCGAGCTGGCCCAGATCAACCCGGGCGACAACGTCGAGCTGATCCCCGAGGGCAACCGCCTGATCGCGATCAGCAACGGCAAGCGCATCGGCGTGGTCGAGCCGCGCGTCGCCGCCCGCCTGCTCAAGCTCATGGCCGACGGCAACAAGTACGCCGCGGGTGTGACCTCGCTCGGCGACAAGGACGTCCGGATCATCATCCGCGAGGTCTTCCAGGACCCGCGCAACTACGGCAAGGTCAGCTTCCCGACCGCGGCCAAGTCGACCGACCTGCGCCCGTACACCAAGGGCACCCTCGTGCGCGAGGAGATGGACCTCGAGGAGGACCTCGAGGACGACGACGAGGACGACGAGATCGAGGACCTCGATCGCGTGCTCCCGCCCGAGTCGACCACGGACGAGGCCTTCGAGGAGGAGCCGGACGAGCTCGACGAGCCGTAAGGCCGTCGAGCCGGCGCGCCCGATGGGCCGCGCCGCGCCGGACCGATTTCCTGGACAGCCGCGGCGGACCATCCGCTAGCATCGACCGATGAGCGGCCGCGCCTCGCCCTCCGACCACGAACCCGGGTTCTCCCTCCCGGCGTTCGAACGGTCGGCGCCGCCACCGCCGCCCGGCCTCGTCGCGTCCCGGATCGACGTCCATTCGAGCGCCGGTGACGTCGTCGCCGACCTGTTCGGCCGGGGCGGCTGGGTGGCCCGCGCCGCCGTGGACCGGCAGCGCCGGGCGATCTCCCTCGAATCGAGCCCGCTGACCCGCGTCCTCGCCGACGTCGTCCTGCGCCCGCCCGACGTCCGCCACCTCGACGCGGCCTTCCAGGGCATGGCGGCGTCCCCCCGCCGCGAGTCCAGCCTGAAGGTCTCGCTCGGCGACCTCTATGCGACGCGCTGCGCGACCTGCGCGCGGACGCTGGTCATCGACGAGATCTCCTGGGCGGTGGATCCATCCGCCGAACCCGGCACCGAGGCGGCCGAGCCGCGCGCGGTCGCGCGGCACTACCGCTGCACGGTCTGCCGCGACCAGCGCGGCGGCAGCGAGCAGCGCCAGGCGCCGCTCGATGAGGAGGACCTCGTCCGGCTCCACGCCGACGTCGGGGTCGATGCGGTCCGCGCCTCGCTGCGCGGCCGGTTCCCGGCCGTCCACGGCGCCGAGGACCTGATCGACGAGCTGCTGGCCCTCCACACGCCCCGCCAGCTGGTCGGCCTCGCCGCGATCATCGACCGGATCGAGAGCGACCTGCGGGCCGCTCCCGTGCTGGCGGCGCTCCGGCTGGCCTTCCTGCACACGATCCTCCCCGCGAGCCGGCTGACGCTCGCGCCCGGCCGGACCGCGCCGCTGCGCATCGTCGGCGGGCACGTCAAGCTGCCGGCCTCGGACGAGTGGCGCGAGCGCAACCCGTGGCTCGCCTTCGAGGACGCGGTCCGCCTCGTCCGCGGCTTCGTCCAGCGGCTCGAAGGCGGCGCCCTCGGTCCGCTGCAGGCCCGGCTCGGTGAGGACCTGCGCAGCCTGGGGGAGGGGACCGCGACCGCGGTCCTGGCGCTGTCGAGCCCGTCCGGCCTGCGGCTCCTCCAGGACGACCCCACCCCGAGCAGCCGCGGGCTCCCGGCGCCGCGGCTCCGGCTGGTGCTGGGCCAGCTCCCCGTCCGCCCGAGCATGGAGCGGCTGTCCGCCGCGTATCACGCCACGGCCTGGGTCCTCGGACACGAAGCCGCCGTCCTGCTCCCGATCGACGCCCTGAGCGGGACGTCGCTTCGGCCGCCGTGGAGCTGGCAGGCGGCGACCATCGGCCGCTCGCTCGAGGCGACGACCCCGGTCATGGCCCGCGACGGGCGGGCGGTCTTCCTCGTGGACGGCGGACCCGAGGCGCTCGCCGCGGCCGTGCTCGGCGGGGCCGGCGCGGGCTATCGGCTGGTCAGCGCGCGGCTTGCGGACGGCGACGACGACATCGGCGGCTCGGTCGAGTTCCTGCCACCGGGCGCGGCCCGACCGCCCGCGCCGCGGACCCGGGCCAACGTGTCGCTCCCGCCGGTGCCCGGGCGGCTCGGGCGACCCGGACCTCGTCCCCGGCCCGGGCCTGTTCTCCGCGCCGGAGCGATTCGACCAGCGGCCGTTCTCGCCCGCGGAGGCGGCGCGCACCGTGACCGAAGTCGCGGTCGAGACGCTGCGCGCCCGCGGCGAGCCCGCCCGCTACGAACGGCTCCTCGGCGAGGTGCTGGTCGGCCTGGACCGGGCCGGTCAGCTGCGCCGGTTCGCGACCCTCGAGCCCGTTCAGGAGCGCGACCTCGGTGCCGCGCCGTCGGCCACGGCCGTCGCCGATCCGCCGGCCGCCGACCCGGAGGCAGACGATCCGTCCGATCGGCGCGGGCCGGCCGACGGCCGTGACTGGGCCGGCGGCCCCGGCCGACCGGACGGACACGGGGAGCGCGCCGCCGACGCCCCGCCGAGCGAGCCGATCGCTTCGCCGCGGGTCACGACCGCCAGGAAGCCCGCGCCCGACCCCGTCGACCGGCTCCTCGCGCTGGTCCGCGACGAGATGAGCCGGCCGAACAACGCACGCCTCCGCGAGATCGAGCCAGGGCGCTGGTGGCTCGGCGACCCGGCCGACCGCGAGGCCGCCGCCATCCCGCTCGCCGACCGCGTGGAGTGGGCCGTCTTCAGCCTGCTCTCGACGGCCGGCCCGCTCTCGGAGGCCGCCTTCTTCGACCGGATCGCCACCCTCTTCACCGGTCACGACCTGCCCGACGAGGGCCTGGTCCGGGCCTGCCTGGAGAGCTACCGATCGATGGCGAGCACGCCGGACCGGCTGGTCACGACCGAGGACCTCCTGCGGCGCAGCCACGAGCACACCGCGCTCCTCGCCGAGCTGGCCGACGCGGGCCATCGGCTGGGGATGCGCATCTGGCTCGCGCGGCGCGAGCAGACGCGCCGGATCGACGGCGAGCTCCTCGGCGACCGCCTCGACGGCCGCGAGCAGCGCGCCTACCTCGGCGGCATCAGCCGGGCGTCGGAGGAGCTCGGCGACGTCGACTGCATCTGGTACATCCGCGGCAAGGTCGCGCTGCTGTTCGAGGTCGAGTGGACGGCCATGCTCGGCGAGCCGCTGCTCCGCCGCCACGACCGGATCCCGCCCGACGATTCGCTCGTCCGGTTCCTCGTCATCGCGCCGGAGCGGACCGAGCTCGTGCGCTACAAGCTGGACCGTTCGCCGCTGCTGCGGACCGCGCTCGAGACGGGCGGCTTCAACATCATCAAGTCGAACCACCTGCGCCGGTTCCTCGCCGAGGAGCGGCCCGACCTGGCCGAGCTGGAGCCGATGCTCGGGCTCGACCCGATGATCGAGCGCCGCGGCGACCAGATGCCGCTCTTCGGCGGCTGACCCGGCCGGTGTCTCGCAGGCGACAGGGCGACGGTCGCGCGAGGGGTACGCTGTCGTCCCCAGTGGCCGGCAGCCGCGCCTGACTCGCGCCCACATCCAGGAGGACCACTCCGCCGTGGCATCGACCGATCCTCTCGCCGCGCCCGTCGACGACCTGGCCGACCGCTACTGGGAGGCCGTGCTCGAGCTCGAGCCGACCATCGCCACCATCTACGGCGACCCGCGCTACGCGGACCGCCTCCCCGACCCGGGACCGGAAGGGCCGCGCGGCGCTCCGGTCGCTGATGGAGCGCACCGCCGCCGAGGCGGCCGCCATCCCGGTCGACGGCCTCCCGACCGAGGCCCGGATCACGCGCGACATGCTCATGGTCATCGCGGCCCTCCACCTCGAGGAGGACGACCAGCACCTCGAGCAGCTCCGGGTCGTGGATCAGATGGGCGGTCCCCAGCAGCTGCTCCCGCAGCTCACCCAGTTCCAGCCCGCCGACACACCCGAGCGATTCGAGGCCTTCGTCGCGCGGCTGCACGCCTATCCCGCGTACATGGCCGCGAACGCCCAGCTGCTCCGCGACGGGATGGCGACCGGCCTGACGGCGCCGCGCATCGTCACCGAGCGGACCATCGCCCAGGTCGAGCGGATGCTGGCGGTGCCGATCGACCAGGCGATCGTCCCCTCGATGGTCAAGGTGGCGTCCGAGGCGGACCGCGAGCGGATCCGCGAGATCGTGCGCGACGTGGTGGTGCCGGCGGACGAGGCCTTCCTCGACACGCTCCGCGGCGAGTACCGCTTCGCCAGCCGCGAGGAGCCGGGCATCTGGTCGGCGCCCGACGGCGAGTCCATCTACCGGACCCAGATCCGGAGCTGGACCACGCTGGAGCTCGACCCGGAGGAGGTCCACCGGATCGGCCTCGAGGAGCTCGACTCGATCGAGGCGGAGCGTCGTGAGATCGCGGCCGCGGCGGGCTTCGGCGACGACACGGCCGCCTACCGGGCCGCCCTCGACGACGATCCCGAGAACACCCCGTCCACGAAGGCCGAATTGGTCGGCCGCGCCGAGGAGGACATCGAGCGGGCGATGGCGATCGCGCCGCGCTACTTCGGCGTCCTGCCCAAGGCGCCGTGCGAGGTCCGTGCGGTCGAGGAGTACAAGGAGCGCGACGCGCCGTTCGCCTACTACTTCCCGCCGTCCGCGGACGGCGCCCGGCCGGGCATCTACTACGCCAACGGCTACGACCTGCCGAGCCGCAAGTACTCGAAGCTGGGCTCGACCACGTATCACGAGGCGGTGCCGGGCCACCACTTCCAGATCGCGCTCGAGATGGAGAACCCGAACCTCATCACGTTCCGGCGGCTCGGCGCGCGGAGCGTCGGCGGGGCGTATGTCGAGGGCTGGGGGCTCTACAGCGAGCGGCTGGCGGACGAGATGGGTCTCTTCCGCAACGAGGCAGAGCGGTTCGGCATGCTCGACGCGCAGGCCTGGCGCGCGGCCAGGCTCGTGGTCGACACCGGGCTCCATGCCCTGCGCTGGCCGCGCCAGCGCTCGGTGGACTTCCTCCGCTCGGCTGGGCTGTCGATGACCGACGCGGAGATCGAGACCGACCGCTACATCTGCTGGCCGGGTCAGGCGCTGACCTACAAGATCGGCCAGCGGGCGATCGAGGCGCTCCGCCGCGAGATCACCGCGCGCGACGGCTCGGCGTTCGATCTGCGCGCCTTCCACGACGCGGTCCTGGGCCACGGGTCGATGCCGCTGGCCACGCTCCAGAGCGAGCTGCCGACCTGGGTGGCGACCCCGGCATGACCGCGCGGCGCGCCGGCGCCGGCTGGTTGATCCGCCGCTTCGACGACGGCGGGGACCGCTAGGAGTCGAAGCCGATCCCGAGCGCGTCGAGCGTCCGCAGGATCACCGAGCGCCGGCCCTCGTCGCGGTCGGCGCGGTCGAGCTCGCGACGCACCGTGTCGACCGCGATGGACCGGATGGGCTCGGGCGGGAACGGGATCGGCGGGCTGGCGACGATGCGCAGCCGCAGACGGTCCTCGTCGGGTCGCAACAGGAGGTCGCGCACCACGCAGGCGGCCCAGCGGCTGGTCCCGACGCCCAGCCCCGTGTAGCCGAGCGCATAGGTCACCCGGCCGCCCATCGTCTGCCCGAACGTGACCGTGAACCGCGACGTCGTGTCGATCGCGCCGCCCCAGCGGTACGGGAAGCGCAGCCCCTCCAGCTGGGGGAAGGCCCGGAAGAACTGCGCTTCGAGTTTCTCGAACGTGGCCGGCCGGCGGTCGAGCTCGGGGCCGACCCGGCTGCCGGGGTAGTGGATGGCGTCGTACCCGCCCCACAGGATCCGGTCGTCGGCGGTCAGGCGGAAGTAGTGGAACTGGTTGTTGGCGTCGGACAGGCCCTGGCGCCTGCGCCCAGCCGACGGCCCGCCGCTCGTCGGGGGCGAGCGGCTCGGACACGAGGACGTAGTCGTAGACCGGCACGAAGAGCGACCCCAGGCGACGCAGCCACGCGGAGTAGGCGGAGGTCGCCACCACGACCTGGCCCGCCCGCACCGTGGCCCCCGACGCGGTCCGGACGAGGACGCCGCCGGCCCGTCGCTCGAGACGGGTCACGGCCGTGCCCTCGTGGACGCGCACGCCGCGCTCGCGGGCGACCCGGGCGATCCCGCGACATAGCGCTGCCGGGTCGAGGATCACGTCGCGGCCCGGCGGCCGGTAGAGCCCGGCCTGCCAGACCGGGGAGTGGATCTCGGCCTGGACCGCGGCCCGGTCCAGGAACTCGAGGTGCTCGCCGTGCTCGGCGGCCTCGTCCACCCAGCCGCGGAACTCCTCGACCTGGTACGGCTGGTCGGCCAGCGACAGCGTGCCGGTCTCCTCGAGGTCGCAGTCGATGGCGTGCTCGCGCGTGAACGCGACGAGCCCCTCGAGGTTGTCGATCCCCTCGCGTTCCAGCCGCTCGAGCTCGTCGGGGAAGTGGCGGATCCCGTTGGCCAGGCCGTGGGTCAGGCTGGCCTCGCAGAACCCGCCGTTCCGGCCGCTGGCACCGAAGGCCACGGTCTCGGCCTCCAGGACGGCCACCCGGAGCGTCGGGTCCGTGTCCGTCAGCGCGACCGCCGTCCACAGCCCGGTGAACCCGCCCCCGACGATGGCGACGTCGACCTCGAGCGTCTCGCCGGGCTCGAGCGGCGGATCCATCGCCGGAGCCGGGCCGCGCAGCCAGTAGCTGACGGGTTCGTCGGGGTCGCGGCGGTGGGTGGCGTCGGGCCGCGTCGTCACGCCGGCCATGGTGACACGGGGCGCCTGGCCGGGTTTTGGGATCGGCACGGGATGCACGCATCCCGTCGGGGACGGGCGGGCCGCCCCTGTGATTCGCACGGTTCACGGCCATCTCGTACGAATGTCGCGTTGACGGTGACAAGAGCCGTATGGCACGATGGCCGGGTTCCGTCCCGTATCGCGCAACGCCCGTCCCACGCCGCGGGCCGTCGCGCGGACCAAACCCGCAGACCTGAGGACCTCCATGGCCACCGAACCCGCCGCCCGCACCGTCCCGCCGCTCCAGCGCGACCAGCAGCACGCGATGTACAAGCGCGCGCTCGCGGTCATGCCCGGCGGCACCGACTCGAACTTCCGGGCGTGGGGCGAGGACACGATCTACGTCGATCGCGGCCAGGGCGGCATGGTCTGGGACCAGGACGGCAACGAGTTCATCGACCTGCGCCTGGGCTATGGGCCGGTGATCCTGGGCCACGGCGACCCGCGGGTCGACGACTACGTCAACGAGCGGATGCGCCGCGGCGTCAGCTTCAGCCTGACGACCGAGGACGAGGTCAGGGCGATGGAGCTCGTCTGCGAGCTGACCGGCTGGGTCGAGCAGGCGCGGATGACGGTGTCGGGCACCGAGGCGACCATGCACGCGATGCGCATCGCCCGCGCATACACCGGCCGCGAGAAGATCGTGAAGTTCGAGGGCCAGTACCACGGCGTCCACGACTACGCCCTGATCAGCGTCTCGCCGGACGACATGTCGGAGCTCGGCGACGAGGACAACCCCGTCCGGCTGGCGTGGGGCCGCGGGATCCCGAGCGCCGTGGCGGACACGATCATCCCGGCGCGCTACAACAACATCGACTTCCTGCGCCGCCTGTTCGAGCGCGAGGGCGACCAGATCGCCGCGATCATCGTCGAGCCCGTGCTCGGCAACGCCCAGGGCATCATGCCCAAGCCCGGCTTCCACCAGGCGATGCGGGCGCTCACCCAGGAGTTCGGGATCCTGCTGATCTTCGACGAGGTGAAGACCGGGTTCCGCTTCGCCCGCGGCGGCGCCGCCGAGTTCTTCGGCATCAAGCCGGACCTGGCGACCTACGCCAAGGCGATGGGCAACGGCTACCCGGCGGCGGCGTTCGGCGGTCGCGCCGAGGTCATGAGCGTCCTGCCCGACAAGGTCAGCCACGGCGGCACGTACGCCGGCAACCGCGTCGCGGCCGCGGCGGCGGTGAAGACGCTGACGATCCTCAAGGAGACCGACGCCCTCGAGACCATCCACGCCACCGGGCGGCGGATCCAGGACGGCCTTCGCGAGATCCTCAATCCGACCGGGCTGCCGTACCACTTCACCGGCCACCCGTCGATGTTCGGGATCATGTTCCGCGAGGAGGAGGCGTCCGAGTACCGCGACTGGGCCACGACGGACCACGAGCTGTACGACGCGATCGCGATCGGCATGCACGCTCGGGGCGCGATGCCCGAGCCGGATTCGCGTGAACCCTGGTTCATCTGCGAGGCGCACGCCGGCGGCGACACCGTCGACCGGGTCGTCTCGATCTTCGCGGACTCGCTCGATGCAGCCCTCGAGGCTCGCGCCCACGGCGGTCCGCATGGCCGACCCGACGGCGCGCCATGGCGCACCCGGCCGCGGGCTGAGCGGGGCCCCCGATGGTGCTCGACGGGAACGCGGTCCGCTCGGTCGACCGGGCCGCGGCGCTCCTGCTGGCCCTCGGCGACAGCCAGGGCGAGGCCGGCGTCACCGAGCTGGCTCGCCGGCTCGGCCTGCACAAGTCCACGGCCTCGCGGCTGCTCGCGACGCTCCAGAAGCGCGGCCTCGTCGAGCAGGACGGCGAGACCGGCAAGTACCGGCTCGGGCCTCGTCGTCATCCGCCTCGCCGAGCGCGCCGAGCGCACGCTCGACCTGCGCGGGATCTCGCTGCCGGAGCTCGAGCGGCTCGCCCGGCTGACCCACGAGACGACCGGCCTCGGCATCCTCGAGGGCGACTCGATGCTCGCCGTCGCCCAGGCCGACGGCCCCAACCTCATCGCGGTGGGCGACTGGACCGGCCGGGCGACGCCGCTCCACTGCGTCGCGTCGGGCAAGGTCCTGCTCGCGGCCCTTGCCGGAGCGCGAGGTCCTGCGGATCGTCCGCCGCGGCCTCGTCAGCTACACCGAGCGGACCATCACCGAGCTCGAGCCGCTGCTCGAGGAGCTGGCCCGCATCCGCCGCCGCGGCTACGCGACGGCGATCGGCGAGTACGAGCTGGGTCTCAACGCGGTCGCAGCGCCCGTCCACGACGCGCGCGGCAAGGTCATCGCCGCGGTCGACATCTGGGGCCCCGCCTTCCGCCTGACGCCGCGGCGCGTCCCGGAGCTCGCGGCCCAGGCCCGCGAGGCTGCGGCCGCCATCACGGTCCGCCTCGGCGGGACGGCGCCCGAGCGCCCGACGCCGCAGCCGGTCTCCGCGACGGCCTGACCGGAAGGCGGTCCGCTCCGCGCGCTAGGCTTGGGCGTGCCCGACCTCAAGCAGCCGCCCTGGAGCGACCTCATCGCGTGGGCCAGGACGGAGCTGCTCCCGCTGCTCCTGATCGTCGTCGCGCCGTCATCGCGCTGCGCCTCGCCCGGATCTTCGTCCACGGGATCGTCAAGGCCCTGCTCGACCGCGAGACCACCGAGGGGACGGCCCAGGAGCTGAGCGCCGTCGAGGTCGCCAAGCGGATGGACACGCTCGACACGCTTCTCGGCAGCGCCCTGCGCTTCTTCATCCTGGTCATCGCCGGGCTGATGATCATGGGCGAGCTCGGACTCGACATCGGGCCCGCCGTCGCGGGGCTCGGGGTCGTCGGCATCGCCGTCGGCTTCGGCGCCCAGAGCATGGTCCGCGACTACCTCAACGGCGCCCTGATCCTCGTCGAGAACCAGTACGCCAAGGGCGACGTCGTGCGCATCGGCGGGGTGTCCGGCACGGTCGAGGACTTCACGCTGCGCCGGACGACGCTGCGCGACCTCGACGGGATCGTCCACACGGTCCCCAACGGCGAGGTGAAGGTCGCCTCGAACCTGACCCGCGTCTGGTCGCGCATCAACCAGGACGTGACCGTCGCCTACGGCACCGACATCGACATGGCCACCGAGGTGGTCGACGCGGTCGGCCGCGAGATGGCGGCCGAGCCCGCGTGGCATCGGCGGATCCTCGAGGCGCCGCACGTCGAGCGCGTCGAGGCGCTGGCCGAGCTCGGCGTCACGCTCAAGATCCTGGGCACGGTCCGGGCGCCCGACCAGTGGGCGGCCGGCGGCGAGCTGCGCAAGCGCCTCCTCGCCGCGTTCCGCGCCAACGGCATCGAGATCCCGCGGCCGCAGCGCGTCGTCATCGCCCATCAGCCGGACCCGCTCGTCGGGCCGCCGCCGACGCCGCCCGGCCCGTCCGACGACGAGCTGTTCCCCGACGAGTAGGCGTCGGCGCACCGCGAGCCGGGCGGGACCGGACCCGTCGGCCGGGCGGCTGGCTAGAATGGGGCGACCGTCGCAGCAGGAGGCCACGTGAGCGTCGATCCGACCCAGTCGTCGCCGGAGATCGAGAACCTCCTGGCCGAGACGCGCACGTTCCCGCCCGATGCCGAGTTCACGGCCCAGGCCAACGCGACCGCCGACCTGTACACCGAGGCCGAGGCGGACTTCGAGGCGTTCTGGGCTCGGCTGGCCCGCGAGCGTATCGACTGGTTCGAACCGTTCCACACCACGCTCGAGTGGGACCTGCCCTTCTCGAAGTGGTTCACCGGCGGCAAGCTGAACATCAGCTACAACTGCCTCGACCGGCACGTCGCCAACGGCCTCGGCGACAAGGTCGCCTATCACTGGATCGGCGAGCCGGGCGACACCCGGTCGCTGACGTTCGCCGACCTCCTGCGCGAGGTCTCGAAGACGACGAACGCGCTCAAGGAGCTCGGCGTCGGGACCGGCGACCGGGTCGCGATCTACATGCCGATGATCCCGGAGCTGCCGATCGCGATGCTCGCCTGCGCCCGGCTCGGGGCACCGCACACGGTCATCTTCGGCGGGTTCAGCGCCGAGGCGCTGTCGGACCGCATCAACGACGCCGAGGCGAAGCTGGTGATCACCGCCGACGGCGGCTGGCGGCGCGGCAAGCCCGCGGCGCTCAAGCCGGCCGTGGACGAGGCCCTCGCCCTGACCCCGACCGTCGAGCACACCCTCGTCGTGCGGCGGCTGGGCGACGACCTGCCCGGCGGCACCGCGATGACCGACGGCCGCGACGTCTGGTGGCACGACATCGTGGACCGCCAGTCCGAGGACTGCCCGGCGGTCCCGCTCGACTCGGAGCACATGCTCTACCTGCTCTACACGTCGGGGACCACGGCCAAGCCCAAGGGGATCATGCACACGACCGCGGGCTACCTCCTGGGGGCCAGCGTCACCCACGAGATGGTCTTCGACATCAAGCCCGACGACGTCTACTGGTGCGCCGCCGACGTCGGCTGGGTGACCGGCCACTCGTACATCGTCTACGGGCCGCTGGCCAACGCGACGACCGGGGTCCTGTACGAGGGCACGCCCGACACGCCGTCGTGGGAGCGCTGGTGGCAGATCATCGAGGAGTACAAGGTCTCGATCCTGTACTGCGCCCCGACCGCGATCCGCGCCCACATGAAGCAGGGCCCGCAGTACGCCCAGGCGCACGACCTGACCTCGCTCCGCGTGCTCGGCTCGGTCGGCGAGCCCATCAACCCCGAGGCGTGGCTCTGGTACCAGGAGCACATCGGCCGGGGCACGGTCCCCATCGTCGACACGTGGTGGCAGACCGAGACCGGCATGATCATGATCACGCCGCTCCCCGGGGTGACCGCCACGAAGCCGGGCAGCGCCACCTTCCCGTTCCCGGGCATCGCCGCGGACGTCGTCGACGGCAACGGCGAGAGCGTCCCGCTGGGCGGCGGCGGCTACCTGGTCCTGAAGCGGCCGTGGCCGGCGATGCTGCGCGGCATCTACGGCGACCCCGAGCGCTACCAGGCGACCTACTGGAGCCGCTTCCCGGGGATGTACTTCGCGGGCGACGGCGCCAAGCGCGACGTCGACGGCTACCTCTGGCTCCTCGGCCGCGTCGACGACGTGATGAACGTCTCCGGCCACCGGATCAGCACCATCGAGGTCGAGTCGGCGCTCGTCGACGACCAGTCACGTCGCCGAGGCGGCGGTCGTCGGCAAGAACGACCCCATCACCGGCCAGGCCATCTTCGCGTTCGTCATCCCGAAGGTCGGCGTGGACGCCAACGAGGCGCTGGGCGCCGAGCTGCGCGAGCACGTCGCCAAGGTCATCGGCCCGATCGCCAAGCCGAAGTTCCTGATGTTCACGCCGGACCTGCCCAAGACGCGCTCGGGCAAGATCATGCGCCGGCTGCTGCGCGACATCGCCGAGGGGCGCGCGCTCGGCGACACGACCACCCTCGCCGACGGCGGCGTCGTCGAGACGATCCGGGCGAACTCCGGGACCGCGGAGGAATGACGTGCCGTTCGATTTCCTGAAGCGCAAGAAGGACGAGCCGACGGCGGCCGAGCCGGCGCCGGCTGCGGCTCCGGCGCCACCGCCCGGCCGTGGGCATCGCCTTCGACGCCGTCACCGAGGAGTGGCGCCTCAACGGCCGGATGGACGTCGACGGGCGACTCTCCGACATCCTCAACAAGCGCGAGTCCGTGCCGATCGACGACGTCCACTGGGCGCCGGTCGACGGCTCCGGGTCGATGACCGAGGCGCCGGGCCTGCGGGCCATCGATCCGTACGACCTGATCCTGGTGCTCGCCGGCGAGACCTCGCTGCCGCCGATGACCGACGACGAGCGGACCGCCCACCGGATCCACAAGGTCCGCTACGACCTGGCGCTCGAGGCGCCGCCGTACAAGGTGGTCGGGACCGTCTACCTGTATCCCGGGACGGACCCGTCGAGGCTCCTCGACCGCTCGGGCGACATGTTCATCCCGGTCGTGGACGCGCGCGCGTACGCTCGGCGAGACGCCCGATCGAGGGCGGTGCGGCGAGCGTCATCCTGGTCAACCGCTTCTACCTGCGCGGGGTCGAGCAGGTGGACAGCCGGACGGGGGAGCGGAGCCGAGCCGCTGCCGGGCTCGAGGCGTCCGCGGCGTCAGACCCGGGCGGGTTCCTTCTGGCGCGGGAAGATCCGCATCGCGGGCTTGGTCGCCGGTGCCGACGGGGCGACGCCGAACAGCGCGTCGGCCAGGGTGTCGAAGTCGGCGGTGACCCGTTCCTTGGGGAACATCTCCGCGACCGTCCGGCCCTCGTTGGCGGCCCGGACGAAGAGCAGGCCGCCGGAGCGGACCAGCGCGATGGCCGGCATCCCGACCGTGCGCTCGATGTCGGCGACGGAGACCCCGCTGTTGGCCCGGTTGATGAGCAGGGCGATCTTGTCGCGGCAGCCCAGGGTGATCGAGACGTCGCGGAACTGGACCGCGGCGCGCAGCGCCGGCACGTCCGGGGTGACCGGCACGACGATCTTGTCGGCGAGCTCGAAGATCGCCTGGTTGATCGCGCTGTACGACGGGTGCAGGTCGATGATGATCACGTCGTAGGAGCCCCGCGCCGCGTTGATCTCCGCGGCGACGCGCGCCGGGTCGAGCAGCTCCATGTTGAGCGGCGAGTCGGTGAGCGAGATGACCTTCATCCCGGAGCCGTGCGCCGAGGCGATGTCCATCAGTGCCTCGGGCGCCCGCCCGTCGGCCTCGTCGCGCCAGCTGTCGGACACGCTGCGCACCGCCTCGATGGCGAGCGACGTGCTGACGTGGCCGGTGACCGTGTCGGCGTCGATGAGCAGGACCGAGCGGCCGCGCCGCGTCTGGAGGGCGGCGGCCAGGTTCGTGGCGATGGTCGTCTTGCCGACCCCGCCCTTCGGGTTGAAGATAGCGATGACCGTCGCGCGGCGCGACGTCCAGCCCTCGCCCATGTCCCCGCCCTGGATGATCGCGCTGCCGCTGCCGTCGTCGACCGTCTGGCCGCGGATGCACATGGCCTCGATCCGCCAGCGGATCGACTCGGCGTCGAGGGGGCGGGTCATGTATTCGTCGTCGGCGCCGTCGGAGCTGCCCGTCCAGCGGTCGAACGAGCTGGTCGTGACCACCATCAGCGCCGGGATGTGGCGCCTGCCCTCGTGCAGGACGGCGTAGTACTCGAGCGACTCGTCGAAGTCGGTCTCGCCGTCGAGGACCGCCACGGCGATGTCCGATCGCGTGGTCAGGACCGCCTCGAGGTCGCCGGGCGTGCGCACCTCGACGAACGTCGAAGCCAGCCCTCGCCAGCTCGGCGACGACCGGCTCGGACTCTGCCGCTGGCAGAGCGACGACGACGCTCGGACGGGTCACGGTGGCTCCTCTCGGTGACGTGGCGACGCTAGTCGCGCGCCTCGGGATCGCGGGCGGCGACTTCGAAGCCGTCGGCGCTCTCCTTGGTGACCTTCGCGTCAAAGCCGGGCAGGGCGGCGATCGCGGCCTTGAGGTCGATGTCGGCCGCGTGGCTGACGTTGAAGACGAACTCACCGTCCGGGCCGGAGGTCACGCCGACGGCGCCGACGCCGCTCGTGCGGGCCAGGCCGCGCTTGAAGCCGGCGATGCTCGCGACGCTGACCAGGCCGGTCACCACGACGCGCGCGGTCTGCTGCTCGGGGTTGCCCTCGCTCGGCGGCACGAGGCCGGCCAGGCGGGCGGCGACGACTTCCTCGGCGATCGCCGGGATCTCGCCGGGCTCCTCGTGGGCGACCTCGGCCTCGGCGGCCGACAGGGCCGCCTCGGCCTCCGCGGCGTCGAAGTCCGGGCTGTCGCCGAGCACCGAGAGCCGGGGGTCGTCAGCCTCGACGGCTGCCTCGGCCTCGGCGGCAGCGGCATCGTCGATCGGGCCGTCGGTCGTCTCGGCGACGGCCTCGGCGGTCGCCTCGGTCGGGCTGTCAACCTCGGCCTCGGCCTCCGGCGCCTCAGCGGTCGTCTCGACGACGACCTCGGCGACGGGCGCCTCGCCCGTCGCGACCTTCGCGACGGGTGCGGGGGCGTGATCGTCGGTGCCGCCGCCATCGAAGCTCGGCGGCTCCGGGATGCGCTCGGCCATGGTCGCGAAGGCCGACGGGTCGTCCTCGGCGAGCAGGCGCTCGAAGAAGGTCTGCATCTCCTGCTCGAAGGCGGCGACCGCGGCGGTGACGCGCTCGACGCGGCGCTCGACGACGCCGGCGTGCGACTCGAGCTCGCCTTCCAGGTCGGTCTTGCGGGCCGAGATCTTGGCTCTCGGTCTCCTCGCGGATGCGGGCGATCTCGCCCTTCGACCAGTCGCGGATCGACGCGACGTCGTCATCGGCGTTCCGGCGCAGCTCCGTGATCTCGTCGGCGGCGTCGGCGTGGACGCGCTCGCTGGCGGCCTTCGCGTCTGCGGCGAAGCGCTCCATGGTCTCGTCGCGCGCGGCCTCGGCGGTGGCCTGCATCGCCTTGGTCAGGTCGGCAAGGAACTTGCTGGGCTTGCGGGCGCCGGCGGCGCGAGCCGGGACGGCCTCGGCCGCCGGGGCAGACTCCGCCCCCGGCGCCGACTCGACGGCCGCATCCGCGGTCGCGGACGGGCTCTCGGTCTGGGCGGGTTCGAAGTCGGCGGTCCCGGTCGTCTCGACCTGGTCCGCGGTGGCGGGCTCGACGTCGATCATGGCAGCAGCGTCGGTCTCCTCGGCGACAGGGTCGCCGCTCTCGGTGGTGGCTTCGGCCGGCGCACTCTCCGGGTCGGCTTCGCCTCGGTCAGATGTCCAGGGAAGCCGGAATCCAGGTTTGGTGTCGGTCGTGGCCATGGATCAGAAGTCCTCGCTCGTTCGAGTTGTCGATGTGGCGGCCGGTCTGGGTGGACGGCCAACGTGGGCCGGGCATCCGGGACGTGGAGGCATCGTGCCAGCGGTGGTGAGTAAGGTGCAGTTGGCTAGAGGTACCAGCGGTGTGCGCCGGTGGTACCGGCGGCGAGTCGGAGCTCACCACTGTTGCGTCGGGGCTCCACTCCTCGAGCCCGGGGTACGATGTGCCGATGGACCTGCCGGCCACCTTCGACGGGCGCCCGGGCGCGATCGACACGCTCGGTCGCGCGATGCGCGACCTGCGCATCTCCGTCACCGACCGCTGCAACTTCCGCTGCACGTACTGCATGCCCAAGGAGGTCTTCGGCCGGGACTACGAATTCCTGCCGCGTGACGAGGTCCTGACGCTTCGAGGAGATCACGCGCGTGGCCCGCGCCGCCGTCGGGCTCGGCGTCGAGAAGCTGCGGATCACCGGCGGCGAGCCGCTGGTCCGGCGCGACCTGCCGGGCCTCATCGGCATGCTCGCCGCGATCCGCCGTCCGGACGGCGAGCGCCTCGACCTGACGCTCACGACGAACGGATCGGCCCTGCGCGCGCACGCCCAGGCGCTGGTCGAGGCCGGGCTGCGGCGGGTCACGGTCAGCCTCGACTCGCTCGACGACGCGGTGTTCGGTGCCATGAACGGGATCGACTTCCCGGTCGCCAAGGTGCTCGACGGCATCGACGCCGCGATGGATGCCGGGCTCGCCCCGGTCAAGGTCAACATGGTCGTCCGCCGCGGCGTCAACGAGGCGAGCATCGTCCCGATGGCCGCCTGGGCGCGCGAGACCGGGGTGATCCTGCGCTTCATCGAGTACATGGACGTCGGGCACTCGAACGGCTGGCGGCTCGACGAGGTCGTCCCGGCCGAGGAGCTGATCGCCACGATCCGCGAGCGCTGGCCGATCGAGCCGGCCGACCCGTCCTACCGCGGCGAGGTGGCCGACCGGTGGCGCTATCTCGACGGCGACGGCGAGTTCGGCGTCATCTCGTCGGTCACGGAGCCGTTCTGCCGCGACTGCACCCGCGCGCGGCTGTCGGCCGACGGGAAGCTCTACACGTGCCTCTTCGCGGTGGACGGCCGCGATGTCCGGGCCGTCCTGCGCGGCGGTGCCGACGACGAGGCCCTGGCGGCGTTCCTGGCCGACGCCTGGGCGAGCCGCGACGACCGCTACTCCGAGCTGCGTTCGCGGGCGACGACGTCATCGCTACCCAAGGTCGAGATGTTCGCGATGGGCGGCTGAGCGGCGTCACCCCTTGGTCGGTTCGCCATCCTCCACAAGCGCTCGTCCACAGCTTGTCCACAGCCGGCGCCATCTCGTGGATACGCGAACGGCCGCCAGGGCGGAAATGGTGGATAACCGCGTTGACCGTCCACACGTCGGGGCCCTACCGTAGGTCTTGCCCGAAGGGGCCGACAGGAACGCAGGAACCGAGATCGCATCAAGGACCTTCGATCCGCCGCCGGTCGCTTCGGGCGCTTCGTTGCCCGGCTCGGGTGGCTGTCTCACCACGGTCCGCCCGCGGGTTCGCGCCCGACGGGACGTGATCGGCATCCCGGTGTCGATACTTCCGTCGGGCCGACGAAGTCTGCGGGCCTCGGCCGTCTACCCCCTGGACGCGATCCTGGAGGCCCGCATGTCCGACCCGTCCGGTCCCGTCGACCCGACGTTCCCCATCACGCCTGAGGACCAGCCCGCGCGGCTCGCCGCCCTGGTCGCCGCGGTCCGGGAGCGATCGCCGCTGGTCCCGAGGGTCGGGATCGTCCTGGGTTCCGGGTTGGGCGGGCTGGCGGACGACCTCGAGGACGCGGTCGCGATCCCGTTCGCGGACCTGCCCGGCTGGCCGGCCGCCACCGCGCCGGGACACGCCGGGCGCCTGCTGCTCGGGACGCTCGCCGGGACCCCGGTCGTCATGCTCCAGGGCCGCTTCCACCTCTACGAGGGCAACCACCCGGGGCTGGTCATCCAGCCGGTGCTGCTGTTCCATGCGCTCGGGGTCGGGGTGGTGGTGCTGACCAACGCCGCCGGCGGGCTGGACCCGTCGTTCGGCCCGGGGACGCTGATGGTGATGTCGGACCACATCAACCTCACCGGCCAGAACCCGCTGATCGGGCACAACGCCGACGCGCTGGGCGAGCGCTTCACCGACCTGACCGACGCCTGGAGCCCGCGGCTGCGCGCCCGCCTGCACGCGGCCGGGGCCGCCGAGGGCATCGAGCTGGCCGAGGGCGTCTACATCGGCCTGACCGGGCCCAACTACGAGACCCCGGCCGAGGTCCGGATGCTCGCCGGACTCGGCGGGCACGCGGTCGGGATGTCGACCGTACTGGAGTGCATCGCCGCCCGCTGGGTCGGCCTCGAGGTCTGCGGCGTCTCGCTGGTGACCAACGCCGGGGCGGGCTACAGCGGCGAGCCGCTGACCCACGAAGAGGTCCTCGAAGCCGGCGCGATCGCCGGTCCACGCCTCGCGCGTGTCATCAAGCGATTCCTGGCGGATCTCAGGGAGGGCTGACCCAGCCCTCGCCCGCCGTGGGCCTGACACGACTCACGTACGGGAACTCGCAAGTCGGGCCGCGACCGGGCCCGCCAGTCTGCGACCGCAGCCCAAAGGGCTGCTCCCGACGCTCGCGGGCCACGTCCGGGCCGTTATCGGTGCCTCCCAGACCCGCCCGGGCACGCACGGCCCGATTGCCAGAGCCTGGACAACCTGGTGCAGACTGCCAAACACGGTGCGACTGTCCGGCAGTCCGTGATGGGCGCCGGGCCGTCCGCGCGGGCCTCAGACCTGCGGCAGATCCCGACCCGCGGCCTTCGCGGCGGCGGCCTTCTCGGCCCACGCGGCCAGGACGTTGTCCTTGTGCGGCCGGATGGGGCAGTGCTCGTCGCGGTTCTTGAACTCGTCGCAGTAGCCCAGCGGCACGCACTTGGGCGCGAGGAACGAGCCGAGGAACGGCGACACCCCGAAGATCTCGTGGCGCACCAGCTGGAAGAGCCGGCGGATCTCCCACTGGGCCATCGTGCAGAGGCGCAGCCCGGACATGTGGATCAGCGCGCGCAGGTTCGTGGTCATCACGAGGTTGGTCCGCGCCGCGTTCGGGAAGACGAAGCGCGCGTCCTCGCCCGGGAGGCCGGCCTGGAGCATGTCGCCGTACAGCTCGAGCGAGCCGGCGATCTGCTCCTCGTAGCGCTCGAGCAGGGCCGGGTCGCCTTCGGCGATCGAGTGCGGGCAGCATCGTCGCCTGGCCCTTGAACTTGACGTAGCGCTGGCTCTGCTGGTCGAAGGCGACGCCCGCGCGATGGCGCACGAGCTGGTGCGACAGCGTCCGCGAGACCCCGGTGATCGCGAAGGTGAACACGATGTGCTCGATGGTCGAGCCGTGGCCGGATTCGATGACCGAGGAGATGAGCTTCTGCATCTTGACCGGGTCGAAGTCGCCCGCGACGGCCCGCCGGTAGATCTCCTCGGGCGGCTCCTCCGAGTAGCACGTCCGGCACGCGGTGTAGACGATCGGGACGTACGAGCTTCTCGACGATCTCGCGGTCCGGGAAGAGCAGCGTCACCTTCATCCCGAGGTCGCGACGGCCGGGGTTCTTCGGGATCGTGGAGGTGCTCGTCATCGGACCGCCAGTCTAGCCGAGGGCGACCCGTCGGGCCGGGCCGGGGCCCGGCGCCCGTCAGTAGTAGTCGGAGCAGGACAGGAAGTAGCCGCACCGGCAGATGAGCTTGCACTTGCGCTCGTCCATCCGGGCGCCACAGTTCGCGCACGTCAGCATCACGGCCGCCGGGTCGAGGTCCTCGGTGGCCGCCGCCGCGGTCTCGTCGTCGTCGCCATCGAGGATCAGGATCGGCTGCGGCCGGGTCGCGGCGTCGAAGATCACGCCTCGGGATCCTCCGGCGCGCCTTCGAGCGCGTACGCGATCAGCTCGTCGAGGGTCATCGCGGCGCCTTCGGCACCCAATCGCTCGACATCGGCGACGGACATCTGTTCGCGGACGTTCGGTCGCATCCGGGCGGCTTCGAACGCATCCTCGGTGAAGACCCCGAGGGTCGTGCCGGTCTCGTTGGAGAGGTTGTGTGCGGCCCCGCGGAGCCGGGCCGCCCGTTCGAGGTCGCCCTCCTGGACGGCGATCGAGGACAGGTCGTAGAGCGTCAGCGACAGCCCGGCGACATCGCCGGCCGCATGGAAGTGCCGGACCGCGTGGACGACCTGGAACTTCGCTTCCGCGGTCCGGAGCTGGCTGATGAGCGCCAGGCCCAGCATGTGCCGCGCCCAGCTCTCCATCGTGCGATCCTCGCTGGCCCCGAAGAGCTCCAGCGCCGCGCGGTTCTCGGCCTCGCTGGTCGCGAAGTCGCCCTGGAAGTAGTGCATCGTCCCGAGGCCCCACAGGGCGTTCGCCTCGCCCCGCGCGTCGCCGATGCGACGGAAGGCTTCGAGGGCCGAGCGCACGTAGCCCTCGCCTTTGCCCTCCGGGTCGCCGGCCCCGAACTTGCCGTCCGGTCCGAGCGCGTACGAGAACGACGCGTTGTAGTACGCGTTCGCCAGCTCCCGGTCGTCGCCGATCCCTTCCCAGATCTCGACGGCCTCTTCGTAGTGGACGAGCATCGCGGCGAAGTCGCCCTGCCACCAGCACACCCCGCCCAGGGCCTCGAGGAGGCGGGCCCGGAGCCGCGGATCGTCGCGGGACCACGGCTCGCGCTCCATCGCATCGAGACGCCGCCGGGCCTCGCCGAGATGGCCGTGCTTCTGCCAGAAGCGCCACATCGTGAAGCTCAGCCCGATGGCGACCGGCGGGTCGGGCTGGGCGACCGCCCGGTCGAGGACGGCGCGGATGTCGTCGTGGGCGAGCTCGAGCCGGTCGAGCCAGCGCCGCTGGTCGTCGCCGGAGAGCTCCTTCGCGGCGCGCTCCGCCAGGCTGACGAACCAGTCGCGATGGCGGGCGAGGATCGCCTCCCGCTCGCCGCGCGCCTCGAGCCGCTCGCTCGCGTACTCGCGGATCGATTCGAGGAGCTCGAAGCGCGGCTCGCCATCGGCGCTCTCGTCGACGCGGACGAGGCTCTGGTCGGCGAGCGCCATCAGGCCGTCGACGACGTCCACGCCAAGCTCCGAAGGCGGTCCCGCGACCGCCTCTGCGGACTCGATGTCCGCCCGGCCGGCGAACACCGACAGCCGGTCGAGGAGCCGCCGGCTGCCCTCGTCGAGCAGGTCGTAGCTCCACGCGATGGCGCCGCGCAGGGTCTGCTGCCGCTCGGGCAGGTCCCGGCCGCCGGCCGACAGGACGTCGAGCTGGTGCTCGAGTCGCGCGAGGATCGCATCCGGGGAGAGCAGCTTGATCCGCGCGGCCGCGAGCTCGATCGCCAGCGGCATCCCGTGCAGGCGCGCGGCGATGGCGGCCACCGCCGGCGCATTGTCATTGGTGACCGCGAACGCCGGGCGCACGGCGACGGCGCGTTCGATGAACAGGCGGACGGCCGCGTACTGGCTGACGGTGGCCGCGTCGAGCCCGCGCTCGCCGCCCGGCAGCTGCATCCGCTCGCGCCCCGACAGGTTGGAGGGATCCGGCGGCGTCGGCAGCCCCGGCACCGGGTACTCCTGTTCGCCCGAGACGTGGAGCGCGGCCCGGCTGGTCGCGATCGCCTTGAGCTCCGGCGCGGCGCGGAGCAGGCCGGCGATGACCGGCCCCGCATCGACCACCTGCTCGAAGTTGTCGAGGACCAGCAGCACGCGCCGCGTCGACAGCCATTCGTCGAGCGACTCGGCGATCGGCTTCGTGCCGGTCTCCGTGACCCCCACGGCGGCCGCGATCCGAGGCGCGACGAGCATCTGGTCGCGGATCGGCTCCAGCGGCACGAAGAAGACGCCGTCGGGGAAGGCGTCCGCGACGGTCGTCGCCAGCTGGAGTGAGAGCCGCGTCTTCCCGGTCCCGCCGGGCCCGGTCATCGTCAGCAGCCGGGTCGTCTCGAACAGGCGGCGGGCCTCGGCGAGCTCGTCGTCGCGGCCGACGAAGGTCGTCAGCTGGGTCGGCAGGTTGTTCGGCCGGGTATCGGGCGTGCGCAGCTTCGGGAACTCGGACGGCAGCCCGTCGCCCTCCACCTGGAAGAGCCGTTCCGGGGCCAGCAGGTCGCGCAGCCGGTACTCGCCGAGCTCCCGCAGGCTGACGCCGGGTGGCAGCGCGCTGGCGACGAGCGCCCGGGTCGCGTCCGACGCCACGATCTGGCCGCCGTGGCCGGCCGCCGCGATCCGCGCCGCCCGGTTGACGTCGAGGCCCACGTAGGCTGCCGCCGGCCTGGCCGGCCTCGCCCGAATGGAGGCCCATCCGGACCGCGATCCGGGCGTCCTCGGCCCACGGCTCCGCGACGAGCGCGCGCTGGGCCTCGACGGCCGCGGCCACCGCCTCGCGGGCGCTGGCGAAGACCACGAAGAACGAGTCGCCCTCGGTGCCCTGCTCGACCCCGCCGTGGCCGGCCACCGCCGCGCGCAGGATCGCCCGGTGCCGCTCGCGCGCGTCCGCGTAGCGCGCCGTCCCGATGCGCTCCTCGAGGCTGGTCGATCCCTCGATGTCGGTGAACAGGAAGGTCGACGTCCCGGCCGGCGACATCGCCGGTGCAGGGGTGTCCGCCGGTTCCGTCGTCATCGCCGGCTCAGTGATGGCGGACTTCCGTCAGGTCCCGCAGCCGCCGCGCGAGCTCGCGCACGACCGCCAGCGCGACCGCAGGCTCCTCGCGCAGCACCGCCTCGAAGTCCCACGAGGCGAGGGCGAGGCAGGTCGTCGGGCCGTCGGCGACCACCTGCGCGACGCGCGGCCGGCCGTCCAGCACCGACAGCTCGCCGAAGAACTCGCCGCGTCCGATCCTGGCGATGATCTCGCCGTCGCGGATCACCCGGGCGCCGCCCGTCACGACGACGAAGAACCCGGTCCCGATCTCGCCCTGGCGCGCGATGACGTGGTCCGCGGGGAACTCGACCTCGACCGCTCGCGCGGCGATCCGGTCCATCCCGTCCGCGTCGACGTCGGCGAACAGTCCGGCCTTGGCCAGCAGCTCGACGCGACGATCGGCGGTCAGGGTCATGCGTCCCTCCGGATGCCGTCCCTCGAGGCGGCCTTGACCGCCATGCTGCGCCGCACCGACGGCACGCGTCAACCGCGCAGGTCTGGCACGATGCCACCATCGCGCGACGTCTCCATGACGCGCCGTCGAAGGGAGCCACGGATGGCCGGCCGAGAGGAACTCGTGGATGCCATCGCCGGGCTTCGCGCTGTTCGCCGACCTGACCGCGCCGCAGCTCGAGGGGATCGTCCACACCTTCGACGAGGCCGTCTTCGGGGAGGGCGAGCGGATCCTCCGCCAGGGCATCAGCGGCTCCGGGTTCCACGTGATCCTCGACGGCGAGGCGGCCATCGTCGTCGACGGTACGGAGCGCGCCCGGCTGGCCCGCGGCGACTTCTTCGGAGAGGTCTCGATCCTCCTCGGCGAGACACCCATCGCCGACGTCGTCGCCACCCGGCCGATGCGCTGCCTGGTCCTTGCCGCGTCGTCCACGGAGGCGTTCCTCATCGCCCACCCGCGGGTCATGTACCGGATGCTCCAGGCGCAGGCCCGCCGCCTGCGGGCCGCGAACCGATGGCGGAGCTGACCCGCCCGTTCCCGCCGGGGTCCTATCCGGTCATCGTCATCGGCAGCGGACCCGGCGGCCTCCAGGCCTCGTATTCGCTGCGGGCGCTCGGCGTGCCCCACGCGGTGCTCTCGGCGGACCCGGCGCCCGGCGGGATGTTCCGGCGCTGGCCGTTCTTCCAGCGCCTCCTGTCGTGGACCAAGCCGTACGCGCCGGTCGCGCGCGGGACGCGCGCGTACGAGCGCTACGACTGGAACAGCCTGCTCGGGGAGGAGGACGACACCCGCGCGATCGCGCCGACCCTGATGGACGGCACCTCCTACTTCCCCTCGCGGCCGGAGATGGAGGCGAACCTGGTCGCGTTCGCGGACCGGACCGCGCTCGAGGTCCGCTACGACTGCGCGTGGACGGCGACCCGCCTGCTCGACGGACCCGAGGGCTCGGACCGCTTCGAGGTCGAGACCGCGGACGGTCGCTACACCTGCGGCACGCTGATCCTGGCGGTCGGCGTCGCGCAGCCGTACATCCCGCCCGGCATCGGCATGGAGCACGCGTACCACTACGCCGACGTGCGCCCGGCCGAGACCTACGCTGACCGCCGCGTCGTGATCATCGGCAAGCAGAACTCCGGCTTCGAGCTGGCCAACGGCCTGCTCCCATGGGCGCGCCAGCTGGTGCTGGTCTCGCCGTCGCACGCGAAGCTCTCGGTCGACACGAACTCGCTCGTCGGCGTCCGGGCGCGCTACGTCCAGCCGTACGAGGACAACGTCCTGGGCGGCGGCGTGTCGATCCTCGATGCGGCGATCGACCGGGTCGAGCGCCACGACGACGGCGCGCTGGCCGTGAGCCTGCGAAGGACCGACGGCGGCGGGGACATCCTCGTCGAGGCCGACGACCTGATCTCGGCGACCGGCTTCGTGGCGCCGCTGCTCGACCTGCCGGGGCTGGGACGTGGCGACCTTCGGCGCCAGCATCCTGCCGGTGGTGAGCCCGTGGTGGGAGAGCAAGACGGTGCCCGGGATCTTCGTGGCGGGGACGCTGGGTCAGGCGGCGAAGGGCCTGCAGCGCCACGGCCTGCCGGCGAACTCCGGGGCGGTCCACGGGGCACGCTACAACGCGCGGGTGCTGGCCGGCCACATCGGGCGGACCCGGTTCGGGATCGAGCCGGCGCGGCCGGCGATCGACCCGGCGCACGCGGTCAACTGGCTCGCGACCGAGCTCTCGGACGGCCCCGAGCTCTTCCACCAGCGCGGCTATCTCGCGCGGGTGCTGACCGCCGATCCGGACGGAAGCCTCCGCGACGACGGCGTCCAGCCGCTGGCCCACATCCTCGATTCGGATGGGCCGGATGCGATCGCGATCACGCTCGAGGCCGACGGCAGCGGCTCGATCTATCCCGTGGTCTTCACCCGCCGCGCCGGCGTCTTCAGCGAGCGGATGATCGCGCCGGACCCGCTGGGCCGCCACGACACGCCCGATACGCGGGCCGCGCTGACCGAGGCCGTCGGGCGGGTCTCCCGGGCCTAGGCCGAGACGGTCGACCCGATCCTCGCCAGGCGCTCCGCGGCGGCGTCGAGGGTCTCGAGCCGCTTCGGGAACGCAAATCGAAGCTTGCTGCGGCCGAGCTCGGGCCGCGAGAAGAACGACGACCCCGGGACCGCGGCGATGCCAGGGTCGCGGATCAGCCGCATCGCGAAGGTGACGTCGTCCTCGTCGGTCAGGTCCGAGATGTCCGTCATCACGTAGTACGCGCCCGTGGGGTCGGAGACCCGGAAGCCCGCGGTGCGGAGCGCGGGCAGCAGGCGGTCGCGTCGCTCGCGGTACCCGTCGACGAGGTCGGTGTAGTAGGCCGGCGGGAACCGGAGCGCGACCACGGCCGCGGCCTGGAGCGGCGCGGCCGCCCCGACCGTCAGGAAGTCGTGGACCCGCCGGATGCCGATGGTCAGGTCGGGCGCGGCGATCGTCCAGCCGATGCGCCAGCCGGTGACCGAGTACGACTTCGACATCGAATGGATCGAGACCGTTCGATCGGCCATCCCGGGGAGCGTCGCGAGAGGGATGTGCTCGCCCTCGAAGACGATGTGCTCGTAGATGTCGTCGGTGAAGGCGATGACGTCGAACTCGATGCAAAGCGATGCGATCAGGTCGAGCTCCGCGCGCGTGAACACCTTCCCAGTCGGGTTGTGCGGCGAGTTGAGGACCAGCCCGCGCGTCCGCGGCCCGAAGGCGGCCCGCAGCTCGTCGGGGTCGATCGACCAGTCGGGCTCGTGGAGCGTCACGTAGCGTGGGACCGCGCCGGACAGGATGGCGTCGGGGCCGTAGTTCTCGTAGTACGGCTCGAAGACGATGACCTCGTCGCCCGGGTCGAGCAGCGCCAGCATCGCGGCGACCATCGCCTCGGTCGCGCCGCAGGTGACGGTCACCATCGTCTCGGGGTCGATCGGCGACCAGCCCGGGAAGTGCTCGACGGTCGAGGTCGCGATCGCGTCGCGGAGCGGCTTGGCGCCCCAGGTCGTCGCGTACTGGTTGATGTCGTCGTGCAGGGCTCGCGCGGCGGCGTCCTTGAGCTCCGGCGGACAGGCGAAGTCCGGGAACCCCTGGGCGAGGCTGACCGCGCCCTCGATCACGGCCAGCCGGTTCATCTCGCGGATGACCGACTCGGTGAAGCTGGCCGCCTTGGCCGACATGCGCGATCGCGTCATGCGGCGAAGTCTACGGTGACGGGTCGGGTGCCGGAGGGGCGGCCGAGTGCACCAGGAATGCCCAGAGCCCCGCTCCTGCCAAGAGCGTGACGAACGTCAACGGCGCGTACAGCGGCGACATCCACCACCCGTATGCGAGGGCTCCCAAGCCGGTGCCCGGGGCGACGATCCACGCCATGCAGCCGTCGAAGCAGACCTGCGCGGTGGCGTACGGCAGGCCGGCGATGGTCGGACCGAAGGGGATCGTGATGATCGCCGTCGCCCATGCCACGAGGACCGTGACCAACCAGCCGACGAAAGCGTGCCGCCGCGCGACCGGAACGCCGACCACGGAGGCCAGGATCCCGGCGAGCAGGACCGCGAGCAGGCCGGCGCTCACCACGGAGGGATCCGTCGGGGCGAGCGGGAGGTCCTGATAGTCCGTGTACTTGGTCGCGAACGCCTTCACGTTCAGGAGCACGACGGGCAACGACAGCAACGCGAGCAACTCGGCCGAAACGTACGGCCCGACCGGTCCGCGGACCAGGTCGACCAGCCGCTCGAGCCAGGGCGGCTGCGGGATCTCCGCGCCCGGCTGCCAGACGCTCACGGGCTCGGGTGGGCGGTCTGGTGCGGCGGCGGCCGGGCGATCGTCCATCTCGAGACGAGCCTACGCCCTCGTCGTTCGACACCGCCGCGACGTCGGTGGATCCCTACGCCGACTTCTCCCAAACGGAGACGTGCTTCGTGCTGTCGCTCGTGAACGGCTCGCGGTGCCAGTCGCTCCAGCGCTCGCGCAGGCGCATGCCGGCCATCTCCGCCATGAGGTCGTACTCCGCGGGAAACGCGTAGCGGAACGGGATCGAGACGCGCTGGATGCGCCCGTCGACCGACTCGAAGTGGTGCGAGATGAGCCCCTGGTTCGCGACGTCGTACTCGTCGAACGACCACGCGGTCTCGCTCACGTGGTACGCGCGGAACGTCTCGCCCGGCGGGAGTCGCTGGAGCCCGGGGACCGAGGTTTCGATCAGGAAGCACCCGCCTGGCTCGAGGTGCGCGGCCGCGTTCCGGAAGCACGCGACCTGCGCGGCCTGCGTCGTCAGGTTCGAGATCGTGTTGAAGACGAGGTAGACGAGCGAGAACGAGCCATCGACGCGTCGTCGTCGCGATGTCGCCGATGGTCACGCCGATCGCGTCGGCGCCGGGCTTGACGCGCAGTCGGGCGACCATCGCCCGGGAGATGTCGATGCCGGCGACGGGGATGCCGCGCGCCGCCAGAGGGAGCGCGATCCGCCCGGTGCCGATGGCGAATTCGAGCGCCCGCCCGCTCCCGGCCAGACTCGCCAGGACGTCGACTACGGATTCGATCGGCTCCTGTTCGGCCAACTCCTCATCAGGGTCGTCGTAGCGCGCGGCGACGTCCTCGCCGAAGTACCCGTCGTCGTGTCACGGCCGGAGTCTACTCGGCGCTCAGACCAGTCGGCGCGGGATCCGCTCCTGCCACGACCGCTCGAAGAAGCGCTCGCCGTCGAGGTCGACCGTCAGGTCCACGCCCAGGTCGAACGCCTCGGCATCGCTCGTCTGGAGGCTCCGTCGCGCGGATCTCGATGGCGTGGCCGGCATCGGTCCAGCGGTAGACGACGTCGGCGTCGAGGGTTGCGACGGCGGGCTCGCGGTCCGACGCCGTCAACCGAAGCGTCTCGGCGGCATAGAGGCGCCGGCCGTCCTCGAGGACGTCCTCGCCACCGTCGTGGATCGTGACCGTGGTCGTGCCGCGGATCACGTCCTCCTCGATCCGCCACTGCGGCTCGTCGGACGACGCCGCCCCCGCCGACCTCGCGCAGGTCCGGCGGGCTCGTCTTGAACGACGGCACCGGCCGATCGGACGGCCCGCCCGCCGCCGGGATGACCGGCAGCTCCACGCGCGATGGGGTCGCGTCGCCGCGATGGAGCGAGAACGTGGCCGGATACGGGGAGGGCCAGATCACCGGCCACGCCGAGGACGCCACGGAGACCCGGATGGCGTGTCCGGGCTCGAACCGGTAGCCGGCATGGCGCAGCGGCACGCGCACCTCGACCAGCTCGCCGGGCACGAGCGGCTCCGGGTCCGTGTCGGACCGGCGATGGGTGAGGTTCAGGATCCCGGCGCTGACCCACGACGACGTCCCATCCGGCGCCACGTCGGCCAGGCGGACGACGGCGGTCGCGACGGGCGCATCGACCGTGAGGTGGAGGATGGCGACCGGCTCGCCGAGGATGGACAGCGGCTCGACGAGTGGCGCGCGTCGTGAACATCGGACCCATGGCCTCGTCCGGACGGAGATCGCGCGCCAGTCCGTTCGGGATCCCGCCGGCGCCCCACGACAGGCTGCCGCGCGTGCCGACCGTCGCTCGGTGCCGATAGGTGTCGATCCCGGCCGCCACCGGACCCCGCTCCACGAGCCGGCCGGCGAGCGGCACCGCCCCGCCCTCGAACAGGAATGGCCGGATGAACGTCGCGGGATGCGGGATACGCGTCGGCCGCCCGCCAGCGGCCCGGCCACGACTCCGGGAACGCCTCCGGCTCGGCGAAGTCGCGCTCGAACCAGACCACCGCCGGCTCCTCGTCGAGGCCGTTCGGCCTCGTCGCGCAGCCACCGGTCGAAGAACCGGACGACCTCGTGGAGCTCGTCGAGGTTCGGGCCCGGCGGCGAGTCCTGCGGCCAGCCGTGGACCCAGTTGCCGACCAGCGTCCGCGTCGGCGCGGTGCAGCGCGCCTGCATCCGGAAGGCCGCGTCGACATAGGCGTCGCACCAGCCGCCGATGCTCAGGATCGCCGCGTCGATCGCGTCGTAGTCCGGCGCCAGCGAGCCGGGCCGCCAGTACGGCCCGTCCGTCTGCTGGCGCAGCCACTCGACCAGCCACGGCGGCGTCGCCTCGAGCCGCGCGCGCCACTCGTCGAGCCACGCATCGCCGCGGAACGACGCGTCCGGCGGCATCGCGTTCATCGCGACCTGGCTGACCGCGTACTGCGACAGCTCGCTCGCGGTCACGCAGCCGCCGAGGTAGTGGACGTCGGTCCGGTAGCGGTCGTCGGTCGCCTGGACCGGCACGATCGCCCGCAGGTGCGGCGGGCGGAGCTTGGCGACCTGGATCGCGGTGAAGCCGCCATACGAGATGCCCCACATCCCGACGGCACCCGTGCACCACGGCTGCGCGGCCAGCCATTCGACGGCATCGAAGCCGTCGCGCGTCTCGTCCTCGGTGTACTCATCGAGCGCGACGCCGCCCGACGAGCCCGTCCCGCGGACGTCGACCCGGCACAGCGCGTAACCGCGGGCCGCGAACCACTCGCCCCGCGCGGTATCGGCGTTCCGCCGCCAGTTGTCCTTGCCGTACGGGATCATCTCGAGGATCGCCGGGACCGGTCCGGCCGCATGGCCGGCCGGACGCCAGATGTTGGCCGACAGCTCCACGCCGTCGCGCGCCGGGATGCGGACATCCCACTCGACGGCTGGCTCGAAGCGTGGCTGGCTGGCGGTCCGGTCGGTCGGCATCGTCGGCCGAGTCTAGGCGGCCCGGCGCTCGTCCCGACGGCGGCGCCCGCCGCGTGCGACGATGCGGCGATGGACGAGAGCCCCGCGACGAGCCGCCGGTCGAGACCGGCCCGTGGGTCCGCCGCTCGCGCCGGACGGCGTATGAAAACCCGTGGCTGACGGTCTGGCACGACGACGTCACCCGCCCCGACGGCAGCCCCGGCATCTACGGCGTCGTCCATTTCGCCAACGTCGCCGCCGGTGTGGTGGCGCTCGACGACGAGGACCGGATCGTGCTGGTCGGGCAGCACCGCTACACGCTCGACGCGTACTCGTGGGAGATCCCGGAGGGCGGCGTGCCCGACGGCGAGGACCCGCTGGAGGGCTCGAAGCGCGAGCTCCGCGAGGAGACCGGGCTCGAGGCCGCCGCAGTGGGAGGAGCTGGCCCGCGTCGACCTCTCGAACTCCGTCACCGACGAGGTCGCGTTCCTCTACCTCGCCACCGGCCTGACCCACGGCCCGTCGTCGCCCGAGCCGAGCGAGGCGCTCGAGGTCCGCTGGGTGCCGTTCGACGAGGCCCTGGCGATGACGCTCGACGGCCGCATCGACGACGCGATGAGCGTGCTGGCGATCCAGCGGGTGGCGCTGCTCCGCGAGCGAGGAGCTGCCGGTCAGTAGGTCTCGATCCGGACGGACGTCAGCTCGAAGTCGCGAACGTTCCGTGTCAGGAGCGTCGCCTTGAGGTCGTATGCGGTCGCGGCGATGAGCGCGTCCGGGATGTCGAGCGTGCGGCCCCGATCACGTGCCTCGGCGCGCCAGATCCCTGCGCGCATCGAGGTCGGAGGGCCAGGCTGGACGAACTCCAGGTACCGCAGCAATCGTTCGATCCGGGCGTGCTCGGAGGCTCGTCCCGACCAGACCTCGGCGGCCGTGATGTCGCAGATCATCAGCGTGTCGCCCACATCATCGAGCGCGTTGAAACGTTCGGTCGCGGGCGAGAACCCGCGGAGGTGGTCGATCAGGAACGAGGAATCCAGCAGGTAGGCGACCATCAGCGTTCGTCTGACCAGGGGTCCCTGGTCGCTCGCCGGCCCTCGCGCACCCACTCGACCACCATCTCGGGCGTCGCGAATTCCGGATACTCCTCGTCCGTCCAGATGCCGGCAGTCGCCGCGATCGCCTCCCGCAGGTGATCCCGCTTCACCTTGGCCGCGAGCGCTTCAGCGACGTAGCGGCTGCGGCCACGCGGGCCGGCGAAATGGTCGATGTCCTTGACGAGGTCCTCCGGCAACATCAGGTTCGTGCGCACGTTCATGCGCACACGATAGCATACGGTCGTGCGCACAGACCGGCGAACGGAACCGGCAGGCGCCGCCCGACCGCCGCCACCTACCATCGGCTCGATGACCGCTGAACGGAACGAATGGGACCTGATCGTCGTCGGCCTGGGGGCGCTCGGCTCCGGTGCCGCCTACTGGGCGTCCACGCATCCCGGGGCCCGCGTCCTCGGGCTCGAGCAGTTCGAGTTCGGCCACGCCAACGGCGCGTCCGCGGACCACAGCCGGATCATCCGGCTCTCCTACCACCGGCCGGACTACGTGCGGCTCGCCAAGCGCGCCTACGAGACGTGGGCGGAGGTGGAGGCGGAATCCGGCGAGCGGGTCGTGACCGTGACCGGCGGCCTGGACCTGTGGCCGGCCGATCCCGCCATCCCGAAGGCCGACTACACCGACAGCCTGACCGCCGAGGACGTCCCGTTCGAGCTGCTCGATGCGGACGAGGTGACGCGCCGCTGGCCACAGTGGCGGCTCGACGAGGGCACCACCGCGATGTTCCAGGCCCAGGGCGGCCTCGCCGACCCGTTCAAGGGCAACGCCGCGCATCGCCGCCTGGCGCAGGCCCACGGCGCGACGCTGCTCGACCGGACGCCGGTCACCTCGCTTCGCGACGTCGGCGGGGAGGTGGAGCTGGTCGCCGGCGGCGTGACCCATCGGGCCCGGAGCGTGGTGGTCGCCGCGGACGCGTGGACCAACGAGCTGCTCGCGCCGTTCGAGCGCCGCCTGCCGCTGACGATCACCAAGGAGCAGGTCACGTACTTCGCCGCGGCCGACCCGGCGCGTTCGCGCCCGACCGCTTCCCGGTCTGGATCTGGATGGACGACCCGTCGTTCTACGGCTTCCCGACCTACGGCGAGGCCGGCCCCAAGGCCGCCCAGGACTGCGGCGGCCAGGCGACGACGCCGGCGGAGCGGACGTTCGAGATCGACGCCGGGCGCCGACGCGCGCCTCCGGACCTTCATGGGCCGCCGCCTGCCGGCCGCGCTCGCGCCGGAGATCTACACCAAGACCTGCCTCTACACGCTCACACCGGACCGCGACTTCGTCGTGGACCGGCTTCCCGAGGCGCCGGGCGTCATCGTCCTGCTGGGGGCGGCTCACGCGTTCAAGTTCGCCTCGGTGCTCGGCCGGATCGCGGCCGAGATGGGGCTCGACGGCGGCACGCCATCGGCGCCGGAGCTGGAGCGATTCCGCATCGACCGGCCCATCCTGCTCGAGGAGGCGCCGGCCGACGTCCTGGATGGTGTAGCGCGTAGTGGGGCGCGCATTGCGCGGTTTCGCGACCTGTGCCAACGTACCGCCACTCGAACGCAAGAAAACACGGTGGGCCAAGGGAGCGTTGGGCCGCCGTCGGAGGAGGACTCGATGCGACTGTCCGCGCGTGCTCGGTTCATCCGGATCCTGGCCACGGCCGGCCTGACCGCGGCGGTCATCCTGCCGGCGGCCTCGTCCGTCCAGGCGGCGGACCCCGTCGTGCTCCGGGTGGGGACGACCCAGGACCTCGATTCGACTGAACCCGTACAACACCCTGCTCGTGGTCGGGTACGAGGTCTTCGGCCTGACCTACAACTACCTGGTCGACTCCGGGCCGAACCTCGAGCCGGTCCCCGGCTTCGCCGACAAGTGGGAGCCGGCGGCGGACGGCAAGTCCTGGACCTTCCATATCCGCGACAACATGAAGTGGTCGGACGGGCAGCCGGCCACCTCGGCGGACGCGTGCTTCTCCTGGCAGCTCGGCCTCGACGCGATCAAGGCGAACGGCGGCGAGAGCGGCTTCCTCGGCGCGGGCTACCTCGACCCGACCCTGAAGGACGCCGGTGTCACGGCGGTCGACTGCACCGACCCGACCAAGATGGTCGTGTCCACCGAGGACCCGTCTGACCGCGTGCTCCAGGTCGCGATGCCGATCATCCCCAAGCACGTCTGGGGCAAGCAGACCTACAAGACCATCGCGGACGAGAAGTTCGATGGTCCGCTCGTCGGCACCGGCCCGTACACGGTCGCCGAGTGGCAGACCGGCCAGTTCATCCGGCTCGTCCGCAACCCCAACTACTGGGGCACGCAGGCCTACCAGGATGAGGTGGACATCGTCATCTACAAGGGCTCACCCGACACGATGGTCCAGGCACTCAAGGCCGGTGAGCTCGACTACGCTCACGGCCCGAACGGGGACCAGCTGAACCAGCTCAAGACCGATCCGAACATCGCGGTCGTGGCCGGCAAGGCCAACGGCTGGAGCCAGCTCGCCTTCAACGGCTACGGCGCCGACACCGGGAAGACCATCCCGAACGGCGGCCCGTCCACGAAGGCCCTGCTCGATCCGGCGTTCCGCGACGCCCTCGGCTACGCGATCGACAAGGACCTGCTCGTCGAGCGCGTGCTCGGCGGCTACGGCGAGGTCGGCACCACGATCGTGCCGCCGGTCCTCGACAAGTGGCATGTCGAACCGACGACGAAGCGCACGTTCGACATCGAGAAGGCCAAGCAGCTGCTCGACGCGGCGGGCTACAAGCTGGATGCGAGCGGGAAGCGCCTCGACAAGGAGAACAAGCCGATCACCCTGCGGATCTCCTTCCCCAACTCCGACACCAACTACCCGAAGGCCGTGGCGTTCATCAAGGACTGGTACGGCCAGCTCGGGGTCGGCGTCTCGCAGGAGTCCCTCGACTCGGCGGTCCTCGGCGAGAAGATCCTGCCGCCCGAGGCCGGCGACGGCTACACGGCCGACTACGACATCGAGCTGTGGGGCTGGAGCGGCGCGATCGACCCGAACGGGCTGCTGCAGATCTTCGAGTGCAGCGCGATCGGCTCATCGTCCGACAGCCAGTACTGCAACCCCGCCTACGACCAGATGTACGAGGACCAGCTGAAGGCGCCGACGGCCGATGCGCGCAAGGCGATCCTCGCCCAGATGCAGAACCTGATCTACGACAAGGCCGTCTACGACATCCTGTACTACGACGCCAACCTGGAGGCCTATCGGACCGACCGCTTCGCCGGGTGGCAGAACCAGCCGATCGACAGCGGTGAGCCGTTCTTCACCTACAGCACGTTGCAGTACACCAAGCTGACCGACGCCAAGAGCGTCGCCCACCCCGGCGCCATCGCAGGCGGCGGCCTCCGGGTCGCCGGCGGCCTCTGGCGCGCCGTCGGCCGCGGCCACCCCGGCGCCGAGCGCGTCCGGGAGCGGCGACTCGGCCGGATCGACCACGCCGATCCTCATCGGGGTCGTCGTGGCGGTCATCGCGATCGTCGCGGGGGTCGCCCTGGCGAGCCGTCGGAAGGCGGGCGCGGCCAAGCCGGACGATGACGACGACGAGTAACGCGGAGCGGCGCGGCTTCACCGGGTAGCAGGCCTGCCGGATGAGCGGCCGGTATCTTGGGCGGAAGGTCGTCCAGGCGATCTTCACGATCCTCGCGATCGTGGTGCTCAACTTCCTGCTGTTCCGGATGATGCCGGGCTCGCCCGAGCGCATCCTGCTGCGCAACCAGTACCTGACCAAGGAGAAGGTCGCCGAGGTCCGGAAGGAGTGGGGGCTCGACCAGCCGCTCATCCCGGACCAGCTGGTGGCCTACCTCCGGTCGACCGCCCAGGGTGACCTCGGCTACTCGTTCTACTACCGCGGCACCCCGGTGACCGAGGTCATCGCGCAGCGGTTCTGGCCGACGATCCTGCTCATCGGGCTGGGTGAGCTGATCTCGATCTTCGTCGGGCTCGGGCTAGGCGCCTACGCGGGCTGGAAACGCGGCGGCACGGCGGACCGGATCGGCAACGGCGCCAGCCTGATCCTCTACTCGATGCCGTACTTCGTGATCGGGATGCCGCTGATCATCATCTTCGCCGCGACCCTGCACTGGTTCCCGACGTCGGGGATGCTGACGCCGGGCGCGACGTACGACTCGGCGGGGGAGCAGCTCGCGGACTTCACCCGACACCTCATCCTGCCGCTCGTCACCGTGTCCCTCGGCCTGATCGGCGGCTATTCCATCATCATGCGGTCCGCGATCATCGAGACGCGCTCCGAGGACTACATCGGGACGGCCCGGGCCAAGGGCCTGAAGGACCGCCGCGTGTTGCGCCACCACGCGTTCCCGAACGCGCTGCTGCCGATGGTCACGATCATCGCGATCAACCTCGGGTACGTCGTCGCCGGGGCGATCACGGCCGAGGTCGTCTTCAACTGGCCGGGTCTCGGCACGCTGACGGTCGACGCCCTGGACGCCCGCGACTACCCGGTCCTGCAGGGCATCTTCCTGCTGCTCTCGGTCACCGTCGTGGTGGCCAACCTGGTCGCCGACGTGGTCTACGGGTTCCTCGACCCGAGGGTCCGGGCATGAGCGCGACGCCGCTGACCCCGGCACCGCCGGCCGCGAACCTCCGCGCCGAGCGCTGGCGTCTGCGAGTCGCCGGCGCGCGCACGTTCGGTCGCCGGTTCGCCGGCCGGAAGGACGGCGTCGTCGGTCTCGCCATCCTCATCGTCTTCACGGTCCTGGCCATCGCCCCGACGCTGTTCGTCGGGCCGCTCCAGACGCCGGTCACGGCGACCGGCGCCCCGCTCGAGCCGCCGTCGCTCGAGCACATCTTCGGGACCGACGAGCTCGGCCGGGACATGCTCAACCTGACCGTCCACGGGGCCCGGGTCTCGATGTCGATCGGGCTGCTGGCGACGGCGATCACGATCTTCGTCGGGGCGCTCATCGGCGTCGTCGCCGGCTTCACCGGCGGCCGGGTCGACGGCGGCCTGATGCGGCTGACCGACTTCTTCCTGGTCCTGCCGACGTTCGTGCTGGCGATCATCCTGGCCCCGGTCATCCTCGACATCATCGGCGTCGAGGCCGAGATCATGGGGTTGCGGGCCACGCTGGTCGTCATCGTCATCGTCATCGGCATCACGTCCTGGGCGACGACCGCCCGGATCATCCGCTCGCAGACGCTGTCGATCCGCTCGCGCATGTTCGTGGACCGGGCGCGGGTCATCGGCGCCGGGCACGGCGCACATCATGCGGCGGCACATCTTCCCGAACGTCGTGAACCTGATCGTGGCCCAGGCCGTCATCACCTTCGCGGCCGCGGTCTTCATCGAGACGAGCCTGTCGTTCATCGGCCTCGGCGACCCGTTCTCGCCGTCGTGGGGCCAGCTGCTGGACTCGGCGCAGAGCACCGGGGCGCCGGGCCTGGGCGCCTGGTGGTACATCGCCCCGCCGGCCGTCTGCGTCGTGCTGGTCGTCCTGTCCTTCACGCTCGTCGGGAACGCCCTGGACGACATCCTCAACCCGAAGTCGGCGACGCGGCGATGACCGACCCGCGCGACGAGCTGCGCCTGGCCGCCGACCTGCATGCCGACGACGTCGCCGCGGCCGACGACCCGGAGGTCGCCCGCGAGGCCGCGGTCCTCGCCGACGAGGCCCTGGCCGCCGAGAGCGCGGCCCGGGCCGCGCGTCTCGGCGACGCGACCGACCTGGCCGCGATCCGCGGGCGGCGCCAGTGGCCCCTGCCGAAGCAGGCCGATCCCGGGCGCCCCGCTGCTGGTGGTCAAGGACCTGCGGACGCACTTCAAGCTCGAGTCGGGCTGGGTCAAGGCGGTCGACGGGGTCAGCTTCCGCCTCAACGACGGCGAGGCGCTCGGACTTGCCGGGGAGTCGGGCTGCGGCAAGACCACGACCGCGCTCTCGATGGTCCGGTTGCTGCCGCCCAACGCCCGGATCCGCAAGGGCAGCAGCATCGAGCTGTTCGGCATCGATCTCGTGCCCAAGACCGAGGACCAGCTCCGCCGCTACCGCTGGCGCGAGATCAGCATCGTGTTCCAGGGCGCGATGAACGCGCTGAACCCGGTCCGGCGGGTCGGCGAGCAGATCGCCGAACCCATCGAGATCCGCCTCGGCGAGCCGAAGGAACGCGCGAAGAAGCGAGCGGGGGAGCTGCTCGAGCTGGTCGGCATCCCGCGCAAGCGCGCCGGCGCGTATCCGCACGAGCTGTCGGGCGGCATGCGCCAGCGGGCGATGATCGCGATGGCTCTCGCCTGCGACCCGGCGCTGGTCATCGGGGACGAGCCCACGACGGCGCTCGACGTCATGGTCCAGGCCCAGATCCTCGAGCTGCTCGAGCGGCTGCGCCGCGAGCTCGGGCTGTCGCTGATCCTGATCACCCACGACCTCTCGGTGATCGCCGAGACCTGCGACCGGACGCTGATCATGTACGCGGGCAAGGTCGCCGAGGAGGGTCCGGTCAGCCGGATCTTCACGGCGCCGCGCCATCCGTACACCCAGAAGCTGCTCGGGGCGTTCCCGAACATCCAGGCGGACCGGCGGAGCCTCGACACGATCCCCGGGTCACCGCCCGACCTTCGCGATCCACCGCCCGGATGCCGGTTCCACCCGCGCTGTCCCGCGGCGATGGCGGTCTGCCGCGAGGTCGTCCCGCCCGAGGTCGTGTTCCCGGACGGCGTCCGCGTCGCGTGCCACCTCCACCAGCCCGGCCAGGCCGGGCGCGGTGCTCATCAGCGCGGCCGACGTGGCCGCCCGGGTCCGGACGCCCGGCCGCCGTGCCGCGCGATCCCGGCCGCTGCCACCACGCCGCCGGCGGCGACCGCATGACGGATGCCGTGACCGATCCCGCGGCGACCGATCCCGCGGCCGGCCGCCGGGCCTGCGACCGATCGCGTCGGTCGCCGGACCTGCCGCCGAACCGCTGATCAAGCTCGAGGGGCTGCAGGTCCATTTCCCGATCCGCGGCGGCCTCATCGACGCGCTCCAGCGCCGCCCGCGTGGCGCCGTGCGCGCGGTCGACGGCATCGACCTCCACATCCAGCGCGGCGAGGTGCTGGGGCTCGTCGGGGAGTCGGGCTCGGGCAAGACGACGGCCGGTCGCGTGATCGTCAAGCTCACCCGCCAGACCGCCGGGAAGATCACCTTCGACGGCGTCGATGTCACGTCGCTGTGGGGGAACAAGGCGCTGCGCGGCTACCGCCGGCGGGTGCAGCTGATCTTCCAGGACCCGTACGAGACGCTGAACCCGAAGCAGACCATCCACGATTTCGTCGCGGAGCCGCTCGACGTGAACGGGATCGCGAACGGGGCGGCCGACCGTGAGGCGCGCGTGCGCGCGTCGCTGGAGGCGGCGGGCCTCCCCGCCGACTTCGCCTTCCGGTACCCCCACGAGCTGTCGGGCGGCCAACGCCAGCGGGTCGTCATCGCCGGGGCGCTGGCGATGGGACCGGAGCTCGTGGTCGCGGACGAGCCGGTCTCGATGCTCGACGTCTCCATCCGCACCGAGCTGCTCCGCCTGATGCTGGACCTGCGCCAGGAGCGTGGGCTGACCTACCTGTTCATCACCCACGACCTGTCGCTCGCGTGGGTCATCGCCGACCGGATCGCGGTGATGTACCTCGGACGGATCATGGAGATCGGGCCCGCGGACCGGGTGATCAAGGCGCCGCACCACCCGTACACCGCGGCGCTCGTGTCGGTGTCGCCCACGCCGGTGCCACCGGCCGCCGGCGGTCCGCGCCGGACGATCCTCGTCGGCGAGACGCCCGATGCCGCGTTCGTGCCGTCCGGCTGCCGCTTCCATCCGCGCTGCCCGCTGGCGTTCGACCGCTGCAAGACCGAGGAGCCGCCGATGTTCGACGTCGGCGGCGGGCAGTCGGCCGCCTGCTGGCTCGCCGAGGGCGGACGCTCGCTGCCGGTCATGCCCGGGTCGCCGGTGCGCACGACGGATCCCGTCGCGTCCGTCGCCGCGGGTCCGGCGCCGACCGCCGCGCCGCCAGCCCCGACTCCCGCGGAGGACCCTGCGCCATGACCGACGACCCGTCGAGCCCGGCCATCGCGGCGCTCGTGCCGGCGACCATCGCCGACCTGCTCGCCGCGAGCGCCGCGACCGTGGTCGCCGAGCTGACCGCGCTCGGTGCCGAGGGTGGCTGGCGGCCCGAGCCCGGGGAGTGGAGCGCGAACGAGTGCGTCGGCCACCTCATCGAGGCCGAGCGTCGCGGGTTCGCCGGCCGCATCCGGACGATCGTCGCGGGCGGCCCGGACGGGAGCGTCCCGGCCATCCCGCCCGACCTCGAGGCCTGGGATCCGCCGGCGGTCGCCGCGGCGCGGAAGGATCACCTCCGCGACGGCGGCCGAGCTCGCCGGCGAGTTCGCGGCCCTGCGCGCCGACGGCGTGGCTCTGGTCCGCGGGCTCGATACGGCCGACCTCGCGCGGCAGGGGATGCACCCGGAGGTGGGCCTCCTGCGCGTCGACGAGCTGCTGGGCGAATGGGTCCACCACGATCGGAACCACATCCGCCAGATGCTCGCCGTCACGCAGGCCCGCGTCTGGGGTCAGATGGGCAACGCCCGGCGGTTCAGCCTCGAGGACCTCTAGCGAGGGGTCGCGCGCGGCTCGCCGGGCACCCGTCGCGGATATGCACGTTGTATCCCGAGGGATGCGCTGGAATTGGTGATGCACCTCGGATGCATCGTCCGCCTCGGTCGCCTCGGGCATGCCGATGCCACAGCACCCGGGCATCGATCGAGGAGACGCCGCCGGGGCGCCATCGCGGCCGGCCCGCTAGATGCATCCGAGCCGCCGATACGGCCGCCCCGCTGGATGCAGCCGAGGTGCATCCGAGGATCGGGAGCACACCTGGCTGGAAAACGTGCATCGCGGCGCTCCGACGCGGCTGGGCGGCCGCCTGAAGAACGCCATGCGCGCAGCGCTATGCCGAGGCTGGCTCGTCCTCGCCGCCGTCGACCAGGCGCCAGATGCCCCAGCCGATGATCCCGCCCACGATCGGGCCGACGATATAGATCCAGATATGGCTCAGGTCGCCGCCGACCACCGCGGATCCGATCGAGCGGGCCGGGTTGACCGACGAGCCGCTGAGGGTGGCGATCCCGAAGTGGATCGCGACGAGCGTGAGCGGGATGGCCAGCGCCGCGAGCGCTGGCGCGCGCTTCGTCGCCGCCAGGATCACGAGGAGGAAGAACGCCGTGAACGCGATCTCGAGGATCAGCGCGCCCATGTCGGACACGCCCGTGCCGGGCGCCGTGATGCCCGACTTGACGGCCGCCTGGTTCAGGGCGACCAGGATCAGGAGCCCGGCGCCGAGCGCCCCGATGACCTGTGCGGCGATGTAGCCGACGGCATCGATCGGGGTCGTGCGCTTGTCGAGGACCATCGCGATCGTCACCGCCGGGTTGAAGTGCCCGCCGGAGATGTGGCCGAAGGCGAAGATCGCCGCCAGCAGCCCGAGGCCGAACGCGAACGGGACGACCAGCAGGTTCGGCGTCGGGGCGCTGGCGACGGCGAAGGCCGGCACCGAGGCGTAGCCGATCGACAGGAACAGGAACGTGCCGACCAGTTCGGCGAGATACGCGCGGCTGTTCATGGGCTGCTCCTCCACTCCACCATCCCCCGCTCCTCACACGATACCGCGCCGCTACCATCGAAACGATGCCCGACCGCGACGCCCACGCCGGAAGCGCTCTCGCAAAACCGCGACTTCAAGGTGCTCCTCACGACGCAGGGCATCTCGTCGCTCGGGGACGCCGTCAGCTTCACAGCGCTCCCGCTGCTCGTCCTTGCGCTGACCGGCTCGGGGCTCGCGATGGGCGTGGTCGGGGCACTCCAGACCCTGCCGGACCTAGTCTTCGGGATGGTCGCCGGCGCGCTGGCGGACCGCAGCGACCGCAAGCGGATGATGTTCCTGGCGGACCTCGGACGGGCGGCCCTGACCGCGCTGATCCCGCTGTCGGTCTACCTCGGCGGCCCGACGATGGTGGTGATCCTGGTCGTCGCGGCGCCGATGAGCGTGCTCCGCTCGTTCTTCCTGGCGGGGTACACCGCGTCGGTCCCGGCGCTGGTCGGGCGCCCACTCATGGCCCGCGCGAACTCCTACTTCGAGGCGGTCTACTCCCTGGGCTACATCGTCGGCCCGGCCATCGCCGGCCTGCTTGCCACGACCATCGGCCCGGGCGCCACGCTCGCGATCGATGCCGCTTCGTTCGCGCTCTCGGCCATCGGCCTGGCGTTCGTGCGCCGCGACCTGCGTGCCCCGGTCGACCGGCCCAGGCAGCGGCTGCTGACCGAGATCCGCGAGGGCATCGACTACATCGCCGGCCAGCCGGTGCTCCGCGCCGCGATCCTGTTCTGGGGCGCGACGTCGATCATCAACGCGCCGCTCGTGACCGCGCTCGCCGTCCACATCACGCGCGACCTTGGCGCCACCGCCTCCGCGCTGGGCATCGTCCTGGCGGCGTACGGGATCGGGACCGTGACCGGGGCCCTGGTCATCTCGCGCCGCGGCGGCCGCCGGCCCGTGTCGCCGATGCTCTTTGGCGGGAACGTGCTCTTCGGGACATCGCTGCTGCTCGTCTCGGTCGTCGCGTCGATCCCGGTCCTGGCGCTCGTCGCGATCGCGGCGGGGATCGCCCAGTCGATGGTGCTCGTGACCTACGTGACGCTGCGGGCCGCCTACAGCCCGGATGAGCTCCTGGGCCGCATCGGCAGCACGGCCCGGACGATCTCGCTGGGCCTCCAGCCGATCGGGCTCCTCGTGGGTGGCGCGCTCATCGATCTGACCAGCGGCTCGACCACGATCGCCCTGATGGGCCTCGCGATCCTCTTCGTCTGCCTGGTCTTCACGCCGGTCGGCGCGCTCCGGCGCGCGACGCTCCAGCCCGCCCGCCGCTGACGCGACGGCTCAGGCGGCCTCGGCCAGCGGGGCGGCGACGTCCGGGGCGATGGCCTCGTGCACATCGCACGCGTCGCAGACGACCTCGCTGGAGGTCGCGTCGACGGCCAGCGGGCCGTCGCACCAGGGGCAATCGGTGGTGAGCATCAGGGTCTCCACGGTGGGTTCGATGACCGAACCTTCCACCGCCCCTGTGACACCTACCCTGTCACGACGCTTCGCGGTACCGGAAACAGCCTGCGACGTGGTCGTCGACCAGCCCGACGCTCTGCATGAAGGCGTACACGATCGTCGAGCCGACGAACCGGAATCCGCGCCGCCGGAGGTCGGCCGAGAGCGCGTCCGAGACCGGCGTCGTGGCGGGGATGGAGCCCGAGGCCGAGTCCGGTCCCAGCCGTGCCGGCGGCGAGGGGACGATCGAGTCGAGATAGGCGGCGAACGAGCCCGCCTCGGCGGCTGTGGCCAGGAAGGCCGCCGCGTTGCCGATCGTCGCGTCGACCTTCGCGCGGTTCCGGACGATGCCGGCGTCGGCCATCAGCCGTTCGCGGTCCGCGTCGTCGAAGCCGGCCACGATCCGCGGGTCGAAGCCGCGGAAGGCGGATCGGAACGCCTCGCGCTTGCGCAGGATGGTCGACCACGAGAGCCCGGCCTGGAACGACTCGAGCGCGAGCCGCTCGAAGAGATCGAGGTCGTCGGTGACGGGCGTCCCCCACTCGAGGTCGTGGTACTCGACCATGAGGGGATCCGGGTTCGGGCCGTCGGCGCCGGCCCAGGCGCAGCGCGGGCGCTCGATCGGCATGCCCGCGAGGATAGCCGCTACGGGATGGGCGCCGTGTCGAAGAGCGTGCTCCGGAGCATCGGGTCGGCGGCCGGCCGGGCGGCGTTGAGGACCGTTCGGAAGACCTCGCCGGAGACCGTCTTCGTCCCCTCCGAGCCGATGAGCGTGACGCTGACCAGGCGGCCGGAGCCGCCGCGGTCGGTGAGGTCGAGGGCGACCAGGTCGCCGACATCGGTCCGCGGATCGGCCGCGAACCATGCGGCCAGCCTGGTCCGCGGATACGGCCGCATCGACCACGTGGCGTACGGGGCGGCGCTGTCATAGGCGGTCCCGTCCTCGCGCCGGTCGGCGGAGCCGCGCAGGTAGCTCAGCGGCCCGGCGACCCGGGCCCCGGTCGCCGACGTGAAGACGTTCTCGTTGTCCTCGGTCGCCCCGCCGTCGGACGAGTGGTAGAGCGTGTTCGCGATCGACGAGCCGCTCTTGAGCACGACGCCGGTCGTCGCGACGACGGCGGCGCTCGATGCCGACTTCTCGCCGAGCGAGCCGCGATAGACCTGAGCCCGGCTGTCGTCGACGATGTCGTAGGTAGGAGACGCCCGGCCGGAGGCGTCGGGCGGCATAGGAGCGCGCGGCGATCGCCTGCGCCTGCAGCGCGGCCGCGGGCCACGAGACGGGCATCTCGGCGGGCACCACGCCGCGGAGGTAGAGCTCGAGTGTCAGGTCGTTGACCACGCTGACCACGGACTTGGTCGTCGAGGGGCGGAGTCGGAGGACGCCGCGGTAGGTGTCGTAGGTGCCGGGCTTGGACCAGAGCTGGAGGCGGCCGTGGGCGCCGCCGGCGCGGACGACCACCTGGCTCTGCGCGGGCGCATCCAGCAGGACAGCGCCCGCCGCCGAGTCGACCCGGATGCGCCAGGTCGTCCGCCCGACGCCGGCCGTGACGGTCGTGGTCGGGATCAGCCGGAGCTTCGCGTCAGGCGGGAAGGCACCGGCGAACCCGTCGATCGTCCACGACCTGGCCCGGCCGTAGACGACGAGCGGCTTCGCGGTGGTCGCCGCGAACGACGAGAGCACGAGGACGCGGATCTGGCTGGCCGGCCGGGTCGCGAGCGTCGTCCCCGGGTAGTAGTGGGCGAGGATCGTCGCGGCGTCCTGGCCGTCGAGGGCACGGCCCCGCGCCCCGTACTGGGAGAGGCCGACCCCGTGGCCGTAGCCGCGGCCGGAGAACGTGACGGTCTCGCCGAGGACCGTCGCGCCGGGCGGGACCGGGACCTGGGCCCCCGGGGGTGGCGCCGGCGCGGCGGCGAGCGTCGTCGCCGGGATCGCCGACCCGACGCCCGCGAGCGTCAGGACGAGCGAGATCGCGAGGGTCCGGCGGACCCGGTGGCGCGCAGCGGCGATCGGCATGGCTCCTTCGAGTGGCACGACCCGAGGATGACCACCGCCCCGGGACCGGGCCATGACCCGACCGGACCATGACCTTGCCACCCGAACGGCCCACCAAGGCTACGCTTCCGCGATGGGTGCGCGCATCTTCCTGGGGCACGGCGCGAGCGGGACCGCCGCGAGCATGGCGCCGTTCGTCGACGGCCTGCGGCGGCGCGGCGCTGGACGCGACGGCCATCGACCTGCCGAAGCGCAAGGCCGAGGACGCGGTCCCCGCGTTCCATGCCGTCGTGCCGTCGGCGGCGGACGTCGTGGTCGGCGGGCACTCGTATGGCGGTCGCGTCGCCAGCCTCGCGGCCGCCGAGCCGGACGCGCCGTACGCCGCGCTGGTCCTGTTCAGCTACCCGCTCCACCCGCCGGGGGCGCCGGAGCGGACCGATGCCCGGATCGCCCACTGGCCGGCGATCGCCTGCCCCGTCCTGCTCCTGTCGGGCGAGAGCGACCCGTTCGCCAGGATCGACCTGCTCCGCGCGAAGGTCCCGCTGCTGCGCGACGCCGAGCTGGTGACCTACCCGCGCCTCGGCCACACCCTCAAGCCGGTCCTCGACGACGCGCTGGACCGGGTGGCGGCCTTCCTGGGAACGAAGGTCCGGGGCTAGAGCCCTTGCCGTGACGGCGGCCGGGCGGTAGGCTGGGGTTCCCCCCAGGCGCCGATACGGTCCGACCGTGTCCCGCCGCCAGGCCGCCGCCGGAGTGCCCATACCTGCGGCCCCCAAGCCATGCACTCCGCTCCGGCCCGAGCCGACGCTCGACGCGCCCCGCCGCGTCGTCCCGGTAGGAAGGAGCTGCATTGCCGGTCCCGAGTCGCCGCCTCCGGGCGCTCCCCATCGCCATCTGGCGACGGTCATCCTGCTCGCCGCGGTCGCCCCGGTCGCGACCTTCGCCAAGGACCCGCCGGGCCTGGCCAGGTTCATGAACGCGATCGCCAAGGTCGAATTGGGCGGCCGCTACACCGCCCAGAACACGTCGTCCGGCGCCTTCGGCAAGTACCAGATCATGCCCTCGAACTGGCCGGCCTGGGCGAGGCATGTACCTCGGGAACGCGCACGCTGCCCCGACCCCCGCGAACCAGGAGCGGGTCGCCGCCGGGAAGTTCCGGTCGCTGTACGCCTGGCTGGGATCGTGGCGTCGCGTCGCGTACTGGTGGCTCACGGGATCGGACGCGACCGGGGGCTGGTCCGCCTCGGCGCGCCTGTACGTCGACAAGGTGATGGCCGCCTACAAGAGCGCCAGCTCGACGATGCCGACCGCAGCCAAGGCCAAGCCCAAGGCGCGTCCGGCGCGACCCGCCACGTCGCGCGAGACCAGCGCCAGCATCGCCTACCGCGGCAGCTGGCACAAGGCGCGGCACGGCGGGTACGCCGGCGGCGCGGTCCGCTACTCGACGAAGGCCGGCGCCACGGCGACGATCACCTTCACCGGGAAGCGGATCGTCTGGTACGGGCCGGTCGGCCCGACCCGCGGCAAGGCCCGCATCCTCGTCGACGGGGTCGCCGTGCGGACCGTGGACCTGCACAAGTCGGGCTTCAAGGGCCACGCGGCCCTCTACTCGCGGTCGTGGTCGACCAAGGGCACCCACACGCTGACGATCCAGGTCCTCGGCACGAAGCGCCACCCGATGGTCGCGATCGACGAGTTCCTCGTCCGGAGCTGATGGGCGCGGTGATCGCCCACTCCGGCTAGCGGGTGGCGATCACCTCGATCTCGACCCGGAAGTCGGCGGCCAGCGCGGTCACGCCGACCGTCGCCCGCGTCGGCGGGTCGGTCGGGAAGTACGTCCGGTAGATCGCGTTCATCGCCGCGAAGTCGCCGAAGTCCTTGAGGTAGACCGTGGCCTTGACGACGTCGCCGTAGTCAGGCCGACCGCCTGCGAGCAGCGCTCCGACGTTCTCGAGCATCTGCCGGGTCTCGGCCTCGATGCCGCCCGGGACCGCGCCCGGGGTGCCCGGCACGTCGCCGACCTGGCCGGCCAGGAACACGAACCCGTTGGCCTCGACGACCTTGCTGAACGGCAGCGTCCCGGCCGGGATGCCCGGGAGCGCGGGGACGGTCTTTGGCATGGTCTCCTCCTTCGATGCGTCGGTGGTCACAGTCGCCGGCCGGCGGCCTCCACGGCCCGCTCGGCCCACCAGGCGAGGTCGTCCGCGGCCGCGACGCCGGATCCCAGTGTGACGCCGCGCGGCGGTGTCCGCGCCCTTCCGCCAGCCGCGCAGCAGCAGCCCGACGATCCAGGCGAGATCGAGCTGGGCGTCCCAGTCGCCCAGGCGCCGGTCGGGCGTCGTCGGCGCCGGTCCGACTCCGCGGCCGGCCCGATAGCGGCGCCATGACCTCGTCCGGGGCGAACGGCAGCTCGGCGCTGTTCGTGACGATGCACCAGCCCAGCTCGACCGCCACGGGCGCCCGCAGGGTCATCTGCCAGTCGATCCAAGCGACGCTGCTCGTCGTCCAGTCGTGCGACGTTGGCGAGCTTGATGTCGCCGTGCAGCCCGACGCGACGGCAGGCGTCGCGAGCGCCGCGACGAGCGGCGACGGGATCCCGCCCGAGCCGGTCGACGAGATCCACGCGCCGCCGCGCGGGGCGTGACCGCTCGAACCCGGCCCAGCCGCGCAGGAAGATCTCCCCGACCGGGTTCCCGTCCGCGGCGTACCCGCGCCGCCGAGCGCGGCGTGAGCAGCGTCAGGCGCTCGGGGAGGGGACACCACGGCGGCGTCGCCGACCCGGTCCGCGCCGTCGCCGCCTCGACCGCGTCGCTCCAGGTGGACGGCATGGAGCGCGGCGATCCGCGTCGATCAGCGGCGGCGGCCTCCGCCGGCTCGAGCACGATCGCCGCCCGGCTGGCGCCGCCACGCCCCGAGCTCGTCGGTGAGGTCGCGCATCAGGATCGCGGCCCCGCCGTCGGGTGCCACGGCCGCGCCGAGGTACGGCGTCGCGACGCCCGGGTCGCCGATCCGCGGCGAGCGTCGCGGCCAGCCACGCCTCGCGGATGCCGTCGTCGCGGGTCGCCCGGACGATCCAGTCGTGCGCGGCGGACGCTGTGCTTGAGGACGAACCGGCGGCCGTCCGCGCTCGAGCAGCCGGAACGTGGCCCCGGACCAGCCGTCGGTCGGGAACGGCGCGTTCGGCGACGCCGTCGAGGCCGTGCTCGGCGAGCAGGTCGTCGAGCGGGCGCTCGCGCCAGTCGGTCACGCGCCTGCGGTGGCGGTCAGCACGGCGCCGGGACGTCCTGGCTGCCCGGCGGCCCGTCGTCCAGGTACTCCACGAACGAGTCGGGGCAGTTGCGCGTCAGCACGACGACCAGCGGGTCGATCGTCGAGGCGTTCTCCTCGACGTGGATCTCGCCCGCCGGGATGTAGACGAAGTCGCCGGCGCCGGCGTCCATCGAGTGCTCGAGGCCGGTCGGTCCCCACGTGTAGCGGGCGCGCCCGGAGAGGATGTAGATCGACGTCTCGCAGTCGCCGTGGTGGTGGATGCGGGTCTTGTCGCCGGGCGCCGTCGAGACGATCGACGAATAGAGCCGGACGCTGCCGACGCGCGGCGCGGAGATCGCGATCGAGCGCTCCATGCCGGCGTGCTGGCCGGTCGTCGTGAGCCGCTCGGCGGGGGTGATGCGGGTCGCCATGTGCGCGATGATACGGGCCGCTACCATCCGTCTCGTGCCGATCGACCCACCCGTCCCGCCCTGGATCGCCGCGCTGCCGCGCCACCGCCTGTTCGACGGCCCGTCGCCGCTCGGCCCGCTGCCGCGGCTGTCGGCCGCCCTCGGCGGCGGCGTCGAGCTCTGGATCAAGCGCGAGGACCTCCTGCCGCTCGCGTTCGGCGGCAACAAGCTGCGCAACCTCGAGTTCCTGGTCGGGCGCGGCGCTCGCGGAGGGCGCCGACACGCTGGTCACGGTCGGGCGCCGCTGGTCGAACCACGCGCGGCTCACCGCCGCCGCCGGCGCGCAGGCCGGGCTGGAGGTCCACCTCGTGCTGTCCGGTCCCGCCGACGGACCCGCCGAACCCGGGCGTCGTGCTCGACGAGCTGCTCGGGGCCGTGGTCCACCAGACCGCGACGGACGACCGCACGGAGCGCGAGGCGATGGTCGAGGCGGTGGTCGCCGACCTGCGCGCCGCCGGGCGACGCCCGTACGTCATCGGCGTCGGCGGCAGCGGCGCGATCGGGGCGGTCGGGCAGGTGCTGGCCGCGATCGAGGCGGACGCGCAGGCCCGCGCCGCCGGCGTCGCGTTCGACCGGATCGTGCTCCCGACGGCCACCGGCGGCACCCAGGCCGGGCTGATCGTGGGGACCGCCATCGCCGGGTCGGACGCCGTGGTCACCGGCATGACCGTCGCGCGGCCCGCGGACGAGCTGCGCCCGTCGATCGCCGCGACGATCCGCGACCTGGCGGCGATGGCGGGGACGGCGCGCGCGCCGGAGCTGCTCGCGCGGCCCATCGAGCTCGACGATCGGGCGTTCGGCGACGGCTACGGCCGTCCGAGCGCCGCGGCCGACGACGCGACCCGGCTCCTCGCGCGCACGCGAGGGGATCCTCGTGGACCCGATCTACACCGCGAAGGCGCTGGCCGGGCTGCTCGCGCTCGTCCGCGCGGGCGCGCTGGACGGCCAGCGCGTCCTGTTCTGGCACGCCGGCGGCGGGCCGGGCCTGTTCGAGCCGCTCGACCCGGGTTGAGGCGGCCGCGCGCCGGTCCACCGACCGACGCCGCCGCCCGCCGGCCTGACCTACTTCCCGGCCGACCGCCAGGCGTCGCGCAGCTTGATCCGCCCGCCCATCTGGAGGACGGCGCCCGCGTAGACGCGCGCCCCGATCGTGAACAGGGCCCAGATCGCCGCGATGGTGATGACCATCGAGACGACGACCTCCCACGGCTCGATGGCGTCGAGCGCCACCCGCAGCGGGACGACCATCGGCGCCGACGGCGGCAGGAAGGTCGCGATCCGCGCGACGGTCCCGGTCGGGTCGTTGAGCACCGAGAGGATCGCCACGAAGTACGAGATCATCGCGATCATCGTCACCGGGGTCGAGGCGTTCGACGCCTCCTCCATCCGCGACGCGAGCGCGCCGAGGAACCCGAGCGCCGTCGAGTACAGCGTGTACCCGAGGATGAACCAGACGACGAGCATGACGACGCCGTACCGGGGTGGTCGACGGCAGCTCGAACGAGCCGGTCAGGCTGGCCGCGATCAGGGCCGCGCCCATGAAGACCGCGAGCTGGACGAGCCCGAGGACGCCGATCCCGAAGACCTTGCCCATGAGCAGGTCGCGCGGCCGGACCGTCGAGAGGACGACCTCGACCACGCGGCTCTGCTTCTCCTCGACCACGCCGGTCAGGACCGTGAAGCCGAACGAGAAGATGCCGACGAGGATCAGGACCGTGCTGATGTTGGCGAACAGGAACCGCGCCCGGTCGGCCTCGGTCTGCGGGTCGAGCTCCACGGCCGTCGGCGGCACGTGGGCCTCGGCGAGGGCCGCCTGGTCGACGTTGCTCGCCTGCAGGACGACGTTCGAGCGCAGGCTCACGACGCTCGCCCCGACGATGCTCTGGAGGATCTGGTCGGCGTCCTGCTTGTAGACGACCTCGCCCGGGGAGGAGAGGTCCGCGGGCACGTCGACGACGGCCTCCACCTGGTCCGCGGTGAGGGCCGCCTCGGCGGCGGTCCGGTCCGGGAAGTCGGTCAGGACCAGGGTCTTGTCGAACCCGGTCGAGGCGGCCTGGAGCGTGGTCTCGAGGCCGGCCGGCGCGGGCACGACGACCCCGACCTTGACCTGGGCGTCGCCGCCGCGGAGGAACGCGGTCAGGGCGAACGAGCCGATCACGATCGCGGTCGTGAACAGCGACGCTGAAGATGAAGCCGCGGCTGCGGCCGCGCTCGAGGATCTCCCGTCGCGCGACGAGCCAGATGCTGCGCCAGCGGCTCATCGGGCCACCTCCGCCGGCGTCTCGTCGGCCGCGACGGCTTCCATGAAGAGCTCGGACAGCTTCGGCGGCTGGTAGGCGAACGTCCGGACCTCGCCGGCCCGGCGGGCCATCGCGAGGAGGCCGTCGAGGTCGACCGAGCGGTCGACCAGGAGCTTGACCTTCCCGTTCGACGCGATCGAGGACGGTCAGGTCGCCCCGCCCGTCCAGCCAGGTGCCGTCGGAGCCGACGACCTCGACCTCGAGGTGCTGGCGGCCGGACGCGGTCTTGAGCTCCTCGATGCCGCCGGCGGCGACGATCCGGCCCCGGGCGATGATCACGACGTCCTCGCAGACGTCCTCGACCAGGTCGAGCTGGTGGCTGGAGAAGACCACCCCGACGCCGGCCGCCGCGCGCTCGCGGATGACCTCGGTCATCGTCGCGATGCCGATCGGGTCGAGACCGGAGAACGGCTCGTCGAGGACCAGCAGCTCCGGGTCGTGGACGAGCGCCGTCGCGAGCTGGACGCGCTGCTGGTTGCCGTGCGACAGCTCCTCGAGCTTCGACTTGGCGCGGTCGGCGAGGCCCATCCGCTCGAGCCAGCGGCTCGCGGCGGCGTTCGCGGCCTTGCCGCTCAGGCCGTGCTGCTGGGCGAAGTAGCTGAGCTGCTCGCCGACCCGCATCCGCGGGTACAGGCCGCGCTGCTCGGGCATGTAGCCGAAGCGCAGGCGGGCGTCGCGGCCGACCGGCGACGCCGGCCCAGCGGACCTCGCCGCGGTCCGGGCTGGCCAGCCCGAAGATGCAGCGCATGGTCGTGGTCTTGCCGGCGCCGTTGGGGCCGAGGAACCCGACGATGCGGCCGGGCCTGGCGGTGAAGCTGGCCCCGTCGAGCGCGACGACGCTCCCGTAGCGTTTGGCCAGGTCGATGATCTCAAGCATGCGAGCGACTCCTTTGTCGCGGTTGACGATACGGGGCGATCGGCGCGTCCGTGTCGCCCGGAACGGGGATCGCCCCCGGCGGGTGCCGGAGGCGATCGGAGCGGCGGGGGTTCGAGCCGTCACGCGACGGCGATGGCGTCCGGTCACTGGGCGGCGATCGTGCCCTTCATGTCCGGATGGACCTCGCAGATGAAGGTGTAGAGACCGGCGGCGAGCGCCGGGACCTGGTAGGTGACGGTCGCGTTGCTGACGATGTCTCCCTTGAAGACCTCCTTGCCGGCGGCGTCGGAGATCTTGATGTTGTGCGGGGCGCCTTCCTGGTTGACGAAGACCACCGCGAGCGGGGCGCCGGCCTTGACGGTGACGTCCGGCGTCTGGAACTTGAGGTCCTTGGCGACGATCGTGGCGTCGCCGGCGGACGCGCCGGTCGGCGCGGAGTGGCTGGGCTGCCGAGGTGCCGCCACAGGCGGCGAGGACGGCGGCCAGGGCCACCATGCCGAGGGCGAGGGTCAGGCGACGCATGTCGATCGAGCTCCTTGTCGGGTCGGGTGGTGACTAGGCGCCGGCGGCCGCGGTGCCGCGGCGATCGGCGACGAACGAGCCGAAGGCGGCCAGCTCGCGGCGGATGACGTTGACCGGGTTGCCGTCGTGGCGGGCGAAGTCGACGCTGACCGCGACGATCAGGGCGACCTCGATGGCCTTGGCGATGTAGGCGGTGGTGTAGTACGGGCCCTGGATGGCCCACATGAAGATCGCGGTCGCGGCGTAGCCGATCAGGCCGAGGCGGACGACCCAGCGGAACCGGACGGCGAGCGCGAGCGGGATGACCATGGCGACGGCGGCGGTGACGTAGCCGAGCGCGTTGAGGGTGAACAGCAGGCCACCCAGGGTCGAGTGGATGTAGGCCGTGCCCAGCACGAGCGCCACGATGAGCGCGCGGAGGGCCACGTCGGAGGGGCGAAGCGAGGTGCGGGAAGCGAACATCTGGCGTATCGACCTCGAAGTGTTGTCGGACCGGCGGGGTTGCCGGCTGTCGGGGGGCATCGTCACCGGGGCCGCCGCGCCGCGGACGGTGGGCGGAGGACATGAAGTCGTGGCCGACGCTCGGCCCGCGCGGCCGTCCACCCGCGACGGGTCGGGCATCGGCCGGATGACGTAGACGCCATCGGCGAACGGCCATGCCCGCGTTCGCGGGCGCGGCGTATCCTCGGGTCGTGGCCAGCCAGACCAAGCGCGCGCGACGACCCGTCCCGACCCCCGATGCCGCCGGCGGACGGCGCGCCTGCCCGAGCCGCCGCGCGACCTCGACCAACGGCCATCGGTCGCACGATCCCGACGGCGGCCACGGCGAGATCCACGACCAGCTGATCGCGGCCGTCGCCGAGATCGCGCGGCTCCTCGAGGCGGACGGGGCGATGGTCTACCTCGTGGACCCGGCCACCGGGCACCTCCGCTTCGCGCACGACGCCGGGATCCGGAGCAAGCGCAGCCGCGACTGGGTCCGCTCGATCCGCCTGCCGGTCGGGACCGGCATGTTCGGCCAGGCCGTGGCCACGCGCGAGGTCGTCCTGACCGACGACTACCTGACGGACCCGGCCTTCGACCACGCGCCCGAGACCGACCGGGTGGTCGAGGACATCGGGATCCGCTCGATGGTCGCCGCGCCGCTCGTCGACCGGCGACGAGGTCTTCGGCGCGATCGGGGCCTTCAGCAACCGCCCGTCCGCCTTCGGCCCGGCGAACGTCGCCCTCGTCCGCGCGCTGGCCGACCACGCCGCCGCGGCGATGGCGAACGCCCGGCTGATCGAGCAGCTGGACCACTCGCGGGCCGAGCTGGCCGCCCGCGCCGACGTCGAGCGCTCGCTGCGCGAGATCGCCGCCCGGATCAGCGCGGCCGCCGACCTGCCGGCCGTGCTCCAGGGCGCGGTCGACGAGGCGGTCCGCCTGCTCGACGCCGACGGCGCCCGCATCGACCTGGTCGACGCGGAGACGAACCTGCTCGTCGGGCGCCTACGTCTCGGGCGAGGATTGGCCCGAGGAGGAGGGCGATCCCCGACCCGGACACGCCCCTCGACCAGGGCATCGCCGGGCAGGCCGTCGTCCGCGCCCGCGCGGTCTGGACCGGCGACTACCTCAACGACGCCTCGTTCCCGCACGGCGACGGCAGGCGACTCGTTCGTGCGCCGCACCGGCCGGCACTCGGTCATGGCCGCGCCGCTGATCGGCGAGGGCGGCCCGTTCGGGGCCGTGACGGTCTTCAGCCGGCGGACCGACGCGTGGGGCGAGACCGACGCGCAGCTCCTGGTGGCCATCGCCGACCAGGCGGCCATCACGATCACGACGACTCGGCTCATCGCCGAGCTCGGCGAGTCGCGCGAGGCGCTCGGCCGCCGCGCCCAGGCGGAGCAGGCGCTGCGCGAGATCGCGGCCCGGATCACGGTGCTGCGCGACACGACGCGAGATCCTCGGCGACGTCGTCGAGCAGGCCGTCCGCCTGGTCCGCGCCGACGGCGTGATCCTCGACCTCCTCGACCCGGCGACCGGCCACCTCCACTGGGCGCTCGACAGCGGCGTCCGCGAGCTGTTCACCGACGAGGAGCGGTCCAAGCTCTGGATCGCCATCGGCGTCGGGGCGACCGGGACCGCCGTGGCCGAGGACCGCGTGGTCCTCGCCGTTCGGCGACCTGGTGGACCAGTTCCCGCCGTCGCCCGAATCCACCGAGTTCTACGAGCGGACCGGCTTCCGCTCGATGATCGCCGCCCCGATCACCGGCGAGGCGGGGCCGCTCGGGGTGATCGAGGTCTACTCGAAGAAGCTCGGCGCGTTCACGGCGACCGACGCGGGCCTCATCGGCGCGCTCGCCAGCCAGGCGGCGATCGCGATCACCAACGCGCGGCTCATCGACGAGCTCGGCCGCTCCCGGGCCCAGCTCGCCGGACCGCCGACGCCGAGCGGACGCTGCGCGAGATCGCCGGTCGCGTGAGCGCGATGCGCGACCAGGGCGAGATCCTCCAGTCGGTCATCGACGCGTCGGCCCGCCTGCTCCAGGCGAGCGGCGTGACCATCGACCTGATCGACGGGCAGGGCATGGCGGAGGCCTGGCTCGACCCCGCAGGTCCAGGCGCGGACGGAGGCCAACCTCGACCTCCTCGACAGCGTCGAGATCGACCCCGACGTCGGCGTCTCGGGTCTGGCGATCCGGACCCGGGCCACGGCGCGGACGGGCGACTACCTCGAGGACCGGCCGCTTCGAGCACACGCCCGATCGCGACGCCTTCGTCCGCGAATCGGCGATCCACTCGGTGCTGGCCGCGCCGCTGATCCACCGCGACGACGTCTTCGGCGTCATCAACGCGTACTCGGACCGGGTCGACGCCTTCGACGACACCGACGCCGGACCTGCTGGCCGCGCTGGCCGACCAGGCCGCCATCGCGATCGCCAACGCCCGGCTCATCGAGGAGCTGCAGCGGTCGCGCGCGGAGATCGCCCGGCGGGCCGATTCGGAGCGGACGCTGCGCGAGATCGCGGCCCGCGTCTCGGCCATCCTCGAGCCGGACGAGGTCCTCCAGCAGATCACCGAGGAGGCCGCCCGCCTCCTCGAATCCGACGGCGCCCGCATCGACCAGTACGACCCGGAGATCGACGCGCTGCGCTGGTCGTACGCGGCCGGCGACGCGATGTCGAAGATGCCGAAGTGGGCCAAGACCGGTGGCCTCAAGCCCGGCCAGGCCGTGGGCGGGATGGCCTTCAAGGACCGGCGCGCGGTGCTCACGACCGACTACCTGACCGACGAGCGGTTCGACCACTCGAAGGAGATCGACGCGTTCATCAAGCGGATGCGCATCCGCGCGGTGATGTCGACGCCGCTCATGGGCGAGGACGGGCCGATCGGCACGATCTCGGTCGTGTCGCGCAGCGCCGGCCACTACGACGAGGCGGACCTGGAGGTGCTGACCGCGCTCGCGACGCAGGCGTCGGTCGCGATCCGCAACGCCCGGCTGATGGACCAGCTCGCGAAGTCGCGCGAGGTCATCGAGCGGCGCGCCGAGGCGGAGCACGCGCTGCGCGAGATCGCCGCGCGCATCACCGCGATCCGCGAGCCCGGCGACCTGCTCCAGCACGTCGTCGACGAGGCGCAGCGGCTGCTCCGCGGCGACGGGGCGATGATCGACCAGTTCGACCCGGAGACCCAGACGCTCGAGTGGGCCTACGACGCCGGCATCCCCGAGGCGCAGCGCCAGGCCGTCAAGCTCACGTCGCTCCACCTCGGCGAGGGCGTCTCGGGCAAGGCGGTCGCCGAGCGCCGCGTGGTCCGCGTCGGCGACTACCTCGCGGCCGAGGACTTCGTCCACGACGACCTCGCGGATTCGCTGGCGACCGGCGCCGGTCTCCGCGACCTCATCGCCGCCCCGATCATCGGCGAAGCGGGCCCGCTCGGCGCGATCGAGGTCTTCAGCCGCCGGCCGGACGCGTTCGACGACATCGACGAGGCCGTCCTCGGCGGTCTGGCCGACCAGGCCGCCATCGCGATCACGAACGCCCGGCTCATCGAGGAGCTGGAGAAGTCCCGCCGGGCCGTGGCCCGCCGCGCGGACACGGAGCGGTCGCTGCGCGACATCACCGCGCGGATCGCCGCCCTGCGCGAGCCGGACGTCATCCTGGACCGGGTGGTCGAGGAGGCGGCCCGCCTGCTCGGCACCGACGGCGCCCACCTGACCCGGATGTCCGACGACGGCACCTACCTCGTGCCCGGTGGTCGTCGCCGGCGGCGCGGACTTCACCACCCAGGCGTGGCTGCTCGGGATGCGCTTCCCGCTCGGCGGCGGCATCAACGGCCTGGCCGCCCAGGCGGGCGAGCCGGTCTCCACGTTCGACTACCTCGTCGACCCGCGCATCCCGCACAACCCCGACGACACCGAGGTCGCGGACCGGCTGGCCCTCCGCGGCATGGCGGCGGCGCCGCTGCGCGCCCCGGGCGGCGAGGTCATCGGCACCCTCGCGGTGTCGTCGATGGAGCCGCGCGCGTTCCAGCCCGAGGAGCTGGACCTGCTCCAGGGCCTCGCCGACCAGGCCGCCATCGCGATCACCAACACGAACCTGCTCACCCGGCTCGCCAGCTCGGAGGAGCGCTACCGCTACCTCGTCGAGAACGCCCCGGACCTGGTCTGGTCGATCGACGGCGAGGGCCGCTTCACGTTCCTGTCCGACGCGGTCGAGCGGCTGACCGGGCGATCCGCGGACGCGTATCCTCGGCAAGCACTTCGGCGCGCTCGTCCACGGCTCGTCGCGCGACGTCGCCGAGTACGACTTCGCGGCCGGGCATGACCACCGGATCGCAGGAGCTGCGCGGCCGGGTCAACCTCGAGGGCCCCGACGGCGAGCCGGTCCCGGCCGAGTTCATCGCCACGGCCCGCCTCGACGAGGACGGCCGGTTCGCCGGCGCCAACGGCTCGGTCCGCGACATGCGCGAGCGCGACCGCCTCGAGCGCGAGCTGCGCGAGTCGGAGACCCGCTTCCGCCAGCTCGTGCAGACGTCGCCGGACGTCATCTACCGCTGCGACGCGGACGGCCGGTTCCTGTTCATCGCCGAGGGCGCCGAGGCGCTGTTCGGGTGGACCGCGGACGAGGCCGACGGGGCTGACCTTCGCGGACCTGACCGCCGAGGAGTCGCTGCCGGAGGCGCTCGCGAACTTCGACCAGCAGCACCGCGAGCGCGACGTCGTCCGCCGCTTCCGCTACCTGCTCCGCCACCGCGACGGGTCGACCTTCCCGGGCGAGATCACCTCGGTCTCCGTCTGGGAGGACGACGTCTTCGCCGGCGTGCAGGGGACGGTCCGCGGCATCGGCGAGCAGGAGCGCCTGGCCCGCGAGCTGGCCGCGTCCGAGGAGCGCTACCGGTTCCTCGTCGAGAACTCGCCGGACGTCGTCTTCGCGACCGATCGCGACGGCCAGTTCACGTACCTCTCCGAGGCCATCGAGCGGCTCACCGGGTACGCCGCGCACCGAGCTCACCGGCCGGCACTTCTCGATGGTCGTCGATCCCGTCGACGATGGGCGTGGCCGCCGACCGCTGGGAGAAGCTCATCGCCGACCCGACCAGCGAGCAGGTCTCGGAGCTGATCCTCCTGGGCAAGGACGACCGGCAGCACCCCGGTCGAGGTCCACGCGCTCGGCATCGTGGCCGACGACGGGTCGTTCGCCGGCATCCACGGCTCGACCCGCGACATCTCCGAGCGCGAGCGCCTGCAGCGCGAGCTGCGCTCGTCCGAGGAGCGCTACCGCTATCTCGTCTCGTCGTCGCCGGACCTCGTCTGGGTGACCGACGCCGACGGCCAGCTCGTGTTCGTCAGCGAGGCCGCCGAGTCGATCCTCGGCACGTCGGCGGACCGAGCTGATCGGGCGGCCCGTACTGGGACGTCTTCTCGCGAGTCGGCGCGGCGCGAGGCCGAGGTCCGCTTCAAGTGGCTGACCCGGCATCCCACCTCGGTCCACCGCTCGCGCCTGCCGTTCCGCCACGCCGACGGCCACGACGTCCTCGTCGAGATCAACGGCATCGGCATGGTCGAGGACGGCCGCTTCGTCGGGGGCGCACGGCGCCGCCCGCGACGTGTCCGACCGCGACCGGCTCGAGCGCGGGCTGCGCCAGCAGGCGGGCGAGCTCGCCGCCGGCGAGGAGCGCGCCCACCTCGCCCGCGAGCTGCACGACTCGGTGACCCAGGCGCTGTTCTCGATGACCCTCGTGTCGCGCTCGGTCGAGATGCTCCTCGACCGCGATCCCGACGCGGCGCGGACGCAGCTGACCCAGCTGCGCGAGCTCCAGCGCGAGGCGCTCGCCGAGATGCGCGCGCTGATCTTCGAGCTCCGCCCCGGCAACCTCGAGCAGGACGGCCTCGTCCGCGCGCTCAAGACCCACACCGCGTCGCTCCAGGGCCGCATCGGGCTGCCGGTCGTCGTCGAGAGCACGCTCGAGGAGCGGCTGCCGCTCGCGGTCGAGGAGACCCTCTACCGGATCGCCCAGGAGGCGCTCCACAACGTGGTCAAGCACGCCGGGGCGCACGAGGTCCGCCTCGAGATCCGCGCGGACGCCGACGGCGGTGCGCCTGCGCATCATCGACGACGGCAAGGGCTTCGACCCGCACGCGGTCCCGGACGGCCACCTCGGCCTCGCCGGCATGCGCGCCCGGGCCGTCCGGATCGGCGCGACGTTCAGCTGCCAGAGCGAGATCGGGCAAGGGGACGACCGTCGAGGTGGTCGTGGAGGACCCGGCGACACGCGGTCCCGGACGCCCGCCTCGGGGAGATGCCGAGCGGGTCCATCCGCGACCGATGACGTAGGCGGAGCCCCGTCGTTCGGCCGAGACGGACCTCGTCGAGCGTCCGTTCCGCGCGCTGGCCGGCGGCCCGACCATGGGCCGATGCACGACCCTGCGTCCGGGACCGAGGCCCCGCTCCGGGTGCTCGTCGTCGATGCGGACGACCGTGTCCGCGAGAGCCTGACCGGGCTGCTCGCGATCGGCCACCGGCTCGATGGTCGTGGGCAGCGCCGGTCAGGCCGATCCGGCGCTCGACCTGCTCGCCGGCGAGTCGCCGGACGTCGTGATCGTCGACCCGCGCCTGCCCGAGGTGGCCGGCGGCCTCGAAGTTCATCGAGCGGGTCCGCGCCCGGCGCCGGACGTCCGCGTCGTGGTCATGAGCTGGAGCGACGGCGTCGAGCACCCGGCGCTGGCCGCGGCCGGCGACGGGTTCATCCGCAAGACCTTCCGCCCGAACGACCTCATCGCCGCGATCGTCGCGCGTCCGGGCGGTCCGCCTGAGGGCCGTGGGCGCTTCCCGCTTTGATAGACTCGAACGCGCTCGCCGACCGCGAGCCATGCCGTGGCGCCCCGCCGCCAGGAGATCACGTGCCCGAGCCTGAGCCCCCCATCCGCGTGCTCATCGTCGACGACCACTCCGTCGTCCGGACCGGCCTCCGGGTCTTCCTCGACCTGCAGCCCGACATCGAGGTCGTCGGCGAGGCCGCCGACGGCTCCGAAGGGCGTGGCCGTCGCCCGCCGCCTCGAGCCGGACGTGGTCCTGATGGACCTGCTCATGCCGAACATGGACGGCATCACCGCCATCGGCCGGATCAAGGAGGAGCGGCCCGACACCGAGATCGTGACCATGACCTCGTTCATCGAGGAGGAGAAGGTCACGGCCGCCCTCGAGGCCGGTGCCTCGGGCTACGTCCTCAAGGACGCCGAGGCCGAGGAGGTCGCCGCCGCCATCCGCGCGGCGTACGCCGGCGAGGTCCACCTCGATCCGGCCGTCGCGCGCCTGCTGGCCCAGCGGATGCGCAACCGCAAGTCGCCCGACGACGACCTCGCCGAGCCGCTCACCGAGCGCGAGAAGGACGTCCTGCAAGCTGCTGGGGCAGGGGATGAGCAACAAGGAGATCGGGTCCGCGCTGTTCATCACCGAGCGGACCGCCCGGACCTACGTCTCGAACATCCTCGGCAAGCTCGGTCTCGCCTCGCGGACGCAGGCCGCCCTGTACGCCGTCGAGCACAAGCTCGTCTAGCGCCCGCTCGAGTGGTGCCGGCCAAGGCGCGACCGAGCACGAGAGCGAGCGCACTCCAGGGTGCGTGAGCGAGCGCGCGCCGGGCGCAACGCCGGACCGCGCCGCCAGGGCGGGTGCTAGGCGACGGAGACCACCTGGTAGACCGGTCGCCGGCTGGCGTCGTGACGACCACCTCGTCGCCGGCCTCGCGGCCGAGCAGCGCGCGCCCCACCGGCGACGCCGACGAGATCCGGCCCGTCGGCCGGGTTCGACTCCGACGAGCCGACGATCGTGAGCTCCACCTCGTCGCCGTCGATCCGCACGCTGACGGCCGACCCGAGCCCGATCCGCGCGCCCGGCCGCCGGGGCTCGACGATCGACCGCGGTCCGCAGGCGCGCCTCGAGTGCCTGGATCCGGCCCTCGAGGAAGCCCTGCTCCTCGCGCGCGGCCGTGGTACTCGGCGTTCTCCTTGAGGTCGCCGTGCTCCTTGGCCGACGCGGATCCGGGCGACGACCTCGGGGCGCTGGGCCTTGATCAGCTCGTCGAGCTCGGCTCGCAGGCGGGCCGCGCCCTCGGCGGTCAGGCGCGCCGTCGCCGGCGGTCGCGACGCCGGTGGGCGGCGTGGCCGCCGCCGACGCGACCGGCCCGGCCGCGCGCCCGGCGCCGGCCGCCGGCTCGCGGGCGGCCGTCCCCGCTTCGGTGGCGGCGAGCCGTCGGCGCCCTCGGCGTCGCCGTCCGGCAGGTCCACGATGCGCGTCGGCGGCGTGCGCCGGCTCGACCGGCTCGGGGAGGAGCGACCCGGTGAGTCCGGTCGCCTTGCGCTCACCGGTCGGCCGGCGCAGGTTCGCGAACGGCAGGACGACGTCGCGGTCGGGGAGGGCCGCCCGCTCGGCGTCCGGCGATCCCGTCGGCGAACTCGGCGAGCAGCGCGTCCTCGTACTCCTCGACCGCGGTCGTCGCCGCCCACCAGACGCGCGTCCCGGCCGGCATCGTCAGGGCGTGCAGCCAGTGGCCGCCGGAGTACGGCCGGCGGTCGCCGAGGGCGGTCGCCCCGATCGCGGCGACCCGCCGGCTGACCGAGTGTCTCGGACGCGCCGATGTAGAGGACCGGCTGGGACGGGAGCCAGAACGCCGCGAGCCGGGCCGCCACGGCCTTCGAGGTCGGCCGCTCGCCGTCGAGGCGGAGCTCGGGCACGCGCTCGACCCACTTGCCGATGCGCGTCAGCTCGATCGGCGCCGTCGGACCGCGGCTCGGCGAGCTCGATGACGAAGACGCCGCGCGCCGGTCGGTGGGAGCGGCCGGCCCCACACGACGGGGCCATCGGGGAGGAGGCCGACGGCACGCAGCAGGGCGGCGGCGGATCGTTCGGGGGTCATCGCTCGATGGTACCCGCGGCGGACTCCGGGGTATCGTGCGTCGGACATGGACCGTCGCCTGACGACCGCCGCCCTGGTCATCGGGCTCGCGGCCGCCGCCTCCCCGCTCTCGATCGCGCCGGCCGACGCCGCCGTGGTCGGGTCGTCCGCGACCCGCGGCCGGGCCCGCTCGTCCCGTCGCCGCCGCACCCGGCCCGGCCCTCACGCCCGCGACTGCAGGCCGGCCTCCAGGCCCGCCTCGACCGCCTCCGGCGCCAAGTCGGCGATCCCCGGCATCTCGGTCGCGATCCTCTTCCCCGACGGGACGGTCTGGCGCGGGTCGAGCGGCTTCGCCGACCTCAAGACCAAGTCGCCGGTCACGCCCGAGACGGCCTTCGCGGTGGCGAGCGTCAGCAAGACGTTCACCGTCGGCGCTGATCCTCGCGCTGTGCGACGAGGGCAAGCTCCGCCTCGGGACCTCGGTCGCGAGCCTCCTGCCGGAGCTCCGCCTCGATCCCGAAGATCACGGTCCGGCAGCTGCTCGACCACACCAGCGGCCTGCGCGACTTCTTCCTCGACGCCCGGATCGACAAGGCGCTCCAGGGCGCCCGCGGCCGGACCTGGACGCGCGGCGCGGTCGCTCAAGTACGTCGGGAAGCCGCCGCTACTCGAAGCCGGGCCGGAGCTTCCACTACTCGAACACGAACTACCTGCTGCTCGGGCTGGTCGCCGAACGGGTCGACGGCCGGCCGCTGGCCGTCCAGCTGCGCACGCGGTTCTTCGAGCCGCTCGGGCTGGCCCACACCTACGAGCAGATCGGCGAGCAGCCCGCCGGCCCGGTCGCCCACGGCTACCGGTTCGCGCAGGCGGGCCTCGCCGCCAAGCCCATCGACCTCTCGGACGGGTCGACGATGATGCCGTTCACCTCGGTCGTCACCGCCGGCGGGCGCCGCCGGCTCGGTGGCGTCGACGCCCGAGGACCTCGTGCACTGGGCGAAGGCGCTCTACGGCGGCAGCGTGCTCGCGCCGATGACCCGCGTCGGGATGCTCGTCGACGTGGCCGCGACCGGCGCGCGCAAGGCGACGCTCCCGTACGGCCTGGGCGTCCAGTCGATCGACATCGCCGGCCGCCGGGCGCTCGGCCACACGGGCCGGCTGCTCGGGTTCCGCTCGATCGTCCGCTGGCTGCCGTCGGAGGGCGTCGCGATCGCCGTGCTCACGAACCAGAGCCGGACCGATCCGGGCCCGATCGCCGAGTCGCTGCTGCGCCTCGCGCTGGCGCCGCGCCGCGACGCCGCCGGCGGTCCCAGCGCCGTCCGCCGAGCCCGGCGACGAGCCCCGTCCCGGCCTACTGACGCGGGTCTCGCCCGTACGACCGGATGCGCTCGCGGGTACGACCGGATGCCTCGCACGCGGGCGCGCGAACGGCAGTCTGGCCGCACGCTTCGCGAGGACTCGATGCCGATACGAGTCGATGCCTACACCGCTGGGGGGATCGTCAGCGGGACCGTGGAGGGTGCCGAGCACCTGCGGACCCAGATCGAGCACGCCCCGGAGCTGACCGTCATCGACGCGTCCTGGGCCTCGCTCGGGGGCGCCGACCCGCGCTCGGGCGGCACCGCGACGATCCCGATCGACGACCTGCTGATCGCCGTCGCCGACGAGGACCCGTCCACCGCGGTCCACGCGTCCTTCCACCCGATCAGCCTCGTCGTCGGCCCGTACCTGATCGCCGGGCGACCTGCCGACCCTGCCCGGCTTCGACCCGGGTCGCGCCCTGACCCGTCCGAGCGGCGAGTTCGTGCTGCTGCGCGACGTCCGGCTGGACCTCGCCGACGGCTCGAACGACACCGCGGTCCAGTGTCCGTACGCGTTCGTGAACCGCTACAGCGTGGAGCGCGTGACCGCGGACCTCATGCTCGGGTTCTTCTTCCCGGGGCGGTCATGGACGGGCTCCCGGAGCCGGAGCCCGCCGCCACGGCCCGGCCGCGCCGGCGCCGACCGCGCCCGCGGCCGGGTCGCCGCCGCGGCCCAGGAGGCGCCGGAGGCCGCCCGCCGAGCGCCGACGTCCGCCGCGCCGGCCTGACGCTCAGCGGCGCCGGCCGCTCCCGACACTGCTGGAGCGGTGGACCGGCTTCCGATGCGCGTGGTGCTCGCCGATCGTGCGCGCATGCCCGCCGGCCCGCATCGACAGCGGCCGCGATCTCGACGTTCCGGTCCGGCACGAACCCTTCCTCGACGGTCCACGGGATGGCCTTCTTGAGCAGGCGCTGGACGCCGCGCAGCAGGTCCACCTCGTCCATGCACACGAGCGAGATCGCCTCGCCGGTCGCGCCGGCCCGGCCGGTCCGCCCGATGCGGTGGATGTAGTCCTGCGGGTTCCACGGCAGCTCGAAGTTGACGACGACCGGCAGGTCCTCGATGTCGAGGCCGCGGGCCGCGACGTCGGTGGCGACCAGCACGCGGATCTCCCCGTTCTTGAAGCCCTCGAGCGCCTTCGTGCGCTCGGGCTGCGAGCGGTCCGAGTGGATCGCGACCGCGTCGATGCCCTCGCGGTCCAGCCGCGTCGCCAGCCGGCTCGCGGCGAGCTTGGTCCGCGTGAAGACGAGGACCTGGTGCAGGTCGTAGGTCCGGATCAGGTGCGCGAGCAGGGCCTCCTTGCGGTCGCGGTCGACCGGGTAGACCAGCTGCTTGACGTCCTCCGCGACCTGGTTCCGCGCCGCGACCTCGACCATGGCCGGGTCGCGCAGGATCGTGCCCGACAGCCGCCGGATGTCGTCGGAGAAGGTCGCCGAGAACATCAGGTTCTGCCGCTTCGCCGGCAGCAGCGCGATGATCCGCTGGATGTCCGGCAGGAAGCCCATGTCGAGCATCCGGTCCGCCTCGTCGAGCACGAGGATCTCGACCTGGCCGAGGTTCGCGACGCTTCTGGCCGACGAGGTCGAGGAGCCGGCCCGGCGTCGCGACGAGGATCTCGACGCCGGCGCGGAGCGCCTTGATCTGCGGGTCCATCGGGATCCCGCCGTAGACCACCGTCGAGCGGAGCGGCACCGTCCGGCCGTACGTGGCGACGCTCGCGTCGACCTGCATCGCGAGCTCGCGGGTCGGGACGAGGATCAGCACGCGGACCGGGTGGCGGGCCGGCGAGAAGCTGGTGTTGGCGTGCGCGCGCAGCCGATCGAGGATCGGCAGGACGAAGGCGGCGGTCTTGCCGGTGCCGGTCTGGGCGGCGGCGAGGACGTCGCGGCCTTCCAGGACGAGCGGGATGGCGGCGGTCTGGACCGGGGTGGGGGTGGTATAGCCTTCCTCCGCGACGGTGCGGAGGAGATCGGCCGAGAGGCCGAGCGAGTCGAACGTCAAGCGGGCTCCTGCCTGGATCCCGTCGCGATCCTGGGGCTGGGTCGTCGCGACGGCAAGGTCCCGATCGCCGGCGCGAGACGGAGCGCCGGTCGAGGGCCGCCCGGAGCATACCGGAAATCGGTGGTGCACCCGTGCGCCCGCCCGTTCGTCGCCGTTCCGCCCAGCGGATGGTCGGGGTGGCCGGAGCGGCCGGTCCGTGCCATACTGGGCGCCGACCCCCAAGAAGGCCGACCCGACAGACAGGCACAACCGAAGACGCCGCCCCCACGGCAGGACCCCTGTCATCCTCGTCGGGTCATCGCACTCGACGGCTCCCGGACCGGCTCACCCGGTCCCTCGCCCGGAACGGTCGCTCACCGACCGCGCCGCGCGACCCGTCACGCGCGACCCGCCTCTCCTGCCGCCGGCGGCACCACCGACCGTCATCGCGCTCCTCCGCGCGATGTTCCGGCAGAGAGGAGGCAAGAGTCTTGCCGTTCCAGACAAGCGGCGCCCAGCGGGCGTCCTCCACCAGCAGGATCCGCCTGTTCGTCCTTCCGCTCCTGGCCCTGGTCCTGGCCGTCGGGTCCAGCCGCCGTCCAGCCGCAGGCCACCGTCGCCGCCTCCGGGGTCAAGGTCGTCATCGTCGTCGGCCCCGTCGAAGGCCAGACCGCCAAGTACATCAGCAACGCCAGGAGCTACGCCGCCGCGGCCGCGCTCGCTCGGCGCCACGGTCACCGAGATCTACAGCCCCAACGCCACGTGGTCGCGGGTCAAGGCCGCCGCCGAGGGCGCCAACATCTTCATCTACCTCGGCCACGGCAACGGCTATCCCAGCCCGTACGGCGCCTTCCGGCCGACCGACCAAGGACGGGCTCGGCCTCAACGCGACGCTCGGCCACGGCAACTACAACATACAAGTACTACGGCGAGAGCTACGTCAAGACGGGCCTCAAGTTCGCACCAGAACGCCGTCGTGCTCCTGAACCACCTGTGCTACGCGTCCGGCAACTCCGAGCCGGGCCGGGCCAACCCGACCAAGTCGGTCGGCGAAGACGCGGGTCGACTACTTCGGCGCCGGGTTCATCCGGGCCGGGGCGCGTGCCGTCTTCGCGAGCGGCAAGGACAGCCTGACGTCGATCATCCGTCAGCTGCTGACCTCGGACCAGACGATCAGCCAGATCTTCGCAGCTCGGACCCGGCGTTCTCCGGGCGAGCCGACTTCCAGTTCGCGCTCGAAGCGGACGACGGGCTACACCGCCTGGCTGGACCCGTACGCCGCCGGGCGGTACTACCACTCGGTCGTCGGCAAGCTCTCGACCTGCGGGCCTCGACCGTCCGCGCCGGGAGCTGACCGGCGCACGACGAACGGAGGCCCCGGTCCGGACGGACGTCCGGCCGGGGCCGATGACTCGTGATCTGGGCTCGCCCGGGCCTCGGCCCGGGCGGGGCGTTCGCTACGCGGCGGCCGCGTGGGCGATGACGCCGAGCATGGCGAGGATCGCCATGAGGACGACCAGCGCGCTCGAGAGCAGGCCGGTGTCATTCGGCCAGAGCATCTGCTGCTGTGCGGACATGTTCGGTCGACTCCTTTCTGTCGCTGGCGGTCGGCATGACCACCTCGCTGACAGGAGTCTCGCCCCGCGACGCGCGTCGGGCCAGCGGACGAACGCCCGTTCGGGAGTGCGACGAACGGACCCGATCGGCATGGACGATCGACGACCCCGCCGCGGGCGCGCACGACCCCGGCCCCGGGTCGGACGCTCAGTCGACCCGGGTTCCGCCCTTGACGACCGTCGCCGGGCGGCGCATCACCTCGATGTCGGCGAGCGGGTCGGTCGTCAGCGCGACCAGGTCCGCGAAGCGCCCGGGTCGCAGCGACCCGACGCGGTCCTCCCAGCCCATGAGCTCCGCGGCGGTCAGCGTCGCCGAGCGCAGCGCCTGGAGCGGGGTCTGGCCGAGCCGGACCTGGTAGCCCAGCTGGATCGCGACCATCGGGTGCGGATAGACGCCGCTGTCGGTGCCGTAGGCGATCCGGACCCCGGCGGCCACGGCCTTGCCGAACGCGACGCGCTGCGCCTCGGTCGTCAGGACGTTCTTCGCCATCGTCTCGGCCGGCCACCCGTCGCGGGCGCCGACCTCGTTGATCCAGTCGCCGTCGTAGACGTCGGCCACCAGGTAGGTGCCGTGCTCGGCGAGCATCGCGATCCCCTCGTCGTCGATCAGCGACGCGTGCTCGATCGAGCGGACCCCGGCCCGGATCGCGACCTTGATGCCCTCGGTGCCATGCGCGTGCGCGGCGACGTATCGGCCGTGCGCGGCGGCCTCGTCGACGGCCGCGCGGACCATCGCCTCGGACAGCTCGACGGCGCCGGGATCCGTGCCGCGGGTCAGCACCGCGCCGGTGACGATGCACTTGATGAGGTCGGCGCCACCCGCGATCAGCGTCCGGACCTTCGCGCGGACCTCGGCCTCGTCGCGGACGACGCCCGACGCGGAGCCCGTCGGGCAGACCCATCGACGGCGCATCGCCGGTGACCTCGCCGCCGCCGCCCGGGCAGGTGATGTACGCGCCGGCGCACTGCATCCGCGGCCCCGGGGTCCAGCCGCGGTCGATCGCGTCGCGCAGCGCGACGTCGACGAAGGCCCAGAACGTCCCGACGTCGCGCACCGTCGTGAACCCGGCCCGGAGGGTGTCGCGGGCGTTGCGGACCCCGCTCATCGCCTCCTGCGCCGGGCTGACGTCGATCGCGGGGATCCCGGCGTACTCCATCTCGCCGACGAGGTGGGCGTGGCAGTCGATGAGCCCGGGGACGACCCAGTCGCCATCGACGGCGAGCGGGCGCGGCGTCGTCGGGTGCCGCATCGTCGGGCCCGAGGATCGCCTCGATCCGCTCGCCGGCGACGAGGATCCGCCGGTCGTCCAGCCACCTGCCCTCGACGACGTCGAGGAGATGCGGGCGCGTCGATGAGGATCCGGTCGGCCATGGCGTCAGCGTAGCGACCCGCGGCGGCCGCCGGGTCGCGATGCGCCCGGCGGTCCCGCTACCATGACCGGCATGACCGACGACCACCGATCTGCTGCCGTTCACCGGTGACGACGCCGCGGACCGCCTCCTCGTCAGCGAGCCGCTGGCGCTGCTCATCGGCTTCGAGCTCGACCAGCAGGTGACGGTCCAGAAGGCCTTCAGCGGCCCGGCCGTGCTCAAGGCGCCGCCTCGGGCACCTCGACGCGGCGAGGATCGCCGCGATGGACCCGGCGGCGCTCGACGAGGTCTTCCGCACGCCGCCGGCGCTGCACCGGTTCCCCGGCGCGATGGCCGGCCGCGTCCAGGACCTGTGCCGGGCGATCGCCGACGACTACGGCAACGACGCCAGCCGGGTCTGGACCGAGGCGACCACCGGCAAGGACCTCGAGGCGCGGCTGCTGGGCCTGCCCGGCATCGGCTCGATGAAGGCCAAGACCCTCGTCGCGATCCTGACCAAGCGGTTCGGCGTCCGGCCGCCGGGCTGGGAGGCGGTCGTCCCGACCCACCCGACGCTCGCCGACGTGGACTCGCCCGAGTCGCTCGCGGCCTACCAGGCCGGGCAAGCGCGCGAAGAAGGCCGAGCTCAAGGCCCAGGCCGCCGCGAAGAAGTAGCGCCGCGCCGCGGTTGCGGCGCGATCGGGTCCGGGCGTACACTCGTTGCAGACGCAACTATCGAGCGTCCCAGCGCACCCGGAGCCACGAACCCCATGGACGACCGGACCAGCCGCGCGCTCAGCCGCGGCCACACCATCGACATCACGACCACCGGTCGGCGGTCCGGCCTGCCGCGCCGGATCGAGATCGTCTTCCACAACATCGACGGCCGGCTCTACATCACCGGCATGCCGCGCTCGGACCGCCAGCGCGCCTGGCTCCTCAACCTCGCCGCGGACCCGCGGATGACGGTCCACCTCAAGGGCGCCGTCACCGCGGACCTGCCGGCGACCGCCCGGGTCATCACCGATCCGGGCGAGCGGCGCGCGCTCGCGGACTGGATCGCCACGAACGCCTGGAAGCAGCAGGACCCCGACGTGATGACCGCCTGGGCGCCGATGATCGAGGTCACGATCCTCGACAAGGCCGCCTGACCGGGCGACCGCCCGTCGTCAGCGGACGAGCTTCTCCACGAGGTCGTCGAGCTCCCGGGCCGGGTCGTCGGACAGCCCCGTGTGGACCTCGGACGCCTGGATGATCGTGCTCGACGGCGAGACCAGCCAGTGGAACCGTTCCGCGGGCTCGAGCCGGGCGATCGGCCCGGCCGACGCGTCGCCGGCGGCGATCCGCTCGATGGCGTCGAGATGCGAGCGCACCGTCGCCAGGTCGAGGTCAGGGGCGATCGCCGCGACGCGCGCCTCGTCGAGCTCGATCCGCGCCCCGAGATAGCGCTTCGCCGCGGCAGAGCAGGATCACCCCGACGTTGAGCTGCTCGCCGCGCTCGACGCGCGGCACGACGCGGATCACCGCGTACTGGAAGACGTCACGCGGCGGCGCGGGCACGCTCAGCCTCCTCGACGAACGGGCGCGGCGACGCGAGCCGCCGCTCGAGGTACTCGACGTAGAGCCGGCGCTGGGCCGCGGCGTCGCCGGCGACCGGGATCGGCCGGGAGCCACGCATCCGGGATGTCCGCGACGATCGCCCCGATGACCTCGGCGTCCAGCATGCCCGGCCAGCCGCGCGTCCGCCTCCACCAGCGAGCCCGCGACCGGCAGCAGCACGTGGTCGGCGAGCCGCTCGAACGGCCGCCGGGCGTGCGCCTCCGGCTCGCGCCAGGTGTGGTGGATGTAGAGCGCCGCCCCGTGGTCGATCAGCCACGTCCGGCCGTGCCAGACCAGCAGGTTCGGGTTCTGGGCCGTCCGGTCCGGGTTCGTGATGAGCCCGTCGAGCCAGACGATGCCGGCGGCGGTCGCGGGATCCATGGCCGCGAGCGAGGTCGTGGCGGCCGGGTTGTACATCACCGCCCCGGGCAGGAAGTCCAGGCCGAGGTTGAGCCCGCCGCTGGCGCGGACCAGGTCCTGGATCTCCTGGTGCGGCTCGGCGTCGCCGAGGGCCGGATCGAGGACCACGCCGACCAGCTCGGGCACGGTCAGCCCGAGACGGCGCGCGAGCTCCCCGCCGACCCACTCGGCGACCAGCGCGCGCGGACCCTGGCCGGCGCCGTGGAACTTGACGACGTAGAGGCCGTCGTCGTCGCCCTCGACCAGCCCGGGCAGCGAGCCGCCCTCGCGCAGCGCGGTCACGTAGCGGGTCGCGGTCACCGTTCGCATCGGGCGAAGCCTACGCGACGCCCGGCCGCGGCGGCACCCTCGCCACGACGCGCCCATGCAGGTCCGCATGGATCGCAGGAGCGGGGTCCGCTCGAGGCGACTAGGCTTCGGCGGTGCCGGACTACGACGAGCGTGCGCTGCTCCATGACCTCGAGCCCGTGGCGGGCCGCCTGTACGACCGCCATGCGAAGGTCGCGCAGGAATGGTTCCCCCACGACTTCATCCCGTACCGGCTCGGCCGCGACTTCGACAAGGAGCCCTGGACGCCCGACCAGCCGCGGCTGACCGGCGTCGCCCAGACCGCGTTCGAGATCGGCCTCCTGACCGAGGACAACCTGCCCTCGTACCACCGGCTCATCCACGGGATGTTCGGCCGCGGCGACGGCGCCTGGATCAACTGGGTCGGGCGCTGGACCGCCGAGGAGGGCCGCCACGCGATCGTCCTGCGCGACTACCTCATGGTCACCCGCAACATCGACCCGATCCTGCTCGAGCGCGGCCGGATGACCCAGCTCCAGCAGGGCTACGACCACGACTCGCCCGACACGCTCCGCGGGCTCGCCTACGTCGCGTTCCAGGAGCTCGCGACGCGGATCGCGCACCGCAACACCGGCCGCTACTCCGAGGATCCCGTCGCCGACCGGATCATGGTCCGGATCGCCGCCGACGAGAACCTGCACATGGTCTTCTACCGCGACATCCTGGCGGCCGCCATCGAGCTGCAGCCCTCGGCCGCGGTCCAGGCGATCGTCGCCGAGGTCCTCGCCTTCGAGATGCCCGGCGCCGGCATCCCCGGCTTCATGCGCAAGGCGGCGGCGATCGCGAAGGCCGGCATCTACGACATCCGCGTCCATCGCGACGAGGTCCTGATGCCGATCCTGCGGCACTGGCGCATCTTCGAGCTGACCGGTCTCGACGCCGCGGCCGAAGCCGCGCGCGAGACGCTCGTCCAGCATCTGGCCGCCCTCGAGGCGAGCGCGCAGCGGTTCGAATCGAAGCTCGCCGCGGCCGGCGTCCAGCGGCTGTCGTCCGCCGGCTGACCCGCCCGGGCCGGGCCGCCGGCCCGTTCGCGGCGATGCCCCGCTATCCTTGACGGGCATGCCCCAGCCCGCGGACGATCCCACCCCCGAGACGCCGCCGGCCGCGCGCCCTCCCCGTCGGACCCGCAAGTTCTCGCTGCCCGACCACCACCACGAGGAGCACCCGGCCGGCGCCATCGAGGCCTTCCTCGACGGTCCCACCGCCCGTCGCCGAAGCCACGGTCGCGGGCATCGCGCCGACCGTCAGCGGCCCATCCGGCTGCAGTCCGGCCGCGGACTGGGCGGAGATCCTCCGCCGCGAGGCGGTCCGCCAGGCGCGCTACGGCCGGCCGACCGCGATCCTCGTCCTCGAGCTCGCCGCGACCACGGGCGAGGGCGGCGCGGATGCGCGCAAGCGGCTGCTCGACGTGCTCGGCCGCGAGGCGCGCGAGACCGATCGGGCCGCCGGCGAACGGCCCCGGGCGCTATCTCCTGCTCCTGCCCGAGACCGGCGAGCTCGAGGCCGGCCATGTCGCGGACCGCATCGAGCGCGGCTATCGCGGCCGGACCGCACGAGCCCGCGCTCGAGCGCGGCATCCGCATCGAGATCGCGGTCGCGCGGCGCGGGGCGGACCCGCTCGGCGCCATCGACGACGCCGAGCGACGGCTGGACGGGATCGCCGACGAGGAGCTCGAGGACGCGAGCTAGACCGGTCCCGCGGCCTAGAGCGGGCCGCCGAAGGTGTCGCAGTCGCCGGCGGACCCGCCCTGGTAGCCCGTGCGTGAACCAGTGCTGGCGCTGCTCGGCAGAGCCGTGGGTCCAGCCCTCGGGGTCGACCCGCCCGGACACCGCCTCCTGGATCCGGTCGTCGCCGACGGCGGCGGCCGCGTCGAGGCCGTCCGCGATCTGCGGCGGCGGTCAGCGGCGCGAGGATCCCGGCCTCGGCATGGTTGGCCCAGACGCCGGCGAGGCAGTCGGCCTGCAGCTCGGTGCGGACCGAGCCGCCCTGCGCGCCCTCGCCCTGCGCCTGCGCGGCTCCCGAGGATCCCCAGGAGGTCCTGGACGTGGTGGCCGTACTCGTGCGCGACGACGTAGCCCTGGGCGAACGAGCCGCCCTGGGCGCCGAACCTCGTGCGCAGCTCGTCGAAGAACCCGAGGTCGAGGTAGACGAGCTTGTCGCCCGGGCAGTAGAACGGCCCGGTCGCCGCGCTCGCGGTCCCGCAGGCGCTCTGCGTGGCGCCCGAGAACAGCACGGTCTTGACCGGCACGTAGGTCTGGTTCGAGGCGGCGAACTCGTCCGTCCAGTAGGCCTGGACGCTGTTGACGTACCCGAGGATCCGGCAGTCGTCGCGCTGGTTGGCGTCCTCGCCCGGTCTTGCACTCGGTCGCGAGTGCCGAGCTCTCCGGGCCGGTCACGGCGCCGGGGTCGCAGGAGCGGCCCGAGGTCGTTCGGGTTGCCGCCGAGCAGCGTGTAGGCGAGGAGGAGCACGAGCCCGAGACCGCCGCCACCGACGGCGAGGCCGGTCCGACCGCCCATGCCGCGGCGGTCGCTGATCTGGCCGGGGTCGAGCTGGGCGCCTGGATCGAACGACATGGACCGGGCCTCCGGGACGGTGGTGGCCGTCATCGTACGGGCGTCGCTCCCGGCCCGGCATCGCGGGCGCGGACCTCCGGCGTCAACGCCGCATCGCAGTCGGCGGGCCTGACATTCGTCCATCCCGGTTCATGACCTTCGGCAGGTGTCGGTGCCCGGGGCCGGGGCCTACGGTGTGGTCATCGCGAACGGACCGCCGGACACCGAGGATCGACCGGCGGCGCGCTGACCAGACGGCGGGATGCCGGACGGCAGCGGAGCCGGCACACACTGCCCGAATGCGGCGGTCCGATCGCCCTCAACGACTCCCGTGACGCTTCGGCGGCCCGGGAGTCCGTCGTTTCCGGCGAGCGTCAGCTCGGGGAGGGCGCCGCGGACCCGGACGGGCGCTGCGTCGACGGTGGAGCCGGCGGGACAGCCGTCACCGGCGGGAGGGCCGCGATCGCGGCACCGGCCAGCGCCTCGTCGGTGGTCTCCACGTCGTAGATGTTCCCGTCGTTGACGTACCAGTAGATGTCGAGCGAGTCGTCGGCACCGTCGCTGGCGACCGCCTTGGTCACCGCCTTGTCCGCGATGGTGGTCTTGCTGATCGTGAAGGGCGGGTCGAGCGCCGCGTAGCTGTCGACCATGGCCTTGAGCATCGCGTCGACGTCCGCGCCCTCGGCCCGGTACACCGTGATGCTGAGCTGCCGCGGGTCGCCGCTCGTGTCGTAGGCGACCCCGATCTTCAGGTCGTCGTCGGTCAGCTTCGCCTTGGTCAGCTCGGCCCGCACGGCCGTGCTCCAGGCGTCGTCGCCGAGGTAGGTGGACCCCAGGATGCTCTCCGTCGTGAGCGTGAGGTCGTCGACGGTCGTCGGCAGGAGCGCCTCGAGCTCGGGTGCCGCGTGCGACAGCGCCACCGAGTCGCCGGGGTCCTCGTCGCTCGGGAGTGACGTCCTCGCCGCGTGTCCGGCCGGCGATGGGCGTGACCTGGGCGACCGCGCCGTCCCGGCCGTCGAGGACCATCACCGCGACCGTGGTCCAGCCGGCGGTGGCCGCGACCAGCGCGATGATCGCGACGAGCGGCCAGTGGCGCCACTGGCTGCTGCTCGGCCCGCCGCCCGGCGGCTCGGAGGCGCCCTGGGACGGATCCATCATCTCGCTTGCCCGCGCACGGCGCGACTGCGTTCCTCGTTGCTGCACAGCACCTCCGGTGGACCGGCCCAGCGCCGGTCGGTCGTGTCATGCGACAGGGTACCCGACCCGCTCCGATGGCTCGATGCGCGACATTCATGCCGCTTTCTGGCAGGTATGTCTGGGATGCTCCGGATGACAGGACGGAAGCCATCCCAAGCGTAGCCCGAGGACCCGAAGACCATGTCGATGACCGAACTCTTGATGACCATCAAGTCCGATCGCGAGCGGGAGCTCGAGGCCGAGCTCCAGCGCCGTCGACACGTCCTGGCCGCCCGGGCCGCCCGATCAGCTCAGTCCCCCGAGACGCCTCGTCCGACGGTCGCCGACTCCCGGGCAGCCGTCGTCTGCACGGCCGTCGACCGGTCCGTCCGCCTCGTAGCGGGCGAGGATCCGCGTCGCGGTCGCGACGAGCCGCTCTCGCACCTCCGCGGGCTCGAGCACCTCGATGCTCGAGCCCGCCGCGAGGAGCTGGGTGTGGACCTCGTCGGGCCAGCTCAGCTCCAGGCGCAGTCGTAGCCAGCCGTCGGGATCCGGGTCCGGTGAGCCGCTCGGCAGCCTCGACCGCCGCGTGCCCGACGGCGTTCACCAGCGCGCCCACCCGGTCCTCCGCCACCCGGACGACGACCGCGAGTCCGCGGGCTGTCGCGCTCGTAGGCGGCGCTCGATTCCGCCCAGTAGGACGGCCAGGTCGAAGCCGGCCGGGCGCTCGAACGGCGCCCGCCGATCGGCGTCGCCGACGACGATCCGCGAGACGCGATACGTCCGGATCTGACCGTCGGCGAGGGCCACGAGGTACCAGACCCCGCCCTTGAGCACCACGCCCAGCGGCCCGAGGTCGCGGGCGACCGGCATGCGCTCGCGTCGGTACTCGATCCGCAGCGGCCGCCCCTCCCAGACCGCCTCCGCGACCGCCGCGAGATGGGGCACCGGCTCGCCGGCCTGGAACCAGCCGGCCGCATCGAGGTGGAAGCGCTCCACCAGCCGCGAGGCGCGCGAGCGCAGCTCCGCGGGCAGCGGCCGCGAGGACCTTGAGCCGGGCCGCGGCGACGACCGTGCCGAGCCCCAGCTCCGCGGCCGGTCCGGGCAGGCCGGACAGGAACAGGGCCTCCGCCTCGTCCGCGGTCATGCCGGTCAGGCGGGTCCGATAGCCGTCGACCAGGCGGATGCCGCCGTGCGGGCCGCGCTCGGCGAAGATCGGCACGCCGGCGGCGCTCAGCGCGTCGACGTCGCGGTGGATGGTCCGGACCGAGACCTCGAGCTCGTCCGCCAGCTCGCCCGCGGTCAGGCCGCCGCGGGTCTGCAGGATCAGCAGCAGGTTGACCAGTCGACTGGCTCGCATCGGCGGCAGCATAGCCATCCATGACAGTCCGTGTCATGTAGGCCGCCGAGGGTCGCGGGCCGGGGGCCGTCAGCGCTGGGTGCTCTCGCCCCCGCGATCGCGCAGGAACCGCTCGATGTCGGCGATGAGGTCGTCGCCGGCCGGCAGGCGCTGCTCGTCCACCATCGACTCGAGCCGCTCGACGTAGGTCCGCGTCGTCTCCTCGATCGCGGCGGCGGCATCGAGGCGGGTCGCGGAGCTGCCGCGCCTCGTCCTCGAGGTCGCCGGCCGGCAGGTGCGCCCCGAGGTGCTGGCCGACCGTCTCGAGCAGGGCGACCGAGGCCGCCGGGTACGGGCCGGAGATGTAGTGGGGCACCTGCGCGAAGTAGCCCAGCGCCGGGATCCCGGCCCGGGCGACCTCGATCTCCAGCGCCGAGACCAGCGCCGACGGCACGCGCAGGATGCCGGCCGGGCCGGCCGGGACCTCGGCCTTGAGCAGCCCGGGCGCCGACTCGGTGCCGAGGATGGGGACCGAGCGGGTATGGGGCACGGCCGCGGGGATCGCCCCGAGGCTGATCCACTCGGCGACGCCGAGCCGGCGCGGCGAGATCGATGACCGCGTCGGCGACCGCGCGCCAGCGGTAGTCGGGCTCCGGGCCGACGAGCACGAGGAGGTCGCGGTCGGCGACGCGGGTCCGGCGGAGGACGAGCTCGGGCCAGGTCAGCTCCGCGAGCCGGCCGTCGACGATCTCGAGCGGCGGGCGGCGGGCGCGGTAGTCGAAGAGCGCGTCGGGGTCGAACGTCGCGATGACCGACGCCTCGCCGGCGACCTGCTCGAGCGCCGTCGTCGCCGCGGCGCCGGCATCCACCCAGCCGTCGAAGGCGGCGAGGAGGGTCGGGGCGACGAGGTCGCCGGGGTCGTCGAGGGTGTACAGGCTCACGCCGACAGGATAGGCCCCGTCGGCCGACTGCCAAGTCCGGATGCGGGTCGGCGCGGTCCGGTCAGCCAGCCCGGCAGAGGACCTCGCCGGAGGGGACGATGAACCAGCCGTCGGGCTGGTCGGCCCAGCGCCGCCACGCCTCGGCGATCCGCTCCAGGTCCGCGCCGGTCGGCCAGGCCGCCGTCGACGCGCGTGGGTCGCGAACGACGAGCCGGTGACGCGGTCCGCCCAGAGGCCGCCCCACCAGGCGCGGTCCTCGGGCGTGGCGTAGCACCACGTCGACGCCGACGGTGTCACGTCCTCGAACCCCGCCTCGAGCGCCCACGCGAGCAGCCGCCGGCCGGCGTCCGGCTCGCCGCCGTTGCGGCGGGCCACGGCCTCGTAGAGCGCGAGCCAGCGGTCGAGCTCGGGGTCGGCGGGAACCAGGCCATCGCCGCGTAGTCGCTGTCGCGGGCCGCGACGATCCCGCCGGGCCGGCAGACCCGGCCCATCTCGCGCAGCGCGGCGACCGGGTCGGCGAGGTGCTGGAGGACCTGGTGGGCGTGGACGACGTCGAACCGGCCGTCCTCGAAGCCGAGCGCGTAGGCGTCGCCGACCGCGTAGGTCGACGGTCTCGACGCCGGCCGCGGCGGCCTCGGCGCGCGCGGCGACCAGCGGCTCCTCGGCGGCGTCGATGCCGACGACCCGCCCCGGCGCGACGGCCCGGGCGAGATCGAGCGTGATGGTCCCGGGTCCGCAGCCGACGTCGAGCAGCGTCGAGTCCCGGGCCGAGGTGGGGGAGGAGGTAGGCGGCGGAGTTGGCCGCCGTCCGCCAGCGGTGCGAGCGCAGCACGCTCTCGTGGTGGCCGTGGGTGTAGGTCTCGCTCCGCCCGCTCATCGGGCGCCAGTCTCGCACGCGCTCCGTCTCGAGGATGGCGGCGGTCCGACGCAGCCAGGCCGGCACGTCGGCGCGGTGGTACGGGATGCTCGCTGGCCTCGATGCCGTCGAGGAACCGGCGATAGATCACGGCCTGGCGCGCGGCCGCGACGGGGGCGAGGAGGGCCGCGGCGCGCTCCGGCTCGCGAGCCGGGGACGGCCGACCGCCAGGCGTCGGCCCAGCGCGACGCCGACCGTCGCGGCCGTCCGCGGTGTCGGCGATCACCGCGAGGAACGCCGGCTGGTCGAGGAGCGGGTGCCCGACGCCGGCGTCGCCCCAGTCGAGGAGCGTCACGGTCGTCCCGTCGCCGCGGACGTTGCCCGGATGGAAGTCGCCGTGGACCAGCGTGTCCGGGCAGGCCGCAGGCGGCCAGCGCGGCGAACCGTGCCGGCGAGGTCGGCCACGAAGGCCTCGAGCGTCGCGCGGTCGCCGCGGCTCCAGGCCCGTCGCCGTCGCGCTCGACGACGCGCCGCGATCGCCTGCGAGAGGGCCGGGCCGCGCCAGTCCGGCAGCCCGAGGCCGAACAGCTCGGCGGTCCGCGACGACCAGGCCGCCTGGAGACGGACGAGCCCGTCCACCATGGCGAGCCGCTCGTCGATCGGGGCGTCGTAGCGGTCCTCGCCGGGCACCTCGTCGAGCAGCGTCCGCGGGCCGTCGCGCCCGAGCACGCGCGGCACGGCCACCGGCCCGCCGGCGAGCGCGTCGAGCAGCGCCCCTTCGTGCGCGAAGAACGGCGGGACCACCTTGAGCCACGCCGCGCCGCCGGCGGTCGGGAGGCGCCACAGGCTCGAGAGGTTCCAGGTGCGGACCTGCTGCGGCCGGTCCGACCCGCGGCCGGCCGAGTCCCGGCGAGGACCGTGTCCGCCCACGCGAGGTCCGCGGCCGGGCCCGCCCGGTCGCGCCCAGGTCTGCCGGAGCGGGTCGTCCGGCAGGTCGCCGGCCCATGGCGCCAGGTCGCGAACGTCCGGACCCGGGACCGGGACGTGCCGCCCGCCGGCGCCCGGCTCGGCCAGGTAGGTCACGGCGCCGCCGGGCGGGTGCGGGCGATCGGCCCGGAGCAGCCGCAGGACCGTGACGTCCAGGCCGAACCGCTCGCGGGCGCCGTCCACGACCGGCCCGATGTCCTGCCACCAGGGCGTCGCGGCCTCGAACGGCGGCAGCGACCCGAGGACGGCCCCGTCCTCGCCCAGGAGGACCAGGGTGACGATGCGCGGCGGCGGCACCCCGCCCGTGTCCGGCGTGTCGTCGATGGCGGTCGGCTCGTCAGCCGCCGGCGGCCGGCGGCGCGTCGCCCGACGTGCCGCCGTCGCCCACCGCGGTCCGCGAGAGGTAGGCCTCGGCCAGGAGGATGTTCGTCTCGGCCGCCCGTTCGACGGTCTTGAGCAGGTCGGCCATGCTCGCCATCTCCTCGCGCTGCTCGCGGAGGAACCAGGCCAGGAACTGCTCGCCGACGAGGTCGCCCTCCTTGCGGGCCAGCTTCGCGAGGCCCTCGATCAGGTCGGTGACGTGCTTCTCCTGCGCGAGCGCCAGGCGGACCGGCTCGATCGGGTCCGCGAAGTCGGTCCGCGGCGCGGCCACGCCCGGGATCGCGACCTTCGCCTGGGCGTCCAGGAGGTACTGCACGATGATCATCGCGTGGTTGCGCTCCTCCAGCGCCTGGCGATAGAAGTGCGCGGCGAGGAGCGGCAGGGTCTGGTCGTCGTACCAGACGGCGATCGCGATGTACTGCTGCGAGGCGCCGTACTCCTCGGCCAGCTGATCGTTGAGGGCTTCGATGAACGTCGTCACGAGGTGGTCCTCCATGGCAGCGCGGATCCGGCGATCACGGTTCGGTCCGACCTGGCCAGGCGGCCGGTCGGGGGTCGTGGTGGGGCCGCTCGTCCCAGTCGGTGCGGAGTCGGCGCGAAGAGGTCGATGACGACCGCGCCGTCCGGCCCGGCGACGGCGTCGTGCGGCCGGTTCGAGGGGATCCGCCACGTCCCGCCCGGCCCGAGGGTCCGGGTCTCGCCATCGACGGTGAAGGTCATCGTCGCCGGTGATGACCATGCCCATCTGCTCGTTCTCGTGGCGATGCTCGGGGACCGCGGCGTTCGGGGCCAGCTCCACGAGGGCCAGGGTCACCCGCTCGCCGTTGATGGACCGGGCGCGGACGTCGGGCCCCCAGACGTCGAGGGGCGGGACGTCGTCGAAGATCGACCAGGAACGACAAGACCGGATCCTCCACCTGCGCTCGTCCCAAGTCTGGCACGGTCGCCGGTCGTCCGAGGCGGGGTGGCAGGCGCGCACCGCTGGATGCGTTCCCGGTGACGGCCCGCAACAGGAAGAGGTCCCATCCGCGGCCGCGAGTTGGTAGGCTGAGAGGATGCCGGCTCAGACCTGTGCACGCTGCCACGCTCCCGCGGACCGGAGCCTTCCGGTACTGCCGGGAATGCGGCTACGACTTCGACTGCCGAGTCGATGGACGCGGCCGGCGCCGCCGCGCGCGGCAAGGCGAGGGCGAAAGCCGAGGCTGCGCTCCGCCAGGCGAAGAAGCGAGGCGCCAGCCAGGGCGACGGCCGGACGCCGCCGGTACGTGGTCCGCGGCCTGATCGCCTTCGAGGTCGTGGCGCTGGCCGCCCTCGCCGGCTACGGGATCCTCACCAACGTCACGGACGGCCCGGACATCGCGGCGGTCTTCGCGACGCCGCGGCCGACCCCTTCGGCGACCCCGACGCCGGCGGTGACCCTGCCGGCGACCGGCTTCGTGCCGACCGGCCCGACCACCGAGGCGACCGTCGAGCGGGTCGTCGACGGGGACACGATCGTGGTCGACGCGGACGGGGTCCAGCTGTACGTGCGCTACTCGGGATGGACGCCCCCGAGGCGGTCAAGCTCGACACCCCGGTCCAGTTCATGGCCCCCGAGGCGACCCAGGCCAACGCCCAGCTGGTCAGCGGCCAGACGGTCATCCTCGAGCGCGACGTGTCCGAGGCGGACGACGTCGGCGCGGCTCCTGCGCCACGTCTGGGTCGACCGCGACGGGACCCTCTTCCTGGTCGGGCTCGAGCTGGTCAAGGCCGGCTTCGCGCAGGCCACCCCGCTCCCGCCCGACACCAAGTACGACGACCCTCTACGCCGACGCCGAGGACGCCGGCCAAGGCCGCCGGCCTGGGCATCTGGGGCGCCCCGCCCAGCCCGGGGCCCGAGGCGAGCGGCACGCCGAACGGCCCGACCCCGTCGCTTCGGACGTTCACCAGCCTGGCGCCCGGTCCGATCACCGCGGACCGCAGCCTCTTCCGTGGCGGGATCGGCATCTACGACTGGTCGTCGGTGACGTTCTCGTCGCCGAAGGTCACGATCGCCTGGGACGTCAGCTCGACCACGCGCGTCCGGTTGCCGCATCGACATGGACGGTCGAGGCCCGCGGCAGCGAGCCCGGTCTCGGGCGGCCTGGAGCTCGACGGCCGGTCGCGCAAGAAGGGCAGCGGCGCGTTGACGGTCCCGACGGGCGCGACCGAGCCTGAAGGTCACGAGCACCTGCGGCGACTGGCTGATCTCGCTGCGCGAGGCGAGCTGACCCAGCCCGGCGGACGGCAACCGGCAGGTGCGGCCGGGCACCAGAAGATGGTCCTGGGGGGCGCTCGAGCGGTTGACCCGGCAACCACGACGTCTAGACTCCCCCGCACTGGCCCACACGTCCCGCCAGGCAGAGGCGGGACGAAGCGCGCGTGTGGCCGGTGGAGGGTGAGCTTCCGATGCTCCAAGAGTTCTGCCCTGACTGCGGGACGCGCAGGGTCGCCCTGTTCCGGTGGTGCCGGACGCTGCGGGCTCGACTACGACGAGCTCGACGCGCGCGGCGACCTGCCCGGCGGCCCCTATTCGAGGGCGATGCGCGGCGAGGACCACGTCCGGCGCCGCGACCGCCGTCGCCCCGCCGAAGGCCGGGCGCGCCGCGCCGACCATCACGTCGGTGACGATCCCGGCCGCGATCGCGCGGATGGCGACGCTGCCGCCTCGCGAGCCGTCCGGTCGACGCCACCGCCGGCGCCCGCCGGCCGCCGGCTCCTCTCCGTCGCCGTCGCGCCGGACCTGTCCGGGTCGCGCGAGCGAGGCGCCTCGACGGCGCAGCCACGCAGCCGGTCTCCGGCGGCTCTCCGTCCTCCGCCGGCGCTCGACCCGCCGGCCGATCAGCCGCTCGCTGGCGTTCGGCGCTGGCCGCCGTGCTGGCGATCGGGCTCCTGGGCGGTGCGTACGCCGCGGACCTCGGCGGCGTGCAGACGGCCGTCGCGACCTTCGCCGCCGGCCCCGCGGTCGCCCCGGCCGCGGCACCCGTCCCGAGCACGCGATCCCACGCCGACCCCCGTGCCGAGCTTCGTGCCGACCGGCCCGACCACCGAGGCGACCGTCGAGCGGGTCGTCGACGGGGACACGATCGTGGTCGACGCGGACGGGGTCCAGCTGTACGTGCGCTACTCGGGATGGACGCCCCCGAGGCGGTCAAGCTCGACACCCCGGTCCAGTTCATGGCCCCCGAGGCGACCCAGGCCAACGCCCAGCTGGTCAGCGGCCAGACGGTCATCCTCGAGCGCGACGTGTCCGAGGCGGACGACTCGGCGCGGCTCCTGCGCCACGTCTGGGTCGACCGCGACGGGACCCTCTTCCTGGTCGGGCTCGAGCTGGTCAAGGCCGGCTTCGCGCAGGCCACCCCGCTCCCGCCCGACACCAAGTACGACGACCCTCTACGCCGACGCCGAGGCCGCGGCCAAGGCCGCCGGCCTGGGCATCTGGGGCGCCCCGCCCAGCCCGGGGCCCGAGTCGACCCTGCCGCCGACCCCGCCACCGGCCCCGGTCCGGCTCACCACCAACGACCCGGTCACGTTCACGGACGGGATCCGCTCGGACTTCCACGGGGCGGAGGGGAGCTACACGTGGCGCGCCGTGAACCTGACCGTCCCCGCCGTGAAGGTGGCCTGGACGGTCGACGCGTCACCCGGCGCGAGCTGCACGTTCGAGTGGACGCTGACGCCCGCCACGTCCGCGGCACCGGTCGGCGGCCAGGTCGACGTCGCCCGCAAGGGCCACAAGGCCGGCAAGTCGACCTCACGAGACCCCGTTCCGTCGGGCGATGCTGACCGTGACCAGCACCTGCCCGATGTGGCGGCTGTCCGTCACGGGCGAGGGCGGCTAGACCGCCACGACCGGCGTCGGCGGGGGCCAGACTGGCGACATGACCGATCCGCACTGCCCGCGGTGCCAGGCGCCCGTCGTTCGAGGACACCCGCTACTGCTGGTCGTGCGGCTTCGACCTCGGCGATCCCGAGACGAGGGGTCGCGCCGAAGGCAGCCGCGGCGCCGGCGCCCGAGACCGCCCCCGCGGCGGCCGACGCCCGCCCGCAGGTCGCCGCGACGCGCCCGGCGCCCGCCGCCCAGGACGGGCCGGCTGCTTCGCTACGGCGCCGCGGCGCTCGTCGGGGTGGTCGCCATCGCGGTCGTCGCCAACCTGCCCGGCCTGATCGGCCCCGGCACCGAGCACCGGCTCGCCGACCGACGCCGTCCCGTCGCCATCCGCAGCGACCGCGACCGCGTCCGCATCGCCCGAGCCCTGGGCCTCGCTCGCCCCGACCGGGCGAACGACGGAGGCGACGGTCGTCCGGATCGTCGACGGCGACACGATCGTCGTCGACCATCGACGGCGACGGAGACGCGGGTCCGCTACATCGGCATGGACACGCCCGAGATCGGTCAAGCCCGACAGCCCGGTCGAGGCCATGGGCAAGGAGGCGGCCGCGGCGAACGCCGCGCTCGTCGACGGCCAGGACGGTCGTCCTCGAGCAGGACGTCTCGGACACCGACCGGTTCGGGCGGCTGCTGCGCGATGTCTGGGTGCGGCGCGACGGCGCCCTCGTGCTGGCCGGGCTGGAGCTGGTCCGCGAGGGCTACGCCCAGGTCAGCACGTTCCCGCCGGACGTCCGGTACGCCTCGATGCTGCTGGCGGCCCAGCACGACGCCCAGCAGGACGGCGTCGGGCTCTGGGCATCGTCCGCGGCGGCGAGCCCGTCGCCGCGTCGGCCGCGGCGCCCGGTCCCGAGCCTGCCGACCTTCACCAGCGTGACGCCCGTGATCGTCACGTCCGGCCACAAGTCGAGCTTCCGCGGGGCGATCGGCGTCTACACCTGGCGCGACGTCCGCTTCGAGGATCCGGCCGTCCGCATGACGTGGGACGTCCATTCGAACCTGGCGTCCGGGTGCCGCATCGACTGGCGGATCCAGCCGCTCGACGGGCCGGCGGTCCAGGGCTCGGTCAAGGTGAAGGGCAAGGGCCGGACCACCGGGAAGCGCAACCTGGCCGTGCCGGTCGGGGATGCGCCGCTGGAGGTTCGGAGCACCTGCTCCGAATGGCTGCTCACGATGCAGGGGAAGGCCGCCTGAGCGGCACCCCGAGAATCGAACGACCCGGGTCGGCTGACGACCCGGGTCAAGGTTCACTGGTTCAAGGGCGGGTCGACGGTCGACCCGCTGGCGTGGGTGGGACTAGCCCCGCTGGCTGCGGAAGCAGTCGCTGCAGTAGACGGGCTTGCCGCTCGTCGGGCGGAAGGGGACCTGAGCCTCCTTGCCGCAGGACGAGCAGGTGGCGCTGAACATCTCGCGGGGGCCGCGATCGCTATACCCACCGGAGCTGTAGCCGCCGCCCGAGCTGTAGCCGGCGCCGGAGCTATAGCCACCACCACCGTCCGCGTTGCGGGCAGCCTTGCGGCTGGCGCGACACGACGGGCAGCGGCGGGGCTCGGTGAAGCCACGCTGCGCGTAGAAGTCCTGCTCGGAAGCGGTGAAGACGAACTCCTGTCCACAGTCCGCGCAGGTCAGGTTCTTGTCGTTGTACACGAAAACGAAAACTCCTCTCGATAGCCGGCGCGAGCCGTCGGGTTTCTCGCGTCAGCCGTGAGAGGAGTCCGAGTTTGCGTCGAGCTATGTTCGTGCCACGGGAACGATCCCGTGGCGATTGCCTTCCCATGGTAGACGCTGGCGCGCGATCTGCCTAGCCCCATGTTCGAACGCCTCGCGATGCCGGGATCGGCGCGCTGTCGACGCCCTCGAAGACATCACGTGGCGGGTGTTCGAGGGTCGACGCGTACCTGGCCGCCGTCCCTAGACTGGGGCATGTCGTACCCGGAAGCGCGCTATCACGGCGAGGCGGGCGAGGCGAGCGCGCTCGTGCGGCCGGCGATCACAGCCGCCGGACCTGACCTACCCGAACGGCGGGACCGTCCACTACCTCGCGACGACCGAGACGACCGGCGGCGAGTTCGGGCTGTACCGGTGGGAGATGTCAGGCCCGCGGAGCGGCCCCGACCCGCACTTCCACCGCACGATCTCCGAGTCCTTCTACGTGCTGAGCGGCACCGTCCGGCTCTACGACGGCACGCGCTGGCTCGACGGGAGCCCCGGCGACTTCATGTTCGTGCCCGAGGGCGGGATCCACGGGTTCCGCAATGAGTCGGGCGAACCGGCGTCGATGCTGCTGCTCTTCGCGCCGGGGGCGTCGCGCGAGGACTACTTCGAGACGCTCGCGCGGGTTGCCGGCGGCGAGGTCATGACCGAGGAGGAACGACTCGCGTTCTACCTGCGGCACGACAACCACTGGGTCTGACCGATGAGTCCCGGCTCGACCTGACGTTGTATGGGTGTCGGCCGAACGAGCCGAGCCCGCACCGCGAGAGGAGTGCCCCGATGGACTGGACCCTGGAAGTCGTGATCCTGCCCGTCAGCGACATCGACCGATCGGTCGCGTTCTACCGCGACCAGGTCGGCTTCCACCTCGACCACGACACGACCAACGAGCACATGCACGTCGTCCAGCTGACGCCGACCGGCTCGGGCTGCTCGATCGTGATCGGCGACCTGCCGACGCAGCGCGAGATGGCGCCGGGCTCGATGCGCGGCCTCCAGCTCGTCGTCGCCGATGCGGCGGCGGCGCGCCAGGAGCTGCTCGACCGCGGCGTCGAGGCCAGCGAGATCATGGTCTTCGACGAGCGCGACGGCGGCACGTTCTTCGGCTTCAGCGACCCGGACGGCAACACCTGGTCCGTTCAGCAGCTCAAGGTCCGCGGCGAGAAGCCGCTGATCCCGCTCGACCACCGCGAGCGGTTCGCCGAGGGCGTCGAGGTCTAGGCGGCCTCGACGCGCCGGACGCGCATGTACTGGCGGATCCGGAAGCGGCGGGACAGGGATCGGATGATCGTCGGAAGCTCCGCATCGGCGACCTCGAGCGGCACGATCTCGGGTCGGTCGATGGCCACCGTCCGACCCCCCTGTCGGATCTCGCCACCGCCGGCCGCCAGGACGTTCTTCGCCCACTGCGTCGAGTCGCCGAACGGCATCGGGATGAGGTAGGCACCCGACCGGCGCAAGGCCACGATCGGGGTCTCGTATGGGTCCCTGACGTGCGGCCCCGGTGGCCGAGCACGGCCCAGAAGGAGAACCAGCGAGTGCCGGCGAGTGGCCGGGACATCGATCCGAAGCGGATCGACAAGCGGTGCATCAGGCTGGGCGCCTGGGTGGCCGCGTGGAGGGGGGTGGTCGGTGTCGTCATGCTCTCGATGATGGGCCTGTCTTGGCGACAGCGCATCCCCGGTCCCCGTCATCGGCGGTCACGGAAACCCGTGATCCGGACCGCGACCGCGACCCGTCAGGCGAGGCCGTTCCGGATCGCCCAGGCGGTCGCGTCCGCCCGGCCACGTGCCTCGATCTTGCGATACAGGTTGCTCACGTGACGCTCGACGGTGTTGATGGAGACGCCGAGCCGCGCGGCGATCTGGCCGTTCGACTCGCCGGCGGCGATCAGTCGAAGCACCTCGCGCTCGCGCGGGGACAGCTCGCCCGTCGCGTCGGTCCGGGGCCGCGCAGGCCGTTCCGTCCGGGGGGTGGATAACGATGGGTCCAGCGTGAAGTCCGTCAACAGGTCGACGACCTCGTCCGTGCTTTCGAAGAACATGGTCGCCGAACGGCCGTCGATGACCTCGAGGCGTCCTTGTGGCAGCGCGTCGGCCAGCGCTCGTGAGACGTCGAGCGGGATGACGGTCGCATCGCGTCGATGGATGACGATCGCGGGCGCCCCGACGTGGGCGGCCGCCTCGGTGACGTCGATCTCCCCGGCGGCTTGCAGCGTCGCCTTCGCGATGGCCGGGCTCGTCGACGTCCGGAAGACGTCGGCGGCGAGCTGGCCATCCTCGCCGCTCGGCCAGCCGAGCCACGCGTGCGTGACGGACTCGACGAACGTGTCCCAGTCGCGGTCGATCAGGCTCAGGAGCGCCTGGGTGCCCGGACCGGACATGAGGTCCCAGCCGCGAAGGGCGCCGCCGAACAGGGCCAGCCCTCGCACCCGCTCCGGGTGCCTCGCGGACCATGCGACCGCCGACATCGCCGAGTGGTAGAAGCCGAAGAGGACCACCTCATCGGCGCCGGCCGCCGCTACGACGCTGTCGAGGTCGCGCAGGTCCGCGTCGAGCGAGACGTCGTCGACGTCCCGCTGGCTCCGCCCCGTGCCGCGACCGTCGTACTGGATCAGCCGAACACGCTCGCCGAGTCGGCCGTAGGCCCGCTGCAGGACGGGGATCCGCCACTCCGCCTCGAGGTTCGACAGGGGGACGCCCGGCATGTGGACCAGGACCGGCCCGGAGCCGGTCGAGGACCACGCGATGCGCACGCCGTCGCTGGTCGTCGCGAACCGCAACTCCGGGGTCATGGTCGAAGGCTAGCGCAGGCGGGCGAACCGTCGACGGAGGAAGACGCTGTGCGGCTATCGTTCACGTCGGTAGGCGGGCTCCCTGCGCCGACACGCTGTCGACGAGCCCGGCCGCCTCGGAGGGACGTATGCGTCGCACCCGCCCCGCGCTCTTCGCCCTCGCCTCGGCCGGTCTGCTGGCAGCCGCCCTCGTCGGGCCCGTCGCGGCTGATACCGAGCCCGCGCCGATCCCCTTGAACGTGTACCTCGCGGGGACCGGGTTCAGCTTCACGGCGGGCGGCCTCGAGTACTCCGGGATCGGGCAGCTCGAAGAGGAGCGGATCACCCATCAGACATTCGTGTCGTTCTTCTTCAGCGCGAACGGCGCGGAGAAGCCGTGCGGCACCGAAACGCCCGATGACCCGGACGACGACTACGTGGGCACCGAGTACATCGAGTTCTACGCCGCCAAGTCGAAGATCGAAACGTGGACGATCAGGAAGGACCTCGGTCGGGCGCAGCTCAGCATCTCGGTGAAGGGGCCCCGGTCCGTCTTCGACGCGTGCACGGGTGAGCTCGTCCGGACCCGCACCGAGAAGCACACGTTCAGCTTCGACCTCAGGGCGACCGAGCCGGGCGCGCCCGAGACGGACGTCCAGGTCGTGACCACGGACGACGGGACCTTCGAGATCACGAGCACCTTCGAGTACCGCCCGGCTGCCGGGACCGTCAAGCTGGACGGCCGCAGGGTCCAGCAATCGGATGGCGCGATGGATCACACGACGCAGAAGGTCAAGCAGCTGTCGTAGCGGCGGAGCGGTCGGCCGGGTGGCTGGGACCATCGGCCGGCTCGCCCCCACGGCGCGTCCGTCCTATGGTTCAAGCGTGACCGAGCCCGCCGCGAGCCCGTTGCGCCGCTTCCTTGCCGGCATCGGCGGCGCCCTGAGCGCCGTGCTCCTGCTGGTCGTGGGGCTCGTGGTCCTCAACCTCGGTTCGCGAACGGCTCCAGCGAGCCTCGTCCCGACGATCACGCCCTCCGTGGCGGCCGTCGGGGGCGCCGAGGCGTCCCACCCGACCCCCGACCCGACCCCGGACCCTACGCCCGTCCCGACGGCCACGCCGACCCCCGAGCCCACGGTGGAGCCCACGCCCGAGCCGACCGAGGAGCCGACGCCCAAGCCGACGCCCAAGCCCACCCCGAAGCCGACGCCGGACCCCGAGCCCGAGGGGACGCCGCGGGTGACGACCGCGTCCGGGTCGTTCGGGGAGACGCTGACGGTCAAGGGCATCGACGTCCAGATGAGCCGCCGCGACCCGGCGGAGGGCGTGGGGATCCACTGCCCGGACTCCGGCTGGACCGAACTGATCAGCTACGACCTGCGGATGACCTGGCCGCACGCGAAGGACGCGGAGGAGCCGTGGATCGCGGTCGGGAGCAAGCCGTTCAATGCCTTGGACTTCGACGGCCCGTCACCGTTCAAGAGCGGCGCGAAATACGTGTTCACGACCTGCCATCGGCCCGGGGACTCGGACAAGGCGATGGTCGAGATCTCGCCGCCCGGCAGTCCGCTGATCTACCTGCGCTGGTACTTCGACTGACGCGTGGCGTCCCGATCCCCGGCTACCGGGTCGGGCGGAAGTCCGTGATGGCGATGCGGATCTCGTCGTCCCGCGCCTCGAGGTCGGGGTCGAGGCCGACGGCGGTCGGGACGCCCGAGCGCTCGTCCCAGGCGAACTCGATCTTGCCGGCGTTCGAGAACCGCGCCGCGTAGTCGAAGAGCGCGTCGACCGTCGCGGGAAACCCGGTCAAGGCGTCCGGTTCGAGGGCCTCGCCGGCGATGGCGGCGGCCACCAGCCGCCGGTTCGCGACCGTCACCGCGACCGGCCGCCCGGCAAGCGCGCACTCGCAGCCGTAGATCACGGTCATCGTGTAGTCGCTGATCCCGAGCTGGTCCCAAAGCGCTCGATGACGCTCGAGTTCCCCGATCTTGGCGGGATCCGGCGGGGCGACGGCCGTCGGCAGCACCGGAGCCGGCACGTTCGGATGGAGCGCGTCGGGCGGGACCGGAGTCGCGATCGGGTTCGGGATGGCGCCGCACCCGGCGACCGTCAGCATCGCCAGCACCAGGACCGCGATCGCGGCCGGGCGGGTCATCACCTTCATCGTCCGAAAGGCTACCTGATGGAAGCGGCCGCCTCCGCCGACGGTCGGCGGCCCGGGCCCGCAGCCGCGCCCCGCGACCGGCTAGATTGGTCGCGTACCGGCCCAGGTACGTGCCCGGTTCGGAGGTCGCGATGCTGCAACGCATCGGGACGGCGTTCATCGAGATGCCGCCCCGCGCCAAGGTCGGCGCGGCGATCGCGGTCGTCGTCCTCATCCTGGCGACCGGCGCGCTCGTGTTCGAGACCGGCGGCGTGCGCTTCGCCTACCTCCACTTCATGTACGTGCCGGTCGTGCTGGCAGGGCTCGCGTTCGGGGTTCCTGGCGGCGTGCTCGCCGGCCTCGCCGGGGGCCTGCTGATCGGCCCGTTCATGCCCATCGACACCTCGACCGGCGAGATGCAGGGCACCGTCAACTGGCTCTTCCGGACGGCGTTCTTCGTCCTGATCGGCGGCCTGGTCGGGATCTGGGCGCAGATCCTGCGCCGGCACCTCCGCGAGCTGCAGTGGCTGCACGAGCACCACGAGGAGACCGGGCTGCTCAACATGTCCGGGCTGACCAAGCAGCTCGACGTGATGATCCGCGACAGCGGCGGGCAACGGCAGCTATCTCGTCTCGATCACGCAGCTGAACGCGTTCCTCGAGATCCAGAACACGTTCGGTGCCGGGTTCGGCATGCGCGTCCTCGCGCACGTCGTGGACCGTGCCCAGGCCCTGATCCCGCCGGGTTCCCTGATCGCGCTCGTGCAGCCGGACCGGATCGCGATCGTGATCCCCGGGGACCAGGCCAGGAAGGTGACGCGCGGCAAGGTCGAGGAGGCCGTGCGCGACTCGTACCTCGTCGACGGCGTGCCGGTCCACGTCGATGCCAGCGTCGGCGTCGCCCGCTACCCGGCGCACGGCAGCAGCGCCGACGAGCTGCTCCAGAAGGCCAGCATCGCCATGCACTGGGCGCACACGAGCAAGTCGCCGATCTCGATCTACGACGTCGCCAACGACCGCACGAGCCGCGACAACCTGATCCTGCTCGGCGCGCTGCACGACGCCATCGACAAGGGCGAGCTCGAGGTCTGGCACCAGGCGAAGCTCAAGCTCGCGACCGGCGAGCTCGCCGCGACCGAGGCGCTCCTGCGCTGGAACCACCCGGAGCGCGGGTACGTGTCGCCGGGCAGCTTCATCCCGCAGGTCGAAGAGACGATGCTCATCAACCAGGTCACCCACACGGTGATCGAGACCGCGTTCGGGCATGCCGCGCGGTTCCGCGACGCCGGCTATCACCTGCGGGTCGCCGTCAACCTGTCCGTGCGCAACCTGCGCGACCGCACGCTGCTGGAGTCGCTCGACGAGCACGCCCGGCGGAACGGGCTCGACCCGGCGGAGATCGAGCTCGAGATCACCGAGAGCGCGGTGATGGACGATCCCGAGCACTGCATCCGCCTGATCTCGGTGCTGCGCGACCGCGGCTACGGCGTCGCCATCGACGACTTCGGCGTCGGGCACTCGTCGCTCGCCTACCTGCGCAAGCTCCGCGTCTCGAGCGCTCAAGATCGACCAGGACTTCGTCAAGACGCTGATGACGGACGCCGGCAACCAGACGATCGTCCGGGCGATCATCGGCCTGGCGAACTCGCTCGGCCTCGAGACGATCGCCGAGGGCGTCGAGGACGAGCGCTCGATCGCGCTGCTGCGCGAGTGGGGCTGCACGTACGCGCAGGGCTACGCGATCCACAAGCCGGCACCCGCCGACGCGCTGCTGGCGCTGCTCGACGAGCGCCGCGCGGCCGCGGCGAGCGGGACGGTCGTCGCAGCGCTCGGCCGCGGCTTGCCTGATCCCGGGATCGCCTAGGCGACGAGTCGCCGAGCGCCGGTGCTACATCTCGAACGGGCTCATCAGCTGGAAGTAGTTGCCGTCGGGGTCGGCGAACGTCGCGATCGACGTGGTCGTGATCTGCCCGTCGGCGTCGAAGTCGTACGGCTCGCGGACGACGATCGCGCCCGCCGCCTTCATCCGCTCGAAGTCGCCCTTGACGTCCTTCGTCTCGATGTTCCAGATGAGTCCGGCCGGGCTCGGCATTGCTCGCCCTTGACCTCGGAGTGCGGCCCGCAGCGTGACCCAGCCCGCGCCGACCTGCCACGCGGTGTAGCCGCCGTCCGAGAACGCCGGCGCGCCGAGCAGCTTCGTGTAGTACTCGACCAGGCGCGCCGGGTCGTCCGACCCGATCAGGATGCTGTTGAAGTCCATCTGGAGCCTCCTCGGCCGCGCCATTCCTGACAGTCCGTGGCAGGTCTGGCGGCCTATACCGAGCATGACAGGTCCGACATCGGGCGCGGGTCTCGACCGCGTTCAGCCGGCGGGCCTCACAGGACGTCGACGGACGACAGGACCGGCTTGGCCTTGGTCAGGTCGAAGCTGTAGGCCTCCTTCATGTCGGCCAGGGCGCTGTCCGTCCAGACGAGGAGTCGCTGGCCGTCCGTCCGAAGGTGGACGGCGCCGAACGCCGACCGGCTGAAGCTGTAGAACGCCTTCCGCGCCGGCACGTCGACCAGGTCGGCGCGGCGCTTCACCGCGGCGACGCCGTCGGGTGTCATCGCGTGCCAATCGTCCGTGACCCAGCCTTCGGTCGCGAAGAAGGCGACCAGCTCCGTGATGAAGACCAACGGATCCTCCGTCCGTGAGTAGCGGCCAAGCCCGCCGACCAGCGTCGCGCGCGGGTGGATGTACTCCTTCCTCGCCGACTCGTCGCCCGAGGAGACCACGGAGACCAACGCCCCGGTCGCCTTGAGGAAGTCCTTGGAGAAGTCGGCCGATCCGTGGTGCGGGACCTTGAGGACGTCGGACTCGAGCGACGAGGTGCCGGCGGCGTCCGCCGCGATCAGGGTCTGCTCGGCCTCGTTGTTGAGGTCGCCGGTGAAGAGGATCCGGCACTTGCCATAGGTCAGGCGGAGCACCACGGATTGCCCGTTGATGGTGTGGGAGGCGGACGGCGTACCGGTCCCGCTCGACACGCCGGACACCTGCACCTTCGGCTCGCTGAGGAAGGGCAGGGCGGGCTTCGGGCCGTTCGGCGTCGGGACGGTCTCGGTGATCGGGGCGAGCACGTCGATGTCGATGTTCTCCGCGGCGAACGACGGGAACTTCCCGGTGGCCCCGCGCTCCAGTCGCTCGATGTCGAAGGGTCGCCCGGCTGCCTGGGCGCGCTGCCCGTAGTCGGCCAGCGCCTCCTTCCACATCCGGAACGGCTGGTTGAGCCGCGCCTCCGGCAGCGTCCGGAGATCGTCGACGAGGTCGACGATGTATTCCCGGCCGTTGGCGGGCACGTGGGCCCCGAACATGTCGACGTCCTTCAAGGCCGACGGTCCCTTTGCCAGGCCGTTGTGGTACACCCGGCGCGGGTCCATGAAGAGGCGCTTCTTGACACGCTTCTCGTGCTCGGAGTCGTAGACCTTGCGGAGTCCGACGAAGTGATCGGCGTCGCCGTGGCTGACCACGACCGTGTCGATCTCCCGCGGCGCCGCCGCCGTCGTGCCCCAGAACCGGTTCGCCAGGTACCGCGCGAAGAGCTGGTTCTCCCCGCCGTCGATGATCATGACCTTGCCCTGCGGGGATTCGACGACGGCCGCGTCGCCCTGCTGGACGTCGACGAAGTCGACGGCGAGGATCCCGTGGGCGCTCGGTCCCAGGATCGAGGCCGTCGCCTTGCCCTTGTGGCGGAGGTACCCCTTGAACTGGACCGGCAGCACCGAGCCATCCGGCTGCTCCAGGTGCGCCGTCGTCTCGATGACGAGGTTCGTCGAGGTCCGCTCGACGAACTCGACCCGGTCGCCCCCGGCGAGGATCCGGGTGACGTCGCTCTTCCCCGAGGCAGCCCGCTGGACCCGGACCAGCGGGACGGCGACCGACATCGTCGTGGTCATGACAGCCCTCCGACCGACCAATTCGTTGCCCTTGCGGCGGCGAGCCTACGCCGCGCCCGTCTCCGTCTCGTCTCGGCGATGCGTCAGGAGCGAGCCTTCATCCGGCTCAGGTTGACCCGGTTCCGCGCCGCCCACGTGGACAGGTCCGGGTCCTTGGTCGAGATCCTCCCGAAGGTCGGGGCTGAGGAATGACACCGCCAGGTCGTCGACGATCTGCTGCTTGGTCGTGGCGTCCGACGCCGTGTCCTTCGACTTCTCCTGCCGGGCCCGGGCAAGCGCCCGGTTCCACTCGTAGAAGAGCCAGCCTGCTTCCTTGGGATCGCCGCGGAGCTCGATCGCCCGGGTGAGCTCCGCGATCGAGCCCGAGTAGTCGGGGTCGGGTGCGTCCTTGAGGGCGAAGCCGAGCTGGCCGTGGAGATAGTGATCCTTGTCGTTGAGCTTGATCAGGGCGCGGAGCACCGGGATCGTGAGCGCCATGGTCGCCGGTTCCTTCTCCCACGTGCGCGAGCGCATGTCGGCCGTCCGGCTCGCCAGCGCCGCCACCGTCGCGGGTGAGGCCTTGGCCAGGGCCTCGCTCAACGCCTCGGCCGTCGGTGCCTGGACGTTCGAACTGGCCGACAGGGCCTGATCGACCAGTCGGATCGCGTCGGCGTCGGCGTTGTTGCTTTCGGTCCTCTGCTCCTTGGCCGCCTGGACCGCCACGCTCGTCGCCCGCTCGATCACGTCGGCCTCGTTGAAGGCGCGGGGGAGGTAGATCCTCGCGAGCAGGTAGCCCGTCATGAAACCGGCCACCCCGGTGACCGCCAGCAGACCGGCGGCGAACGGGATGGCGGCCGGGGACGTCCCAAAGCCCGGGGCGATCGCGTTGACGAGGACGGCGAGCTGTTCGCGGATCGATCCGAGCTGGATCAGGCTGACGCCCACGATGATCTTGGTCAGCCAGTCGGAGATCTCGGTGAGGTTGGTGTTCGCCCGATAGGCGCTCTCGAGCGTGACCGCGCCGTCGGCGGCATTCGCGTTCTTCGGCTGGTCGAGCAGCTTCGGGATCCCGAACAGCAGCCCGAAGAAGGCGCCGACCGCCCAGCCACCGAGTCCGACGAGGACGCCGGTCCCGAGACCAAGGAAACCCGGCCCGCCCGGAGCGAACGAGAAGATGGCGATCCCCACGACGATGATCCCCGCCACGACGCCCGCGGCACGGACGATCTGGCCGGCGTCGCCGACCGCTCGTCGCGTCTCCCGGTCCTCGGCCGTCGTCGGCGCGTCCGACTGGCCTTGGTCGTTCGCCTGGTCGGCTGCCTGCACGGCTTGCGTCATCGAACTCCTCCCACCCTGCGGCGAGTCGCTCGACGCTACGATGTCGGCATCTCGTCAGCGTCTCGTCAGCATCTCGGGAGGGCGCCATGGGTTCGTGGCCGGGTGGGATCTCCGCCATCACGTTGTTCTGCGAGGACCTGGCGGCGTCGAAGGCGTTCTACCAGGACGCGTTCGGGCTGCCCGTGCACTACGAGGACCCGGCCTCGGCCGTGTTCATGTTCGGTGACACCATGATCAACCTGCTGGAGATCAACGTGGCGCCGGCGCTCATCGACCCGGCCCAGGTCGCCACTCGCGATTCCGGCCACCGCTTCCAGTTCACGCTCGCGGTCGACGACGTCGACGCGACGGTCTCCGAGCTGCGGGCGCGCGGGGTCGAGATCCTCAACGGCCCGATCGACCGCCCGTGGGGCATCCGGACCGCGAGCTTCGAGGACCCGTCCGGGCACATCTGGGAGATCGCGAAGTAGATCGGCACCCCATCGGAGACGGCGGCGCGACGGCCGCGGTCTAGCGTTCCACCGACCTGCGGGAGGCTGCCAGCATGCGCGTCTTCATCTCATCGACCGTCCGCGACCTCGAGGCCCATCGAGCCGCGGTCATCAAGAAGGTCGAGAAGATGGGCGCCACCGTCGTCGCGATGGAGCAGTTCGGCGCCCGGGACGCGCGCCCGAAGGCCGAATGCCTGCGCATCATCCGCGAGGAGACGGACGTCTTCGTCGGGATCTACGCGCACCGCTACGGCTTCATCCCGGATGGTGACGAGAAGTCGGTCACCCAGCAGGAATACGAGCAGGCGCTCGTCGCGAAGAAGCCCACCCTCGCGTACATCGTGGATTCGAAGGCCGACTGGCCGAAGGACCAGGTCGAGGACGGCGTCGGCGGCGACAAGCTGGCGGTCTTTCTGCAGCAGGTCAAGGAGGATCGCATCGTCGAGCGCTTCACGACGCCCGATGACCTGGCGGGCTCCGTCGTCGCCGGCCTCGGCCTCTACGCTGCCGGCGATCTCTCGAAGACGGTCGTCCTCCACGGGCAGATCCACCGGCCGCCGGAGGACTGGGTGTCCGGCGCCCGGAAGAACGCCCTGCCGTACAAGGTCGTCGTGTTCGACCTCGACGGGACCCTCCTCCGGGGCAACGCATTCGACTTCTCATGGGAAGCGATCTGGAATTACCTCGGTGTCGCCAAGGAGCAGCAGAAGGAGCTCAGGGACGAGTACCGCGACAAGGTCGAGGGCGGCGTCCCCGATGCAGTCCGGATCGCGGCGTACCAGACGTGGTGCGACAAGGCAGTCGAACGGTTCCGGGACCGTGGCCTCACGCGAGCGCAGCTCCGCGAGTTGACCGAACCCATGCATCTGACCGTCAACTGCCGGAACGCCCTCACCAAGCTTCGCAAAGCCGGCATCGCGACCGCCCTCGTGTCGGGCGGGGTGAGCTCATTCCTCGAGGACAAGTTCGAGGACTTTCACGACTACTTCGATTTCGTCTTCATCAACGAGCTGGTGTTCTCGGAGGACGGCATCATCGAGGGCGTCCTCGCCACCGCCTATGACTTCGAGGGCAAGACCGACGCGATGGACCTCGTCTGCAAGCGGGTCGGCTGCGCCCGGGCTGAAGCGGTCTTCGTCGGCGACCGGTTCAATGACGCCGACGTCCTGCTGAAGGCCGGCCTCGGGATCGCCTATCCGCCGAGCGACTTCCTGTCCGAGGAGAACGCCAACAAGGTCGTCAAGGAGGACGATCTCCTCAAGATCCTGGAATTCATCCCGACGAAGTGAGGGGCCTCGGACGGCCCGTCCTTGCCCCGTGGGGAACAGAACGGCCGGGAGGCCCCAAAAGCCTCCCCGGCCACTGCGGAGTCTACGCCCGGATCGCAAGCCCACCAAGGGTGACGGCGGCGAACCTTGGGAGACCCGGGCGCTCTACACTCGGTGGAGTGCCGGTCCTGAGCCGAGCCCCGCGGAGGTAGAACGGTCCGATGTGCTGTCTGGTCGCCTCGCTGTTCATGTTGGGGCCGAGGGCCGCGATCCTGGTCTGGTGGCTGCTCCAGCCGGTGCGCTGGGCGGAGACGTTCGACACGTTCCTCTGGCCGTTCGTCGGCTTCATCGTCGCCCCATGGACGACGCTCATGTACGTCCTGGTGTATCCCGCCGGGATCAACGGCTTCGACTACATCTGGTTGGGGTTCGGCGTGGCCTTCGACCTGATCTCCTGGTTCGGCGGCGGCTATACGAACCGCGACCGCCTCCCGTCGTCGACTGGGCCGACCCAGCCCTGATCGACGGCGTCTGACGCGCGTCGCCTACCTCGGACTCACACCGACAAGAACGAGGCGATCCTGGCTGCCATCGCCTCGGCACAGCTCGGGCCGAGGATGTGGGCGCAACCCGTCAGGGTCTCGCTGGCGACGAGGTTCGGGAAGATCGCCTTGGCTCGGGGCAGGATCCGGTCCGGACGAAACAGCGGATCGCGCTCGCCGACGATGACCATCACCGGGGCCGACAGGCCGCGGAGCTCCTCGCTCGTCGCGTTGCGCGGCATCTCGGTGTCGAGCGCGGTCCCGCGGAAGGCGAGCGCCGTGGATTCGACCAGGAGCGGATCCGCGTCTCCGCCGGACAGGCGTCGAACCGTGGAGGTCACGAACGCTCGACGGGCGATCGCCCGATAGCCGAGGTATCCCGCAGCCAGCGAGAGCATCGATCCCAGCGGCACGTCGGCGATCCCGGCCGGGACCACGAGCACCGCCCGCGCGATCCGGTTCGGCGCGAGGGTCGCGAGACGGATGAGGACGCCCCCGCCGTACGAGATGCCCACGACCGCCGGTTGCTCGAGGCCGAGGGCGTCGAGCACATCGACCGCCCACTCACCCAGGCTCGCATCGTTCGCCGAGACGCGGAGGCCGCTGCTCTTGCCGGGCTGTCCGATCGTGTCGGGGGCATGGATCCGCACTCGATCGGCGAGTGGCGCGAACCAGGCAAGCGTCAGCGGACTGACGACATTGCCACCCTGGAAGACCACCAGTGGCGGCCCGTCCTCCGGCCCCGCCTCGAGGACGTGGGTGTCGCCGAACCGGGTCGACACCATGCGCGACGTCGTGGCGAAGGGGAGCCGGTCGCGGGCACGGTCATAGAGGGCCTCGATCTCGCGACGCGACTCCTCGGATCGGTAGATCGTTGCGCCGGACATGGACCCCTCGTGTTCGGCCGACCCCTCCATCATGCGGCATTGCCCAGAGCCTCCGTCGATCGACGCGCCTTGAGGAACCCGTCGATCGCGTCCCAGCCGACGGCGCCGACGATGACGAGCGAGGTGACGATGGTCGTCACCTTGAGCCAGTCGTCGCTCTCGGCGCCGAGTGCGTCGACGAACGCCGGGTTGAACAGGAGCTGGTTCGAGAGCAGGTAGATCGCCGGGATGGCGAACGCCGCACCCAGGAGCGCGTTGCCGACCGCGTACGTGTACGTCCAGCGGCCGCGCCGGTAGACGGCGACCGTGAACACGATCTCGAGCGCCGCGATGACGATGAACCACGGCAGCCAGAACGACCACAGCGCGGGGTCGAAGAGCGGGTACGACTGGCCGTCGATGACGAACGGCGACGAGGTCTGGACCCAGATCAGGCCGGCGACGAGGAAGACGTTCGCGACGATCGCTGCGGCCATGTCGCCCACGCTCATCCGCCCCTGGCGCGAGGAGGTCGGGCAGGTCGTCGAGGTCCACGGTCGGTCCCCGGAGTCGCGAACCCGACCGGCGTGCGGCCCGCGACCGACGCCGTGGCCAGCTCGGCGCGCTCCTTGGGTCCGCCGACGCGGTCGATGATCGCGAACACCAGCGTGAACCAGAAGAGCGTCTGGACGGCGACCTGAACGCGGTCGCGATGCCGGCGACGATGGCCGTGCCCGGCGTCGACCCGGTCGAACAGGCTCACCGTGAGGACCAGGACGCCCAGAGTCGGGACCAGGACGCCGAGCAGGACCGTGATGATCCCGCGCCAGACCGGGTACACGTCGGCCCGAGCAGGTAGTCGATCTCGGCCGCTGGTGTAGCGAGTCGCCAGGGCGCCCGGGTCGCCCAGCTCGGTCAGCGCGGCGCGTTCGGCCGCATCGGCGTCGAGCGTCCCGTCGGCGGCCTTCGCGTCGATGGTGTCGGCGATCAGCGCGCGGATCTCGCGTTCGAGCTCGGGGCGGTCGCCGCTCGGGACGCCGCCCAGGACGGCCTGGACATATCGGTCGGTCAGGGTGGGCGTGGTGGAGGTCATGCCTTCTCTCCCAGGTCGAGGCCGCGGATCGCGGCGTCGAGTCGCTTCCAGTCGGCGAGCAGCTCGGCGGCGAGGCGCTCGCCGTCGGCGTTGGTCAGGTAGAACTTCCGCGGCCGCGACTCCTCGGTGTCCCACGAGCTCGTCAGCAGGCCCTGCGATTCGAGCCTCCGGAGGAGCGGGTAGAGCGTGTTCGCGTCCACGGCGAAGCCGAGGTCACGCAGCTGATCGAGGAGCGCGTACCCGTATCCCGGCTGGCGGAGGAGCAGCAGACAGGCCAGCACCACGGTGCCGCGCCGAAGCTCCTGCTGATTACCGGAAAGGGTGTCGCCGAAGTCCATGTCCGGCACTATAGTGTGTGTCACACACTAATGCAAGTGGCACATTACGAGCCCGACAAGCGGGCTCGATTCGGGCCGACGTGGGCCCCCTAGCGCGACATGCCGGCCGGTCTCGTTGACGGCACGCGCTCGGCCGCCGCGCCCGCGGCCGGCTCGGGGGCCGAGGTCGCCTCGATCAGGATCATGCCGGCGATGAGCAGCACCAGCCCGAACAGCCGCGGCGCCGTCGCATGCTCGCCGAAGACGATCGTGCCGAGGGCGAGGGCGAGGATGGCCTCCAGCCCGAGCACGACCAGGTAGGCCGGCCCGAGCTCCCCGCGGACATCGATCGACAGCGTCAACAAGGTCGCGCCGATGGCGAACAGCAACAGCATCGCCAGCGTGGGGAGGGTCTGCGTCAGGCCGTTCGACCATTTCATGAAGACCCCGCCGATCGTGAAGGCCAGGGCCGCGGTGACCATCAGGCCGAGATACAACGCAGCGTGCATCGTCGTGCCCCGTGTACAGTCGTTCGTACGTACCGCCTGTACGTACCCCCAGCGACAGAGTTACATACATACTGTCCGTATGTCAAGGAGATGAACGTCATGAGTCGCCGTCGGCGCTCGCTGCTGCCCCCAGACGAGGCGCGCCAGCGGTACATCCGCGCCGCCGAGTCCGTCCTGCTCCGGCAGATCCAGTCCGATGCCCGCCGGCTCGACGAGCAGGACGATGGGCGGAGCATGGCTGTCGGCCCATTCGCGAAGCTGAGTGCCGAGGACGTCGCGGCGGACGTGGATGGCAAGAGCCGGGGGGCGATCACCAACCTCTTCAAGAGCCAGCGTCAGTTCCAGCTCCGCGCGATGGCGCTCGTCCTCGAGGATCCGGAAGCCGACATCCAGGCTCCGCCTGACCCCGCCGACTATGCGGATGCGACCGCCTGGATCGACGCGCTCGCCATCGCCGAGTCCGCAAGGGGACCGCACCACGGCATGGAGCCGACCCCCGGCTACGGACTGGTCTGGGCGCTCTGGCTCAGCCAGGTCCCGTACGGGGTCTGGAGCCAGCGCATCGCGGCGCCGAGCATGCGCGAATTCCGGCAGTCGGCCCACCGCCTCGAGACGCACGGGGTATCGCCCGCGCTCGAGCGGTTCTCACTTCGCGTGCGCTCTCCTTGGACCAGTCTCCAGCTCGCTACGGCCATGGCCAGCGTCATCGAGGGCGTGTGGCTCAACCAGGCGCTGACGCCGGAGCACCCGACCCAGGCCGACCACCCGGCGGTCGAGGCGATGCGGATCGCCGTGAAGATGCTCTGGCAGGGCGCCACGGAACCGCGCTGACCTTCGCAGCGATCAAGCACCGGTACGAACCCACGGGAAACGAAGAGGGAGGACCGGCGCCTCAGCTGCAGCCGCTGGTGCTCCCGCAGTTGAGGCACTTGTAGCAGCTGCCGTTGCGGACCATGATCGAGCCGCAGTCGGCGCAGCTGGGGGCGTCGGCCTGGGTCTGGAAGCTGACCTTCGTGCCGCCGAGGTTCAGGGTGATCGGCGCGCCGCCGCCCCATTCCCGTTGCCGTTGGAGGCGTGACCGTTCGTGATGCCCGTTGGTCGCGACGACCGCGAGCTCAGCCTTCGGGGCCTCCGCTTCGACCTTCACTGACGCGACCGGCGTCGCCGACGCCTTCGGCTGCTGGTCATCGGTGGCCGTAGGGAGGTCGGCGCCGCCGCCATCGCGCACGTCGGCGGCGGTGGCCGAGCCTCCCGAGAGGCCACCGGTCCGGGCAAGGTCGACCGTGGCGGCGCCCGGTGAGGAGGACACCGGGACATCCGCCACGACCGCGGAGCGATCGATGAGGCCGAGGCTCGCCTTGTCGTCGTCGGGCAGGAACCGCGACCCGAGCCACCGGAAGATGTAGTCCACGATCGACTTGGCGATCGGGATCTCCTGGTTGCCCGTGAAGCCGCTCGGCTCGAACCGGACATGGGCGAACTTGTTGACGAGGTCCTTGAGCGGCACGCCGTACTGGAGCGCCACGGACACGGTGGTCGCGAAGGAGTCCATCAGGCCGCTGACCGTGGACCCTTCCTTGGCCATCTTCAGGAAGATCTCGCCGGGCTGCCCGTCCGGGTACAGGCCGACGGTGATGTAGCCCTCGTGGCCGGAGATCTCGAACTTGTGGGTGACCGCCGTCCGCTCCGACGGGAGCCGGCGTCGATGCGGCAGCGCCGCCTCCGCCTGGGCTCGCGCGAGCTGCTTCTTGAGCTTCTCGAGCTCGGCGACGACCGTCTCGGGGACGGCGGTCTCGCCGTCGAGCTTCTTGGTCGACAGCGGCTGGCTGCGCTTCGAGTTGTCGCGGTAGACCGCGATCGCCTTGAGGCCCAGCTTCCAGCCCTCGAGGTAGACCTTCTCGATCTCCTCGGCCGTGGCGGCCTCGGGCATGTTCACGGTCTTGCTGATCGCGCCGCTGAGGAACGGCTGGATCGCGCCCATCATCCGGACGTGGCCCATGTAGTGGATGGACCGCTCGCCGTTGGCCGGCTTGAACGCGCAGTCGAAGACCGGCAGGTGCTGGGCCTTGAGGTGCGGCGCGCCCTCGATGGTCTCGCGCTCGTTGACGTAGGCGAGGATCTCGTCGACCTCTTCGGCGCCGTAGCCGAGCTTGCGCAGCGCGGCCGGGACGGTCTGGTTGACGATCTTGAGGTAGCCCTCGCCGACGAGCTTCTTGTACTTGATGAGCGCGATGTCCGGCTCCACGCCGGTGGTATCGCAATCCATCATGAAGGCGATGGTCCCGGTGGGCGCCAGCACGGTGACCTGCGCGTTCCGGTAGCCGAACTGCTCGCCCAGCTGGAGCGCCTGGTCGTAGACCTCGGTGGCGTGGCGGGCGAGGTCCTTGGGGACGCCGGCGGTCGGGATCTGGTAGGCGGCCGTGCGGTGCTTCTTGATGACCCGCAGGAACGACGACTCGTTGACCTTGTACTGGGCGAACGGGCCGCCGTGGTCGCGGGCGATGATCGCCGACTGCTTGTACGCCTCGCCGTGCATGATCGCGGTCAGGGTGGCGGCGAAGTTCCGGCCCTCGTCGGAGTCGTAGGCCAGGCCGCGGCTCATCAGCAGCGCGCCGAGGTTGGCGTAGCCCAGCCCGAGCGGGCGGAAGTTGTGGCTGTTCTCCTCGATCCTCGGCGTCGGGTAGCTGGCGTTGTCGACCAGGATCTCCTGCGCCGTGAGGGTCAGCTTGGCCGCGTAGCGATAGGCCTCGCCGTCGAACTCGCCGTCCTCGCGGACGAACTTCATGAGGTTGAGGCTGGCCAGGTTGCACGCGGTGTCGTTGAGGAACATGTACTCGGAGCACGGGTTGCTCGCGTAGATGCGATCCGTGTTGGCCGAGGTGTGCCAGTCGTTGATGGTGGTGTCGTACTGGATGCCCGGGTCGCCGCAGAGATGGGCGGCCTCGGCCATGCGGCGGAAGACGTCGCGGGCCTTGTAGGTGTCCATCGGCTTGCCGTCGACGACCGAGCGGGTCGTCCACTCGCCGTCGTCGACCACGGCGTTCATGAAGTCGTCGGTCACGCGGACCGAGTGGTTGGCGTTCTGGAAGAAGACGCTGCCGTAGGCCTCGCCGGTGAAGCTGGGGTCGTACCCGGCCTCGATCAGCGCCCAGGCCTTCTGCTCCTCGTGCGCCTTCGAGTCGATGAACTCGAGGACGTCCGGATGGTCGGCGTCGAGGATGACCATCTTGGCCGCGCGACGGGTCTTGCCGCCCGACTTCACGACGCCGGCGAAGGCGTCGTAGCCCTTCATGAAGGAGACCGGGCCGCTGGCGGTGCCGCCGCCGGCCATCTTCTCGCGGGAGCGAGCGGATGGGGGAGAGGTTGGAGCCGGCGCCCGAGCCGAACTTGAAGAGCATCGCCTCGGTCTTGGCGAGGTCCATGATCGAGGACATCGTGTCCTGGACCGAGTTGATGAAGCAGGCCGAGCACTGCGGCTGCGGCTCGATGCCCACGTTGAACCAGACCGGCGAGTTGAACGCCATCTTCTGGTGGACGATCAGGTGGGTCAGCTCGGCCTGGAAGGCCTGCAGGTCGTCGTCGGTCGCGAAGTAGTGCTGGGTCTCGGCCCAGGCCGCGATCGTGTTGACGACGCGGTCGATGAGCTGCTTGACGCTGGTCTCGCGCTCGGGCGTGCCGAGGTGGCCGCGGAAGTACTTGCTGACGACGACGTTGGTGGCCAGCTGGCTCCAGAAGTCGGGGACCTCGACGTCCTTCTGCTCGAAGACCGACTTGCCGGACTCGTTGGCGATGCCGGCGGTGCGGTACTCCCAGGTGATCTCGTCGTAGGGGTGGACGCCCGGGCGGGTCCAGCGGCGCTCGAAGGTGAGGCCCTTGGCGCGGGTCTTGCCGTCAGGTTCCGTGCCGTCGAAGGAGGCGCCCCACGGGCCGGCGTGGCGGTGGGGGGCGGCCTTGGGGGTCTTGCCGGTGGCGGGGCGTGCGTCCTTCGTGGTGCCGGCCTTCGCCGCGGGATCCTTGACGTCGACCGTGCTGCCGGTGCCTCGGGCCATCTCTGCCTCTCCTCCAGTGCGCCAGTCCAGTGCGCAGTTGTCGCTGTTCGCGGCAGCTGCCGCGTTCCGTGTGCCGTCGTGCTAGCCGATCATCCTGGGGGCCACTCCGGACCGGCGGTCTGGGCCGGCGAGGAGCGTGTCGGTGGGCGACTCGGTGAGATCAGGCGACCCCACGAACGTTACGCCTGTCGTGAGGTCGAGTCAAGCCCGAAAACACAAGATGTAGTGGTACCTTTGGCGGTCACGTCGCTACATGTGGTGGTTTCGGCGCGTTTCGTGCTCGTCCACGCTCAGCCCACGCTCGGGGGCCGATCGTCCACGTTCGGGGGCCTGGTGTCCACCGTCCGTGGTGGGGTTGTGCACGGGGTCGTCCACCGGCTCGCGGCGGTTGTCCACGGGTCGTGCACAGCGATGATACCGGACAGGTGTTCGGTTTGAGGGTCGCGCGACCGGCCGAGCCTCGCCGGCCGGCCGAGCCTCGCCGATCGGCACAACGACCATGGGCAGACCGTTATGGCCGGTCCTGGCCCGATCGGGCGACTTCCGCGCGCGACGGCGACCTCGCTGAGCACGGGATCGATCGCCGGGCCGGAACGGCCCGACGGCCGTTCGGGCCCATCGACCTGCCATTGCGTTCTGTGGATGAGCGTTATGCCGGGTCGTCGGGTGCACCGCCAGATAACCGGCCGATACGTGCGACGCCGGACCATGGGTAGCCTGATGGATGACCAGCGGTTCGGATCGGTCGTTCGATCGGTCCGGCTGAAGAAGCGATGGCGCCAGGTCGATCTCGCCAAGGCGGCGAACGTGTCCCCGTCGACGGTCTCGCGGGTCGAGCGCGGCCACCTCGACCAGCTGTCGCTCGAGACGATCCGCAAGGTGGCGCGCGCGCTCGATGTCCGGGTCGACCTCGTCGCGCGGTGGCGGGCCGGCGACCTCGACCGGCTGCTGAACGCCCGGCACTCGCAGCTGCACGAGCTCGTCGCCCGGATGTTCCGCGACGAGCTGCCGGCCTGGGTGCTCCGGCCCGAGACGTCGTTCGCGATCTTCGCCGAGCGCGGCGTCATCGACATCCTGGCGTGGCATGCCGGTCCGCCGCGCCCTGCTCGTGATCGAGCTCAAGACGGACATCGTCGACGTCAACGAGCTGGTCGGCGTCGTCGACCGGAAGCGGCGACTGGCGCCACAGGTCGCGGCCGAGTTCGGCTGGGACGCCGGAGACCGTGTCGGTCTGGGTGATCGTGGCCGACGGTCGGACCAATCGGAAGCGGATCGCGGTCCACAACGCGATGCTGCGGGCGGCCTTCCCGACCGATGGCCGGTCGATGCGGAGCTGGTTGCGGGACCCGGCGGTGCGGTCTCGGCCCGACTGGCGACACGAGCGTGCATGACGACCACGGGCCGACGGCCGCGACCGTAAGGCCGATGCCGTTCCGGTCACGCGCGGATCCGACGGCCTCGAGCCGAATGGGTCGGTCGTGCTCGGGCCACGCACGGCCCAACGTTCGGGTCGTGACCGATGGCAGGTCGGCCGGTCCGGCGTCTGCGGCCGAGACTCGGCCATAGCGTTCTGGTGGTGACCGTTATGGCAGGTCGCCGCGGCCGCGCCCGAGCCGCGGGCTGGCGGCCGCGGACCGGCGCCGTGCCCGGCCGCGCCGGAGCCGCTACCCCGGTCCCGGCGCCGCCATCACCCGGGCGAGGACCTCGCTGAACCGGGCCGTCGCCACGCCGATCGACGTGTCCGCGGCCCCGTAGTAGAGATGCAGCTGGTCGGTCACCTCGTCGTGGACCCAGCCGCACGGGAAGACGACCTTGCCGACATCGCCGATGACCTCGTGCGGCGCGGTCGGGCCGAAGACCCACTCGTCCATCCGTCGACGGAGCACGCGCGGATCGTCGAGGTCCAGCAGCGCCAGGCCGACCCGGTAGATCGGGCCGTCGCCGGTCAGGTGCACGCCGTGGTACATCACCAGCCAGCCCTCGTCGGTCTCGAGCGGCGGCGGGCCGAGGCCGATCTTGCCGGCATCCCACCACGCGCCCTCGCGCGCCTCGAGCAGCAGCGCGTGGTCGCCCCAGTGCCGCAGGTCGGGCGACGCACGAGAGCCACATGTGGGCGTTGCCGTGCAGCGGCGAGGGCCGATGGATCATCGCCCAGCGGCCGTCGAACCGGACGCGGGAACAGGGCCGCGTCCTTGTCCTCGGGCGGCATGACCGGGCCGAGCCGCGTGACGCTGCGGAAGTCGCGGGTCATCGCCAGCGAGACCAGCGGGCCGCGGCGGCTGTACGCGGTGTAGGCGATCGCCCACTCCTCGCGCTCGGGGAGCCAGGTGAGCCGCGGGTCCTCGCAGCCCCAGATCTCCTCGGGGTGGTTCTCGGCGTCGGAGCGGAGCAGCGGCTCGGGGTCGAACGTCCAGCCGGTCACGCCGTCGGCGCTGCGCACGACGTGGAGCTGCGAGATGCCGCGCAGGTCCTCGACGCGCACCAGCAGGATCGTCTCGTCGCCGACCCGCGCCGCGCCCGGGTTGAAGACCGAGTTGGCCGGGTACGGGACGTCGGCGACGGTCAGGATCGGGTTCGCCTCGGACCGCCGGAACAGCATCGCGTCGTCGAGGTGCGTCACCGCGTGGACGTCGGAAGCCGAGGGGTCGTGCGCGTTGCTGCGCGCCATCGATGCCGCGGACCGCTGGCGCATCGAGCCGACCACCGTCGTCGTGCGCGGCGCCGGCCAGTCGGTGTCGGGCGGCTCGCCGGGTCCGACGGTCACGGGCCGCGCCACCCCGGCGGCCTGCGCCGCGGCAGCGGCGCGCGCCCAGCGGATGTGCTCGAGCGCGACCAGCCACATCAGCGTCGACTCGGCGCCCTGGTTCTGGTTGACCCGGTCGGCTTCGAGGCCATCGAAGCCGGCGCCGCGCGCCGGGATCCGCGACCGGGACGCCGACGTCGTTGCGGCCGAGGAACCACGCGTAACAGCGTTCCATCGCCGCGAGATAGCGCTCGTCGCCGGACTCGTCGAACGCGGCCTCCGCCGCGAGCAGCAGCGCGGTCGCCTCGATCGGCTGCTGGTCGAACCGCGACCGCTCGCCGTCGCGGGGCCACCAGCCGTTGCCGACCGGCGAGAAGCCGGCCGTCGTCGCCGGTCTGGATCTCGATGAGCCAGTCGAGCGCGCGCCGGCCGGTCTCGATCATCGGCGTCGAGGCGAGCCATCGGCCGGCCACGATCAGCGCCCGCGGCAGCAGCCCGTTCTCGTAGGTGAGGATCGGCTCGGGCCACGGCCAGGCGTCATCGGTCGCGAACGTGGTGAACGTCGAATGGAGCCGGCGCGCCAGCATCCGGTAGGCGCGGTCGGTCGCGTCGGTCGGGTCGATCCGGATCGCGGCGTCGCACCCGAGCAGGACCGAGGCCTGCGCGCGCAAGCGCCGTCACGCGGACCGCCTCGGGCAGGGCATCGGTGAAGAGCGAGGCGGCCAGCGCGACCATCCGGCCGTCCGGCGAGGTCGCGACGACCGTGCCGAGGGCGAGCATCGCCCGGCCCTGGCTGTCCTCGGACGGCGTGCCGTCGATCCACGAGCCGTCGGCCCGCCGGAAGTTGCGGAACGTCCCGACCGACGGGTCGAAGGCGTCGCGCAGGAACCGGACGTTCTGCCAGCGCTCGCTCCGACACGGCGGCCCAGCCGAGCGTCCGGCCATGGAGCAGGTCGACCTCGAGCGCGCGGGCGACGTCGTCGGTGCAGGAGCCGTGGGCCGGGTCCGGCCGCGAGACGATCGCGTGCTGCGTGATCCCGAACGGCGCCCGTCAGCGCGGTCGAGGTGCTCGCGGCTGACCGGGAAGAGCGGCGCGTGGCCGCGGAGCGGGACCGGCGCCGCGCCCCGGCCGACCCGGCCTCAGGCACGGATGGTCGCCAGCTGCCCGCGGCCGGACGGCACCGCGGCCGGCGCGGCGACCCGCTCGAAGAGGCGCCGATACTCGTCGCCGACCTCGGACCAGACCATGTTCCGGCTGTAGGCATAGGCGCGGCGGCCGATGGCGTCGCGGAGCTCGTCGTCGTCCAGCACGCGGTTCAGCGCCGCCGCGAACTTGGTCGGCGAGCCCGGGGCGACGAGGACGCCGCGGCCGTCGGCCAGCAGCTCGGCGGCGTACGCGTACGGGGTCGAGACGATCGCCCGGCCCGCGCTCATCGCGTACGACAGCGTGCCCGAGACGATCTGGTCGAGGTTCGGGTAGGGCGTGACGAAGACGTCGGCGGCTTCGAGCCAGCGCGTGAGCTCGACCCGCCCGACGAACTTGTCGATGAAGCGGACGTGGTCGGTCATCTTGAGCGCCTTGACCCGGGCGATCAGCGACTCGCGATACGCCTCGCCCTCGCGGGCGATGAGGTCGGGATGCGTCGCGCCGACGATGACGTAGCAGGCGTTCGGATGGGCGGCCACGACCTCGGGCATCGCGTCGATCGCGAGCTCGTAGCCCTTGCCCTGGCCGAGCAGGCCGAAGCTCAGGATCACGTCGCGCCCGACCAGGCCGACCGCGGCCTTGATCGATTCGGACGGGACGAGCGGCAGCTCCGGGACGCCGTGCGGGATGACGTCGACCCGGCTGCGGGTCGACCCCGTAGGCGGTCTCGAGGAGCGTCGCCGCGGACCGCGACATGACGACGGTCGCCGTCGCCGCCGAGGTCAGCTCGATGAGGATCTCGCGCTGCCGCCTGGTCGGCTTGCGCAGCACCGTGTGGAGGGTCGCGACCGCGGGCACGTCGAGCTCGTGGACGAAGTCGAGCACGGACTCGCCGTCCTCGCCGCCCCAGATCCCGTACTCATGCTGGATCGAGACGACGTCGACGCAGCGCGCCAGAGCGACCGGGCCGTGCGCGATGTAGTCGGCGGGCTCGTCGCGGCGGATGCGGTGATGGACTTCCATCGGGTAGGGGACGCCGCGCTCGGGCGAGACGATGCGCGACGACCTCGCGGCCGCTCGACGCTCGCGAGAGGTCGTGCGTGAAGGTGGCGATGCCGCAGCGGCGCGGCGGATACGTGGAGACGAAGGCAGTTCGAACGATGATGGGAGTCCTCTCGATCGGGTCGGCGCGCGCGCCGGACCGGGGTCGGTCGGGCGTGGCGCGCTGGGAGCCGGGGCCGGGGATGCGGTGGGCGGCTCACCCGAAGGCGGGCCGCTCGGCTCCGGTCAGGCGGGGCGCACGTTGGCGGCGCGAGCGCCCTTGGGGCTCTGCTCGATGTCGAACGTGACGTGCTCGCCGCCGACGAGCCGATCGAAGTCCATGGCGGCATCGAGGGCGCCGCGATGGAAGAAGTACTCCTTCTCATCCTCGGCGGCGATGAAGCCGAAGCCGCGATCGGCGATGACGCGTTTGATGGTTCCGGTGGTCATGTGGACCTCCAACACTTCCCGAACAGGGAGGGCAGATCGCACGGTCCGTTCGAAAAGGGGATCGACCACGCGGAGCATCGCCACGCAGTGCGGCGAGTCCCCACCATAGCACGGATGTTCGAGGCTGCCTCGCTGAAACGGTGTCGGGGAGCGGTCCGGGGTCGCAGATGCGTTGCGTCTGGGGCTGGCAGCGCCGCGGTGCGGGGCGGGTGCCGGGCGCGAGGCGGTGCTGGAGCGCCGCGGCGACCGCGCAGGCGTAGCCCCGCGGGCAGTGGCGGTACGCCGACCTCTGGCGCCCGAACGACTGGCAGTCGTGACCCTGGGCAACGGTGCCATTGCGGCTGATCCGGTCGCCGGCCCGTCTGGCGCGACCGGTCGTGCGCGGCCGAACTCGCGGACTCGATCCCGGCCGAGCCACCTGGGTCGAACGGCGAGCTTCCCGTGGGCTGAGCCGTCTGAGTCATGCCGGGGTGGTCGGCTCGAGGGCCGGCGGGACCGGCTCAACGCGCCCACGGACGCGCCGATCGCTGCCGAGGTCACCGGCGCCGCGGACCGCGCCGACGGTCGCCGCGCGCTGCGACGCACGCGGCGCCGACCGCGCCCGATCGCCCCGAACCGCAGCGCCGCCCGGCCGCCATCGAACCGTCACCCGACCGAACTTTGTCCGGGGTATTTACAAAGTGGGGATGGGTCGCTAGCATCCGGCCCGACGGGCTTTGCCAACTCTCTGGACAAAGTCGGCGACGGGATGAGTCTCGGGGCTTCGGCGGCGAGACGGCCCGCGGCGACGACCGGAAGGGCGACGGACCGTCGGAGGAGGCCAGCACCGGCGCATGGCACGCATCGAGTACTCCCTCAAGGCGACCCACGCGCAGACCCGGGCGCACAACGCCAGCCTGGTCCTGCGCGCGCTCTACGACCTCGGCCCGATCTCGCCGCGCGGACATCGCCCGCCTCACCGGCCTGACCCGCACCAGCGTCGGCGAGCTGGTCGCGGACCTCGAGGCCGAGGGCCTGGCCCGCGAGGTCGGCCGCGGCCCGAGCACCGGCGGCAAGGCACCCGACCCTCGTCGCGCTCGAGAGCGACGCCCGCACCGTCGATCGTCCTCGACCTCGGCGAGCGGACGTTCACGGCCGCGCTCGCGAACCTCCGCGGCGAGCTCACGAACCGCGCGCACCCGCGACCTCGACGGCCGCGACGGCGACGCCGCCCTCGCCCTCGTCCACGAGCTGATCGACGAGGTCAGCCGCGAGGCGACCAGCCCGATCCTCGGCATCGGCGTCGGCACCCCGGGCATCGTCGACGCGCGACGGCACGATCCGCTGGGCGGTCAACCTCGACTGGAAGGACCTGCCGCTCGCCGACCTCCTCGCGCGACCGCTACGGCCTCCCGACGATCGTCGCCAACGACGCCGCGCGCCGCGGCCCTCGCCACGTTCCTCTTCGAGGGCGAGGACCGGCCGACCAACCTCGATCGCGCATCAAGGTCGGGCGCGGCATCGGCGCCGGCCTGGTCCTCGACGGCGACCTCTTCGGCGGCGACGGCGACGGCGCCGGCGAGATCGGCCACATCGTCGTCGAGCCCGACGGCGCCGAATGCCACTGCGGCCGCTTCGGCTGCCTCGAGACGGTCGCCTCGGCGCCCGCGATCCTCCGCGCCGCGGTCGCGGCCGGACTCCCGGCGAGCGATCACGCTCCCCGAGCTGGCCGCCGCCGCCCAGCGAGGCGACGAGGCCGCCCTGGGCGTCACGCGCGCCGCGGGCCGGGCGCTCGGCGTCGGCGATCGCGAACCTGATCGGCATCCTCGACGTCCGCCACATCGTGGTCCACGGCTCGGTCACGGTCCTCGGCGAGCCCTGGCTCGACGCGATCCGCGACGAGGCCACGCGCCGCAGCCTCGGCCCGCTCGCGCGCGAGACCCGCATCGTCGACGGCGGCACCGGCGAGGACCTGACGCTGCTCGGCGCCTGCGCGCTGCTGCTGACCAGCGAGCTCGGCCTGACGGTCCAGCGATGACCGGCGAGCGCCCCAACGGCGGCCTCGTCGCCGGGGTCGACGTCGGCGGCACCAAGATCGCCGTCCTCGTCGTCGACGCCTCGACGGCGCCGTCCTCGGTCGTGCCACGACGATCCTCCTCCGTGGGCGACCAGGACGGCGCCGCCGAGGCGATCGTCGCCTGCCTCGACGACGCGCTCGCCGACGCTCGAACCTCGACCGTGCCGACCTGCGCGCGATCGGCGTCGGCGTCCCCGGCCGGGTCGACCCGGCGCCGGGCACGGTCACCCTCGCGGTCAACCTCGGCTGGCGCGACTTCCCGCTGAAGGCCGCGCTCGAGGCCCGCCTCGGTCGCCCGGTCGTCGTCGAGAACGACGCCCGCGCCGCCGCCATCGGCCTCCACGAGCGCGGCGTCCTCGGCGACGTCGACGACCTCGCCTACCTCGCGGTCGGGACCGGGATCGCGGCCGGCGTCGTCCTCGACGGCACGCTCCATCGCGGCGCCCGCGGCCTCGCCGGCGAGATCGGCCACGTCATCGCCGACCGCGACGGCCCGGTGTGCGCCTGCGGCCAGCACGGCTGCCTCGAGGCGCTTCGCGTCCGGGCCCGGCGATCGCCCGCCGGCGCGCGCCGATCGCGCCGGCGGCCCAGCGACGCTGCTCGCGACGCGCCGCGGCCGACGTCTACGCGCGACGCCGCACGGCGACGCCCTGGCCTCGAGATCGACGACGTCGGCCGCCGGCTGGCCTGGGCCGTCCACCTGCTCGTCATGACCTACGACGTCGAGCGGGTCGTGATCGGCGGCGGGGTCTCCCATGCGGGCGACCCGTTCGCCGAGCCGATCCAGCGCGAGCTGGAGCGTCTTCGCGCCGTGTCCGCGCTCGGCGGCCGAGCTGCTGCCGGCCGACGTCGTCGAGATCGCTGCCACCCGGAGCCGAGGCCGGGCGCCTGGGGCGCCGTGACGATCGCCGCGGCCCACATCGGGCTCGAGCCGGTCCGCGGATCGGGACCGAGCCACGGAGGAGGGAGGTGGGCCACGTCCGGGAGTCGTGATGCACCGACATCGACCACACACCGAAGCGCAGACCCGACCAGGGAAGGAACCAGGAGGAGGAGCATGAAGACTCGACGAACCATCGTCCTCACCGCGCTCATGGCGCTGGTGGTGGGCGCCTGCGGCGCGGCCGCGTCGCCGTCGCCGAGCGCGCCGGCGTCCGCGGCCCCGACCGCGACGCGCCGCGGCATCCGCGTCCGCGTCGGCCGAGGCGTCGGCCGTCCGCGTCGGCCGCGGCCGACCGCGCTGCCGGTCCGACCCGGCGGAAGCGGTCATCCAGGGCGTCGAGCAGGGCGCCGACCATCGAGCTTCTGGACGTTCTACCTGTCGCCCACGTTCGACCAGTACATCAAGGACACGATCGCCCGCTTCGAGGCGACGTACCCGGGCGTCAAGGTCAACTGGGACGACCACCAGGGGACGTTCAAGGACGACCTGAACAACTCGTTCGCCGCGGGCAACGCGCCGGACGTCATCAACCTCTCGGTCAGCGAGGGCTGGGTCAGCGAGTACGCGGGCAAGGGCCTGCTGCTCGGCCTCGACACGCCGGTCCCGCAGGCCGTCAAGGACATCTACTTCCCGGGCCTCTGGAAGCAGCAGCTCATCGACGGCGTGAACTACCAGTTCCCGTGGTACCAGGGCCTCAACGTCGAGCTGCTCAACAAGGCCATCTTCGAGAAGGCCGGGGTCGATCGTCGCCGCGTTCCCGAAGACCATCGACGGGCTCCCCGCGCTGTGCAAGACCTTCCTCGACAAGGCCGGCGCGCCGTGCGCCATCCGCCTGACCGTCAGCGACCTGCTCGCCCAGATGGTCTACGAGGGCAACGTCAAGGTCTTCGGCGCCGACGGCAAGACCTTCACCTTCAACTCGCCCGAGGGCGTGGCGTGGCTCCAGATGTACGTCGACATGAACAAGGCCGGGACCGCTCGACACCGACCGTCCTGACCGGCGATGACCGGATCGGCCTCAACGCCTTCTCGGCCGGCGCCGCGCCGTTCTACGCGACCGGCCCGAACCTGGCCCGCCAGGTCAAGGACACGAACGCCACCCTGTACGAGCAACCTCGGCATGGTCCCCTCGCCGCTCGGCAAGTCCGGCGTCGCGGGCAAGGGCCTGATGTCGATCTCGGTCAAGAAGGACACGAAGTACCCGAACGCGTCCATCGCGCTCGCGCAGTTCTTCACGAACCCGCGGAGCATGGTCGAGTTCGCCAAGAAGGTCGCGATCTACCCGTCGTCGCCGTCGGCGTACGACGATCCGTTCTTCTCGACGCCGCCGACCGCCGATCGAGGACAGCGCCCGCGCCGCTCGCGAAGGAGACCGTCGCGACGTACCAGGACATCGTCCCGACCGTCCCGAACAAGGCCGATGTCAACGACATCGTCCGCAAGGCGATCGAGTCGGCCCTGTTCAACAAGGTCGCCCCGCAGGCGGCCCTCGACCAGGCCGTCGCCGACGCGAACAAGCTCATCAACAAGTAGGGCTCACCGGCCCGCGACCCGGTCCCCCGGGTCGCACCCGATCGCTGGCCCGTCCCATCCGGGGCGGGCCAGCCTCGTCACCGCCCCGCCGCACCGGACGCGGCACCATGAACGGGACACGCCATGACCAGGAAGACCCGCCTCACGCCGTACACGTTCCTGCTGCCGGCGCTCGTGCTGCTCGGCATCTTCGTCGTGTACCCGATCATCGCGGTCGTCTACTACAGCTTCACCGACTACGACATCGTCACGCCGCCGGTCTGGGTCGGCCTCGAGAACTTCGAGAAGCTGCTCGGCGACGAGACCTTCTGGCTGGCCGTCGTGCACTCGTTCGTCTACCTGCTCGTCACGCCGATCCTGATCTTCCTCTCGATCGTGCTCGCGATCATCGTCAACCGCCGGATGCGCGGCATCCACATCTTCCGGGCGCTCTACTTCGTGCCCGCGGTCAGCGGCAGCATCGCCATCGGGCTCGCCTGGCGCTGGCTGTTCGACCGCAACGGGTTCATCAACAGCGATCCTCCAGTCGTGGGGGGTCATCGACAAGCCGATCCAGTGGCTCACCGACCCGTCGCTGGTCCTGCCGATCGCGATGCTGCTCACGATCTGGGCGGGCGTCGGCTACTACTCGGTCATCTTCCTGGCCGGGCTCCAGAACATCCCCGAGGAGCTCTACGACGCGGCCCGCATCGACGGCTGCACCGACTTCCAGAAGCACCGCTACGTCAGCCTGCCCGGGCTGCGCCCGCAGATCGTGTTCGTGGCGGTCATCTCGAGCCTCGCCGCGCTCAAGGTCTTCGACGAGATCTACGTCCTGACGAACCGGACCGGCGGCATCCTCGACAGCGGCGTGACGATGGTCTTCTACCTCTGGAAGCAGGCGTTCGTGCACAGCCACGCGGGGTACGCGTCGGCGATCGCCATCGCGCTGCTCGCGATCACGCTGGTCTTCTCGATCGTCAACGTGCGCATCCTCGAGCGCGGGCCAGGAGGGCGAGGCGTGAGCCAGGCGCCGATGATCCAGATCGCGTCGCCGGTGGCCGACCTCCAGCGCGTGCGCCGGCCGCCGCGCCGCTCCGGCCGCGGGCGGTCGCGGGCAGCGCGCTCTGGTACGTGGTGCTGCTGTTCCTCGCCGTCATCACGGTCTTCCCGTTCTTCTGGATGCTGATGACGTCGCTGAAGGGCCCGCTGCGACCCGATCTACTCGATCCCGCCGCAGTTCTTCCCGACGCGACCCGACGCTCGCGAACTACCAGCGCGTCCTCGAGACGCTGCCGATCCCGACGTTCTTCCTGAACAGCCTGATCGTGGCGGTCGCGGTCGGGCTGCTCAACGTGCTGGTCGCCGCGATGGCCGCGTACCCGCTGGCGAAGATGCGGTTCCGCGGCCGCTCGACGATCTTCTACGCGCTGCTCGCGACGCTGATCGTGCCGGCGCAGCTGACCTACATCCCGAGCTTCGTGCTGGCGGTCAACGTCTTCCACTACTACGACACGCTGCCGGCGCTGATCCTCCCGAACCTCGTCAGCGCGTTCAACATCTTCCTGCTGCGCCAGGCGTTCCGGGGCGTCCCCAACGACCTCATCGACGCGGCCCGCGTCGACGGGGCGGGCGAGTGGCGGATCTGGTGGTCGATCCTGCTGCCGATCGTCCGCCCGTCGCTCGCCGCGGTGGCGATCTTCACGTTCGTCACGTCCTGGAACGACTTCCTGTGGCCGTCGCTGATGCTGCACACGAAGGAGGGACTGACGCTGCCGGTCGGGCCTCGCCGCGCTGCAGAGCTTCTTCCAGTCCGACTTCCGCGCGATCGCCGCCGGCGTGACGATCACCGTCGTCCCGATCCTGCTGTTCTTCATCGTCGTCCAGCGCTACTTCGTGCGCGGCCTGGCGGGCGCGGTCAAGGGGTGACGGCGGGCCGGAGCCGGCGCGATGCGACGTTCGGGCCGGGTGATGCTCGCGTTCGAGGGCGACCGGCTGCCCGGCTGGGCGGTCGAGCGCCTGCGGCGGCGCCGGTCGCGGGGATGACCGTGTTCCGGCACCTCAACGTCCGCTCGCCGGGCGGGTTCCGCGAGCTCGCCGAGGCCTTCCAGGCGGCGCGGTCGCCCGGACCCGGCCCGGCCGCGGCTGGTCGCGGCGGACCAGGAGGGCGGCCAGCTCCAGGCGCTCGGCGACGGCCCGACGCCAGTTCGCCGGCAACATGGCGCTCGGCGCGACCGACGACCCGGACCTCGCGGAACGCGTCGGCGAGGCGATCGGGCTCGAGGCGCGGGCGATGGGCGTGAACGTCGTCTACGCCCCGGTCCTCGACGTCGCGAGCGCCCCGGCGAATGCCGCGATCGGGATCCGCTCGTTCGGCGACGACCCGGCCCGCGTGGCCGCGCTCGGCGTCGCGTTCCTCCGCGGGCTGCAGCGCGCCGGCGTGGCCGCCGCGGTCAAGCACTTCCCGGGCCTGGGCGACACGGACGCGGACACGCACCACGGGCTGGCGGTCGTCCGGGCGTCGCGCGAGCGGCTCGACGCCGTGGACCTGCTGCCGTTCCGGGCGGCGATCGACGCCGGCGTGCCGATGGTGATGTCGAGCCACGTGGCCGTGCCGGCGCTGAACGACGGCGACCTCGTGGCGTCCACGCTGGCGCCGGCGGTCATGACCGGCCTGCTCCGCGAGCGGCTCGGGTTCGACGGCGTGACCATCAGCGACGCGCTCGACATGCGCGCTATCGCGCAGGGCGAGGCGCAGGCGGCGGCGATCCTCGCCGCGCTGCGCGCCGGCGTGGACCTGCTGCTGTGCGGCCCCGACCGCGACGCGCAGCAGCGGATCGAGGCGGCGATGCTCGCCGGCGCCGCCGACGGCCGGATCGACCCGGTGGCGGACGCTGGCGGCCCGACGCCGCATCGACGCCCTGCGCCGCCGGCTCGGCGAGGCGGGGCCGCCGCCGGACCTCGGCATCGTGGGCGGGCCGGCGCACGCGGCCCTCGCGCGCGAGCTCGCCGAGCGGTCGCTGACGCTCGTCCGCGACGACGCGCGGCGGCTGCCCCTGGCCCTGCCCGCGGATGCGACCATCCTGGCCGTGATGCCGACCCCCATCGACCTGACCCCGGCCGACACCTCGTCGACGGTCGCGCCCGGGCTCGCGGCCGCGCTGCGGACCCGGTTCGCGCGAGTCGAGGAGGTGGTCACGAGCGCCGCGCCGACCGACGCCGAGATCGCCGCCGTCCGCGACCGCGTGGGCCAGGCGGACGCCGTGGTCGTCGGCACCATCGACGGCGCCCGCGAGCCGAGCCAGCTCGCGCCTGCTCGAGGCGGTCGCGGCGGTCGGCCGGCGACCGGCCCGTCGTCGCGGTCGCGCTGCGGACGCCCTGGGACGTCGCCGTCGTACCCGGCCGGCGTCGCCGCGGTCTGCACGTACTCGATCCACGCGGCGTCGATGGTCGCGCTCGCCGACGCGCTGTCCGGCGCGATCCCGTTCGCCGGCCGGCTGCCGGTCCGGGTCGACGGCGTCGCGGCGCGCCCGCCCGTGACCCTCCACGACGAGATCCTCGAGCAGCCCGCGGTCGCGACGCGGTTCCTCGAGACGCAGGCGGGCGCCATCGACGCGCTGGCCGCCGCGCTCCGCGACCGCGCGACCGGATCGAGCACGTCGTCATCGCCGCCCGCGGCTCGTCGGACCACGCCGCGATCTACGCGCAGTACGTGCTCGGGATCCGCCACGGGCTGACCGCCGGGCTCGCGACGCCGTCGATGGTCTCGCTCTACGGCGCGGACCCGTCGCTGGCCCACACGCTGGTCGTGGCGATCAGCCAGTCCGGGGCCTCGCCCGACATCGTCGCCGTGCTCGAGGCGGCCCGCCGCCAGGGCGCCCCGACCGTCGCGATCACCAACGACACCGGGCTCGGCGCTGGCCGCGGCGGCGGACTGGACGATCGACATGTCGCGCCGGCCCGGAACGGTCGATCGCCGCGACCAAGACCTACACCGCCTCGCTCCTGGCGATCGCCGCGCTGTCGGCCGCGCTCGGCGACGACGGCCGACCGGCGCGCGCTGGCGTCGATGCCGGCCGCGCTCGCGTCGATGCTCGAGCTGGAGGACGTCATGGCCTCCATCGCCGAGGCGCACGCCGCGCGCCGACCGCGCTGCTGGTCGTCGCCCGCGGCTACGAGTACGCGACCGCGCGCGAGTGGGCGATCAAGATCAAGGAGCTGGCCCACGTCTTCGCCGACCCGTACTCGGCGGCGGACTTCCAGCACGGTCCGGTCGCCCTCGTCGAGCCGGGCGTGCCGGTCATCGTGATCGTCCGCGACGGGCCGGCGGCGGCCGGGCTGATCGCGCTGCTCGGGCGGCTCCGCGACGACTTCGATGCGGACGTGACCGTGCTGTCGGACGTGCCGGAGGCGCTGGCCGTGGCCAGCCGGCCGTGCCGCTGCCGCCCGTCGCCGCGGAGTGGCTGGCGCCCATCGCGACCGTCGTCGCCGGGCCAGCTGCACGCGCTCCACCTGACCCGCGCGCGCGGCCTCGACCCCGACGCGCCGCGGAGCATCAGCAAGGTGACCCGCACGCGCTGACGCCGCCCGGTGCCCGGTCGCGCCGGAACATCCAAACGGCCGTCGGCGTCGAACACCTCCATACAGGCCGAGTCATCCCGAATCGTGCGTAGGTCAACCACCGGGACTCGGGTCTACACTCTGCCGAGCGAACCTCGGCACAGGAGCGCCTCGGATGCGACGTCGACGAAAGTGGCTGCGCCGCCTCGGTCGGGCCGCGGGCACGGTCGCCATCGGCATGCTGATCGGCTTCATCGTCCCGACGGTCGCCCAGGACCTGGCGCCGAAGCCGCCGCTCGTGGCGGCCACCGCGGAATCCCCGCTCGCCCGGCAGTTCATCAACGCCTTCGTCACCGATGACGCGGCCGACCCTCGACGCGCTCGGGATCTCCATCGACATGAAGCAGCGCGCGAGCCGCTTCCTCTCCGACTACGCGAGGGTCGACACCCCGGTCCACCTGGGCTCGTATGTCGGCGGCGGCTACACCGTCACCGCATACGGGATCCACGTCGTCCGCCCGGACGCGACCGAGGACACGCTCAGCTGGCGCGTCTACACGGCCGCCGGCCGGTCGGCGTCCTCCTCCCGCCGAGCACGATCGAGCAGGAATGAACGACGACCCGGATCCCGCCCTGCCGGTCGAGCCGACCGCCGGTGGATCGGACGCGCCGGAGGCGGCCGCCCAGGCCTCGGTCGAAGCCGAGGTCGTCGCGCAGCCCGCGGTCGAAGCCGCGGTGACACCCGGGCCCGCGACAGCGGCCGAGTCGCGCGGCCGATCGCCGCCGAGCCGCGCCGATGCGGCGATGCGCCGAGCCCGAGCCCGCGATCGATCCGCGATGGCGCCGGACCCCGCGCTCGATGCGGCGGCGGTCGCCGCGGCCCCCGCGCCGACCGCCGACGAGCTGGCCGCGCTCGTCGCTGCGGCCGAGGCCGCGGTGCCCATCGGGACCGGTCGACCCGATCGTGGATGCCGCCGAAGGAACAGGCGGCCGCCGATGCCGCCGGCGCGAAGCACAAGCGCCGCCACTTCGGCGTCGGCGTCCTGCATCCTGCGCCTCGCCAGCCTCGCGTTCACGCTGCTCCTGCTCGCCGGTGGCGCGCCATCGGCGCGGCCGATCTTCCAGCGCACCCAGCCGCCGCCGATCCTGGTCGGCGACGTGTCGACCGGCGGCATCGATGCCCCGCCCGTCGTCAAGGAGCTCACGGACGCGCTCACGACCAACAATGCCGACTCGATCCGCTCGGCCGTCAGCACCGGTCCCTACGAGAAGCTGGCCGCCGAGCTGCAGCAGTGGAACATCCAGGGAGTGACGTCGGTGGAAACGCTTGCGACCATGAAGGACGGGCCGCGGACGGCGACCGAGATCATCATCCGGGCGAAGACCGCGGACGGGAACCCGCTGATCATCAACCTCGTCGTGCATGTCGCCGACAACAAGATCGTGAACTTCCGATGAACCGGGTCCGTCGCCTCGGCGCGAACATGGCGTTCGTCTGGAACAAGAACCTCTGGCGGCTGTTCATCGTCCTGCTGATCTTCGCGGTCCTCATCGCGCTGAACGGCACGGTGATGGTCGTCTCGTCGGTGTTCTCGTTCCTGCTCTCGGCGCCGGCGCTGGCCATCCAGCTCGGGTTCGCGCTGGCCTTCGGCATCTTCCAGTTCGCCGGGATCATGTGGTTCCTGTCGCGACCGCGGAAGTACACGATCAAGCCGGACGACCCGCAGATCGGGATGAGCTTCGCGAACTACCGCGGCCAGCCCGACCTGCTCGAACACGCCAAGCACACGGTCGGGATCCTGCGCGGCGTCAAGGCCTTCGAGGACCGCGGCGGCGAGATGCCCAAGGGCATGCTGCTGTCCGGCGCGCCCGGCACCGGCAAGACGTTCCTCGCCGGCGGTCATCGCGTCGGAGGCGAACCTCCCGTTCATCTACATCGACGCGAGCTCGCTGCGCGGCATGTTCTGGGGCATGACCGAGCTGATGATCATGAAGCTGTTCCGCGACGCCCGGGGCCTCGGCCGCAAGTACGCGCAGCCCGGCCAGCGGGGCGCCTGCATCATGTTCATGGACGAGATCGATTCGATCGGCATGAACCGCGGCGGCCAGGGCAATGCCGGCGGCCAGGGCATGGTCATGGGCGGGATGATGATGGGCGGCGGGCAGGGCCTGAACACGCTGCTCAACCAGATGGACTCGCTGACCGAGATGGTCGAGGACCGCTGGCGCTACAAGGTCCTGCGCTGGTTCGGGATCGTCCGCGGGCCGGTCAAGAACAAGCCGCTCGTCTTCGTGATCGGCGCGACCAACCGACCCGCCGTCCTCGACCCGGCGCTCACCCGGCCGGGCCGGCTCGACCGGATCCTCGAGGTCTACCGCCCGACGCCGACGGCCGGCGCGACATCATCCAGCACTTCCTGGCGACGAAGGCCCACGACCCCGAGATCTCGCTGGAGCTGCTGGTCACCGACTCGATGGGCTGGACCCCCATCCAGATCAAGACGATCATCAACGAGGCCCTGATCCACGCCCACCAGCAGGGCCGCGACTTCCTCACGTACAAGGACTGGCTGAGCGCGGCCGACGAGCGGACGCTCGGGCTCAAGCAGCCGATCCGCGCGTGGAACGTCGAGGACCGGCGCAAGACGGCCTACCACGAGGCGGGCCACGCGGTCGCCGCCCACTACCTCCAGCCCGAGAACCGGATCTCCAAGGCGTCGATCATCCGGCGCGGGCATGCCCTGGGCTACGTGCAGCAGCAGCCGCGCGAGGAGCGGACGTCGCTCTACGCCCGCTCGATCGAGACGAGCATCATGGTCTCGCTCGCGGGCCACGTCATCGAGAGCCGCTTCCTCGACTCGCTGACGACCGGGCCGTCGTCCGACCTCCAGGCCGCGACGAACTGGGCCGAGGCCTATGTGGGCTCGTTCGCGATGGGCCCGACCAAGGTGATCCTGCCCGGCGTCTCCAGCGCCGCGTCGGGGCCGGTGCTCCAGGGCGCGCACGAGCTGCTCGACCAGCTGTACGAGGAGACCGACCGGCTGCTCCACGAGAAGGAGCCGGCCATCCACTACCTTGCGCGGGCGCTCATCGAGCACGGGGAGTTGATCGGCGAGGAGCTCGAAGCCGTCTTCAACGAGATCGAGACGATGTATCCGTACCTCCGCCGGCCGTTCGAGCGGAAGGTGCTGCACTTCCGGCCGTTCGGGCGCGACATGCGGCCCGAGGAAGCGGCGAAGCCGCCGGCCGCCGAGGACGAGGAGGAGGCCGCCGCCGACTCGCCGGCCGCCGACGGGCCGGGCTCTGGCGCCGGGTCGTGGCAGCCACCGCGATCGCCGGGCGCGTCGTCGGGATCAGCCACCGGGGCCCTCGATCCGCTGCGAGCCCCGGCCATGCCGACCGACGCCGTGCCGCCCTGGGCTCGCCGCTAGACGTCGTCAGGGATCCGGGCTCGTACCTGACGCCACCGCGCAACACGAACCGGCCCCTTCAGCGGTCAGATATCCGTGGCTGGACACGCGGGGCGTCGCACCCTCAGCCCTGAATCTGCCATAACGACCACCCGGGGAACGGTATGGCCGGTCGATGGGGCGAACGCCTGGCGACCGGCCCCGTTCGCGCGTCGACCCACGCCGTTTCATGCATCAGGCGGCATATCCGAGGTGGCCCGAGGCATTCGGCGGCGGCCGAGCAGCCATAACGTTCCGTGGATGAGCGGTATGGCAGATGGCGGGCGGCGCCGCACGCCGCCGCCGGTGCCGCTGACCTACAGGCCGCTGTAGGCGTGCAGGCCGCTGAACCAGAGCGAGCCGGAGTACGTCACCAGCACCATCCCGAACCCGACGACCAGCAGCAGCGCGGCCGGCCGGCCGGCCCATGAGCGCTGGTTCCGCGCGTGCAGGTAGACCGCGTAGATCAGCCACGTGACGAGGGCCGCGGTCTCCTTGGGGTCCCAGCCCCAGTAGCGCGACCAGGCGATCGAGGCCCACCAGGAGCCCAGGATGATCATCGTCGCGAAGATCGGGAAGCCGATGATCACCGACTTGTAGGCGACCTCGTCGAGCACCTTGTGCGACGGCAGCCAGGCGAACCGGTCCTGCTGGCCCTGGACGAGGTAGGCGACGCCGGCCGCGAAGCTCGTCGCGAAGATGCCGTAGGCGGTGACGGCCATGCCGACGTGGATCGTCAGCAGCGGCGCGTTCTGGAGCGCCGGCACCAGCGGCTTGATCTCGGACGGGAGGCTCGACGCGTAGAGCAGCATCGCGAGCGCGACGCCGGTCGGGATGAAGCCGATCGAGCGGATCGGATAGCGGCGCTGGAGGAACAGGTAGCCGCCGATCATCGAGAACGAGAAGGCGACGCTGAACTCGAACATGTTGCCCCACGGCCCGCGACCGACCACGATCGCGCGCGCCAGCAACGACGCGCCGAGGGCCAGCCAGGCGACGAACGTGATCCCGATGGCCGCCTTCGAGAGCGGGCTCGGCGAGGCGAAGGTGGTCGGCCCGGCCGACGCCGCCCGCTCCTGGCTCGTGACGAACGAGCCGGTCACGACCCCGGCGTAGGCCGGCTGCGACGACGGCATCAGCGCCGGGATCGTCCGCCGGCCGTTGGCCAGCATCACCGCGTGGCCCACGAAGGCCGCGAACCCGATGGCGATCAGCAGGGTCCCGACGCTGAACAGCGCCGAGGACAGCTGGGGCAGCACGTCAGGCGACCGCGGCGCCGCCGGGCTTCGGCCCGGCGCTGGCGCGGACCGCGACCGCGCGCGGGACGACCTTGAGGACGAGGCCGCAGTTGGGGCACGTGTCGACGACGGCGGCACGGCCCAGCTCGCACATCGGGCAGATCACCGCCAGCTCGTCCTTGCAGGTGTCGCAGCGGGTCATGCCCGACGGCGTAGACGAGCGCGTCGCGGCGGCAGTAGGGGAGGCCCTTCGGGAAGACGGGCTGCCCGCCGGCATCGAGCTCGGCGAGGCGCGGCCCCTCCTCGAAGGTGACCTTCACGCGCGGCTTGCGGGCGAGGTAGACCACCGAGCCGAGCATCGTGAAGGTGAGGAACGGCCCGACGATGCCGACGAAGATCAGCACCGGCAGGATGCTGATCAGCCAGCCCCAATCGGGCATGACGAACACCGACGTGATGTCGAGGATCGTCGTCCAGATGCCGTTGAGCGTGTCGATCAGGCTCACGTCCGCATCCTAGCAGTCGAGGCGGTCAGTCGCGGCCGGCCGACCGTGGCGCCTTCCGCGGGTTCCCCTTCTTGACGGTCGCGCCGCGCCCCGGTTCCCAGCGGCCGGCGTCGGGGTCGTCGTCCTCCGAGGGTTCGTGGGCGACCGGTCGTGGCTTCGTCGGTGGTTTCGACGGCTTCGACTGCTTGACGCCCGTCGGCGGGCGGCCACTCCCGACGCGATCGAGCCGGCCGAGCAGCCAATCGGCCCCGGCCGTCCGGGCACCCCGGGCATGGAGCGAGGCCTTGCAGCTCGCGATCGTTGGTGACCACCAGGATCGACGCGGTCGCGGCCGGCCCGTCGACCGCGCGGGTCTCGTCGACCAGCGAGAGCAGGACGGCGTCGGCGGTCCGCGGACCGGAGTAGCGGACCCGCAGCCCCGACGCGATGCGCTCGTTGCGCAGCCCGCGTTCGCCCGGCCCGTCGAAGACGACATCGATGCGCGACCGACGGCGGGGACCGCGCCGCGCAGCCGACCGATCAACGCGGACCCCGGCGCCGCGCCGGGTGCGCGCGACATCGCGAACAGCAGGTTCGTGCCGTCGACGAGCAGCCACTCGGTCTCGACGAGCGGATCGGTGGGCCGGACGGGGCGCTTCGACATCGGCCGCCATCGTACGCGGGACCGGGCCGCCGCCGGGCCGGACCGCCACCGCGCCGCGCCACCGCCGCGCCGGGTGCCGCGCCCACCGGGTCACGACGGCCCGCCAGCCGCGCCGTTACCCTCCGAGGGTGAGCCTCCTCCTGCTGGTCGATCTCGATGGCGTCGTCTACCGCGGCGCCGACCCGGTGCCGGGCGTGGCCGCCGTCCTTGCCGATCGCGCGGCCCGTGGCGACGACGTCGTCTACGTGACCAACAACTCGATGCACTACCACGACGACTACGTCACCCGCCTCTCGGCGATGGGCGCGCCGATCACCGCCGAGACCGTGGTCTCGTCCGCCCGCGCGACCGCGATCCACATCGCCAACCACGAGCCGGGCGTCCGGCGCGTGCTGGTCCTCGGCGCTGGCGGGCTCGAGCGCGAGCTGCGCGACGCCGGCCTCGACGTCGTGACCGCCGGGCATGCCGCCGCCCGGATGCACCAGGAGGGGATCGACGGCTGGACAGCGGCCGGCGCGCCGGACGCCGTGGTGACCGGGCTCGACCCGAACCTCACCTACCTGCGCCTCGCCGCTGCCGCCGACTGCGTCCGCGCCGGCGCCCGGTTCATCGCCACCAACCGCGACCCCGTCTACCCGACGGAGCGCGGCCTGCGGCCCGGCGCCGGGAGCATCGCCGCCGCCCTCGAGGCCACGACCGGCGTCGTCCCGTACTCCATCGGCAAGCCCGGGCCGCACCTGCTCGAGCTGGCCGCCGAGGCCGTCGGCCGGGACGCGAAGGACGCGGTGATGATCGGCGACGGGATCGCGACGGACCTCGCCGCGGCGCGCGCCGTCGGCGCGCGGTGCGTGCTGATGCTGACCGGGGTGACCACCGCGGACGAGGTCGCGGCCCTCCCGGAAGCGGAGCGGCCGACGGCCGTGGCCGAGGATGCCGCCGGGCTGGCCGCCGCGCTCGAGGCGCTCGCCGCCGGCTGACCGGTCGGGCGTCAGGCTGGCTCGGCCACCTCGGCGTCACGGGTCGAGGCCGGCGTCGCGTCCGCGGTGTCGACGCCATCGTCGTCGGCACCGGCCGAGTCGCCGAGCAACCGGTCGAAGTGGGCGATCACGGCCGTCGCGCCGAGCTTGACCAGGATGCCCCGGCCCTCGCGTCCCATCGTCACGACCTCGGGATGGTCGGCGCCGAGCACGGCCAGCGCGCACCACGCCGTCCACGCCTCGTCCCACAGGACACCGCCGTCGCGCCATGCGGCCATCGCGGCGCGGAAGCCGGCGATCGCGTCCTTCGTCCGCCCGTCGAGGGCGTCGATGCCGGCACCGATCGCCTGGCGCTCGATGTCGAGCACCTGGCCGCGGACGCCGAGCGCATCCAGCCGCGCGATCGCCTCGCGCGCCCCGGACGGCGTCGCGGGCGAGGAGCGAGGCCCGCGCCGCGCGAGGCAGGGCGAACGGGGCGTTGGTGTCGCTCTGTTCGGCCTGCTTGAACCATTCGTCGCGCGCCGCGGCGAAGTCGGCCGTCGATCATCGCCACCCAGGCGTCGAGATCGGACTCCGTCATCGCGTAGTCGGTGTCGGCGATCTCGGCGATGGCGGCGCGGAAGCGTGTCGATCTCCGCGTCCGTGCCCTCGGCGCCGCGGAGCACGCCGATGACCGAGGCCGGGAAGCCGATGGCGACGCGCTGCAGCGCGGTCAGCTCGATGTCCTCGTAGTGGGCGATCTCCGATGCGTGCCAGTCCCATTCACCGAGCCGGATCGCATCCTCGCCGCCGTTGCCGAAGATCGTCATCTCGAAGTCGCGACGTCCGATCCGTCGGGCGAACTCGATGCCCTCGACCTCGAGCTCCCAGGTGGCCCGCACGTCACGCGTGGCGAGGCTGATCGACAGACCGGTGATGGCCCGCGCCTCCATGCGACGTGATGCCGTGCTCCTGCGCGACGCGGCGGGCGGTCTCGAGGAGGCTGACGCCCTCGATCGAACGGCCGTGCTGGGTCGAGGATGTTGCCCTTGGTGCCGAGCGCGTCGGCGATCACCTCGAACAGCTCGAGCGGCTCGGCGATCTCGAGCGCCCGATCGGCCAGGGCCAGCGCTTCGAAGTAGCGCTGCTCGAGCGAGCGGACGCGAGCCAGGAGCGCGATGAGCTCGGCGAGGTCCGCCTCGTCGGCGATGCCCGGACCCTTGGACACGGCCGGCTCGAGGACCGCGGAGGCCCGTTCGGTGAGCCGCCCCGAGAGCAGGCCCTGGGCGAGCCAGACGGTCGTGCGATAGACGGCCTTCTCGTCGCCGAGCGAGCGGCGGATCTCGACGGCCTCGGTCAGCGGCGGCTCGGCCACGTCCGGGCGGCCGGCGGCGGTCGCGGCCCGGCCGAGCCGCTCGAGGATCGATGCCCGCTCGGCCGGCTCGGCCTTGACATCCTTGGCCTGGGTCAGGAACGAGATCGCCTGCTCCGGGCGAGCCGAGCGCCGTGGCGCGATCGGCGGCACCGACCAGCGCGAGCCGCGCCTGGACCGCGAGCGCGTCGCCCTCGGGTCCGTCCGGCACGGCCTCGTAGGCGGCGACGTAGTGCGCGGCGAGGGCGCCGGCCAGCTCGTCCTCGCCGAGCGATTCGAAGAAGCGGGCGGCCGCGAGGTGGCGGGACCGTCGGTCGCGCTTGGCCAGCGTCGCGTAGGCGACCTCGCGGATCAGCGCCTGGACGAACGCGTACTGGCCGCGCTCCGGCGAGCGCGGGTCGACCTTCTGGTCGAGCAGCTCCATGTCGACGAGCGCGCGCAGCCGCGGCTCGAGCGCCTCGGGCGTCTGCCCGGTCACCGCCGACAGGCCGGCGAGGGTGAAGCTCTGGCCGAGCACCGCCGCGTCCTGGAGGAGCGCCCGGTCCGCGCCGGGCAGGCCGTCGAGGCGGGCCGCGATGAGCGCCTGGAGCGTCTCCGGCACCGCCAGCTCGCCGAGCTCGCCGACCGGCTCGTAGCGCGCCGTCGACCTCCCGCAGCCGCCCGTCGGCGACGAGCATCCGGACGGTCTCGACGGCGTAGAGCGGGATCCCGTCGGCGCGGGCGACGATCGAGCGCGCCGTCGTCGCGGCGAGCCCGGGGACCAGGCCGGCCAGCAGCTCGAGCATCGCCGCCTCGTCGAGCGGCTCGAGCCCGAGGGCCAGGAAGTTGCGCCGCCCGGCGCCCCAGTCGGGTCGCCGCGTCGAGCAGGTCCGGGCGGGCCAGCGTGATGATCAGGATCGGGACGCCGCGGCTCCACTCGAGCATGTGGTCGATGAAGTCGAGCAGGCCGGCGTCGGCCCAGTGGAGGTCCTCGAAGACGAGCACGACGATGCCGGTCGACGCGAGCCGCTCGAAGAACGTGCGCCACGCCCGGAACAGCTCGTCGCGGCCGCCGGCCGGGGCCTCGCCGACGCCGAGCAGGGCCAGCAGCGCGGGCTCGATCCAGCGCCGCTCGGCCTCGTCGGGCACGTGCTCCGCGAGGGTCGCGACGACCTTCTCCCGGGTCGTCGTCCGGGTCGTCGGTCTCGATCAGGCCGCAGCGCGGCGCGGACCATCTCGCCGAGCGCCCAGAACGTGATCCCCTCGCCGTAGGCCGGCGAGCGGCCGTCGTGCCACCAGACGCCCTCGACGAGGCCGTCGACGTACTTCTCGAGCTCCCAGGTCAGCCGGATCTTGCCGATCCCGGCCTGGCCGGTGATCGAGACGAGGCGGGCGCGATGCTCGCGCGACGTCGCGTGGAACAGGTCCTTGAGCAGGCGCAGCTCGGCGTCGCGGCCGACGAACGGCGCCTCGAGCCGGTCCGAGCGGCCGCGGCCGTGGCGCTCGGCGACGACGCGCAGCGCCCGCCACGCGGCGACCGGCGCCTCCTTGCCCTTGAGGACCGTGCTCGCCGGCGTCCTCGAACGTGATCGCGCTGGCGGCGGCGCGGTGCGTCGCCTCGCCCGACGAGGACCGTGCCCGGCGCGGCGACCGACTGCAGGCGCGAGGCGGTGTTGACGAGGTCGCCGGCGACCATCCCCTGGTCGCGCGCGCCGAGGGTGACCGCGGCCTCGCCGGTCAGCACGCCCGCGCGGGCCTGGACCTCCGGCCCGAGGCCGCGGACGGCGTCGACGAGCTCGAGGGCGGCGCGGACGGCCCGTTCCGGCGTCGTCCTCGTGGGCGATCGGCGCGCCCCAGACGGCCATGACCGCGTCGCCGATGAACTTCTCGACGGTCCCGCCGTAGCGCTCGATGACGGTCGCGCGCGAGCTCGAAGTAGTCGGACAGCAGCTCGCGGACGGCCTCGGCGTCGCGCCCCTCGGCGAGCGTCGTGAACCCGACGAGGTCGGCGAACAGGACCGTGACGAAGCGCCGCTCGGCGACCGGCGCCTCCTGGAGGCGTGCCGGCGGATCCGGCGGCGGCCCCGACCGGGACCGCGACCGGTGACCGTGCCGCCGCGGCCGCGGCCTCGTCGCTCAGCAGCCGGGTGCCGCACTCGCCGCAGAAGCGGGCCTGGGGCGGGTTGGAGGTCCCGCAGACCGCGCAGGCGGCGGCCAGCTTCGAGCCGCACTCGTGGCAGAACTTGCGACCGGCCTCGTTGACGGTCCCGCAGGCGGGGCACTGCATCCGCGGAATGTAGCGTGCGGAGCGGTCGCTCGTCGCCCCGGGTCCGCTCGCGACCCGCTGGTCGTCAGTCGTGCAGGTCCGGGATCGCGGCGCCCCAGGCGGCGAAGGCGTCGCGGATCGGCGTCAGCGTCGCCTCGTCCGCGAACGCCACGTCGAGGGCGTGCCGGTCGATCGCCCACAGCTCGGGCAGGGTCAGCCCGATGGCCTCGAGCGCGTTCGCGTACTCCTCGGAGAGCGTGATGTCGGAGACCGTGGTGTCGTCGGTCGAGAGGGTCACCGGCACGCCCGCGCGGTGCAGGCGGGCGAGCGGGTGGGCGGCCAGGCCCGCGACGATCCCCGCCTGCACGTTCGAGGTCGGGCACAGGTCCAGCGTGACGCCGCGGCTCGCGAGCTCCGCGCAGAGCGACGGGTCGTCGATGGTGCCGGGGCCGTGGGCGATCCGCTCCGGGTCCATCGCGAGCGCGCGGCGCACCTGCGCCGCGCCGCCCCACTCCCCGGCGTGGAGCGTGATCCGCAGGCCGCCCGCCCGCGCGGCCTCGAACGCGGCGGCGTGCTGGGCGGGATCCGGGATAGGCCGCCTCCGGCCCGGCGAGGTCCCAGCCGGTCAGGCCCTGGTCGCGGAAGCGGACCGCGGTCTCGGCGAGGACGAGGTTCGCGGCGGGGTCGTGCGAGCGCAGCGCGGTGCAGATGAGCCGGACGACCGATCCGGTCCGGGCCGCGGCCGCCGCGGCGCCCGGCGCAGACCGCCGCGATCCCGTCCGCGAGCGGCATGCCGCCGGCGACGTGGAGCAGCGGGCCCCAGCGGATCTCCATGTAGCGGACGTTCTCGGCCGCCTTGGTCTCGACCAGCTCGCGGGTGATCCGCTCGAGCGCCTCGGCGTCCTGCATGAGCGCGATCGGCAGGTCGAACGCCTCGAGGAGCTGCGCCTGGTCGACGCAGGGCATCGGCGCGATGAGCGCCCGCGACATCCCGGTCCAGTCGCGCGGCGCGTCGACGCCGCGGGTGCGGGCGAGCTCGAGGGCGGTCGCGACGCGGAGCGACCCGTCGAGGTGCAGGTGGAGCTCGGCCTTCGGCATCGCCTCGGCCAGGCGTCGGAGGGGGGTCGTCATCCGTCGATGCTACGATTCCGCGCGCATGTCCACCATCCTGGTCACGGGCGCGGGCGGCTTCGTCGGCAGCTGGACCATCCCGGCCCTGCTCCGCGCCGATCATCGCGTCGTGGCGATGGTGCGCACCCCCGAAGCCGGCGCCGTCGTCCGCGACCGCCTGCCGGCCGCCTGGCGCGACCGCGTCGAGCCGCGGATCGCCGACGTCACCGATGCCGGCCTCGCTCGGCCCGCTCTTCGACGGCGTCGACGCGGTCCTCCACCTCGTGGCCATCCCGCTCGACCGGAACGGCGGCGCGGAGCTGTACCGGGTCAACACCGGCGGGACGCGCAACGTCCTCGCCGCGGCCACGGCCGCCGGGGTCCGCCGCTTCATCCACATGGGCGCGCTGGGCGTCGTCGACGATCCGGCGCTGCACTACGCGAGCTCGAAGGCGAAGGCCGAGGCGCGGTCCGCGACTCCGGGCTCGACTGGACGATCCTCAAGCCGTCGCTCCAGTTCGGCGAGGGCGACGGCTTCTTCAACATCGTCGCGGACCTCGTCCGGCTGTCGCCCGGGATCGTCCCGGTGCCGGGCGACGGCCGCAGCCGGTTCCAGCCGATCCACGGCGGCGACGTGGCCCGGATCGTCGTCCGCTGCCTCGAGGACCCGGCGACCGTCGGCGAGACGTTCGAGCTGGGCGGGCCGCGCTACTGGACCTACCGCGAGATCACCGCGGAGGTCGCCCGCGCGCTCGGGAAGCGGCGCCGCGTCGTCCCGCTGCCCGTGCCGCTGATCTCGCTCGTCGCGGGCACGGCCGAGACGGTCCACCTGCCGTTCCCCGTCGCCACCGACCAGCTCCGCCAGCTCCGGTTCGACAACATCGGCCCGCTCGACGTCATCGGCCCGCGGTTCGGGTTCGAGCCGCGGCCGATGGAGGGCGCGCTCGGGTACCTGCGCGCGAAGCGCCCGGAGCAGCGCACCCGCGGCGACCTCGCCGGCCCGCCGGGACCGCTGTCGTGAGCGGCCGCGGCGGGCGTCTGCTCGGGACGCTCGGCTGGCTGATCGCCGTCGTCGCGATCGCCTTCGGGGCGGCCGGGCTCACGGTCGCCATGCAGCCGAGCCCGGACCGGCCCGCGAGACCGGAGCTCACCTCGACCGGCGACCGCGCTGGTCCGCCAGCATCTCGACGCGGCCGAGGCGTCGGTCGACGCGCTGTCGGCCGACATCGACGCGCTCGGCACGCAGGCCCGCGGCGCCCTCGCGGCGATGGTCGGCGGCGAGACCGACACCATGGACGCGGCCATCGCCGACGGCGAACGGGCTCATCGCGCGGGTCCGCTCGGAGTCCGCGGCGATCCGCGCCGAGCTGGCCGCCGCGCCGTACGTCGGGACCCCGCTCGCACGACCTGCTACGTGTCGCCCGAGCTCCGGCAGCGCTACGCGACGCTCCAGCGGGTGGCGGCCGCCGCGAACGGCCTGGACCGGCCGTGGGCGCGGCTCGACCACCGGCGGCGCGGCGGCCGGCATGCTCTCGGCGCAGCTCGCGGAGCACGACCGGCTCGTCGGGGTCGCCGCCGAGCAGGGCCGCCAGGCGAAGTACAAGGAGGCGATCGCGACCATCGACTCGGCGGCGGCCGTGCTCAAGGCCGCGCACACGTCGCGCGACCGGCTCGTGAACACCGTCGACGTCAGCACGCTCGACCAGTGGCTCGAGCGCAACGAGTCCTACGACCAGGCCCTGCGCGCGCTCTACAAGCTGACCCCGAACGTCGGCAAGCGGGTCACGAAGGAGCTCAAGGCCGCGATCGCGGCCGAGAAGGCCGCGCGGGCGCGGCTGCCGGCGAACTCGCGCGGCCTCGTGGTCATCATGGCCGACATCGGCCAGGGCTGGATGAACGGCGGCGTGATCGCCATCGAGGAGGCGAAGAAGACCATCGCCGACGCCCTCGAACCGCCGGCGTCGCCGTCGCCCGACCCGACCACGCCATAGGTACACTGCCCCCACTATCCCCACCACCGTCGCACGCCGTGCCCCGCGACGGTCCCGCCTCCGGAGGACCCAAGGCCCGTGGATGTCCGCGTCGTCAATGACCAGCCGTGGGAGGTCGCAACCGACGTCCTCGCCGTCCCGATCGTCGTCGACCCGGCCTTCGAGGGCCCGCTCGACGAGCTCGACCGGCGCAGCGGCGGCGAGCTGCGCGCGCTCGCCGCGTTCCGCGAGCTGAGCGGCAAGCGCTACGCCACCTCGCTCGCGGCGAGCGGCGAGCTGCCGGCGAACCGCCTGGTCACGGTCGGGCATCGGCGACCCCGCCGGCGCTCGATCGCGAGACCGTCCTGCGCATCGGCGCGACCGCGGAGCGGCGCCTCGGCGGCCGGGCGGTCGACCGCCTGGCGATCTGGATCACGCCCGCTCGTCGACGCGTCCGGCGAGTCGCCGGAGACCGTCGCCGAGCTCGTGGCGCGCGGCGTCGTCGAGGGCTCGTACGACCCCGCGACCATCTACCGCGAGACCGTCGAGACGTCGCCGCCGGACCTGGCCGAGCTGATCATCGTCGCCCCGGGCACGGACGCCGCCGCGCTGACGGCGGCCGCCGAGCGCGGCGTGATCGTCGGCGAGGGCGCCAACATGGCCCGAACGCTCTCCAACCGCGCCTCGAACGACGTGAGCCCGGAGGTCCTCGCCGACGAGGCGCGGGCGATCGCCGAGGAGCACGGCCTGTGGATCGACGTCATCGAGCCGGAGCGGGCGATCGAGCTCGGGATGGGCATGTTCATGGCCGTCGGCCGCGGCAGCGACAACCCGCCGCGGATGATCATCCTGCGCTCGGGCGGGGCGGGGGAGAAGGACGCGCTCGACCGGCACCTCGCGCTCGTCGGCAAGGGCGTCTGCTTCGACTCCGGCGGCATCAGCATCAAGCCGTCCGACCGCATGGAAGAGATGAAGATGGACAAGACCGGTGCGTGCACCGTGATCGCGGCCATCGCGACCGTCTCGCGCCTGGCGCCCGGCACCCCGCTGCTCGCGGTCGCGCCGACGGTCGAGAACATGCCCGGACCCGCATTCGACGCGGCCCGGCGACGTCGTGCGCGCGCTCAACGGCAAGATGGTGGACATCACCAACACCGACGCCGAGGGCCGGCTGATCCTCGGCGACGCGATGACCTACGCCGAGCGGCTCGGGCGCCACCCACATCGTCGACGTGGCGACCCTGACCGGTGCCGTGGCCCGGGCGCTGGGCCACCTGGTCACCGGTGCGTTCGGGCGGCCGCAGGCGTTCTACGACGACGTCATGGCCGCCGCGGACCGGGCCGGCGAGCGCTACTGGCAGCTCCCGCTCATCGACGACTACGTGCCCGAGATGGAGAGCTGGTACGGCGACCTCCAGAACGCCGGCGCCCCGGACGGCTCGCTCATCAAGAGCGGCCTGTTCCTGCGCGAGTTCGTGACCGTGCCGTGGGTCCACCTCGACATCGCCGGCACCGGCTACTACCGCAAGGCGCTGCCGTTCGCGCCGCGCGGCGCGACCGGCGTCTCGCACTCGACGCTCGTCGAGCTGGCGCTGGCGGGGGCCGGCGCGGACTGAGGGACGCCGGACCGCTTCCGGGCCGTCCGCGCCGGGCAGGGCGATGGAGCCGCTGACCGTCCTCTCGGTCGCCCTCGGGATCGGCGGGTTCGCGTTCGGGCTCGCCGCCGACCGCGTCGCCACCCGCTGGCCGGAGCACGACGAGGAGCATCCGCCGGGTCGTCGCGTGGACTGGCGGACCGCGACTGGTCGCGGTCACCTCGGCGCTCGCCTTCGGGCTGCTGCCGATCCGGTTCGCCGGCGACCCGCTCGCGCTCGCCATCTTCGGCGCCTGGTTCGTCACGCTGATCGTCGGGCTCGCGACGGACCTCGACCAGCGGATGCTCCCCGACCTCCTGACGCTGCCGGTCATCCCGGTCGCCCTGCTGTACGCGCTCAGCGGCCAGAACCCGTTCGTGGGCGGCGCCGTCGTCTGGGCGGTCGCCGCCGCGGTCGTCGTCCCGCTCGTGCTCTACCTGCCCTCGATCCCGTTCGGGGCGGGCGCGTTCGGGATGGGCGACGTGAAGCTGCTGGCGGGCGTCGGCCTGCTGGCGGGGGCCAGTCGCCTGCTCGGGTCCGTCGTGTTCGCGCCTGGTGCTGTCCGGGGTCGTGCTGATCACCCTGCTGGCGACGCAAGCGGATCGGGCGCAAGACGTACGTGCCGTTCGGGCCGTTCTTCATCATCGGCGCGCTCTGGGCGGTCCTGATCCGGCCCTGAGACCGCGGCGGGCGCACCGCCGCGTGCCGTGCGGGCCCTTGGTCCCACGCTCGGCGGGACCATCGTCACGCTCGGCCGGGCACGGGCTGGCGGCTAGACTCCGCGGGGTATCATGCCCGGATAGCCGGTGTCGTCCTGTCGAAGTGCCCGATCGGACGGCGATGAACCGGCGGGCGTGACCGTCCGACGTCGACCCTGTGGTGAGACACGGGAGAACGACCCACGGAGCTTGCTCGCACGATGACATCGCCAACGTGATAGGCCGCCAGACCGATCGATCGGCTCACCCGATCGCCGACGGCTGGGCGTCCGCGTCCCGACGTCGGGGGCCATCCTGGCGCCGGGTCGGGGCCTTCGTCCTCCTCCTGCCGCTCGTCTTCGGGCTGCTCGGCTCGCCGGCCTCGCCCCCGCCCGCCCGTGGCGACGAGCTGGCCGACGCGCGCGCCAAGGCCGCCGCGATGAAGAAGCAGATCGAGGACGAGAAGGCGCAGATCGCCCAGCTGAACGCGCTGCAGGCGGGGCTCGCGGCCGACATCGCCTCGACGCGGCGCCAGCTGGCCGGCATCAACGCCGACCTGACGGCGGTCAAGAAGAAGATCACCCGGATGTCGAACCGGATCAAGGTCGTCCAGCACACCTACAACGACCTGGTCCTCGAGCTCGGGATGCTCGACGTCGAGCAGGCTCGCCTGGAAGGCCAGGAGCGCGACAAGCGGATCGAGCTCGCCGAGCGCAAGGCCCTCCTCGCCGACCGCATCCGGAGCGCCTACGACACCAACCGGACGTCGATGCTCGAGTCGTTCCTCTCGAGCGGGTCGTTCAGCGACCTGCTCGCGGAGATGAGCTACTACATCGACGTCGGCGAGCAGGACAAGGCCCTCGCCCAGCAGGTCGTCCAGGACCAGGAGGAGCTGGCGGCGATGCACGAGCTCGTCGTGGCGACCCAGACCCGGACCGACGACCTGCGCGTGACCACGGCCGCCCAGAAGGTGGCGCTGGACAAGAGCCTCAAGGGCCTCAAGGACGCCAAGGCCGAGCTGCGCCGGCTCGAGAAGGAGACGCAGCGCAACCTGGCCATCCAGCGGGCGACCTACGCCAAGGTCGCGGTCAACAAGAAGAACGCGGCGAAGGCGCTGGCCGCGGCCGCCAAGGCGCAGAAGCGCGCTGGCGGCCCGGATCGCGGACATCGTCCGCCGCCAGTCCCAGCAGGGCAACATCCCGTCCCAGTACAACGGCACGCTGGCCTGGCCGATGGCCGGCAACGTGACCCAGAACTTCGGGTGCACCGGGTTCTCGTGGGAGCCGCCGCTTGGGCAGCTGCGCCCACTTCCACCAGGGCATCGACATCGTCGCGCCGTACGGCACGCCCGTCCGCGCGTCCGGCGACGGCGTCATCGCCTACATCGGCTGGAACTACGCCGACGGGGCCGACCCGGCCTGGATCGTGATCATCGCCCACAGCTCCGGGCTGCAGACCTGGTACGCCCACATGACGGCGGCCTACCCCGGCAACATCCACCAGGGCAGCATGGTGAAGGCCGGCCAGATCATCGGCCACGAGGGCAACACCGGGCACTCGACCGGCGCCCACCTCCACTGGGCGGTCATGCTCAACGGGGACTTCTCCAACCCGCGCCTCTTCCTGTAGGGGCGGCGGCGCCGCTCCGCTTCACCGGCCTGGATACCGGCACCCGGTGTTCACCCGCGGGCAACGCGGCGTTCACGATGGTCCGATCGGCCCGTGCTAGCATCGACCGGGGCCTCTCGCACGGCCCCGACCACGGATCCTGGAGGCTTGACGGACCGTGAAACGGACCATGGCGGTGATCCTCGCGGGCGGTGAGGGCGAGCGTCTCTCGATCCTGTCGCAGGAGCGCGCCAAGCCGGCGGTCCCGTTCGGCGGCAAGTACCGGATCATCGATTTCACGCTGTCGAACTGCGTCAACTCCGACATCGACGACGTGGTCGTCCTGACCCAGTACAACCCGCGCTCGCTCAACGACCACATCGGCCTCGGCCGGCCGTGGGACCTCGACCGCAACCACGGCGGCGTCAAGCTCCTCCAGCCGTACATCGCGCGCGGCCGCGTGGCGGAGTGGTACCGCGGCACGGCGGACGCGGTGCTGCGCAACCTCAACGTCATCGAGCACGACCCGTCGGACACGGTCGTCGTGCTCGCCGGCGACCACATCTACAAGATGGACTACCAGCCGTTCGTGGCCGCCCACCGGCGCAAGCGGGCCGACGTGACCATCGCGGTCCGCCGGGTGCCGCTCGCGGAGGCGTCGCGGATGGGCATCCTCGCGCTCGACGAGAACGACCGCGTCACCGAGTGGCAGGAGAAGCCCAAGCAGCCGAAGAGCGACCTCGCCTCGATGGGCGTCTACGTCTTCTCGAAGAAGACGCTGCGGCGCTGGCTGTCCGAGGACCGCGTCGACTTCGGGGCGAACGTGATCCCGGCGATGCTCGATGCCGGGGCGCGCGTCTTCGGCTATCGCTACATGGGCTACTGGCAGGACGTCGGCACGATCCAGTCGTTCTGGGAGGCCAACATGGCGCTCCTTGCCGACGACCCCGAGCTCGACCTCTACGACAAGGACTGGATCATCCACACCCGCTCCGAGGAACGGGCCCCGGCCAAGGTCGGGCCGACCGCCCAGGTCCACCGCAGCCTGATCAGCCATGGCTGCGTCATCGACGGGACCGTCGTGAACTCGGTGCTGTCGCCCGGCGTCCGGGTCGGCGTCGGCGCGGTCGTCCGCGACTCGATCGTCATGTTCGACTCGGTGATCCGCTCGGGCGCGGTCGTGGACCGCGCCATCCTCGACAAGGAAGTGGTGGTCGGGCAGGGCGCGATCGTGGGCGACGGGCCGTACGACGACCGGCCGAACAAGCAGGAGCCCAACCGGCTGAACACCGGGATCACGGTCATCGGCAAGCGGGCCGTGGTCCCGCGCGGCACCCGCATCGGGCGGAACGTGCGGGTCGCGGCCGACATCCGCTCGTCCGACTTCGTGAAGAAGGTCATCCGGAGCGGCGAATTGGTCGACGCGAAACCCGGCGCGCGCAGCGCCCACCTGCACGCGGCGGGCACGCAGCCGGCCGCGCGAGTCGTCGCCGGCTCGCACAGCGCCGCCCCGAAGGGCAAGGGGCGGCTCCCCGAGGACTGACGCGGGGCTCCACCCGCCTGGCCGCCTCGCCGGCGGCCCGTGTCGGACGCCTCGGGTAGACTCCGCGGGCCATGTCATCCGTCGACCCCGGCGCCGCGTCTCCGCGCCCGGCCGACGTCGAGCGCTGGCTTGCCGAGCTGGGCCTCGAGCCCGTCGAGCGAGCCGAGCGTGACGGGATCGCCAGCTGGGATCTCGTGCTCGACGGCCGCCGCCGCTTCGATCTTCGCGTCACGGTCATCCTCGATCCGTCCCTCGCCGTCATCGTCTGGGCGCACTACGCGCCGCCGATCGGCGACATGTTCCGCAAGTCGTACCGGCGGCTCCTCCGCTGGAACGACGAATTCCCGTTCGCCAAGTTCAGCGTCAGCGACGACGAGCGCCCGGTGCTGGCCGTCGAGCTGCCCATCGCCGAGACGACCGCCGACCGGCTGGGCCTGGCGCTCGCCCGGATCCTCGGGATGGCCGATCGGCTGCTCGACGAGACCGCCGGCTGGCTGTGGCTGGGCGGCCGGATCCCGGACCAGGGCGACCGGACGGGCCGGAACGAGGCGCTCCTGGCGCGGTTCGAGGCGAGGCTCCCCGAGCTGCTCGGCGCGGAGACCCTGGGCGAGGGACCCGCCGAGGTGCCCGCCGCCGAGGTGTCTGTCTCGACCACCGACGAGGACGACGCGTGACCCGCCGGTTGCTCTCCGTCGCGCTGGCGCTCGTCGCCGCCGTCGGGCTGCTGGGCGCGCCGATCGCGACCCGCGAGGTCAGCGCCGCGACGCCGGACCTGACGATCGTCGCGGACGCCCGCTACGACGTGCAGCCGGCCCAGCGCCGCGTGCGGGTGACCCTCACGCTCACGCTCGCGAACCATCTCACCGACACGAAGACCACCCGCTACTACTTCGACAAGGCGTTCCTCGCGGTCCTGCCCGGCACGAAGTCGTTCGCGATGTCATGGGACGGCTCGGGGACCCCGTCGGTCGCGGTCTCGAAGGCGGGCAAGGACTACACGCTCCTGCGGCTCGGCCTGGCGCAGCGGCTGTACAGCGGCAAGACCGCCACCTACCGGCTCCGCTTCGACCTGCCCGACCCGGGCGGCGCCGCGACCCGCGACCTGCGCATCGGCGACTCGCTCGTCTCCTTCCCGGTCTGGGGCTTCGGCAGCGATTCGACCAGGGGCGGATCGGTCACGGTGGTCTTCCCGAAGGGCTTCACGGTGGACGTGCAGGCCGGCTCGATCTCGAAGCCCGTCACCGATGCGACCGGCCGGGTGATCTTCCGGTCAGGGACGCTGTCGAACCCGCTGTCCTTCTTCGCCTACCTCGTCGCGGACCGTCCCGGGGCCTACACCACGACGTCCCGCAAGGCGACCGTCCAGGGCACGCCGGTCGCGATGTCCGTGCAGTCGTGGCCGGACGACAAGGCCTGGTCCAAGCGGGTCGGCGATCTCATGGCCAAGGCCCTGCCGGTCCTGGGCGACCGGATCGGGCTGGCGTGGCCGCAGGCCGGGACCCTCACCGTCCGCGAGGCGGTCAGCCACTCGACCGGCGGCTATGCCGGCCTGTTCGACCCGGCGAAGGGTCTCGTCGAGGTGGCCTACTACGCCGGTCCGTTCGTGGTCCTCCACGAATCCGCGCACGGCTGGTTCAACGGGGCGCTGCTCGCGGACCGCTGGGCGAACGAGGGGTTCGCCTCCTACTACGCGCTCCAGGCGGCCGCCGCCCTGAAGGTGAAGGCGACCGGCGACGTCCTGACCACGAAGCTCGAGGCCGCGCGCATCCCGCTCAACGCGTGGGGACCGATCGGGCGCGACACGGGGGCGACCGAGGACTACGCCTATGCCGCGAGCCTCGCCCTCGCCAAGGCGATCGGCGAGCGGGCGACCCCCGAGGTCCTGAAGGCTGTCTGGGCGGACGCGGCCGGCCACATCGGCGCCTATCAGCCGCCATCCGGCGGCACGCCCGAGACCGTCGAGGGGGCGCCGGACTGGCGCAGCCTCCTCGACCTCCTCGAGGCGGAGGCCGGGAACCGCTTCGACGACCTGTGGCGGACCTGGGTGGCCCGCGACGAGGACCTGCCGCTGCTCGATGCGCGGGCCGCCGCCCGCCAGCGGTACGACCAGGTGGTCGGCGATGCCGGCGACTGGACGCTGCCGAAGCCCATCCGCGACGCCATGCGGGCGTGGCGCTTCGATGACGCCACCCGGATGCTCGACGAGGCCGGCACGGTCCTCGCCCGGCGGGCGACGATCGAGACGAACGCGACGGCGGTCGGCCTGACACCGTCGCCCGCGCTCGAGTCGGCATTCGAGGGCGACGACGGGTTCGCCGACGCCGTCGCCGAGGCCGACGCCGAGGACATCGCGATCGCCGCCTACCGCGACGCGGTCGCCGCGCGGCCGGCGTCCGACGACCCGATCACGTCCCTGGGGCTGTGGGGCGTCGACCCCGATGTCGACCTCGCGTCTGCCCGGTCGGCCTTCGAGGCCGGGGACCTCGTGGCATCGGCGCACGCCTCCGACGCGGCCGAGACGACCTGGACCGGCGCGACCTCGATCGGCCAGGGCCGGGCGATCAGCATCGCGATGCTCCTGGCCGCCGTCCTGCTGGCCATCATCCTGGCCATCGCCTGGCTCCACGGCCGCACCGGGCGCCGTCGCCGCTCGCGGATGCAGGCGCACCGGATCAAGTCGTGACGGGCGCGCGGCTCGCCGCTGCGGGCGCGGCGGGGCAGGGCCTGTACGCTACACTCGCCGCCACCTCCGGACCGGTGCCGCCGGCCGCCGAGGCCGCGTCGTGCGAGGAAGGGGCCACGCCGGACTGATGGGGCTGCAGCGCGTTCGACCCTCGCACGAGATCCTGTCCGGCGACTCGGCCGACGTCTACTTCAGCCGGGCCGAGACGATCCTCGAGCAGGAGGGCCGCGACCCGCTCGTCTCGATGGAGGTCTTCGCCCGACAGGACGCGGTCCTGTGCGGGATCGGTGAGGCGAAGAACCTGCTCGGCCACGTGCTGGCCCAGGCCGACCCGTCCGAGACCCGGCTCGAGGCGCTCGATGACGGGGACCGCATCGGGCCGAAGGAGGTCGTCCTCCGGATCCGGGCGCGCTATCGCCGGTTCGGCCTGTACGAGACCGCCTTCCTCGGGATGCTCGCCCACTCCACCGGCTGGGCGACGGCCGCCCGCGAATGCGTGGATGCCGCGGCGCCAGAGCCGGTGATCAGCTTCGGGGCGCGGCACATCCACCCGGACATCACCGACGTGCTCGACTACGCCGCGATCGTCGGCGGCTGCGTCGGCGCGTCGACGCCGGCCGGTGCCCGGCTCGCCGGTCTCGCGCCCACCGGGACCATGCCGCACTCGCTCGTGCTGATCTTCGGCGACACCGTCGAGGCGTCGCTCGCCTTCGACCGCCACGTCGGCCCCGAGGTCCCGCGGATCGTGCTCGTCGACACGTTCAAGGACGAGGCAGAGGAGGCGCTCCGGGTCGCGCGCGCCCTCGGCGACCGGCTGTACGGCGTCCGCCTCGACACCCCGTCCGAACGCGGCCGGGTGACGGTGGACCTCGTCAAGGAGGTCCGGGCGCGGCTCGACCAGGCGGGGTTCACCCACGTCAGGATCGTGGTCTCGGGCGGGCTGAACCCCGACCGCATCGCCTACTTCAAGGAAGCCGGGGCGCCGGTCGACTCCTACGCGGTCGGGTCGTACATCTCGGGCGCGACCCCGATCGACTTCACGGGCGACATCAAGGAGATCGACGGGCAGCCGATCGCCAAGCGCGGCCGGATCCCCGGGGTGACCGATTCGCCCCGCCTGCGGACCGTGGACCTGGCCGCCTACCGCGAAGGCTGAGCCGGGCCGCCGGGACGGAGCCGGCGACCGAGCCAGACGGCCCAGATCGGATAGCCGACGTAGCTCGCTGCGAGCACGCCCATCCTGAGCCCGTGAGGGAGGACCCCGCTCGACGCGCCGGCCCGTCCCGTCACGACGAACCACAGCCCCAGGCCGAGCAGGCCGATGGACACGAGTCCCACCTGCTCCTCGAAGGTCATGATCCCGGCGATCAGGAGCCCCTGCAGGGCCACGATCGCCGCGATCGAGCCGAGCCCCAGGACGGCGGCCAGCGTGCCCATGACCGGGCTGCTCGGTCGCAGGAGCTGCCGGACCGCGAGCACGCTCGGTGCGCAGAGCAGGTACGACAGAAGCACGGCGATGTCGTTGATCCGCCCGAGGACGAGTGCGGGCCCGCTGGAGCCGACGGCGAACGCCGCGAACATCCCGACCAGGAAGACCATCCCGACGGCGGCGATCACGCCGCTGATCACCGTCGTCATCGCGGCGACGCGGAGGACGATGGTCGCCGGCACCGCGCGGTCCGTGGCGACCGCGAGCTCGCCGTCCATCACGCCCACGCCGTCTGCGGGGCCGAGGTCGCGAAGGCCAGGGCGAGCGACGCCATCCAGGCGACGAGGGCTCCGATGAGCGCCAGGCAGGCGACCCACAGCAACGGCCCGAACGTGATGCTCGCGACGACCGCCGTCGCCACGATCGCCAGCAGCACCAGGATGGCGAGCCAGCCGACCGGCGCGGGCAGGATGCCCGGCCCGAGGGCCAGGGCGGCGACGAGGAGCATCCACGCGAGCACGGGCAGGATGCCGAGGCCGCCGGTGATGTACGAGTCCTCGAGCGTGATGACGCGCACGATGAGGAGCAGTTGCCCGGCGGATGCCAGGACGATCCCGGCGATGGCCGCGACGGTGACGATCCGGACGATCGGGGCGAGCTGGTCGCCGGCAAGCCGATCGACGGCCAGGACCGCAGGTACGAGGGCGACCAGCGAGAGGGCGATGAACGCGTCGTTGATCGAACCGAAGGGCTCGCCCGGACCGGCGAAGAAGAGGGCCAGGGCGATGCCCGAGATCACGAGCGCGACCAGCGACAACCACGTCGACCAGCTCGCGAGGCGATAGAGATCCGCGTCCGACATCATCATGAGCAGCACCATCCCTTGCGATGCACCGAACCGACCGAGTGATGCTACTATTTGGTTGACCGGATAGTCAATAGATTAGCGAGGAACCGTGCCCCGTCCATACACGCTCGGCAAGCGCGCCGACGAGCGGGCCGCGACACGCGCCCGCATCGTCACGGCCGCGTTCGCCATCTACCGCGACCTGGGATCTCGCGCCGCGACGACGCCCGTCATCGCCAGGACGGCGGACGTCTCGACCGGGACGGTGCGCAACCACTTCCCCGACCGCGCCGACCTGGACCGGGCGGTCGCCGACCTGATCCTCGAGGACATCCGTGTCCCGGGGGCCGAGATCTTCGCCGGGCTCGACACGGTCGTCGACCGCGTGGAACGCCTCGCACACGAGCTGGCCGACTTCTCGGTGCGGAGCGAGATCTGGTGGCAGGTCCGCCAGGCCGACCCCGACCTCGCGGTCGCGTGGGCCGGGCACGAGCGGCGCTACGAGGAGCACCTGGGCCGGCTCGTCGAGGGCGCCCTCGGGCCGGCCCCGGCCGATCCCGCGGTGGCGGCCGTGGTGCGGACCGTCGTGGGCTCGCCGATGTACTACGCGCTCCGCGGTGCCGGCCTGGCCTCGGACGAGGCGGTCGACGTCGAGCTGGCGGTCCTGCTGCCGTGGCTGCGATCGCAGGGGGGCCGCCCGTGGCGCTGATCCGCGGTTCCATGCGACCATCGACCGGATGGACGACGAGCGCGAATCCGGCACGACCCGCCAGCCTGCCGAGGACCTCGAGGCCGAGACCGCGTACGACCTCCTCCAGCGTGCCGACGCGCTGCTGGGGAAGCAGCACCACGCCCAGGCGGCCATCGTCCTCGAGCGCGCGGACCGCCTCGAGCCGGGGAGGGCCTCGATCCTCGAGGCGCTCGGTCGCGCGTACTTCAACTCGAACCGGCCCGAGCCGGCGCGGGCCACCTTCGAGCGGCTCCTCGAGATCGACCCGTCCGCCCACTACGCGCACTTCGCGCTCGGCCAGAGCCTCAAGCGGCTGGGACGGCGAGCGGAGGCCGCCACGCATCTGCGCCTGGCCGTGGCCCTGAGCCCGAAGACCGCGCTGTACCGCGACGCGCTCGCGCGGCTTGGGCCGGTACCCGGGCCGCGGTCCGAGCCGCGCGCCGAGCAGGACGCCGGGAACGCCTAAGGCGCCCGGCCCTTGATCAGCCCGGCGCGGTCGAGCAGGCGGTAGAGGATCCCCAGCTCGGACGGGGTGAAGGCCCGCACCGGGACGAACATGTTGTAGCCGGCGCCGGTATCGAAGAACACGAAGCCGCCGGAGACCACGGCGCGGCGGTAGGTCGGCCAGCTCTGGGCGGACCGGCCGAGCGGCGCTCGCGTGCGTGATGCCGTTCGCGTCTGCCGTGAAAGTGCGCGGGGCCTCGAACAGGTCCCGTCGCCGGCGGACCTGCAGCCACACCACCGGGTAGACGAAGACCGCTGTCCCGAAGGTGATGGCCAGGAGCACGCAGACGACCGCCGACGACGATCGCGCCGCTGAACCACGAGAGGGCGGCCAGGACGACCCACGCGAGCGCGAGGATCGGGAGGATCCTGGATCGCCGCGCGACCGTGGCGGATGCCATCGCGAACTCGTGGCGGGACAGCTGGTAGGTGACGGCGACGCGGTCGCCGCCGACGGCCGAGCCGGGGGCATCGGTCGCGCCCGCCGCGGGCGCATCGACCGCGCCGGCCGCGGCCGGCGCGGCAGCATCTCCCGCCTCGATCGCGGGCTCCCCGCGCAGCCTCGCCAGCCAGAAGAGCCCGACCAGCGACTTGGCATCGATGATCTCGCCCCGCTCGGCGTCGGCCAGCGCGTCGCGCCACGGGACCCGCTCGACGTAGCAGCCGCTCGTCCTCGTCGGGGCCGAGGCGGCCGTCCTCGGCGGCCGGTCGCAGATCGGTCGCGAGGTAGAGGTGCATCAGCTCCTCGGTGAAGCCCGGTGCCGAGAAGAAGCTCCCGAGATGCCGCCAGGTCGCCGCCCGGAGCCCGGTCTCCTCCTCGAGCTCGCGCCGGGCCGCGTGCTCGGGGTCCTCCTTCGTGCCGTCCGCGGCGACATCGAGGCCGCCGGCCGGGATCTCGCGCAGGATCCGCCCGGCGGCCAGCCGGAACTGGCGGACGAGCAGGATGCGGTCCTCGTCGTCGATGGCCACGATCGCGACCGCGCCCGGATGGCCGGCGATGTCGCGCTCGGAGCGCGAGCCGTCGGCGCGCTCGATGGTGTCGACCCGGAACGTCAGGTACCGGCCGTGGTGGAGGATCCGTGAACCGACGACGTGCTCGACGAGATCGGCCCCGGAGGGATCCTCCGGGGCCGTGTCGGGTCGCTGGTCCGGGCCGGTCGTCAGCTCGGGACCGCCGTCGTATCGTCTGCGGCGTTGCTGATCACCTCGTCGGTGGGCGCGGCGGCGGTCGACTCGATGACGGCCGGCGGCGCGTCCTCGACCGGGATGAGGTCAGGCGCCACCGTCATGCCGGTCTCGGCGTCGAACAGGTGGACCTTGGTGAGCGGGAGGACAAGGCTGACGATGTCGCCCGGGCGGACGCGATGCTCGGAGTCGACGATCGCCACGATGTCCTTGTCGGCGGCGTTGAGGTGGAGCAGCTCCTCGTTGCCGAGGTATTCCACGACGTCGGCGCGGGCCCGGAACGCTCCGACGTCGCTGGTGGCCTCGCCGATGTCGAGGTGCTCCGGGCGGAACCCGGCGACGAGCGAACGACCGGGCACGACCGCCGCATCCTTGTACTGCCTGGGCAGCGGGATCGACCAGTCGTTGGCGCCGACGAGCCGCGAGCTGCCCGTCGAGTTGTCGAGCGTAACGTCGACGAAGTTCATCGACGGGCTGCCGATGAAGCCGGCGACGAAGCGGTTGATCGGGGTGTCGTAGAGGGTCTGCGGGGTGCCGACCTGCTGGAGGATGCCCTCGTTCATGACCGCGATCCGCGAGCCCATCGTCATCGCCTCGACCTGGTCGTGCGTGACGTAGACCACGGTCGTCTTGAGGCGCTGGTGGAGGCGGGCGATCTCGGCGCGGGTCTGGACGCGCAGCTTGGCGTCGAGGTTGGAGAGCGGCTCGTCCATCAGGAAGACCGCGGGCTCGCGGACGATGGCGCGACCGAGCGCGACGCGCTGGCGCTGGCCGCCGGAGAGTTCCTTCGGCTTGCGGTCGAGGAGCTTGTCCAGCTGGATGGTCTCGGCGGCTTCCTTGACGCGGCGCTCGATCTCCGCCTTGGGGACCTTGCGCAGCTTCAGCCCGAACGCGAGGTTCTCGCGGACCGACATGTGCGGGTAGAGCGCGTAGCTCTGGAAGACCATCGCGATGTCGCGATCCTTCGGCGGGACGTCGTTGACGACGCGGTCGCCGATGCGGAGGGTGCCGGTGGAGATCTCCTCGAGCCCGGCGATCATCCGCAGGCTGGTGGTCTTCCCGCAGCCCGATGGTCCGACCAGGACCATGAACTCGCCGTCCCCGATCTCGAGGTTCAGGTCCGAGACGGCGTGGAAATCGCCGTACATCTTGTTGACGTTCTCGAACGTCACGGTCGCCATGGCACAACCTCCATCCCGACCGTCATCGCGGGTCCATGCATCCAGCCACCGAAGTGGCGTGGACGGACCCCGTACGTGGCGGCGCAGGGCCACCGCATCGTAGGGGTCGCGGGCACCCGGCCGCAACCCCGAAATCGTCGGGTCGAGCCACGGCCCGCGGTCCGCTGTGGTAGACATCGGACCATGACCGGCCGATTGCACGAGCGCGTCATCGTCGTCACCGGCGCGAGCGGGATCGCGGCCGCCGGGGCGCGGCGGTTCGCCGCCGAGGGCGCCCGGGTCGGGATCGTGTCCCGCGACCGGGCGAAGGGGGAGGGGCTCGCCGCCGAGATCGCGGCGGCCGGCGGGCAGGCGACCTGGGCAGGCGCGGACCTCCGCGACGAGGCCGCGACGGAGGCGGCGTTCGCGAGCCTCGTCGCCTCCCTCGGCCGGATCGACGGGCTGTTCGGCGTCGCCGGGGGCTCTGGCCGGCGCGCCGGCGACGGACCGCTGCACGAGATCCCGCTGTCGGGCTGGCGCGAGACCCTCGACCTGAATGGGACCCCGGCGTTCCTTGCCGCCCGCGAGACGCTGCGATCCATGCTGGCGGGTCCCGCCGCCGACGGCCGCACCGGTGGCTCGATCGTGCTGGTCAGCAGCGTGCTCGCGACGCATCCGGCCCCTCGGCTCTTCGCCACGCACGCCTATGCCGCGGTCAAGGGCGCCGAGATCGCGCTCGTCCGGACGATGGCCGCCTGCTACGCCCGGCAGGGCATCCGCGTGAACGCCATCGAACCCGGGCTGGTCGCCACGCCCATGTCGGCCAGGGCCGCAGGCGACCCCGAGACATCGGCCTATGCGGCGGCAAAGCAACCGCTCGCCGGCGGGTTCATCGACGCCGATGCCATCGCGGACGCCGGCCTGTTCCTGCTGTCCGACGAGGCGGCCCAGGTCACCGGTCAGTCGCTGGCCGTCGACGGCGGTTGGGGCGTCACCGAGGTTGTCTAGACATCTCCGGCGGCGGACCTCTATGATGGACTCGTGCAGACCCTGACGATCGAGACGCTGACCTACGACCGCGTCGCCAAGACCATCGACCACTCCCTCCTCCGACCCGAGCTGACCCTCGACGAGATCCGCGAAGGCTGCGAGCTCGCCGCCCGCTACGACGTCGCGTCGGTGTGCGCCCGGCCCGCCGACGTGGACCTGGCGCGGGGCATCCTCGCCGGAACCCGCGTCGCCGTTGGGACGGTCATCGGCTTCCCGCATGGGGCGAACCTGACGGCGACCAAGGTCGTCGAGGCCGAGCGCGCGATGGCCGACGGGGCGACCGAGCTCGACATGGTCATCAACATCGGCTGGCTGCGCTCGGGCGCCGACCATCGCGTCGAGGCGGACATCCGGTCGGTCGTCGAGACCGCGCATGCCGGGGGCGCCGTCGTGAAGGTCATCCTCGAGAACGCCTATCTCACGAAGGACGAGATCGTCCGCGGCTGCCAGGCGGTGGAGCGCGCCGGCGGCGACTACGTCAAGACGTCGACGGGGTTCGCGCCGAGCGGCGCGACGCTCGAGGACCTCGTCCTGATGCGCGCCACGGTCGGCCCGGACGTCAAGGTCAAGGCGGCCGGCGGGATCCGGACGCTCGACGCGCTGATCGAGGTCATGAACGTCGGCACGGACCGCTGCGGCGCGACGAAGACCGCCGAGATGCTCGACGAGTTCCGCACGCGCAAGGCCGCCGCGACCGCCCGGGCCTAGCGCCTAGGCCGCCGCGGCCTCTGCCCCCGCCAGCGCGGCGCCGATGCCGCCGGCCATCGAGCCCAGCTCGGCCAGCACGATCTCGGTCCGGTCCGCGGGCAGCATCCGTGCATGCTCGCGGACGGCGGCCCGGAGCGGCTCGAGGATCCCCTCGCCGGCCCCCGCGATCCCGCCGCCGACGACGATCCGGTCGGGCGCGAGCACGTTCACGACGTTCGCGACCGCGACGCCGAGGTAGCGTGCCGCCTGGTCGACCGCCGCGACGCAACGCTCGTCGCCGTCCACGGCACCCGCGAAGACCTCCTCGACCGTCGCGCGCCCGGCGGCGTCGGTCAGGGCCTTCGCCTGGGCCAGCGCTTCGGCGCAGCCCCGGTTCCCGCAGCCGCACAGCGGGCCGTCGAGGAGCACCGTCTGATGGCCGATCTCACCGGCCGTGCCGGTCCCGAGGTGGAGCTTGCCGTCGATGATCAGCCCGCCGCCGATGCCGGTCCCGAGCGTGACCAGCGCCATCGTCGATGCCCCCCGCCCGGCGCCCATCCGCGATTCGGCGAGGGTATGGGCCCTCGCGTCGTTGATGATCGCGACCGGCCGACCGAACCCCGCTTCGAGACGGTCCCGCAGCGGAAAGCCCGGCCACGGGCCCGGCAGGTTGGGGAACAGGCGGATCACGCCCGTGTCGGCGTCGAAGAGGCCGGGCACCCCGACGCCGATCGTGTCGACCGGTCCGTGCGCCTCGATGGCCGCCAGACCCGCCTCCACGAGCGCGTCGGCGACGGCGTCCGGACCGCGGCTCGCGTGGGTCGGGCGGACGCCGCTCGCCAGCAGGGTCGGCGGCTCGTCGGTCGCGGACCGCTCGAGGACCGCGACCTTGATGTTCGTCCCGCCGAGGTCCAGCCCGACGTGGCGGCTCACCGCACCACCGCGTCGTCGCCTCGCTGGAGCACGGCCTCGAACTCGTAGCGCTCGGCGGCGTACAGCGTCTCGGTGTGCTCGATCGGGACCCCGTCCTGGTCGTCGATGGTGCGCCGCTCGCTGAGCACCACGCCGTGCAGGCCGAGGCCCAGCAGCTGCCGCTCCGACGCGGTCGCCGACCGGGCGGAGACCCGGGCCTGCGCCCGGGTGGGGATGCGCCCCAGCGATTCGAAGATGAGGTGGAGCGAGCCGGCCGCGAGGTCGGCCTCGAGGATGCCCGCGCAGGTCGGCGGGGCCACGACCCGTTCGATCGCCATCGGGACGTCATCGGCGAGGCGGAGCCGCTCCACCACGATGGCCCGGCTGCCGACCGGAAGTCCCAGCGCGGCCCGGTCCTCGACGGTGGGCTCGATCCAGCCCGCGTGGAGCATCCGCGACGAGGCTCGCAGCCCGCGCCGCCGCATGCTCTCGGTGAACGACAGCGGCGAGCCGAGCAGGCGGGCGACGACGCGCGGCGCGGTGAACGTGCCCTGGCCGCGACGGCGCACGAGCAGCCGCTCGTTCTCGAGCAGCTGGACCGCCTGTCGGACGGTCATCCGGCTGACGCTGAACCGCTCGCACAGCTCCGCTTCGGACGGCAGGCGGTCGCCGGGCGCGGAGATCGAGACCAGATGGCGAAGGTGGTCCGCGATCTCGAGATAGCGGGGCGTCGGCTCGGCGGTCATCGTGGCACCGGTTGACGGGCGGGTAGGGCGACCCTAGGATGGCAGACCTGTCTAGACATCTTGCCGTGCCGACGTCCGGCCGACCGGAGGAGCGCGTGACCATCGCCGGGGCGTGGCTCGCCGGAGCCAGAGCGATCCTCGATCGGATCGAGGCGACCCAGATGCCGGGCATCGCGGCGGCCGCCGACCTGAGCGCCCGCGCGATCGCGGCCGACGGGCTGGTCCACCTCTTCGGGACCGGCCATTCGCGCATCCCGCTCGAGGAGATGTTCCCGCGCTACGGCTCGTACCCGGGCTTCCATCCCATCGCCGAGCTGTCGATGACGTTCCACACGCAGGTCGCCGGGGCCAACGGCCAGCGCCAGGCGATGTTCATCGAGCGCACGGAGGGGCTGGCGGAGGTCATCCTCTCGAACTTCCAGTTCGGCCCGAGCGACGTGATGATGGTCTTCTCCGCCTCGGGGCTGACGGCGGTCCCGATCGAGATGGCGATCGGCGCGAAGGCGCGCGGGCTGCCCGTCGTGGCGGTCACCTCGGTCGCCCAGTCGATGGCCCGCCCGCCCGATCACCCGACCGGGACGCGGCTGCTCGATCACGCGGACATCGTGATCGACCTGTGCACCCCGGCGGGCGACGCGCTGGTCACGCTCGACGGCCTGGACACCCCCATCGGTCCGGGCTCCACGGTCGCCAACGCGGCGATCGTCAACGAGATCAAGGTCCAGACCGCCGAGCGGCTCATCGCGGCGAGCGCGATGCCGCCGGTCATCACGAGCAGCACGATCGTGGGCGCGGACCGCTCGGCCGAGCTGTTCGAGGGCGCGTACCGCGAGCACGCCCGGCGTGTCAGCCGGGTCCTGGCGGGCGCGCCGCTGGACGACCCGGGCGGCGAGTAGGCTCAAGCGCCGTCGACCCAGCGCTCGTCGCGGAGGACGCGGCGGACCCGGAGGTCGTCGTCGAGCTCGACCAGGTGCGCGCGCTGCCCGACGGCCAGCCGGCCGCGGTCGTCGATGCCGAGCATCGCCAGCGGGTTGCGTGACGCGGCGGCGACCGCCGCCGGCAGCTCGACGCCGCTCGCGACCAGGTTGCGCACCGCGCTGTCCAGCGCGATGACGGAGCCCGCCAGGGTCGACGTCCCGGCCAGCGTCACGCGCTGCCCGATCACCTCGATCTCGAGGCCGCCGATGGATGCCCGGCCGTCGCCCATGCCGGCGAGCGGGATCGCGTCGCTGATCAGCATGAGGCGGTCGGCCGGCTTCGATCGCGTGACGATCGGCCAGATCGCCGGGTCGACGTGCTCGCCATCGGCGATGAGCTCGACGTAGGCGCGGTCCTCGACCAGCGCCGCGGCGGCCAGCCCGGGCATCTTGTGGTCAACGCCGCTCATCCCGTTGAAGAGGTGGGTGGTCGAGGTCGCGCCCGCGTCGTAGCCGGCCCGCGCCTCGACCAGCGTCGCGGCCGAGTGCCCGAGCGCGATCCGGACCCCGAGCGCGTGGAGCTGCCCGATCAGCGCGAGCGCCCCCGGCCGCTCCGGTGCGATGGTGATCAGGCGCAGCCCGTCGAGCAGCGGCTCGATGTCGGCGGGGTCCGTGTCGGCCGGGTCGCGGAGCTGCGCCGGGTCGTGGGCGCCGCGCTTCGCGTCGGCGAGGAACGGGCCCTCGAGGTTGAACCCGAGCGGCGCCGCGCCGTCGTCCGAAGCCAGCGGCATCCAGCGGCGGACGCGCTCGGCGAACTCGGCCAGCGTCGCCAGCGGCGCCGACACGCCGGACGGCAGGAACGAGGTGACCCCGTGGCGGAGCAGGGCGCGGGCCATCCCGTCCAGCGCGGCCGTGTCGCCCATCGCGTCGTGCCCGCCCCAGCCGTGGACGTGCACGTCGACGTACCCCGGGGCGATGAGCGGGCCGTCGGCGGCCGCCGGGTCGTGCTCCACGGCCGTGATCCGGCCGTCCGCGATCTCGATCCGTCCCGGCGCGACCCGGTCGTCGAGGACGAGCCGACCGCTGACGATCACGACTCGCCGGTCACCCGCGTGTAGGCGGCGGCGACGAACACGATGATGGAGCCGAAGAGGATCAGGCGGACGCCCTCGGGCATCTGCAGGATCGTCAGGAGCGCGGCGAGGACCGTGAGGATCAGCGCCCCGACGATGGTCCCGGAGTAGCCGCCCCGGCCGCCCATGATCGAGGTGCCGCCGATGACCGCGGCCGCGACCGACGGCAGCACCGACGACTCGACCAGCGAGAGGCTCGCGGTCTTGACCAGGCCGGCGATGAGGAAGCCGGCGAGCGCTGCCAGGAGAGCGGAGAAGACGTAGAGCGCGAGCAGCACCTGCCAGACGCGGACCCCGGACAGGCGCGCCGCGACGGGTTGTCGCCGACCGCGAAGAGGAGCCGTCCGAACCCGCTCCCGCGGAGCCCGAGGATGATCAGCGCCGTGATCGGGATGAAGAGGATCAGGCTGCTCGGCAGGAAGCCGAAGCTGGTCTCCGAGCCGAGCCACAGGATGACGTCCGGGATCTTCGTGCCGGATTCGGACGACCATCAGCTGGTAGACGTTCATGAGCCCGAGGACGACCAGACTGATGCCCAGGGTCATGATCAGCGGGTGCACCTTGAAGATGCCGACGCCGATGCCGTTCGCCAGGCCGGCCAGGCCCGCCGCGGCGAGGGCGAGGACGATCGCCGGGACGGGCCCGACGAGCGGCGTCTGGGTCGCCACGATGAACGCCGCCATCGAGGCGACCATGCCGACCGACAGGTCGATGCCGCCGGTCAGCATGGCACAGCGTCTGGCACGCCGGCGAGGATCGCCAGCGGGATCGCGGCGCGGAGGGTCGATCCGAGCCACTCCGCGTCGAGGAGCCCCTGGTCCTGCTGCAGGAGGATCGACCTGGAGCAGCCCGACGAGGATCAGCAGCAGCCCGGTCAGCGGCACGATCGGGCGGTCGCGCATCAGCCGTCGCAGGCCGTCCATGCTCGACCCGGGCGTGCCCGTCGGGGTCGCGATGCCGGCCGTCATGCCCGGGTCTGCCGCATCGCCAGCGATGCTGCCGAACATGACCACCCCGATGAGGATCAGGCCCTGGATGACCGTCGAGAGGTTCGAGTTGGCGCCGAGGAAGGTCAGGTCGGAGCGAACGAGGGCGAGGATGAAGACCGCGACGATCGGGCCCGACGACGCCGCCACGGCCGCCGGCCAGGCTGACCCCACCGAGGACGATGGCGGCGACCCCGAGCAGGGTGTAGGCCCCGGGGACCGGCGTTCCGATCGCCGGTGGTCGCCGTCAGGACGATGTCCCCGAGCGCCGAGTAGAAGCCGCCGAGCGTGTAGGCGAAGACCTTGGTGCGGCCGACCGAGACCCCGCTCCGGAAGGCGGCCAGGCGGTTGCTGCCGACCGCGTAGATCGCGAGGCCCGTCGTCGACCGGCGCAGCGGGATCCACACGATCGCCACCGCGACGATCAGGAACACGATGGCCTTCGGGACCCAGTCGCTGAGGATCGAGCCCGCGACCAGCTGCTTGAGCCACTCCGCCGAGGCCCCGCCCGGACGGATCAGGACGAGCAGCGCCGCGCCGGCCCAGACGAAGGACATGGCCAGCGTCACCACGATGTCCGGCACCTTCGTGACGACCACCAGGGCGCCGTTGATGATGCCCAGGACCAGGCCCATCACGAGGACGCCGAGCACCACGAGGACCGCGACCTCCTCCGACTGGCCCTTCATCAGGACGGCGGCGGTCACGCTGGTCAGCGCCATCATCGACCCGATCGAGAGGTCGATCCCGCCGGAGATGACCACGATCGCCTGGGCGACGGCCGCGAACGCCAGGGGCAGCGCCCCGATGACGAGCCCCTGGATCCCGTGCTGGTCGTACGAGGGCTGGATGATCTTGGTCAGCACGAGGAAGCCGGCGAGCAGGGCGAACAGGCCGAGCGTCCACGTGTTGCGCTTCGCCCATCGGCTTGCGAGCGCAGACACGGACGGTCGGTCCGCAGCGCCCGCGCCGACGGCGACGCTCATGCCGACACCATCGGCCCAGGGGTCGCCGGCCCGTCGGCGGCGGCGACGATCGTCGCGGCGACCTCCTCGGGCATCGGCACGTCCGGCGGCAGGTCGTAGGCGGCCCGCAGCAGGGTCGGGCTCGTCGGCATCCTCGACCGCGATCTCGGCGACGACGCGGCCGCCGAAGATGACGATCGCCCGGTCGCACGCGAGCTGGACCTCCTTGAGCTCCGAGGTGTAGAGCAGGACCGCGGCGCCCGTCGCCGGCCAGCTGGCGGAGCAGCTCGTAGATCTGGTGCTTGGTGCCGATGTCGATGCCGCGCGTCGGGTCGAAGCAGAGCAGCGTCCGGACGCCGCCGGCCACCCAGCGGGCGATCGTCACCTTCTGCTGGTTCCCGCCCGACAGCCGGCGGACCTCGGCCGCCGCGCGGGTGTCGATCTGGAGCTGCTCGGTCGCCTTGGCGACCCGGCGCCCCTCGTCGGCGACGCGGATCGGCCCCCACGACCGGATCGCCGCGGAGAACGGCAGCGCGATGTTCTCGCGGACCGAGCGCTGCATGAGGAGCGCCTCGGCGCGGTCGGCCGGCACGTAGACCAGCCCGGCCCGGATCGCGTCGGCCGGGTGCCGGAACGAGACCGGCACGCCGTCGACCTCGAGCGTCCCGCCGGCGGGACGGCGCCGACCCGGCGAGGATGTCGAAGAGCTCGTCCTGGCCCTGGCCCTCGAGGGCGACCAGCCCGAGGACCTCGCCGGGACGCAACTCGAAGGAGACGTCCTCGAGACGGGTGCTCGGCTTTCAGCTCGCGCGCGACGAGGCGTGGGGTCGCGCTCGGAGTCCGCGCTCGGCGACCCCGACCCGGTCGGCCATGACCGGGACGTCCACGGTCCCGAGCATGAGCTCCACGATGCGGTCCTCGGAGCCTTCCGTGACGTCCACCACCCCGACCGTCTCGCCTTCGCGGAGGACGGTCGCGCGGTCGCACACCGCGGCGATCTCGATCAGCCGGTGGGAGATGAAGATGATGCAGCGGTCGGAGCCCCGCTGGCCGGAGATGACCTCGAGCACGCGCTCGGTCAGGTCGGCCGGCAGGGCGGCCGTCATCTCGTCGAGCATCAGCACGTGCGGCTCGATGGCGAGCGCGCGGGCCAGGTCGATCACCCGCAGCGTGGCGAGCGGCAGCTCGCGCGCGAGGTCGGACAGGTCCAGGTCGGCGATGCCCAGCTCGGTGAGCCAGTGGCGGAACGGCTCGACCGGCGTGTCGGTCAGGCGCAGGTTGGAGCGGATGTCCAGGTCCGGGATGAGCGACGGCTCCTGGTAGACCGACACGATCCCGCCGCGACGGGCCTCGGCCGGGGACTGGGCGCTGTACGGCTGGCCACGGACCGCGATCGTGCCGGCGTCCGGGTGGACGGCGCCGGTGAGGACCTTGACGAGCGTGCTCTTGCCGGCGCCGTTGGCGCCCATGAGCGCGTGGACCTCACCCGGTCGGACGGAGAGGGAGCCCGACCGCAGGGCGGCGACCGCCCCGTAGTCGCTTGGCGATCCCGGTCGCTTCGAGCAGCAGTTCGGTCATTCGGTCCCGATGGTACGTCTACGGGAAGTGGGCGAGTGGGCGGCCCGAAGGCCGCCCACTCGCTGCTAGACCTGGGTGGCTGGGGAGATCAGCTCTCGCCCGGGCCCTTGCACGCGATGAGCTCGTCCTTCGTGTACGTGGTCCAATCCTTCACGGTGAGCCCGAGGGGCCACTGCGGATTGATCTTCGGGTTCGGCGGCGGCCGTCAGGGCAGCCTTGCCCTCGGGCGTGTCGGTTCGTCCCACAGCTCCGGGGTGACGTGGACCGTCGTCTCCGCCGGCTTCTCGCCGCCGAGGAGCTTCAGGGCCAGGCCGACGCCCGGCGCCGGCGACGGCCGACGGGTTGGTCACGGCCGCGCCCTTGAGGTTCGGCTCGTCGAGGAGCTGCGTGCACGAAGCCCGCGTTGTCCGCGCCGACGATCGGCACGAGCGGATGGCCTTGGCGGTCTTCATGGCGTCGACGATCGCGGAGTCGACTGCCGGAGGTCCAGACGCCGTCGAACTTCACGCCGCTGGTCATGATGTCGTTGATCTGGCCGACGGCGGTCTTGGCCGGATCCCACTTGGTGACGACCTCCTTGGCGACCGTGATGTCGGGATACTCGGCGAGGGCCTTCTTGAAGCCCGTGTCGCGGTCCGTGTCGGCCGGGTGGCCGGCGATGCCGCGCATGTAGACGACGGCGCCCTTCTTGCCCATCTGCTCGAACAGGGACTTGGCGCCGAGGTAGGCGTACTGGACCTGGTCGTTGGACAGGTTGTAGGCGCCGGGCGCGGTCACCGAGGCGTCGATGGCGACGACCTGGATGCCCGGCCGCGATGGCCTCGGCGATGGCCGGGTTCAGGCGCGTCCGGGTCTTCGGGTTGACGACGATCGCATTGACCTTCTTCGCGATCAGGTCGCGGATGTCGGTCAGCTGACCGGCGGCGTCCGTGTCGTGGTTGATGACCGTGACGCCGCGACCTTGCCCGACGTCGTCCGCCTGGGCCTTGGCCGAGCAGATGACGACTCGCGCCAACCGTTGCCGACGCCGCCGCCGTTGGCGAAGCCGATGGTGTACTTGCCCGGTCGCGCCGCCGCTCGGGGCGGCCGACGACCCGCTGCTCGAGCACGCCGCCGCGAGCACGGCGATCGCCGCGACCCCGATGGTCAGCCGAGCAAGGGCCGATCCCTTCTTGAGCATTCGTTCTCCTCCTCGTTCCGTCGACACGGCCGCGCGGCCGTGTGTCTTGGACTGCTCCTCCCCGACGTCGGGGCTCGAACCATGGCGTTCGATCGCTTCACCTCCTGCTGCGGGTCCGTGCCCGCCACCCTGTCTCGCTAGGCGTCCTTCGGGATGGGACCGCGGACCTCGGCGCCTGCGAGCGGGGTCCGGGTGTCGGTGTGCATCAGACGGCCACCGGGGCGGCGGTCGCGTGGACCGCCTCCCATTGGCCGGTGCGCATGGAGCGGTAGGCCGCATCGATGATGCGGTTGACGACGAGCCCGTCCAGGAAGCTCTCCCGGGGCGTCTCGCCGGCGAGGTAGGCGCGAACCATATGCCGGAACTGCTCGTCGTACCCCGCGACGCGGGTCTCGTCGGCGATCGGGAAGACCCAGCCCGTGTCCGCGTCGGTCTTCTCGGCGAGGTAGCCGACCGATTCCTCGAGGAACGCCTTGATCGGCGTGGCGCCCAGGTCGTGGATGATCCGGCCGCGCTCGCAGTAGATCTCGTTGCGGACCTCGATCCCGCCCTTGGCGGTCCACGACGCCTCGATGGTCGCCGTCCGGCCGTCCTCGAAGCGGAGGATCGCGATCGCGTTGTCCTCGCCGGTGGTCTTGTCGGCATGGCCCAGCGTCGCGCCCCAGGCGAACACGTCGGTCACCGCGACGTCCTTGCCGATGATGTAGCGGGCGGCCTCGATGCAGTGGCAGCCCATGTCGAGGAACGCGCCGCCACCGGCGGTCTCGGCATCCCAGAAGTGGGCGGCGTGCGGGCCGGAGTGGCCCTCGCGCGCCCGCATCGTGAGGACCCGCCCGAGCGCGCCCGAGGCGACCATCTCCTGGAGGCGGATGACGTCGGGGGAGAAGACCTCGTTCTCGAGGTACCCGTGGAAGACACCAGCGTCGGTCACGAGGCGCAGGATCTCGGCGGCCTCGTCGCCGTTGCGGCCGAGCGGTTTGGTGCAGAGGACGCCCTTGCCGGCGGCCGCGGCGATCCGGACCGCCTCGAGATGGAGGTGGTTCGGCAGGGCGATGACGACGAGGTCCACTGCCGGGTCGGCGCACAGCGCCTCGATCGTGTCGTAGGTGGCGTCCACGCCGTGAGCGGCCCCGAACGCGGCGCCGCGCCCGCCCCGGGTCGAGGCGTTCGCCACGATCCGCGCCTCCGGCACGAACGCGAGCCCGGCCGCGTAGTGCTCGGCGATGAAGCCCGAGCCGATGAAGCCGATCCCGACCTGGCGGATCACGGCGTCAGACGACATAGGGCCGCAGCACGTTGCGTGCGAGCAGGAACCCGCGCTTGACCTTCTCGTCGGTGCCCTCGAAGTCGCGGTCCTCGTGCTCGATGATCACGTCGCCGTCGTAGCCGGCGCGCCACAGCGCGGCGAACAGCACGCCCCAGTCGACATCGCCGAGCCCCGGGAGCCGAGGGATCTGCCAGCCGATGCCCATCGCGAACACGCCGCGCTCGTAGAGGGCCTCGCGGTCGATGGTCAGGTCCTTCGCCTGGACGTGGTAGATGTGCGGCCCGAACTCGCGGATGAACCGCGGGATGTCGATCATCTGGAGGATCAGGTGCGACGGGTCGAAGTTCAGCCCGACCGTCCCCTCCCAGTTCTCGAGGATCCGCCGCCACATGCGCGGCGTCGTGGCCAGGTTGTGGCCGCCCGGCCACTCGTCGTACGAGAACAGCATCGGGCAGTTCTCGAAGGTGAGCCGGCGGCCGTGGTCCGCGGCGAACGTGACGATCTCGGGCCAGATCCGGAGCGCGTCGTCCCAGTTCTGGTCCTGCGTCTTCGCGGCGTCGGCGCCCATGAACGTGTTGACGATCGGGACGTCCATCTTCTCGGCGGCCGTGATCACGTGCTTGAGGTGGCCGATGACGGTCTCGCGATGGGCCGGGATCGGGGTGCAGCGGGTTCGGGTAGAAGCCGAGCCCGGAGATCGTCAGCCCCTTGGCGCGGATCCCGGCCGCGAGGTCGCGGCCCTCGGCGGCGGACAGGTTCGCGACGTCGATGTGCGAGGTCCCCGCGTAGCGCCGGGTCGGCCCGGTCGTGCGCGGCCAGCAGGCGATCTCGATGCTCTCGAAGCCGTTGGCCGCGGTCCAGTCGACGACCTCGTCGAGCGGGGTCTCGGGGAACGGCGCGGTGAGCAGGCCGAGTCTCATGCGGAGGCTCCCGCGGCGACCGGCGCCCGCTCGACCTCGACCCAGGCGCCGCGCCGGGCGCTCTCGGCGATCGCCTCGATGACCAGCATCTCGTCATGGCCGTCGGCGAAGGTCGGATAGGCGGGCCGCGCCGACGGCCGGCCCGCCACGACGTCGGCGTAGATCGCCCGGAACAGGGCCGAGAACGTGTCGGCGAAGCCCTCGACATGGCCGGCCGGGAGCGCGGAGGCGGCCTGACCGGCCGGCGACATCAGGGCGGCGTTCTTGAACAGGATCTCGTTGGGCCGTTCGCGGTGGCCCAGCCAGATCTGGTCGGGCAGCTCCGAGTCCCACGCCATCGACGACTCGGACCCGTCGATCTCCCACTGGACCGAGTTCTTCCGGCCCGCGCTGATCTGCGACACGCTGACCGCGCCGCGCGCGCCGCCCTCGAAGCGGAGCAGGATCGTGGCGGTGTCCTCGGTGCTGATCTCGCGGGTGACGGTCTCGGCGGAACGCTCGGTCGAGAACGTCGCCACCGGGCCCGGTCGGCTCCTGGCGGACGGGGATGAACGTCGCGAGGTCGGCCATCACCGCCTCGATCCGGTGCCCGGTCACGAAGGTCATGAGGTCGAGCCAGTGCGAGCCGATGTCGCCCACGGCGCGGAGCGCGCCGCCGCGGTCCGGCTGCAGCCGCCAGTTCCAGTCACCGGGGAGGAGGAGCCAGTCCTGGAAGTAGCGGCCGGTCACCAACCGGACCTCGCCGAGCGCTCCGGCCGCGACGACGTCGCGGGCGTGCTGGTTCAACGGGTAGTGGCGGATGTTGAAGTTGACCGCGTTGACCCGGCCGCTGGCCGCGGCGCACTCGACCAGGCGGGTCGACTCCGCGGAGGTCAGCGCGAGCGGCTTCTCGCAGACGACGTGGCGCCCGGACTCGAGGACCGCGATCGACTGGCTGACGTGCAGGTCGTTGGGGGACGTGACGTGGACGACGTCGACGGTCGGGTCGGCGAGGAGCTCGTCCAGCGAGGCGTAGGCCTTCGCGACCCCGAGGGTCTCGGCACGGGCGGCTCCGCGCTCGGCCGTGCTGCCGAGGACGCCCCGAACCTGGACCCCGATGCGGCGAAGCGCCTCCACGTGGACGGTGCCGATGAAGCCCGTCCCGATCACCGCGGTACCGATGCCCGCGATCCCGCTCGTCATGCCCGGCTCACCTGTAGAAGGGGGTCGAACCTGTCTAGACATCTTACACTGCGGTCTCCGACCGGTCGCGGTCGAGTGACGGTCTGGGGGACCGCCCGGGATCGGGCAGGGGACAGCGCGGTGTCGTCACCACGGAGTCTACTTTGACCTGTCAAGTGCAAAAGTCGACTGCCGAGCGGACGAAGGACGGCGTATGATGCGGCGCGTCATGGAGCTCCAGGCGCACGCACCGCTGGCCGACGAGGCGCTCGACGCGCTGGTCACCGTCCTCGACGAGATCCGCCTCGGCCGGTCGCGGTCGCGGTCCGAGCTGGTCACGCGGACCGGGCTGGGACGGGCGATCGTCGCGCAGCGGGTCGGCGAGCTCGTGGACCGCGGGCTGGTCACCGAGGGCGACGTCGGTCCGAGCACCGGCGGCCGGCCACCGCGCCGCCTGACGTTCCGGGCCGACGCCGGCCACGTCCTGGTCGCGGACCTCGGGGCCACCAGCATCGACGTGGCGCTGACCGCGCTCGACGGCCGCGTCCTCGCCCACCACGACGAGCCGGCCTCCATCGAGGCGGGTCCGGAGGCCGGGCTCGATCGCGTCGACTCGCTGTTCGAGACGCTGCTCCAGACGACGACCGGGATCCCCGGGCGGCTGTGGGGGGTCGGCATCGGCGTCCCGGGGCCGGTCGAGTTCGAGTCCGGGCGGCCGATCTCGCCGCCGATCATGCCGGGCTGGGACGGCTATCCGATCCGAGAGCGCTTCGCCGAGCGCTACAACGCGCCGGTCTGGGTGGACAACGACGTGAACCTGCTGGCGATGGGGGAGTGGCGCTCCGGGGTCGCGGCCGGCCACGACAACGTGGTCGTGGTCAAGGTCGGCACCGGGATCGGCGCCGGGATCATCTCGGACGGCCACCTCCATCGCGGCGCGCAGGGGAGCGCCGGCGACGTCGGCCACATCCAGGTCACCGAGGACCCCGCGGTCATCTGCCGCTGCGGCAACATCGGCTGTCTCGAGGCCCTGGCCGGCGGCGGCGCGCTCGGCCGGGCCGGCGAGACGGCCGCGCTCGAGGGCCGGAGCAAGCGGCTCCGCCTGGCGCTCGACCAGGCCGGGAGCGTGTCCGCGCAGGACGTCGCCCGCGCGGCCTCGTTCGGCGACCCGGCCGCGGTGGCGCTGCTCCAGTCCGGCGGCCGCCGGATCGGCTCGATGCTGGCGAGCGTCGTGAACTTCTTCAACCCGTCGCTGGTGGTCATCGGCGGCGGCGTGGCCAACAGCCCGGACCAGTTCCTGGCCTCGATCCGCGAGGCCGTCTACCGCCGGTCGCTCCCGCTCGCGACGCGCGACCTCCTGATCCAGCGGTCGTCGCTCGGCGGGCTGGCCGGGGTCATCGGCGCGTCATCGATGGTCGTCGACCAGCTCTTCGCGCGCGAGTCCATCGGCCGCTGGATCGAGGCCGGCGATCCCGGCGGCTCGCCGGCGCTCTCGCTCGGGCGGGCGAGTTGACCGAGGATCCCGGCACGGTCGAGGTGGACGTCGCGGTCGTGGGGGGCGGATCGGCGGGTTCGACCGCCGCCATCGCGAGCGCGCGCGCCGGTGCCAGCACGCTCCTCATCGACGCCCTGCCCTTCCTCGGCGGGACCTCGACCGCCGTCCTCGACACGTTCTACGGCTTCTTCACCCCGGGGACCAGCTCGCGCAAGGTCGTCGGTGGGATCGCTGACGAGGTGGTGGCGGGGCTGCGCGACCTCGGGCCGGTCGTCGAGCGGCCGAACACCTACGGCGCCGGGACCGGCGTGACGTATCTCGCCGAGCACCTCAAGGTCGTCTGGGAGCGGCTCGTCCAGGAGGCCGGCGCGCGGATCCTGCTCCACGCGACGGTCGTCGAGGCCGAAGTCCGCGACGGGCGCGTCGAGTCGATCACGGTCGCGACGCGGGCCGGCCTCCGGCGTGTCCGCGCTCGCGTGGTCGTCGACGCCTCCGGTGACGCCGATCTCAGCCACCACGCGGGCTTCGGCTACGAGCTTGCGGGCGGCGAGGCGCCCGCCCAGACCGTGACGGCCACCTTCCGGATGGCGAACGTGGACGCCGCCGCGCGCCGGACGATCGACAAGGACCGGCTCCACGCCCTGATGGCCGAGGCGGCCGGGGACGGGTACGACCTGCCCCGCCGCGAGGGGAGCGACCACGTCACGCCCGTCGACGGGGTGACCGCCACGATCATGACCCGCCTCGACCAGGTCCGGCGCGACCCCGACGGCACGATCCGCAACGCCACCGACCCGGAGGTCCTGACCGAGCTCGAGATCCGCGGGCGGCGGCAGGCGCTCGAGTACGCACGGTTCCTCGTGGACCGCGTGCCCGGGTACGCGGGCGCCTCACTCGTCGCGCTCGGGACACGGCTCGGCGTCCGCGAGACGCGCCGCGTCTACGGCGACTACCGGGTGACCGCCGAGGACGTGCTGGCCGCCCGGTCCTTCGACGACGCGATCGGCCTGTGCGGTGCTCCGATCGAGGATCACCACGGCGGCGAGGGCGGCGGCACGACCTGGCGCTACCTGCCCGACGGGGCGGCCGTCGGCATCCCGCTGCGCTCGCTGATCGTCCGCGACGGGACCAACGCGCTGGTCGCCGGCCGCTGCTTCTCGGCGACGCACGACGCGCACGCGTCGATCCGCTCGATGGCCCAGTGCATGGCGATGGGCCAGGCGGCGGGGACGACCGCGGCGCTGGCGGCGGCCGGTCCGGGCGAGGTCCGTGACGTCCCGGTCGCGACGGTCCTCGAGCGGCTCCGCGCGACCGGCGCGATCCTCTCGCTGGAGACCGCCGGGGAGGCCGCGCGATGACCGTCGTGCGGACGGTCCTCGGCGACATCGCCCCGAGTGAGCTCGGGGTCACCTACAGCCACGAGCACCTCGTGATCGACGGCGGACGACCCGTCGAGATGCATCCCGACTTCGACCTGGGCGACATCGACCGGATGGTGCCCGAGGTCGAGGCGGCGGCCGCGCTGGGTCTCCGTGCGGTCGTCGACGCGATGCCCTGCGACTGCGGACGCAGCGTCGTCAAGCTGGCCGAGCTGTCGCGACGGACCGGGATCCACGTGATCGCGCCCACCGGGCTGCACCACGAGCGCTACTACGGGCCGGCCCACTGGAGCGTGACCGAGCCGGTCGAGGCGATCGCCGAGCGGTTCGTCCTCGACATCACCGACGGCATCGATGCGAACGACTACGCCGGCCCCGAGGTCCGGCGGACGCCGCACCGGGCCGGCGTCATCAAGATCGCCGGGAGCGCCGGCGGGCCGTCCGCGCGCGACGCCCGGGTGTTCGAGGCGGCGGCCGAGGCGCATCACCGGACCGGGGCGCCGATCCTGACCCACTGCGAGGCCGGGACCGGCGCGCTCGAGCAGGTGGCGCTGCTGGAAGACCTCGGCGTCGACCCGTCGCACGTCGCGCTCAGCCACGTCGACAAGGTCGTCGACCGCGGCTACCTCCAGGCCGTGCTCGAGACCGGGGCCTTCGCCGAGTTCGACGGCTCGTTCCGCTGGGGCGACGGTGACAACGGCACGTTGCGCCTGCTCGGCTGGGCGGTCGAGGACGGGCTCGATCGGTGGCATCCTCCTCGGCATGGACGCGGCGCGGCAGGGCTACTACGCGGTCTACGGCGGGTCGCCCGGCTTGACCTGGCTGCTCGACGGGTTCACGGCCGCCATGGAGGGGGCCGGGATCGGCGCCGACATCCGGCGGCGGCTCTTCGTCGACAATCCGGCCCGGGCCTTCGCGTTCGCCGACCGATGGAGGAGCCGCATGACCCAGCCGATCGCCCCGCCCGCCGGCCCGATCGCACCGGCCGACCGTCCGGGCGGCCTCCTGACCAGCGTGGTCGGGTCGCATGCGCGGCCCTCGTGGTTCGTATCGGGGATCGACGCGGCCGAGCGCGGCGAGTTCGGGCCGGCCGACCTCGAGGAGATGCTCGACGACGCCGTCGACCTCGCGCTGCGCGACCAGGAGTCGGCCGGGATCGACGTCGTGAGCGACGGCGAGATGCGCCGGGCCGGCTTCTTCACCGCCGAGTTCTACAAGCACCTGACCGGCGTCCGCGCGCTGCCGCCGGCGCGGCGTCTCGGGGCCGGCGGCCACGACCAGCAGCATCGCTTCGAGGTCCTCGAGCCGATCGCCGCGCCCGACGGGCTGGGGGTCGTCGCCGAGTACCGCTACGCGGCCGCGCACGCGACGCGTCCCCTCAAGGTCACGATCCCCGGGCCGTACACGCTGTCCGGCCGCCTGACCTACGGGCCCGGGCAGGTCTACCCGCGACGCGACGACGCCGCCGAGGCGTTCGTGCCGATCCTGCGCGCCGAGATCGAGGGGCTGGCGGCGGCCGGCGCGACGTTCATCCAGGTCGACGACCCGTCCCCGGCGATCCACCCGGACGCGCCGTCGGACTTCGCCGCGCTGTTCAACGCGTCGATCGAGCCGGTCGTCGGGAAGGTGCGGCTCGGGGCGCACCTGTGCTTCGGGAACTACCTCGGCCGGCCGCTGGCGCGGCGGACCTACCGGCCGGTCCTCGACGCGATGCTCGGCTTCCGGGTGGACGAGCTGGTCCTCGAGTTCGCCAACCGCGAGATGGCCGAGGTCGCGATCCTCGGCGAGATCGCCGCGACCGGCCGTGACGTGGCGGCGGGCATCATCGACGTCAAGAACTCGCACCTCGAGACGGCGGACGAGGTGGCGGAGCGGATCGACCAGGTGCTGGCCGCCGGCGTGCCGCCGGAGCGGCTGGCGCTCGTCCCGGACTGCGGCTTCAGCCAGACCGCGCGGTGGGCGACGACCGCCAAGCTCCGTGCGCTCGTGGCCGGGCGCGACCTGGTCCTCGGACGGACCGGCGGGGCCGCCGGCCGGTGATCGGCGGGCCGTCCGACGGACGCCGGCGTCATCGAGGCCGCCGAGCGGATCCGCGCCGGCGACTGGACCTCCGCCGGGCTCACCGCCGCGTGTCTCGATCGCATCGACGCGCTCGAGCCGTCGGGTCCAGGCATGGGTCCACCTCGACGGCCGGGCGGCGCTCGCCGAGGCGCGCGAGCGCGACGCCGATGTCGCCGCGGGGCGGACGGTCGGGCCGCTGCACGGCGTGCCGATCGGGATCAAGGACATCATCGACGTCGCGGGCATGCCCACCCGCGCGGGCGCGGCCGCGTTCGCCCACACGCGACCGACCGTCGACGCGCCGCTGGTGGCGCGGCTGCGCGATGCCGGAGCGGTGATCCTCGGCAAGACCCACGCCACCCAGTTCGCCTACCGGGACCCGGCGCCGACGCGCAACCCGTGGTCGCTCGAGCACACGCCGGGCGGCTCGTCGTCGGGGTCCGCCGCGGCGGTCGCGGCCCGGATGGTCCCCGCGGCGATCGGCACGCAGACCGTCGGCTCGATCCTGCGGCCCGCGGCCTACTGCGGGGTCGTGGGCTGCAAGGGCTCGTTCGGCGCGGTCCCGCTCGAGGGGGTCGTGCCGCTCTCGCGGGCGCTCGACCATGCCGGGCCGATCGTCCGGTCCGTGGCCGACGCCGCGCTGCTCGAGGGCGTGCTGACCGGCCGCGCGATCGAGATCGAGCCGATCGACGCGCCGCGCATCGGCCTCGTCCGCGCCTCGGTCGACCTGGCGGAGCCGGGGCTGCGCCGCCACCTCGACGCGCTGGCGGGCCGGTTCGACGACGCCGGGGCGCGGGTCGTCGACGATCGAGCTGCCGGCCGCCTTCGACGGCCTTGCCGGACGCGGGCCGGGTGCTGCTCGAAGCCGGGGCGGCCGCGACGCACGCGACGTGGTTCGCGGCCCATGCCGCCGACTACGCGCCGACCATCCGCGACCTCGTGCTCGCCGGGCAGGCGCGGTCCGCGGCCGAGGTCGTCGCCGCGGAACGAGTTCGCGCGGCCGCGCGCGAGGCCTGGGCGGGGCTCGCGGCCACGCGTCGACGCGCTGCTGACGCCGGTCGCCGTCTCGTCGGCCCCGACCCTCGCCGATGGGACCGGCGACGGCTCGCTGTGCGCCCCGTGGAGCACGCTCGGCGTCCCGGCGATCGCCCTGCCGAGCGGTCTCGACGACGACGGGCTGCCGTTCGCGGTCCAGCTCGTGGGCACCGTCGACGACCTCGGGCCGCTCCTCGGCGTCGCGGCCTGGTGCGAGCGGGTCATCGGGTTCGAGGCGCGCCCGGCGATCTAGGCGACGCCTGACCGCGAGCCGCGCGACCGTCAGGCGGCCGGTGCCGCCGGCGGCGCGGTGCTCTCGCGGACGACGAGCTCGGTGGCGAGCTCGACCCGCGTCTGGACCGGCTGCTCCCCGCGCGCCACGGCGAGCACCAGCTCCGCGGCGGCGACGGCCATCTCGTACAGCGGCTGGCGGATGGTCGTCAGCGGCGGCCCGACCCAGCGCGCGACCGGCAGGTCGTCGAAGCCCACGACGCTCAGGTCCTCCGGGATGTGCAGGCGAGCCTCGCGGGCCGCCTGGTAGACGCCGAGGGCCTGGAGGTCGTTGCCCGCGATGATCGCCGTCGGGCGGTCCGGCCGGCGCAGCAGCTGCGCGGCCCTTGCGCACGCCCTCCTCCACCTGGAAGTGGCCGTGGCTGGTCAGCTCCGGGTCGATCGGGACGCCGGCCGCGTCCATCGCGGCCCGGTAGCCGTCCATCCGGGCGCGGCTGCAGAGGATCCCCGCGGGCCCGCCGACGACCGCGATGCGGCGGTGGCCGAGCCCCAGGAGATGGCGGGTCGCCGTCAGGCCGCCGTTCCAGTTGGTCGCGCCGATCGACGGGGTGTCGTGGAGCGGCTCACCGGTCGGGTCCACCACCACGAACGGGATGCCACGCGTCCGCAGCTGGGTCCGCACCGATTCGCTGAGGTCGCTGAAGACCGCGATGACGCCCGTCGGATGGCGGGCCAGCGCGCCCTCGATCCAGCCGCGGCCGGGGGTCCGCCGGCCGTGCAGCTCGGACAGGACGACCGCCAGATGATGCTGGCCGGCGACGTGCTCGACGCCCCGGACGATCTCCAGCGCCCACTCCGACTCCAATTCGTGGAAGATGAGCTCGAGGATCGGTGCCGTCCGTCTGGATCCGGTCCGAGCGGTGATAGCCCTGCTCCCGGATGACCGCCTCGACGCGGCGCCGGGTCTCGGGCGACACGTCGGCTCGGCCGTTGATCACCTTCGAGACGGTCGGGCACCGAGACCCCGGCCTGGGCCGCGACACGAGCGATCGTCGGTCGGTCCGAGGGACGCCGCTTCGCACCCGTGACGGAGGAGGTCATGGCCGCAGTGTACCGAAAGTTTCGGCGCTCGACGCATCGATTTGTTGCAACCGGGCCGCCGGAAAGGCTCTTGACGGTGCCCCGTCGGGTGCCTAAGGTTCGGGGTCGAAAGTAATCGTCCACCGGACCGAAACTTTCGCTCCCGCACCGCCCTGCCGGACGGACCGGCACCGGGCACCGCCAGAGGAGATCGCCACCACAGACATGCGCCGCACCCACCCGAGGAGGAGTGTCGAAATGACAGGAGGGCCAGTCATGTCCAACCCGAGGCGAACGCTGGGCTTGCTCGGCGTTCTCGCGCTGACGATCAGCGCCTGTTCCAGTGGCGGTTCGGCCAGCAGCGCTCCAGCGAGCGCCGCGCCGAGTGCCGCGGCCCCGAGTGCCGCGGCATCCGCCCCGGCATCGGCCGCGGCGGAGCCCGTGACGATCGACTGGTGGCATATCGCCACCGGCGACCCCGGCAAGGCCGATTTCGCGGCCATCGCCAAGGCCTATGAGACGGCTCACCCGAACGTCAAGATCAAGATCACGGTCACCGAGAACGAGGCGTTCAAGACGAAGCTCTCGGCCACGCCGGCCGACGCCTACCCGGATCTCTTCCAGTCGTGGGGCGGCGGGACCATGGCCGCCCAGGCGGACGCCGGGCTGCTCCAGGACATCACCGCCGCCGTCGCGCCGTGGAAGGACACGGTCAACGCCGGTGCGATGAGCATCTACCAGTACAAGGGTGTCCAGTACGGCATCCCCTGGGACATGGGGATGATCGGCTTCTGGTACAACAAGGACCTCTTCACGAAGGCCGGCATCACGAGCCCGCCGAAGACCTGGGACGAGTATCTCGCCGCCCTCCCGAAGCTCAAGGCGGCCGGCGTGGCCCCGCTCGCCATCGCGGGCAAGGACAAGTGGCCGTCGATGCACCTCTGGTCGTACCTGTTGCTCCGCAACGGCGGCGGCGACGCGCTCAGCCAGATGATCCAGACCGGCAACTGGAACACGGACGCCTGCATCAAGGCCGGACAGGCCGTCCTGGCGCTCAACGCGCTGGAGCCGTACCAGAAGGGGTACGCGAGCGCGGACTACAACAGCGAAGCGGCCTCGGTCGGCAACGGCAAGGCCGCGATGGAGCTGATGGGCCAGTGGGCGCCGTCGGTCCAGAAGGATCAGAGCATCGGCAAGGTGGGCCTCGGCGACAAGCTCGGCTGGTTCGCGTTCCCGACGGTGACCGGTGGCGCCGGCGCCGCCACCGACGGCATCGGCGGTGGCAACGGGATCGCGGTCAGCAAGAACGCGCCGCCCGAGGCGATCGACTTCCTGAAGTTCTTCATGAGCACGGAGAACCAGAACAAGCTCAACACCGACGGCGTCGGCCTCTCGACCACCGTCGGCACGGAGAGCACGGTCACCGACCCGAACCTGCAGCAGGTCCTCGCCGGTCGCGGCGCGGCCACGTTCATGCAGCTCTACCTGGACCAGGCCACGAGCGGGCCGCTGGCTGCCGCGTTCAACGACGCCACCGTGGCGCTGTTCCTCGGCAAGTCGACCCCCGAGAAGGCCTGCCAGGCCCTGACGGACGCCGCCAAGAAGTAGGCGTCTCCCGACGAGTGGATCACTCGTAGACTCGGCATCACGGGCGGGCCGGCTCCAGCCGGCCCGCCCATTCCGTCGGAGGCAAGCAGGGACGTGTTCCGCTCCCAAGGCCGCGAATCCAGCTCTGGTCCGCGACTGCCGGGGAAGTGGCTGACGATCAGCCTCTTCCTGCTGCCGGCCCTGGTCGTCTACCTCGTCTTCGTCATCATCCCGATCATCCAGGCCGCGCACTTCAGCCTGTACAAGTGGAACGGCCTCGGCCCGCTCGAGGACTTCATCGGGCTCGCCAACTATCAGGTCGCCCTGGCGAGCGACGTGTTCTGGCAGGCGGTGGGCAACAACGTGTTGGTCATCGTCCTGTCGCTCCTCCTCCAGATCCCGTTCTCGCTGGGGCTCGCCATCCTGCTCAACCGGCGCTTCCCCGGACGCGCCATCTTCCGATTGCTGTTCTTCGTCCCGTACGTGCTGTCGGAGGCGATCACCGGCATCGTGTTCAGCCTGCTCCTGCAGCCCGATGCCCTGGTCGACTCGGGCCTGCGGAGCGTCGGTCTCGAGGGGCTCATCCAGGACTGGCTGGGCAACACCGACATCGTGATGCTGACCCTGTTCGTGATCATCTCGTGGAAGTACTTCGGGTTCCACATGATCCTGCTGCTGGCCGGGCTGCAGGGCATCCCCAGGGAGATCGAGGAGGCCGCGCTGATCGACGGCGCCGGGCGCCGGCAGGCGTTCCGGTACGTGACGCTGCCGTTGATCGGACCCACGCTCCGCGTGTCGGTCTTCCTCTCGGTCATCGGGGCCCTGCAGCTGTTCGACCTGGTCTGGGTCATGACCGGCGGCGGCCCGCTCACCGCCTCCACCACGATGGCCGTCAACATGTTCAAGTCCGGATTCGAGGAGCAGCAGATGGGATACGGCAGCGCGCTCGCCGTCCTGCTGTTCCTGTGCGCCCTCGTCGTGGCCCTGCTGTACCAGCGGTTCGTCCTCCGTCGCGACATCGACGGCGCCGTGACCGCCTACAACGGATGAGCCGATGACGACCGGGGCATCCACCAAGGTGACCGCGGAGCCGACCGCCGTCATGGCCGTGGCCCGCACGAAGGGCGCCCGCCGCACGATCTCCGGGGCGGCCGCCTACGTCGTCCTGCTCGGGGTGGCGGCCGCGATCCTGCTGCCGATCCTCTACGCGGTCCTCGGTGGCTTCAAGGACAACGGCCAGCTGGCCGGGAACCCGGTCGCGCTGATCCCCGATCCGTGGGTCTTCGACAACTACGCCGACGTCCTGTGGGGCGAGAACGCGCCCGCGTTCTGGGGCGAGCTGTTCAACAGCGTGATCGTCGCGATCGTGGCGGTCGGGGTCACGGTCGGCTGCGCGTCCGCTCGCCGCCTTCGTGTTCGCCCGGATCCGGTTCCGCGGCCGCGAGGCGATGTACACGCTCTTCGTGTTCGGGCTGCTGTTCCCGACGGCCGTCGCGATCCTGCCGCTGTACGTCCTCATCCGCCAGCTCGGGCTGTCTGGCAACCTGCTCGGGGTGGCGCTCCCGCAGGCCGCCTTCGGACTGCCGCTCTCGATCGTCATCCTGCGGCCGTTCTTCCGGAGCATCCCGATGGAGCTCGAGGACGCGGCACGCATCGACGGTTGCGGCTCGTTCGGCTTCTTCTGGCGCGTGCTGCTGCCCCTGTCGCGGCCGGCGCTCGCGACCGTCAGCGTGCTCGCCATCGTGACCACCTGGAACGCGTTCATCCTGCCGCTGGTCGTCCTGAACTCCGAGGACCAGTGGACGCTCCCGCTCGGCGTCATGAACTTCGCGTCGACGTACAGCTCGGACGCGGCACGGACGCTGGCCTTCACCGTGGTGTCGCTCATCCCGGCGCTGATCTTCTACGTCATCGCCGAGCGCCACATCGTGGGCGGCCTGACCGCCGGCTCGGTGAAGGGCTGATGGCGACGATCAGGGCCGACTATCGCGATCCGGCGCTCCCGGTCGAGTCGCGGGTCGCCGACCTGCTCGCGCGCATGACGAGGGCCGAGAAGATCGCCCAGCTCGGCTCCCTCTGGGCCTTCGAGGTCGTCCCCGAATCGGGCTTCGACGCGGCGCGGCTGGCCGCCCTCGCCGCCGACGGCGTCGGTCAGATCACCCGGCTGGCGGGCTCGACGAACCTGCGGCCGATCGAGGTGGCCCAGACGGCGAACGCGATCCAGGACTACCTGGTCGAGGAGACGCGACTCGGGATCCCCACGATCATCCACGAGGAGTGCCTGCACGGCCTCATCGCCTGGGCGGCGCCGTGCTTCCAGCAGTCGATCGGGGCCGCCGCGAGCTTCGACCCCGACGTGGTCACCGCGATGGCGGCCACCATCCGCCGGCGGATGCTGCTGACCGGCGCCCGCCACGCGCTGGCGCCGGTGCTCGACATCGCCCGCGACCCGCGCTGGGGGCGCATCGAGGAGACCTACGGCGAGGACCCGTACCTCGCCGCCGAGCTGGGCTGCGCGTACATCGAGGCGCTCCAGGGCCCCGACCTCGCCGATGGCGTGATCGCCACCGCCAAGCACATGGTCGGCCATGGGCTGGCGGAAGGCGGCATGAACCAGGCGCCGGCGCACATCGGCGAGCGGGAGCTCCGCGACGAGCAGCTGTTCCCGTTCGAGGCCGCGGTGCGGCGCTCCGGGATCGCCAGCGTGATGCCGGCCTACTGCGACGTCGACGGCGTGCCGTGCCACGCGTCGGCGGCGCTGCTCACCGGCATCCTCCGCGGCGAGTGGGGCTTCGATGGCATCGTCGCGTCGGACTACATCGGCGTCGAGATGATCTCCACGGCCCACAAGCTCACGTCCGACCTGGGCGAGGCGGCGCGGCTGGCCCTCGTCGCCGGCGTGGACACGGAGCTGCCGCGCACCGTCGCCTTCGGCCCGCCGCTCGAGGCGGCGCTCGAGGCGGGCCGGGTGCACGACGCCGATCTGGACGCGACCGTGGCCCGCGTCCTCCGGATGAAGTTCCGCCTCGGGCTGTTCGAGCAGCCGTACGTCCCGATCCCGGGCGAGGACGTCCTCGAGGCGCTGGCCGCCGACGAGGCGCGCGCCGCCCGCACGCTCGCCGAGCGCTCGCTGGTCCTGGTCAAGAACGACGGGATCCTGCCGCTCGCGACCGGGCGCCGGCGCGTGGCGGTCATCGGGCCGATCGCCGACAGCGCCCGCGACCTGCTCGGCGACTACAGCCACCTGGTCCACATGGAGACGCTGCGCGAGATGCACGAGGGCACGGACGCGCTCGGGATCGTCGGCGAGGGCGACGTGATCGCGCCGGCCGACGAGCTGACCGGGCGGCGGACGATCCTCGACGCGCTCCGCGACGTCGCTCGCGGGCGCCGACGTCCGCTACGCCCGCGGGACCGGCATCTCCGACGGGACCGACGAGGAGATCGCCGAGGCGGTGGCGGCCGCGAGCGCGTCCGAGGTCGCGATCCTGGTCCTCGGCGAGCGCTCCGGCCTGACCGACGACTCGACCACCGGCGAGTTCCGCGACCGCTCGACCCTCGGCTTCCACGGCCGCCAGCAGGAGCTGCTCGACGCCGTCGTCGCGACCGGCACGCCGGTCGTGCTCGTGGTCGTCAGCGGGCGGCCGCTCGCCATCGAATCCGCAGCCGGGCACTGCCCACGCGATCCTCCTCGCGTGGGTGCCCGGCGACGCCGGTCCGGACGCGATCGCGGACGTGCTGACCGGGGCTGCGACCCCGGGCGGCAAGCTCCCGGTCTCGATCCCGCGGCACGTCGGGCAGGTGCCGGTCACGTACCGGCACCACCCGACGGGCGGCCACTCGCAGCCCAAGGGCGACTACGTCGACGGGTCGGTCAAGCCGCTCTGGCCGTTCGGGTTCGGGCTGTCGTACACGACGTTCAAGCGTCGACCGGCTGCGGGTCGACCGCGACGAGCTCGCGACCGACGGCGGCGAGCTCGCGATCAGCGTCGACGTCACGAACACCGGCGAGCGCGCCGGCGACGAGGTGGTCCAGCTCTACGTCCGCGACGACGAGGCCACCGTGGCCCGCCCGGTCCGCGAGCTGCGCGGGTTCCGTCGCGTGTCGCTGGCCGCCGGGGAGTGCCGGACCGTGACCTTCCGCCTCTCCGCCGAGCAGTTCGCCTACACCGGCGCCGACCACCGGCGCGTCATCGAGCCCGGGACGATCGGGATCGAGGTCGGGACCTCGTCCGTCGACCTGCCGCTGACCGCGAGCGTGACGCTGACGGGTCCGACGATCGAGCTGTGCGAGCGGCACGCGCTACCTGACCGAGACCGTGCTTGGCTGATGCCCGGACGGTGATCGACCCGACCCGCGCGGTCGGGGTCATCGACGAGCGGGTCTACGGGTCGTTCATCGAGCACATGGGCCGGGCGGTCTACGGCGGGATCTTCGAGCCCGGTCACCCGACCGCCGACGCCGACGGCTGGCGTCGCGACGTCATCGACCTGGTCCGCCGGCTCGGCGTGACGACGGTCCGCTATCCGGGCGGCAACTTCGTCTCCGGCTACGACTGGGAGGACGGGGTCGGCCCCCGCGACCGACGGCCCGAGCGGCATGACCTCGCCTGGCGCTCGATCGAGCCGAACCTGGTCGGCACCGACGAGTTCGTCGCCTGGACGCGCCTCGCCGGCGTGTCGCCGATGCTCGCGGTGAACCTCGGGACCCGCGGCGCCGACGCGGCGCGCGACCTCGTCGAGTACTGCAACGCCCCGGCCGGCAGCGCGATCGCCGACCGGCGCGTGGCGAACGGCCATGCCGAGCCCTACGGCATCCGGACCTGGTGCCTCGGCAACGAGATGGACGGTCCGTGGCAGATCGGCTACACGAGTGCCGCCGAGTACGGCCGTGCGGCGGCCGAGGCCGCTCGCGCCATGCGCCTCGTCGACCCGTCGATCGAGCTCGTCGCCTGCGGCAGCTCCGGGTCCGCGATGCCGACCTTCGGCTCGTGGGAGACGACCGTGCTCGAGCTCGCCGGCGACGACGTCGACCACATCTCGCTGCACGCGTACTACGACCCGGCCGCCTACGAGACCGTCGACGACTACCTCGCCTGCTCGGGGGACCTGGACCGGATGATCACGCGCGTGGCCGCGATCGTGGACGCCCACCTCGCGTCGCGGCCCGGCCGCCGGCGGATCGGGCTCAGCGTCGACGAGTGGAATGTCTGGCACCTGACCGAGCATCGCGAGCGCGAGGCCGCGCGGGAGGCCCGAGGGTTCGAGCGGGCGCCGGCCCTCGCCGAGGACACGCACGACCTGGCCGACGCGCTGGTCGTCGGCTGCCTGCTGATCACGCTCCTGCGCCACGCGGACCGCGTCTCGATCGCCTGTCTCGCCCAGCTCGTCAACGTCATCCCGGCCATCAGGACCATCGACGGCGGTCCGGCGTGGCTCCAGGCGTCGGCCTACCCGTTCGCGGACGTGGCGCGCTGGGGACACGGGACCGTGCTCGAGCTCGAGATCGACGCCGCCACGCCGGGCGAGATCGAGGCGACCGCCGTGCACGACCTCGCCCTTGGCGGGGTGACGGTCTTCGCGGTCAACCGGGCCGACCGGGAGCTCGGGCTCGACGCCTCGCTGCGCGGGTTCGACCGCCTGGCCGTCGAGGGGCATTCGGTGCTGACCGATCCCGACCTCGCGGCCCACAACACCGCGACGGATCCGTCGCGGATCGTGCCGACCGCGGCCAGCGGCGCCGCCCTCGACGGGGAGCGGCTGGCGGTCCGGCTCCCGGCGCGCTCGTGGAACGTCGTCCGGTTGCGCCCCGCCGTCTGAGGACGGCCCGGCTAGGCGCCCGAGACCACCCGGTCGCTGAAGTCGCCCGAGACCGGGTCCTTCAGGATCAGCTTCTGGCGTCCGTCGGGCAGCAGCTCGCGCTTGATCACGACCTGGCCCTCGAAGGTCTCGGGCGTCGAGGCGATGCGCGGCGTCGAGCCGCCCCGCCATTCCATCTCGACCGGCGCCCAGGCGTGCTCCTTCGCGGAGCGGTAGGCGGCGTCCATGACCGCGTTGACGACGTAGCCGTCGTAGAACGTCTCCTGCGGCGCGCGGCCGGTCTCCATCGCGTCGAACATGTCGCTGAACATGTCGACGTAGCCCAGCTCGGACGACCTCGTCGCCGACCGGGAAGAGCCAGCCCGCCGACGTCTCGGCCTTCTCCGCGACGTAGCCGCCCGGCCCGCCGCCGGCCGAGAACATCTCGAAGCCCGTGCGCAGGAAGTGGTTGGTCCAGATCGTGCCGTGCGTGCCGGCCACCTCGTCGCGCAGGTCCATCCCGCCACGGAACGTCCAGCTGACCTCGAACTGCCCGATCGCCCCGCTCTCGAAGCGGATCAGCGCGACCGCGTTGTCCTCGTCGGCGATCGGATGGACGAGCGTGTCGGTGTGGCACAGGACCTCGACCGGGCGGTTGTCCTTGCCGACGTAGTTGCGGATGATCTCGATGCAGTGGCAGCCGAGGTCGACGATGGCGCCGCCGCCGGTCAGCCGGCCGTCCCAGAACCACGCGCTGTGCGGCCCGGGGTGCGTCTCGCGCGAGCGGACCCACGTGACGTCGCCGATGGCGCCGGCCTTGACCGAGGCCACCGCCTTGAGCAGCTTCGGCGTGTAGCAGAGGTCCTCGAGGTAGCCGGCGAAGACCCCGGCCTTCTCGACGGTCTCGAGGATCCGGCGCGCCTCCTCGGCGGTCCGCCCGAGCGGCTTGGTGCAGAGCACGGCCTTGCCCGCCTTCGCGACGAGCCCGATCGCCTCCTCGTGGAGGAAGTTCGGCAGGCCCGACGACCACGACGTCGGTGTCGGGATGCTCGATCGCGGCGGCCATGTCGGTCGTCGACTCGGCGATGCCGTGGCGCGCCTGGAACGCCGTGCCGCGCTCCGCGCTCCGCGAGTACACGACCTGGACGTGGTCGCGGCTGCGCTGGCCGTGGAGGGTCGTGGTGTAGAAGTCGCCGATGAGGCCGGTCCCGAGCATCGTGATCGAGTGCTGCTGCATCGCGCGGGTCTCCTCCGTGGTCGAGGTCGGTCAGCGCGATTGTATAGACATCTGCGCCTCGGACGGCGGCCAGCGCTCCTCGAAGACGGTCTCCTCGCGCGGTCGCCGGGCGGTCCCGGGCGCCGACTTCGGGGCCTTCGCTGCCTCGCTCGGATGGCCGAGCGCGACGACCGTTCCGGACGCAGCCAGTCGTCGGCGATGGCGCGCGATTCGCGCCGGTGCCGCCTCGCGGAGTGTCACCGCCACGATCCGGCCCCAGCCGCGATCGAGCATCGCCGAACCCGAGCACATCGATCGCGACGAGCGTCCGCTCCGCAAGCGCTCGGCCGTCGTCGACGGCGATCGGAGACCGCCGGTCCTTCGCCGCGGCGTGGATCCAGACGCGACGCGGCGACGCGCCCGCTGGAGCGCGCGGCGTCGACGGCCATCCCGAGGTCGCCAGTGCCGACCGCAGCGTCGCAGCGGTCCGCGGATCCAGCCCGAGAACCGCGCACGGCTGGCTGTTGCTGGTCTGCTGCCGGACCAGCGGGCAGCCTCGGTGATCGCGAAGAGCTCGTCGTCGGTCAGCGGCCGAGCTCGTTGAAGTCGCGCCGATGCTGGCGAGTCCGGATCAGCGGCCGGACTCGTTCGATCGGGGGAGGGGTCGGCGGAGGAAGGGTGACCGGGCATCGGATCGGGCTAAACGGTCACGGAGTCGAGCGAAGGCGGACGCGCTCCGGGCCGAGCTCGGCGACGCTCGCGACGCCGAGCAGCTGCATCGTCCGGACGGCCTCCTTGCGGAGCAGCTCGCCCGCGCGCGCCACGCCGCGCTCGCCACCGGCCATCAGCCCGTACAGGTAGGCCCGCCCGACGAGCGCGGCCCGTGCGCCCATCGCCACCGCCGCGACCACGTCGGCACCGCTCATGATCCCGCCGTCCACGAAGACCTCGGCACGGTCGCCCACGGCCGCGGCGATGGCCGGGAGCTGCTCGAGCGGGGTGGGGGCGCGGTCCAGCTGGCGGCCGCCGTGGTTGGAGATGACGATGGCGTCCGCGCCGGCATCGACCACCGCGCGCGCGTCGTCGACGGTCTGGATCCCCTTGATCACGAGCGGTCCCTTCCAGGCGTCGCGCAGCCAGCCGAAGTCGGCGATGGTGACGGTCGGGTCGAAGACCCGGTTGATCAGGTCGGCGACCGTGCCGCCCGTCTCGGTGAAGACCGCGAACTGGAGGGGATCGGTCGTCAGCTTGTCGATCCACCAGCCCGGATGCCGTCCCATGTCCAGCGAGGGTCCGGAGCGGACAGCGTCGGCGGGATCGTGAAGCCGTTGTGGACGTCCCGCAGCCGGGCGCCGGCGACCGGCGTGTCGACGGTCAGGACCAGCGCCGAGAACCCGGCGGCCTGGGCGCGTCGGACCAGGTCGAGCCCGGCGTCGCGGTCGCTCCACAGGTAGAGCTGGAACCAGCGGTCCGTGTCGGGCGATGCGAGCGCGACGGCCTCCGGGGACGTCGTGCCGAGGGTGGACAGCGCGTACGGGATGCCGAGGCGCCCCGCGACGCGGGTGACCGCCGGTTCGCCCTCCTGGTGCATCAGCCGCGTGAAGCCGGTCGGGGCGAAGACCAGCGGCATCGTCGACGGCCGACCGAGGATCGTGGTCGAGAGATCGATCGACGAGACGTCGCGAAGCACGCTCGGGACGAACTCGATCCGGGCGTACGCCTCGCGCGAGCGCCGCAGGCTCGTCTCGGTCTCGGCGGCCCCGTCGGTGTAGTCGAAGACGGCGCGCGGGACGTGCCGGCGGGCGACCTTCCGCAGGTCCCAGATGGTCGCGGCCGAGGCGAGGCGGCGCTCGACCGGCGACAGGTGGATCGGACCGGTCCGCAGGTACGGCCGGACCTCGGACGGGCGGGGGAGTCGGCGACGCGTCATCCGATGCCCACGGCGGCAGTATCCCCGATGCTCCAGGCTCGCATCAGCGGCCTGGGCGGCCGGCCGGCCGCGGCTCGAACCGGCGCAGGTCGCTCGTGGCGCGGACGAGCGCGCGCAGCGTCTCGAGGTCGCCCTCGATGAAGCCATGGGCACGAGCCTGGACCAGCAGGTTGCCGATCGCCGTGGCCTCGACCGGTCCCGCGACCACCGGCAGGCCCGCGGCGTCCGCCGTCAGCTGGCAGAGCAGCGCGTTGCGGCTCCCGCCGCCGACGACGTGGATGACCTCGACCGCCTGACCGGACAGCCTCGACGCGTCCTCGACCGCGTCGGCGAAGGCCGCCGCGAGGCTGTCGAGGATGCAGCGCACCATCGCCGGCCGCGAGGCCGGGACCGGCCGGTCGCGCCTGGGTCAGCTGCTCGGCGATCCGCGCCGGCATGTCGCCCGGGGCGAGGAACGCCGGGTCGCCGGCATCGAAGGTCGGGCCGCCGGCGGGGACCTCGGCCGCCTCGGCCAGCAGCGCCTCGAGGCTGGCCGCGTCGCCGCCGACGCCCCACGCGCGCAGCGACTCCTGGAGCAGCCAGAGGCCCATGACGTTGTGCAGGTAGCGGATGCGGCCGTCGACGCCGAGCTCGTTGGTGAAGTTCGCCGCGCGGCTCGCCTCGGTCAGGATCGGCGTGCCGATCTCCACGCCGACCAGCGCCCACGTGCCGCACGCGATGAACGCGGCCCGGTCGTCGGCCGCCGGGCACGCCGACGTACGCCGACGCGGTGTCGTGCGAGCCGACGTGGCCGACCGCGACGCCCGCTCGGCAGCCCGGTCGCGGCGGCCACCTCGGGGAGCAGCGGACCGAGCGGCTCGCCCGGCTGGGCGATCGGCGGGAAGATCGAGTCGCGGCAGCCCCAGCTCCTCGATCAGGTCCGTCGCCCAGTCGCGCGTGGCGACGTCGAACAGCCCGGTCGTCGACGCGTTCGTCGCCTCGGCGGCGATCACCCCGGTCAGCCGGTGGCCGATCAGGTCCGGGATCAGCAGCATCCGGTCCGCCGCCGCGAAGGCCGGCCGGCTCGCGCTCCGCCGCCAGCTGGTAGACGGTGTTGATGCCGAGGAACTGCACGCCGGTCCGCTGCGTACAGCCGCTCCGGCGGGATGACCGCGTGGACGCCGGCGACCGCAGCCGGCCCGCGCGCGTCGCGGTGGTGGAACGGCTCGCCGAGCGACGCCCCGGACCGGTCGATCAGCCCGTAGTCGATCGCCCACGAGTCGACCGCGATCCCGGCGAGGTCACCGTCGGTCGCGCGGGCCGCCGCGCCCAGCCCGGTCAGGATCTCGCCGACGATCGCCTCGATGTCCCAGTGCAGGCCGTCGGCGCGCTCGACCGGGCCGTTCGGGAACCGGTGGACCTCGTCGAGCGTCGATGGTGTCCGGGCCGACCCGCCCGACGATGACCCGACCGCTGGACGCGCCGAGGTCGATCGCGGCGAACGGCCGCGCGGTCACCGCAGGAACGCGGCGGCGACCCCGGCGTCCACGGGGATGTGCAGCCCGGTCGTCTGGCTCAGGTCGCCGCCGGTCAGGGCGAAGACCGCGGCCGCGACGTGCTCGGGCAGGACCTCGTGCTTGAGCAGCGTCCGCTGCGCGTAGAACTCGCCGAGCTTGTCCTCGGGGATCCCGTAGGTCCGCGCCCGGTCGGCGCCCCAGCCCTTGGAGAAGATCCCCGAGCCGCGGACGACGCCGTCGGGGTTGACGCCGTTGACCCGGATGCCGAACGCCCCGAGCTCGGCCGCGAGCAGCCGGACCTGGTGGGCCTGGTCGGCCTTCGATGCCCCGTAGGCCACGTTGTTCGGTCCGGCGAAGAACGCGTTCTTGCTGACGATGTAGACGATGTCGCCGCCCATCTCCTGCTCGATCATGATCCGCGCCGCCTCGCGCGAGACGAGGAACGAGCCGCGGGCCATGACGTCGTGCTGGAGGTCCCAGTCGCCGAGCGTGGTCTCGAGCAGCGGCTTCGAGATCGACAGCCCGGCGTTGTTGACGACGAGGTCGACCCCGCCGAACGCGAGCACCGCGCGGCGGAAGGCCTCGACGACCTGCTCCTCGCTGGTCACGTCGACCGTCACGGCGACCGCGACGTCCGGTCCCGCCCGAGCTCGGCGGCGACGGCCTCCGCGCTGGCGGCGTCGATGTCGGCGACGACGACGTTGGCGCCCTCGGCCGCGAGCCGGTGGGCGATCGCCTTGCCGATCCCCGACCCGGCGCCGGTCACGAGCGCGACGCGGGTCGCGAGCGGCTTCGGCTTCGGCAGCCGCGCGAGCTTGGCCTCCTCGAGCGCCCAGTACTCGATGCGGAACTTCTCGGACTCGGCGATCGGCGCGTAGGTCGAGAGCGCCTCGGCGCCGCGCATCACGTTGATCGCGTTGACGTAGAACTCGCCGGCGACCCGCGCGGTCTGCTTGTTGGCGCCGAAGCTGAACATCCCGACGCCGGGGACCAGCACGATCGCCGGGTCGGCGCCGCGCATCGCCGGGCTGTCGGGCGTCGCGTGCCGCTCGTAGTAGGCGCGATACGCCTCGCGATACGCCGCGTGCAGCTCCTTGAGCCGCTCGACGGTGGCCTCGAGCGTGGCGCTCGGCGGCAGGTCGAGCACCATCGGGGCGACCTTGGTCCGCAGGAAGTGGTCCGGGCACGAGGTCCCGAGCGCCGCCAGCCGCGGGATGCTCGGCCCGCGACAGGAAGTCGAGCACGACATCGCGCGTCGTTGAAGTGGCCGACCTGCGGCCGGTCCGTCGAGGCGAGGCCGCGCAGGACCGGGAGCAGCGCCGCGGCGCGCTCGCGGCGAGTCGGCAGCGGAGAGCGGCTCGAGCCCCGGCACGATCGCGCCGAACGGGTCGGGCCGTCCGTGCTCGGCGATGAACGCGCTCGGCGGTCCGGATGATGTCGAGCGAGTTGGCCTCGCAGGCGTCGGAGGTCTCGCCCCAGGCGGTGATGCCGTGGCCGCCGAGGATCGCGCCGATCGCCTCGGGCCGGTCGCGCCGGATGGCGGCCATGTCCAGCCCGAGCTGGAAGCCCGGGCCGGCGCCACGGGACCCACGCGACCCGCTCGCCGAAGCAGCGGCGGGTCAGCTCCTCGCCGTCGGCGGCGGTGGCGAACGCGATCCCGGCGTCGGGATGGAGGTGGTCGACATGGTCGGCGTCGACCAGCGCGTGCATCGCGGTGTCGATCGACGGCGCCGCGCCACCCCGGCCATGGAGGCAGTAGTCGAACGCGGCGACCATCTCGTCCTCGCGCTCGACGCCGGGGTAGACGTCGACCAGCGCGCGGAGCCGGTCGAGCCGGAGGACCGCGAGGCCGGCCTGGGTCAGCGTGCCGAGGTCGCCGCCGGACCCCTTCACCCACAGCAGGTCGACCGGCAGCCCGGTCGCGGGATCGATCGCGGTGCCCTTGGCCGACGTGTTGCCGCCGGCGTAGTTCGTGGTCCGCGGGTCGGCGCCGAGCCGGTTCGACCGCTCCAGCAGCGCCTGGACCGGCGCGGTCTCGACGGTCACGCGCCCCACCCCGCGGCCTGCCCGCCGACGCGCTCGGCGACGATCAGCTCGGCGTACCCGGACCGGGCGTAGGCCCCCATCGGCTCGGGGTCGAGGCCCATCCCGGTCCGCACCTCGGCGAGCAGCGGGCGGACATCGGTGTCGTACGCGTCCATCAGGACGGCGTTGGCGCCCAGGACGTCACCGGCACGCTGCGCCGCGGCGAGCGCCTCCCGGTCCACGAGCAGCGCCTTGGCGGTCGCCTCCTGGACGTTCATGACGGAGCGGATCTGGCCGGGGACCTTCGGCTCGATGTTGTGGCACTGGTCGAGCATGAACGCGACCCCGGCCTCGGGCTTGAGGGCATCGGCCTTCACGACCTCGAACATGATCCGGAACAGCTGGAACGGGTCGGCCGCCCCGACCATCAGGTCGTCGTCGGCGTAGAAGCGCGAGTTGAAGTCGAAGGCGCCGAGCTTCCCGAGCCGCAGCAGCTGGGCGACGATGAACTCGATGTTGGTGCCCGGCGCGTGGTGGCCGGTGTCGAGGACCACGAGCGCCTTCGGCCCGAGCGCCACGCAGTGGGCGAACGCCGTGCCCCAGTCCGGGACGTCGGTCGTGTAGAAGGACGGCTCGAAGAACTTGTACTCGAGCACCATCCGCTGGTCCGGGCCGAGCCGTGCGTAGACCGTCGCGAGCGCCTCGGCCAGCCGGTCCTGGCGGGCGCGGATGTCGTCCTGGCCCGGGTAGTTGGTCCCGTCCGCGAACCACAGCTTGAGGTCGCGCGACCCGGTCGCGTCCATGATGTCGACGCAGTCGAGCAGGTGGGCGACGGCCTTCTTGCGGACCCTGGCGTCCGGGTGGCAGACGCTGCCGAGCATGTAGTCGTCGTCCTGGAACGTGTTCGAGTTGATGGTCCCGAGCGCGACGCCGCACGACCTGGCGTGCTCGGCGAGCGCCGCGTAGTCGTCGACCTTGTCCCACGGGATGTGGAGCGCGACGGTCGGGGCGACGCCGGTGAAGCGATGGACCTGCGCGGCGTCGGCGATCTTCTCGTACGGATCGCGCGGCACGCCCTGCTGGGCGAACACCTTGAACCGCGTCCCGGAATTCCCGAAGGCCCACGACGGCAGCTCGATCCGATGGCCCGTCGAGGGCCTCGACGATGGCCGATCGCGTCGTCACGGTTGGTGTCCTCCGTCGCCGCGGATGGTGCCCGCGGTGCGTCTCGTCCCGGGTGGATGGTATGGCTTCTGGAACCAAGGATTCCCGCCGGCCGGGGCGGGCGGACCCACCGGAGGAGGTGGTGTGCCCGTCGCGCCCGCGGACCGGATGGAACGAGTGGCCGATGGCCACCCGGGTGCCTGGTCGTGACCGATCCCCGGCCACCGGACGACAGCGTGACACAGGTTTCGAATGATTTCAACTTGCTTCCTTGACATTACGTTCTCGTTCGCCCTAAGGTGCGCCGAGGCCGTTTTCGAAACGTGCCGACCCCGGATCGGCCACTTGGAGAGGCAGGCGCGTGCCGACGGACAACGACCATGGGGATGTCTTCGCCCGCGAGCGCCAGGACCGGATCGGGCGCATCGTCGAGGAGCACGGACGCGCCCGCGTGAGCGACCTCGCCGCACGATTCGGGGTCTCGTCGGTGACCATCCGCAAGGACCTCGTCGCGCTCGAGGCGGCCGGGCGCGGTGGTCCGCACGCACGGTGGCGCGATCGTGCCGGAGCGCAACCATCCCGAGCTCGCCTTCGACCTGCGCGAGCGGCTCCAGCAGGAGCAGAAGGCGGCGATCGGCGACCCTGGCCGCATCCCTGGTCCGCGACGGCGAGAGCATCGTCATGGACGCCAGCACGACCGCGCTCGCGGTGGCGCGACGGCTCCGGGCGCAGGGCGGCTGGAGCCAGCTCACGGTCATCACCAACGGGCTCCGGATCGCCTCGGAGCTGGCCGGTTCGCCGGGGATCATCGTCCTGATGCTCGGCGGCCGCGTCCGCTGGGAGGCCCTCTCGGTCGTCGGCCAGCTCGGCGACGGCCTCTTCGAGCGGATCAACGTCCAGAAGGCGATCGTCGGCGCCGCGGGGTTCACCCTCGAATCCGGCCTGAGCGACGCCACCGACGAGGAGGCCCAGATCAAGCGCGCGATGGTCGCTGCCGCGCGCGAGGTCATCGCGATCGTCGACCACACCAAGTGGGAGCGCGCCGCGTTCGCGACGTTCTGCCAGACCGACCAGATCGACGAGGTGCTGACCGACGACGCCGCGCCCGCGTCGATGATCGAGGCGGTCACGGCACGCGGGATCACGGTGCGCGTCGCGACCGCGCAGGGTTCACGGCTGCGGCGGGACGGTGCCGGCATGACGGTCGGCATCGCGCCGGCCGCCCCACCGCCCGGGACGCCGGGCGCGCCCGCGCGCGTCGAGCTCAGCGGGATCTCCAAGCGGTTCCTCGCGACGCAGGCGCTGGACGATGTCTCGCTGGAGCTGCTCCCCGGCGAGATCCACGCCCTGGTCGGCGAGAACGGGGCGGGCAAGAGCACTCTCGTCAAGATCCTGGCGGGCATCCACCAGCCGGACAGCGGCACGATCCGGCTCGACGGGAACGAGACGGTCATCCCCGGTCCGGCCCAGGCGCGAGCCCTCGGGCATCGCCGTCGTCCACCAGGAGCCGCGTCTCTTCCCGGACCTCTCGGTCGCCGAGAACGTGTTCATCGGCCACGCGCCGTCCGGGCGGTTCGGCCTCCTCGACTGGGGCGCGTCGCGCCGCCAGGCGAAGGCGCTCTTCCAGGAGCTCGACGTCCAGTTCGACGTCCAGGCCCAGGTCCGCGGCCTGTCGATGGCCGACCAGCAGCTCATCGAGATCGCGAAGGCGCTGTCGGTCGAGGCGCGCGTCCTGATCCTCGACGAGCCGACCGCGTCGCTCTCCGCCCACGAGGTCGAGCGGCTGTTCAGCATCGTCCGCCGGCTGCGCGACCGCGGCGTCTCGGTCCTGTTCGTCAGCCACCGCCTCGACGAGGTCTTCGAGCTGTGCGACCGCGCGACGGTGTTCCGCGACGGGCGCCACGTCGTGACCACCGCGACCCGCGACCTGACCACCGCCGACCTCGTCCGCCACATGGTCGGGCGGTCCGTGTCGCTCTTCCCGAAGGTCGCCACGGCGGTCGGCGACGTCCTGCTGGAGGTCGAGGGCCTGACCCGGGTCGGCGAGTTCCGCGACATCTCGTTCCAGGTCCGCGCGGGCGAGATCGTCGGCTTCGCGGGTCTGGTCGGCGCCGGGCGGACCGAGGTGGCGCGGGTCCTCTTCGGCATCGACCAGCGCGACGCGGGCGTGGTGCGGCTGGGCGGCAAGCCGGTCAGCTTCGCGAGCCCGTCCTCGGCCATGGACGCCGGCATCGCGTACCTCCCGGAGGACCGCCACCAGCAGGGGCTCGTCCTCGACTTCTCGATCGCCGAGAACGTGACCCTCCCGATCCTGCCGCGCCTCTTCCCGCAGCTGCTCATCGACGCCGGGAAGGAGCGGGAGGTCGCGAGCGAGTACACGGCGCGCTTCGACGTCCGGATGACCGGGGTCGACCAGCCGGTCGGCGCGCTGTCGGGCGGCAACCAGCAGAAGGTCGTGCTGGCCAAGTGGCTGGCCTCGAAGCCGGGCGTCCTGATCCTCGACGAGCCGACCCGCGGCATCGATATCGGGGCCAAGGTGGCCGTCCACCGGATGATCTCCGACCTGGCCGCCTCGGGTCTCGGGATCATCCTCATCTCGAGCGACCTCCCCGAGGTCCTCGCCATGTCCGACCGCATCCTCGTCCTCCACGAGGGCCGGATCACCGCCGAGATCGCGCACGACGAGGCGACCGAGGAGCGAGTGATGGTCGCCGCGACCGGCAACCTGGCGGACGCCGACGCCGCGGCCGCCGCGACCGCGCCCGGGCCGACCGATGGCTGACGCCGTGGCTGCCCCCGTCCCGTCCGGCCGCTCGGCCGGCGGCTGGCTCGCCACGGCAGCCCGTCAGCGCGAGCTCAGCCTCGTCGGGATCATGGTCGTGCTCGGTGCCTTCGTCACGCTCGCCGCGCCGCAGTTCCTGACCCTGTCGAACATCCAGCAGGTCGCGGTCCTCGCCTCGATCACGGCGGTCGCCGCGATCGGCCAGTCCATCGTCATCATCACCCGCAACATCGACCTCTCCGTCGAGGCGACGATCGGGCTGACCGCCTACTGCGTCGCGATCGTGCTCGAGCAGCACCTCCTCGCCGGCCCCGGTGCCATCGCGCTGGGGATCGGGATCGGCCTCCTCCTCGGCATGGTCAACGGTTTCGTCGTCACGGTGCTGCGCGTGCCGTCGATCGTGGCGACGCTCGGCACGCTGAGCATCTTCCGCGGCATCGACTTCCTGATCGCCGGCAGCCACCAGGTGCCCCTCGCCGGTCTGCCGCCCGGCTTCTCCGACCCCGCCCGCGATTCGATCCTCGGCATCCCGGTCTTCGTCATCGTCGTGATCGTCATCGTGGTCATCGCGTCGGTGGTCCTCCGATCGAGCCGGTTCGGCCGCCAGGTCTACGCGGTCGGCAGCAACCCGGAGGCGGCCGCCGTCCTGGGCATCCGCTCGCGCCTCGTGGTCTTCGCCGCGTTCGCCGCGTGCGGGATGCTCGCCGGCGTCGCCGGGGTCATGTGGGTCATCGAATTCGGCACGATCAACGGGACCTCGGCGACCGGCGTGGTGCTCGCGGTGGTGGCGGCTGCGGTCGTCGGCGGCGTCAACATCTTCGGCGGGTCCGGCACGGTCGTCGGAGCCGCGATCGGGGCGATGTTCCTGGGGTTCATCTCCAACGCCCTGATCCTGGTCGGCCTCTCGCAGTTCTGGCTGCAGGCGATCTACGGGGTCGTGATCCTCGCCGCGGTCAGCGTGGACACCATCATCCTGCGGCGGATCCAGCGGACCCTGACCGCCGAACGGCGCGCCCGATGACCGCGCAGGCGGGCCTCCGCCGCACCGACGCGGTCGTGGACCCGCTCGCTTGCCCGCTGGGAGACGGTGCTGCTGATCGCGCTCATCGGGCTGATCCTGCTCGGGAACGCGCTCTCGCCGTTCTTCCTGACGACCAACAACTTCTCGAACCTCCTGTCCGCCCTCATGGAGGTCGCGATCATGGCGCTGCCGATGACGCTGATCGTCATCGCCGGCGAGATCGACCTCTCGGTCGAGTCCATGGCCGGCCTCGCCAGCGCGGTCCTCGGCTTCCTGTGGGCCGCGGGCGTGCCGCTCGAGATCGCGATCCCCGCGGTGCTCGTCATGGGCGTCGTCGGCGGCCTGCTCAACGGGCTGCTCGTCGCTCGCGGCGGGCTGCCGTCGCTGGTGGTCACGCTCGGCACGCTGGCGCTCTTCCGCGGCCTGGCGCTCATCGTCCTCGGCCCGCGCGGCATCAGCGACTTCCCCGACTGGTTCACGGCGCTCGGGTTCGGGCGCGTGCCCGGCACGCGACATCCCGTGGCCCTTCGTGATCTTCCTCGGGCTCGCGTTGGTGCTCGGCATCGTCCTCCACCGGACGTGGATCGGGCGGCACGTCTACGCCATCGGCAAGAACGCCGGCGCGGCCCGCTACTCCGGCGTCCGCGTCACCCGCGTCCGCATCGGCCTGTTCGTCCTCGCCGGCCTCATCGCGGCGCTGGCCGGGATCATCCTCACGTCCCGTCTCTCCACGGCGCGGGCCGACGTCGGCCAGGGCATGACCCTCACGGTCGTGACGGTCGTCCTGCTCGGCGGCGTCAACATCTTCGGCGGGTCGGGGACGATCCCCGGCGTCGTGCTGGCCGTCCTCGTGGTGGCCGTGATGCAGAACGCCCTCCGCCTCGCCAGCGTGTCGGTCGAGGTCCAGAGCATCGCCCTCGGGCTGCTCCTGATCCTCTCGGTCGTCATCCCTTCCTTTGCTCACCAGGCCACGTCGGCCATCGATCGAGTCCGCGGTGGTCGGCCACCGCCGGTCGACTCGCTCGGCCACGGTGAGGCAGCAACGTCGTAGATAGAGGAGGAACACCCCGTGCGTTCAAGGGCAACCGGGCGAACCATCGCCCTCATCGCCGTCGCCGCCATGGCGTTCGGCGCGTGCTCGAACTCCGGTTCGAGCGCCGGCGCCGGCCTCGGCGCGGCGCGTCGCGCCCGCCGCCGGCGGGATGACCGTCGGCTACCTGCCGAAGGACATCGTCAACCAGTACTTCGCCGCGGCGAAGACGGGCATCGACAAGGCCGCGACCGAGCTCGGCGCGACCGTGACCCAGGTCGGGCCGCCCGAGCCCAAGGCCGACCTGCAGATCCCGTTCATCACCGACCTCACCACCCAGAAGGTGAAGGCGATCATCATCTCGGCCGACGACAAGGACGCCGTCGCGCCGTCCCTCAAGGCCGCCATGGACGCAGGGCATCAAGGTCGTCGGCTTCGACTCGAGCCCGGCCGTCGGCGCCTACAACGTCTTCGTCAACCAGGTCGACTTCAGCGGCGTCGGCGTCAACCTCGCCGACTGGGCCTGCGAGCTCGCCCCGAGCTGCACCGGCGACATCGCGATCCTGTCGGCCACGGCCACGGCGACCAACCAGAACGCCTGGATCGAGCTCATGAAGACGACCCTCAAGGAGGACAAGTACAAGGGCCTCAAGCTCGTCGACACCGTCTACGGCGATGACGTCGCCAAGACCAGCACCGACCAGGCGACGGCGCTGCTCACCAAGTACCCGAACCTCAAGGTCATCGTCGCCCCGACCACGGTCGGCATCCTGGCGGCCGCCCAGGTCGTCAAGCAGGCCGGCAAGTCGGACTCGATCAAGGTGACCGGGCTCGGCTTCCCGAACGACATGAAGCCGTTCGTCGCGGACGGCACCTCCCCGGTCTTCGGCCTGTGGAGCGTCCCGGACCTCGGCTACCTGTCGATGCAGGTCGCGGCCAAGCTGGTCAACGGCGAGATCACCGGCAAGGAAGGCGAGACCTTCACGGTCAAGGGCCTCAACGGTGACAAGCCGTACACGATCGGCAAGGACAGCGTGGTCATCCTCGGGCCGGCCTTCCGGTTCGACAAGACCAACGTCGATCAGTTCAACTTCTAGTCCGCGTTCTCCGAGCGCACGACCGGGCCCCGGGAGCGATGCTTCCGGGGCCGTATCGATTCGAGGAGGTGCAGATGGAGCGGATCGGGTTCGCGATGCGGCTGCGGCCGGGGGCCGAGGCCGTGTACCGCCACCGCCACGCGGCGGTCTGGCCGGAGATGCTCGACGAGCTCCGGGCCGCGGGCGCGCACGACTATTCGATCTTCCTGCGCGGCGAGGACCTGTTCGGCTACCTCGTCGTGGACGACCTCGCGGCGTTCCGCGCCTACCTGGCCGAGAGCGAGGTCAACGCCCGCTGGCAGGCGGAGATGGGCGATCTCATCGACCCGCTGACCGACCCGGCGACGGGCTTCCACCGCCAGCTCGACGAGGTGTTCCACCTCGACTGAGGGCCGAGCGCACGGTCAGCCGGGGATGTCCTCGGCGACTGGCGTCTCGGCTCGACGGCGCCGGAACTCGCGTGGGCTGACGCCGAATGCCTTCGAGAACTGCCGCGAGAACGCCGCGGGCTCCGGCCAACCGACCGCCCGCCCGATGGATGCGATCGAGTCGTCGGTCCCGGCCAGCAGGATGGCTGCCCGTTTCGCGCGAAGCTGGGAGAGGTAGGCCATCGGCGAGACGCCCATCCAGCGCTTGAACTCATGGGCGAGATGGAACGAGCCGACATAGACCTCCGTGCTGAGGTCGGCGAGCGTCCAGTGTCGGGCGAGGTCCGCGTCGAACGCGTCGACGACGGCGGCCACGACCCGTGGCGTCGCGAGCCGCCGTTCGGGGGCCGTCTGGCCGTATCGCCGTCCGTGCCTGGCGATCAGGTCCAGGGCGAGCAGCAGGTGGCCGATCTGGCGCGCGTGGCTTTGCTCGGACGGATCCTCGTGCCGGATCGCGTCAAGCTCGATGACGCATTGCTCGAAGGCTGCCGCGTCCACCTGGATCACGACGTGGTCGTCCTGGAGACGCCGCGTCCCGCTCCGTCCGAACAAGGCCCCCAGGGCGTCGTCGCGGGCGGCCCAGAGGAGCTCGAACTCGGCCAGCTCGGCGCGGAAGAAGCAGTTGTAGACCTCCATGTCGCGGCATCCCCGGTAGCCGTGCGCGACCCCCGGCGGGACGAACACGACGGTGCCGGCCTGGACCGGCTCCTCGCTGTCCCCACAGACGTGGAACCCGCTGCCGCTGAGCACGAGCGCCATCTCGTAGAACGCGTGGTCGTGGGGATGGACCACGGGCAGGTGTTCGACCACCCAGAGTCCGACCACGCTTCCCGCAGCGATCAGCGGCTGCGGCTCCGGGGACGCGTCGGGACGCGCATCCCCCGGCTCCATGTGCCAAAGGTTGCGTTCGGGGAGTGTTGGTTTCATGCCTTCGGACATCCGCAAGATTGTGCAACCTCCCGACAACCATTGCCAACTTCGGAAGGTAGCCCGTCCCTATCTTCGGGCCACGACGACCGGCCTGAGACAGTCCGGCTCGGCGATGGAGGTCGATCGATGGATCGCCGGCGATCTGCGAGGTCTCGCGCATGACGAACGCCCTCGCCAGCCTCGATCCTCGCGCGACCGACGCATTCTCGAGCGAGCGCCGCCAGGCCATCGTCCGGCTGGTCGACGCGCAGGGTCGAGTCCGCGTCGGAGACTCGAGCGACCGGTTCGGCGTGTCGCGTCAGACCATCCGCAAGGACCTCGCCGCCCTCGCGGCCGACGGCCGCGTCACGCGGGCGCACGGCGGTGCCATCAGCTCCGATGCTCGCCGATCCGAGGGATCGTTCGACATCCGCGAACGCCTGCAGCGCGCCGAGAAGGCCGCCATCGGGGCGGCCGCCGCGACTCGGGTCAACGATGGCGAGTGCATCGCGATCGACGCGAGCACCACAGGGCTCCACCTCGCCCGCGCCCTCCGTGCTCGAGGCAGCTGGAACCACCTGACGGTCGTGACGAACGGCCTCCGGATCGCGTCGGAGCTGGCCGGCTGTCCCGGGATCGCGGTCGTCCTCCCGGGCGGCTGGGTCCGCTGGGAGGCGCTGTCCGTGGTCGGGACCATCGGCTCGGGCGTCTTCGACCGGATCAACGTCCAGACGGCGTTCGTGGGCGCGGCCGGGTTCACGTTCGAGACCGGCCTCTCCGACGCCACCGAGGAAGAGGCCCAGATCAAGCGGTCGATGATCGAGGTCGCTCGCGAGGTCGTCGCGATCGTCGACCACACGAAGTGGGGCCACACGGCCTTCGCCACCTTCTGCCGGACCGAGGAGCTGACGGGTGTCATCTCGGACCGGTCCGCCCCTGCATCCATGGTCACGGCCCCGGAGGCGCGCGGCATCGAGATCTGGCTCGTGCCATCCGCGACCGATCCGGCGGTCGATGGCGTGTCCATCCGCGTCCTCCCGAGTCGACCGGGATCCTGGAGACACGCCGACATCGACGACATCGCTGCTCGGTTGAGCAGGAGGAAGGAGGATCAGCGCGATCCGCACAGCGACCGAACTGAGAAACGCCTGGGACCGAGCGTGCACGACCGGCTGGGTCGTGCCGACCGAGGCAGATGGTCATGAGGAGGAAGTCCATGGATCTGACCCGAATGAGGCGAGCGATCGTCCTCACCGCGATGACCGCGTTGGTCGTCACGGCCTGTAGCGGTGGAGGAGGGGCCTCGCCGAGCGCGGCGACCTCGGCCGCCCCATCGGCCGCCGCGACCGCCGCCCCGACGGCGACGCCCGAACCGACCGCCGCTGCGGTCACGCTGGAATACCTCGTCGACGATTCGCAGGCGAACCAGCAGCTCGCCAGCGCCTTCGCCAAGGCCTACACGGCGAAGCACCCGAACGTCACCATCAACGTCCAGAGCCGTCCCGGCGGCACCGAAGGCGACAACCTGGTCAAGACCAAGCTCGCCACCGGCGACATGACGGACATCTTCTGGTACAACGCCGGCTCGCTCCTGCAGGCGCTCAATCCGTCGCAGACGCTCGTCGACCTGAAGGGCGAGCCGTTCATCGCCAACATCGACGAGTCCTTCATCCCGACGGTGTCGCAGAACGGCGGGATCTTCGGCGTGCCGAGTGGCACGGCGATGGGTGGCGGCATCCTGTACAACAAGAAGATCTTCGCGGACAACGGCCTGACCGTCCCGACGACGTGGGCTGAGTTCGGGGCCAACAACGACAAGCTCAAGGCCGCTGGGATCACCCCGGTCGGCGCCACCTACAAGGCCCCCGATACCTGGACCTCGCAGCTGTTCGTCCTCGCCGACTACTGCAACGTCCAGGCGGCCGTCCCGAACTTCGCCGACCGACTACACCAACAACAAGATCAAGTACGCCGACACTCCTGCAGCGCTCGCCGGTTTCGAGCACCTGCAGGAAGGATTTGACAAGGGCTGGTACGAGAAGGACTTCGGGGCAGCCAGCTTCGACGACGGCCTCAATGGGCTCGCGACGGGCAAGTTCGCCCAGTACCCGATGCTGACCTTCGCTCTTGGAACCATCGCGACGAACCATCCCGAGGCCATCCAGAACATCGGGTTCTTCGGACAGCCCGGCACGGACGCCGCCAAGAACTGCGCGACGATCTGGATGCCGGCAGCGACCTACATCCCGAAGACGACGACGGGCGATAAGCTCGCCGCCGCCAAGGATTTCCTCGGGTTCATCGCCTCCGTCGAAGGGGCCGAGGCCGCGACCGCCGCGCAGCCGCCCTCGGGCCCGTACGTCATCAAGGGCGCCAAGCTGCCGGCTGATGCCCTGCCCGCCGTCCTCGACATCCAGAAGTACCTCGACAAGCAACGCCGCCACGCCGGCCCTCGAGTTCCTCTCGCCGGTCAAGGGACCGTCACTGGAACAGATCACGGTGGCCGTCGGTTCCGGTCTGAACACGGCCAAGGAGGGTGCGACCCTGTACGACAAGGACATCGAGAAGCAGGCCAAGCAGCTGGGGCTTCCTGGCTGGTGAGTTCTCGACTGGACGCGACGCGCCAGTCCACCGAGGGAACGGTCGACCTGTCACGGTCGGCCGTTCCCGTCTCCGACGTGCCGTCCGCCTCGCCGCGGCGCCGGACGTCGGGACGAGCCCTCGACGCCATGTATCCCCGGTGGTTCTACGTCCCGGGGGTCCTGCTGTTCGCGGTGATCTTCATCGTCCCGACCGTCGCCGCCTTCTACTTCAGTCTCACGCGTTGGACGTTGTTCGATGCGACCTTCATCGGCTTCGACAACTTCGGAGAGTTCCTGCAGGACCCGTCGCTCACGAGCGGTCTCCGCAACACGTTCGTGTACGCCGTGGTCACCAGCGGCTCGAAGGTCATCCTCGGCCTCCTGCTGGCGACGCTCCTGACGTCCAGGATCCACATGCGGTCCGCGCTCCGCTCGATCATCTTCTTTCCGGTGCTCATCAGCACGGTGGCGGTCGGGATCACGTTCGCGGTGCTGATGCATCCCTCCGAAGGCCTGATCAACCGGACGTTGGCGATCGTCGGGATCGACGGGCCGGCGTGGCTGAGCAACCCGGACATCGCGCTGCTCTCGGTGGCCGCGGTGGACGTCTGGAAGGGCGTCGGGATCGCGACGGTCATCTTCATCGCGGGGATCGTGTCGATCCCCGAGGAGTACCTCGACGCGGCCCGGCTCGAAGGCGGGTCCTGGGTCAAGTTCCGCTACATGATCATCCCGCTGACCCGGAACGCCACGTTCACCGTGATCATCCTGTCCTTCATCGGCGGGCTGCGGTCGTTCGACCTGATCTGGACCATGACGCGCGGTGGCCCGGGCTTCTCCACGGACGTGATCGCATCGACGATCTACAAGGAGTACCAGGCGGGGTTCTACGGCCTCGCGACCGCCGGCAACGTGATCCTGTTCATCATCGTCATGCTGCTCGTCTACCCGATGATGCGGTTCTTCTCGAAGCGGGAGATCGAGCTGTGAGGGCCGCTGGCCTGGCCCGCCGGTACTGGGTCGACCTCGTCGCGCTGTCGATCGCCTTCCTCGTGTTCATCGTCCCGTTCATCTTCATCGTCGTGACCGCGGCCAAGACCCAGGCCGAGGCGTCGTCCCTCGATTTCGCCTGGCCGATCGACTGGAAGATCGTCGACAATCTCCAGGCCGTGCTGAGCGAGCGGAACGGCATCATGATCACCGCCCTCCGCAACAGCCTGATCCTGACGGTCGCGTCGGTCTCGATCACGGTCATCCTCGCGTCGCTGATCGCCTTCGTGATCCAGCGACGTCGGGATCGGGTCGCGGCGCTCGTCAGCGGACTCTTCCTCGCCGGACTGATCATCCCTCCGGCCGTCGTGCCGACGATCTTCCTGCTGCAGGCGCTCGGCCTCTTCAAGACGCTGGCGGGGCTCATCTTCGTCGAGGTCGCCTTCGGGATGCCCTTCGCCATCCTCGTCTTCGTGGCCTTCGTGTCGGTCATCCCGAGGGAGCTCGACGAGGCCGCCCTCATGGATGGCGCGACGCCGTTCAGGCTGTACTGGAGCGTGATCCTCCCGCTCCTGCGGCCGGCCATCATCACCGTGATCGTCGTCTCGTCGGTCGCCATCTACAACGACTTCGTCAACCCGCTGTACTTCCTGCCGGGGAACGACAACGCGACCGTCCAGCTGACGCTGTTCAACTTCCAGAGCCAGTTCAACACCCGCTGGAACCTGCTGTTCGCGGACGTCCTCCTGATCACGATCCCGCCGCTGATCATGTTCATCTTCTTCCAGCGCCAACTCGCCTCGGGCCTGACCGCAGGTGCCGTCAAAGGCTGATCAGTCCGTTTCGCCTGAGGTGCCGCACCCGTGTCCACGACCAGAGCGACGTCCGCGAAGGCGGTCGTCACCCGTCTCGTCAGCCAGATCCCGACCTCCGTCCTTGTCGCCGGCGCCGATCCGATCCGTTTGACCTGGCAGGTCTCGGCACCGAGCCAGGGTCTCCGACAGCAGGCCTACGAGGTCCAGGCCGCCGCCAGCGACGCCTTCGAGGCCGTGCTCGCGACGACCGGCGTCGTGGACTCCGATGATCAAGTCGCGGTCCCGGCGCCCGGCGCACCCGCTGCGAGAGCCGGGAGGTCCGCCACTACCGGGTCCGGATCCGGACCGACGTCGGATGGTCCGATTGGAGCTCGACGCTTCGGATCGAGGCGGGTCTGCTCCGGTCGAGCGATTGGACGGCGATCGGGATCACGATCCCCGACGACCCGGTCGGGCCCGGCAGGCACCGCCTCCGCTGCTGCGACGGGCATTCGAGGTCCCGGGACCTGCGCGTCGGGCGAGGCTGTACGCCACGGCGCACGGGGTCTTGCGGATGGCGATCAACGGTCGCCCGGTCTCCGAGGACATCCTCGCGCCGGGATGGACCGCCTATCGCGATCGTCTCCTCGTCGAGGCCTACGACGTGACCGACCTGCTCCGCATCGGTCGCAACGTCATCACGGGTGTGGTGGGCGACGGCTGGTACCGAGGTCGCCTCGGTTGGGATCCCGACGGTGGTCGGGCCCGCTATGGCACGGATGTGGCCTTGTTCGCCCAACTCGAGGTCGACCTGGATGACGGTCGAGCACTCACGGTCACGACGGACAGCGAGTGGCGAGCGTCGACCGGCGCGATCCGGGCCGCAGACCTCTACGACGGGTCGGAGATCGATCTCCGCGAGGAGCAGGACGGCTGGGAGATGCCGGGATTCGACGACGCGTCCTGGGCCAAGGTGGTGGAGGTGCCGTTCGATCGCCGGATCCTCGAGCCTCGCATCGCTCCGCCGGTTCGCGTCGCGGCCTCGATCCCGGTGACGCCGGTCGAGGTCCGACCCGGGCTGTTTCGCACGGACGGAGGTCAGAACGTGACGGGCCACGTGCGGATCCGCGTCCGGGGCCGACGCGACCAGCGGGTCACGGTGCGGCACGCCGAGGTCCTCGAGCCGGACGGATCCCTGCATACCCGATCCCTCCGATCGGCAAGGGCGACCGACACCTACGTCCTCGCCGATGACCAGACCGTCGTCCTGGAGCCGATGTTCACGTTCCATGGCTTTCGGTACGCCGAGATCGAAACCGATGCGGACGTCATCGATGTCGCGTACGTGGCGATCAGCAGCGCGACCCCGCGGCGAGGCACGTTCGAGTCGTCCGACGCGGACCTGAACCGGTTCCACGAGAACGTCGTCTGGTCCCAGCGGGACAACTTCGTCTCGGTCCCGACGGACTGCCCGCAACGGGACGAGCGTCTCGGTTGGACCGGGGACGCCCAGGCCTTCGCGTCGACGGCCTGCACCCTGTTCGACGCCCAGTCGTTCTGGGCCAGCTGGTTGCGCGACCTTGCGCTTGATCAGGACCCGGTGCTGGGGGTGCCATCCGTGGTCCCGGACGTCGTGCTGGAAGGCGAGGCGCGGTTCGGGCGAGCGGGCTGGGCGGACGCGGCCACCATCGTGCCGTGGGCCGTCTACGAGGCGTATGGCGATGTCACCGTCGTTCGCGACCAGTACCCGAGCATGCGTGGCTGGATCGAATCCCTCCTCGGTCGATGCGGCCCGGACGGCCTGCTGCCCGACGCCTTCCAGTTCGGCGACTGGCTGGATCCGACGGCTCCGCCGGATCGTCCGTGGGAGGCAAGAACGGATCCGACCTACCTGGCGAACGCATTCTTCGCCCACAGCGCCCGCCTCACCGCGCGCGCGGCCTCGCTCATCGGGGCCTCCACGGACGCGACCCGCTACGAGGGCGTTGCCCGCGCCGTCGGATCGTCGACGTGGGCCCGCTGGCGCGAGCACCTTGTCTCGAATCAGACGGGCTGCGCCGTGGCGATCCAGTTCGGGCTGGTTCCGGACGATGAGCGTCAGGTCGTCGGTGACACCCTCGCCGCGCTCGTTCGAGCCACGGACGGGCGGGTCGCGACGGGGTTCCTCGGGACGCCCCTGGTGCTCCCGGCATTGGCCGCGACCGGCCACCTCGAGGAGGCGTACCTCGCGCTCCTCTGTCGCGAGTCGCCATCCTGGCTGTATCAGGTCACTCGTGGAGCGACGACGGTCTGGGAACGATGGGACGCCATCCGTCCGGATGGATCCATCCATCCTGGCGTCATGGCACCGCTGCCCGGAGCGGAGGACGGTGACGAGGGTGGCCAGATGCTCTCCTTCAATCACTACGCCTACGGCGCCGTCGTGGACTGGATCTACCGCACCGTCGCGGGTCTGGCGCCGGACATCACGAGCCCCGGGTACCGCCGCGTGATCGTGGCGCCACGCCCCGACGACTCGATCACCTTCTGCAAGGCGTCGCTCGATGCGCCGCAGGGCCTGGTGTCGATCGCCTGGCGAGTCGAGGGCGAGTCGTTCTCGGCCGTCGTCGACCTCCCGTTCGGGACCACCGGCCTGTTCGACCCGCCGTCCGGCCCTGCGTCGGTCGTCATCGTGGACGGACAGCGGCTGGAGGAAGACGCCGGGCATCCGGCGGTGCTGGCGCCCGGCCGGCACACGGTCGAGGTGACCCGTCCGGTCCTGGTCTCGAAGGTGGCGCCATGACGATCGATGGCATGACCCGGGACCGATCACGTGGCGAAGCGTCCTCCACGGCGAACGACGACGCGATCGCGACGCGCTACCTCGCCGAGATGACCCTCGAGGAGAAGGCGACGCTGCTGACGGGCGACTCCGCGTGGACGACCGCGGCCGTGCCCCGTCTCGGCTCTGCCGTCGCTTCGGATGGCCGACGGCCCGCACGGGGTGCGGCGCACGCCGTCGACCGGTTCGATGGCCTTCGGTGCCCAGGCCGCGACCTGCTTCCCGACGGCGTCGAGCACCGCCGCCACGTGGGATCCGGACCTCCTGCGCGAGATGGGCCAGGCGATCGGCCGCGAGGCGATCGCCCTCGAGGTCGATGTCGTCCTCGGGCCTGGGGTCAACATGAAGCGCTCGCCGCTGTGCGGCCGGAACTTCGAGTACTTCTCGGAGGACCCGTATCCTCGCCGGCCAGTCTCGCCGTCGGATGGATCGAGGGCATCCAGTCGCTCGGCGTCGGCGCCTCGCTGAAGCATCTCGCGGTCAACAACCAGGAGACGCGCCGGATGTCGGTGAGCGCGGAGGTCGACGAGCGAGCCCTCCGCGAGATCTACCTGCCGGCGTTCGAGCAGGCGGTCAGACCGTGGCCAGGCCGTGGACCGTCATGTGCGCCTACAACCGGATCAACGGCGTCTATGCGTCGGAGCATCGCCAGCTGCTGACGGACGTGCTCCGGTCGGAGTGGGGGTTCGACGGGTTCGTGGTCTCGGACTGGGCGGCCGTCCACGACCGGCCAAGGGCCGTTGCGGCCGGCACCGATCTCGAGATGCCGGGTCCGCGTCCGCGCCGGGTGCGGTCGGTCATCGACGCGGTCCACGCCGGCATCCTCGACGAGAAGGTCGTCGACGAGGCTGCGCTCCGGGTCCTGCGCGTCATCGCTCGTGCGTCGGCGACGCCGAAGGGCGGCTCGTTCGACGCGGCGGCGCACCACGCCCTGGCCAGGCGGATCGCCGCCGAGGGCATGGTCCTGCTCAAGAACGACGGGGTGCTCCCGCTCGCCGGCGGCGGGCGGATCGCGGTCATCGGACGCGCTGCGCAAGGAGCCGCGGATCCAGGGCGGCGGCAGCTCGCAGATCACGCCGACCCAGGTCGACGTCCCGATCGACGAGCTCCGCAGGCTGGCCGGCGACGCCGCGATCTCGTACGCCGGAGGGTACGACGACGGAGCGGCGGACGCGGCCCGATCTCGTGGCCGCCGCCGTGGCGACCGCCGACGGACTCGGACGTCGCCATCGTCTTCGTCGCGATGCCGCTCGATCGAAGGAATCGGAAGGCGGCGACCGGACGGACCTGGACCTCACGCCGCAGCACGTCGACGTTGATCCGCGCGGTCTGTGCGGCGCAGCCACGGACCGTCGTGGTCCTGTTCAACGGTTCGGCGGTGGCCGTTGCCCCGTGGATCGACGGCGCCGCCGCGGTCCTCGAGGCGTGGTACTCGGGCCAGGCGGCCGGCGGGGCGGTCGCGGACATCCTGTTCGGCGTCGTCGAACCCGTCCGGACGCCTTGCCGAGACGTTCCCGCTTCGCCTCGAGGACACCCCGGCGTACCTCGACTTCCCCGGCGACGGCGACCGGGTCCGGTACGGCGAGGGCGCTGTACATCGGCTATCGCTGGTACGAGGCGCGGGACCTGCCGGTGGCCTTCCCATTCGGGCACGGCCTGTCGTACACGACCTTCCGCTATGACGATGCCCGCACCTCGGCAACGACCTTCGCCGACGTCGACGGCGTCACCGTCACCGTCGATGTCACCAACACGGGCGGCCGTGCGGGAAGCGAGGTCGTGCAGGTGTACGTGCGGGATGTCGAGGCATCGGTGCAGCGTCCCGCGAAGGAGCTGCGGGGGTTCGCGAAGGTCCGCCTCGAGCCGGGCGAGACGCAGGCCGTGGAGGTTCGCCTCGAGCCGCGCGCATTCGCGTTCTGGGATGTGCGCCGACATGCGCTGGGTGACGGAGGCCGGCGCCTTCGAGATCCTGATCGGATCCTCGTCGGCCGCGATCCACGCCGTCGTGCCGGTGACGGTGGTCGAGTCGGCGGCGTTGCCGTCGACGCTGAGCGACATGTCTCCGCTGCAGGATTGGCTCGGCGACGTTGCCGGCCGACCGGGGGCCCTCGAGTTGGTTCGGTCGCTGGCACCGATCCTGGGCGGGGTCTTCGGGGAGGCCGTGACCGATCCCGACGACTCTCGATCCACACTTCCACAGCTATTTCAGTGCGATGCCGATCCGCGACCTGCTGGAATTCGCCGCGCCGGCTGGTGGCCCTGAGCCTGAGGCGCGCCTCCTGGGAGCTCTCGAACTCGCTGCGAACCGAACGCGTTCGTCGGAACCCCGAACGACTGATCGGATGGCGCGATCCGTCGAGATCCAGGGGGAACCGTTGGCAGTCGAGCTCTACGAGCCTGCCAGGCACCGCGGCGATGCGGTCCTGATCCACGGGTACACGGGAAGCAAGGAGGACTTCGCCGAGGTCGGTCCGTTGCTGGCAGCGCGCGGCTATCGCGTCGTCGCCTTCGACAATCGGGGCCAGCACGAGTCGGCGCATAGCCAGCGTGACGACGCGTACACGATCGCCTCGCTGGCGCGCGACGCCATCGCGTTGGCTGACCAGTTCGCCCTCGAGCGGCCGCACCTGCTCGGGCACTCGTTCGGGGGCCTGGTCGCCCAGCGGGCGGTGGTGATGATGCCCAGCCGATGGGCGTCGCTGACGCTCTTCTGCACCGGACCGCACGGCAGGTTCGGGTTGGCCGACCTCACCGACATCATCGACGTCCTGTCCGTCCACTCGATGCAGGAGGCCTGGGATCCGGTCCGCGACGCGGAGGCCCGCAAGAGTGTCAGGTACGAGGTGCTCAAGCGGCGATGGGCGACGGAGTGACCCTCGTTCCGTCGTCACCCACGCGAAGCACCTGCTCACCGAGCCGTCCATCGTGGAACAGGTTCACGCCACCGGGGTGCCGGTCCACGTGGTCTACGGCGAGAACGACGACGCGTGGCCATTGGCGATGCAGGATCAGATGGCCCGCGACCTCGACGCGCCGGTCACGGTCATCCCGGACGCCGGGCATTGCCCGAACGAGGATCGCCCGGACGCACACGGCCGAGGTGATCGCCGACTTCTGGGACAAGACGCCGTGACCCATCGTCCATCCCGGTGACGCTCGCAGCCTCCTCCGCGGGCGTCACCAGGGCGGACGCACGGGAAGGGTCCGGCCCGAAGACGCCTAGCTGGCTTCCTCGAGCGGCTGCGCGAACTGGGACTCGTAGAGGTTCGCGTACGCGCCCCCGCGCGCGAGCAGCTCGTCGTGCGTGCCCTGCTCGACGATGTGGCCGGCCTCCATGACCAGGATCATGTCGGCGTCGCGGATCGTCGAGAGGCGATGGGCGATGACGAACGTCGTCCGGCCCTGCATCAGGTTCTTCATCGCGCGCTGGATGAGGACCTCGGTGCGCGTGTCGACCGAGCTGGTCGCCTCGTCGAGGATCAGCACCGGCGGGTCCGCGAGGAACGCGCGGGCGATGGTCAGGAGCTGCTTCTCCCCGGCCGACAGGTTCGTGGCGTCGTCGTCGATGACGGTCTCGTAGCCGTCGGGCAGCGTCCGCACGAAGTGGTCGACGTGGGCCGCCTCGGCCGCCGCGACGATGTCCGCCTCGCTGGCGTCCTCGCGGCCGTAGGCGATGTTCTCGCGGATCGTGCCGTTGAACAGCCACGTGTCCTGGAGGACCATCCCGAAGGTCTTGCGCAGGTCGTCGCGGGTGAGCTCGCGCGAGTCGATGCCGTCGACCGTGATCCGCCCGCCGTCGAGCTCGTAGAAGCGCATCAGCAGGTTGACGAGCGTGGTCTTGCCGGCGCCGGTCGGCCCGACGATGGCGATGGTGTCGCCGGCGTCCGCGACCAGGTGCAGGTCGTCGATGAGCGGCCGGTCCGGCTCGTAGCGGAACGAGACGTCCTCGAAGGCGACCGCGCCCTTCGCCCGGCCGAGCACCTGCGGCGCGACGGGGTCGGGGATCTCCTCGGTCTCGTCGAGCAGCTCGAAGACGCGCTCGGCCGACGCGGCCGCCGACTGCAGGACGTTGACGATGCTGGCGGTCTGGATGAGCGGGAACGTGAACTGGCGCGAGTACTGGATGAACGCCACGACGTCGCCGAGCGACATCTGGCCGCTCACGACCCGCAGGCCGCCGATGACCGCGATCGCGACGTAGTTCAGGTTGGCGATGAAGTTCATCACCGGCTGGATGATCCCGGAGATGAACTGGGCCTTGTAGGACGCGTCGTAGAGCTTGTCGTTCTCGACCTCGAAGATGGCGATCGCCTCCGGCCTGCCGGCCGAACAGCTTCACGATGGAGTGCCCGGTGTGGCTCTCCTCGACGTGGCCGTTGAGCGTCCCGGTGGACGCCCACTGCTTGACGAACTGCGGCTGCGAGCGGCGGATGATGAGCGCCGTCGCGACCAGCGACAGCGGGACCGCCAGCAGCGAGACCACGGCGAGGAGCGGGCTGATCGTCAGCATCATGATCAGCACGCCGATGATCGTGAACAGCGACGTGATGAGCTGGGTGAGCGTCTGCTGGAGCGACTGGCCGATGTTGTCGATGTCGTTGGTGACCCGGCTCAGCAGGTCGCCGCGCGAGTGGCCGTCGAAGTAGCGCAGCGGCAGCCGGGCGAGCTTGCGGTCGACCTGCTCGCGCAGCCGGTAGACGGTCCGCTGGGTGACGCCGGCCATGATGTAGGCCTGCGCCCAGCTGAAGATCGAGCTGAGCACGTAGAGGACGGCCAGCAGGCCGAGGATCCTGGCCGAGCGCCGCGAAGTCGATGCCGACGCCCGGCGTGAACGTCAGGCCGCCGAGGAAGTCGGCCAGCTGGTTCTGGCCGGTCGCCCGCAGCCCGGCGATGACCTGCTCCTGCGTCGCGCCGGCGGGGAGCTGCGGCGCCGACCGACCCGGCGACGATGAGGTTGATGGCCTCGCCCAGGATCTTCGGGCCGACGACCGCGAACGTGACGCTGACGATCGCCAGCAGCACGACGGCGACGATCAGCAGGCGCTCCGGTCGCAGCTCGCCGAACAGCCGGCGGAGCGCGCCGCGGAAGTCCGTCGGCTTCGCCACCGGCATGCCCATGCCCATCATCCCGGGGCCGCGGCCGCCCCCGGGACCGCGTGGCCCGCCGGGCGGGGGGCCGGGAGGTGGGCCGCCGGTGCCCGGTCGCCCGCTCATCCCGCGGCCTCCTCGATGGAGAGCTGCGAGTAGACGATCTCCTGGTAGGTCTCGTTGGTCGCGAGCAGCTCCGGATGCGTGCCGATGCCGACGACCCGGCCGGCGTCGAGGACGACGATCCGGTCGGCCTTCATGATCGTGCCGACCCGCTGGGCGACGATGATCACGGTCGCGTTGCCGAGGCTCTTGCTCAGGGCGGCGCGCAGGCGCGCGTCGGTCGCGAAGTCGAGCGCCGAGAAGCTGTCGTCGAAGACGAAGATCGGCGCCCGCTTGACGAGCGCCCGGGCGATCGCCAGCCGCTGGCGCTGGCCGCCCGACACGTTCGTGCCGCCCTGGGTGATCGGCGCCTCGAGCCCGCCCTCCATCGCCTCGACGAAGTCGCGCCCCTGGGCGATCGTCGAGCGCCTCCCAGAGCTGCTCGTCGGTGGCGTCCTGGTCGCCGTAGCGCAGGTTGCTGGCCACGGTCCCGCGCGAACAGGAACGCCTTCTGCGGGATGAACCCGATCCGGGCCCACAGGTCCTCGCGGGCCATCGCGCGGACGTCGACGCCGTCGACGGTCACCGACCCGCCGGTCACGTCGTAGAGGCGCGGGATGAGGTTGATCAGCGTGGTCTTGCCGCTGCCGGTGCTGCCGATGATCGCGGTGGTCTCGCCGGGCCGCGCCACGAACGAGACCGCGTGGAGGACCGGCTCCTCGGCGCCGGGATAGCCGAACTCGACCTCGTGGAACTCGACGAGACCGGGTCGTCCGATCGGGGTCGGCGTGACCGGCTCGGCGGGGTCCGTGATGGCCGGCTCGGTCAGGAGGACCTCCTGGATCCGCGCGGCGGAGACCGTCGCCCGCGGGACCAGGATGAACATGAAGACCGCGGTCAGGACCGCGAACAGGATCTGGCTCAGGTACTGCATGAACGCGGTCAGCGCGCCGATCTGCATCGCCCCGTTGTCGACGCGGATGGCGCCGAACCACACGACCGCGACGGTCGAGAGCTGGAAGATCGCCGAGATCACGGGGATCGTGATCGCGAAGAGGCGGCTCGTCTGCAAGGCGGTCTGGAAGAGGTCGTCGCTCGCGACGTCGAAGCGGGCTTCCTCGCGCGGCGTCTGGACGAACGCCCGGATGACCCGGATGCCCGAAAGCGTCTCGCGCATGACCTGGTTGATGCGGTCGATCTTGACCTGCATGATCCGGAACAGCGGGATCGCCCGGCTCATGACCAGCCCGATGACCAGGGCCATCAGCGGCAGGATGATCAGCAGCAGCGCCGACAGCGGCACGTCCGTGCGCAGGGCCATGAAGATCCCGCCGATGATGAGGATCGGCGCGGAGACCAGGATCGTCAGGCCCATGAAGACGACGGTCTGGACCTGCTGGACGTCGTTGGTGTTGCGGGTGATCAGCGACGCCGGGCCGAAGTGGTTGACCTCGACCTGCGAGAACGTCTCGACCTTGGTGAAGATGGCCGAGCGGACGTCGCGTCCGAGGCCCATCGCGATGCGGGCGCCGCCGTAGACCGCGAGGATCGAGGCGATCCCCAGGAGCGCGGTCACGACCAGCATCAGCGCGCCGACCCGGAGGATGTACTCGGTGTCGCCCTTGGCGATGCCGTTGTCGATGATCTCGCCGTTGAGGTCGGGCAGGTAGAGGTTGCCGATCGCGCCGATCAGCAGCAGGACGAGCACGACCGCCAGCGGACGCTGGTAGGGGCGCAGGTACGTCCGCAGGAGGACGATCAAGGGGGGAGCCGCGCCGGCAGGCGCGGTATTCAATGTCACGTGGATAATCTATGTCATCCGTAGCGACTTCGCAACGGTACCCTCGCGGCATGCCGGACACGCTCGACCGCCGCACCCTCAATCGCACGCTCCTCGACCGCCAGCTCCTGCTTCGCCGCGAGCGCCGGCCGGCGCTGGACATGGTCGAGTACCTCGTCGGGATGCAGTGCCAGGTCCCCGAGGCGCCGTACATCGGCCTGTGGTCGCGCCTCGAGGGCTTCGACCCGGACGAGCTCAGCGGCCTGATGAACGAGCGGGCCGTCGTGCGCGGCTCGTTCATGCGCTGCACGCTCCATCTCATGAGCGCGCGCGACGCGCTGGCGCTTCGGCCGGTGATCCAGCCGGTCCTCGAGCGCGGATATCGGAGCTCGCCGTTCTCCAAGGCCAACGTTGGCATCGACGTCGACGACCTGCTCGAGGCCGGGAGGGCGCTGATCGAGGAGCGGCCGCGGTCGCGCGCCGAGCTGGGCACCATCCTCGGCGAGCGCTGGCCGGACCATGACCGTGGTTCGCTCGCGGTCGCCTCGACCTACCTGACGCCGGTCGTCCAGGTCACGCCGCGCGGGGTCTGGGGCAAGAGCGGCGAGCCGCGCTGGACGACGGTGTCCGCGTGGCTCGGCCGGGAGGTCGGCGACGACCCGACACCGGACGACCTGGTCCTGCGCTACCTCCGGGCGTTCGGCCCGTCCTCGACGCGCGACATCGCGGGCTGGTCCGGGCTGACTGGGGTGGAGGCCATCGTCGAGCGGCTGCGGCCGCGGCTGCGCACCTTCCGCGACGAGTCCGGTCGCGAGCTCCTCGACGTCCCCGATGCGCCCATCGCCGACCCGGACCAGCCGGCGCCGGTCCGCTTCCTCCCGTCCTACGACAACGTCCTGGTGGCTTACGTGGAGCGAGAGCGGATCGTCTCTCCCGAGCTGCGATCGCAGACCGTCACGAATGCCGACCGGCGGGCGCTGCTCGTCGATGGGTTCGGGCACGCCTGGTGGTGGTTCGAGCGGACGAAGGCGAGCCTCACCCTCCGCATCGAGTCGTTCTATCCGCTGTCGCCGGAGCAGCGGACCGCGGTCCTCGAGGAAGGGGAGCGGCTCGTGGCCTGGGCGGCGCCGGCAGGGGTCGACCGCGACGTCCGCATCGAGGCATTCGCCCCGGCCTGAGGGCGCGTCAGCCGAGCGCGGCCCCGACCCGGTCGCGCAGGACCGCGTCGTCGAACACGAGGATGATGTCGCCGCCGGCGCCGCGGACGTCGAGTCCGGGATCGCCCCGGTGCAGGCGCCAGATCCGGACCCGTCGGGCGGCGCCGCCATGGCGGACCGGCACGGGTCGGACGACGCCGCCGTCCTCGACCGTGAGCTGGCCCACGTCCGGACCCGGGGTCACCTTGACCGTGCACGGCCGGGGGTCGGCGACCGGGGCCGACTCCGAGCGGATCCAGCCCGCCCAGGCGGCCGGCACCCCGTCGCTCGGCGCCGGCCGGACGGGATCGCCGGGCCCGGAGGTGGCCCGGCCGCGCCGGTCGGGGCGGACGAGCGGATAGCCCAGCCACAGGCCGACGGCGATGAGCAGCCCGACGATGCCGGGGATGAGGATCAGCCAGAACCGGTCGTCCTGCCGCGGCTCGGCCACGGCGTCGGCGTCCATCCAGCCGATGTAGCCGTTCGGTCCCGGCCCGGTCGCCGAGATGCTGCCGGTCAGCGTCTGGTGACCGAGCGCCAGCGCCACCGGCGCGAGCACGTTGACGTAGCTCGTGCCGTCGGCGGGGTCGACGAGCTCGTAGAGGAACGGCTGCACCGGGTTGTTCGCCGACCGGAGCTCGCCTTCCAGGCGGTACCAGGAGGTCATCGCGGGCAGCCGCTGGTAGCGCACGTCGTCGAAGGACAGGTCCGTCGGCCGCTTCGAGCTGCCGATGATGACGGTCGGGATCGCCGACACGAGGATGAGGACGGCGATCAGCGCCCGGACGCCCGGCCGGGAGCCGCCGACGAGTCGTCGGGCGGCCGCCCCGAAGGCGGCGATCGCGGCAAGGAGCCGGTCGAAGAGGGTCATCACCATCGTGTTCGCCCGGAGTCTAGGGCAAGTCGCGGAGGCCGAACGTCCTCTCGATCCGGGGCCTTCGGCACGTGCGGCATCGAGGCGCCGTCGGCGACGCTGCCATCGGGCGACCGGTCGTTTCGGCTCGTCCGTCAACGTGCCGCGCGACCGGTCGCGGCCCGGCGAGGCAGGAACATGACCAAGGCCAGGGGGCGACGCGCGGCCCCGGTTCCACCACCTCGGAGGCGGCCGCCCACGCTGGTCGCGCTGTCGGCCGTCGCGCTTGGCGGCGGCGTCCTGCTGATCGTGCTCGCGATGCTGCTCCGACCCGGGCCGCCGGCCGCCACCGCCGGGTCGCCCGTGTCCTCGGCCGTTGCCGACCTCCCGACCGACGGCTACACCCTCGGTCGCGCCGACGCGCCCGTGACCGTCCATCTCTACGAGGACTTCCAGTGCCCGGCCTGCCGCCACTGGGGCGCGACCGTCTTCCCGTCGCTCGCCGCCAACGAGCTGGCGAACGGCCGGGCGAAGCTCGTCTTCCACGACTTCCCGTTCATCGGGCCGGAGTCGTTCATCGCCGCCGGCGCGGGGCAGGCGGCGGCCCGGCAGGACCGGTTCTGGGACCTCTGGGCGACGATCTACGCCAACCAGGGGCCCGAGAACAGCGGGGCGCTCAGCAAGGAACGCCTCGTCGGCATGGCGCGGGCCACCAACGGCCTCGATGTCGACCGCTTCGTCGCGGACATGGATCGGGCCGAGGTGGGGCCGGCGATCGCCGCGTCGGTCGCCGACGCCGCACGGGTCGGCGTCGACTCGACACCGACGCTCGTGATCGGCGGTCGGCTCCTCGTCGGGGCGTCGTACGCGGATGTCGCGGGCGCCATCGCCGATGCCGCCGACTGATCGGGCCGCGGCCGCGGCCCACCGGGGCAACCCCCGACTCGGACCCGGGCTCGTCCTCATGGGGCTCGACCTGGTGGGGCTCGTCATCGCCTCCTACCTGAGCGCGGTCGAGCTGCGGGGCGACGTGCCCGTGTGCGGGCCTCTGGCCGGCTGCGAGACCGTCGCGCTCTCGCCCTACGCCCGGATCGGCGGCGTCCCGGTCGCGGTCTTCGGCGTCGTGCTCTCGCTGACGCTGCTCCTGCTCGCGGCGGGCTGGATCCGGACCGGTCGGATCGCGCTCCTCGGCGCGCATTACGGGCTGTCGCTGGTCGGTGTGGTGTTCGAGCTGTACTTCACCTATATCGAGGTCGCGGTCATCGGTGCGGTCTGCGTCTGGTGCGCGAGTTACGGGCTCTCCCTCCTGGCCCGGTTCGGCGTCGCCCTCTGGGTGTGGGTCCACCGCGAGTCCTACGCCGAGCCGGCCTGACGCCGCTCGTCACACGGAAAACGGGCCATTCGGCACGGGTCGGTCAGCGCCCGTCCGCCCGAAACTCTGACTACATAAGTCCATGTTTAGCTGGCCCGATCCGGACCTGGCACCAAGGAGCAACTCGAGATGAACCGTCGACTTCGCTGGATCGCCATCGCCGGCGTCGCCGTGGCGCTCGCCGGCTGCACGACCGCCCCCAGCGGCGGCTGGACCACCGAACCGCCGTCGACCCCGAAGCCAGCGGACGCTCGCGATGGCCCACGGCGCCATGGGATCCGGGGCGCCGATGGTCATGCCGATGGCCTCGTCCGGTACCGGCGGCAGCGGCGCGGCGGCCGCCGCGGCCGGCACGATCGAGATCGAGGCGTTCGACCTCGGCTTCAAGCCCGCGACCGTGTCGGTCACCGCCGCCGGCACCTACGACGTGACCTTCCACAACACCGGCTCCATGACCCACGACCTCACCTTCGCCGACGGCACGAAGCTCGTCGCCGAGTCCGGCAAGACCGCCACCGGCCAGGTGACGATCCCGGCGGCCGGCCTGACGTTCCTGTGCTCCATCCCGGGTCACGAGGCCGCCTGGCATGGCCGGCTCCGTCACGGTCGGTGCCGGCTCGCCGCCGGCCTCGGCGGCCCCGCGGCGCCACCGGCCGGGTCGGCGGCGGCCGCCCCGGTCGCCGACCCGAACGCTCCGCCCTACGTGCTCCGCGACGCCGCCGCGCCGCGAGTCCTCGCCGGGCACCGTCCACGACGTCCAGATGCCGATCGTCGACAAGGACATCACGGTCGCCGAGGGCTTCGTCGTCCATGCCTGGACGTTCGGCGGGACCGTCCCCGGGTCCGACGCTTCGCGTCCACCTCGGCGACACCGTGCGGGTCCACCTGACCAACACCACCGCCATGAGCCACTCGATCGACTTCCATTCGAGCCAGACGGCGATGAACGACCAGATGGTCGAGATCAAGCCGGGCGGCACCTTCATCTACACGTTCACGGCCGATTACGCTGGCGTCTGGATGTACCACTGCGGCACGGCCCCGGCGCTCCACCACATCGCGAACGGGATGTTCGGGATGGTCATCGTCGAGCCCAAGGGCGGCCTGCCGAAGGTCGACCAGGAGGTCGCGCTCGTCCAGAGCGAGTGGTACCTGGGCGCCCAGGGCCAGCCGGTCGACTACGCGAAGGCCGCGGCCGGCGCGCCCGTCGCCCGACTTCGTGGTCTTCAACGGCGTCGCCAACCAGTACAAGGACAACCCGGTCGAGGTCAAGACCAAGGGTCGCGTGCGGGTGTTCGTGCTCGACACCGGACCGAACATCGACAGCTCCTTCCACGTCGTCGGGACGATCTTCGACACGGTGACCAAGGAAGGCGTCTCGCTGGTCAAGGGCAACGCCAGCGGGTGGGGCTCGCAGGCCGTGGACCTGAGCCCGGCGCAGGGCGCGATCATCGAGTTCAGCCCGCAGGAAGACGGGATGTACCCGTTCGTGACCCACGCCTTCAACTTCGTCGGACGCGGCGCGGTCGGGATCTTCATGGCCGGCGACGGCGACCCGTCGAACTGACCGGCTGCCGATGCGCCTCGAACTGACCAAGCGGGCCGACTACGCGATCCGGGTCGTCCTTGCGCTGGCCGAGGCCGATGACGGCGAGCGGCTCAGCGTCCGGACGCTCGCCGCGGACCGTCATATCCCGGCCCAGGTGCTGCCGCGGGTCATGACCGATCTCGCCTCGGCCGGGATCGTCGACGGACGCACCGGCCGGGCCGGCGGCTACCGGCTCGCCCGGCCCGCCGCGGCCATCTCGCTGCTCGACGTCATCCGGGCCGTGGAGGGCGACCAGCGCCGCCGACGCTGCGTCCTCCGCGGGTCGGCGTGCGGGATCTCCGCACCGTGCGTCGTCCACGAGGTGTTCGCCACGGCCCAGGACGCCCTGCTCGGGGAGCTCGAGCGCGCATCGATCGCGTCGATCGCCCGATCGGGTGGTTGGGGTGGCGTATGGGGCTCGAACCCATAACCTTCGGAGCCACAATCCGATGCTCTGCCATTGAGCTAACGCCACCGCGGGCCGCTCCGCTCGACCGTTCGAGACGGTCCCGGGAGCTGTGGCCTGAGGGAGTGTACCCGGAAACGGCGGCGCTGCCAGCCCTCGTCGGGCGGCGCATCATGGACGTCCGCGGTCGACGGGGCGACCGCCGCACGGGAGCCATCGATGACCGACGAGCCACGGGCGAGGCGCGAGGATCCGGGGCCGCTCCTCGCGCGAACCGCCGAGATCGCCACCGAATACCTGCGGGGACTGCCCGAGCGGACCCTCCTCGTCGACCAGGACGTCGCGTCGCTGCGCGCCGCCCTCGTGACCGCGCTGCCCGAGGTCGGCGAGGACCCGATCGAGATCGTCGAGCGGCTGGCTCGGGACGCGGACCCGGGCATCGTCTCGATGGCCGGTCCGCGCTACTTCGGCTACGTCATCGGCGGCAGCGTCCCGGCCGCGGTCGCGGCCGACTGGCTCACCTCGACCTGGGACCAGAACGCGGGGCTGTATTCCGCCGGCCCGGCGGCGTCCGTCGTCGAGGAGGCCGTCGGCGCGTGGCTCATCGACCTCCTCGGGCTGCCGGCCGACGCCAGCTACGGCCTGGTCTCGGGCTGCCAGATGGCGCATTTCACCTGCCTGGCGGCCGCGCGCCACGCGGTCCTCGAGGCCGCCGGATGGGACGTCGAGGCGAAGGGCCTCGTCGGGGCGCCGGAGATCGACGTCGTCGTCGGCGCCGAGGTGCACGCGACCATCGGCGCGGCCCTGCAGTACCTCGGCCTTGGGCGTGACCGCGTCCACATCGCGGCCGCGGACGGGCAGGGCCGGATGCGGCTCGACGCCCTCGAGGCGACCCTGGACGCCATCCCGGCCGGCCGGCCGCTGATCGTCTGCCTCCAGGCCGGGAACGTGAACACCGGTGCCTTCGACCCGATCGGCCCGATGATCGACCTCGTCCGTCGGCGCCCGGGTGCCTGGGTCCACGTCGATGGAGCCTTCGGGGCGTGGGCGCGGGTCAGCCCGCAGACCGCCTACCTGCTCGACGGCGTCGAGCGCGCCGACTCCTGGGCGACCGACGCGCACAAGTGGCTCAACGTGCCGTACGACTCCGGGCTCGCGTTCGTGGCCCACCCGCGCGCCCACGCCGCCGCGATGGCGCCGCCGCACGCGGCCTACCTGGAGTACGTCGGCGAGCAGAAGCGCGACGAGCTGGACTGGGTCCCCGAGTTCTCCCGGCGCGCTCGCGGCTTTGCGATGTACGCCGCCCTCCGGAGCCTCGGCCGGACCGGCGTGCGCGAGATGATCGAGCGCGGCTGCTGGGTGGCGCGGCGGATCGCCGACCGGATCGAGGCCGCCCCGGGTGCCACGGTCCTCAACGACGTGGTCCTCAACCAGGTCCTCGTGCGCTTCGAGACCGACGACCGCGACCCGGCGGCCTCGGACGCGCTCACGCGCGCGGCCCTCCAGGCGATCCAGGAGGACGGGACCATCTGGCTGTCCGGGACGACCTGGCACGACATGGCCGCGATCCGCGTCTCGGTCTCGAACTGGGGGACCGGCGCGGACGAGGCCGAGCTGGCGGCGGCGGCGATCCTCGCCGCCGCGGACCGGGTCCGGGCGAGGGGCACGCCGCCGGGCTGACGCACCGCCTCCGCCCGCGTCGCAGCGCACCACCCCGGACCGGACCGGACTGGCGCAGACCGCACCGCACCGACCCCGACCGCAAGTACCAGCGACCGGGGCTGCCGGGACCATCGCGCCGGGGGCCCGGACGCAGGCCCGCGATACGGTGGCTTGCACATGTCCCGGCCCATCCCGCACCTCGATCCGCGCCGCCTCGCCGCGCTCGTCGCGCTCGTGTTCGCCGTCACCTCGGCGGCCACGCTCATGGCGCCGTCGCCCACGTACGCGTGGGGCGCGAACACGTTCTCGTCGGCGTCGGAGAAGCAGCTCGTCGCGCTCCACAACCAGGCGCGCGCCGCCGCCGGCCTCAAGGCGCTGCGCATCGATGCCGCCCTGACCTCGATCGCCCGCGGCCGCAGCAAGGACATGATCGTCCGCGACTACTTCAGCCACGACATCCCGGGCGGCGGCAACGTGTTCGGGATCATGAAGGACAAGGGCTACTGCTTCCGCTCGGCCGGCGAGAACATCGGCTACAACTACGAGTCGCCGGATGCCGCCGCGACGTCGGCGATCCACTCGGCGTTCATGGGCTCCAGCGGCCACCGCGCCAACATCCTGGGCAAGGACTACGACTCGGTCGGGGTCGGCGCCTACCAGGGTGCCGGCGGCAAGAAGATGTGGACCGTGGTCTTCGCCGACAAGTGCGGGTCGACGGCCGCGCCGAAGCCGACCCCGCCGACGCCAGGCCGACCGCGAAGCCCAAGCCCAAGCCGACCGTCCACGCGACGCCGCGCCCGACGCCGAAGCCGACGCCCAAGCCGACGCGGAAGCCGACCCCCGTCCCGAAGCCGGCCGCCGTCCCCAGCCCGAGCGCGTCGCCCGCCGCTGGCGGCCATCCCGTCGCCGACGCCCGACCGCCGTCGGACGACGGCTCGGATCGGGCGGCGGTCCGCCCGACGGCCAGGGCGGCGGGACGCCCGCCGATGTCGGGAGCGGGCACGGCCTGCGCGTCCTCGACCCGCCCGCCCCGGGCGGCCTCCTCGAGACCATCGTCGGCGGGGTCACCGGCTTCTTCTTCGGCGCATGACGACCCTCGCGGCCGAGGCCGCCGATGCGATCCTGGCGAGGCGCTCCGCCTATACACTCGGCCGGATGCCGCCCATCCTCCAGGCACGCGACCTCACGAAGTCGTACCCGCTGGGGCAGACGACGGTCGAGGCCGTGCGCGGCGTCTCCCTCGAGGTCGCCGAAGGCGAGTTCGTCGCGCTGATGGGCCCGTCCGGCTCGGGCAAGTCGACGCTGCTCCACCTGCTCGGCGGGCTCGACCAGCCGACGTCGGGCGAGGTCACCCTCCAGGGCGAGGTCATCAGCCGCCTCCCCGACGAGCAGGCCACGAAGCTGCGCCGGGACCGCACCGGCTTCGTCTTCCAGTCGTTCAACCTGATCCCGCTCCTCGACGTGACCGAGAACGTGGGCCTGCCGTTCACGATCGCGGGCGAGGACCCCGACGAAGGGCCACGCAGCGCGAGCGCGTCCAGGAGGCCATCGCGCTGGTCGACCTCGCCGGCAAGGAGCGCCACAAGCCCGACCAGCTGTCGGTCGGCGAGCAGCAGCGCGTCGCCATCGCCAAGGCGCTCGTGACGCGACCGGCCCTCCTCTTCGCCGACGAGCCGACCGGCAACCTCGACTACACGAGCGGGTCCGAGATCCTCGACGCGCTCTGGCGCTCGTGCACCGAGCGGCACCAGACGATCGTCCTCGTGACCCACGATTCCAAGGCGGCCGCCTACGCCGACCGGGTGCTGGTCATCGCCGACGGCACGATCCGCGACTCGATCCATCTCGGACGGCGCGAGTCGCACGACGCCGCGCCCCTCATCGCCCGGCTCGCCCAGCTCGGCCTGTAGGCCGGTGGCTCCACGATGTCCGGGCTGACCCGGCTCGCGCTGCGCAGCCTGCGCGAGCGCCTCCTGCGGACCACGCTGACGATCGTCGGCGTCGCCCTCGGCGTCGCCGTCCTGTTCGCCGGGCTGGCGACCGGCGACGGCATCGCGGCGGCCGCGGACCGGACCGTCCAGGCGCTCGTCGGCCGGGCGGACCTGCGGGTCGGCGCGTTCGGGGAGGGCGGCCTGGGCTCCGAGAGCTTCGCGGCCATCACGGCCACGCCGGGCGTCGAGATCGTGGCGCCGGCGCTCGAGCGCCGGACCTACCTCGAGGGGACGACGCGCGGACGGCTCCCTGCCACCGTCGGTCACGGTCCTCGGCATCGACCCGGTCGCCGAGCCGCGGCTGCACGACCTCACGCTCGTCGCCGGCAGCCCGCTGACCGGCACGGACGAGCCGAGCGCCCTCATCGACGAGCGCCTGGCCGCCGAGGACGGCCTCGCGCTCGGGTCCTCGCTGACCGTGCTCGGCGCCGGCGAGCCGGCCGACCTACCGCGTGATCGGGATCCTGGCCGGCAGCGGGCCGCTCGGAGCATCCGGCGGGCGGACCGTGGTCGTCCCGCTGCGGACCGCCCAGGCGCTCTTCGACCAGGCGAGCCTCACGCGGGTCGACGTCGGCCTCGCGGCCGGCGCCGTCGGAGGCCGAGGTCGTCGCCGGCCTCGAGTCGCGGCTGCTGGTCGAGCCGTACGTCATCACCTCGCCGCAGGACCTCGCCGACGGCCTCCGCGCCTCGACCGCCGACTTCCAGTCGACCACCGCGCTCATCGCCGCGATCGCGCTCTTCGCCGGCGCCTTCCTCATCGTCAACACGCTCTCGATGACCGTGCTCGAGCGGATCCGCGACGTCGGGCTGCTGCGGGCCGCGGGCGCCACCCGCGGCCAGGTCCAGCGGTTCATCCTCGTCCAGGCCGTCGTCGTCGGCGTCCTCGGGTCGCTGCTGGGCCTCGCGCTCGGCGCCGTCCTCGCGGCCCTGATGACCGCGTGGCTGCGGCACGATCGGCTCGGTGACCCTCGAGTCGGCCGACGCCGTCGATCAGCTCCGTCATCGTCGCCCTCGTGACGGGCATCGCGGTCACCCTGGCGGCCGCGATCGAGCCGGCCGTCCGCGCGTCGCGCATCCCGCCGGTCGAAGCCCTCCGGGCGCGCCTGGACCAGGCACCCGCCCGTCGGGCTCGGCTTCGCTGGCTGCTGGTCGTCTTCGCGGTCGTGGGCCTCGCCGGCCTGCTCGTCTGGCCGCGCGACGCCGGCGCCGCCGGGGCGGTGCGTGCGCTCGTCGTCTACGGCGTCCTGCTCGTCGCGACGCTGCTCGTGCCGTTCCTGGTGCCCGGCCCTCGCGCGCATCGGCGGCCTGCCGTTCCGCCTCCCGTTCGCGCTCGAGGAGCGGCTGGCCCGGGCCACCATCGTCCGCGACCGCAGCCGCACGACGCTGACCCTCGGCGCGCTCGCGGTCGGCCTCGCGCTCGTCGTCGCGCTCGGCGGCGTCGGGCAGCACGCCCGGGCGTCCGCCGGCGCCTGGGTGGGCGAGGTCGTGCCGGGCGAGCTCCTCGTCACCTCGATCCGCCCGGTCGCCGCGGACGAGCCCGCCGCCACGGACCTTGCCGAGCAGCCGGGCGTGGAGCGGGTCAGTCCGATCGCGACCTTCGACCTCGCGGTGAACGGCATCGCGACCGACGGCGCCGCGATGGTCGGCGCGGATCTCGCCGAAGACGGCCGGCTCACGTTCGTGGACGGCGACCGCGACGCGGCCCTGCGGGCCCTCGATGCCGGTGGTGCCGCGATCGTGCCCGCGTCGCTGGCCGACCGCCTGCACCTCGCGGTCGACGACGAGCTGACGGTGGGGACCGCCGACGCCACCACGATGCACCTGCGGGTCGTCGGGCATCGCCGAGCGGACCCTGCCCGGGCGCGGCGGCGAGGCCGTCCTCGTCGGCTGGACCGACGCGACGACCCGGCTGGGCGTCGCGGGAGCCGACGCGTTCGCGGTCACCTTCGATCCGGGGATCACGCCGGCGCAGCAGGAGGACTTCCGCCAGGCCGCGGCCCTGTCGGCCCTCGAGGTCGTGACGCTCGACGAGGTCCAGGGCGCCATCGACGACGCGCTCGTCCGCGTCTTCGGGCTCTTCGACGTCCTCGCGATCGTCGCCGTGATCATCGCCACGCTCGGCATCGCCAACACGCTGACGATGAACGTCATCGAGCGGGTCCGCGAGATCGGGATCCTCCGGGCGGCCGGGATGACCCGCCGCCAGGTCTGGCGCTCGGTCGTGGTCGAGGCCGGCGTCATCGGCGTCGCGGGCTCGATCGTCGGCATCCTCACCGGGCTGCTCGTCGGGGCGCTGATGGTGGTGCTGGCCGGCGGCTCGACGGCGGTGGCGTTCACGATCCCGTGGCCGACCGTGATCGGCTCGATCCTGCTCGGCGTCGCGCTCTCGATGCTGGCGGCCGCCTATCCGGCCGGGATCGCCTCGCGGGTCTCCATCGTCCGGGCCGTCGCCTACGAATGAGGCCGTCGGCCGCGGGGCGGGATGCTAGACTCGGGACCTCGGTCGCTGGCCCCAGGCGACCCCGGACGCGTGGAGCATCCTTGACGCTCGCCATCCCCAGACTCGATCGCAGCGACGCCGGCGATCGCGGCATCACCCTTGCCGACTTCCTGGTCCCGATCTCGATCGCCGAGCGGCTGGGTTCCAGGGTCCGGCACATCGTCCTGATCGTCATCGGTGCCGTCTTCGTCGCGCTGTGCGCCCAGATCTACATCCCCGTCCTGCCCGTGCCGTTCACTGGCCAGACCTTCGGCGTGCTCGTCGTCGGCGGGGCGCTGGGCTTCCGACGCGGGACCCTGGCCCTCCTGCTGTACCTGGCGATCGGGGCCATCGGGCTGCCGGTGTTCGCCGAGGGCAAGCACGGCCTGGCCATCCTCGGCGGCCCGACCGCGGGCTACCTCATCGGGTTCGTGGTCGCCGCGGCCGTCGTCGGCCGGCTCGCCGAGCTCGGCTGGGACCGCCGGCTCCCGGGCGCGCTGGCCATGATGGGCATCGGCACCGCGATCATCTACGCGATCGGCGTGCCGTGGCTCAAGGTCTCGCTCGGCATGCCCTGGGAGACCGCGATCACCGAGGGGATGACCAAGTTCCTCGTGTGGGACACGGCCAAGCTCGTGCTGGCGGCCGCGATCTTCCCGGCGGGCTGGTGGCTCGTCGGCCGGCGGCCCGACGACCGGTAGGCCCGGCCTGCCCGGTCCGTCCGGTCCGCCCGGCCCAAGCAGTCTGCCGGGCCCGTCCTCGGAAGCCTGGCGGCTGAACCGGGAGGCGATGCTCCTCCTCGGCGCCGGCCCGCGGGCCCTCCTCCTGCAGATCGCCCACCCGTCCGTCGCGGCGGGCGTCGACGACCACTCGGACTTCCGCGCCGACCCGTGGCGCCGCCTGCGGGGCACGCTGCGCAGCTACCTCGGCGATCATCTACGGGTCGGCGCCTGTGGCGCGAGCCGAGATCCGGCGGCTCAACGCCCTGCACCGCGGGATCACCGGTCCGGGGTATGCCGCCCGCGACCCGGAGCTGTCGCTGTGGGTCCACGCCACGCTCGTCGACTCGACGATCGTGGCCAACGACGCGTGGCTCGGGCCGCTCGAGCGGCATCGCGCCGCGGCGTACTACGAGGAGACGCGGCCGATCGGCCGGGCGTTCGGGATCCCGGACACGCTCCTGCCCGCGGACCTCGACGCGTTCGATGCCTATGTCGCCGGGATGCTCGCGCCGGACGGCCCGGTCCGCGTCGGGCCGCTGGCGCGGGAGCTCGCGGACACGATCCTGCGCCCGCCACTCCCCGGGGTGCTCGCCGGGGCCGGCATCCCGCCGACGGCCTATGCGTGGACCCTCTGGCCGTCGATCGGCCTCCTGCCGCCGACCGTTCGCGACGCATACGGCCTGCCGTGGGACGCACGGCACCGGATCGTCGCGGACTGGCTGGTGACGGGCTGGCGGGCGTGGCGACCGCTGCTCCCGGCCTCGTTCCGGCAGATGCCGCAGGCGCTCGCCGCGGACCGCCGCCTCCGCGACGGCCGACAACCCGCCGATCCGCCTCAGTAGAGGCTTGGGAATCTCGCCCGGAACGTCGGCCGCAGGTTCAGCGGCGTCGCCGCGTCGAGCGCGTCGAGCAGCGTCCTGGTCGTCACGAGCCCGTACCGGTTCGTCGCGACGTACGTCCTGAGCGCCGCCCACCACCTGGTCGTGCCCATCCGCTTCCGGACGTCGTCGAGCAGGTTCCCGCCCTGGATGTAGACGATCTCGTAGTAGCACGCCGAGGGATACGCGTAGATCGATCGGTCGAGGCGGCCCGTCGCGCAGTGGCTCGCCCGGCGCATCCCGAGGATCTTGCGCGTGACGGCGTCCGCCGCCGCCTCGTCGACGAACGGGTGCCGCGACTGGTCGTTGCCGACCAGGCCGTAGAACCACTGGTGCGCCGTCTCGTGGGTCGCGAGGTAGCGCAGGTTGCCGCGCGGCGTACCGGTCGGGATCCAGACCAGGCCCGGCGATTCCATGCCGAAGGCACCGGCCGACTGGACGACCTTGAAGACGGGGTACGGGTAGGCGCCGAGCTTGCCGCCGAGCGCCGCGAGGGCGTCCACGGCGGCATCGAGCATGGCCGCGCCCGAGGTGCCCGCGCGATAGAAGACCTTGACGGTCGTCGCGCCGACCTTTCGGGTCGCGGTCCGGTAGTCGGTCGCGGCGGTGACGGTGAAGTCGCGGACCTGGCGGGCCTCGAAGACGCGGGTCAGCCCGTCGGTCGAGACCGAGACCTGGTCGCCGGTCGTGGCGAGGACCAGCTTGCGGTCGCTCTCGACCGTGACCCGCACGAGCGGACTGACGGGCGTCACGAACGGGTCGCCGTGGTTCGGCCGGGTGAACCGCACGACTTTGCTGACCCAGGGCAGCCAGCGATACATGTCGATGATCCCGTTGGCCCTGGTGAAGAGCCAGTCGGAGCCGCCGACCCCGCTGCGCAGCGTGGCGACGAAGCGGACCCGGAGCGAGACCATCTCGCCCGCCCCGAGGATGCCGCCGAGCGGGACGATGAGGGTCTGGTCGCTGACCCTGGCGGCGACCCGGGCGCCGTCGACGAGGACGGACATGGAGCGCATCGAGCCGAGGCGGGCGGCGACGGTGTTGAGCTCGATCCGGTCGATCGGCCCACCGGACGTGTTGGTGACCGTGATCCGGTCGTCGACCCTGACCCGGCGCGATGTCCAGTCGAGGCGCAGCGTGGCGTCGTAGGTCGCCGTCAGCGCGAGGCTGGTCCGGTTCGCGGTGCCTGGGACGATGGCCGACGGCGAGGCACGGAACGGGGAGCCGGCACGGCCGTTCGTCGCGGCCGCGACCGGCCCGGGAACCCCGATGGCGAGGACGGCGAGGAGCACGATCGCGAGTCTGCGCATCGTCCGAATCCTACCTCCGGCCCGTAGACTGCCTGCCATGAGCACGACCGCCGCCGCGATCGGCCCGCTCGTCGACGCGATCCGCACCCAGCTCCCGGGGCTCCGGATGCTGACCGACGAGACCGATCGCGAGACCTATCGCCTCGATGAGACCGCCTATCTCAAGGCAGGCCTGCCCGGGGCCGTGGTCCTCCCGACCGAGACGGCCGATGTGGCCGCCGTGGTGCGGCTCGCCGGCGAGTTCGGCGTCCCGATCGTCCCGCGCGGCGCCGGGACCGGGCTGTCGGGCGGCGCGGCCGGCATCGAGGGCGGCCTGACGATCGCCTTCACCGCGATGGACCGCATCGTCGAGATCGATCGCGAGAACCTTGTGGCCGTGGTCCAGCCCGGGATCATCAACGCGGCGCTCAAGGCTGCTGTCGCGGAGGTGGGGTTGTTCTACCCGCCCGATCCGGCGTCGTACGAGATGTGCTCGATCGGCGGGAACCTCGGCACCAACGCCGGCGGGCTGTGCTGCGTCAAGTACGGCCAGACCCGCGAGTCCGTGCTATCGCTCGAGGTCGTGATGGCCGACGGCACGATCATCCGCACGGGCGGCAAGAACGTCAAGGACGTCGCCGGGTACTCGCTGACCCACCTGTTCGTGGGGAGCCAGGGCACGCTCGCGATCATCACCGAGGCGACCCTCAAGCTGCGGCCGACGCCGCCGCCGCGCTCGACGATGCTCGCCTTCTTCCCGACCCTCGACGGTGCCGGGGACGCGGTCGCCGGGATCGCCACGGCCGGGCCTGTCGCCGGTGACCCTGGAGCTGCTCGATCGCTTCACCATCAACGCCGTCGACGACATGAACGACCTCGGGCTCGACCGGACCGCCGCGGCGATGCTCATGATCGAGTCCGATGCGCCGGGCGCCGCGGCCATCGACGAGCTGGAGCGGGCCGAGGCCGTCTGCCGGCGGGCGGGCGCGACCGACGTGGTCAGGGCCGCGGATGCGCAGGAGGCCGACTGGCTCCGCCAGGCGCGGCGCGCGGCGCACTACGCGCTCGAGCGGCTCGGCGAGGTCCGGATGGAGGACGTGAGCGTGCCGCGGTCGCGCGTGCCCGACATGCTCCGCGAGGTCGAGCGGATCGCCGACCGGCACCAGGTGCGGATCGGGACGTTCGGGCACGCCGGCGACGGCAACCTGCACCCCGACCTCGTCCTCGAGCGCGGCGACCCCGACGGCGAGGCCAAGACCGACGCCGTGCGGAGCGAGCTCTACCGCGCGGCGATGGCGCTCGGCGGCAGCATCACCGGCGAGCACGGGATCGGCACCGCGCGTCGCGCCTGGCTCGAGGAGCAGCGCGGCGCCGATGCCGTCCGGGTGATGCGGGCGATCAAGACCGCGCTCGATCCGCAGGGGATCCTGAACCCGGGGCGGGTCCTCTAGGGGTTCCGCGCGCCAGGCGGCCGCGCCGTGCCGCGGCTCGGCGCGCCAGTCCGACGCCAAATATGCACGTTCGGCAGCCGGGTCTACCTCGCGTTCGGCGCATGCACCTCGGATGCATACCGCACGGCGAGACCGCACTCGTCGGCGGTGCCGTTCGTATGCAGCCGATATGCATACCGTTTCGCGGACGTTTGGCGCCTGGCGATCGTGCATATCCGGGCATGGGTGGACCGGTCGCGCGCCGGACCGCGTATGATGCGCGGACGATGCATGCACATCTGTTCAGTACATCTGTGCACGAGGGCCCGGGGACTGTCCGGCGAGCGACCGCCCGGCGGGCGACTGCCGGGCGGGCGACTGCTGGGCGAGCGACGCCGCGCCCGTGAGCGACTTCGAGCAGCTCGTTCGTGCGAGCCGCCTCTACTACGAGCTCGGCGAGACGCAGAACGCGATCGCGGAGCTCCTCGGGGTCACGCGCCCGCAGGTGTCGCGGCTGCTCAAGCGCGCGCGGGCGGAGGGCATCGTCGAGATCCGGATCGTCGACTCGACCCGCGCCGAGAGCCCCGCCGCCGAGGCCCTTCGACGACGCTACGGCCTCGAAGCCGTCCACCTGGCACCGACGATCGCCGGTCCCGAGGACCTCACGCGGCGCATGGTCGGGCGACTCGCCTCGCAGGTGCTACGGGCCTCGGTTCGCGGCGGGATCGATCGTCGGCGATCGCCGACGGCGCCTCGGTCTCGGCCACGGCCGACGCGCTCGGCGAGGCGCTCGGCGACGGTCCGGACGACCCGTCGACGCCCCTCGCGGCCACGGTCGTGCCGCTGTGCGGCGGGTACTGGTCGACCGGGCCCGAGCGCGAGCCGTACCGACGGGTCGCCCAGGCGTTCGGCGCCCAGGCGCACGGGCTGATGGCGCCGGGGCTGGTCGACGACGCGGCGACCCGGACCGCCCTGGTGGCCCACGCGGGCGTCCGTTCCGTGCTGGACCTGTGGGATCGCCTCGACGTCGCGCTCTTCGGCATCGGCGGCCCCGGCTGGAGTCCGGCGACGGTCGGGCCGGACGTCGCGCGGGAGCTCGAGACAGCAGGCGCGGTCGGCGAGGTCCTGGTCGCCCCGTTCGACCTCGAGGGACGGTTCGTCTGTCCGGCGCTGCGCGACCGTGTGATCGCGTTCGAGGGCCGGAAGCTCGGCGGCGTTCCGGTGGCGATCGGGGTCGCGGCGGGCGAGTCGAAGGTCCGGCCGATCCTCGGGGCGCTCCGCGCCGGCGTCGTCGGGACGCTCGTCACCGATGTCGAGACCGCGGAGGCCGTGGTGGCGCTCGACGCCGCGACGCGGGCACCGAATGCAGGCGGGCGAACCGATGAGCGCCCACGAGCGAGCGACCCGATGAGCGCCCGCGAGCCGGCGATCCTCGGCCTTGACCTCGGGACCAGCGAAGTCAAGGCCGGCCTCGTCGACGCTCGACGGCCGGCTCCTTGCCCTCGCCCGGGCGGCCTATCCGATGGCGGTCGGACCCGGGCCGGGGTGGGCGGAGCAGGACCCGGCCGACTGGTGGTCCGCGACCGTGCGCGCCGTCCGCGAGGTCGGCGAGTCGGCACGCGCGGAGGTCGTCGCGATCGGCGTGGACGGCCACGGCCCGACGCTCGTGCCCGTGGACGCCCGAGGCGATGCGACCCGTCCGGCGATCACCTGGCTCGACACGCGCTCGACCGCACAGGCCGCCGAGTTGTCGGCCGCCACCGGCGTGAGCGGCTGGGCCCTCGCCGGGCTGCCGGCCGCGCTGTGGGTCGAGCGGCACGAGCCGACCGTCGCCGCCGAGACGCGCTGGTACCTCGCGACGTGGGAGTGGCTCGCGTACCGCCTCTCCGGCGCCGCCATCTCCCCGCGGACCCCGAACCAGACCGCCGCGGACCCCGATGTGGTGGCCGCGGTCGGCGTGCCGGCCGACAAGCTGCCGCCGCCCGGCGTCACCGGCACGGTCGTCGGGGAGCTGACCGCGCTCGCCGCCGACGCCCTCGGGCTCCGTGCCGGCATCCCGGTCGTTGGCGGCACGGTCGACGCCTTCGCGAGCTATCACGGCGCCGGCCTGCGCGACCCGGGCGACGCCTACGACCCGGGCGGCGCGGCGGGCGGCTTCGGCGTCTACTGGCACGAGCCGGTCGAGGTCGCGGGCGCGTTCGTCACGCCGGCCCCGCTGGCCGGCCGCTACAGCGTCGGGGCGGCGATGGCCGCCACCGGCCGGTCGCTCGACTGGTATCGCGACGGGATCCTGGCCGGGACGATCGGCACCGAGGCGCTCATCGGGGAGGCGGCCGCGACGCCGCCCGGGGCCGCGGGCCTGGTCTTCCTCCCGTACCTGGCCGGCGAGCGCTCGCCGTACTGGGACCCGACGGCCCGCGGCGTCTTCGCCGGCCTGACGCTGGCGCACGGCCGCGGCCACCTCGCCCGGGCCATCCTCGAGGCCTCGGCGCTCGCGATCCGGCACGTGGCCCGCCCGATGCTCGAGGCGGGCGTCCGCGTGCGACGAGATGCGCGTCTGCGGCGGCCCGGCGCGGAGCGACACGTGGAACCGCATCAAGGCGGACGTGACCGGCTTCCCGGTCGCGGTCCCCGAGGTCCTCGAGACCGCGGTCCTCGGCTCGGCGATGCTCGGCGCGGTCGGGATCGGCGCCCATCCGGACATCGAGGCCGCCATCGAGGCGATGACCCGGATCGACCACCGGATCGAGCCGCGGACCGAGCTCGCGCCGACGTACGACGCGGTCTTCGACGCGTATGTCGACCTCTATCCGGCGACCGCGCCGATCCTGCGCCGCCTCGCGGACGACGTGGCGCGATGAGCGGCGACATCCGCCTGGCCGACCTGGCGGTCACGTTCCCGGGCCGCAAGGGCGGCGAGCCGCACGTGGCCCTCGACGGGCTCGACCTGACGATCGACGCCGGGCGGATCGTCGCGATCATCGGCCCCAACGGCTGCGGCAAGTCGACCGCGCTGCGCGCGATCGCCGGGCTCCTCGTCCCGACCCGCGGGCGGGTCACCCTCGACGGCAGCCCGATCACCGGTCCGGACCCGCGGATCGGCCTCGTGTTCCAGGAGCCGCGGCTCCTGCCGTGGCGGAGCGGGGCCGCGAACATCACGTACCCGCTCGAGCTCGCCGGCTGGTCGCCCGGAACGACGGGACGCGCGCCTGCTCGACCTCGCCGAGCTCGTCCGCATCGACGCCTCGGCGCTGCTCGCCCACCCCGGGGAGATGTCCGGCGGGGTGCGCCAGCGCGTGGCGCTCGCCCGCGCGCTCGCCCTCGAACCCGAGGTCCTGCTCCTCGACGAGCCGTTCAGCGCGCTCGACGCGCTGACCCGCGAACGATTCGACCTCGAGCTGCTCGAGCTCGGCGAGCGCTCGGCCGCGACCATCGTGATGGTCACCCACAGCATCCCCGAGGCGATCCTCGTCGCCGACCGCGTCGTCGTGATGTCGCCGCGGCCCGGTCGGGTCGTGGCCGAGATCGCCGATCGAGTCGCCCAGGCCGCGCACGATCGAGGCGCTCGACGCCGCGGTCGCGGCCGGGACCGCCGCCGAGATCCGGTCGCACCTCGAGGAGGCGGCGTGAAGCGCTCGACCTGGCTCCCGGTCGTGGCCGCGCTGGCCGATCTTCCTCGTGGTCTGGCGCCTCGCCGTGGTCGTGACCGGCTTCCCGCCGTTCATCCTGCCGACGCCCGAGGCGGTCGCCGGCCGCTGGGTCACCGCCCTGCTCGAGGGCACCATCGAGCCGCACCTCGCGGCGACGCTCGTCGAGATCTTCCTCGGGCTCCTCGTCGGGGCCGGGCTCGGTCTCGTCGTCGGCTACGGGCTGGCGCGCAGCCAGCTCGTCGAGCGCGTCCTCTCGCCCTACCTCGTCGCCGCCCAGGCGACGCCGATCCTCGCGCTCGCCCCGCTCATCGCGCATCTGGTTCGGGCCGGGCCTGCTGGGCAAGGTCCTGATCTGCGCGTTGATCGTCTTCTTCCCGGTCGCGATCTCCACGATGGTCGGCATCCGCTCGGTCGATGCCGGGCTGCTCGAGCTCGGGCGCGCGCTCCGCGCCACGCGACGGCAGGTCCTGACGACGCTCGAGATCCCGGCGGCGCTGCCGTCGATCTTCGGCGGGCTCCGCGTCGGGGTCACGCTCGCGGTCGTCGGCGCGATCGTCGCCGAATGGGCCGGCGCCGAGCGCGGCCTCGGCGTCCTCATCAACCTCGCCCGCGGGTCGCTCTTCGACATCCCGCTGATGTTCGCGACGCTCCTGACCATCGCGCTGGTCGGGATCGCGCTCTACCTCGTCGTCGTCGCCATCGAGCGCCGCATGGTCGGCGCCCGATGACCCGTCCCTCGCCCAAGCCCCAGGAGGTCCCCGTGTCGCACCGTTCCCGTCCCGCCGCGCTCGTGATCATCGCGCTCGTCCTCGGCCTGCTCGCCTCGGCCTGCGGCGGCCCTCGGGCGCGACCGCGGTCCCGCCCGACCAAGCTCGTCGTCGGGCTCGGCTACATCCCGAACGTCCAGTTCGCCCCGTTCTACCTCGCGCAGAACGACGGCTCGTACGAGAAGGCCGGCCTCCAGGTCGAGTTCCAGAACAAGATCGACCCGGACCTCGTGACGCTCGTCGGCCAGGGCGCCATCGACGTCGGCATCAGCGACGGGACCAGCGTGATCCCGGCGGTCAGCCAGGCGATCCCGGTCCAGTACATCGCCACGATCTACGGCAAGTTCCCGTCGATCGTGTTCGCCAAGACGTCGTCGGGCATCAAGACCGCGGCCGACCTGAAGGGCAAGAAGCTGGGCATCCCGGGCCGCTACGGCTCGTCCTGGATCATGCTCCAGGCCCTGCTCGCCTCGGCCGGGCTGACGCCCGACGACCTGACGATCGTCGAGTACCCCGACTTCGGCCAGGGCGCCGCGGTCGCGGCCGGCGCGGTCGATGCCGCGACCGGCTTCGTCAACAACGAGCCGGTCGTGCTCGGGCTGACCGGCGAGCCGGTCACCGTGCTCCACGTCGACGACATCACGCCGCTGCCGGGCCCGGGCCTGATCTCGAGCACCAAGACCCTCGAGAGCAAGCACGACGCGATCGCCCGGTTCGTGGCGGTCACGCTCGACGCGATGGCGCGGATCCAGGCCGATCCGCAGGCCGGGCTGGACGCCGCGGCGAAGACGGTCGACGGGCTCAAGGCCGACGACCCGACCCAGAAGGCCGTCCTCGACGCGACCATCGACGCGTGGACCGGTCCCGTCCAGCAGGCCGGCGGCCTCGGCGCCATCGACACCGCCGGATGGAAGACCTCGATCGACTACCTCACGAGCCTCGGGCTGACCAAGGCGCCGGTCACCGTCGACCAGGTCGTGCGGACCGACCTGCTGCCGCCGCACGGATGACGGATCCGGCGAGCGAGCACGTCCGGCCGACCGGCGCGCGCCGGTCGTGGTGGCTGCGCGAGGCGCTGGCCGCCGAGGCGGCCGCCGACCCGGGCCTGGCCTCGCCCGACGCCGCGCCGCCGCTGCGCGGCACGACGACGGCGGACGTCGTCATCGTCGGTGGCGGCTACACCGGGCTGTGGACGGCGATCCGGATCGCGGAGCAGGCGCCCGGCGCGCGGATCGTCCTCCTCGAGGCCGACATCTGCGGCGGCGGCCCGTCCGGGCGCAACGGCGGGTTCGCCACCGGCTGGTGGGACGAGCTGCCGACGCTGATCGAGCGGCACGGCCGGCCGGGGCCGTCGCCGCGGCGCAGGCCATCGACGACGCCGTCGACGAGATCGGCCGCTGGTCCGCGGCGAACGGCGTGGACGCCTGGTACACGAAGCGCAGGCACGCTGTCGGTCAGCGCCGCCCCCGCCCAGGACGACAAGTGGCAGGAGGCGGTCGCGGCGTGCGCGGCGGCCGGGTTCGGCGACCGCTACGTCGCCCTCGATCCCGCGGCCGTCCAGGCGCGCGTCGCCTCGCCGGTCCTGCGCGGCGGCGCGTTCATGCCGGTCGCCGCGACGATCCAGCCGGCGATCCTCGCCCGCGGCCTCCGCCGGGTCGCGCTCGAGCGCGGCGTCGTCATCCACGAGGGGACGCGGGTCGTGGAGCTCGACGGCGAGCGCCCGGGATGGCTGGGCGGCTCGGGTCCGGCGGTCGGCGGGCGCCGGCCGGGCGGACCGGGCGACCGGTCCGGATCCGGACGACGTCGAGCGCCGGCGGCGGCGAGGTCATCGCCGGGTCGGCGGTCGTCGGCATGAACGCCTGGGCGGCGGCGTGGCCCAGCTTCGGCCGGCGGCTCGTGACGTGGTCCAGCTACATCGTGCTGACCGAGCCGATCCCGGACCGCCTCGAGGAGATCGGCTGGACCGGCGGCGAGGGCCTCGCCGACGCCCGCTTCACGCTGCACTACCTGCGGACCACGCGCGACGGCCGGATCGCCATCGGCGGCGGTGGCGGCCGGGCCGGCTTCGGCGGGCGCATCGGGCCGGTCTTCACCGACGACGCGACGGCCGCGGCGCGAGCGGCGGCCGGCCTGCGCCGGCTGTTCCCGAGCCTGCGCGGCGTCCGCATCGAGGACGCCTGGGGCGGCCCGATCGACATCTCCGCCGACCACCTGCCGAGCATCGGGACCGTGCCCGGCCGGCCGATCCACTTCGCCCACGGCTACTCGGGGAACGGCGTCGCGCCGTCGGTCGTGGCCGGTCGGGCGCTGGCCGGGCTGGCCCTCGGGACGGAGCCGGTCGGGCTCGCACCCGAGGCGGTCGAGGCGCTCGTCGGCGGTCGGGCCCGGGCGTTCCCGCCCGAGCCGTTCCGGTACCTCGGCGCGCGCGTGATCCGCGAGGCGATCGTCCGCCGCGAGGCGATCGAGGAGCGTGGCGGAACGGCCGGACCCGGTCCTCCGCGAGCTCACGCGGCTGCCGCGCCGCCTCGGCTACCACCTCTCGCCGGACTGACGGTCAGCGCGGGTCGCGGCCGGTGCTCGACGGCCCACGGAGGGCCTCGGTCCCGGCGAAGGTCCCCCGTTGGAGTACACTTGGCGTTCCCCCCGCGCGTTGCGTGCCGGCTGTCCTTCCTCGCCCAGGAGTCTCCGTGAATAGTCGTCCGCCCCTCAAGCCCGCCACCCCGGCCAACGAGCCGTTCAAGCACGTCATCGACGAGTACAAGCACCGCGACCAGACGATCACGTGCACCTGTGGCTGGCACGGCAGCTCGGCGACGATCGACCGCACCGGCTCCGAGTGGACCGCCCACCTCTTCGAGGTCCGCGGCAAGAAGCGCTGACCAGCGCTCGCGGGCGATCGCGCCCGCTCGCGGCCCGCGCGGCCGCCGACCCGAGCAGGGCCACGCGCCCTGCTAGCCTTCCGCGGTGGACCTGACGACGCTTCCCGCGACCCCGCCATTCGCGATCCGTGCGCGCCTGCTGACGCCCCTCGACGAGGGCGGCTCGCGCCATGAGCCCGACGGCCTGCTGGTCGTCGACGCCGCCGGGCGCCTGACCTTCGCCGGGGCCGCCGCCGACCGGCCCGCCGAGGCGGACGCCGCCCTCGACCTCCGGCCGTGGGTGCGTGCTGCCCGGGCTCGTCGACCTGCACGCGCACCTGCCGCAGCTCCCCAACGCCGGCCTCGGCGCCGGGCTGGACCTGCTGACCTGGCTCGAGCGCTACATCTTCCCGCTCGAGCGCGGCTTCGACGAGGCCGAGGCGACCCGTCTCGCGCCGCTGGCCTGGCAGGCGTTCGCGGCGGCCGGGACGACGACGGCGCTGGTCTACGGGGCGGTCTACGAGGCCAGCCTCGACGCCACGTTCCGCGCGGCCGAGGCGCACGGGATCCGGGCGATCGTCGGCAAGGTGATGATGGACCGGATCACCTACGACGCCACCATCGACCCGGCGACGATCCTCGACCGGACGCTGCGCGAGGCCGCCGACCTCATCGAGCGCTGGCACGGCCGCGACGACGGGCGCCTCCAGTACGCCGTCACGCCGCGGTTCGCCGTCTCCTGCACGGCCGACCTCCTGCGCGAATCGGCGGCGCTGGCCCGCTCGACCGGGGCGTACTGGCAGACCCATCTCTCCGAGGACCGCGGCGAGATCGAGGAGGTCGCGCGGCTCTTCCCCGAGTCGATCGACTACGTCGACGTCTACGACCGCGCCGGCGGGCTGGGGGAGCGGACCGTGCTGGCCCACGCCGTCCACCTCTCGGACCGCGAGCTGGCGCGGCTCGTCGAGACCGGGACGCGGGTCGCGCACTGCCCGGCCTCGAACCTGTTCCTGGCGTCCGGGGTCATGCCGCTCGCGCGGTATCTCGAGGCCGGGCTCACGGTCGGCCTGGGCTCGGACGTGGCGGCCGGGCCGGACCTCTCGATCTTCACGGCGATGCGGGTCGGCGCGTACGCGAAGAACGCCCTGGCCGTGGCGGGGTTCGGGAGCCGGCCACGCGATGACCCCGCTCGACTGGCTGCGGATGGGGACCCTCGGCGGGGCGACCGTCCTGGGGCTCGCGGACCGGATCGGCTCGCTCGAGGCCGGCAAGGAGGCCGACGTCATCGCGGTCGACCCGTCCTTCGTGGCGCCGATCCCCGGCGTGACCGACGACGACCCCGACGACCTCGTGAGCCGGCTCGTCTACCGGACCCACCCGGACATGGTCCGCGCGGCCTGGGTCCGCGGCCGCCGCCTCGAGGGCCCGGGCGCCCGCGGCTGACGCGGCCGCGACCCGCGAACGTGCGGGCCCGCGGCTCGCTGACGGCGAGGCGCCGCGGCACGCCGCCTCGGCGCGCCCGCGCCGCGGGCTTGGCCGATTCTGGGCCGCCATGCCGTCTGATGGCACAAACGACGGCCGGACCCAGTCGGCCGATCGCGACCCCTCTGGCCGTCATCCGTGCCGCGGACTGCGGCTGGCCTGACGCCTGGAGGCCATCCGCTCGGTCGACCTCAGCCGTCGTTTCGACCGCTCGACGCAACATCGACCCTTGGCACGGTGGTTCACAGACAGATCAATGCCGAGCCGCCCGGGTGGACCCCGCTCGGCGAGTGCCTGCAGGGTGCCGCGACGAGGATCGGGAAGAGCTCCAGGATCGCCGGCGCCGCGGCGCGGAGGACGGCCCGGTTGGTTCGCGTGTCGGCGACGACCAGCAGGACCGCCTCGACACCACCGTCTCGCATCTTCAACGTCAGGCGCCGAGTCTGCGCCTGGAGGTCCGAGAGCCGCGTCTCCGCCTCGACCGCCAGACCAGACGCTGACGTCGGATCCGCTTCGAAGCCGTCGATCCACCCGTCCCAGGCGCGAAGGTCGCCCTCGATCGGCAGCGGCACCTCCGTCCGGAACGTCAGCGTCGGCGCGAGCCGAGCCCGACACCGTTCCAACAGTCGGACCTGCGCCGCGTCTCGGACGGGATCCCCGGCCGGGTACGTCCGAACACGGACGTCAAGACCGACGACCGCGCCGATCCGGGCCAGCTGATCGATCGAGACCGACATCGTCTTGCCGCGCTCGATCCGAGACAGGGCAGACGGCGAGATCCCTGTCGCACGTCCGACCGTGGCCAGGGAGAGACCGGCCATGACGCGCGATCCGTGCAGGTCGTCGATGACGCGCATCAGGTCGTAGCGGGCCAGCCGACTGCCGCGATCGCGCAGGTCGTTCCCGAGTGGGCATCGCTGTCAGTCCTGGCGACGCGCCCTTATCCAGCGGCCAACTGCGCCGGTCGCCACCCTGCTACGGTCGCGGCATGCTCGACAGCGTCGACCTCCTGATCAGCGGCGGGACGATCGTCGACGGGACCGGCGCCCCCGGTCGGCCAGGGAGCGTCGTCGTCGACGGGGAGCGGCTGCGGATCCTGGACCCGACCACCGCGGAGCCCGCCCACGTCGGGCGCCGCATCGACGCGACCGGCAAGGTCGTCGCCCCCGGGTTCATCGACCTCCACAGCCACGGCGGCCTCTGGATCCTCGCCGAGCCGCGCCACGAGCCCAAGGTCCGCCAGGGCGTGACCACGGAGATCGTCGGCGTCGACGGCAACGGGTTCGCGCCGTTCCACCGCCGCGAGGACCTGCTCGCCTTCGTCGAGCTCGACAGCGGCCTCGACGGCCGCCCGCCCATCGACTACGACTGGGACTCGGTCGGCGCGTACCTCGAGCGCTACGACGGCACGGTCAGCGTCAACGTCGGGACGCTCGTCGGCAACTCGGCGCTCCGCATCGACGCCCTCGGCTGGGACGACGTGCCCGCCGACGAGCGGGCGATCGACCGGATGCGCGGGCTGCTGCGCGATTCGATGGCGGAAGGGGCCGTCGGCCTCTCGAGCGGCCTCGACTACCCGCCCGGCAGCTACGCCACGACCGAGGAGCTCGCCGCGCTGACCGCCGAGGCCGGCCGGTCGGGCGGCTTCTATCACAGCCATGTCCGCTACGCGCTCGGCGACCGCTACCTCGACCCGTTCCGCGAGGCGATCGACATCGGCCGGCGAGCCGGCCGCGCCCAGCCACATCACCCACTTCTACCACCGCGAGACGCATCCCGGGCCGGCCGAGCCGATGCTCGCCCTCGTCGACGACGCCCGCGCCGAGGGCCTCGACGTCACCTTCGACACCTATCCGTCCGAGTGGGCCAGCACGCGGCTGCTCATCCAGCTGCCGGGCTGGATCCAGGCCGGCGGTCCCGGCCCGCTGAAGGCGCGGCTCGCCGACCGGACGGCCCGCGACCGGCTGCGCGCCGAGTTCGCCGCCCGCGGCGCGGCCTACACCGGGCCGGCCGGCTGGGCGGACCTCCGGCTCGGGGCGTTCACCCGCCCCGACCACCTGCGCTGGGAGTCGCGCACGATGGCCGAGGTGATGACCGAGACCGGCCGGGACGCCGTCGACACCCTCTGCGACCTCCTGCTGGCCGAGGACCTCGGGGTCGCCCAGGTCACGAGCGGGCCGTGGTCGAAGACGCTGCCGCTGTTCGTGGCGCACCCGGTCGGGATGGTCGGCACGGACTCGACCTTCCTCGGCGACAAGCCCGCGCCGCGCACCTACGGCTCGTTCCCGCGGATCCTCGGCCAGTTCGTCCGCGACGAGGCGCTGCTGACGCTCGAGGCCGCCATCCACAAGATGACCGGGGCGCCGGCGGCGCGGCTCGGGCTCAAGCAGCGCGGCCTGCTCCGCGACGGCGCGATCGCCGACGTCGTGGTCTTCGACCCCGCGACCGTCCGCTCGAACGCGACCTACGACGAGCCGCGCCAGTTCCCCGACGGCATCGAGCACGTCCTGGTCAACGGCACGCCCGTCGTGGACGGCGGCCGGCACACCGGCGCGACGCCGGGGCGGGGGATCCGGCTCGGCGTCGACTGATCGAGCGCGAGGCGGTCGACGGCCACGCACCGGATCCGAGCACGACGTCCGACATCGTCATTTGCCGGGTTGACATGCGACTTAGTAGTCACTAAGTTACCCGCCATGACACCGACCACCCGCCTCTCCGCCGACGAGCGCCGCGACGAGATCGTCGCCGCCGCGATGACCGAGTTCGCCGTGACCGGCTACGCCGGGACCTCGACCGAGGCGATCGCCCGCCGGTCCGGGGTCAGCCAGCCGTACCTCTTCCAGCTGTTCGGCACGAAGAAGGACCTGTTCATCGCCGCGGTCCGCCACGGCTTCGGCCGGACGATCACCGCCTTCGAGGCCGCCGGCCGTGGCCGCCCGCACGGACGACCCGTCGACCGAGCACGTCCTCCACGAGATGGGCATGGCCTACTGCGTCCTGCTCCAGGACCGCGAGCTGCTCCTGTGCCAGCTCCAGGCCTACGCCGCCTGCAGCGACGCCGACATCCGGCGGGCCGTCGGCGAGGAGTGGACGCGCCTGTACCGGCTGGTCCGCGACCTGTCCGGCGCCAGCGAGCCCGAGCTCGAGCACTGGTTCGGGAAGGGGATGCTGATGAACACCGCCGCCGCGATCGGGCCGGAGATGGCCGAGATCGGCACTGTTCTCCTTCGCCGAGATGGGGAGGATCGCCGCTGCCCGATGACGTCGACCCCCGACCGTCCGCGGGCTCGGCTCGCGGCCCCTTTTTCGCCACCGTACTTAGTGACTACTTAGTCAGCCCCGACACCACCGACGACTCCCGACGAAAGTGAGGTCACCCCAGATGTCTGCCCGCCGGTCCACGGCCTGGACCTTCGCCATCACCTCGATCGCCCTCTTCATGGTCGCGCTCGACAACCTCGTCGTGACGACCGCCCTGCCCGTCATCCGGGCCGACCTCGGCGCCAGCCTGTCCGAGCTCGAATGGATGGTCAACGCCTACACCCTGACCTTCGCGGTCCTGCTGCTCACCGGCGCCGCGCTCGGCGACCGCTTCGGTCGGCGGCGCATCTTCGTCATCGGCCTCGCCATCTTCACCGCCGCCTCCGCCGCCGCGGCCCTCGCGCCGTCGAGCGACGTGCTGATCGTCGCGCGCGCCATCCAGGGCGTCGGCGGGGCGTTCGTGACGCCGCTCAGCCTGACGATCCTGTCCGCGGCCGTGCCGCCGGAGCGCCGCGCGCTCGCGCTCGGTGCGTGGGGCGGCATCGCCGGCCTCGCGATCGCCATCGGCCCGCTCGTCGGCGGCGCCATCGCCGAGGGCGTGTCGTGGCACTGGATCTTCTGGCTCAACGTCCCGATCGGCATCGTCGCCGTCATCCTCGCGGCCACCCGGCTGCCCGAGTCGTACGGTCCCGACAGCGCGCTCGACCTGCCCGGCCTCGGCCTCGTCGAGCGGCGGCCTGCTGGCCCTCGTGTGGGGCGTCATCCACGGCAACGACTACGGCTGGACCGATCCCCGGATCGTCGGCGCGCTGCTCGTCGGCGCGGTCCTGATGACCGGTTTCGTGGTCTGGGAGTCGCGCACCAAGGCGCCGATGCTGCCGCTCCGCTTCTTCCGCAGCCGCGCCTTCACCGCGGCGAACGTCGTCTCGTTCCTGATGTACTTCGGCGTCTTCGGCGCCGTCTTCCTCCTCGTCCAGTTCTTCCAGGTGGTCCAGGGCCTGAGCCCGTTCCAGTCCGGTCTCCGGACCCTGCCGTGGACCGCGATGCCGGCCTTCGTCGCGCCGATCGCGGGCGCGCTGGCGGGCCGCATCGGCGGCCGCCCGATCCTCGTCGCCGGGATGGTGCTGCTGTCGGCCGGGCTCTTCTGGATCGCCGCCGTCGTCACGCCGACCGTCGAGTACCTGGTGCTCGTGCCGGGCTTCGTGATGGCCGGGATCGGGATGGGGCTGTTCTTCGCCCCGATCGCCAACGTCGTCCTCTCCGCGGTCGAGCCGATCGAGGAGGGCCAGGCGTCCGGCGCCACGAACACCATCCGCGAGATCGGCGGCGTGTTCGGGGTGGCGGTCCTCGCCAGCGTGTTCTCGTCGGCCGGGTCGTACCAGTCGCCGACAGGCGTTCGTCGACGGGCTCCAGCCGGCGGTCTTCGTCGGCGCGGCCATCGTCGCCGTCGGCGCGGTCGTCGCCCTGGCGCTGCCGGGGCGGATCCGCCGGGCGGAGACCCCGGTCGTGGTGCCGCGCCACCGCGGCGGCGTCGACCGCGGGGTCACCGCGGCGCTCGCGGCGCCACCGCCGGGTAGCCGACTCGGCGCGTCCGGCGCCGGACAAAGATCGAGGCGGACCGGGAGACCGATCCGCCTCGACGCGCGCTCGGGGTAGGGCCCCGGCGGCCGGGCCACGGGCACATGGCCCGCCCTGGCCGCCCGTGTGTCAGTTGTTGAAGGCCGGCTCCATGCCGCCGTTGCCGTCGTTGGCCCGGGTCGCGCCGGGCGGGTCGCCCGGACCGCTCGGGGCGGATCGCCGCTCGGCGCGGCGGAGCTCGATGAACATGCGGTCGGTGGCGAGGCCCTCGGCGTCGGACAGCGAGCCGTCCGCGGCGGACGAGGCCCAGCCCATGGCCATGCGCAGGGCGACGGCCCCGGACTCGAGCCACAGGTCGCGCGGCGCGCCGGACGCGCTCCACGTAGTTGATGGCGAGGATCTCGTCGGTCTCGGGCAGCAGGATCGGCGAAGCGGCCGGTGCCGAGGCGGGCGACGTGGTCGGACTCGCGCGCGTCGCGGCGCAGCGTGTCGGCGACGGCGGGCACGATCCGGTCGACCGAGGACGGGCCCATCAGCTCGACGAGGCGGTCCAGGCCCTGCAGCTCGACCATCACGACCGTGGCCGGCCGGCGATAGCGCCGGATGCGGGCCTCCTCGTCGACGACGATCCGCGTCCAGGCGGCATGGGTGAGGAGCCCGGTCAGGGCGTCGGCGCTGGGCTCGACGGTCGTGGCGCTCACGGCGGCCGTGCCCCGGCCGGCGCGTGCCGCACCGCCCGTGCCCATCGGGTACGCGGCGACCCCGACGGGCGCGGTGCGCGCAGGCGGCGTCCCGGCCGGCGGCGTGGCGGCGGCACTCGCGGCGCGACCGCGCCGGCGGCGGATCTGGGTCCACGCGAGGGCGATGACGACGACGAGGATGTCGGCGGCGAGGACCGCCGCGAGGATCCCGATGAGTGCGCCTTGAGACAGTTCCATGGTCCGCGATGACTCCCGAATGAACGCGATGACGAAGACGAAGAAGACGATGCTGGCGATCGGGCCAAGGGCGTCCGACTCTACAGGCGCCCGCCCCCGAATGGGACCGTTTCCGACCCCGTCCTGACGGAATGCCGGTGTCCCACGGCACCGACGCGGGCGGTCTGGTGGGGTCTGGTCGGGTGCGGTGGAGACCGCCCGTCGACGCCCTCCCCGATGGTACGCTCCGAGTCCGAGGAGGGTCGTCAAGCCCACATGACGTCCCGTACCGAGGCGCCCGGTGCGCTCGTCATCCCGACCGGCACGACCGCCCCGGGTCGGGCCCGCGGCGCTGCCGCCGACGCGCCGCGAGGGCCCCGAGAAGCTGACCGGTGCGGCCATGTACGCGGACGACCTCGTCGTGCCGGGCGCCTGGTTCGGCGCGACGATCCGCTCGACCGATCCGCACGCCCGGTTCGTCGCCCTCGAGCTCGACCCGGCCTTCGACTGGACGACGGTCGTGGTCGTGACCGCGGCCGACATCCCCGGCGACAACATCGTCAGCTCGATCAAGGCCGACCAGCCGATCCTCGTCCCGCTCGGCGGCGAGATCCAGCACCACGCCGAGCCGCTCGTCGCTCGTGGCCGCGCCCGACCGCGCGACCCTGCGCGCGGCGAAGGCCCACCTGCGCGTCCGCACCGAGCGGCTCGAGCCGGTCTTCGACCCGCTCGAGTCGGAGCACGTGTTCGCCCGCTACACCATCGAGTCGGGCGAGGTCGACGCGGCCCTCGGCGCCGCCGACCTGGTCCTCGAGGGCGAGTACCGGGTCGGCCACCAGGAGCAGCTCTACATCGAGAACAACGCGATGATCGCGACGCCGCGCGACGACGGCGGCGTCACGGTCACGGGCTCGCTGCAGTGCCCGTACTACGTCCACTCGGCGCTCAAGCGCGGCCTCGGGATCGACGACCGGCAGGCGCACGTCGTCCAGGCCGAGACCGGCGGCGGGTTCGGCGGCAAGGAGGAGTACCCCTCGGTCATCGGGCTCCACGCCGCGCTGCTCGCGCTGAAGGCGCGCCGGCCGGTGCGGATGATCTACGACCGCCACGAGGACATCGCCGCGACCACCAAGCGGCATCCCGCGATCGTCCGCCACCGGACCGGGGTGACCGCCGACGGGCGGATCCTCGCCCAGGACATCGAGGTCGTGATGGACGGCGGCGCGTACTGCACGCTCACGCCGGTCGTCCTGAGCCGCGGCGCGATCCACGCCGGCGGCCCGTACCGCGTCCCGAACGTGCGCATCCGCGCCCGCGCGACGCGGACCAACACGCCGCCCAACGGCGCGTTCCGCGGCTTCGGGGCGCCGCAGGTCGAGTTCGCGGCCGAGACCCACCTGAACCGCCTCGCCGAGGCGCTCCGGCTGTCGCCCCTCGAGATCCGCCGGCGGAACGTCTACCGGCCCGGCGACACCACCCCGACCGGCCAGGTCCTGCGCGACAGCGTCGCCGGCGAGGAGGTCCTCGAGCGCGCCGCCGAGGCGAGCGAGTTCGAGCGGCTCCGGACGCGGACCGCGCGCGACCGCGGCCAGCGGGCCGGCTCCGGGTCGATCCCCGATTCGCCGCTGCGGACCGGTCGGACGAGGGTCGCGAGCGGCATCGGCCTGGCGCTCGCCTGGCACGGGGCCGGGTTCACCGGCTCGGGCGAGGTCAAGCTCGCCTCGGTCGTGTCGCTGGAGCTGACCGCCGCCGGCGAGGTCCGCATCCTGACCGCCTCGACCGAGATGGGGCAGGGGACCAAGACGATCTTCCCGCAGCTCGCGGCCGAGGCGCTCGGCATCCCGTTCGACGACGTCGTGATCGCGCCGCAGGACACCGCCTACGTCCCCGACAGCGGCCCGACCGTCGCCTCGCGCACGGCGATGGTCGTCGGCGGGATGCTGATCAAGGCCGCGCGGCGGCTGCGCGCCGAGGTCGAGGCCGCGACCGGCGGGTCCTTCGCCGACACGTACCGCGCCCACGCGACGGCGCACGGCGCGATCCGCGTCGACGAGCGCTTCGAGCCGTACCCGGACATCAGCTTCGACGACGAGACCTACCGCGGCGACGCCTACCCGGCCTTCGGCTGGGCGGCCTGCGTGGCGCGCGTCGACGTCGACCTCGACACGGGCGAGGTGCACGTCCGCGACGTCGTGGCCGCCGACGACATCGGCACGGTCATCCATCCGGTGCTCGCCGAGGGCCAGGTGGAGGGCGGCACGCTCCAGGCCGTCGGCTACGCCACGATCGAGGAGATCAAGCTGCGCGACGGGCGCTACCTCAACGACCGGCTGGCGACCTACATCATCCCGACCGCGCTCGACGCCCCGCGGATCTCGACGATCCTCGTCGAGGCGCCGTTCAGCGGCGTCCCGCACGGCGCCAAGGGCGTCGGCGAGCTGCCGATGGACGTCGGGGCGCCCGCGGTCGTCGCCGCGATCGCCGACGCGACCGGCGCCTGGATCGCCGACCTGCCGGCCAGCCCGGAGCGGATCCTCGCGGCGGTGCTCGGCCGGCCCGCCATCTCGCCGCTGCCGCCGGGGGCGTCGGAGCCGGCCCGATGACCGCCTACCGCTTCACGGTCAACGCCACGCCGCTCGAGGTGGACGTGCCCGGCATGCGCCGCCTGCTCGACGTCCTGCGCGAGGAGCTCGCGCTGACCGGCACGAAGGAGGGCTGCGGCGAGGGCGAGTGCGGCGCCTGCACGGTCCTGGTCGACGGCGCGCCCGTCGATTCGTGCCTCGTCCCGGTCTGCCAGGTCGAGGGCGCCGACATCCGCACGGTCGAGGGGCTCGCCGGCGCGCCCGCCACCGCCCGGCGGCCCGCCCGTCCTCGACGGCCTGCAGGCCGCGTTCCTGCGGGCCGGCGGCGCCCAGTGCGGCATCTGCACGCCCGGGATGCTGATGGCGGCGCGCGCCTACCTCGATGCCGGCGGCGGCCCCGACGAGGACGCGATCCGCGAGGCGATCGCCGGCAACCTGTGCCGCTGCACGGGCTACACCAAGATCGTCGAGGCCATCGCGATCGCGGCCGGGGGCCGCGGGTAGCCCGGTGCCGGTCGAGCCGCCCGTCGTCAGCCCGCACAGCCTGGCCGAGGCGCTCGACGCCGTGGCCGACGGCCGGACCCGGCCCGATCGCCGGCGGCACGGACCTGATGGTCGCGCTGACCGGGCGAGCTGGGCGAGCCGCCGGAGCGGGTCGTCGACCTGTGGGGCCTCGACGAGCTGCGCGGCATCGCGGTCGGCGGCGACGGGCTCGTGCTGGGCGCGCTCACCACCTACACCGAGATCCGCCGCTCGGCGCTCTGCCGCGAGCATCTCCCCGGGCTGGTCGAGGCGGCCGCGACGATCGGCGCGGCCCAGATCCAGAACCGCGGGACGCTCGGCGGCAACATCGCGAACGCCTCGCCCGCGGGCGACACGCTGCCGGTCCTGCTCGCGCTCGACGCGTCGTTCGCGCTCGTGAGCGCCCGCGGCGAGCGGATCGTGCCCGCCGAGCGAGTTCTGGACCGCCTACCGCAAGACCGCGCTCGCCCCCGACGAGCTGGTCGCGCGGATCCACGTCCCGTTCGCGCGCGGGCGCGAGGTCCGCTTCCGCAAGGTCGGCACGCGCCGCGCCCAGTCGATCAGCAAGGTCGTGATGGCCGTCGCGTGGCGGGACGGCTCGGGTCCGGGCTGCAGGCGCACGCGTGGCGCGACGTCCGGGTGGCCGTCGGGTCCGTGGCGGCCACCCCGGTCCGTGCCGCGGCCACGGAGGCCGCGCTCGAGGGCCGTGCCCCCAACCCCGAGACGGCCGACCTCGCCGCCGAGACGCTCGCGGGCGAGCTGCACCCGATCGACGACGTGCGCTCGACCGCCGAGTACCGGCGCGTGGTCGCGGCCCGCGTCCTCCACCGGATCATCCGCGAGGCCGGCGGCTGGTGAGCCGCTCGCCGGAGTCGGCGCGTGAGCCCCTCGGCGCCGCCGTCGATCGACGTGCTCGACGTCCTCTCGCCGGGCATCTTCGCCGCGGCGGTGTCCCCGCTCTTCGAGGGCGCGCCGCGGTTCCTCGGGCGCCTGGCGATGGCCCGCCCGTTCGGCACCCTCGACGAGTTCTACGCCGGCGCCCGGCGGATCGCCCACGCGATGCCCGTCGCCGAGCAGCTCGAGCTCATCGACGCGCACCCGCGGCTCGGCGCGCCGCCGGCGAGCATGTCGGCGCTGTCGTTCGTGGAGCAGGGCTACGACGCCGGAGGACGCCGCCCGCGAGGCCCGCGCCGCCGAGGTCGACCGCGGCCGCGTGGCCGCCGAGCTCGACGCGCTCAACCAGGCCTACGAGGACCGCTTCGGGTTCCGCTACTGCGTCTTCGTCGCCGGCCGGTCGCGCGACGGAGCTGCTGCCGGACTTCCGGGCCGCCCTCGACCGCCGACCGGGACGCGGAGATCCGGCGCGCCATCGACGCCGTCATCGACATCGCGCGCGACCGGCATGCCAGACTGACCGAGGGGACAGGGGAGGCCGGCCGGTGATCGAACTCGGCGCCAATCGATACGGGAAGGCGGCGATCCGCCTCGTGCGCGTGCTGCGCGAGCCGGGCGGCCATCGCGTCCGCGACCTGACGGTCGCGATCGCGCTCGAAGGCGACTTCACGGCCGCCCACACGGACGGCGACAACCGCCTGGTCGTCGCCACGGACACGATGAAGAACACCGCCTACGCGTTCGCGCAGGCGCATCTCGACGGCGCCATCGAGGCCTACGGCGTGGCGCTCGCCGAGCACTTCCTCGAGTTCCCGCAGGTGGACCGCGCGACGGTCAACCTCCGCGGGCACCACTGGCGGCCGCTCGAGATCGACGGCCAGTCCGGCACCCGACGCGCTCATCCGTGGCGGCGAGGGCACGCGGGTCGCCACGGTCACCGCGACCCGCGGCGCCACCACCATCGAGGCCGGCGTCGAGGACCTCATCGTCATGAAGACGACCCGCTCGAGCTTCACGGGCTTCCCGCGCGACCGGTACACGACGCTGCCCGAGGCCGAGGACCGGCTGATGGCGACGAAGATCGCGGCCGTCTGGCGCTACGGCTCCCCGTCGGTCGACCTCGACGAGACCTTCCTCGCGGTCCGGACGACGCTGCTCGAGGTCTTCGCCGAGCACGACAGCCCGTCCGTCCAGACCTCGGTCTGGATCATGGGCCGGGCCATCCTCGAGCGGCACGAGGAGGTCGACGAGGTGCGGATGGTGCTCCCGAACCTCCACCACTGGCGGGTCGACACGACGCCGTTCGGCGTCGACGACGACGGCGGGACCTACATCGCGACCACCGAGCCGCACGGGCTCATCGAGGCGACCGTGCGTCGCGGGGAGGGATGACCATGCCCGACGGCATCGAGCTCCGCGGTCCGGTCGTCCCCGAGCGCGACCGGATCCTGACCGAGGAGGCCCTCGCCTTCGTCGGCGACCTCCAGCGGCGGTTCGGGCCGGTCCGCCTCGAGCTGCTCCGCCGGCGCGAGGAGCGCCAGGTCGAGATCGACGCCGGGGTCTTGCCCGACTTCCTGGTCGCGACGCGCGACGTGCGCGAGTCCGAGTGGACCGTCGCCCCGGCGCCGGCGGACCTGGACGACCGGCGCGTCGAGATCACCGGCCCGGCCGAGCCGAAGATGATGATCAACGCCCTCAACTCCGGGGCGCGCGTGTTCATGGCCGACCTCGAGGACGCGCTGTCGCCGACCTGGGCGAACATGGTCGCGGGGCAGGCCGCGATCGCCGATGCGACGCGCGGCACGCTCGCCTTCGACTCGCCGGAGGGCAAGGCGTACCGGCTGGACGAGGATCGGGCGACGCTCGTCGTCCGGCCGCGAGGCTGGCACCTCATCGAGTCGCACGTGCTCGTCGACGGCACCCCGGTCTCCGCCTCGCTGTTCGACTTCGGGATGTACCTGTTCCACTCGGGACGCGCGGCGATCGAGGCGGGGAGCGGACCGTACCTCTACCTCGCCAAGCTCGAGTCGCACCATGAGGCGCGCCTCTGGAACGAGGTCTTCGTCCATGCGCAGGCGGCCCTCGGCATCCCGCGCGGCACGATCCGGGCGACCGTCCTCATCGAGACGATCCTCGCCGCCTTCGAGATGGACGAGATCCTCTACGAGCTGCGCGAGCACGCGGCGGGCCTCAACGCCGGCCGCTGGGACTACCTCTTCAGCGCGATCAAGAAGTTCCGGACCGACCCGCGGATGTCGACGCCCGATCGCGCGCAGCTGACGATGACGGTGCCGTTCATGCGCGCGTACACGGAGCTGCTCGTCCGGACCTGCCACGGCCGCGGGGCGCACGCGATCGGCGGGATGGCGGCGTTCATCCCGAACCGGCGCGACGCCGAGGTGACCGAGCGCGCCCTGGCCCGCGTCCGCGACGACAAGGTCCGCGAGAGCGGCGACGGCTTCGATGGGACGTGGGTCGCCCATCCGGACCTCGTGCCGGTGGCGAAGGAGGTCTTCGACGGCGTCCTCGGGGAGCGCCCGAACCAGAAGGCGCGGACCCGCGACGAGGTCGATGTCGGGGCCGGCGGAGCTGCTCGACTTCACGGTCGCCGGCGGCGCCGTCACGGTCGCCGGCGTGCGCGCGAACATCCGCGTCGCGCTCGCGTATCTCGATTCGTGGCTGCGCGGCGTGGGCGCCGCCGCCATCGACAACCTGATGGAGGATGCGGCGACCGCCGAGATCAGCCGCTCGCAGCTCTGGATGTGGATCACCCAGGGCGTCGTCCTCGACGACGGGTCGACCTTCGATCCCGAACGGTACTCGGCGATCCGCAACGAGGAGCTGGCGCGGCTCGGTGGAGCGGAGGAGGGCCGTCTGGCGGAGGCCGTCGACCTGCTCGACCGACTCGTGCTGGGTGACGACTTCGCCGACTTCCTGACCCTGCGCGCGTACGCCATCCTGGAGTGAACGCGACCGCTTGACATGCTCCTCGGATGGGCGTATATATCGGCTATCGATATATCGACCATCGTAACAGTAGGAGTCCACATGGAGCGGAACGCCCCCGAGTTCGGACGGTTCACCGAGCCGTCACTGCTCATCCTCGTCAGCCTGAGCGACGGGCCGAAGCACGGCTACGCGATCATGCAGGACGTCGAAGCGGGGTCCGGCCGGCCGATGGGCGCCGGCACGCTCTATGCCGCCCTCGCCCGACTCGAGGACGAGGGGTTCGTCGAGCCGCTGGCGCCGGTCGACCGGCGCCGGCCGTACCGCCTCACGGCGGTCGGCGCGTCGATGCTCGCCGAGCAGCTCCACGGCCTGTCCGAGTTCGCCCAGCGCGGGCTCCGACAGCTCGGCAAGGCCGAGCCATGAGAACCATCCTGGTCCGCTGCTATCCCGCCCGGTGGCGGGCGCGCTACGGCGACGAGTTCCTCGCGCTCCTCGAGGAGCGCCCGCTCGGCCCGTACGACGTGGCGGACATCCTCCTCGGCGCGCTCGACGCGCGACTCCGGTCGCATCGGGCCGCCGGATCACCCGAAAGGGGACTCCCCATGTCGCTTCGCCTCGGCGGCATCGCCGCCATCCTCGGTGCCCTGATCCTCACGGTCTCGTGGTTCGGGCCGCTCTTCGGCGGGCCGCTCCGCTCGACGGCCAGTACCTCGTGGGGCTGACCCTCGATGACCGGCCTGCTCCTGCTGCTCGTCGCTCACGACTCCTGAGCGCCTTCCAGGCTCGCACGATGCCGGTCCTCGTCTGGACTGCGTCCTTCGCCGTCACCGCGATCGGGTACGTCCTTGCGGGCTCGGCTCGCCGGCGTCAACGAGGGCGACGTCCCGACGGGCAGCCTCGGACGAGACCCTCGGCCCAGGTGGGCCTGGCGGTCGGTGGGCCGGCCGCCGTCGTGGGCTTCGCGCTGTTCGGGATCGCGACCGTCCGGTCCGGCGTCCTCTCACGCACGGGCGGGTCCTGCCTGGCCTCGGCGCCGGCCCTGATGGCGATCGGGGTCGACCGTCGGTCCTGGCGTCGACTGGAACATCGGCGGGCTGGTCATGCTCGCCGTCGGATCGCCTGCTTCCCGGTCGGTTGGTTCATGCTCGGCCTCGCCGCCATCCGCCTCGACCGTCCGGCGGCCGCGGCCAGTCCGGCATGAACCGCGCCCTCGGCGCCGCCGGCATCGTCGGCGGCACGTTCCTCCTGTCGGCGTTCGTGATCGGGATCCCGGAGGGGCTCTGGGACATCCGGATGGCGCTCTACCTACTGGGATCCATCGCGGTCATCATCGGGGTGCATCGTCGGCAGGTCGATGCCGCGCCGACCCTCACCCGGGTCGTCGCGATCGCCGCGATCGCCGCCAACCTGCTCTACCTCGCTCGAGCCGTGGTCTTCCCCAACAGCCCGTGGCACCCATTCGCCGGCGACAACGGCATGGTCTTCTTCGCCGCGGGCCTGGCAACGTGGATCACGGTGTCCGCCTTCGGGTTCGTGACGTTCCGTCTGGGGGCGGTCACCCGATCGGGTGCGCTCGCGCTGGTGGGTGCGCTCGCGTTGGCGATCGGCTCGGCACTCGCGATCCTCGGGATGGACCGGCTGGAGCTCACATCGCCGGCGAACCCGACGGTCTTCGCCACGATCTCCCTGATCGGCGTCGCGCTCAACGGGGTCGGCTGGATCCTGCTGGGCCTCGACCTGGTGCTCGACGGGACCGTCGTCCCTAGGCTCCGATCGGCCCCCGCTCGATGAACCGCCCGAACCCGCGCTGACCGACGAAGGCGCCGTCGCGGACGATGGCGGCGCCGCGGACGAAGACCGACCGGACGGCGCCGGCGACCGCCATCCCCTCGTACGGCGTGTAGTCGCTCGTGTGGTGGAGGTCGCCGGCACGGATCGTCCGCTCGGCGGCAGGGTCGAAGAGGACGAGGTCGGCGTCCTTGCCGACCTCGAGCGCGCCCTTCCCCTCCAGGCCGAACCGGCGTGCCGGGGTCGTGGCGATCAGGTCGACCATCCGCTCAAGGGTGATGCGGCCGGTGGCGACGCCGCGTCCGTAGAGCACCGTGAGCAGCGTCTCGATGCCGGGGGCGCCGTTGCTGATCTCGTTGAAGGGCACGCCGCGGGCCGCGTCGCCCTTCTCGACCGCCAAGCGGTCCGGGACGTGGTCCGTGGCGACCAGGTCGAGCGAGCCGTCGGCGAGGCCCGTCCACAGGGCGTCCCGGTCGGCGGCGGCGCGGAGCGGCGGCGAGATCACGTAGCCCGCGCAGCGGACCGGGTCGGGCTCGTCGTAGACGGCATCCGTGAAGGTCAGGTAGTGCGGGCACGTCTCGGCCGAGACGCGGACCCCGGCGGCCTTCGCTCGACGCACCTCGTCGAGCGCCATGGCCGAGCTCAGGTGGACGACGTGGACCGGGGCCTCGGCCTGGCGCGCGAACGCGAGCGCCCGGGCGGTCGCCACCGCCTCCACGAAGGGTGGTCGTGTGGCAGCGTGGTAGCGCGGTAGCACGTCACCACGCTGCAATGCGTCGGCGACAGCGGCGTCGAGGAGGACCGGGTCCTCGCAGTGGACCTGCAGCATCCCGCCGCGGTCGCCCATCATCCGCATCGCCTCGAACAGCCGCGCATCCGGCAGCCGGAAGTCGAAGACCATGAACGCCTTCGAGGTCGCGACGCCGGCGTCGATCGTCGCGGGGAGCTCCGCGAGCGCGTCGTCGCAGTGGCCGCTCACCGCGAGGCTCAGCCCGACGTCGACGGCGCTGTCGCCGTCCGTCGCGGCCCGCCACTCGTCGACCCCGGTCCGCAGCGATCGCTCGGCTGCCGGCGACGACCCCGTCCCCGGATTGTTGAACGAGAGGAACGTGGTCGTGCCACCGAACGCGGCAGCCACGGAATCCTGGAAGAACCGGTCGGGCTCGGCATCGGTGGCGACCCGCGTGTGCGTGTGCACGTCGACCGCTCCGGGGAGCACGAGGAGGCCGCTGGCGTCGACCGTCTCGCGCGCGTTCGCCCGGAGCCCGCCGAGATCGGGCTCGACTGCCTCGATCCGGCCGCCCGAGATCGCGAGATCCGCCCGGCGCGACCCGTCCGCGCGGACCACGGTCCCGCCCGTGATGAGGAGATCCGGCGTGCCCGTCACCGGGGCAGGATAGCGGCCTCCAGCACCGGGTCCCGACCCGCCAGGTAGCGGGCGGCCACGCCGATATGCACGATCTCCGGCCAGGGTCCATCCCGGATTCGGCATGCACCTCGGCTGCATAGCGGTCGGTGGTGGCCGCGGCGGCGCCTCTCCATGGCCCTCCGCGACCGGGTCGCTGCAGCCGCATATGCATCCGAGGTGCATCGACGAATCGGAACGACACCCTTGGGTGATTCGTGCATATCCCGGCCGCCGGTCAGCTCGCGGGCTGGCGCGGGCGGGGCGCGACGCGCGGGGTTGGCGCGGGCGGGGGGCGACAGAGACGCGCCGCCGCGCGCCGCGCCGCGCGCCGCGCCGCGCGCCGCGCCGCGCGCTACTCGACCTCGCTGATCCGGATCGACTGCGCGCCTTCCCAGAGGCACCGCCGCCCGACCTCGCGGAGGCGGTCGGCCCAGCCGTCGTCGGGCTCGACGGACGCGAACACGTTCGCCGCCAGCTGCCCGACCTTCGAGGCGGTCGTGCACCCGCCGTACGGGAAGAAGATCTCGCACTCGCTGATGCCGCCCGGGTAGATCGCCAGCTGGCCGGGCGCCGGGTGCGAGGTGTGGTTCTCGTAGTCGAGCCCCGGCCGGAAGTCGCCGAACGGGATCCAGGTCGACTCTCCGGTCCAGCGGCAGTGGATCAGCTTCGACTCGATCGGCAGCATCCGCCGGATGGCATCGACGGTCCGTGGGGCCGCGGCGTCCCAGCGGGCGCTAAAGTGCAGGTCACCCACCTCGATGCGCAGCGTTCCCATCCGCGGAGGATAGCGTGGCGGTCCAGCCCGACGAGACCCGTCCGACCATCTCGACGCACGTCCTCGACACGGACCGCGGGCTGCCCGCGGTCGGGGTCCGGGTCGCCCTCCTCCGCCTCGATGTCGGCGACGCCCCGATCCGCATGACCCAGGCCCTGACCGATGCCGACGGGCGCGTCCGCGACCTCCTCGAGCGGCCGCTCGCGGCCGGCGACTACCGCATCGAGTTCGATGTCGCGCGCGAGGACGGCGCGTTCTTCACCAAGGTGTCGGTCGACCTGCGCATCACGGACGTGACGCGGAGCTACCACGTGCCGCTGCTCCTGGCGCCCTATTCGATGACGACCTACCGGGGCAGCTGAGCGGGCGGCCTCTAGCGCATCACGAGGAACGCGTCGACGTCCACCTTCGGATGCCCGGAGGTCCCGAGGACGACCAGTCGCACGGTGTGCGGCCCGCTCGAGACCCAGGCCCGCGTCAGCACGACGACCCGTGCCTTCGTCGAGCTGGCGTGCAGGTCGATCAGGCCTGAATCGACACCGTCGACATAGACCCGTGCCTTGCCACGGCCCGGGCCGCGCGTCGCGACCACCCCGAACGCCCGGCCGTTGAAGCGCAGCGTGACGCTCGCCCCGGCACGGGTCGCCGATCGATCGCGCCCGCCCGACGCGAGGCGACTCGAGCCACTCGACCACGACCCCCCGTACGAGACGAGGGCGCTCGTCTCCTGGAAGATCCGCGCGGTGAAGGTCGGGCCCGTCCGCCACGGGCTCACGTTCCCGGAGCGGTCGCGTGCCCGCACGCGCATCGCGTACGGGGTGGAGAACGTCAGGGACCGGCTCGTCGAATGGCCGGTCGTGCCGGACGCCTGGGTGCGGAACGTCCCGGTCCCGGCGCGGACCCCGGCGTCGTAGCTCGCGACGCCGGACATGGCATCCGTCGCACTCGGCCAGGCGATCCGGCCCGTCGCGGTCGTGCCCGTGATGGTCGAGCCGAGCGCGAACCCGAAGGTGGTCGGCGCCACGGGGGACGGCGCGACCGCATCGAGCGCCAGGTAGGCGTCGACGATCCGCCCGGTGGAGGTGCGGCCGGTCGTCTTCGACAGGACCTTGCCGCTGGCGAGGACCCGCCCTCGGAGTCCGCCGGGATCGTTCGCCAGCGACGGCAGGTAGGACGCGATCAGCGCGACCGTGCCGCTCACGTGCGGAGCCGCCATCGACGTCCCGTCCAGCCAGTCCCAGCCGAACGCGAAGTGGCCGTGGTCGCCGTCGTAGTCCGGCACGCTGGACAGGATCGCGACGCCGGGCGCGGCGATATCCACCGAGGTCCTGCCGAAGTTCGAGAAGTCGGCCAGGGCGCCCTTGTTGTCGACGGCTGCGACCGCGAGGATGTTCGGCAGGTCCCACGAGGCGGGCAGGGCCGGGAAGGTGTCGTGGTCGTTGTCGATCCCGTCGTTGCCGGCGGAGACCACGAACAGCATCCCCGAGTTCGCGATGGCGGCCCGTAGCTCGGGGGCGCTCGTCAGTCGGCCGCGGCCGCTCCACGAGTTGTTGGCGATGCGGACGCCGAACGACTTCGCGTAGGCGATCGCCTCGATGGCCTGCGAGTCGAACCCGCAGGCGTCGTCGTCGCCGAGGAACTTCAGGGCCATCAGCTTGACGGACGGTGCGACCCCGACCACGCCCTGCCCGTCCAGGGCCGCCGCGATCGTGCCGGCGACATGGGTGCCGTGGAAGTCGTCGTTGACGTCGTGGACCGTGCTGTCGTCGTGGCAGAAGTCCCAGCCGTGGACATCGTCGATGTAGCCGTTGCCGTCGTCGTCGACCCCGTTCGTCTCCTTGCCGCCACCCGACTCGCCGGGGTTGGCCCAGGCCTGGGTCGCCAGGTCCGGATGGCTGAAGTCGATCCCGTCGTCGATGACGGCGACGACGACACTCGCGTCGCCGGTCGTCGTGGCCAGGGCGGCGGCCGCATCCAGGTCGACATCGGTCTTGCCGTTGGTCCCGGCGATGCCGCCGAACAGCCGCTGACCGGTGTTCTCCATGCCCCACAGCTCGGGCCAGCCCGGCTCGTCCCTGGGGTCGAGGTCGCGGTAGCGGCGATGGTCGACGCTGACGCTCCTGACCGACGGCTCGGCGGCGATGGCCGCGGTCGCGGTCGCCACCTCGGCCGGCGTGGTGTCCGCGGGCAGGGCCACGACCCCGATCCGTGCCGACGGGACGTCGGCCACCGGCTGGACCGTGGGCGACGCCGTGGCCGCGGCGCGACGGTCCTTCGCCGACGTCCCCGGGGCGAACTCGATGATCAGGCGCGTGCCGCCGTCGACGTCCCGTGGATCGGGCCGGTCCCACGCCGGCTGCTCGTCCGTCGGGTGCGGGGCGACGACGGGTCGCGGTCCCGCGGCGGAGACGGTCAAGGTGGCCGAGAGCGCCACAGTGGCGCCGGCGGCCAGGGCGATCACACGAGATCTGACGTGTGCGCGGGACATGGGTCCTCGGATACGCGGGTCGAACGCAACCGACATCGTACGACCTCCAGCGAAAACAGCGTGCCAACCTAGATGTCACGGTCCCGGGGCACCGTTCGGCCCATGGATACCGCCGTCATCCGCCCGCTCCCGTCCAGCCCGGCCGCTGCTGAGCCGTCGCCGCTACCCACCCGGGTCCGCGTCGATGGCGACCGCATCGTGGTCGAGCGACTCGTCCTCGACGACGCGCGCCTCGCCGCCTACCTGGCCGAGCGGCCGGGCGACGATCGCCCGGCCGTGGTCGAGCGTGCCCTCCGGATCGGCCTGCTCGCACTGCAGGACACCGGCGTCACCGTGAACGTGGACGTCGTCAAGACGGAGTTCGAGCGGCTCGTCCGCCAGGCCGAGCAGGTCAACGAGCGCGCCGCGGCGACGCTCGAGCAGACGCTCCGCACGAACTTCGCCGACGGCGACGGTCGGCTGCCGCGCACGCTCGAGCGCTTCCTCGGCGATCGTGGCGCGCTCCGTGGCATGGTCGACGAGCTGTTCGACGAGAAGAAGCGCGACAGCGCCATCGGGCGGATGAGCCGGATGCTCGAGACCTACTTCGACGGCGATGCCTCGAAGCTCGCGACCCTGCTCGACCCGACCCGGCTCCACTCCCCGATGCACCAGTTCCGCGAGGAGATCGCGGCAGGGTTCAAGGGTGTCGAGGAGCGCCTCGTGGCGATCGAGGCGGCCGCCGCCGCCCGTGGTGCCGAGCGCGCCCGTTCGGCGGCGAAGGGCATCGACTTCGAGGACCTCCTCGAGGGGATGCTGGCCGATCTCGCCCGCGGCGCGGGCGACCTGCTGGACCGGACCGGCAACGATGCCGGAGCCACGCTCAAATCCAAGAAGGGCGACTTCGTGCTGACCGTCGATGCGCGGGTGGCGCGCGGTTGCGACCTGCGCGTCGTGATCGAGGCGAAGGACCGCCCCATGTCGATGCGGGCGATCCGCGACGAGCTTCGCGAAGCCCGGGAGAACCGCGGCGCCGCCATCGGGCTCGTGGTCTTCACGCCGGCTCACGCGCCGGCCGGGGTCGCGCCGTTCAGCGTCGTCGGCGACGAGGTCTACTGCGTCATCGATCCCGAGGCGCCGGAACCCGCGACGCTCGAGGCCGCGGTCCGGCTCGCCCGCCTGCTCGCGCTGGCCTCGCTGGCCGAGCACGAGGTGGAGGTGGATGCCGCGGCCGTGGCATCGGCCCTCACCGCGATCCGCGAGCAGCTGGAGCTGGTCCGGACCCTGAAGTCGCAGCTGACGTCGATCTCCAACGCGACGAAGGCCGTCTGGACCGGGCTCGATTCGATGCGCTCCGCCATCCTGGCAAGGGTTTCCGAGGCGGAGTCGGAGATCCGCGTCGGGACATCGGGCGGGCCTCGCTGACCATCGTCCTATCGGGTCTGGTGGGGTCTGGGACGGTCGGCGACGCACGACCCGGACCAACGTCGGGTGGCCCGGGGTTGCCAACGGGCGGACACTAAGAGGGAGCGGGGCCGATCGATGCGTCGATCCGCGCCCCGTGGCCAAGCCCGGACCGGAGACTTCATGCGCCGTCGGATCGCTTGCCTGCTGCTCGCCGCCATCGCGGTCGTCCCCGCGATCCCCGCCTCCGCGGCCGAGCCGGCCGTGCCGCCGGCGACCGAGTCCAGCCCCGAGCCGACCCCGACCGTCGAGCCGACCCCGGATCCGACCAGCGAGCCCACCGCCGAGCCGACCACCGAACCAAGCGATGGCGCATCTCCGACGCCGGAGGCCTCCCCGTCAGTCGAGCCCTCCCCGGCGCCCGACCCGGTGACGATCGCCGGCCCGGACACCCCGTTGAGCCGCGAGACCGGCGGTGTCGACCCGGCCGGTCAGTACATCGTCATCCTCCGTTCCGGCTCGGATCCGGCGGCCGTGGTGAGCCACCACCGCACGCGGGACCGCATCCAGGCCAAGGGAACCTTCACGCGCGCGTTCCGCGGGTTCAGCGCCCATCTGACGAAGCAGCAACGCACCGCTCTCCTCGACGACCCGAACGTCGCCTCCGTCGTCCCGGACGAGCTCATCCAGTTGACCGCGCAGACCATGCCGACCGGCGTCTCACGGATCGGGGCCGGTGTCTCGCCGATCGCCCAGATCAACGGTCTGGACGAGCGCGTCGATGCCGACATCGCGATCGTCGACACCGGGATCGCGCTGCATCCGGACCTCAACGTCGTCGGTGGCTACAACTGCACGAACTCGACCCGAACGGCCTGGTCGGACCAGAACGGCCACGGCACGCACGTGGCGGGGACGGCGGCCGCGCTCGACAACACCATCGGCGTCGTCGGGGTGGCGCCGGGCGCCCGCCTGTGGGCGGTCCGGATCCTCAATGCCGACGGCTACGGGCTCCTGTCGTGGTACGTCTGCGGCCTGGACTGGATCCTGGCCCAGCGGGACCCCGACGACCCGTCCCGGCCGCTGATCGAGGTCGCGAACATGAGCGTCGCCAAGGAAGGCTCGGACGACGTCAACTGCGGGTTCACGAACAGCGATGTCCTCCACCAGGCCGTCTGTCGGCTGGTGGCCGGCGGCACGACCGTCGTGGCGGCGGCTGCGAACGACAGCGGCTACGCCTCCCATCGCGTGCCTGCCGCCTACAACGAGGTCATCACCGTCTCGGCGCTCGCCGACACCGATGGCAAGCCCGGCGCGCTCGGCGGCAACCGTTGCTACTCCTGGGGCGGATACGACAAGGACGACACGTTCGCGGACTTCAGCAATTACGGCGGCGACGTGGACCTGATCGCGCCCGGCAAGTGCATCTGGTCGACGAAGCCCGGGCCGACCTATGCCTATTCGTCGGGCACCTCGATGGCCGCGCCCGCGGTCACGGGCGCGGTGGCCCTCTACAAATCGACCCGTCCGAATGCCACGCCTGGCCAGGTCAAGGAGGCGCTCCAGTACCTCGGCAACCTGGACTGGAAGACCTCCACGGACCCGGACTCGATCCACGAGAAGCTGCTCGACGTGTCGCGGCTCGGACCATTGGGCACGTTCGACGTCGATGACTCGGCCCCGGGCTACACGAACTCCGCCGGGGGGCCTGCGCTGATCCCGATCGCGATCCGGCGCAGCCCGACCTTCTTCGAGCGGGTGATCTTCAGCGTCGGGTCGCTGCCGTCCGGATGGACCGCCTCGCTTGGCTCCTCGAGCGTCATCGGTTGGACGGGGAATGCCACGACCGTGGCCGTCGACGCCCCGAACCCCGTCGCCGCCGGCACCTATCACGTCGGCATCATCGCCACGAACCAGGGCCGCACCGAGACCGGGACCGTCACCGTCGTGGTCGAGAACGACAAGCCCACGGCGAAGGTGCCGTCGGGCGCCCTGACGACCGGTCGCCTCGCCACCTCGACCGTGCCGGTCACGGTCTCCTGGCCGGCGGGCAGCGATCCCACGAGCGGCATCGGCGGCTACGAGACCCAGGCCAGCCTCGCCGGCGCCGCCGCCTGGACGGGCACCGTAGCGACCGGTGCGACCGTTCGATCCGCGACTCGGTCCGTGGCCTTCGGCAAGTCGACCGACCTGCGCGTCCGGGCCCGGGACGGCGCGGGCAACTTCAGCCCATGGGTCGCCTCGACCGTGCCCGTCCGCCCCGTCATCGTCAACGAGCGGACCAGCAGCGTGAAGTACTCGAGCGGCTGGACCAACACCGCGAACTCGCTCGCCTACGCCAAGACCCTCAAGAGCGCGAGCAGGACCGGGGCGACTGCCACGTACACGTTCACCGGGCGCGGCATCGGTGTGGCGTTCACGACCGGCCCGTCGCGCGGCAGCGTGGCGGTGTACGTGGACGGCGTGCTCATCAAGAACGTGAGCCTGAAGGCGTCCAAGTCGGCCAGCCGGCAGATCCTGTTCGCCAGGGCCTTTGCCAATGGCGCCCACACGATCAAGGTGCGGTCGCGCACGAAGTCCATGGTCCAGATCGACGCGTTCATCGTCGCGAAGTAGGGCCGGTCGGGGGTCCGGCCGGGCCGCCGCCGCGACGCCGCTGACATCCCCGTCCCCGATCCCGCAAGACCCCGCCTTGCATCGGTGCGCTATCGTGACCGTCCGGCGCCCGGGACCGCACCGCGACGCCTGAACTCGAGCGAAGCTGAGGTTCTGCCGTGGCGCGAGCGATGTGGAAAGGGGCCATCCAGTTCGGGCTGGTCACCATCCCGGTCAAGCTGTATCTCGCGACCGAATCCAAGGGCATCAGTTTCAACATGCTCCACAAGGACGACCTGTCGCGGATCCAGATGAAGATCTGGTGCCCGGTCGAGGACGAGCCGATCAACCGGTCCGACACCGTGAAGGGCTTCGAGTACGCCCCGGGCGAGTACGTCGTCATCACGGACGAGGACCTCGAGCGCGTGCCGCTCAAGACGGTCCGCTCCATCGAGATCGAGCAGTTCACCAAGGCCAAGCGCGACGATGCGGCGGTCCGCTTCGTGAAGAGCGCCTACTACCTCGAGCCCGACAAGATCGGCCGCAAGGCGTTCTACCTCCTGAAGTCCGTGCTCGAGGAGGACGGGCTCACCGCGATCTGCAAGGTCGTGATCAAGGACCGCGAGGCGCTGGCCGCGCTCGACCCGTTCGGCGAGACCATGCTGATGACCACGCTCCACTGGCCGGATGAGATCCGCTCGACCGGCGAGCTGGACCTCCCGGACGAGGACTTCACGTTCAAGCCGGCCGAGATCGCGATGGCCCAGCAGCTCGTGTCGGCGATGACCGGCGAGTTCGACCCGGCGCAGTACAAGGACGAGTACCGCGAGGCGCTCGACGGGATCATCCAGGCCAAGGTCGAGGGCAAGGAGACCGTCGAGATCGAGGCGCCCGAGGAGACCGGCAAGCTCATCGACCTCATGGCCGCGCTCGAGGCGTCGGTCAGCGCGGCGAAGGCCGCGCGCGAGGCCGGGACCGAAGCGCCGGTGTCGGTGGCGGAGGCGCGCGAGGCGAAGGCGGCCAAGGCCACCAAGGCCAGCGCGTCGAAGGCGACGAGCGCGAAGGCCAAGGCGGCCGCCGAAGCCGACGAGGCCGAAGACGCTGCGGCCGCCAAGCCCGCCCGGAAGCGCAAGACCGCCTGACCTGGCTCGCGGCGCCCGGCCGGCGTCGCTCGGTCCCGCCGCGCCTGGCCGGCGTCGCTCGGTTCCGAGTCGCCTGGCCGGCGTCGCTCGGTCCCGCGGGCTGGGCCGTTCGCGGACCTCGGAACGCCGTGTCAGGCGATATGCACGTTCCGTCGGGGGTTGGCTTCGCCAATTCTCGATGCACCTCGGCTGCATAAGACCGTGAGGTCGGGGTGCAGGGCCAACGCGGGTCACGCAAGTCTCGATATGCATCCGAGGTGCATCACGCTTCGCAGGCCCATACCCCGCGGAGTTCGTGCATATCCGCCGCGACCCGGGTCGCCTGCGGCCGCCAACGTGACGTTCGGCCCTACCCCGAGCCACGCCCTCCGGCGCATCGTCGCGGGAGAAAGCAGGGCCGAACCATGTTCGATCTCGATATCGCCGAGCAAGCGCAGCGGAATTCGTTCTTCCGTCAGGTCGTCTCTACTGGGGAGCACAGCCAGGTCGTCGTCATGTGCATCCCGCCAGGCGGCGAGATCGGTGATGAGGTCCACAAGACCGTCGATCAGGTCTTGATCTTCATCGAAGGGGTCGGCGAGGCGATCCTGGACGGCGAGCGTGGTCCGGTGCTGCCGGGCCGGCTCGTGTTCGTGCCCGCCGGAACGCGCCACAACTTCATCAACACGGGGACCGTGGACATGCGCCTGTACACGATCTACGCGCCACCCGAGCATGCTCCCGGGACGGTCCATCGGACCAAGGCGGAGGCCGACGCCGCGGAGGCGGTCGAAGCCGCCGAGCTGGCGGGCGGCACCCTGATCGGCGCACGCCGCTAAGTTCCCGCCGGCCATCGGGGCTCGCGGCCGGGGCTGTCGACCCCGCCGCGAGTCGGCCGGCATCGGCATCCGGGCTCCCCGGTGCTGCGCGTACCGGGCACCCATCGCGATGTAACGACGCGGGCGCGTCGGCGTCATCGAGGCAGGCACCAAAACGGGAACGGTCGCCCGTCCGCGTAGGATGCCGAGCGAGAGGACGTGACCGTGACGGACGACGCGACCCACCGAGAGCGAGCCCTCGAGGCCAGGATCGCGCGCCTCGAGGAACGCCTGGCGCGCCTGGAAGGTGCGTCGTCGGCCATCCCGAACCCCCAGGCGCAGGCCGCGGCACTCCCGCCGAGCGCGGCACCGCTCGCGTCGGCGCCCGTCGCCCCGTCACCGGCGCCCGTCGCCCGCGCCCGCCCCGTCACCGGCGCCCGCCCCGCCACCCGTCACGTACTGGCAGCTTCCTGGTGCCAAGCGGGCCGCTCCGGCACCGGCCGCGAGCCCGATCCTCTCGTCGGCGCCGCCGCTGAGCGCCGCCGCCCCGTCGCCGTCCGCGGCGTCCACGCCGGCCTTCCGCCTCCCGAACCTCACGGGATCGATCAACGACCTCGAGGATCGGCTGGCGGGCCGCGCCCTCGCATGGGCCGGTGGACTGGCGCTCGTCCTCGGGGCCATCTTCTTCCTGAGCCTGGCGTTCAGCCGCGGCTGGATCGGCCCGGAGCTCCGGGTCGTCCTCGGGCTCGTCGCCGGCTCGCTCGCGCTCGCCGGCGGTGCCGCCTTCATGGAGCGTGACAACCGCCTGCTCGGGCCACGTCCTGACGCCGGTCGGCCTCGCGATCATCTCGATCAGCCTGGTCGGCGCGACCTCCCTCTACCACCTCGTCCCGGTCGAAGTCGGGCTGCTCGGCGCGCTCCTGAGCGCGTGCGCCGCGGCCGTCATCGCCGTGCGCGCGGATTCCCAGGTCGTGGCCGGGTTCGGGCTGGTCGCCGTGCTGATCGCGCCGCCGATCATGGGTGCGCCCGCGGACATCACGACCCTGCTCTTCGTCGCCGTCGTGCTCATCGGGACGACCAGCATCTCCCTGTGGCGGTCCTGGTCCTGGCTGCCGCCAGTGGCATTCGTCCTCTCCGCGCCGCAGGCCGCGTCCTGGGTGAACAGCGATCCCGGCACGACCCTCGGCCTCATCGGGATCTGGGGGTTCTGGCTGCTCAACATCGTCGCCGCCGGTGGGGAGGCATTCCGCCGACGACGCAACGACCTGAGCGCCTCGTCGGCGTCGCTCCTGTTGGCCAACGTCGGCTTCCTGCTGTGGGCCGGATTCAGCATCCTGAGCGGCGACCTCGAGGCGTATCGGACCCTCTTCCTCGTCGGCATCGCGGCCGCCCATCTGGGTATCGGCGGCTTCTTCGTCGCCCGCGACGGCGACAGCCATCTCTTCGGGCTGCTCGCCATCGGGACCGGGATCGCGGCCGTGACCATGGCCGTGCCGATCCAGCTGGGCGCGTCTGCCGTGCCCGTGGCGTGGACCGCTGAGGCGGCCGCCCTCGCCTGGCTGGCCGCCCGCCGCGGCCATCCGTACAGCGCGCTGGTGTCGGGGATCCTCTACACCCTCGCGTCGCTCGCCCTGCTCCGCGTCTTCGGCCTCGTCGCGCCGTCCGCCGGCCTGCTCACGTTCGGCCACTGGGCCGCGCTTGGCGCCTTCGCGGTCGGCGTCGGTGTCGGTGCCTGGTTCCTGCGGGACCGGGCCATCCGGAGCGTCCTGATCGCATCCGGGCTGGTCGTCGCAGCCGGCTGCACGCGGCTCGTCCTGGACGCGCCGCTCCACGTCATCGCCCTCACCGTGCTGCTGGTCACGGGCATGGCGGTGCTGCGCGCGTCATGCCGCGCCTGCCCTCCACGCCGATCGCCTGGCAGGTCGACGGCCTGATCCCGCCGGCGTACCGGGACCTCGGGGCGTACCGCCAGCTCATCGAGATGACGCTCCCGACCGTCGTCGTCGGCCTCGGCACGGTCGCGACGGTCGACCTCCTCTCGCGCGTCTATGACGGCTCGTCGTCGTCGACGGGCACGATCCCGTTCGTCGACCCGTCGGGCCTGGCACTTGCCGTCTTCCTCGCCGGACTCGCGATCGCCACGTGGCTGTCCGGCGAGACTCGACTCCGATCCCCGATCGCCGCCGTCGGCCTGCTCGTGACCGCGTGGGCATGCGTCGCCGTCCTCGACGGCTTCGAGCTCGTGGCCGCGCTGTCGCTCCTGATGCTGATCGGGTTCCTGGTCGAGTTCGGTCTCGGGGCCCTGCCACATCGGCAGCCCCTCGCGCTCGGCGTGACCCGCGGCATCGCCTGGACCACGGATCACGCCCTCCCGGTCACGGCCGCGCTCGTCGGCGTCGCCGCCGCGCTCCACATCGTCATCTTCGAGCTGCCGCTCGGCGAGATCGAGTCGGTCGTCCTGCCGGCGATCCCGTTCACCGACGCCGGCGCGGCCGCCGCGGCGGCGCTGCTCGCCTGCGTCCTCGGCAGCGGCTTCGTGCGGGGCGGCGCCACGGCCCGTCGCGCCTCGTTCCTCATCGCCGGGTCGATCGCCGCATACGCGGTCCCGTTCCAGGTCGCGCCGTGGGCGGTCGTCGTGCTCTGGGTGGCGCTCGCCGTTCTGTCACTCGCGATCGCGGTGACCGATCCTGCCGCGCGGACCGCCTACCGGATCGCCGCAGCCCTGATGGTCGGCACGGCGGCGTTCGTCGCGCTGCGGACCGTCGCGCCACCGACCCGCCTCGTGGTGGGATCGATCGCGATCGAGCCGGTCGTCGTGCTCCAGACCGTCGCCGCCCTTGGCGCCGTCGTCATCGGCTTCGCGCTCCTCGCGCGCGCCGGCCGGCGCGAGCCGTGGGCCAGGTGGGCCTGGCTGCTCGCGGGCGTGTCGTTCGTCTACCTCGTCTCGGTGGCGGTCGTGGAGATCGTCGCGACCCAGGTGGGTGGCGCGACCGCGACCGAGGAGCTTCGCACCCAGGGACAGGTGGCGCTCAGCGTGACCTGGGCCGTCATGGGCGTCGTGGCCTTCGTCGCGGGCCTGCGGCTTCGCATCGACGACGTGCGCCACGCCGGCCTCGCGCTCCTCGCGCTCGCCGCGGCCAAGGTCTTCCTGTTCGACCTCGCGGCGCTCGATGTCGCCTACCGCGTGATCTCGCTCATCGCCCTGGGCCTGCTGCTGCTCGCAAGTGCCTGGCTGTGGCAGCGCCTTGGCCCGCAGCGACCGGCCGCGGGGCCGGCCTCCGCGCCGACCCCGGCGCCACCCGACCCCGAAGTCCCGGAGCCCGATCCGGCAACGTGAGTTTGATGCCGGCTGAGTTTGATGCCGGCTGCGTTTGAGCCGCGGTTGAAGCCGGGCCGTATGCACGTTTCGTCCGGGGTGTCTTCGCAGATTTCTCGATGCACCTCGGCTGCATAAGCCCGGGACGAATGCGTGCAGGGGCCTCCTTGGTTCGCGCCGGCGACGGTCTGGTGTCCCAAGCCTGGATATGCATCCGAGGTGCATCACGAAATTTGGGACACCACCCGGCTTCGTTCGTGCATATCCGCAGCCATCCGCGCAACCCGCGGCCATCGGGGCCGCCCACCGCGAGTCGGCCGCCCGCCGCGAGTCGGCCGGCATCGGGCACACTGACCGCCTGATGCCGCTCGAGGAATACCGTCGCAAGCGCGACTTCGCCAGGACCCCGGAACCGGCCCCTGCCGCCGTCGCCGGCACGACCGGGCGCTTCGTCATCCAGCGCCATCGCGCGACGCGGCTCCACTACGACTTCCGGCTCGAGATCGAGGGCGTGCTCGTGTCGTGGGCCGTCCCGAAGGGCCCCACGCTCGACTCGACCATCCGGCGCATGGCGGTCCACGTCGAGGACCACCCCATCGAGTACTTCGACTTCGAGGGCGTCATCCCCGCGAAGCAGTACGGCTCGGGCGACGTCATCGTCTGGGACTGGGGCACCTGGGAGCCCGAGGCGCCGACCCTGGACCCGCGGAAGGCCGTCGCGGACGGCGAGCTGAAGTTCCGCCTCCGCGGCGAGAAGGTGAAGGGCCGCTTCACGATCGTCCGGACCAGCCGCCGCCCGGGCTCGGCGCCGAGCACCGCCTTCGAGGACGACCAGGGCGAGCAGTGGCTGCTGATCCACAAGAAGGACGACGCGTCGCAGCCCGGCTGGGACGCCGAGGACCATCCGCAGAGCGTCAAGACCGGCCGGACCAACGACGAGGTCAAGGCCGATCGCGACGCCCTCTGGATCGGGAAGGCGCCGGCCGCGACCGCCGAGATCGACCTGGCCGGCGCCGAGGTCGCGCCGCTCCCCGCCCGGATCGAGCCGATGCTCGCCACCCTCGCCTCGAAGCCGTTCGACGACCCGGACTGGCTGTTCGAGATCAAGTGGGACGGCTATCGCGTCCAGGCCGTCGTCACCGAGGGCAAGGTCCGCATCTGGACCCGGAACCTCAACGACGCCGAGACCTACTTCCCGCGCCTGCTCAGCCCGCCGTCGTGGATCGATGCCCGCGAGGCGATCGTCGACGGGGAGGTCGTGGCCGTCGACGACGACGGGCGCCCGGACTTCTCGCTCCTCCAGACCCGGCTCGGCGACAAGACCGCCAAGGGGCTCGTCTACCAGGCGTTCGACCTGCTGTACCTCGACGGCCGCTCGCTGCTCGAACGTCCCGCTCGAAGATCGCAAGCGCCTGCTCAAGAGCGTCCTGCGCGACCACCCGCGGGTCCGGTTCGCCGCGCACGTCGAAGGTGAGGGCAAGGCGTTCCATGCCGCGGCCGAAGCCAGTGGCCTCGAGGGCGTCATCGCCAAGCTCCGCCGCTCGCGCTACGAGCCGGGCCGGCGCAGCAACGCGTGGCTCAAGCTCAAGATCCGGCCGGAGCAGGAGCTCGTGGTCGGCGGCTGGACGCCGGGCGAGGGGAACGCCCGCGACCTCGGGGCGCTGGCGGTCGGCGTCTACGAGGACGGCAAGCTGCGGTTCAGCGGCAAGGTGGGATCCGGGTTCACCGGCGCGCTGCGCAAGGACCTGCTGGCGCGGCTCAAGCCGCTGGCCGTCGACGAGCCGCCGTTCGACCCCGCGCCGCCGAAGGACTATCGCGGCCGCTGGGGCGGCGACCTGCGCGACATCACGTGGGTCCGCCCGGAGCTCGTGATCCGGGCCGAGCTCGGCGGCTGGTCGCGCGACGCGATGGTCCGTCAGGCGGCGTTCAAGGGCGATCGAGGCGGGTCGCGACCCATCGACCGTCGCGCGCGAGACCGCGATCGCCACCACCACCGCGGTCAAGGCCGCCGAAGCGGAGGCACCACCGATGCCGAAGGAGCCATCGAAGCCGACGACCGGCGACGCCATCGAAGTCGGGGCGTGCCAAGGGAGCGGCCCCGGCCGCGCCGGCCGAGATCCCCGCCGCCTGGCGCGTCACCGACGACGAGCTCAAGGCGCTCGACGCGCTCGGCAAGGAGGGCGTCTGGCGCGTCGGGGCCGACGAGCTGAAGCTGACCAACCTCGACAAGCCGCTGTTCGACCCCAAACCCTCGGCGCAAGGCGCCAAGGGCGCCGACGCGGCCCCCATCACCAAGCGCGAGCTCATCCGCTACTTCGCCCGGATCGCGCCGACGATGCTCCGCCACGTCCAGGACCGGCCGCTCAACCTCCAGCGGTTCCCCAACGGCGCCGGCGCCCCGGGGTTCTGGCAGAAGGACATCCCGGAGACCGCGCCGAAATGGCTCACCCGCTGGCACGAGACCGGCGTCGACGGCCGCACCGACCGTGGCGCCAACGACCACCTCATCGCGGACCGCGCCGCCGCGCTGTGCTGGCTCGGCAACCAGGCCAGCTTCGAGATCCATGCCTGGACCGGCCGCCTCCCGGACGCCTGGCAACCCACGTTCGCGCTGATCGACATCGACCCCGGGGAGAAGACCACCTGGGACGAGACCCTCGTGCTCGCCCGGCTGTTCCGGACCGCGCTGGGCCATCTCGGCGTCCGCGGCTATCCCAAGGTGACCGGCAAGCGCGGCGTCCAGGTCTGGATCCCCATCGTCCCGAAGTACGAGTTCAGCGAGACCAGCGCGTGGGTCGAGCGCGTCTCGCGCGCGGTCGGGGCCGACCGTGCCGGACCTGATCTCCTGGGAGTGGGCCAAGGAGGCGCGCAAGGGCCGCGCCCGGCTCGACTACACGCAGAACGCCTCGATCAAGACGCTCGTCGCGCCGTATGCGGTGCGCCCGGCGGCGGGAGCGCCCGTCTCTGCCCCGATCACCTGGGACGAGCTGGACGACCCGGACCTGCGGCCCGACCGCTGGACGATCCGCGAGATGCCCGAGCGCGTCGAGCGCGTCGGCGACCTGTTCGCGGCCGCACAGACGGACGCCCAGGAGCTCCCCGAGGTCTGACGCCGGCCGGCGGGTCGCGGCGCCCGCCCGACTCGCCCTGCGCGCCCGCGGCATGGCACCATGCGGGGATGCCCGACCAGACGACGCCCATCACCCTGCGCACGCCCACCCGCGAGACCTTCCGCCAGTTCATGGTCCCGGCGATGATCGCCTTCGGCGAGGTCTGGAGCCGAGGGCGAGCTCGAGAACGAGACCGAGACGGTCGAGATGGACCGCATCGTCGGCGCCTTCGAGGGCGACCTCGCCGTCGGCGCTGTCGGGTGCGTTCTCGTTCCGGATGACCACGCCGGGCGGGGAGGTCGGGGCCGCCGGGGTCACCCTCGTCGGCGTGCTGCCGACCCATCGGCGCCGCGGGATCCTCCGCCAGATGATGACCGAGCTGTACCGCCAGGCGACCGAGCGCGGTGAGCCCGTCGCGATCCTGTGGGCGTCCGAAGGCGCGATCTACCAGCGGCTCGGCTACGGGATGGCGACCAAGGGCGCCAACTTCGAGGCGGCGAAGGGGAAGATCCGGTTCTCGAACCCGATCGAGCCGGCGGGGCGGGTCCGCCTCGTCGAGCGCGACGAGTTCGTCGAGCTGGCGCGGCCCGATCTACGAGGCGCGGCGGCCGACGCTCAACGGGTCGGTCAGCCGGTCGGACACGCGCTGGCGGCTCGGGATCGCCACGACGCCGACTGGATGCAGTTCGGCCGGGGCCACAAGGTGCTCGCGGTCTACGAGGTCGACGGCCAGGCGCGCGGGTACGCGATCCACCGGCGCAAGGGCGACTGGGCGCAGACCGGGCCGCAGCACACCATCACCGTGTTCGAGGTGCTCGGGCTGGACCCGGAGGCCGAGCAGGTCCTGTGGCAGTGGCTGTTCTCGCTGGACCTGGTCGAGACCGTGGCCTGCTGGCGCGGCCAGGAGCCGAACCCGCTGCTGCTGATGATCACCGAGCCGCGCCGGCTGAACCTGAGCCTGGCCGACGCGATCTACCTGCGGATCATCGACCTGAAGGGCGCGCTGGAGGGCCGGCGCTATCGCGGGCCGGGGAGCGTCGTGTTCGAGGTGACGCGACGAGGACGTGGCGGCGAACGCCGGTCGGTGGCGGCTGACGGTCGGCGCCGACGGGGCGGGGGAGTTGGCCGCGGCGTCGGCGGCCGAGGCGGCGGATCTGCAGCTCGACATCCGCGACCTGGCGTCGGTCTACCTCGGGGCGTACCGCTTCGGCGACCTGGCCGGCGCCGGCCGAGTCAGGGAGTGCCGCCCCGGCGCGATCGCCGACGCGGACGCGCTGTTCGCGACGTCGACGGCCCCCTGGAACTCGACGATGTTCTAGGTCGGCCAAATCGCCGAATTTGCCCGATCGACGATCTGATCCGATCGATCTAGAGTCGGGCCCATGGGATCGGCGAGCCGTCGCTGGGCGCTCAACCTCGTGATCCACGTGCACGGCGCGGAGCTTCGTGAGGAGGTCATCCTCGGCCTGCCCAAGATCGTGCGCCTCGTGCTCGAACGAGTCGAGCTGCGCCCCGGCGACACTGAGCTCCTCGTCGACGCGATCATCACGGACCTTGACGGCACCGAAGCCGCGCTGGGCGTTGGCTCGTTCACCCTGGACGCACTTGCCGAGCGATTCCCAGACCTCGGATTGGCCTGGTAATCAGCGGAGCCGCCAGTACCCTGGCAGTCGTGTCGGAGATGAAGTATCCGCTGGCCGATCACGGCTGGAGCTCATCCTTTCCGCAGTTTCGTGAGGCCTCGGCTCCTTACGTCCGACAGTCCCTGATCGACTTCCTGAAGTCGTTTCGCCCGAGCAGATTGCGGCTTGGGATGAGTCGATCCCACCGCTCCAGTCCGAGGTCGGGCAGGCCCGGTCGCCCGAACCGTCAGCGCGCGAGTATTCGGCGATCCTCGAATACCAGCTCCCGATGGAGCAGCGACGCCCCGACGTGATCTTCCTGCTCGGCGATGGCGTCCTCGTTCTCGAACTCAAGGGGAAGGCCGTGCCGAACTCGCCGACATCGATCAGGCGAGCGCCTACGCGCGCGACCTGCGCGCCTACCACCGTGACTGCGAAGAACGCGAGGTGTGGCCAGCCTTGGTCCTCATGCGGGCCGCGGGCGGCTGGCGAAATGGCCGGCGTCGAGGTCCTCGGGCCTGATGCCATCGATGGCCTGATTGCCGAACGACGATGTGTCTGGAATTCGCGGTCCGATCGACCGAGAGTCGCTTCCTCGATCCCGAGGCCTACCGTCCGGTGCCAACGCTCGTCGAAGCGGCCCGAGAGCTGATGGAGACCGGCGATCTGCCTCGGATCGAGCGGCCGGATCCGAAACTGCGCCGACTCTGAGTTGCTGCAAGAGATCGCGAGAGACGCTGCCGCAACGGCGAGTCGCCACTTGGTCCTGATCACCGGCCTGCCCGGCACGGGCAAGACGCTCGTTGGGTTGCAGCTCGCCCATGCCGGCTTCCTGGATGACCTGGCCGTTCCGCGCGGATGGAAAGCCTTCGACCGTCCCTGCGGTCTACCTGTCGGGAAACGGACCATTGGTCGAGGTCCTGCAATACGAGCTGCGCAAGGCCGGGGGCGGCGGGGCGACCTTCGTTCGGGCCGTCAAGGAGTACGTCGAACAGTACTCCCGGGACGCGGCCTTGTGCCGCCTGAACACGTCCTCATCTTTGACGAGGCTCAGAGGGCCTTCGACGCCGAACAGGTGGCGGCAACGCACCGCGGCGACACCGATGGGATGTCCGAGCCCGAGCACTTCATCGAGTTTGCCGAGCGAGTGCCACGTGGTGCGTCGTCGTTGGCTTGCTCGGGACCGGGCAGGAGATCCATGTCGGCGAGGAGGGGGGCGTCGGCCAGTGGCGCGACGCCGTGGCCAGGTCACCCAACGCCGCAGACTGGACGGTCCACTGCCCGCCGACAATTTCAGCGATCATTTGCGGCGTCAAGCTCGAGCCTGACGATCGGCTCGAATTGACCGCTCAGCTTCGATATCACCTCGCGGACGACGTCCACCATTTGTCGGCGGCCTTCTTGCGAGAGGAACCACTTCGACGGCAGCTGTCGCCTCGGCGCTGGAGACCGTCGGTATCACCTCCGGATGACGCGCGACATGGACGTGGCGAAGGACTACCTTCGCCGACGGTTCCAAGGCGACCCGGACGCGCGATTTGGGCTGATCGCCTCATCTAGGGATACGTGTCTGTGGGAGTTCGGCGTGCCGAATGACTTCAACGCACGAAGCGCGTCAGCTATGGCCCTGGTTTGTCGAGGGTGACGACGACCCCCGGGGCCGCTCCTGTCGGACGTTGCGGACGTGCGCAACCGAATTCGAGTGTCAGGGGCTCGAGCTCGACGCGGCACTGCTTGCCTGGGGAGATGACTTCATCCGCGAGGGCGGCACGTGGTCGAACAAGCACGCCCGGCGGTATCAGCGAGGTTCGAGCATCCGCGATCCGCTTCAGTTGCGCCTGAACGCTTACCGCGTGTTGCTCACGAGGGCGCGGACGGAATCACGATCTTCGTGCCGCCGTTGCCCATGTTGAACGAGACGTACGACTACCTGCGGCAGGCCGGGTTCACGGACTCTGACGGCGCCTCTACCCCGCGTCGAACAAGTCCAGCAGCGGCTCGCCCGTCGACTGCTTCAGGCCCGCGTCGGTGATCTCGAGGGTCACGGTGTCGTCGTTGGGGTGGTTCGGGTCGTAGATGCGCAGCTTCCGCGTCGTCGCCGTCGTCCGAGTAGCCGTAGGCGAGGACCTGGTGGTTCTGCGTCAGGCCGAACGGGTTCCATCCCGACTTGCGGATCAGGCCGATGATGCGCATCTTGTCGCCGTCGAGGAAGCCGGTGATCTTCGACCAGTCGCGATCGACCGCCCGGCTGCCCGGCTTCGGCGGCGCCGAACGCCGACAGCGCGTAGAAGCGCAGCGGCACCTTCATCCAGTCGAGCGACATCACCTGCCGGCGGACGAGCGCCTGGAACAGGGTCGAGCCGTTGGCCGGCGGCGTCGTGTCCGCCGCGATCGGCTTCTTCGCCTCGAACTGCTCGCGGGTGTACCAGCTCATCCCGCCGCACAGGCCGGAGCTCGCGTCCCCGATCCCGACCCAGCGCGGGTCGAGCGGCCCGAGCTTGACGGTCGGCCCGGACGGGAACGAGTTCGCGAAATGGAGTCCGTTGGTGGTCGGCAGGAAGCCCGCCACGACATGCGATCCGCTCATGGTCGAAGCCTACGCCGAGCCCGTCTCGGGCGCGTCTCGCCGTCGTCTCGATGGCCGGCATGGCGTCGCCATGGCCTTGACAGGTCATGATGGATATCTATCATAGGTACCTATGAGAACCGTGACGGCGATGGACATGCGCAAGCGCCTCGGCGAGATCCTCGATGCCGCCTCGGCCGGCGAGCGGATCCTGATCGAGCGCGACCATCGACCGCTGGCGTACCTGGTGTCGGTGGAGGACGCCGCCCGGCTCGACCCCGATCGGGACGAGGAGATCGAGCGTGAGATCGCCGCGCTGGACCACCTTGGGGAATCGGTCGGCGGATGCGGCTGACCCACCCCGACCCCGATGACGGCCTCACCGAGGTCGAATGGCGGCATCGCGAGTACGAGCGCCGCGATGAGCAGATCGATCGTGCGTCACGAGGGCTTGCCGCCCAAGGAATACGAATGATGCGACCGGTCGTCGTCGACGCTTCGGTCGCCGATCGCGATGGCTCGCGACGAACCGGGCGGTGCGGCCGCGAGGGCAGCGATCCAGGGCTGGAAGCGAGCCGGCCGACCGGTCATGTCCCATCGCATTTCTGGCTCGAGGTCGTCAACAGCCTGGTCCGTCGCCATCGGTGGCCGGGCACCGAGGTCATCGGGGCGATCCACGACCTGGACCGGAGCCGGCTCCAGACCATTCAGGCGGATCGAGCCAGCCTCGTGCTCGCACTCGACCGAGCCGAGCGGTTCGGGCTCACTGCCTATGACGCCGCATACCTCGCGCTGACCGAAAGCGTCGACGGCGAGCTGCTGACCTTTGACGAGGCCCTCAGGATCGCTGCGGGCGACCGCGCGATCGCCCTGGGCCATCAACTCTCCGAGACCCCAGCCGTCGTACGAGCACGACGTCACGTGGCCGAACTACAAGGGCGCCTCGGCCTACCTGGCGAAGCTCCGCGCGGAGGCGCTCCGGCCGACGACCTCGGGCTAGGCCATCTCCGCGCCGGACGCCCGGGCCGCGGCCGCGAACATCTCGATCGGCTCGTCGCTGTCGGCGCAGCCGGGGACCAGCGTCATGACGCGGTCGACGCCGAGCTTCGCGTAGTCCGCGAGCAGCTGCTCGACCTTGCCCTGGTCCTTCGACAGGCCGCCGCCCCAGATGTGGACCGAGATCGCCAGGGTGTCGGGGTCGCGGCCGATCTCCTCGCACCGTGACCGGATCACGGGGAGTGCCTCGGCGACGTCGGCCGGCTCCATCCCGTCGACGTTGAGCTCGTCCGCGTACTTCGCGGCCAGCCGCCACGTCACGTTCGGTCCGTTGCCGCCGACCATGATCGGCACGCGCGGCTGCTGGATCGGCTTCGGGACGTTGCGCGCGTTCTTCACGCTCGAGTAGTGGCCCGCGAACGTCGCGTGCTCGTGCTTGTCGCCGGCGAGCATCGCGGTGATCACGCCGAGGTCGTCGCCGAGCCGCGCCAGCCGCTCCTTCGTCTCGGGGAAGCCGTAGCCGTAGGCGTCCCACTCGTCGCGCTTCCAGCCGGCGCCGATGCCGAGGTCCATCCGCCCGCCGCTGATGGTGTCCATCGTCGAGATCATCTTGGCGGTGAGCGCGGGATTGCGGAACGCCGTGCAGATGACGACGTGGCCGAGCCGGACGCGCGTGGTCAGCGCCGCCAGCGCCGAGAGCGACGTGAACGACTCGAAGGTGATCTCGTCGGTCGGCCGCGGGATCGTGTGGAAGTGGTCGAAGAGCCAGACGGACTCGAAGCCGAGGCGCTCCGCCTGGGCGGTCACGTCCTTCGTGCGCTGCCACGCCTTGAGCGAGTCCCACCCGTCGTAGTCGCCGGTCCAGCCCTGCGGCGCGATCACCCCGACCTTCATCGTCCGGCCTCCAGGTCCAGGAGCAGTTGGGCGAGCTCGAGCGCGTTGGTGGCGCCGTAGTTCGCGTAGCAGTTGTTGAACAGGACGTGGGTGTCCTTGGCCTGCCCGGCGGTCTCGCGGACCCGCGGCGCCCAGTCGGCCAGTTCGTCCCGATCGTACAGGTACCGGAAGCGCTCGACGGTCTGGATGCCCTTCGCCTCCCAGGTCGCGGTCCGGCGACCGTGGAAGCGCACGATCGCGAGGTCCGGCGAGGTCGCGGCGACGACCGCGGGCACGCTCGACTTGAAGCCCTGCGGCCCGTCGACGATGACCAGCGGGATCTTCCGGTCGGCGAGGAACGCGAGCGTCCGCTCGAGGTTCTTCTCGTTGAACCACGACGCGCTCCGGAACTCGACCGCGCCGGTCATCCCGGCCTCGCGCAGCCGCCCGACCGCCTCCTCGATGGCGTCGCGGTTCTCCGACGAGGTGAAGAACCAGCGCGGGTACTGGAGCAGGATCGAGCCGAGCTGGCCGGCGTCCTTGAGCGGCTCGAGCCCGTCGGCGAACCACGCCCAGACGTCGTCGCGGAGCTCGTCCGGCAGGTCCTTGGCGTACAGGCGCGGCTTCACGGTCAGCTCGGCCGGGAGCGCCTCGCGCAGGTCCTTCGGGAGCCGCTTGGTCTCGGTCGGCTGGCCGGTCATCAGCGCGTGCGCCTTGACGTCGAACGTGAAGTCCGGCGGCGTGCGCTCGACCCAGAGCTCCGCCGTCCGGCGGGAGGGGAGGGCGTAGTAGGTCGCGTCGACCTCGACCAGCGGGAAGCGGCTGGCGTAGTAGCCGAGCCGCTCCTCGGCGGTGTCGGCGTCGCGCGGGTAGAAGACGCCCGCGGCGGTCATCGTCGGGTCCGTCCAGGACGCGGTGCCGAGGCGGACCGTGCCGTCGCCGACGCGGAACGGCTCCGCGGCGACGTCGGGCGGGAGATCGTGGATCCGGTCGCTCGCGGCGTCCGGCCCGGGATCGTGGGCCGGGTCGAGGTCGGGTGCGTCGGTGCGGACCAGCGCGGGAGACGCCTTGGGCATGCCCCTATGGTGCCGCGTCGGCTCCGGTCGTGCTCTTGCGGGCCGTGGTCCCGCCGGGGTTGCCGTCCGGGTCCCGGGGTCGGCACGACGGGCGGCGACCACGTGGATCCGGATGATCGTCGGGTCGATGCCGGCGGCCGCCAGCGAGCCGCGCTCCGGGGTGACGATGTCGAGGACCAGCAGGTAGTCGCCCGGCGCGCCCGGCACGGCGAGGGCGAGGGCCGTCTCGGCTGGCTTGTTCGGGGCCAGGCCGGGAGCGAGGTCCGTGCTGACGTCGGGCGGGACGCCCGGTGCGAGCAGGTCGAGCGGGACCCAGTGGCCGATGATCGAGGCGGCCGATGGCGGGTCGGCGCCGGCGGCGGCGTGGCCCCACGGCGACGTCCCGAGGTTGACGGCACCGACCGGGAGCTGGACCGTCGTGCCGGCCGCGAAGGTGGCGCTCGGCGCGACGGCGAGCGCGCCGTCGAGCTCGCCCGTGACGCGGACGACGACGGTCCGCGACCAGGGCCTGCGACGCGGCGTCGTAGGCGACCCCGTCGCCGTCGTGGAGCGTGATGGTCAGCCGGTAGTGGCCGGGGACCTTGGGCAGGGCCGCGGAGAGCGACATGGTCTTGCTGCCGATCGCGAGGTCGGTCGGTGAGACGACCGTCCCGGGCGACCTCGGGCGTCACGAGCGCGAGGTCACCGGCCGGGGACCGGCGGCGGCGTCGGGCTGGGCGTCGGATCCGGCGGCGCGGTCGACGACCGTGTCGATGCGGGTCCACTGCAGGCTCGCCTCGAGGCCGCTCGGGAGACGGCCGCGGTCGCCGATCCGGTAGGGAAGGCTCAGCTTGGTGGTCGTCCCCGCCGAGGTCGCGACCGAGAAGCGCGGCGTGCCGAAGCTCAACCCGGTGCCGAGCAGGCTGGACGCGCCGGGGTCGATCGGCACGCGCACGCTGGCGCGTCCCGCGGGCGCCGGCGCGGACGTCGGCGGGCACGAGCCCGGCCTTCAGGACGATCGAGCGCTCGAAGCCGGAGCTCGCGATCTCGGGGTCCATCTGCGCGAGGAAGCCGGGATTGCGCGCACTCTCGAAGGCGAACGCGCGGCCGTTGGCGCTCGGCGCAGTGCGCCAGATCGAATCGATGGACCGGCCGCCGCCGAGGATCGCCTTCACGTAGCCGGACGGGCTCGCGTAGGCCTCGGCGATGACCGCCGACGCGCCCGCGGCGACGAAGCCGCTGGCGAAGTTGTCGATGCGCTGCTGGGCGACCGCCAGCGTGCCTTCCGGCAGCCCGGGCTCGGACAGGCCGCTCGCGTAGCAGAGGTGGTGGAGCAGCACGACCGCGTCCTTCGCGAGATGGACGGAGTCGGCGATCCGCCCCTCCCCGTAGTACTGATGCGCGTCGTCGCCGCCCCCGGCGGACGGGTTGAGCCCGAAGCCGTCCTGGGTCGGCGGGTAGAGCGAGTCGCGGTACGGGCTGGGCCAGCCGTTGCCGTGGCCCATGTAGACGACCAGCGACGCGTCCTGGAGCGCGGCCCTGACCGCGCGGCCACGTGGCGTTCGGGGAGTAGATCTCGGTGACGTCGGGGGTGTATCGCCGGGCGACGGCCGCGGCGGCTCGCGCCTCCGCGCGGTAGCCGTTCGTGGCGCTGCCGGCCGGTCCGACGATCAGCACGACCTTGGGGACGGGGGCGGTCCGGGCGGCGGTCGCTCCCGGCGCGACGAACCCCACCGACGCGAGGACGCCGGCGGCGAAGAGTGCCGCAAGGATCGAACCTGGCCGTCTCACGATCGACGGCTACCTCCGACGAACAGCCTCCACCTTTCGGTGGCGGACAGGGAGCGTACTTCCGTTCGACGGACGAAGACCATACTCCCGTTCCCTAAATCGGTGCCTATCTGCCGGTTTCGGGCCGAACGTCGGTGCGCCCTGGCACCGGGCCGGGAACGCGCGCCATGGTGTCGGCTGCGTGCCGTGGTCTGCGCTTCGTTCAAACGACCAAGCAGTGCTGGCTCAGTGCCAATCAATCGAGAGGCAGAGGCGGTCGCGAACCTCGACCGCTGGCTGGTGGCCATCAGTCGGGTGGTCAGGGCACCCACCTGCCTCGCGACCGCAGGCTGCGAGCCAGCGATTCGAGAGCAAGGCGCGGTCAGCGACCCAATTCATTGGCTGACAGCCAGCACCCGCGATCCGGCCGGCGCCGCTACACCGGCCGCCGGCACCGGGCCGCGGCATGCGCGCCGTGCGCCACACTGCGACCATGCCGAACCGCCTCGCCGGCGAGACCAGCCCGTACCTGCTCCAGCACGCCCACAACCCGGTCGACTGGTTCCCGTGGGGCGGCGACGCGCTCGCCCGGGCGAAGCTGCCTGGACCGGCCGATCTTCCTCTCGATCGGCTACGCCGCCTGCCACTGGTGCCACGTCATGGAGCGCGAGTCGTTCGAGGACGAGACGACCGCCGCCTACCTGAACGACGCACTTCGTGGCGATCAAGGTCGACCGCGAGGAGCGGCCCGACCTCGACCAGCTCTACATGGGCGCCGTCCAGGCGATGACCGGGCAGGGCGGCTGGCCGATGTCGGTCTTCCTGACGCCCGACGGCCGGCCGTTCTACGGCGGCACCTACTTCCCGGACGAGCCGCGCCACGGGATGCCGTCCTTCCGCCAGGTGCTCGAAGGCGTCGCGCGGGCGTGGCGCGAGCAGCGCGACGAGCTCGAAGTCGGCCGGGTCGCGGCTGGTCGCGACGCTCGTCGAGCGCGGCAGCGCGTCGAGGCCGGCGCTGCCGCCGGACGACCCGACGCCGGGCTCGCTCGACGCGGCCGCGGCCGGGATCTCGAGCCAGCTTCGACGGCGTCAACGGCGGCTGGGGCGGCGCGCCGAAGTTCCCGCAGCCGATGACGATCGAGTTCCTGCTCCGGCGGATGGCCGCGCCGGCGACCCGCGGCCCGAGCGCGATCGCCCGCGTTCAACCTCGAGCAGATGGCCGACGGCGGCATCCACGACCAGCTGGGCGGCGGCTTCCACCGCTACGCGACCGACGCGATCTGGCTCGTCCCGCACTTCGAGCAGATGCTCTACGACAACGCCCAGCTCGCCCGCGTCTACCTGCACGCCTGGGCGCTGACCGGCGACGCGCGCTACCGCGAGGTCGCCGACGGGCACGCTCGACTACATGCGTCCGCGAGCTGCGCGACGGCCGACGGCGCGCTTCGCGGCGAGCCAGGACGCCGACACCGACGGCGATCGAGGGCGCTGACGTTCACCTGGACCGCGGCCGAGATCCGCGAGGTGCTGGGCGCCGACGCCGCGCCGTTCCTCGCGGCGCCTACGGCGTCACCGACGACGGCAACTGGGAGGGGACGCACGATCCTCTCGCGGGTCTGGCCGGACGCCCACGACGCCGCCGCCGTCGCGCGCGGACGCGCGCGTTCGAGGCGGGCCTGGCCGGCGTCGCGGGCGCGGCTGCTCGAGCGGCGCGCCGCGCGGCCGCAGCCGGCCCGCGACGACAAGGCGCTCGCGGCCTGGAACGGGCTGGCGATCGCGGCGTTCGCCGACGCCGGGCGGCTCCTCGGGCGTGACGCGATCCGCGACGGCGCGTCGCGACGCGCGCGGCCGAGGCGATCACCGGCTGGGCTCGCTGCGCGCGCCGGACGGCTCGCTCGGCCGGTCGTGGAAGGACGGCCGGGCGACCGGCCAGGGCGTGCTCGAGGACTACGCCCACCTCGCCGACGGCCTGCTGGCGCTGTACGAGGCCACCTTCGACGAGCGCTGGTTCGTCGACGGCGCGCGCGCTGATGGACCGCGTCCTGGCGCGGTTCGCCGATCCGGCGGGCGGCTTCTTCGACACCGCCGACGACCACGAGCGGCTCGTCGCGCGGCCGAAGGACGTGCAGGACAACGCGGTCCCGTCCGGGAACGCGATGGCGACGCTCGTGCTGCTGCGGCTCGCGGCGCTGGACCGGCGAGGGCCGCTACCGCGACGCCGCCGAGCGCGCGATGCGGACTGGTCACGGGTTCGTCGGCGCGCTACCCGACCGGCGTTCGCCCAGTGGCTCTCGGCGATCGACCTCGCGCTGGCGCCGGTCGTCGAGGTGGCGATCGTCGGCGACCCGGCGGACCCGGCGACGCAGGCGCTGCTCGCCGAGACGACCCGCGGCTTCCGCCCGAACCAGGTCGTGGCGGTCAGCGCGGACCCGGCCACGTCCGTCGTCCCGCTGCTGGCCGACCGGATCGCGATCGACGGCGAGCCGACCGCCTACGTCTGCCGCGGGTTCGTCTGCCGGCTGCCGGTGACGACGCCCGAGGCGCTGCGGGCCGAGCTGGACGCGGCGACGCCGTGCACCGCGCCGCGACGCGACCCGTCCCGTTCGAGTCGCCGCCGGTCGAGCTGCGCCCGACGAGCTCGTCCGAGCTCGACGCCGGTCGAGCCGCGGCCCGCCGCGACCCTCGTCCTGCTCCGGCCGGGCCTGTCCGGGCCCGAGGTGCTGCTCGGCCGCCGGCCGCCATCGATGGCGTTCGCCCCCGATGTCCACGTCTTCCCGGGCGGCCGGGTGGACCCGGCCGACGCCCACCCGAGCCTGGTCGCCCGCTCCGTCATCTCGCCGAGCAGGCGGCCGCGGCGCGCTCGGCGGCGACGTGCCGCCGACCCGGGCGATCTCCAAGTACATCGCCGCGATCCGCGAGGCCTTCGAGGAGGCCGGCGTCCTGCTCGCCGACACCGGCGACGTGTCCGCGGCGACCATCCGCGCGGCCCGCAGCGCGCTGGTCGGCGGTGGAGATCCATTTCCAGGCGCTGGCCGCGCAGCTCGACCTGACGGCTCCGGACGGACCTGCTGGTCTCGATCGTCGCGCTGGGTGACGCCGCCGTCGATGCCGCGCCGGTTCGATGCCCGGTTCTTCGCCGCGGAGCTCCCCGACGGCGCGACGCGCGAGCCTCGCACGGCGACGAGGTCGTCGAGCAGACCTGGCTCCGGCCCGGCGACGCGCTCGAGGCGATGGCCGAGGGCCGCCTCCAGCTGTGGCCGCCGACCGCCGCCACGCTCCAGCAGCTCGAGCACGTGACGGCGTTCGAGGAGGTCCGCGACCGGCTCGCGACCGGGCACGCTCGGGAGCGTCCACGTCGAGTCGGTCGGCGCTCGACACGACCCGCATCGAGATGCCCGCGGCGGGCGGCGTCGCCGGGCAGACCGTCGACGCCTACCTCGTCGGCCGCCGCGTCGTTCGTGCTCGTCGACCCGGGCGACCCGACCGGGCCCGGCGCTCGACCGGGCGGTCGAGCTGGCGGCGGAGCTCGGCGGCGCGATCCGGGCGATCGCGCTGACCCACGTCGACGCCGATCATTCGGCCGGCGCGGAGGTCCTCGCCGAGCGGCTCGGGATCCCGATCCTGGTCGGTCCGGGCGGCGGCCGACCGCTGCCGTACGCAGACCCGCGAGCTCGCCGACGGCGAGCGGATCGACCTCGGCGACGTCCCGCTGACCGTGGTCGCCACGCCCGGGCCGCGACCCGACCACGTCGCGTTCGTCGTGGGCGACGGGACCGCAGTCCTCGACCGGCGACCTCGACGGGCGGCGTGGCTCGCGGATGCTCCCGGGCCCGTCGACGACGTCTCGCTGCCGAGCCTCCCGCGACCGGCTTGCCCGCCTCGCCCCGGGCGCGCCACGCCTGGCGGGGCACCGCGACGACGGGGCTATCATCGCGGCGGGAGGGCACGATCGATGACCGACACCATGGCGGACCAGCTCCCGGACGAGCCGACCGGCACGACCATCGACGGCACGCCATGGGACGAGGCCCGCCCGCCGCACCTCCCCGACACGGTCACGCGGCCTGCCGATGCCGACGATCCTGCTTCACGCTGGGCGCGATCGTGGTCGGGATCCTGACGATCCGCGACCAGCCTCCCGTTGCCGAAGCGGGACACCGGCGGCCTCGTGCAGTGGGTCCTGTCGCTGTCGATCCCCATCAGCAGCTTCCTGATCCCGGCGGCGTTCTTCCTCCGCCATCGCGACGCCTGGTCGGCGCACCGGACGATGGCGCTCGGGACCACGCTCCTCGCGATCGGGCGGGCGCTCCAGATCCTCAACGGCTACCTCGGGGAGTGGTACGCCTCGGTCCTGCCGCCGAGCGAGGAGCTCGGGATCAGCCTGTTGTCGATCGCGATGCAGGTCGTCGTGTCGCTGATCGCGATCCTGGCGGTCGTCTACATCGCCCGCGGGCTCGACCAGGCGCGCCTCTACGCGGATCGGCCGGGAACGCGCCGCTGGTTTGCCCTCGTCGCGCTCGTCGCCGTCGTCTCCTCCCTGATGACGCTCTCGATCTTCGGCTCCCTGCAGACCGACGTCGCCGACGCGACCTTCACGACCTCGTACTGGCTGGCGATGCTGAGCGTGGTCCTCAACGTCATGACCGTGTCCGCGTGGGCCTTCCTGACCGGGCAGGCCATCGCGGGTCGGCGAGCGGGCGAAGACCCGAACTTCGGCTGGTTCCTCGCCGCGTTCTCGGGGCTGTGCATCCTCGCGCTGTTCTTCGTCTCGGGGCTCGCGACCGCCATGGTCAGCCTGGCCGACGTCAACCCGCCGGGCGGCGTCGTGACCCTCATCTCCGTGCTCTCCCCGGTCGCCTACCTCTCGCTGCTCGCGGCGTTCGCGCTGCGGCTGCCGACGACGCACGCGCCCCTCGACGAGGCGGAGGCCGAGGACGACGAGGTCGCCGGATCCGACGACCCGACCGAGGCGACCGCGACCCCCGACGACCTGGCGGGCTCGACCGCCTAGGCTCGGTCGACCGGCAGCGACGCGGCGAGGTTGCGCAGGAGGTTCAGGCCCTCGTCGACCGACTCGGTCGGCGCGTATGGCCCGGGCATCAGGAAGCACGGCCGCCCGCCGAGCGCGACCCCGGTCAGCTGGCCCCATGGCTCCTCGAGCGGCCGTCCCGCGGCGATCGAGGCCGCGCGCTTGTAGATGAACACCACCGCGGCCGGGCGCCAGAGCGCGATCTTCTGCCAGAGCGGCCCGATGCCGGCGGTCAGCTCGGCATCGGTCGCCTCGTCGCGGGCGGTCGGGATCTTGAGCAGGTCGGTGATGCCGTGGCCCGCGGTGACGAGGGCGTCGTCGGCGGTGTCGATCTCCGTCCCAGGCGGCAGGATGCGGGCCGTGATGAGCCGCTTCCAGAAGGCCCGCCCGAGCGTGCCCTGGTGGTAGTGGCCGGCGTCGATGCTGACGGGCGACGGGTTGAGCCCGACGAAGAGGAGCCGGTCGCGCATCGGCGGGAGGTCCGCCAGCGTCTGGACGGGCTGGCCGCCGATGGTGAGCGTCACGACGTGCGGACCGGGCCCCGGCCGCTCCATCAGGGCGGCGAGCTCCTCGGGCGTCATGGCAGGTGGATGCCCGCGGCCGACGGGACGGTCAGGCCGGGCGGTTGCGTGCCGGCGCCGGGGCCGGCGGGGTCCGCGGGCGGAGGCGACGTCCGGCGCGGTGGCCCGTGCCTGGATCTCGGCCTGCGCCTTGGCCGCCTCGGACTTCGCGTCCTTGACGCCCTTGCCCAAGGCCGCGCCCCACTTCGGCATGGTCTTGGGGCCGCGGATCACGATCACCGCGACGAGGATGATGATCAGGACGAGCAGGATGTCGGTCGGCATGCGCGGATGGTACGCCCCGAGTGCGTCAGCGCGGGCGGAGCGCGACCGGGATCACGAGGCGAAGCGCGGTGTGCGTCGCCGAGAACGAGGCGACCTTGTTGTCGACCAGGCGGGCGTCCCTGGCCGCTTCGATGACATCGACGTCCCGCAGGGTCGCCGCCTTGCCCTTGCGGGAGACCACCCAGATCGCGCCGTTCATGCGGATGCGCGAGGCGAGGTCTCGGAGCGGCGCGAGCTGCAGGGTGGAATCGGCGCCGAGGAGGACGACATCGGTCTCGAGCTCCGGCCAGCCCTCGGTCACGTCGGATGTCCGGTCGGCGAGGAGCGGCCGGATCGTGTCGTCGTCGATGTCGATGAGCGCCACGCGCATCCCCGGCCGGATGCCGAGCTTGTCCAGGAGGGGGGTCGTGTAGACGCGTTCCATCGCCGGTATGGTGGCACGCATGCTCCTCGTGTACGGACCTCGCTCGGTCACCTACGACTTCGGGCCGAGCCACCCGCTGACGCCGCGTCGGTTCGGACCGGGGCTCGACCTGCTCCGCGCGGTCGGCGCGGTCCCGGGACTGGAGCCCGAGCCGGCGCCTGACGACGAGCTCGAGTGGTGCCACGACGAGGCGTACATCGAGGTCGTGAAGCGGTTCTCGGCGTCGCCGTACGGGCCGCCGCGGGCCGGGATCAGCGTCGGCGGCGACGACCCGCCGTTCGCCGGGATGCATGACGCGGCGGCGATGGTCGCCGGCGGCTCGATCCGGGCGATCGAGGCGATCCTGCGCGGCGAGGTCGATCACGCGTTCCACCCGGGCGGCGGGCTCCATCACGCGATGCCCGGCCGAGCTTCCGGCTTCTGCATCTACGACGATGTCGCCCTCGCGATCGCGCGGGCGCGCCGCGACGGCCTTCGCGTGCTGTACGTCGACCTCGACGTCCACCACGGCGACGGCGTCCAGGCGATCCATTGGGACGACGCTGGCGTCATGACGGTCTCGATCCACGAGTCCGGCATGACCCTGTTCCCGGGCAGCGGGTTCGAGGACGAGACGGGGGAGGGAGTCGCGGCGGGGACGGCGGTGAACGTGCCGCTCGCGGCCGAGACCGGCGAGCGGGTCTGGCTCGAGACGCTGCGGACGCTGCTCCCTGAGCTGGCCGCCGCGTTCGGCCCCGATCTCGTCGTGAGCCAGCACGGCGCCGACTCGCACCTGTGGGACCCGCTCGCCCACCTGCGGCATCACGACGACCGCGATGGGCGAGGCGGCCCGGCTGGTCGACGCCATCGCCCATCGATATACGGGCGGCCGCTGGCTGGCCACCGGCGGCGGCGGCTATGACGCGTACCGCGTCGTGCCGCGGATGTGGTCCCTGGTCTGGCTCGCGGGCGCGCACGAGGCGGTCCCGTCCAAGACGCCCGCCCGACTGGCGCGAGCGATGGGCGGCCGAGGGCGCTCGCTATGGCCAGGCGCCGCTGCCCGCGGACCTTCGACGACGTCCCGAACGCCGGGTCTGGAGGTCGACAGCACCCAGGAGACGGCCGAGGCTGCCTCGACCGCGACCGCGCGCGCCGTGCGCCGCGCCCTGGTGCCGCGGCTGCTCCGAGAGGCGCGCGACCGCGGCTGGTGGGACCCGCTGGCGCCGGCGGAGCGGCACGGCCGGACCGGACGGCAATCCCGGCGCACGCCCGAGGTCATCGACACCGTCGATCGAGCCGCCTGGGCGAGGCTCGCGCTCGCGCCGCGCGTCATCGCGCCGGCCGATGCCGGCCATCGGCCACGCGCTCGTCGCGGCGGCGCTCGCCGACGGGGCGCACGTGTCGGCGGCCGTCGTCCCGTCGGCCGATGGCGAGCGGCGGGACCGTGGTCGGCGCGCGCTGTCGCGTCGGCCGATGGCGAGCTGCTCGCGCTGGGCGTGGCACCCGGACCATCGCCGCAAGGGCCTGGCCGGCCGGCTCCTCGCGGCCAGCCGCGCGACGCTGCGCGGAGGTGACCGTGGCGGAACGCGACCCCATCGACCCGCTCGATCGGGTCACCCGGGCCGCCGTCGCGCGGGCGCTGCTCGGCGTCGGTGTCTTCCAGCTCGGACCCGCCGATCGCGAGCGCTTCGGGCCGGTCGATCCCCTCGCGATCCGGGCGACGCGCTGATGGCGCCGGACTCGGCATCCGGGCTGCCGGCGAAGGACCTCGTCGACGTGCGGCTGTCCGACGCCTTCGGGACCGGCGGCTGCCCGATCTGCGCGGTCCGCGCCCGGTCCGAGCGGGCGATGCTCGACACGATCATCGCGGAGCGCGTGCTGGACATCCCGTTCCGGGAGTCGCTCGAGCGGACCCAGGGCTTCTGCCGCCGCCACGTCGCCGAGCTGGTGCTGGCCGACCGGCGCGGGCCGGGCGGCATCCTCGGCTCGTCGATCCTCTATGGCGCGATGCTGGACCGGCGGCTCGAACCGCTGCGCGGCGCGCTCGGGCGACGCGGGCGCTCGCTGCGGACGCGGTTCGGCTGGTGCCCGGAAGCGGCCGCCATGTCTCGCCTGCGACCAGGGCGCGAGCGCCGTCGACACCGCGCTGGGACGGCTCGTGGCCCGGACCGGGGACCCGGCCTGGGCGGAGGCCATGTCGACCGCGCCGTTCTGTCTCGACGACCTCGTCGCCCTCTGGATCGTCGCGGACGGCGCAGACGCCTTCGAGCCGATCGCCCGGCGCCAGGTCGGAACGGGTGGAGGCGCTTCGGTCGCGACTGCAGGGTTTCGTGGACCACTCGGCTCACGATCGGCGGCACCTGATGGCCGACGACGAGGGGACGGCGGCCGGCGAGGCGGCCGAGCTGCTCGGCGGGACGCGGCCCGACGCCGGGCCGCGCTCGTGACCGGTCCTGGCGACGGCGGCCGAGCGCCACTCCCCGATACGGGCGAAGCCGGCCCCTGGGTCCGCGTGCCGGACGGCGTCGAGTGGCGGCGCGACCCGTACTCGGTCTCGACGGACCCCGGTCCGGCTTGATGTTCCCGCCACGACCGCGTTCCTCGCCCGGACCGAATGGGCCGCCGAGATCGGCGAGCCGCTGGTCCGCCGCTCGATCGAGGGGTCGATCGCCTTCGGCGTGTATGACGGCGACGAGCAGGTCGGCTTCGCCCGCGTGGTCAGCGACCGGGCCACGTTCGCCTGGGTCGGCGACGTGTACATCCTCGACAGCCATCGCGGCCTCGGGCTCGGGCTGTGGCTGATGCGCTGCGTCCTGGCCCATCCCGACCTCCAGGAGCTTCGCCGCTGGGCGCTCGTATCGACCAGTGCCCGGGGGCTCTACGCGAAGCTCGGGTTCACCCCGCTCGGGGACCCGGAGCGGTTCATGGAGATCGCCGACCCGGGCGTGCATCGGCGGCAGCACGCCCGAGACGGGTAAGGTTGCGATCACGGCCGCCCGACTCGGACGGTGCGCGGCGGGTGATCGAGGATCGTCGTCGCATCGCCCGAGACGTCGGCCCAGAGCAGCGCTGAGCCCGGCCAGGGGCCATCGGCGGTCGTCAATGCGGCGACCGCAGCCGATGTCTCGGCTGGATAGGCCGTGCGGATCACGTCCTCGAAGCGGACGACGATGTCGCGATTCGCTCGGGTGTTCCGGAGGATCAGGACCTGGTCGACGCGATCCGGAGGCTCGGTCTGACGCCAGATGGTCGCGGATGGTAGTGCATCAGCCTTCTCGTGCGACCAGCGGATCTGCTGCTCGAGCCTCCGCAGCTCGGATTGGACTTCGACGACACCCGCGATGTGCGTCGTTCGGTCGTACAGCAACAGGTCGATGACGCCGCGGACCGGGCGATAGACCGGGACCTCGAGGTGGCGGGCCCAGCGCGGGTCGAGGACCGGCAGGAGCGCCTCGACGATCCTCGCCTGGATCGGGTCTCGGATCCGCGGACCGGTCCCTGGATACACTCGCAGCCGCATCGACCCGCCGAGTGCCTCCGCGATCGCCACGAGGACAGCCAGACTTGGCTCGCGAAGGCCACGCTCGATCTGCGACAGGAACCCGGGATCGATCTCGGCAGCCTTCGCGAGGCTGCGTTGAGCGACGCCGGCATCGAGTCGGAGGCGTCGGATCTCTGCGCCGGTCGCAACAACGAGCTCGTGGGTCCGCCGGCCGACGATGGTCCGTTGGCTATGGCGCGAGGTCGTCACGCGGAAAGGAAAGCAGGGACCGCGTATCCCGCGATCAATCGGCGCAATCGCGGTGTGCCGCGCGAGCGTGGTCAGCATGGGCACAGATTTCCGCTTTGGGTGTTGGCGCAGAGCCATTGAATCTGAAAGCGGCGCCCAACTCGGTCCCTAGGTGGTGGCTCAGAGCCAACGTTGGCGCGACGGACGGATCCTTCCTCCGAACGCTGGCTCCATGCCAGCGTGCTGCATCGACATCGCCCGCATCTGTCGAATCCAATGGCGCACAGCCAGCAGAGGGTCTCGAGCGCGTCTGCGCAGACCGAGGCTTTCGACCATCTGTTCGAAATGGCACCACCGGCCTATACTCGCCGTCCCGTGACCGCGACCACGTCGAGGCCCAAGACCGGCCCCGTCCCCGCCGACGCCCTCGCCCCGTTCTCGCGCCCCGTCCGCGAGTGGTTCGAGGCGAGCTTCGAGGCGCCGACGGACGCCCAGGCGCGCGGACTGGGCGGCGATCGCGGCCGGCCACCACACGCTGATCCACGCCCCGACCGGGAGCGGGAAGACGCTCGCCGCGTTCCTCTGGACCCTCGACCGGCTCGCGACGCACCCGACGCCGCCGCGCACGAAGGGCGGCCCGCCGGGCACCGTCCGCGTGCTCTACATCTCCCCGCTGAAGGCGCTGACCTACGACGTCGAGCGGAACCTGCGGGCGCCGCTGACCGGCATCGGCCATGCGGCCCAGCGCCTCGGCGAGCGCGCCGCCGACCATCAGCGTCGCGAGCCGCACCGGCGACACCCCGACCGAGGACCGCCGCGAGATCGCCCGCCACCCGCCGGACATCCTCATCACGACCCCCGAATCGCTGTACCTGATGCTGACCAGCCAGGTCCGCGAGGTCCTCCGCGGCGTCGAGCACGTCATCGTCGACGAGGTCCACGCGATCGCCGGCACGAAGCGCGGCGCCCACCTCGCCCTGAGCCTGGAGCGCCTCGAGCGGCTCCGACCCGCCGACGCCCCGCCGCATGCAGCGGATCGGCCTGTCCGCCACGCAACGGCCGCTCGAGGCGATCGGCCGGTTCCTCGCCGGGACCGGTCCGGGCCGCGAGGTGACGATCGTCGACGCCGGCGCGCGCAAGCCGCTCGACCTCCAGGTCGATCGTCCCGGTCGACGACATGGCGGCCATCGGCGAGGTCCTCCCGCTCGACCAGCAGCCCGGGCGGTCCGGCGACCAGCGGCGAGGCGCGCAACAGCATCTGGCCGGCGATCCATCCGAAGATCCTCGAGCTCATCCGCAGCCATCACAGCACGATCGTCTTCACCAACAGCCGGCGGCTGTCCGAACGGCTCGCCCAGCGGCTCAACGACCTCGCCGGCGAGGACCTCGTCAAGGCCCACCACGGCAGCATCGCCCGCGAGCAGCGGCTGGCCATCGAGGAGGACCTCAAGGCGGGCCGGCTCCCCGCGCTGGTCGCCACGTCCAGCCTCGAGCTCGGCATCGACATGGGCGCCGTGGACCTCGTGATCCAGGTCGAGTCGCCGACCAGCGTGGCGCGCGGGCTCCAGCGGGTCGGCCGGGCCGGACACCAGGTCGGCGCGCCGTCGAAGGGCGTGATCTTCCCGAAGTACCGCGGCGACCTGCTCGAGGTGGCCGTCGTGACGCGGCGGATGCACGAGGGCGCCATCGAGGCGACGGCCATCCCGCGCAACCCGCTCGACGTGCTCGCCCAGCAGCTCGTCGCGATGACCGTGATGGATCCGTGGACCGTCGCGGACCTGCTCGAGACCGTCACCCGCGCGACGCCGTACGAGACGCTGACCCGCGAGCTCCTCGAGGGCGTGCTCGGGATGCTGGCCGGCGCCTACCCGTCGGACGAGTTCGCCGAGCTCAAGCCGCGCGTGACCTGGGACCGCGTGACCGATGTCGTCGAGGGTCGCCGCGACGCCCGGGTCGTGGCGATCACGAGCGGCGGGACGATCCCCGACCGCGGGCTCTACGGCGTGTTCATGGCGGGCGAGGCGGGGACGCCCGGGCCGTCGCGTCGGCGAGCTCGACGAGGAGATGGTCTACGAGCTGCGGGCCGGGATGCACGGCGACGTCATCGTGCTCGGTGCCAGCAGCTGGCGGGTCGACGAGATCGGCCACGACCGGGTCACGGTCACGCCGGCGCCCGGCGTCCCGGGCAAGCTGCCGTTCTGGAAGGGCGACGCGGTCGGGCGCCCGATCGAGCTCGGCCGGGCGATGGGCGCGTTCATCGGCGAGATCGAAGCGGACCTGGCGAAGGGCAGCCGCGGCCGCGCCGCGGCGACGACGCGGCTGCGCGAGCTCCACGACCTCGACGAGCGCGCCGCCGACAACCTGCTCGCCTACCTCGACGACGAGCGCGAGGCGACCGGCGCGCTCCCGACCGACAAGCGCGATCGTCGTCGAGCGCTTCCGCGACGAGCTCGGCGACTGGCGGCTGTGCCTGCTGACCCCGTTCGGCGGGCGCGTCCACGCCCCGTGGTCGATGGCGATCGAGTCCCGGCTGCTCGAGCGGCGTGGGCTCGAGGTCCAGACCATCTGGTCCGACGACGGCATCGCGATCCGCCTGCCCGAGGGCGACGCCTCGCTCGACGGCATCGAGGAGCTGCTCTTCCCCGACGCCGACGAGGTCGAGGACCTGGTCGTCGGGCAGGTCGCGACCTCGTCGCTGTTCGCGAGCCGGTTCCGCGAGAACGCGGCGCGGGCGCTGCTCCTGCCGCGGCGCCGGCCCGGGACGCGGACGCCGCTCTGGCAGCAGCGCCAGCGCGCGGCCGACCTGCTGGCGGTGGCCTCGCGGTACGGCAGCTTCCCGATCCTCGTCGAGACGTACCGCGAGTGCCTCAGCGACGTCTTCGACCTGCCGGCGCTGCGCGAGGTCCTGCGCCGGCGTCGGCGCGGCGCGAGATCGCGGTCCACGGCGTCGAGACGCAGCGGGCCAGCCCGTTCGCGAGCAGCCTGCTGTTCGACTACGTCGCCGCGTACATGTACGACGGCGACGCGCCGCTGGCCGAGCGCCGCGCCGGCGCGCTGACGCTCGACCGCGACCTGCTGCGCGAGCTGCTCGGCCAGGAGGAGCTGCGCGAGCTGCTCGACCCCGAGGCGCTGGCCGACCTCGAGCTCTCGCTCCAGGCGCTGACCGACGACCGCAAGGCGACGACCGTCGACGGCGTGCACGACCTCCTGCGCCGGCTCGGCGACCTGTCGCTCGACGAGGTGGCCGCCCGGGTCGAGGACGGGGCGTCGGTCGCGGCGCGACTGGCTGGCCGAGCTGGCGTCCGGCCGCCGGGCCGATCCGGACCCGGATCGCCGGCGAGGACCGCTGGATCGCCATCGAGGACGTCGCCCGCTACCGCGACGGCGTGGGCGTCTCGGCGCCGGTCGGCGTGCCGGAGGCGTTCCTCGCCCCGGTGACCGGCGCGCTCGACGGGCTGCTCGCCCGCTGGGCGCGCACGCACGGCCCGTTCCTCACGCCCGAGCCGACGCGCCGCTGGGGCCTGCCGGCCGGGATCGTCGAGGACGCCCTCGAGCGGCTGCTCGTCGCGGGGACGCTGGTGCGCGGCGAGTTCCGGCCGGGCGGCGCCGAACGCGAATGGTGCGACCCGGACGTCCTGCGCCAGCTCGCGCCGGCGGTCGCTGGCGCGGCTGCGCCGCGAGGTCGAGCCGGTCGACCCGGCCGCGCTCGGCCGCTTCCTGCCGGGCTGGCACGGGATCGCGCCGATGGGCCGTGCCGACACCCCGTTCCGTGGCTCGGCGGCCCTCGAGCGGCTCGCCGAGGTCGTCGACCAGCTGGCCGGGCTCGCCATCCCCGCGTCCGTCCTGGAGCGCGACGTGCTCCCGGCGCGCATCCCGGGCTACCAGCCGCGGCTGCTCGACGAGCTGGGCTCGCTCGGCGAGATCGCCTGGGTGGGGCGGGGGAGCCTCGGCCGCGACGACGGGCGGATCGTCCTGGTCCGCCCGGGCCGCGACGCGCTGCGACCGGTCGGGCTCCCCGACGGCACGGACCGGCCGGCCGAGGCCGCGCCACGACCGCATCCGCGAGCACCTCGCGACGCCGCGGCGCGTCGTTCTACCGCGACCTGCACCGCGGCCGCGGGCGGCGGTCCGGACCGCGAGGTGCTCGACGCGCTCTGGGACCTGGTCTGGGCCGGCGAGGTCACCAACGACACGTTCGCGCCGCTGCGCGCGCTGCGCTGGAAGCGGACCGGTGGCGGCGGCACGCGGCGCGCGCCGGCCCGGCCGGCTGACCGCGCTCGGCCCGCCCGAGGCCGCCGGCCGCTGGTCGCTCGTCGAGCCGCCGACGGGCACGCCGACCGAGCGCCTGCACGCCCAGTCGCTGGCGCTGCTCGAGCGCTACGGCGTGCTGACGCGCGAGGCGGTCGCCGCCGAGGGCCTCGATGGCGGGTTCAGCGCGGTCTACCCGGTCCTGCGCGCGCTCGAGGACGCCGGGCGGATCCGCCGCGGCTACTTCGTCGACGGGCTCGGGGCCGCGCAGTTCGCGCTCCCTGGCGCCCTCGACCGGCTGCGCTCGGCACGCGACGCGAGCGAGCGCCCGGAGGCCGCCGAGGTGCTGGTCCTCGCGGCCGCCGACCCGGCGAACCCGTACGGCGCCGCCCTCGCCTGGCCGCGTCGCGATGAGCACGACCGGCGGCCGCTGCAGCGCGCGGCGGGCGCCTACGTCGTGCTGGTCGACGGCGTCGCGGCGCTGTACCTCGAGCGCGGCGGCTCGACGCTCCAGACGCTCGCGCCCGCGGCCGACCCGGAGGTCGCGCTCGCCGCGGCCGCCGCGCTGCGCCAGCTCGTCGTGGACGGCCGGCTCAAGGAGCTGGTGGTCAAGAAGGTGGACGGCGAGGACGTGGCGGCGTCCCCGTTCCGCGAGCGCCTCCTGGCCGCTGGGTTCGCGCCCGGGTATCGGGGCCTCGTCCTGCGCCCGGCCCGTGCCTGAGGGCGACACCCTCTATCGCACCGCGGCCGGGCTCCGGCCGTATCTCGTCGGGCGGGTCGTCACGGCGGCCCGGGCGCAGGGCCCGGGACCGGTCCCGCAGGTCCATCGCGTCATCGGCCGCACCATCGAGGCCGTCGAGTCGGTCGGGCAAGAACCTGATCATCCGCTTCGATGGCGGTCTCGAGCTGCGGACGCACCTCCGGATGAACGGCTCGTGGCATCGCTATCGGCCGGGCGAGCGCTGGCGCCGGCCGCCGTCGCGGGCGCGGCTCGTGCTCGAGGTGCCCGGCGCGGTCGCGGTCTGCTTCGACGCCCCGGTCGTCGAGCTGCTCGAGACACGCGCCGAGGCGCTCCATCCGGCGCTGGGCCGGCTCGGGCCGGACCTGCTGGCGCCCGACTTCGATGCCGCCGAGGCCAACCGCCGGCTGCGCGACCCATCGCGCGCCGACACCGAGATCGCGGTCGCGCTGCTCGACCAGCGAGCCCTGGCGGGGATCGGCAACGTCTACAAGAACGAGATCCTCTGGATCGAGCGGGTCTCGCCATTCAGCCGGGTCGCGGACGTCGACGACGAGACGCTGGACCGCCTTGTCGCGACCGCCCGCCGGCTCCTGGTCGCCAACGTGACGACGAACGGCGGCCCCGAACGCGTCACCACGGCCGGCGACCGCGGTGCGCCCGGCCCGGTCTACGTCTACGGCCGCGGCGGCCGGCCGTGCCGGCGCTGCCGGACGCCGATCCGGTCGGCCCAGCAAGGGCACGGACCTGCCGCGGACGACGTACTGGTGCCCGACCTGTCAGGGCGAGGTGCAGGACTCCGTCGACGCCACCTCCACCAGGGTGATCGGGACGTCCTCGACGTAGCCGTACCCCGCGATGTCCAGGACGAGCGGGATCGACGCGAACCCGGCCGCGCCTCCGAGTGCCGCGTCGCTCGGCCCCACGGCGCATGGCCCGCCCACGCCGAGGACGCTGAGGACCGCCGATTCCCCGGGCCACAGGGTCACCGGTTGCCACGGCGCCACCCCATCCGGTCCGGGCAGCAGCACCCCGGTCCACGTCTGCCCCGGCTCGGGCGAGCCAAGGGCGACGATCGACGGCCCGAGGATTTCCGCGCCGTCAACCCCGACCACCGACCACGCCGAGAGCCCGTGGATGGTCACGGGCAGCGACCCGTTGTTCGTCACCGGGAGCGCGAACGAGAATGACCCGTTCCGACCCGGCATGAACAAGCCCCCTCGATCGGGCGTGAGCCCGTCGGCGTCCCGTTCGTGTCCTCGACCCAACTGATCCCGGGCGCCCAGCTCCCCTGGTCCACGAGGTCGGATCCCGACGTCGACCGCCCGAGCGCGCTGAGCAGAACGACGGTCACCACCGCGACGATCACCCAGTCGACCCAGCGCGGAAGTCGGCGCCGCCGCAGGGCGCGGATGGCGAGCACGATGATCCCGACGATCAGAACCAGGGCGAGCCAGAACCACAGCGAGACGGATGGTGTCGTAACCCCGTCGCCGGGCATAAGGGTCTGCGACGAGGGCGGGAGCGTCGCCGGCGTCCCGACGATGACCGGACCCAAACTGCGATCGACGAGCGCGATCCGCGCGAGGACAAGCCCGAACGCGAGCGCGGAGACCGTCGCCGCCGCCGCTCCCGCAAGCCGGAGCCAGGGCCGCCGGGGCGCGGGCGCCGCTCCCATCGGGACCGCTGCCAGGCGGTCTCGCAGGCGCGGACTCGCCTCACCCGACGACCGGCCGGCGAAGTGCTCGCGAAGCCGGGTCTCGAGGACATCGTCGGTCATGACCGTTCCTCCGACGCCCGCTCGAGCGCGGTCCGCAACCGCCGCAGCGCGTGATGGAGCCGGGACTTGACCGTTCCCTCGGGGATCCCGACCCGGGCGGCGATCTCGGCGATCGACAGGTCGCTGGCGAACCGCAGGGCGATCACGACGACATGGTCCGGGATCGAGCGTCGCGATCGCCCGGTCGAGCTCGTCCCGGTCGCCGACCGCGGCGACCGGATCCCGGTCGTCCCGCTCCGCCCGCGGCCGGCGTCGAGGTTCCCGAGCATCGGCAGCGCCCCGACGATCGGCCGTCGCCGACGCGCGCGCAGCCGGTCCCGGCAGCCGTTGACCAGGATCCGCCCGAACCAGGCGTCGAACCGGTCGATGTCCCGGAGCTTGCCGAAGCCCCGCCACGCCACGAGCGCCGCGTCGTGCACCGCGTCCTCCGCTTCGATCGGGTCACCGAGGATCGCCGTGGCCAGCCGGTACTGCCGGTCGAGCGACCGGTCGAGCAGCCGCGCGAACGTCGCGGCCGGATCCTCGGCCGCGACCGTCATCGACTCGCTGGACAGCACAGGCTCCTCGATCGACAGCGCCTCGTCCTCCACATGACGATTCGCGGACCCGAAACGTTCACCGCCTTCGCGGCCGAACCCCGCGTATCATCGCCGCCGTGTGTGAGCACTACGTCGTCCGGTCCGACAAGCCGTTCCGGCTCGACGAGCTGTGGCCGTTCACCGAGAAGCTCGAGCACTTCGGGCTGGCCGGGTTCGGCTGGGGCGCCGCCTGGGCGACCGCCGACGGCGGCCTCGCCTCGTACCGCGACGTCCGCGCGTTCGCCGACGACCCCGGTCGCGAGCGGGTCGGCGCGGTCGAGACGACCAGCGCGCTCGTGCACCTTCGTCGGCCGTCGAGGCTCTCGACGCTGGCCCTGCCCGACACGCAGCCGTTCGACGATCCCGCCGGCCGGTACGCCTTCAGCCACAACGGCGACCTGCGCGACTACAAGGCGCCTCCGCGCGACCTACCGCGAGCAGGGCCGGATCCACGGCCGCGCCGACACCGAGGTCGGGGCCCGCTGGCTCGAGGACGCGTGGCAGCCGAGCGAGCCGATCGGCCACCTCCTGGGCGCCCTGCACGACCGGTTCGGCGGCCAGGCGAACCTCGCGGTCATCGCCGCCGACGGCACGCCGTCGCACTACGCCGGCAACGGCGAGAACCCGGTCTTCTCGTTCCGGCTCGGTCGGATCGGCGTCGTCTCGACCGGCATCTACTCGCTCGACCGGTCGCTCTTCCGGTTCGTCGCCGCCGGCGCCACCGAGCGCCGGTTCGTGCCGCTGCGGACCACCGTGTCGCTCGATCCGCGCGGCACGGCGATCGCCGGCGCGTAGGATGGTGTAACGACCCTCGCGTCCAGCGCGTCATGGTGTCGAGCCGACGGACGGTGCTCGATCGCGACAGCACGAGGCGACAGGATGCAGAGCCCAGACGCATCCGGACCCGGCGACCTGGCGGCTGACGGTCGCCCGACCACCCCGCTTCCCATCGGCCAGCTGGTCCGCATCTCGCTGTACTGGCTCGGGCTCTCGGCGATCTTCACCGGCCTGAGCGTGATCATGACGGGCCGGCTCGTCTTCACCGGCCTGGTCCCCGAGGACGAGGTGGGACGGACGCTGTTCCGGCTCACGGTCTTCGGAGCGCTCATCGCGGTGATCGTCCAGCCGACGGTCGGCTCGATCTCGGACTACACGATCTCGCGATGGGGCCGACGCAAGCCGTACATCTTCATCGGCTCGATCCTCGATGTCGTGTTCCTCATCGGGATCGCGACGAGCAACGACCTCGTGGCGATCGCGGCGTTCATCGCCCTGCTCCAGTTCAGCTCCAACTTCGCGCAGGGCCCGTTCCAGGGCTACGTGCCGGATCTCGTGCCGGCCGCGCAGGTCGGCCTGGCGAGCGCCCTCGTCGGGATGATGCAGATCCTCGGCAACGTGTCGGGCTTCGTCATCGGCGGCATCGCGACCGCGACGCATAACTACTCCCTGGGACTGGTCGCCCTCGGCGTGCTGGAGCTCGTGACGATGCTCTCGGTGGTGATCCGGGTCCGCGAGGGCTCGGTCGCCAAGCCCCGGAAGGGCCGGTCGTGGTGGTCGGTCGCCGGCGAGGCCTGGGGCACCGACATCCTGCGCGAGCGCAGCTTCCTCTGGCTGGTCGGGTCGCGGCTCGCCATCCTGATGGCGGGGTCATTCCTCACCCAATGGGCGCTGCTCTACCTCAACCGCTCGATGGGCCTCGGCGAGAAGGACGCGGGCACCGTGCTGATCCCGCTCGTCGGGCGTGGTCGCGCTCGGGACACTCATCTCGGTCGTGCCCGCGGCGAGGATCTCGGACCGGGTCGGTCGCAAGCCGGTCATCTGGACGAGCTGCGTCATCGGCGCCATCGGTCTCGCGACCACGGCGATCGCCCCGAGCCTGCCGGTCGCGTTCATCGGCGCGGTGATCTACGGGCTGTCTGCCGGGATCTTCCTGGCGGTCGACTGGGCGCTGATGACCGACATCATCCCGAAGGCCTCGACCGGCCGGTACATGGGCCTCTCGAATGTCGCCACGGCGTCGGCGGGCGTGCTGGCGGTCGCCGTCGGCGGCGTCGTGATCGACCTCGTCGGCGGGGGGCAGGGCGTCCGGGACGCGCTCTGGATCGGCGTCCTCCTGATGGGCGTCGGCGCGCTCCTGCTCCGGCCGGTGGACGAGCGCCGTCGCGAGATCAGCGACGACCCGACCCCGGTCGTGGTGCTGTCGGAGCCGGCGACGCCGCTCGCCTAGCTCGCGCTTGGCCTCGGACCGACGACGCGGGTCCGGGCCGTCGCTGCCCAGCGCCGCCACGTGGCCGGCCGCAGGAAGTCGAACGGGTCCGGCCGGCGGTAGAGCCACGGGACGAACGCCCACAGGTAGACGAGGTAGTCGAGGCGGACCGGGCGCGCCCCGAACCCGAACAGCACCTGGAGCTGGACGATCGTCAGCGGCAGCGTGAGGATGCTCAGCGCCGATCGAGACCGCGAGCCAGACGAGGCCCCAGCGCTGCGTCCGCGGCGCCAGGATGAACCAGTGGATGGCGGGGATCCACTTCATCCATGTCGCGAGGGCCCACAGCAGGCCGCCGAGCCGCGGACCGGTGAACTGCGCCGCCCACAGCATCAGCGTGAGTTGCAGGTTGATGTTGCCGGTGTCGAGATTGGCCCCGAACGGGAACGCGAGGAGCGCGAAGATCACCGCGGTGGTCAGCGGCCGCTGGCGGTACGCCCAGTGGATGGTCCAGAGCAGCAGCAGGATCGTGCCGCCGCGCCAGACGAACCAGGCGACGTCCCACGGCAGGGCCGCCCACGGCGTGAACAGCGGCAGCATCCACGGGGCGTAGACGTACGGGAGGAACGGGCCGGTCGGGTGGTAGGCGTCGCCGCCGTTGAGCCAGATGCGGACGCCCGCCCAGTAGGCCCGCGCATCGGCCCCGCCGGGCTCGCCGCGTGCGAGCAGACCGGCCGCGAGCAGGGCGAAGGACAGGCTGAGCAGGAGGATCGCGGCGATGCGCCGCGGGTCGTGGAGCCGCGACCACTCGCGCCGCAGCGCCCGCCGGAAGACGCCGGCCCGGCGCCGCGTCGGGCGGTCGACCATGGTCCCGAGGTCGATGACGATCCGCCCGCGTCCCTTGGCCGAGCCCGGGATCGGACGGAGACCGGTCGGCTCCTCGTCGTCGGTCATGACGGGGGATTCTCGCATGCCCGTCGCGCGCGTCCGTCTCGGACTCGGGACCGGCCGAGAAGGTATCCTCTCCGCCAACCACCGTCGAAGCGCCAGGAGGCCCGTGGCCGAGGGAACCGTCATCATCATCGGCGGCGCCGAGGACAAGGTCCGGGACCGGGTCATCCTCAGCCGGTTCGTGGCGCTCGCCGGCGGCGTCGACGCCACCATCGCGGTCATCTCCACCGCGTCGTCGCTCGGCCTCGAGGCCGGCCAGCGCTACCGCGACGTCTTCGGCGAGCTGGGCGTCACCCGGGTCCGGCCGCTCCACGCGGTCACCCGCCCGCAGGCCAACGACGAAGTCCGCGGCGCTCGCGGTCCGCGACGCGACGGGCATCTTCCTGACCGGCGGCAACCAGCTGCGCCTCTCGTCGACGATCGGCGGCACGCGCCTGGCCGACGCGATCCTCGAGCGGTTCCGCCACGGCGCGGTCGTCGCCGGGACCTCGGCCGGCGCGTCGGCGATGTCCAGCCACATGATCGCGTTCGGGGCGTCCGGGGCGACCCCGAAGCACCGGATGGCCCAGATCTCCGCGGGGCTCGGCGTGCTGCCGGGCGTCATCGTCGACCAGCACTTCCAGCAGCGGAACCGGCTCGGCCGGCTGCTCAGCCTGATCGCCCAGAACCCGTCGCTGCTGGGGCTCGGCGTCGACGAGGACACGGCCGGCGTCGTCGGCCCGGACCACATCATGGAGGTCATCGGGCGCGGCTCGATCACCGTGGTCGACGGCGCCCAGTCCGAGACCGACGCCTGGGAGGTCCGCGGGCACCGGCCGCTGATGATCAGCGGGGTCGTCCTGCACTCCCTGCCGGCGGGCTACCGCTTCGACCTGCGCCGCCGCGAGCGCATCATGACGCCGACCCTCCACGCCCTGCCCGGCGGCGAGGCCGCGTCGAGCTAGGCCGACCGATCCCGTCCGGCCGGGCAGCGCGTCCGCGCCGACCAAGGAGGAACCCGTGGCCCAGAGCGCACCCGCGTCGCGCACGAAGCGCAGCCCTCGATCGTCGAAGGCGGCGTCGGCGGGCGCCAGCGGGGCCGCTGCCGACGCTGCGCATCCTCGAGACCCGGGTCCTGCGCGGGCCGAACTACTGGGCGCGCGAGCCGGTCATCCGCATGCTCGTCGACCTCGGCGTGCTCGAGGAGTACCCCTCGAACAAGCTGCCGAACTTCACCGACGCCCTCGTCGCGCTGATCCCGACGCTCGAGGACCACGCCTGCTCGCTCGGTCGCCGCGGCGGCTTCATCACCCGGCTGCGCGAGGGGACGTGGGTCGGCCACATCGCCGAGCACGTCGCGCTCGAGTTCCAGAACCTCGCCGGCACCGACGTCCGCCACGGCAAGACCCGCTCGGCGGGGACGACCGGCCAGTACAACTGCATCTACGAGTACCGCGAGGAGGTCGGTCGGGCTCGAGGCCGGCACGATGGCCGTCGGGCTGGTCAACCACCTCGTCGCGCCGGACGACCCCGAGGTCTTCTTCGACTTCGCGCCCAAGCTCGAGGCGCTCATCCGGATGGCCGAGCGGACCGCGTTCGGCCCGTCGACCCAGGCGCTCATCGACGAGGCGGTCAGCCGCGACATCCCGTTCATCCGCCTCGACCGCCACTCGCTGGTCCAGTTCGGCCACGGCGTCCACCAGCAGCGGATCCGCGCGACGATGACCTCGAAGACGTCGGCGATCGGCGTCGACATCGCCTCCGACAAGAACCTGACCAACAAGCTGCTCGACTCGGCCGGCCTGCCCGTGCCGCGCTCCGAGGTGGTCGAGACCGAGGAGCAGACGGTCGCGGCGGCGAAGCGGTTCGGGTACCCGTGCGTGGTCAAGCCGCTCGACGGCAACCACGGCCGCGGCGTCCACCTCGACCTGCGCTCCGAGGAGGCGGTCCGCGCCGCGTTCCACGGCGCGCTCGCGCAGAGCCGCTCGGGCGACCTCGTGGTCGAGACGCTACGTGGCCGGCAACGACTACCGCTGCCTGGTCATCGGCGGCAAGATCGCGGCCATCGCCGAGCGCGTGCCGGCCTCGGTCACCGGCGACGGCGAGCACACCGTCCGCCAGCTCGTCGACGTCGCCAACGCGGACCCGCGCCGCGGCATCGGCCACGAGAAGGTGCTGACCCGGATCAAGATCGACGAGGCCGCCGAGGAACTCGTCCGCGCCCAGGGTCTGCGAGCTCGACGCGGTCCCGCCCGAGGGCACCCGGGTCAAGCTGGCCCTCACCGGCAACATGTCCACGGGCGGCACGTCGATCGACCGGACCATCGAGGCCCACCCCGACAACATCGAGATCGCCGAGACGGCGGCGCAGATCGTCGGGCTCGACGTCGCCGGCATCGACTTCATCTGCCCGGACATCGCCACCCCGGTCCGCGAGACCGGCGGGGCGATCGTCGAGGTCAACGCCGCGCCCGGGTTCCGGATGCACACGCATCCCGACCGAGGGCGAGCCGCAGTACGTCGCCCGGCCGGTCATCGATTCGCTGTTCCCGGCGGGGGCGTCGGCGCGCATCCCGATCGTCGCGGTGACCGGCACCAACGGCAAGACCACGACGGTCCGGATGATCGCCCACATCCTCAAGCTGATGGGCCGGCGGGTCGGCATGACCTCGACCGACGGCATCGTGGTCGACGGCCGGCTGATCAAGAAGGGCGACATGTCCGGGCCGAAGTCGGCCCAGACCGTGCTCCAGAACCCGACCGTCGACACCGCGGTCTTCGAGGTCGCGCGCGGCGGCATCCTGCGCGAGGGCCTCGGCTACGACCGCAACGACGTCGCGGTGGTGACCAACGTGGCCGGCGACCACCTCGGGCTCGGCGGCATCAACACCATCGGCCAGCTGGCGAACGTCAAGGGCGTCGTCGTCGAGGCGGTGCCGCGCTCGGGGACCGCGGTCCTCAACGCCGACGACAGCCACGTCTACCGCATGGGCCGGCACTGCGCCGGGCGGGTCGTGCTGTTCAGCATGTCGACGACGAAGGGCGAGGACGGCTTCGACCGGGTCGACGGCCACACCGGGCGCGGCGGCGCGGCGTTCTGCCTCGAGCCCTCGACGGAGGGCGAGCTGATCGTCCTCAAGCTCGGGCCGCGGACGATGCCCGTGCTGTACACGCACCTCATCCCGGCGACGTTCGGCGGACGGGCGCGGATGAACGTGGCGAACGCGCTGGCCGCGGCGGCCGCCGCGTGGGCCGCCGGCGCGCACCTGCACGACATCCGCCAGGGGCTGCGGACCTTCTCGACCTCGTTCTTCCAGGCACCGGGCCGGCTCAACCTGCTCGACGTGGGCGGCGTCCGGGTCGTGATCGACTACTGCCACAACGTCGACGGGATGCGCCAGCTGGCCGACTTCGTGACCCGGATGATGGAGGAGTCGCCGACCAAGGCCGGGCGGATCGGGGCGGCGAAGGCCGCCCAGCGGACGGGCCGGGCGATCGGCGTCCTCGGGATCCCGGGCGACCGCCGCGACGAGGACCAGCGCGAGTACGGCGCGATCGCCGCGACCGCCTTCGACGAGATCATCGTCCGCGAGGACAAGAACCTCCGCGGCCGCGCCCCGGGCGAGACCGCGACCAACGTCCTCGAGGGCGTGCGCGGCGGCCAAGGCGGACGGCACCGCCCGCGCGACCCGGTCGGACAAGATCCTCGAGGAGATGGCCGCGGTCCGGGCCGCGCTCCGGCGGGCGATCCCGGGCGACCTGGTGGTCTGCTGCGTCGACGACGCGATCGCGGTGTACCGCGAGGCGACGGCCGCGGCCGGCACGTCTCGCGGCGGGACGGCGTTCGCCGACCCGGGCGAGTGGACCGCCCCCGAAGGCTGACGAGCGTGTCGGATCGACCCTGCCGGCGCGTCGCCGGATGAAGGACGTGGGCTGGCGCGACCGCCTGCGCTATCGATTCGACGAGTTCATGGGGCGCGGCACGATCGCGCTGATCCTCGGGCTGTTCGTCATCTCGATCGTCCTCATCGTCGTCGTCGCCCTGGTCGTCTGGGTGCTGGGCCTCGCGAGCGACGAGGGCCAGGACCTGGACCTGCTGACCCTGCTCCGCTACGGGCTGCTGCGGACGCTCGACCCGGGCACGATGGGCGGCGACCAGGGGACCGTCGGGTTCCTGCTCGGCGATGTTCGCGATCACCCTCGGCGGCATCTTCATCATCAGCACGCTCATCGGCATCCTGAACAACGGCCTCCAGTCCAAGCTCGAGGACCTGCGCAAGGGCCGGTCCCGGGTGGTCGAGCGCGACCACACGGTGATCCTCGGCTGGTCGCCGTCGATCCACACGGTCATCGCCGAGATCGTCGCGGCCAACGAGAACCAGCCGAAGCGCTCGATCGTGGTCCTCGCCGAGCGCGACAAGGGCGAGATGGACGACGAGATCCGCGAGCGCGTCGGCGACACCGGGCGGACCAAGATCGTCTGCCGGTCGGGCAGCCCGATGGTCGTCGGCGACCTCGCCATCGCCAGCCTGGGGACCGCGCGGTCGATCGTCGTCCTCGCGCCCGAGACCGACGAGCCCGACGCCGACGTCATCAAGGCGGTCCTCGCGATCACGAACGACCCGGACCGGCGCCCCGAGCCGTATCACATCGTCGCCGAGCTGCGCGACCGCGCGAACGTCGAGGTCGCCCGGATGGTGGGCCGCGACGAGCTGGAGCTGATCCTGTCCGAGGAGGTCATCTCGCGGATCACCGCCCAGACCTGCCGGCAGTCGGGCCTGTCGGTGATCTACGCGGAGCTGCTCGACTTCGCCGGTGACGAGATCTACCTGACGCGCCCAGCCGTCGCTCGAGGGGCGCCCTTCGGCGAGACGCTGGTCGCCTTCGAGGACGCCGCGGTCATCGGGCTGCTGCCGGACGGCGGCTCGCCGCACCTCAACCCGCCGATGGACACGGTCCTGGCCGCGGGCGACCGTCTCATCGTGATCGCGGCCGACGACGACCGGATCCATCCCGCGGCGGACGCGCCGGTCCCGGTCGACGAGGCCGACCTGCGGGTCGCGTCCCCGGCGGTCGCCGCCCCGGAGCGGACGCTCGTCCTGGGCTGGAACCACCGGGCGGCCGCGATCATCGGGGAGCTGGACGCGTACGTCGCGGACGGGTCGGAGGTCGTCGTGGTGTCGGCCGAGCCGGGCGTGGACGGCGAGGTCGCGGCGCTCCCCGCGCGGTCCGGCGGTCCCCGTGCGCAGCGGATCGTCATGCGGCCCGGCGATCCCGCCGACCGGGCGACGCTCGACGCGCTTTCGGTCGAGACCTTCGACCACATCATCGTGCTCTGCTCGGACCGCCTCGACCCGTCGCGGGCCGACGCCCGGACGCTGGTCACGCTGCTCCACCTGCGCGACATCGCGAACCGGCTGGGCCACGACTTCCAGATCGTCAGCGAGATGCTCGACCTGCGCGACCGGGCGCTGGCCGAGGTGGCCCGGGCGGACGACTTCATCGTCAGCGAGCGGCTGATCAGCCTGATGGTCGCCCAGGTCGCGGAGAACAAGCACCTCAACGCCGTCTTCGGCGACCTGCTCGATCCCGAAGGGTCCGAGATCTACCTCCGCCCGGCCGGGGACTACGTGGCGCTCGACCGGGCCGTGCCGTTCGCGGCCGTGATCGAGGCGGCGCGGCGGCGCGGCGAGATCGCGTTCGGCTACCGGATCGATGCGCGGTCCCAGGACGCCTCGGCGGCCTACGGCGTCTCGCTCAACCCGTCCAAGCGGACGGGCCTGACCTTCACCGCGGCCGACCGGATCGTCGTCCTCGCGGAGGGCTGAGGTGGCCGCCGAGGCGCGGCCCCGATCCGGCCGACGGCTGCCGGACCTGCGGCGCCGGCCGTGGGTCATGCGCATGCGCTGGGTCGACCTGCTGTTCGCCCACTGGGCCGTCGATGCCGAAGCGCTGCGCGCGAAGCTGCCCGACGGCCTCGACCTCGACACCTTCGACGGTCGCGCCTGGCTCGGGATCGTGCCGTTCATCATGGAGGACGTCGGGCCGCGCGGGCTGCCGGCACCGCCCGCGGCCGGCCGGTTCCCGGAGCTCAACGTCCGGACATACGTGACGCCTCGAGGGCCGGCCGGGGGTCTGGTTCCTCAGCCTGGACGCCGCGAGCCGGCCGGCGGTCGAGGGGGCGCGGACGGGTTTCGGGCTGCCGTACTACCACGCCACGATGTCGGCCGGGCACGTCCGCGAGGTCGTGGACTACCGCTCGGTCCGGGACGACCCGCGCGGCGAGCCCGCGCGCTTCGAGGCGCGCTACCGGGCGACCGGACCCGTGGAGCGGGCGGCGCCGGGCTCGCTGGAGGCGTGGCTGACCGACCGGATGCGCCTGTTCGCGACGGACGGGCAGGGCCGGATCGCCCGGACCGAGATCATGCATCGGCCCTGGCCGCTCCAGCCCGCAGCCGCGCGGATCGAGCGCAACACGATGGCCGAGGCGCACGGGCTCACGCTGCCCGACGAGCCGCCGCACCTGCTGTTCTCGTCGCGCCTCGACGTCCGCGCGTGGTGGCCGAAGGTCGACCGGCCGAGCGTAGCCGAGCGCCGTGTGCCTAGCGCGGCCGACCCTGGAGCCGCGGGACCAGCGTCGTGAGCTCCGAGGCGATGTCGACCGGCCGCGCCCCCAGGCTGGCCAGCAGCTCGAAGACCGCCTCGCGCTCCTCGTGGCACATCAGCACGATGACCCGCGCGTCGCCTCGACCGCCGGTCGGGCCGTGGCCGGCGGCGCCGTTGAGCTCAGCCCGGAGTGCGGCAGTCTCGGACTCGTAGATCGCGACGTCGGCCGCGTCGCCGCCGCCGGCCACCACGCCGGCCATCAGCTCCCCGACCACCGACTCCGCGGTCCGCCCGCGCAGATAGCGCAGCGTCTGCTTGATGGCGATCCGCTGCGCGCGCTCCGCCGCGATCCGCCCGATGCCGCGCAGCGTGTCGTCCGGCCGGTCGCCGGCGGTCCCGATGATCGCGGTGATCGGGGCGGCGCGACCCGCGGCGCCCGCCGCGATCCCCTCCGCCACGTCCAGCACGGCCGAGATCCCCGCCTCGTTGTGGGCGAAGTCGACGATGACGATCCGGCCGCCGACGCGGAACAGGTTCAGGCGTCCCGGCGAGACGTCCGAGGTCGGGCGGAAGTCCAGCAGCCCGTCGCGGACCTGCTCCAGCGTCGCGCCGAGGCCGCGAGCCCCGCCGACGGCCGCGAGCGCGTTCGCGATGTTGTGGCGAGCCAGCCCGCCGATCGTGATCGGGACGCGGCCGACCTCGGCGATCTCGGTCTCGCGGGCCCCGTCCGCCTCGACGAGGACGCCGCGCCGGGTGACGTATGCCCGCCCGCCGCGGGCGCGATGCCGCGCGACGATCGAGGACGACGGGTCGAGCGAGAAGTACGCCACCTGGGCGTGCACCCGGCGCGCGACCGCGGCGACGAGCGGGTCGTCGGCGTTGAGCACGACCCAGCCGTCCGGCTTCGTGATGCGGCAGATCGTCGACTTCACCTCGGCCAGCTCAGGGAGGGTGTGGATGCCCTGCAGGTCGAGGTGGTCGGACGAGACGTTGGTCAGGACGCTGGCCTCGTTGGACTCGTAGCCGACGCCGCGCAGCACCATGCCGCCGCGCGCGGTCTCGAGGACGGCGACATCGATGTCGCGGCGGGCCAGGATCTGCTGCGCCCCGCCGGGTCCGGTCCAGTCGCCCGCGTCGACCATGCGCTCGTCGACGAGGATGCCGTCCGAGGTGGTCATGCCGACATGCCGACCGGCACCGATCAGGATGTGCGCGATCAGCCGGGTGACCGTGCTCTTGCCGTTGGTCCCCGAGATCGAGACCACCGGGACCCGCCGGTCCGCGTCGCGGATCCATGACGGCGGCGTGGCCCGGGCGTCGGCGATCCGCTCGCTCCAGCGCTCGAGCATCCGGGTCTGCGCGCCAGTGAGGTGCGCATGCCGCGCCGGCGACACGTCCTTGTCCGTCAGCGCGAGCGCGGCCTCCGCGATGACCTGCGCCCGCTCCGCCCCGCGCCACGGCACCGTGACGATCCAGTGCCCGGGATCCGACGAGCGGTGGACGCGCAGCCCGCCGGTCCCCTCGCCGTGGTCGGTGCGCAAGCGGCGGAGCCATGCGGCGAGCGTCACGATCCCGTCCGGCCACTCGCGCGGCAGCACCGAGGCGCCGAGCCGGACGAGCGCATGGCGCTCCGGGTCGCGCTGGCCGTACCAGGTCCGCCGCCGGCCGATGGCGACCTCGAGCTTGACCACCGGCTCCAGCCGGTAGACGTTTGGCCCCTCGAACAGGCGGGTCTCGACCAGTCGCACGGTCCGGACAGGATAGCCACTAGACTCGGCGCGATGGACGCCCCGACCGCCCTGCCCGACAGCGCGACGCTCGACGCGCTGCGCGCAGCCATCGACGCCGACCTGCCGGCCTACCTCGCCGACCTCGAGCGCTTCGTGAACATCGACTGCGGGAGCTTCACGCCCGAGGGCGTCAACGTCGTCGGCGGCTGGACCGCGGCCTTCCTCGCGGGCCTCGGGGGTCGCGTCGAGACCCGGCCGGACCCGGCCGGCCGGCTCGGCGACACCGTGGTGACGACGTTCGAGGGCCGCCCCGGCGGGCCACGGGTGCTCCTCATCGGCCACCTCGACACGGTCTTCGATCCGGGGACCGCCGCCGCGCGGCCGTTCCGCATCGCCGACGGCATCGCGACCGGCCCCGGCGTCACGGACATGAAGTCCGGGCTGCTCGCCGGGCTCTACGCGCTCAAGGCGATCATCGGCGTGACCGGCGGCCTGCCGTTCGAGCGGCTCACGTTCGTCGCCAACCCGGACGAGGAGATCGGCTCGCCGACCTCGACGCCGCACATCCGGGCGCTCGCCGCGGACGTCGATGCGGCGCTGGTCCTCGAGTGTGCCCGCGCCAACGGCGACATCGTCTCGTCGCGGAAGGGCATCCGCGACCTGCGCATCGAGGTCACCGGTCGCGCGGCCCACGCCGGCGTCGAGCCCGAGAAGGGGCGCAGCGCGATCCTCGAGGCCGCCCGGATCGTCCGCGACCTGCACGACCTCAACGGCCGCTGGCCGGGCGTGACCGTCAACGTCGGGGTGATCGCTGGCGGCACGCGGTTCAACGTGGTCCCGGAGCATTGCCGGCTCGACGTCGACGTCCGCGGCGTGGCCCGGGCGGAGCTCGAGGCGGCCGAGGCGGAGATCCGCCGGATCGCGGCCGCGACCGTGGTCCCGGACACGACTGTCGAGGTCCACGCGGACGCCGGCTGGTGGCCGATGGAGAAGCTTCGCCCGCAGCGCCCGCCTGCTCGAGCACGCGAAGGGCGTCGCCGGAGCGCTCGGCTTCGAGCTGGGCGACGCGGCGACCGGCGGCGCCTCCGACGCCAACACGACCTCGGGCATGGGCGTCCCCAGCCTCGACGGCCTCGGGCCGATCGGCGGCAACGACCACGCGCCTGCCGAGTACCTGGTGGTCGATTCGATCGTGCCGCGGACGACGCTGCTCGCCGGTCTGCTGCTCGCGATCGCGGACGACCCGGAGGTCCTCGCCTGGCGGGACGGACCTGCCGCGTGACCACGCGACGGCTGATCTCCTCGGGCGGACCCCTCGAGCCGATCGCCGGCTACAGCCGGGCGGTGGTCGTCGGCGACTCGTGCTGGGTCGCCGGGACGACGGACCTCGGGCCGGCATGGCGTCTCGCAACACCCTGGCGACGTCGCGGGCCAGGCGCGGGCGACGCTCGAGATCATCGCCACGGCGCTGGCCGAGGGCGGCTTCGCCGTCGAGGACGTCGTCCGGACCCGGATGTACGTCACGGACATCGCGCAGGCGCCGGCCGTCATGGCGATCCACGGCGAGGTCTTCGGCGCCATCCGGCCGGCATCCACGCTCGTGGCCGTGTCGGCGCTGGCGCATCCGAGTCTGCTGGTCGAGATCGAGGCCGAGGCTCGCCGGGGCTGAGTCGATCCGGTCAGGCGAACCCGAGGTTCCGCGCCACCACCACGACGATCACGGCGCCGGCGAGCCCGAGGAACAGGTTCTTCCGCCACGCGACCAGGCCGAGGCACAGGAAGAGCGCCAGCCACTCCACGCCGACGTGGAAGGTGGGCGACGAGCCCTCCTCGGTCGTGACCATCACGGCGACCGCCGCGAGCGCCGCGAGCACGGCCGGCCCGACCAGCTGGAGATAGTCGAGGACGACCTTCGGCAGGCGGTCCATGGCCGGCGCGAGGAGGCCGAGCGCGCGCGACGGGTACGTGACCGCGAACATCAGGACGGCGAGCCAGACGAGGTTGGTGCTCATCGGCCGGGATCCTCGGTCGGCCGATGCGCCGGGCGAGTCCTCGGTCGTCGCCACGTCGGGCTCGAGGTGCGTCCCCGGCATCGAGTAGCGCACGGCGGAGGCATCGGTCCCGAGCGGCGCGATCTCCTTCGCCACGCGCGCCGGGACGAGGAGCCCGAGCAGCGGCCCGACGACCCCGCCGACGATGATCCCGATCGACGCGCTCGTGCCGAGCGCGACCACGACGGCGATCGCGGCGCCGGACAGCGCTGCCACGATCTCGCGGCGACCGGTGATGAGCCCGACCGCCAGCCCGACCATCGCGGCCGGGAAGATGATGTCGATGCCGAACCGCGACGGGTCCGGGATCTGCCCGCCGAGCAGCACGCCGGCGAGCGTCGCCAGGTTCCACGGGATGAACGTCACGGCGATCGCCGCGATCCAGTAGCCGCGGGTGTCGGCCCAGCCCAGGCGGCGGAAGTGGGCGATGGTCAGCGCGTAGGCCTCATCCGTCAGGAGATGGGCCATGACCGCGCGGCGTCGTCGCGGGACGTCGCGCAACCACGGGGCCAGCGACGCGGAATAGAGCAGGTGCCGCGCGTTCAGCAGACCGGTCAGGAGCGCGATCGCCAGCCCACGGGAGCCCGCCCGCCGACGTAGCCGACCGCCGCGAACTGGGCCGCCCCGGCGAACGCGATCGTGCTCATCGCCATCGCCTCGATCGGGGAGAACCCGGCCTCCCGCGCCGAGAGCCCGTAGACGAACGCGAACCCGATGGCCGAGATCGCGATGCCGACCCCGTCCGTCGCGAGCCGGCGGCGGCTCGCCCTGACCTCGGGGCCGGCGGCGTCGCTCAGCGCAGGAACGTCTTCGCGCAGGTGCCGTCGCAGACCACGAAGACCGCGTGCTTCTCCGCGGCGTAGCCGGCGGCGTGCAGCAGGCCCGGGCAGCCGGGCGTCGGGCACTTCCAGACCCACCAGCGCTCGTCATCGCCGAGCGGCGTCGTCTCGGCGGCCAGGGTCGCCGCCAGCCCGTCGCGCGCGGCCACGAGCGACGCGATCACGGCGGCCCGCTCGGCGCCGGTCTCGCTCGTATACGGGTAGTTCTGGCTGACGTTCGAAGTCACCGGCCCCTCCACGGCCCGCCCATCGGACGGCAAGGCCGGTGGCGGCGTCGTGTGAGCGCAGCCTGCCACCGGCGGAGGGGAGTATCGCATATGGCGGAAGCGAACCGCCGTGGCCGGATGGTCCCGGAGCCCCCTACCAGACGGCCGGGAGCCCGTCGCTGCGCGGGTCGGTGGCGGCCGCGAGCGACCCGTCCGGAGCAGCCGGTCCGCCGCCGACCAGCTCGATGGCATGCTCGTGTCCCAGGTTCGAGTCGAACGGCTCCACGAGCGTGACCGGGTGCCCCAGCGCCGACAGCGACTCGGCGATCCCCGGGTACGTGGCGCGGCTCCAGGCTGACCTCCACCGGCGGCTCGAAATGGGCGCCCGGCTCGACGTACCAGCGCGGGGCCGCGACCCCGGTCGCGACGTCGACGCCGCCGTCCACGAGCGCCGACACGAGCTGGGCGTGGATCTGCGGCTGGGCGTCGCCGCCCATCGAGCCCGCGACGACCCACGGGCCGGGCTCGCCGGCTCGGAACAGCATCCCGGGGAGCAGCGTGTGGAGCGTCCGCTTGCCGGGCACCAGGACGTTCGCGTGGTCGGCATCGAGGCTGCAGTACGACCCGCGGTCCTGGTAGTGGATCCCGGTCGTCGGATCGACCACGCCCGAGCCGAACCCGCGGTAGTTCGATTCGATGAGGCTCACGGCGTTCCCGTCCGCGTCGACGGTCGCGAGGTAGATCGTCCCGCCGCCGCGCGGGTTGGTCGCGTTCGGCGGGCGTGCCGCGCGTCGCGGGTCGATCCGCGCCGCCAGCTCGGCGGCGTAGACGGGGTCGAGCAATCGCTCGACCGGGATGTCGCGGAACGCCGGGTCCGTCAGGTGGGCGTCGCGGTCGGCCATCGCCAGCTTGGCCGCCTCGATGCCCAGGTGGATCCACGCCGGGTCGGTCACGCCGTTCGGGCCGAACGCGCACCGCCGGCGGGGCCTCGAACCGGGCCAGGATCGACAGCAGCTCCAGGGCGACGATGCCCGAGCTGTTCGGCGGGTGGCTCGTCGACCCGGGTCCCGCGGTAGTCGATGGCGATCGGCTCGCCCCACGTCGAGGCATGCCCGCGGAGGTCGCCGAGGGTCAGGAGCCCGCCGAGGTCCGCGAACAGGCGCGCCTGCCGGTCGGCCACGTCGCCCTCGTAGAACGCGTCGAACCCGTCGTCGGCGAGTGTCGTCGAGCGTGGCCGCCAGGGCCGGGAGCCGTACGCGCTCGCCGGGGAGCCAGGGGCGGCCGTGCGGTCGGAAGACCGCGAAGAAGCCGGCATCGGGCCCGAGCGCATCGGCCACCTCGGGTGCCACGGACTCGACGGCGTCGATGAAGGAGGGCGTGGCCGGGAACCCGTCCCGTGCCAGCTCGATGGCCGGGGCCAGGATCGCGTCCCGCGACAGTCGCCCGAACCGCGCATGGGCGTCGCCCCACGAGCGGACGGCGCCCGGGACCGTGACCGAGAGCGGGTCCGCGCGCCGGGATCTCCGTCAGGCCCGTCGCGCGCAGGAAGGCGGCGTCCGCGCGGGAGCCCGCCCGTCCGGACCCGTTGAGCGCGAGCTGGCGGCCCTCGGTCGCGTCCCAGATCAGCCAGAACCCGTCACCGCCGATGCCGCAGCTGGCGGGCTGGACGACGCCCAGGACGGCGTTGGTCGCGATCGCGGCATCGACGGCGCTTCCCGCCGGCCCGCAGGATCGCCAGCCCGGCGCCGGTCGCGAGGTGGTTCGGCGCGACGACGGCCCCGTGCGAGCCACGGGCCAGCGGCCACGGGCCCTCGACGCGCGCATCCGTCACGCCGAGAGTCACGCCGGGGTCGCGCCCATCGGCGGGAGCTGCTCGAGCTGGTGCTCCTGGGTCCGCAGCCGGGCCAGCGGCACCACGGCGATGCCGAGCAGGACGAGCGTCGCGATGAACATGCCGTCGATCCCGAGCCAGTCCGCGGCCACGCCGCCGATCAGGCTGCCGATGATCTGGCCGAGGGCGAGGAAGACCGAGTACAGGCCCATGATCGCGCCGCGGTCCGACGGGAAGCGCTCGGACATGTCAGCGAGCAGTCCGAGCGCAGCGGGTGTCGCACCGGCAAGGACGAACAGCCCGACCGCGGCGGCGATCCCCGCGATCGACCGCCACGATCGGGAGGGTCATGGCGAGGTGGTTCGTGATCAGGCCGGCCACGACCAGGACGGCACCGCCGCCGACGCCGTAGCCGATGATCGTGGTCCGTCGCATGGCCTTGAAGCGGTTGCCCCAGTACCAGCAGCCCGGCCCCGAAGACGATGGCCACGGCGATCCCGCCGATGATGATCTGGTTGGCGGTGAAGCCCGACATCAGCGCCTGGTCGGGGAACCTCGGATCGCCCTTGGCCAGCTGGAAGAACGACTGGCTCAGCCACACGCCGATCGACGCGTTGAGGGCGATCCAGGTCGGCGCGAGCAGCCAGACGTGCGAGGTCCGGATGAGTTCGCAGGTAGCGGCCGAACCCGACGTGCTCGCCGGCCACTGCCTCGGCCTCGCCGGCCGGGTCCTGCACGCCGAACTTGTAGACGAGGAAGGCGACGCCGTAGAGCGCCGCGTTGACGAAGAACGCGGGCTGGCCGAGGAGCTCGAAGAGCTTCACGCCCGCTGATGGCGCCGATCGCCGAGCCCGGCGAGCGTCACGCCCTCGAACCGCGCGGCCGTCTTGCCGCGGAGAAGCTCGTTGCCGGCGGTCGCGAGGGCGATGAAGCCGAGGATCGACGGCACGCTGGCGGCGCCCGACGCGCCCTCGAGGAGCCGCGTCCCGCCGAGCACGACCAGGTTCGTGGTGAGCGCCGTCATGATCACGGCGACCGCCCCGAAGATCGGTCCGAAGAGCATGACGCGGTGGTGGCCGTAGCGGTCCGACAGGACCCCGAAGACCGGCGAGAGGACCAGCTCGGCGAGATAGAAGAGGGCGGAATACAGGCCGACGACGACGGCGTCGACGCTCGGGCCGCCGTGCTCGGGCAGGTGGACGAGGTAGAACGCCAGCATCGAGCCCGTCAGGCCGGTGCTGAAGCGGAGCAGGAAGGTCCCGACCAGGACGGCGCGCAGCGAGCGTTCCATGGTGGGGAAGCGTAGCGGCTCGGCACGCGCCGGGCGCGACACCGGGCTGGACCCGGCCCGTATCATGCCCGCAACCCAGGCGAGCCGGCAGGAGGAACGACTTGAGCCGCGTCGCGATCTTCACCGATTCCGCGTCGGACATGGACCCGGCCGAGGCCGCCAGCGAGGGGATCGAGGTGATCCCGCTCCTCGTGTCCTTCGGCGCCGAGACGTTCACCGCCGGCGTCGAGCTGTCGGCCACCGCGTTCTGGGAGCGGATGGTGGCTCCCGATGCGCCGTTCCCGACCACGGCCGCCTCGTCGCCGGGCGTCTTCAAGGACGCCTACGAGGCCGCGTTCGAGGCCGGCGCCGAGGCGATCGTCTCGATCCACGTCGCCGGGAGCCTGTCGGGCACGATCAAGAGCGCCCAGGTCGCGCGGGACATGCTGCCCGATCGCGAGATCCACGTCGTCGACTCGCTCGGCGCCTCGATGGCGGAGGGGATCCTCGCGCAGATGGCGGTCCGGCTGGCAGCCGATGGGCGGTCGGCTGGCGACATCGCCGAGGCGCTCGAGGCACGCGCACCGGACATGCGCATGTACGTCGCCCTCGAGACCCTCGAGTACCTCAAGAAGGGCGGGCGCATCAGCGGTGCCCAGGCCGCCATCGGGACCCTGCTCTCGGTCAAGCCGATCATCGCCGTGACGCACGGCGTCGTGGAGACGGCGGACCGCGTCCGCACCCGGTCGAAGGCGCGCGAACGGGTCATGGAGCTCATCTGCGAGCGACCGATCGAATCGCTGGCGATCCTGCATACCGTCACGCCGGACATCGAGGCGTTCCGCGACGAGGTCGTGGCGCGCGCCGGTCTTCGGGTGGAGGACGTGACGATCAATCTCGTCGGCGCCTCGGTCGGACCCCACCTCGGGCCGGGTTGCGTCGGGGCCGCCGTTCTCTACAAGGCGTAGCCGACGGGCACAGGGCCGTTCGTGGATTGCGGCAAGGTTGCGACAACCTTGCGGACCGGTACCATCTGGTAGGCGAAGTCCGGGGGAGTCGGGATATACTCCGCCCGGCATGAAGTCGCGCATCGGACCTCCGGCCTCCCGCCTGGACCCGGCCGGTGCGCCCCGTGGGGTCGTCCGGGAGACGACCCGCGATGACGTGGCGGCACGGCGATGTCGCCCGACGATGAGGTTCCTCCTTCGATGACGACCGAGCACGTCGCGACCGCGATCAACCCTTGGGAGGTCGCCCAGCGACAGTTCGACCTGGCCGCCGAGCGGCTCCAGCTAGACCCCGGCCTTCGCCGCGTCCTGCGCGAGCCGCGCCGCGAGCTGACCGTCCATTTCCCCGTCCACATGGACGACGGGTCGGTCCAGGTCTTCACCGGCTACCGCGTCCAGCACAACCTCGGGCGCGGCCCGGCCAAGGGCGGCCTGCGCTACCACCAGGACGTCGGCCTCGACGAGGTCAAGGCCCTCGCGATGTGGATGACCTGGAAGTGCGCGGTCGTCGGGATCCCGTACGGCGGCGGCAAGGGCGGCGTGATCGTCGACCCGAAGCAGCTCAGCCAGAAGGAGCTCGAGGGCCTGACCCGCCGGTTCGCCACCGAGATCGAGGTCCTCATCGGGCCGGAGCGCGACATCCCCGCGCCGGACGTCAACACCAACGCCCAGGTCATGGCCTGGATCATGGACACCTACTCCATGCACCAGGGCTACACGGTCCCGGGCGTCGTCACCGGCAAGCCGATCAGCCTCGGCGGGTCCGAGGGCCGCCACGAGGCGACCGCCCGCGGCTGCGTCTTCACGATCGTCGAGGCGTCGCACCACCTCGGCATGAACCTCAAGCAGTGCCGGGTGGCGGTCCAGGGCTTCGGCAACGCCGGCTCGATCGCGGCGCGGCTCATCGGCGAGGAGGGTGCCACCGTCGTGGCCGTCTCCGACTCGACCGGTGGCATCCACGACCCGGCCGGGCTCGACATCGCCAAGGTCGTCGCCTGGAAGGGCGAGCACGGCACCGTCCAGGGCTTCCCCGGCGACGACGGACATCAGCAACGCCGACCTCCTCGAGGTCGACTGCGACATCCTGATCCCGGCCGCCCTCGAGAACCAGATCACGAGCCGCAACGCCGGCCGGATCAAGGCGAGTCTCATCGCCGAGGCCGCCAACGGCCCGACGACGCCGGATGCCGACGCGGAGCTCTTCCGGGCCGGCAAGTTCATGATCCCGGACATCCTGTGCAACGCCGGCGGCGTGACCGTCAGCTACTTCGAGTGGGTCCAGGACCTCAACCGCGACCACTGGAGCGAGGCAGGTCGTCAACGAGAAGCTCCGCGGCATCATGACCAAGGCCTTCCACGAGACCCTGACCATCGCCCAACGCGAGCAGTGCGACATGCGGACGGCGGCCTACCTGCTGGCCGTCGACCGGGTCGCCAACGCCATGGAGATGCGCGGCCTCTACCCGTAAGCGGCGGGACATCCCGACACCGACCACGCCCCGACCGGTCCGACCGATCGGGGCGTCGTTCTGCCCTGACCATCGGGCCGCTTGGGCACCCGCGACCGAGTGCTAGCATTCCGGCCATGCTGGATCACGAAGAGAAGTTCCTGTTCAAGGAGGAGATCCTCCACCTCGCCAACGCCGTGGCGGAGCCGGGCATCCTCGACAACGTCGAGGACCTGCTGACCGACGTCATCACGAGCCCCCGCTTCGACTCCGAGGTCTTCACCCTCGAGCGCAGCCTGCAGGTGATGCTCGGGCCGCGCGCCGGGACGACGACTGGTCGGCCTGCTGACGGTCGCGCCGGAGGTCTTCGACGAGGTCGCCGAGGTGCGGATCCCGTCCGAGGTCCACGAGCGGCTGATCGCGTGGCGGGCCCGCTTCGGCCTCGCCATCGACAACGCCCTGAACTTCCTCAACAACCCCGACGGCATCCAGGGCCACAACTTCGCGACGCAGATCGCCCACGTCGAGGAGCGCCGCGTCCTGCAGGGCCGCCTGACGCTCGTCCGCTACAACAACGAGCCGCAGTTCTTCGTCGCCGACGCGGGCGTCTTCCTGGGACTGGTCGCCGACATCATGGAGCGCCTCGGCCCGTACCTCGAGCCGGACGCCGTCGATGCGGAGACGCTGTCCCGGCTCCGCGACGCGATCGCGCAGATCGAGCGCAAGACCGCCTCGCGGCCCTGACCCGGGCGCCCGATGCGCCACGTCTACCTGGCCGCCACGGGCCAGAACCGCGGCAAGACCACGGTCAGCCTCGGGGTGCTCGACGGGTTCGGCCGTCGCGGGCTGTCGACCGGCTTCATGAAGCCGGTCGGCCAGCGGACCGTCATCGAGGACGGCGTCCCGGCCGATGAGGACGCGGTCCTGATGCGCAGCGTCTTCGACCTCGCCGAGCCGCTCACCCAGATGAGCCCGGTCCACATCCCACGCGGGTTCACCCAGTCGTTCATCGACGGCCAGGTGGTCGAGGACCTCGGCGCGCGGATCCGGGACGCGCATGCCGCGTTCGCGGCGGACCGGGACATCCTGCTGATCGAGGGGACCGGCCACGCCGGGGTCGGGGCGGTCATCGACCTCTCCAACGCCCGGGTCGCCGCGATGCTGGGCGTCCCCGCGGTCATCGTGTCCGAGGGCGGCGTCGGCCGGCCGATCGACGAGATCGTGCTCAACGCCGCGCTCTTCGAGCGCCACGGGGTCCATGTCGCGGGCGCCATCGTCAACAAGGTGGACCTCGACGCCAAGCCGGGGCTGGCCCGGACCCTGGAGCGCGGCCTCGCCCGGCACGGCGTGCCGCTGCTGGGCGTGCTGCCCTACCGGCCCGCTCCTCTCGAACCCGACCCTGGCGATGGTCCTCGAGGGCGTCCAGGGCGAGACGCTCCATCCGGGCCCGGACCTCGACCTCGTCATCGGCGGCGTCGCCATCGGCGCCATGGAGCCGGCCCACATGCTCGAGCGGATCGGGCCCCGCAGCCTGGTGATCGTGCCGGGCGATCGCGAGGACGTGATCGACGCGATCGTGGGGGCGCGCCGCGACAACGACGAGCGCGCCGACCGCGGTGTCCCGGGCGGTGGCGCGCTCGGCCTCGTGCTCTCCGGCGGGTACCGGCCGAGCGACCGGGTCATCGAGTCGATCCGGCGGGCCGACCTGTTCGCCACGCTCGTGCCCGAGGACACGTATGCGGTCGCCTCCGAGGTCCATGACCTCCTCGTCAAGACCCATCCGGCCGATGTCGGGAAGATCGAGGAGATCAAGGCCCTCGTCTGGGAGTACCTGTTCATCGACCGGATCCTGGGCGCGGCCACGGAGGCGACCGCCTGAGGATTCAGGTGCGGGTGGGGTCCGAGCTCAGCGACGACGGTGGGGTGCCGCGGCGGCGGATGAGCCGTGCCGCGGCGAGGAGCCCGATCACGGCCAGGACCAGGACCGCGGAGGCCGCGAGCCAGCCGGGCTCGAAGCCGGACGCGGTGCTCGTCGCGGCCGGTGTCACCGGCGTCGTCGCGGGCGGTGCCGCCGTTGCCGCGGCCGCGGGCGCGGCGGTCGCAGCGGGAGCCGGGGCAGGGCTGGCCACCACGGCGCCCTTCACGACCTTGGCCGCGGCCGGATCCGTGCTGTTCACCATGACCTCGCCGACCAGCAGGAGGTAGATGTCATCGCGGACGCAGCCGCTGTTCGCGGTGCACATCTCCCCGGTCAAGCCGACCTGGACCCCGCCGATCCCGCTGCTGGGCACGACGACCTGGGCCGCGTAGTGGCCCGAGCCGCTCGGCTTCTCGAAGCCGCGTGCCTCGGTCGCCTTGCCGGCGCCCTTGGGCAGGAGCCGGATGAAGACCGGCGACCCCATGATCGGGTCGCGTCGCACCGGGGACGGCATGAAGGCGTCCCATTCGACGAGGAGGGTGCTGCCCGGCGTCGCGTCGCGCGGGACCTTGGTGGTGAGCTCCGCCTGGACGCCTTCCTTGGCCGCGACCGGCGCGGCGACGGCGAGCAGCGCCGCTCCGACGAGGAGGATCGACCAGAGCGGGGCGTGGGCGCGGATGCGGGTGCGCGAGCGGGTGGTCATCGGTCGGACCTCATGGCGATGGCGAGGACGGTCGACCCTGATACACCGCCGATGCCGATCCGGTTCCCGGTCGCGTCAGCTTCCCTGTCGCGTCAGCCCAACGGCTCGTTGTCGATCAGGCGCGTCGAGCCGAAGCGGACGGCGAGCGAGGCCAGCGCCGGCCGGGTCACCTCGTCCAGCTCCGCCAGGGTCTCGGCGTCGGCGATCGAGACGTACTCGACGTCGGCCAGCGGCTCGCCGTCCAGCTCGCGGCGCATCGTGGCCCGCAGGGCATCGCCCGACCGCTCGCCGGCGGCCCGGGCGTCGCGGGCCCGGGTGAGTGCCCGGTGGAGGACGGCGGCCGCAGTGCGCTGCGCCGGGTCGAGGTGCACGTTGCGCGACGAGAGCGCCAGGCCGTCCGACTCGCGGACCGTGGGACAGGCGATCACCTCGGTCGGGATCGCGAGGTCCAGCGCCATCCGGCGGATGACCATGACCTGCTGGGCGTCCTTCTGGCCGAAATAGGCGTGCTCGGCGCCGACGACGCCGAACAGGATCGAGACGACGGTCGCAACGCCGTCGAAGTGGCCAGGGCGGGCCGCGCCTTCGAGCGGGCCGGCCACCGCGCCCACGCGGACGGTGGTGTCGAAGCCGGGCACGAAGACCTCGTCGACCGGCGGCGCCCAGACGATGTCGACGCCCTCCGCCTCGCAGATCGCCAGGTCCCGGTCCTCGTTCCGCGGGTACCGGTCGAAGTCGGCCGCGACGTTGAACTGACGGGGGTTGACGAAGATGGTCACGACGGTCGTCGCGTCCGCGGCTCGTGCCCGCCGCATGAGGGCGCGGTGGCCGTCATGCAGCCAGCCCATCGTCGGGACCAGCCCGACCGGACGGCCGGCCGCCGGCCAGCGCCGCGCGCAGCTCCCGCGCGCGTCCGGAGGACGACGGTCACGCCGAGACCCGGGAGCGGGCGACCGACCGGATCAGAGGTCGCGGTCGAGCGGGATCCCGCCGACCGGGATCGACCCGCTGGCTCGATCCGAGGCGCCGCGACCGAGGACGTCGTCGAGGACCGCGTCGTCCATCCGGACCGTCTCGGCTGGCCCGGGGAAGGTCCCACCGGCCACCTCGGCGGCGTACGACCGCGCCGCCTCGAGGATCTCGCCGCGGATGTGCGCGTACGGCCGGGCGTGCTTGGGGACGAAGTCGCCAAGTCCGATCAGGTCGGTGATGACCTGGACCTGCCCGCTGGTGCCGGCGCCGGCGCCGATGCCGATCGTCGGGATGCGCAGCCGCTCGGTGATGGCCGCGGCGAGCTGCTCCGGGACGAGCTCGATGACGACCGCGAACGCGCCGGCTTCCTGGACCGCGTAGGCGTCGCCCAGGAGCGCCCGGGCCTGGTCGCGGTCCTTGCCCTGGACGCGGACCTTGCCGATCGCGTTGATGGCCTGCGGCGTCAGGCCGATGTGGCCCATGACCGGGATGCCGGCCCGCACCAGCGTCTCGATGATCCGCGCGGTCCGCACGCCGCCCTCGACCTTGACGGCCTGGGCGCCGGCCTCGCGCAGGAAGATCCCCGCGTTCTCGAGTGCCTCGTCCGGCGTCGAATACGAGAGGAACGGCATGTCCGCGATGACCATCGCGCGGGCCGAGCCGCGGACCACGGCCTTGGTGTGGTGGACCATCTCGGCCATCGTCACGCGGACCGTGGTCTCGTAGCCGAGCAGCACCTGGCCCAGCGAATCGCCGACCAGCAGCAGCGGGATCCCGGCCTGGTCGAGCAGCTGGGCGGTCGGGAAGTCGTACGCCGTGAGCATCGGGAGTCGGGCGCCGTCCGCGTACTGGCGGGCGATGTCGACGACGGTCAGGCGGCGCGGGGTGTCGGCGGTGGCGCTCATGCTGGCTCCGAAGCGGGTTGCCGGGTCGTCCCAGTCTGCGCGGCGCCGTCCCGCTCGTCCAGCGCCGCGGCGACGAGATCCAGGATGCGGTCCGCGACCTCGCGCTTGGTCAGCTGCGGCAGGTCGATCCGCGAGCCGTCGGCGGCGAGGATCGTCACCCGGTTCGTGTCGGTGCCGAACCCGGACCCGGGCTCCGCCACGTCGTTCGCGACCAGGAGATCCACGCCCTTGCGGCGGAGCTTGTCGGGGGCCCGCTCGAGCGAGCCGGTCTCGGCCGCGAAGCCGACGAGGACGGGCCGCGGCTGCGACGGTCCGGCCCGTCTCGGCGACCGCCGCGAGCAGGTCCGGCGTCGATTCGAGCTCGAGCGTCAGCCCGTCGCCGCGCGGCAGCTTGCGATCGGCGGCGGCCGACGGCCGGAAGTCCGCGACGGCGGCGGCCATCACGAGGGCATCGAAGCCCGCGGTCGCGCCGTCGTCGGTCGTGACGCGCCGCAGCGCGGACTCCAGCTCGGCGGTGGATCCGGTCCGGACCACGGTCAGCTCGGGGTCGTCGGGCAGGGCGACCTCGATGTTGGCGGCGAGCAGCGTGACCCGCGCCCCGCGGTCGAGCGCGGCGCGCACCACGGCCAGGCCCATCTTGCCGGTCGAGCGGTTGCCGATGAAGCGGACGGGGTCGATCGGCTCGCGGGTCCCGCCCGCGGTGACCACGACGTGACGGCCGGCCAGGTCGGCCTCGTGCGCGAGCGACGTCAGCGGCGGCCGGGCGGCCGGATCGGCGGCGCGGACCGGCCGGTCGCCGACGGCGGCCGCGACCGCGTCGACGATGGCCGCGGTCTCGGCGAGCCGCCCGACGCCGGACTGCCCCGAGGCGAGCGGCCCGCTGTCCGGCTCCACGATCCGGTACCCGAAGTCGTCGCGGAGCCGGGCGACGTTGCCCGCGGTGGCCGGGTGCGTCCACATGTCGCCGTCCATCGCCGGCGCGACCACGACCGGCGCCGACGTGGCCAGGCAGGTGGCGGTCACGACGTCGCCGGCCAGCCCGTTGGCCATCGCGCCCAGCCAGTGCGCGGTCGCCGGCGCCACGACGATCGCGTCGGCCGAGTCGGCGACGACGATGTGGCCGATGCGCCCGTCGGGGAGCAGGTCCAGGAGCTCGGTCTCGACGGGATGGCGCGACAGCGCGGCGAACGTCAGCGGCCCGACGAAGCGGGTGGCGGACGGCGTCAGCATCACCGCGACGTCGGCGCCCTCGGCGCGCAGGGCGCGGAGCAGCTCGACGGCCTTGTACGCCGCGATCGAGCCGGTGACGCCCAGGCCGATCAGGCGACCCTCGAGCCGGCCGCCGCCATCGCTCATGACAGCCCGAGTTCCAGCCGCTCCCCGCCGACGACCTCTGCGTGCAGGATCGCGAGCCCCTTGAGCGTCAGGGCGGGGTCGATCGCGTCGATCCCTTCGAGCGCCTCGGCCCAGGGCGCGGCCGACAGGCCGCCGGTCAGGATCGCCTTGACCTCGGCCGGCGCGACGTCGTTCTCCTCGGCGAGCTCGGCCCGGATCCGCGCCAGCAGCCCGGCGGCGAGGGCCTGGTAGCCGAGGACCGCGCCGGCCTGCATCGCCGAGACCGTGTCGCGGCCGATCGCGCGCGCGGGCGCCCGCAGCTCGATCCGCGGCAGCTTGGCGGTCCGCGTCGCGAGCGCCTCCAGCCCGAGCTCGAGGCCCGGGGCGATCGCCCCGCCGACGTAGGCGCCGTCGGCGGCGACGCAGTCGAACGTCGTCGCGGTCCCGAAGTCGACCACCACCGCGGGCGTGCCGTAGAGGCGCTGGGCGGCCAGCGCGTTGACCAGGCGATCGGCGCCCACGTCGTTCGGCCGGTCGACGCGGACGGCCAGCGGCATCGTCCCGGCCGAGGCGAGCAGGATGCGGCCGCTCGCGGCGGGCCGCGATCGTCGATCGCGGCGGCGGTGAGGGCGGGCACGACCGACGCGGCCGCGATCGACGAGACGTCGGCCAGCGAGGCGTCGTCGAGCCGGAGGAGCGCGTCGAGGGTCGCCTCGAACTCGTCCGCGGTGGCCTCCGGACGGGTCGCCGCGCGGCGCGTGGCGATGAGCGTCCCGGCCCGGAAGAGTCCGAGGGTGACGTTCGTGTTGCCGATGTCGAGGGCGAGCAGCATGGGCGCGATGATACGCGTCGTCACGGCCTCGGCCGTGCGGTACCATCGACGCCACCTCGTCCAGCCCTTGTGCCCGGGAGACGGTTCGTGACGACGCCGCCGGCCGCCAAGTTCTTCGTGAACCATGGCCTCGTGTCGAGTCGCACGGACATGCTCAACCTCCTGCGGCCGCTGCTCAAGCAGACCGTCACCTATCGCTACCTGCGCGGGCGCGAGGTCGTGGCCCACGGCACGGGCTGGGTCGAGCGGATCGTCACCGATGCCGACGACGTCTCCACCTACTTCACGCCGCTGGCGATCACGCTGAACATCGATTCCTTCGAGCATCTCGAGTTCGAGACCAGGCCGGACCAGCTCCTCGTCTACACGCTCGTCCAGGGCGACGAGCGGGTCGTCGTGGAGTTCGCGCCGGTCGGCCCGGGCGCGGAGGGCGACCCGTCGTCGCCGTTCGCCCCGACGCAGCTCGCCTTCGAGATGCGCGACTACGTCCAGATGGAGCTGCTCGGCCTCGACGCCCACGAGGACGAGTAGCCGATCCCGCGGTCCCGGACGCGGGGACGGTCAGCCGCCGCGCTCGCCCCGGACGTACGGCACGCCGAGCGCCGCCGGCGCCCCGACTCGCTGGCGCAGCGCCTCGCGCGACCCGATGACCACGACCACGATCACGAAGACGTACGGCAGCATCTCGAGGAAGAACGTCGCCGACCTGCCGGCCTGGAACGGGTTGCTGATGCCGAAGATGGTCTCCACGCCCTGGATGTCCAGGATGAACCGGAAGATCGCCCCGAACAGGTAGGCGCCGATCGCGGCCCGCGGCGGGCTCCACTGGGCGAAGATCACGAGCCCGACCGCGATCCAGCCGAGCGCCCCGACGGTCTGGTCGCCGTACCAGCCCGGCGCGAGGGCCAGGGTGATGGTGGCTCCCGCGAGGCCGGCGAGGAGCCCGCCGACGAAGACGTAGAGGTAGCGCGTGCGGTACACGTCGATGCCCTGGGCGTCGGCCGCGGCCGGCCGCTCGCCGACCGCGCGCAGGTTCAGGCCCGGCCGCGTCCGGTTGATCCAGTACCAGGCGATCGGGACGAGCACGAGCCCGACGTAGGTGAGCACGCTCTGGTCCCGGAACAGGATCGGCCCGAGGACGGGGACCTGCGACAGGAGCGGGACCGTGATCCGGGGCAGGGTCGTGATCGATCCGGCATTGGAGAGGCCGTCGCCGAGGACGCGCGCCAGGCCGGTCCCGAGGAAGGTGAGGGCCAGGCCGGACACCACCTGGTCCGCGCGCAGATGGATGACCACGACGGCGTGGAGGAGGCTGAGCACGCCGCCGGCGAGCATCGCGACGACCAGGGCGATCCATGGGTTGCCCGTGGCGACGGCGGTGGAGAACCCCGCGACCGCGCCGATGAGCATCATCCCGGTGACGCCGAGGTTCAGGATCCCGGACCGCTCGGCGAAGATCTCGCCGACGGCGGCGAAGAGCAGGACCGTGCCACTGGCGACGCCCGCGGCGAGGATCAGCGTGAAGTCCATCAGGCGGCCGCCGGGGCGCTGCTCGAGCCGATCCGCACGCGGTAGCGGACGAGGACGTCGCTGCCGATCAGGCAGAACAGGATGATGCCCTGGATCATCGCCGGGACGCCGGACGGCTGGATCTCGCGCCCGGCCAGGATCAGGGCGCCGAACAGGATCGACGCGACCACGACCTTCCATGGCCCGAACCGGGCCAGGTAGGCGATGATGATGGCCGTGAAGCCGTATCCCGGCGAGATGTGGTCCTGCAGGCGATGGACGACGCCGCCCACCTCGCTCATGCCGGCCAGCCCGGCCAGGGCACCCGAGATGGCGAAGACCACGATGATCTTCCGGCCGATGTCGATCCCCGCGTACCGGGCCGCCCGCGGGTTGTCGCCGATGAGCCGCAGCTCGTACCCGAACGTCGTTCGCGACACCAGGAGGGACACCGCCGCGGTCGCGATCAGCGCGAACACGAAGCCGAGATGGATCGTCAGCCCGCCCAGGCCAGGGATCGCCCCCGAGAAATCCGTCAGGCGTGGCAGCCACGCTTCGGGCGGGAACGGCCGACTCTGCTGGAACCCGCCCTCGCTCCACGGCCCGAAGACCCAGAACTGGATCCACGCGAGGGCGATGTAGTCGAGCATCAGCGAGGTGATGATCTCGTTGACCTGGAGCTTCGCCTTGAGGACGCCGGGGATCAGGCCCCAGAGCGCCCCGGCGGCCGCCCCGGCCAGCATCATCACCGGGATGACGACGATGGCCGGCGTGCCGGCCGGCAGCAGCGGGAACAGCAGGACCGCGCTGGCGCCCCAGGCCCCCAGCAGGAACTGCCCTTCGGCGCCGATGTTCCAGAGCCGCATCCGGAAGGCGATCGAGCAGGCGAGGCCGGTCAGGATGAGCGGGGTGGCCTTCACCAGGGTGTCGCTGATCACCCCGACGCTCCCGAACGCGGCGTCGAGGATGTGCCGGTAGGACCGGATCGGGTCGCCGCCGACGAACGCGAGGACGACCGCGCCGATCGCGAGCGCGACGATCACCGCGAGGATCGTGAGCAGCGGCGAGAGCCAGCGCGGGATGTCCTCGCGAGGCTCCAGGCGGATCCTCACGCGGCTCCGCCCGTCATCGCGAGGCCGATGTCGTGGATGTCGGTGGTCGCGGGTTCGACGACGGACGCGATCTGCCCCTCGTACATCACGAGGATGCGGTCGCACAGGGTCAACAGCTCCTCGAGCTCCTCGGAGACCAGCAGGATCGCGGTCCCGGCGGCGCGCAGGTCGAGCAGCGTCTGGTGGATGCCCTCGATGGCGCCGACATCGAGGCCGCGGGTCGGCTGCACGGCGACGAGGAGGGTCGGCGCCGCGTCGATCTCGCGCCCGAGGATGACCCGCTGGAGGTTGCCGCCCGACAGGATGCGGACCTGCGTGTCGATCGGCGGGGCCCCGACGACGTAGGCCGCGGTCAGGCGGTCGGCCATCGAGCGGGACGCGCGATCGTCCATGAACCACCCGCTCGAGATCGGCCGCTGCCGGTAGCGCTTCATGATCACGTTGTCCGTGATCGAGAGGTTCGGCGCGCTGCCGACACCGGCGCGATCCTCCGGGACGTGCCCGACGCCGGCCTTGATCGCCACGTCGGCCGGGCGGTTCGCCACCTCGCGGCCGTCGACCGAGATGCGGCCGCTGCACGGCCGGAGCCCCGTGATCGCCTCGGCCAGCTCCGCCTGGCCGTTGCCCGCGACCGCCGCGATCCCGACGATCTCGCCGGCGTGCACCTCGAGCGAGACGTCTCGAAGGGCGGGGAGGCCGCGGTCGTTGCGGGCCGAGACGCCCTCGACCGAGAGCACCACGCGACCGGGCTGCACGGTGACCCGCTCGAGGGCTTCGAGGACCGGGCGCCCGACCATCAGGCGGGCGAGGTCCGCTCGGGTGGCGCCGGCGGGGTCCACGTCCGCGGCGGTCACCTTGCCAGCGCGCATGACGGTGATCCGGTCCGCGATCGTGAGGACCTCTCCCAGCTTGTGGCTGATGAAGACGACGCTCCGGCCGGCCATGGTCATGGTTCGGAGCGTGACGAAGAGTTCCTCGGCCTCCTGCGGGGCGAGGACCGCGGTGGGCTCGTCCATGATCAGGATGCGGGCGCCGCGGTAGAGCATCTTGAGGATCTCGACGCGCTGCTGCTCCCCGACGGACAGCTGCCAGATCCGCGCCCGTGGGTCGACGCGGAGCCCGACGTCGCGGGCGATCGCCTCGATCTGCGTCTCGGCCCGGCGCAGGTCGAGGCGGAACCGCGGCTGCTCCATGCCGAGCAGCACGTTCTCCGCGACGGTCTGCGAGGGCACGAGCGCGAAGTGCTGGTGGACCATGCCCACGCCGTGGGCGATGGCGTCGCGCGGCGACCGGAACGTCACCGGCTTCCCGTCGATGCGCACCTGGCCGTCGTCGGGCTGGTAGAGCCCGGCCAGGATGTTCATGAGCGTCGACTTGCCGGCGCCGTTCTCGCCGAGCAGCGCGTGGACCTCGCCGGGACGGACGTCGAAGTCCACGTGGTCATTGGCGAGGACGCCGGGGAATGCCTTGACGACGCCCACGGCCTCGATGGCCGCAGGGGTGACGAGCGTGGTCATGACCGGTCCCGATCGACAGCCGATGGCTGACTGCTCGGGCCGGGACGACGGGCGGCTACCCATCGTCCCGGCCCGCGGATCTCACGACAGCGGCGGCAGCTCGCTGTTGATGCCCTCGTTCCACCAGTACATGCACGTCTTGCACTCCGAACCCGGGGCACCGGGCGGGAACTGGTCGAGGTCGGACTGCTCGAGCTTGGAGCCCGCCGGCAGGAGCGACTTGCCGGTGTTGTCCATGATCGGCCCGGCGAAGACGTCGAACCGGCCGAACGTGCCGGCCAGCATCTTGGCCAGCGTGTCCTTGACCTTCTGGACGTCGGCCGCCGGCAGGCTGGCCACGCCCGGCTGCGGCGTCTCGCCGTCCATGAACCCGTACAGGCCCATCGCCTTCGAGTCGGCGTCGAAGTATTCGTAGCCGGCCTTGTAGGTCTTGGCCTTCACCTGCTCGGCGATGCGGCTGTACTCCGGGCCCCAGATCCAGTACGGCGCCGTCAGGCAGGCCTCGACCTTGCACGAGCCGGGATGGTCGTAGGTGACGCCCCACTTGCCCTTCTCCTTGGCGACGTCCGCGACGGCGGGCGTGTCCGCGCCGGTGAAGACCACCTGGGCGCCGGCGTCGAAGAGGGAGGCGGCCCCGTCACGCTCCTTCACCGGGTCATGCCAGGTGTTGATGAAGCGCACGTCCATCGTGCACTCGGGGCAGGTCACCTTGACGCCGCGCATGATCGCGTTGCCCAGGCGCAGCTCCTCCGGGATCGGGAACGTGGCCATGTAGCCGATCTTCGGATTGCCGTCGGCCTTGGCGCGCGAGCCGGCGATCATCCCGGCGAGGTACTTCATGTCCTCGACGGCGCCGAAGAAGTTGCCGAAGTTCTTGCCGTTCGACTTGAAGCCGGTCAGGTGCAGGAACGTGATCGCCGGGAACTCCTCGGCGACGGTCGCCATCGGGTCCATGTAGCCGAACGACGTGCCGATGATGAAGTCGAAGCCCTTGCGCGCCAGGCTGCGGAACACCTGCTCGGAGTCCGCGCCCTCGGGGACGAGCTCGATGTAGGAGACGTGGCTGTTGGCGACGTGCTGGCACAGGTATTGCAGGCCCTCGTAGTGGGCCTGGCTCCAGCCGCCGTCATCGTGCGGCCCGATGAGGACCATCGCGACGTTGAACTTGCCGGACTCGATGTCCGGGACCTGGAGGTCCGCGCTGCCGCCCTTCGTCCCGGTCCCGGCGCATGCCGCCGACCCGCCGCCGGACGCGGCGGCCCCGGACGGCGCGCTGCTCCCACTGGACGAACTACAGGCCCCCGCGAGCACGACGACGGCCACCAGAGCCGCCGACCAAGACAGGCGTCCGCGCATCACCGATACCCTCCTGCTGAGATCCGCGATCGTGCCCAGCATCTCGGGTGGTGGGCATCGACAGAGGCACCGCCGACAGGATAGCGGGCGCCGCCCGGCGCGGGACGCCGAGCCTGCGTTGCGGCTGGGTCGCCGACCGGTTCCTGTACCATCGGGCGGATGTTCGAACGGACCGCGCTGCCGTCTGGCCCGCGCGTCATCAGCGCCCGCGTACCCGGGGCGCGCTCCGTCTCGATCGCCGCGTACGTCCTCGCGGGATCCCGCCTCGAATCCGATGCCGAGACCGGTGTCGCCCACTTCATGGAGCACATCACCTTCAAGGGCACGTCCGCGTACCCGACGACCCGCGCCATCAGTGAGGCGATCGAGGGCGTCGGCGGCTCGTTCAACGCCGCGACCGACCGCGAATCGACCGTGTACTGGGTCCGCGTCCCGCGCCGCGAAGCGGCCCGCGCCGTGGACGTGCTGGGCGAACTCATCGTCCGTCCGACCCTCGCCGACGACGAGATCGAGAGCGAGCGCGGGATCATCGTCGAGGAGATCCGCTCCTACCTCGACGACCCGTCGGAGTACTGCCAGATCCTCTTCCAGACCGCGATGTTCGGCGACGGGCCGCTCGGGCGCGAGATCTGCGGCGACGAGGAGCGCATCCGCTCGCTCCCGGCCGGGACCATCCGCGACTTCTGGCGGACGACGTACCGACCGAGCAACACCGTGGTCGCGGTCGCCGGTGACCTCGACCACGACGAGGCGGTCGCCCTGACGGCCGACGCGTTCGGGACCGGCAACGGGATCGTGCCCGGGTTCGCGCCCGCGCCCGACGCTGCCGGCCGGCCCGCGCATCGCCGTCGGGAAGCGCGACACCACGCAGGCGCAGCTGTGCATCGGCGTCCCGGCGCTCCATCGCGACCACCCGGACAGCTGGACGCTCGTCGGTCCTCAACACCGTCCTCGGCGACGGCATGAGCAGCCGACTCTTCCTGTCGGTCCGCGAGGAGCGCGGCCTCGCATACGACGTCTCGTCCGGGATCGTCGACTACGCCGATGCGGGCGCTCTCGAGATCTCGGCCGGGGTGGATCCCGTCGGGACTCGGCGAGGCGCTGGGCGCGATCCTCGCGGAGCTCGCCCGGCTGCGCGACGAGCCCGTCCCCGACGACGAGCTGGCCAAGGCGAAGCGCTACCTCTCGGGCGGGCTGGAGCTGCGCATGGACGACACCCGCCACGTCGCCTCGTGGGTCGGCGGCCAGGAGGCGCTGCACGATCGGGTCCTGACGCTCGAGGAGGCGCTCGAGGCGGTCGAGGCGGTGGATGCCGCCGCGGTCCAGCGGGTCGCCGAGCGGCCTCGTGCGCGACGACGCCCTCCGGCTCGCGGCCGTCGCCCCGGCCCGCTACCTGCGCGGTCTCGATGCGCGCCTGCGGGTGCCGGGATGACCGAGCCGGACGCCGCGAACGACGCGGCCATCGCGACCGTCGACGCCCCGTCCCGCGGCGCGGACCTCGTACTGGCCGGGCTCCACCTCCGGATGGGCTCGCTCTCGCTCGCACGAGCCGAGCTGGAGACGCTGGCCGGCGCCGGCGCCCTCGACGCGCTCGGTGCCGTCGACCTCGCCGAGGCGCGCTGGCGGACCGGCGACCTCGTCGGCGCGGGCGAGGTCGCCCGCGAGGTCCTCGCCGGCGGGCTCGAGGCGGTGGTGGTCCTGGTCATCGCCGCGGAGGCGGCTGCGGGGCTGGGCCGGCCGAGCGAGGCGCGCCGGATCGCCGGTCGGGCGCTGACCCTGGCCGACGGCCCCATCGACCCGGTCTTCGCGGGCATGCCGCGCTCGGCCGTCTGGCCCGCCGACCCGGCCGAGCCCGTGCCGTCGCCGGCCACGCTCTTCCCGCCGGATCGGGCCGCCCATCCCGGCGACGGCGACGCGCCCGTCACGGACGCCGCGGCCGAGGACGACGTCCTCCACCTCCACCCCGGCCCGCTGCCGGACGACCCCGGCCTGTGGGACCAGACCGAGCCCGACCTCGCGCCCGTCCGGCCCGCGTGGCACGCTCCCGCCGCCCACCGACGCGAGCGAGCTGCTCGGCACCGGTCAGCGCGCGATCGCGTCCGGCGACCTCGCGACGGCGGCGGTCGCCCTCGGCCTCGTGGTCCGGCTGGCTCCGGCGCTGGCCCCGGCCGTCCTGGACGTCATCGGTGAGACCGGCGACCCCGGTCTTCAGCTCGTCCGCGGCGACGCCTTCCGCGCCGTCGGCCACGAGATCGGCGCGATGCAGTCGTACGGCGCGGCGATGGCCGCCAGCCGGGCGCCGACGGACCCGCCAGCCGGCCACTGACCCGCCAGACCGGGCCGCGGCGGGTCGACCGCCGTCCCACCCGATACGATATCGGGCGTCCAGACCCGATCGACACCCAAGGGAGCCATGTCAGCCTCCGAACGGACCCTCGTCCTCATCAAGCCCGATGGCGTGCAGCGCCAGCTCGTCGGGCGGATCATCGACCGCTACGAAGAGCGTGGCCTGAAGCTCGTCGGCCTCAAGCTGATCCAGGTCGACCGAGCCCTCGCCGAGCGCCACTACGCGGCCCACCGCGAGAAGCCGTTCTTCGCGGGGCTCGTGGACTTCATCGTCTCGTCGCCGCTCGTCGCGGCCGCCCTCGAAGGCCCGAACGCGATCGCCGTGGTCCGCGCGATCAACGGCGCGACCCGGCCGCACGAGGCCGCGCCCGGCACGATCCGCGGCGACTACGCGCTCGAGACGGCGCAGAACATCGTCCACGCGTCGGACGGCCCCGAGGCCGCGGTCGCGGAGCTCGCGCTCTGGTTCGAGCCCGGGGAGCTGTTCGACTACGAGCGCGACGTCGACCGCTGGGTGCTCGCCCCGGGCGAGTAGGCCGCGCGTCAGTCGGTCGGGATCGGCTGGAACGAATCGCCGGAGACGCCTCGCCCGGCACGGGCGACGGGATCTCGAACGACGTCCCGGGCTCGGGTGCGGGCTCGAACGACTCCGACGGCCCCTCCGCCCCCGGGGCGACCCCGGCCGCTGCAGCCGGGCCGCCCAGGCCGCCGGCCGCGACCGCGAGGGAGCCGACCGCCAGCACCACCGTCAGCAGCGACGCGAGCGCGGCCCGGTTCACGGTCCAGAACGTGCCCGCCGACGTCGCGGACGTCGTTGACGTCGAGCGGCGTCCGTCGCGGCAGCCCGCCGCGCCCGACCGGCGCCGGGACCTCGGCCGGTGGCCGGCGCGCCGCCGATCACGAAGCAGGCGGGCCTCGTAGGCGAGCGGCGCGAACGTCCCCAGCAGCACGAGTGCGCCGAGCGGGCCGGGCACGGCCAGGTCGCACCAGCGGCCGCGCGGGCGTCGAACGCGGCGAGCCCGGCAACCCGATCCCGGCGAGGACGATGAGCCCCAGGGCGATCGCGAGGACCGGGGAGCGGACGGCCCAGCCGCGCAGGTTCGGGATGCGGCCGGTGCCGTAGGTCGCGCGCAGCGAGGCCGCCCACGCGGCGAACGCGCTCCGGGTGACGACGTAGGCGAGGATCCAGATCCGCGCGGGCGCCCAGGCATCGGGGTCGAGGGCCGCGATCGCGAGCAGGACCACGCCCGCGTCGCCGATGATCGAATAGCCGACGACGTGCTCGAGGTCGTCCTGGATCCAGGCGGCGAACGCGGCGAGGACGATCGTGGCGACGGCCACGGCGAGCACGATGGCCCGCTCCGCGTCCATCTCGACGAGGAGCGGCGCCACGGACTGGTCGGTCCAGGCCAGGGCGACGACCGCGAACGCCGCCGGACCCCAGGCCGTGACGATCGGCAGGGCCGCCTCGGGGACCGTGTCCGTGAGCCGGGCAGCCCAGATGTGGAACGGGATGGCACCGAACCGGATGGCCACGGCGAGGGCGAACGCGAGGTAGGCGAGGCCGAAGACGACCGGCTGGGCGACGAGCTGGCTGAGGTCGCGGCCGATCCACGCCGCGGCCGCGATCGCCATCGCGCCGGCCACGATCAGGGCCCGCAGCTCGAGCGTGCCGATGGTGGCGGCCGCCCGGTCGCCGCCGGGGACGATCGTGAGCAGGACCGCGAGGAGGCCGCCGGCCGTGATGGCCAGCACCGCGATCCTCGGGTCCGCGAGGGACATGGCCAGCGCGGCGGCACCGAGCGTGCCGAGGGTCACGGCCGGGGCGTCGCGCCGCGACCCGGTCGCGAAGCCGACGACCGCCAGCACGAGTCCGACGCTCGAGCCAAGGATCAGGAACAGCCGCAGGTAGTCCGACGTCGCGACGACCGCGCCGCCGACCGTCACCTGCTCGTTCGGGTCGAGCGCGAGCGGCCGCGACCACCGCCGCCGCGAGCCCGCCAAGCCCGGCGACGGCCGACGGCACCGGGCGGCGGCTGACCAGGAGCGCGATCCCGGTCGCCCCGAAGGTGATCGCGAGGAACAGCGCCAGCGTCACCGCCGGTCGATGGGGCGGGCGTCGGCCGCCCGGACCCCGCGCGGCCGACCCGGGCAGCGAGAGCTCGAAGCCGTCGCCGCCGTCGCGGCTGGCCGACACGGCCAGGATCGCGACGGCGCCGCCCAGCCCGGCGATGAGACCCGCCGTCACGAGCTGCTCGAGCGCGCCGGGCGTGCCACCGAGGGCGACGCGGACCAGCAGGGCGCCGTCCATCAGGAGGAGCAGGCCGATCCCGACGCGCATGACGTCGCGGCCGGTCCACAGCGGCGCGACCGCGAGCGCCGCGAGCGCGAACCCGGCCGCCTGGGCGAGCGCGGGACCCTGGCCCGCGACCCCGAGGCCGTGGGTGCCGTAGCCGACCACCGCAGCGGCCGCCGCGACCGACGGCCTCGGCGGCCCAGCCGAGCCGCGACCCGCCGGTCGGCGCGGCGGCGGTCCGCAGCGCGATCCACAGGAGGTACGCGGCCAGGACCGCGCCGACCACGCGGGCGGCGAGCCCGAGGGTGTCGGCCAGGGGATCGGCCAGGAACGGCGACGCGATCAGGAGCACGGCCAGCCCGAGGATCGCGGCCCGGGCATCCCGGACCGAGACCGCCACGATCGCGCCGATCGTGATGGCGAGGGCGACCCCCGCCAGGGCAGGGTTCACGGCGAGACCGGCACCAGCGTCGGATACGTCGGCGTCGGGAGGATCCCGAACGTGTCGAGCGGCCAGTAGCGGAGCCACGCCCGGCCGACGACGTTCTCGATGGGGACCGGGCCGTGGGCGCGCGAATCCGAGGAGTTGGACCGATGGTCGCCCATGAGGAAGAGCTCGCCCTCCGGGATCACCCACGTGGACTGGTCCGAATCGGCGGTCGTCGGCTGCGGGTCCCCGTTCTCGTCGGCGTAGATGTACGGCTCGGTCAGGGCGGTGCCGTTGATGTAGACCAGGCCGTCGTCGCGGATCTCCACGGTGTCGCCGCCGACGCCGATGACGCGCTTGATGTACGGCGTGTCATCGAACGGGCCCCAGTCGGCCGGCGGCTTGAAGACCACGATGTCCCCGCGCTTGTAGCCGTCCCAGCGGGGGGTCAGCTTGTCGACCAGGACGTACTGGTCGGGCTCGAGCGTCCGCTCCATCGACTGCATCTGCACCTTGTACGGCTGCGCGACGAAGTTCTGGATGACGAAGAAGATGATGAGCGTGAGGGCCAGGGTCTCGACGATCTCGAAGAGGCACCCGAGCGCGGGCCGTTTGCTCACAAGACGCGTCGGTGGGTCACAAGTCCGGCAGTATAGGGGCTGCCCGGCACGACCGCCGTCGGGCTCGAAGGCGACTGCATATCGGGCCGATGATGCGAGTTTGACCCGCTCTCCGGCGCCTTGCTACACTCGCCGCCGGTCTGCAAGGTCCCAGTCGCCGATGCATGGGACGCGTGACCGAATCACGCACTCCCCGGACATGTCGCCCCAAGGCGGCGCCCATCACGCGCCCGGCTGTCCGGGGCCAATCAGCCCGATCTGGAGGACCCTCTGACCTGATGGATGCCAGTGCGCTCCAGCTGATCATCCTGCCCGCGGGATTGATCGCCGTGCTCTTCGCCATCTACCTCGCCCGCGACGTCCTCAGCCGCGACACCGGCACGCCCGAGATGGAGGCCGTCGCCGGCACCATCTTCGAAGGCGCGGTGGCGTTCATCCGGCGCCAGTACACGACCATCGGCATCCTGGCGCTCGTCGGCTCGGTCCTCATCGCGATCCTGATCACGCTCATCGAGACCAAGGACGTCGCCGACGTCCAGTCGCTGGCCGGCGCGCCGATCGGGATCATGACCGGCATCGCGTTCATCGTCGGCGCCGCGTGCTCGATGGCCTCCGGGATCATCGGCATGTTCATCAGCGTCAAGGCGAACGTGCGGACCGCGTCGGCCGCCCGGCGCAGCCTCGTCGAGGCCGTCCAGGTCGCGATGCGCGGCGGGGCCGTCTCGGGTTTCCTCGTCGTCGCCCTGTCGCTGCTCGGCGTCTGGGGCATCTTCACGGTCTACTCGACGTTCGTCGGCGACGTCACGGTCGCCCAGGCGCCGTTCCTCATCGTCGGCTTCGGCTTCGGCGCGTCGTTCGTCGCGCTCTTCGCCCAGCTCGGCGGCGGCATCTACACCAAGGCCGCCGACGTCGGGTCGGACCTCGTCGGCAAGGTCGAGAAGGGCATCCCCGAGGACGACCCCCGCAACGCGGGCGTCGTCGCGGACCTCGTCGGCGACAACGTCGGCGACTGCGCCGGCCGTGGTGCGGACCTGTTCGAGTCCACCGCCGCCGAGAACATCGGCGCGATGATCCTGGGCGTCGGCGTCTACGCCATCGCCCTGACCGCCGGCTGGCCGAACCCCGAGGCGTGGATCTTCTTCCCGCTCGTCGTTCGCGCCTTCGGCCTCCTGGCCACGATCGTGGCCATCTTCTTCGTCCGCGGCAAGGAAGACGAAGACCCGATGAACATGCTGAACCGCGGCTACTGGGTCACGACCCTGTTGTCCGTGGTCGGTCTCGCGATCACGACCAACGTGATGATGCAGACCAACGGCGGCGTCGGCGTCGGCGGCTTCCCGACCTGGCTCTACTTCTTCGCCGCCGGCATCGTCGGCCTCGCCACCAGCGTGGCCTTCGTCTACATCACCCAGTACTACACGGCGGGCAGCTTCCGGCCGGTCCGCGAGATCGCCGAGGCGTCCAAGACCGGTCCGGCCACGAACATCATCGCCGGGCACGGCCATCGGCTTCGAGACGACCGCGGTCACCGCGATCACGATCAGCATCGCGCTCTTCGTCAGCCACTGGCTGGGCGATCAGGCCAACCTGCTCTCGGCCGACGGCCGGAACGTCGGCGGGATCTTCGGGACCGCGGTCGCGACGATGGGCATGCTGATGACCACCGCCTACATCCTGGCGATGGACACGTTCGGCCCGATCACCGACAACGCCGGCGGCATCGCCGAGTTCAGCCGCATCGAGAAGGGCGCCCGTGAGATCACCGACCGCCTCGATGCCGTCGGCAACACCACCAAGGCCCTGACCAAGGGCTACGCGATCGCCTCCGCGTCGCTGGCGGCCTTCCTGCTGTTCAGCGCCTACATCGACAAGATCAACGTCATCAAGGGCCGGCAGATCGAGAACGGCGTCCCCGGGGTCGAGCTGCTCAACTCGGTCAACCTGGCCAACGTCAACGTGTTCATCGCCGCGTTCATCGCCGCGACGCTCGTCTACTTCTTCAGTGCTCTGGCGATCCGAGCGGTCGGCACCACGGCCCAGACGATCATCGTCGAGGTCCGCCGCCAGTTCCGCGAGATGCCCGGGATCATGGACTACACCCAGCGCCCGGACTACGCCCGCGTCGTCGACATCACGACCAAGGCCGCGCTCAAGCAGATGATCCTGCCGGGCATGGTCGCGGTCGCCACGCCGATCGCCATCGGCGTCATCCTCGGCGCCGAGGCGGTCGCCGGCATGCTGATGGTCGGGACCATCGCGGGCGTCCTGCTCGCGACCGTCCTCAACAACGGCGGCGGCGCCTGGGACAACGCCAAGAAGTACATCGAGTCGGGCCACCTCACGGACGACGACGGCAACGTCCTCGGCAAGGGCTCCGATGCCCACGCCGCGGCCGTCGTCGGCGACACGGTCGGCGACCCGTTCAAGGACACCGCCGGCCCGTCGCTCCACGTCCTCGTCAAGCTTCTTGCCACGATCTCGCTCGTCCTCGCCCCACTGTTCCTGCGCTAGGCCAGCCGGCTGACGGTCCATGCCGGCGTTGCCACCTCCGCGCGCTCGCTCACGCACCTTCAGGTGCGCTCGCTCTCGTGCTCGGTGGCGCCTTGGCCTGGGCGCGTCATCCAGGCCGGATTCTCAGTAGGGACCCATGGATACGGTCTTCCAGGCCCTGGTGATGGGGATCGTGCAGGGACTCACGGAGTTCCTGCCGGTCTCGTCGTCGGGGCACCTGATCCTGGTGCCCTGGCTCTTCGGCTGGACCGATCCGTTCATCAACTCGCTGGCGTTCAGCGTGATGCTGCACATCGGGACCCTCGGCGCGCTGCTGATCTACTTCGCCTCGGACTGGCTCCGGCTCGTGCCGGCGGGCTTCGCGGCCATCCGCGATCGCTCGTTCCGCGGCGATCCGGACCGCAAGCTCGCCTGGCTGCTCGTCGCGGCCACGATCCCGGCCGCGCATCGCCGGCTTCCTCCTCAACGACGTCTTCGAGGAGGCGGTCCGCGCCCCCGGGGTCGTCGCGATCACGCTCATCGTGGGCGGCATCGTCCTGTGGGTCGCGGACCGCCCGGCGGCTCCTGATCCTTCGCCAGGATCGCCCGCTGGACGACCAGCCCAAGGGCATCGGCGACGTCACGTTCCCGCTCGCCTTCGGGCTCGGCGTCGCGCAGGCGATCGCCCTGGTCCCGGGCATCAGCCGGTCGGGCATCTCGATCTCGGCCGGCCGGTTCGCCGGGCTGGACCGGGCGTCCGCGGCCCGCTTCAGCTTCCTGATGGCGACGCCGGTCACCGCCGGCGCGGCGCTCTTCGAGATCCGCAAGCTGGTCAGCGGCGAGGCCGGGGTCGACGTCAGCATCGCTCCGCTCGTCGTCGGCCTGGTCGCCGCGTTCCTGTCCGGGCTGCTCGCGATCCGGGTGCTCCTCGACTACGTCCGGACGCACTCGTTCGACGTCTTCGTGGCCTACCGGTTCGTGCTCGCGGGGGTCGTGCTGCTGCTCATCGCGACCGGGATCCGGCCGGCCTAGGCCGCCATGGAGGTCATGAAGCAGCTCCGCCAGCGGGCCATCCGGGACCTCGTCGAGCAGCGCCCGATCCGCACCCAGCAGGAGCTGGCGACCGCCCTGCGCGAGCGCGGGTTCCGGACGACGCAGGCGACGATCAGCCGCGACGTCGCCGAGCTGGGCCTGATCAAGGTCGCGCGCGAGGGGACCGCCGCCTACGCGCTGCCGCCGCGGCTCATCGAGGCCGAGACCTCGGGCGAGGACCGCCTGCGCAAGCTCCTGTCGGACCTGCCGCTCGAGATCCACGAGGCCGGCCTGCTGCTCGTCCTGCGCACGCTGCCGGGTTCGGCGCACGCGATCGCGGCCGCGCTCGACCGCGCTCGCTGGCCCGAGGTCGCGGGCTCGATCGCCGGCGACGACACGCTCTTCGTGGCCCTTCCCGACCGCGGCTCGCTCCAGCGGATCAAGCGCCGGCTGCTGCGGCTGTCCGAGGGCGGGTCCGTCGCAGCCCTGACACGGGGCCGGTCGGCGGCCCGACGGCCGTTCGGCGCGCTTTGACAGCCGCACGGCACCGCACTACCATTCGGGCCCGGTCGGAACTTCAGGTGCGCGGATCATGCCGCGAGCCACCTGGAGTTCTTTCCTTTATCGACCTTGACCGCCCAGCCCGGTCAGACCACTTGACCACCTGCAGCGCGGGGGCCACCGGACGTGAACAACAAGCCCACCTACCTCTCCAAGGAGGGTCTCACCAAGCTCCGCTCGGAGCTTGACGAGATGATCAGCGTCAAGCGGCCCGAGGTCGCGAATCGGATCCACGACGCCAAGGAACACGGCGACCTGTCCGAGAACGCCGAGTACGAGGACGCCAAGAACGAGCAGGCGTTCGTCGAAGGCAAGATCCAGACGCTCGAAGCGCTGATCAAGAACGCGACGATCATCGACGAGAACCACTCGACCGAGCACGTCCAGATCGGCTCGACCGTGTCGGTCGAGAGCACCGACGGCGCCGAGACCTTCACGATCGTCGGCTCCGCGGAGGCGAAGCCCGGGCGAGGGCCGCATCTCCAACGAGAGCCCCGTCGGTCGCGCCCTGCTCGGCAAGCGCAAGGGCGACAAGATCGTCGTGCGCGTGCCCGCCGGCGACTTCTCCTACAAGATCGTCAGCATCACCTAGCGGTACCGCGGGGGAATCCTCGGGCCGATGGCGTCGCGGGGCTCCGCCTCGGACCTCGGAGCGCAAGTGCCGGTTCGACGGGACGGGTGCCAGTAGACGGGGACAGCACATGGATTGGGCGGACGAACTCGCGGCACAGGTCCGCGACCGCGGACCCCAGGTCGTCAACGACTCGAAGACCCCATCGGGGACGGTCCACGTCGGGAGCCTGCGCGGGCCGGTCATCCTCGACACGATCACGCGCGCGCTGCGCGCGAACGGCATCGAGACCACGCTCCTCTACGGCGTCGACGACCTCGACCCGATGGACGCGCAGGCGCTGCTGACGCCCGACGCGGTCGAGCACGAGATGGGCCGCCCGCTGGCGCACGTCCCCGACCAGGCCGGCGACGGCCACGCGTCGTACGCGCGCCACCACGCCCAGGTCTTCATCGACGTCTTCGCCGGGCTCGGCATCCACCCCGACCGCTACTACTGGATGAGCGAGATCTATCCGACGGGCGCCATGGACCCGTACCTGCGGATCGCGCTCGACAAGGCCGCCGAGGTCCGCGAGATCTACCGCCGCGTCGCCAACGTCCAGCATCCCGATGCGTGGCACCCGGCCGGGCGTCATCTGCCCGAACTGCGGCAAGGTCGGCACGACGATCGTGACCCAGTGGGACGGCGAGCAGGTCTACTACGAGTGCCGCGAACGCCACGTCGAGTGGGCGAAGGGCTGCGGCGCCGTCCGGCTGGATCTCGCCGTTCGGCGGCAACGCCAAGCTGCCCTGGAACCTCGAGTGGGCCGCCCAGTGGTCGCTACTTCGGCGTGACCATCGAGCCGTGCGGCAAGGACCTCTCGACCGCGGGCGGGTCGCGCGACCGCAGCGACGCCATCGCCCGCGAGATCTTCGAGCGCGAGCCGCCGCTGAACGTGCCCTACGAGTTCCTCAACATCGGCGGCAAGAAGATGTCGACGTCCAAGGGGCGCGGCGCCGCCGCCCACACCATCGCCGAGGTCATCCCGCCGGAGCAGCTCCGGTTCCTGTTCCTGCGCCCGAAGCCCAACCACGCCATCGAGTTCGACCCCGACGGGACCGACCAGATCCCGCGGCTCTTCGACGAGTTCGACAAGTTCGCGGCCGCGACCGCCGGACGCGAGGTCAAGGGCGAGCTGCCGCCCGGCTACGAGGCGACGTTCCGCTACTCGCTGCTGGACCCGGCGTCGGACGTGGCGGCCGAGGCCGCCGCGTTCCGGCCCGCGTTCTCGCATCTCGCGCTGCTCGCCCAGGTGCCCGGCGTCGATGTCGCCGCGCGCGTCGAGGCGGAGAAGGGGAGCGCGCTCGACCGATCGCGAGACGCGCGATCCTCGACGAGCGCGTCGCCGCGGCCCGCGGCTGGCTCGACGCCTACGCGCCCGAGCGCGCCGTGGTCAAGGTCCAGGCGACCGTGCCTGCCGAGACCGCGGACCTCGACCCGTCGGACCGGGCGTTCCTGGCGGCGCTCGCCGACGCGGCCTCGGACGCCCGCCTCGAGACCGGCGACGCCTGGCAGGACGCGATCTTCCGGACGGCCGGGGCGGCCGGGATCGAGGCGAAGGCCGCCTTCACCGCGCTCTACGTCGCGTTCCTGGGCCGACCGAACGGCCCGCGCGCGGGCTGGCTGCTGGCCAGCATGGAGACGGCGTTCGTGATCGAGCGGCTGCGGGCGGCCGGCGGCATCGAGGTGGTGGCATGAGCGTCGGCCTGCAGCGGCTCCGCGACGAGCCGGACCTGATCCGCCGGGGCGCGATCGACAAGGGCGAGGACCCGGCGCTCGTCGACCGCGCGCTCGAGCTCGACGCCCGCCGCCGCCAGCTGCTCGGCGAGAGCGAGACCCTCAAGGCGGAGCGCAACGCCGCCTCGAAGCGGATCGGCGAGGCCATCAAGGGCGGCGCGGCCCCCGACGGCGACGAGGTCGCCGGGCTCAAGGCCGACTCCACCGCCGCCGGCGAGCGGATCAAGGTCCTCGACGCCGAGCTCGCCGAGGTCGAGGCGGCCCTCGACGACCAGCTCCTCCGCATCCCGAACCCGCCCGACCCGGACATCCCGGTCGGCGGCGAGGAGGCCAACGTCACCATCCGCGACCTGGGGCGAGCAGCTCCCGCAACGAGCAGCCGCTCGAGGGCGAGGTCGGCGCCGATGCCCCGGCCGGCGGCGCCACCTGGACGCGCAAGCCCCACTGGGAGCTGGGCGAGGCGCTCGACATCCTCGACAACGCCCGCGGCGCGAAGATCGCCGGCTCGGGCTTCCCGGTCTACAAGGGCGCCGGCTCCGCGCTCCAGCGCGGCCTGATCAACTGGTTCCTCGACGTCCACACCCGCGAGCACGGCTTCACCGAGGTCTGGCCGCCCGCCGTCGTCAACGCCGACTCGGCGCGCGGCACCGGGCAGATCCCCGACAAGGAAGACCAGATGTACGTCGTGACCCGCGACGAGCTCTACCTGGTCCCCACGGCCGAGGTCCCGGTCACCAACCTGCACCGCGACGAGATCTTCGAGGCCGCCGACCTGCCGATCCGCTACGCGGCCTACTCGCCGTGCTTCCGTCGCGAGGCGGGGGCCGCCGGGAAGGACACGCGCGGCATCCTGCGCGTCCACCAGTTCGACAAGGTGGAGATGGTCCTGTTCGAGCGGCCCGAGGACTCGGCGGCCGCCCTCGAATGGATGACCGAGCGGGCGGAGATCCTGCTCCAGCGCCTCGGCCTCGCGTATCGCGTGTTGCTGATGAGCACCCGCGAGATGGGCTTCACGCAGGCGCGCAAGTACGACCTCGAGGTCTGGTCGCCCGGGGTCGAGCGCTGGCTCGAGGTCAGCTCGTGCTCGAACTTCAAGGACTTCCAGGCGCGCCGGATGGCGATCCGCTACCGGCCGGAGCCCGGCGCCAAGGCCGAGCTCGTCCACACGCTGAACGGGTCCGGGCTGGCGCTGGCGCGCATCGTCGCGGCCCTGCTCGAGACCTACCAGCAGCCCGACGGCAGCGTGACCGTCCCGGAGGTCCTGCGGCCGTACCTGGGTCGCGACCGGATCGTGTGACCAGGGGTGGTGCGTCCGCGCACTGACCCGGATGGCCCCGGACCTCCCGCGACGAACGTCCGGTGGGAGGCCGCGGCTCGGGCCCGTACGCTCGCGTGACCAACGCTCGTGCGGAGACCTGCCCCTTCCGTGTTCGGCTCCGAACCGCGGATCCGCCGCCCTGTCCTGCTCCTGCTCGTCTATGGCGCGTTCCTCGTGCTCGTCGGCGTCACCGCTTCGGCGCAGGCCTCGATGGTCACGTCCCACTTCACCGAGGCGGCCACCAACGCCGTCGTCGGCGGTGATGTCGCGTCCGTCCGCGTGCTCGTCGCCGGCGAGCTGCTGAACGGGTCGGACCTCACGGCGACGGGTGTCCCGGATGCGACGCGGCAGGCCAAGCTCCAGACCGTCCTCGCCTCGCTCGACAGCACGAGCGGGATCCTCCACGCGGAGCTGCGCCGCGCCGACGGCGCCCTGATCGCCACCGACCGGACCTGGCGCGCTGCCGTCCGTGCCACCGGCCGCGATCGACCGGAACGCCGACGCCGCCATCGTCCCGCTCGCCGAGGCCGGCGCGCTCGTCGCACGACCTGGCCGCGCCGATGCTCCTCCGCGAGCGCCTGCCGATCACCGACCGGAGCGGGACGCGTCCTGGGCCAGCTCACGCTGTGGCGCGACGCCGGCCCGATCCTCGCCAAGCTGGACGCCGTCCGGCTCCAGGTCGTGCTGGTCACCCTGAGCGCCGCGGCCGTCGCCGCCGTCCTGCTGTTCATCATCTTCCGGTCGGCGCAGAAGCGGCTCACCCGCCAGACGGCCGACCTCGTCGAGTCGACTCGCCGCGACCCGCTGACCGGCACCTACAACCACGGCGCGCTGGTCAGCCTGCTCGCCGGGCGGATGGAGACGGCCAAGGCCACGAGCGAGCCGATCGGCGTCGCGCTCATCGACATCGACAACTTCACGCTGCTCAACGACCACCAGGGCCACAAGGCCGGCGACACGGCGCTGCTGACGGTCCTCGACGTCCTCGACATCGTCTGCCCCCCGGAGGCCGTGATCGGTCGCTACGGCCCCGACGAATTCCTCGTGATCGCCCCGCGGGAGGACCTGGCCGGTCTCGAGCCCGCGATCCAGGCCGTCCGCGACGCGCTCGTCGAGCGGAGCCTCGACGTCGACGCCGCCGATCGGATCCCGATCACGATCAGCGCCGGGATCGCCACCTACCCGCGCGACGGCGCGTCGCTGACCGTCCTGCTCGCGACGGTCGCCTCGACGCTCGGGGCCGCCAAGGCGAGCGGCGGCGACGAGATCCGCGTCACCGGCGTGGACGGCGTCGTGGACGACGGCGCCGCGACCTTCGACGTGCTGCAGGGCCTGGTCTTCGCCGTCGACACGAAGGACCGCTACACGAAGCGGCACTCCGAGGACGTCGCGCGATACGCCGTGTTCCTCGCTCGCCAGGACGGCCTCGACGAGGCGACGGTCGGCGCCGTGCGCCTGGCCGGGCTGCTCCACGACATCGGCAAGATCGGGATGCCGGACCATCTCCTGCGCAAGCCCGGGGCCCTGACCGACGACGAGTACGAGATCGTCAAGCAGCACGTCGTCCTCGGCGACCTGATCGTGCGCGACCTGCCGGATACGGAGCTGATCCGAGCCGGCATCCGCCACCACCACGAGCGCTGGGACGGGAACGGCTACATCGACGGTCTCGCCGGCGAGGACATCCCGCTCATCGCGCGGATCGTGTCGGTCGCTGACAGCTTCTCCGCGATGACGACCTCCCGGGCCTATCGCAAGGCGCTGGACACCGACGAGGCGATCCGCCGGCTCCAGGTCGCGGCCGGGACGCAGCTGGACCCGCGGCTCGTCGAGCTGTTCGTGACCAGCCTTCGGACGGTCGCCGACGCGCCGATGCCGGGCACCGACCCGAACGCCTCGATCCGCCTGTGGGCGCCGAGGGCCGTCGCGTGACAACCGCTCGGCGTCGACACGTCGCGATCGGCCTCGTGGCGACCGCGTTGGTCGGGGTGATCGTCACGCCGCCGGTGTCGGCCGCCTGGCTGCTCGCGGTCACCGTCAACGACCACTACACGACCGACTACGAGACGCGGATCGACGTCGATGCGCCCGGCGTCCTGGCCAACGACCTGAACATCGGCGTTGGCCGCCCGGACGTCGTGGTCGACGTGAAGCACGGGAACCTCACCCTCCGCAACGACGGGTCCTTCCACTACGACCCCGACGATGGGTTCCACGGCACCGACACGTTCACGTACGCGATCGACGACCTCCTGAGCACCACGGCCCTCGTGACGATCACGGTCCGCGGCCCGGCGGCGACCCCCACGCCGAAGCCGACCCCGACGCCGACGCCGGCCCCCACGCCCACCCCGGCCCCCACGCCCACCCCGGCCCCCACGCCGAAGCCGACCCCCACGCCCACCCCGACGCCGACCCCGACCCCGACGCCACGGCCGATCATCGTCATCCCGCTGCCGACCCTGCCGAACCTCGTCCCGACCCCGAGCCCGACCCCGACGCCGGTCCCGACGGCGCGGCCGACCGCGGCATCGACGCCCGACCCCGGCGCCCGTCGACTCCGCGGGACCGGCGGCCACGCCGGCGCCGACCGCCGCGCCGAGCGCGTCGTCGAACGCGACCGGTCTCGGGCGGCACGACGGGCGGTGCGTCCGGCGCCGGCAGCGGTGGCAGCGGACCGAACCTGAGCATCGGGCCGAGCGTCGGGCGAGGACCCCGCGACCCCCGTCTCACTCGGCCCGATCGATGTGGATCTCGGTCTGTCGCTCGAGCTCGTCGTCCCGAGCGTCGCCCTGGTCGTCCCTGGCCTGCTGCTGATCCTCGCCGTGCTGGCGCAGTCCCTGGGCGCGCTCGCGTGGCTGCCGTTCGTTCGTCGCACGCTCGGCGAGAAGGGGCCGCCGACCGGCCGTCGTCGCCGGACGTACGCGTAGGGGACTCGCCGGGACCCGCTGGTATCCTGCGCCACGGAGAGGTGGCCGAGCGGTTGATGGCGGCGCTCTTGAAAAGCGCAGAGTCGAAAGACTTCGTGGGTTCGAATCCCACCCTCTCCGCCAGGCTCACCCGATGGCGGGTGACGCCGACCGGTGGCTCCGCCGCCCGGGCTTGACGCATCCGAGCGGGGCCCGCCCATACTCCGCCCCTACATCACGAAGAACGGGCTGTGAACGGGACGAGTACCCGTCGCACGTCGACCCAGAGACCCGGTGGCTGGTGCGAACCGGGACGACGACGACAGGGAATGGACCCGGGAGCCTCCGGACCGAACGCGGATCTCCGCCAGTAGGCTCCGGCGCAGAGCGCCAGCGATACAGGGCAGCGCCGATCGGCGATGGTGGCGACACCATCCGACCCGTCGGTCACGTGAGTGCGGCATCGCCGAATGAGGGTGGCACCGCGGAAGGCACGACCTTTCGTCCCGGGACGAATGGTCGTTTCCTGATTCCAGAGGCCAACCGCGATGACGACGACGGACCCGCTCAGCCTGGCGCAGACGAAGCGCCTCGCCACCGAGGCGGACACGATCCTGCTCCGCGCGACCCGCCCGGCCGACCTCGAGACCCCGATCGGGGCGTTCCTGCGGCTCGACGACGGCGGCCCGGCCTACCTCCTCGAGTCGGTCGAGGGCGGCGAGCGCCTCGGCCGGTACTCGTTCCTCGGCGTCGGGCCGCGCCGGCTGCTCGAGGTCCGCGACGGCCTCGCCCGGACGCAGACCCGGCCGGTCACGGTCCCGACCTACGCGCCGGACCTGCCGATCGACACGGCCCCCGCCGCCGACCCGCTCGACGCGATCCGGGCGTTCGTGCCGCGCCGCCGGGTCCTGCCGGTCGACGGGATGCCGCGCTTCACCGGCGGCGCCGTCGGGGCGCTCGCCTACGACGCCGTCTCCACCTTCGAGCCGACCGTCCCGCTCCCGGAGCGCGACCCCGTCAACGTCCCGATGGCGGCGTTCATCGAGACCGACCTCGTCCTCGTCTTCGACCACCTGACCCACACGCTGTCCGCGATCGCGTCGCTGCACACCGAGACGCCCGACCTCGAGGGCCGCTACCGGATCGCCGAGGAGGCCATCTTCGACGCGCTCGACCGCGCCGGGCGCCCGTCGGCGGCCGAGATCGCCGGCGCGGCGCGCCGGACCGGCGGGCTCCCGTCGGTCTCGCCCGCGCCGGTCGACACCAGCCTGGGCCGCGAGGCGTACATCCACGCCGTCGAGGTCGCGAAGGAGGCGATCGCGTCCGGCGAGGCGATCCAGGTCGTGCTCGCCCGCCGCCAGTCGTTCGACCTGCCGGGCGACCCCGAGACCGGGCGCACGCTCGACGGGATCGGGCTCTACCGGGCGCTCCGCCGCGTCAACCCGAGTCCGTACCTGTTCTTCGTCCGGACGCCGACCTTCGAGGTCGTCGGCGCCTCCCCGGAGCTCCTGCTCCAGGTCGAGGGCGACAAGCTCACGACCCACCCGATCGCCGGGACGCGGCCGCGCGGCGTCGACGCCCGCGAGGACGCGCTCCTCGCCGAGCAGCTCCAGCGCGACCCGAAGGAGCGGGCCGAGCACGTGATGCTCGTCGACCTCGGGCGCAACGACCTGGGCCGCGTGTCGCGGGCCGGGACCGTGACCGTCAGCAAGTACATGGAGGTCGAGCGCTACAGCCACGTCCTCCACCTCGTGTCGCACGTCGAGGGGCGGCTCCGGCCGGACCTCGACGCGCTCGACGCGCTGCGCGCGGTCTTCCCGGCCGGCACGCTCTCGGGCGCCCCCAAGGTCCGCGCGATGCAGCTCATCGCGGCCGCCGAGGGCGAGCGCCGCGGCCTGTACGGCGGCGCCGTCGGCTACCTCGGCTACGACGGCAACCTCGACACGGCGATCACCATCCGGAGCGCCGTGCTCAAGGACGGCCAGGCCCACGTCCACACGGGCGCGGGCATCGTCGCCGGCTCCGTGCCGGAGCGCGAGTTCGAGGAGACCGACCACAAGGCCGCCGCGATCCGGCGGGCGATCGACCTGGCGGCGGGCGTCCCCGACGCGCCGGCCGCCGACGACGACGCCCCGACCGCCGAGCCGGTGATCGGAGCGCGGACGTGATCCTCGTCATCGACAACTACGACAGCTTCACGTTCAACCTCGTCCAGGCGCTCCAGGCGGCCGGGCGCGGACGTCCGCGTGCGTCCGCAACGACGCGATCGACCGGGCCGGCGTGGAGGCGCTCGCCGACGACCCGGCGGCCGACCTCCGCGGGCATCGTCATCTCGCCCGGGCCGGGCGATCCCGACGACGCCGGCGTCTCGGTCGACGCGATCCAGGTCGCGGCCGCGCGGGAGATCCCCGTGCTCGGCGTCTGCCTCGGGATGCAGTCGATGGCGGTCGCGTTCGGCGGCACGATCGTGCGGGCGCCGACGCTCGTCCACGGCGAGGCGTCCGAGGTGACCCACGACGGCGCGGGCCTGCTGGCGGGGATGCCGCCGGCGTTCATGGCCGCGCGCTACCACTCGCTGGCCGTCGACCCCGCGACGCTGCCGCCGGAGCTCCGCGTCACCGCGATGAGCGAGGTCGACCGGGTCGTGATGGGCCTGCGCCACACGTCGCTGCCGCTCGAGGGCGTGCAGTTCCATCCCGAGAGCGTGCTGACCCCGGAGGGGCCGCACCTGCTCGCGAACTTCCTGCGCCTCGCCGGGGAAGGGGAGGCCTCGCGGCTCGACGCCGTGTCGGGCTCGTTCGCGACGGCCGGGATGGCCGAGACGACCGAGACGCCGGGTGACGCGCTGGAGCCCGTCCGATGAGCGGCCAGGTCCGCGCCGCGCTCGCGACGATCGTCGACGGCGGCTCGCTGTCGCTCGACGAGGCGCGCGTCGCGATGGGCGAGGTCATGGACGGCGAGGCGACGCCCGGCGCAGCTCGCCGCGATGCTGATGGGCCTGCGGATGCGCGGCGAGACCATCGACGAGCTGGCCGGGTTCGCGACCGCGATGCGCGAGCGCGTCGTCCGCGTCGACGCGCCCGTCGGGCGCCATCGACGTCGTCGGGACCGGCGGCGACGGCAGCGGCACGTTCAACATCTCGACCAGCGCCGCGCTCGTCGCGGTCGGCGCCGGGGTCGTGGTCGCCAAGCACGGCAACCGGGCGATCACGTCGCAGGCGGGCTCCGCCGACGTCCTCGATGCGCTCGGCGTCCGGATCGACCATGACGCCGCGTCCGCGGCCGAGGCCCTCCGGACGGTCGGCTTCGCGTTCATGTTCGCCCCGCGGTTCCACCCGGCGATGCGCCACGCCGGCCCGACGCGCGGCGAGATCGGCGTGCGGACCGCGTTCAACCTGCTCGGGCCGCTCACCAACCCGGCCGGGACCACGCGCCAGCTGCTCGGCGTCGGGGACGCGGCCGCCGCCGCACGGATCGCCGAGGTCGCGCAGCGGCTCGGCACCGAGCGGACGTTCGTCATCCACGGCGACGGCGTCGACGAGCTGCCGCTCGACGGGAGCGGCGTGCTGTACCACGTCGCGCCCGACGCCATCGAGCGGCACGTGATCGACGCCGCGAAGCTCGGGTTCCGGCGCGTCGCGACCGCGAAGCTCGGCGGCGGCACGCCGGCCGAGAACGCGCGGATGGTCGAGGCGATCGTCCACGGCGAGCCCGGGCGCACGGCGCGACGTCGTCGTGCTCGAACGCGGCCGCCGCGCTGCTGGTCGCCGGCGCCGTCGGGTCGATGGAGGAGGGCATCGATCGCGCCACGCTGACGATCGATGCCGGCCTCGCGGCCGATGCGCTCGAGGCCCTGCGCGCCGAGCGGCGAGCCGCCGACGCAGCGGCCGCGGCCGCGGCCGAGGTCGGCTCGGCGACGGCGCCCGCATGACCGCGACCGTCGAGCGGCCGAAGCGCGCCGCGCCGCCGAGCGTGGTCCAGGAGATCGCCGCCCGCCGGCAGGCGGACATCGACCGCGAGCTCGCGGCGAGCGGCCCGGTCGACCCGTCGGCCCTCGGCGCCGCGCCACCGGTCCGGGGCATCCTCGAGCGGTTCCTCGACCCCGGCCTGCACCTCATCGCCGAGATCAAGCGTGCGTCGCCGTCGGCGGGTCGCATCGCCGCCGGAGGCGAGGACATCGTCGCCCGCGCCCGCGCCTACCAGGCCGGCGGTGCCGCGGCGATCTCCGTCCTCTGCGAGCCGCACTGGTTCGGCGGGTCGGTCGACGACCTGCGCGCGGTCCGCGCCGCGGTCTCGATCCCGGTCCTCGCCAAGGAGTTCGTCGTCGACCCGCGCCAGCTCGAGACGCTGCGGCTCGCCGGCGCCGACGCCGTCCTGCTGCTCGCCGTCCTCCATCCGGGCAAGGGCCGCCTGCGCGATCTCGTCGAGCGGGCGCTCTCGCTCGGGCTCGAGCCGCTCGTCGAGGCGCACGACGAGCGCGAGCTGCGGCTGGCGCTCGACACGGACGCCCGCCTGATCGGCATCAACAACCGGGACCTGCGGACGCTCGCCGTCGACCCCGACCGTGCCGGCCGGCTCCGCGAGCTCGTGCCGGACGACCGGCTCGTGATCGCCGAGTCCGGGGTCCGATCGGCCGAGACGATCGCCCGCTGGCGTGCGCTCGGCTTCGACGGCGCGCTCGTCGGCGAGGCGCTGGTCCGGAGCGGCGATCCGGCCGCGACCGTCCGCTCGTTCGTCGCCGCCGGGGCGGCGCCGACCGACCCGGCGAACGTCGCGCGCCGCCCGCTCGTGAAGATCTGCGGGGTCGGCGACGCGGGGAGCGCCATCGCCGCGATCTCGGCCGGGGCCGACGCCGCTCGGGCTCAACCTCGTCCCGGGCACGCCGCGCGCGCTGTCGCTCGACGAGGCCGCGGACCTGGCGCGGACGATCCGGACCGCGACGGCCGCCGCGGGCCGGCCCGACGATCGTCGCCATCACCGCGGACGCGGCCGCCGCCGACCTGGCCGCGATCGTCGCGACCGTCGATCCCGATGTCGTCCAGCTGAACGGCCGCGAGCCGGTCTCGATCGTGGCGTCGATCGGGCGCCCGGTCTGGAAGGTCCTGCATCTCCCGGCCGAGCCGCCGTCGGACGTGCCCGCCGCGGCGGCCCGGCTCGCGGAGTCGGGTCGTGCCTACCTCGCCGGCGGTGTCGAGCGCCTCCTCCTCGACACCGCCGGCGGGCCGCACCCCGGCGGCACGGGCCAGCGGGCATCGGTGGCGCTGGCCGCGGCGGTCGCCCGCGAGGTGCCGGTCACCCTGGCCGGCGGCCTCGTCGCCGGCGAACGTCGCCGGCGCGCTGCGCGACGTCCCGGCGACCGGCGTCGACGTCGCCTCGGGCGTCGAGCTGCCGCGCGAGCCCGGGCAGCGGCCGCGCAAGGACCCGTACCTCGTCGCCCTCTTCGCCAAGCGCGCCCGCGCCGCGCGCGACGACCGTCCCAACCTCGCCTTCGGGCCGACGCCGGTCCACGCCGGCCTGCTCGAGGCCGACGCGCCACGGCCGCTGGGGGATGGAGCGCGACTTCGGCGGCCGGTACGTGCCCGAGACGCTGATGGCCGCCCTCGAGCAGCTCGAGCACGCCTACGACGACCTCCGCCACGACCCGGTCTTCTGGTCGGAGCTGCGCGAGCTGCTCGCGCGGTTCGCCGGTCGCCCGACCCCGCTCTATCGCGCCGACCGGCTGGCCGAGGCGGTGCGGGTCGAGGCGGCTCGGCTCGCCGGCGGCTGCGACGCCGCGGGCGGGCGTCGACGATCGGCCACGCTCCGATCCCCGGGCTCCGCCTCTACCTCAAGCGCGAGGACCTCGCCCACACCGGCGCGCACAAGATCAACAACGCGCTCGGCCAGTCGCTGCTGACGCGCCGGCTCGGCAAGTCGCGGGTCATCGCCGAGACCGGCGCCGGCCAGCACGGCGTCGCGACGGCCACCGCCTGCGCGCTGCTCGACCTGCCGTGCGTCGTCTACATGGGCGCCGAGGACATCGAGCGCCAGGGCCCGAACGTGCTGCGCATGCGCGCGCTCGGCGCCGAGGTCCGCTCGGTCACCTCGGGGACGGCGACGCTCAAGGACGCGGTCAACGAGGCGATGCGCGACTGGGTCACGAACGTCGAGACCACCCACTACGTGCTCGGCTCGGCGATGGGGCCGCACCCGTACCCGACGATCGTCCGCGACCTCCAGCGCCGGATCGGCGACGAGGCCGCGGCCCAGCTCCAGGCCGTCGAGGGGCGCCTGCCGGACGTCGCGCTCGCCTGCGTCGGCGGCGGCTCGAACGCCATCGGGCTGCTGGCGCGGTTCATCGGCGAGCCGTCGGTCCGGCTCGCGGTCGTCGAGGCGGCCGGCGACGGCATCGAGACCGGGCGCCACGCGGCGGCGATCCTCGGCGGGACGCCCGGCATCCTCCACGGCTCGCGCTCGCTGATGCTCCAGGACCGCGACGGCCAGGTCGTCGAGGCGCACTCGGCCTCGGCCGGGCTCGACTATCCGGGCATCGGGCCGCAGCTCGCCGCGCTCGCCGAGGGCGGGCGCATCGAGGTCGCGTCCGCGACCGACCGCGAGGCCGTCGCCGCGATGAAGACCACGACCCGGACCGAGGGCATCCTGCCCGCGCTCGAGACCGCGCACGCGATCGCGGCGCTCCCGAAGCTGCTCGCCGGCACGGACGGCTCGGGCGACCCGTGGCCGGACGAGATCCTCGTCCTGGTCGGGTTCTCCGGGCGCGGCGACAAGGACCTCGCGGCGCTCGAGCGCTTCGCCGACGTCGAGCCGTGGGCGGGCGAGGGATGACGACCGCCACGCCCCGGGCGATCGGCACGAACGACACCGCCGGCGCCCGGCGGATCGCGGCGGCGTTCGCCCGCGCCCGGGCCGACGGTCGCGTCGCGCTCATCCCGTACGTCGTCGCCGGCTACCCGGACGCCGAGACGAGCCTGCGCGTCGCCCTCGCGGCGGCCGACGCCGGGGCCGACCTGCTCGAGGTCGGGCTGCCGTACTCGGACCCGCTGGCCGACGGCGCCACGCTCCAGCGGGCGTCGGGCGTGGCGCTCAAGGCGGGCGCGACGCTCGAGGGCTCGCTGCGGCTCATCGAGCGGATCGGCGCGGCCCGGCCGGATCTGCCGCTCGTCCCGATGGGCTACGCGAACCAGGTCATCGGCGGCGGCGACGGGGAGGCCGTCGCGCGGCGGCTCGCCGGTGCCGGCGCGGCCGGCCTGATCGTGGCCGACCTCACGCCCGACGAGGGCGCGCCGTTCGAGGCCGTCGCCCGCGACGCCGGCCTCGCGGTCGTCTACCTGGTCGCGCCGACGACATCGCCGGCCCGGCGGGCCGCCATCGCCGCCCGCAGCGGCGGGTTCCTCTACTGCGTCTCGCTCGTCGGCGTGACCGGAGCGCGCGCCTCGCTCCCACGATCGGTCGGCCGGCTGGTGCGCGACGTGAAGGCCGTCTCGCCCGTGCCGGTCGCCGTCGGCTTCGGCGTGAGCCGGCCGGCGCACGTCCGGGCGATCGCCGCGGCCGGCGCGGACGGCGTCATCGTCGCGTCGGCCCTCGTCGACGCGCTCGGCCCGGACGGCCGCGACGTCGACGGCCTCGCCCGCCTCGTCGGCGACCTTCGGGCGGCGACGCGCCTCGACTGAAGCCTGCCCTCGCTCGGCGACCTGTAACAGGTTCGGTCCGGCCGGCGTCTTGAGCCCATGACGGTCGACTCCAGGCTCCGCTGCGGATCCCCCATCCTCATCGTCGTTGCCAGTCTCATCGTGGCGGCGTGCTCGGTCGCGATCCCTCCCTCCCGACCCGGTCTGACCCTGGCGCCGGCCAGCGACATGGCGCCGCCGTCGGCGACGCTCGCAGCACCGACGGTGACCCCGCCGGTCGCCAGCGCGACGGCCGAAGCCGTGCCCGTCTGGGTGGCCGATCTCGCCGGCCAGCTGCGGTGCGATGGGCCTGTGGCAGAGCTTGGGCAGGAGGTCCCGACGCAGTTCGGGCCGTTCGATCCTGCCCCGTCAGCCGACCGGGCCCTCGACGTGCTCCGGATGACGTACCAGTCGATCCCGAAGAGCGGCTTCGAGCCGACGGAGGTCGTCGGCCACTGGGCGCGCTACGGCTACCTCGTCGGCAACGACACGAAGGTCGTCGCCGTGGCGACCGACCAGTTCGAGGGCATCGCCGACCACGTCGGCTGGGAGGTCGTCGGGATCCGGGCATGCGATGTGTCCGAGTTCGCCCCCGGGACGTCCCGGTCGCCGGCGTGACGGTGTGGTCGGACCGCCTCGGCGGCCGGGTCCGGACCGACATCGTCATGTCGCTCGCCGGTCCAGGACATTGCGGCTGGGAAAGCACCGTGTTCCTCACGCTCCGAGGCTTCCAGTTCTTCCGCGACCCGCGCGGCGTCCTCGCCGACGATCGATCGGTCCGTTCAAGGCGGATACCAAGCTCCCGAAGGACGCCACCGACACCGGCTACCACACGAAGAAATGGCGGATCTTCACGGTCCCGGCCGGCGATGCGGCCTACGTGCAGACCGCATCCGGCACGGTCGAGCGCTGGCCGCGAGCCCGAACCGAGGTCGGATGCATGTAAGCCGTGCCGCCACCGCGTTACGGTAGGGGCATGACGGCGATGCGCGCCGCGATGCTCGAGATCCTGCGCCAGCCGTCGGACGGCTCGCCGATCGCCGGCCGGAAGTGGCCGCCGCGCTACGCCGCGCGCCGGATCGCCTGGCACGCGCTCGACCACGCCTGGGAGATCGAGGACCGGACCGAGCCCTAGTCCGCGGCAGGTGCCGGGAAGAGCGCGGCCACCTCGGCCGCCTCGATGGGCCGGGGCGCGTCGATCAGCCCGATCGCCGCGGCCGCCTCGCCGATCACGTCGGGCGCGCGACGGCCCGCGGCGCGCATCTCGCGGATCCCGGTCGCCCCGTCGGCCTTCGACAGCTTGCGGCCGTCCCGCCGGCGGACCAGCCCGTGATGGGCGAACGTCGGCGGCGCGTCGCCGCCGAGCAGCGAACCGAGCCGGATCTGGGCCGGCGTCGACTCGAGGAGGTCCCGGCCGCGGACCACCAGGTCGATACCCTGCCGGAGGTCGTCGACGACGACCGCGAACGCGTACGTCCAGTTCCCGTGGCGGTCGCGGATCGGCGGGTCGCCGCCCGCGGACGCCTCGCCCTCACACGGCCCGACGAAGGCGTCCATCCAGCGCTCCTTGCCGCCGCCGAGGGCGACCCGCAGCACGGGGCCGTCCAGGCCGCGCTCGCGACAGCCGCCCGGACAGCCCGGGCCCGACCATTCGCGGCCGTTCGCCACGGCCCACGCGTCGAAGGTCGAGCGCGAGCAGTCGCAGCCGTAGACGAGACCGGCGGTGCGAAGCGTCTCGAGCGCGTCCCGGTATGGCGCGTCGTCGTCGGACTGGCGAAGCGGCCCCGCGTCGGCGACGAACCCGAGCCACGCCAGGTCCTCGAGCAGCGCCGCGTCGAACTCCGGCCGGCACCGCTGGCGGTCGTGGTCCTCGATGCGCAGGACGACGCGGCCGCCGGCCGCCCGCGCCATCCCCCACACGGCGACCGCATTCGCGACATGGCCGAGGTGCAGGTAGCCGGTCGGCGCCGGCGCGAACCGGGTCGTCGGCGGGCCCGCGCTGCAGCGGGCCTGCTCCATCGTCGCGGTTCAGTCGTCGGGGTGGCTCCGGTCGGCGGCGCGGTCGCGCGGCCTCGAGCGCTCGGGTCGCCGTCATCAGCCGCCGATACAGCGCGAGCAGGTCCGCCTGCGGCAGCGGTCCGGTGTTCGCCATCGACACGCGGAGCAGGACCTCGCGCTCGCGCTCGGCGTCGCGGATCTGCTTGACCCCGGCCGCGTCCTTGGCCCGCCCGGCCTGGCGCGCCAGCTCGGCGCGCTCGTTGAGCAGCGCCACCAGCTTGCGGTCGAGCGCATCGATCTTCGTGCGGAGCCGCCGCACCTCGGCGGTCTCCGGATGTCGCTCAGGCACGCTCGACGCCCTCGCCATCGGCCCAGCGGACGATCGCCTCGAGCGCCAGGTGGTAGCCCGAGCGCTCCCTGGCCGACGATCGACTCGAGCGCGATGTCGTGGAGGTAGTTGACGTGGCGGAACGGCTCGCGCGTCGCCGGGATCCGAGAGGTGGACCTCGATGAACGGCCGCTGGACGCCGAGGAGCGCGTCGCGGAGTGCGACGCTCGTGTGCGTCAGCCCCCGGCGTTGACGATCGCGACGTCGAAGTCGCGCTCGTGGAGCCGGTCGATCAGCGCGCCCTCGTGGTTCGACTGGAAGAAGCGCACCTCGAGCCCCAGCTCCGCCGCGCGGGCGGCGATCCCGGTATGGATCTGGTCGAGCGTCTCGTATCCGTAGATCTCGGGCTCGCGCGTCCCGACCAGGTTCAGGTTCGGGCCCTCGAGGACGAGGACGGCGGTCATGCGGGCACCTCGGTCGTGAGCAGGCGCCCGGCGGCCGTGGCGACCACTCGGGCGGGATGTCGTCGCGGACGACGACGCCATCGGCCGTCGGCAGGACCCAGCGCAGCCGGCCACCGGCGTGCTTCTTGTCCGCGGCGAGATGGTCGAGGACGGTCTCGAGCCGGTAGGGCAGGGGATCGACGCCCAGCGCGAGCGCATCCAGCAGGCCGGTGATGCGGTCCGCCCGCTCCGGCGGCGTCACGCCGGCCGCGATCCCGATCGCGCAGGCGGCGCGGAGCCCATAGGCGACCGCCTCGCCGTGGAGCAGGCCGCCATACCCGGCCGCGGCCTCGACGGCATGGCCGAGCGAGTGCCCGAGGTTGAGCGAGATCCGCCCGCCGGCCGCGTCCCGCTCGCGCTCATCCGCGACCACCACGGCGACCTTTGCCATCGCGGCCCGCTCGACCACCTCGGCCACGGCCCCCGACGCGAACGCCGACACGTCGCCGCGGGCGATCGCGTCGCCGTCGCGCTCGAGCACCTCGAACAGCCGCTCGTCGCCGAGCGCCGCCATCTTCACGGCCTCGCCCAGCGCGGCTCGCCGCTGGCGCTCGGGGAGCGTCCGCAGGACCGCGACATCGATGATCACGGCCGTCGGCTGGTGGAACGCCCCGAGCAGGTTCTTGCCCTTCCGGCAGGTCGACGCCGGTCTTGCCGCCGATCGACGAGTCGATCTGGGCGACGAGGGTCGTCGGGACGTGGATGACCGGGACCCCGCGCAGGTACGTCGCGGCGAGGAACCCGGCCGCGTCGCCCAGCGCGCCGCCGCCGACCGCCACGAGCGGCTCGCCGCGCTCGACGCGCAGCCGTGCCAGCTCGCTTGCTCCGGCCTCGACCACCGCCAGGCGCTTGGCGTCCTCGCCTTGGGGGAGCTGCACGGTCGCCACGGTCCAGCCGTCGGTGGCCAGTCCGTCCGCGAGCGCGTCGCCGACCGCGGCCCACGCTCCCGGCTCGGAGATCAGCACGGCACGGGATGCCGACGCCTGGCGCAGGGCCTCGCCCACCGCGGCGCGGACGATCCCCTCGCCGATCACGAAGCGGCCGATCGGCGTGTCCGCCCGCAACAGCGTGGTGATCCTGCGTGTGTCGACCGGGTCCAACGCCGCAAGGCGCCGTTCCAGGTCGTCGAGGACCGATCCGACCTCGGCGATCCCGGGGGCGCGGATGTCCGCGGCCGCGTAGTAGCGCTCGCGCTTCGCCGCGAGATCCCGCAAGGCCCCGATCGGGTCGCGGGCCGTGACCAGCGGCCGGACGTGCGGGGAGCGTCGGAGGCGCTGTGCGAGGACTTCCGGCCGCCCGTCGAGCCAGACCGAGGCTCGGCCGCGATAGAGCGACCAGCGGTTGCGCGGGTCGACGACGGCGCCGCCGCCTGTCGCGATCACCCGACGGATCTCTGGATCGCGGTCGGGGCTGCCGAGCGCGGCGATCGCCTCGCGCTCCAGCGCGCGGAAGGCAGGCTCGCCATCCTCGGCGAAGATCGCCGGGATCTCGCGGCCCGTGGTGGACTCGATCCGCTCGTCGAGGTCGATGAACGTGGCGCGGTGGCGGGACGCCAGCCGCTTGCCGATGACGCTCTTGCCGCTGCCCGGGAGACCGACGAGGACGACGTCCATCGCCGTCAGTCGTCGCCGCCGGAGCCGGCCTCGTCGGTGCCGGTCAGGCCATGGGCCGGGACGTGCGCCGCTCGCCGGCCGCCGGCGACCGGCGCCTCCGGGGCGCGGCCGATCCGCTCGCGGTAGCGCGCGAGGTTGTCCTTGACCTCGGCCATCGAGTCGCCGCCGGTCTTCTCGAGCACGAACCCTGCGAGCGTGAGCATCACCATCGCCTCGGCGACCACGCCTGCCGCCGGCACCACGCTGATGTCGCTCCGCTCGTAGTGGGCCTTGTCGACGGCCTCCCCGGTGACGAGGTCGGCCGACGGCAGCGGCCGGGCCAGCGTGGAGATCGGCTTGACCGCGCCGCGAACGACCAGCGGCTCGCCGTTGGTGACGCCGCCGGTCAGCCCGCCGGCGTTGTTCGTGCGGTGGACCCAGCGCCCGTCGGCGTCGCGACCCTCGATGACGTCGTGGACGGCCGACCCGAAGCGGCGCGTCTGCTCGAAGCCGAGCCCGAACTCGACGCCCTTGACGATGTTGATGCTCATGACCGCCGCGGCGAGCGCAGCGTCGAGCCGGCGATCCCAGTGGACGTACGAGCCCAGCCCGATCGGCAGCCCGTGGACCACGACCTCGAAGACGCCGCCGACCGTGTCGCCGGCCGACCGGGCCTCGTCGATGCGGGCGATCATCGCGGCCTCGGCATCGGGGTCGGGGCAGCGCAGGGGCGAGTCGTCGGCCTCGTCGCGCGGCCGCGTGCAGTTGGCCGGGTCGACCGCGACGCCGCCGACCTCGGCGGTGAACGACCAGGCCTCGATGCCGAGCTCGCGCAGGAACGCCCGGGCGACCCCGCCCGCCGCGACGCGCGCCGCGGTCTCGCGCGCGGACGCGCGCTCGAGCACGTCGCGCACGTCCGTGAACCCGTACTTCAGCGCGCCGGCCAGGTCGGCATGGCCGGGCCGGACCCTCGTGACCGGGGTCGCCCGCTTGTTCCCGTCCTCCGCGGCCGCGAGCAGCTCGTCGGCCTCCTCGTCGCTGAGCGGCCCGACCTGCATGACCCGCGTCCAGTTCTCCCAGTCGCGATTGCGGACGAGCAGCAGGATCGGCGACCCGAGGGTCAGGCCGTGCCGGACGCCGCCGAGGATCTCGGCGCGGTCCTGCTCGATGGACTGGCGCGCGCCGCGGCCGTACCCGCGCTGGCGGCGCGCGAGGTCGACGGCGAGCGTCGTCCTCGGTCAGCGCCAGCCCGGCCGGCACGCCCTCGACCGTGGCGCCGAGCGCCGGCCCGTGCAATTCGCCCGCGGTCAGGAAGCGGAAGGCGGCCATCATCGACTCCGCGGCGATCGCGTCCGGGCCCGGGCCGTCAGTCGGCCGAGGCGGAGGCGGCCGACGCCTCGGCCTTCGGCTCGCCCGCCGGCTCGCCCTCGGCCGATCGAAGGCCGCCCGCGCGCGCCTCGGCGAGCTTCTCCTGCATCAGCTCGAGCGGGGCCTTCTGGCCGGTCCACAGCGAGAAGGCCGCCGCGCCCTGGTGGAGCAGCATCAGCTCGCCGTCGGCGACCTGGCAGCCGCCGCGGCGGCGTCGCGCAGCAGCCGGGTCCGGGCGTAGATGAGGTCGAGCACCAGCAGCTCCGACGGCAGGATCTCGGCGGGCAGCGGGCTCTCGTCCGCCGTCAGGCCGATCGAGGTGGCGTTGACCAGCACCTTCGCCTTGGCCAGCTCGGACTCGATGATCGACTCGTGCCAGGGCATCGCCCGCAGCTCCATGTGCGCGGCGCTGCGACCGAAGTGCTTGACCAGCCCCTCGGCGCGGTGGAGGTGCCGGTTGAAGACGATGATCCGCTGGAAGCCCTCGGTGATCAGGCCGTAGACGACCGCCCGCGCCCCGCCGCCGGCACCGAGCAGCACCGCGGTCCGCGGCATCTTCTGCTTGCCGACGAGCCGGTCCAGGGCCACCTTGAACCCGGGCACGTCCGTGTTGTGCCCGATCAGCCGCTTGCCCTCGCGCGTGATGGTGTTGACCGCCCCGGTCGCGTGGGCCTCCTCGGTCAGGCGGTCGACCATCGGCACCACCCGCTCCTTGTGCGGGATCGTGACGTTGGCGCCCAGGAAGTCATCGCCGCGGAGCTCCGCGACCGCCTCGGTCAGCTCGATCGGGGCGCGGTCCCACAGCTCGTACCTGGCGTCGATCCCGAGCGAATCGAACGCGGCCTGCTGCATCGCCCCGGAGAGCGAGTGCGCCACGGGGTGGCCGATGAGGACGACGCGCTTCGTCATGCTCGCACCCTTTCGAGGTCGTCGAAGAAGCCCGGATAGGAGATGGCCGCCGAGCCGGGCCGCTCGATCGAGGTGTCGCCGTCCGCGATGAGCCCGGCGATGGCGAACGTCATCGCCAGGCGGTGGTCGTCGAGACTGTCGGTGGCGGCCCCGCGCAGCCGCGCGCCGCCGTCGATCCGGAGGTCGTCGCCGTCGACCTCGACCGTCGCGCCGAGCGCGGTCAGGCCTGCCGCGATCCCCGCGATCCGGTCGGATTCCTTGTGGCGGAGCTCGCCGGCGCCCCGGATCGTGGTCGAGCCCTCGGCCACCGCGGCCGCCAGGCAGAGCACCGGGATCTCGTCGATGGCCGCAGCCACGTCGGCCGGGCCGATGTCGATCCCGTGGAGCGGCGCCGAGCGGACGACGAGGTCCGCCAGCGGCTCGCCGACGCCGTCGTCCGCGCCGCCCGCCGGCTGCTCGTCGATGTCCGCGCCCATCCGCCGGAGGAGGTCGATGACCGCGCGGCGCGTCGGATTCACGCCGACGTCGTGGAGGACCAGCTCGGCGTCGCGATGGATCGACCCGGCGACGAGCCAGAAGGCCGCCGCGGAGACGTCGCCCGGCACCCGCTCGTCGATCGCCTGCACCGCCAGCCCTCCTCGCACCGTCCAGCTCACGGGCCCGTCGGGGCCGCCGTCGCGCTCGACCGGCACGCCGCGTGCCCGGAGCATGCGCTCCGTGTGATCGCGCGTCGCGATCGATTCGGTGATCGTCGTCCGGCCGTCCGCTCGAAGCCCCGCCAGCAGGACCGCCGACTTCACCTGCGCGCTGGGTACCGGCGTCGCGTAGTCGATGGCCGCGAGCGGCGATCGACCGGTCACTGTCAGGGGAGGGAGGGAGTCGTTCTGCCGGGCGTCGAGTGCCGCCCCCATCCGACGCAGTGGTTCGATGATACGAGCGACCGGACGCCCACGCAATGAATCGTCGCCGTCGAGCGTGCTCGTGAACGGCAGGCCCGCGAGCACGCCGCTGGTCAGCCGCAGGCTCGTGCCGGAGTTGCCGCAATCGAGGGTCGCGGCCGGGGCGCGCAGCCCGTCGGCCCCGGGCGAGACCACCCGGTAGTCGACCGTCCGCCCGTCGCTCGCGGACCCGCTCCACGGTCGCCCCGAGCGCCCGGACGATGCCGGCGGTGGAGCGCACGTCCGCACCGTCGCCGGCGCCCTCGATCCGGCTCTCCCCGGCGGCCACGGCCGCGAGCAGGAGCGCGCGATGGCTGATCGACTTGTCGCCGGGCAGCCGCAGCTCGCCGCGGAGGCGCGGCGCGGCGCGGACGACGGCGACGTCGGATCCGGGGGCGGTCATGGCAGTCAATGCTTCGACAGTCCGCCGCCGTTCCCGACGGACCCGGCGGCGATGGGCTGTCGGCGCCGCGACGCGACGAGGGCGTGGACCGGCGTGACGGCGTCCATCATGTCGCGGAACTGGTCGAGGGTGAGCTGCTGCTCGGCGTCGGACAGCGCGTCGTCGGGCGTGGGATGGACCTCGACCATGATCCCGTCGGCCCCGACCGCGACGCCGCTGATCGCGAGGGGCGTCACCAGCCAGCGCTTCCCCGTGGCATGGCTCGGGTCGACGATGACCGGCAGGTGGGTCAGGTGGTGGACGAGCGGCACCGCCGAGAGGTCCAGCGTGTTGCGCGTGTACGTCTCGAACGTGCGGATCCCGCGCTCGCACAGGATCACGTTCGGGTTCCCGGACGACACGATGTACTCGGCCGCCATCAGCCACTCCTCGACGGTGGCGCCGTAGCCGCGCTTGAGCATCACCGGGCGCGCCACCCGACCGACGTCGCGGAGCAGCGAGTAGTTCTGCATGTTCCGGGTGCCGATCTGGAGGATGTCCGCGTACTCCGCCACGATGTCGACCTGGGAGGGCTCCATCACCTCGGTGATGACCGGCAGGCCGGTCCGCTCGCGCGCCTCCGCGAGGTAGCGGAGCGCCTCGACGCCGAGCCCCTGGAAGGCGTACGGGCTCGTGCGCGGCTTGAAGGCGCCGCCGCGCAGGATCGTGGCGCCCGCGGCCTTGACGGCATCGGCGGTCTCGAACAGCTGGTCGCGGCTCTCCACCGAGCACGGGCCGGCCATCACCGTCAGCGAGCCGTCGCCGATCACGGCGTCGAGGACCCGGATGACGCTGTCCTCGGGATGGAACTCGCGGGACGTCAGCTTGAACGGGCGGCTGATCGGGGTGACCGCCTCGACCCCGGGCAGCGCCGCGAGACGGTCGAGGAGCACCGGCTTGCGCGACCCGATCTCGCCGACGACCGCGATCACGACGCGGTCCACCCCGGCGTGGTCGTACGGGGTCAGGCCCTCCGCGAGGATGCGGCTCTTGACCCCGAGGACCTCGGCCTCGCTGGCACCTGCGGCCATCACGACGAACATCGCGCTCAGATCTCCTCGTCGATCGGTCGGGCCAAACAAAAAAGCAGAGGCTTCACCTCTGCTTCGTCTCGCCCGGCACGACCCGTGCCCCCGGTCTAGTGACCGAGAACCATCATGCCGGGCTTGGAAAGTAGAAGAAGTGGCTCATGCGTAGGCGGAGTGTGGCCGAGCGTGGTGTCGTGTGTCAATGCGCGGGCGCGGCCGGCCGCGGATCGGCCGACGGCGCGATTCGCGGATCGTGTGCCACGATCGAGCCGTGATCGGCTCGACGAGTCATCCCGACCGGCGTGACGCCCCTCGGCGGTGGGCCGCCGTGGCCGTCGCGGCCCTGCTCCTGGTCGCCGCGGCCGCCTGCTCCGGCCGACGGTCGAGCCCGACCCCGACCGCGACCGACGCCCACCGCGACGGCGCACGCGTCCGCATCCGCGCCGTCGTCGGCCGTCGCCGACTGCGGCCCGTCCGACCTCACGATGACCGGCGGACCGTGGGGCGGCGCGGCCGGCAGTCGCGGCGCGGACGTCACGGTGACGGACGTCGGGCCGCGCCTGCCGGCTCCCGATCCATCCGGTGGTCGCCATCGCCGATGCGACCGGCAAGCAGTACATCTACAGCGAGTTGCCGCTCCGGGGCGACGGCCCCGTCATCGAGGCGGGCTCGAGCCGCGGCTTCTCGTTCCGGTCAGCAACTGGTGCGACACCACCGCGCGGCTGCCGCTCCAGGCGGTCGGCCTCGTCGCGGACGGCGCCGATCGAGATCGCCGGGCTCGTGATGACCGCCGATGGGCTGCCCCCGTGCAACGGCCCTGGCCAGCCGGCCGTCATCTCGACCACCGACTGGGACTGAGGTCCGGGCTCCGGAAGGGCCGGGCGGGACTGGTCCGAAGGGGGGATGGCCCGGGTTGACGGCGTCTGCCACCCTTAGGGGCCTTCACCCGAGGTGCCCAGTTGGCTGTCGCCGCCCGCCGCTCGCTCCGCCCGCGCTCGATCTCCGCTCGTCGCCCTGATCGCCGCTGGCGATGCTGTGGGCGCTCGTGGCAACGGCCGGGGCGGCGGTGATCGACCCGGCCGTCGCCCTCGGCGCCTCCGCGACGAAGGCCACGGCCTGCGGCGGCGTCAACGTCCGCTCGAGCCCCAGCACGGCCGCGCGCCATCCGCACGACGCTTGCCAGCGGCGTGAAGGTGGTCGTCGTCGCGACCGTCACCGGATCCAGCTGGTCGGTCTCGTGCGCGGGACACACGGCAGCCGGGAAGAGCTGGTATCGGATCAGCTCGATCAACGGCCGTTCGGCGACGTCGCTCTTCGGCTCGACCTACGTCTATGCCGCGACCGGTCTGTTCAAGGCGGTCACGACGGGGTCGACGCCGCCCTCGATCGCGACGGTCAGCACGAACGCGGTCCTGTGCACGGCCAATGCCCGGACTCGGACCGAGCACCAGCAAGCCCGTCAAGGTGACGCTGAAGCCCGGCACGAAGGTGACGGTCGCCACCAAGGTCGTCGGATCGCGCTGGCGGCTGACGTGCGGCGGCACCACGACGTCAAGCGGCTGGCTGGTACCGGATCAGCGCGATCAACGGCAAGTCGGTCAAGTCGCTCTACAAGGTCACGTACCTCTATGCCGCGCGCGGCCTCTTCAAGGCGCTCCCCAAGCCGATCGTCATCCCGCCGAGCCGCCTGCGAACGGCCTGACCGAGGGCATCGACATCAGCCACTGGCAGGGGACCATCGACTGGGTCAAGGTCGCCGCGGCCGGCAAGCGGTTCGCCTTCATGAAGGCGTCCGAGGACATCGACTACGTGGACGTGACCTACCCCGCCAACCGGGCGGCGGCGAATGCCAACGGGATCATCATCGGTGCCTACCACTTCGCCCAGCCCGATCTCACGCCCGGCGACGCCATCGCCGAAGCGGACCACTTCCTCGACACCGCGCAGATCGCCAAGGGCGACCTGCTGCCGGTGCTCGACCTCGAGGTGGCCGGCGGGCTGAACCAGACCCAGCTCCAGGACTGGGTCCGCGGCTACCTCGGGCGGATCTACGAGCGGACCGGGGTCCGCGGCGTGATCTACATGTCGCCCAACTTCTGGGTGACGTACGCCGGTGACACGACGTGGTTCGCCGACAACGGCTACAAGGTCCTGTGGATCGCCCACTGGACCACCGCGACGGCCCCGACGGTGCCGGCGGATGCCTGGGGCGGGAACGGCTGGTCGTTCTGGCAGTACACCTCGAGCGGGAGCGTCTCGGGGATCACCGGACGCGTCGATCTCGACCGGTTCAACGGGACGGACTTCACCAGGGTGCGCATCCCCTAGGCCGGGACTCGGTGGTAGCATTCGGCCGCTCGGAGAGGTCGCATAGAGGTCTAGTGCAGCGGTTTGCTAAACCGCCATGTGGGGTAACCTGCATCGAGGGTTCGAATCCCTCCCTCTCCGCCACTGCGTTCGACGATCTGACGGCCCCTGGCTGCGTTGTCGCCTGCGCCCCTCCCTCACGCAGGAACCGTCGGGCCGATGGCTAGCGGAGCGTCGCCTCGGACCTCCGGGGGTGGTGCGCTCGCTCCGGTGCTCGGCTCCGCCTTGCCATGGACCGCCATCTCGCCGAACGCCTTGCCATCAAACACGTCTTGCGCGATGCCTTGTCCCACCGCCGGCGACGTGCGGCATCCCGCCCCCGGGCGGCGTCTCGCCCCCGCTCCCTCAGCACGACTCTCCCCGCCATCCCGCGGAACGGAGGGCGGATCCCGTCCGACTATCCTGCGGGCATGGCTGCGGCCGTTCGGTTGTCACTGCTCCTCGCGTCCTTCGGATGGCTCGCGGCGTGCGGCGCCCCGACCTCGTCGGGCACGCCGGTGTCCTCGCCGGTCCCCCTGGACCTCCAGGTGCGGAACAGTGGTCTGCCCGGCGGCTACATCTGGCTCTCGATCGCCGGTCAGCCGAGCCAGAGTCGCTGGCACCGGTTCGGCATGGCGACGTTCATCTGCGTGACGTGCCCCGAGCCGTTCGTCGGGTCTGCATCCGGATACGAGATCGCTGTCCTCGATCCGTCGTGCGCAGTGCGGGGACGGTATCGAGTCGATGGGGGACCGTTGCTCGTGGAGATCGAACTGGGGCCGACCCTCAGGATCGTCCACGCCCCGCCGCTCGGAGACTGGATGCCCGAGGACTCCCCTCCCGCGGACCCGGCGAGCATCCCCTGCTTGCCGCCCCTGGACGGATGACGATGTCGCGGGACTGACGGCGGTCCATCGTCCGGGTCGGCGGACATCCCCTACGGTCTCGGTCGTCCCTCTCCCCGACGACGTCTGGAAGGATCGCGTCAGCGTCATGCTGACGATGTTCCTCAGCGGCGATCTCGAGCAGCTCCCCGTCGCCACCGACCTGGGCAAAGCGATCATCGCAAAGCTGTAGTCCGGGAGGCGGTCTCCGGCACGGACGCGGTACACTGCGCCGCGTCCGTGCGCTGCCGTGCCGGACCGCGTGCGCCCGTAGCTCAGTGGATAGAGCGTTAGGTTGCGGACCTAAAGGTCGTGAGTTCGAGTCTCGCCGGGCGCGCCATCTCCCCGCCGTCCTGACGGTCACCGTGGATGTCGGCGCCCGACGCGCCGCCCGCGGATCATCTCGACCGATCCGCCAGGCGATGGCCCCCGGGTGAGCCGCGGGCCTTGATCCGGCCACAGGGGGCCATCGACGAGCGTGCCTGCCACGCGCCCGTTCGTCCATCCGGCCGGTGCACGCTCCTCCTGATCCCTGGGATCTCTGCATGCCCGCCGCGACGCAGACTTGACAAGATGGATTTAGTGCTAAATACTTCGGCGCGTCGGGTACCGAGCACGGACCCAGCGGCATGCAGACGGCAGACCGCACATCTTGGAAAGGACACCGATCGACATGAAGCGTCAACTCCTCCTCGCGGCTGTGCCGCTCGCCCTCCTCGTGGCGGCGTGCAGCACCTCGCCTTCAGCGACACCCGCTCCGGCGACGCCGGCGCCGGCCACCTCCGCTCCGGCTGAGAGCACGGCGCCGGCAGGCGACATCGTGGCGACCGCCAAGGCTGCCGGGTCGTTCGGCACCCTTCTCGAGGCCGCGACGGCGGCGGGCCTGGTGGAGACCCTGCAGGGCGCCGGCCCGTTCACGGTCTTCGCTCCGACCGACGCCGCCTTCGCCGCGCTGCCCGCGGGCACGCTTGACAAGCTGCTGGCCGACCCGGCCGCCCTGAAGCAGGTCCTCCTGTATCACGTCGTCTCGGGCAAGGTGACCTCCGATCAGGTCGTGGACCTGACCTCCGCGGACTCGGTCGAGGGCGCGCCCATCGCGATCACGGTCAAGGACGGCAAGGTGTACTTGAACGGTTCGACGCAGGTCGTCACCCCCGACGTCCAGGCCTCGAACGGCGTCATCCACGTCATCGACCAGGTGCTGCTGCCGCCGGCGGCCCAGGCCAGCCCCGCACCCGCCGCGAGCACGGCTGCGGCCGGCGACATCGTCGCCACGGCCAAGGCCGCGGGCACCTTCGCCACGCTCCTCAAGGCCGCGCAGGCGGCGGGCCTCGTGGACACGCTCGAAGGCGCCGGCCCGTTCACGGTCTTCGCCCCGACTGACGATGCGTTCGCCGCGCTGCCGGCCGGCACGCTCGACAAGCTCCTCGCCGATCCTGCGGCCCTCAAGCAGGTCCTGCTGTACCACGTCGTGTCCGGTGCGGTCACGGCGGACCAGGTCGTCGGGCTGACGTCGGCTGACTCGGTCGAGGGATCGCCCATCGCGATCACGGTCAAGAACGGCAAGGTCTACCTCAACGACAACGCCCAGGTCGTGGCCACCGACATCGCTGCCACCAACGGCGTCATCCACGTCATCGACCACGTCATCCTGCCGCCGTCGAACTGACGGTCGGTCCTCCTTCTCCTCCTCCCGACAGGGGACGGTGCCGGACCTCCGGCGCCGTCCCCCGTTCTCTCTGTCTGATGAGGGATCCCATGCACGCGACTCAGGCATTGCACCCGAACGCCGGCGCCGTCTCGACTCCAACCTCCTTCGCCCGCCCGCTTCGACGCTGGAACATCGCGCTCGGCGCGCTGCACGCGCTCCAGGCGATCGCGATCCTCGCCCTGGCGACCGCGTTCACGCTGCCGGTGACCGGAAGCTTCCTGTCCGGTCCCCCAGGCACGCCGGCCGCCGCGCCAACGACGCTCTTCGAGCTCCCGGTGGCGTCGGGGGTCGCCCTCTTCCTCCTGCTGTCCGCGGGGTTCCACGCGCTGGTCTCGCTGCCGCGCGTCTCCGACCGATATCTGGACGGCCTCGTGCGCGAACACAACTTCTATCGGTGGGCGGAATACTCGCTGTCTTCGTCGTTGATGGTCGTCCTCATCGCGATGCTCACGGGTATCAGCGACGTGGCAGCCCTGATCGCCATCTTCGCCGCGAACGCGGCGATGATCCTCTTCGGAGCCGTCCAGGAGCGATACGAATCGCCTGGCGGCTCGCTCTGGCCGTTCTGGCTGGGCTGCGTGATCGGGATCGCGCCGTGGCTCGCGATCGCGGTGTACCTATGGTCTCCGGGCAGCAGCGCGGAGCCGCCCACGTTCGTATACGCGATCTTCGGGTCGCTCTTCGTCTTCTTCAATGTGTTCGCGCTCAACATGTGGCTGCAATACCGGCGCGTCGGCCGCTGGCGCTCGTATCTCTTCGGGGAGAAGGCCTACATGGTCCTGAGCCTCGTGGCGAAGTCGCTCCTCGCCTGGCAGGTGTTCGCCGGAACGCTCGCCGGATGATGCGCGGGTGCTGGCCGTGGCACGATGCCCGGATGGTGCGCGTGCGATGAGCGACGACGGCTCGGCCCTGCTGACGTTGCATGAGGCCGCCGATCGGCTCGGCGTGCACTACATGACCGTCTACCGGCGGATACGGCTCGGGATGCTGCCGGCACGCAAAGTCGCCGGCACGTGGCGCGTCGACCCTGCTGACCTGACCGCGACGCCGCCGCGTCCTGGTGACGCCAAGGCGCCTCCGCCGAGCGGGCCGCGTCCGACGGCCAGCGACAAGCGGCGGCGTGCCCCGTGGTCCGATCGACTCCGCGAGCGGATGCTGGCCGGCGACGCCGTCGGGAGCTGGCAGGTCGTCGAGTCGGCGATGGCGTCGGGTGTCGAGCCCGCTGACGTCTACGTCGAGATCCTGGCCCCGGCCCTGCACGGGATCGGCGCCGGTTGGCAGTCAGGTGCGATCCCCGATCGAACGCGAGCACATCGCGAGCGGCGTCGCGGCCAAGATCGTCGGACGTTTGGGTCCGCACTTCCGGCGTCGCGGCCGACACCTCGGGAGCGTGGTCATCGCGATGCCGGTCGGTGAGCGCCACGGCCTCGGCGTCGCGATGCTCGCGGACATCGTGGCGCAGGCCGGCTACGACGTCCTCAATATCGGCGCCGACACGCCGCCCTCGTCGCTGGCGTCGGCCATCGGATCGCGCGACGACCTCCGCGCGATCGTGATCAGCGTGGTGGATGCGACCAACCTGCCGGCTGGGGCCCGGATGATCGCGGCGGCACGGCGCGTCGACCGGGCCGTCTTGATCGTCGCGGGTGGGTTCGCGGTCCCGGATCTCGAGACCGCCAGGCGGATCGGAGCGGACACGTGGGCCGCCGACCCGCGACGCCTCGCGGGCCTGCTCTCCGAGCACACGAGCCAGCGGACCTGATCGCCTCGGCTGCTGGTTCGTCGGGCCGCGCCTGCCGCCGGGTGCGTAGGATGGACGCGATGTCCCTCGTCGCCCAGGCCCTCGCCTTCGTCGCCGCCCTCATCCACGTCCTGTTCTTCTACTACGAGAGCGTGACGTTCAGCCGTCCGGAGACCTGGCGCCGCTTTGGCCTGCAATCGCAGGAGCAGGCCGATATCGTCCGGCCGATGGCCTACAACCAGGGCTTCTACAACCTGTTCCTCGCGCTCGGGATCGTCGTCGGGCTCGTGCTCGTGACGAACGGCTCGGTCGAGGCGGGACGGGCGGTCGTCGTCTTCGCGTGCGCGTGCATGGTGCTGGCGGGGATCGTGCTGATCACGACATCGCGGGCGATGCTCCGGGCCGCGCTCCTGCAGCTCGTCATCCCCCTCCTCGCGATCATCGCGACGTTCGCACTGTAGGCCTCCGATGACCGACGATCGCCCCGACGACACGACCCGGATCGCCTTCCTGGGTCTCGGGACCATGGGTGAGGCGATGGCGGGCAACCTGGCCCGCGCGGGCTTCGCCGTCACCGGCTGGAACCGGACGCCCGGCCGAGCCGCCGGTTTGGCCGAGGCCGGGGTCGCGCTGGCCGCCACGGCGGCCGACGCCGTCGCCAACGCCGACATCGTCGTCATCTGCGTGTCGGACACGCCGGACGTCGAGGCCGTGCTCTTCGGGCCGGACGGGGTGGTCGCCGGCGCCCGGCCAGGCACCTTGATCATCGACTGCTCGACGATCGCGCCGTCCGGCAGCTGGGACTTCGCCGCGCGCCTCCGCGAGCGCAGCCTGGCGATGGTCGATGCCCCGGTCTCGGGCGGCAGCGAGGGCGCGCAGAAGGCGACGCTGACGATCTTCGTCGGCGGGGACGCCGAGGACGTCGAGCGCGCCCGGCCGGTCCTCGCGGCGATGGGGAAGACCATCACCCATGTCGGCCCGATCGGCGCCGGCCAGGCGGTCAAGGCGGTGAACCAGGTCATCCTCGCCGGCGCCTACCTGGGCGTCGCCGAGGGGATCGTCCTCGCGATCAAGGCCGGCCTCGACGTCGAGCAAGTCGTCGGGGCGCTCGGCGGCGGCGCCGCCCAGTCATGGGTGCTGGCCAACCGCAGCGGCCGGATGCTCGACAACGACTACCCGCTCGGGTTCAAGGTCGCGCTCCACCGCAAGGACCTCGGGATCGCGCTGGACCTCGCGGGTCAGCTCGGCGCCGTCCTCCCGTTGACCGCGCTCGTCGCACAGCTGGAGACCGGGCTGATCGCGGGTGGGCACGCGGACGAGGACATGTCGGTCATCGCGCGCACGATCCGCGGCCTGTCCGGCCTCGAGGACTGACCCTCAGTCGAGCCCGACCAGCAGCATCGGGTCGCCCAGCTTGCCGTCGTACCGAGGACGGAAGCGCGCGGCGTTGTACATGACCGGGACGTCCACCTTGCGCGGCCCGAGCGCCGGGTCGGGCAGGTGCGTGTGGGCGTACTTGCCGTCCTGGATGGCGACCATCCGCCCGGTCTCACCGGATTCGACGAGGTCCATCGCGACGTTGGCGAACGTCGTCGCGACCATCGAGTCGACCGAGTCGGGCTCGCCCGAGCGGAGGTCGTAGGTCAGCTCCGACGCGAGCGTCTCGATGCCGGTCCGCGCCTTGAGCTCGGCGGCCAGCGCCTCGCCGACGTTCGCCTTGTGGCGGTGGCCGAACATGTCCGCGTCACCCACGTCCGACATGCTGCGCCCCGTGCCAGATCGCGCCCTCGGCGGTGATCACGAATGCGTAGCGGCTCGGGTTCGCCTTGTGGTCGGCGGCGAGGATCCCGGCCAGCGCGTCGAGGTCGTATGGCGCCTCGGGGATCACGCACCTGGCCGACGTCACGTAGGCCGTGTACAGCGCCGAGAACCCCGCGTCGCGGCCGAAGATCCGGAAGACGCCGATCCGCTCGTGGCTGCCCAGCGTCGTGCGCTGCCGGTTGATCGCCTCCTTGGCCCGGGTGATGGCGGTCGAGAAGCCGATGCAGTACTCGGTGCCCTGGACGTCGTTGTCCATGGTCTTGGGGATGGCGACGAGCGGGACGCCGGCATTCACCAGGACCTGCGAGTAGGACAGCGTGTCGTCGCCGCCGATCGTCACCAGCAGGTCGATCCCGAGCGCCTGCAGATGGTCGAGGACCAACGGGGTCAGGTCGTAGATGTCGTCGCCCGACGCGAAGCCGGCGCGCGCCGCCGCGTCCAGCCACGGCGGGAGTCCGCCCTCGCGCATCTTCCGCGGGTTCGTCCGCGAGGTGTGCAGGATCGTGCCGCCGGTGCGGTCGATGGTCCGCGTGTTGTTCCGGTCGAGCGGGCGAAGGTAGTCGGGGTCGGCCCCGAGCTCCGGGCCGGACGTGGGTCAGGCCCTCCCAGCCGCGGCGGATGCCGAGGACGTCGTAGCCGATCTCGGTGGCGCGGTAGACCACGCTCTTGATGACGGCGTTGAGGCCGGGGACGTCGCCGCCGCCGGTCAGGATCCCGATGCGCTTCACCTTGGCCACAGGGCCGAATCCTAGCGCGCCGGTCATCGGCCAGCCGGTTGCGGTTCGGTTGCGCCCGCGACGATCGGCGGATGGGCGTCTGCTAGCATCGTTCTCATGAACTACGAGCTGTTCATGGGCGAGGCCCTCGCCGAGGCGCAGCTGGCGCGGAGCCGTGGGGAGCGGCCGATCGCCGCCGTCGCCGTCGTCAACGAGGCGATGGTCGCGCGAGCCCATGACCGCGTCCAGGAGACGAACGACCCGACCGCCCACGCGGTCGTCGGCGCCCTGCGCGAGGCGGCCCGCAAGCTGGGCACGCCGAGCCTCGACAACGTGACGATCTTCGCGACCCTCGAGCCCTGCTCGATGTGCGTCGGGGCGCTGCTCGAGAGTGACGTCGAGGCCCTCGTCTTCGCGCTGCCGAACACCCGGACCGGGGCGGCGGGCACGGTCCTGCAGCTCGCCCAGCACGAAGCGCTCGGTCGGCGGATCAAGATCGTCAGCGGCATCCGCCGCGACGAGGCGAAGGCCCTCTTCGAGGTGTCGCCGGTCGCCTGACGGCCGCCGTCCGACCGGTGTCGGCGGGTCGTTTGGTATCCTCTCCCGCGGAGAGGTGTCCGAGTGGTTGATGGTGCCGCTCTCGAAAAGCGGTGTGCGAAAGCACCGCGGGTTCGAATCCCGCCCTCTCCGCCACTCCCCGTCGTCCCGGCTCGGCCGATGCCGGCGTTGGTTCGTCCGCGCGCTCGCTCACGCACCGTCGGGTGCGCTCGCTCTCGTGCTCCTCACCGCCTTGGCCTCGACCGTCCGAGCCGCCGAGGAAGCCAACGATCCGGTCCATCGCACGCATCGACACATGGTCCCCACGTGATGGGAACATGACGGTCGAGCGCCGCGGAGAGGTCGCCTAGTGGACTATGGCGCCGCACTGGAAATGCGGTTCGGGGCAACCCGTCGCGGGTTCGAATCCCGCCCTCTCCGCCACTCCCCGTCGTCCCGGCTCGGCCGATGCCGGCGTTGGCTCGTCCGCGCGATCGCTCACGCACCGTCGGGTGCGCTCGCTCTCGTGCTCCTCGCCGCCTTGTCCTCGACCGCCCGGGTCGACGGGAGGACCTCGGCCCCATGAACGAGATCGTCCCGCTCGAGATGGGCACCTTCACCTTCCCGGACGATGAGCCGTGGCCGGGCGAGGAGGGGGTCGTCATCGCGTATGCGATCCGGCATCCGGACGGGATCGTCCTCTTCGACACCGGCCTCGGATCCGGCGACCCGGACCTCGATGCCCGCTACCACCCGGTCCCGAGGCCGTTGACGGACGTCCTCTCCGAGGCCGGGATCGGGCTCGCGGACGTCACGACGGTCGTGAACTGCCACCTTCATGCCGACCACGCCGGCCAGAACGCACGTGTCCTCGGGATCCCGATCCATGTGCAGCCGATCGAATGGGAGGTCGCCCACACGACCGACCACACCATCCTCGACTGGATCGAAGGCCCCGGCGTCCGATACGAGCCTGTCGCGGGTGACCACGATGTCGGGCCCGGGATCCGGGTCATCGCGACGCCCGGTCATACGCCTGGCCACCAATCGCTCGTCGTCGAGACGCCGGAGGGCCGGACCCTGCTCGTCGGCCAGGCGGTCTACTCGGTCGGCGAGTGGACGAGCGACCCGGGGGCTCGCGAGGGCCGGTCGAGCGCGAAGGACCAGGACGCCTACGACCGATCCGTGGCCAGGCTCCGGAGCCTCGCGCCTGCGCGCGTCCTCTTCGCTCACGACCGCCTGGGATGGCGGGCCTGAGGACGCGCCCCGGACGCCGACCGGGTATCCTTCCCGAGCCGTGCTAGGCGGGGAACTAGCGGTGCCCTGTACCTGCAATCCGCTCCAGCAGGGCTGAATCCCCTCCCGAGGTCTCCGTCTTCGAACGCTGCCCGACGAGCGACGTTGAGGACCGGGTCCCGCGCAGCGGCGAACCGCGAACCGTGTCAGGTCCGGAAGGAAGCAGCACTAAGCGATCATCGCCGAGTGCCGCGGAACGGCCTGGTCCGAGCCGCTCGTCATGGTGGGCACGGGGACGACCTGGTCGACGGAGGGTGCACGGCACTTCGATCCAGCGCGCCCAAGATCGGAGCCGCAGTTGACGTCACCCGTCCCGCACCAGGCCCTCTACCGCCGCTGGCGCGCGCAGACGTTCGGGGAGATCGTCGGCCAGGAGGCCGTCGTCGAGACGCTGCGCAACGCGGTGCGGACCGGTCGGGTCTCGCACGCGGTCCTGTTCGTCGGGCCGCGCGGCACGGGCAAGACCTCGCTCGCGCGGATCCTCGCCAAGGCCGTCAACTGCACGGACCTGCGCGACGGCGACGCCTGCGACGCCTGCCCGTCCTGCGTCTCGATCCGCGAGGGCACGACGCTCGACCTCGTCGAGATCGACGCCGCCAGCAACCGCGGCATCGACGCCGTCCGCGACCTCCGCGAGCGCCTGCCGTATCCCCCGGGCGAGCTCAAGCGCAAGGTCTACATCCTCGACGAGGCGCACCAGATCACGAAGGACGCCTGGAACGCGCTCCTGAAGTCGCTCGAAGAGCCGCCCGAGTTCGTGGTCTTCATGTTCGCCTCGACCGAGCCCTCGGTGTTCCCGCCGGCGATCCTGTCGCGCCTCCAGCGCTACGACGTCCGACGCCTGACGATCCCCGAGATCGAGGGCAAGCTGGCCCGCATCCTCGAGGCCGACGGCCGGACCGCCGAGCCCGCCGCCCTGTCGCTGATCGCCCGCCTCGCCGCCGGCGGCATGCGCGACGCCGAGTCGATGCTCGACCAGCTGTTGTCGGCGGCTCCGGGCGACATCGACGAGCGGCGCGTCCGCGACCTCCTCGGGCTCGCCGATGCCGACGCCGTCGAGGCGTTCATCGACGCCCTGGTGGCCGGTGACGCGGCGACCGGCATCGCGCTGCTCGACGACCTCGAGGAGCGCGGCCGCGACGCGCGGACGCTGCTCGACCAGACGATCGATGCGATCCGCGGGCGGCTCGTCACCGACCTCGCGTCCGGCGAAGCAGGCGGCAGTACCCGGTCTCGCCGACGCCGCACGGCGGCTCGCCGCGATCGACCCGGAGCGCGCCGGGGTCGGCGGCCTGCGGCTCCAGCTGGAGCTGGCGCTGTTCACGACGTCGAGGGGAACCGCCACGGCGTCGACCGCGACACGACCCGCGGCGGCCCAGCCCGCGACCGGCCAGCGCAGCGCCCCGACCGCGCCACCGCCGTCGGTCCCGAGCTCGGACGCGGCACCGTCCCCCCGCACGGTCGTTGTGCCGCCCGCCGTCGCGGGCTCGACATCGGACCCTGGGGCGGGCAGCCCGGACGCGTCCGCCACCGAAGCCGCCCCGGCGCCGAAGGCCCGGCCCGCCAGGACGTCGGCTGCCTCCCCACCCGAACCGGCCCCGGTCGATCCGCCCGTCGCCGCCGCCGAGCCGTCGCCGTGTCCGACCCGGCTGCCGCCGCCGGACCACCGGCTGCCGAGCCGCCGGCGAACGCCGCCGCCGAACCGCCGGCCGAACGTGCGACCGCCGCCGAACCGGCGGCCGCCGCCACCCACGCAGCAGCTGCCGCCGCCGACCTCGGGCCGGACCTGGCGCGTCTCCGCGACGGCTGGCCGACGATCGTGGCCTCGGTGCAGCCCGCCGTCCGGGCCGTCATCAACGAGTGCCGGCCGATGGGCGTCGAGGGCAACGTCGTGACCCTCGGCTTCCCGGAGAGCAAGGGCTTCCTCAAGGACCACGCCGAGCGCCGGCGCCCGGAGCTCGAGGCCGCGATCGGCGGCTTCCTCGGCCGCGACGTCAGCGTCCGCAGCGTCGCCACCAACCTCGAGCTCGTCCCGCCCGCGGCCGACGACCTCGTCGCCGAGGCGCGGCGCATCTTCGCCGACGACCTCGCCGACGTCGGCGAGGTCCGCTGACCGGCGCGTCGGTCGCGACGTCAGCAGCCGACCCGGACATCCGCCAGACTGACCCGAACACCTGAGGAGGAGCGAGCCCATGGGGATGGCGAATCTGCAGCGGATGGCCCAGCAGATGCAGCAGGAGATGCTGCGGGTCCAGACCGAGCTGGAGGCGACGATCGTCGACGGGTCGGCGGGTGGCGGCGTCGTCACCGCCCAGGCCACCGGCAAGCAGGAGCTGGTCAGCATCACCATCGACCCGTCGGCGGTCGACCCGTCGGACGTCGAGATGCTCCAGGACCTCGTCCTCGCCGCCGCCAACGACGCCCTTCGAGCCTCGCGCGAACTCGCCGAGCAGAAGATGGCAGCCGTGACCGGCGGGATGCGCATCCCGGGGATGTAGGCTCGGCCCCGACGTGGCCACTCCCCTCATCGAACCCGTCGCGCGGCTCATCGAGTCGTTCGCGCGCCTGCCCGGGGTCGGGCCGAAGACCGCCCAGCGCCTGACCTATCACCTCCTGCGTGCCCCCGATGCCGAGGCGCGCGCCCTCGCGGCGGCGCTCATCGACGTCCGCGACAAGGTCGTCTTCTGCGAGCGCTGCTTCAACATCAGCGAGGCGCCGCTCTGCGCGATCTGCACGGACCCCGCCCGCGACCAGACCCGCCTCTGCGTCGTCGAGGAGCCGCTCGACGTCCTCGCCCTCGAGCGCACCGGCGAGTTCAAGGGGCTCTACCACGTCCTCCACGGGGCGATCTCGCCGATCGACGGCATCGGCCCGGACCGCCTGCAAGATCCGCGAGCTGCTCGCCCGCGCCGACGAGGCGAAGCGCGACGGCACGCCCTTCGACGAGGTCATCGTCGCCACCAACCCGACCCTCGAAGGGGAGGCCACCGCCATGTACCTCGCCGAGCGCCTCGAGTCGACGGTCGGGCTGGTCAGCCGGATCGCCCGCGGCCTGCCGGTCGGCGGCGACCTCGAGTACGCCGACGAGGTCACGCTGATCCGGGCCCTTCAGGGCCGGCGGGCGGTCTGAGGCCGCGATGAGCAACCTCGTCTGGGAGATCCTGCTCCGCCTCGCCAAGGCCGGGGCCGCCGCTGGTCCTCGGCCTGGTGCTCTACGTCGTGCTCACCGGACCACTCGTCGTCGGCGGCTCGGCGGAGCTCGCCCTGCTGTGCTGGCTGAGTGGCGCGGCGTTCATCCTGCTCGTGGAGACGAGCCCGATCTGAGCGGGCATCCGGATGCGCTGGGGTCGTTTGACGGAACTCCGACGCCGCCCATACCATTCGCCCTCGTGCCACCCCACGGGGTGCGCTCGGAGCGGGTCGCCGGTCCCCGGTGGCCCTCGGTCGCTGGTTTGACACCAGGGCCGCCAAGCCCCATCATTCGGGGTCTGCGCCGCAGGCGGTTTCGCCTTGGACGCTGCACCTTAACAACTGAAGAGTGACAGGAAATCCGTGATAAGGATGTGCGAGTGGTCGAACCCTCGGAACGAAGTCGCCATCGCAAGATGGCGCGTTTCTATCGGAGAGTTTGATCCTGGCTCAGGATAAACGCTGGCGGCGTGCATGAGACATGCAAGTCGAACGGACGATCAGGGCTTGCTCTGATCGTTAGTGGCGGACGGCTGAGTAACGCGTGGGTGACCTGCCCCGAAGTGGGGAATAACTGCCCGAAAGGGTGGCTAATACCGCATGTGGTGGTGCCTTCATCGGCACCAGTAAAGCCGCAAGGCGCTTCGGGAGGGGCCTGCGTCCGATTAGCTCGTTGGTGGGGTAACGGCTCACCAAGGCGACGATCGGTAGGTGGTCTGAGAGGACGATCACCCAGACTGGGACTGAGACACGGCCCAGACTCCTACGGGAGGCAGCAGTCGGGAATTTTGCGCAATGGACGAAAGTCTGACGCAGCAACGCCGCGTGAGGGATGACGGCCTTCGGGTTGTAAACCTCTTTTGTCAGGGAAGATCATGACGGTACCTGGCGAATAAGCCACGGCTAACTACGTGCCAGCAGCCGCGGTAATACGTAGGTGGCAAGCGTTGTCCGGATTTACTGGGCGTAAAGAGCGCGCAGGCGGTCGTTCAAGTCGCGTGTGAAAGCCCCCGGCTCAACTGGGGAGGGTCACGCGATACTGATCGACTCGAAGGCAGGAGAGGGAAGTGGAATTCCCGGTGTAGTGGTGAAATGCGTAGATATCGGGAGGAACACCAGTGGCGAAGGCGACTTCCTGGCCTGTTCTTGACGCTGAGGCGCGAAAGCTAGGGGAGCAAACGGGATTAGATACCCCGGTAGTCCTAGCCGTAAACGATGGACACTAGGTGTTGGTGGTATCAACCCCGCCAGTGCCGAAGCTAACGCATTAAGTGTCCCGCCTGGGGAGTACGGCCGCAAGGCTAAAACTCAAAGGAATTGACGGGGGCCCGCACAAGCAGCGGAGCGTGGGGTTTAATTCGACGCAACGCGAAGAACCTTACCAGGGCTTGACATGACCAGGATCCCGGCGGAAACGTCGGTTCCCCGCAAGGGGCCTGGCCACAGGTGTTGCATGGCTGTCGTCAGCTCGTGTCGTGAGATGTTGGGTTAAGTCCCGCAACGAGCGCAACCCCTACTGTGTGTTGTATCACTCACACGGGACTGCCGAGAGAAACTCGGAGGAAGGTGGGGATGACGTCAAGTCAGCATGGCCCTTACGCCCTGGGCTACACCCACGCTACAATGGCCGGTACAACGGGCTGCGAAACCGCGAGGTGGAGCGAATCCCTTAAAGCCGGTCTCAGTTCGGATTGTAGGCTGCAACTCGCCTACATGAAGCCGGAGTTGCTAGTAACCGCCGGTCAGCATACGGCGGTGAATATGTTCCCGGGCCTTGTACACACCGCCCGTCACGTCATGAAAGCTGGCAACACCCGAAGCCGGTGGGCCAACCGCAAGGAGGCAGCCGTCGAAGGTGGGGTTGGTGATTGGGACGAAGTCGTAACAAGGTAGCCGTACCGGAAGGTGCGGCTGGATCACCTCCTTTCTAGGGAGATCCGAGTCTCGACCTTTTGGTGGGGTCGAGGCGTTGATGGCTCCTAGGGTTGATCGCCCGGTCGCTCGAGTCTTCCCCGCCAGGTGGAGCTCGCTGACCCGAACCGCAAGGCTCGTGTCAGAGACCGATCGCGACCTGGAAAGACACCGAAACCCATTCGGACATCCGCGTCCGGAGTTCCTGTCACTCTTCAAGGGTCAAGGTGCAGCTGCCCGTGACGACCTCGGTCGTCAGGGTCGCTGCCCGCGGCGGGCGTTTAGCTCAGCTGGTTAGAGCACTGCCCTGATAAGGCAGAGGTCTCTGGTTCGAGTCCAGAAACGCCCACCACCACCCACCCCACCGGCGCGGGGACGTAGCTCAGTCGGCAGAGCATCTCCTTTGCAAGGAGAGGGTCAGGAGTTCGAGTCTCCTCGTCTCCACCAGCTCTGACGTCGCGCCGGCATCGCAAACACGAATACCGAACAGCCATCGATCCCATGTGGTCCCGCCCAGGCGGGGCCGCCGCGGATCCAGCGACCAATCATCGATCCCCTGATCCGTGCCCTGTCGTCTTCGGCAGGCCACCGACCAGCGGAACGCTGGACGAGGGAACGGCTTCGGCCGGTCCGTCGCGAGGTCCGCCCTCGGGCGGGCCGCACCTTAACAACTGGAATGTGTTTCGGCAGATTGAAGATCTTCGATTTCGCCGAGTAGTCAAGGAAATGATCCCGATCGATCCCGTCCGCGACTGACCACCTGGTCAGAGGCTGGAGGGGGTCAAGCTACAAAGGGCACGGGGTGGATGCCTTGGCGCCAAGAGCCGAAGAAGGACGTGGCAGGCTGCGAAAAGCTCCGGGGAGTCGCGAGCAGACTTTGATCCGGAGATGTCCGAATGGGGAAACCCGGCTGGGGTCATGCCCAGTCACTCCTGGTTGAATCAAATAGGCCAGGAAGAGGTAAGCCAGCGAACTGAAACATCTCAGTAGCTGGAGGAAAGGAGACTATTCCCTGAGTAGTGGCGAGCGAAAAGGGAAGAGCCCAAACTCACTCAGCGCGATAGGTTGCCGCCGTTTCTGAGTGGGGGTTGTAGGAGCCGATCATCGGGACCCGGCAAGGTCCCGGCGGAGTTACCAAGTCGATCGCTAGTCGAGCTGCCCTGGAACGGCAGGCCATAGAGGGTGAGAGCCCCGTAGGCGAAAGCGACCGACCTCCGTGATCAGCCACCTGAGTACCACGTGGAAGGTCTCTCATGTGGGAAGCTGGGCGGACCACCGTCCAAGGCTAAATACTCTTGGCGACCGATAGTGAACGAGTACCGTGAGGGAAAGGTGAAAAGCACCCCGGAAGGGGAGTGAAATAGTACCTGAAACCACGTGCCTACAAGCAGTCAGAGGGTGTTGCCGGTTCGCCGGTAGCCTGATGGCGTGCCTTTTGAAGAATGAGCCGACGAGTTACGTGTGTGTGGCGAGGTTAAGTCCGAGAAGGACGGAGCCGGAGCGAAAGCGAGTCTGAATAGGGCGATCAGTCGCACGCAGTAGACCCGAAACCGAGTGACCTATCCATGGCCAGGTTGAAGCGAGAGTAATGTCTCGTGGAGGACCGAACTCACTAGCGTTGAAAAGCTAGGGGATGAGCTGTGGATAGAGGTGAAATGCCAATCGAACTCGGAGATAGCTGGTTCTCCCCGAAATAGCTTTAGGGCTAGCCTCGGGCGTTCAATCACGGGGGTAGAGCACTGGATGGGCTAGGGGGCTTCCCGCTTACCAACCCCAACCAAACTCCGAATCCCGTGATTTCAGAGCCCGGGAGTCAGACTGCGAGGGCTAAGCTTCGTGGTCAAAAGGAAAACAGTCCGGACCGTCAGCTAAGGTCCCTAAATCCAAGCTAAGTGGTAAAGGATGTGGATTCGCATAGACAACCAGGATGTTGGCTCAGAAGCAGCCACCATTGAAAGAGTGCGTAACAGCTCACTGGTCAAGTGGATCTGCGCCGAAAATTCAGCGGGGCTCAAGCTTGGTACCGAAGCTACGGACTCCATGGCCGGTTCGCCGGTCGTGGTTTGGTAGGGGAGCGTTCCGTCAGCAGTGAAGGTCGACCGTGAGGACGGCTGGAGTGGACGGAAGTGCGAATGTCGGCATGAGTAGCGCAATGTGAGTGAGAATCTCACACGCCGTAAGCCTAAGGTTTCCTGAGGAAGGCTTGTCCGCTCAGGGTTAGTCGGGCCTAAGCCGAGGACGAACGTCGTAGGCGATGGACATCCGGTTGATATTCCGGAACCACTAACGATCGTTTGCACCGCAAGGTGTCGCCTGGGGGTAGGAGAACGGAGGTTGGCCGGCGAAAGTCGGTCGAGTCCCGGATCTGATCCCAGGTGAGAGCAATGGCATGACACGGTGTGGTAGTTCGAGCGCGTTTTGGCTATACGCGTCCAAGCCGGTAGGGGGATCGGACAGGCAAATCCGTCCGGTCATTCAACCCCGAGCAGCGAGTGAAAGGGGCATCTGCCTCGATTCGAGTGAGCCACGCTGGCGAGAAAAGTGTCTAGCGAGATCAATGGTGTCCGTACCGCAATCCGACACAGGTAGGCGGGTAGAGCATACCAAGGCGATCGGGAGAACCCTCGTTAAGGAACTCGGCAACATGGCCCCGTAACTTCGGGAGAAGGGGCGCTTCGCGGCTTGCTGCTTGCAGTGGGTCGATCGAAGCCGCAGTGAAAAGGCCCAGGCGACTGTTTAGCAAAAACACAGGTCTCTGCGAAAGCGAAAGCTGACGTATAGGGGCTGACGCCTGCCCAGTGCCGGAAGGTTAAGAGGAGAGGTGCAAGCTTTGAATCGAAGCCCCGGTAAACGGCGGCCGTAACTATAACGGTCCTAAGGTAGCGAAATTCCTTGTCGGGTAAGTTCCGACCCGCACGAATGGCGTAACGATCTGGGCGCTGTCTCAACGAGGGATCCGGCGAAATTGAAGTACCTGTGAAGATGCAGGTTACCCGCGGCAGGGCAAAAAGACCCCGTGGAGCTTTACTGCACCCTGACATTGGATTGGGATTCAGCTTGTGTAGGATAGGTGGGAGGCTGTGAAACTGGAGCGCCAGCTTCGGTGGAGCCGACGTTGAAATACCACCCTTGTTGTGTTTCGGTTCTAACCGCGACCCGTGATCCGGGCGCAGGACAGTGTCAGGCGGGCAGTTTGACTGGGGCGGTCGCCTCCTAAAATGTAACGGAGGCGCCCAAAGGTTCCCTCAGGCTGAATGGAAACCAGCCGAAGAGTGCAAAGGCATAAGGGAGCTTGACTGCGAGACCTACAAGTCGAGCAGAGACGAAAGTCGGGCTTAGTGATCTGGTACCTCCGAGTGGAAGGGGTATCACTCAACGGATAAAAGCTACCCCGGGGATAACAGGCTGATGGTGCCCAAGAGTTCACATCGACGGCACCGTTTGGCACCTCGATGTCGGCTCGTCGCATCCTGGGGCGGAAGTACGTCCCAAGGGTTTGGCTGTTCGCCAATTAAAGCGGCACGCGAGCTGGGTTCAGAACGTCGTGAGACAGTTCGGTCTCTATCCGCCGTGGGCGTAGGGAACTTGAGAGGAGTTGCTCCTAGTACGAGAGGACCGGAGTGAACGAACCGCTGGTGTGCCAGTTGTCCCGCCAGGGGCACCGCTGGGTAGCTATGTTCGGTTGGGATAAGCGCTGAAAGCATCTAAGTGCGAAGCTCGCCTCGAGATGAGGTTCCCCACCGGGTCAACCGGGTAAGACCGCAGGGAGACCACCTGTTTGATAGGCCGCATGTGGAAGTCCGGTGACGGATGAAGCTGAGCGGTACTAATGGTCGAGGGCTTGACCTCTTCAGCAACTGACCAGGGGTCAGTGGCTGGGATGATCGCGATCATCCATCCTTGACGACTCTGAGATCGAAGATCTCCTTGGCGCCCCGCGTGCGTCCCTCGTGGACCTCGCGTCGAGCCGCTGCCGAAACACGAACCAGTACGCAGAAGATCCCGGTGACTCCAGCGGAGAGGCCACACCCGTTCCCATCCCGAACACGGAAGTTAAGCTCTCCAGCGCCGAAGATACTGAGAGGGCAGCCTTTCGGGAAAATAGGTCGTCGCCGGGGTTTTTGCGTTTCCGGGGGTCACCATCCGCGGTCCCAGACCGTGGGTCGCGCGGGAGCCTCCGGTATCCTTCCGAGACCATGACCGTCGATCCGCACGCCCCGGATGCGCCCGACGCCGCCGCCGATCGAGTGACCGCGCCCGATGACGATGCCGCGACCGCGCCCGGCGGAGCCGCCGTCACGGCGACGGCGGCCGCGATCGACCCGGTCAAGACCATCTGCCCGTACCTGCTCTCGGCGGACGGCGCGCTGGCGGAGCGCGACCGCCGCTCGCGAGCACCGCTGCACCGCGGTCACGCCGGCGGCGCCGCTCGCGGCCGAGAAGCAGCGCCGGCTCTGCCTGACCGTCTCGCACGGCGCGTGCGCCACCTACATCGCCGCGACCGAGGCGCGAGTCGCGGTGCATCGCGAGACGACGACCCGCCGCCCGATCACCCGCACCACCCCGGTCGTGCTCGACCACGGCCGGCTGGCCGTCGCCATCCCCGCCATGGGCCGCTCGCCATCGGTCGGGCAGGCGGCGCTGGTCGCCCTGCTCGCGATCGCGTTCGTGGCCGTCCTGGTCGCGCGGCTCGCGTCGGGCGGCGGATCGGCGCCCGGGGGCGGCGTCGTCCCCGCGGGATCGCCATCGGCCTCGCTCGCGTGCGAGTACCGCCGCCGCGGCGAGTCATGCGGCGACCCCGAAGCCGACCGCGCGGGCGACCGCGGCCCCGCAGAAGACCGTCGCACCAAGCCCGACCCTGGTCCCCACCGAGGTCAGCCCGAGCCCGACGAGCGCGGACACGCCCAAGAGCTACACCGTGAAGCGGGGCGACACCCTGAGCGGGATCGCGGCGACCTTCGGGACGACCGTCAAGAAGCTCACGGCGCTGAACCACATCACCGATCCGTCGAAGCTGCGCGTCGGACAGGTCCTGAAGCTGCGCTGACGACGACGCGCCCAGACCGCCAGTCGGCGCCTCAGCGCTGGCAGCCGCGGCAGTAGGACGTGATGAACCCGCCGGCCTTCACCTCGGTGATCCTCGTCCCGCACCGCGGACAGGCCTGGCCGCCCTTGTCATGGACCGCGAGGAAGTCGCGGACCTGCTTCTCGAACGTCGGCGGGACCCGTTCGCGCAGGATGGCGATCGCCGACGCGAGGGTCGTCCGAGTGGCGTCGTAGAGCGCGTCCACCTCCTCGGCCGCGAGGCTCGAGCGCTTGCGGAACGGCAGGAGCTTCGCGGCATGGACGATCTCGTCGCTGTAGGCATTCCCGATGCCGGCCACGAACGCCTGGTTTCGGAGCAGGTTCTTGAGCTCCCCGGGGTGTCGCTTGATCCGCTCGCGCCAGACGTCGAGGGAGAGGGCCGGGTCGTCCGCGTCCGGACCCTGGTCGTCGCCGAGCCCGGCCACCGGTCGCTCGACACCGACGGGCTGCAGGTAGACCTTGCCCATCTGCGTCGGGTCGCGATAGCGGACCTCGGGGGTGGCATCGCCCGCCGGCATCCACGACGCCCCGGACGTCCACGACGCGGCATCGCGAGGCCCTCGCGCGCGCGCACCGAATCCCAGGACGACGGCCGTCTTGCCCGGGTGCTTCTCCGTCGGGGTCGCCAGCTGGAAGCGCCCGGTCAGCATCGGGATTGACGACGATCGCGTCGCGCTCGAGGTCCAGGAGGAGGAACTTGCCGCGTCGGCGGACGGCGGTCAGCCGCTGTCCGACGAGCGCCGCGAGCTCATCCGGCGTGCCGCGGACCGCGAGTGGCGCGACCGCGGTCGCGGAGCGGATCGTCCGGCCGGCGAGGGCGGCGTGGAACGCCTCGGCGACGACCGTCAGGTCGGGAAGTTCGGGCACGGCCGGCCGATCGTAGCCGATTGTTGGTGTCAGAACCCGTGTGCTAGACTCTCCCGGCCCTCGGGGCCACCAACAGCTGAAGAGCGACGAGCCAGCCAATCGCGCACGAAGGAGCGGACCGCGGAGTCGATCACCACGGACCACTTGATCGGATGGGAAACGGCTTGAGCGTTGCTCGAGCCGTTCGTGATTCTGGGGCCAAATCCATGACAGGAGCACCCATCAAGTTGACCGAAGACACATCGGGCGGGACCGCGCCACAGCCGGAGGCGACCGACGCCACCGACGAAGCGACGCCAGAGACCGCCGTCGCGGTGACCACCGCCGACGAGCCCGCCACCTCGCCGGACGCCCCCGAAGCGCCCGCCGATCCAGCCCCTGAAGCCGTCGAGCCCGTCGCCGAGGCCGCTGTCGAGGCGCCGGAGCCAGAGGCTCCGAGCGAGCCTGAGCCCGTCGCGGAGGCCGTCGAGGTCGAGGCACCCGTCGAGGCCAAGGCCGTCGAGGTCGAGGCACCTGTGGCCGAGGCCGTCGAGGCCGTCGAGGCACCCGTCAAGGCCAAGGCCGTCGAGGCCGTCGAGGCACCCGTGGCCGAAGCCGCCGCGGTGGAGGCACCCGTCGCCGAGGCCGTCGAGGTGGACCCTCCCGCCGAGACGCCAGCCGAGCCCGCGTCCGCCGCCACTGCCGAGGCCGCGCCGGATAGCGTGATCAGCGCCGACGAGGCTGCCGACGCCCCCGCCGCGTCCGAGGAGGAGGAGCCGGCTCCCGTTCGTGAACTCGGCCCCGAGCCGACCACGATGGAGGAGCTCCTCGCCGAGCAGGACACCGACATCAAGAGCTTCAAGCACGGCGACGTGGTCGACGGAACGGTCGTCCGCATCGACAAGGACGAGATCCTGGTCGACATCGGCGCCAAGAGTGAGGGCGTCGTCAGCAACCGCGAGCTGTTCGGCCGCCATGGCGAGGGCCAGCCCGAGCTCAAGATCGGCGACACCGTCCTCGTCTACGTCCTCCAGCCGGAGTCGCCGGAGGGCCACGTCGTCCTCTCGCTCCGCCGCGCCGGCCTCGAGCGCAAGTGGCGCGCGATGCAGGAGCAGTTCGAAGAAGGCGTCATCATCGAGGCGCCGGTCATCGACCACAACAAGGGCGGCCTCATCGTCGACTGCGGGATCCGCGGGTTCGTGCCGATCAGCCAGATCGTCGACTTCCCGCGCCGGCCGCAGAACGACCAGCCGCGCGACGCGGCCCAGGAGATCGCGGAGAAGCTGCAGCCGTTCGTCGGCCGCAAGCTCCGGCTCAAGATCCTCGAGGTCAATCGCAAGGCCAACCGGCTCATCCTGTCCGAGAAGGTCGCCCTCTACGAGGAGCGCCGCGAGAAGCGGGACGAGCTGTTCAGCAGCTTGCAGGTCGGGCAGACCGTCAAGGGCACCGTCCGATCGATCGCGCCGTTCGGCGTGTTCATCGACCTCGGCGGCATCGACGGCCTGGTCCACAAGAGCGAGCTCAGCTGGAACAAGGTCAACAACCCCGAAGCCGGCTACAAGGTCGGCGAGGAGGTCGAGGCCGAGGTCATCGACATCAACCACGAGCGCGGCCGGATCAGCCTCTCGATCCGCCGTCTCCAGCCGGACCCGTGGCATTCGACGGTCGCGGACTTCAATGTCGGCGACGTCATCGACGGCACGGTCACCAAGCTCGTCAACTTCGGTGCGTTCGTGCGCGTCCGCGACGGGCTCGAGGGCCTCATCCACATCAGCGAGCTCTCGCACCAGCGCGTCGCCCACCCGGCCGACGTCGTCCACGAGGGCCAGCAGCTCAAGCTCAAGATCATCTCGCTCGACTCCGAGCGACATCGCCTGGGCCTCAGCCTGAAGCAGGCGGAGGAGCCGCCGGCCCGCCCGGCCCCGGAACCGGTCGCATCCGGGACCGGTGCGCCAGCCGCGCCGCGCCAGGAGCGCCGACCGCGCCAGGAGCGCGGGTACTCGATGTCCGACGCGATCCAGGAGCCCGAGGGCGGGATCGACAACACGCTGGCCTCGGCGTTCGCCCAGGTCCGCCAGCAGCTCGCGGAAGCCGAGATCGGTGAGACGGCCGAGGCCGTCGACGCCATCGAAGCCGCCGAGGAAGCGGAAGCCGCCGAGGCGATCGAGGAGATCGTCGAGACGGTCGCCGCCGACGAGCTCGCCGAGGAAGCCGCCGCCACCGAGGCGATCGAGGAGATCGTCGAGGCCGTGGTCGCCGACGAAGCCGAGATCGAGGCCGAGGCCGCGGTCGAGATCGACAAGCTGAGCGATGCCGCCGACGCGAACGACGCCAACGTCGAGCCGGCGTCCGAAGCCGCCACCGAGGTCATCGACGAGGTCGTCGCGACCGAGGAGGCCGAGGAGGCCGCCGCCGCCGAGGCGATCGAGGAGATCGTCGAGACGGTCGCCGCCGACGAAGCCGCCGAGGAAGCCGAAGCCGCCGAGGCGATCGAGGAGATCGTCGAGACGGTCGCCGCCGACGAGGCCGCGGTCGAGGACTGCCGCCGCCGAGCAGGTCGAGGAGATCGCTCGCGAGACCATGGAGGCGAACACCAAGGGCTGACCTCCATCGGCCGCCCCATCGGAACGACCCGCCGGTCCCCGGCGGGTCGTCGTGATTCCCGGCGCCGATGCCGTGCCAAGACCGCCGCAGGGGACGGTGCTAGCATGCCCGCAAGCATCACGCCCGTGACGCTCGGCTAGGGACAGACACCCGACCTGATGGATCGCTTCGACAAGTTCACCGACCGCGCCCGCAAGGTCCTGACGCTTGCGCAGGACGAGGCGCAGCGGTTCAACCACAACTACATCGGCACGGAGCACCTCCTGCTCGGCCTCGTGCGCGAGGGCGAGGGCGTCGCCGCGCGCGTGCTCGAGAACATGAACGTCGAGCTCGCGAAGGTCCGGACCGCGGTCGAGTTCATCATCGGGCGCGGCGATCGGCCGGTCGTCGGCGAGGTCGGGCTGACGCCGCGGGCCAAGCGGGTCATCGAGCTCGCGATCGACGAGGCGCGCCGGCTCGGGCACAACTACATCGGCACGGAGCACCTGCTCCTGGGCCTCGTCCGTGAGGGCGAGGGGATCGCCGCCGGTGTCCTGGAGTCGCTGGGCGTCAACCTCGACAAGGTCCGCCACGAGGTCATCCGGGTCCTGTCGCAGAGCTCCTCCGCCGGGCCGTCCGCCCAGGAGACGAAGCGCGCGAGCAAGACGCCGACCGTCGACCAGCTGGGGATCAACCTGACGGAGGCTGCCCGGGCGGGCAAGCTCGACCCGGTCATCGGCCGGGAGAAGGAGATCGAGCGGGTCATCCAGATCCTGTCGCGGCGGACCAAGAACAACCCGGCCCTCATCGGCGAGCCGGGCGTCGGGAAGACGGCCATCGCCGAGGGGCTCGCCCATCGGATCATCGCCGGCGACGTCCCGGAGACGCTGCTCAACAAGCGCGTCCTGACGCTCGACATCGGGTCGCTCGTCGCCGGGACCAAGTACCGCGGCGAGTTCGAGGAGCGGCTCAAGAAGATCATCGAGGAGCTGCGCAACACCAACGACGCGGTGCTCTTCATCGACGAGCTGCACACGCTCGTCGGGGCCGGCGCCGCCGAGGGCGCGATCGATGCCGCCAACATCCTGAAGCCGCCGCTCGCCCGCGGCGAGCTCCAGTGCATCGGCGCGACGACGCTCGACGAGTACCGCAAGTACATCGAGCGCGACGCGGCGCTCGAGCGCCGCTTCCAGCCCGTCATGGTCGAGGAGCCGACCCTCGAGCAGACCGTCGCCATCCTGATGGGCATCCGCGAGCGCTACGAGCAGCACCACAAGGTGACGATCAGCGACGAGGCCGTGAAGGCCGCCGCCGACCTGTCGACCCGCTACATCACCGACCGCCACCTGCCCGACAAGGCCATCGACCTGATCGACGAGGCCGCGTCGCGGGTCCGCCTGCGCAACTCGAGCGCGCCGCCCGCCCTGCGCGAGGCGCAGAAGGACCTCGAGCGGATCACCAAGGAGAAGGACGCGGCGATCAACAACCAGGAGTACGAGGAGGCCGCGACGCTGCGCGAGGCGGAAGCCACCGCACGCGAGACCGCCGACGCGCTCCGGACCGAGTGGCAGTCCTCGATGTCGGGCGAGCAGCCGATCGTCGACGAGGAGGAGATCGCCCAGGTCGTGGCGATGTGGACCGGCATCCCCGTGACGCGCATCGCCCAGGAGGAGTCCGAGCGGCTGCTCCACATGGAGGACGCGCTGCACAACCGGGTCATCGGCCAGCAGGAGGCCATCGAGATCGTCTCGAAGGCGGTCCGCCGCGCCCGCGCCGGCCTCAAGGATCCCGAAGCGGCCGATCGGGTCGTTCATCTTCCTCGGCCCGACCGGCGTCGGGAAGACCGAGCTCGCCAAGGCGCTCGCCGAGTTCATGTTCGGCAGCGAGGACGCGCTGATCAAGATCGACATGAGCGAGTTCATGGAGCGCCACAACGTCAGCCGGCTGGTCGGGGCGCCTCCCGGCTACGTGGGCTTCGACGAGGGCGGCCAGCTGACCGAGGCCGTACGGCGCAAGAGCTACGCGGTGGTGCTGCTCGACGAGGTCGAGAAGGCGCACCCGGAGGTCTTCAACATCCTCCTCCAGATCCTCGAGGACGGGCACCTCTCGGACGCCAAGGGCCGCCGCGTCGACTTCCGCAACTGCATCATCATCATGACCTCGAACCTGGGCGCGAAGCAGCTCCAGACCAACTCGAGCCTGGGCTTCCGCGTGACCGGCGACACCGACGCGTCCAAGGCCCAGATCTCCTACGACCTGATGAAGGACAAGGTCAACGCCGAGCTGAAGCAGGCGTTCCGGCCCGAGTTCCTCAACCGCATCGACGCGACGGTCGTCTTCCGCTCGCTGACGGTCGAGGAGATCACGCTGATCGTCGACCTGATGCTCGCCCGCGTGCGCGACCAGCTGCGGGCGCAGCAGATGCAGCTCGAGGTCACCGACGCGGCCAAGGAGCACATCATCAAGCTGGGCTACGACGTGGCCTACGGCGCGCGACCGCTGCGCCGGGTCATCCAGAACATGGTCGAGGACGTCCTCGCCGAGCACCTGCTGCTCGGCCGGTACGAGCCGGGCACGACGATCATCGTCGACAAGGACCCGGAAGCCGGCCTCGACATCCACGCCGCGGAGCCGCGCACGCCGGTCGAGGCGCTTTGAGCGTGGGCGCCCGGCGCGCCCGAGGTCGCTGACGGTGGCTCGAGCGGAGAGCCGCTACGTCTGTCAGAGCTGCGGGGAAGCCTTCCTGCGCTGGGAGGGCCAGTGCCGCGCCTGCGGCGGCTGGAACAGCCTGGTCGAGACCGTGGTCCGGTCCCCGGGTCGCGCCGAGCGCGCCAGGGTCCGCGTCACCGGACCCTCGGATCGCTCGACCGCCACGCCGCTCGACGCGATCGCGGAGGAGACCGTCCCGCGCCGCCCGATCGGGATCGGCGAGCTGGACCGGGTCCTCGGCGGGGGGCTGGTCGCGGGCGCGGTCGTCCTGCTTGGCGGCGAGCCGGGGATCGGCAAGTCGACGCTGCTCCTCCAGGCGACCGCCGGCCTGGTCGGCGATGCGCGGTCCGGCGGGGCCCTCTATGCCACCGGAGAGGAGTCGGCATCGCAGGTCCGCATGCGGGCGTCACGCCTGGGCCTGCTGGACGGCGATCTCGGCGGACGGATCCGCATCCTCGCCGAGAACGACATCGACCGGGTGATCGAGGCGGCCCGGGCCGAGCCGCCGGTCGTGCTCGTCGTCGATTCCGTCCAGACCGCGATGGTCGCCGACCTCGACGGGGCGCCCGGCAGCGTCGGCCAGGTCCGCGAATCGACGCTCCGGCTGATGGCCTTCGCGAAGGGGGAGGGGATCGCGGTCATCCTCGCCGGGCATGTCACCAAGGACGGCTCGATCGCCGGGCCGAAGACCCTCGAGCACCTTGTCGACGCGGTCCTGAGCCTCGAAGGCGAGCGGACGTCGGCGCTGCGCCTGCTGCGCGCCACCAAGAACCGCTTCGGGTCCACCGACGAGGTCGGCGTCTTCGAGATGCGCGAGCGCGGTCTGGCCGAGGTCACCGACCCGGCCCGCGCGTTCCTCGCCGACCACGACGAACCGGCGCCGGGGAGCGTCATCGCCCCCACGCTCGAGGGCAGCCGGCCGCTCCTGGTCGAGGTCCAGGCGCTGGTCGCCGCGGCGCGCTACGGCTCGCCGACCCGGCGGGCCAGCGGCCTCGACCCGAACCGCCTCAGCCTGCTGCTGGCGGTCCTGGGCCGGCGGGCCGGGGTCGGGCTCTCCGGCCACGACGTCTACGCCAACCTGGCCGGCGGGCTGACCGTCGACGAGCCAGGCCTCGACCTGCCGCTGGCGCTCGCCCTCGCCTCCTCCCTGCGCGATCGGCCGGTCTCGACCGGCCTGGTCGCCATCGGCGAGGTCGGCCTGCTCGGCGAGCTGCGCTCCGTCCCGGGCCTCGACCGGCGCCTCCGCGAGGCCGCTCGGCTCGGCTTCAGCCGCGCGATCGTGCCCCGCTCCGCGCCGGGTCCGCGATCGGCCTCGCCGGTCGAGATCGAGGTCGTCGCGGTCGCGACGCTCGCCGAAGCGATCCGGGCGGCGCTCGGCGCCGGCTCATCCGGGCGTGGCGAGCCCGTGCCGGCGATGCTAGGCTGACGCCCCCGACCGGACCATTCGTGGTGCCGGGCCGCCGGAACACTCCGAGAGGGAGTCGTTGATCCGCTATATCCGTGTCCTGGGAGCCCTGCTCGGGGGCTCGATCGGGCTGGTCCTGGCGACGACCGGCAGTGGACTGTTTCGCGACTACGACGCCTCCGGTGCGCTGATCGCCCTCTGGGTGGTGGCCTGGATGGTCGTCGGGTTCGGCGTGCTCCCGTACCTCACGGTCGTCCCGGCCACCTGGCTGATCCGCCGGGTCGAGGCGCTCTCGACCGCCGAGTTCGTGACCGCGATCGTCGGCCTGCTGATCGGGCTCCTGCTCGGCCTCCTGCTCGGCCTGCCGCTCTCGCAGCTCCCCGATCCGTTCGGGACGTGGCTGCCGCTCGGCGTCTCGATCTTCCTCGGGCTCGGGATGCTCGGCCTGACCGTCGCCAAGCGGCAGGACCTCCTGATCGCCGCGGAGGCCGTCGGCTTCCTGCGCCGCCCGGCAGCCGAGGTGGTGGAGGGCCACCTGACCGGCGAGCCGCACATCATCGTGGACACGAGCGCGATCATCGACGGTCGCATCGCGGAGATCGTCGAGTCGGGGTTCATCTACGGGACGCTCGTCGTCCCGCGCATCGTGCTCGACGAGCTGCAGCACATCGCCGACAGCTCCGACACGCTCCGCCGCAACCGCGGCCGGCGCGGCCTCGAGATCCTGTCCCGCATGCAGAAGGACCCTGGCACACCCGGTCGAGATCATCGAGGACGACGTTCCCGACGTGGCCGAGGTCGACGCGCAAGCTCGTCGCCCTCGCGCGCGCCCGCAGCCGCGTGATCCTCACGAACGACTACAACCTGAACCGTGTCGCCGAGCTGCAGGGCGTCCGGGTGATGAACATCAACTCGCTGGCGAACGCGGTGAAGCCCGCCGTGCTGCCCGGCGAGGAGCTCCGGGTCCGGGTCATCCAGGAGGGCAAGGAAGCCGGGCAGGGCGTCGGCTTCCTCGACGACGGGACGATGATCGTCGTGGAGGGCGGCGCGCGGCACATCGACCACGACGTCGACGTGTCCGTGACGCGCGTGCTCCAGACCGTGGCCGGCAGGATGATCTTCGCCCAGCCGCGACTCGATTGAGCGCCGCCGCGCCGCGGGACCCCACCGGCGGGTCGCCCGTGGCGGATGCCATCGTCGTCGCCGCCGGCCGCTCGGCCAGGATGGGCGGCACCGACAAGCTGTTCGCGCCGATCGCCGGCCGTCCGCTGCTCGCCTGGACGCTCGACGCGATCGCCGCCGTCGACGAGGTCGAACGGATCGTGGTGGTGACCGCCCCGGAACGGACCGCCGAAGTCCGCGCCGCCGCGTGGCTGCCGGCGTCGGTGGTCGCGGTCGTCGACGGTGGCGACCGCCGCCAGGCCTCCGTCGCGGCAGGACTCCGGGCGCTCGACACCGGCGACCGCGACCGGCGGATCGTGTTGGTGCACGACGGCGCCCGGCCGCTCGTGTCGAGCGACCTCGTGCGCGAGGTCATCCGCGCGACCGCGGAGCATGGGGCCGCGATCCCGGTGGTCCCCGTCGCCGAGACCTTGAAGCGGATCGACGGCGACCGGGTCGCGGGGACCGTTGACCGCGACGGGCTGGCATCGGCGCAGACCCCGCAGGGCATCCGCGCCGACGTGTTCCGCGCGGCGCTCGATCGCTACCCAGCCGACGGACCGCAGACCTGGACCGACGAGGCCTCGCTGCTGGAGGCCTGTACCATCGCGGTCCATGTCGTGCCTGGTGACCCGAGCAATCTCAAGGTGACGCTGCCCGCCGACCTCGCAACGGTCGCGATGGCGCTCGGCCGCGACACCGCCCGGCGCACCGGCATCGGCCACGACTCGCATCCCTTCGGTCCGGGCGAGCCCCTCGCGCTGGGCGGGATCCACATCCCCGGGGCGCCGCGGCTGCACGGGCATTCCGACGGGGACGTGGCGCTGCACGCCATCGCCGACGCGATCCTCGGCGCGGCCGGTCTGGGCGACCTCGGCTCGCTGTTCCCGGCCGGACCGTCGACGCCGGCCGGCGTCGACAGCAGCGCGCTCCTGGCCGATGTCGTCGCGCGGACCGGCGGCGCCGGCTGGCGGGTCGAGTCGCTCGACGTCACCATCGTGGCCGCCCGCCCCCGGCTCGGCGCGCACCTGGGAGCGATGCGCTCGGCCATCGCGGCCGTGACCGGTCTCGATGCCGGCGCGGTCAACGTCAAGGCCTCGAGCGGCAACCTCGACGGGTCGGAGGGGGCCGGGCGCACGGTGTCGGCCCTCGCGATCGCGACCCTCGTCGCGCCAGCCTCGGAGCCGGGCTCGTGACGCTTCGGCTGCACGACACGCTGTCGGGCGAGACACGTCCGCTGGCGCCGATCGACGGCGAGATCGTCCGCATCTACTCCTGCGGTCCGACCGTCTACGGCCCCGCGCACATCGGCAACTTCCGCTCGTTCCTCTTCGCCGACCTCCTGGTCCGCTACCTGCGCTGGCGCGGCCAGCCCGTCCGGTGGGTCATGAACATCACCGACATCGACGACAAGATCATCCGCGGGGCCGCTGCGGCCGGGATCTCGATCGGTGCGTTGGCCGATCGCTACCTCGCCCTGTTCCTGGACGACGCCGGGTCGCTGCGGATGACCACGCCCGACGTCCTGCCGCGCGCGACCGCGCACATCGACGAGATCGTGGCCCTCATCTCGACGCTCCTCGACGGCGAGCACGCGTACCGCACCGACGACGGCTCGATCTTCTTCCGGATCGCCTCGTGGCCGGCGTACGGCCGGCTGGCCCGCCTCGACCCCGAGCAGCTGCGCGTCGGCGAGCGGGTCGAGGCCGACGAGTACGCCAAGGACGACGTCCGCGACTTCGCGCTCTGGAAGGGGCCGAAGCCCGGCGAGCCCAGCTTCGACACGGCGATCGGCCCGGGGCGCCCCGGCTGGCACATCGAGTGCTCGGCGATGAGCATGGCCCACCTGGGTCCGTCGTTCGACATCCACACGGGCGGCGTCGACCTGATCTTCCCGCACCACGAGGACGAGATCGCCCAGAGCGAGGCGGCGACCGGACAGCCGTTCGTCGCGACCTGGCTCCACTGCGCCCACCTCCAGATGGGCGGCACCAAGATGGCCAAGTCGACCGGGAACATCGCCCGCGTCGGCGATCTGCTGGCCGACGGGATCTCCCCGCGCGCGCTGCGGTATGCGCTGATCGCGGTCCACTACCGCGCGAGGCTCGACTCGTCCGACGCGTCGCTCGCCGCGGCGAGCGCGGCCGTCGCCCGGCTCGACGCCGCCCTCGCCGCCCTCGAGGCGTATCGCGAGGACCGACCCGACGATCCGACCGTCCCCGAGCTGGTGGCAGGCGCGCGAGCCGCGTTCGCCGACGCCCTCGACGACGACCTCAACGTCTCGGCCGGGCTGGCGGCGGTCTTCGACCTGGTCCGGGAGTCCAACCGACGTATCGAGGCGCGGTCGATCTCGACCGCCGACGCCGCGGCCATCGGGGCGGGCCTCCGCGATCTCGACCAGGTGCTCGGCGTGCTCCCCGACGACGACTCGCTCGATCCGGAGAGCGCGACCCTCCTGGCGGCACGGGATGCAGCGAGAGCGGCGAAGGACTGGGCCGGCTCGGATCGGCTGCGCGACGAGCTCGCGGCACGCGGGATCGCGGTCGAGGACACGCGCGATGGCCAGCGCTGGCGACGGCTCGAGGCGGTCGGCCGTGGCTGACCGGCCGCGCAACGACGATCCGGACCGCCGCCCGCGACCGAGCGGCGGGGGGAAAGGCCACGGCGGCCCACCTCGTTCCGGCCCGCCGCGGTCCGGTCCGCCGCGATCCGGCCCGCCCGGCCGACCGCCGGGTCCGTACCGGCCCGATCGACGGTCGCCATCAGGCTACCGCCCCGCCGGCGACGGTCCGCCCCGCCACGACGGTCCGCCCCGCCACGACGGCCCGCCACGGCCCCGCCACGACGGCCCGCCGCGCTACGACGGGCCCCCGCGCCACGACGCCGGCGACCGGCGACCACCCGGGCCGCCGTCCGACCGCCGGCCGCCCCAGCACCGCACCGGCCCGCCGCCGCGATATCAGGATCAGCGCGGCCATCGACCGCCCGACCGCGTCGGCGACCGACCGGCCCACGACCGGCCGTTCCGTCCCGACGATCGGCCCCGAACGCCCGATCGCGATCGCGATCGCCCCGATGACCGCGGCCGCCCGCCTGACCGTGGCCGTCCGGCCGGCTACGACCGACCGCGCGGTCCCGGCCGACCCGCACCGTGGGGTCGCGACGCCCGTCCGCCCTATCCGGGCCGCGGTCCCGCGCCGCGTCCCGACCGCCCGTTCCAGCCGGCAGCGGCACTACCGCCACCCGACCTCATCGGCACCGACGAGGAGCTGATCGCCGGCCGGCGGCCGGTCGAGGAGGCGTTCGCCGCCCGACGCGAGCCGCGCCGCCTGCTCGTCGTGCCGCAGCGACGCCAGGCGCTCGAGCGACTGGTCCTTCACGCCACGAGCCTGCGGATCCCGATCGTCGAGCTCGAGGGCGGATCGCTCACCGCTCTCGCCGGCTTCGACGGCCACCAGGGCATCGGGCTCGTCGTCGCGCCGCGCCGGTGGGCCACCATCGAGGACATCCTCGCCCGCGCCGTCGAGCGCGGAGAACCGCCGTTCGTGCTGGTCCTTGACTCGCTCGAGGACCCGCAGAACGTCGGGACCCTGCTGCGGAGCGCCGAAGCCGCGGGCGTCCACGGCGTCCTGTTCCCGACGCACCGGCAGGCACCGCTGACGCCCTCCGCGGTCAAGGCCTCGGCGGGGGCGACCGAGCATCTCCTGCTGTGCCCGGTCGACGACCTCCCGGGCGGGCTCGCGGACCTGCACGTGCGCGGCCTGCGGGTGGCTGGAGCCGAGGCCGATGCGCCGCTCACCGTGCGCCAGACCGACCTGCGCGGACCGCTCGCGCTCGTCGTGGGCAGCGAGGGTCAGGGCCTCGGGCCGGCCGTCCGGCGGCGCTGCGACCTCTTCATGCGGATCCCCATGCGTGGTGCCATCGGGTCCCTCAACGCGGCGGTCGCTGGGTCGATCCTGCTCTTCGAGGCCCTCGCCCAGCGGGACCCGGACGGCCGCTCGACCCCGCCGCCCGCATTCGACGCCCCGCGTTCACCGGGGCCGGGCGAGCCGGTACCGGCGGACCAGGTGCCGGCGCCGGAGGCGATCGATGCCGCGCCGGAGGAGGCTCGGACCTCGAAGCCGATGCGGCCGGCCCGCGCGGCCGTGCCCGCGACGCGTACGGAGACCGCCAAGCCGACGAAGGCATCGCGACCTGCGAAGCCGGCCAAGGCGACCGCCACGGCCGTCGTGACGACTGCCGCAAAGCCCCCGAAGGCAGCCAAGGCAGCGAAGCCGGCGAAGCTGGCCGAACCGGCGAAGGCGGAAAGTGCGCCGACCAGCGAAACCAGCGAAACCAGCGAAACCAGCGAAACCAGCGAAGGCAACCAAGGCAACGAAGGCAACGAAGCCAGCCAGGGCAGACAAGCCGGCCGAACCAGTGAAGTCCGCGAAGCCGGCGAAGCCTGCCAAACCGGCGATGGCCGCGAAGCCGGCCGCGGTGGCGACCCCGACCAAACCGGCGCCCGAGGCGCCCGCCCCGAAGGCCGGGAAGCGGACGAAGGCCACCTCATCACCGACCGCCGCATCGACCGCCGCCGAGGCGACGAACGCCGACGACGCGCTGCTGCCCGGCGAGCCCGCCACACCCAGGCGGCGCAAGCCCCGCACGCCTCGCGCTTGACCGGTCCCTGCGGCGGGCCATATCATTCCCCGGCGCCGGAACCGGGTTCTCTGCGGTATGGCCCTGCCCGTCGCGCCGACGTAGCTCAATTGGTAGAGCAGCGGTTTTGTAAACCGCAGGTTCCGGGTTCGAGTCCCGTCGTCGGCTCCAGCGCACATCCAATCGGTGGCCGGATCCACCACGGGCCGCAGCTCGATCCGGCGCCGCCGCTACAGTGGGTCGGTTGAGCAACGGCGGCTCGCCTGGCTGTAGACCAGGTCCGAAAGGCATGGGGGTTCGAATCCCTCCCGGCCCACCACTCCGATATCTCTCGCGCTAGCTCCCGGGCCCACATAGCTCAGCTGGCAGAGCACTTCCTTGGTAAGGAAGAGGTCATCGGTTCGAGTCCGATTGTGGGCTCCACCTCTGTCGGCCGAGCCGATCGGGGGAGCCCCGGTCCACAGCGGCACTGCCGCGACAAAAGGAGTAAACGGTCACGTGGCCAAGAAGAAGTTCGAGCGCACCAAGCCGCACGTCAACATCGGCACGATCGGCCACATCGACCACGGCAAGACGTCGCTGACCGCGGCGATCACCAAGTACCTCGCCCTGAAGGGCGAGGCGGAGTACCGCGCCTTCGACTCGATCGACAACGCCCCCGAGGAGCGCGAGCGCGGGATCACCATCGCCATCGCCCACGTCGAGTACGAGACCGACGCCCGCCACTACGCCCACGTCGACTGCCCGGGCCACGCCGACTACATCAAGAACATGATCACCGGGGCCGCCCAGATGGACGGCGCCATCCTGGTCGTGGCCGCCACCGACGGGCCGATGCCCCAGACCCGCGAGCACATCCTGCTGGCCCGCCAGGTCGAGGTCCCCTACATCGTGGTCTTCCTCAACAAGGTCGACATGGTCGACGACCCCGAGCTGCTCGACCTCGTCGAGCTCGAGGTCCGCGAGCTGCTCAGCAAGTACAACTTCCCGGGCGACGACATCCCGGTCGTGCGCGGCAGCGCGCTGAAGGCGCTCGAGGCCGGCGACGACGCGAGCGACCCCGCCTACGCCCCCATCCAGGCCCTGATGGACGCGGTCGACAGCTACATCCCGACCCCCGAGCGCGCGATCGACAAGCCGTTCCTCATGCCGGTCGAGGACGTGTTCGGCATCAAGGGCCGCGGCACGGTCGCCACCGGGCGCATCGAGCGCGGCATCGTCAAGGTCGGCGACGAGGTCGAGCTGGTCGGCGTGAAGGCCACCCGCAAGATCGTCATCACCGGCGTCGAGATGTTCAAGAAGCTGCTCGACGAGGGCCGGGCCGGCGACAACGTGGGCTGCCTCATCCGCGGCATCGAGCGCGAGGAGATCGAGCGCGGCCAGGTCCTGGCCAAGCCCGGCTCGGTCAAGCCGCACACCAAGTTCAGCGCGCAGGTCTACGTCCTGACCAAGGAGGAGGGCGGCCGCCACACCCCCTTCTACAACGGCTACCGGCCGCAGTTCTACCTGCGCACCACCGACGTGACCGGGGCCATCGGGCTGCCCGACGGGGCGGAGATGATCATGCCCGGCGACAACGTCGAGATGACCGTCGAGCTGATCACCCCGATCGCCCTCGAGGTCGGCCAGCGCTTCGCCATCCGCGAGGGCGGCCGGACCGTCGGCGCCGGCGCCATCGTCACGATCACCGAGTAGGGACGAGATGGCGAAGGTCGAAGCCCGTCCCACGATCCAGCTCGCGTGCACCGAGTGCAAGGAGCGGACGTACACCACTCGGAAGAACAAGCGCAACGATCCGAACCGGATCGAGCTCCAGAAATACTGCCCACGCTGTCGACGCCATACACTGCACCGTGAGGCCAAGTAAGCCAGGCCTCCACCGCAGGGGTGTAGCTCAATTGGCAGAGCACTGGTCTCCAAAACCAGCGGTTGTAGGTTCGAGTCCTATCGCCCCTGCCACTCCCCGTCCGTAGCCGAAGAGAAGAACCACCGACGTGAAGCGCTTCCGCCGATACTTCAGTGAAGTCGTGTCCGAACTCCGCAAGGTGTCCTGGCCGACGCTCGAGCAGGTTCGCAACCTGACCGTGCTGACCTTCGCCATCAGCTTCGTGATCGGGCTCTACATCACGGTCCTCGACACGTTCTTCCGCGAGATCATCGGCATCATCTCGAGGGCGGGGTAGCCACGATGACCGAGATGACGATCGAGACCCGCACGCCCGAGAAGCGCTGGTACGTGATCCACACGTACTCCGGGTACGAGAACAAGGTGAAGGCCAACCTCGAGCACCGCATCGAGTCGATGGGCATGGAGGACAAGATCTTCCAGGTCCTCGTCCCGATGGAGGACGAGATCGAGATCCGTCAGGGTCAGCGCCACACCGTCCAGAAGAAGGTCTACCCGGGCTACGTCCTCGTCGAGATGATCCTCGACCCGGACAGCTGGTTCGTCGTCCGCAACACGCCGGGCGTCACCAGCTTCGTCGGCGGCGCCAACATCCCGGGCGTCCGCAGCGAGCCCATCCCCCTCGACGAGAACGAGGTCAAGCAGATCCTGCGGCACATGGGCGTCGAGACGCCCAAGTTCCGCGTCGCCTTCACCAAGGGCCAGAGCGTCCGGGTCACCGACGGGCCGTTCGCCGAGTTCATCGGCACGGTCGACGAGGTCAACCCCGAGCGCAACAAGGTCAAGGTGCTGGTGAGCATCTTCGGCCGCGAGACCCCCGTCGAACTCGACTTCCTGCAAGTCGAGAAACTCTAGAAAGGAACCGCGAGCCCCGTGGCCAAGAAGATCCGCATCGTCCTGACCCTGCAGCTGCCGGCCGGCAAGGCGACCCCCGCCCCGCCCGTCGGGACCGCGCTGGGCCCGCACGGCATCAACATCGTCGAGTTCACGAAGTCCTACAACGAGAAGACCGCCGACAAGTCGGGCCAGATCATCCCGGCCCAGATCACGATCTTCGAGGACCGCTCGTTCTCGTTCGTCCTCAAGACCCCGCCCGCCGCCGACCTGCTCCGCAAGGCGGCCGGCATCGAGAAGGGGAGCGGCACCGCCAAGCGCGAGACCATCGGCCGGGTGACCCGCGACCAGCTTCGCGAGATCGCGACGATCAAGATGGTCGACCTCAACGCCAACGACGTCGAGGCCGCGGCCCGCCAGATCGAAGGCACGGCCCGGAGCATGGGCATCGAGGTCGTCAACTAGGCGGTCCCGCCTGCCAGCGACGCGCGACCGGCCGCGCAGACCAAGCCGGACGCCCACCCCGCGCAAGGGGGAGGTCGGGGACTCCCGACCGCCAGGAGGTTTCACATGGCACACGGCAAGAAGTACATCGAGGCGGCCAAGCTCGTCGACCACGGCCGCGTCTACGAGCCCGGCGAGGCGGTCGAGCTCGTCAAGCAGACCACCACCGTCTCGTTCGATGCGACCGTCGAGGCGCACCTCCGGCTCGGGGTCGACCCCCGCCACGCGGACCAGCTTGTCCGCGGCACGGTCGTCCTCCCGCACGGCACCGGCAAGATCGTCCGGGTGGCGGTCTTCGCCACCGGCGAGAAGGCCCAGGAGGCCCTGCGGGCCGGCGCCGACGAGGTCGGCGGCGATGACCTGGTCAAGAAGATCGAGGCCGGCTGGCTCGAGTTCGACGTCGCGCTCGCGACCCCGGACTCCATGGGCCTGGTCGGCAAGCTCGGCAAGATCCTCGGCCGGCGCGGCCTGATGCCGAACCCCAAGGCCGGGACCATCACCTTCGACCTCGAGCGGGCGATCAAGGAAGTCAAGGCCGGCCGTGTCGAGTACAAGGTCGACAAGGCCGGGATCGTCCATGTCGCCGTCGGGCGCAGCAGCTTCGAGGCGAGCGCCCTGCTCGAGAACCTCGCGACACTGGTCGACGCGGTCAACCGCGCCAAGCCCTCGGGCGCCAAGGGCCAGTACCTCAAGACCCTCACGATCGCCAGCACGATGGGCCCGGGCATCCGGGTCGACCTGCCGGGCGTCCTGGCCGCCGCCGCGGCCTGACCCGCCGGCCGGCGGGACGCCGGCCAACCAGACGCGATGACGGCCGAGAGGCCGGTCATCAGACCAGATAGACGGACCGCCGCAGACAGCCTGCGCCCGTGACCGCCGCCGACCTCCGGGTCGTCGACGGTCGGGGCTTGATCCGCCGGACCGGACCGGAACCCACCCGCAGGGGAGGGGACCGGGGACGACGACGAGCACGCCGAGGCAGATCGGTGCCGCACACCCTCCCGGGTGGGCAGCGCCCCTGCGAGTGGGACGAACCTCGGAGCGAGGTCGTCAGGGCCGTCGCAGGGGCCACCCGACCGACCAGGTCGGGCGTCCACCGCCGCACGCCGGCTCGCGTGCCGAACGAAGGAGGGCCACATGCCCACGGAGGCCAAACAGGCCACGGTCGCCGAGCTGCGCGAGGATCTCGCCAACAGCCGGACGCTGATCGTGTCCGAGTACCGCGGCCTCAAGGTGAAGGAGATCGCCGAGATCCGGCGCGCCCTGCGCAAGCAGGACGTCAGCTATCGCGTGGTCAAGAACCGGTTGATGCGCATCGCCGCCGAGGATTCGGTCGGCGAAGCCCTGAGCCCACTCCTGACCGGCCCGACCGCCATCGCGTTCGGGAACGACGAAGCCGGGACCGCCAAGGCCGTCCTCGAGGCCACCCGCCCGTACAACAAGATCGTGCGGATCACGGGTGCCGTCCTGGGCGATACGGCGATCGACGCCGACGCCGTCACGCGACTGGCCGCACTGCCGTCGCGCGAGGTCCTGCTGGCCAAGCTGGCCGGCGGGATGCAGGCGCCCGTCTCGACGCTGGCCGGCCTCTTCGCCGCGCCGCTGCGCAACCTGGGCTACGCCCTGGCGCAGGTGGCCGAGCAGAAGGCCAAGGCCGAAGGCGCGTAGCGCCCCTCACCACGACCCACCACGACACCGACACCGACACAAGGAGACCCCACCCCATGGCTGCCAAGACCCAGGACGAGCTGCTCGACGCGATCGACAAGATGACCGTCCTCGAGTTGTCCGAGTTCATCAAGAAGTTCGAGGAGCGCTACGGCGTGACCGCCGCGGCGCCCGCCGCCGTGGCCGCTGCCCCGGCCGCTGCCGGTGGCGACGCCGGTGCCGCCCCGGCCGCCGGCGCCGAGGAGCAGACCGAGTTCAGCGCCATCCTGACCGAGGTCGGCCCGAACAAGATCCCGGTCATCAAGGTCGTCCGCGAACTCACCGGCCTGGCCTCAAGGAGGCCAAGGATCTCGTCGACGCCGCGCCGAAGCCCGTCAAGGAAGGCGTGACCAAGGACGAGGCCGAGAAGATCAAGGCGGCCATCGAAGAGCAGGGGGGAAGGTCGAGATCAAGTAACGCGGACTCGGCCGGCGGGCGGGGCGGCGCATCCGTGCGTTGCCTCGCTCCGCCGCTCGCTCACGCACCTTCAGGTGCGCTCGCGTCCCTTGCTCGCGCGGCGCCTTCGGCTGCATCCGCCCCGCCTGCCGGCTTCGCGGTACTGACGCCCGGACTCGCGGCTCGCGGAACCGGCGCCGGACCGCTGGATCCCGCCAGGCGTACGAGCCGGCCTGGCGCCGCTGAAACCGAAAAAGGCCCCTTTACCAGAACTGGGGCCATTTGACAAGATGAGGAATCGCGATATCCTACTCCTTCTGTGAGCGCGGCCCTCTTTTCCCTTCCAAGCCTCCGTCAAGGAGTGGTGCTTCATGCCGTCCGTCGCTGAGTCGTCGACTCGCGCCCTGACCCCTTCGGGTCGCATCTCGTACGCCCGTATCGACAAGAAGGTCGGTGGCGTCAGCTACGAGAAGTTCGAGATCCCCAACCTCATCGAGCTCCAGCTCGATTCGTTCGCGTGGTTCGTGGACAAGGGGCTGCGGGAGCTGTTCGACGAGATCAGTCCGATCAAGGACTTCACCGGCAAGGTGATGGAGCTCCAGTTCCTGGACTACGAGTTCGGTGCGCCCAAGTACTCCGAGGAGGAGTGCCGGACGAAGGACCTGACGTTCAGCAAGCCGCTCTACGTCAACGTCGAGCTCCTCATCAAGGAGACCGGCGAGATCCAGCGCCAGCGCGTCTACATGGGCGACTACCCGTGGATGACCGACCAGGGCACCTTCGTGATCAACGGCGCCGAGCGCGTCGTGGTCAGCCAGCTCGTCCGCTCGCCCGGCGTCTACTACAGCGAGGTCGAGGACCCGGCGTCCGGCCGGATGCTGTTCTCGGCCAAGGTCATCCCGAACCGCGGCGCCTGGCTCGAGTTCGAGACCAACAACAAGGACCAGCTGTGGGTCAAGGTCGACCGCAAGCGCAAGATCGCGGCGACGACCCTGCTCCGCGCGGTCGGCTATGAGCAGAACGACGAGATCGCCGCGCTGTTCAGCGGCGTCGACATCGACGCCGACCACACCTACATCGCCAACACCCTCGACAAGGACCTGACCCACACCCAGGCCGAGGCCCTCATCGAGGTCTACAAGAAGCTCCGCCCGGGCGATCCGCCCACCGGCGACAACGCGCGCCAGCTGGTCGAGAGCCTCTTCTTCAACTTCCGCCGCTACGACCTCGGCCGGGTCGGCCGCTACAAGTTCAACAAGAAGCTCGACCCGGTCGCGGGCCGCCTCGACGTCGAGCTCCCGCGCGAGCAGCGGACGATCACCACGGAAGACATCGCGGCGATCGTCGGCCACCTCATCGAGTGCAACCGCGGGCTCCATCCCAAGGACGACATCGACCACCTGGGCAACCGGCGCATCCGCGCGAACGGCGAGCTGATCCAGAACGCGTTCCGCATCGGCCTGCTCCGCATGGAGCGCGTCGTCCGCGAGCGGATGACGATCCAGGAGCTGGACAAGGCGACGCCCAACGCGCTCATCAACATCCGCCCGGTCGTCGCGGCCATGAAGGAGTTCTTCGGCGGCAGCCAGCTCTCCCAGTTCATGGACCAGACCAACCCGCTGGCCGAGCTCACCAGCAAGCGCCGCCTCTCGGCCCTCGGCCCGGGCGGCCTGTCGCGCGAGCGCGCCGGCTTCGACGTCCGCGACGTCCACCACAGCCACTACGGCCGCATCTGCCCGATCGAGACGCCGGAAGGCCCGAACATCGGCCTGATCGGCTCGCTCGCGACCTACGGGCGCATCAACAGCTACGGCTTCATCGAGACCCCGTACCGCAAGGTCAAGCGGACCGTCGGCTACGACGATGCCGGCCTGGCCGGGTACGAGGCGGGCTCGGACGTCGTGACCAAGAGCGGCGACGTCGTCCTCAAGGCCGGTCTGCCGTTCACGAGCGCCGCGATCAGCGAGCTCAAGAAGCAGAAGGCCCATGCCTTCCCGATCCGCCCGATCGTCACCGACGACATCGAGTACCTCCCGGCGGACGAGGAGGAGGAGCACGTCGTCGCGCAGGCCAACGCGCCGCTCGACGACGAGGGCCACTTCACCGCGGAGCGGATCCCGTCGCGCTACCGCGACACGTTCCCGGAGGCTCGCGCCAACCAGATCGAGTACATGGACGTCTCGCCCAAGCAGGTCGTCTCGGTCGCGACCGCGCTGATCCCGTTCCTCGAGCACGACGACGCCAACCGCGCGCTCATGGGTTCGAACATGCAGCGCCAGGCGGTCCCGCTCCTCGAGCCGGAGTCGCCGATCGTCGGCACCGGCATGGAGGAGCGCGCCGCGCGCGACTCCGGCCAGGTCCTCGTCGCCCGTCGCGGCGGCGTGGTCACCAGCGTCACCGCCGAGCGGATCCGCATCGAGACCGATGCCGGCGAGCTCGACGAGTACAAGCTGCTGAAGTTCGTCCGCAGCAACCAGGGCACCTGCATCAACCAGCGCCCCATCGTCGATGTCGGCGCGCGGGTCCTCGACGGCCAGCCGATCGCGGACTCCAGCTCGACCGAGAACGGCGAGCTCGCGCTCGGCCGGAACGTGCTCGTCGCGTTCATGAGCTGGGAGGGCGGCAACTACGAGGACGCGATCGTCATCAGCGACCGCCTCGTCCGCGACGACCTCTTCACCAGCATCCACATCGAGAAGCACGAGATCGAGTCGCGGGACACCAAGCTCGGCCCCGAGGAGATCACCCGCGACATCCCGAACGTCGGCGAGGAGTCCCTCAAGGACCTCGACGAGGAGGGCATCGTCTACATCGGCGCCGAGGTCCGCCCCGGCGACATCCTCGTCGGCAAGATCACGCCCAAGGGCGAGACCGAGCTGACCGCCGAGGAGCGCCTCCTGCGGGCGATCTTCGGTGAGAAGGCCCGCGAGGTGAAGGACAGCTCGCTGCGCCTGCCCCACGGCGAGCGCGGCAAGGTCGTCGAGGTCCGCGAGTTCCGTCGCGAGCTCAACGACGACCTCCAGCCCGGCGTCAACCGGCTGGTCCGGGTGTCCGTCGCCCAGAAGCGCAAGATCTCGGTCGGCGACAAGATGGCCGGCCGCCACGGCAACAAGGGCGTCATCGCCAAGATCCTGCCGGCCGAGGACATGCCCTACCTGCCCGACGGCACCCCGGTCGACATCATCCTCAACCCGCTCGGCGTGCCGAGCCGGATGAACATCGGCCAGATCCTCGAGACGCACCTCGGCTGGGCGCTCCACAAGAAGGGCCTCAAGGCCGCCACGGCGGTCTTCGACGGCGCGACCGAGCAGCAGATCCAGGACGAGCTCCGCGACGCCGGCCTGCCGATCTCCGGCAAGATCGAGCTTCGCGACGGGCGGACCGGTGAGGCGTTCGACCGCCACATCACCGTCGGCTACATCTACATGCTCAAGCTCCACCACCTCGTCGAGGACAAGATCCACGCGCGCTCGACCGGTCCGTACAGCCTGATCACCCAGCAGCCGCTGGGCGGCAAGGCGCAGTTCGGCGGCCAGCGCTTCGGCGAGATGGAGGTCTGGGCGCTGGAGGCGTACGGCGCCGCCAACATCCTCCAGGAGCTGCTCACCGTGAAGTCGGACGACGTCCTCGGGCGCGTCCAGACCTACGAAGCCATCGTCAAGGGGGAGGAGATCCAGCCGCCGCGCGTCCCCGAGTCGTTCAAGGTCCTGATCAAGGAGCTGCGCAGCCTCGGGCTGAACGCGGAGATCCTCGACCAGAACGACGAGGAGATCCCGCTCGGCGAGGACGACGCATCCGGATACCTGCTCCCCGATCTCGGCGGGATCAACCTCGCCGGGTTCGAGGACTGATCGCCCTGCACTCGCACCCGTCCCTGAACCACCCGCGGCGCCGCGTTTCGGCCGGCACGACGCCGCTCGCTCACGGTCCGCATCGCGTCGCCGAGCCAGACGGCGGCGCGGAGGAGAACCATGCTCGAAGTCAATAACTTCAGCGCGATCCGCATCTCGCTCGCCAGCCCGGACCAGATCCGGGAGTGGTCGAAGGGCGAGGTCACCAAGCCCGAGACCATCAACTACCGGACCCTCAAGCCGGAGAAGGACGGGCTCTTCGACGAGCGCATCTTCGGTCCGACGAAGGACTGGGAGTGCTACTGCGGGAAGTACAAGCGGATCCGCTACAAGGGCATCATCTGCGACAAGTGCGGCGTCGAGGTCACGCGCTCGAAGGTCCGCCGCGAGCGGATGGGCCACATCCAGCTCGCCAGCCCGGTCAGCCACATCTGGTACTTCAAGGGCACCCCGAGCCGGCTCGGCATCCTGCTCGACATCAGCCCGCGCAACCTGGAGCGCATCCTCTACTTCGCCCTGTACATCGTCACCCACGTCGACGAGGACGCCCGCAAGCGCGCCCTGGCCGCGATCGAGGACGAGGCCGAGGGCCGGGGCGGCAAGTCCGGCCAGCGCCTGACCGAGCTCGAGGACGAGCTCAAGGCCGAGCTGAACAAGAGCAAGGACGAGCTCAACGCCGACCTCGCCGTCGACCAAGGCGGACCTCGAGGCCCAGCGGGCCGCCCGGACCGAGGCAGATCGCCGTCGCGGCCAAGGAGCCGCAGACGCGCCTCGCCGAGCTCAAGACCGGCGTCGCCGAGGAGACCATCGCCTTCGCCCCGACGGGCGAGGTCGTCGTGGCCGCCGGCGACAAGGGCGGCAAGGACGCCGACGCGCGGCTCCGCAAGATCGTCGGCGCCTACACCGAGCAGGTCAACGCCGAGCTCCAGCAGCGCGAGGCCGACGAGGCCCGCGCGGTCGAGCAGAAGGTCGACGACCTGCGCGCCGCGATGGAGGAGACCCTCCAGCACGAGCGCGACGGCCTCGCCGAGCAGGCCGCAGGGCCTCAAGGACGAGCTGCGCAAGCTGCGCGACGAGCTCGAGTCCCTCAAGCCGATGCAGACCCTCGGCGAGAACGAGTACCGGGCGCTCGACGAGCGCTACGGCTCGGGCGCCAAGGGCGGCCGCGTCTTCGGCGCGGGCATGGGCGCCGAGGCGGTCCGCGAGATCATCAGCCGGATGGACCTCGAGGAGCTGGCCCGCTCGCTCCACGTCGAGGTCCGCACCAGCTCCGGCCAGCGCCGCAAGAAGGCCATCAAGCGGCTGCGCCTCATCGAGGCGTTCCGCCGCTCCGGCACGCGCCCGGACTGGATGATCCTGTCCGTGCTGCCGGTCATCCCGCCGGACCTCCGGCCGATGGTCCAGCTCGACGGCGGCCGCTTCGCGACCTCCGACCTCAACGACCTGTACCGCCGCGTCATCAACCGCAACAACCGGCTCAAGCGACTGCTCGAGCTGGGCGCCCCGGAGATCATCATCCGCAACGAGAAGCGGATGCTCCAGGAGGCCTGTGACGCGCTGATCGACAACGGCCGCCGCGGCCGCGCGATCGCCGGCACCGGCAACCACCGCCTGAAGTCGCTCTCCGACATGCTCAAGGGCAAGCAGGGGCGGTTCCGCCAGAACCTGCTGGGCAAGCGCGTCGACTACTCCGGCCGCTCGGTCATCGTCGTCGGCCCGGAGCTCAAGCTCCACCAGTGCGGGCTGCCCAAGAAGATGGCGCTCGAGCTGTTCAAGCCGTTCGTCATGCGCCAGCTCGTCGAGAAGGGCTTCGCCCACAACATCAAGAGCGCCAAGCGCATCGTCGAGCGCGTCCGGCCCGAGGTCTGGGACGTCCTCGAAGAGGTCATCAAGGACCACCCGGTCCTGCTGAACCGCGCCCCGACGCTGCACCGCCTGGGCATCCAGGCGTTCATGCCGGTCCTCGTCGAGGGCTCGGCGATCCAGATCCACCCGCTCGTCTGCACCGCGTTCAACGCGGACTTCGACGGCGACCAGATGGCGGTCCACGTGCCGCTCTCGACGGCCGCCCAGGAAGAGGCGCGGACGATGATGCTCTCGACCGCGAACCTGCTGTCGCCCGCCGACGGCAGCCCGGTCGTGGCCCCGACCCAGGACATGGTCCTGGGCTGCTACTACCTGACGATGGACGCGCACGAGACGCAAGAGCAAGAAGGCAGCCAAGCCCGGACGCTTCGCGACCGAGGACCAGGCGATCCTCGCCTACCAGCTCCGCGAGAAGACCGGCGCCACGCTCCACGAGCTCGTCGACGTCGAGGTCAAGGTCTGGGACGCCGAGTCCGGCACCCTGCGCGCCGAGCGCCGGCGCACGACCATCGGCCGGATCATCTTCAACCAGATCCTGCCCGACCAGCTGCGCTTCCACAACGAGGTCATGCGCCGGGTCGACCTCAAGGCGCTGGTCGACGTCTGCTACCGCCAGCTCGGCGCCGACGAGACCGCGCACCTCGTCGACGGCATCAAGAGCGTCGGCTTCGAGTTCGCCACCCGTGGCGGCATGACGATCGGCCTCTTCGACATCGAGATCCCGAAGGACAAGGCCAGCCGCCTCGAGGGCGCCGACCACGCCGTCGAGGAGATCGACCGCCAGTTCCAGCGCGGCCTCATCACCGAGGACGAGCGCTACGAGCAGGTCGTCGGCGTCTGGCAGGACACCACCGCCAAGATGTCCGACGAGATGATGAAGTCGCTGGACCCGACCGGTCCGGTGACGATGATGACCGCCTCCGGTGCCCGCGGGAACAAGGGCAACATCGGCCAGCTGGGCGCGATGCGCGGCCTGATGGCCGACCCGTCGGGCCGCATCATCGACGTCCCCGTGCGGAGCAACTTCCGCGAGGGGATGACGGTCCTCGAGTACTTCATCTCCACCCACGGCGCCCGCAAGGGCCTCGCGGACACCGCCCTGCGGACCGCCGACTCGGGCTACCTGACGCGACGTCTCGTCGACGTGGCCCAGGACGTGATCACCCGCGAGGAGGATTGCGGCACCGAGGAGGGGAGCTGGATCATCCGCAGCGAATCGAGCGAGGAGCGCGACGCCTTCCAGCGCCGCCTCGTCGGCCGGCTCGCGGCGGCCTCGCTGCCCGACCCGTCGGTCAAGACCAAGAAGGGCGAGGAGCCGACGTACCTCGTCGAGCGCAACGAGATGATCACCGAGGAGATCGGCGGCCCGCATCGACGAGGCCGGGGTCGACGAGGCGCTCGTCCGCTCACCGCTCACCTGCGAGGCCCGCTACGGCGTCTGCCGGGCGTGCTACGGCCGCAACCTCGCCACCGGCGAGATGGTCGGCTCGGGCGAGGCGGTCGGCATCATCGCCGCCCAGTCCATCGGCGAGCCGGGCACCCAGCTGACGATGCGCACGTTCCACACGGGCGGCGTCGCCGGCCTGGACATCACGGCCGGCCTGCCGCGCGTCGAGGAGCTGTTCGAGGCCCGCATCCCCAAGGGCAAGGCCGAGATCAGCCACATCGACGGCATCGTGGAGATCATCCGCGGCGACGGGCCGACCAAGGTCAAGGTCATCTCGACCGAGGTCTACGACACGTCGCTCGATCCTGCCGCCCAAGGCGGAGCTGCTCGCCGCGCCCGGCGACGTGGTCGAGCTGGGCCAGGTCCTCGCGCGCACCGAGGTGGACGGCGCGGCGACCGACATCGCCGCGCCGGTCAAGGGCTTCCTCGTCAAGGAGAAGGACGGCCTCGTCGTCCGTGCCGAGGACGTCGTCGAGCGCGAGTACCTCATCCCCCACAACGCCAAGATCCTCGTCGACAACGGCGCGGAGATCCGGGCGGGCGACGCCATCACCGATGGCCCGATCAACCCGCAGGAGTACCTCGACACCCGGGGCAAGGACGCCGTCCAGCGCTACCTGGTGAAGGAGGTCCAGAAGGTCTACCGGAGCCAGGGCGTCACCATCAACGACAAGCACATCGAGATCATCGTCCGGCAGATGCTCCGCAAGGTCCGCATCGACCAGCCGGGCGACGTCGACCTGCTGCCGACCGAGCTGGTCGACCGCCTCGAGTTCGAGGAGCACAACAACCGGGTCCTCGCCGAGGGCGGCGAGCCGGCCACGGCCCAGACCGTCCTGCTCGGGGTCACCAAGGCCTCGCTCAACACCTCGAGCTTCCTCGCCGCCGCGTCCTTCCAGGAGACCACCCGGGTGCTGACCGAGGCCGCCATCAACGGCGCCAAGGACCACCTGATCGGCCTCAAGGAGAACGTGATCATCGGCAAGCTCATCCCGGCCGGGACCGGGGCGCCGGCCAACGTGGCCGCGCGCAAGGAGCGCGAGCGGCGGGCAGCCCTCGAGGCGCTCGCCGGCGAGGCGCTCGACGACCTCGGCTCCGAGTACAACCCGTTCCTCGAGGACGGGGAGGGCCGGGCGCCCGACGAAGAGGCCACGGAGCTCGTGCTGGCGGCGACCATCGCCGGCGGCGCGGACGACGAATCCGACTTCGCCAACCCGTTCCTGCCCGCCGATGGCGAGGCGCCCGCGGCCGACGACGAGGAGGGCGTCGCAGCCTTCGTCGCCGGCGGCAGCGACGCCCCCGCCGAGGGCGGTTCCAAGGACTGATCCGGAGGGCCAGACCGGGCCCTCGGGGCGGCCCGCCGAGCGTTTGACACGCTCAGCGGGCCGCTGATAGACTCCGCCTTCGTGGCCTCGGGAGGGGTCCGCCAGCGGCGTGCGCGCCGCAGACCACCTGACCACCAGCCAGCCTGAACCCTGAACCGGTCCCCGCCGGTCGCCCCCAGGCGATCGTGCCTCACCGGACCGGCCGGTCGGCGACGACCGTGACCCGATCACTTCGACGAGAGGAGCAGCGTTTTCGTGCCGACGATCAGCCAGCTCGTGCGACATGGTCGCCAGCGCAAGATCTCCAAGATCAAGGCGCCGGCGATGCGCAAGAACTGGAACAGCCTGCGGCAGCGCCAGGTACCCATCCCGGCGCCCCCCAGAAGCGGGGTGTCTGCCTGCAGGTCCGGACGATGACGCCCAAGAAGCCGAACTCGGCGCTGCGCAAGATCGCGCGCGTGCGGCTCACGAACCAGATGGAGGTCACGGCCTACATCCCCGGGATCGGCCACAACCTCCAGGAGCACTCCGTCGTCCTGGTCCGCGGCGGCCGCGTGAAGGACCTCCCGTCGGTCAAGTACCACATCATCCGCGGCACCCTCGACGCCGCCGGCGTGCGCGACCGCAAGCAGGGTCGCAGCAAGTACGGCGCGAAGGCCACCGCGAAGCCGGGGGCCCGCTGACATGCCGCGTCGAACGAGCATCCCGCGCAAGACCAAGTACGAGACCATCCCGGCCAACCGCCTGACCGCCCGCTTCTCGGCGAAGCTGATGAAGGGCGGCAAGCAGAACCTGGCCGAGCGGATCCTGCGCCAGGCGCTGGCCCGCGCCGAGGCCCAGGCGTCGCGCCCCGGGCTCGAGATCCTCGAGGCGGCGATGCGCAACGCCACGCCGATCATCGAAGTCAAGCCGCGCCGCGTCGGCGGCGCCACGTATCAGGTCCCGGTCGAGATCCGGGGCGATCGCCGCATGTCGCTCGGCGTCCGCTGGCTCGTCCAGGCGGCCCGCAAGCGCAACGGCAAGAGCATGAGCGAGAAGCTCGCCGCCGAGTTCGTCGACGCCATGAACGGCCTCGGCGCGGCGGTGAAGCGACGCGAAGACACGCACAAGATGGCGGACGCCAACAAGGCGTTCAGCCATTTCAAGTGGTAGCTCGGGGAGCATAAGAACCGTGGCACGGCAGGTTCCGCTCGCGAAGACGCGGAACATCGGGATCATCGCGCACATCGACGCTGGGAAGACCACGGTCACCGAGCGGATCCTTTTCTATACGAAGAAGATCTACAAGATCGGTGAGGTCCATGAGGGCGCGGCCACGATGGACTGGATGCCGCAGGAGCAGGAGCGCGGCATCACCATCACGGCCGCGGCGACCACCGCGTTCTGGGGCGATCATCGTATCAACATCATCGATACGCCCGGGCACGTGGACTTCACGGTGGAGGTCGAGCGCAGCCTTCGCGTGCTCGACGGCGCGGTCGTCGTCTTCGACGGCGTGGCCGGCGTCGAGCCGCAGTCCGAGACCGTCTGGCGCCAGGCCGACCGCTACGGCGTGCCCCGCTTCTGCTTCATCAACAAGCTCGACCGCACCGGCGCGGACTTCTGGCGCGGCGTCGCCTCGATCAAGGACCGCCTCGGCGCCAACGCCGTGCCGATCCAGATCCCGATCGGTCGCGAGGACCAGTTCCAGGGCGTCATCGACCTGGTCGAGATGAAGGCCGTCTACTACCGCGACGACCTCGGCAACCAGATCGACGTCGTCGAGATCCCGGAGGAGCTCCGCGCCGAGGCCGAGAAGCACCGCCACACCATGATCGAGGCCGTCGCCGAGATGGACGACGAGCTGACCCACAAGTACCTCGAGGGCGAGGAGCTGACGGTCGCCGAGATCAAGCACGGCCTGCGCCTCGGGACCCTGACCACCCGGATCATCCCGGTCCTCACCGGCTCGGCGCTCAAGAACAAGGGCGTCCAGAAGATGCTCGACGCGGTCATCGACTTCCTGCCGTCGCCGCTCGACGTGCCCCCGATGATCGGCCTCGACCCGCGCACCGGCGCCGACATCATCCGCACCCCGGACGACAAGGAGCCGTTCAGCGCGCTGGCCTTCAAGATCGCCGCGGACCCGTTCGTCGGCAAGCTCGCCTTCTTCCGGGTCTACTCGGGCACGCTCAAGGCCGGGTCGTACGTGATGAACCCGATCAAGGGCAAGAAGGAGCGCATCGGGCGCATCCTCCAGATGCACGCGAACCACCGCGAGGAGATCGAGGAGGTCTACGCGGGCGACATCGCCGCGGCCGTCGGGCTCAAGGACACCTACACCGGTGACACCCTGACCGACCCCGACCACCAGATCATCCTCGAGTCGATGACCTTCCCCGAGCCGGTCATCGAGGTCAAGATCGAGCCGAAGACGAAGGCCGACCAGGACAAGCTCGCGCTCGCCCTGCAGCGCCTGTCCGAGGAGGACCCGACCTTCCGCGTCCACACGGACCCGGAGACGTCCGAGACCCTCATCGCCGGCATGGGCGAGCTGCACCTCGACGTCCTCGTCGACCGGATGGTCCGCGAGTTCAAGGTCGCCGCGAACATCGGCAAGCCGCAGGTCTCCTACCGCGAGACCATCCGCCGCGCCGCCGAGGGCAACGGCCGCTTCATCCGCCAGACCGGCGGCAAGGGCCAGTACGGCCACGCGGTCATCAAGCTGGAGCCCGCCGAGAAGGGCGCCGGCTACGAGTTCATCGACAAGATCGTCGGCGGGACCATCCCCCGCGAGTACATCAAGCCGGTCGACCAGGGCATCCGCGAGACGCTCGCGACCGGCATCTACGCCGGGTTCCCGGTCGTCGACGTGAAGGTGACCCTCTTCGACGGGTCCTTCCACGACGTCGACTCCTCGGAGATGGCGTTCAAGATCGCCGGTTCGATGGCGGTCAAGGACGCGTTCGCCAAGGCCGACCCGGCCATCCTCGAGCCGATCATGAAGGTCGAGGTCCTCATGCCCGAGGAGTTCATGGGCGACGTCATCGGCGACCTCAACAGCCGCCGCGGCCAGATCGAGGGGATGGAGTCGCGGGGGTCGACCCAGGTCGTCCGCGCGTTCGTGCCCCTCGCCCAGATGTTCGGGTACGTCACCGACCTGCGGAGCATGACCCAGGGTCGTGCGACCTCGTCGATGGAATTCAGCCACTACGCCGAGGTGCCGGGCAACCTGGCCTCGGAACTCGTCCAGAAGTCCAAGGTCTAGCGGGAGCAGCGACGATGGCCAAGAAGAAGTTCGAGCGCACCAAGCCGCACGTCAACATCGGCACGATCGGCCACATCGACCACGGCAAGACGTCGCTGACCGCGGCGATCACCAAGTACCTCGCCCTGAAGGGCGAGGCGGAGTACCGCGCCTTCGACTCGATCGACAACGCCCCCGAGGAGCGCGAGCGCGGGATCACCATCGCCATCGCCCACGTCGAGTACGAGACCGACGCCCGCCACTACGCCCACGTCGACTGCCCGGGCCACGCCGACTACATCAAGAACATGATCACCGGGGCCGCCCAGATGGACGGCGCCATCCTGGTCGTGGCCGCCACCGACGGGCCGATGCCCCAGACCCGCGAGCACATCCTGCTGGCCCGCCAGGTCGAGGTCCCCTACATCGTGGTCTTCCTCAACAAGGTCGACATGGTCGACGACCCCGAGCTGCTCGACCTCGTCGAGCTCGAGGTCCGCGAGCTGCTCAGCAAGTACAACTTCCCGGGCGACGACATCCCGGTCGTGCGCGGCAGCGCGCTGAAGGCGCTCGAGGCCGGCGACGACGCGAGCGACCCCGCCTACGCCCCGATCCAGGCGCTGATGGACGCGGTCGACAGCTACATCCCGACCCCCGAGCGCGCGATCGACAAGCCGTTCCTCATGCCGGTCGAGGACGTGTTCGGCATCAAGGGCCGCGGCACGGTCGCCACCGGGCGCATCGAGCGCGGCATCGTCAAGGTCGGCGACGAGGTCGAGCTGGTCGGCGTGAAGGCCACCCGCAAGATCGTCATCACCGGCGTCGAGATGTTCAAGAAGCTGCTCGACGAGGGCCGGGCCGGCGACAACGTGGGCTGCCTCATCCGCGGCATCGAGCGCGAGGAGATCGAGCGCGGCCAGGTCCTGGCCAAGCCCGGCTCGGTCAAGCCGCACACCAAGTTCAGCGCGCAGGTCTACGTCCTGACCAAGGAGGAGGGCGGCCGCCACACCCCCTTCTACAACGGCTACCGGCCGCAGTTCTACCTGCGCACCACCGACGTGACCGGGGCCATCGGGCTGCCCGACGGGGCGGAGATGATCATGCCCGGCGACAACGTCGAGATGACCGTCGAGCTGATCACCCCGATCGCCCTCGAGGTCGGCCAGCGCTTCGCCATCCGCGAGGGCGGCCGGACCGTCGGCGCCGGCGCCATCGTCACGATCACCGAGTAGGGACGAGATGGCGAAGCAGCGGATCCGGATCCGCCTCAAGGCCTACGATCACCGACTGCTCGATCAGTCGGCGGCCCAGATCGTCGAGACGGCCCAGCGCACCGGCGCGGACGTCGTCGGCCCCGTGCCGCTCCCGACCCGCATCGAGAAGTTCACGGTCCTGCGGTCCCCGTTCATCGACAAGGACAGCCGGGAGCAGTTCGAGATCCGCACCCACAAGCGGCTCGTGGACATCCTGGACCCCTCGTCGAAGACGGTCGACGCCCTGATGCGACTCTCGCTTGCCGCGGGCGTCGACATCGAGATCAAGATGTAGTGCGATGAGCATCGGATTGATCGGCCGAAAGGTCGGCATGACCCAGGTCTTCGAGGACGACGGCACCATGGTCGCCGTCTCCGTCGTGTCCATCGAGCCCAACACCGTCACGCGCCTGCGCACGACGGACCGGGATGGCTACACGGCCGTCCAGCTCGGCACGGAGGTCGCGAAGAAGCTCTCGAAGCCCGAGACCGGCCAGCTCAAGGACCTGCCCAAGGTCGCGACCATCCGCGAGTTCCGCGTCGACGACATCGGCTCGTACGAGGTCGGCCAGACCGTCGCGCTCGGCGACCTGTTCGCCGTGGGCGACGAGGTCGACGTGACGGGCGTCTCGAAGGGCAAGGGCTTCGCGGGCCACATCAAGCGACACCACTTCCACCGCGGTCCCAAGACCCACGGCTCCGACCACCATCGCGAGCCCGGCTCGATCGGCCCCGGCACCACCCCGGGCCGCGTCTACCGCGGCCTGAAGATGGCCGGCCACATGGGCGACGAGCGGGCCACCATCAAGAAGGTGCGCGTCGTGCGCGCCGACACCGATCGCAACCTGCTGCTGGTCAAGGGGAGCCTCCCCGGCGCGCGCGGCTCGTTGATCCTCGTGAAGAAGGCCTGACGCGATGCCGCAGACCAACCTGTACGACCGGACGGGCAAGACCGTCGGCAGCGTGGAGCTCAGCGACGAGCTCTTCGCGGCCCCGATCAACGCCGCCGTCCTCCACCAGGTCGTGACCGCCCAGCTCGCCGGTCGCCGGACCGGCACGCACGACACCAAGACCCGCGGCGAGGTCCGCGGCGGCGGCAGGAAGCCGTACCGCCAGAAGGGGACCGGCCGCGCCCGCCAGGGCACGGTCAGCGCCCCGCACTACCGCGGCGGCGGTGCCGTGTTCGGCCCGCACCCGCGCTCGTACGAGCAGCGGCTGCCGCGCAAGATGAAGCGGCTCGCCCTCCGCGGCGCGCTCACGGCGAAGTTCGGCGACGAGGCCATCAAGGTCATCGACACGTTCGGGCTCGAGGCGATCAGGACGCGCGACCTGGCCGTCGTGCTCGGCGCCCTCGAGGCATCGGGTCGCGTCCTCGTCGTGTCGCCGGCCCGCGACGAGAAGCTCCTGCTGTCCGCGCGCAACCTGCCGACGGTCGAGGTCATCCTCGCCGACTCGCTCAACGTCGTCGACCTGCTGAAGGCCGATGTCGTGCTCATCGAGGAGGCCTCCCTGGCTCGCATGCAGGAGGTCTACGCATGAGCGTCCTGACCGCGCCGGAGATCATCCTGCGCCCCGTCATCAGCGAGAAGTCCATCGACGAGTCCAGCCGGGGCAAGTACACCTTCGCCGTGCACCACGACGCCAACAAGATCCAGATCAAGGCGGCGATCGAGGAGCTCTACAAGAAGGAGAAGGTGACGGTCGTCGCGGTCAACGTGCTGACCACGAAGGCCAAGGAGAAGCGTCGCGGGACGCGGCGGGGCCGCATCGTCGGCCACACCACGCCCTGGCGCAAGGCCATCGTCACGCTGGCCCCCGGCCAGAAGATCGAATTCTTCGAGGGGGTCTGACGATGCCGCTTCGCAGTTACAAGGCCACCTCGCCGGGGCTCCGGCAGATGACTCGCTCGACCTTCGAGGAGATCACCACCAAGGAGCCGCACAAGCCCCTGCTCGAGAAGCAGATCCGCGGGTCCGGGCGCAACAACGCCGGGCGCCTCACGGTCCGCCATCGCGGCGGCGGCGAGAAGCAGCACTACCGCATCATCGACTTCAAGCGCAACAAGATCGGCGTGCCCGCCCGGCTCGCGACCATCGAGTACGACCCGAACCGCTCCGCGCGGATCGGCCTGCTCCACTACCGCGACGGCGAGAAGCGCTACATGCTCCTGCCCCACGGCATGAAGGTCGGTGACGTCGTCGTCGCCGGGCCGGACGCCGAGGCGCGGCTGGGCAACGCGCTGCCGATCGCGAACATCCCGCTCGGCACGACGATCCACAACATCGAGTTGATCCCCGGCAAGGGCGGTCAGATCGTGCGCTCCGCCGGCACCTCGGCCCAGCTGCTCGCCAAGGAAGGCGACTACGCCCAGGTCCGCCTGCCGTCGGGCGAGGTCCGTCGCGTGAGCATCCGCTGCATGGCCACCGTCGGCCAGGTCAGCAACCTCGACCACGAGAACCAGAACCTCGGCAAGGCCGGCCGCGCCCGGCACCTCGGCCAGCGGCCCGAGGTTCGAGGCGTCGTCATGAATCCGCGTGACCATCCGCACGGCGGTGGTGAGGGCAAGTCCCCGACCGGGATGCCGCCCAAGACCCCGTGGGGCAAGCCCGCCATGGGCTATCGCACCCGGCGGTCGAAGACGACCGGACGTCTCATCGTCCGGTCACGGCATCGCAAGTAGCGGGGAGGTAGGAGCCGATGTCCCGTTCCATCAAGAAGGGCCCCTTCGTGGAGGCCCGACTCCTCGGCCGGATCGAGGAGATGAACAAGCGCAACGAGAAGAAGGTCGTCAAGACCTGGTCGCGCGCGTCGGTGATCTTCCCGACGTTCATCGGCCACACCATCGCCGTGTACAACGGCAAGAAGCACGTCCCGGTCTACGTGACCGAGAACATGGTCGGACATCGCCTCGGTGAGTTCAGCCCCACCCGCAACTACCGCGGGCACGGCAAGCACACCGAGCGGTCGCTGGCGCTGAAGTAGGAGCGACCCGACCGTGCGTGTTTCCGCTACCGCCAAGTACCTTCGCGGCTCGACCCGCAAGGCCCGACTGGTCACGACGGCCATCAAGGGCAAGCCCGTCGAGGAGGCTGCGGCATTGCTCAAGTTCATGCCGCAGTACGCCGCCAAGGACGTCGCGCGCGTGCTCCACAGCGCGACCGCCAACGCCGAGAACAACCACAACCTGTCGGCCGAGGACCTGATCGTCCTCGACGCCGTCGCCGATGAGGGCCCGACGATCAAGCGCTTCCGACCGCGGGCGCAAGGTCGCGCGTTCCCCATCCACAAGCCCATGACCCACATCACGATCGTCGTCGCGGACCAGGAGGCCTGACATGGGACACAAGGTCCATCCATACGGCTTCCGCCTGGGTGTCTCGCGCACCTGGACCGCGAAGTGGTACGCGGATGACAAGGAATACACCTCCTCCCTCAAGGAGGACATCCTCATCCGCCAGCTGATCGACCGCCGGCTGGCCAACGCCAGCGTGAGCGGCGTCGAGGTGGAGCGCGGCATCAACCACGTGACGGTCACGATCCACACGGCGAAGCCCGGGATCGTCATCGGCAAGGGCGGCGCGAACGTCGAGATCCTGCGCCAGCAGGTCGGCGCGCTCACCGACCGCAAGGTCAAGCTGGAGATCAAGGAGATCCGCCAGCCCGAGCTCGACGCCTATCTCGTGGCCATGAACATCGCCGGCCAGCTGAGCCGCCGCATCGCCTTCAAGAAGGCGATGAAGCAGGCCATCCAGCGCTCGATGAAGGCCGGGGCGAAGGGCGTGAAGATCGCCGTCGCCGGCCGCCTCGGCGGCTCGGAGATGGGCCGTCGCGAGTGGGACAAGGAGGGGCGCATCCCGCTGGGGACCCTTCGCGCCGACATCAGCTACGGCCAGGTCCACGCCCACACGACCTACGGCCGGATCGGCGTCAAGGTCTGGATCTACCGCGGCGACATCGCGCCCGAGCGCGTGCCAGCCCGCGACCTGAACGTGCCGGCCGCCGCCGGGACGGGGGTCTGACCATGCTGATGCCGAAGCGGGTCAAGCATCGCAAGGTCATGCGCGGCCGGATGTCCGGCGTCGCCAAGGGCGGCCACAGCGTCGCGTTCGGCGAGTACGGCCTGGCCACGCAGGAACCGGCCTGGATCACCAGCCGCCAGATCGAGGCGGCACGGCGCGCGATGACCCGCTCGGTCAAGCGCGGCGGCAAGATCTGGATCCGGATCTTCCCCGACAAGCCCGCCACCAAGAAGCCGGCCGAGACCCGGATGGGCTCGGGCAAGGGCGCCCCCGACCATTGGGTCGCGGTCGTCAAGCCCGGGCGGATCCTGTTCGAGATGGCCGGCGTCGACCATGACTCGGCGATCGAGGCCATGCGCCTCGCCAGCCACAAGCTGCCCGTCGCCACGCGCGTGGTCGTCCGGGACGGGGCGAAGGAGGCGTGACGATGGACATCGACAAGGTCCGCGCCCTCTCCGACGCGGAGCTCGAGACCGCGCTTCGCGACGCGAAGCAGGACCTCTGGGGCGCGCGTTTCGCGCTCTCGACCCGGCAATTGAAGGACTTCAGCACGATCCCGCAGACGCGGCGAACGATCGCGCGGATCCTGACCGTCCAGCGCGAGCGCAAGCTCGGCAAGACGGCGTGAGGGAGATCACGCGATGACAGGAGCAGACACCCGAGTGGACGGCAAGCGGAAGACCAAGGTCGGCCGCGTGGTCAGCGACAAGATGGACAAGACGATCGTCGTGTCCGTCGAGCGCCTCACGCGTCACCGGCTGTACAAGCGGGTCATCCGCTTGAGCACCAAGTTCAAGGCGCACGACGAGACCAACGACGCCAGGATCGGCGACACCGTCCTCATCGAGGAGTCGCGCCCGCTCTCGGCCACGAAGCGCTGGCGGCTCGTCAGCGTGCTCGCACGCGCCGGTGAGCACGGCACGCCCATCGACCTCATCGCCGAGGAGACCGAGACGTCCGAGGCGATCCACTCGGCCGCCCATCCGGGTCGGGTCCACGCCGAGGCCGAGACCGAAGGCGTCGCGGCCGGGGCCGTCGACGCCGCGGCGGACGCCGTCGAGACCGTGGCGGGGGAGTCCGCGTCGTGATCCAGTCGCAGACCCGTCTCAAGGTGGCGGACAACACCGGGGCGCGCACCATCCAGTGCATCCGGGTGATGGGCCGCTCGCTCAAGACCGAGGCCGGCGTCGGCGACGTCATCGTCGCCAGCGTCAAGCAGGCCATCCCGAACGCCGCCGTCAAGAAGGGCGACGTGGTCCGTGCCGTGGTGGTCCGCACCGCCAAGGAGTACGGCCGTCCGGACGGCAGCTACATCCGCTTCGACGAGAACGCCGCCGTGCTCATCAACAACCAGGGCAATCCGCGCGGCACCCGGATCTTCGGCCCGGTGGCGCGCGAGCTGCGCGACCGCAACTACATGAAGATCGTCTCGCTCGCCCCGGAGGTCCTGTGATGGCCGCCTCCACCCGCGGCACCAAGGTGCCCGAGATCCGCAAGGGCGACACCGTGGTCATCCTCGCCGGCAAGGACGCCGGCAAGCGTGGCAAGGTGGACCGCATCGTCCGGCGCGAGCCGGCCGGGCGCGCCCGGAGCCTCTACCGGCGCGGCTCTCCCAAGGGCGGGGTCGGCGTCGTCGTCGAAGGCCTCAACATCGCCAAGCGGCACACGAAGCCGCGCCAGTCGGCGAGCGCGAACGACCGGATGCCCAAGGTCCAGGCCGGCGGCATCATGGACATCGCCCAGCCCGTGCCGATCAGCCGGGTCATGGTCGTCTGCGGCAGCTGCCACAACCCCACCCGGATCAAGCACAGCGTGCTCGACACCGGCCGCCGCGTCCGCGTGTGCGGGAACTGCGGGGAGCAGCTGGAGGTGAAGTCGTGACCAGCCGCCTCCAGGAGCGCTACAAGGCGGAAGTCGTGCCGGCGCTCCAGAAGCAGTTCGAGTACGCCAACCCCAACCAGGTGCCGGGTCTCGACAAGATCGTGGTCAACATCGGCCTCGGCGAGGCGCTGACCAACGCGAAGGCGCTCGACGCCGCCGTGGGCGACCTGGCGGCCATCACCGGCCAGAGGCCGATCGTCACCAAGGCCAAGCGGTCGATCGCCCAGTTCCGCGTGCGGACGGGCAACTCGATCGGCGCCAAGGTCACCCTTCGCGGCGAGCGGATGTGGGACTTCATGGACCGCCTGACCACGCTCGCCCTGCCGCGCATCCGCGACTTCCGGGGCATCCCGGGCAAGTCGTTCGATGGGCGGGGCAACTACTCGCTCGGTCTGCGCGAGCAGCTCGCGTTCCCCGAGATCGACTACGACAAGGTGGACCGTCTCCGCGGGCTGGAGATCAGCATCGTGACGACGGCGAAGACCGACGAGGAGTCCAAGAAGCTTCTTGAACTCCTCGGCATGCCTTTCGCCTCGTAGGCGCGGGGAGGGAATCAGATGGCCAAGAAATCGTTGATCGCCAAGGCGAAGCGCACCCCCAAGCACAAGGTCAGCGGCTACCACCGCTGCTTCGTGTGCGGCCGGCCGCGCGCCTTCATGCGCCGTTTCGCCCTGTGCCGCATCTGCTTCCGCGAGCGCGCGCTCCGCGGCGAGCTGCCCGGCGTCACCAAGTCGAGCTGGTAGGGAACCGATGAACATCTCCGACCCGATCGCGGACATGCTCACTCGCGTCCGGAACGCCTCGCGCGCCCGGCACGCCGAGGTCGTGGTGCCCGCGTCCCGGACCAAGCGCGAGATCGCCCGCATCCTCAAGGCCGAAGGCTTCATCGCCGACGTCGCCGAGGAGCAGGACGGCAGCGCCGCGGTCCTCCGCCTGACGCTCAAGTACGTCGACGGGAAGGTCCCGGTCGTCTCGGGCCTCAAGCGCATCAGCAAGCCCGGCCTGCGGGTCTACGCTCGCAAGACGGACATCCCGCGCGTGCTCGGCGGCCTGGGCATCGTCATCGTCAGCACGAGCCAGGGGATCATGACCGGCCAGCAGGCGCGTCAGGCGCAGCTGGGCGGCGAAGTCCTGGCCTTCGTCTGGTAGGCGACAGATGTCACGTATCGGACGCCTCCCCATCGCCGTCCCCGCCTCGGTCGACGTGACCATCGACGGGCGGAACGTCACGGTCAAGGGCCCCAAGGGGACCCTCAGCCGGTCGCTCCACCCGGACATGGCCATCACCCGCGAGGAGGCCACCGTCGTCGTCACCCGCCCGACCGAGCAGAAGACGCACAAGCAGCTCCACGGCCTCACGCGGACCCTCATCAACAACATGGTGATCGGGGTCAGCGACGGCTATCGGAAGGGCCTCGAGATCACGGGCGTCGGCTATCGCGCCGCGCTCAACGGCCGCAAGCTCCAGCTGAACCTGGGCTACAGCCACCCGATCGAGATCGACCCGCCCGAGGGCATCAGCTTCGAGGTCGAGAGCCCGACCCGCCTGGCGGTCGTCGGCATCGACAAGGAGCTCGTCGGCCAGATCGCCGCCACCGTCCGCGCCACGCGCAAGCCCGAGCCCTACAAGGGCAAGGGTGTCCGCTACGCCGGCGAGCAGGTCCGCCGCAAGGCCGGCAAGGCCGGCAAGATCGGCGGCAAGAAGTGATCGAGTCCATCGAGAAGGAACGAACGCGATGACGCAGGTCGCCAGCCGCGGCGCCGCGCGACGCAAGCGCCACGAGCGGATCCGCCTCCACCTGGGCGGGACCGACTCGCGGCCGCGTCTCGCGGTCTTCCGCAGCATCAACCACATCTACGCGCAGGTCATCGACGACACGTCGGGCCGAACGCTGGCCGCCGCCTCGACCGTCGAGAAGGAGCTTCGCGGCTCCAAGGAGACGAAGTCGCAGGAGGCCGCCTCGGTCGGCAAGCTCATCGCACAGCGGGCCAAGGCCGCCGGCGTCGAGCGGGTCGTGTTCGATCGAGCCGGGTTCCGGTACCACGGGCGGATCAAGTCGCTCGCCGATGCCGCCCGTGAAGCCGGCCTCGAGTTCTGATCGGAAGGAGCCCCGTGGCACGCATCGACCCATCCAAGTTCGCGCTCGAGGAGCGCGTCGTCCAGATCAACCGAGTCGCCAAGGTCGTCAAGGGCGGCCGGCGGTTCAGCTTCAGCGCGGTCGTCGTCGTCGGTGACGGCGCCGGCACCGTCGGAGCCGGGCTCGGCAAGGCCGGCGAGGTGCCCGAGGCGATCCGCAAGGGCGTCGAGGACGCGAAGAAGAACCTGATCCGCATCCCGATGGTCGGCACGACCATCCCCCACGAGATCCGGGTCGAGTTCGGCGCGAGCCGCGTGATGCTCAAGCCCGCCTCGCAGGGGACCGGCGTCATCGCCGGCGGCTCCGTCCGCGCGGTCCTCGAGGCCGCCGGCGTCCGCGACATCCTGTCCAAGACCTACGGCTCGACCAACCCGGTCAACGTCACCCGGGCGACCATCGAGGCCCTCCGCTCGCTGCACTCGGCCGAGGAGCTGAGCGCCCGACGCGGCGTCCGCCTCTACAGCCGCATCTCGGGCCAGCCGGCCCCGACGCCGTCGACGGCGGAGGTGCGCTGATGGCGGCCAAGCTGAAGGTCACCCAGGTCAAGAGTGAGATCAGCCACATCGCGCGGAACCGGGCGACCGTCCGCGCGCTCGGGCTGCATGGCATCGGCAGCACCAGCGTGATCACCGACAACCCGGCGACGCGCGGGATGGTCCGCCAGGTCCGCTTCCTCGTCACCGTCGAGGAAGTGACCGAGGCCGACGCCCAGGAGAAGGCATGAAGCTGCACGACCTCCGCCCGCCGGAGGGATCCAACAAGGCGCGCACGCGCGTCGGCCGCGGCATCGCGGCCGGCAAGGGCAAGACGGCCGGCCGCGGCACCAAGGGCCAGAAGGCCCGCGCCGGCGGCTCGATCCCGCCCTGGTTCGAGGGCGGCCAGACCCCGCTGCACATGCGCATCCCCAAGCTGCGCGGCTTCAAGAACCGCTTCAAGATCGAATACGAGATCGTGAACGTCGGTGCCATCGGCGCGCTCGCGGACCGCGGTGCGTTCGAGGTCGAGGCGCCCAAGGGCGCCAAGGGCAAGGCCGCCGACGCCCCGATCACGATCAACCAGGACATCCTGCGGGCCGTCGGCCTCGTGCGGACCCTCGACAAGCCGATGAAGATCCTCGGCGCCGGCGACCTGTCCGTGCCGCTCTTCGTGGTCGCCGACGCGTTCACCGCGTCGGCCCGGACCAAGATCGAGGCGGCCGGCGGGTCGGTGAACGTGCTCGAGGTCCCGACGACGGCGATGCCGGCCCTCGGCCGCGAGCCGAAGGGCGACGCCCACAAGGGCGATGCCCCGAAGCCCGCGGCGAAGGCCGATGTCGACGTCGAGCCCGCCGCCGAGGCCGCCCAGGCCGTCGAGGCGGAGGCGGAGGCACGGCCGAGCCGGAGACCGCCGAGCTGCCGCCGAGCCGGAGACCGCCGAGCTCGCCGCCGAGCCCGAGACCGCCGAGGTGAAGCCCGCCAAGCCCGCAAAGGCCGCAGCCGGGAAGGCCGCCAAGCCGGCCAAGGCGCACCCGCGCCAAGGCCGCCAAGGCCGAGGCGAGCGAAGCCGCCGACGAGGCACCCGCCGCCGAGCCCACGACCGCGTCCGACGACGCCGAGACCCCTTCCGGCGACGCCTGACCCGTGTTCGAATCCCTGCTGAACGCCTTCCGGGCGCCGGATATCCGGCGCCGGATCCTGTATGTCCTCGGACTGCTGATCGTCTTCCGCCTGCTCGCGGCCGTGCCGGTCCCCGGCATCAACAAGGAAGAGCTCGCGCAGTTCGTGGACGAGAACCCGCTCTTCGGCCTGCTCGACCTCTTCTCGGGCGGCGGATTGGCGACGTTCTCGGTGGTCGCGCTGGGGATGAACCCCTACATCAACTCGTCGATCATCATGCAGCTGATGCAGGGCGTCGTCCCATCGCTGCAGGCGCTCAGCCGCGAGGGTGAGTACGGCCGCAACAAGATCAACCAGTACACCCGCTACCTCACCGTCCCGATGGCGATGCTCCAGGCCTACGGGTTCCTGGCGCTGCTCAACTCGCGCGGCGTCCTGACCGGCGGGTTCGACCTCGCCAGCTTCACGACCCTGACGCAGATCGCCACCCTGACCGCCGGGGCCATCGCGCTCATGTGGATCGGCGAGCTCATCACCGAGCGGGGCATCGGCAACGGCATCAGCTTCATCATCTTCGCCGGCATCGTCAGCCGTGCGCCATCGGCCGTCACCGGGTTCCTCGTGAACCCCAATCTCGCGATGTTCGCGCTCCTGGGCATCCTGGCCATCGCGTCGGTCATGGTGATCATCTACATCCAGGAAGGCCAGCGGCGGATCCCGATCCAGTACGCCAGCCGCGTCCGCGGCCGGCGGATGTACCAGGGCGGCCAGACGTTCCTGCCGCTGCGGGTCAACCAGGCCGGCGTCATCCCGATCATCTTCGCGGTCAGCATCCTGCTCTTCCCGCAGCAGCTGGCGTCGTACTTCACGAGCTCGGAGATCCCGATCGTCCGCGACATCGCGACCTGGATCGTGAACTTCTTCAACCCGCGCTCGCCGATCTACATCCTCGCCTACTTCCTGCTCACGATGGGCTTCACGTACTTCTACACCGCCTTCACGTTCAAGCCGGACGAGACCGCCGAGCAGCTGCGCAAGAACGGCGGGTTCATCCCGGGCATCCGGCCCGGCCGGCCGACACAGGACTACCTTGCCCGGGTCGTGACCCGGATCACCTTCGCCGGCGCGCTGTTCCTGGCGATCGTCGCCGTCTCCCCGTCGCTCCTCGCCCTCGCGCTGCCCGACCTCGCGACGCTCGGCCTGGGCGGCACCAGCCTGCTCATCGTGGTGTCCGTCGTGGTCGAGACGATGAAGCAGATCGAGGCGCAGCTGATGATGCGCAACTACGAAGGCTTCATCCGATGACCGCCCTGGCCATGGCGCGCGCCATCCGCGGCGCCGACGGGGTCCGTCGCCCTCGGCCATGATGGTCGTCGTCCTGCTGGGGGCTCCCGGTGCCGGCAAGGGCACCCAGGCCCCGGCACTCGCCGCTCGACTCGGGGTCCCGGTGCTGGCGTCCGGCGACCTGCTCCGCGCCGCCGTCGCGGCGGGGACGGCGCTCGGGCGCGAGGCGGACCGCTACATGAGCCGTGGCCAGCTGGTCCCTGACGAGACGATCGTCCGGGTCTTCCTGGACCGCCTGCACGCGCCCGACGCGCTGGATGGCGCGATCCTCGACGGGTTCCCGCGGACGGAGGTCCAGGCCGTGGCGCTCGATGTCGCGCTCCAGGCCGAGAACCGTCGCGTCGACCGCGCCCTCTACATCGACGTCCCGCTCGAGGCCCTCGTCCAGCGCATGGCGAACCGCCGGATCTGCGCGGCGAACGGACACGTCTACAACCTGGCGTCGAACCCGCCCAAGGTCGAGGGCGATCTGCGACCTCGACGGGTCGGCGCTCCGCCAGCGCGCCGACGACGCCGAGGCGACCGTCCGCGCGCGGATGGACCAGCAGGTCCCGCCGCTCCTCGAGGTCGTCGAGCACTACCGGAGGCGGGGCGTGCTCGCGACGGTCGACGGCACGGTCGGCATCGCCGGAACCACCGCCGGTCTCGTCGCGGCCCTCGACGGGCCGACCGCCGGGAACGCCTGACCGTGGTCACGCGCAAGTCCCGGGCCGAGATCGACCGCATGCGCCGCGCCGGCCGCGTCGTCGCCGAGGTCCTCGACCTGATCGAGGCGGAGATCCGGCCGGGCGTCTCGACCGCCGAGCTCGACCACCTCGCCGAAGCCCACATCGCGCGCGCTGGGGCCATCGCGTCGTTCAAGGGCTACCCGGGGATCAACCCGCGCCGTCCGTTCCCGGCCACGGTCTGCATCTCCATCGACGACGAGATCGTCCACGGGATCCCGGGCTCGCGCACGCTGCGCGAGGGCCAGATCGTCTCGGTCGACGCCGGCGCCATCGTCGACGGCTGGCACGGCGATGCCGCGCGGACGTTCTTCGTGGGCGAGCCGCCGACGGCGGTGGCCGAGCTGATCGACACGACCCGGGCCGCCATGATGGCCGGCATCGCCGCCGCGGTCCCGGGCAACCACATCGAGGACATCTCGGCCGCGGTCGAGGACGTCGCCCTGCCCAAGGGCTACGGCATCATCCGCCAGTTCGTCGGGCCATGGGATCGGCACCGAGATGCACGAGGAGCCGCAGGTCCCCAACTTCCGCACCGGTCGGCCCGGGCGCAAGCTCGAGGCGGGGCTGTGCCTGGCCATCGAGCCGATGTTCACGCTCGGCCGCCACGAGGCGCACGTCCTCGCCGACGACTGGACCGTCGCCACCCGCGATGGATCGCTCGCCGCACACTTCGAGCACTCGATCGCGATCACCGACGACGGTCCGCAGATCCTGACGGTCGCATGACCGCCGGTTGCCGGGTCTCGCCATGTTTGATACGCTACGCGTTCGTGTGTCGGCCCGACCCGGGCCGACACTGCGCGTGAGAAAGGGAAGCACGTAGCCTGTGGCCAAGAAAGATGCGATCGAAGTGGAGGGGACGGTCATCGAGCCGCTCCCGAACACGATGTTCGCCATCGAACTGGAGAATGGCCACCGGGTGCTCGCCCACATCAGCGGCAAGCTGCGGATGAACTTCATCCGGATCCTGCCCGGTGATCGCGTCCGTGTCGAGTTGTCACCGTACGACCTGACGCGCGGCCGGATCACCTACCGCCTCAAGTAAGCCACCCCGACACCAGAAACCCGAGGATCCGTTGAAAGTCAGAGCCTCCGTCAAGGCGCGCTGCGACAACTGCAAGGTCATCCGTCGCCACGGCACCGTGATGGTCATCTGCAGCAATCCCAAGCACAAGCAGCGGCAGGGGTAACCGATGGCACGCATCGCCGGCGTCGACATCCCACGCGAGAAGCGCGTGGAGGTCGCTCTCACCTACGTCTTCGGGATCGGCCTGCCGACCAGCCAGAAGATCCTGGCCCAGACGAACATCAACCCGGACACCCGGGTGCGGGACCTCACCGAGGAGCAGGTCAACCGGCTCCGCGAGCTGATCGACCGCCGCTACAAGGTGGAGGGCGACCTTCGTCGCGAGGTGGCGCTCAACATCAAGCGCCTGACCGAGATCGGGTCGTACCGCGGCCTGCGCCATCGGCGCAACCTGCCGGTCCGTGGCCAGCGCACCAAGACGAACGCTCGCCAGCGTCGCGGTCCCAAGAAGACCGTCGGCGTCCGGCGCAAGAAGTAGCGAGGGGCTGACCAGGCATGGCGGAACGCAAGAAGGCGGTCAAGCAGCGCCGGCGGGAGAAGAAGAACGTCCCCCAGGGGCACGTCCACATCCAGGCCACGTTCAACAACACGATCATCACGATCACGGACCTCAACGGGGCGGTCATCAGCTGGGGCTCTGCCGGCGTCGCCGGCTTCAAGGGCTCCCGCAAGAGCACCCCGTACGCCGCGGCCCTCTCGGCTGACGGCGCCGCCCGCCGCGCGATGGAGCACGGCATGCGCCAGGTCGAGGTCTACGTGAAGGGTCCGGGCGCCGGTCGCGAGCAGGCCATCCGCTCGCTGCAGGCCGCCGGCCTCGAAGTCAGCGCCATCACCGACGTCACGCCCATCCCGCACAACGGCTGCCGCCCGCCCAAGCGGCGCCGAGTCTGAGCCCCGAGGACCCATGGCCCGTTACACCGAATCCGTCTGCCGCCTCTGCCGCCGGGAAGGCGCCAAGCTCTTCCTGAAGGGCACCCGCTGCTACTCCAAGAAGTGCGCCTTCGAGCGTCGTCCGAGCCCTCCCGGCCAGCACGGCGTCCGCCGCCGCAAGGTCGGCGAGTACGGCCTGCAGCTGCGCGAGAAGCAGAAGGTGCGCCGCACCTACGGCGTCCTCGAGCGCCAGTTCCGCAACTACTTCGTCGATGCCGAGAACCGGCCCGGCGTGACCGGCGAGAACCTGCTCCGCTCGCTCGAGACCCGGCTGGACAACGTCGTCTACCGGCTCGGCTTCGCGACCTCGCGGGCGCAGGCGCGCCAGCTCGTCAACCACGGCCACTTCGCCGTCAACGGGCGGCCCACGGACATCTCGTCCTACCGGCTCAAGCCCGGTGACGTGATCTCCGTCCGCGAGTCGCACCGGACCCGCGAGCCGTTCAAGATCGCGAAGGAGACCCTCCGCAATCACCAGGCCCCGGAGTGGTTGCGCGTCGATGCCGCCACCCTCGCGGGGACCGTCGTCACCCCGCCCAGCCGCGACCAGATGCCGCTCGACCTCAACGAGCAGCTCGTGGTCGAGTACTACTCGAGGTAACCGCCCCTCATGATCGAACTCGAGAGCCCGCAGATCGAGCCTGTCGAGGAAGCCGGCACGTACGCCAAGTACGAGGCGGGCCCCCTGCAGGCCGGATACGGCGTCACGCTCGGCAACGCGCTGCGGCGCGTCCTCCTGTCCTCGCTCGAGGGCGCGGCGGTCACCAGCCTCCAGATCCGCGACGTCTACCAGGAGTTCTCGACGATCCCGGGCGTCAAGGAAGACGTCACGCAGATCGTCCTGAACGTCAAGAAGCTCCGCCTCAAGAGCTACGCCGCCCATCCCGTCCAGCTCCGCCTCATCAAGAGCGGCGCGGGCGCGGTCACGGCGTCGGACATCGCCGAGTCGGCCGACGTCGAGATCGTCAACCCGGACCTCGTCCTGATGACGCTCGACACGGATGACGTGACGATCGAGCTCGACCTGACCGTCGAGCGCGGCGTCGGCTACCTCGGGGCCGAGCGCGCCGAGGCGCTGCCGATCGGCGTGATCGCGGTCGACGCGATCTTCACCCCGGTCCGCAAGGTCAACTACTGGGTCGAGGGCATGCGCGTCGGTCAGATGACCAACTACGACCGCCTGACGATCGAGATCGAGACCGACGGCACGATCACCCCGGAGGAGGCGCTCAGCCGCTCCGCGGAGATCCTGGTCAACCAGTTCCGCCCGTTCGTCACGGTCGGCATGGCCGCCGTCCCGGTCGCGGCGCCCACCGGCGCCGCCGCGCTCCCCTCGAACATGCTCGACATGCCGATCGAGGAGCTCGACCTGCCGATGCGGGCCTACAACTCGCTCAAGCGCAACAACATCGTGAAGGTCGGCCAGCTCCTGCAGCTCAAGGACGACGACCTCCTGCGGATGCGCAACTTCGGCAAGAAGTCGCTCGACGAGATGAAGGAGCGCCTGCGCATGCGGGGCTTCATCGTCCCGGACTCCGAGACCGACGGCCTCGACCTCCCCGACGGCGACGAGCCGTTCGAGGACGACGAGGCGGAGGCCTGAGCCGTGGCCCATCGGATCGGCGGACGCAAGCTCAGCCGCAAGCACGGCCCGCGCATGAGCCTGTACAAGAACCTGACCGTGTCGGTCATCCGCTATGAGCGGGTGAAGACCACCGAGGCGAAGGCCAAGGAGATCAGCGGCCGGGTCGAGAAGGCCATCACGCTCGCCAAGCGCGGGGATCTCTCGGCTCGCCGGGCGATCGTCTCGCAGTTCCCCAACGAGCCGCTCGTCGTCAACAAGCTGTTCGACGAGATCGCCCCCAAGTACGCCGACCGCACGTCCGGGTTCACCCGGATCGTCCGTCTCGGCCAGCGCCGGGGCGACGCGGCCGAGATCGTCCAGATCGAACTCGTCTAGCACGCGGTCGAAAGACCGTGGCGGTGCGCTACCGCGCCACCGTTGAATACGATGGAACGGACTTCGCCGGGTTCCAGGTCAATCCTGGGAAACGGACGGTCCAGGGAGTCCTGGAAGACGCGGTGCAGCGCCTCGGTGACGGGGTGGCGCAACGGGTCGACGGGGCCGGCCGAACGGATGCCGGGGTCCACGCCACGGGGCAGGTGATCGCCTTCTCCTACGACGGACGACTCACGGCGACGGAGCTGGGAGCGGCGCTCGAAGCGCTCCTCCCGCGCGACGTGGCCATCCGGGATCTGCGTCGGACGACCTCGACCTTCCAGCCCCGCTATGCGGCGCGGTACCGGGAGTACCGCTACACCGTCTGGAACGGGCCGCGCAGCCCGATCCGCGAGCGCACCGCGCTCGGGGTCCGGGTCCCGCTCGATACGGCCGCGATGGAGCGAGCCGGGTCGGCCTTCATCGGCCGGCACGACTTCAGCGCCTTCGGGGCCACGGACCGATCACCGGTCCGGACCGTCATGGCGGTCCGGGTGCGGCGGGAGGGCCGGCTGGTGACGATCGACGTCAGGGCCGACTCCTTCCTCCGCGGGATGGTCCGGCGCATGGTGGCCCTCCTCATCGAGGTGGGGCTCGGGAAGATGGACGAAGCAGCGGTCCGAGCGGCGCTCAGCGCCCGAGGACCGGCCCTCGACGGGGCAGCCGCCCCGGCCAGGGGTCTCTGCCTCAGGCGCGTCGCCATCGGGCGCCGGCCGGGCGAATCGAACGGAGAACCAGAGGAACGATGAACGTCAAGACCATCGCGGTGAAGGAAAGCGAGATCGATCGCCGCTGGTTCGTCGTGGACGCGACGGACGAGACGCTCGGCCGCCTCGCCTCGCGCATCGCGCGGGTGCTCGAAGGCAAGCACAAGCCCTCGTACCAGCCGAACCTCGATTCCGGCGACCACGTCATCGTCCTCAACGCCGCCAAGATCGCGGTCACCAGCGACAAGCTGGAGTCGAAGCTCTACTCGCGCCACAGCGGCTACCCGCAGGGCTTCAAGCAGGAGACCCTCGGCCACCTGCTCGCCCGCCGGCCGGAGGAAGTCATCCGCCGCGCCGTGAAGGGCATGCTGCCGCACAACCGCCTCGGGACCCAGCAGCTGCGCAAGCTCAAGGTCTATCCGGGCTCGGACCATCCCCATCAGGCCCAGCGGCCTGAGCCGCTCGCCTGACAAGGGAGTCCCACCGCATGGCATCGCCCGCATTCTTCTCCGGGACCGGCCGTCGCAAGACGGCGATCGCCCGCGTCCGGCTGCTGCCGGGCGAAGGCGAGATCGTGGTCAACGGCCGCTCGCTCGAGGAGCACTTCGGCAACGCGGTCAATGAATCCGAGGTCCGCCTGCCGTTCCGGGTCACCGGGACCGAGGGCCGCTACAACGCGATGATCAAGGTCGAGGGCGGCGGCGTCACCGGCCAGGCCGGCGCGATCCGCCACGGCATCGCCCGCGCGCTGCTCGAGGTCGACCCCGACGGCAACCGCCTCCCGCTCCGCCAGGCCGGTCTCCTGACCCGCGATCCGCGGATGAAGGAACGCAAGAAGTACGGCCTGAAGCGAGCCCGCAAGGCCCCGCAGTACACCAAGCGCTAGGGCACTCCCCGACCTTCGGGGGACAGCGGGCGTCTGCGTGGCGCCGCTACAGTTAGCGCGTGACGTCCCGGATCCTTCGGCTTGGCTAGCCCGTCGCTGCGCGGGCGCGATCTGCTGAGCGTCGCCGACCTGTCGGCGGCCGAGGTCGCCCGCGTCTTCTCGACCACGACCCGGCTCAAGGCGGAGCTCCGCGAGACGGGCCGGCACGTCCCGCCGCCGCTGCCCGGGCGGACGCTTGCGATGCTCTTCCAGAAGCCGAGCCTGCGCACGCGGGTGACCTTCGAGACCGGCATGGCCCAGCTCGGCGGGCACGCCATCTACCTGACCAACGACGTGGTCCTCGGCGCCCGCGAGAGCGTCCGCGACGTCGCCCACAACCTCGAGCGGTTCGTGGACGGGATCGTCGTCCGGACCGGCCCGCACGAGGTGGTCGTGGAGCTCGCGGCCCAGGCCGCGATCCCGGTGATCAACGGCCTCACGCTGCGCGAGCATCCCTGCCAGGCCCTCGCCGACGTGTTCACGATCGAGGAGCGGCTCGGCCGCCTCCGGGGCGTCGTGCTGGCCTTCGTCGGGGACGGGAACAACACGTTCCACTCGCTCGCGCTGGTCGGCGCGGCCATGGGCATGGAGGTCCGCCTCGCGCACCCCGCCGGCTACGGCCCCAACGAGCGGATCGTCGCCCGGGCGACGGAGCTCGCCGAGGCCAGCGGCGGGCGGCTCGTCGTTCGGGTCGGACCCCCGCGACGTCGTCCGCGGCGCGGACATCGTCTACACGGACGCCTGGACGTCGATGGGCCAGGAGGCCGAGACCGAGGAGCGGCGCGACGCCTTCCGCGGCTACCAGGTCGACGACGCCCTGCTCGACGCGGCCGGACCCGGCGGTCCTGGCGATGCACTGCCTGCCCGCCCATCGCGGCGAGGAGATCACGTCCGAGGTGATGGACGGGCCGCGGAGCCTCATCTTCGACCAGTCCGAGAACCGGCTCCACGTCCAGAAGGCGCTGCTGGTCGAGTTCCTCGGCCGGGAGGACGCCGCGTGACCGACGCGTTCGAGCGCTACAAGGACGCCCTCCGGCGCGGTCATTCGGCCGCCCAGCGCGGTCGGTTCGACGAGGCCATCGCGGCCTACCAGGAGGCGGGCACGATCGCCCCCGACCGGGCGATGCCGCAGTCGAGCCTCGGCGGCGTCCTCGCCCGCATGGGCCGGACCGCCCAGGCGCTCGCCGCCTACGATGCCGCCCTCAGCACGGGCGCCCGAGGACGAGGCCGCCCTGCGCGGCCGGGCCGAGCTGCTGGCCATGGCGGGCCGCCGGGCCGAGGCGGCCGACACGCTCGACCGGCTCGTCGTCGTGCTCGACCAGGCGGGTCGTCTCAGCGACGCGGCCGACGCCGGCCGGCTCGCGCTCGAGCTCGCCGAGTCGCGCAGCCGTCGCCGCGGCGTGGAGGTCCTGGCCGGCCGGCTTCGCGAGGCGGGGGACACGGTCTCCGCGGATGCGCTCGCCGCCGCGCTCGGCATCGCGCCCGGATCGGACAGCCCCGCCGCCGCGCCGGAGCCCAAGCGCGATCCGCGCCGGGCCGTCCTGTCGGCCGCGGCCGTGCTGACGGCCACCGCCGACGCGGCGCTCGACGGCGGCGACCGCGACGAGGCCCGCCGGTGCTACCTCGAGGCCGCGGCGGCTCAGCGCTCGATCGGGAACCTCCACGCCGCGCTCGATGCCTGCTACCAGGCGCTGGCGGTCGCGCCGGCCGCGGGCGACGTCCACCTCGCGCTCACCGAGCTCTACCTGGACCGCGGCTGGCGGACCGCGGCCGCGGACAAGCTGGTCCTGCTGGGCCGGCTGACCGACCTGGCGGCCGACGACCTGACCCGCGCCCGCCTGTGCACCATGGCCGCGGAGCGGTTCCCCGAGGACGCTCGGCTGACCGCCTTCTGCGCCTGAGCGCCGAGGTCGAGGCGACGATGCCCGATGCTACACTCGAGCCACGATGACCGAGCTCCTCAGATCGATCCTCGATCAGGTGCACCTGAGCACGGTGGTCGACATCGGGATCACCGCGCTCCTCATCTACTGGCTGTTCAGCCTGATCCGCGGGACCCGTGCCGTCCGGCTCGTCATCGGCGTCAGCGTCCTGATCGTCGTCTACTTCCTGGCGGTCGCGCTCAACTTCATCCTGCTCACCCGGATCCTGCAGGGCGGCGCGGTCGTCGGCCTCTTCGCCCTCGTCGTCGTCTTCCAGCCGGAGCTGCGCCGCGCCCTCGAGCGGATCGGCCGGGTCGGCTCCTTCTCGTGGCTGCTGTCGCCCGCCGACTCGCGCGATCGCCGAGCACGTCGCCGACGAGGTGGCGCGCGCGGCCGCGGCCCTGTCCGCTGAGGGCCATGGCGCGCTCATCGTCATCGAGCGCGAGACCGGGCTCGAGGAGGTGGCCGAGACCGGCGTCATGGTCCACGGCGACCTGTCGGCCGACCTCCTGCGCACGATCTTCTCGCCGCGGACGGCGCTCCACGACGGCGCCGTGATCATCCGCGGCGACACGGTCCTCGCCGCCGGCGCCCTGCTCCCGCTCGCGGAGATGACGATCCACACCGAGCGCTTCGGGACCCGCCATCGCGCCGCCCTCGGCATCGCCGAGCAGACCGACGCCCTCGTGGTCGTGGTCTCCGAGGAGAACAAGCAGATCAGCCTCGTCGAGCGGAGCCGGATCGTCCGCAACCTCAACCAGTCGCAGCTGGCCGCCGCGATGCGCCAGCGGCTCGATCCGGCGGGCGGACGGCGCGGTGCGCTCGGCTGGCGGCCGACCGGCCCGGGCGGCACGGCTGGGCGGGCGCCGCAGCTCGGCGACCTCGGCCGGTTCGTCGGCCGGCCGCCGGCCGCGCCGCCCCCGAGCCCGCCGCCCGACGACGACGGGCCGTCGACCGCCACGGCCCAGGCCCCGCGGTGACCCGAGCCCTCCAGGTCCTCGTCCACAACTGGCCGCTGAAGCTCGCCGCGATCGGCCTCGCGGCGCTCCTGTACGGCGGCGTCGTCCTGACCCAGAACTCCAACACGTTCACGCAGCCGGTCCCGGTGATCCCGCGGAACGTCCCCGACGGCGCCGTGCTGCTGACGCTGCCGCCGCCGACGCGGTCCATCAGCTACTTCGCCCCGAGCGACGTGCCCCAGCCCACGGCCTCCTCGTTCACGGCCTTCGTGGACCTGACGGGGATCGAGCCGAACGGCCAGATCGTCCAGCGCCCGGTCCAGGTCGAGAATGCCGACCCCCGGATCCAGATCCTGAGCGTCTCGGACCCGTACGTGAACGTGCAGCTCGACGCGTTCACCCAGCGGGTCGTCCCCGTCGAGATCGAGCAGGGCGTCCCGCCGGCCGGGCTGACCGTCGGCGTCATGGACGTCGAGCCCAAGCAGGTCACGGTGGAGGGCGCCAAGTCGCTGGTCGACAAGGTCGTCAAGGCGAAGGGCTCGGTCGTGATCCAGGAGCCCGGGATCGACATCGACCAGGACGTCGACCTCATCCCGGTCGACAGCGTCGGGAACCGGGTCAGCCCGGTGGACCTCTCGCCGCGGTTCGTCCACGTGACGCTGCCCGTCTTCTCCGACCGCCAGTCCCGGACGCTGCCGGTGAAACCGGTCATCACGGGGACGCCGGCACCCGGCTTCGAGGTCGAGAGCGTGACGGTCACGCCGACCGTCGTGACCGTCGAGGGCGACGCCGACCAGCTGAGCACCCTCGTCAGCGTCAACACGATGCCGGTCTCGATCAACGGGGCGTCGTCCGCGCTGACCACGACCGCCGACCTGGACCTCCCGGCCGGGGTGGTGCCGATCGGGGACAGCGGGGTGTCGGTCCAGGTCACCTTCCGCCCGCTGACCTCGACGCGGAACTTCGAGGCCGGCGTCCAGCTCGTCGGCGAACGCGCCGACCTCGCCTACTCGATCGATGTCGACCGGGTCCTGGCGACCATCGGCGGGTCCGTCGCCGACCTCGACCGCCTCGAGGCGTCGACCATGGTGATGGACCTCGACGTCGCCGGCCTCGGCCCGGGGACCACGGCGGTCCACGTGACCGCGGCGCTGCCCGCCGGGCTGACCCTGGTCGCCACGAGCCCGGAGACCGTCCTGGTCACCGTGACCGAGCGCGTCCCGGCATCGCCGGCGGCGTCCCCGTCCGCGTCCCAGTCGTCCCTGGGAGGCTGATCATGGCCCGCCTCTTCGGCACCGACGGCATCCGCGGTGTCGCGAACGTCGACCTCAAGCCGACCCTGGCGTATGCGCTGGGCCGGGCGACAGCGCACCACCTCGCCGAGCCCGGCGGCGCGATCGTCGTCGGCCAGGACACCCGCCGCTCTGGCGACATGTTCGTCTCGGCCATCGCGGCCGGGGCCAGCAGCGTCGGCGTGGACGTCCACGTCGTCGGCGTCGTCCCGACCCCGGCGCTGGCCTTCCTCGCGCGGACCGGCCCGTTCGCCGGCGGGATCATGGTGTCGGCCTCGCACAACCCGGCCGACGACAACGGGCTCAAGGTCCTCGACCGCGAGGGCCTGAAGCTCGACGACGCCGTCGAGGACCACCTGGAGCAGCTCATCTGGCGTGCCGAGGAGCTGCCCGGCGTCACCAACGCGGCCCTCGGCCGGGTCACCGCCCGCGCCGACCTCGTCGAGGCGTACGTGGAGCACCGCCTGGGGCTGGCGACCACCATCGATGCCGCCGGGCTCCGGATCGTGCTCGACGGCGCCAACGGGTCGGGCTGCCTGCTCGGGCCGCGGATCCTGGCCGCGACCGGCGCCACGGTCGAGGTCATCCACGCCGAGCCCGACGGCGTGAACATCAACGTCCGCTCCGGTGCCACCGACCCCGCCTCGCTCGCGGAGGCCGTCGTGGCCCGCGGTGCCGATGTCGGGTTCGCGCTCGACGGCGACGCGGACCGCCTGATCGCGGTCGACGCCGCGGGGCGGATCGTGGACGGCGACCAGGTCCTCGGCATCCTCGCGCTCGACCGGCTGGCGCGCGGTGTCCTGTCCGGCGGCGGCCTCGTGGTCTCGGTGCTGTCCAACGGCGGCCTCCAGGACGCCGTCGAGGCGGCCGGCGGCCAGGTCCTGCGCACGCCGGTCGGCGACAAGTACATCCTCGAAGGCATGCAGCTCTCCGGCGCCGTCCTCGGCGGCGAGAAGAGCGGCCACGTCATCGTGCTCGAGCACACGACCTCCGGCGACGGCATCGTCACCGCCCTCGAGGTGCTGCGGGTGATGGCACGGGAGCGCCAGGCGCTCGCGGACCTGGCCGCCCGGATCCCCCTGCTGCCCCAGCAGCAGCGGGCCGTGACCGCGCGCCAGCGGGACCTCTGGGAGTCCGACCGGGCGTTCACGGGCGCCGTGGCGGACGCCCAGGGCCGGCTGGGACCACACGGCCGCATCCTCGTGCGTCCCTCGGGAACGGAGCCCGCGCTCCGGATCATGGTCGAGGGGCCGGACGCATTGGTGGTGACAGAAGTCGCCGACACGCTCGCGGTCATCGCGAAGGAGCGGCTAGACTAGCGGCGGTGCCCACCCATCTCGGTCACCACTGCCTGCCGGCCAGGGACCGGCGGCGGCGAACGGAGGACCTGAGCACATGTGCGGCATCGTCGGCTACACGGGCCCGCGCGACGCGGGGCCGATCCTCATCGAAGGCCTCAAACGCCTCGAGTATCGCGGCTACGATTCGGCCGGGATCGCCCTGGTCGACGACGCGGGCGACCTCTTCGTCGACAAGCGGGCGGGCAAGCTCGTCAACCTGCAGACGGCCATCGCCGACCGGACCCCTCACGCGGCGATCGGCCTCGCGCACACCCGCTGGGCCACCCACGGGCGCCCCAACGACCTCAATGCCCATCCCCACCAGGACTGCACCGGCGAGATCACGGTCATCCACAACGGGATCATCGAGAACTTCCGCGAGCTGCGCGACGGCCTCGAGGCACGCGGCCACGTCCTGACGTCCGAGACCGACACCGAGGCGATCGCCCACCTGGTCGAGGAGGCCTACACGGGCGACCTTGCCGAGGCCGTCCGGGATGCGCTGCGCCGGATCGAGGGTGCCTACGCGATCGTCGTGATGCACCGCGCCGAGGGCGACCGGCTGGTCGGTGCCCGGCAGGACGTGCCGCTCGTCGTGGGGCTCGCCGACGGCGAGAGCTTCCTCGCCTCGGACGTGGCGGCGATCCTCGCCCACACCGACCAGATCATCTTCCTCGAGGAGGGCGACGTCGTCGACCTGCGGCCGTGGGGCGTGGTCATCACCGACAAGTTCGGCGAGGACCGCGAGCGCGAGATCACGACCATCGACTGGACGCCCGAGGCCGCCGAGAAGGGCGGCTACGAGCACTTCATGCTCAAGGAGATCCACGAGCAGCCGGAGGCCCTCGCCCAGTCGATCGCCGGCCGGGTGACCCGCGACGGGCCGGATCCACGTCGAGGAGATCGAGGGGATGCTCGACACGCTGCGAGCGGTCGACCGGATCGAGCTCGTCGCCTGCGGCAGCGCCTACTACGCGTCGCTCATCGGCGCGGCCGCGCTGCAGGACTGGATCGGCATCCCGGTCCGCGCGACCGTCGGGTCCGAGTTCCGCTACGGACCGCCGCCGCTCGACGAGCGCACGCTGATCATCGCCGTGACGCAGTCCGGCGAGACGGCCGACACGATCGCGCCGGTGCGCATGGCGCGCGAGCGCGGCTGCCCGGTCATCGCGGTCACCAACACGGTCGGCTCGGCGATCACCCGCGAGTCCGACGCGGTCCTGTTCCTCCAGGCCGGGCCGGAGATGGCCGTGGCGGCCTCCAAGACGTTCGTGACCCAGGTCACGACCCTGCTGGTCCTCGCCGCCGCGATCGCCCGCGCCCGCGGCCGTCTCGACGGACGCGGACGAGCTGGCCTTCGGGGAGGCGCTGCGCGCGCTCCCGGCCGCCGCCGCCCGGGCGCTCGAAGCCGCCTCCGCCGGTGCCGCCGACCTGGCGCGCCGCTACGTCAACTCGCGCGGCTTCATGTTCGTCGGACGCGGCTACGGCTACCCGGCCGCGCTCGAGGGGGCGCTCAAGCTCAAGGAGGTCAGCTACGTCCACGCCGAGGGCTACGCGGCCGGCGAGCTGAAGCACGGCCCGATCTCGCTGCTCGACGCCGAATGCCCGCTGGTCGCGGTCGCGACGCGCTCGTCGGTCTACGACAAGCTCATCAGCAACGTCATGGAGGGCCGCGCCCGCGACGCCCGCGTCATCGCCGTGGCGACCGAGGGGGACCCCCAGATCGAGCGCTTCGCCGACGACGTGTGCTGGGTCCCCGACACCCACGAGGCGCTCGCCCCGATCCTCGCGATCATCCCGCTCCAGCTGTTCGCCTACCACGTCGCCACGGCCCGCGGCACGGACGTCGACCAGCCGCGCAACCTCGCCAAGTCGGTGACGGTCGAGTAGGACGGTGAGCTGGCACCCTCCCCGGGGTTCCGGCGAGGAGCCCTCCGAGGCCGGAGGGGGAGCTCCGCGACCCCATCCGCCCGAGGATGGAGTCGCCGTCCCGCCCGGCACCACCGAGCTGGGCATCGACATCATCAAGGTCGATCGCATCCGCGAGACGCTCGCGAAGTTCGGGGCGCGGTTCTCGAACCGGGTCCTGACCCCGGCCGAGCAGCGCTACGTCCGCGATCGGCCGGAGACGATGGCCGGGCGATGGGCGGCCAAGGAAGCCGTCTCCAAGGTGCTGGGCCTCGGCGTCCGCGGCATCGGCTGGCGCGACATCGAGGTGGAGCGGCTGCCGACCGGTCAGCCGTCGATCCGCCTCCATGGTCGGGCCGCGGCCCGTGCCGAGCAGCTCGGGATGGGCCGGATCGCGGTCTCCATCAGCCACGAGTCGGACTACGCGGTCGCGATCGCCTACGGCATCCGGACCACGGGCGGCCGGTTCCTCTTCCCGCCGGACATCGAGGAGCGGCTCGACGACCGCGAGCGCCGGATCCTGGCCCGGATCGAGCGCCTGCGCGACCTGGCCGAGGCCGGGGGCGCCGCCGCGCTGGCCAGCGACGCGCCACGGGCGGCGGTCGGCGAGGCGATCGATGACTGAGCGGGCGCCGGTCGGCTTCGGCGCGCGCGCGAAGCACGACGCCCCGACCGCGACCGAGACGCCGGCCCTGCCCGACGGGGCGGTCAAGCTCGACGACGAGATCGCCGGGTCGCTGCTCCCGGCCCGGCCGGCACGCGGGCACAAGGGCTCGTTCGGGAAGCTGCTGGTGATCGCCGGGTCGCTCGACTACGCGGGTGCCGCGCTGCTGGTCTGCCGGGCCGCCGGCCGTGCGGGCGCCGGGCTGGTGACCCTCGCGGTGCCCGAATCGCTCCAGCCGCTGTTCGCGGCGAAGGTGGTCGAGGCGACCACGATGGCGCTCCCCGAGGACGACGTCGAGGAGATCGACCCGGAGCCGTCGATCGCCCGGATCCTCGACCACGAGCACGACGCGATCGTCGTCGGCCCGGGCCTCCGCCCCGGGCTGGCCACGGCCGAGCTCGTCCGCGAGCTGATCGATGTCAGCGGGCCGGACCAGGCCCCGATCGTGCTCGACGCCGAGGCGCTCCGCTCGCTCGCGACGATGGACGCCTGGTGGGAGGGCGGCCGGCGACCGGCCGTGCTGACGCCGCATGCAGGCGAGTTCGCGCGGCTGCGCGCGGGCGACGGGCGCGATCCCGCCGACGACGGCGACCTGGCCGACGACGACGCCGCTCGGGTGGCGGCGGCTCGCGATGCCGCGCGGAGGTGGGGGCAGGTCGTCGTGCTGAAGGGGGCGGCGACGGTCATCGCATCGCCCGATGGCGAGGTCGCGGTCGCCCCGTTCGAGAACCCGGCGCTCGCTTCGGGCGGCACCGGCGACGTGCTCGCGGGTGCGATCGGCTCGCTGCTGGCCCAAGGCCTCGACCCGTACGCCGCGGCACGACTCGGGGTGTACCTGCACGGCCTGGCGGGCGACCAGGTCCGCGAGCGCCTCGGCGACTCGGGCCTCCTCGCCTCGGACCTACCCGATGCCATCGCGCTCGCGCGCAAGCGCCTCGCGGCCGCCGAGGAGCGCCGCGCCGCCAAGGGCCGGCTCGGGTTCGCGCCCAAGTGACGGGCCGGCGCCGGCCCATCGAGGCGCGGCTCTCGGCGGCCGGCCTCCCGCCGCTGCCGCGGACCGCGTGGCTCGAGATCGACCTCGACGCCCTCGTCGCGAACCTCGCGGCCATCCGCGACTCGGTCCCGCACGGCACCGCGGTGCGGCCCGTGGTCAAGGCCGACGCCTACGGGCACGGGGTCGTCCCGGTGGCGCGCGCGCTGGCGGACGCGGGCGTCGACGGCCTGTGCGTCGCGGCGTTCGACGAGGCCGTGGAGCTGCGCGACGCGGGGATCGAGGCGCCGATCGCGGTCCTCTACCCGGTCCCGGCCACGCTCGTCGCCGACGCAGCCGGGCTCGGTGTGGCGGTCAGCGCGGGCGACCCCGTGCTCCTCGCGCGGATGCTCGAAGGGGTGGCGGCCGCGACGGGCGACCATCCCGACCTGGCGATCGAGCTCGAGATCGAGAGCGGGCTCGGGCGGGACGGGTTCGACGCCGGAGACCTGCTGGCGGCCGTCCGCGCGATCGGATCGACGCGTGGCGTGCGCCTGGCGGGCCTGTGGACGCATCTCCAGGCGCCCGAGGACCTCCCACGCACCGAACGGCAGATGGCCCGGTTCGAGGCCGCTGCGGCCGCCCTGCGCGCCGCCGGGGTCGAGCTGCCCCGCCGCCACGCGGCGGCGAGCGCCGGGATCCTGCTGGGCGACGTCGCGGCCTACGACGGCATCCGGCCGGGCCTGGCGATCTACGGCCTCGTCCCGGACGAGATCCTCGGGACGCCGGCCGGCGCCGCCGCCGCGCGGGTCCTCCGGCCGATCCTGTCCCTCCGCGCGCGTCCGGTCCGCGTCCTCGACCTGCCGACCGGGTCGGGGATCGGCTACGGACCATCGTTCGAGACGGCCCGGCCCAGCAGGATCGCGACGCTCCCGCTCGGATACGGCGACGGCTGGTCGCGCTCGCTCTCGAACCGGGCGGAGGCGCTCGTCCGCGGCCGGCGCGCCCCGCTGGTCGGCAACGTGTCGATGGACGCGGTGATGGTGGACGTCACCGACATCCCGGGAGGACCGGTCACGCCCGACGACGAGTTCACGCTCATCGGCGTCGACGGCGCCGAGCGGATCGCGGCCGCCGACCTGGCGCGGACGCGCACCACGAACTCGTGGGAGGTGGTGACGGCGATGTCCCGACGCCTGCCCCGGGTGTACGATGCCGCGCCCGGAGCGGTCGCGCTCCGGACCTTGTCCGTTCGGAGACCCTAGGTGCGCCCGTCCTTCGCGCTGCCGCGCGGGCCCCAGCCCGCGTGCCGTACCATCCGGGGCGTGACCCCGCTGCCGCCGGCCCCCGCCGTCCGATGAGCACGCCCATCGAGCTGTCCGACGACGGGCGCGACGAGCTGGTCGAGCAGGTCGCGCGCGAGATCCAGCTGCGCGGACTCACCGGTCCCGCGGTCCATTTCCTCGAGGCCAGCCGGCCCTACCGGTCGCTCGGCGCGAACGCGATGCTCTTCTTCGACCCGGTGCTGCGCGGCCTGTTCGGCGGCGAGCTGACCTCGGCCAACGAGATCCTCGCCGACGAGGACGGCATCGAGCAGCTGATCGCCCGCCTCGAGGAGCTCGACGAAGAAGTCACCTGGGACGCCTGACCGCGCGGCCGCGGTCCCGCTCGACGGGTACGATGGCCCGGTGACCAGCGATCCACGCGCGTTCCTGGCTGCCGACCACGGCGGCGCGACCAGCGGTGCGGCGCTCATCGGTCGAGTCGGGCATGCCTGGCGCCTGCTCGGTTCCGTCACGCTCCCGGCCGCCGTCGGGGACGACGCGGCCACCGCGCTGGTGGTCGAGCGGTTCGCGGCCGCGGCCCCGGCGCTCGCGGCCCGGCTCGGGATCGACCCGGCCCACGTCGACGCGATCCCGGTCGTCCGCGTGCGATCCGCGGCACCCCGCACGCTGGGCGTCGTCGCCGCGTCGGAGCGCGCCCTGGCGCCGTTGACCGCCGCCGCCGCCCGGAGCGGTTGGCGGGTCGTGTCGGCGAGCGCCGCGACGACCGACCCGCTCGCGATGACCGCGCTGCTCCTCGACCCGGCCGTCGACGGCGTGCTGGCCGGTGCCGGCGACCCGCCCGGCGCGGACGAGCGGGGGGCCATCGCCGAGCTCACGTCCCTGGTCGCCGCGGTCGCGGCCCGGCAGCCGGACCGCCTCGTGATCCTGGCCGGGGCGATGGCCGACGGCGTGGGCGCGTTCGGCGACGCGTCCGCCCGCGACGGCGAGACCCTCCTCGCCCCGGCCGCTCGCGAGGGCGCCGCCGGGGCCCCGCTGCGCGAGCTCCTCACCGAGCTCGCCGCGCCCGCCGACGACGCCCGACGCGCGATCGGGGCGGCCACCGCGAGCCTCGCCGAGCTGCTCGACCGTCGGATCGAGGTCATCGAGATCGGGTTCGACGGCGGCCTTCGCGCCCGATCGGCGCCCGGCGGCCCGGGCGAGCCGCCGACCACGGATGTCGCGATGGTCCCCGACGCGCGGCTCGTGCCGGCGGATCCCGACGACGCGGCGGTCGACCGCGTCCTCGGCTGGGTGACGACGGCGACCGACCGGCACCGGCTGCGCGACCGGATGCGCGAGCTGCGCATCGCCCCATGGTCCGACGCGACCGGCGACGGCATGGCGTTCCGGCTGGCCACGTTGCGGGCGGCCCTCGGTCGCCTGGCCGACGCGACCCCCGAGTTCGCCGCCGGGCCGCCCCCCGACCTCGTGATCGCGGCCGGCGGTGTCTGGTCGACGATGACGCCCGCGTCGATCGCGCTGGCCATCAACGACGTCATCCGGCGCCCGGGGGCGACGGCCTTCGCGGTGGACCACGCCCGACTGCTCGGCGCGCTCGGCTCCATCCCCGACGCCGACGAGCGTCGCGCGGTCCTCGCCGACATGGTCGACGACGTGCTCGCCCCGATCGGGACCGTCGTGACGCCCGCCGGGCTGCGGACCGGTCGCAGCGCGGGGAGCCTCGTCGCTCCATGCCGCCTCGGCGGGCGGCGCGGTCGACCTGCACCCCGGCGGCCTCCAGGTGGTCGCCCTGCCGGCCGGGACCTCGGCCGTCGCCGAGTTCCACTTCCGCGACGGCGTCCGGCTCGGCGTCCGCGGCCGGCATTTCGCGGTCGAGGTCGCGGGCGGGCTGGCCGGGCTGATGGTCGACCTGCGCGACGTGCCGCTCCGCCTGCCCGACCGCAGCGACCGGCGGCGCGAGCTGCTCGACGGCTGGCAGGCTTCCGTGTCCGGGACCGGTGACGCGATGACCGTCGGCACGCTCGCCCTGGTCCCGGCGCGACGGCTCATCGAGGCCCCGGTCGACGCCGTGTTCCATCTCGCGCCCGGGCGATCGCGTGCTCGTCGAGACCGGGGCGTCGGTCGTGGTCGGCGCGCCGATCGCGGAGCGGCTCCGCGACGGCCGGCTCGAGGACCGCAACGTCCCGGTGGATGTCGTCCCGCTCGCGGGCGAGCGCTGGCAGCCGACCTCGCGGGCCGGCGAGCCGGTGCCGGCCGGGCTCGGGCATGCGCCGGTCGGCGGTGAGTACCTGTTCCAGTGGAAGGGCCGCTGGCGCGTCGCGACCGGCGACATCGTCGACCCGATCGAGACCCCGGTCGCGGGCATCGTGCGCGACGTGCGGCTCCGGCTCCTCGATCACGATCCGGGCCGCGGGCCACGGGATCCGCGGCATCGTCGCCCTGGGCGGCTCCACGCGGGGTCGGATCCGGCTCGCGACCGGACCCGACGGCGGGCTCCGCCCGGGCGGCCTCGACGTCGGCCTCGCCGGCTCGATCCTCGTCGTCGACGCGCGGGTCGATGCCGAGACGCTGACCCGGGCGCGCGCGATGGGGGTCCGCGGCATCGTCGTCGCCGGGCTGGCCAGCAAGGAGCGGCGCGACTTCCTGGCCTCGGAGGCCAGGCAGCGAGCGGCGCTCCACCGGCTGCCCGCCGTACGCCGTGCTCGTGATGGAGGGCGCCACGCGCCGCCCGATGGCGGCGACGGTCATGTCGCTCCTCGTGGCGCTCGCCGGCAAGGAGGTGGCGATCGTCGCCGACCCGCCGATGCTCGTCTTCGACCATCCCGGGCTCGACCTGCCGATGCCGGCCCCCGATCTCGTGCGCATCCGCGGCGGCGACCTGAGCGGGCACGAGGGCCACTGGATGGGCGCCGCCGGCCGGCGCCACTTCGGTGACGGCCTCGACCTCGAAGCCGGGCGCGTCCGCCTCGCCGACGGCAGCGTGGTCGCGGTGCCGCTCGGCGACCTCGAACGGTTCGCCTGAGGCGGTCCGATGGCGGTGACCCGTTCGCTCGTGCGCGAGCTCCTGTGCCCCGATCCCGCGTCGACGTCGGCGCTCGGCCGATCGCTCGCGACCGCGGCGCGCGCCGGCGACCTCGTCTGCCTGTGGGGCGACCTCGGCGCCGGCAAGACCCACCTGGCCAAGGCGTTCGGGGCCGGCCTCGGCGTGACCGACACCATCGCCTCGCCGAGCTACATCCTGATGGCCGAGTACGAGGGCCGCCTGCCGCTCTACCACGTCGACCTGTACCGCCTCGAGGACGCCGCCGACGCGCTCGCCGGCGGGCTGCTCGACGACCGCTGGACGGCGGGCGTGGTCGTCATGGAATGGCCCGACCGGATGGGCGACGCGCTCCCGCCCGAGCGGCTCGACGTCGTGATCGACGGGTCGGGCGACGAGCCGCGGCGCATCCGGCTGATCGCGCGCGGCGACGCCTACGAGCGCTATCTCGAGGCGGCCCGATGAGCGGCGACCCGGTCATCCTCGCGCTCGACACCGCGACCACCCGGATCGTCGTCGCGCTCGGCGCGCACCGACGGCGCGATGCTCGCCGAGGCGTCGTGGCCGGCCGGCTACCGCCACGGCGAGACGCTCCTGCCGGCCATCGAGCGGCTCCTCGACGAGCACGCGGGTCGATCGGTCGCGGATCGCCGCCATCGTCGTCGGCACCGGGCCGGGCGCGTTCACGGGGCTCCGCGTCGGGATCGCGACCGCCAAGGGGCTCGCCCACGGCCTCGGGCGGCCGATCGTCGGGATCGCGACGGGCGCGGCGCTCCTGGCGGCGGCCCGCCGGACCGGCGCGGTCGACGGCGGCACCGGGGCGCTCCTCCTGCCCGCCGGCCCGTCCGAGCGCCTGCTGGTCCGCGACGGCGCGCCGGCCGAGCTGCTGCCCGCGGGGACCGACCCGGCGCTCGGAGCCGGGCACCTGGCTGGTCGCCGTGGACCTCGCCGGAGCGCGCGCCCGAGGACGCGGTCGAGCGCGGCGAGGCGGCCCGCGACGGGCTCGCCGCGGAGCTGCTGGCCATGGGTGCCGAGCGCCTCGCCCGTGGCGACGTCGACGACCTCGCCACGCTCGTGCCCGAGTACGTCACGCTGCCGCGCGGGGTCCGCGCCGTCGTCGGGGAGGTCGAATGGTCGCGCGACCGCCCGTGAGGATCCGCATCGAGCCGATGCGCCTCGAGGACCTCCCCCTGGTGCACGCCATCGAGCGGGCCAGCTTCAACGCGCCGTGGCCGGCCAACGCCTACCGGAGCGAGCTCGAATCGAACCGGATGGCCCAGTACCTCGTCGCCCGCGCCGACGGCGAGATCATCGCGTACGGCGGCATGTGGCTGATGGTCGACGAGGCCCACATCACGACGTTCGCGGTCCATCCGGACTGGCGACGCCAGCGCATCGGGGAGCGGCTGCTGCTGGCGTTCCTCGACATGGCCGAGGACCGCGGTGCGCGCGAGGCGACGCTGGAGGTCCGACTGTCGAACCTGCCCGCGCGCCGGCTGTACGAGAAGTACGGCTTCCGGCCCGTCGGGCTCCGGCCGCGCTACTACAGCGACGACAACGAGGACGCCCTGATCATGACGACCGAGTCGCTGTCGGACGCCGGCCAGCGGGCCAGGATCGCCCGATTGCGCGCCGCGCTCGACGCGTCGCCGGCCCCGGAGCGGCCGGACGCCGCGCTCGATGGCGACGGGGCATGAGCGGGCCGCTGGTCCTCTCGATCGAATCGTCGTGCGACGAGACCGGGATCGCCCTCATCGAGGGCGGCCGGACGATCCACGCCAACGTCGTCGCGTCGCAGGTCGCGCTCCACGCGGCGTCCGGCGGGCATCGTGCCCGAGGTCGCCGCCCGGGCCCACCTGCGCTGGATCATCCCGGTCCTCGACGAGGCCTGGTCGGATGCCGGGGTCGCCTGGACCGACGTCGACGCGGTCGCGGTCACGTACGGGCCCGGCCTCGCGGGCTCGCTGCTGGTCGGCATCAACCTCGCGAAGGCGCTGGCCTGGGTCCACGACCGCCCGCTGGTCGGGGTCAACCACCTCGAGGGGCACGTCTACGCGGCCTGGCTGGCCGACGCCTCGGAGCCGGACGCGCGCCGAGCCGGTCTTCCCGCTCGTCGCCCTGGTCGTCTCGGGCGGGCACACCTTCCTGGTCGAGATGACCGACCACCTGACCTACCGGCTCCTCGGGCACGACGGTCGACGACGCGGCCGGCGAGGCCTTCGACAAGGTGGGCCGCCTGCTGGGCCTGGGCTATCCGGGCGGGCCGGCGATCTCGCGGGCTGCGACGCTCGCGACGAGCCGCGACCGGGTCTTCCCGCGGGCCTGGCTCGGCGATACCTACGACTTCAGCTTCTCCGGGCTCAAGACCGCGGCCCGCCGCATCGTGGCGGCGGCGCGGGCCGACGAGGGGCTCGCGGACCAGCCGGACGTGCCGCTCCCCGATCCGGTCGTCGCCGAGCTGGCCTGGGGGTTCGAGGACGCCGCCGTGGACGTCCTCGTGACCAAGACGATCCGGGCGGCCCGTGCCGTCGGCGCTCGCTCGATCGTGCTGGGCGGTGGCGTCGCGGCGAACCGGACCCTGCGCGGCCGCCTCGCCGGCGAGGCCGAGGCCCTGGGCGTCCCGCTGATCGTGCCGCGACCCGCGCTCTGCACCGACAACGGCGCCATGATCGGCGCTGCCGGCGGCCGACGGTTCGACGCCGGCGACCGGTCGGGCCTCGACCTCGACGCGCGGCCGTCGCTGAAGCTGGCCACCCGATGAGCGGCGCGGCCCGGCCGCGCCTGGACGCCGCCGAGGTCCGGGCGACGCTTCGTGCGGCCGGCCTGCACGCCCGGCACTCGCTGTCGCAGAACTTCCTCGCCGACGTCGACGTCCTCGACGCGATCCTCGCCGAGGCGGCCCCGGCGCCCGGACGCGGCGATCCTCGAGATCGGGCCCGGGCTCGGCCTGCTGACGGGCGCCCTGCTGGAGGCGGGTGCCGCGGTCACCGCGGTGGAGCTCGACCGCGGGCTTGCCGCCTTCCTGCGCGAGCGGTTCGCCGAGCCGCTCGACGCCGGACAGCTCCGCCTCGTGGAGGGCGACGCGCTCGACCAGGACCTGACCCACCTCGTCGCGGCGCCCTACGACGTCGTCGCGAACCTGCCGTACCACATCACCAGCCCGATCCTGCACGCGCTGCTGGGCGCGCCGCCGCGACCCGAGCGGTCGGTGCTGATGGTCCAGCGCGAGGTCGCGGAACGGATCGCCGCCCCGCCCGGGAAGATGAGCTACCTCTCCGTGTTCGTGCAGTACCACGCGCGGGTCCGCATCGCGATCCGCGTCCCGCCCGGCGCCTTCGAGCCAAGCCCGGCCGTCGAGTCCGCCGTGATCGTCGTCGAGCCGTACGACCTCGACGACCGGCTCGATGCGGAGTCGGAGGACGAGCTCTGGCGCCTGGTCCAGGCGAGCTTCCGCGAGCGCCGCAAGATGCTCCACAACGTGCTGGTGCGGCAGCTCCCGGTGGACGGCGCGAGGGTCACGGCCGCGCTGGCCGCGACCGGCATCGACCCCGACCGGCGCCCGCAGACCTTGGCGGTGGGGGAGTGGATCGCGCTGCGTGAGGCGCTCGGCCCGCTCGGCACGGACCGGCGCGGCCGGCGGGAGGACCGATGAACGCGGCCGCGCTCACCCCGGTCGTCCGCCTTGCGCCGGCCAAGCTCAACCTGACCCTCGCCGTGACCGGGCGGCGCGCCGACGGGTTCCACGACCTGCACTCGGTCTTCGTGCCGCTCGCCCTGGCCGACCGCCTGAGCCTGGCGCCCGCGGCGGGCCGCGAGGACTCGCTCCACGCGACCGGGCCGATCCCGGCCCTGTCGCGCGACAACCTCGTGATCCGCGCGCTCGCCGCGACGCGGCTCGCGGTCGGCGGCGGGCATCCGGGCGGGCCGGGGCCGGCACCCGCCGCTCGCGGTCCGGCTCGAGAAGCGCATCCCGGTCGCGGCCGGGCTCGGCGGCGGCTCGTCCGACGCCGCGGCCGCCATCGACGGCGCCCTCGCCGCCTGGGGCGCGGAGCTCGCACCCGACGACCGCCTGGCCGTGGCCGCCGGCCTCGGGTCGGACGTGCCGTTCTTCCTCGCCGGCGGGCCGGCCCTGGTCGAGGGGCGCGGCGAGCGGGTCGCGCCGCTCCACGGGCTGCGCGGCGCGCCCGGCGTCCTGCTCGTGACGCCGTCGGTCGCGCTGCCCACGGCCGAGGTCTTCGCCGCGTTCGCCGTCCTCCGCGGCGCGGGCGACGGCTCGGTCCTGATGAGCTCGACGCACTGCGCCGAGGAGCTGCGCTCCGGGCTGACCGCCGCCGACCTCGTCGCCCGGGCCGGCGTCCTCGCGATGGCCAACGACCTGTTCCCGGCCGCGGCGGCGATCGTGCCGGGCCTCGTCCCGCTCCGGCGCGCGCTCAGCCGGCTCCTGGGACGGCCGATCGGGCTGTCCGGGTCGGGGCCGACCCTCTGGGCGCTCTATCCTTCAGCGACCGAGGCCCAGGCCGCCGCGACCGCGGTTGGACGAGGCCATCGAGGCCGGGAGCCTGCCCGGCACCCGGCGCGGACCGCCCATTCGTCGCCGCGACGACGATCCTCGCCAGCACGGAGAGCCAGCCATGAGTCGATCGGCCATCGCCACCAGTTCGGCCCCGAACGCCGTCGGGCCGTACAGCCAGGCCATCGTGGCCGGCGACTTCGTGTTCTGCTCGGGACAGGGCGCGATCGACGCGGCGACGAACGAGATGCGGCACGGCACGATCGAGGAGGAGACCCGCGTCACGCTCAAGAACATCGGCGGGCTGCTCGACGCCGCCGGGCGTCGGGTTCGCGGACGTCGTCAAGAGCACGGTCTTCCTCGTGGACATGGGCGACTTCGCGGCGATGAACGCCGATCTACGCCGAGGCCTTCCCCGACCCGCCGCCGGCGCGCTCGACCGTGGCCGTCGCCGCCCTGCCGAAGGGCTTCAAGGTGGAGATCGAGGTCGTCGCCTACAAGCCGCGGGCCGGTTGACACCCCGAACGAGCCGCCCATACGATGCCGCCCACCTCCTGATGACAGCCCACCGACCCGATCCGGACCCGCTATCCAGGGCCGGTCGCCGTCGTGATGGCGGCCGGGCTCGGGACGCGCATGCGGTCGTCGCTCCCCAAGGTCCTCCACCCGATGTGCGGCCGGCCCATGCTCGCCTACGTCCTCGACGCGTGGGCGACCACCGCCGACGGCGCCGTCGGCGCGCCGCCGGTCGTCGTCTACTCGCCGCCGGTGGCCGCGATCACCGAGGCCTTCGACGGGCAGGCGACCTTCGCCCTCCAGGACGAGCCGCGCGGCACGGGCGACGCCGTCCGCGCCGCGCTGGCCGCGGTCCCCGAGGCCGCGACCGAGGTCGTCGTGCTGTCGGGCGACGTCCCGCTCGTCACCGGCGCCGACCTCGAGGCCGTGATCGAGGCCCGCCGCGCCGACGGCGCGGCGATCGCGCTGGCCAGCGTCTACGCGGCCGACCCGGCGGCGCTCGGGCGGGTGGTGCGCGGCGACTTCGGGACCGTCGAGCGGATCGTCGAGGCCAAGGACGCCACGCCCGAGGAGCTCGAGGGCAACGAGATCAACGTGGGGCTGTACGCCTTCGACGCGGCGTGGCTGCGCCGGCGGATCGCGACGCTCGAGCCGTCGGCCGCGACCGGCGAGCTGTACCTGACCGACCTCGTCCGGCTCGCCCGCGAGGACGGCCGGATCGTCGCCGCGGTCGGCTTCGAGGACGACGGCCGCTTCGACGGCATCAACGACCGCAACCAGCTGGCCGCCGCCGAGTGGAGCCTGCGGGTGCGTCTCAACGAGGCCCACATGCGGGCCGGCGTCACGATGCGCGACCCGTCCACCGCCTACATCGACTGGACGGTGGACCTCGCCGCCGACGTGACCATCGAGCCGAACGTGATCCTCCGCGGCACCACGACGATCGGGGCCGGCAGCGTCATCGGCGCCGGGAGCCAGCTCGATCGACACGACGGTCGGGGAGCGCGCCCAGGTCTGGGCGAGCATCGCGGAGTCGTCGGTCATCGAGGACGAGGCCACGGTCGGGCCGTTCAGCCACCTGCGGGCGGGCAGCGTCGTCGGCCGCGGCGCCCAGGTCGGGAACTACGCCGAGCTCAAGAACTCGCGCCTCGGCGCCGGCTCGAAGCAGCACCACATGAGCTATCTCGGCGACGCGGTCCTCGGCGAGCGGGTCAACGTGGGCGCGGGGACCATCACGGCCAACTACGACGGGTCGCGCAAGCACCCGACCACGGTCGGCGACGGGGCGTTCCTCGGCGTCGACACGATGCTCATCGCGCCGATCGAGATCGGCGAGGGGGCCAGGACCGGCGCCGGCGCCGTGGTCACCCGCGACGTGCCCGCCGGCAAGCTGGCGGTCGGGGTCCCGGCGCGGATCCGCGAGCCCAGGGCCAAACCCGCCGGAGGGAGCCCCGAGGGGTGAGCCTGCCCGTCGGCGAGCTGCTGGTCATCGTCATCCTCACCGTCTTCGAGGGCTTCTTCGTCGCCGCCGAGATCGCCCTCGTCTCCATCCGGCGCAGCCGCGTCGAGCAGCTGGTCGAGGAGCGGCAGCCAGGGCGCCAGGCGCGTCCGCCGCCTGCTCGACGAGCCCGGGCGCTTCCTCGCCGTCTGCCAGCTCGGCCTGACGTTCATCGGCTTCTTCGCCTCGGCCTACGCGGCGGTCAGCCTGTCGGACCAGCTGACCACGCTGCTGGTCAGCGTCGGGCATGGACGCAGGGACGGCGTCGGGGATCGCGCTGCTGATCGTCACGATCCTGCTGTCGCTCTTCACGATCATCTTCGCCGAGCTCGTGCCCAAGACCCTCGCCCTCGCCCACGCCGAGCGGTTCGCGATCACGCTGTCGCTGCCCATCGACTTCCTCGGCCGCGCGCTCCGGCCGGTCATCGCGTTCCTGACCTGGGTCACGAGCGGCATCGTCCGGCTGTTCGGCGCGGAGGTCTCGAGCGACGCCCAGATCACGGCCGAGGAGCTGCGCCTGATCGTGGAGCGCGGCGGCGAGCAGGGGATCCTCGAGGCCGAGGAGGAGCAGATGATCAACGCGGTCATCGAGCTCGGCGACCAGCGCGTCCACGAGGTCATGGTCCCGCGCATCCACATGATCACGCTGGCGGCGGACGCGACCCTCGACGACGCGATCGACAAGGTCATCGAGGAGGGCCACAGCCGCATCCCGGCCTACGAGGGCACGATCGACGAGATCGTCGGGATCCTCTACGCGAAGGACCTCCTGCCGTTCCTCAAGGGCTCGGTCAACGAGCGCCCGTCGCTCCGCTCGATCCTGCGGACGCCGGTCTTCGTCCCCGAGTCGATGAGCGTCGACGACCTGCTCCACGAGCTCCAGCGCCGCAAGGTCCACCTCGCGGTCGTGCTCGACGAGTACGGCGGCACCGCCGGCCTCGTGACGATCGAGGACCTCCTCGAGGAGATCGTCGGCGAGATCCAGGACGAGTACGACGAGGAGGAGCCGCTCATCGTCAAGATCTCCGACGACGAGGCGCGCATCGACGGCCGGGCCGCGATCGACGACCTCGAGGAGCTGTTCGACACCGACCTCGGCCTCGACGACGAGGACCAGTACGACACGGTCGGCGGGCTCATCTACCACCGCATCGGCGGGGTCCCGAAGCCGGGCGACCGGGTCCAGGTCGACGGGATGACGCTGACCGTCGAGACGACCGACGGGAAGCGCGTCGGCAAGGTGCTCGTCGTCCGCGAGCCGCGCGACCGGACCGGCGACGACGAGGACGACCGATAGACCTGCCGCCGGTCGGCGATCCGCTGCGGTTCACCACGATCGCCCACGGGGCGCGATCCAGCCTCGGGCCGGTCTCGGCCGAGCGGCTCGACGCGCTCGGCGGAGGCGATGCCGCTCGCGCCGGGTGCGCGGATCGTCGAGCTCGGGTCGGGGAAGGCGGCGCTGCTGATCCGCCTCCTGCGCCGCTGGCCGGGCACGAGCGCCGAGGGCTTCGACCGCAACCGCTGGTTCATGGCCGAGGCGCGCGCCGCCGCCGACGAGGCCGGCGTCGCGGGCCGGCTCTCGCTGATCGACACCGATTCGCCGGGCGCGCTGCTGGCCGGGCGCTCCGTCGACCTGGCGATCGCGATGGGCGCGACCGGGATCGTCGGCGACCAGGCGGAGACGCTCAGCGTTCCTGGCGTCGATCGTCGGCCCGGGCGGGCACGTGGTCGTTCGGCGACGGCGCCTGGGTCGCCGACCCGGACCGCCGCCGGATCTCGCGGCGTTCGGGATGGCGCGTGACGAGCTGGTCGACGGCGCCGAGGGGCTCGCCGACGCTGGGCCGTGCCGCCGGGCTGGAGGTCCGTCTCGGTCGAGCTCGTCTCGCCCGGGGAGTGGGACGCGTACGAGGCCGCCTACGCGGGTGCCGTGGACGACTGGGCCGCCGCGAACCCCGACGATCCGGAGCGGGACGCGTTCCGGCGCGCGCGGCCGGGATGCGCGCGAGCTATGCGGCCTGGCGCCGCGCGTCGATGGGCTTCGCGATCGGGGTGTTCCGCGTCGCCGGGCGGCTGAGCGGCACGTGTCGGCGGTCCGGTGCGCCGTCCCCGGTGGCACCTCGACCGGCTGCACGATCCTGCCAGACGATCATCAGGCGGTCCTTCGTCACCGGTCCCGGGCGGGAAGCCGACCTTGCCGATCGCACGCACGCAGACCGTGGCGTCCTCGGCGCCGATGTCTGTCAGATGACCATCGAGCGGTCATCTGACAGCGCGGCCGTGACCAACGACCGGGTGGTGGTCATCTGCCGGAAATGGGCGACCGAGTGGCCGCGCCGCCGCCGCGCGGCGTGACCAACGACCGGGTCAGGGAGATCTGACCGAACGACCGAGTGGCCGTGCCGCCGGCGCCGCGTCGGCGCCGCAGCCCCGCACCCTGCCGCCGGCGCCACAGCGGCGCGCGCCGCGGCGGGCGCCGCCTCAGGCGCTGATGCGCCGCCACGATGATCTGCTCGAGCCGCGTCCGGGCGGCCGCGCCCAGCACGCCGGCCGCATCGAGCTCGGCCAGCGCCTCGTCGCGGTGGCGGCGCGCCTGCTCGCGCGTGTACTCGCGGGCGCCGGTCCGCTCGAGGATGGCGACGACCTCGGCGACCTCCGCCGGCGTTCGGTCCGCCGCGGCGTAGAGCGCCTGCAGCCGCGCCCGGTCCTCGGGGCCGGCCGTCTCGTGGGCGTAGATGACGGGGAGCGTCTGCTTGCGGTGGGCGACGTCCGAGGCCTCCTTGCCGGTGGCCCGTTCCGCGCCCCAGATGCCGAGCAGGTCGTCGTTGACCTGGAACGCCAGCCCGAGCGCCCAGCCGAAGCCGCGGTACCGGGCGATCACGTCCTCGTCGTCGGTGGCGAGCAGCGCACCGGCCTCGATCGAGGCGGCGATGAGCGCGGCGGTCTTGCGCCCGATCATGTCGAAGTAGCCGTCGACGGTCATCAGCTCGTTCGAGACGCTCGCCGCGATGTCGAGGTACTGGCCCTCGCACAGCGCGAGGCACGTCTCGTCGAACAGCCGCATCAGGCGCAGGACCTTGGCGTCCGAGAACCCGAGGTCGCTGCAGCCGGTGCAGGGCGATGCGCGAGAGGCTGAACAGCGTGTCGCCGGCGTTGATGGCCTGCGGGACGCCGTGGACCGTCCAGAGCGTGGGGCGGTGGCGGCGTTCGACGTCGCCGTCCTCGATGTCGTCGTGGACCAGGCTGAAGTTGTGCCCGAGCTCCACGGCCGCGGCGCCGGGCAGCGCCCGGGCGTGCTCGCCGGCGATCGACGCGTAGGCGAGGAGGCCGAGCAGCGGCCGGATCCGCTTGCCGCCCGACGCGCCCGAGCCGTCGAGCGCGAGGTGGTAGCGGACCATCTCGTACAGCCCGTGCGTGGACGGGTCCCGGTCGGCGACGAGGCGGAGGATCTCCGCCTCCGTGTCGGCGATGAGCTGGTCGAGGTCGATGTCGGTCGAGGTCGTCATCGTGGCCCGAGTGTACACGAAACGTGCGCGCCGGAAGTAGCAGATAGATGGCCGGCAGGCGGGGTGCGCGCGGTGCCACTGACGTGGTGCGACGCCGGCGCGGGGGACGCGACCGCACCGGCGTCTACCAGCGGATACGCGGCACCGGCGCGGATCGGATGCCGCGCCGGGCGCCGGATGCGGTCGCGCATCGGTGGTACCGTCGCCCGGTGCCCCTCCCGCGCCGCTACACCACCGATGCCATCGTCCTCTCGCGCTTCGACCTGGGGGAGGCCGACCGCGTCCTGACGCTGATCACGCCCGGCGTCGGCAAGCTCAAGGCGATCGCCAAGGGGATCCGCCGGCCCACCTCGCGGCTCGGCGGCAGCCTCGAGCCGTTCGCCGAGCTGACCGTGGCGCTGGCGCGCGGCCGGACGTTCGACGTCGTCACCCAGGTCAGCGTCGGGCACGCGTGGCTCCACCTCCGCGACTCGCTCGAGGGCGCGGCCACGGCGTGGTACCTCGCCGAGCTGGCGGACCGCTCGCTCGAGGAGCGCCACGCGGCCGAGCCGCTGTACGCGCTGCTGCGACGCGCCTACGAGCTGCTCGACGGCGGGATGGCGCCCGGCCGGGTGGCGCGCTGGTACGAGATGCACCTCCTCGACGAGCTGGGCAGCCGTCCCGAGGTGGACCGCTGCGTCGAGTGCGACCGGGTCCTCGAGTCGGAGGAGCGCTTCCGCTGGGTGCCGCCGCTCGGCGGCGTCGTCTGCGAGCGCTGCCCCGGGCCGCCGCACGACCGGACCCGGCTCAGCCTCGAGGCGCTGAAGCTGATCAAGGCCTACCAGCGGCTGGACATCGAGGCGCTCGCCGCGCTCCGCCAGGCGCCGGCGGTCGAGCGCGAGGTCGAGACCGCGCTGCGCGAGTTCGTCCGCCACGTCCTCGAGCGGGAGGCGCGCTCGCTGCCGTTCCTCGACGAGGTCCGCCACGCGCCGGTCGCCGGCTGATGGCCCGGGTCGAGCTGCGCGACATCGTGACCGAGGCGGACCGCGCCGCGGCGATCGCGCTCGAGGTTGCGCCCGGGCAGGAGCGGTACGTGGAGTCCGTCGAGGGATCGTTCCGTGACGCCATCGCCGACGCGCGGGCGGCGCCGCGGATGTGGACCGTCCACGCGGACGACGGCACGATGGTCGGGTTCGTGATGATCAGCGACGGGATCGAGCACCTGGAGGCCGACCTCATCGGCCCGTACTACCTCTGGCGCCTGCTCATCGACCACCGCTTCCAGCGGCGCGGCTACGGGACCGCGACTCTCGACGCGATCGTGGCCTACGTGCGGACGCGGCCCGGAGCCGACATCCTGTGGGTCAGCGCCGGCCAGGGCGAGGGCTCGCCCCAGCCGTTCTATGAGCGCTATGGCTTCGTCGCCACGGATCGCATCGTCGAGGACGAGGTCGTCCTGCGACTCGACCTGCAGCAGGAGGCTCCATGAAGGCACTCGATCCATCGACCCCCGCCGGCGCCCGGATCGTCGGAACGCCTCGAGACGGACCTGACCGGCTGGCTGACCACGGTCAACCCCGACGGTCAGCCGCAGAGCTCGGTCATCTGGTTCAAGTGGGCGGACGGCGTGATCACGGTCTACTCGCACAAGCGTGCGGCACGCAACGGCAACATCGAGGAGCGGCCGCTGGTCTCGTTCAACCTCGACACCGAGGACCACGGCGACGCGTACGTGACCATCGAGGCCGAGGCGCGCTTCGACCCCGACGCCGGTCCGGCTTCGACCGACCCGGTCTTCCTCGCCAAGTACGCGGCCATGATCGCGTCAGCTACGGCTGGGAGCCCGGCCTACTACGACACCGAGTACCCCGTGGTCCTGCGCATCACCCCGACGCGCTGGCGCGTGGCCTGAGGCGGAGAGGTCGGCGATGGCATCGCGGGCGCTGAACGCGGCGGTCGTGACGACCGCCGTCGGTGTGACCGCGGCGGCGACCGCGCGCGTTGCCGGCCGGCGACTGGTGGCCCGGACCGAGCGACGGCTCTGCCCGAACCCGACCGTCGGCCGCTATCCCGCCAACGAGCGGGCGCGGGCCCTCCACGAGACGCTCGGCGTGGTGGACCTCCACGCCGATTCGCTGCTGTGGGGCCGCGACCTCCTGCGAGCGCGGCGACCGCGGGCACGTGGACGTCCCGCGCCTGATCGAGGGCAACGTGGCGCTCCAGGTGTTCGCGGCGAGCACCAAGTCCCCGCGCCACCTCAACATCGACCGCAACGACGACACGAGCGACGACATCATCCTGCTGGCGATCGGCTCCGGCTGGCCGCCGCGGACCTGGCGGAGCCTGCTCGCCCGGGCGCTCCACATGGCCGTCGCGAGCCGACGCGATGGCGCGCCGCTCCGACGGCCGTCTCACGATCATCCGCTCGCAGGCCGACCTCGCGGCGCACCTCGCCGCCCGCGGGCCGAACTGGCCGGTCACCGCCGGGCTGCTCGCCATCGAGGGCGCCCACGCGCTCGACGACGACCCGGCCAACGTCGAGGTCGTCGCCGACGCCGGCTTCCGGATGATGTCGCCGAGCCATTTCTTCGACAACGCCTTCGGCGGCTCCGCGCACGGCATCGAGAAGGGCGGCCTGACCCCGGCCGGCCGCGAGATGATCGAGCGGATGGAGGCCCGCCGCATGCTCGTGGACGTCGCCCACGCCTCGGCCGCGACCATCGACGACGTCCTCGCGATGTCGACCCGGCCGGTCGTCGCCTCGCACACCGGGGCGCGCGGCGTCGCTCGACAACGCTCGCAACCTCTCGGACGAGCACCTTCGCGGGATCGCCGCGAGCGGCGGCCTCGTCGGCATCGGGTTCTGGCCGACGGCCTGCGGCGGCGACGACGTGGCGGCGATCGTCCGCTCGATCCGCTATGGCATCGACGTCGCCGGCGTCGAGCACGTCGGGCTCGGCTCGGACTTCGACGGCGGCGTCCCTGTCCCGTTCGACGCCACCGGGCATGATCCGCCTCACCGAGGCGCTGCTCGAGGCCGGCCTCGCGGACGCGGACATCGCCAAGGTCATGGGCGGCAACGCGCTCCGACTGTTCGGCGAGGCGCTGCCGGCGACCTGACGCCCGGTGGCCCCGCTCAGACCAGCTCGGCGATCATCGCCGCGGCACGCGCGGCGCCGTCGGCGGCGACCGGGCGATAGTCGATCGTGCGGTCGATCTCGAGCGCGATCGCCTCGGCGATCGCGTCCGGGTCGAGGTCGCGTACGTCCATCCGCCGGCCGCCGCCGTAGCGATCGAGCCGATGCGCGACGTGGCGGTTCTGCTCGAAGTGGTTGGCCAGCGGGAAGTACAGGAACGGCCGCCGGCCGGCCACCAGCTCCATGGTCGTGGTCAGCCCGCCCTGGACCACCGCCATGTCGGCGGCGATCAGGTGCTGGTACAGGTCCGGGACGAAGGCGCGGACCTCGACGCCTGCCGGCGCGCGGAGGACCGACGGGATCGATCCGCGGTCCCGTCGACGGCGATCATCCGAAGGCCCGGGCACTCGGCGGGCCGCCTCCGGGTAGCTCGCGACGACCCGCTGAAGCAGCGCCTCGCCGACGCCGGAGCCGCCGACCGTGACGATCACCACGCGCTCGTCGTCGTGGTAGCCGAGCTCGTGGCGGAGGCGCGTCCCGGTTCGCGACGAGCGCGGATGGGTCGAAGCCGGTCACGTAGCCGGAGAAGTCGAAGTGGCGCTCGGTCCACTCGCGGATCGAGCCGAGGCCCGGCCCGAAGTCGTCGGGCACGATGTCGTCCGGGTCGCCGACGAAGATCGAGCGGTCGCGCAGCCGCGGGAAGCGGGCGACGTGCTCGATCATCTCGGCGTTGTAGTCGGCGGTCAGGAATGCCTCGCGCTCCCCGCCGTCGGGCATCGGCAGCCAGCCCACGAAATCGGTCATCCACGCGAAGGCCGTCCGCTTCAGCTCCGGGTTCTCGTGCAGGAAGTAGTCGACGTCCCAGGCCTCGTCGCCGATCACGAGGTCGTACTCGCCGGCCTCGACGACGTCGTGGAAGACCATGAAGTTGGCCACGAGGATCTCGTCCATGCGGCGGATCGCCTGGAACGCGTTCAGGTCGTGGCCGCTCGACTCGGCGGCGAAGTGGGCGGATTCGCTCGCGAGCCACGCGCTGGCCGGATGGACCCGCTCGCCGCGCGCCTCGAGCACGTCGGTGACCGGCGGCTGCGCGAGCCAGTCGATCTCGAGGTCCGGGTGGAGCGCGCGCAGCTCGTCGGCGATGGCGGCGTCCCGCTGCGCGTGGCCGAGGCCGATCGGCGACGAGATGTACAGCGCCCGACGGCGGCGGGCGAGTGCCCGGGTCCAGGTCGTGGACCGGGCGGGCGACCGTGCGCTCATCGGGTCGTCCGTTCCGAGCGACCGGAGGAAGTCGCGGATGAGCAAGTTGACCTTCACCGGGTCGCGGCCGTGCGGGGCGTGGCCCGAGCCGTCGAGCAGCACGAGTCGCCCGTCGAGGCCCGCAGCGAGCCGGCGACCGATCTCCGGGCTGCTGATGGCATCCAGGTCGCCGTGGATGACCAGCGCGGGATGGTCGATGCGGCGCATGAAGGCGAGTGCGCCGGGCTCGTCGCTCGAGACGCCAGGTCCGCCGGCGGGTCGATGTACGGGTCGTGCTCGAGCGACGACCATCGTCTCGGGATCCGTCTCGAGCGCCCAGCCGACCATGTCCTCGATCTGCTTCGTCGAGTGCGGCTCGTTGAAGACCTGCCCGAAGAAGAACCGCGCGAAGCCCGGCCAGTCGCGCCGCCAGTAGCCGCCGCGTTGTACTTGGCCCAGCCCTCGTCGCTGTCGAGCACGACGTCGAAGTCCGCGTTCGGTCCGTGATCGGGGCCGGTCGAGGTTGACGCGTGGGGCCGATGAAGACGAGGCCGAGGACGCGCGCCGGGTGCGTCCCTGCGAGCTGCAGGGCGTACCCGGCGCCCATCGACATGCCTGCGACCACGGCCTGGTCTGTCCCGGACGCGTCGAGGACGGCGATCGCATCCGCCACGAACTGGCTGCCGGCGTACGCGCCGGCGTCGGCCGGACGGTCGGAACGCCCGTTGCCGCGGCCGTCGAAGGTCACGACCCGGAAGTGGCGCGCGAGGTAGGGGATCTGGCCCTTCCAGTGGCGCGAGTGGACGATCGACCAGGTCGGCAGCAGCAGGATCGTCGGCGAGCCGTCGCCGTAGCGCTCCCACGCGATCCGGACGCCGTCGCGCTCGACGACGCCGGTCGCGTCCGGGTAGCGGGCGCGGGTCTGCTCGGGCCGCCGCGTGTCGGCGGCCGGCGCCGGCGGCGCCGGTGAGGCATCAGGCGCGCGGACCATGGCCGGCGGCCCACTGCCACAGCGTCGAGGTGATGCGCCAGCCGTCGCCCGTCCGCACGAGGAGGACGTATTCGACGAACACGTCCGAATCGACGATCACGCTCGCGATGCCGCCCGAGAGGCCGGCGATGTCGATGCCGATGCGCCGGTCGGGGCTGTCGCGCAAGCGGCCCCCACCACGCTCCGTGATGCTCGACCATCTCGTCCCTCGTCGTGACGTCCAGCACGTCGGATCGGGCCGGGTCCTGGCCCAGCGAGTGCTTGGCCAGGCCGGGATGGAGGGCGCGCGCCATCCGGACGGGGTCGCCGTCGAACCAGCCCTCGAAGTAGTCGAGGACGGTCGCACGGACGGCGGCGATGTCGTCGGGGGTCGCCTCGCGCGGCCGGCTGGGCGATCCAGGCCTGGGTCAGTGTGTCCGTCATGGCACTCGCTCCTCGAGCATCCGGATGATGAGCCCGACCTTGCGGAGAGCGACCGGGCCGGGATCTGGTCCTCGGTGAAGCCGAGCAGGATGGCCGACTCGGCGCCCAGGAACGGCAGGCCCATGAGCGCCCCGACCTCCGCCGACGTGAACGGCCCGAGACCGCCGATCCGGTGCGCGACGCGGTCGGCGACCTCGGCCAGCAGGCTGTACCAGGCGCCCTGGAACGTTCGGACGGCCGCCGCGACCTCCGGGTCGGACCAGCCCGCGGCGGTCATCTCCTGGAGCACCCGGACGTAGCCGGAAGCCAGGTCCTCGTCGAAGAAGTCGCATGCGCGCTCCCACTGCTGCCAGAGCGGTTCCGGGCCGCCGAACATCTCGCGCTGGCGCTCGATGAGCCGGGCGTTCTCCGCCTCGAGGAGCGCGAGGATGAGCTGCTGCTTGCTGCCGAAGTGGTAGTGGATCTGGCTGAGCGGGACGCCGGCCGTGTCGGCGACCCGGCGGGTTGAAAGGCTGGCGTAGCCGTCGGCGAGCAGCGTCGCCCGGGCGGCGGCCAGGATGCTCGCGCGCGTCTCGCCGGTGGCCTGGTCGCGGCGCTCGGCTCGGCTGCCGGTCGTCGCCGGGATGCGGCTCCTCCACGTGGCGAGCATACGTCCCACGGCTCACGAAGCGACCACGTAGACCGCGGCCAGGATCAGGACGACGCCGAGCGGCCGGGTGAGCCGTCGTCCCGACGGCAGGTTCTTCTCGATGGCCGTCAGACCCCCGAGGACGAGCATCAGCGGGAGGCTGCCGAGGCCCACCCCGAACATGACGAGCATCAGCGACCAGCAGCAGCCGACGCAGAAGGCGCCGTGGGCGACCCCCATCGCGAAGGACTCGCGGAGCGGCGAGGTGCCGCGCCAGCGGTTCACGACGAAGCCGAGCGGGCTCCGGCAGGCCTCCAGGCAGCGCTCCCGCAATGGGCTGAACTGCCAGAGACCGGCCGCGAGCAGCGTCGTCCCCATGATCAGCTGAGGGTGGTCGGCCAGCCAGGGGAGGGCATCGACCGCGGCGTGGATGCCGCGGTCGGCCACCCACGCCGCCAGACCGAACGTCCCCCAGACGGCCAGGTAGCCGAGGAGCAGCAGCCCGACGAGCCGGCCGGGCCGGGGCCGGCGACCGACGAGCGCTCCGAAGGTCATCACCAGCGGGACGCTCGACGGCAGCATCATCGCGATGATCATCAGGACCCACCCGACGACGAAGAGCGACGCCTCGAGCGGCAGCGGTCCCACGGCGCCGGCATGTCCCATGTACGGCGCGTACGGCGAGCCCTCCCACCACCACAGCGCCAGCCCATGCCGCGAGCGCCAGGCCGACGAGCAGCCCGCCCAGGATCGCGTGATCGCGGTGCGGGACGCGAAGGTGGGCTGGCGTGAACATCAGGCGGCGAACCGGAAGTGGCCCTGGAGGGCGTTGTGGCCCTGGAGGTCCACGCTCGGGATGCCGTGGGGACTGCCGTCCTTGGTGAACTGGCTCGCCTTGCTGGCATAGACGGGCGAACCCGGGATCGTGCTGAACACGGTCTCCGCGAGCGTCGTCGGATTGCCCGTCGCCCCCATGAACGGCGCCATCTCGGCGTGGACCAGCTTCCCGATCGTCAGCGTCCCCTTGCCGCCCTCGACGCTGAACGTGATCGGGGACGCGTTCGACGGCGACGACCTCCCCGATCAATCCCGCGAGGTCGGCCACGGCTCCGCCGAGCTGGCCGGTGAACAGGCGGATCATCGCCGCCTCCTGTTCGGCGGTCGCTCGATCGTCGACGAAGACCACGGCCTTCCATGACTTCGGGATCAGGATGTTCTTGGGGATGTGGGCGGACACGGCCATGATCAGGCCACCGACGTCGACGCCTTCGATCGATCCCGTCTCGATCCCCCAGGCGATGACCGTGTCGCAGGTCTTGAAGTCAGGGTCTTCGCCGACCCAGCACGGGCACAGCACGTTGCAGGTGCAGACCTCCAGCAGCCTGCCCTCGATCTCGTAGGCCATCGTCGGTCCTCCGTTCGGCTCGACTGGTTCGGTCGAGTGACCGATATCGGTCGGTCGACCGAATCTACAACGGCTAGCACCGATGTCAACCCCTGCGTTCGAGCGGCCGTGCTCGTTCTGCCGACCACCTCTGCTAGCATCGAAGCGTCCATTCCCGCGCGGCCCTGCCAAGGTCGCGTATCAGCGGAGACGCCCACCTGTGACCCGCCCCGACCAGGCCGACCCGAACGACGTCGCGCCCGCCATCGCCGAGCTCGACACGATCGTCTCGCTCAGCAAGCGCCGCGGCTTCATCTTCCCCTCGAGCGAGATCTACGGCGGCATCAACGCCGTCTGGGACTACGGTCCCCTCGGGGTCGAGCTCAAGAACAACGTCAAGCGGGCCTGGTGGCGGGCGATGGTCCAGGAGCGCGACGACATCGTCGGGCTCGACGCCGGCATCCTCATGCACCCGCAGGTCTGGGTGACGTCCGGGCACGTGGGCTCGTTCAGCGATCCGCTCGTGGAATGCGCGACCGACCACCGCCGGTTCCGGCTCGACGAGCTGCCCGGCGCCGAGCATCTGACCGCGACCGAGCTCCAGGACCCCGGGATCGTCGAGAAGCTCGGGCTGCGCTGCCCGGTGGACGGCGGCCCGCTGTCGGCGCCGCGCCGCTTCAACCTCATGTTCAAGACGTTCATGGGGCCGGTCGAGGAGGACGCGTCGGTCATCTACCTCCGCCCGGAGACCGCCCAGGGCTCCTACGTCAACTTCAAGAACGTCCAGCAGTCCTCGCGCAAGAAGCTCCCGTTCGGGATCGCCCAGATCGGCAAGTCGTTCCGCAACGAGATCTCGCCCGGCAACTTCGTCTTCCGGATGCGCGAGTTCGAGCAGATGGAGATGCAGTACTTCGTGCGCCCCGAGGAGGCCGCCTCGGCCGCATTCGAGGACTGGCTCCCGCGACGACGGGCCTGGTACGAGCGCTACGGCGTGACGCCCGTCGCGGCTGCGGCTGCGCGAGCACGCCCCGGACGAGCTGGCGCACTACGCGAAGAAGGCGGTCGACGTCGAGTACCGCTTCCCGTTCGGCTGGAAGGAGCTGGAGGGCGTCCACAACCGCGGCGACTTCGACCTCTCGCGCCACAGCGAGGCGTCCGGCGAGTCGCTGGAGTACTTCGACCAGGCGACCGACGAGCACGTGATCCCGTGGGTCGTCGAGACCGCCGCCGGCGCCGACCGCGCGGCATTCACGTTCCTCATCGACGCCTACCGCGAGGAGGAGGTCCGCGGCGAGACCCGCGTGTCGCTGGCGCTCCATCCGGATCTCGCGCCGTACAAGGTGGCCGTGCTGCCGCTGCTCAAGAAGCGACCCGAGATCGTGGAGCTGTGCCACCGGATCAAGGCCGACCTCCAGCGCCACACGATGGCCGTCTACGACGACACCGCCGCCATCGGGAAGCTGTACCGCCGCCAGGACGAGATCGGGACCCCGTGGTGCGTCACGGTCGACGTCGAGTCGCTCGAGGATGGCGCCGTGACCGTCCGCGACCGCGATTCGATGGCCCAGGAGCGCGTGCCGGTCGAAGGCGTGACCCGCCTGATCCTCGACCGCCTCGACGCTGCGCGGGCCGGCTGACGGCCGCCTCGTGATCGACGGGGTATCCGAGGCGCGGCCGGGATGACGGCCGAGTCCCGGCCGGACGAGGCGGCCGCCGCCGCCGAGCTGCACGCAGCGGTGCTGGCCTGGCTCAGCACGCTCGACGCCGGGCGGCGGGCCGAGGCGACCTACCCGTTCGAGAGCGATGAGCGGTTCGTGTGGGACTACCGGCCGGGACCGCGCCGAGGGCTTGCGATCGGGGCCATGACGCCGGCGGAGCGGGCGCTCGCCTGGAGCGTCGTCGACGCCGCGATGAGCGGGCGCGGAGCGGCGGAGATCCGCTCGATCGTGGCGCTCGAGCCCATCCTTGGCGACCTCGAGCGCCGGGCGGGTCTCGGCGAACTGGGAGCGGCGCGACCCCGAGCGCTACTGGTTCGCGGTCTTCGGCGACCCGTCCGGCAGCGGACCGTGGTCGTGGCGGCTCGGCGGTCACCACGTCGCCGTCCAGGTCACGGTGATCGACGGCCGGATCGTCCGTTCGGCCCCGTCGTTCCTCGGCGCCAATCCCGCCACGATCCCCGACGGTCCCCGCGCCGGCGAGCGGGCGATCGACGGCGAGGAGCGACTTGCCCGCGCGCTGCTGGCGGCGCTGACGCCTGCCGAGCGCGCGCTCGCGATCGTCGACCCGATCGCGCCACCGGACATCCTGAGCGGCAACGGCCGGCGGGCCGACACCCGGGACATCGCGACCGGCATCCGCCATGACGGACTGGCTCTGGGGGCCCAGGCCAACCTGGAGGCGCTGATCCGCCACTACCTCGATCGCGTGCACGCGGGAGCCGCCGACGCCGCCTGGGCCAGGATCGTCGCCGATGGCCTCCCGGAGGCGACGTTCGCCTGGGCCGGCCCGGTCGAGCCCGGTCGGGGCCACTACTACGCGATCCGCGGTCCGCGGTTCCTCATCGAGTACGACAACACGCAGAACGGCGCGAACCACATCCACGCGGTCTGGCGCGACCTGGCCGACGACTGGGGCGAGGACGCGCTCGCCGCGCACTACCGGGCCGGGCATCCCCGCGCGGGATAGCCCGTCCGAGGCTGGACAGCCCGCGTATGCTGCGGGCGCGACGCCCATCGCGGCCCGGACCGGGTCGACGCTGCACTTGTGGACGTCGCAGAGGGAGACTCGAACCGTGGGACTCATGAACGCGATCTTCGGGGCCCTGATCCCGAGGTTCGTCCTGCTGGTGGGCTGGTACAACGACCAGACGTACTGGGGCAATCTCTTCGGCTCGGGGGTCTGGTTCCTGGGCGGCTTCATCTTCTTCCCCTGGACCACGTTGCTCTACGGCCTGATGCAGGCGAACGGCATGAGCCTCGTGAATTGGATCTTCCTGCTGTTCGGGGTGGCGATCGACCTCGGCACCTGGGGCGTCGGCTTCTTCGCCGGCCGCAAGGAGTACTCCTCCTACAAGGCCTCCTAGCCGCAACGACACGCCGCCGGCCCGACCCGCGCCACCGACGCACATTCCCGGCGCCGACTCGACGGAGACGGCGCCGGGAACCTTTTTGCCCCCCGCTGACGACTACCATGCGAGCGCGACAGACGCCGCGCCGACACGCACTGGTGGCCCGTGGACCAGCGAGAACTCGTCGAGCGAGCGCAACGGGGCGATCATGACGCCTTCGCCGTGCTCGCCCGCGCGTCCGTCGCCCGTTTGGACGCGGCCGCCCGGATGATCGTCCGGGACCGCGAGCTCGCGCGGGACGCGGTCCAGGACGGGTTCATCCAGGCCTGGCGGAGCCTGCCGACCCTTCGCGATCCGGATCGCTTCGACGGCTGGCTGTACCGCCTCGTCTTCCGCTCCTGCATCGACATCATCCGCAAGCGTGGCCGCCGTCCGATCGAGGTCGAGTTGACCCCGCTCGACGCGCCCGCCATCGCCGACATGGCCTCGGTCGTCGCCGACCGCGAGCTGCTCGACCTGGCGCTCCGGCGCCTCGAGCCGGAGCAACGGGCGGTCGTCGTCCTGCACTACTACCTCGGGATGCCGCTGCCCGACGTGGCGGCGACGCTCGGGATCCCGCTTGGGACCGCCAAGTCCCGGCACCACCGGTCGCTGGCGGCGATGCGCCGCGCGATCGATACGGACCGGGGTGGCGCCACGTCGCCGGTCGCCGGAGGGCAATTCGCATGACCGCCTTCGACCGGATCGAGCCGCGCCTCCCCGAGCTGATGACCTCGCTCGCTGCCGCGAGCGTCCCTGACTACATCGACGACATGCTCCAGGCCGCGGCGCAGACGCATCAGCGGCCCGCCTGGCGCTCCCTCGAAAGGTGGCTTCCCATGGGCGTGACCGCCCTGACCATCCCGAACCGGCGCGTGCCGTGGCGATACCTGGTCATCGCGACCGCGCTGTTGCTGATCGCGGTCGCCAGCCTCTACTACGTGGGCTCCCGACGGACCGTCCTGCCGCCGCCGTTCGGCCCGGCCCGGAACGGCGCGATCGTCTATGGCACGGCCGATGGCGAGATCGCGTCGCTGGATCCGGTGACCGGCGCGACGACGGTCATCGTCGGCGGGCCGGCCGTGGAGCAGTACCCGGTCTTCTCGAACGACGGCACGCGGCTGGTGTTCGCGCGGACGGCCGGCAACACCGAGGTGGACTACGCCGCACGCCCCGACGGCTCGAACGTCCGCGACCTCCTCCCCAGCGGCTCGACGATCAACTGGTGGGACGAGTCGCTGGCCGGCGACCGGGCGATCCTGACGAGGGAGGTGAACGGCGTCGGCGTCGCATCCATGGTCGACATGGCCACCGGGCGCGAGACACCGCTCCACGTGGACCCCGTGGTCGGGATCGACCTCGCGATGTTCCGTCCCGGCCACGACGAGATCATCTACGAGCAGGTGCCGTCGGACGGACTGAGCGGCACGAAGGTCTACATCGGGTCTGGCGACGGCAGTGGCGTCCTGCGTCCGGTCGCGCTCGCGTCCGATGCGGCCAGCGAGGCGTGGCCGTCACCGGACGGCTCCCGGCTCGTGTACACGACGTGGGGCGCCGCCGAGGCCGATCGGGGCCGGGTCCACGTGCTCGATCTCGACACCGGGATCGACACCGCGCTGATGTTCGAAGGATCCGAGGGCACCAACGAGCTGTCGCCGAAGTTCTCGCCCGATGGGAAGCAGCTCGTCCTCCGACGCTTCGGCGCCGACGGCGACCAGGTGACGATCGTCCCCGTCGACGGGGTCGGTCCTGCGATCGGGGTCGGCCCCCGATACCCGAACGGTGGCGCCGAGACCCTCTGGTCTCCGGACGGCACCCAGGTGCTTGCGGCGTACGGGACGGACGGATCGGTCTGGCTGCTGCCCACGAACGGCGATCCCGGGCGCCAGCTCGACGGTCTGTCCTGGGACCGCGGCATCACCTGGCAGCGCCTCGCTCCCTGACCGCCATCACGTCGGGGCCGCGGCGGGACATCCGTCGCGGCCTCCTTGCGTCCGGTTGCGCGCCGACCGGTCGCGGCTACTCGTCGGCGTTCGCCTCGGCGGCGTCGATGGCCGCGGCGAGGTCGGCGGCGGCCACGCCGCGCGGCTCCTTGCCCTTGGGCCAGTAGAGCTCCTTGTGGACCTGCTCCTCGGGGTAGCCGCGGCCGAGCAGGGTCGCTTCCGCGGTCAGGATCATGTCCGGGTTGCCGCAGATGTAGGCGATCGAGTTCGCGGCCGACAGGCCCAGCTCGTCGAGGACGCCGTCCAGGATGGACTCGACGCGGCCGGTCCGTCCGGTCCAGTCCGCGTTTCGTGGGTCGGCTGGCCGCGAGATCGTCGGGACGTAGGTGACGGGGTACTCGCCAGTGGAGACCCAATCCTCGAGGATCCGGCGGTAGCCGAGCTCGTGCGCGTGGGAGACGCCGTTGAGGAAGACGACCTTCCGCGGCCGGCCGTCGATGAGGAGCTGCCGCATCATCGCCACGAACGGCGCGTTGCCGGTCCCAGACGAGATGAAGACGTGGGTCAGGTCCTCATCCGGCCCCAGCATGAACTTGCCCTTCGGGCCGATCATCCGCATCCCTTGCCCGATCGGCAGGTCCCAGAGCAGGGGGGTGAAGGTCCCGCCCTGGACCAGGCGGACGTAGAACTCGTAACCGTCGGTGCCGATCACCCCCGGCGCCGAGGCGACCGAATATGGCCGCTGCACGATCCGCTCGTCGACCATCACGCCGATGGTCATGTACTGACCGGCCACGAACGGCGTCGGCTCGCCGTCGAACTTGACCCAGAAGTAGGCCAGGGACTCGGTCTCGTCCTCGCGCCGGACGAGGCGCGCGTTGTACTGCGGCGCCTCGCGCTGGATGATGCCTGGAGCGGCGGCGACGGCGGGATCGGTCATGGGCTGGCGGCCTCCGGTCGGTCGTTGCGCCCACGATGGTACCCGTCCGGACCCGGGTCGGACGGTCGCGAGATGGGACCACGGCCCGCGGGAGACCCCGCGAGCCGTGGCCGGATGCCGATATCGGCGCGGGTCAGGTCGGCCGGCTGGTCGACGCCGACCCTCGCTTCGGGACGGAGCAGGCATAGGTGCCCTTCGCCGCGACCACCTTGGCGGCGCCGGCATGGTGCCGGTGGATGAGCCGGGGTCGCACGACACGCGCGGATTGAACGGTGCGAACAGCCCCGACGGGTTGGATCTCCAGAGCCACACGTGGAGGGCGAAGAAGGCCGGGATCGCATAGCGGTTCGGCGCGCCCGTCGGCATGAACATCTGGCCGAACAGCTTGGGCATCGCCGACCCGTGCTCGGCGATCCAGGGCTCCTGGAACACCACGTATTCGAGGGCGACGAGATGGAGCCGGCCCCATCGGTCGGGGGCGTAGACCAGCGCCTCCGGCTTGGCCGGGTCGAGCTTCGTGTCGAGCAGCGATCCGTTGATGTAGTGGTAGCCCATCGCCCCGGTGTCGTCGAACGAGGAGATGCATTCGTGGAGCGGGGCCGGCGCGTCCGGCAGCGCGTAGCCGTCCTTGACGGCGTTCCGGACGTCGTGATACCGGGCGGTGGCCACGAGGGCCTTGGCGAGGTCGGACCGGACGTGGCCGCCGTCGTGGGCGGCCACCCCCGTGGCCGAGATGGCTCCCAGGAGCATCACCGCCATCGAGGCGACGAGCAACCGCCGGGACTTCCTGATCATGGGACACCTCCATCGGGATGGGAGCGGCGGTCCGGCCGCTCTCCCTCCTCCCACGGTGCGATCCGCCCGCGAACCCTGCATCGGTCGAATGACCGATGACCGCTGGCGCGAGCGCCCTACACTTCGAGCCCATGACCGAGTCGAAGCCGCACGTCAGTCCACTCCTCGTCGGACGTGATGACGTGCTCGATCTGGTCGAACGGCGGGCGACCGAAGCGGCCGCAGGACATGGCCAGTTCCTGCTCCTGACCGGCGAGCCCGGGATCGGGAAGACGCGGCTCGTGGCGGCCATCCGGCAGGCCGCGCGAGCGCGCGGGACCCGGATCATGCAGGCGGACATCGCGCCGCAGGACCGCGACGTGCCGGCCGCGCTGATCATGGACCTCGCCCGGACCGCCGCGGGCACCGCCGGCTTCGAGCCACTCGGCCACGATCTGCTCGCCTTGCGCGACGCGGTCGAGACGACCGAGCACACCCGCCGGCGGATGCTCGTGGTCGATGTCGTCGAGCGCATCAAGGTCGCGATCGACGCGCCGACCGTCATCGTCTTCGAAGACCTGCAATGGTCGGACGAGCTGAGCCTCGAGATCGTCGCGGACCTGGCCCGATCCACGCGCGACCGGTCGCTCCTGCTGGTCGGCACCTACCGCTCCGATGAAGCCCTCGCGGGCACGTCGCTGCGCGACTGGCGCTCTCGCCTGGTGACGCAGCGGATCGCCGAGGAGATCCGGCTCGTCTCGTTGGACCTCGCGCAGACCGCGCTGGTCACGACGCTCATCCTCGACACCGGGTTGCCGGCGCCGCGCGAGGTCGTGTCGGCGGTCTACGAGCGGACGGACGGGATCCCGCTCCACATCGAGGAGCTCCTCGGCGCCATGAGCGCGCAGGCGCGGGCTGATGGGCGAGCGATCCGCGACGCGAGCGTCCCGGAGACCATCGAAGACGCCGTCCTCGAGCGCATCGGCCGCTGCTCGCCGGAGGCCCAGGGGGTCATCCGGGCCGGGGCCGTCATCGGGCGCTGCTTCGTCCCTGACGTGCTGGCCGGGATCATGGACGTCCGACCGGAGACGCTCGACGAGCCGATGCAGGAGCTCATCGACCACGGGGTGCTCGTCGCGGCGGGTCCGCACGGTCTGGTGGACTTCCGCCACCAGCTGCTCCGTGACGCCGTCTACCGGAGCGTGTCACTCGCCGACCGCCGCCGGTTCCATGCCCGCGCCGGTGAGTTCGGCGCGCAGCTGGAGGGACAGTCCGAGATCCACTCGTCGCTGCATTTCGAACGGGCCGGCCTCCGGAAGCGCGCGTACGAGACCGCCCTGTCCGGCGCGCGTGACGCGGCTCGCCTGTCGGCGCATCGTGAGGCGTTCGAGCTGTACCGGCGAGCCGTCGCGAACGTGCCCGAGGACCTGTCCGCCGCGGAGCGCGGCGCACTGCTCATGGCCTTCGGCGACGAGGCGCACGCGATCGAGGAGAACGATCGGGCCGAGGAGGCGTACCTGGCGAGTGCCACCGCGTTCCACGAGGCGGGGGAGCTCGTCAAGGAGATCGAGGCGAAGGCCGGGGTCCTCGCCTATGGGCGACGGATGGGACGGCCGATGTCGGTGCTGCTCGCCACGGGCGACCGACTCCTGTTGGAGCTGGATGCCCTGCCCGTCAGCGCGGAGGCGATCGAGGCTCGGGCGAACCTGCTGTCGCTCGCGGCGTTCACGCATATCGACACGCGGGAGCTCGAGGCGGCGCGAGCCGACCTGGAGCAGATCCGGCAGCTCACGTCGGGACTCGACGATCCAGAGTGGCCGGCGATCGTGGACTGGAAGCTGGCGGAAGCCGATTTCTTCCGCGGCGATGTCGCCGGGGCGGTCACGCGGCTCCGCGCCGTGGCCCATGCAGCGGAAGACGCCGGTTACGAGAGCACCGGGGTCTCCGCCTACCGGGACGCGGCGACGATGGCCACGATGGCCATGGACTACCCGGAGGCGGTCAGTCTCATCAACGCCGGGCTGCGGTACGCCGATTCGATCGAGCAGTCCTACTGCGCCCACGTCATGACGGCGACGTCGGCGATCGTCTCGTGGGCCGGCGCTGAATGGGCCGACGCGTCCGAGCTCGCTCGCCAGGCGATGGCAGATCGAGGCTGTCGTCGTGGCGCCGAGACCGCCCGGTTCGCGCTGGCGTCGGTCGCCCTCGGTCACGGCGACCTCCAGGCGGCCGAGGCCGAGTTCACGGCCGTCCTGCGGTTCGGCGAGGCGAGCGAAGGGGTCGCGCTGATCATGCAGCCGCAGTGGGGCCTCGCCGAGGTCGCCCTGCAGGCGGGAGACCCGGAGCGCGCGATGACGATCTGTCGCGACGCCTTTGACCGCGCGACCGCGACCGGCGAACGGATCCTGCTCGTGCCGATGGTCGTGACCGGCGTCCGGGCCGCGCTGGGGTCGGGGCGGCCCGCCGACGCGAGCGCCTGGCTGGATGCCTGCGCCGCGCATCTCGCGCCGATCGAGAGCCTCGCTGCGCCGGCGCTCGAGCACGGCCGAGGGCTGGTCGCGCTCTCCGATGGGGCCACCGGCGTGGCGCGCACCGCGCTCGAGGCCGCGGTCCGCGGCTGGGGCGCGCGCGGCCGCGTGTGGGAGGCCACCTGGGCGCGGCTGGACCTCGCCCAGTGCCTCGTCCGATCGAACCGCTTCGCGGAGGCGCTCGCGCTCGCGGTCGACGCGAGGGGCACGGCCTCGCGCCTGGATTCCCCGGCGCTCGCGGCGCGTGCGGACACGCTCCAGCGCATGGCCCGCGGTCGGGTGGCCGACGAGGAGCCGTGGCGCCCGCTCACGGCGCGCGAGTACGCCGTCGCCCGTCTGATCGCCGAGGGGCATACGAACGCGGAGATCGCGGACGTCCTCGGGATCGCGCCCAAGACCGCCAGCAGCCACGTCGAGCACATCCTGGCCAAGCTCGGGGCGTCACGGCGGGCCGAGATCGCGTCGTGGGCGAGCCACGTCGAGCGGAGCGCCCTGGTCCACTGAACCGCGGCCGGAGCCGAGCCGTCGGCGACCGCCGATCGAGACCCGTCACGTGCGACCGTCTCGCAACCTTGGGACGCCGGACGGCGACGGTACAATCTCCCCGCACCACCCGACCCACCTCACGGGCGCCGCGCCGCACGACCGCGGGCCCGTCACCCCGACGCCGGAGGGAACCGATGGCCACCGCCACCCCAGCCGCCGACCGCCCGCATCGCGCGGCGAAGCGCTACATCTACGCGTGGGGCGACGGCCACGCCGAGGGCAATGCCGGCATGCGCGACCTGCTCGGCGGCAAGGGCGCCGGCCTCGCCGAGATGACGATCGCGGGCCTCCCGACCCCAGCCGGCTTCACGATCACGACCGAGGCCTGCAACGACTACTTCGCGGCCGGCGAACGGCTCCCGGACGGGCTCTGGGACGACGTCGTGGACGCCGTCCATGAAGTCGAGCGCAGCACCGGCAAGGGCTTCGGCGACGTCGCCAACCCGCTCCTGGTCAGCGTGCGCTCGGGGGCCAAGTTCTCGATGCCCGGGATGATGGACACGGTCCTCAACCTCGGCCTGAACGAGGCGACGCTCCACGGGCTGATCGCGCTGACCGGCAACGAGCGCTTCGGCTGGGACGCCTACCGGCGGTTCATCCAGATGTTCGGCCGGATCGTCATGGAGGTCTCGGGCGAGCGCTTCGACCACGCCCTCGACGCCGCGAAGGCCGCGCACGGCGCGGCGCAGGACACGGACCTCGACGCCGCCGCGCTCCAGGCGCTGGTCGGCGAGTTCAAGGGCATCGTCAAGGCCGACACCGGGCGCGACTTCCCCGAGGACCCGAACGAACAGCTGGACCTCGCGATCAAGGCGGTGTTCGCCTCGTGGTTCGGCAAGCGCGCCCGCGACTACCGCAAGAACCAGTCCATCGCGGACGACCTCGGGACCGCGGTCAACGTCGTCACGATGGTCTTCGGCAACATGGGCGACGATTCGGGCACGGGCGTCGCCTTCACGCGCGACCCGAACACCGGCGAGAAGGTGCTCTACGGCGAGTACCTCACCAACGCCCAGGGCGAGGACGTCGTTGCCGGCATCCGGACCGCGCCCAAGATCGCCCAGATGGCGACCGACATGCCCGCGGTCTACACCGAGTTCCAGCGGATCGGCCAGCAGCTCGAGAAGCACTACCGCGACGTCCAGGACCTCGAGTTCACCATCGAGCGCGGCCGGCTCTACATGCTCCAGACGCGCTCGGCCAAGCGGACCGCTGCGGCCGCCGTCCGGATCGCGGTCGACATGGTCGACGAAGGCACGATCACCAAGGAAGAGGCGATCGCCCGGATCGAGCCCGCACATGTCGACCAGCTGCTGCGCGACCAGTTCGACCCGACCGGCCTGGCGGCGGCCACCCGCGTGGCCAAGGGCCTGAACGCCTCGCCCGGCGCGGCCGTCGGTCGCGCGGTCTTCAACGCCGACACCGCGGTCGAGTGGGTGGGTCGCGGCGAGCAGGTCGTGCTCGTCCGCGTCGAGACTTCGCCCGACGACTTCCACGGCATGGCCGTGGCCCAGGGGATCCTCACCGCCCGCGGCGGCGCCACCTCGCACGCGGCGGTCGTCGCGCGCCAGATCGGCAAGCCGTGCGTGGCCGGCTGCGCCGAGCTCGTCATCGACTACGGGACCAAGACCGCGCGCAGCACGGATTCGGGCGCCTCGTTCGGCGAGGGCGACTGGATCAGCGTCGACGGCGCGACCGGCCAGGTCTACCTCGGGCGCGCTCCCGACGGTGTCGGCCCGGTTCGAGGACCAGCCGGAGCTCCAGCGCATCCTCGGCTGGGCAGACGGGATCCGCCGGATGGGCGTCTGGACCAACGCCGACAAGCCCGAGGAGGCCGCCCAGGCGCGCGGCTACGGCGCCGAGGGCATCGGCCTGTGCCGGACCGAGCACATGTTCCGCGAGGGCGAGCGGCTCGAGATCGTGCGCGACGCGATCCTCGTCGCCAACGTCGCCACGCGGGCCAAGGCCAGGGCCGCGGCCGGCGAGGCGCTCGACGCCGACGAGACGGCGGCCGTGGCCCGGTTCGATACCGCGATGGCCAAGCTCGAGGTCCTCCAGCAGGGCGACTTCGAGGGCATCTTCAAGGCCATGGACGGCCTGCCCGGTGGTCATCCGCCTGATCGACCCGCCGCTGCACGAATTCCTGCCGAACCTCGAGGAGCAGCTGGTCAAGGTCACCCGGGCCGAGGTCACCGGTGGCGCGTCCGAGGAGGACAAGGAGCTGCTCGCGACGATCAAGTCGCTGCACGAGCAGAACCCGATGCTCGGGCTCCGCGGCTGCCGCCTCGGGCTGATGATCCCGGACTTCGTGAAGATCCAGACTCGCGCCATCCTCAACGCCGCAGATCGCGGTCAAGCGGGCCGGCGGCAACCCGATCGCCAAGATCATGATCCCGCTCGTCGGGCACGTGAACGAGCTGGCCGCGACGCGTGCGCTGCTCGAGGCCGAGGCCAGCCGCGGTCGAGGCCAAGGCCGGCGTCGAGGTCGACTACAAGTTCGGGACGATGATCGAGGTCCCGCGAGGCGCGCTCACCGCGGACGAGATCGCGACAGAGGCCGACTTCTTCAGCTTCGGCACCAACGACCTCACCCAGATGACCTTCGGCTACAGCCGCGACGACGCCGAGGGCGGGTTCCTCCTGAAGTACGTCGAGGAAGGCATCCTGCCGGTCAACCCGTTCCAGACCCTCGACGACGCGGTCGCGGGGCTCATGAAGGTGGCCGTGGACAAGGGCCGCGCGACGAAGCCCGGACTCGAGCTCGGCATCTGCGGCGAGCACGGCGGCGATCCCGCGTCGATCGCCAAGTGCGAGCAGATCGGGCTCGACTACGTCTCGTGCTCGCCGTTCCGCGTGCCGGTGGCGCGCCTCGCCGCGGCCCAGGCGGCCCTGACGAGCGCCGCCGAGCGCGACAAGTAGGGGCGATCCCGCCGGCCGCGAGCCGGTAGCATCGACCCATGGCCGACGCCGCCCCGACCGAGCGATCCAGCGAGGCCCAGCCGGCGGCGCTCGTCCGGCTCCCGCACCGCGTGGTCGTGGTCGGCGGCGGGTTCGCCGGGCTGTACGCCGCGCGGAGCCTCGGCATCGACCCCGAGGTGCGCGTCACCCTCGTCGACCGGCGCAACTTCCACCTGTTCCAGCCGATGCTCTACCAGGTCGCCACGGGCGTCCTGTCGCCGGCCGAGATCGCCCAGCCGCTCCGCTCGATCCTGCGCAAGCGCCGCAACACGACGGTCATCCTCGGCGAGGCCACCGGCATCGACCTCGAGCGCCGCCAGGTGATCCTGTCGGACGGCGGGCCGATCGACTACGACACGCTGATCGTGGCGACCGGGGCCCGCCATTCGTACTTCGACCACCCGGAGTGGGCGCCGATCGCGCCCGGGCTCAAGACCATCGAGGACGCGACCGAGATCCGCCGCCGGATCCTCATCGCCTTCGAGGCCGCGGAGCGCGAGGCCGACCCGGACCGTCGCCGCGAATGGATGACGTTCGTGCTCGTCGGCGGGGGACCGACCGGCGTCGAGCTCGCCGGCGCGCTCGGCGAGATCGCCCGCCAGTCGCTCCGGCACGACTTCCGGTCCATCCACCCCGAGGATGCCCGGATCGTCCTGGTCGAGGCGATGGACCGGATCCTGCCGCCGTACCCGCCGGACCGCTCCGCCTCGGCGCAGCGCCAGCTCGAGCGGCTGGGCGTGACCGTGCGGACCGGGACCCGCGTCATCGACATCGACGAGCGCCAGGTGCGGGTCGTCTCCGCCGACGGCGAGGAGTCGATCCCGGCGCGGACCGTGCTGTGGGCGGCCGGCGTCACGGCCTCGACGTTCGCGCGGACCGTCGCGAAGGCCGCCGGCGCCGAGACCGACCGGGCCGGCCGCGTGCTGGTCGGGACCGGACCTCACCCTGCCCGGGCACCCGGAGGTCTTCGTGGTCGGCGACGCGGCGGTCGAGCCGTGGAAGGAGGGCAAGCCGACCCCGGGCGTCGCGCAGGGGGCGATGCAGGGCGGCTCGTACGCCGCGAAGGTCATCCGCCGCCGGGTCCTCGGCCGCCCGTACGAGCCGTTCCGCTACAGCGACCACGGTGATGTCGCCGTCATCGGCCGGCTGTCCGGGGTCACCAACATCGGCTGGCTGGGGCCGTTCGGGCGGCAGGGCGGCTTCACGGCCTGGCTCCTCTGGCTGGGGATCCACGTCTCCTACCTGATCGGCTACGCCAACCGGATCGTGGTGGTCGTCCGCTGGGGCTGGACGTTCATCACCCACGGACGGAGCACGCGGCTCATCACCGGCCAGGCGCTGCTGCCGCCGATCGAGGATCCGGAGCCGCCGATGCTCGCACCGCTCGACGAGATCGAGCGGGAGCGCGAGGGCGCCTAGCCGCGCGGCAGGTCGATCCGGAACGTCGTGCCGGTCGGGCCGGTCGACTCCACCTCGATGCGGCCGCCGTTCGCGGCCAGGAGCTCGCGGGCGATCGTGAGCCCGAGGCCGCTGCCGGTGCGGCGGCCGGTCGCAGGATCGACCGCGCGGGCCGGGTCGGCGCGGTAGAACCGCTCGAAGACGTGCGGGACGTCGTCCGGCGCGATGCCGGGGCCCTCGTCGGCGACGCGGATCGCGACGCCACCCGGGACCGGCGGCTCCGGGGCACCCTGGGCCGGTTCGAGCGCCACGGCCGACACGGCGACGCGACCGCCGGCCGGGCTGTGCGCGATCGCGTTGCCGATGACGTTGCGCAGGACCCGCGACAGGTGGCCAGGGTCGACCGTCACGCGCAGCCCCGCCGGGACCGCCACCTCGAGGCCGACCGCCCGCTCGCGTCGGAGCCCGTCGAGCCCCATCTCGACGTCGTGGACCGCCTCGGACAGGTCGACCGCCACGGGCTGAGCCTGGAGCGGCGCCGCCTCGGCGCTGGCCAGGTCGTTGAGCTCCGCCACGACGCTCCCGAGCGCCGAGGCGGCCGAGCGCGCGGCCTCGAGGTTCTCGCGATCCGCCGGCACGACCCCGTCGACCATCGCCTGGAGCTGCGATTCGAGGACGGTCGCCGGCGTCGCGAGGTCGTGGGCGACATCGCTCGCCGCCCGCCGCCGGAGCATCTCCGACCGCCCGAGCCGGTCCGCCATGGCGTTGAACGCGGTCGCCAGCTCCGCGGACTCGCGGTCTCCGCCACCGGTCGCCCGGGCATCGGGGTCGCCCGCCCCGAGTCGGCGCGCGGCGTCGGTGACGTCCCGGACGGGCCGGGTCAGGCGGTCCGCGACGAGCGCCGAGGCGACGGCGATGCCGATCACGCTCAAGAGGCCGGCGAGGATCAGCGTGGCATTGAACAGCGGGAGGAAGCCGCGGTCGCTGACCCGGGCCGGCAGGTCGGCCTCCAGCGTGGCGAGCGTCGTGCCATCCGTGTCCTCGATCGGCGAGGTGTAGTGGGCGACATCGCCGTCTGGCGGCTTGCCGAACGCGTACAGGGTCGTGCCGTCCGGGCTGACCACGCGGACCTCGCCGCCGAGCGCGGTCGCGAGCCGGCGGACCACGGTCTGGGCGCGGACGGGCCGATCGAGGCGGTCCGACAGGTTCGACGCGGCATCGTCGAGGCGCTGCTGCTGCTGGCCCTCCAGGACGGTCTGGAACCCGCTGCTGACCACGCGGTTGACCACGAGGCCGGTGACCAGGAGGACGCCGAGGACGATCGCCCCGAGGATGAGCCCCAGCCGCGCTCCGAGCGACAGGCGGCGCGACGCCACGGTCACGCCTCGTCCCGTGTCGCGACCAGCCGGTAGCCCACCTGCGGGATCGTCTCGACCAGCCACGGGTCGGCGGCGTCGTCGCCGAGCTTGCGTCGCAGGTTCGCGACGTGGACGTCCACGACCCGGTCGTAGACGTCGTCCGGCCGCCGCGTGACCGCGTCGAGCAGCTGCTCGCGGGACAGGACTGCGCCGGGGTCGCGCGCGAGCGCGCAGAGCAGGCCGATCTCGCCCGGCGTCAGCCGTCCGGTGACCGGGCCGTCGGTCGCACCGAGCGTGTAGCGCCGGGTGACCTGGTCGATCGTCACGCGACCGTCCGCGAGCGACAGGACCCCGGGCGTCGCGCCGCCCGCGCTCGCCCGGTTGGTCCGGCGCAGGATGGCGGCGACTCGTGCGGTCAGCTCGTGCGGGTTGAACGGCTTGGCGAGGTAGTCGTCGGCGCCCATCCGCAGCCCGGCGATCCGTTCCGCGTCGGAGCGCTTGGCCGAGGCGATCAGGACCGGGATGTCGGTCGAGGCCCGGATCGCCTCGAGGACCGACTCGCCACCGAGGCCCGGGAGCATCAGGTCGAGGACGACGAGGTCGATGGGCGCGGTGTCGGCAGCATCGACCGCCTCGATCGCCGCGCGGCCGTCGCCCACGACCGTCACGGCGTGACCGTCGCGCTCGAGGTAGAGGCGCAGCAGGTCGCGAAGGCGCGGTTCGTCCTCGACGACCAGGATGTGGGCGCGTGCCGGCATGGGCGGCATCCTAGCCGTCCCCATGTTCAGGAGTCGTGAAGACCGGCGTGGCGCATCCACACACGTTCTTGATGACCCGCCTCGAACCTGTGCGACGACACGGCCGATCCAGGGTCGTGCGTCGCAGGGGACCACTCGAATGTCGAAGCTTCGCCTCGCCGGGTTCTCCGGCGCCCTCGTCGTCGCCGCGCTGGTCGGCGGGACCGTGATCAACGCCGTCGCGGCCGCACCCGTGGCCGCACCGCGAACGGCGGCCGCCGCCCCGGTCGCCGCACCGACCGCGGCCACCACCGGCCCGGCCGCCGAGTACTGCGAGTCCTATCGCGCGGCCTTCGCCAAGGAGCTGGGCGTGACCGAGGACGCGCTGAAGGCTGCCGCGAAGAAGGCCCTCGCCGCCACGATCGACAAGGCGGTCGCGGACGGCGACCTCGCGAAGGCCACCGCCGACCGGATCAAGGCACGGGTCGACGCGTCCACGGCCGACGGCTGCAAGCTCCTGGCGGGCATGGGGCAGCGGATCGCGAAGGCGTCGGCCGGCGCGCTCGGCGTCGTCCGCGACGGCCTCGATGCGGCCGCGAAGGCCCTCGACATGCCGTCCGCGGACGTCAAGGCCGCGCTCAAGTCCGGCAAGAGTCTCAAGGACCTCGCGACGACCCAGAAGGTCGACTACGCGACCGTGAGCGCGGCCATCGTCGCGGCCGTCAAGGCCGATCTCGACAAGGCCGTCGCGGCCGGGACCATCAAGCAGGCGCGCGAGGATCGCATCCTGGACCGCCTGACCAAGGCCCTCGCGGACGGGCGCCTCCGCCCTGCCGCCGCGCCCGCCGGCTGATCCCCGACTGCACCAGACCGGGGCCGTCGGCACCATTCGGCGGTCCCGGTTACGCTACGCACCGGTTCCTCGTCCTATTCCGTTGACCGCCGACCGTCACCTCATCGATGGTACGGAAGTCCCAGCCGTCCGGCCGGGACCACGGATCAGGGTCGGGGCCCTGATCATCCTTTCATCCTTCCTGCCGACGAGAACCATGACTTCCGCTAGACGCCATCTGAGCGCGTTCGCCGCGTTCGCGCTCACCGCCATGCTCCTGCCGCTCAGTGCGACCACGGTCGCCGCCGAGTCCGGCGCGACGGTCCCGGCCGGATTCCGCGACGAAGCTGGTCTGGAGCGGCTTCAGCCAGCCACCCATGGTGGTCTCGTTCGCCCCGAGCGGCAAGGCCTTCGTCGCGACCAAGGACGGTTCGATCTTCGAATTCGACAGCCTGACCGACACGAGCGCCACGCTGCTCGTGAACCTGGCGTCGGAGGTCCACAACTACTGGGACCGCGGCCTCATGGGCATGGTCGTGGACCCGCAGTTCCCGACGCGGCCGTACGTCTACGCGCTCTACGCGTACGACCACCAGCTGGGCGGGCCGGCCGGGCAGAAGTGGGGCGACATGTGCCCGACATCCGAACCCGGGCGGGAACACCGACGGCTGCATGATCTCCGGCAAGCTGGTCCGCCTGACGACCAATGCGGCCGGAACGGCCGTGACGGCCAACACGCCCCTCATCGAGGACTGGTGCCAGCAGTACCCGAGCCATTCGCTCGGCAGCCTGGCGTTCGGAGCGGAGGGCGCCCTGTACGTCACCGGCGGCGACGGCGCCAGCTTCAACGGCCCGGACTACGGCCAGCTCGGCGCGTCGTTCGGCGCATCGTCAGTCACGCCGGTGAACCCCTGTGGCGACCCGCCGAACGAAGGCGGCGCGCTGCGCTCGCAGGACATCCGGACGACCGCAGACCCGACCGGACTTGGCGGCACGCTGCTGCGGATCGACCCGGACACCGGGGACGCCTGGCCGGACAACGCCAACTACGGGACCGGCGACGCCAACGCCCAGCGGATCATCGCGTATGGCCTGCGAAACCCCTTCCGGATGACGATCCGCCCGGGCGACGGCTCCGTCTGGCTCGGCGATGTCGGCTTCAACACGACCGAGGAGATCAACACCCTCCCGGATCCGGACGCGGTGCGGAACTTCGGCTGGCCGTGCAAGGAAGGCTCCGTCACCACGCCCGAGTACGTCAATGTGATCTCCAGCCTGCCGCTGACGCTCTGTACCACCCTCGGCTCGGCGTGGACGCCGCCCGCGTTCCAGTACGCGCACAGCGCCAACGTCGCCACTGGTGACGGCTGCGGGACCGGCAGCTCAGCGATCGCGGGCGTCACCTTCCGGACGACGGCCGGCAACTATCCGAGCACCTACGACAACGGCCTCTTCTTCACGGACTACACGCGCAAGCTGCATCTGGTTCGTGCCGGCCGCGAGCGGGACGGCCGCGCCGAACTTCAGCCAGATCGAGTTGTTCGCCAACCTCCGCCGGACAGGCGACACGTCGGGCGGCTCGGTCTTCGTCGGGACGTACGCCGGCCGGCGACATCATCTACGCGGACTACGACCGCAAGGAGGTCCGAGCGATCCACTACGACCCGGCGCTCCCGCCGAACGCCACGTTCACCGCGACGCCGTCCACGGGGACTGCGCCGCTCGACGTCGACTTCGACGCGAGCGGGTCGAGCGACCCCAACGGCGACACGCTGACCTACGCCTGGGACTTCGACGGCGACGGGCAGTACGACGACGGCACCGGGGTCGCACCGAGTCACACGTTCACGGATGTCGGCGACGTCACGGTCGGCCTCAGGGTCACCGACACGGACGGCGATGACCGACACGGCCTCGAAGGTCATCAACGTCGGCAACTCGGCGCCGGTCGATCGATCTCACATGCCGCGCCGCACAGCTGATCGGTGGGCGGTCGGGCGACCTGATCGACTTCGACGGCACCGCGACCGACCTCCAGGATGGGGACGCTGCCCGCCACCTCGTTCGACTGGACCCTGGCCATCGAGCACTGCCCGTCGAACTGCCACGAGCACATCGTCGATGACTTCGCCGATGGCGCCACGGCCTTCGACGGTCACGACCGGGCTCCTTCAATGCCCCCGACCACGACTACCCGTCGTTCGTCCGGCTGTACCTCAAGGTCACCGACAGCGACGGCCTGAGCACCACCGCGCACGTCGACCTCCAGCCAAGCACCGGCACGGTCGATGCGGTCTCGTCGCCGGCCGGGATCACCCTCGGGGTCGGTGCCGGGACCGGCGCACCGCCACCCGCCGCGACGGGCATCGTCGGGTCGCACGTCACGGTCACCGCCCCGACGACCGCGGCCATCGGCGAGGACATCTGGACGTTCAGCAAGTGGTCCGACGACGGTGCCCGCAACCACGCGGCCGAGGTCAACGAGACCCCGACGCCATCTGTCGCGCCACCTACGTGAAGACCGCCGGCGACGCCTCGAACACCTGCAGGAGCGCGTCCCGACGGTCACCACGACCGGCGGCTGGCGAACTGGGCAGCTCGGGACCGGGACGGATGTGGACTGGTACAGCTTCTCCCTCAAGGCATCCACGCACGATGCGTATCGTCCTCGGGAACCTGCCCGGAGGACGCCAGCCTGAGCCTCTACAACGGCTGCTCGAGCTGCTGGCAACGACCTCCGACCGTTCCGGGACCGGCACCGAGGAGATCTTCCGGATCCTCGCCGAAGGGCACCTACGCAGTGCGGGTGACGACCAAGGGCGCGTCGTCCACCGATCCGTATTCGCTGCTCATCAAGTCCATGCCGACGGGCCTCCGTGTCGTCAGCCTGGGTCCAGCCGCGTCGCGGGCTCGAGGCTCGTCGCTGATCCGTCGGCGAGGTCTACAACGGCACCTCGTCGACGCTGGGGCCGTGGTCACGGTCACGGCCAAGCTCTACGACGCGGGCGGCCACCTCCTTGCCACCCGGACCGTCGGACCGACATCGTACGTGCCGAAGGGCGACCCGGGTCCCGTTCCGGATGGTCGGCAGCGTGCCGGCCGGCTTCGCCAAGACGGTCGTCTCGGTCGACGCGCGGTCGACGCACGTCGAAGACGCTGGTCGACGCTGACGCTTCAGCGGTGTGACCGCCGGCTACGACGCATCCAGGTACCGGATGCGCGGCTCGATCACCGCGAGCGTCGCGGTCAGCTCCTTCCGCATGTGATGACGACCTACAACACGTTCGGCACGGTCGTCGACGTGACCCGGGCGGTCATCGGGACGAGCACCCTGGCGCGCCGGCGAGTCGACCACCTTCGACGCCTGGTCGATCGCTACGCGTCGCCGATCGACCGGGCGACGCTCCGCTCCGTGGGGATCAAGAAGTAACGACCTGGCGGAGGCCGTCGCCGGCGCGCAGCCGGTCGAAGCCCGCCTCCAGGTCGTCGAGGCCGATCCGCCGGTCGATGAGCCGCTCCACCGGCAGCCGGCCGTCCAGGTGGAGCTGCGCGTAGCGCGGCAGGTCCACCGCCGGGTCGGCGAACCCGTAGTTCGAGCCGAGGATGCGCCGGCTGCCGTCGACGAACGGGATAGACCGCGAAGGACGCGCGGGCGCTGACCGGGGTCATCCCGACGAGCACGGCGGTGCCGCCGAGCGGCAGGCTCTCGATCGCGAGCTCGACCGTCTCGACCCGCCCGATCGCCTCGAAGACGTAGTCCGGGCCGCCGTCGGTCAGGTCGCGGAGCGCCTCGATGGTCGTCGCCGGGTCCGCGCCCGCGACCAGGCCGTCGGTCGCGCCGATCCCGCGGGCCACCTCGACCTTGGCCGCGACCCGGTCGATCGCGACGATCCGGGACGCCCCGGCCAGGACCGCGCCCATGACGCACGAGAGCCCCACCCCGCCGAGGCCGACGACCGCGACGGTCGCGCCCGCCGGGACCTCGGCGGTCTTGAGGACGGCACCGACCCCGGTCGTCACGCAGCAGCCGATCAGCGCGGCGACCGCCGGATCGACGCCGTCCGGGATCGGGATCGCCGCCTCGACCGGCACGACCGTCGCCTCCGCCATCGTCGCGATGCCGCAGTAGCTCAGGACGTCGCGGCCGTCGGCGTCGCGGACGACCGTCGCCCCGTCGAGCATCCGATGGCGGAACGAGGGCGAGTCCGGGCAGGCCCACGGCCGGCCGGCCCGGCACGCGCGGCAGACCCCGCACGGGATCAGCCAGGCGAGCGCGACCGGCTGGCCGACGTGCCGGTCCGTGACCCCCGGCCCGACCGCCTCGATCACCCCGGCGCCTTCGTGCCCCATGACCACGGGGACCGGCCGCGGCCAGTCGCCGTCGCGCACGTGCAGGTCGGAATGGCACACGCCGGACCCGAGGATCCGGACCCGGACCTCGCCGGCGCGCGGGGCGGCGAGGGTCAGCGACTCGATGCGCGCCGCGTCGCCGCCCTCGCGCAGGACCGCGCCGCGGATCGGGATCGGACCGGGGGTCGCCATCAGATCTCGGTCTCGCGCCGGCGCTCGGCGACCCGGGCCGGCGTGTACGGGACGTAGTCCGGCCACCACATCGCCCCGTCGACCGCGGCCGCGATCGCGGCATCGTCGGGTGGCGCGCCGCCTGGTCCGGCCATCCCGGCGAGACCCTCCCGGACCGCCTCCGCGGCGACCACGATGCGCGATCGAGCGCGAGACGCTCGCGCAGCGCATCGACCGGCGGGTACAGCGCCCCGCCGGCGAGCCGCTCGGCCGAGACCGCGTCGGCCAGGGTCCGGGCGGCGAGCAGGAACATCCGCTGGGTGATGGTCCTCGTCTCCGCCACGATCGCCCCGAGTCCGACGCCCGGGGAAGATGAAGGCGTTGTTCGCCTGGCCGACCTCGTGCCGGCGCGCCGCCGCGCACGACCGCGTCGAACGGCGAGCCGGTCGCGACGATCGCCCGGCCGTCGGTCCAGTCCAGGATGTCGGCCGGGATCGCCTCCGCGGCCGAGGTGGGGTTCGAGAGCGGCAGCACGATCGGCCGCGCCGTGCCCTCGGCCATCGCGCGGAGCGCGGGCTCGGTGAACGTGCCGGCGACCCCGGTCGTGCCGACCAGCACGGTCGGGCGAAGTCGCCGGATGGTGCCGACCAGGTCCGTCGGCCCGGCCGCCGGGTCGGGCGTCGGGCACCGCCAGCTCGCGCTTCATCTCGTCGAGGTCGTCGCGGCCCGTCGTGCACGAGCCCGCGCGTGTCGACGGCCGCGATCGCCCGCTCGACGTCGTCGTCGGTGCAGCCCGGCATCGAGCATCGCGAGGCGGAGCAGCCGGTAGATGCCGATCCCGGCGGCGCCGGCCCCGACCAGCACGATCCGGGCGTCGGCGAGCGCCGTGCCGGTCGCCCGCAGACCCGCGAGCACGCCCGCCACGACCACGGCCGCCGTGCCCTGGATGTCGTCGTTGAACGACGGGACGCGCGCCGCGTACCGGTCGAGCAGGCGGAGCGCGTTGGTCTGCTTGAAGTCCTCGAACTGGATGACGCAGCCGGGCCAGACCGCCTCGACCCCGACGACGAACGCCTCGACGAGCGCGTCGTACTCGGCGCCGCGGAGCCGCGGGGCCCGGTGGCCGAGGTAGAGCGGGTCCGCGAGCAGCGCCGGGTTGTCCGTGCCGACGTCGAGCGAGATCGGCAGCGTCAGCGCCGGGTGGATGCCGCAGGCCGCGGTGTACAGCGCGAGCTTGCCGATCGGGATGGCCATGCCGCCGGCGCCCTGGTCGCCGAGGCCGAGGATCCGCTCGTTGTCGGTGACCACGATGAGCCGGACGTCCTCGTACGGGCCCTGGCGGAGCAGGTCCGGGATCCGGTCGCGGTCCGCCGGCGTGATCCACGCCCCGCGCGTCCGGCGGATGATGTGGCTGAACTCCTGGCAGGCCCGGCCGACCGTCGGCGTGTAGACGATCGGCAGGAACTCGTCGAGGTGCTCGGCGAGGAGCCGGTAGAAGAGCGTCGCGTTGCGGTCCTGGAGGGCCGCGAGCCCGATGTACCGCTCGAGCGCGTCGTCCTTGACGCCGGAGGTGCTCGAGCTCGAGCTCGACCTGCTCCTCGATCGTCAGCACCCGGTCCGGGCAGCAGCCCGCGCAGCCGGAACGCGTCGCGCTCGTCGTGCGGGAACGCGAGGTCCTTGGTCAGGAGCCGGCTGCCGAGCAGCGCCGGCCCGGCGAGCCCGATCGCCGCGGGACGGCCGGCGGCGATGTCGTCGTACGGGTCGGGCAGTCGGCGCATCCCCGCGAGGATAGCGGCGGCGGGGCCGGCCCGGGTCGGGCACCGCCCGGCGGCGGCGCGGGATCAGCGTCCGGTGACGGTCACGGTGCCGACCATCCCGTACGCCTCGTGGCCGGGAGATGGCAGATGTACGGCTGCGATCCCGGGACGTCGAACGTCACGACCGTCGTCACGGTCCGGCCGGCCGGGACGGACACCTCCGTCGGACGCGCCCCGTGGACGGGCTCCGTGCCGGTCCGGTGCCGCTCGTGGACCGCGGCGTCGCCGACGATCCACTCGTGGTCGATGGGATCGGTGTTGACGATCACGAACCGGATCGGCACGCCGAGCGGGACGGTCACCGCGCTCGGCGAGAAGTGCGAGTAGTGGATCTCGATGGCGACCGTGCGGTCGTCGAGCGCGGGCGGCCGCGCCCAGGCGGCCGCGATCCCGGCGAGCCCGAGCGACAGGCCGATGCCGCCGACCAGGGCGAGGCGCCCCGGTCGGCGGACCGTCCGCGCGGCCCCGTCGGCGGGCATGGCCGTCAGGCCGCCCGGACCGGCGGCTGGCGCCGGACGAGCAGCAGGATCCCGCCGATGCCGATGATGCTGAACGCGAGGCCCGCCGCGACGCGGCCGGCGTCCCCGTTCTCGATCTGGTTGGCGGCCACCGCGAGGTCCAGCCCGGCCGCGACGCGCGACGGCGACCGCGCGCCGGTCGCGTCGACCGCCAGGTCGAACGCGAGCTGCGGGGCCGCGGCGTCGATGCGCACCTTGGTCAGCCAGGCCCTGTCGGGCACCCACCCATCCCGCGGTCGGAGCGGAGGTCGTCGAGCAGCGATGCCGTCGCCGGCGCGCTGTGGTCGAGCGACAGGCCGTTGTCGCCGGTCGGGACCGGCAGCAGGGCGGGGGTCCGGTCGGTCAGCAGGTAGACATCGGCATCCACGCGCTCCTCGCCGGTCTTGCCGAGCGCGAGGATCCGCAGCGGGACCCACGGGTTGGCGGTCGGGATGGTGATGTGGACCGGCGTCCCGTCGCCGATCGCCTGGCCGCGCTCGGCGGCCGCGTCGGCGTCGAAGACGGCGGCGAGGAAGATCGGGCTGCGCGCGGCATAGAAGTCGAGGACCTCGGGCGCGTCGGGCGGCAGCCGGAAGCCGTGCTTCGTCGCCCATGTCCCGACCTCGTCGGCCCCGCCCTTCAGGACCGTGACGTCGAGCGCGTCGATGCGGACCTCCATCAGGACCTCGGCGCCGGCGGCGGCCGCCGCCGACGCGGACGGCCGCGTGGCGAACGGCAGCGGCGGCTCGGTCTCGCGGATCAGCCGCTGGAGCGTCCAGTCGCCGCCCTTCTCGACCTTCGACGGCACCCCGGGCAGCGGCGTCAGGCTGCCGAAGGACCCGCCGCCCCCGGCGAACTGGAACGCGGTGACGTAGTGCTCCTCGCCGTCGTGATAGCCCGCGAACGTCGTCGTCTGCAGGAGGTTCACGGCCCCGTTGGGACCGATCAGTCCGCCGCAGGCGAAGGCCGGAGCGGCGGCGAGGATGATGAGCAGCAGCGCGGCGGCCAGGCTGGCCCCGGCGCGTCCGACGGTCCGGGTCATGAGCGACCCTCCCAGTGGTCGGACCGGTCGTCAGAAGGACCGGTCCGGTGGGCCTCAGACTCCGCCGCGGCCGGCGATGTTCCCGTCCCGCTCCCCGGTCCCGGTGCGCCGTAGCCCCATCGCCGGGTGGTCAACCTTGACCGTGCCGGGCATCCTTGGGGCATGCATGCCCGACCCGCCGCCCTCGCGTTCGTCGTCCCGCTGCTGCTCGCGACCGTCCTCACGGCCGCCGGTGCGCGCCGATCCGGCGCCGGCCGCCGCGGCCTTCCCGGCCAAGGACAGCCGCTACCACGACTACGCCGAGATGGTCGCCACGATCCAGGCCGCGCAGGCCGCGCACCCGGACATCGTCCAGGTGCAGTCGATCGGCAAGAGCTACCAGGGGCGCGACATCTGGGCGGTCAAGGTGTCCGACAACGTCGCGGTCGACGAGCACGAGCCCGAGGTCCTGTTCGACGGGCTCCACCACGCCCGGGAGCACCTGTCGGTCGAGCAGTCGCTGGCGATCCTCGTCGTGGCTGACGGACGGCTACGGCACCGACGCGGCCGGATCACCCGGATCGTCAACACCCGTGAGATCTGGATCGTCCCGATGGTCAACCCCGACGGCGGCGAGTACGACATCGCCGGGTCCGACCTACCGCGCCTGGCGCAAGAACCGCCAGCCGAACAGCGGCACGACCGCGGTCGGCACCGACATCAACCGCAACTACGGCTACCGCTGGGCGTGCTGCGACGGCTCGTCCGCCATCGAAGTCGGCGCGAGACCTACCACGGCTCGCGCGGCCTTCTCGACGCCCGAGGCGCGCGTCGATGCGCGACTTCATGACCAGCCGCCGCGTCGGACGGCCAGCAGCAGATCAAGGCGGCCATCACGTTCCACACCGCCGGCGAGCAGGTCCTCTGGCCGTACGGCTACACGAAGACCGACGTGCCGGCCGACATGACCGCGGCCGACCACGCCGGCGCTGGTGGCGATCGGCAAGCACATGGCCGCGTCGAACGGCTACACGCCGATGCAGTCGAGCTCCCTCTACGTCACCGACGGCGACGAGATCGACTGGGCGTACGGCACGCAGCGGATCTGGATGTACACGTTCGAGCTGTACCCGTCGCACGGCAAGGTCAGCGGCAACGCGCGCTTCTACCCGGCGGACGAGCTGATCGCCCGCGAGACGACCCGGAACAAGGAGGCGATCCTGTACCTCATCGAGCACGCCGGCTGCCTGTACTCGGTCGATCGGCATGACCCAGGCGAACTGCGGGCCGTTCTTCGACGACTTCGAGATCGCCCGCGGCTGGACCGTGAACCCGCTCGGGACCGATACCGCGACGGCCGGGAGCCTGGCAGCGCGGGAACCCCGCAGGCGACGGCGCGGCAGTCGAGCACGGCGATCTCCGGGTCGCGCGCGCTCGTCGACCGGGGCTGTCGGCCGGCTCGAGCGTCAACGCCAACGACCTCGACGGCATCACCACCATCCGCTCGGCGCTGATCACGCTGCCCGCGTCGCCGGCAAGCTGACGTTCCGCTACTCGTTCGCGCACGGCGCGAACGCGTCGGCGGACGACTACTTCCGCGCCTACGTCGAGCGCGAGGACGGGACCCGGCACGCTGGTCCGCCAGGAGCTCGGCGCCGGCCAACCTCGACACCCGCCTGGACCGCGATCAGCGTGCCGCTGACCAGCGTGGGCCGGCGAGAAGGTCCGGATCGTCTTCGAGGCGGCCGACGTCGGCGGCGCGAGCACGGTCGAGGCGGCCGTGGACGACGTGCGGGTCACCCGCCCGTAGCGAGCGGCAGCGACACCCGGAACGTCGTCCCGCCGCCGGCCGGCGACTCGACCGAGATCGTCCCGCCGTGGGCCTCGACGAGGCCGCGGGCGATGGCCAGGCCCAGCCCGGAGCCGCGCGAGTCCGCGCCCTTCACGAACCGGTCGAAGACGTGCGGGACGAGCGCCGGGTCGATGCCCGGCCCGGTGTCGGCGACGCTCAGGATCAGCGCCGCCCCGTCGACGCGCCCCGTGATCGTCACGCGGCCGCCGGCCGGCGTGTGGCGCAGGCCGTTGGCGACGAGGTTGGCGAGCACCTCGCGGATCCGCACCGGGTCGACCTCGACGATCGGCAGGTCGTCGGGGATCTCCGTCGCGATCGTCGACCGAGGCCGCCTCGGCGGCGGGCCGGAACGAGCGCGCCACGTCGGCGATCGAGCAGGTCCGGGTCCGTCGGCTCCGGGTGGAGCGGCAGCATCCCGGCCTCCGAGAGCGAGATCGTCCGCAGGTCGTCGATGAGCCGCTCGAGGACGCGGGTCTCGTCGAGGATCGGGGCGAGGTGGGCCGCGTCCGGCGGGTAGACGCCGTCGACGATCGCCTCGAGGTTGCCGGTGATGACGGCGAGCGGGCGTCCGCAGCTCGTGGCTGACGTCGGCCAGCAGGCTCCGGCGCTGCTCCTCGTCGGCCTGCAGCCGGGCGGCCATCGTGTCGAAGCCGCGGGCGAGCTCCTGGATCGGCTGGAGGTCCGAGCTGCGTCTTGCCGACCCGGACGCTGTAGTCGCCGTCCTCGACCCGGCGCGTCGCGGCGAGCATCCGGTCGAGGTCGCGGGCGGCGCCGATGGTGCCGCGGAGCAGCGCGGCGACGATCACGACGGCCACCGCGGCGACGATCAGCGACCGGGAGCGGCCCGAGGTTCGAGAGCAGCGACGCGACCGCCGTGACGAGCGACCCGACGACGATCAGGAACAGGATCGCGAAGAGGCACCCGAACCCCTGGCGGCGGTGCCATGGCGCCCGCCCGCGGCGCGTCCTGTCGCCGGGCGATCCGGGCGCGCCGGCGCATCTCGCGGGCCAACGGGTCGTGGAGGTCCCAGTCCGGGTCGTTCCACGGCCGGCTCCGGCCGCGATCGGCGCGCCAGCGTCCGGCGCGGTGGGTCCGGGCGGCGGTCCGGGCGGGGGCGCCGCCCTCGGGGCCAGTGCTCAAGCCGGCCGTCCCGCGGTCGTCGGCGAACCGGTAGCCCACCCCGTACACGGTGAGCACGTAGCGGGGCTCGCGCGGGTCCGGCTCGACCTTGCGGCGCAGGTTCTTGATGTGGGAGTCGATCGCCCGCTCGTAGGACTCGAAGGCGACGCCGCGGACGGCATCGAGGAGCTGCGAGCGCGTGAAGATCCGCCCGGGGCTGGCCGCCATGGTGGCGAGCAGCCCGAACTCGGTCGCCGTGAGGTCGACGGCCCGGCCGGCCACCTCGGCCCGCATCCGCGGCACGTCCAGGACCACGTCGCCGGCGCGGATGATGTCGCCCGGCGCCGTGGCGCCTTCGGTCCGCCGGAGCACGGCCTTGACCCGGGCGACGAGCTCGCGCGGCGAGAACGGCTTGGTCAGGTAGTCGTCCGCGCCGAGCTCGAGGCCCAGCAGCTTGTCGAGCTCGTCGTCGCGGGCGGTCAGCATCACGATCGGGATGCGGGAGTCGCGACGAAGCTCGCGGGTGACGTCGAGGCCGTCGAGTCCCGGGAGCCCGATGTCGAGGACGACGAGGTCCGGGTGGCGCCGGCGGACGGTCTCGAGCGCGGACGGTCCATCGGCCGCGGTCAGCACCGCGAACCCGGCGTGCTCGAGGTAGTCGCGGGCCAGCTGGACGATCCTGGCTTCGTCATCGACGACGAGGACGGTTCGCATGGGGGGCATCGTAGTGGGGCGGGGGAGACGGATGCGCCCCCGGGTCGATGGCCCGGGGGCGCTGGGAAGGGAGGTCAGCCGGCTGTAGCCGGGGGCGTCGTGCCGGTCCCGCCGACATCTGGAGCGTCGGCGCCGGTCGGGGCGGTCGGGCCGGTCGCGGGGCCGTGCGCACCGCGGTGCCACTCGTCGAAGTCCTGGTGGAGGACGGCCTCCCAGCGCTCGTAGCGGCCGCCGGAGGGTCGCCCGGCCGCGGGTCCGCCCGGACCCATCGGCCCGCCCGGTCCCCAGCCCGAGCCTTCCCAGTGGCGGTGCCGGCCGCCGAAGAAGATCGCCCGGATGAGTCCGAAGACGATGACGAAGAACAGCAGGGCTCCGAGGAACCCGAAGAAGCCGAAGCCGAAGCCGAACGGGTGCCAGCCGTAGCCGACGCCGTACGCCGGGACGACGACCGTGGTGCCGGTGCCAACGGCGGCGGTGGTGACCGCCGTCTGGAGCCCGGCCTGGTAGGCGGTCGAGGCGATGACGCCCCCGCCGATGGCGAGGACGGCGATCAGCAGGATCGCGGGGATGATGCGGCGCATCTGCGCTCACTCCTTGTCTGTGCGGGTCCAGCTCGGACCCTGTCTGCACCACAGCCTCGACCGGCGGTGTGGAGCGAGTGTGGAGAGGGCGTGGTGCGCTGGTCGAGAAAGTCTTGACAGTGAGACGTAGCACTGTTATGATGGGCCCGTGCCAGACGACCCGCGCTTCTCGCTCACCGAACTGGCCGACCTGGCCGGGGTGACCCCCCGGACGGTGCGGTACTACATCACCTCGGGCCTGCTGCCGAGCTCGGGCCGGTCCGGCCCGGGCGCCAAGTACGGCGACGAGGACCTCGCCCGGCTGCGGCTGATCCGTCGGCTCCAGCGGGAGCACCTGCCCCTCGCCGAGATCCGGCAGCGACTCGCCGGCCTCGACGACGACGACGTGCGCTCGCTCGCGGTCGAGGCGGAGCCGGGACCGACCGACTCCGCGCTGGACTACCTGCGCAAGGTCCTCGAGCCGGTGCCACCGCCGGCCTCGCCGTCCATCCCGCGACTCCAGCGGGACCAGGCGGCCGGACCGGTCCTCGCGCGCCGGATGGCGGAGAGCCCGCCGGACGGCTGGCGACCGGCTTCGATGCCCGCCCTGGCGGCCTCCGGACCGCCGTCGACCCCGACGGAGGTCGTCCGTCCGCCCGCGACCGCCGGCGACCGCTCGCAGTGGGAGCGGATCGTCCTGGCACCCGACATCGAACTCCACGTCCGCCGGCCCCTGAGCCGGATCCAGAACAAACGGGTGGATCGTCTCCTGACGATCGCCCGAGAGCTCCTCGAGGAGGACCCGTCATGACCGACCATCACGCCCAGACCCTGGACGTCCGCCAGGACCGCCAGCTCATCCGACCCGGCGCCCACAGCAGGCGGTTCGTCGTCGCGACCGTGACCGCCCCGCGGGCGACCACGGCGCGGCGCCGCCCGCCCGTCAACCTCGCGTTCGTCCTCGACCGCTCGGGCTCGATGTCGGGGCAGAAGCTGGCCATCGCCAAGCAGGCGATCGAGGAGGCCCTCGGCCGGCTCGAAGCCGACGACCGGTTCAGCATCGTGGTCTACGACGATGTCGTGGACGTCGTCTTCCCGTCCACGCCCGCCACGCCGGGCGCTCGCCGCGCCGCCACCGACCGGCTGCGCGACATCGACGCCCGTGGCAGCACGAACCTCGGCGAGGGCTGGCTGCGCGGGTGCGAGCAGGTCGCCGAGCATCTCGGCAAGGACGGCGTCGACCGCTGCCTGCTGCTGACCGACGGGCTCGCCAACGTCGGCATCACCGACCCGGACACCCTGACCGGCCATGCGGCCGCGCTTCGTGCGCGGGGCGTGACGACGACCACCTTCGGGGTCGGGACGACCTTCGACGAGGGCCTCCTCCAGGCGCTCGCCGACGCGGGTGGGGGCCACTTCTACTACATCGCCGATGCGCCGCAGATCCGCGACGCCATCACCTCGGAGGTCGGTGAGGCCCTCGAGGTGACCGCCCGGAGCGTCGTCCTCGAGGTCACGGCCCGCGACGACCTCAGGATCGAGGCCGTCACGCCGCACACCGTGTCCGGCGGCGGCGGTCGCACGAGCGTGGCGCTCGGCGACCTCGTGTCCGGGCAGACCGTCGAGGTCGTCCTGCGCCTCTCGTTCCCGTACGGGGAGCTCGGCCGCGAGGCCGGGATCATCGTGGCCCTGACGGACCGCGACGGCCTGTTCGCCGGGAGCGGCCCCGTGGCGGTGGAACCGGCCCGCCTCGCCTGGACGTATGCCGACGATCGCGCCAACGATGCGCAGCCGCGCGATCCGGCGGTCGATCGGGCGGTCGCCCTGGTCTTCGCGGCGCGTGCCCGGCAGGAGGCCGTCGCCCGCAACCGCGGCGGCGACTTCGCCAGCGCCGGCCGGGTCATGGCCGCGACGGCGCGGCGCATCCGCGGGTATGCGGGCAAGGACGCCGAGCTGCGCGAGCTCGCCCGGGTCCTCGAAGTCGAGCAGGGCCTCTATGCGGCCCCGATGGCCGAGTCGCTGCGCAAGGAGGCGCACTTCGCGAGCGCCAACGTCCTGCGCAGTCGGGACGCCAGGGGGCACTCCCGGCGCGATGCCTGATCACGCACGGAGGGGCTTGTCGGGGCCGTCGCGACGGGTATAGTCCCAGCGTCGGCCCCGTTCATCCGCACGTGCCCAGCGGCGGGAGCCCAAAGCGGAGGGTTCGGATGTCCATCGAAGGCATCATCGTCGGCCTGCTGGCCGTCGTGATCGGTGCAGCCTGGGCGGCTTACGGCCTCAAGTTCTTCACGATCCTGCTGCCCCTGTGGGCATTCCTGTTCGGCCTGGTCGCGGGCGCACAGTGGGGCCAGGACGTCTTCGGCCAGGGCTTCTTCGCGACGGTCCTGTCATGGATCATCGGGTTCGGGTTCGGCCTGTTCCTCGCCGTGATCTCGTTCTTCTGGTACTACGCGGCGGTCGTGATCCTCGGCGGCGCGCTGGGCTATGCCCTCGGCGTCGGCCTCATGGACTGGCTCGGCATCGACGCGAGCATCCTCGGGATCCTCGTCGGCCTGATCGTCGGGGCGGTCTTCGCCTTCGCCACGTTCGTCCTGGGCGTGCCGGCGTTCCTGGTCATCTACCTGTCGGCGATCAGCGGCGCGGCCGCGGTCGTCAACGGGGTGCTGGTCCTGTTCGGGATCATCAAGCTATCGGATCTCGATTCCGGCTTCTTCAGCGGCCTGCTGACGAACGGCGTCGTCGGGCTCATCGCGTGGATCGCCCTCTCGGTGGTCGCGATCGCCTACCAGCTCCGGGACGTCGGGCGGATGGCCGCCTCGATCGACCGGGCGGCCTACCGCTACTAGCCCGTCGGGGACCACCCCGACCATGGAGCCGCGGTCGCTCGTCGCCGCCATCGACCAGGGGACGACGAGCAGCCGCTGCATCCTCTTCGACCGGTCCGGATCGGTCGTCGCCAGCCACCAGCTGGAGCACGCCCAGATCACGCCGCGGCCCGGGTGGGTCGAGCACGACCCCGATGAGATCGTCGAGCGCGTGCGCGCCTGCGTCCGCATCGCCCTGCGCGAGTCGGGAGCGGACGCGAGCGCGCTGGCCGCCGTCGGGATCAGCGACCAGCGCGAGACGACGGTGGTCTGGGACCGCCGGACCGGGCGCCCGGTCCACAACGCCATCGTCTGGCAGGACACCCGGACCGCCGATGCGGCCGAACGCCTCGCTGCCGGCGGCCCGGGCGGCATGGACCGGTTCCGTGCAAGGACCGGCCTCCCGATCTCGACGTACTCCTCGGCGCTGAAGGTCGCCTGGATCCTCGATGAGGGGGGTTCGGAGCGACGGGCCGCGGCCGAGGCCGGCGACCTGCTGTTCGGCACCGTGGACTCCTGGCTGATCTGGAAGCTCACCGGCGGCATCCGGGGCGGCGTCCACGTCATCGACGTCACGAACGCCTCGCGGACCATGCTGATGGACCTCGTGACGCTGTCCTGGGACCCCGAGCTCCTCGCGGAGGTGGGCGTCCCGGCGGCGATGCTCCCGGCGATCCGGAGCTCGTCCGAGGTCTATGGCGTGGGGATCGGCGACCTCGAGGGGGTGCCGATCGCGGGCGACCTCGGCGACCAGCAGGCGGCCCTCTTCGGCCAGGCCTGCTTCGAGCCCGGGGCCGTGAAGTGCACCTACGGCACGGGCTGCTTCATGCTCATGCACACCGGGGAGCGGCCGGTCCACTCGAGCCACGGCCTGATCACGACGGTCGCAGCCCGGATCGGGGACGGGCCGGCAACGTACGCGCTCGAGGGGTCCGTCGCGGTGGCGGGCTCGCTGATCCAGTGGCTCCGCGACCAGCTGGGCATCATCACCGACGCCTCGGAGGTCGAGGCGCTCGCCCGGTCCGTGCCCGACAGTGGCGATGTCGTGTTCGTGCCCGCCTTCTCCGGCCTGTTCGCCCCGCACTGGCGGAGCGACGCCCGTGGCGTGATCGCGGGGCTGACCCGGTACGCGACCAAGGCGCACATCGCCCGCGCGGCGCTGGAGGCCACCGCCTACCAGGTGCAGGAGCTCGGCGTCGCGATGGTCGCGGACCTCGATGCGCCGCTCCCGCCGGAGCTGCGCGTGGATGGCGGGATGATCCGCAACGAGTTCCTGATGCAGTTCCAGGCGGACATCCTCGGTCGCCCGGTCGTCGCGCCGCGGATCGCCGAGACGAGCGCGCTTGGGGCTGCCTACGCTGCCGGGCTCGCGGTCGGCTTCTGGCCGGACCTCGACGCCCTGCGGTCGATGGATCGCGCCGCCCGCCGCTGGGAGCCGTCGATGGACGAGGCCGAGCGGGCCGCCGGGATCGCCCGCTGGCACAAGGGCGTGGAGCGCACGCTGGGCTGGGTCGACCACTCCGGCTGATATGCCGCTGTAAGGTCCCTGCAACCCGAGGCACGTCCCGGACAGCGCCGATGGCACCCCGACCCGGCCAAGGTGGGGTCAGCCCCGTTTCGACACGTGCCCCGTCGACCACTCGCGGCTGACCTCCTCGAAGACGACCGGACCATCGGTCGCGTCCCGACTGCGTCTGCAGCACGTGTCCTTCTCCACGACGGGCATCCCATCGAAGGAGGACCCGCATGCAGCGCAGACTCATCCTGTTGCTCGGCCTGGCCTTGACCCTCTCCCTGGTCATCGTCCCGGCCGCGAGCGCTCACGGCGGCTCGCATGGCAGCGACCAGAACGATCGATCGAACAAGGGCCAGCGGCACGTCGATCAGACGCCGCATGGCGCCACCCAGCCGACCGCGCGCCTCGCGGCGTGGCACGAAGCCGCGAGCAAGGCCGCCAGGCGTTCCGACGACGAGGCGAAGCTGGCTGCCGCGAAGGCCACGGCGAACCACGCCGCCAAGCACCACAGGGCCGTGCCGCTCCCCACGCGCATCGACCTGCCGGCCGGCTTCCGGCCCGAGGGCATCACGTCCTCCGGGAACAAGCTGTACGTCGGCTCACTCGTCGACGGCGCCATCTGGCGCGGGAGCGCCAAGACCGGCAAGGGCGCGGTCGTGATCCCGGGCGTCACCGGACAGTCCGCGGCGGGCATCCATGTCGACTGGCGCGGGCGCCTGTGGGTCGCGGGCGCGACGGATCAGACGATCCGCGTCTACAGCCTGCGGACTCGCGCGCTGCTCCGGACGTACACCTTCCCGACCGCCGGGTTCCTCAACGACCTGGTGATCACGCGGACCGGCGTCTACGCGACCAATTCGCTCAACGCGCAGCTCGCCTTCGTGCCATTCGGCAAGGGGGGCAAGCTGCCGGCTGCCGATCTGGCGACCACCGTCCCCCTGAGCGGTGACATGGTCCTCGCCGCCGGCTTCAACGCCAACGGCATCGTCGCCAAGGGTGGCAAGCTGATCACGGTCCAGTCGAACATGGGCCTGCTGTTCTCGATCGACCCGAAGACGGGTGTCACGACGTCGATCGACACCGGTGGATACAGTCTGCTGAACGGCGACGGCCTGGTCCTCAAGGGCCGGAGCCTCTTCGTCGTCCGCAACCAGGACGACCTGATCGCGGTCCTCAAGCTCGGCAAGGGCCTGGCCACCGCCACGAAGGTGACCGAGCTCACGTCGACCAGCCTCGACGTCCCGACGACCGCGACGTTCGCGGTCGGCCGCCTGTGGACCGTCAACGCCCGGTTCTCGACGCCGCCGACGGCGACGACCGAGTACTGGATCACGCGACTGACCGGCAAGAAGTAGCCGCGGTCGCACGACCGGCCCGCGAGGGACCCGACGGACATCGAACGTCCGGGTCCTCGCGGGCCTCATGCTGTCTGAGCGCGGGTGGATGTCGCGCGCCCCTTTGCAGGGGTGCGACCATGGGTGCATGCAGTCCGGCGGACTGACAGCGCGGATGGCCACGGGACGGTCGGTCCTCGGGGCCGCACTGTTCGCATGCCTCCTGGCGGCGATCCTCGGATGCGGCGCCCCGGCGACGCGGCAGCCGGTGCAGGGGGAGCTGGCAGCCGAGCCGCCCGCGGACGGCGCACGGCCGGTCAACATCAACGAGCAGCTCGTCGCCACGACGATGGACGCGGCCGGCCTCGTCGCTCCCTACCGCGTCATCGGGATCCGACTGGGCGTGCTGGGCGACCTGAAGGGCTTCAGCGTCGCCGACCGCGCGGCGGTCGCGGCGTGGCAGGGGACGGATCGAACCGAGCTCGACGACACGGCCTGGCAGGTGCAGCTCGTCGGGACCCAGCCGACGACGTGTCCGGACCGCTCGTGCCTCGACCGCTCGATCCAGGTGGAGGCCTACGTCAGCCAGCTGGGCCGGTACGTGATCGCGATCACCATGCGGCCGCTCGCGACGGGCGATCCGCTGGACCCGTCGAGCGGCGGCTAGGCCCAGCGGGGCAGCGGCGCCAGGAACTCGACGATCGCGCCGGCGAGGCGCTCCGGGACCTCCATCCCGATCATGTGGGCGACATCCGGCCAGACGATCGCACGCGCCTGCGGCGCGTTCGCCTCGAGGTGCCGCGCGATCTGCGCGATCTCGGTCGGATCGAGCGCGCCCGCGACGGCAAGGACCGGGACGCGGAGCTCGTCGAGGCGCTCGGCGGCGGGCGGATCGATGGGGGTGCGCTGCCCGGAGACGTGGCTGTCCGCGTAGAGCGGCTCGTCCCACGACCTGACCGCCTCGCGGATCCAGGCCGGCACCCGGGTCGACGGCTGGCCCGGGCCGTCCACCCACACGCGGAGGTCGATCTCCGCGACGGCCGCCGGATCGGGCGGGTCGAGCGACTCGAGGCGGTCCATCTCGGTGAAGAGCTCGATCTCCTCGGGGGTCGCGTCGCCGTCGAAGCCGCCCAGGCCGGCCGCGACCCCGACGACGGCCACCACCCGGTCCGGATGGACGATGGCCGTGTCGAAGGCGTTGGCGCCGCCGCGCGAGTTGCCGACCAGCGCGGCTCGGCCGATCCCCGCCGCGTCGAGCACCGCGACGAGGTCGGCGGGTTCCCCGAACGGGACGTCCTCGGTGGTCGACTGGCCCCACCCGCGCGCGTCGTAGCGGACGACGCGGTAGCCCGCCTCGACCAGCAGCGGGGCCAGCGCATCCCAGCTGTCCAGGCAGGCGATCCCGGCGTGGACGAGCACGATCGGCGGCCCGGCTCCCTCGTCGACGACCCGCAGGCGTCCGCCCGGCACCTCGATGAACGACGCCATCGGCTCGATCCTCCGCTGGTTCTCAGGCGCTTCTCAGGGATCGCCGACAGCATGACACTCGATCTCTCTCCCCGGCGACTCCAGGCGCCGGCGAGCCAGCGCCCACCGACGATCCTCCTCCCGTCGGACCGCGCCCGTGCTCGCCGGCGTTCGCCGTTCCGCGAGCGGCTCGCGGACCACCCGCGGCCATCCGATCGGCACCTCGCCACGCCGTCTCCATGCGCCCTCCACAGTCGGTGTCCAGGATGCGGGCCATGGACATCCACCAGACCGACCCCATCATCTCGGTCGATCACCTGACCAAGCGCTACAAGAAGGCGACCACCCCGGCTGTCGACGACATCAGCTTCGATGTCCGGCCGGGCGAGCTGTTCGCCTTCCTGGGGCCCAACGGGGCAGGGAAGACCACCACCATCTCGATCCTGACCACGACGCTGGCCAAGACCAGCGGCACGGTCACGATCGCCGGCCACGACCTGGACCGCGACGCCACCGCGGTCCGGCGCAACATCGGGATCATCTTCCAGAACCCGAGCATCGACCTCCACCTCTCCGGCGAGGAGAACATCCGCCTCCACGCGGCGATCTATGGCCTGTACGGCTACCGGCCCTTCTACCGGGCGATGCCCGCGGAGTACCGCGAGCGCGTCGAGCACCTGGCCGGCATCGTCGGGCTCGGGGACGACCTCGGCAAGCCGCTGAAGACCTTCTCGGGCGGCATGAAGCGCAAGCTCGAGATCATCCGCTCGCTGATCCACCGCCCCGGCGTGCTGTTCCTCGACGAGCCCACCTCGGGCCTCGACCCGGTCAGCCGCCGCGGCCTGTGGGACTACCTCCGCGACGTCCGCAACGCCGACGGCACGACGATCTTCCTGACGACGCACTACCTCGAGGAGGCCGAGGAGGCCGAGCGGGTCTGCGTCATCGACCATGGCCGCATCGCGGTCATCGGCACCCCCGACGAGATGAAGCGCCGGCTGCTCGACCGCTCGGTCGTGCTCGACGCCGCCGACCGCCCGGCGCTCGCCGCGGAGCTGGCGGGCCTCGGCCTGACCCCGGTCGAGGACGCGACCGGATCGCTGCGCGTCGCCTATGCCGACACCACCCCGCAGGCGCTCATCGCCGGCATCCGCACGCCGCTCACGGTCCTGCGCGTCCACGAGCCCAGCCTCGAGGAGGCCTACGTCGAGCTCCTCCGCACGAACGAGGAGGCCGTCGCATGACGACCGAGATCGCCGACCGGCCCGCGCGCCGGCGCCGTCTCCGCGAACCGCGGCGCCAGCCTGGCCCGCGAGGCCAACGCCGTCTTCGCGATCGCCTGGCGCGAGATCCTGCGCGCCGTGAAGAGCCCGCTCTCGCTGGCGTTCACGGTCATCTTCCCGATCCTGTTCATCGGCGTCCTGGGCGGCAGCATCAGCCAGAACCTCAGCGGCGCGCTGCCGTTCGACTACCTGCCGTTCATGCTCATCGGCATGATCGCCAACGGGATGTACCAGGGGACCATCACCGGGGTCACCAACCTCGTCGAGGAGCGCGAGAACGACTTCACTGCCGAGCTCTTCGTCGCCCCGATCTCGCGGTTCTCCGTGCTCCTCGGCAAGCTCATCGGGTCGGGTGTTGCCGCCATGGTCTCGCTCGTCGGGATCGTCGCCATGATCGTGATCATGCAGATCCCCATGCAGGCGGGCGACCTGCTGCGGGTCATCGCGCTGACGCCCGTGCTGGCCCTCGCCGGCGGCGCGCTCGGCGTCTTCTTCATCGGCCTGACGCAGGACCAGAAGACCGTCGCGATCGGCGTCCCGCTGCTGATCTTCCCGCAGATGTTCCTGTCCGGGGCGCTGATCCCGGTCCAGGCCTCCACCGGGATCCTCGGCATCCTCGCCAAGATCATCCCGATGACGTACTCGATCGACCTGGCCCGGAACATCTTCTACCTGGGCAAGCCGGAATACGCGGCGGCGGTCCTCCACCCGATGTGGTTCGACGCCGCTTATCACGGCCGCGTTCTTCCTGGTCTTCATGGTGGTCGGGACGATCCTCTTCGTCCGGGCCGACCGCAACCGCTGATCGGACGGCCCTGCGATCGCGCGGCCGTGGACGTCACCGTCGACGGCCCTGTCGATTTCGCGACAGGCCCGTTCGTCACTGGTTCGAAGGGCGACCGAGGCACCGTTGACCGAGGTCCCTCAGCAGGAGACGGACCGATGGCAGACGCACGCGTGATCCACTTCGAGATCGTGGGCAAGGACCAGGGCGCCCTCCAGCGCTACTACGGGAACCTGTTCGGCTGGAAGCTGAACACCGACTTCCCGGGCGGCTACGGGATGACGGACCCGGCCGAGACGGGGCTCATCGTCGGCGTCGGCAGCACGCCCGACGGGTCGGCCGGCCACGTCACCGGCTACGTCACGGTCGACGACATCGACGCGACCCTGGCGAAGGCCGTCGATCTCGGCGGGTCCGTGATCATGCCCAAGTTCAGCCCGGACGGGAACGCCCAGCTCGCGCTGGTCGCGGACCCCGAGGGCCACGTCCTGGGCCTCACCCAGATGTGACCGTCGCGCCACGACCGTGGCGCGGATCCGAGGGGCGTCGGCGTGACCGCCGGCGCCCCTTCTGCATGCCCGCGGGATTCCGGTGTCGCGGCGCCCGAACGGGACCTCGACGGGACCATCGTCCTATGGCGTTCCGGCCTCTGCCGGAGACAGTTCTAGCTGTGCGGTCGGGTCGCGTTTCGAACGGTCGAGAGCGGTCCGAGCCACATCGCCCGGAGGACCACCCCGGACGGACGATCGTCGACTCGGCGCGGCGCCCCGAACGCGCGACCGGCCGTGATCGCTCAGGGCCTGGCAGGGCAGGACAACGCGATCGGCACCTCCGCCGACGCTCCATCCGATCCGTGGGAGTGCCCCCTGATGGATCCGTTCCTCGGCCGACCTCGATGACCCGACGACGCTCCGACGCTCGCCGCCAGCCGCGCGATCGCGGCGCCCTGATGGTCTACACGGCCGTCACGATCATCGTCGGCCTCGCCTCGCTCGCGTGGGCGGCCGCCACCTTCCCGATCGACGAATCGATCTCACTGACCGCGGCTGGAGGCCGCGAGGGGATCCTGCTCGGCCTGATCTTCTGGATCGCGATCGGCCTCCTCGGCGGGACGCGCGTCGAGCGCATGCACGGTCACGGCGTCCTGACGTTCCACCTCCCGTTCATCATCGCGGCCATGGCCGTCGGCGGCCCCACGGCGGGCGGCATCGTGGCGCTCGTGTCCACCATCGAGCGGCGCGAGCTGCGCGAGGTGCCGTGGTACGGCACCGTGGCCAACCATGCCGCCCTCACCCTGTCGGCGGTCGTCGGCGGGGTCGTCCTGCTCGGGATCGAGGGCACGCTCGGTGTGCTGCTCCCCGACAAGCCGCAGGCGGTCGCAGCTGATCGCCATCATCGGCGGCGGGGCCGTCGATGACCGCGATCGCGATCAGCCTGGCCGCCGTGACCGTCCACCTGCGCGACGGCCTCACGCGCAACGAGCTGACGCGCCTCTACGACACGGCGTACCGGGCCACCGCGGCCACCGAGGTGGTCCTCGGCTGGATCCTGGCCTACACCTACACCACGCTCGGCTGGTGGGCGGCGCTCGTCGCGGCGATCCTGGTGCTCGCGGTCTGGCAGAGCCACGACGCCACGACCATCTCGCACCATGACCCGATGACCGGGCTGCTGAACCGCTCCGGCTTCGAGGTCCGGCTGACGCACGCGATCGACGCCTCGCAGCGCCACGACCGCCTCGGCGCGCTGCTGGCCATCGATCTCGACGGCTTCAAGGCCATCAACGACGGCAACGGCCACCCGGTCGGCGACGAGGTGCTCCGCGTCGTCGGCGAGCGGCTGCAGGCCTGCATCCGCCTGACCGACGCCGCGGTCCGCCTTGGCGGCGACGAGTTCGGGGTCCTGCTCGTGGACCTGCCGAACGTCGCGACCGCGCAGACGGCTCGCCAAGCGCGTCCACGACGCGATCGCCAAGCCCATGGACGTCGACGGTCGGGCCCTCCAGGTCGGCGCCTCCATCGGCGTCTACCTGATCGAGCGCGCTCGCAAGCCGCCGACGACGGGGCTGGTCCTCCAGCTCGCCGACCAGCTGATGTACGAGGCGAAGGTCGCCGGGGGCGGCGTCCGCTTCTCGGACCGCGCGGGCGACGTCCTGCACGCCGCGAACGAGGAGCTCGCAGCGGCGCGATGACGCCAGGGCCGGCCGGGCGGCTCAGCGCAGCTCGTCGCGCAGCAGGTCCATCAGCAGGCCGTCGTGCCACGTGCCGTCCGGGCCGCGCTCGTACCCGCGCATCCGGCCGACGGGCCGGAACCCCACGCGCTCGTACGCCCGGATCGCCCGGTCGTTGGCGGCGGACGGGTCGATCGTGATCCGGTGGTGGTCGAGCACGTCGAAGAGATAGCGAGCGACCGTCCGGATGGCGTCCGGCCCGAGGCCGCGGCCCTGGTGGTCCACCTCGAGGAAGAGGTCGATCGTGCCGTGGCGGTAGTCCGGCTCCACCTCCTGGCCGAACTGGATGCTCCCGACCGTCCGGCCATCGACCTCGATGACGAAGACCGCGTCGGTCTCGTCTCCCTCGAGCCAGTCGGCCGCGACGTCGAAATCCGGGTCGTCGCGCGGGCCGCCCCACCACCGGGCGACCGAGGGCTGGAGGAGGATCTCGCGAAGGCGGTCGAGGTCGTCCGGCCGGGCAGGCCGGAGCGTGACGAGCTCGCCGCGCAATGTCGGGACGTCCATGCGCCGCATGATGCCAGCCCGGAACGAGGCGTTTGACGGTTCCCGCGCCGAGCCGTGACCCTGTCCCGATGCTCCAGCGACTCGCCATCGCGGCCCTGGCGATCCTCCTCGTCGGCTGCGGCCCGACCCCGAGCCCGACGCCTCGCGGCGACGCGAGCGGCGACCCCGCCGCCAGCGACCCCGCCGCCAGCGACCCGGCGAGCGGCCCGACCGGCGCCCCGGCGGTCCCCGCGACCCCGGTCCCGGCGCCCGGCCACGAGGTGTACGGCTACGTCCCGTACTGGGAGATGGACGGCACCATCGCGGCGCACGTCGCCGCGACCCCGCTGAGCACGCTCGCGCTCTTCTCGGTCACGAACCGCAGCAACGGCACCCTCGACGAGACCCAGAACGGCTTCAAGCGGATCACCGGGCCGATCGGCCGGCAGATGATCCGCGAGGCGCACGACCGCAAGGTGCGGGTCGAGCTCGTCTTCACGAGCTTCGGGTCCGCGCGCAACAAGCAGCTGTTCGGCGGGACGGTCGCGAAACAGGACAAGGTGATCGCCTCGCTCGTTGCGTTCGCGCACGATCTCGGCGTCGACGGCATCAACGTCGACGTCGAATCGATGGACCCGGAGTTCATCCCGGCGTACGGCGCGTTCGTCGGCCGGCTGCGGAGCGCGCTCCGCGGTCGACACCGGCGGGGCCAGGTCTCCGTGGCGACGACCGCGCACATCAACGGGGCGGCGATGGCGGCCGCGGCCGCCGAGGCCGGTGCCGACCGGATCTTCATGATGGGCTACGACTATCACTGGGCGGGCTCGGACCCGGGGGCATCGGCGCCGATGGACCGGCGCGACGGCAAGCCGCAGGACCTCGCCTGGTCGCTGGACCTGTACGCGGTGGCCGGCGTGCCCGTCCAGCGGACGATCCTCGGCCTGCCGTTCTACGGCATGGCGTGGCCGGTCACCGGGCCGGAGCTCGGCGACCCGGACACCGGCCGCGGCGACACCTGGATCCCGTCGGACCACCTCTTCCGCTACGACGACCCGTCCTTCACGCCGACCCTCGATCCGATCGAGCAGGTCGAGTTCTATGCGATCGCCGATCCCGACGTCGAGGGCGGCTGGCAGGGGATCTACGTCGATTCGCCGGCGACGCTCACGCCCAAGCTCGCCCTCGCCGACGCTCGCGGCCTCGCCGGCGCGGGGTTCTGGGCGATCGGCTACGAGCGCGGCCTGCCGGGCTACGCCGACCTCGTCAAGCGCTTCGCGGACGGCAAGTTGGACTGACCGGGCGGGAGTATCCTCCCGCCGATGGTCGACCCGTCCCGGGACGACCCGACGGAGGCACCATGAACGACCTGCCGTACACGCTGGTCAAGTACGTCCACGTCCTCGCGGCCATGGTCTGGGTCGGTGGTGTCTTCTACTCGCAGGTGCTCGCCTGGCGAGCCGGCAAGTCGGACGATCCCGCCGAGCTGCCGCGGACGGCCCGGGCGATCGGCGCCCTCGGGCTCAAGATCTTCCTCCCGACGGCGATCATCCTGTTCATCGCCGGCTTCATCCTCGTGGTCAACCGCTGGCAGTTCTCGGCGCTCTGGGTCTCGGTCTCGATGGCCACCTGGCTGGTCCTCGTGCTCATCGGCGCGCTGTACCTCGGGCCGAACGGCGAGAAGGTCGGCAAGCTGTTCGCGACCGAGGGACCGACGTCCGTGGCCGCCCGCGACGGGCTGTCCAGGATCTTCCTCGTGACGCGGCTCCAGCTCGTGCTGCTCGCGTTCGTGGTGTTCCTGATGGTGGCCAAGCCCTAGCGGATCGGGAGTACCCCTCGGAGGCCGGACTCCTGGGGGATGCCTCGGGCCGGTGCGGCGCGTCACCGTCCGGCCATGAATTCCTCCTCAGCATCGCCGTCGTCGTGCTCATCGCCGGCGGGGCGTTCGTGTTCCGCGACCGGATCAGCGGCGGCGCCGACGACCTCAAGGTCGGCGACTGCTTCGACGTCCCGTCGACCGCGGAAGAGACCGTCAAGGACGTCCAGCACCACCCGTGCGCCGAGAGCCACACGGCCGAGGTCATCCTGGTCACCGAGCACCCGGCGGCCAAGGGCGCGAAGGTGCCGAGCGACGCCGACCTGCGGACCTACCTGGTGGACACCTGCGGCTCGGCGCTCGAGGTCTACGTGGGCACGGCGAAGGCCGACCTGTACGACCTCGGGCGCGTTCTACCCGACCGACGAGGACTGGGCCAAGAACGAGCGCGGCGTGACCTGCTACCTGACGCTGCTCGACGAGTCGCCGATGACCACCTCGGCGAAGGCCAAGGCAGCCTGACGCCTCAGACGAGCGGCGCGACCTCGCGGGCGAACCGCTCGGCGCGCGCGACCACCTCGGCCGCATCGGTCGTGCCGAACGCGAGCGCCAGGTGCGTGACGCCGATCGTCGGCGAACGCGCGGACCTCGGCGGCGATCTCCTCCGGCGTCCCGCGCATCGAATACGACGTGTCCGTCGGTCGGGCCGAAGACCACGTTCACCCGCGCCGAGAGCGACGGCATCGGCCGTCCGGCCGCCTCCGCGGCCGCCCGGATGACCGGCAGCCGCTCGGCGTACGCCGCCGGCGAGGTCGAGCTCGAGTGATAGCCGTCGCCCGACCCGGCCGACGCGCTGCAGCGCCGGCTCCGCGCGCCCGCCGATCACGATCGGCAGCGGCGACTGCACCGGCAGCGGCTCGAACTCGAAGTCGTCGATCGTGTGGAAGCGGCCGTGGAACGGCTCGCGCGACCCGGACCACAGGTGGCGCCACAGGGCGATCGTCTCGTCGAGGTAGGCGCCGCGGACGCCGAACCGCTCGGCCAGGCCGAGATTGCCGAACTCCGTCCGGTTCCAGCCGATCCCGACGCCGACCGTCAGGCGGCCGCCGCTCAGCCCGTCGAGCGTCGCCAGCTCCTTGGCCAGCAGCACGGCGTTCCGCTGCGGCACCACGATCACGCTGGTCCCGAGGCGAAGGCCCGGATGGCGCGCCCCCACCCAGGCCAGCACCAGCATCGCCTCGTAGATCCGGCCGTACTCGTCGACGCTCGCGTGGTCGACCAGGACGTGGTCGGTCGTCCAGACGGTCGACCAGCCCAGTCGCCCGGCGACGTCGGCGCCGGCTTCGATGCCCTCGGGGGAGGCGCCCGCCCGGAAGTTCGGAAGACACAGTCCGTAGTCCATGCCCGGAATGGTATGCGTCTACACTCACGCAAGTCGGGCGCCCGGATCGCGGCGCTGACACGAAGCGAGGTCTTGATGGCAAAGCACTCCAAATACGAGCGAGAGCAGCGACTCGCCGAGACAGAACGCGTCAAGGAAGTCGAAAGCGCCTGGGTGAAGAGCCTCACGCCGGCAGCCGCCGCGGCATTCACCGCCTCGGTGCAGGCCGCGCGGGAGCGCCCACCGGCCGAGCGCCGGCCCGACATGGCCCCCGGCACCGCGCCGCGGCCGCCCCGTCCGGGCCACGAGCCGAAGCCACCCAAGGACGCGCCTCGCTCGCGACGGGACTCCTAGGCGGTGCGCAAGCGGAAGGTCACCTACCCGGTGGCCCGCACCAGCCGTCGACCCGCCCCCACGGACACCCCCGAGGTCACGTACGTCCGCCCGAGCGTCGTCGCCATCGACGTGAACGCCCAGAGCGGTCGCGAGGGGATCACCATCGGCCGCCGCGTCCGGATCATCGGCGGCGGCCTGTACAGCGGCGAGATCGCCGTCGTCGAATCGATGCCGGGCGGACTGATCCCGTCGGCGCTCGTCCGGACCGAGGCGGGACGCACCCGCCGCGTCCGCACCATCGACCTCGAGCCGGTCGGCGACAACGTCAGCGACCGAGCGCCCCGCCGCGAGCACCCCGCCGTCGACCCCCGAGCCCGAGGCCGATCGCGCCGACGCCTGATGGTCGAGGGCAACGGGAAGGATCGGCCGTTCCGCTTCGGGTTGGTGTTCACCGATGCCATCGGCGGTCGAGCCTGGGCCGAGCTCGCGCGTCGCCTTGAGGGCGACGGGTTTTCGACCCTGCTCGTCGCCGACCACTATCACAACGCCATGGCGTGTGGGCCGCTGATGACGTCCGCGGCCGCGGTGACGACGACCCTGCGGATCGGCAGCTACGTCTACGACAACGACTTCCGGCACCCGGCGCTGTTGGCCAAGGAAGCGGCGACGATCGACGTGCTGTCGGACGGTCGCTTCGAGCTCGGCATCGGCGCGGGGTGGGAGAAGGGCGAATACGACGCCGTCGGCCTGACCTTCGACCCACCGAAGGTTCGTGTCGACCGCTTCGAGGAGAGCCTGGGGATCGTGACCCGCCTGCTGGCGGGCGAGACGGTCGATCACGTCGGGGAGCACTACCGGCTCACCGGGTACGAGGGGCGTCCAATGCCCGTCCAGCAGCCGATCCCGCTGCTGATCGGTGGCGGGGGACCGCGGATGCTCGGCATCGCGGCCCGACGCGCCGACATCGTGGGCATCATCCCGCCGTCCCTGCGGGACGGAGGCATCGACCAGACGGCGTTCACGGTCGCCGCGATGGACGCGAAGATCGGGGCGCTGGAGACGGCCGTGGCGGCGTCCGGTCGGACGGACGGAGGACCGGAGCGCAGCCTGCTGGCGTTCGGGATCTATCCTTCGCTCGACCGCGTCCCGGACGACGACTGGGTCCCGCCGGACCTGGTCGAGGCCTCGCCTTGGGCGCTGCTCGGCGAGACCTCCGCCATGGCCGACGCGCTGGTCGAGCGTCGTGAGCGATGGGGGCTCAGCTACGTCGTCTGCTTCGGCACCGATCTCGAGGCGTTCGCACCGGTCGTCCGCCGGCTCGCCGGCTGATGTCCGGCCCGGGCGGTCCGCGCCCCATCGACCTGCGGCTTGACCTCGAGCTCGCATCCGACGCGGCGCTCGACGAGCTTCGACGGGCGCTGCTCAAGGCGCGCGCGGCCGAGCTCTCGGAGGTCCGCCGGCGGGACGTCCGCCTGACCGCCGGGCTACGGCGACGCGACGAACCGCGAGGTCATGGACGACGAGGCGCGCCGGGCGCAGTTGCGCTACGACGTGCTCGGTCGGCTCCTCGAGGCGCTCGACCGCGCCGAGCGCGACCGCCAAGGCCGACCCTGGCCGCTGAGGCTCGTCCGCCGCCTGCAGGACGTTCCCGCGCCACAGGACGATGATTTCGGTCGTTGGGGCAACGACGATCGGAGGCGACACCATGCGCGTCGAGTTCAAGCGGCAGCCGCACCCAAGGGTCGAGGAGCGCAAGAAGAGCGGGCCACCCACGAGAGCGGAAGAGCATGTCGGCTTCAACGGCCGCATCGCCCTGACCCTGACGACCGTCGTCGGCACGATGTGGTGTGCCTACGCGTTCGCCGGCCTCGCGCTTGCTGGTCCTCCCGCAGGCCGTCGGCGGCGGGCTGCTCGCCCTCGTCCAGTGGATCAGCCAGACGTTCATCCAGCTCGTGATGCTGTCGGTGATCATGGTCGGCCAGAACATCCTCGGCCGGGCCGCCGACAAGCAGGCGGCGATGACCTACAAGGACGCCGACGCGACGTTCCACGAGGTCGGGCGTCCTGCACGACCACCTCAAGGTCCAGGACGACGCGATCAACGCCCTGCTGGCGAAGGTCGAGCAGCTCGAGGCGACGCTCGCCAGGCCCTGATGGCGCATGCCGAGCCCGGAGACCCGCATCAGAACACCAGCGACCCGACCGCGAAGCTGACGACCATCGTGCCGATGCCCACGGCGAGCGTGCGTGCGACCGTCCGCCCGACGTGCATCTGTCCCGAGCGGGCTCCGATGATCGACGTCACCAGGAGGGACACGACCACGGCGCCCGCGATCAGCCACGTCTCGATGGTCGCGGGCACGAAGATCGTGATCGCCAGCGGGATCGCGGCACCGAGGGCATAGGCGACCGACGCCCCGACGCCCGCGACCACGGCATCGGACAGCGAGATCGGATCGAGGATGCCGTGCTCGCTCTCGAGCTGGGCGGCGATCGCGTCGTGGGCCATGAGCTCCTCGGCGACCTGTCGCGCGAGATCGGGTGACAGGCCCTTGGCCTCGTAGTAGACGACGAGCTCCTCCAGCTCGGCGTCCGGGGCGATCGCGAGCGCCGCCGCCTCGTCGGCCGCGGCCGCGAGCTGCGCCTCGCGTTCCGCATCCACCTCGGCGAACTTCGCCCCGCCTGCCGCGAGCAGGCCGGCGACGGTCGCGACCGTCGCCGCGACCACCAGGGCGTGATCGTCGGCCCCGGCGCCGGCGAACCCCTCGAGGATGCCGGCCGTCGCGATGATCGCGTCGTTCGCGACTGCGGTCCACGACCGGAGCGACTCCGGGTCAGCCAGGGCCTCTCGGACCCGGTGGAGGGGGCCGTGCACGACGGTGGTGTCGGTCGTCATACCCGGACGCGGCTCGCCATGTTCTCGATGGTACGGCCGATCCTGACCTCGGGGGGCGTCGCTCAACTGGCGCAGGATCGCGAGTCGGGTCGGATCGGCGGCGGCCGGGAGGGCATGACGAGCTCGATCATCAAGGCGACCAAGCCCGCCGACGGCGCGACCCTGCCGAGGTCGGTCACGCTCCTCGGCACGCCGGCCGACACCACGATCGCGTTCGGCGACGACTACGAGGGGCACTAGCGCCCGCCACCGTCTCGACCTGGAGCACCGTCGGTCGCGACTGAGGGCCCATCAGGCAGGAGCCTGGGACCCGCCCGGCGGACCGATCGTCCAGGTTTCGCCATGGCAGAGCGGCGCCGCGTGCCGCGCGACCTCGATGCCGTCCGGGTCGATCGCGACGAGGATGCCGTCAGTGCAGGCGTCCCGATACTGCGGGATATTCGAGAGATGGCCGTCGAGCACGGTGACGCTGAGCGGGATCGTCTGGCCGTTCTTGATGATCGACAGGCTCACCGACACGCCCGACTCGTTGGACACGTATGGATCATCCACCCGATCGACGGACGTGCACGCGACCATCACGGTCAGGACCATCCCGACGAATGCGACTCGAAGGAGAGCAGGCATCACGGCGATCCTACCGTGCCATTGGGATCCGGACGGCAGAGGTATGTGCGTTCATGCGGAAGTGATCACCGAGGTCGTTGTCACCGAAGTGGCACAAACGCTGACAATCGAGGGCACTGCGCACAGCGCGGCGGCCGGATGACGGATCTACATACTCCCACCGGGTATTGACAAAGGGGTTGACAAATCCCGCCTCCGTCGGGCATGATTCTCAGCAACAGGGCTTGTCAAGACTTGACAGGCCCACAGTCATGTCCGGCGCCTGGCGGGGTGGTCGGACGGTCGATCGGGCGCTGCGGGGCGGCCGGTCGTACGGGATCCAGGAGGCGTCATTTGGCGGTCGGAGTCGCGGCCGAGGTCAAGAGCAAGCTGTCGGTCGTCGAGGTCGTCGGCGAGACGGTGACGCTCAAGAAGGCGGGCACCACCTACAAGGGCCTGTGCCCCTTCCACGGTGAGAAGACCCCCTCGTTCGTCGCCACCCCGGCGCGGGAGAGCTGGCACTGCTTCGGCTGCGGCCTCGGCGGCGACATCTTCAGCTTCGTCATGCAGCGGGACGGCTCGACCTTCCCTGAGGCGCTGCGCACGCTCGCCCAGCGCGCCGGCGTCGAGATCGACGAGCGGACCAAGCGCGAGGACGCGCACAAGGCCCGCCTCCGGCAGGTCCTCGATCACGCGATCGCCTTCTACCACGCGGTCCTGACCTCGTCGAAGACCGGGGCGGCCGCCCTCGAGTACGTCCACGGCCGCGGCATCACGGACGCCTCGATCGAGGCGTTCCAGCTGGGCTGGGCGCCCGGCGGCTGGGACCAGATGACCCGCACGCTCCAGGCGAAGCGCGACGTCCGCCCCGAGGAGCTCGTCGAGGTCGGTCTCGCCGCGCCGCGATCGAACGGCCGGCAGGGCGTCTACGACAGGTTCCGGTCCCGCGTGATCTTCCCGATCCGCGACGCTTCGGGCCATGCCGTCGGCCTCGGCGGTCGCCTCCTCGAAGGGGAGGGGCCCAAGTACCTCAACAGCGCCGCCACCCCGCTGTTCGACAAGAGCCGGACGCTCTACCTCATCGACAAGGCGAAGGGCCCGATCCGCCGGACGGGCGGCCAGGCCGTGATCGTCGAGGGCTACACCGACGCGCTGATGGCGCACCAGGGCGGTTTCGACAACGTCGTGGCCAGCCTCGGGACGGCCCTCACGCCGGGCCAGGTCGCGCTCCTCACTCGATACGCGGACCGGATCGTGCTGGCCTACGACGTCGATGCGGCCGGCGAGAAGGCCGGCACGCTCGGGGTCCAGGCGCTCGCCGGGCTCGTGGGCCAGCTCCAGTCCGACTCGTCCGGGGTCAAGCTCGAGGACGTCCGCGTCGCCCGACTCCCCGACGGCAAGGATCCCGACGAGGTCGTACGCGAGTCGCCCGAGGCGTGGACGGCGGCCATCGCGGCCGCCAAGCCGCTCGTCGAGTACCTGATCGGCCACCATGCCGCCCGCTTCGACCTCAAGCAGGCCGCCGGGCGGATCGGATTCGTCGAGGCGGTCATGCCCTCGATCAGCGACATCGCAGACCCGCTTCGTCGGGACGAGGCACTCCAGGAGGTCCGTCGCGTCTCGGGCGTCGAGGACCGCACACTGCGCGCCGTCCTCGATCGGCGGGTCGCGGCAGCCGCGGGGTCCGGTCTCGCCCGCGATCAGGTCGGCCGGATCACCGCGGACTCCGTGCTCGCGTCGGCGGACGCGCTGCCGATCAACGACATCCTCCGTGCGGTGACCCCCGTCGAAGCCGAGCTGCTCCGCCTGCTGCTCCTGATCCCGGACCTCCAGCTGCGGGTCGTCGAGGAGCTCGGTCCGGACCAGCTGCCCTCGACCGTCGCGCGCGAGCTGTTCCGCGCGATCGTGCTCCAGCGCGAGTCCAACGACCAGGGCATCCACCCGCCGTTCGACGCCGCGGCGCTCCTGGCGGGGCTCGACGATGAAACGGCCGCCCTCGCTCGCGCGTTGTATGCGAAGCCGGGGCCGGACCCGCGGACGCTCGACGGGAGCCAGCTCGACTACGAGATCGGGCGCCTCCTCCTCGACCTCGAGGACGAGCGGTTGCGCGAGCGCAGCGACTACAACGAGGCCGCCCAGGGGGAGGCCGACCGGGCCGGCGACGCCGAGGCGATCGCCCGCCTGATGCTCGAACGAAAGCAGATCAACGAAGCGCGCCGGTCGCTCGACCGACGTCGAGACCAGACCCGGCTGCTCGTCAGCCACCGGAGGTAACCATGCCCGCAGATCCACTTGGACAAGCAGCTCGTGGAAGCCGTCCTGTCGCGCCCGCGCCGCGGCAAGGCGGAGCTGGAGGAGGCCAAGCTGGCCGGCCTCCGGCCGTCCGCGCGCGTCGGCCGCCGCCGTCGCCGCGGACGATGACGACGACGATGACGACGAGGACCTCGACCTCGGTCCCGAGGCGCTCGCCGACGACGCCGATGCCACCGTCGGGGTCGTGATCGAGGAGGACGGCGCCGCCGATCCGACCGCCAAGCTGCCGGTCGACGCGCCGGCCAAGCTCGATGCGGCCGAGCTCGAGGAGCCCTCCGCCGAGGACCTCGAGGCGATCTCGGCCGACATGATCGGGATCGACGACCCGGTCCGGATGTACCTCAAGGAGATCGGCAAGGTCGCCCTGCTGACCGCCGAGGAGGAGGTCGTCCTGGCCAAGGCCATCGAGCTCGGCGAGCAGCTGGTCGAGGAGCCGTGGAAGGGCATCGTCTCGCTCCACGAGTGGACCCTCCACGACACCGAGCGCAAGACGCGGACCCAGAAGCCGCAGCACCGGCTGCCGTACGGCCCCGAGGCGCACGAGATGGTGCGGGCAGCCATCTCCGCCAAGGGCGCCAAGGACCTGCTGGTCGCGACGCCGGACTTCCACCTCATCAAGGCCGGGCGCGACGCCCAGTCCGATGGCACCAAGGAGCGCCTCAAGGAGGCCAAGAAGCTCCTCCACACCTACAACGATGGGCCGACGCCGGACACCCTGCTGCCGCTCCTCGACTGGGCGTTCCTCGCGGTCCACAACGGCGACCTCGACTCGCGCGACAACGTCGGGCTGCGGGCGATCTGGGAGTGGACGCGCGAAGGCGTGGCCTTCCCGGCGCTCGAGCGCTGGGTCGTGGCCGGCCAGGACGCCGACCTGCTCAAGCGGATGGGCTACGACCCGGAGGTCCCCACCAACACCAAGCTGCGCGACCGCAAGGGCGACATCGTGGTCATCGGCCGCGACGCCCGCGAGCAGCTGACCTCGGCCAACCTGCGGCTGGTCGTCTCGATCGCCAAGAAGTACATCGGCCGCGGGATGTCGTTCCTGGACCTGATCCAGGAGGGCAACATCGGCCTGATCCGTGCAGTCGAGAAGTTCGACTACGAGAAGGGCTTCAAGTTCTCGACGTACGCGACGTGGTGGATCCGCCAGGCCATCACCCGGGCCATCGCGGACCAGGCGCGGACCATCCGCATCCCGGTCCACATGGTGGAGACCATCAACCGCCTGATCCGGGTCTCGCGCGGCCTGCTCCAGGAGCTCGGTCGCGAGCCCACGGTCGAGGAGATCGCGGAGGCGATGTCCAAGGGCCAGGAGGTCCAGGTCACGCCGGAGAAGGTCCGCGAGATCATCAAGGTCTCGCAGGAGCCCGTCTCGCTGGAGACCCCGATCGGCGAGGAGGAGGACTCCCACCTCGGCGACTTCATCGAGGACCGGGGCGCGCTAGCGCCGGCCGAGGCCGCGTCGCACCAGCTCCTCAAGGAGCAGGTGGAGGCGGTGCTCGACTCGCTGACCGGCCGCGAACGACGCGTCCTCCAGCTCCGGTTCGGCCTCGAGGACGGGCGTGCCCGGACCCTCGAGGAGGTCGGCAAGGAGTTCAACGTCACCCGCGAACGGATCCGCCAGATCGAGGCCAAGGCGCTGCGCAAGCTGCGCCACCCGTCCCGCAGCCGGAAGCTCAAGGACTACCTCGAGTAGAGGCCGCCGCGCCGCCCGTGTCGCGGGCGGCGCTCGCACGGGCATCCGGGGCGGTTCCCGGAAGCACCGAAATCTCGCCCACGCCGTTGTTTGCGGCATAGCCCACGAGTACTATCCGACCCCTTCCCAGGGGTAGGACGAATGTACTCAGCTGAACTCGATCCAAGTGGTTCGTCGCCGGCCGCTGTGGCCGATCCGCCGATCTCGCTGGACGCGCCCAAGAGCAATCGGGGGTTCCTCAACGAGCTCGCCCAGGCCATGCAGGCCGCGGCCGAGCGCGAGCGCGAGCGCATGTCGACCGAGGTCGACGGCGTGGCCGACGCGCACGTCGAGAAGGTCCGGACGCGGGGCACCGCCGAGGCGGAGGAGCTGCGCAAGCTCGCCGAGGACGACATCACGGGCATCCATGCCTGGACCAAGGCCGAGACCGCTCGGATCCGCGAGGAGGCCGAGCGCCGCATCGGCGTCCGACGCGAGGAGCTCGACAGCTATCTCGTCCGACACACCGCCCTGATCGACGGCGAGGTCGGCCAGATCGGCGGCGCCGTCGAGGACTACCACCGCGAGCTCGACGCGTTCTTCGACCGGCTGTCGGCCGAGACGAACCCGGCCGAATTCGCACGACTCGCCGACGACCTCCCGGATCCGCCGGACCTCGCGAAGGTGGGGGCGGATGCCCGCGCCGTGGCGGTCGCGGAGCTGGCCCTCGAAGAGGATGCCCCGGAACCGATCGACCGCGGTGCTGGCGGCGGTCCCGGCCCAGCTGCCGATGGCGGCGCGCAGCAGCTCGGCGCCTTCGATCCAGGCGCGCGGGGTCCCGAGCTCGTCCCGGTGATGGACGATGTGAGCGGCACGGCCGAGGCGCCGGTCGAACCCGACGCTCCGGCGGCGGCCGATGCCCCAGCGGTCCCGGAGGGCGCGGTCGCCTCCACGAAGATGCCGATCGAGACGGTCATCCCGCCGGTGGCCGGCCCGCCGCCGCCGTCCGCCACGGCAGCCAAGGCATCGACCACGCCGGTCGCGGCCGCGGCCGAGGCGGCGATGCGGGTCCTGCGCTCGCTGGCCCATCAGCCTCGCCCGGCGTCCCAGCACAAGGACTGATCGCCAGGTCCATCGCTCGGGCCATGGGCCCGGATCAGCCCCGCAGCGCCCAGCGCTCCGGCGTCAGCCCGATCGGGACCTCCGCGGCCGGCCCACGCAGACGTCGCAGCCGGCCGGTCATCCAGTCGCGGTACCACGGCGACCACGTCCAGGCCCCGGCACGCCCGTCGTTCCCGTCGTGGTACTCGGCGTAGGAGCGGCCGAACGGCGGCTCGAGCGGGTCGCGCGCCGACGTGAAGTCGCCGGCGTCATGGAGCCCTGGCAGGACGTCCGGACCGATGCCCAGGCCGCGGTAGATCGATTCGACCTGGTGCAGCCACTCGTGGACGTACCCCTGCTCCGGGTCGGGGTCGGTGGCGAGCGTCGGCCAATGGTCGGTCGAGATCGAGCTGAACCCGGCGCCGAACGTCGCATCGGACGGGCCGAGGGTGCAGCCCCAGCCGCACTGGGGCACCTCCGGATCGCACGGCCACAGCGCGTAGACGGAGTCGTAGCGACCGGGTGCCGCGTGCTCCTCGAGGGCGGCGCGGACTTCGCGCGGCCCGACCCACCAGCGCCCGCCACCGCTGGATGACAGGGTCGGGATCGGCCGGCGGACCTCGATGACATCGAGCGGGGCCAGCTCGGCCAGCCCATCACTCCACCGCTGGACGGTCTCTGGCAGCCGTTCGACCACGCCTTCGATGACGGCGCGCTCCTCCCGCGTCATGACCCGGCGCGCGCGCTTGCGCAGCAGCCCCGAGCCCCAACGGGCATCGATGACCGGGTAGAGCAGGACCAGCGTCCGGAAGCGCTGCGGGATCGGAGCGGCGGTCATGGACGGAGGGTAGCGTGCCGACGAGTCCCGTCGCCCGAGCACCCCGGCGGCCCTGCTAGCATCGGGTCGATGGCGTCCACGCGAACGGCAACGGCATCGCGAGCCCCGCGGATCGCGCCCGGTCCGCTGGTCGATGTCGCGTGGCTGGCGGCGCATCTCGGCGACCCGGACGTCCGCGTCGTCCACGTCTCGCCGGACAAGCGCGTCTACAACAAGCGCCACGTCGAGGGCGCGACCTACTCCGACCTCCACAAGGAGCTCGCCTTGAAGGGCACGGCGCCCGAGACGGGCGACGCGGAGCGGGAGTGGCTGGTCCCGACCCGCGAGCTGGCCGAGGCGGTGCTGCGCCGCTGGCGGGTCGGGGAGGGGGACAGCATCGTCTTCTACGACGACATCGGGATGAACCGCCAGGCGATCCGCGGCTACTGGCTGATGCGGCTCTACGGGTTCCCGAAGGAGCGGCTGCACATCCTCGATGGCGGCATCGAGGCCTGGCGACGCGCCGGCCAGCCGACCACCACCGAGCTCCCGGAGGCGGACCTGGCCGACGGGCTGCGCAAGCCGGTCGCGCTCGGCGAGCGCGATGACAGCCTGATCGCGACGTATGACGAGGTCCTGGCGTGGAGCCGCGAGTCGACGGCCGGGTCCGGTCCGGCCGCAGACCGGCCGACGCGGATCCTCGACGTCCGGACGGCGGCGGAGTACGTCGGCGCGGACCTTCGGGCGCGGCGCGGCGGCCACATCCCGGGCGCCCGGCAGCGCTGCTTCGTTGACCTGCTGACCGAGGAGGGCACGTTCCGGACCGTCGACGAGATGGTCGCGCTGGTGCGCGCGTCCGGCGCCGACCCGTCCGAGGTCCGCGCCACGTATTGCCAGGGCGGCGTGCGCGCCGCGCTCGTCTGGTTCGTCCTCCACGAGCTGGCCGGCTTCGAGGGCGTCCGCAGCTACGCCGGGTCGTGGGAGGAGTGGGGGAACCGCCCCGACAGCCCCATCGAGGCGCCGTAGCGACTCGGTCGTCGTCCGGTGGTCCGGAGCCCGTCCGACCCGTCGGCGCCCTCGTGCTATCCTGTCGCGCGGTGCCGATTCGGCGCCCACTCGCGAGCGGTCCCGGCGTCTGCCCGGGGCCCCGCGTCTCCGCTCCGGCGTAGCTCAGTGGTAGAGCGGGCGACTGTTAATCGCTTGGTCGTAAGTTCGAATCTTACCGCCGGAGCCATCTCCTTCCTCCCAGGTCCGGGCTGCAGCATCCCTGCAGTCGATCGGCGGCCGTTGTGCAGATGGGCGCACTGGGACCAGGAGGCCCCTCCGATCAGGATTCGGGATGTCATTCATCCCAATCTCGTATCCGATCGGAGGACTCAGTGTCCATCTTCATCACCAAGGGCCGGCTGGCCCGCCTGGTTTCGGCGTCGGCGATCGTCGGCACGATGGCCGTCGCCGCCGTACCGGCCATGGCCATGGCGGCCTCGCCTGACTGCGCCACGACCGGGTTCGTGCGCGACGGCATCAACCTCACCGCCGCCCAGTTCGGCGGGACGGTCACCGGTGAGCTCGACGCGACCGGCTGCGACATCGGTGTCTACAACCCGAAGAGCGTCATCAACGCCGACATCCACGGCGCTCGCTACTTCGGCGTCGTCGTCAACGGCCGAACCGTCAACACGACCGGCAGCAAGGTCCACCAGATCGGCGAGCAGCCGTTCGACGGCACGCAGCACGGCCGCGCCATCCTGTATATCAACGGCGCGCGCGGCACGATCAGCGGCAACAAGGTCTACGACTTCCAGAAGAACGGGATCGAGATCAGCGGCCTGAACGCCGATGGCACCGACCCCTCGAGCGCCACGACCTCCGCGACGGTCGTGAAGAACGTCGTCAGCGGCGAGGGTCACATCGGCTACATCGCCCAGAACGGCATCGTGGTCAGGAGCGGCGCGAGCGCCACGGTGAAGGACAACACCGTCAGCGGCGTCTGGTACACGCCGGACGGCACCGAAGCGACCGGCCTGCTGAACTACGACGCCGACAAGATCACGGTCTCGGGCAACAAGTTCGTCGACACTGAAGTGCGCATCGACGGCGTGGTGACCGCGAACGTCCTGGGCCGCTCGACGGCCACCGTCCGCACCCACGGCGTCCGCATCGACCTCCGCAGCGACGCGAAGCCAGTCGCCCAGGCGCTGCTCGGCACCAAGCTCGACTGGAAGATCACGGTCGACGGCAGCGTCAAGCTGCACGTCAAGCAGGGCTTCAGCGCCCACACCGTGTACGACAAGCAGTTCAAGACCGGCTCGGGCCGGCACTCGATCAAGGTCTACAAGAACGGACACCTCGTGCGCAACGTCGTCGCCCGCTTCTGATCCAACGACAGCAACACGCAGCGAGCCCCGGCCCACTTCGGGCCGGGGCTTCTTTCTGTCGACCGCGTCGGCTGCGTGACGGTTCGCGGTCGTTCGCCCCGACGTCGACCTGGGGCTCGTCCGGCGAACTGGTGCGCGCGGTCACCTCGGCGAACCCGGGACGGGTCTCGTTCCTGGTGCCGCCGCGAACCATGGGCTCCGACCCGTCGTCGCCTGCCGCTCGCCGACCCCTGGGCGGTCCGGTGCAGAGCCGTGGTCCGGGGTGGGTTCGGGCGTCCCGATGGTCACCCGTGCTCGTAGGACTCGCCAGGCGACCGACGCGTCCCGCCGATGCGGTGACTCCCTGCACATAGGCCTCGGCTGACGAATGGCCCGGTACGTTCGCGCGCTCGCGGCGGGTATGAATCACGGGCATTCATCCGTCCCGGGTCCCCGGGGCCGCCGCTAGTGAGTACGACGCATGCCCTCCCTGCGCCGCCGTCGGATCGCCGATCGATCGGTCCTCGCCGCGTGGTCCGTGGCCGCCCTGGTCTGGGCTGCAGCGATCCCGCTCGCGACGCCGGCGCTCGCGTCGGTGCACGGACCCCTGTTCTCGGTCGATGTCGAACCCGATACCGCGAGCGGGCCGGCCGGGACGACGTTCGTCCTGCAGGCCACGCTCTATGACGAGAACGACAACGTGTTCGACGGGGCGGGGACGGACACGCACATCCGGTTCATCTGGGACGACGGTTCGCCGAACCAGGGCCCGGACCTGAGCTGCGATACCGGCACGGACGGCACGCTGCTCGGTCAGCTACCAAGCCGAAAACGCCGGCGAGGACGCGATCTGCGTCCAGGCGGATGACGCCAAGTCCAAGTGCGGCCCGGTCGCGAGCCGTGAGCGAAACGACCTCGAGGACTGGGTCTGGCGGACGGCCACCGAGCCCACTCCGACCCCGACGCCTACGCCGACGCCCACTCCGACCCCGACGCCTACGCCGACGCCCACTCCGACCCCGACGCCTACGCCGACGCCCACTCCGACCCCGACGCCTACGCCGACGCCCACTCCGACCCCGACGCCTACGCCGACGCCCACTCCGACCCCGACGCCTACGCCGACGCCCACTCCGACGCCGACGCCCACTCCGACCCCGACGCCGACGCCGACGCCCGCCCCGACGCCGACCCCGACGCCCACGGCGGTTCCCACACCCAAGCCGACCCCCAAGCCGACCCCGACGCCGACGCCCGAGCAGGTCGTCGCACCGACGCCGACGCCCGAGCCGACCGCAACGGCGACGCCGGACCCGAGTCCGAGCCCGACGCCGATCCCCGAACCGTCCCCGTCGCCGGTGGTCGCCCCGCTTCCGTCACCGACCCCGACGCCGACCCCAACGGCCCCGCCGCAGCGCACGACCGCGGCCGCCGGCACGACCGGGTCCGGGCCGGCCCCGGGTCCGAGCCCGGATCACCGGAGCCGCGGATCGGTCGGCCTCGTCGACGAGATCTCCGACAACGTCGCCGCCGGCGTCTCGACGGTCGTCAAGCCCGCCGCGGCGGCCGCGGTCGCTACGACGTTCAGCTTCCCGCTCGCCCTGATGCTGATGGTGCTCCTCTTCCTGCTCGTCCAGTCGCGCGTCGACCGTCGCGACCCGCGGCTGAAGCAGGCCGGCGGGGCCGGTCCTGAGGCGTTGCTCGGCTTCGAGGACGAGGACGTCCTGTGACCGCTCGAGCGAGCTCGCGCACGGTCAGCCCCGCACTCCCCGTCCCGGTCGCGCCGGCGACCGATGCGCACGACCAGGTCCATGCGGCCCGTGCGGACTTCACGTCCCTCAGCGACCGGATGTCGCACCTGCTCATCCTGCGTGTCGCGATCGGCCTGATCGTCGCCCTGTGGGCGGTGCTGGCGCCCGAGGCGCTCGTGGAACCGCTCGGGACGATCGGTGCCTGGACGGCGGCGTATCTCGCGATCGCGGTCATCGGCGAGTGGGCCAGGCAGCGCACGACCCGGTTCAACTACTGGATCCTGACCGGCCTGTTGCTGGTCGACGGCATCTACCTCGCCGCCGCGATGTACGCGACGGGCGGGACGCAGAGCCCCATCCGCTTCGTCGTCTACCTTCACCTCGTCGCGGTCTCGCTGCTGGCCTCCTATCGGACCGGCCTGAAGATCGCCCTGTGGCACTCGCTGCTGCTGTTCGTGCTCCTCTACGCGCAGGCCGCCCGCCTCGTGACCGCCATCGAGGTCACGCCCGGCGTCGGCATCGAGTTCGACCGGATGCCGGTCCTCAACGTCACCTCGTTCTGGCTGTTCGCCATCGCGACCTCGATCTTCTCCGCCCTCAACGAGCGCGAGCTGCGCCAGCGCCGCGCCGACCTGCAGGCCCTCGTCGACGTCGGTGCCAAGCTCGATACCGTCGCCGACGCGATCCGGCAGGCCGAGCTCGTCCTCGAGGTCCTCGTCGGACGGTTCGGCTTCGAGCGCGGCGTGCTGCTCGGCGAGTCGGACCGGCGGGTCGTCGTCCTCGCCACGCACGGCACGGCCGACGCGCCGACGACGTCGAGCGACCCCGACTGGATCGTCAGCCGCGCCTGGGAGCGCCGCGAGATCCTGCCCGTCAAGCATCTCGACCCGACGCGCGACCCGCTCCTTGCGACGCTCCTGCCCGACGCGCGCAACGTCCTCGTGGCGCCGATGATCGCGGACGGTCGAACGATCGGCGCCATCGTCGTCGAACACCGTGCCCGCCGGCGACCGGGCGTCGAGCGACGCGTCGCGGCGATGCTGGGCCAGTTCGCGGCGATCGCCGCGCTGAACCTGCGCAACGCGGTGCTGCTCCAGCACGTCCAGGACCTCGCGGAGCGCGACTCGCTGACCGGCGCCGCCAACCGGCGCATGTTCCAGCTGGCCCTCGAGCGCGTGCTCGGCGACAAGAAGGACGCGCACCCGGAGGACAAGGTCACCGCGGTCCTCTTCCTCGACCTCGATGACTTCAAGGTGGTCAACGACACGCTCGGCCACGGCGCCGGCGACGCGCTCCTCGTCGCGGTCACCGAGCGCATCGAGGGGCTCGTCCGCGAGGGCGACCTGGTCGCCCGCCTCGGCGGCGACGAGTTCGCGGTGCTGATCGAGGACGACCCGTCGCTCAGCCGCGCCCGCTCCATGGCGGCACGCCTCGTCTACGAGCTCCGCGCGCCGTACATCCTCGGCGACAAGCACGTCGTGGTGTCCGCGTCGGTGGGCATCGCCAGCGCCCGCGACGCGATCGCCGGCGCGGCGGACCTCGTGCGCAACGCCGATGTCGCGATGTACATGGCGAAGGCCAACGGCAAGTCCGGCTTCTCCGTCTTCGACCCGGGCATGCACGAGGCCATGCGCGAGCGTCACGAGCTCAGCGTCGACCTGCAGCGCGCCGCCGACCTCGACCAGCTCGCGCTGATGTTCCAGCCGATCATGGACCTGCGGAACGGCGCCCTGGCCGGGGTCGAGGCGCTCGTGCGCTGGCATCACCCGACGCACGGCCTGATCATGCCGGACCGCTTCATCGAGATCGCCGAGGAGACCGGTACGATCCTGCCGATCGGTCGCTGGGTGCTCCGTCGAGCGTGCCTCGAAGCTTCCGAGTGGCTGGCCCAGGGCCGGGTGCCGCCGGAGACGTTCGTCAGCGTCAACGTGTCGGCCCGCGAGATCCAGCAGCTCGGGTTCGTGGACGGCGTCAAGGCCGTGCTCGGCGAGTCCGGGCTGGACCCGAAGCGGCTCGTCCTCGAGATCACCGAGACCGCGCTCCTGCGTGCCACCCCGGCGACCGTCGCCACCCTGGAGGCGGTCCGGGCGATGGGCGTCCGCACGGTCATCGACGACTTCGGGACCGGCTACTTCTCGCTCAGCCACCTGCGCCAGTTCCCGGTCGATGCCCTCAAGATCGCGAAGGAGTTCGTCCAGGACGTCGACGAGGCGTCGAAGTCGTCCGCGCTGGCCGGCGCGATCATCGCCATGAGCCGCTCGCTCGGCATCGAGACGGTCGCTGAGGGGATCGAGACCTCCGAACAGGCCGACCGGATGCAGCGCCTCGGCTGCGCCTTCGGCCAGGGCTACGCGTTCGCCCGACCCATGGACGTGGCCGACCTGCTCGAGGGCTTCGGGACGTCCACGACCGAGACGCCCGCGTCGGCCCAGGCCGCGCCGAAGCGGACGAAGGCGTCCGTGGAAGCCACGGTCGGCGCAACGTCACGGCGCGTCGCGGCCAAGGTCGCGCCCGCCCCGCCGACGCGTCGGCCCGCCGGCGCCTGAGCAGCCGGAGTCTCGCGTGGCACGGCCGGACTGGGCGCGCGCTGACTGGGCCCGACCCGACCCGAGCCGTCCGTGGAGCGCCTATCCGTCGATGACGACACGCGCCTGGCCGACGTGGGCGCCGTCGGACGATCCGCGGACCAGGATGTCGGCGAGGTTGGCGCGCGAGATCGGCGCCGTTGTCGCGACCCTCACCGCGGTCCCGCCGGTTCCTCGTCGCCCGGCGCGTCCGCCGGCTCGTCGAGGTGGCAATCCTCGTTCCAGGTCTCGATGACCGGACGGTCCCGGTCCCAGCCGAGGATCGAGACGGTCGCGGTCGAGAGCGCGAACAGCCCGCCCGAGGTCGCGGGCAGGCCGAGCCAGCGGGCGCCGAGGACGCGGAGCAGGTGGCCGTGGCTGAAGAGCAGCGCATCGCCGCCGACCGACGGGTGCCAGGCAGCGCTCGATGACCCGGTCCGCGCGAGCGGCGACCTCGTCGATGGTCTCGCCGGCGGGCCAGGGACCGGTCCAGATCGACCAATCCGGGTACTCGGCGCGGATCTCGGCGGTCAGCCGGCCCTCGAGGGCGCCATAGTCCCACTCCATCAGGTCCGGGTCGGCCTGCGCCAGCGCCCCGAACCCGGCGAGGCGCGCGGTGTCCGCCGCGCGAGCGAGGGGACTGGTCAGGACGAGGGCGAACGCGTGGTCGTCGAGGCGACGACCGAGCGCCCCGGCCTGCGAACGCCCGATCCCGGTCAACGGGATGTCGGTCCGACCCGTGTGCCGGCCGAGACGCGCCCACTCGGTCTCGCCGTGGCGGACCAGCCAGACCTGCCGCTCGGGCGCCGGCGCCGCGGGCGTCGTCGGAGTCGTCGACCCGGTCATGCGGACGGCCCCGCGACCGGGCCGGCGCCGGGCCGTCCATCCGTGTCGAGCGAGACGTCCGGCCGGGTCGCGGCGGCCGGGTCCGGCGTGAAGAACTCGCGCGGCCGCCAGCCGAGGATCGCGGCCAGGACGTTCGTGGGGACCTGCGAGATCCGCGTGTTGTAGCGGTAGACCTGGTCGTTGTAGAGCTCGCGGCGGTCCGCGATCATCCCCTCCAGCCGCTCGATCTCGGCCTGCAGGTCGGCGACGTTCGCCGCGGACTGGATGTCGGGGTAGCGCTCGACCGTGGCGAACAGCGTCCGGATCGCGGCGCTCGTCTGGGCGGAGACCCCGGCCTGCGCCGGGATCGGCGCGCTGGGCGCGTACGCCGCCCGCGCCGGGTCACCTCGGTGAGGACGTCCTGCTCGTACGCCATCAGGCCGCGGACCGCCGAGACCAGGTTGGGCAGCTGGTCGTGGCGCTGCTGCAGGACGACGCCGATGTTCGACCACGCCTTGTCGATCCGCTGTCGGAGGGCCACGACCGCGTTGTAGCTCGTGAGCACGACGTACGCCGGCCACGAGCACGACGACGCCGATCGCGAACACCGCCGCGTAGGACGCCGCGTTCACGATCCCGAACCCGCCGTCGAGCATGACCGCGAAGACCATCGCCGATCCGATCGCGAGCATCGCCCCGAGCAGCCCGACGAGGAAGCGGTCCTGCTGGCGCTCGGTCGCCGCGCCCGGGGCTGCCGTAGGCGATCAGGAGCGGGCCGTCGGGCACGGCCGCGACCACGAGCGTGTCGGGCGCGATGTCGAACGTGCGCTCGACCCGGGCGGCGTCCGCGGCATCGCCGAGGGGCAGGGGATCCGCCTCCGGGTCGATCGTCGCGGGCCGGACCGGCCGGCCGATCCCGAACCCGGGGATCGCGGCGTTGCCCCATGCCGCGGCCGGGTCGTCGGCCAGGGCACCCGCCTCGCGCGCCTCGGCGAGGTCCATCGCGACCTCCGGGTCGTCCGCCAGCCCGCCGGTCCCCATGCCCAGGTCGGCGCCGGTGGGATCGCCCAGGTCGCCGAAGGGGAGCGCCTGGCCGACGATCGTGACGAGGTCGCCCGGCTCGAGGCGAGCCTCCCGATACGACCGGGCGCTCGCCGCCCGCCGATGGCGCCCAGCGATCGGTCGGCGCCTCCCGGGACGTGGACCCGCAGCAGGTCCTCGATCTGCGTCGGCCGTGTCGGGCTCGGCGGAGCGGAACGGCCCGTCGGTCCGCAGCGCCAGTCCGGCCGGCCGCTCGCCGAGCGTGCCCGACCGGTCGCGCCAGCGCTCCGGCGCCTCGATCTGCGCATCGCGCGGGAAGACGCGCAGCTCGCCCGACGCGTCGCGGACCCGGAAGCCGACGGCCTGCTCCTCGACGACCCCGCCGCGGCCGGTCGTGCCGTCGCCGTCGTCGTCGACGACCGCGCGGTAGTAGACGCACGGCACGCTCTGGAGCAGCGAGACGAGGGTCACCTCGGCGGGTTCGACGACCCCGCTGACGCGGACCTCGCCGGCCGCGATCGACGCGATCGCCGAGGTCGACGTGTCGGCGATGCGGGTCGCGATCCCGTGCCCGCGCATGCCGCGCCCGAGGAGCGCGAGGCCGCCGACGATGCCCACACCGGACGACCGCGGCGACCGACGGGATGAAGGTCACGTCCACCGCGGCATCGTACGGGAGCGCGCCGCCCGTCTGCGGCTCGTCGGAGCCTGCTACGACGGTCGCTTGGGGCGCACGGACAGGATCACCAGCAGGACACCCGAGCACGACCGAGCCGATCGGCCAGGCGAGCGAGAGGTCGATCGCCGGGGCGAACTGGCGGATCAGCAGGTAGGCGCCGACGAGTACCAGGATCACGCCGACGACGATGGCGCCGCGACGGCCGGCGTCGCCTTGCCGGGGCGGCCGCGGCGGACGCGGGGCCGGCGTCACCCAGCCCGAGCCGGTCGGCGCGGTCGCGGCGGTCGCCGAGGGATCGACGGGCGTCGCCGGCCGCGGTCCCGCTCGCCCCGATCGCGCCCCCGTCGTCGTCCGCCTCGGGGACGATGAACGCCATGGCGATGTAGACGATGATCGCGAGGCCGCCCGACAGGATCGCCACGATCACCCACAGGATCCGGATGACCGAGGGGTCCGCGTCGAACCGTTCCGCCAGCCCGCCGGACACGCCGGCCAGCATCCGGTCGGAGCGCGAGCGATACAGCCGATCAGCCATCGCAGCCACCCACCGGATCGAGGGTGAACGAGCCGGCGTTGCCCTGGAGCTCGAGGTCGACACGGACGGGCGCCGTCGCGTAGTCCGGGCTCTGCCAGATGGACCCCGTGTGCACGAGGCCGTGACCGTCGAAGTCGTAGGACGCGGCGACCCCGTCGCCGGTCTGGATCCGGATCGCCACGCCGGGGGTCGTGCAGAGCTTGACCGTCCCGGCGTTCACCTCGATCGAGCCCGAGGACGACGTCGACGGCAGTCTGCAGCTCGATCGATCCGGCGTTCGCCTGGAACGAGAACCCGCCGATCGAGCGGGTCCCCGACAGGTCGACGACCGCACGCCCGGCGTTGAGCTGCACCGAGGCCGAGCCGATCCGGTTCCCGGCGAGGTCGATGGTCGAGGACCCGGCGTTGAGGACTACGTCGAGATCGAGGTCGACCTCGCGCGGCAGCTCGATGCGCCAGTCCTCGCGCTCGCCCAGCAGGCCGAACAGTCCGCGTTCCTGGTCCCGGGCCTCGACCGTCATCTCGCCGTCGCCGACCGTGACGTCCGGCCCGATCCCCGTGGCATCCTCGCCCTCGACGCGATAGCCGGCTCCGTCCCGCGGCGTGACGGCGAGCGTCCCGCACTCGACCGCGATCGAGACCTGCGTGGGGGACTCGAGGCTCCCCGCAGCGACGGGGAACGGTCGCAGCGCGTTCGAGCCGCCGCACCCGCCGACCGAGAAGCCTCCGATGCCCGCGGCGAAGGAGCCCGCCGATGATGATGCCGAAGACGCCCGCCACGATGAGGCCGCCGAGTCCCTCCAGCGGTGTGCGGCGCAGGACCAGGCCCAGCCCGATGCCCACGAGGATCAGCGGCCACAGCGTCCAGGCCGAGGCGACCTGCTCGGACGTCAGCCAGCCCGCCTGGAAGGCGAGCGGGACGGCACCGACCAGGATGAAGAAGATGCCCCACCCCAGGAACGACCGATGGATCCGCACGGTCACAGCGTACCGGTCCGGTGGCTCGCCGCCATCGTCGGATGTCGATGACGCCGACGCGATCGTCCGTGTGCTAGCCTCGCCCTCGGAGCGACGTGGGGCAGTCCTGACGAGCCGAGGGAGGGCCGCCGGTGCGGTTGAGCGAGTGGAGCGACGTGGCGCCGCGGCAGAACGCCATGACGCCCAAGGTCATGGCCACGATCTCGAGCGCGCTCGACCTGCTCGGCGCCGGACCCGACCCCGAATGCTGGGTCGCCTGGGGCGAGGACCCGACGGTCCGCTACTTCATCTTCGTGGTGACCACCGCGGGCATCCTGCAAGGTCAACGTCCGGGTCAACGTGCCGGGGGAGGGGCCGCGGGCGTCGGGGAGCCTCGTCCGCTGGAACCGGCTGCAGATCGGCGAGCTGGCGGTCGAGATCCAGGGCGGCCACCGACTGCTCAACTTCCAGCTCGAAGGCGTCCTCCTCCGCGGCCAGGACGACAGCGCCGACGACGTCGGCGAGTTCGCCCAGGCCGTCTTCCTCGCCATGGACAAGACCGGCCGTTCCGCCGACGGCGGCGACGAGGCCCCCACCCGTCGTGGTCCACCCCCGATCCCGCAGCTGCCCCCGCCCAATCCGACGTGACCCGCGTCGCCGCGGTCATCTTCGACCTCGACGGGGTGCTCGTGGACTCCGAGATCTGGTGGGACGAGATCCGCCTCGGCTTCGCCCGGCGGCACGGCCGCGCCTGGACCGCCGAGGACCAGGCCGCGGTGATGGGCGCCAACTCGGCCGGCTGGGCGCGGATCATGCGGGAGCGCCTCGAGCTCGACATCCCGGAGGCCGGAGATCGAGCGCGAGATCGTGGACGGCGTGGTCGCCCGCTACCGGGCCGAGGGCGCGCCCGGCATCGACGGCGCGGTCGAGGCCGTCCGCCGGATCGCGGCGGACCGTCCGGTCGCCGTGGCGTCGTCGGCGCACCGCGCGGTCATCGACGCGGCCCTCGACGCGACCGGACTGGCCGACGTCTTCGAGGTCGTGGTCTCGTCCGACGAGGTCGACCACGGCAAGCCCGCGCCGGACGTCTACCTCGAGGCGGCCCGGCGGCTGGGGGTCGACCCGACCGACTGCCTCGTGGTCGAGGACTCGCGGAACGGGGCCGCGGCCGGGCGCGCGGCCGGGATGACCGTCGTGCTCGTCCCGAACGACAGCGTCCCGCCGGCGCCGGGCGCCGACCGACTTCGCCGACCTCGTGCTCGAGCGGCTCGCCGACCTCGACCCCGACGCGGTCGAGCGCCGACCCGTGAGCACGGCCATGAGCGCCGACAAGCCCCCGGCCGGCGCGGCGGTCCACCCGATCCGCCGCTCGATCCGCTACTACGTGTCCCGGATCGCGGCGTCGACGATGACCCGCGCCTGGATGCGGCCGCGGCTGGAGGGTCGCGAGCGGCTCCCGCCCGGCCCGGCGATCTACTGCTTCAACCACCTGAGCTGGTCGGACCCGTTCATGCTGATGGCGACGCTGCCGTGGCGGCCGCGCCTCTTCTTCTTCGGCCCGAAGGAGGAGGACATGCGGGTCGGCGGCCGGAACCGGGTGATGTTCTGGACCGGCACGGCGATCCCGTACAAGCCCGGGAAGAACGACCTCCTCGAGGCGACCCGGCGCGTCGGCCGCCGCGATCGACAGCGGCGGGGTGGTGGCGATCGCCGGCGAGGGCCGGATCCATCCCGGCGAGACCGACCTGCTGCCCGCTGAGCGAGGGCGCCGCGTACTTCGCGATCCGCTCGGGCGTCCCGCTGGTCCCGATCGCGATCAACGGCACGAGCTGGCTGCGCTTCGGCGGCCGGGTCCGCGTCGTGGTGGGGGAGCCGTTCGCGGTCAGCGGCCGGCCGACCCGTGAGGCGATCGACGGCCTGACCGCCGAGCTGTGGACCCGTCTCCACGACCTCGTCCGCGACGCCCCACCGGTGGCGCCGCCGGGCCGGGTCGGGCGCTGGCTGACGGAGCAGTTCAACGAGTGGCCGGAGGGCTCCCGCGAGGCGGCCCAGGCCGCCTCCGCGGCCGATCGGACGGACGCCCCGACCGCCGCCTGACGAGCGTGCTCTGGCATACTTCGGGCCGTTGACGCAGGCGCAGGAGGGACCGTGGGCGATACCGGGCTGTCGGGCGATCCGGGCGAATACCGGACCCGTCTCGGGGACCAGAGCGATGGCCAGATCGACGCCTGGGCCGCCGAGACCATGCGCGACGTGGCGATCCGCCGCGGCGTGGTCCGGGTCGTCGAGGACTTCCGCCGCGCCGCCCGCCTGGACGAGCCGAGTTTCGAACGGGTGTTCGCTTCCGGTGGCGGGCCGCCGGCGAGCATCGGCCGCGACCGCGACGGCCACCTGATGGTGCCGGCGATCGCCCTGTTCGCCCTCGTCCCGGGCATCCACGCCCAGGTCAAGGACGGCCGGGACCGGCTCATCGAGTATCTCGTCGAGAACTTCGAGGAGATCGTCTACGTCTGAGGCGCCCGGAGCGCCTCGACCGGGGGAGGGGTCCCTCGCCGGCCGCCTGGCCGGCTGGGTCCGGCTCACGCACCCGTTCCCGTCGCTCCTCGACGGGGTCGCCACGGCCGCGATCGCCCTCGTCGCCGGCGGGCGACGTGCCCGACGGCGGTGCGCCTCGGCGTCTCGATGACGGCCCTGCAGGCGTCGATCGGGATCCTCAACGACGTGGTCGATGCGCCGCGTGACGCCGGCCGCAAGCCGTCGAAGCCGATCCCGGCCGGGCTGGTCGAGCCCCGGTCGGGCGCGCGCCGGCCTGGTGGTGGCCGCGGCGCTTGGTCTGGCGCTCGCCGTGCCATCCGGGCCGGCCGTCGTGGCCGTCGCGGCCGTCATCCTCGCGATCGGCTACGCCTACGACCTCCGCTTCAAGGGGACGCCATGGTCGTGGGCGCCGTTCGCGGTCGGGATCCCGCTCCTCCCGGTCTTCGCCTGGCTCGGGGCCGCCGGGTCGCTGCCGTCGTTCATGGGCCGCCTCGTCATCGCGGCCGTGCTCGCCGGGGCCGTGGTCGCGATCTCCAATGCCCGCGCGGACGTCGAGCGGGACCGGGCGGCGGGCGTCGCCTCCGTGGCGACCGCGCTCGGGCCTCGAGCGCTCGTGGTGGCTCGCGCTCGCCCTGATCGTGGCGATCCTTGCCGTGGCGGCGGGGCCGGTGCTGGACGCCGTGGCGGCCGGGTCTGCGGCCCGGCGCGTCGCCTGGTCGGGGTCATCGCGGGTGCGGGGCTGCTCCTTGGCGGGCGCCGCCGCTCGGCTACCGGGCCCGGCCGGAGCGGCGCGAGCGCGCGTGGGAACTCCAGGCCGTCGGGATCGCGGTGCTCGCGGTCGGGTGGCTGGGCGTGGTCACCGCCCAGTCCTGATCGTCAGCCGCCCGGTTCGTCGCTCCGGACCATCGCGATCACGTTCTCGAGCTTGAGCTTCGAGATCGTCAGGTACTTCGCGAGGTTCGCCCGGTCGGTGTCCGGGATCGAGTGGCGCACCGTCGGGATCGCGGAGGACGTCGACCAGCTCCTCGACCGCGTCGCCGAGGCGCTGCTTCGCGTCGACCAGCGAGTTCTCGCCGATCGGCTGCCGGGCGACGGGCGACCAGTCCTCCTCGGGGGCCGGCCGGCGCCGGCGCCGGCGGCCGCGACGGCGGCCGACCGGCCAGTCGACCTCGACCTCGACGCTCGGTCGGCCGGCTCGTCGGGAGCCGGACGGGTGCGACGGCCCTCGATCTTGTCCCGGAGCTTGACCAGCGTCAGCTCGCCGCGGGCGACCTGCGCGGCCAGCCGTCGTCGCTTGCGCGGGTCGTCGACCTTCATCAGCTCGTAGGCATGCGAGAGCGTGTCTTTGCGCAAGGACACCAGCTCGCGGACCTCGGGCGGGGCGTCGGCCAGGCGAAGGCGGTTCTCGAGATAGCCCTTGTCCTTGCCGAGCTTGTCGGCCAGCTTGCGGATGCTGTAGCCGTGCTCGCGCACCATGCGGTCGTACATCGCCGCTTCGTCGAGCGGCGAGAGGTCCTCGCGCTGGAGGTTCTCGATGATCGCGATCTCGAGCGCCGTGTCGTCGTCGATCTCCTCGATCAGCGCCGGGATGGTGTCGAGCCCGGCGAGACGCGACGCGCGCCAGCGGCGCTCGCCGGCGATCAGCTGGAAGCGCGTGCCGTCGAGCGGGCGGACGAGGATCGGCTGGAGGACGCCATGCTCGCGGATGGAGGCGGCCAGCTCGTCGAGTGTCGCCTGGTCGAACGCGAGACGCGGCTGCTCGGGGTTCGGCTCGATGCGATCGATGGCGACGATGCGCACGCCGACCGACCGGACCGGCCCGTCGGAGCCGAGCAGGCTGACGATGGCGGGGGAGAGCTCGCGATCCTCGGACAGTCGCCGCGCGGCCGCGGCTCGGAAATCAGGCCGGGACAAGGTCGATCACCTCCCGTGCCAGCTCGCGATAGGTGCGGGCGGCATCGCTCGTGGTGGCGTACGACGTGATGGGGCGTCCGACCAGCGGCGCCTCACCGAGCTTGACGGTGTTGCGCACGATGCTGTTGAAGACGTGGTGGTCGCCGACGACGCGCAGCTCGTCGAGCATGTCGCGCGCGAGGTTGGTCCGGCCGTCGAAGAAGGTCGGCAGCAGGCCGAGGATCCGCAGGTCGCGGTTGAGCTTGACCCGGATCAGGTTGATGACCTTCACCAGGTTGTTGAGCCCCTTCATCGCGTAGTACTGCGTCTGGACCGGGATGATCACCCCGTTCGCCGCGACGAGCCCGTTGACCGTCAGCAGGCCGAGGTTGGGCGGGCAGTCGATCAGCACGTACTCGTACGTCGCTCACGTGACCCTCGAGCGCCTCGCGCAGGATCTGCTCGCGACCGAGCGCCGTGAACAGCTCGCCCTCCGTCGACGCGAGGTCGATGTGCGCCGGCGCGACGTCGATGCCGGCGATCTCGGTCGGAAGGATCACGTCCTCCAGGGTGGCCCGTCCATCCGCGAGCACATCCGCCATCGAGCGCTCGACGGTGTTGAGGTTGATGCCGAGACCCGCCGTCAGGTTCGCCTGCGGATCCATGTCGATGCACAGGACGCGATGGCCCTCTTCGGCAAGCGCACCGGCGAGGTTGATCGCGGTGGTCGTCTTGCCGACGCCGCCCTTCTGGTTCGCGATCGCGATCACGTTCGTCACCGGGGCATCACCTCGAATCGTCGTCCGTTTGGCATCCCGCATCGGCGGGGACGGGGAAGCGTGGGGCGCAACTCTACGCCCTTCGTGTGGCTAACGCGACCCGGGTTATCCACAGCATCGCGGAGTTGTTCACCGAATCTGTGGATATCCGCGATGTGGAGAACTCGACCCGGATCGGTCACTCGCGCGCCGGTATGATGGCCACTGTCCTTGCGCAAAGACGCCAGACGGGAGCGGATCGAGCCGTGTCAGACACCGACGAGCGACTCCACCGACTCGACGCGATGCGGACCGCGTCCATGCAGGGCGGGGGACCCGAGCGCGTCGACCGCCAGCACGCCGCCGGCAAGCTGACGGCGCGCGAGCGCCTGGACCTGCTGCTCGACGCCGGGTCGTTCGTCGAATTCGACGCGTTCGTGACGAGCCACGACCGCGCGTCCGGACGCGATCCTCGGCGACGGCGTCGTCACCGGCCACGGAACGATCGATGGTCGGCTCGTCTTCGTCTTCAGCCAGGACTTCACGGTCTTCGGTGGATCGCTCGCCGAGGCGCACGCCGGAAAGATCTGCAAGGTCATGGACCTGGCGATGAAGGTCGGCGCGCCGATCGTCGGCCTCGACGATTCCGGCGGCGCCCGCATCCAGGAAGGCGTCGCATCGCTGGGCGGCTACGCCGACATCTTCCTGCGCAACGTCATGGCGTCGGGCGTCGTGCCCGCAGATCTCGGTGATCCTCGGCCCGTGCGCCGGCGGCGCCGTCTACTCGCCGGCGATGACGGACTTCACGATCATGGTCGAGGGCACGTCGTACATGTTCGTCACCGGTCCGAACGTCGTGAAGGCGGTGACGCACGAGGACGTCGATGCGGAGTTCCTCGGCGGCGCGATCACGCACACCACGCGCAGCGGCGTGGCGCATCTCGCGGCACGCGACGAGGCGACCGCGTTCGACCAGGTGCGCGCGCTGCTCGCACACCTTGCCGCAGAACAACCTCGCGGATCCGGTCGTTGGCGAGTCGGGCGATCCGATCGATCGCGCGGATGCCGAGCTCGACGCGCATCGTCCCGACCGACCCGCGCCAGCCGTACGACATGCACCAGGTCCTGCGCCGCATCGTCGACGACGGCGACCTGCTCGAGATCCAGCCGGACTGGGCGGCGAACATCATCGTCGGCTTCGCGCGGCTCGGCGGCCGAAGCGTCGGTGTCGTCGCGCAGCAGCCATCGGTGCTGGCCGGCGCGCTCGACATCGACGCGTCGGTCAAGGCCGCGCGGTTCGTCCGCACCTGCGACGCGTTCAACGTGCCGATCGTCACGTTCGTCGACGTTCCCGGCTTCCTGCCCGGGGTGAGCCAGGAACACGGCGGGATCATCCGCCACGGGGCGAAGCTGCTGTACGCGTATTGCGAGGCAACGGTGCCCGAAGCTGACGGTCATCACGCGAAAGGCCTACGGCGGCGCGTATGACGTCATGAGCAGCAAGCACATCCGCGGTGACGTCAACCTGGCGTGGCCGACGGCCGAGATCGCGGTCATGGGCGCGGAGGGCGCGGTGAACATCCTCTACCGCGACGAGATCGCCGCCGCCGATGACCCGGCCGCCGAACGAGCCCGGCTCGCGGCCGCCTACGAGACGGAGGTCGCCGACCCGTACATCGCCGCGGGGCGCGGCTACATCGACGACATCATCCGGCCGTCCGAGACCCGAACCCGGCTGATCCGCTCGCTCGCGATGCTCGCCGACAAGCGCGACGTCAATCCCCGGAAGAAGCATGGCAACATCCCGCTCTGACGCGGGCGCGCTCCACGACCCGTCTTTGCACAAAGACGGCCGGCCGTTCGACCGGGTCCTGATCGCCAACCGGGGCGAGATCGCCGTCCGGATCATCCGCGCCTGCCGAGATCTCGGCATCGAGACCGTGGCGGTCTACAGCGACGCTGACGCGGGCGCGATGCACGTCCGGCTCGCCGACGTCGCGGTCCGCATCGGACCGGCGGCTCCCGCCGAGAGCTATCTGCGGATCGACGCCATCCTCGACGCGGCGACCACCAGCGGCGCCCAGGCGGTCCATCCCGGCTACGGGTTCCTCGCCGAGCGCGCGGCCTTCGCGCGATCCGTGGCCGGCGCCGGGCTGACGTTCATCGGGCCGACAGCCGCGGTGATCGAGGCGCTGGGCGACAAGCTCGGCGCGCGACGGCTTGCCCGGAGCGCCGGCGTCGACACCGTCCCGGGGACGCTCGACGCGGTCCCCGTCGACCGCCCCGACACGGTCGACGCGATCGTCGCCGAGGCGGAGGCGATCGGCTTCCCGCTGCTCGTGAAGGCCGCGGCCGGCGGTGGGGGACGGGGGATGCGCCGCGTGGAGCGCGCCGCGGACCTGCCGGCGGCGCTCGCGACGGCGTCGGCCGAGGCGGCCGGCGGATTCGGCGACGGCACGGTCTACCTTGAGCGGGAGGTCCGCCCGGCCCGCCACGTCGAGGTCCAGCTCCTCGGTGACGCGACCGGTGCCGTCGTGGCGATCGGCGAGCGGGACTGCTCGATCCAGCGCCGACACCAGAAGTTGGTCGAAGAGGCGCCCGCGCCGGGACTGTCCCGGGACGCCCGTCTGGCGCTGCACGACCGGGCGGTCCGGATCGCCTCGGCGGCCGGCCTGACGAACGCGGCGACCGCGGAGTTCCTGCTCGAGCCGGACGGGGCCGTCTGGTTCCTCGAGGTCAACACCCGGCTCCAGGTGGAGCACGGCATCACCGAGCTCGTGAGCGGGCTCGACATCGTCCGCGAGCAGCTCTGGCTGGCCGCCGGCCGGCCGCTGTCCGATGCCGCCCGCAGCGCCGCCGCGAGGGCAGGGGAGCCGTCCCGTCACGCCATCGAGGTGCGGCTGACCGCCGAGGACCCGGGTCGCGGCTTCGCGCCGACCCCGGGGACGATCCGCCACTGGTCGATGCCGTCCGGGACCGGGGTCCGGGTCGACACCGCGGGCGAAGCCGGGGCACGGGTCCCGCCCGAGTACGACAACCTCGTCGCCAAGGTCATGGTGGTCGCCGACGATCGGTCGGCCGCGATCGAGCGCCTGCGGCTCGCCCTCGACGAGACCGAGGTCGCCGGCATCCAGACCACGCTCCCGTTCCACCGGTTCGTGGCCCGCGACCCGGCGTTCCGGGATGCGGTGCTCTCGATCGACTGGGTCGAGGAGCACTGGGATGGCGAGGCGGCGCGCGACCAGGCGTCGCTCGTCGCCGCGGAGGTGGCGGCGCGGGCCGTCGCCGGGATGGCCGCGGATCGTGGTCCCGCCGTCGGCCCCGCACCGCTCGCGGGCTGGCGCGCCTCGGCGCGTGCCGATGCGGTCGACCGGTGGCCCGCGTGAGGCGCCTCCGGGTCACGGACCGGACGACCGGCGCCATCCTGGGCGAAATGGACGACACGCCGCCCGGGGCAGCCCCGGACGCCCCGCCCGCCCTGGTCCTTCCGCTGGACCACCGCGCTCTCGAGGTCGTCGTCGGCGGCTGGCGGTTCGAGCTCGTCGTGGAAGACGCCGAGCGTGCCGCGCTCCGCGACCGGGCGACGTCCGCGCGGGCCGCCTCGACCGTCGACGGGCCGCTCGACATCCGTGCCATCATCCCGGGACGGGTCGCCTCGGTGGGGGTCGTCGCGGGCGACGCGGTCACGGCCGGCAGCCGGCTCCTCGCCGTCGAGGCCATGAAGATGGAGAACGATGTGCGTGCTCCTCGCGACGGGGTGGTCGAGCGGGTGGCCGTGGCCGCCGGTGAGACGGTCGACCTCGGCGACCTCCTGGTGATCCTCCGATGAGCCGACCGACCCGCCCGACCGGGGAGGGCCCGGACGAGGCCCGCGCCCGCTGGCGCGCGACGCTCAGGGCCAAGGCGCTCGGAGCCGCGCCCGAGCGACGGGCGGTCTTCGAGACGTCGTCCGGCATCGAGGTCCGCGACGTCTACACGGCCGCCGACACCGCCGGCCTCGACGAGGGCCGCGACCTCGGTCTGCCGGGCGAGTTCCCGTTCACTCGAGGCGTCCAGCCGACGATGTACCGGAGCCGCTTCTGGACCATGCGCCAGTACGCGGGCTTCGCGACCGCCGAGGAGACGAACCAGCGCTTCCGCTACCTGCTGGACCAGGGCCAGACCGGGCTGTCGGTCGCCTTCGACCTGCCGACCCAGATGGGCTACGACTCGGATGCCCGCGACGCGGAAGGGGAGGTCGGCCGCGTCGGGGTGCCGATCTCGAGCCTCGTCGACATGGGCGTGTTGCTGGACGGCCTTCCGCTCGGCGAGGTCAGCACATCGATGACCATCAACGCCACGGCGCCGATCCTGCTGGCCCTGTACGTCGCGGCGGCCGAGGCGCAGGGCGTCCCGCGCGAGCGGATCAGCGGGACGACCCAGAACGACATCCTCAAGGAGTACATCGCCCGGGGCACGTACATCTTCCCGCCGCGGCCGTCGATGCGGCTCGTCACCGACGTCTTCGAGTTCTGCGCGACCGAGCTCCCGAAGTGGAACACCATCTCGATCTCGGGCTACCACATGCGCGAGGCGGGCGCGACCGCCGCCCAGGAGCTGGCCTTCACGCTCGCCGACGGGATCGCGTACGTGGAGGCGGCCGTCGAGCGCGGGCTCGATGTCGACGACTTCGCCGGGCGGCTGAGCTTCTTCTTCGCGGCCTGGTCGGAGCTGTTCGAGGAGGTGGCCAAGTTCCGCGTGGCCCGCCGGATGTGGGCGACGATCATGCGCGAGCGCTTCGGTGCATCGAACACCCGTTCGCTTTTGTGTCGGTTCCACGTCCAGACCGCGGGCTCCAGCCTGACGGCGCAGTCCGTCGACAACAACGTCGTCCGGACCACGATCCAGGCGCTCTCCGCGGTGCTCGGCGGGGCCCAGAGCCTCCACACCAACGCCCGCGACGAGGCGCTCGCGCTGCCGACCGAGGAGGCGGCCCGCCTGGCGCTGCGGACCCAGCAGATCATCGCCCACGAGGCCGGTGTCACCGAGACGCCCGACCCGCTGGCCGGCTCCTACTACGTGGAGTCGCTGACCAACGAGCTCGAGGCCGCGGCCTGGGCCTACCTCGACGAGATCGAGGCGATGGGCGGCACGCTCGTCGCGATCGAGCGCGGGTTCCAGCAGCGCGAGATCCAGGAGGCCGCATACCGGGTCCAGCGGGCGATCGAGTCGGGGGAGCAGGTCGTGGTCGGGGTCAACAGGTTCCGGGACGACGAGGTGACGCACGCCGCCGATCCACCAGATCGACCCGGATGGCGAGCGCCGCCAGATCGAGCGGGTCCGACGCGTCCGGGCCGAGCGCTCGGTGCCCTGCCTGGGAGGCCGCGATGGCGGAGCTTGGCCGCGTGGCTGCCGGCGAGGGCAACCTCATGCCCGCGATCCTGGCCGCCGTCCGCGCCCACGCCACCGTCGGCGAGATCAGCGACCACCTCCGGGCAAGCTGGGGCGAGCACCGCGAGCTCGTCACGGTCTAGGTGCGCAGGTGACCTCGCGGTCGCCGAGCACGGTCAACTCGACGGGTTCGCGGCCGCCCTCCGCCGGAGCGCCCGTTCGATCCTGATGCCGACGGGGTGTGTCCGGAACCGTGTCAGGCTCTCGTACAGGATCACCCGCCGCCGCCACGTGATGGTGTCGAGCGCCGGCCGCGGGACGGCCCCGAACGACAGCTTGAACCTGTCGATGCCGCTCTTCTCGGGATCGCCATGCGCCGGAAGCGCGCCGAACGAATAGATGGGCAGTCCGCGAGCGATGGCTTCCTCGATGGCCGTCAGCTGGAGGAGGTGAGCCGCCGAGTAACGCTCGGCTCCGTCGAGGTGGCCGCCGTAGACGTAGACCGCGGCCCGTCCGATGTAGGTCACGAAGATCGATGCGATCACGTGGCCGTCCACGAGCGCGCCGAAGACGATGCCCGCTCCCGACGAGACGCTGTGGCCGAGCACCGGCTCGAGGGCGGGCCAGGGTCGAACGGATTCGAAGCCTTTGCGTCGCCCTGTCGCCAGCCACGTCTCGTAGGCGGCCGCGAGTCCCTCCGGATCCTCGAGACGGACGATCTGCACGGCATTCGATCGACCCTTCTTGATACTGCCGCGGACCCCGTGGCTGAAGCCATGCCAGAGCGTTTCGCTCGTCTGGCCGTCGAGGTGCAGCACGGCCTCGGTCACGCCCCGGGAGAGGACGACATCGCCCTGCAGACGGCGAAGCGCTTCCACGAGGTCCCGATGGATGTCGGGGTCGGGGCAATCGCGGACGACGACCGCCAGGGCGCGCGATCGGCTGGCGAAGTCGGCGATCGCCGCGGCGTACGGCGTGGCGTACGAGGGATCCCATCGTTCGAACGCCGGTCCGTCCAGCGACTCCGCGATCTGTGCCGGAAGACGTGGGATCTTCGTACATCGAAAGAGGGTCCCACCGAGCAGGCGTTCGCCGTCGGCCCATGCGGCCACCACGTCGGGAGCCAGACCGTAGTTGCGCAACGGCTCGGCCCACCAGAACGTCTGGTGCATGTGTCCGGTCGGGCTGCTCGTCGCCCAGTCGTCCCATCGGGCTCGAGACGCCTCGGGGACGGTCCCGTACCGAGGCTGCGGGCCAGTCGTCATCGCGACGCCGTCATCCGGCGAGCTTCCGGCCGTGGCCCGGCGGCACGGCTCGGGCCCCCGGCATCCGGGCCGGACTCCTGCTGCTCATCCACCGTGCCTCCGACTCGATCCATGGCGTGACGGGCCGGCGCCGACGCGGGGCTATCTTAGAGGCACGATACGCCCGTCACGGTCGGACACCGAACGGGAACGACCAGTGCGGCTGCCACCAGCCGCCCTCGTCCTGGAGCCAGAGCTCGAGCCCGTCGGCCCGCGCCTCGAATGGGAGCTCCGCCTCCACGGCGGTCGCCACCTCGTCGAGCGGCGCGACCTCGGACTCCGCGATCGTGAGGTGGGGGATGACCGTGTCGAAGCGTCCGCCATAGGGCGGCCACGCCGGCCATCGCGACGCGATCGCCCGCGTCAACCCCACGAACGGCCCGTCGGGGACGGGCTCCACCCACACCACGCCGGGGAACCGGCGGGCGCGCTCGAAGCGGACGACGAACGGCTCGACGGCCCCCGCGATCCTTGCGAGCCCGTCGCGGACGCCGTCGGTCAGGTCCGCGGCCGGCGCGAACGGGTAGAGCGCCGTCACGTGCGGCCGGGCGCCGAGCGACGCCGCCAGGTCCCAGCGTTCGCGGATCGCCGCCAGCCCGGGCGGGAGGGCGACGGGGACGGCGATCCCGCTGGGTGGTGCGTCCACGACCATGCCGCGCAGCGTAATCTGCGCAGGTGAGCCCGACCGCCTGCCCGAACCGCGTCCCACCGTCCATCGGCAAGCTCGGCAAGGTCCATCACGTCGCGTTGATCGTCCGCTCGATCGAGGACTCGCTGGGCCTGTGGCGCGACGCGCTCGGCCTCGAGCTCGAGACCGTCATGGACATCCCGTCCGACCACGTGCGCATCGCGTTCCTCGTGGTCGGTGAGTCGAAGGTCGAGCTCGTCGAGCCCACCGACGACACCACCGGCGTCGCGCGCTTCCTCGCCTCGAAGGGCGAGGGCTTCCACCACGTCTGCTTCGAAGTCCCGAACCTGGCCGAGACGCTGCTCCGCCTCGAGATCGACGGCCTCGAGCTCATCGACAGCGCGCCGCGGCGCGGGGCCGAAGGCCCGGTCGCCTTCCTCCACCCGCGCGCCTGCCACGGGGTCCTCGTGGAGCTGATCGAGGCGCCCGGCGGCCCGTCGTGGGCGAGCCTCGGGTTCACCCCGGAGCCCGCCCGATGACCGACGACTTCGCCACTGCCATCGACGCGAGCGTCCCGCCATCGGGTCCCGGCTGCGTCGAGTGCGAGGCGACCGGTGGCTGGTGGTTCCACCTCCGCCGCTGCACGAAGTGCGGTCATGTCGGCTGCTGCGACTCCTCGCCCTCGCAGCACGCCAGCGGCCACGCGGCCTCGTCCGGCCACCCGATGGTCCGCACCTACGAGCCGGACGAGGACTGGTTCTACAGCTTCGTGACCGGCAACGCCTACGAGGGCCCGGAGCTGGTGCCGCCGCTGCACCACCCGCTCGACCAGACGGTGCCTGGGCCGGAGGACCGCGTCCCCGACGACTGGCAGGACCACCTGCACTAGGCGAGGCGGTCAGCGCGCGATCGCGAGCGCTCAGCCGGCGGGCTTGGTCGCCTTGAGCGAGAACATCAGGGGCAGCTCGCCGCGCGTCTCCGGCGGCAGGCGCCACTCGTCGTCCGGTCCCTCGACGAGGAAGTCGGCGGCCCACGCGACGAACGGGTGCTCCACGAGCGACTCGATGCGCAGGCCGGCATCGATCAGGGCGGTCACGATCTCGCCGAGGCCGTGGTCCCAGCCGTGCTCGGCCTGGTCGCCGACGTCGGCGTCCGGGTCCGCGTACGAGCCCTGGACCGGGAAGACCAGCGGCTCCGGGTGCTCGAAGTATGGGTAGCGTAGCCGGAGCTCGCCGGGCGCCACGCCCTCGTCGTCGAAGGCGTAGAAGACCGGATGCGCTTCGGTGATGAAGAACGTGCCGCCCGGCGCGAGGAAGTGGGCCACCACCGCCGCCCAGCCGCGGATGTCGGGCAGCCAGCCGAGCACGCCCCGCGACGTGTAGACGACGTCGAAGGTCCCGTCGAGGTTGGCGGGCAGGTCGTAGAGGTTCGAGCAGACGAACCGGGCGTCGGGGAAGCCGAGGTCCGCCGCGAGGGACGTGGCCAGCTCGATCGCGGCCGGCGAGAAGTCGGCGCCCGTGACCCGCGCCCCGAGACGCGCCCACGAGAGGGTGTCGATCCCGAAGTGGCACTGCAGGTGGAGCAGCGACTTGCCGGCGACGTCGCCGACCATCTCGATCTCGTACGGCCGGAGCCTGACGCCGCCCTCGCGGAAGCCCGCCAGGTCGTAGAACTCGCCCTCGGCGTGGACGGCCGTCCAGGCCTCCCAGAGCGAGCGGTTCGCCGCGAACGACGCCTCGACCGGGATCGGCTCGTCGGTCATCGGAGCGACCAGACGAAGAGCACGTCCGCGGACCGATCGGCGCGGCGGCAGAACGACACGATCTGCCCGGCGAGATCGCGGATCCAGGGCTTCTCCTCACGCGGCAGCGGCCCGATCTCCTCGCCGACCAGCTCGATCCAGCGGCCGGCGATCGCGTCGAGCGCCGAATCCGGGATCCGCGCCACCGCCGAGATCCACGACGGGTCGATCCGCTCGATCGTCCGGTCGCCGGCGGCCGCGCCGGGTCCGTCCAGCTCGATCCGCGCGTCGAGGAGGTCGACGGGGTCGCCGCTCCCCGTGGCGACCCGGGCCGACTCGGCGAACAGGTCCAGCCAGGTCGGGTCGAGGCCGCCGCCCAGGGAGAGATGGGCGTCGAAGCGTGAGCGCCCGGCGTCGAGGTCGGGCTCGTCGAGCCCGATGACGAGGAGGATCTCGCGGACATCGCCGGCGATCAGGTCCATGCGCGCGCCCATCAGTCCGTCCGCCGATCGGTCATCCGACGGGACTCGTCGCTGGGGCGATGTTCTGATTGAGCCGGAAGACGTTGGCAGGGTCGACCCGGGTCTTGAGCGCTGTCAGGCGGGCGTACGTCTCGCCGCCATACGCCGAGCGGGCAACGCTCGCGTCCGCGTCCGCCTGCTCGTTGACGTAGTTGCCCGCGAGCGACTGCTCGGCCATCCGTCCGGCGTACTCGCGTCCCCATGAGAGGCAGGCCGCGTCATCGGCCGGATCGTCCCAGACCGGCTCGACGATCCAGTAGTGGCCCGCGCCGCGCCCGGTGTATGCCGTCGCCCCGTCATCGACATCGCTGATCGCCCCGCCGAGCTGGATGACGTAGATCTCGGCATCGGGCGAAGGCGTCTGTGCGGCCGCTTCCTCGATGCGTCCGATCGCGGCATCGTCCATCGACGCCAGGAAGCCGCCCTTCGCGTAGCAGCGACGACCCCAGCGCATGTGCTCGTCGCCCTTCGACTGGAGCTCGAGGAAGGTCATCTCGCCGAGCGAGGCCGCCGTCGGCGTCCCGACACGCCCGTAGCGGTCGATCGCCTCGAGGGCGTTTGGCTGCGAGCCGGAGCTGGCCGCCGTGATGGACACGACGGACGACGTCATCGTGAACGAGCTGGTGATCGCGCGAGGGGCATCGGCGGCGAGCTCCGCGTACCGATGGAGCACGTCCCGGGCGCTGCCGGCCGGGAACTCCCACGAACCGATCACGACGTCGCCGAGCGGGTGCATCCGGAAGCGGAACGACGTCACGACGCCGAAGTTGCCGCCGCCGCCGCGAAGGCCCCAGAAGAGCTCGGGCTCGTGCTCGGCGTCCACCTCGACGATACGGCCGTCCGCGAGGACGATCTCGACGCCAACGAGGCTGTCGATGGTCAGGCCCAGCCGGCGACCCAGCCAGCCCATCCCGCCGCCCAGGGTCAGGCCGCCGACGCCGGTGTGCGAGATGACCCCGGCCGGCGTCGCGAGGCCGTGCCGCGAGCCGGCCAGATCGAGGTCGCCAAGGCGGGCGCCGCCGCCCACCGTCGCGAGGCGCCGCTCCGGGTCGATCGAGACCTCCCTGATCGCGGACAGGTCGAGGACGATCCCGTCATCACAGGTCGACAGTCCGGGGAGGCTATGCCCGCCGCCGCGGACGGCGAGGAGGATGTCGTGGTCGGCGGCGAACCGGACGGTCGCGACCACGTCGTCGGTGTCGTTGGCCCGCACGATCGCGGCTGGCCGGCGGTCCGCGATCCCGTTCCAGACGCGTCGAGCGGCGTCGAACTCCGGGTGGTCGCGCCCGATGACCTCGGTGCGCGGCCGTCTGTCCTGGAGCCCGCGGAGGATGAGGTCGGGGTCCATGGGGACGGCGCTCAGCCGCGGTGGCCGGCGTCGCGCAGAAGCGCGGGCAGCTCGGTGGGGGAGCCGGCGACGAGGAAACCGGCCGCCTCGAGGGCGGCGACCTTGGACGCCGCGGTCCCGGCGCCGCCGGAGATGATCGCCCCGGCGTGGCCCATGCGCTTGCCCTCGGGCGCGGTCCGGCCGGCGATGAAGGCGACCTTGGGGACGTCCTTGAGGTGCTCGGCAGCCCACGCGGCGGCGGTCTCCTCGGCGGCGCCGCCGATCTCGCCGATGAGCACGATCGCGTCGGTCTCCTCGTCGGCGGCGAAGAGCTGGAGCACGTCGAGGAAGGTCGTGCCGATGATCGGGTCGCCGCCGATGCCCGACGCAGGTCGACTGGCCGAGACCGGCGTCGGTCATCGCCTGGACCGCCTCGTAGGTCAGCGTCCCGGATCGAGACACGACCCCGACGCGTCCCTCGCGGTGGATGGACGCCGGGATGATCCCGACCTTGGCGCGGCCCGGTGACGTGGCGCCCGGGCAGTTCGGGCCGATGAGCCGGGCGCCGTGGGCGCGGACCATCTCGACGACCGGGATCATGTCGAGCGCCGGGATGCCCTCGGTGATGCAGAAGATCGTCGCGATGCCGGCGGCCGCGGCCTCCATCACGGCATCCGGCGCGCCGGCGGCGGGGACGAAGATCAGCGAGGTGTTCGCGCCGGTCCGGGCCACGGCCTCGGCGACGGTGTCGAAGACCGGCACCGTGCCGTCCAGGACGACCTGGCCGCCCTTGCCCGGGGTCACGCCGGCGACGACGTTCGTGCCGTAGGCCGCGGAGGCGCGGGCGTGGAACTCGCCCTCGCGCCCGGTGATGCCCTGGACGACGAGTCGCGTCTCTCGCCCGATGAGGATGCTCATGCCGCGGCGCCCTTCGATGCCGCGACGGCCTTGGCGGCGGCCTCGTCCAGCGACGCCGCCGTCTCGAACCTCGCCTCCTCGAGCAGGACCGCGGCCTCCGCGGCGTTCGTCCCCACGATCCGGACGACCATCGGCACGTCGCGGGTCTGCTGGGCGCGCGCCTCGATCAGGCCGCGGGCGACCTCGTCGCCGCGGGTGATGCCGCCGAAGATGTTGACGAGGATCGCGTCCACCTTCGGGTCGTCGAGGATGATCCGCATCGCCGCCGCGACCTTGTCGGCCCGCGCGCCGCCGCCGATGTCGAGGAAGTTGGCCGGCTCGCCGCCGGCCCGCTTGACGAGGTCCATGGTCGTCATCGCGAGGCCCGCGCCGTTGACCATGCAGCCGATCGTGCCGTCGAGCTTGATGAACGTGAGGCCGGCCTCGCGCGCCTCCTTGTCGGCCGGCGCCTCCTCGTCCGGGTCGCGCAGCGTCCTCGAGGCCCGGGTGCCGGGCGAGCGCGGAGTCGTCGAGCGTGACCTTGGCGTCGAGGCAGACGAGGCGCTCGACCGCGGCGCCGTCCGCGCCGGTCTCGCGCACGATCGCGAGCGGGTTGATCTCGACGAGGTCCGCGTCGTAGGCGCGCATCGTCGTGACGAGGCCCTTGGCGATCCGCACCGCCTCCTTCAGGTGGCCGCCGAGGCCCATCGCGAACGCGAGGTCGCGGGCCTGGTAGTCGAGGAGCCCGAGGAGCGGGTCGGCGTGCCGGCGGACGATCGCGTCGGGGTTCACCTCGGCGACCTGCTCGATCTCGACCCCGCCCTCGGCGGAGCCCATCAGCAGGATGCGCCGCTCGGCCCGGTCGAGGACGGCCGACAGGTAGAACTCCTTGACGATGTCCGCGGCGGCGCCGATCAGGACCTTGCGGACCGTCATGCCCTTGATGTCCATGCCGAGGATCGCCTCGGCGACCGTGGCGGCCTCCTCGACCGAGCCGGCGAGCTTCACGCCGCCCGCCTTGCCCCGACCGCCGACGAGCACCTGGGCCTTGATGACCACCTTGCCGGCGCCCGTCGAGAGGAAGCGCCTCGCCGCCTCGCGCGCCTCGTCGACGGTATGGGCGACCTCCCAGTCCGGGACGGGCAGGCCCTGGGCGACGAGCAGCGTCTTGGCGTCGGCTTCCTGGATCTTCACGGGCGGACGAGGGCCTCCGGCGACGGTCGGGACGGGAGGGCGATGGTACCGCGTCCGACCCGTCCGGGACCGGCGGGCGCCATCGATTCGGGAACGAACCGCGAGGGTCGCCTCGCCATACTCATCGAGCGTGGCCAGACGGCCCGCCATCGCCGAGGGGCGACATGCAGCGAGACCTCGTGGAGCGAGCGCGGACGGGCGATCATGACGCCTTCGCCGAGCTGGCAGGCGCCGCGATCTCCCGACTGGATGGCGCTGCCTGGCTCATCCTCCGGGACGCGGAACAGGCCAAGGACGCCGTGCAGAACACGCTCGTCCGGGCCTGGCGTGATCTGCCCACCCTCCGCGATCCCGATCGCTTCGACGCCTGGATCCACCGGCTCCTGGTCCGTGCCTGCATCGATGAGGCGCGCCGGGTCCGACGCCATCGCGTCGATGTCGAGCTCACCGCGCTTTCCGTCCCGGCGGTCGACGGCGCCGAATCGGTCGTCGTCGCCCGCGACCAGCTCGAACGCGGCTTCCTCCGGCTCGATCCGGAGATGCGGGCCGTGATCGTCCTGCATCACTACCTCGACCTCCCACTCCCGACCGTCGCAGCGACCCTGGGGATCCCCCTCGGCACCGCCAAATCGCGACTGCACCGCGCCCTCGGCCTGATGCGCGCCGCACTCGATGCGGACGCGCGGATCGGCCAGGGCTCCGTGGAGGGCCGTCCGGCATGACCGCCAACGACCAGTTCGGACAGACCCTCACCGCGTGGCTTCACGAGGAGGCCGGGCATCGCGTCCCGGACCACCTCGCGCGAGGTCCTGGTGCAGACCGCGGCGACGCGACAGCGGAGCGTGGTGGTCGAGCCCCGAAAGGTGGCTCCCCGTGGATACCGCGACTGACATGCGGGGCCGGATCGCGGCCCCACGCGCGCTCGTCTGGCTGGCCCTGATCGCCCTCGTCGTCCTGGCGATCGTCGGCACCGCCGTCTTCACCGGCGCGCTCCGCGCGCCCTCGCCGGTCTCCGGCCTCGCGACCAACGGCCGGATCCTCGTCGCCGACGGCTCGACCCTCAAGAGCTACGCCGCCGACGGCACGGACCCGAAGACCGTCAAGACCCTCACCGCGCACCGCGCAGGACCTCGTCGTGTCGCACGACGGGTCGCGCATCGCCATGGTCATGGTCGGCACCGACGAGCGCACGGACATCGTCCGCGCGAGCGACGGATCGACCGCCAGGCTGGCCGTGCCCGCTGGCACGGTCGCGATGGGCAGCCCCAGCAGCTGGTCGCCGGACGACCAGCGCATCGCCTTCCTGACCTTCGACGGCACCGCGCGAGCACCTGGTGGTCGCGAAGGCGGACGGCTCCGGCTCCACCGAGCTGGACGCCGATCGCGATCGACCTCGAGCTTCGGGCTCTGGTCGTCCCGTCCTGGTCGCCCGACGGCCAGTGGATCGCCTTCGTCGCCGCGGATCGCACCACGCGAACTGGGCGACATCTACCTGATCCGGCCGGACGGCAAGGACCTGCACAAGCTCACGACGTCGCCGGTCTCGGCGGGCGGCGGCGTCAGCTGGTCGCCCGATCCGACCGTCCCGCGGCTGCTGTACACGGCCGCCAGCCCGACGGCCGGTGCGCCCGGCTCGGCACGGACCTTCGACGTCACCTCAGCCAGGGACCTGCCGGTGGCCCCGTCCTTCTGGCCGACGTGGTCTCCGGACGGCGACTCGGATCTCCTCCTGGGGCACCGAGGTGCGGCAGACGGCCGACGTCCTGGCCGGCCTGGACCGACCGGTCATCGCCATCACGGCATGGGCGGATGGCAAGAGCTGCCAGGAGCACCCCGAGCTGAAGGACAAGAACTTCTGCGGACCGGCCGCGTTCTCGCCCGACGGCAAGCGCCTCATCGCCCCGGACGTCACGGCACCTCGATCCTGTCGGTCATGGCCGACGGGACGGGCCAGCCGATCGTGATCCCGCTCGACACGAACGTGCTCGATCTCGGCAACCCGGTGGTCTGGCTGCCGGTCCGCTGACCGTCGCCCGGCTCACCGACCCATCGCGGCCGGCACCCCTCGGGGCGCCGGCCGCCGCCGCGTCCGCCGCGTCGCTACAATCGGGCCATGGCCCATCGAATCACGCTGATCCCCGGCGACGGCATCGGTCCGGAGCTGGCGGAGGCGACCACCCGCGTGCTCGATGCGACCGGCATCGGGTTCGAATGGGAGCCCGTCGAGGCGGGCGAGGCCGCGATCGCGGCCCACGGGACGCCGCTCCCGGACGAGGTCCTCGCCTCGATCCGGAGCACGAAGGTCGGCCTCAAGGGCCCGATCACCACGCCGGTCGGCGGCGGGTTCCGGAGCGTCAACGTCGGCCTCCGCCAGGCGCTCGGGCTGTACGCCAACCTGCGCCCGGCTCGCTCGATGGTCGGCGTCGAGTCGCGCTACGAGGACATCGACCTCGTCATCGTCCGCGAGAACACCGAGGACCTCTACGCCGGCATCGAGCACATGGTCGGCCGCGACGCGGCCGAGAGCATCAAGATCATCACCCGCGAGGCGTCGGAGCGGATCGCCCGCTTCGCCTTCGACTACGCGGTCGCCAACGGCCGGCACAAGGTCACGGCCGTCCACAAGGCCAACATCATGAAGCTGTCGGACGGCCTCTTCCTCGACTCGCTGCCGGACCGTCGCGGCCGACTACGAGGGCCGGATCGAGTTCGAGGACCGCATCGTCGACAACATGTGCATGCAGCTCGTCCAGAAGCCGGAGCTGTACGACGTGCTCGTGCTGCCGAACCTGTACGGCGACATCGTGAGCGACCTCGCGGCGGGCCTCGTCGGCGGGCTCGGCGTCGCGCCGGGCGCCAACATCGGCACCGACGCCGCGGTCTTCGAGCCGGTCCACGGCTCCGCGCCCAAGTACGCCGGCCTCGACAAGGCGAACCCCACCGCGCTCATCCTGAGCGGCGCGCTGATGCTCCGGCACCTCGGCTACCCGGAGGCCGCGGCGGACGTGGAGCGGGCCGTCCGCGAGGTGATCGCCGAGGGCCGCCGGACGACGTACGACCTCGGCGGATCGACGGGCACGCAGGACTTCGCGGACGCGGTCATCGAGCACCTCGCCGCGACCCCGGCCGCCGCGCCGACCTCCTAAGCGAACCAAGCCCGACCCGATCGGAGGACCCACCACCAGATGGCCACGCTCCCGCCGCCGGCCCGGCCGCTCGCCGCGCCCAGGGTCCCGCCGCCCAAGCCGCGCGGCACGACGGCCCGCGGCTTCGGTGCGACCAGCCGCACGACGCGCTGGTGGTCGGCGCCCGCCGTCCAGGGGACGGTCTTCACGATCTGCGCGACCTACCTGTTCATCAGCGGCGTCCTGCTCACGCCCGCTGTTCAACACGCCGTACGAGGTGGACGGCTACCTCTCCCCGTTGTTCTCGCCGCTGATCGTCCTGCCGTTCCTGCCGGCCTGGTTCAGCCCGGCCATCCTGATCCTGTGGATCCCGCTCGGCTTCCGGGCGACCTGCTACTACTACCGCAAGGCCTACTACCGCTTCTACTTCGCCGACCCGCCCGGCTGCGCCGTCGGCGAGCCCACGATCCACCGGCGCTACTCGATGGAGGCGTCGCTGCCGTTCATCCTCCAGAACCTGCACCGCTACTTCCTGTACCTCGCATTCATCCCGCTGTTCTTCCTGTGGGTCGACGCGGTCACGTCGTTCCGCCTCGACGGGCGCCTGGCGGATCGGCCTGGGGACGGTGATCCTCACGTTCAACGCCGCGCTCCTGACCGGCTACTCGCTGTCGTGCCACTCGCTGCGCCACCTGGTCGGCGGCAAGATCGACTGCTTCTCGTGCTCGCGCAACACGCAGATCCGCCACGGCCTGTGGCAGCGGCTGACCACGCTCAACCGCCACCACATGGCGTGGGCCTGGATCAGCCTCCTGACGGTCACCTTCGCCGACATCTACGTCCGCCTGCTGGCGCTCGGGGTCATCACCGACCCGGCGATCCACTTCTAGGACGGCCGGACGAGCATGGCGATCCCCGACCCGAAGTCGCACCCCTACGACGTCCTCGTCATCGGCGCCGGGCGGCGCCGGGCTGCGGGCCGCGATCGAGGCCCGGGCCGCCGGGGCGACGGTCGGGCTGGTCTGCAAGTCGCTCCTCGGCAAGGCCCACACGGTGATGGCCGAGGGCGGCGTCGCGGCCGCCCTCGGCAACGTGGCCGCCGCCGACTCGTGGCAGATCCACTTCCGCGACACGATGGTCGGCGGCAAGCTGCTCAACCACCCGCGCATGGCCGAGCTGCACGCCCAGGAGGCCCCGGCCCGCGTCAACGAGCTCGAGCGCTGGGGCGCGGTCTTCGACCGGACCCGCGACGGGCGCATCCTCCAGCGGCCGTTCGGCGGCCACTCGCACCCGCGGCTCGCCCACGTCGGCGACCGGACCGGGCTCGAGATGATCCGCACGCTCCAGGACCAGGCGGTCGCGGCCGGCATCGACGTCTTCATGGAGTGCACGGTCACGCACCTGACGACGGGCGGCGGCAGGGTCACCGGGCGCGGTCGGCTACTGGCGCGCGACCGGCTACCCGGTCGTCTTCCCGGCCAAGGCCGTCGTCCTCGCCACGGGCGGCATCGGCAAGGCGTACGAGATCACCTCGAACTCGTGGGAGTACAGCGGCGACGGCCAGGCGCTCGCCTACGAGGCCGGCGCCGAGCTCATCGACATGGAGTTCGTCCAGTTCCACCCGACCGGGATGGTCTGGCCGCCCGGCGTCCGCGGCCTGCTCGTCACCGAGGCCGTCCGCGGCGAGGGCGGGATCCTGCGCAACAGCCTGGGCGAGCGGTTCATGTGGACGTACCTGCCCGAGGACCGCCGGGCCGAGTACGCCGCGACCGACGACGAGGCCTCGACATGGGTCACCGCGCTCTCGCAGGGCCGCGAGACCGACGCGCGCCGGCCGCCCGAGCTCTCCACCCGGGACAACGTCGCGCGGGCGATCTACACGGAGGTCAAGGAGGGCCGCGGCTCGCCGCACGGCGGCGTCTTCCTCGACATCAGCTACCTGCCCGCCGACCACGTCCGGCGCAAGCTGCCCTCGATGTACGAGCAGTTCAAGGAGCTCGCCGACGTCGACATCACGGCCGGGCCGATGGAGGTCGGGCCGACCACGCACTACGTGATGGGCGGCATCCGGGTCGTGCCGGACACGGGCGCGACGACCGTCCCGGGCCTGTACGCCGCGGGCGAGGTCGCCGGCGGCATGCACGGCGCCAACCGGCTCGGCGGGAACTCGCTCTCGGACCTGCTGGTCTTCGGGGCGCGGACCGGGACGGGCGCCGCGGCCTACGCCGCCGCCCAGGCCGGCGACCCGTACGTGGACCCGCACCAGGTCCACGCCGCGGAGGCGGCGCTCGATGCGCCGCTGGCGCGCACCGACGGCGACGACCCGTACGCGATCCAGCGCGACCTCCAGGACATGATGCAGCGACTGGTCGGCATCTTCCGCGAGGAGGCCGACCTGGCCGAGGCGCTCGACGGCGCTCGACGCGCTGCGCGCGCGGCTCGACCGGCGTGCGCGTCGTCGGCGGCCGGGCCTACAACCCGGGCTGGAACCTCGCCTTCGAGCTGCGCAACCTGCTGATCGTGTCCGAGGCCATCACGCGCAGCGCCCGGCAGCGGACCGAGAGCCGCGGGGCGCACAGCCGGATCGACTTCCCGGCGACCGACGACGCGGCGTGGGGCCATCGCAACAGCGTGGTCGCCAAGGGGCCCGATGGCGCCATGACCACGACCACCGCGCCGCTGCCGGGCATGCCCGACGCGCTCCGCGACCTCCTCGGCAGTCACTGACCACGGGAGACGACCGATGCCCGACGCCCACCTGAGGGTCTTCCGCGGCAGCCCCGGCGAGCCCGGCCACTACGACGAGTTCGACGTCCCGGTGGAGGAGGGGATGGTCGTCCTCGACGCCCTCCACTGGATCCAGGGACACGAGGCGCCCGACCTCGCGGTCCGCTGGAACTGCAAGGCCGCGAAGTGCGGCTCGTGCAGCGCCGAGGTGGACGGCCGGCCGAGCCTGACCTGCAAGACGCGGCTGTCCGACTTCGACCTCGAGCAGCCGATCACGGTCGAGCCGATGCGCGCCTTCCCGCTGATCCGCGACCTCGTCACCGACGTCTCCTGGAACTACGAGGTCAACAAGACCATCGAGCCGTTCACGCCGCCCGCCGACAAGCCGCAGGAGGAGTGGCGCTGGCAGCAGGAGGACATCGAGCGGGTCCAGGAATACCGCAAGTGCATCGAGTGCTTCCTGTGCCAGGACGTCTGCCACGTGCTGCGCAACCACGAGACCGACAAGCCGTTCATGGGGCCGCGCTTCCTGGTCCGCGCGGCGGGCCTCGAGATGCACCCGATCGACGAGGCGGACCGGCGGCCGTACCTCAAGGACGCCGGCGGCATCGGCTACTGCAACATCACCAAGTGCTGCACCGAGGTCTGCCCGGAGCACATCAAGATCACCGACAACGCGATCATCCCGCTCAAGGAGCGCGTCGCCGACGAGTACTACGACCCGCTCAAGATGGCGTGGCGGTTCCTGCGCGGCGGCTCCTCGTCGTCGGCCGCCGGGAAGGAGCTGCCGGTGCTGCCGTCCGGACCGGGCGGGGCGGCGGCGGCGCGGTGTCGCCGATGCGCCGGTCGGCGCCGCGACGCCGTCACTGCCGAGGCGCCGAGCGGCCGACGCGCCCCCGGGCCGGCCGACCAGGCGACGCGGACGAGGGGACCGTCTGACGGCGCGCGACCGCGCCGACGACCCGGACGGCCCGCCGACCCTCTGGACCGACGGCGAGACCGTCGAGCGACCGACGGCCGCGGCCGGGGCCGATCCCGCGGCGCCCGATCCCGCCCGCGCCGCGCCGGCGGCCTCGTCGCTCCGCCTCCTGATCCGCACCGACGGCGCGGCCCGCGGCAACCCCGGACCGGCCTCGTCCGGGGCGGCGCTCTACGACCTCGCCCGGCCCGACGCGCGCAACGACAAGGCCGATCCCGACGCGTCGATCTCGGCCTATCTCGGGATCCAGACCAACAACGTCGCCGAGTACACGGGCGTCGTCCGCGCGCTCGAGCTCGCCCGCGACCTCGGCGCGCGCGAGGTCCATCTCCTCCTCGATTCGAAGCTCATCGTCGAGCAGCTCGCCGGCCGCTGGCGGGTCAAGGACGCGAAGCTGATCCCGCTCTGGTCGGCGGCCCGCAAGACGCTCGCCGGCTTCGACCGCTGGACCGCGGCCCACGTGCCGCGCGCCCAGAACTCCGTCGCCGACCGGCTCGCGAACGAGGCGATCGACCGGGCGCAGGCCGGCGGGCCGGCCTCGGTCGTGCGTCGGCCCTGACCGGCGCCGCGGCCGTGCGCGGAACCGTGGCGCGTCGATCGCCGTCAGGCGGCCGTGAGCACCCCGTTCGCCCGGACCGCCGTCGCGATCGCGCTCATCGCCCTGCTCGTCGCCGCGTGCGGCGGGTCGAGCGGCGTCGATCCCGGTGCCCGACGGCCGTCCCGGCTGGCCCGCGACGCTCGCGGGCACGAACTGGGGCGTGGTCTCGGTCGCCGGCCAGCCGTCGGTCCCGGCGAGCACGCCGTTCATCGGGTTCACGGCCGACCGCGCGCAGGGCACCGGCGGATGCAACCAGTTCGGTGGCGCCTACACCTACGACCCGACGACCGGCACGCTCACGTTCGGCGAGCTGATGATGACGCTCATGGGCTGCATCGGCCCGCAGGGCGACTTCGAGACCGTCTTCTTCGCGGCGCTCCAGGGTCCGCAGCAGGTCACCCAGACGGCGGACGGCAGCGGCAACCTCTTCTTCGACGGTCCGAAGGGCCGGATCGTCCTCGCGCCGGCCGCCCGGGATCTCGCGGCGGGTAGGATGGCCTCGTCAGCGAGGCGGTCGGATGGTCGCGCGGCGGCGGGGCGACCCGCTCGTCGTGAGGAAAGTCCGAGCTCCTCAGCGCAGGGTGGCGGGTAACGCCCGTCCGTCGTGAGACGAGGACCAGTGCCACAGTGACGATGCCGACGACGGCCCTCGGGTCGCCGACGGAGTGAAACGCGGCAAACTCCACCCGGAGCAAGGCCAAATAGGAGGGCGCAACCCGACGGCGGGCAACCGTCGCCGGGGGAGAGGTGCGCTGCCCAGCCCTCGGGTCGGCCGCATGAGCCGGTAGGCAACCGCCGGCCTCAGATGGATGGCCATCCCCGGCCGGCGCTTCGGCGCCGATCGGGACAGAACTCGGCTTACAGACCGCCTCGCTGACGCTCCCCATCCCGGACGACGCTCAGCGCGCACGCCAGACGGCGGTCAGTCCTCGTCGGGCGGAAGATGTGCGGGGCCGTGCAGCTGTTGCAGATCGGCGTGGCCGCATCGAGGTCGCCGAGGGGGATCGGCACCTTGCGATCGGGGAAGAGGCACTCGACGTCGTAGACCCGCTCGCCGCCTGCCTCGACCTGGATCAGGCGCCGGAACGTGCAGCGCTTGATGCGGTGCGGCGCGAGGTGGAACGCGTCCGGTTGCGGCGGGATGACCGGGAGTGGCAGGGCCATGACGCGGTGATTCGCCTCGATCCGTGCGGGCCGAACGGGTGTTCGGTCGGTTCTGGCGGCGGAGCCTAGCACCGTCGTCCGTCGCCACGGCAAGGCGCGAAAGGTACTAGACTCCCGGCCGTCCAAGCCACCGACGGCCCAGGAGGGTGCGTGCCAGCCGAAGACGCCAGCCGCTCCGCCGCCCGACGACTGGACGGCCGAGGAGCTCCTCGCCGACCAGCCGATCGACGCCGCCGATCGAGCCCGGACGTCGGCGATCCCCGAGCCCTCGATCTGGCTGCCGCTCGTGCAGGGACGGTCCGAGAACCCGGTCGTCTGCCCGTTCTTCCGGGCCGAGGTGAACGGCGTCGTCGGCCCGCCGATCGAGGCGCCCGACGCCGCCAACCGATGCGCGGCCCTGGCCGAGGTCGTCCCGCAGTCGCTGCGCCAGCAGCAGCTCGTCTGCCTCTCCAGCGGCCACGTCAACTGCCCGCGCTACCAGCACGGCGCCGTGGCCATGACGCCGGTCCCGGCGGCGCGACCGCGCGCGCTCGCCTCGCTGACCCCGGCGATCGCCATCTCCCTCGCGACGCTGGTCCTCTCGTTCACGATCTCGGCCGCGTTCGTGATGGCCAACGGCGGGCTGAGCATGCCCTCGGCGGCGATCGCCAGCAGGCCGCCGGCCGCGTCGCCGTCGCTGGCCGCCGCTGCGACCGTCGGGCGCCGCGGCCGCGACCGTCGCGCCATCGGCCGCGGCGCCGGTCGTGACGCCGAGCCCGTCCGCCGCGAGCGCGTCGCCGACGGCCACGCCGTCCCCGACCCCGACGCGCTCGACGCCGACCCCGACGCCGACGCCCAAGCCGACCGCGAAGCCACGCCGAAGCCGTCACCTCGAACCGGTACGCGCTCCTGACGGCGTGCCCCGGCACGTCGGACTGCTGGATCTACGTGATCCGCTCGGGCGACAACCTCGCGAGCATCGCCAACTACTTCGGCGTCTCGCTCCAGCGGGTCAGGAACATGAACCCCTGGACGAAGACGACCGGCCTCAAGTCCGGCCAGCAGCTGCGGATCCCGACGCCGACCCGCTGAGCCCGGCGATCGCGCCGGCGATCGCCGACGCCGAGCCCGCTGAGCCCGCCGATCCCGGCGATCGGCCGCACTCGCGTCCGATCTGCCATCAGACGCTCGCCCCGGAACCGCTATGGCCGATGCCGGCTGATCGCGAGGCCCGGCGCACGTCCAGGATCACGCGGATATCCGTGCACGCACCGGCGGTGATCCGACCGCTCGCCGACGGCCGACGGACCGCGGGATCGGCGCGACCGGACCGGCCATCGGCGCTCTCCTGACGGTCGTTCCGCCACGACTCGGCCGCCGAACCGCGCCGACAGCGCCGCTGGCCGCCGAGCGCCGCCGACGCGCCGCGGCCGCCGACCCGCCGCCGACCGCGCGGCACGCCCGCGCCCCGCCCATCCCCATGTGCAGAAACGGCATTGACGGGAGCCGTTGACACGCTAATATGGCCCGAAGTGGCGCGAAGTGGTGAAAAGTGGGGAACGTACCGACCCGGCCGACCCGCCGGCGAGAACCCCGCCTCACCGCCACCGCCGGCGGCCCGAGCCGCATGTCCGTACCGCACGCGACGACCGCGACCGCAACGACAGGGGAAGCCCGACTGGTGTTCACCGGCGAGTACCGGCACACGGTGGACGACAAGGGACGGATCGCCGTCCCTGCGAAGTTCCGCGCCCAGCTGGACGCCGGAGCCGTCGTCTCGCGCTGGCTGGACCCCTGCCTCGCGATCCACACCGCGGCCGGCTGGGAGTCCCTCTCGACCAAGGTCGCCGCGCTCCCATTCACCGACCAGACCGCCCGGCGCTTCACGAGGTTCGTCTTCGCCGGGTCCGCACCCGCAGAGCTCGACCGCCAGGGACGGGTCCTCGTCCCGGCATACCTGCGCGAGTCCATCGGCCTCACGGCTGACGCCGTGGTGGTCGGGACGCACGACCACGTGGAGATCTGGGCACCCGACCGGTGGGAGGACTACCGCAAGGCGCTCGACGACCCACAAGCGCTGGCCGAAGCCTTCGAAGGGCTGGGGATCTAGCGCCACCACATGCGCTTCCAGGATCCGCTCGGGATCCGATCGTTCGGGACGGAGGAGAGATGAAGGATGGGCACATGCCGGTGCTGGTGGAGGAGGTCCTCGTGATGCTCGCTCCAGCGCCGGGCAGCCTTCAGATCGACGCCACCCTGGGCGGCGGTGGGCACACCGAGCGGATCCTGGAGGCGACCGACCCTGATGGCCGCCTCCTCGGCCTCGATGCCGATGGGGCGGCCGTCGCCAGAGTGGACGGTCGCCTCCGAGCACGCTTCGGCGATCGCCTCGTCCTTCGCCAGGCGAACTTCCACGACCTCGCGACCGTCGCGCCCGAGGCCGGCTTCGGCGCCGTCGACGGCTGCCTCTTCGACCTCGGGCTCTCCAGCTTCCAGCTGGCCGACACGGACCGCGGCTTCGGGTTCCGCGCCGGCGGCCCGCTCGACATGCGCTTCGACACCAGCCGCGGCGTCCCGGCCGCGACCCTGCTCGCGACCCTCGACACCGCCGAGCTGACCGCGCTCTTCCGGCGCTACGGCGAGGAGCCGAAGGCGCCGCGCATCGCCCGGGCGATCGTCGATGCGCGCAAGACCGCGCCGGTCGACACCGCCGAGGGCCTGGCCGCGCTGGTCGAGAAGGTCGCGCCGCCGAACCCGCGCCAGCCGCGCCGGACCCACCCCGCCACCCGCGTCTTCCAGGCCCTGCGCATCGCGGTCAACGAGGAGCTCGAGGCGCTCCAGGCCGGCCTGTCGGCCGCCCTCGACCTGCTGCGGCCCGGCGGCCGGCTCGTCGTCCTCAGCTACCACTCGCTCGAGGACCGCATCGTCAAGCGGTTCATCGCCACGGAACGGCGTGGCTGCGTCTGCCCGCCGGAGCTGCCGGTCTGCGTCTGCGGCAAGAACCCGCGGCTGCGGATGGTGACCCGGCCGTCCCTGACCCCGTCGGCGACCGAGATCGCCGCCAACCCCCGAGCCCGCAGCGCCCGGCTGCGGGCCGCCGAGCGCCTGGCCGCGTAAGGGGGCCCGATCGACCGACGACCCGTGAGCCGACCAGAGGGACCGGCCACGCCAGCAGGAACGGAAGGAGGAGCCCCCATGAGCAAGCACCATCAGTCCAGCCGTCGCAAGTCGTACGGCCGCCGGCAGCACGAAGTCCGCGAGCGCCACGACCGACACCATCAGCCGGAGGGCTTCGAGGTCGAGTACGGCGAGACGACCAACGTCGTCCCCACCGACCCGTTCGCCTTCCTCGATCCGCGCGCCCCGCGCCTCCGCCTCATGTCGGCCGACTGACCGGTGGCCGTCTACGAGGGCGCCCGCCCACGGACCATCACGCTCGGCGGACGCCCGCGCATCGCCGAAGGCCCGACGCTCGGCCGGCGGAAGATGCGGACCGCGGTCCGGGCCGGACGGCGCCCGGGCCACTGGAGCCTCGTGCTCGGCACGATCGTGATCGCGTTCCTGCTCGCGTTCTTCTGGCTGGCCCAGGTCGTCCGCGAGTCCGCGACCGGGCTACGACATCGGGCGGCTGCAGGTCACCCGCGACCGGCTCGATTCGAAGGCCCAGGACCTCCACTCCGACCTGAGCCGCCTCGGCCACGAGCCGGCGATCCGCAAGCTCGCCATCGATGCGGGGCTCGGCCAGCTCGGCGACCCCCTCATCCTGCCGGCCCGCTAGGCGATCGAGCGAACCATGCTGGGTCGGACCGATTCGAGATCGCGGCTGCTGGTGCTGCTGCTGGTCTTCGTGATCGCCGCGGTCGCGGTCGTCGGCCGGCTCGCCTACTGGCAGGTCCTCCAGCGCGACGACCTGGCCGCCAAGGCCGTCGCCCAGACCACCAAGCAGGTCAGCGAGCCCAGCCGGCGCGGCGACATCTACGACCGCAGCGGGACCGTCGTCCTGGCGACCACCGTCGAGCGCGACCGGCTGGTGGCCAACGCGAAGGTCCTGACGCCGCAGCAGCGCGAGGCGACCGGCGACGAGCTGGTCCGCATCCTGACCCTCGGACGACACAGCCGCGGCCGCGCTCCGCGACAAGCTGCTGACCGACAAGACCTACATCATCCTCGCCCGCGAGATCGAGCCGGCGGTCGCCGACCAGATCCGGGCCGCGATCGCGGACCGGCGCGCTCACCGGGATCACCCTCGAGGCCGAGCCGCTGCGCGTCTATCCGCAGGCCGGCGGCGGTCGCGACTCGACGCTCGCGCGCGCAGCTCCTCGGCTTCGTCAATCGCGAGGGCACGGGGCAGTACGGCGTGGAGCAGGCCTACCAGGACACGCTCGGCGGATCGCCCCGCATCGCGGACTTCCAGCGCGACGCGCGCGGCCAGCCGATCCCCGAGACCGCGACCGTCGTCTCGCCCGGGACGCCCGGCCAGGACGTCCGCCTCACCATCGATGCCGGCCTCCAGCTGGCCGTGGAGCAGGAGCTCCTGGCCGCCTACGTCGCCGACGACGCCAAGAGCGTCTCGGCCATCGTCATGGACCCGTACACCGGCGAGGTCTACGCGGAGGCGACCTATCCGTCGTACGACGCCAACGACTACCGCGCGATCGCGGCGAAGCACCCGGAGCGGTTCATCGACCCGATCGTCTCGTCCGTCTACGAGCCCGGGTCCGTCTTCAAGATGATGACCGCGACCGCGGCCCTCGAGCACAAGAGCGTCACCCTCGACACGCGGATCAAGGACACGGGCACGCTCAAGCTCGACGGCGGCCGGGCCCACATCGACGACGCCGACCGGAAGGGCATGGGCTGGATGACGTTCGAGGACGGCGTCGCCTTCTCGCGCAACGTCGTCGCCGCCAAGGTCGCGCTCGACCTCGCGCCGTCGACCCGCGCCTCGTCGGCGATCCTCTACGACACCTGGCTGAAGCTCGGCTTCGGCGCCAAGACCGGCATCGACCTCGCCAACGAGGTGTCGGGCATCGTTCGCGACCCGGGCCTCAAGCCGTGGGCGCAGATCGACCTCGCCAACGGCGCGTTCGGCCAGGGCGTGGCGGTCACGCCGATCCAGCTCGCGACGGCCTATGCCGCGCTGATGAACGGCGGATCGCTGGTCCAGCCCCACGTCGTGAAGGCGATCGGCGAGCGCGAGATCGTCGACCCGCCGAAGGCGCAAGGTCATCGACCAGCGCCTGTCGTCGCAAGCTGATCGGCCTGATGAGCCACGTCGTCACGACCGTGCCGTTCTACAAGGACCGCACGCTCGTGAAGGGCTACGACGTCGGCGGCAAGACCGGGACGGCGCAGATCTGGGACCCGAAGGCCAACCACGGTCGCGGCGCCTGGAAGGTCGACCTGTTCAACTACTCGTTCGTGGGCTACATCGGCCGCGAGAAGGGCGTCCCCGACCTCGTCGTCGCGGTCCGCATCGAGGAAGGGACGCCGACCGTCGTCCGGGTCGGCCACCTCGAGATGCCCGTGATGTCGTTCGAGCTGTTCCGGCGCATCGCCACGGACGCGATCACCACCCCCGACCTCCTGACCGACCGGATGACCACGATCGGCCCGGTCGCGGCCCGGTGACGACGGTCCATGCGAGACTCCCGGGCGTGACCGACCCAGGCCCGGCCCTCACCGCCGACGACCTCGTGCGCCTGACCGGCGGCCGGCTGCTGACCCGCTCCGACCGACCCGTCCGCGGCGGCGCGGTGGACTCCCGCGTGGTCCGCCCGGGCAACCTCTTCGTCGCGCTCCCGGGCGAGCGCACGGACGGCCACGACCACCTGCCCGCCGCGGTCGCCGCCGGCGCGGCCGCGCTCCTCGTCACCCGACCGCCGGCGGACCCGGCGGCGCTCGGCGACGTCACCGTCATCCGCGTCGCCGACGGGATCGCCGCCCTCGGCGCGGTCGCGGCCGGCTGGCGCCGCCGGTTCGACCCGCTCGTGGTCGGGATCACCGGGAGCATCGCCAAGACCTCGACCAAGGAGGCGGTCGCCGCGGTCCTCGGACGGCGCTTCCGGACGCTGCGGAGCGCCGGGAACCAGAACAACGAGATCGGCCTGCCGCTCACGCTCCTGGAGCTCGGCCCGGAGCACGAGGCCGCGGTCCTCGAGATGGGGATGTACGTCGGCGGCGAGATCGCCGACCTGGCCGCGATGGCGCGGCCGTCGATCGGGGTCGTGACCGCCGTCCAGCCGGTCCACCTGTCGCGGATCGGCAGCATCGAGGCCATCGAGGCGGCCAAGGGCGAGCTGCTCGAGGCCCTGCCGGCGGCCGGCACGGCCATCCTCAACGCCGACGACCCGATCGTGCGCCGGATGGCGGCGCGGACCGCGGCGCGACCGCTGACCTACGGCTTCGCCGACGACGCCGACGTCGGTGCCGAGGCGGTGACGTCCGCCGGCACCGACGGGATGCGGTTCACGCTGCGCGCCGGCGGCGAGCGCCGTCCCGCCATGACGCCGTCGCTCGGCCGGCTCTCGGTCCACAACGGGCTCGCCGCGGCCGCCGTCGGGCTCGCCGCCGGCGTCCCGCTCGACGCGATCGTCGAGGGCATCGCCGCCGGCTGGTCGGCGCCGCATCGGATGACGCTCGTCCGTCTTGCGGACGTGACCGTCATCGACGACAGCTACAACGCCTCGCCCGGCTCCGTCGCGGCCGCCCTCGAGGTCCTCGCCGACCTCCCGGGCCGGCCGGTCGCGGTGCTCGGCGAGATGCTCGAGCTCGGCGAGGCGCACGAGGACGGCCACCGCGCGGTCGGGGACGCCGCCGGCCGGACCGCGGCGCTGCTGGTCGTGGTCGGCTCGGCGGTCGGGGCCATCGCGACGGCGGCCGCGGACGCCGGGCTCGCGCCCGAGCGGATCCTCGTCGTGCCCGATGCGGCGAGCGCGCTCGAGGTCCTCCGCCCGCGGCTGCGCGACGGGGACGTCGTGCTGGTCAAGGGCTCGCGCGGCATCGGCCTCGACGCCCTCGTGGACGCGCTCCGGGCCGAGCGGGGTCCCGCGCGATGACCGTCGAGCTGATCCAGGGCCTGCTGCTCGCGTTCGCCCTCGTGGTCATCCTGATGTCGCCGTACATCCGGCTCCTCCGCGCGATCGGCTTCGGCAAGCGGATCCGCGAGGAAGGCCCCGAGAGCCACTACGCGAAGGAGGGCACGCCCACGATGGGCGGCCTGCTGATCGTGGCGGTGGTCCTCGCGATCTACTTCTTCCTGAAGCAGCAGCCGGACGCCTCGACGTTCGCGCCGATCGCCGCGCTGGCGATGGTCGGGCTGCTCGGCGCCTTCGACGACTACCTGAACGCCCGGACGGGGGAGGGCATCCGCGCCCGCCAGAAGCTGATCTGGCTGACGGTCGTCGCCTTCGTCGCCGCGTACCAGATCCAGCAGACCTACGACATCACCGCGATCGCGGTGCCGTTCATCGGCAAGGTGCCGATCGACGCGCGGATCTACGTCCTGTTCGCCGCGTTCGCGATCGTGGCCGCGGCCAACGGCGTGAACATCACCGACGGCCTCGACGGCCTGTCCGGCGGCACGGTCGCCATCGCGTTCGTCGCCTACATGCTGATCGCGCTGCTGAACACGCCGAACCAGGCCAACCTCGCGCTCCTCTGCGCGCTGATCATCGGCGCGCTGCTCGGGTTCCTCTGGTTCAACGTCCATCCGGCGCAGATCTTCATCGGCGACAGCGGAGCCCTGTCCCTGGGCGCCACGCCTGGCGGTCACCGCGCTCATCACCGGCCAGGTCCTGGTGCTGCCGCTCATCGGGATCATCTTCGTGATCGAGACCGGCTCGGTGATGCTGCAGGTGGGCTACTTCAAGCTGAGCGGCGGCAAACGGATCTTCCGGATGAGCCCGCTCCATCACCACTTCGAGCTGGGCGGCTGGGACGAGGAGAAGATCACGATCCGGTTCTGGATCGTCGGGCATCCTCGCGGCGCTCCTCGGCGTGACCCTCTTCCTCGCCTCGCTGAACCGGCTGGCGTGATGACGATGACCGCGACCCGACCGATCGATCCGGACGCGCTGACGCTCGACGGCGTCCGCGCCGGCGTCGCTCCGCGACCGGCCGGTCACCGTGCTCGGGTTCGCCCGCAGCGGGATCGCGCTGGCGCGGTTCCTGGCCGATGCCGGCGCGGACGTCACGGTCTACGACGGCCGGCCGGCGGCCGACCTCGGCGCGGCGATCGACGCGCTCGAGGGACGGTCGGTGCGGCTGCTGGCCGGACCGGACGTCGACCCCGCGACGGCCTGGGCGGGCGCGGCGCTCGTGACCTCGTCGCCCGGCGATCAACCCCGACTACCCGACCACCGAGCCGCGCCTCCGCGCGGCGCTCCGCGCGCTCGTCGACGCCCGCGCCGCCGGCGACGAGACCGCCCCGGCCGTCGTCTCCGAGCCGGACCTGTTCCTGCGGCTCTGCCCGGCGCCCACGATCGGGCGTGACCGGGACGAAGGGCAAGACCACCACGTCGTCGCTCGCGGCCGCGATCCTCGCGGCCGACCCGGCGCACCCGGCGGTCCTCGGCGGCAACATCGGGATCCCGATCGTCGAGCGGCTGCCGGAGCTCACCGCGGACCACCGCGTCGTCTACGAGCTGTCCGAGCTCCAGCTCCCGACCCTGTCGCGGGGCACGACCGTCGCGGTCTACACCAACGTGACCTCGGACCACCTCGACCGCCACGGCTCGCTCGAGGCGTACCGGCGCCGCCAAGCGGCGGCTCGCCGACCTCGTCGACCCGGCCGGGGCGCTCGTGCTGAACCTCGACGACCCGGTCGTCGCGGCGTACGCGGACGCGAGTCGCGCGCCGCGTCGTGGCCTACGGCCAGCGCCCGCCGGTCGCCGGCGGCCTCGGCGTGGTCGACGGCTGGATCGTCGCGGACGATGTCGAGCGGCTCGCGATCGCCGGCGGCGGCACGGCCGCGACCGGCCCGGATGGCCGCATCCTCCCGGTCGCCGAGCTCGCCATCCCCGGCGCCCACAACGTCTCGAACGCGCTGGCCGCCATCGCGGTCGGCCTCCTGTTCGGCGTCGAGCCGGACGCGATCCGCGCCGCGGCCGCGGCGTTCACGGGCGTCGAGCACCGCCTCGAGCCGGTCGCGACCATCGACGGCGTCCGCTTCGTCAACGACTCGCAGGGCACCCAGCCCGACGCCGTCGTCGCGGCGCTCCGCTCGTTCGAGCCGCCGGTCGTGCTCATCGCCGGTGGCCGCGACAAGGGCGTCGACCTGTCCGGCCTCCCGCCGGTCGTCGCCGAGCGCGCGGTCGCGGCGGTGCTGATCGGCGAGAGCGGTCCGCGCCTCGAGGCCGACTTCCGGGCCGCGGGGCTCGAGCGCACGGCCCGCGCGGCGACGCTCGAGCAGGCCGTGCGCGTCGCCGCGTTCGACTTCTCGGTGTGGGAGCTCTGGGGCGCGCTGCGCACGGCGGGCGCCTGGTCGTCGTGCCGTACTGGGTGCGCGCGTCGCCGGAGGCGTTCTACGGGCTGCTCGTGCGAGGAGCGCGTGACGGTGCTGAACCAGACGCCGTCGGCGTTCCGGCAGCTGGTGCGGGCCGACGAGGGGCGGCGGGACGGCGAGGCGCTGGCGCTGCGGCTGCGTGATCTTCGGCGGCGAGGCGCTGGATGCTACGCGACGCTGCGCGCCGTGGCTGCGCGCGGCACGGCGACGGAGCGGCCGCGGCTGGTCAACATGTACGGGATCACCGAGACGACGGTGCACGTGACGTACCGAGCCGGTGACGGCGGCGGCGGTGCGCGCGGCGGCGAGCGTCATCGGCGTGCCGATGCCGGACCTGCGGGTGTACGTGCTGGACGCGCGGCTGGAGCCGGTGCCGGTGGGCGTGGCCGGGGAGCTGTACGTCGGCGGCGCGGGGCTGGCGCGCGGGTACCTGGCAGCGGCCGGAGCTGACGGCGGAGCGGTTCGTGCCCGATCCGTTCGGCGGGGAGGCGGGGGCGCGGCTGTACCGGACCGGCGACCTGGCGCGGTGGCGGGCGGACGGCACGCTGCGAGTACCTGGGGCGGCTGGACGAGCAGGTGAAGATCCGCGGCTTCCGGATCGAGCTGGGCGAGATCGAGGCGGTGCTGGCCGAGCACGCGGCGGTGCGGGCAGGCGGTGGTGGCGCGCGCAGGCGGGGCCGGCGGGGACAAGCGGCTGGTGGCGTACGTGGTGCCGCGCGAGGGGGAGCGGGTGGAGGCGGGGGAGCTGCGCGCAGCGCGTGGAGCAGAGGCTGCCGGAGTACATGGTGCCGGCGGCGTTCGTGGTGCTGGAGGCGCTGCCGCTGACGCCCAACGGCAAGGTCGACCGGCGGGCGCTGCCGGCGCCGGCGGGGGAGCGGCCGGAGCTGGGCGAGCGGTACCGTGGCGCCGCGCACGGCGGAGGAGGAGGTGCTGGCGCGGATCTGGGCGGAGGTGCTGCGCCTCGAGCGGGTCGGCGTCCACGACAACTTCTTCGAGCTTGGGCGGCGACTCGATCCTCGAGCATCCAGATCGTCGCGCGGCGCGCCGGGCGCGGCGCTCGCACGTGACGCCGCGGCAGCTCTTCCAGCACCAGACGATCGCCGAGCTGGCCGCGGTCGTGGGCAGGGGCGCCGCCGGTGCGACGGCGGAGCAGGGGCCGGTGACGGGGCCGGTGCCGCTGACGCCGATCCAGCGCTGGTTCTTCGAGCAGGAGCTGGCCGAGCCGCAGCACTTCAACCAGGCGGTGCTGCTCGAGGTGCGCGAGCCGCTCGACGCCGGGCGACTGCGGCAGGCGGTGCGAGCACCTGCTGCGCCATCACGACGCGCTGCGGCTGCGCTTCCGGCGGCAGCACGGGCGGCTGGCGAGCAGGATGGGGATCGGCCGGGCGAGGAGGCCGGCGGGGTGTTCGAGCAGGTGGACCTCAGCGGCGCTGCCGGAGGCCGAGCGGGCGGGCGCGGTGGAGCGCGCGGCCGCGCGGGTGCAGGCGAGCCTCGATCTGACGCGCGGGCCGGCTGCTGCGCGCGGTGCTGTTCGACGCGGGGGGACGAGGCCGCGCGGCTGCTGCTGGTGGTGCACCACCTGGTGGTCGACGGCGTCTCGTGGCGCATCCTGCTCGAGGATCTGCTCACCGCCTACGAGCAGCTCGCGTCGGGGGGAGCCGCTGCGAGCTGCCGGCCAAGACGACGTCGTTCCAGCAGTGGGCCGAGCGGCTGAGCGCGTACGCGCGCGGGGACGCGCTGGCGGAGGAGGCGGGCTACTGGCGAGGCGGGGCGGAGCCGGCCGGTGGCGGCGCTTGCCGGTCGATCACGCGGGCGGGGAGAACACGGCGGCGTCGGCGGAGACGGTGGAGGTGGCGCTGACGGAGGCGGAGACGCAGGCGCTGCTGCACGAGGTGCCGGCGGCGTACCGGACGCAGATCAACGACGTGCTGCTGACGGCGCTGGCGCAGGCGGTGGCGCCGTGGACGGGGCCGGGGGCGTGCCTCGTGGACCTGGAGGGCCACGGGCGCGAGGAGCTGTTCGAGGACGTGGACCTGTCGCGCACGGTCGGCTGGTTCACCAGCCTGTTCCCGGTGCGGCTGGAGGCTGGGCGCGGGCGACGGGGCCGGGGGAGGCGCTGCGCTCGGTCAAGGAGCAGCTGCGCGGCGTGCCGGGGCGCGGCCTGGGCTACGGGCTGCTGCGCTATCCTGCACCCCGACGCGGACGTGCGGCGGCGGCTGGCGGCCGGTCCGCGGGCCGAGGTCAGCTTCAACTACCTCGGGCAGCTCGACCGGGCGCTGCCCGAGCCCGGTCGCCGTTCGCCGCTGGCGCCCGAGTCGACCGGCCCGGCTCCAGAGCGATCGCCAGCGGCGTGCGCATACGCTCGGACGTCAACGGCGGCGTCGTCGGCGGGCCGCTTGCGCGTCCTGCTGGACCTTCAGCCGACGTCGCACCGGCGGCCACCATCGAGCGCGCTGGCGTCGCAGTTCCTGGCGCGCGCTGCGGCGCGCTGATCGCCCATTGCCTGTCGTCCCGGCGCCGGCGGCTGCACGCCGTCCGACTTCCCGCTCGCCCGGCTCGACTCAGAGCGCCGGCTGGATCGCTCTGGTCGGGCTCCGGCGCGGGGTATCGAGGACGTCTATCCGCTGTCCCCGCTGCAGTCGGGGCTGCTGTTCCACAGCCTGTACGCGCCCGAGTCGGGCGTGTACTTCGAGCAGGTGCGCTGCACGCTGCGAGGGCGAGCTCGACGTCGCGGCCTTCCGGCAGGCCTGGCAGCGCGCTGGTGGACCGCCACGCCGTCCTGCGGACCGGCTTCGCCTGGGAGGGGCTCGGCGGAACCGCTCCAGGTCGTCCGTCGCCAGGTGTCCGCTGCCCTGGGACGAGCAGGACTGGCGCGGGCTGCCGTCGGCCGAGCAGCAGCGACGGCTGGCGTCGCTTCCTCGAGGCGGATCGAGCGCGCGGCTTCGACCTCTGGCCGAGGCGCCGCTGATGCGCCTGGCGCTGCTGCGCGTCGCGGACGATGCCTGGCGCTTCGTCTGGAGCCATCACCACCTCCTGCTCGACGGCTGGTCGCTGCCGCTCGCTGCTGAAGGAGGTGCTGCTGTCCTACGAGGCTCCGTCGCAGCGGGCGCGACGATCCGCTGCCAGCGGCCCGGCCCTACCGCGACTTCATCGCCTGGCTGCAGCGGCAGGACTCGACGGCGGCCGAGGCGTTCTGGCGCAAGACGCTCGCGGGCTTCACGCGCCCGACGCCGCTCGTGCGAGCGGACCGGCCGGCCGCGCGCGGCGACGGCCGCGAGGGCGATCATGCCGAGCAGCGACTCCGAGCTGTCCGCCGAGGCGACTCGGCCCTCGAGGCGTCTCGGGCGCCAGCAGCAGCTGACCCTGAACACGCATCGTGCCAGGGCGCCTGGGCGCTGCTGCTGAGCCGGTACAGCGGCGAGGACGACGTCGTGTTCGGCGCGACGGTCTCCGGCCGCTCGGCGCCGCTGCCCGGCGATCGAGTCGATGCTCGGGCTGTTCATCAACCCCTGCCCGTGCACACCCTCGCCCGCGAGGCCCTCGCCGACGACGGTGGCGCGGGTCCGGCGACCGTCCTGCTGAGCCCGGCCGCCGCGAGCTTCGACATGTTCGAGGACTACGCCGCCCGCGGACGGGCCTTCAAGGCCGCCGTCGCCGGGCTCGCGGCCGAGCGCCGCGCAGGAGGGCCGCGATGAACCTCGCCCCGCCGATCCCGCGCCTGGGTCTCCCCGGCCGCGAGCGCGAGCTCACGCCCGAGGAGCAGCGCAAGACCGCGAACCGCCAGCCGGCCCGCACGCGGACCACGGGTCGGTCGTCCAGCGCGAGCGCCACCAGGCCGACTACGTGATCCTCGTCGTGGTCGTCGCGCTCACCGCGATCGGCATCCTGATGGTCTACTCGTCGTCGGCGATCCGCGGCTACCTCTCGAACGAGGACACGTTCGCCACCGTCGGCCCGCAGATCCAGTGGGCGGTCCTCGGCATCCTCGCGATGGTCGTGATGATGAAGGTCGACTACCGCTACCTCCGGCTCGTCTCGGTGCCGTTCTACATCGTCGCCGTCGCGCTGCTCATCCTCGTGTTCGTCCCGCAGTTCAACCGCGTCGTCGGCGGCTCGGCCCGCTGGCTCGAGCTGCCGCTCCTGCCGGCGATCCACCCGGCCGAGATCGCGAAGCTGGCGATGGTCGTCTATCTCGCCCACTGGTTCGCCAAGCGCGGGACCAGGGTCCGCGGGTTCTGGGGCGGCACGCTCGCGTTCATGATCATCGTCGCCCCGATCGTGGTGCTGGTCTTCAAGGAGCCCGACCTCGGCACCACCATGGTCATCGGCCTGACCGCCATGACGATGTTCTTCGTGGCCGGCGCCAACCTCGTCCATCTCGGGGCGATGGTCGTGGCGGCGCTCCCCGTGGTGATCTTCGCCGGCCTGCGCGGCTACCAGATGGACGCGGATCCGCTCCTGGCTGGACCCCTGGTCCGACCAGCTCGGGCACCGGCTTCCACACGATCCAGGGCCTGCTCGCGCTCGGCGTCGGCGGGCTGCTCGGGACGGGCCTCGGGGCGAGCGTCGTCTCGGTGCCCAACGCCTTCAACGACTTCGTCTTCGCCGAGGTCGGCCAGGAGTTCGGCCTGCTGGGGGCCGGCATCGTCGTGGTCCTCTTCCTCGCGCTCGCGTACTCGGGGATGCGGGTGGCGCTGGCCGCGCCTGATACCTTCGGGGCGCTCCTCGCCGCGGGCATCACCGCGTGGCTGTGCATCCAGGCCTTCATCAACATCGGGGTGGTGGTCGCGCTCTTCCCGATCACCGGCATCACCCTGCCGTTCGTGAGCGCCGGCGGCTCATCGCTCATCATCAGCTTCGCCGCGGTCGGGATCCTGCTCTCGATCTCGCGCGAGACCGTCGAAAAGGGGACGTGGAACGACGATGCGATCGCTGATCGTCGCCGGGGGGACGGGCGGACACATCTACCCGGCGCTGGCCGTCGCCCGGTCTCTGCGCGGCCGTCCGGACGCTCCTGAGCTGCGCTGGCTGGGTGGCCACCGCGGGCTCGAAGCGACCCTCGTCCCGCCGTCGGGCATCCCGATGCGCCGGCTCGCGGCCCGGTCCCTGCGCACCTCCGCGCGCGACGTCCATGTCGTCCTCGACCCGATCCGGCTCGGCGTCTCGGTGCCGCAGGCGGCCGCGATGCTCGCCGCCGAGCGCCCAGCGGTCATCTTCACGACCGGCGGCTACGTGGCGATCCCGGTGCTGATGGCCGCGGCCCCGCTGCGCATCCCGGTGGTCATGTGGGACGGCAACGTGATCCCCGGCCGCTCGGTCCGGGCGACGGCCCGCCTCGCCACGGCGCTGGCCGTCTCGTTCGAGGCGACCTGCACCGCGCTCCACGACGCGGCGCCGAAGGTGCCGTGCTACCTCACCGGGACGCCCATCCGCGACACCCGCGAGGTGGACCGCGAGGCCGCCGCGAGCGCGCCTGGACGTGCCCGGCGGCGAGCGCGTCCTCCTGGTCTTCGGCGGCTCGCAGGCGGTCCGCCGCTTCAACGCCGCGGTCGCGGGCGCGATCGGGCGGCTCGTCGAGCGCGTCACGGTGATCCACGTGACCGGCGACGAGGCGTACGCCGCGGCGCTCGCGGACCGGGAGGCGCTGCCGGCCGACCTGCGCGCCCGCTACCGGCCGTATCCGTTCCTGCGCGACGACATGCTGGCGGCGCTCGCGACCGCGGACCTCGTGGTCGGGCGCGCCGGCTCCTCGACCCTCGCGGAGGTCGCCGCGCTCGGCGTGCCGATGATCGTCGTCCCGTACCCCCACGCCGCGGGCCACCAGCGCGCCAACGCGCGCGTCCTCGTGGACGCCGGGGCCGCCCGCCTGATCGAGGACGAGGCGTTCGACGCCGACGCGCTCGTCGAGGCCGCGGCGATCCTCGACGACCCGGCGCGCCACCTCGCGATGTCGGCCGCCGCCCGCGCGCTCGGCCGGCCGGCGGCCGCCGACGCGGTCGCCGAGCTCGTGATGGCCGCCGGCGAGCGCCGGCCGCTGCCGGACCGCGACGCCATCGACCGGGTCTCGCGCGGGGTGGCGCCGTGATCGCCGCGTTCGACGCCATCGCGATCGGCACCGAGATCCAGCGGCGGATCGGGGTCAAGACGTCGCGCGACGAGCCGCTCGGGCGGTTCACGACGATGCGCGTCGGCGGGCCTGCCGACCTCTTCGTCACGCCGCACAACCGGTTCGAGCTGCGCAAGCTCGTCCAGTTCGCGCGCAGCCGCGACCTGCCGCACTTCCTGCTGGGGCGGGGGAGCGACCTGGTCATCGCCGACGCCGGGATCCGCGGCCTGGTCATCCAGGTCCGCGCCGAGGGCATCCGCATCGACGGGGAGCGGCTGGTGGCCGAGGCGGGCGTCCAGATGGCCCGCGCGGCGACCGAGGCCCAGAAGGCCGGCCTGACCGGCCTCGAGTTCGGCCTGGCCATCCCGGGCACGGTCGGTGGCGCGGTCTGGGCCAACGCCGGGGCGCACGACGGCGACATCGCCGGCGTCATCGAGTCGGCGAGCGTGCTGGCCGCGGACGGCACGGAGGGCTCGCTCGACGTCGCCGACCTCGGGTTCGCGTACCGCGACAGCCGCTTCAAGCACGTCGCGGACGGCGCGCCGCCGGAGCTGGTGATGGACGCGACCTTCCACCTGGCGCCGGCCGACCCCGCGGCGATCGCCGCCAGCCTCGACGAGATCCGGACGTGGCGCCGGACCCACCAGCCGCTGGGGATCCCGTCGGCCGGGAGCGTGTTCCGCAACCCGCCGGGCGATTCGGCCGGACGCCTGATCGAGGCCGCCGGGCTGAAGGGCACCCGGATCGGCGGGGCCGCCGTGTCCGAGAAGCACGCGAACTTCATCGTCAACGACCAGCGCGGCACCGCGGCCGACGTCCGCCGCCTCGCCGAGCACGTCCGGGCGGTCGTCGCCGAGCGCGCCGGGGTCACGCTCGAGCCCGAGATCGAGTTCGTCGGCGACTGGCGCGACTGGGAGCCGGCATCGTGAGCGACCCACGGGTCCCGGTCGTGGTCCTGCTCGGCGGCCCGTCGGCCGAGCACGACGTGTCGGTCGTGTCCGGCACGGCCGTCGCCGATGCGCTCGCCGGCCTCGGCCACCCGGTGCGCCAGGTGCTGATCGACCTCGACGGCGGCTGGTGGTGGCTGCCGCTCGACCATGCCCGCGGCGACCGGCCCGCGGCGGCCTACGACGACCCGCGTGGGCTCGGCGCCGACGGCCCGCTGACCGCGGGCGCGGCGATCGACCGGCTGGCCGCCGCGGACCCGCCGCCCGTGGTCTTCATCGCGCTCCACGGGCCGTTCGGCGAGGACGGCACGGTCCAGGCGATGCTCGGGGCGGCCGGCCTGACCTACACGGGCGCCGGCGTCGCGGCCTCGGCGCTCGGCATGGACAAGCGGCTGTTCAAGCGGATGTGCCGCGGCCTGGGCCTGCCGGTCGTCGACTGGCGCGAGGTCAGCGCGGCCCGCTGGCGGGACGACCCGGACGCCGTCACGACCGAGCTCGCCGCGTTCGCCGCCGGCGCCGACGACCCGCGCCTGATGGTCAAGCCGTCGGGGCTCGGGTCGTCGGTCGGCATGACCCTCGTCCACGACCTGGCGGAGCTGCCGGCCGCGCTGGACCTCGCGTTCCGCTACGACACCCACGCCCTCGTCGAGACCTACCTCGCCGGCGCGCGCGACCTCGAGGTCGCGATCCTCGGCAACGACGCGCTCGAGCTGTACGGGCCCGGCGAGATCATCTCCGGCCACGAGTTCTACGACTACGCCGCCAAGTACACGCCGGGCCTGTCCGAGACGTCGACCGCGGCCGAGGTGAGCCCCGCCCAGAAGGCGACGATCCTCAAGCTCGCGCGCGACACCTACCGGGCGATCGGCTGCGAGGGCTTCGCCCGGGTCGACTTCCTGGTCGCGGGCGAGCGGATCGTCGTCTCGGAGATCAACACCATCCCGGGCTTCACCCCGATCAGCCTCTTCCCGACGATGCCGTCCGCCGGCGGGCTACGCGTTCGCGGACGTCTGCGAGCGGGTCGTCGAGCTCGCGCGCGACCGCGCGGCCGCTGCGCGTCACCGGCCGCCTCACCGGAGCGGACCTGCCGCGATGAGCCTCCGTCCGCCGACCCGCCGCCAGACACCGCTGGGGCCGGGTCGCCGGACACCCCGCGTCCGGCGCGCGTCGTCGGCGCGCCTCACGCCGATCCGCGCCGGCGCGGCGCTCGTCATGCTCGCCAGCCTCGGCGCGCTCTACGGCGTCTCGTCGTCGAGCGCCTTCGACTACGCCCGCGTCCGGCTCACGGCGACGCCCGTCTGGACGGATCCCGCGGCGGTCGAGGCCGCCATCGCCGGCGCCCGCGGCCAGAACCTGTTCCGCATCTCGACCGACCCGCTCGAGGCGGAGCTGGAGCGCCTGCCGACGGTCGAGCGCGCCCGGATCGGCGTCGAGTTCCCCGACACCCTGGCCGTGACCCTCGAGGAGCGCGAGCCGATCCTGATCTGGAAGGTCGGCGACCTGCAGTTCCTCGTCGACGCCGACGGCAAGCTCTTCGCCGAGCTGCCGGACGTGCCCGGCGCGGCCACGGCCGGGCTGCCGGTCGTGGACGACCGGCGGTCCGCATCGGCCGGGCTGATCGCGGGCAGCACCCTCGACCCCGTCGATCTCGACGCCGCGACGCGGCTGGCCTCGCTGGTCCCCGCCGACGTGGGCAGCCAGGCGACGGGACTGTCGATCGTCCTCACCGACGAGAACGGCTTCCTCGTCCGCTCCGATCCGAGCGGCTGGACCGCGGTCTTCGGCATCTACACCCCGACGATCCGCACCCCGGACCTCATCCCGGAGCAGGTCCGCCTGCTGCGCAGCCTGCTCGCCGGGCGCGAGGACACGGTCGAGCGGGTGATCCTCGCCTCCGGCACGGAGGGCACCTACGTCCCGAAGCCGACCCCGACCCGCCCGAAGCCCCCGTCCGAGCCACGCAGCCCACGTCGGCCACGCCAAGCCGTCGCCAGCCCCTCGGCGCCCGGGTGAGGCGCCGGCCTCGCCTGCGCGGACGGTTGCCGCGCCCGCTGGCGGTCGGGTAGCCTTGCCGAAACCCACCGGATCGAGGGCGACGACAGCGTGCTGCTTCCCCTGCTCGGGCTCCTCGTGGGCGTCCTTGCGGGCCTCGTCCTCAACGTCAACGTCAGCTTCGAGCTCAGCCGCTACTCTGCGGTGGCGATCCTCGCCGCCCTGGACTCGGTGCTCGGGGCGGTCCGTGCAGAGCTCGACGGGGTCTACGACAATCGAATCTTCGTCAGCGGGTTCCTGGTCAATGCGATCATCGCCGTGCTCCTCACCTTCGTCGGCGACCGGCTCGGCCTGGATCTCTACCTCGTAGCGCTCATCACCTTCGGCCTGCGCATCTTCAACAACGTGGCGCTCATCCGGCGACACTTCCTCTAGATCGACAGCACGGACGGGAGAGACGGACAAGATGGTGGAACGGGAAGCGGTCCTCGTCGGCATCGACGTCGGCACCAGCAAGGTCTGCGCGCTCATCGGCGAGGTGAGCCGCGACGGCCGGCTGACGATCATGGGCCACGGCACCGTTCCCGCCTCCGGCCTCAAGAAGGGCGTGGTCATCAACATCGACCAGACCATCCGCTCCATCGCGGACGCGGTCGAGCGGGCCGAGCGCCTGTCGGGCTGGAAGATCGACCGCGCCTTCGTCGGCGTCGGCGGCCAGCACGTCGAGAGCATCAACTCGCCCGGCCAGGTCGCGGTCACCGCGCACCATCGCGAGGTCACCCGCGAGGACGTCAACCGCGCCATCGAGGTCGCCCGCGCGGTCTCGATCCCGTCCAACCGCGAGGTCCTCCACGTCGAGCGGCGCGGCTTCACGGTCGACGGCCAGGAGGGCGTCAAGGACCCGCTCGGGATGAGCGCGCTGCGGCTCGAGGTCGAGACCCACATCGTCACCGCGTCCGCCACGGCCGTCCAGAACCTGACCAAGTGCGTGTCCGCGGCCGGCGTCGAAGATCGACGAGCTCGTCGCCGATTCGCTGGCGTCCGCCGAGGCCGTCCTGTCCGAGACCGAGAAGGAGCTGGGCGTCGCGGTCGCCGACATCGGTGCCGGCACCATCGACCTGGCGCTCTTCCAGGAGGGCTCGCCCTTCCACACGCGCGTCCTGCCGGTCGGCGGCAACAACGTCACCAACGACGTCGCGATCGGGCTCAAGACCAGCCTCCAGGTCGCCGAGGAGCTGAAGATCCGCCACGGCACCGCGGACCTGCGCGCGGTCGAGGAGGCCGACGACGAGGAGATCAGCGTCTCGGTCCTCGGCGAGGACGCCGGGCGGACCGTGAGCCGGCTCGAGGTCTGCCAGATCATCGAGGCGCGGATGCGCGAGACCTTCGAGCTGCTCGGCAACGAGATCCGCGCCGCGGGCGTCGGGATGCTGCCGGCCGGGGTCATCCTGACCGGCGGCGCGGCCCAGCTCGCGGGCGCCGCGGAGCTCGGCCGGAGCGTGCTCCAGATGCCGGTCCGCGTCGCCGCGCCGGCGGGCATCGCCGGCCTCGTCGACACCCTGCTCAACCCGTCGTACAGCACGGCGGTCGGGCTCCTCCAGTGGGGCGCCATCAGCCTCAGCTCGGGCGAGCCGCTGCGCTACGAGTCCGCGCCCGGCGGCGGCGGGCTGGGCCGCCTCCGCGAGGCCCTGCGGAGCGTCTTCCCCTAGGGCGGGCCGGCCGGGCCACGCCGCGCCCGGCGGTGCCGGGCCGCACCGGAGCCTCGCCTCCCGGCGTCCGGGACGCTCGAAGGAGGCTTGTCGGCATCCGCGGGGTCGGCGCTATACTCCGGGCTTATCCACAGGACCCCGGCTCTGCCCCAGGAGTCATCAGGGTCCGGCCGACCGACGCATCGACGCCTGCCGAGGGGCGTCTGGAGGATGACCGATGACGTTGCGCTCCGACTCCGAGAACTTCGCGCTGATCCGCGTCATCGGGGTCGGGGGTGGCGGGAGCAACGCCGTCAACCGGATGATCCGCGCCGAGATGATGGGCGTCGAGTTCATCGCCTGCAACACGGATTCGCAGGCGCTCCTCCAGTCCGACGCGCCGCACAAGATCCGCATCGGCGACAAGGTCACCCGCGGGCTCGGCGCCGGCGGCGACTCGTCGATCGGGCAGCGGTCGGCCGAGGAGGACTCCGAGAAGATCGCCCAGGCGCTCGCCGATTCGGACATGGTCTTCATCACCGCGGGGCTCGGCGGTGGGACCGGTTCCGGGGCCGCGCCGGTCGTCGCGCAGATCGCCAAGGAGGGCGGCGCGCTCACCATCGGCGTCGTCACCAAGCCGTTCGCGTTCGAGGGCAACAAGCGCAAGCTCGTCGCCGAGAAGGCGGCCGAGGAGCTCAAGAGCCAGGTCGACGCGCTGATCACGATCCCCAACGACCGGCTCAAGGACGTCGTCCAGAAGAACACCAGCATCCTCGACGCCTTCCGCGTCGTCGACGACGTGCTGCGCCAGGGCGTCCAGGGCATCAGCGACATCATCACGGTGCCCGGGCTCATCAACCAGGACTTCGCCGACGTCCGCGCGATCATGAAGGACGCGGGCTCCGCGCTCATGGGCATCGGCCGGGCGAGCGGCGAGAACCGCGCCGTCGAGGCCGCGCGGATGGCCATCGCCAGCCCGCTCCTCGAGCTCGACATCAACGGCGCCCAGGGCATCCTCTGGAACATCACCGGCTCCGCGAACCTGTCGCTCTTCGAGGTCCAGGAGGCCGCCGAGGCGATCAAGGAGGCCGCCGACCCGGAGGCCAACATCATCTTCGGCACCAGCTTCAACGAGCGGCTGGGCGAGGAGGTCATGGTCACGGTCATCGCGACCGGCTTCGACGGCGGCCGCAAGCGCCACACGAGCGCCCGCGAGGCGACCGGGGTCATGGACACGTCGGCATCGATCGCGCCAGCCGCGCGAGCGCGACTTCCTCGAGGAGCTCCAGCGCCAGCGCGACGAGATCCTCGACGGCGCCATCGACGGCGGCGCGGGCACCGGCCACGAGCCGGAGGTCGCCGCGGTCGCGGCGACCCGCTCCGAGCGGTCGGTCGGCGAGCCGGCGCCCGTCAAGCGCGCCCCGACCTACGACGCGGACGACCTGGAGATCCCCAGCTTCCTCCGCCGGAAGTAGCCGCCGGTGGTGACGCCACCGGATCACGACCAGATCGACGCACCTGGCCCAGCGCGCGAGCGCGCGTCCTCGAGCGCATCGCCGACGCCTGCGCGCGGGCCGGGCGCGACCCGGCCGACGTGACCCTGATCGCCGTCTCCAAGACCGTGGACGCCGCCCGGCTGCGGGCCGCGGTCGCGGCCGGGCTCGACGATGCTCGGCGAGAACCGCGTCCAGGAGGGCGAGGCGAAGGCGCCCGAGGTGCCCGGGCGCGTCGTGGCAGCTCGTCGGCCCGCTGCAGTCGAACAAGGCGCGGCGCGCGCTCGAGGTCTTCGACGCGATCCAGACGGTGGACTCGGTCGCGCTCGGCGAGCGCCTCGACCGGCTGGCCGCCGAGGTCCGGCCGGGTGCCCGCTACCCCGTGCTGGTCCAGGTCAACGTCGACGCCGACCCGGCGAAGGCCGGCTTCGCGCCCGACGCCGTCGAGGCGGCGCTGCCGGCGCTGCTCGACGCTGCCGAACCTCGAGGTCCGCGGCCTGATGACGGTCGGGCGGCTGGCGACCGATCCGGCCGACGCGCGGGCGACCTTCACCGGCCTGCGCGTGCTGGGGGAGGGGCTGCGCTCCCGCTGGCCGGCGCTCGGACCGGAGCTGTCGATGGGCATGTCCGACGACTTCGAGCTCGCGATCGAGGAGGGCGCCACGATCGTCCGGGTCGGTCGCGCGATCTTCGGCGAGCGGCCGCACCACCACGCCCCGGACGAGCCGGCGCACGAGCACTGAGCCCGCCATCGCATGCGCCACGGAACGAGGCTGCTAGACTCGGGACACCCCCAGCCGCGCCCGGGCCGATGCCGGGTCGTGATCGCGTGGAGACGTTGCACCATCCCGACGTCCGTTTCACCGTCCGTCTGACCCCGCGCGCCGTGACCGACCGGGTCGACGGCGTCCTCGATGGCGTCCTGAAGGCCAGGGTGACCGCTCCCGCCGTGGAAGGCGCCGCCAACCACGCCCTCGTGCGGCTGCTCGCCGACGAGCTGGACGTGGCCCATTCCGACGTCCGCATCGTGGCGGGCGCGACCAGCCGCCAGAAGATGATCGTGGTGTCCGGGGTCGACCAGGAGGCGATCGTTGCCCGTTGGCCCGGCCTGCGGGTATGATCGGCCGGTTCCCGTCCGACGCCCGGTGCGGCGTCGCGACCCCTCGGGCGATTGGCTCAGTCGGTTAGAGCGCGCGGTTCACATCCGCGAGGTCACTGGTTCGAATCCAGTATCGCCCACCACTCCCCTCCTGACACGGACATGGCGAAGCCCGTCCTTCCGGTCGACGAGATCCTGGACATCCTGCGGACGAGCGTGCCGCGGATCGCCGCGCTCACCGATGGCGTCGCGCCGGCGCGGCTGCACGCCTCGCCCGGACCCGATGTCTGGTCGGTCAATGACCTTCTCGCGCATCTCCGGGCCAGCCATGACGTCCTCGGCGGGAGCATCCTCAGGATCCTGCGCGAGGACGCCCCGTCGTGGAGGCGCCTGAGCCCGCGGGCATGGATGCGCAGGACCGACTATCCGAGGTGGGCCTTCGGGCCCGCATTCGCTGCCTTCAAGGCGCAACGAGCCGATCTCCTCGAGGTGATCGCGCCACTGTCGCCGGAGGTCTGGGCGCGCGCGGCCAGGGTGACCGAGCCGACCGGCGAGGCTCGCGACCGGACCGCCCAGTTCTACGGCGACTGGCTGGCCGCGCACGAGCGCGAACATCTGGAGCAGATGGCCGAGGTCCTGGCCGAGCTCGACCATCCCTGACAGGGCGATGCCTTCGGTATCGTTGACGTCATGACCGAGCCCACGATCCGCCTCGCCTACCCCAAGTGGCCGCACTACAACAGGCAGCTTCGCGACGCGGTCGCGGTGCTGACCGAGGACCAGCTGGCGATCCAGCCGTCGCCGGAGCGCTGGCCGCTGTGGGCGACGATCGGCCACCTCGCCTGCCAGCGGGTCTTCGGGCTGTGCGATGTCGCCGGCGAGCCCGGCGCCGAGACGACGCCGTTCACGAACGCCTCGTACGACTGCCCGGGCGACGACGACCTCGAGCACGTGCTCAGCGCCTCGGACCTGGTCGTCGCGCTCGACTCGACGTTCCGCATCGTCGAGGGAGCGCTCGACCGATGGACCCCGGCGATGCTCGGCGAGAAGGTCCGCCACAAGGAATGGGGCGACGACGAGGCCCAGACCCGCGGCGAGGTCATCTCGCGCTCCTTCGCCCACGACGTCTCGCACATCACCGAGATCAACGAGACGCTCTCGCGCGCCGGCCTGCCGCTGGTCGACATCTGGGATTGAGCCTCGTCGGCGCTCGCGTCACGCCGCGGCCACCTGCCGCGTCTGAGGTTCGAACGCGGTCCTCCTCCCCGCGTAAGCGAAGCCCCCGGATCTCCCTCCGGGGGCTTCGCGCCGTCCCAGGATCGCCGGCGGCGGTTGCCGGGACCGCGCAATCCGCCGCGCCCGGGTCTGCCGGGGTTCGGCCTAGGACCCAGCGGCTCCCGACGCCACGATCGAAGGGCCTCGAATCCCTACCCGGAGTCTCCCGACGTGGCCCTCGCCGCTCCTGTTCCCACCGAGATCGGTCTCCTCGTCGCCCAGCAGGGCGCCGACGACGTCATCCAGAGCTACCGGGCGGGCACGCTCGGGTCCGGCATGTCGCGCGTCGTCGACAACATGATCAAGGTCTGCGCCGCGACCGGTCCCGGCGCGCAGCAGGTCGCCGACGACACCGTCCGCACCTGCCTCGAGCGCTGGACCGACGCGAGCGAGCACGGCGACGCCCACGCGGCCGCGCGCAACCTGATGCTGGCGTCGTGCACGCTGGCCGGCTATCGGCTCCACGTGGACGCCCCGACCGCGAAGCGCCGCCGGCGCCTCAGCGCGTAGGCGCCGTCAGACCGGCTGCGCCGCCAGCCGTCGGAGGACGGTCGGCAGGATCCCGCCGCCGTTGAAGACGTCCACGTCGATCGGGCCGTCGAGCCGGGCGATCGCCTCGAAGCGGCGCTCGCGCCCGTCCCCGCCCGCCGCCGCGTCCGCGACCGCGACGACCGTCACGCCCTGGCGCGGCGAGAGGCCGCCCTCGAGCCCCAGGATCGAATAGGTCTCGCGCCCGGTCAGCCCGAGCGAGGCCGCGCTGTCGCCCGGCTTGAACTGGAGCGGCAGCACGCCCATGCCGACCAGGTTGGAGCGGTGGATCCGCTCGTAGCTCTCGGCGATGACCGCCTTGACGCCCAGCAGCAGCGGTCCCTTGGCGGCCCAGTCGCGCGACGAGCCCGAGCCGTACTCGCGGCCGGCGATGACCAGCAGCGGCACCCCGTCGTCGACGTAGCGCATCGCGGTGTCGTAGATGAAGCCCTCCTCGCCGGACGGGAGGTGGACGGTGTACGGCCCCTCCTTCGGCGCGACCAGGCCGTTGCGCAGCCGGATGTTCGCGAAGGTGCCGCGGGCCATCACCTCGTGCTGGCCGCGTCGTGCCCCGTACGAGTTGAACTCGAGCGGGCCGACGCCGTGTGCCTGCAGCCACTGGCCGGCGGGCGACGCCGGCGAGATCGAGCCGGCGGGGGAGATGTGGTCGGTCGTCACCGAGTCGCCCAGGACGGCGAGGACCCGCGCGCCGGTGATGTCCGTCAGCGCCGGGCGACCGTCGGCCACGTGGTCGAGGAACGGCGGCTTCGCGACGTAGGTCGAGGCCGCGTCCCAGGCGTAGCGCTGGCCCTCGGGGATCGACAGCGCGCGCCAGCGCTCGTCGCCCTCGAAGACGACCGCGTAGGTCCGGCGGAAGAGCTCCGCGTCGATCGAGTCGGCGATGACCGAGCGGATCTCGTCCGGCGACGGCCAGATGTCGGCGAGGAAGACGGGCCGCCCGTCCGAGCCGGTACCGAGCGGCTGGGTCGTGAGGTCGATGTCGACGCGGCCGGCGAGCGCGAACGCGACGACCAGCGGCGGCGACGCGAGATAGCTCGCGCGAGCGAGCGGATGGATCCGACCCTCGAAGTTGCGGTTGCCGGAGAGCACGGCCGCCACGACCAGGTCGTTCGCCTCGATCGCGCCGGCGACCGCCGAGTCGAGCGGGCCGGAGTTGCCGATGCACGTCGTGCAGCCGTAGCCGGCCAGCGCGAACCCGAGCGCCTCGAGCGGGGCCATCAGCCCGGCCGCCTCGAGATAGCCGGTCACGGCCTTCGAGCCGGGCGCCAGCGAGGTCTTGACGGTCGGGCCGACGCGCAGCCCGCGCGCGACGGCGTTCCGTGCCAGCAGCCCCGCGCCGACCATCACGGTCGGGTTCGACGTGTTGGTGCACGACGTGATCGCCGCGATCCCCACGGAGCCGGTCCCGATGGTCGTCCGCTGCCCGCCGACCTCGATCTCGATCGGGCGGTAGGCGCGCCGGTCGACCGGGGCGGCGTCCGCGACGACCGGCTCGGCGGGCGGCGCGGGCTCGGAGCCCGCGTCCGCCGACGCGAAGGCCGGGGCGTCCGACGCCGGGAACGACTCGCCCGACGCTTCCTCGACCTCGGTCTCGGGCTCGGCGGGCGCCTCGAGGCCGTCGGGGTAGTTCGTCCGGAAGTTCTCGCGCAGCGACTGGAGCGGGACGCGGTCCTGCGGCCGCCGCGGGCCGGCGACGGACGGCTCGACGCTCGAGAGGTCGAGGGTCAGGCGCTCGTCGAAGGTCGGCCCGTCGCCGGGCATCCGCCACAGGCCCTGCTCCTTGGCGTAGCGCTCGACCAGCCCGACCTGCCGCGGCGACCGCCCGGTCAGCCGCAGGTAGGCGAGCGTCTCGTCGTCGATGGGGAAGAGCGTCGAGGTCGCCCCGAACTCGGGGCTCATGTTGCTGATCGTCGCGCGGTCGGCGAGCGACAGGCTCGCGAGGCCGTCGCCGGCGAACTCGACGAACGCCCCGACGACGCCGTGGCGGCGCAGCATCTCGGTCACGACCAGGACGAGGTCGGTCGCGGTCGAGCCGCGCGGCAGCTCGCCGGTCAGGTGGACGCCGACGACGTGCGGCATCGGCTGGTAGAGCGGCTGGCCGAGCAGGACGGCCTCGGCCTCGATGCCGCCGACGCCGTAGCCGAGCACGCCGAGCGCGTTGATCATCGTCGTGTGCGAGTCGGTGCCGACCACCGTGTCGGGGAAGGCGACCGGCCCGTGCGCGTCCGGCCGCTCGGTGACGACCGTCGCGAGGAACTCGAGGTTGACCTGGTGGACGATGCCGGTCCCGGGCGGCACGATCCGCAGGTCGCGGAACGCCGTCTGGGCCCAGCGCAGCAGCTGGTAGCGCTCGACGTTGCGCTCGTACTCGCGCTCGACGTTGAAGGCGAACGCGCCCTCGCGTCCCGAACCGGTCCACCTGGACCGAGTGGTCGATGACGAGGTCCGCCGGCACGAGCGGGTTGACCAGCGCCGGGTCGCCGCCGAGGTCCGCCATCGCGTCGCGCATGACCGCGAGGTCGACGACGGCCGGCACGCCGGTCAAGTCCTGGAGGATCACGCGCGAGGGCATGAACGGGATCTCGGCCTCGGCCGGCTCGGCCCGGCCGCCAGGCGGTCAGCGTCTCGACGTCGGCGGCGTGGACCATCCCCTCGCCGGCGTGGCGGAGCGCGTTCTCGAGCAGGATCTTGACGGTGACCGGGGCGCTGTCGAGGTCGATCCGGTCGCTCGAGGACGGCCAGACGGTAGTGGTCCGGCAGGTCGCTCGCCGAGGGGCCGTCGGGCTCCGAACGGATCGATCGCTGTCAACGCGCGCTTCCTCGCTGGCTCGCTACACTCGACGGGTGCAAGCGTACCGCGACCGTCCGACCATCGCGGCCGCCGGCCGATGAGGGCGTGGCGCGAGCCGCCGGGCGAGGACCCGGCGACGGCCCAGGCGCGCGACGAGACCGAAGCGGCGATCGAGGCCGCCGGCATCGACCTCGACCCGGCTCCGCCCGGCTCGCACCGCCACGGCGACGAGGTCCACGAGAGCGACCATCAGCATCCCCATCGGCACGCCGAGCCGGGTGAGCCGCCGGTCATCGGGATCATCGGCGCGGGCGCGGTCGGGACCGCGCTCGGGGTGGCGCTGACCCGGGCCGGCTGGCCGATCCAGGCGGTCGCCAGCCGGAGCGCGGCCCGCCGCGAGCGCTTCCGCTCGAAGGTCGACGGCGTGCGCGCCTTCGCCGAGCCGCAGGCGCTCCTCGACGACGTCGAGCTGGTCATCGTCGCGGTCCCCGACGACGCCATCGCGCCGCTCGCGCGGACGATCCGGATGTACAGCGGCCAGGCCATGGTCCACACCAGCGGCGCGCTCGATGCCGACGTCCTCGCGCCGGCGCAGGCGGCCGGCACGCAGGTCGGCGCGTTCCATCCGCTGGTCGCCTTCGCCGACACGGAGCGGGCGGTCGCCGCGCTCCACGGTGCGACCATCGCCATCGAGGCCGACGACCAGCTGGCGGCGCTGCTGGCCGACATGGCCGAGGCGCTCGGCGCCCGGCCGGTCCGCCTCGCGCCGGGCTCGAAGGCGGCCTACCACGCCGCCGCGGTCCTCGCGGCCGGCGGGTTCGTCGCGCTGCTCGACGCGATCGCGACGCTGGGCCGGGTGGCGGGCCTCGACGAGGCGGGCGCCCTCGCGATCTACGGCCCGCTCATCGAGGGGACGCTGGGGAACGCCCGGGCCCTCGGGATCGCGGCGGCCCTGACCGGGCCGATCACCCGCGGGGACATCGGGACGCTCGACGCGCACCTCGCGGCGCTGCGCGCCGAGCGCCCCCGGCGCGCTGCCGCTCTATCGGGCGCTGGCGGAGCGGGAGATGGACCTGGCCGTGGCCCGTGGCACGCTGGCAACGGAGCGCGCCGAAGTCGTGCGTGCCGCCCTTGCAAGGCAGGACTGAACCGGTACCATAGGCTCGATGGACCACAGCATCGCCGCCAAGTACGCGGCCCGGCCGGCGGCCCACTTCGTCCGTGCCTCGGCCCGGGCGCGTGAGCGGCGGCTGGGTCTCGTCTCGGCCTCCGCGTTCCGCCCCGCCGTCACGACCGCGACCGTCCTGCGCCGCCCGGACGTGGCGCCGCTGACGAGCCTGCGCGGGCGCTGGCGCTCGATCCGGCCGGCCGGCCCGCGTCCATCGACTGGTCGCCCCCATCACGCGATCGTGATGCACTGGACCCGCTCCGAGCGGGCCGCGGCGGCCCGGCGTCCCAGCGCCGCCTCGGCGCCGTGGCGCGGCTGAGGACCACGACCGCCACTTCCGCCGGCGGGGTCGTCGTTCGTCACGAGGCCGGAGAGCCATACCTCGTCGTCGGCTGCCGTCGTCGCGAGCGCGACGGCCGGACCTGGACCCTCCCCAAGGGCACGCCCAAGAGCGGCGAGACGACCGAGGAGACCGCGATCCGCGAGGTGACCGAGGAGACCGGCCTCAAGGTGCGGATCACCGGCCCGCTCGACTCGATCGAGTACTTCTTCGTCCAGTCCGGGACGCGCATCCACAAGACGGTCCACTACTTCCTGATGGAGCCGACCGGCGGCGACCTGGCGCGACCACGACCACGAGTTCGAGCAGGTCCGCTGGATCCCGTTCGACGAGGCGGCCTCCGTCCTGACCTTCGAGACCGAGCGCGCGCTCGTGAGCCGGGCCGCGGAGCTCGTGGCCGGCGCTGCCGAGGGCGTCGCCGGGGACGCCTCGTGACGGAGCCGGAGGCGCCCCAGGCAGACGCCGCTCCAGGACCGTCACGTCGCGCTCGGGGCGCGGCTCATCGAGTTCAGCGGCTGGCTGATGCCGGTCCAGTACGGCTCGATCCTCGAGGAGCACAAGGCCGTCCGCGAGCGCGCCGGGCTGTTCGACCTGTCGCACATGGGCGAGCTGTTCGTCGAGGGCCCCGACGCCGGTGCCGGCCTCGCCGCCGCCCTCGTCACGGATCCGCCGTCGCTCGCCATCGGCCGCGCCCACTACTCGATGATCTGCGCGCCCGACGGCGGCGTCATCGACGACCTGATCGTCTACCGGCTCGGCCGAGGACCGGTTCCTCGTCGTCGCCAACGCCGGCAACGCCGACGTCGTCTCCGACGCGCTCGCCCAGCGTCTCGAGCCGTTCAAGGCCGTCCTCGACGACCGCTCGCTGGCGACCGGCCTCGTCGCCGTCCAGGGCCCGCGGTCGCGCGAGATCCTCGCGCCGCTGACCGACGTCGACCTCGGCGGGCCTGCGCTACTACGCGATCGCCGAGGGCAGCGTCGCGGGCATCCCGGCCCTGGTCGCGCGGACCGGCTACACGGGCGAGGACGGCTTCGAGGTCTTCGTCGACACGGCCCGGACCGGCGAGCTGTGGGACGCGCTGCTCGACGGCGTGCGCGCACGCCGATGGCGTGCCGGTCGGGCTGGGCGCCCGCGACACGCTCCGGCTCGAGGCCGGGATGCCGCTGTACGGCAACGAGCTGGACCTCGAGACGACGCCGTTCGACGCGAACCTCGCGCGCGTCGTGAAGCTGGACAAGGCCGGGCGACTTCGTCGGGCGCGCCGCGCTCGAGCGGATCGCCGCCGACGGGCCGTCGAAGCGCCTCGTCGGCCTGGTCGTCGAGGGCCGCGGGATCGCCCGCCACGGGTACCCGGTCCATGTCGGCGACCGGCGGACCGGGGTGGTCACCAGCGGGACCCAGTCGCCGACCCTGGGCGTGCCGATCGCGATGGCCTACGTCGCGCCGGGCGATGTCGCAGACGGGTACCATGGTCGACGTCGAGATCCGCGACGCGCGGGTCCCCGCGAGGGTCGTCGACCTGCCGTTCTACCGCCGCCCGGCGTAGGCGTCGGGCACGGTCCGACCGCTGGTCGCCTGCGGCATCGCGCCGCACCAGGAGGAGGTACGCCCGCGATGGTCCCCGATGACCGGCGCTACACCAAGGACCACGAATGGGTCCGCCTCGACGGCGACGAAGCGATCGTCGGCATCACCGCCTACGCCGCCGACCAGCTGGGCGACATCGTCTTCGTCGAGCTGCCGGCGGTCGGGCAAGGCCCTCGAGGCGGCCGGGACGTTCGGCGTCGTCGAGTCGGTCAAGGCGGTCAGCGACCTGTTCGCCCCGGTCGGCGGCGAGGTGACCGCCACGAACGACGCGCTCGGCGGCAGCCCGGAGCTGGTCAACAGCGACCCGTACGACGCGGGCTGGATGATCCGCGTCCGGGTCGCCGACGCCGGCGCGCTCGACGACCTGCTCGACGCGGCCGCCTACGACGCGCTCATCGCCGCGGGCTGACGGCCGAGATGCCCTACGGTCCCCATACCGCCGCCGATCGGGCGCGGATGCTCGAGGCCATCGGCCTCGATTCGGTCGACGAGCTCTTCGCCGACATCCCCGAGGCGCCTCCGCGCGTCGCGCGCTCGACCTGCCGCCGCCCGAGCCCGAGCTCGAGCTCGCCGCGCGGCTGACCGCGCTCGCCGGGCGCAACCGGACCGACCTCGTGTCGTTCCTGGGCGCCGGCGTCTACCGCCACTGGAGCCCGCCCGCCGTCGACCAGCTCCTGCTGCGCGGCGAGTGGTACACGGCCTACACGCCGTACCAGCCCGAGGTCAGCCAGGGCACGCTCCAGAGCATCTACGAGTACGAGTCGCTGATCGCCGAGCTGGTCGACCTCGACGTCGTCTCGGCCTCGCACTACGACGGCGCGGCCGCGACCGCCGAGGCCGCGCTCATGACCTGCCGCGCGACCCGCCGGGAGCGGGTGCTCGTCAGCCGCGGGCGTCCATCCGCACTACCGCGGCACGCTGCGGACCTACTTCGGCGGGCGGCCTCGAGCTCGACGAGATCCCGCTCGTCGCCGACGGGCCGGCCGCCGGGACCACCGACCTCGAGGCGCTGGCGCGGATGCTCGCCGATCCGGACCGGCCGGTCGCCGGCGTCATCGCCGCGCAGCCCGACTTCCTCGGCCTGCTCGAGCCGATGCCCGCGATCGGCGAGCTCGCCCACGCGGCCGGCGCGCTGTTCGTCGCGGTCATCGAGCCGGTCAGCCTGGCGGTCCTCGCGCCGCCCGGTGCCTACGGCGCCGACATCGCGGCCGGCGAGGGCCAGCCGCTCGGGCATCGCGCCGCAGTACGGCGGCCCGTACCTCGGCATCCTCGCCTCGACCGACGCGCTCGTCCGCCAGATCCCCGGCCGGCTCGTCGGCATGACCACGGACCTCGACGGCCAGCGCGCGTTCGTCATGACGATGCGCGCGCGCGAGCAGGACATCCGCCGCGACAAGGCGGCCAGCAACATCTGCACGAACCAGGCGCTGCTCGCGCTGGCCGCGCTCGATCTACCTCGCCGTCATCGGCCCGCACGGGCTGCGCGACGTGGCCGCGCTCGGCGCCGCGCGGGCGGCCGAGCTCGAGGCGGCGCTCGCCGGCCGTCGGCGCCCCGCGGCTCCATCCCGGTCCCGTACCTCAACGAGTTCGTCGTCCGGGTCCCCGACGCGCCCGCGGTCCACCGGCGCCTGCTCGACCACGGCGTCCTCGCCGGCCTCGTCCTCGCCGACGCGGTCCCCGACGACCCGATCGCTCGCCGACGGCCTGCTCGTCTGCGCGACCGAGGTGACGACGAGCGCCGAGATCGCCCGGTTCGCCGAGGCCCTCGGCGACGTCCTCCAGGGCGACCGCCGACCGCCGTCGAGGCCGGCGCGGGCACGGTCGCGGGGTCCGCGCATGAGCGTCACCGGCCCGCGCCTCCAGCCGACCCTGTTCGAGCGCAGCCGCCCCGGTCGCGGCGGCGGCAAGATCCCGCACCCGCCCAAGGACGCGCTCGACCGCATCCCGGCCGGCGCGCGCTGCGGAGCGATCCGCCGGCGCTGCCCGAGATGAACGAGCCCGACGTCGTCCGCCACTACGTCAACCTGTCGCAGCTGAACTTCGCGGTCGACACCGGGTTCTACCCGCTCGGCTCGTGCACGATGAAGTTCAACCCGAAGCTCAACGAGTGGGCCGCCCGCCTGCCGGGCTTCGCCAACCTGCACCCGCTGGCGCCGGACGCCGTCGCGCAGGGGACGCTGCAGCTGCTCTGGGAGCTGGAGGGCGCGCTGGCGGAGATCTCCGGCATGCGCGCGGTCAGCCTCCAGCCCGCGGCCGGGGCGCAGGGCGAGCTGACCGGGATCCTGATGATCCGCGCCTACCACCGCGCGCGCGGCGACGCCGACCGCGACCAGGTGCTCGTCCCGGACAGCTCGCACGGCACGAACCCGGCGACCGCGTCGATGGCCGGCTTCACGACGATCACGGTCCCGTCCGCCGCGGACGGCGGCGTCGACGTCGACGCGTTCCGGGCCGCCCTCGGCCCGCGGACCGCCGCCGTGATGATCACGAACCCGTCGACGCTCGGCCTGTTCGAGGCGCGGATCGGCGAGCTGCTCGACGCGGTCCACGAGGCCGGCGCGCTCGCCTACATGGACGGCGCGAACCTCAACGCGATCCTGGGCCGCTTCAAGCCCGGCGAGGCCGGCTTCGACGTCATGCACTTCAACGTCCACAAGACGTTCAGCACGCCCCACGGCGGCGGCGGCCCGGGCGCCGGTCCCGTCGGCGTCGGCGAGCGGCTGGTCCCGTTCCTCCCGACGCCGCGCGTCCTGCGCGAGGACGACGGCACCTTCCGCCTCGAGCTGGAAGGGGAGCGGCCGACCTCGATCGGGCGGCTGCGCAGCTTCGTCGGCAACACCGGGCGTCCTCGTGCGCGCGTACGCGTACATCCGCGCCCACGGCGGGACGGGCCTCGCCGAGGTCAGCGACGACGCGGTCCTCGCGGCCAACTACCTCAAGCACCGGCTCGCCGGGACGTTCGACATCCCGTACGACCGCGCCTGCAAGCACGAGTTCGTGGCGTCGGCCACGTCGATCAAGAAGCGGACCGGCGTCCGGACCCTGGACATCGCCAAGCGGCTCATCGACCACGGCTTCCACCCGCCGACGATCTACTTCCCGCTCATCGTCGACGAGGGGATGCTGATCGAGCCGACGGAGACCGAATCGGTCGAGACGCTCGACGCGTTCGCCGACGCCCTGACCGAGATCGTCGCCGAGGCCGAGCGCGATCCGGACGATGGTCACGGGCGCCCCGCACACCGCCCCGGTCCGGCGCCTCGACGAGGCGACCGCGGCGCGTCAGCCGAACCTGCGCTGGCGCGCGATGACCGGCGCCCAGACCCCGTGCCCGGACTGACGCCGACGCTCGCGCACGTCGCCGTACGAACGTTCGTTAGGTCGAGGTTGACAGCCCATGGGGCGCTGTGGATAGTACCGGCAGCGCACCGACCCGAACCGTGCTGTCGCCTCGGCTCGCCCTGAAACCCGATCGAGTGGGAGTCTCGATCCGGTCCATGAGCGGGACCTACCGGGCGGACATTGGGAAAACGCATGGGAACGGTCGTGTCTGCGGGAGAACACTCGGGTATCCACCCGTTCGGAGGAAACAGTTGATGCAGAAACGACTACTCGGCCTGCTCGCGGCCGGCGTGATGATCGTGACCGCCTGTGGCGGCTCGACCAGCAGCGCCTCCCCGGCGGCCTCCACCCCGGCGGAGAGCCCGGCAGCCTCGGCCTCGGAAGAGCCGAGTCGCCTCGGCGTCGCCGGCGGCTGAGCTCGCCGACGAGCAGGTCCTCCGGGTCACCCTCGGCAACGAGGACCCGGACACCCTCGACCCCAGCAAGGCGTCCACCAGCACCGACATCGGCGTGCTGCACGCGCTCAACCGGGGCCTGATCTACTTCGACAAGGACCTCAACCCGGTCCCGTCGCTCGCCACCGAGCTCCCCAAGATCTCGGCTGACGGCCTGAACTACACGTTCACGCTTCGCGACGCGAAGTACAGCAATGGCGACCCGATCGTCGCCGCGGACCTCGTCTACGCGTGGCAGCGTCTCGCCGACCCGCGCACCGCCTCGACCTACCAGGCCTTCCTGGAGCCGGTCGTCGGCGCCGCGGACCTCATCAAGATGACCGGCGCCAAGCCGGCCCCGACGGATGCGGACATCGACGCGGCCCTCGCCAAGCTCGGCGTCGCCGCCCCGGATGACAAGACCTTCACCATCACGCTGGCCCACCCGGCCGCGTACTTCCTGGACATCGTCGCCCTCTGGGGCGCCGCGCCGATCCAGAAGAAGTGGGTCGAGACCCCCAACTTCACCGAGGCTGAGAACTTCGTCAGCTCGGGCCCGTTCATGATGAAGTCCTGGACCCACCAGTCCGAGATCGTCCTCGTGCCGAACCCGAACTGGTACGGCCAGAAGCCGACCCTGACGGAGATCCACTACTCCATCGGTGGCGATCCCACGGCGAACCAGGCCTCCTTCGAGGCGGGCGAGCTCGACATGCTGGCGGCGAACCCGCCGGACGTGCCGCGGATCAAGGCCGACGCCACGCTCGGCCCGCTCGTCAAGACCCAGCCGGTCCTCGTCTTCGACTACTGGGGCTTCGACACCACCAAGGGCCCGACGGCGAACAAGCACTTCCGTCGCGCGCTCTCGATGGCGATCGACAAGGACACCATGATGGCCACCGTCTACGGCGGCCAGGGTGTCGTCGCCGGTAGCCCGATCCCGCCCGGCATGCCGGGTCACCAGCCCGAGATCGGCCTGAAGTACGACGTCGACGGCCGCCAAGGCCGAGCTGGCCACCGCGCTCACCGAGCTCGGCTACAGCGACGTCAGCCAGGTCCCGGTCCTGTCCTTCGGCTTCAACACGGACGCCGGTCACGAGATCACGTCCGCGTACATGCAGGAGCAGTGGAACAAGAACCTGGGCGTCAAGAGCGAGCTCAAGGGCGAGACGTTCGACCAGTTCGTCGTCGACCGCCCGAAGCAACGTCTTCTCGATCGCCCGGAACGCCTGGGGCGCGGACTACCCGCACCCGGACAACTTCCTCCGCGCGCTCTTCCAGAGCGAGAGCGGCAACAACGACGAGGGGTACAACAGCCCCGAGTTCGACGCCCTCGTCGCCCAGGCCGGCGCTGAGCCGGACGCGGCCAAGTCCATCGCCCTCTACAACCAGGCACAGGAGCTCCTCGTCGAGGACGCCCCGGCGGTCTTCACCCGCTGGCGCATCAGCAACTACGAGGTCCGCCCGTGGGTCCAGGGTGTCATCGGCACCGGACAGGACTCGGTCGTCATCGGCGACCTGTTCTACGAGAACATCTCGATCGCGAAGCACTAGGAGCTTCGGCACCTAGTCGTCACGAGGGTGGGGCGCTCCGCGTCCCACCCCGCGACCCGGCCCCTCCAGCGCCGTCGGCGCTGCAGGGCCCAGGTCGCGACATGACCTCACCATCGGACACGGCGCGAACCCAGGACGATCGAGGAAGACGTTGACCAGGTACCTCATCCGTCGCCTGCTGTGGATCATCCCGGTCCTCTTCGCGGTCTCGATCATCACGTTCACGCTCATGCACGCCGTCCCGGGTGGTCCCTGGGCGCGCGAGAAGGCCCTCCCGGCCAACGTGATCGCGGCGCTCAACGCGAAGTACGGCCTCGACGACCCGATCCCGCTCCAGTACATCCACTGGGTCGGGCAACCTGCTGCAGGGCAACCTCGGCCCGTCCTACAAGTTCGTCGACCGCTCCGTCAACGACATCGTCGGCGGCGGCCTCATGGTCACGATCCAGCTCGGGCTGATGGCCTTCGCGCTGTCGGTGATCGTCGGGATCCCGCTCGGGATCTTCGCCGCCCTCGGGCACAACCGCTGGCCCGACTACCTCTCGACCGGCATCTCGATCATCGGCATCGCGATGCCGAGCTTCGTGCTGGCGATCCTGCTGATCCTCTTCTTCGGGGTGACCCTGCACGTCCTGCCCACCAAGGGCTGGAAGGGCCCGGACACGTGGATCCTCCCGACGATCGCCCTGGCCGGCTTCCCGATCGCCGTCATCGCGAGATACACGAGAGCCTCGATGCTCGAGGTGACCCGCAAGGACTACATCCGGACCGCCCAGAGCAAGGGCGTGGCCGACGGCAACGTCGTGACCCGGCACATGATCCGCAACGCGCTCATCCCGGTCGTGACCATCCTCGGTCCGACGCTCGCGTTCCTGGTCACCGGCTCGTTCATCATCGAGACGATCTTCGCCATCCCGGGCGTGGGCCGCTACTACATCACGTCGATCAGCCAGCACGACTACGGTGTGCTCATGGCGATGACGATCCTGTATGCCTTCGCGGTGGCCTTCCTCAACCTCGTGGTCGACGTGCTGTACGCGTACATCGACCCCCGGATCCGCTACAGCTAGGTAGGAGCGACGAGCATGGCGACCCAGGCAGCCCAGGGGACCATCGCGCGACCGCGGACCTCCACGGGCCTGTGGCGGGAGGCGTTCGGCCGGCTGCGCAAGAACAAGCTGGCCATGGTCGGCCTGTTCTCGGTGATCACGCTCTTCGTGATCGCGATCATCGGGCCGTACATCGCGCCGTATCCGTACACCGAGCAGGACCTCAAGGCCGTCGTCGGCAACGGCGGACGGCCGCTGCCACCGCTCAGCCCCGGCCACATCCTGGGGACCGACCAGATCGGGCGCGACCTGCTCAGCCGGCTCCTCGACGGGGCGCGGATCAGCATGACCGTGGCGATCGTGGTCCAGGTCGTCGTCCTGACCATCGGCGTGCCGCTGGGGGCTGCCGCCGGCTGGTTCGGCGGACGCACGGACAACCTCCTGATGCGGTTCACGGACGTCATCTACGCGTTCCCGGACCTGCTCTTCATCATCCTGCTGTCGGTCGTCTTCAGCGAGACCGCGTTCGGCAAGGCGATGGACGGCCTGCTGCTCGTCTTCGTGGCCATCGGCCTGACCAGCTGGGTCACCGTCGGCAGACTCGTCCGCGGGCAGATGCTGGCGCTCAAGGAGACCGAGTTCGTCGAGGCGGCGAGGGCGATCGGCGTGTCGGACCGCAAGATCGTCACGCGCCACCTGCTCCCCAACGGGATGGGCCCCATCATCGTCGCGGTGACGCTGGGCATCCCCGCCGCCATCCTCGCCGAGGCGACCCTCGCCTACATCGGCGTCGGCGTCCAGGCGCCGCGCGCCTCGTGGGGCAGCCTCGTGGCCGACGGCCAGAAGGTGATCCTGTCCTCGCCGCACCTCGTGCTCTTCCCGGCCATCTGCATCGCGATCGCCCTGATCAGCTTCACCTTCCTCGGCGATGGCCTGCGCGACGCCCTCGATCCCAAGCTGAAGGGAAAGCAGTAGTTGGCGACGACCGACGCCGACGTCCCTGAAGCCGAACGCCCGACGATCATCGAAGTGACGCCGGGCGTCCTCGAACCGGGCGCCTCGCTGCAGGCGTCCGAGAAGACCGAACGGGCCTCCGACGTCCTCCTCGAGGTCCGCGGCCTGTCGACCCACTTCTTCACGCCCAGCGGGGTCGTCCAGGCGGTCGACGACGTCAGCTTCGACATGAAGTACGGCGAGACGCTCGGCCTCGTCGGCGAGTCCGGCTGCGGCAAGAGCGTGACCGCGCTCTCGATCGCCCGGCTCGTGCCGAACCCGCCGGGCCGGATCGTCGCCGGCTCCATCACCTTCGACGGGATCGACGTCCTCAAGCTCAACAATGACGGCATCCGCAAGCTGCGCGGCAAGGAGATCGGGTTCATCTTCCAGGACCCGCTCACCAGCCTGAACCCGACGCTCACCATCGGCTACCAGATCGCCGAGGCCATCCGCCAGCACATGGGCCTCTCGGATGCCGCCGCCCGCGACCGCGTCATCGAGCTGCTGTCGAAGGTGGGCATCCCGCGCGCCAAGGAGCGCCTGGGCGACTACCCGTTCCAGTTCTCGGGCGGGATGCGCCAGCGCGTGATGATCGCGATCGCCCTGTCCTGCGACCCGAAGCTGATCCTCGCCGACGAGCCCACCACCGCGCTCGACGTGACCATCCAGGCGCAGATCCTCGAGCTCATCCAGAAGCTCTCCGACGAGTTCGGCACGGCCGTCCTGATGATCACCCACGACCTGGGCATCGCCGCCGGCATGTGCGACCGCGTCAACGTCATGTACGCGGGCCGCATCGTCGAGACCGCCACCGTGGACGAGCTGTTCGAGCAGCCGCGCATGCCGTACTCGTGGGGCCTGCTCGATTCGCTGCCGCAGATCGACGACGTCCGCGGCGAGAAGCTGCGCACGATCGAGGGGATGCCCCCGGTCCTGATCTCGCCGCCGGACACCTGCCGCTTCAGCCCGCGCTGCCCCTACGTCCGGGACATCTGCAGCGAGCACGAGCCGATGCTGACCGAGCGAGCGGCGAAGGGCCACCTCGCGCGCTGCTGGGCGACCCAGCCCGACGGGTGGATCGCATGACCGCGACGCTGACCGGCGCGCCCGAGCCCAGCGCGGCCCCGTCGAACGACCTGATCGAGGTCGAGGACCTCAAGGTCTACTTCCCGATCCGCTCGGGCATCTTCCAGCAGGCGGTCGGGTCGGTGAAGGCGGTCGACGGCGTCTCGTTCACGATCCGCCGCGGCGAGACGCTCGGGCTGGTCGGCGAGTCCGGCTGCGGCAAGAGCACCACCGGGCGGGCGCTGATCCGGCTCCGCGAGCCCACGGACGGCAAGGTGACGTTCGACGGCGTCGACCTGATGAGCCTGAAGCCCGACGCCCTGCGCAAGATGCGCCGCCGGATGCAGATCATCTTCCAGGACCCCTACGGCTCGCTCGATCCGCGGATGACGGTCGGATCGACCATCGCCGAGCCCATCGAGACCCACGACCTCGCCTCGGGCGACGCCAAGCGCGAGCGGATCGCCGACCTGCTGCGCCTGGTCGGCCTGGACCCCACCTACGTGTCGCGCTACCCGCACGAGTTCTCCGGCGGCCAGCGGCAGCGCATCGGCGTCGCCCGCGCCCTCGCCGTCGAGCCCGAGTTCATCGTCTGCGACGAGCCCATCTCGGCGCTCGACGTGTCGATCCAGGGCCAGGTCCTCAACCTCCTGACCGACCTCCGCGAGCGGCTGGGCCTGACCTACCTGTTCATCGCCCACGACCTCTCGGTCGTCAAGCACATCAGCGACCGGGTCGCGGTGATGTACCTCGGCAAGATCGTGGAGATCGGGCCGCCCGACCAGGTCTACGGCGCGCCCGGGCACCCGTACACGCGGGCGCTGCTCTCCGCGGTCCCCGTCCCGGACCCGGCCGCCGAGCGCAAGCGCCGCCGGGTGATCCTCCAGGGCGACGTGCCCAGCCCGGTGAACCCGCCGTCGGGCTGCCGCTTCCACACCCGCTGCTGGCTGTACGAGCGGCTGGGGCAGCCGGAGACGTGCCGCACGGACGACCCGCCGCTCAAGGTCCTCGAGGGCGACCAGTCGGCCGCCTGCCACTTCGCGGAGGAGGCGCTCAAGACCGATGTCGGCATCGCCCACCTGCTCGACGAGCGGGTCCGGCGCGGAACCCCGGCATCGGCGCTGGCGTCCCTCAAGGGGGCTCCCGTGCCCGCGCCGGTCCTCGAGGCCCCGGCGCTCGACCCGGGCGTGTTCGCCGCTCCCGGCACGGTGCAGGAGACGCCGGCCACGGAGATGCCGGAGGGCTTCGGCTACACGACGATCCTGACCGAATCGCCCGAGAAGCGGGAAGACGAAGCCCGCTAGGACGCCGGCGTGGCCCCTCCTGCCGCCCCGGGCGCGGCAGCGGCACCGATGACCACCCCACCCGCCTCCGTGGCTGCCAGCGCGCCTGGAGCCTCGCCCCGGAAATGACACGCGACCCGGTGGTCCCCGTTCTCGGGCAGGAGCGGTGGCACCTCGTCGGCGCAGATCTGCGGGTTGCCGAGCTGCTCGCGCAGCGGGCAGCGCGGGTGGAACCGGCAGCCGGACGGTGGATTGACCGGACTGGGCACATCGCCGCGCAGGATGACCCGGGTGCGCCGCATCGTCGGGTCCGGGATGGGGATCGCCGACATCAGGGCCTGCGTGTACGGGTGGTCCTGCTGCTCGAAGAGCGCCTGCCGGTCGGCCAGCTCGGCGATCCGGCCCAGGTACATGACCGCGACCCGGTCGCTGATGTGCTCCACGACGCCCATGTTGTGGGCGACGAACAGGTAGGTCAGCCCCAGCTCGCGCTGCAGCTGCTTGAGCAGGTTGAGGACCTGGGCCTGGATGGACACGTCGAGGGCGGACACCGGCTCGTCGCAGACGATGAGGTCCGGCTCCAGGACCAAGGCCCGGGCGATCCCGATCCGCTGCCGCTGGCCGCCGGAGAACTCGTGCGGGTAGCGTCGCGCCTGGTACTGCGGGAGGCCGACGAGGTCCATCATCCGCTTGACCTTGGCACGCCGCTCGGCATCGGTCCCGAGCCCGTGGATGCGCAGGCCCTCGCCGATGCTGTCGCCGATCGGCGTCCGCGGATCGAGGCTCGAGAACGGGTCCTGGAAGATGATCTGCATCCGCCGGCGGTACGGCTTGAGGGCCGCGCCATCGAGCTTGGTCACGTCGATGCCGTCGAAATGGACGGAGCCGCTCGTCGGCTCGATCAGGCGCAGCAGTAGCCGGCCCACCGTCGTCTTGCCGCAGCCCGACTCGCCGACCAGCCCCAGGGTCTCGCCGCGGCGGATCTCGAACGAGACGCCGTCGACCGCCTGGACCGTGCCGATGACGCGCTGCAGGATCCCGCCGCGGATGTCGAAGTGCTTGACGAGGTCGCGGACCTCGACGAGCGGCGGGCCGGTGGGGCTCGGTGCCGCACCCAGGGGGACGCCGGCGGCCGGCGCGATGTCGGCCGTCACGGCGGGCTCGTCACGGTCGGCGTCGCGGTCGCCGGCACGGCCGGGCCGGGGAGGGGATCGCCTTGGGCGTCGTGGTACAGCCAGCAGCGGACCCGGTGGTCCGCGGTGATCGGCCGGAGCTCCGGATGGAGCTCGGTGGCGAGCTTCACGTCGTAGATCTCGCGGGACGCGCAGCGCGGCGCGAACCGGCAGGCCTGCGGCAGGTCGATGAGGTTGGGCACGTTGCCCGGGATGACCGCCAGCTCGTCGGTGACGTGGCCGACGACCGGGATGGAGCCGATGAGGCCCTGCGTGTACGGGTGCGAGGGCTGGCGGAACAGGGTGGTGACGTCGGTCTCCTCCACGATCTCGCCCGCGTACATGACCGCGACGCGGTCGCACATCTCGGCGACGACACCGAGGTCGTGGGTGATGAGGATGATCGCCGTCCCGGTCTCGTCGCGAAGGGCCCGCATCAGGTCGAGGATCTGGGCCTGGATCGTCACATCGAGCGCGGTCGTCGGCTCGTCGGCGATGAGCAACTCCGGCTCGCAGGCGAGCGCCATCGCGATCATGACGCGCTGGGCCATCCCGCCGGACATCTCGTGCGGGTGCGACTTCAGCCGGCGTTCCGGGTCCGGGATGCCCACCATCTTCATGAGCTCGACGGCGCGTCCATGCGCGGCCGTGCCCTTCATGCCCCGGTGGATGCGCAGGACCTCCTCGATCTGGCGGCCGACCGTCCAGACGGGGTTGAGCGATGACGTCGGCTGCTGGAAGACCATGCTGATGCGGTCGCCGCGCAGCTTGCGCATCTCCTCGTCGGACAGGGTCAGCAGATCGCGCCCGTCGAAGTCGATGGTGCCGCTCTCGATCTTGCCCGGGTGACGCTACGAGCCGCATGATCGAGAGGCTGGTCACGCTCTTGCCACAGCCGGACTCGCCGACGAGGCCGACGATCTCGCCGCGGTCCACGTGGAAGTCGATGCCGTCGACCGCGCGGACCAGGCCGTCGCGGGTGCGGAACGACGTGTGCAGGCCCTTGATCTCGAGCAGCGGCCGGTCGCCGCGCTCGCGCTTGACGCGGCGCTTGGACGCGGGGACCAGCTCCTCGATGACGGTCTCGTCGAGGCTGGCGCCCGAGCGTCGTGACAGCGGGCGCTTCCGGGTCCGTCGGTGTCGTCATCGGTTAAGCCGTGGATCGAGGGCGTCGCGCAGGCCGTCGCCGAGGAGGTTGAATCCGAGGACCGTCAGCGTGATGGCGAGGCCCGGGAAGAAGATGAGGTGGGGCGCCGAGAAGAACAGGTTTCGGTCGAATCCGATCATGGAGCCCCACTCCGCCTGGGGCTGCTGGGCGCCGAGGCCCAGGAACGACAGCGCGGCGACCTCGAGGATGGCGCCGCCGATGCCGAGCGTGCCCGCGACGATGAGCGGCGTCAGCGAGTTGGGCAGGATCCGCCGGCTCAGGATCCCGCGTGACGACTCGCCGAGGGCGCGCGACGCGGTCACGAACTCGCGTTCGCGGGTCCCGATCACCGAGCCGCGCATGACGCGGGCGTAGATCGGGATCGACACGATCGCGATCGCGATCATGGGCCTGGTACAGCCCCGATCCGAGCACGGTCACGATCGCGATCGCCAGGATCAGGGCAGGGAATGCCAGCACGATGTCGAGGGTGCGCATGACGAGGTTGTCCGTCCGGCCGCCGGCGAACCCGGCGATCGCGCCGAGGACCGTCCCGATCGACGATCGCGAACCCGACCGTCAGGATGCCGACCTGGAGCGACGACGCGGGCGCCGAACACGACCCGGCTGAACTCGTCGCGCAGGTTCGAATCGAGGCCCATGATGTGCTGCGGCTGCTCGGCTGGACAGCCGAGGATGTGGATGCACGGCGGCTGGCCGCGCTTCACCCCGATCTCGCCGGTGTCGAGCATCGACACGTACGGGTCGAACGGCGCGATCAGCGGCGCGAAGATCGCCACGATGACGAGCGTGCCCAGGATGATCAGCCCGATCGACGGCGGAACGCTGTCGCAGGACGTTGCGCGCCGTGTCGCGCCGGAGGCTGGCGGTCTTCTCCTCGGCCGGCGGCACGACCGATCCGTCGAGCGGTTGCGCGACGATGGTCATTCGCAGCCGGATCCGCGGGTCGAGGAACCCGTACGAGACGTCGACGACCAGGTTGACCACCACGTAGATCACGGCGACCACGATCGTCGCGCCCTGGATGACGCTGTAGTCGCGGCCGTTGATCGATTCGACCAGGGTCTGGCCCATCCCGGTCAGGCTGAAGATCGTCTCGGTCAGGACCGCGCCGGACAGGAGCGCGCCGAGCGAGAGCCCGATGACCGTCACGACCGGCAGCATGGCGTTGCGCAGCCCGTGGCGGAGCACGACCGAGCGCTCCTTCACGCCCTTCGCCCGAGCGGTGCGAACGAAGTCCAGCCCGAGGACCTCGAGCAGGCTCGAGCGGGTCATCCGGGCGATGATCGCGAGCGGGATGGTCCCGACCGCGATCGCCGGCAGGATGATGTGCCGGACGGCGTCGCTGAAGAGCTTCCCGTCCAGCGTGAGGATCGCGTGGAGGATGTACATCCTCGAGATGAAGTCCAGGATCGTCCGCGGGAAGCCGGTCAAGTCCTCGAGGCCCCACTGGGTCGCGAGCGGGATGACCGAGACGCCGGGCGTCAGCCGCCCCGACGGGGGCAAGGCGAACGGCGTGCCCTTCAGCAGCACGGAGAACATGAACGCCAGGATCAGGCCGAGCACGAAGACCGGGATCGAGACGCCGATGTTGGCGACGATCATGGTGCCGACATCGGTCGGGGAGTTGCGCCGGATGGCCGAGACAAGGCCGAGGATCAGCCCGAGGATCGATGGCGAAGATCAGGGCGGCGACGGTCAGCTCGACGGTCGTCGGGCAGCCGCTCGAGCAGCACGTCGGCCACGGGGCGGCCGAACTTGAGGGACATCCCGAGGTCGCCGGTCAGCAGCCCGCCGAGGTAGATCGACGAACTGCTCGTAGATCGGCTTGTCGAGCCCCCAGCGGTGGTTGAAGGCGTCGCAGACCTCCTGGGTCGCCTTCTCGCCGTAGGTCGCCACGCACGGGTCGCCCGGGATGACCCGGGCCAGGATGAAGACGAGCACGACCACGCCGAACAGCACGGGGATGCTGAGGAGCAGCCGACGGACGACGAAGCGGGTCATGCGATGACGACACCTCTGGACCTGCGGGCGAGGTCCCGCTAGCAAAGGACCGCCCGAGGCACGTGGTGCCCCGGGCGGTCGGATCACTGGTCGCGGGTTACGAAGCGGGCGGGTTCAGGAACCCACCGAACAGGCTCGAGAAGTAGGTGAAGTCGCCGGTCCGGCCCTTGTGGAGCGGATTGGCGGCGTCCCACTGGACGGCGAACGACGTGACGACGTCATCCGCGTCGAACGACGACCCGTCATGGAACGTCACGCCGGACTTCAGCGTGCAGGTCCACTGGGTGAAGTCGGCGTTCGGCGTCGCACTTGTCGGCGAGGACCGGGATCGCGGCGGTGCCGTCGATCTCGTAGCCGTACAGGCCTTCCATGGTCTGGTCGCAGGCCCGGAGGGCCTCGCCATCGGTCTCGTCGGCGCAGTACAGGCCGCCGGGCTCGCCGTTCTGGCTGAACACGAGCTGCGGGCGGTCGCCGGCCTTCATGACCGAGAACTGCTCGTTGGTCAGCGGCGACGAATGCGCCCCCGGTGACGTCCGCACGGTAGGCCGACGGCCGAACCGCCATGGGCGATCGGGATCATCGGCACGTGCTGCTTGATCAGCTCGTTGGCCTTGGTGTACGCCGGCTCGCGCGCGGCGTCGCTGGTGCCCTTGGCACCCTCGTCGAGGGCGGCCACGAGGTCCGGGTACTTGTCGCCGAACTGCTTCGACGCGCCGGCCCCGAAGTGGTAGCCCACGAAGTTGGTCTGGTCGGGATAGTCCGCGCCCCAGCCGAGCATCTGGATGCCGTCGAGCAGGCCCTTGGCGGCGTCTGTCGAGGTACGTCGTGTCGTCCGCTGGTCGAGCTCGACCGTGATGCCGAGGTTCTTCTTGAGCTGCGCCTGGATCTCGGTCGCGATGACGGGCGGATCCGGGAGGTAGCCGCGGACGGCCGGGCGGTAGTGCAGCTTGTAGGTCTTGCTGAAGTCGAAGCCGGCGGCGGTCAGCTCGGCCTTGGCCGCGGTGGCGTCGAAGTCGTACCACTTCGGACCGACGCACCCGTTCGGGATGGTGCACGGGGTGAAGTAGTCGGCGACTTCCGAGCCGCCCGGGTAGAAGGTGTCGACGATGCGCTTGCGGTCGATGCCCTTGGCGATCGCCTGGCGGACCTTCTCGTTGTCCCACGGCTTGAACGTGTTGTTGAAGCCGAGGTAGAAGACGTTGAGGCCGGTGCGCGGCTTGAGCGCGAGGCTCGAGTCGCCGCTGACGGTCGCGAAGTCGGTCGGGCCGACGTTGTCGATGCCGTCGACGGTACCGGCCTGCAGCTCGACGAGCCGCTGGGCCGCTTCCTTGTTCCAGCGCAGGATGGCGCGTCGGGGTCAGGGCCTTGGTGCCCCAGTACTTGTCGTACGCCTCGATACGTGACGTCCTGGCCGCGGTTCCACGCCTTGAGCTTGTAGGCGCCGGTCCCGTTGACCTCGGAGACGATCTTCTGGTTCTCGGTGACGGCCGGATCGATGTGGCTGGCCAGCCAGTCCGCGTCGTTGATCGCGAACGAGCTGAACGCGATCTTCGAGAGGAACGCCACGTCGGAGCCGCAGAGGTCGAAGACGACCGTCCGCGCGTCCGGGGCGCTGATCTTCTTGAACTCGCCGGCGTACGGGGCGACTCCGCAGGGAGCCTCGCCCGTCTCCGGGTAGTTGATGGCGGTGAACGCCGGCGCGCTGGCGCTGGCACTCGCGGCGGCGGTCGCCGATGGGGCGGCGGCCGTTGCGCTCGGCGCGGTGCTGGCGGTCGTTCCGCCGCAGGCCGCGAAGACGATCGCCGCAGTCGCGGCCAAGACCGCGATCGACGACCACCTCGATGATCGAGTCATCCTCGCTAACTCCTCCTCTGAGCCCCCTTGCCCGGACGCTGCCTCCCTGTCCGGGCTCCTGGGGCGGGGCACGCCCACGCGACCTCCTACGAGGCCTTGGGTTCGCGCAGCCTAGCACTGGCGGCGGGCCGCGTCATCCCGTCAGGACGCGGCGCGTATGCTCCAGACGATGCAGCCCTCGCTCACGATCGCCCTCGCCCAGATCGCCCCCCGCCTCGGGCGACCTCGACGCGAACCTGGAGCGCCACCACGCGCTCCTCGACGAGGCGCGCGCCGGCGGGCGCGGACCTCGTGGTCTTCCCCGAGCTCGGGCTGACCGGCTACCAGCTCCAGGACCTCGCCAGCGAGGTCGCGATGCGGCTCGACGACCCGCGCCTGACCGCGCTCGCCGCCGAGACCCGCGGGCTGTCGGCGGTCGTCTCGTTCGTCGAGGAGTCGGGCGACCACCGCCTGTTCATCGCCGCCGCCCTGCTGGAGGACGGCGAGATCCGGCACGTCCACCGCAAGGTCTACCTGCCCACCTACGGCCTGTTCGACGAGCGGCGCTTCTTCGCGGCCGGGCGACGTGCTCCGGGCCGTGCCGTCCCGGCTGGACGTCGGGATCGGGATCGGCGTCTGCGAGGACTTCTGGCACCTCGGCGTGCCCGAGACCCTCGCGCTCGACGGCGCCCAGATCCTGATCAACGTGTCGTCGTCGCCGGGCCGCGACCTCGCGGCCACGAACGAGGTCGGCCTCGGCACCGCGACCTCGTGGCGGACGCTCATGCGCGCCTACGCCCAGCTGACGACGTCGTTCGTGATCTTCTGCAACCGCGTCGGCGTCGACGAGTCGATCTCGTTCTGGGGCGGCTCCGAGGTGATCGGCCCGAACGGGGCGCCCGTCTTCAGCGCCCCGCTCTACGACGAGGGGCTGTTCACCGGTCAAGATCGCCGCCGGCGACATCCGGCGCGAGCGGATCGCCCTGCCGCTGCTGCGCGACGAGCGCCCGGAGCTCCACGTCCGCGAGCTGTCGAGGATCGTCGCCGAGCGCGCGGGCCTGATGTTCGACCGGACCGCCGAACCCGACGCCGAGGCCGGGCTCGACGTGGCGCCCGAGCTGCCGCCGCCGCGCCCCATCGGCTTCGGGTCGGAGGGCGAGCGGGCGCCGCGCCCGACCGGCACGGACCGATGAGCGGCTCCCGGCCGGCCGAAGCGTCGTCGGCGGCGCCGGTGTCCGGGTTCGAGATGCCGGAGGAGCTGGCCATCGACGCGACGCGTCGCGCGTCGCGTCATCAGCGAGTTCATCCGCAGCCAGCTGCGCCAGGCCGGGTTCGAGCGGGCCGTCCTCGGCCTGTCCGGCGGCATCGACTCGGCGCTCGTGGCGTACCTCGTCGCCGAGGCGATCGGCGCCGAGCGGCTGCTGTGCGTGCTGCTGCCGTACCGCACCTCGTCGCCCGAGTCGCGGACCGACGCGGAGGCGGTCGTCGCGGACCTCGGCACGGCGTCGGAGCTGGTCGACATCAGCCCGATGGTCGACGGCTACTTCGCGGCCGACCCGGACGCCAGCCCGCTCCGGCGCGGCAACTTCATGGCCCGCCAGCGGATGGCCGTGCTGTACGACCGCTCGGTGACCTGGGGCGGGCTCGTCGTGGGGACCGGGAACAAGACCGAGTCGCTCATCGGCTACACGACGCTCTTCGGCGACTCGGCCTGCGCGTTCAACCCGATCGGCGACCTCTACAAGACCCAGGTCCGCCAGCTCGCCGCCGCGATCGGCGTCCCGGGCGCGATCCTGCGCAAGGCCCCGTCGGCGGACCTGTGGCCCGGCCAGACCGACGAGATCGAGGGCGGGTTCAGCTACCCCGAGCTCGACCGGCTGCTCTTCTGGCGGATCGACAAGCGACGGTCGACCGAGGAGATGGTCGCGCTCGGCTTCGACCCGGTCGCGATCGAGCGGGTCGACCGGATGGTCGCCGGCGCCGAGTTCAAGCGGCAGGTGCCGCCGATCGCCAAGCTCGGACCGCGGACGGCCGGCGTGGACTACCTCTACCCGCGGCGCCGGCCGGGCTCCGCGCGCGGGTGAGCGATCCCGGCGGCACGCTGTATGTCGTCGCCACCCCGATCGGCAACCTCGGCGACATCACCCTCCGGGCGCTCGAGGTCCTGCGCGCCGTCCCGCTGATCGCGGCCGAGGACACGCGGCACACGCACCGCCTGCTGGCGCGCCACGGCATCGAGACGAGGACGACGAGCTATCACGCCCGGAGCGGGCCGGCGCGGGCGGCGTCGCTGCTCGAGCACCTGCGCGGCGGCGCGGACCTCGCGCTGGTCACCGACGCCGGGACGCCGGCGATCAGCGACCCGGGCGGCGAGCTCGTCGCGGCGTGGGCGGCCGAGGGCGGGCGTGGTGGTGCCGCTGCCCGGGCGCGTCGGCGGTGCTGGCGGCGGTCGCCGGATCGGGCGTGGCCGGGCCGCGCTGGACGTTCGAGGGCTTCCTGCCGCGCTCCGGGCGCGAGCGGCGCGAGCGGCTGGCCCGGATCGCCGCCGACGAGCGCGGCGCCGTCGTCTACGAGGCGCCCGGACGGGTCGCGGCGACCCTCGCGGACCTGGCCGCGGCGTGCGGCGGCGCGCGGACGGCGGCCGTCTGCCGCGAGCTGACCAAGCTCCACGAATCGATCGTCCGCGGGACGCTCGACGAGCTGGTCGGCGCGGTCGGCGACGGGCGGATCCCGGCGCGCGGGGAGTTCGTGCTGGTGGTCGGGCCGGGGGAAGCGGCGCACGCGACGGCGGCCGCAGCCCGGATGGGGTCGCCGCTGAAGAGGACGCGCGGCTCGCGAGCGCCCTGGCCGAGGTCGAGCGACTCGTGGCGGGCGGTGCGGCCCGCGGCGACGCGGCCCGGCGTGTGGCGGCGTCGAGCGGCATCCCGCGACGCCGGCTCTACAACGCCGAGCGGCTCGGCTAGCATCCCCGCATGACCGCCGCGACCGGGACCCCAGCGGGTCGCTCCGGCATCCCGATCCTCGGACAGCTGTCGATGACGGCCAGGGTCGCCGTCCTCGTCACGGTCCTGGTGAGCGTCGTCGCGATCCTCCTCGAGGTCGCCCACGCCGACAAGACCGTGATCTTCGTCGTGTCCGCGGCCGCGATCCTCGGGCTGGCCTGGGTCGTCGGGCTGTCCACCGAGCGGCTCGGGTCGCTGACCGGCCCGCAGGTCGGCGGCATCCTGAACGCCACGTTCGGCAACATCGCCGAGCTGATCATCGCGTTCTTCGCGCTGCAGGCCGGGCTGATCGAGGTCGTCAAGGCGTCGCTGACCGGCTCGATCATCGGCAACCTGCTGCTCGTGCTCGGCGCGAGCGTGCTGATCGGCGGACTGCGCCACGGGACCCAGACGTTCAGCCCGAGGATCGCGGGCTCGAACGCGGCGCTGCTGGTGGTCGCGCTGATCGGGCTGTTCGTTCCGGCGGTGTTCGCCGCCACGTCGGCCGATGCGGGGGAGGGGACGCTGACCGAGGAGTCGGTGCTGGTCGCCATCGCCCTGATGGTCGGCTACGGGATCTCGCTCGTGTACCAGTTCACGAACCCGTCCGAGACGCTCGGCGGGCACGGCGAGCCGGAGGGCCATGCCGGGCCGATGTGGAGCGGCCGGCAGGCGATCCTCGTCCTGCTCCTGACCGCGGCGCTGCTCGCGGTCCTCTCGGAGATCCTGGTCGACTCGATCACGACGTTCACCGACACGCTCGGGCTGTCGTTCTTCTTCGTCGGCGTCGTGATCATCCCGACCATCGGCAACCTCGCCGAGCACCTCGTGGCCGTCCAGCTGGCCGCGAAGGACAAGATGGAGTTCGCGATGGCCGTGACCTACGGGTCCAGCCTGCAGGTCGCGCTGTTCGTCGCGCCGGTGCTCGTGCTCATCGGGGTCGTGATCGGCCAGCCGATGAACCTCGTCTTCACGCCCCTCGAGGTCGCCGCGGTCGCCGCGGCCGTCGGGATCAGCGCGCTCATCGCGATCGACGGCGAATCGAACTGGCTCGAGGGCGCGCTCCTGATGCTCGTCTACGTGATCCTGGCGGTGTCGTTCTTCGAGTTCGTCTGACCCGCGACCCCGCCGGACGCGTCGCCCGGGAGCGGCGACCCGGAGCAGCTCGAGCGTAGAGTGAGTGCATCGGACGGTCGTCGCGGAAACGTGAGGCCACGGGTGCCCTTGCGGACATGGCGCGAGAAGAAGGACGCGGAGGAGGCCTCCGGCAGGTGGTCGCGACAGGCCGTCTCCGAAGGCTGCTCCACGATCGTCATGATCCCGATGTTCCTCATCGGCGGCATCGGGGCGCTCGTCGCATTCTTCGCCCTGATGCTGGGCATCGACGTGCTCGCCGGTCGGATGGCAGGCTTCCTGGGGTCGCCGCCGATGCTTGCCTTGATCGGGGCCGGGACCATCGCCTTGGCCGGCTGGGGGTTGATACGGATCGCCAAGAGGCGTGCGACCCCGGACGTCAGTCGTCGCGACAAGGTCATCGCTGTGGTGTCGCTCGTCGCGCTGGTCGCGATCGGCGTCGTGGTCCTCCTGGCCGCCATCGCGCCTCAAGTCGGCTCGGCGTTCTGAAAGGGAGCAACGCCGAGCACATGCGGCCACGACGGCGCGGGAGGGGGACGCGCCGCCGTGGCACCGGGATGGGCGATCGTCAGGCGGCGGCTTCCTCGGCCTCCTCGTCGTCGCCGTCGGCCGTGGCGACCGCCCCGTCGTCGGGGATCGGATCGTCCGCGCCCGGGGCGTCGCCGAGCGCCTCGGCCTGCGCCACGAGCGAATCGGCGGCCTGCTCGGCCTCGTAGTCCTTCTTCTTCCGGCCCGAGAGCATCTCGACGTGCGAGGCGACGATCTCGGTCTTCCAGTGGCGGGCGCCCTTGTCGTCGTCCCACGACCGGGTCTGGAGGCGGCCCTCGATGGCCACCTGCTGGCCCTTGCCGAGGTATCGGCCGGCGATCTCGGCCAGACGATCCCAGGCGACCACCGGGTGGTACTCGGCCTTCTCCTTGCCGGCGCCGAGGAACTCGTTGCTGGCCACGGTGAAGGTCGTGACGACCTTGCCGCTGGCCAGGCTGCGCATCTCCGGGTCGCGCGTGAGGCGCCCCGTGAGCAGGACCTTGTTCACGGTCCGTTCTCCTTCCCGGTCGGCCGGTCGCACCGGACACGACCCTGCGTCTGCGGGCGGGCAGTCACGGCGGGGCGGAGGGGAGGTCGCCGGCCCCGGCGGCCGGGCCCTTGGCGGACGGCGGATCGGCAGGGCCGGCGGACGACCTGGCGGGCGATGCCTACGCTAGCAAGGGGCCCTCATCGGGGGCGTATCGGAGCCTGCACGCCGGCTTACCGCGGCGCGGGCCGGCGGCCGACCGTGGCCGCGCGGATCGCGGGATCAGCCTGCGGCGGCCCCGTGCGAGGGCGAGGGAGAGTCCTCGGTGGGCGCGGACGGGATCGAGGACGTGGGCGCGCGCTGCGGCGACAGGTCGGAGGCATCGAGCTCCATCTCGCCGCCCGAGCCGGACGCCATGGTGATGGAGCTCACCGACGAGCCGGCGATCTTGGGCCGCGACGGGCGCCGGGAGCTGGCGCGCGTGCCCGCCAACAGGACCGGCGACATGTCCACGCCCGCGGCGGAGGTCATCGCGAGGACCGTCGGGATCGGGCTGCGGGGCGTGCTGCGCGTACAGGTCGCAGAAGAGGCTGACGAGCTCCGGGTCGAACTGGGTCCCGGCGTGGCGGCGCAGCTCGGCGATGGCCTGGTCGTGGGTCATCGCCCGCTTGTACGGGCGGTCGTGGATCATCGCGTCGTAGGCGTCGGCGATGGCCACGATCCGCGCGCCCAGCGGGATCTCGTTGGCGCGCAGGCCGTACGGGTAGCCGTGGCCCGCGTAGCGCTCGTGGTGGTGGAGGATGATCGGCACGGCGTCCTTGAGCGCGGCGGCCTGCTCGAGGATGACCTGGCCGATGCGCGGATGCTGGACGACCGAGCGCCACTCCCCGGTCGACAGCGCCGACGGCTTCTCGAGGATCTCCTCGGGGATGGCCGACCTTGCCGACGTCGTGGAGCAGGGCGGCGAGCTGGATCCGGTCGATCTCGGCCTCGGGCAGCTCCAGCTGGCGGGCGATGTCGACCACGATCGACGCGATGAGCGCCGACGGCTGGCCGCGGTAGTGGGGCAGGGGGTTGATGTACGAGGCGAGCGCCGCGGTCGCGGCCTGGCGCGCCTGCCGGCCGATCTCCATCGCGCGGAGGCGGCCGGCGTTCGAGATCGGGGCGCGCGGGACGCGGGCGTCGTCGTCGGGCTCGGAGAAGATGTAGGTCTGGTTGCGCCCGAGCGACTTGGCCGAGTACATCGCCGCGTCCGCGTCGCGCACGAGCGTGTCGACGCGGAGCTTCGTCCCGGACCCGCCGGCGATGCCGATCGAGATCGTGACCGACAGGTCGGCGTTGCCGTCGACGGCGAAGCGCTGGCGCTGGACGAGCTGGCGCAGCTTCTCGGTGAGGATGGCCCCTTCCTCGACGTCGGTCTCGGTCAGGATCAGCATGAATTCCTCGCCGCCGTAGCGGCCGATCATGTCGCTGGTCCGCAGGTTGGCGCCGATGGTCTGGGCGACCCCGCGCAGGACGACATCGCCCGAGGCGTGGCCGTACGTGTCGTTGACGGCCTTGAAGTGGTCGATGTCGACGAAGGCGACCGACAGCGGCCGCTCGTAGCGGCCGGCGCGCTCGACCTCGGCGAAGAGGGCCGCCGAGCAGGGCGCTGCGGTTGACGACGCCGGTCAGGCGGTCGATGGTCGCCCGGTCGTGGGTCTCGGCGAGGGCGGCGGCGACGCCGTTGACGGCCCGCGCGAGGCGTCCCTCGAGGCCGTTGCCCCGGGCGGACACGGTGACCGCGTAGTCGCCGGCGGCGATCCGCTCGGCGGCCTTCACGAGACGCCCGAGCCGGATCCGCATCAGCAGGTAGAGCGAGCCCGCCGTGATCGACACGCCGATGGTCGCCGCGGCCACCGCGGCGATCACGGAACGGCTCACGGTATCGACCCAGGAGGCGGCGACCTCCGGGACCGCGACGAGGAGGATCCCGAGAGCGACCGGAGCCGCCAGCGCCAGGACCCCAAGCAGGCGCATCACCCGTCAAAGGCTAGGGCCGGGGCCCGCTCCGGCGGGGTCACCAGCAGTACCGGTCATGCCCCGCCGGTGGTACCGATGCATCCGCGCACCGCCCCATGTCCGTGCTCGTCGGCGGCGCCTGCTCCGGGGCCCTCGGAGGGGCCGGGTGCCCTGCTATACTCGCCCCGTCCTCGTCCGCAGCGGGTCCTCGGGGCCCGTGAACCAGGAGGTCAGCGATCGCGCTTGGAGGGCGCATCGGCCGTCCAGTGAGGCGACCGAGCGACCAGCTCACGGCGATCCGCCGAAACGTCGGCGGCGCGACGCGGGAGAGGTCTATCCAGGAGCCAGGCCCCACCAGTGGGGCCTTTTTCGATTGGGCGCTCGTCCTGCTCGGCCATGGCTCGGCGTTGCCGGACTCCGCCGGTCGCTCACGCACCTTGGGTGCGCTCGCTCCCTTGCTCATCCGGCGCCTTGATCGCAGACCGGCGTGACGAGCGCCGTCGCGGTTCGACGGAGCGTTGATCGCAGAGGCGCGCGTCTGATGCCGGCCACCGTGATCGTCGGGCTGCAGTGGGGCGACGAGGGGAAGGGCAAGACCACCGACTTCCTCGCCGAGCAGGTCGCGATGGTCGTCCGCTACCAGGGCGGCGACAACGCCGGCCACACGGTCGTCAGCGGCGACGAGGTGCTGAAGCTGCGGCTCACGCCCGTCCGGGCGTGCTGTACCCGCACATCACGTCGGTCATCGGCAACGGCGTCGTGGTCAACCCGGTCACGCTGATCGGCGAGTTCGACATGCTCGCGTCGCGCGGCATCGACGTCAGCCGGGTGCGGGTCAGCCGCAGCTCGCACGTGATCATGCCGTACCACATCGCCCTGGACCGGGCGAACGAGGCGCGCCTCGACGGCGCGAAGGTCGGCACCACCGGCCGCGGCATCGGGCCGACCTACGGCGACCGTGCCTGGCGCGCTCGGCCTGCGCATGGAGGACCTCCTCGACGAGGCGGTCCTGCGCGAGCGGATCGGGCGCCTGCTCCCCGACAAGAACGTCCTGCTGCGCTCGATGGGCGGCGAGCCGTTCGAGGTCGAGCCGCTCGTCGCGGATGCGCTGGGCTGGGGCGAGCGTCTGCGACCGCACCTCGACGACACGACGTGGCTGGTCCAGGCCGCCCTCGCGCGCGGCGAGCACGTGCTGCTCGAGGGCGCGCAGGGCACGCTCCTGGACCTCGACCACGGCAGCTATCCGTTCGTGACCTCGTCCAACCCGGTCGCCGGCGGCGCCTGCACCGGCGGCGGCATCGGGCCGCTCCAGGTCGACGAGGTCATCGGCGTCATGAAGGCCTACTCGACCCGGGTGGGGTCGGGCCCGTACCCGACCGAGCTCCACGACGAGATCGGCGCCGGGATCGCCGACCGCGGCCACGAGTTCGGGACCGTGACCGGGCGGCCGCGGCGGGTCGGCTGGTTCGACGCGGTCCCGCTCCGCTACGCGGTCGCGGTCAACAGCGTCAGCTCGATCATGCTCAACAAGCTCGACATCCTGTCGGGCATCGAGACGATCCGCCTGTGCGTCGCCTACGAGATCGACGGCAAGCGGGTCGAGGTCTGGCCGTCGAGCGGCCGCGGCGCTCGCGCGCGCGACGCCCGATCTACGACGAGTTCCCCGGCTGGGCCGAGCCGATCAACGGCGTCCGCTCGCTCGGCGACCTGCCCGAGAACGCGCGTCGCTACGTGAGCGCCATCGAGGCGCACGCCGGCGTGCCGATCGTGCTGCGTGTCGGTCGGGCCGGAACGGACGCAGACGATCGAGCGGGCCTGGCGCCCGATGCGGAACCGGGCGGGGATCCCGGCGTGAGCACGGCCAGCCTGCTGATGCCGACCCGGATCCTCGTCGTGGGGGGCGGCGGCCGCGAGCACGCGCTGGCCTGGAAGCTCGGCGTCGGAGCCGGGCGTGAACGAGGTGATCGTCGCGCCGGGGAGCGACGCGATCGCGCGCGAGCCGCGGGTGCGCTGCGCCGACGTCGATCCGCTCGACGGCGACGCCGTCGTCGCGCTGGCGCGGCGCGAGGCGGTCGAGCTGGTGGTCGTCGGGCCCGAGGCGCCGCTGGCGGCCGGGGTCGCGGATGCGCTCGCCGCGGCCGGGATCGCGGTCTTCGGCCCGACCGCCGCCGCGGCCCGGATCGAGAGCAGCAAGGCGTTCTGCCACGAGGTCGCGGTCGCGGCCGGCGTCCGCATGGCGCGGGCGGCCGCCTTCGAGGACGCCGCGAGCGGCGATCGCCTTCGCCGCGGGCGCTCGATGCCGATGGCGCCGGCGTCGTCGTCAAGGCCGACGGCCTGGCGGCCGGCAAGGGCGTGACGGTCTGCGACGACCTCGCCGAGGCCGAGGCCGCGATCGCGGCGGTGCTGGACGCGCCTGGCGCCCGCGTCGTGGTCGAGGAGCGGCTCCACGGCCGCGAGGCCAGCCTGATCGCCCTGTGCGACGGCCGCGACGCGCTGGCCCTGCCGCTGTCGCGCGACCACAAGCGGCTTGCCGACGGCGACCGGGGCCCGAACACCGGCGGGATGGGGGCCTACAGCCCGCTCGCGGACCTGCCGGACGACGAGATCCCGGGGCTCGTCGAGGCGTTCCACCGCCCGATCCTCGCCGAGCTGGCCCGACGCGGAACCCCGTTCCGTGGCGCGCTCTATGCCGGCCTCATGCTGACCGCCGACGGTCCGGTCCTCCTCGAGTGCAACGCGCGCTTCGGCGATCCCGAGACGCAGGCGATCCTGCCGCGGCTGGCCGTCGCCCTCGGGCCGCTCCTCCTCGCCGCCGCGCGCGGCGAGCTCGCAGGTGCCTCGCGCGCCCTCGGTCTCGCGGACGCGCGCCTGCCGGTCTTCCCGGGCGCCACGGTCGCGGTCGTCCTCGCCGCCGCCGGCTACCCGGACGCGCCACGCCACGGCGACGCGATCGAGGGGCTCGACGACGTGGCCGCCACGGGTGCGCTCGTCTTCCACGCCGGCACCGCGATCGACGCCGACGGCACGGTCCGGACGGCGGGTGGGCGGGTGCTCGCCGTCGTGGGACGCGGGCCGGACCTGACCGCCGCGCGCGACCAGGCGGAACGCGCCGCGGACGTCGATCCATTGGGACGGCCTGCAGCGCCGCCACGACATCGGCGCGACCGGTGCCGCGGCGTCCGCCGCGACCTCGCTCGCCGGGGCGGTCCGATGATCCGCCGCTACACCCTCGCCGAGATGGGCGCGATCTGGTCGGACCAGGCGCGCTTCGAGGCGATGCTCCGGGTCGAGCTCGCCGTCGCGCGGGCGCAGGCCGGTCGCGGGCTGATCCCCGCCGAGGCGCTGGCCGCGCTCGAGACGCGCTCCCGCGTCGATGTCGAGCGGATCGCCGAGATCGAGCGGACGACCGACCACGACGTCATCGCCTTCGTCAGCCAGGTCGCCGAGACGGTCGGGGCGGAGGGCCGCTTCCTGCACCTCGGCCTGACCAGCAGCGACGTCGTCGACACGGGTCTCGCGCTCCAGCTGCAGGCGGCCGGCCGGCGCCTGCTCGACGACGCCGACCGGCTGGCCGCGGCGATCGTGACCCGCGGCGCGGGCCGAGGCCGAGACCGTGATGATGGGCCGCACCCACTCGGTCCACGCCGAGCCCACCACGCTCGGCCTCAAGCTGGCCGGCTGGGCCTTCGAGGTCGAGCGCGGCCGGACGCGGCTCGCCGCCGCCGTCGACGAGATCGGCACCGGCAAGATCTCCGGCCCGGTCGGGACGTACAGCCATCTCGGCCCCGAGATCGAGGCCGAGGTCCTCGCCGCGCTGGGCCTCCACGCGGACCCGGTCAGCACGCAGATCGTCCAGCGCGACCGGCACGCCGCCCTGCTCACGGCGATCGCCATCCTCGGCGGCTCGCTCGAGCGCTTCGCCACCGAGATCCGCAACCTCCAGCACACGGAGATCGGCGAGCTCCAGGAGCCGTTCGCGGCCGGCCAGAAGGGCTCGAGCGCGATGCCCCACAAGCGCAACCCGATCCTGTCCGAGCGGATCGCCGGGCTGGCCCGGCTCCTGCGCGGCTACGCGGGCACGGCGCTCGAGGACCAGCCGCTCTGGCACGAGCGCGACATCAGCCATTCGAGCGCCGAGCGGGTGATCCTGCCCGACGCGACCATCGTCCTCGACTACATGCTGGTGCGGATGACCGGGCTCGTCGAGGGCCTGCTGGTCCGCTCCGAGCGCATGCGCGAGAACATCGCCCGCGGCTACGGCCTGCACGCCTCGTCGAACGTCCTGGTCGCGCTCGTCGAGCACGGCGGACTGTCGCGCGAGGATGCGTACGCGATCGTGCAGCGCGCGGCGCTGCGAGCCGCCGACGAGCGCGCGCCGCTGCGCGACCTCCTGGCCGTCGATCCCGCGGTGGCCCAGCGGCTGTCGCTCACGCAGCTCGACGCCTGCTTCGACGACGCCTCGTTCCTCCACCACGTCCCGGAGGTCATCGCCCGGCTCGACGGCCTCGAGGCGGCGATCGCCGCCCGGCGCGCGATCCGCGCCCCACCCCGCGACGGTGCCCGATGCTGGCTGAGTCCTACCTCCGCTCCGGCAAGGTCCGCGACCTGTACCGGCTCGACGACGGCCGCATCCTGCTGGTCGCCTCGGACCGGATCAGCGCCTTCGACGTCGTCCTGCCCTCGATGATCCCCGACAAGGGCCGCGTGCTGACGGCCCTGTCCCGCTTCTGGTTCGCGGAGACCGGCTCGCTCGTCGCGAACCACCTCCTCGACACCGACCCGGCGGTCCTGGCGGAGACGATCGGTGCCAGCGTCGTGGCCGCCGGCGGCGACCCGGTCGGACCTCGGACCGGTCGACGATCTCCGCGGCCGGATCATGATCTGCCGGCCGGCGTCGGTCGTGCCGATCGAGGCGGTCGTGCGCGGCTATCTCGCCGGCTCCGGCTGGAAGGAGTACCAGGCGAGCGGGACGGTCTGCGGGATCCCGCTGCCGCCCGGGCTGCGCGAGAGCGACCGTCTCCCCGAGCCGATCTTCACGCCGGCGACCAAGGCCGAGGACGGCGAGCACGACCAGAACATCAGCTTCGACCAGATGATCGACCACATCTCGATGGCGCCCGGCGACCCGGCGCCGGGGAGCTCGCCGAACGGATCCGCGACGAGGCCATCCGGCTCTATCGATACGGCGCGGCCGTGGCCGAACGGCGCGGGATCCTCCTTGCCGACACGAAGTTCGAGTTCGGCGTGGCATCCAGCGGCGATCCCGACGAGCCCGTCGGACCTGCCGAGGAACGGATCGAGCGCCCACGTCGCCCGGGCGACGGCCGGACGTCTTCCCGCCCGGCTCGCGCGCGAGCCGGCTGATCCTGATCGACGAGGTGATGACCCCGGACTCGTCGCGGTTCTGGGATGCCGCGACCTACGAGCCCGGCCGCGCCGCAGGCGAGCTTCGACAAGCAGTTCGTCCGCGACTGGCTCGAGGCCCAGCCGTGGGACAAGACCGCACCCGGTCCGGCCCTGCCGGACGAGATCGTGGCCGGCACGCGCGCCCGCTACGTCGAAGCCTACGAACGCATCACCGGCGCCAGCTTCGAGCGCTACCTGCAGGAGGATGTCATCGCCCCATGACCAGCTTCCGGTTCGCGGTCAACGTCCTGCCGAAGGCCGGCATCCTCGACCCGCAGGGCCGGGCGGTGGAGGGCAGCCTCGGCCACCTCGGGATCGACGGCGTGAGCGCCGTCCGCGTCGGCCGCCGCGTCGAGCTGACGGTCGAGGCCGACGACGCCCAGGCGGCGCAGGCCGTCGTCGAGCGCCTCGCGTCCGAGCTGCTCTCGAACCCGCTCATCGAGGCGTACGCCATCGAGCCGCTCGGCGCGACCTCGTCGCTCGTCACGGCGGGGCAGGGCTGACCGATGGGCGTGCGGATCGGCGTCGTCGTCTTCCCGGGCAGCAACTGCGACCGCGACACGGTCCACGCGCTCGACCTGGCCGGCGCCGAGCCGGTCGTCCTGTGGCACGAGCAGGCCTCGCTCGAGGGCGTCGCCGCGGTGGTCCTGCCGGGCGGCTTCGCGTACGGCGACTACCTGCGCGCCGGCGTGATCGCGCGGTTCAGCCCGGTCATGCGCGCCGTGACCGCGTTCGCGGACGAGGGCGGGCTGGTCCTGGGCATCTGCAACGGCTTCCAGGTCCTCGCCGAGGCCCATCTCGTGCCGGGCGCGCTCCTGCGCAACGCCTCGCTGCGGTTCGCCGGCCAGGAGGTCCGCATCGCCGCGCAGCGCGTCGACACGAGGTTCACCCACGCGCTCGAGGTCGGCCGGCCGCTGCGGATGCCGGTCGCCCACGGCGAGGGCTGCTACTTCGCCGACGATGCCGCCCTCGACGCCCTCGAGGCCGCCGACGGCGTGCTCTTCCGCTACGTCGACGCGGACGGGGCCGTCGCCGGACCGGAGAGCGCCGGCCAACCCGAACGGCTCGCTGCGCGCGATCGCCGGGGTCGATCAACGCCGCCGGCAACGTGGCCGGGCTGATGCCGCATCCGGAACGAGCCGCCGAGGCGATCCTCGGCTCCGACGACGGCGCCGGGATCATCCGCTCGCTCGTCGAGAGCGCCGGACGTGCCGCGAACGCGGACCTGGTCGCGGTCGGCGGCCGATGACCGTCATGGAGCGCGAGGTCGAGCCGCTGCACCGGCGTCTCGGCGTCACCGACGACGAGCTCGACGCCATCCGCGACCGGCTGGGCGGGCGCGATCCCAACGACCTCGAGCTGGCGATGTTCAGCGTCATGTGGAGCGAGCACTGCTCGTACAAGAGCTCGAAGCCGCTGCTGCGGACGCTCCCGACCGCCGGTGAGGGCGTCGTCGCGGGTCCGGGCGAGAACGCCGGCGTCATCTCGATCGGCGACGGGCTGGCGGTCGCGTTCAAGATCGAGTCGCACAACCACCCGAGCGCCGTCGAGCCCTACCAGGGCGCCGCGACCGGGGTCGGCGGCATCCTGCGCGACATCTTCACGATGGGTGCCCGGCCGATCGCGGTCCTCGATGCCCTCCGGTTCGGCGACCCGGCGGACGCCCGGACGCGGCACCTCGTCGAACGGCGTGGTCCGCGGGGTCGGCGGCTACGGCAACTGCGTGGGCGTGCCGACGGTCGGCGGCGAGCTCGTCTTCGACCCGACCTATGCCGGGCAACCCGCTCGTGAACGTGATGGCCATCGGCCTGATGGAGGAGCGCCTGCTGACGCTGGCCGCGGCCCCCGGACCGGGCAACCTGGTCGTGCTGTTCGGGTCGGCGACCGGCCGCGACGGCATCGGCGGCGCCTCGGTCCTCGCCAGCGCGACCTTCACCGACGATGACCCGTCGAAGCGGCCCTCAGCGTTCAGGTCGGCGACCCGTTCGCCGAGAAGCTGCTGATCGAGGCCAGCCTCGAGCTCATCGAGCGCGGCCTGGTCGAGGGGCTCCAGGACCTCGGGGCCGGCGGCATCACGTGCGCGACCTCGGAGACCGCGGACCGGGGCGGGACCGGGATGCTCGTCGACCTCGACGCGATCCCGCGGCGCGAGCCGGGTCTCGAGCCGTTCGAGGTGATGATCTCGGAGTCGCAGGAGCGGATGTGCGCGGCGGTCCTGCCCGCGAAGTGGGACGAGGTCCGCGAGGTCTGCACCCGCTGGGGCCTGCCGGTCGCGATCATCGGCCGGGTCACCGCGGACGGCGACATCGCCATCGTCGAGGGCGGGCTGGACGCCGACGGGCGTCCGAACCCGGGCGCCGTCGAGATCGCGCGGATCCCCGCCAGCGCGCTGACCAGCGACGCCATCGTCCACCAGCGCGTGGCGATGCGGCCGACCCACCACCGGGCCGCGCCCGCGCCGGGCGCCCCGATCGAGCCGGTCGACCGCCTGCCGGAGCGCGGGATGGACCCCGGGGCCGTGCTGCTGGCCCTGCTCGGGTCGGCCAACCTCGCCTCGCGCCACGAGGTCTTCCACCAGTACGACTCGACCGTCGGCGCGGACACGGTCGCCGGCCCGGGCCGCGGCGCCGCGGTCCTGCGCGTCAAGGGCACGACCAAGGCGCTCGTCGCCACCACGGACGGCAACCAGGCCGTCGGTGTCGTCGATCCGTGGCTGGGCGCCGCCCTCTCCGTCGCCGAGGCGACCCGCAACGTCTCGATCACCGGGGCGCGGCCCGCTCGGCGTCACGAACTGCCTCAACTACGGCGACCCGACCCGGCCCGAGGCGTTCTGGCAGCTGACCGAGGGCGTCCGCGGCCTCGCGCGACGCCTGCCGCGCGCTCGGCCTGCCCGTCACCGGCGGCAACGTGTCGCTCTACAACGAGTCGCCGACCGGCTCGATCGCGCCGACCCCCGAGATCGGCGTCGTCGGGCTGCTCGACGACGTCGCCTCGCTCGTCGGCCCGGCCTTCGAGAAGGCGCACGACGCGATCCTCCTGGTCGGCGAGGCGACGCCGGGCCTGGCCGGGTCCGCGTACGCCGGGCTCGCGGGCGCCGCCGACGACGACCCGCCGGCCCTCGACCTGGCCCGCGAGGCGGCGCTGCAGGCGTTCATCCGCGAGGCGATCGCGCGCGGCCTCGTCGCCTCGGCGCAGGACGTCTCGGGCGGCGGGCTGGCCGTCGCCATCGCCGAGGGCGCGATGTGGGGCGGCCTCGGCGCCGTCACCCGCGTCGCGGTCGCGCACTCGCCGGCGGTCGACCTCTTCGGCGAGAGCCCGTCGCGCCTCGTCGTGACCTGCCGGCCCCGGTTCGCGCCGGCGATCGAGCTGCTCGCCCGGCAGCACGGCCTCCCGGTCGAGTCGATCGGGACCGTCGGCGGCGACCGGCTCGTCATCGAGCTCGCCGGGACCGGCGCCACCGGATCGCGGCCGAGGAACGCGGCAGCCGGATCGCCGATGCGCTGGAGGTCCCGCTCGCCGACCTTCGTCACGCCTGGGAGCACGGGCTCGCCCGCGCCCTGGGCTGGGAGGGCTGACCCATGTGCGGTGTGTTCGGAGCGGTCGTGCCGCGCGGTTCCGAGCCGACGGACGCCGCGGCGATCGCGACCCTCGGGCTGTTCGCGCTCCAGCACCGCGGCCAGGAGTCGGCCGGGATCGCGGTCAGCGACGGCGACCAGCTGATGCTCTACAAGGACCTCGGGATGATCAGCACGGTCCTCGACGAGCGCCGGCTGCCGAGCCTGCGCGGCGGCCTCGCCATCGCCCACTGCCGCTACTCGACGACCGGCTCGACGATCTGGGAGAACGCCCAGCCGACCTACCGGCGGGGGCCGCGGCGGGCGATCGCGATCGGCCACAACGGGAACCTCGTCAACACCCGCGACCTGCTGACCCAGCTCGAGGGCGGCCGCGCCCGGCTGCCCGCCTCCACCGACACCGAGCTGCTGACGGCGCTCCTCGCCGACGAGCCGGCCGCGGACACGGTCCAGGCGCTGGTCCAGGTCCTGCCGCGGGTCCGCGGCGCGTTCAGCCTCGTGATCCTCGACGAGCGGCGGGTCATCGGCGTCCGCGACCCGCACGGGTTCCGGCCGCTCGTCCTCGGGAAGCTGCCGCGGCCGCCGCGCCCGGGCGGCCCGGACGACGGCCTGTGGATCGACGACGACGCCTCGGCCGGCTGGTGCCTCTCGTCGGAGACCGCGGCGCTCGACATCGTCGGCGCCGAGTACGTCCGCGACGTGGAGCCGGGCGAGATCGTGATCCTCGAGCCCGGGCACGCGCCCCGCTCGGTCCGCTACGCGCCCGCGTCGCCCGCGCTGTGCGTCTTCGAGCTCATCTACTTCGCCCGCCCCGACTCGTACATGGAGGGGCGCAACCTGTACGAGGTCCGGCGCCGGATGGGCGAGCAGCTCGCCATCGAGCACCCGGTCGAGGCCGACCTGGTCATGCCCGTCCCCGACACCGGCGCGCCGGCCGCCGCCGGGTTCGCGGAGGCGTCGGGCCAGCCGTACCGCGAGGGGATGTATCGCAACCGGTACGCCGGGCGGACCTTCATCCAGCCGTCGCAGGGCCTGCGCCATCGCGGCGTGACGATCAAGCTCAACCCGCTCCGCGAGGTCGTCAACGGGAAGAAGCTGATCGTCGTCGACGACTCGATCGTGCGCGGCACGACCACCAAGCGGATCGTCGAGCTGCTGCGCAAGGCGGGCGCGACCGAGGTGCACGTCCGGATCAGCGCCCCGCCGATCTACCACCCGTGCTTCTACGGCATCGACACCTCGATCGAGACCGAGCTGATCGCGGCCACGCACGACGAGGCCCAGATCCGCGAGTTCATCGGCGCCGATTCGCTCGGCTACCTGTCGATCCGCGGCGTGCTCGCCGCGCTCGACCTGCCGTACGAGCAGTTCTGCTTCGCCTGCTTCGACGGCAACTACCCGGAGCCCGTGCCCGTACGACGCCACTCGCCGCAAGTTCATGCTCGAGGAGCCCGTGATCGCCGGTGGCTGACACCGCGCGCGGCGTATCGGAAGGCCGGCGTCGACGTCGCCGGCGGCGAGCGCGCCGTCGAGCTGATGCGCGCCCACGTCGAGTCGACGCGCCGGCCCGAGGTCGTCGGCGGCCTGGGCGGGTTCGGCGGCGCCTTCTCGATCCCGCCGGGCTACCGCGAGCCGCTGCTGATCGCCTCCACCGACGGCGTCGGGACCAAGACCGCGATCGCGGCGGCCGTCGGCCGGTACGACACCATCGGCATCGACCTCGTGGCGATGTGCGCCGACGACGTCGTCTGCACGGGCGCCGAGCCGCTGGCCTTCCTCGACTACGTGGCGGTCGGGCAGCTCGACCCGGTCGCGGTGGCCGAGCTGGTCGGCGGCGTCGCCGCCGGCTGCCGCGAGGCCGGCTGCGCGCTCGTCGGCGGCGAGACCGCCGAGCACCCCGGGCTCATGGGAGCCGACGCGTTCGACCTCGCCGCCACCTGCATCGGCGTCGTCGAGCGCTCGCGGGTCATCGACGGCTCGGCGGCGCGCGCCGGGGACGTCATCCTCGGGCTGGCGTCGTCCGGGCTGCATTCGAACGGCTACTCGCTGGTCCGGGCGCTGGTCGCCCAGTGGGACCTCGACCTCGCGCGCGCCCGTACCAGGAGCGGCTGCGCCGGACGCTCGGCGATGCCGCCGCGGACGCCGCGCTGGCCGCCGCGCCGCACGAATCGATGGCGACGCTCGGCGAGGTCCTGCTGACCCCGACGCGGATCTACGCGCGGGCCGTGCTCGCGGCCCGCGAGGCGGTCGTCGCGGACGGCGCCGACATCCACGGTCTCGCCCACATCACCGGCGGCGGCCTGCCCGGGAACGTGCCGCGCGCGCTGCCGGCCGGGCTGGCCGCCCGGCTGGACCCGTCGCGCTGGCCGATGCCGTCGGTCATGCGCCTGTTCGGCGCGCTCGGCGGGCTCGACGACGACGAGCTGCGGGCGACGTTCAACGGCGGCCTGGGCATGGTCATGGTCGTGCCGCCGGCGGCCGCGTCCGCGGCGATCGCCGCGCTGGCGGGGCAGGGGATCCCGGCGGCCGTCGTCGGCGAGGTCGTCGAGGCGGCCGCCGTCGGCGGCGCGCGCTACGTCGAGGGCGCCCTCGAGGCGCGTCGCGTGAGCGGCCGGATCGCGGTCGGCGTCTCGGGTGCCGGCTCCAACCTGCGGGCGCTCCACGCCGCCGCGGCGCGCGGCGAGCTCGGCGGCGAGATCGTCCTCGTCTTCGCCGACCGGGCCTGCCCGGCCCTCGACTGGGCCGCGGAGCAGGGGATCGAGACCGCGCTCGTCCCGGGCGGCGACGACGCGACGCTCGCCGACGACCCTCGTCGATGCCGCGCCCGATGTCGTGGTCCTCGCCGGGTACATGCGGATCGTCGGCCCGGCGGTGCTCGCCGCCTTCGAGGGCCGGATCCTCAACACCCACCCGAGCCTGCTGCCGGCGTTCCCGGGCGCGCACGCGGTCCGCGACGCGCTGGCGTACGGCGTCGCGATGACCGGCTCGACGGTCCACCTCGTCGACGCGACGCTCGACGGCGGCCCGGTCGTCGCCCAGGACGCCGTCGCGGTCCTGCCCGGCGACGACGAGGACGGCGCTGCACGCCCGGATCCGCGCCGGTCGGAGCACCGGCTGCTGCCGCGCGCGGTGGCGCTGCTCCTGGCCGGCGCCGTCGACCGTCGACGCCGACGGCCGGCATGTCCGCCTCGACCTCGAGCGTGCCGACGCCGCCGTCCCGGTCCCGCGCCGCGCGCTGCTGTCCGTCTACGACAAGACCGGCCTCGTCGACCTCGGGCGCGGCCTCGTGGCGCGCGGCTTCGAGCTCGTCTCCACCGGCGGCACGGCGCGGGCGCTCCGCGACGCCGGGCTGCCGGTCACCGACGTCGGCGCCGTCACCGGCTTCCCCGAGATGCTCGACGGCCGGGTCAAGACGCTCCACCCGCGGGTCCACGGCGGCCTGCTCGCCGATCGCCGGCTGGCCGACCACCGGCAGCAGATCCTCGCCGCGGCCATCGCCCCGTTCGACCTCGTCGTCTCGAACCTCTATCCGTTCGCGGCCGCGCTCGAGCGGCCCGGGATCACGCTCGACGAGCTGATCGAGGAGATCGACATCGGCGGGCCGTCGATGGTGCGGGCCGCGGCCAAGAACCACGCGAGCGTGGCGATCGTCACCGACCCCGCGCGCTACGACGCGATCCTCGCCGGCGCTCGACGCGCCCGACGGCATCGACGACGCGCTGCGGCGCGCCCTCGCGCTCGAGGCGTTCGCCCACACCGCGGCCTACGACGCCCGGATCGCGGCCGAGCTGCCGGCCCGGATGGCGGCCGCCGGCCTGGCGCTCCCCGACGAGCCCGGGCTGCCCGGCGCGAGCGACCCGTACCCGGTCCGGCTGACCGTGCCGCTCGAGAAGGTCGAGACGCTCCGCTACGGCGAGAACCCGCACCAGCCCGCGGCGCGCTATCGGCGCCCCGGGACGACGGCCGCCGACGGGGTCTTCGGCGAGGAGCGGCCGCCGCTCCAGGGCAAGACCCTCTCGTACAACAACGTCCTCGACGCCGCCGCCGCGGCGGCCCTCGGCCGGGCGCTGCGCGGTCCGGGCGTCGTCATCGTCAAGCACACGAACCCGTGCGGCGCCGCCGAGCGGCCGACGCTGCTCGCGGCGTGGGAGGCCGCCCTCGAGGCCGACCCGGTCAGCGCGTTCGGCGGGGTCGTCGCCCTCACGCGCCCGGTCGACCGGGCCGTCGCCGAGCGGCTCGTCTCGATCTTCCTCGAGATCGTGGTCGCCCCGGCCTTCGACGCCGACGCGCTCGAGGTCCTCGCGACCAAGCCGAACCTGCGCGTGCTCGTCGACCCGGCGCTCGCGTCGGACGAGCCCGTGACGGCCGACGCGGCCACGCCGACCGGCTCGATCCGGACCGCGGGCGGCGCCGTCCTCGTCGACCGCGCCGGACATCGTCAGCGACGTCGCGAGCACCTGGACCTGCGCGACCCGGCGCGCCCCGACGGATGCCGAGCAGCTCGACCTCGACCTCGCCTGGCGGCTGGTCCGCGGCGTGACCTCGAACGCCATCGTGCTCGTCAAGGACCGCCGGCTGGTCGGGATGGGGAGCGGCCAGACCTCGCGCGTCGACGCCGCCCGCCAGGCCGTCGCCAAGGCGCACGCGATGCTCGGGCCGGACTCGACCGTCGGCGCGGCCTGCGGGTCCGACGCGTTCTTCCCGTTCCCGGACGCCATCGAGGCGTGCCTCGCCGCCGGCGTCACGGCCTTCGCCCAGCCCGGCGGCTCGATGCGCGACGCCGAGGCCGTCGCGGTGGTCGACGCGGCCGGCGGCACGATGCTGATCACCGGGTCGCGCCACTTCCGCCACTGACCCCGCCGACGCCGGCCATCTCGTGACGGGGTTGTGAGGCCACCGGCCCGGGACTACGATCGGGCCACGTAACGGAGGGCAGGGGTGGACCGGACCAACGAGGAGGTCGTCCGCGAGTACGCGGCCGCGGCGGCCGCCAACGACCTCGACACGCTCAGCCGGCTGCGACATCCGGAATGGATGACCGTCTGGCCGCAGTCGGGCGAACGCCTGGTCGGCAACGATGCCTTCGCAGCCGCCGTCGAGGGCTACCCGGGCGGCAAGCCCACGACGGTGGTGGAGCGGGTCGTCGGCGCGGAGGACCGCTACGTCGTCACCGCCGGCAACACCGTGGTCCGGGTCGCGGGCAGCGGCGACCACTGGTGGGGGGCATGGGTCATGACCTACCCGGACGGCCTCGTCTACCACTGCATCGACCTGATCGAGCTGCGCGACGGCCTCGTGCGCCGGGAGACGATGTTCTGGGCCCCGCCGTTCGAGGCGCCCGAGTGGCGGGCGCCGTTCGTCGACCGGAGCGACGCTCCCGCCTGAGGTCGAACGGACTGCAAAGACGATTTTGCAAAGAGTACTTGTGCAAAGAAGTCTTTGCTGTTAGGATGCGCCCATGGACGCATGGGATCGCACCAGGGTCACCGAGGTCGAGGCGCTCCGCGCCATCGCCCACCCGCTCCGGGCGCGGCTGCTCGGCGCGCTCCGCCACGAAGGACCCGCGACCGCGACCGAGCTCGCTGCGCGGTTCGGCGAATCGAGCGGGTCGACGAGCTACCACCTGCGACAGCTCGAGCGCTACGGGTTCATCGTCGAGGACGAGGACCAACGCTCGAAGCGGGAGCGGCGCTGGCGGGCCGCCGCCAAGTTCACCTCCTGGGACGACGCGGACTTCGTGGACCAGCCGGAGGGCCGCGAGGCCTCGGACGCGATGCACGACCTGCAGGTCCACTGGCTGCTGAAGCGCGACCGCCAGTGGCGCGACCGGCGGCTCGACTGGGATCGCGCGTGGCTCGGCGCGGCCGGCACGAGTGACGTCGAGGTCCGCCTGACGCCGGCGGCGACCCGCCGCTTCGTCGAGCGCTTCCTCGAGCTGGCCGCGCGAGGCCGAGCGCGAGATCGGCCGCGGAGCCCGGCGCCGAGATCGTCTCGATCCACGTCCAGACCGTCCCGGTCCACCCGGACGACCTCGTCTGATGCCCGCGACCCCCGCCGGCCTCGTCCGCCGCTTCGCGCTGCTGTCGGCGCTGCGCTGGTTCCCGATCGGGCTGACGATCCCGGTCAACATCCTGCTGATGCAGGCCCGCGGCCTCGACCTCGCCGCGATCGGCGGCCTGTACGCCATCTACGGGGTCGTGACGATCGCCCTGGAGCTGCCGACCGGCGGCCTCGCCGACGTGGTCGGGCGGCGCACGGTCCTGGTCGCGGCCGCGATCGCGACGACCGTCTCGATGCTCGTCGCGGCCGTCGCGCAGGACGCCCGCGTGGTTCGCCGTCGCGATGGTGCTCGGCGCGACCGGCCGTGCGCTGGGATCCGGGCCGCTCGACGCGTGGTACGTCGACGCGACGCACGCCCTCGATCCCGAGGCGTCGGTGCGCCATGGCCTGGCGCGGGGCCAGGCCGCGGAGGCGCTCGCGCTCGGGCTCGGCGCGGTCATCGGCGGGCTCCTGCCGGCGATCTGCCTCTCGATCTGGCCGACGCTCACGTCGGGGCCGGTCATCGGCCTGTCCGTCCCGGTCCTCCTCGCTGCGGCGATGACCGCCGCCAACGGCGTCGCGGTCGTCCTCGTCGTCCACGAGCGGCGCCCGGCCTGGATCGGCGTCCGGGCGATCGCCGGCGGCGTCCCGAGCACCATCCGCGACGGCCTCCGGCTCGGGTTCGGCGACCCGATGCTGCGCCGGCTCATGGTCCGGGCCGGGCTCCTCGGCGTCGTGCTCGCGGGCATCGAGCTGCTCGCCCCAGGGACGTTCGCCGCGCTCCTCGGCGGCGAGTCGCAGGCAAGCGGCGTCTACGGCGTCTTCGCGGCCGCCGCCTTCGCGGCCAACGCCGCCGGGTCGGCGCTGGCGCCGGCCGTCGCCCGTCGGCTCGGGTGGCGCTCGTGCCGCAGCCCTCGCGTCCTTCGCGGCCGGGGCCGCCATCCTGCTGGTCGCCAGCCCGTTCCTGGCCCTCGTCGGGCGCGGGCTATGTCGCCGTCTACCTGCTGCTCGGCGTGGGCGGGCCGCTGACGTCGGAGCTGCTCCACGGCCGTGTCGCGGCCGCGCAGCGGACGACGCTGCTGTCCGTCGAGTCGCTCGCCCTCCAGGTCGGCGGCGTCGTCGCCAACCTGTCGCTCGGCGCCATCGTCGTCGCGACCTCGCTCGGCTGGGGCTTCGCCTGCATCGCGGCGGCGATGGTCGCCGGCGGTGCGCTGCTCCTCAGCCGCCCGTTCCGGCAGGCACTGGGCGGGGATGACCGCGCCCGGCCCGTGTCCGCCCAGAGGGCCGGCTGAGCGCGCCTCGCCCGACTGCTACCATCGCGCTCCCATGAGCGACCGGCCCCGCTTCTACCTGACCACCTCGATCGCCTACGCGAACAACAAGCCGGGCATCCACACCCTCTACGAGGTGATCGGCGCCGACGCGATCGCGCGCTGGCATCGCATGCTCGGCGACGACACGCGGTTCCTGACCGGCACCGACGAGCACTCGATCAACATCGCCCAGGCCGCCGTCGACGAGGGCCGGCCCACGCGCGAGTTCGTCGACGAGAAGGTCGCGCTCTTCCACTCGTCCGAGGCCGCCCTCGGGATCGCCCCGGACCGCTTCATCCGGACCACCGACCCCGACCACGTCCGCGCCGCCCAGGAGATGGTCCGCCGCGCCTACGCCAACGGCGACATCTACCTCGGCACCTACGAGGGCTGGTACTGCCCGAACGAGGGCTTCCGCAACGCCACCGACGTCATCGAGACCGCGCAGGGGACGATCTGCCCGAACCACCCGGGCGTCCCGCTCCAGTGGCTGACCGAGCGGAACTGGTTCTTCCGGCTGTCGACCTACCAGGAGCGCCTCGAGCGCACTTCGCGGAGCACCCCGACTTCGTCCAGCCCGACTTCCGGCGCAACGAGATGCTCGGCTTCATCCGCAACGGCCTCGAGGACTTCTCGATCAGCCGCGAGCGGACGCCCGGCGACTGGGGCATCCCGTTCCCGATCCGCGAGGACGGCTCGTCGTCGCAGCTCCCCGACGGCACGTGGGACCCGGCCGCCGGCAAGATCTACGTCTGGTACGACGCGCTGATCAACTACATCACGGGCGCCGGCTTCCCGGACGACCCGGCGGCGTTCGCGCGCTGGTGGCCGGCCGACCTGCACGTGATCGGCAAGGACATCGCCCGCTTCCACACGATCTTCTGGCCGGCGATGCTGTGGAGCGCCGGCCTCGAGCCGCCGCGCCAGGTCTGGGTCCACGGCTGGCTGCTCGCCGCCGGGCGGCGAGCGGATGAGCAAGAGCCGCGGCAACTTCCTCGATCCCGACGACTTCGTGGCCGCGTTCGGGCAGGACGGCGCCCGCTATGTCGCCCTGCGCGAGGTGCCGTTCGACCGCGACGCCGAGGTGTCGTGGGACTCGTTCGTCCGCCGCTACAACGCCGACCTCGCCAACGACTTCGGCAACCTCGTCAACCGCACGGTCAGCATGGTCAACCGCTACCTCGACGGCGAGCGGCCCGATCCGGTGCCGACCGCCGACGGCCGGCTGTCGGCGTGCCTGGGCCGACGTCCCGGCCCGCTACGCCGGCGCCGTGGCCGGCTGCCTGCTCGACGAGGCGCTCGACACGCTGATCGGCACCTTCGTGCCCGCAGGCGAACAAGATGGTCGACGCCGCGCGCCCGTGGGACCTGGCCAAGGCCTGGAAGGCCGGCGACGAGGCGGCCGGCGACCCAGCTCCGCGGCGTCCTCGGCGACCTCGTCGAGGCCTGCCGGCTGATCGGCCTGGCCGTCTCGCCGTTCATGCCGGCCACGGCGCCGCGCGTCCTCGCCCAGCTCGGGTTCGAGTACCCGTACGCGCCCGACGGCAACGGCGGGCCGCCGATCCTCGAGGAGCTGGCGTGGGGCCGCCACGCCGGGGAGCCGGGTCGCGTGACCGCCCCGGAGCCGCTCTTCCCGCGGCTCGACGCGGAGCCCGGGCCGGACTGACGCCGGATGCGCCTGGTCGACAGCCACTGCCACGTCAACGCCGACCGCTTCGAGGGCGATGCCGACCTCGTCATCGGCGGCGCCCGGCTGGCCGGCGTCGAGCGGATCCTCGTGCCGGGCTGGAACGTCGCCTCGTGCGAGCGCGCGCTCGCGCTCGTCGACCGCTTCCCGTGGCTCGACGCCGCGGTCGGGGTCCATCCGCACGACGCCGCCAAGGTCGACGACGCGGCGTGGGCCGGCCTGGCCGCCCTCGCGTCCGATGACCGGGTGGTCGCCATCGGCGAGACCGGCCTCGACTACGACCGGGTCTTCAGCCCGATCGAGGACCAGCTCGCCAACCTGCGCCGGAACCTGGCGCTCGCCCTCGAGACCGGCAAGCCGGCCATCCTCCACTGCCGCTCGGCCGACGGCCGGCGCGACGCCCAGGACGCGCTGCTCGTCGAGCTGCGAGCGGCCGGCGTCGGCGACGCCCGCTGGGCCGCCGCGTTCGGCGAGCGCCCGCCGGCGGTCATCCACTCGTATTCCGGCCCGCTCGACTACGGCCGGGCAGGTCATCGACCTCGGGCTCGCGGTGAGCTTCTCGGGGCTCGTCTTCCGGGCCGGCGAGGAGGCGTCGGCCGAGGTCGCCGCCCTCGTCCCGCTCGACCGCGCTGCTCATCGAGACCGATTCGCCGTTCCTGTCGCCACCCGGCGCGCCGCGCTCGCGCAACGAACCCGAGTGGGTCCGCGTCACAGGGACGTGGCTTGCCGACCGACGGCAGGTCACGATCGAGGACGCTCGGCCCATCGCTCGTCGCCACCTATGATCGGCTCTTCCCGAGTCGTCGGAGGACATCCGTGAATCCCACCCCGCGCCGCCCCCTCCCTCGCGCTCGGCGGCCTGTCCGTCGTCGTCGCGACGCTCGCTCGTCGCCGCGTGCACGCAGGTCGCCCCGCCCCCGCCCTCGGCCTCGCCGTCCGCGTCGCCATCGGCATCCGCATCGGCGTCCCCGTCCGCGTCGATCGCCGCGGTGAGCCCCTCGCCGGTCGCGACCATCGTCGCGTCCGCATCCCCGTCGGCCACGCCGGTCCCGACGATCTGCCCGATCGAGGAGCAGCAGGGCAACCTGCCCGTCGGACCGGCTGCTCGACATGAAGGTCGGCACGTCCGACAGCGCCGACACGCTCACCTTCGTCTTCGGCCGGTCGTCGCTGCGGGAATCCCGCCGGCCAGCCGGTGGGCGACCTGACCGTCGCGACCAAGCCGTACACCGAGGGCGCGAGCGGCAAGCCGATCCGGATGGACGGCGACCGGGTCATCCAGGTCCGGTTCATGCACATGTCGCTGCAGAACGACGCGGGCGAGGAGACCTACCAGGGGCCGGCCAGCGTGAAGCCCGCCCTGCCCGGCGCTGCGACAGGCCACCCTGTACGACGCCTTCGAGGGCCAGATGGGCTACTACGTCGGGTTCGACGGACCGGGCTGCGTCACGCTCGAGCGCGTCGGCCAGAACGTCGTCCTGACCTTCCCGCACTAGGCGATCAGGCCGCCGGACCCCTTACTGGGGCGTCGGGAGACCCTCGAGGATCTCGTTGACCCGCAACCGCGGCGGGTAGGCCCAGGACTGCGCATCTGCATCGCTGACGATGACCAGTGTGTTGCCGAGGTCCCGGACGTACCACGCGGTGGCCCTCTCTTCGAGGGCGCTCTCCCGCTCGCGGATGACCTGGAACCAGTGCCCGTTCCCGAGGTCCTCGCTGTCGATGAACAACGTGGGCCACGTCTTGCGAAGCGCCGCTTCCCACTCCACGAACAGGAACGGGACGTGGGCACCCGGGATGCGGATGACGGCCAGATCGATCGGTCCGGATTCGTTCCCGACCGGCTCGGAGGTCGCGACCTCGATCCCCGCCTCGTCCACGTCGAGCGCCTTGGCCAAGGCGCGGACCTGCCAGCGACAGACCGGCAGACAGGGCTCGTCATCGGGGAGGTTCGCGACCGAGCGCCTCGTCGTGGTCAGCGGGATCCCGTTCGCCGTGGTCGGGAGATAGGCGAGGAGGTCCGGTGGCGGTGGCGGCGTCGGGCGCGGGGTCGGGCTCGGAGTGGGTGTCGGCATCAGGGCCGTCGGCATGATGAACAATGCCGATTGCAGGCCATCGAAGAGGAATGTGCTGCGGGTCCACCCGACGGTCGTGCGTCCGAAGGCTCGGGTCTGGTAGTCGGGTGGACCGTCGAAGGTGCCGCGCCACCAGGCCACCGCTTCCGGGACCACGGCGCGGAGTGCGGCCAGCGCAACCATGGCCTCCTCGGGCGACGCCACGGCCAGCCCCGAGACGTGGATGACGATCACGTCATCGGGCGGACCCATGAGCGAGGCACCCATGATGGTCTCGACGGAGCCGCCCTCGACCTTCGGGGTGCCGTCGCGCATCGTCGTCTCCTGGCGCCACTCGAACGTCGACGGCGTGACCGCGGCCTCGATCGCCCTCATGACGGTCGACCGCGGGACGCCGAGGCCCTCGATGGTCCCGGTGGTGGCCGCGGACGAGGGCGACGCGCTCAGCGTCGCGGCGGTTTCCGTCGCGTCAACGCTGCCCTTCACCGATACGCTCCCTGGCGTCTCGAGCGGGGAGAGGAGTGGGTCTGGCGACCCGGTGGTCGCCGCGGTCCCGGCGACGCACGCTCCGACAGTCGCCGCCGCGAGCAGCGCAACGACGGTCCGCCACCCGGCCCCCTGCCGGGCTCGCGGCGCAGGACGCGCAGGTCGCGGTTCGGGCCATCGAACGCCTGGCATCTTCGGATAGTAGGTCGTCGCCGGCGGATACCGGGATGGCCCTGAAGTCCTGCGAGTTGACAGGCCGGCTCCCGGTTCGGTAGTCTGCTCATTGGCACTCTCCCTATGAGAGTGCCAAGCATCGCTGGACCGTCATCGCGCGGTCGTCCGCACCGTCGCCGGCATGGACCGGCGGGAAGCGGCGGGACCGAGCGCGGCAGGATGCCTCAGATGCGTTCACGGGATGCCCGGTCCGACCCCGTTCCCGGTCGGTCCGCAGCCCGCCAGTCATGCCCGACGGCCGTAGAGCGGCCGCCACAGGAGGGATTGCACGTTGGCCAAAGCCACTGCGACCGCGACCAAGAAGCTCAGTCCGCTGGGCGACCGCGTGGTCATCAAGCCAAGCGCCCGCGAGGAGATGACCAAGAGCGGCATCGTCCTCCCGGACACCGCCAAGGAGAAGCCCCAGGAGGGCACGATCATCGCCGCGGGACCCGGCCGCATCCTCGAGGACGGCAAGCGCGAGGCGATGGACGTCAAGGCCGGTGACAAGGTCCTGTACGCGAAGTACGCCGGGACCGAGTTCAAGGTCGACGGCGACGAGCTCCTCATCGTCAGTCAGAAGGACATCCTGGCGATCGTCGCCGACTGACGGCCCTGCCGTCGGCCGCGCATCCGCCCCACGTTCCTGGAGGGACACTCGAATTGGCTAAGCAACTGGTCTTCGACGAGTCGGCTCGTCGTTCGCTCAAGCGCGGCGTCGACCGCCTCGCCGACGCCGTCAAGGTGACCATCGGCCCCAAGGGCCGCAACGTCGTCCTCGACAAGAAGTTCGGCTCCCCGACCATCACCAACGACGGCGTCACGATCGCTCGCGACATCGAGCTCGACGATCCGTTCGAGAACATGGGCGCGCAGCTCCTCAAGGAGGTCGCGACCAAGACCGACGACGTCGCCGGCGACGGGACGACCACCGCGGTCGTGCTCGGCCAGGCGATGGTCGCCGAGGGCCTCCGGGTCGTCAGCGCCGGCGCCAACCCGATGGTCGTCAAGCGCGGCATCGAGGCCGCCGTCGAGGCGATCGTCGCCGAGATCAAGAAGCAGTCGCGCCCGGTCGACAACCGCGAGCAGATCGCGGCCGTCGCCGCCATCAGCGCGGCGGATCCCGAGGTCGGCGAGGTCATCGCCGAGGTGATGGACAAGGTCGGCAAGGACGGCGTCATCACCGTCGAGGAAGGGCAGTCGCTCGGCCTCGAGAAGGAATACACCGAGGGGATGCAGTTCGACCGCGGCTACCTGTCCGCGTACTTCGTGACCAACCCCGACCGCATGGAAGCGGTCCTCGACAACCCGCTCATCCTGATCACCGACAAGAAGATCTCCAGCGTCCAGGACATGCTCCCGGCGCTCGAGAAGGCGGTCCAGCAGGGCAAGCCGACGGTGATCATCAGCGAGGACGTCGACGGTGAGGCCCTCGCGACGCTCGTCGTCAACAAGCTCCGCGGCACCGTCCAGGTCCTCGCCGTCAAGGCGCCGGGCTTCGGCGATCGCCGCAAGGAGATGCTTCGCGACATCGCGATCCTGACCGGCGGCACCGTGATCAGCGAGGAGGTCGGGCGCAAGCTCGACTCCGTCACGATCGAGGACTTCGGCTCGGCTCGCCGCGTCGTGGCCACCAAGGACGACACCACCATCGTCGACGGCGACGGCAAGGCCGACCAGATCAAGGGCCGCATGAGCCAGATCAAGGCCCAGATCGAGGACACCACCTCGGACTACGACAGCGAGAAGCTCCAGGAGCGCCTTGCCAAGCTGTCCGGCGGCGTCGCCGTCATCAAGGTCGGCGCGGCCACCGAGGTCGAGCTCAAGGAGAAGAAGCACCGCATCGAGGATGCGCTCTCGACGACCCGCGCGGCCGTCGAGGAGGGCCTCGTCGCCGGCGGTGGGACCACGCTCCTGCAGGCGATCCCGGTGCTCGACAAGATCAAGCTCGAGGGCGATGCCCTCGTCGGCGTCCAGATCGTGCGCAAGGCCCTCGAGGCCCCGGCACGGCAGATCGCCGAGAACGCCGGCGCCCCCGGCGAGGTCGTCGTGGAGCACGTCAAGGGCCTCAAGCCCGGTTTCGGCTACGACGCCCTCAACGGCGAGTACGGCGACCTCTTCAAGAAGGGGATCGTCGACGCGGCCAAGGTGACGCGCTCGGCGCTCCAGAACGCCGCGTCGATCGCGGCCATGGTCCTGACGACGGAGACCCTCATCTCGGACCTGCCCGAGAAGGACAAGGCCGGCGCCGGGGCGGGCCACGACCACGGCGGTGGCGGCGGGATGGACTTCTAGTCCGGACCGTTCCCTCGCGACACATCGAAGCCCCCGGCGACGCCGGGGGCTTCGGGATTCCGGGCCGTGCGGCACCGGGACCATCGGGCGTTTGACAGGATCGGCCGTCCCACGAGTCTGTCGCCTGTCATCCGCGCTCATCGAAGGAGACCCATGTCCCGCCGATTCCCCGCCGCGTTCGCGCTCGTCGCGGTCGCCGCGATCGCCCTCACCGCCTGCAGCGGCACCCCGTCCGCGCCGGCCCTGACCACGCCCGACGACATCATCACCGCCGCGCTCAAGTCCACCGAAGGCGCCAAGAGCTTCCACGCCGACGCCACCGTCGACGGCAACCTCTCCGGCGACCTCATGGGGAGCGGCACGTCGCAGTCGTTCAACCTTGCCGGCACCACGGCCTCGGCCGACGTCGACATCGCCAACAAGGCCATCCACGCCTCGTTCGCCGTCCCGGCCCTGCTGGGCCTCTCGGGCGACGTGATCGTCGTGGACAAGAAGGCCTACGTGAAGACCTCGCTGACGGGCCCCATGTACATGGTCAGCGACGTCACGGAGACCGCCGGCGTCGATCCGACCGATACGGGCAAGACCATCGACAACGTCGGCGACCTGCTGACGCAGCCGGGCATCGAGCCGGTCAAGGGCGACGACGTCGCCTGCGGCTCCAAGCAGTGCTACACGGTCAACGTCGACCTGACCGCCGACGAGCTGACCAAGATCGCCGGTGCGCAGGCCAGCAGCCTCCCGGTGAAGACCGACGGCTCGCTGAAGCTCCAGATCCGCGTCGAGAAGGACACGAACCACCTCGCCGGCATCACCGTCGAGGTCGCCTCGCCGAGTCAGGGCAACCTGAAGATCGACATCGTCCTCTCGAAGTGGGACGAGCCGGTCACGATCACGGCCCCGCCGGCCGACCAGGTCAAGGCGTCCTGACCCGACGCTGAGCATGCGGCGGCGGGTCGTGCGACCCGCCGTCCGCCGCCCGTCGCCGCGCCCGTTCGGGCCGGTCCCGCCGGAGCCGTGCAAGCCGCGCCACCTACAATGGCGGGGTGAGCCCCACCCGTCGCCGACGCCCGGCCGACCCCGCTCCCGACGAGGCCGCCGAGACCGTCGGGACGGCCTTCGCCGCGCTCGACGACGCTCCCGCGACCCCTGACGAGCCCGCCTGGATGCGGGACGCGCCGGGTGCTCGTGGCCGACCCCGCCAGCCCGGCCCCGGCCGCCGATCCGGCCACCATCGCCGCACGTCGGGTCGAGCGGATCGAGGAGATCGTCCGGGCGCTCAATCCCGAGCAGGCCCGCGCGGTCACGACGACCGAGGGGCCGCTGCTGATCCTCGCCGGCGCCGGCTCCGGCAAGACGCGCGTGCTGGCGCATCGGATCGCGTACCTCGTGGGCGTGAACGGGGTCGCCCCGTGGCGGATCCTCGCCGTCACGTTCACCAATCGCGCCGCCGCCGAGCTCCGCGAGCGGATCATCAGCCTGGTCGGCGAGAAGGGCCGCGACGTCCAGGCCGGCACGTTCCACGCGCTCTGCGCCCGGGTCCTCCGCCAGGACGGCGAGGCGATCGGCGTCGACCGCCGGTTCGTCATCTACGACACCGACGACCAGCAGTCGCTGATGAAGCAGATCCTCAAGGAAGAGGACATGCCGCTGACCGGCGAGTTCCGGCCGAGCGCGGTCCTCGGCGCGATCAGCCGGGCCAAGAACGAGATGCTCGACCCGACGTTCCTGTCCGAGAACGCCGCCAACCACCGCGAGCGGACCATCGCCCGGCTCGCGACGCGCTACCAGGCGCGCCTGCGCGCCTCGAAGGCGCTCGACTTCGACGACCTCCTGCTCGAGGCCGTCCGCCTCTTCGAGGACGCGCCCGACGTCCTCGCCAAGTACCAGGAGAAGTGGCGCTACCTGCACGTCGACGAATACCAGGACACCAACCGGGCGCAGTACCTGTGGGTCAAGGCGCTCGCCGCCACCCACCGCAACCTGTGCGTGGTCGGCGACGACGACCAGTCGATCTACAGCTGGCGCGGGGCCGACCTGCGCAACATCCTCGACTTCGAGCGCGACTGGCCCGATGCCACCGTGGTCAAGCTCGAGCAGAACTACCGCTCGACGCAGCTGATCCTCGACGCGGCGCACGCGGTCGTCTCGCGCAACAGCGCCCGCAAGGAGAAGAAGCTCTGGACCGAGAACCAGGGCGGCCTGCCGGATCCAGCGCTTCGAGGCCTACAACGAGGACGAGGAGGCCGAGTGGATCGCCCGCCAGGTCGAGAGCCTGGTCGGGGGACGGGGGAGCGCCCTGACGCGGCGGGCCGACGACGACACGACGGACACGCGCTTCCGGGCGCGCGAGATCGCGGTCATGTACCGGATGAACGCGCAGTCCCGCGCGATCGAGGAGTCGTTCCTCCGCTACGGGATCCGCTACCAGCTCGTCGGCGGCACGCGGTTCTACGCGCGGCGCGAGGTCAAGGACGCGCTCGGCATACCTGCGCATCCTCCGCTCCGACACGGACAGCGTCAGCTTCGAGCGGATCATCAACGTCCCGGCGCGGGGGATCGGCGACAAGACCATCGAGGTCCTCCGCGCGGCCGCCGCCCGCGAGGACGGCACGACCTGGGGCGCGATCGAGGCGGCGGCCGCCGGCACGCTCGAGGGCCTCGCCCCGCGCACCCGGAACGCCCTCGCCGAGTTCGCCTCGCTCGTCCGGCGGCTCCGGACGCGGATCGGCGTCCTGGCCCTCCCCGAGCTGCTCGACGAGGCGCTCGAGGCGTCGGGCTACCGGGCGATGCTCGCGGACGGCTCGGAGGAGGGCGAGGAGCGCTGGGCGAACCTGCTGGAGCTGCGCCTCGTCACGACCCGCTACGACGACCTCGCGCCGGACGACGCGCTCGACCGGCTGCTCGAGGAGACCGCGCTCGTCGCCGACCAGGACTCGTACGAGGGCGACGCCGACGCGGTGACGCTGATCACGCTCCACGCCGCCAAGGGCCTCGAGTTCCCGGTCGTCTTCATCGCCGGCCTCGAGGAGGGGCTGTTCCCGCACAGCCGGGCGCTCGACGACGAGAAGGAGCTCGAGGAGGAGCGCCGGCTCGCCTACGTCGGCATCACCCGCGCGAAGCGGCGGCTGTACCTCTCGCACGCCTGGCGCCGCGCGACCTGGGGGATGGGCCAGGCATCGGTCCCGTCGCGGTTCCTGCTCGAGATCCCGGCCGAGCTGATGGTCGGGCCACGGCTCGACGGCGACGACGACCGCGAGCTGGACCTGGACCTCGTCTTCGGGGCGCGGCGGACCAGCCGGTTCAACACGCCGACCCGTGGGGGTGGGCGAGGCGCGTTCCGCGAAGGCAGCGGCCGCCCGGGGGCACCCGCGCCCGGCGAGCCGTTCCGCCCGAGCCGGGACCTCGCCGCGAAGCGAGACGCCTTCGCCGCCGGCGCGCACTCCGGCTCGCTCAGCCGGCCGGTGCGAGCGTGGGACGACGACCTCGAGAGCGGGTCGACGACCGGGACGCGGTCCGCGGCGCCGGCCGCCGCGCGCCCCGTGATCCCCGGCGAGCGCCAGTTCCGCGACGGCGACCGCGTGCGGCACGGGCGCTGGGGCGACGGCATCGTCGTGACCTCCAAGCTGACGCGCAGCGACGAGGAGGTCACGGTCGCGTTCAAGGACCCGGCCGTGGGCCGAAAGCAGATGCTCGCGAGCCTCGCCAACCTCGAGGTCGTCGGGTGACCGACCCCGTCGACCTCGGGCGGATCGTCGCGCTCGACGAGCTCGAAGCGCTCGCCGAGGACGTCATGGACGAGGCCGCGTTCGACTACGTCGCCGGCGGGTCGTGGGATGAGCTGACGGTCTACGACAACGACGCTGCCTGGCGAGCAGCGAGCGTTCCGGCCGCGCGTGCTCGTCGACGTCTCATCGGTCGACCCGTCGACCACGATGCTCGGCGTCCCGGTCGCCATCCCGGTCGCCGTCGCGCCGATGGCCGTGCAGGGCCTCGCGCATCCCGACGGGGAGCTGGCGGCGGTGCGCGGCGCGGCCGCGGCCGGCGTGCCCTACATCCTGTCCACGACGTCGTCGTTCTCGATCGAAGAGGTCGCCGCCGCGGCGCCGGACGCGACCCGCTGGTTCCAGCTCTATGTCCAGGCGGACGCGGCGCGCACGCGGCGGCTCGTCGAGCGCGCCGCGGCCGCGGGGTACGGCGCGATCGTCCTGACGGTGGATCTCCCGGTGCTCGGCTATCGCGACCGGGATCGGCGATCCGGGTTCGAGCTGCCCCCGCTCGGCAACTTCCGCGAAGTCGGCGCGACCCACGGCAGCCACGCCGACGGCGAGCCCGAGTTGCAGAACGCGACGTCCCTCACCTGGGACGATCTCGCGGAGATCCGCCGCTGGTCCACGCTGCCGCTCGTGCTGAAGGGCATCCTGACCGCCGAGGACGCCCGGCTGGCGGTCGAGCACGGGGCGGACGCGATCGTCGTCAGCAATCACGGCGGCCGCCAGCTCGATCGCGTCCAGGCAGGAGTCGACGCGCTCGCCGAGGTGGTGGAGGCCGTCGGCGGCCGGACCGAGGTCTGGGTCGACGGCGGCGTCCGCCGCGGCCTCGACATCGCGATCGCCCTGGCGCTCGGCGCGCGCGGCGTCCTCGTGGGGCGCCCGGTCTACTGGGCCCTGGCCGTGGGCGGCCAGGCGGGCGTCGAGCGCGCCCTCGCCATCCTTCGCGACGAATTCGAGATCGCGCTCGCGCTGCTGGGCGCCCGCACACCCGCCGACGTCGGTCCGGAGCACCTCGTCGACCAGGGCGCCACGTCCGTCTGAGCGACCCCGAAGCGCGACCCCATCGGCACCGGGCCGGCATCGTTCATCGCGGTCGTTCCGTGGCAGGGTGGAAGTCGAGCGGTCCGCTTCTCGGGGCCCGGTGACCGCTCGCTCCCTCCCACTGACGACCCCTTTGAGGTTTCCCATGTCCGAACGCGCCCGGATGCTCGACCTGATCGAGCGTACCGTCGATACCGACCCTACCTGCCCCGCCTGCGGCGCCCCGACCACGGTCGCCGAGCGGGGAGGCCACCTGTACCTGGTCTGCACCGCGGCGGAGGCCGCGGACGGGCTGTTCGCCCGGATCGAGGCGGCGTTCGTGCCGCACGTCCGGCGCGAGATCGTCGACCTCGCCGAGGCGCTCGCCGCCTGACGTCGACCCGGGGCCGTCCGACGATGTCGGCCGAGAGCGGCCCGAGGACACGATATCCGAGCGCCGACGGTGCGCGGGATCGGCGTCTTCGCTACCCTCGCACGGATGGCCATCGAACTGCCTCCGGTCGACCCGGCGCTGGTCGCTGCCGCGGCCGAGCTCGACCCGGCCGCGGCGGCCGATCGGCACGCCTCGCTCGCGGTCCAGGTCGAGCGCGCCAACGAGCTCTACCACGTCGCCGACGCGCCCGAGCTGACCGACGCCGAGTACGACCAGCTCTTCCGCCAGCTGGTGGCGCTCGAGACGGCCCACCCCGGAGCTGATCACGCCCGGATCGCCCACCCAGCGGGTCGGCGGGACGCCCACCGGCACGTTCGACGAGGTCCGCCACGCCCGGCCGATGCTGTCGCTCTCGAACGCGTTCAGCCACGACGAGCTGCGCGCCTTCGACGCGCGCGTCCGCAAGGGCCTCGGCCTGCCGGCCGCGCCGGATCCGGCGCCGGACCTGGCATACGTCGCCGAGCTCAAGATCGACGGCCTGGCCATCAGCCTCCGCTACGAGCGCGGCCGGTTCGTGCAGGGCGCCACCCGCGGCGACGGCTCGACCGGCGAGGACGTCACCGCGAACCTGCGGACGATCGAGGTGATCCCGGCGCGGCTGGCCGAGGTGGTCACGCTCGATGCCCGCGGCGAGGTCTTCATGCCCAAGGCCGAGTTCAAGCGCATCAACGAGGAGCGCGAGGAGGCCGGCCTCGCGCTCTACGCCAACCCGCGCAACAGCGGCGCGGGGTCGCTGCGCCAGATCGACCCGGCGGTGACGGCAAGCCGGCGGCTCTCGTCATGGTTCTACCAGTTGGTCGAGGACGGGACCCCCGTCGAGAGCCAGTCCGCCGCGCTCGCGCGCCTCGCCGCGCTCGGGTTCCCGGTGAACCCCGATCACCAGCCCGGTCTCGATATCGAGGGCGTCGTCGCCTTCACCGAGCGCTGGCGCGACGCCCGCCACGACCTCCCGTACGAGACCGACGGGGTGGTCGTGAAGGTCGACCGCTTCGACCAGCAGGCGACTCTCGGGATGGTCAGCCGCGCCCCGCGGTGGGCGATCGCCTTCAAGTTCCCGCCCGAGCAGGTCGAGGCCTTCGTCGAGGACATCGTCGCGTACGTGGGCCGGACCGGGACGCTGACCCCGGTCGCGCACATGACGCCGGTCAAGGTGGCCGGCTCGACCGTCTCGCGCGCGACCCTCCACAACCTCGACGAGGTCCGCCGCAAGGACATCCGGATCGGCGATACGGTCGTGCTCCAGAAGGCCGGCGACGTGATCCCCGAGGTCGTCCGCCCGCTGATCGACCGGCGGACCGGGGCCGAGCGCGAGTTCGCGATGCCGGAGCGCTGTCCCGTGTGCGACACGCAGGTCGTCCAGGACGAGGGCGCGGTGCGGGTGTACTGCCCCAACACGCGCTGTCCCGCGCGGCTGTCGCAGGAGTACGGGCATTTCGTCGGGCGAGGCGGCATGGACATCGAGGGGGCGGGCTGGGCGGTCCTGAGCCAGCTCCTCGAGCGAGGCATGGTCCACTCGCGGGCCGACTTCTTCCGCCTGCGCGTCGAGGACCTCGAGACGCTCGACCGGTTCGCGCGCAAGAGCGCCGAGAACCTGGCGAGCCGGATCGCGCGGGCACGGGTCGGTCGGCCGCTGGCGCGCGTGCTCAACGGCCTCGGGATGCCGCAGGTCGGCGAGCAGACCGCGATCGACCTGGCGACATGGCTGGCCGGCCGGGTCCGTCCCGACGCGTTCCCGCCCGCCGACGGCGACGTCGTGCCGGACCCGTGGTTCGCGGCCGTGGAGACCGAGCTGCGCCGGGTCGCGACCGAGGAGCCCGCGACGCTGACCGAGGTGCCCGGCATCGGGCCGACGGTCGCGGCCGCGCTCGAGCGCTGGTTCACCGACGAGGCGACGCGCGACGTGCTGCGCGAGCTCGTCGAGGTCGGGGTCGTGCCCGAGCGCCCGGTGGTCCGCGAGGCCGGGGAGGGGAACGCCCGACCACTCGAGGGCATGACCCTGGTCGTGACCGGAACCCTGCCCGGGTTCTCGCGCCAGGAGGCGGAGGAGGCCATCCGTGCCGCCGGCGGCAAGCCGGCCGGATCGGTCTCGAAGGCGACGGACTACCTCGTGGCCGGCGAGAGCGCCGGCTCGAAGCTCACGAAGGCCCAGGACCTCGGGGTCCCGATCCTCGACGAGGACGGGTTCCGGCGGGTCCTGTCGGGCGAGGCGAAGGAGGACCGGTGACCCACCCGCACGTCGAGCTCCTGCAGCGCTACTCCGCGGCGCTCCAGGCCGGGCAGGCGGCCGATGCCCTGCCGTTCTACGCGGAGGACCTGGTCCTCCACATCCCCGGACGGAGTCCGCATGCCGGCACGTTCCACGGCCAGGATGCGGTCCTCGCCTATTACACCCGGCTCTTCCGCGACACGAACGGCTCGCTCGAGGTGCTCGGCGTCGACGACATCATCGCGGGCGACGACCATGCGGTCACGCTCGTGCGCTGGCGGCTGCGGCGGGGCGAGCGGACGCTGGACGTCGACCGCGTCGTGGTCTACCGGATCGTCGACTCGCGCATCGCCGAGGTCTGGGTCCACGACTGGGACCAGTACGCTTACGACGAGTTCTTCGCGGACGCCGAGTGAGGACCCCCCGATGACCAGTCCGGACCCGATCCGCGAGGCTGCCGCCTACCAGCGGAGCCTGCTCGACGCGCTGGGCGACGACGACCCGGCCGCGGCGCAGGCCACGACCCCGACCACGATCCGCGCGCTCGTCGAGGACGCCGGTCCGGACCTGCGGACCCGGCCCGAGCCGGGCGAATGGTCCGTGCTGGGCTGTCTCACCCACATCGCCGACGCGGAGCTGGTGATGGCCGGCCGCTACCGCTGGGTCGTCGCCCACGACGAGCCCGAGATCATCGGCTACGACCAGGACCTGTGGGTCGCGCGGCTGCACGACGGCGACGACCCCGAGGCCATGCTCGAGCTGTTCGAGGCGCTCCGCCGGTCGAACCTGGACCTCTGGGCGCGAACCTCGCCCGCGGAGCACGCCCGGATCGGCCGGCATCGCGAACGCGGCGAGGAGAGCTTCGACCTGATGTTCCGGATGATCGGCGGCCACGACCGGATCCATCTCGCCCAGGCCCGGCGGACGCTCGCGGCGGTCCGCGGCCAGGGTTGAACGCGCGGCGGCCCGTCCCGCGCTCGGCGAGTGCCGCGGAGGGTCAGTGTCGGCGGACGGCGTAGCGCTCCATGAGCTCGGTCACCGCGGCGCGTGCGGCCGCCCATTCGGGCTGGTCGCCGAAGATCTCGCCATCGGCGCCCCAGCGTCGGAGCTGGGTCATCGCGGTGACGATCGCGTCGTGGGCGATCTGGCGCTGTCGGCCCGCCTCGACCTGGCCGGTCACCAGGTAGCGCCGGACCACGTCGAACGGCGCCGACCAGCGGCCCCAGCGGATCCGGTCGCCCTCGCGCAGCGTCTCGAGCCAGTCGTCGTCCCCGACCGGATGGCGATCGTGCTCGGCGCGGTGATGGACCATGTCGACCCGCAGCCCGGGGAGCGACAGGCTCGGGAGCCGACCGTCGTCGTCGACGGTGACGTAACAGATCGGGCAGACCGGCAGCTCGGCGTCGGCCCGTGGCGGGGCGCCGTACGGGAGCCCGCAGCGCCGGCAGAAGGTCACCTCGGCCCGGACCGCGGGAGTGCCGCACTGGAGGCAGACCGGGGTCGTCGCGGGCAGCGTGGAGGTCACCGGGGCAGGATGGGGCGCAGCCCCGGCGGGTCCAATCACCCCATCGAGGGAGCGACGTCAGCCAGGAGTCCGGTGCGTCGGCGCGACACCTAGCCGACGGCGTGGTTGAACTGGCCCCAGATGGCCTTCGGCTGCCAGGCGAGCGGGGTTCCGCGGATGAGCCGGGGCGCCCGCCAGGCCTCCGTCCAGCTGGCGTCGGCGAGGCGCGCGAGCCCCGACGCGTTCTCGGCGAGGACGCCGGCCCGGACATGTCGGTCCGGACCGGTCCGCCGCCGGCGCGCCTCGAGGAGGGCGAGCGCGACATCGGGATCCGGCGCGATGGTGGCGCCGCCGCCCCACGGCGCCCGGACCACGAAGCCGCCGATGCCGTGGGTCGGGTCGTCATGGACCGTGGCTGACGCCTCGGTCGCGAACGCGCGCAGCAGGTGACGGCGGTCCTCGCCCGTCGCGGCGAGGTCGAGGCGGGCTATCGCCTCGAGGTCGTCGGGCCGGAACGGGCGGACCCGCGGATCCGGTGGGCCGCCGACCGTAGCCCCGCTCGCGTCCGCGCCCGTCCCGGGTGCCTCGACCACGACGATCGAGGTCTGCAGCTCGAAGCCGAGCTTCTCGTAGAGGGGCCGGCCGACCTCGGTGGCGACCAGCACGGACGTCCGGCAGCCGGCGTCCTCGGCGAGGTCGAGCACGGCCGCGGTGAGCCGCTCGCCGATCCCCTCGCGACGGCGATCGGGGACGACCCAGATCGTCCCGATCCAGGCGACTTGCCCGTTGACCGTGGCGACCGCGCTCCCGAGCCGTCGACCCTCGCCGTCGACCGCGACCACCGGCCGGCAGGCCGCCTGTCCGACGACGAAGTCGAACCACGACCGCCGCTCGCCCCAATGGTCCGCGACGATCGCGTCGGCGAGCGGCCCGACGTCGTCGGCGGTCATCGGGCGGATCCGGATCACCATGCGAGGCATCGTACCGAGCCCCGCCGCACCGGTGGCCGGTATCATCGGCGCATGGCCACCCTGTCGCGCTCCGACGTCGAGCACGTCGCCCACCTCGCCCGCCTCGGCCTCAGCGACGACGAGCTCGGCCGGCTCGAGGGGCAGCTCAACCACATCCTCGACCAGTACGCGATCCTCGCCGAGGTCCCCACGGACCACATCGCCCCCACGGCGCAGACGATCGAGCTCGAGAACATCCTCCGCGACGACGTCGTCGTCCCGTCGCTGCCGGTCGCGGACGTCGTCGGCAACGCCGCCGAGCACGACGGCGACCTGATCGTCGTGCCCGCGATCCTCGGCGGCGACTGAACGCCGATGCCGACCGACCCGACCGGGCTCCTCGCCCACGAGCTGGCCGCCGAGCTGCGCGCCGGCCGGGTGTCGTCCCGCGGCGCGACGACGGCCCACCTCGACGCCGCCGAGCGCGACAACGGCGCGCTCAACGCCTGGCTGACCATCGACCGCGACCGGGCGCTGGCCGAGGCCGATGCCGCCGACGCCCGGCTGGCCGCCGCCCGGCGCGACGGGGCGGCCGCGCTCGATGCGCTCCATCCGCTGCTCGGGGTCCCGGTCGGGCTGAAGGACCTCGTGTCGGTGAAGGGCGGCCAGTGCACGGCCGGGTCGCGCATCCTCGAGGGCTACATCGCCCCGTACGACGCGCACATCACCGAGCGGCTGCGCGACGCGGGCGCCGTGATCCTCGGCAAGACCAACATGGACGAGTTCGCGATGGGCTCGTCGACCGAGCACTCGGCCTACGGGCCGGTCGCCAACCCGTGGGCGCTCGACCGCGTCCCGGGCGGGAGCAGCGGCGGCTCGGCCGCGGCGGTGGCGGCCCGGCATGTCCCGCTGTCGATCGGCACGGACACCGGCGGCTCCATCCGCCAGCCCGCGGCCCTGTGCGGGATCGTCGGCCTGAAGCCGACGTACGGCCGCGTCAGCCGCTACGGCATCGTGGCGTTCGCCTCGTCGCTCGACCAGATCGGGCCGTTCGCCCGCGACAGCCGCGACGCCGCGGCGCTGCTCCACGCGGTGGCCGGCCGCGACCCGCGCGACTCGACCTCGTCGCCGGAGCCGGTCCCGGACGCCCTGCTGCGTCTCCCCGCGTCCGACGACGAGGCGGGCTCGAGTCTCCGCGGCAAGCGGTTCGGCCTGCCGCGCGAGTACTTCGTCGCGGGGATGGAGCCCGGCGTCGAGGCCCGCGTGCGCGAGGCGGTGGCCGCGCTCGAGGCCGCTGGCGCCAGCGTCGAGGACGTCAGCCTGCCGCACACGGAGTACGGGCTCGCGACCTACTACATCGTCGCGCCGGCGGAGGCGTCGGCGAACCTGGCCCGCTACGACGGGATCCGCTTCGGCCCGCGCCGCGGCGACGGCACGGACGTGCTCGCCGGCTACCTCGCGACGCGCGGCCAGGGCTTCGGCGCCGAGGTCAAGCGCCGGATCATGCTCGGGACCTACGCGCTGTCGGCCGGCTACTACGACGCCTACTACCTGAAGGCGCAGAAGGTCCGGACGCTGATCAAGGGCGACTTCGACGCGCTGTGGGCGCAGGGCTTCGACGCGCTGGTCGCGCCGACCAGCCCGACGGTCGCCTTCCCGATCGGCGCGCGGATGGACGATCCCGTCGCGATGTACCTCTCGGACGCCTGCACGCTCCCGGTCAACATGGCCGGGCTGCCGGGCATCAGCATCCCGTGCGGGCTGTCCGACGGGCTGCCGGTGGGCCTCCAGCTCATCGGGGCGCCATGGTCCGAGCCGTCGCTGCTGGGCCTCGCCCGCGGCTACGAGGCGATCACCGCCGCCGCCGACTGGCGATCGGTCGGGCCCACCGCGCTCGCCTCGGCGACCCGGCCCGCCTGACGGACGCGCCGGGCTGATCGTCCTCGCCACATCGGGCCGAGCGGCTCTGGCGCTGCCGGTTCGTCGGGGCGCAGCATCGTGGCGGAGGTGACGTATGCGCGTCCGATTCGTAGCGGCCGGCGTGGCCGTTGGTGTCGCGGCCGGGATGGCCGTGTCGGAGGCCCGTCGGTGGCGGCGGACGTGGGGGATGGACCCTGACGAGATCAGCCGGGCACTGCCGGGCGACGACGTGGTCGCGGACCCAGTGGCCAGCGAGACTCGCGGGATCACGATCGACGCGACCCCGGACCGGATCTGGCCGTGGCTCGTGCAGATGGGCTACGGCAAGGCCGGCTGGTACAGCTACGACCAGCTCGACCAGCGCGGCGCGAGCGCCGACGAGATCGTCGAGGCGTGGGGCGCGCTCAAGGTCGGCGACATCGTGCCGACCCATCCGGGCGGCGGGTTCGAGGTCGTCGACCTCCAGCCCGACCGGGCGCTCGTCCTGCGCTCGGACACCGCCCTCGTGCAGTCGCAGGCCGAGGCGTGGGCGAAGCGGACCGGGACGGAGCCGGGCGAGGCATCGACACGCGGCGTCGCCGCATCGGGCGCGATCCTGGGCCAGACCCCGCAGCAGTTCGCGGCGAGCTGGGCGTTCGTCATCGAGCCGCTCGAGGGCGGGCGTTCGCGGCTGATCGAGCGGTTCCGCGTCTGGTACGGCGAATCGGGCGTGGCGTCGCACGTCGTGATGCCGGCCGTCGGCTTCGGCGTCTTCGTGATGATGCAGCGCCAGATGACCGGCATCCGCACCCGTGCGGAGCGGCTGGCGCGAACCCGCGTGGCACCGCCGGTGCCGATGCGGCCCGAGCTCCCGGTCGAGCCACGGCCGGCCGGGGAGCCGATGGCACCAGCGAAGCCATCGGTCAAGGGTCCGACGCGGCTCCGAGCTCGCCACCGCGCCTGCCGACTGACGGCGGGCGTCGATCGGGGAGAGCGCGCCGGCGGCTTGGGGACCGCCGGCGCGCGGTGGGGCGTTCGGATGCCGTAGGCTCAGCGCGTCATGACGACCGACCGCCTGGTGCCCCTCGCTGAGCGCGCGCTGGCGCAGCGCGTGCTCGACGTGCCGCCCTCGGGGATCCGCCGCTTCTTCGACATCCTCGCGACGATGGACGACGTCATCAGCCTCGGCGTCGGCGAGCCGGACTTCGACACGCCACGGGCGATCGTGGAGGCCGGTGTCGAGTCGCTGCGCGAGGGCCGGACCCACTACACCTCGAACTACGGGACGCTGGAGCTGCGCCGCGCGCTGTCGGAGCATCTCGAGCGGCGGTACGGCGTCCGCTACGACCCGGCCACGGAGATCCTCATCACCGTCGGCGCGTCGGAGGCGGTGGACCTGGCGCTGCGGGCCACCTGCGACCCGGGCGACGAGGTCATCCTCCATGAGCCGTCCTATGTGGCCTACGTCCCGGCGATCGTCTTCGCGGGCGGCACGGTCCGCCACGTCGCCACGCGGTTCGAGGACGACTTCGCCATCGACCCGGATGCCGTCGAGGCCGCGATCACGCCCCGGACCAAGGCGCTCTTCCTCGGCTATCCGTGCAACCCGACCGGCGCCGTCCTGCCGCCGGCCGTCCAGGACGCCCTGGCCGACATCGCGGTCCGCCACGACCTGCTGGTCTACAGCGACGAGATCTACGACCGGCTGGCCTACGGCGACTACACGCATCGGGCGATGAGCGCGCTGCCCGGGATGCGCGAGCGGACGATCCTGATGGGCGGCTTCTCGAAGGCGTACGCGATGACCGGCTGGCGGGTCGGCTACGTCGCGGCGCCGGCCACGATCCTCGAGGGGATCGTCAAGGTCCACCAGTACGGGATCATGTCGGCGCCGACGATGGCCCAGGACGCGGCCCTGGTCGCGGTGATCGAGGGCGAGCCCGACGTCGAACGGATGCGCGCCGAGTACGACCGCCGTCGCCGCCTGATCGTGGACGGGCTCAACGCGCTGGGACTCGACACCTTCGAGCCGCGTGGGGCGTTCTACGCGTTCCCGCGGATCACCTCGACCGGGCTGACCGACGACGCCTTCACCGAGGGCCTGCTGACCCAGGAGCGGGTCGCGGTCGTGCCGGGAAGCGCCTTCGGGCCATCCGGCGCCGGCCACGTGCGCATGTGCTACGCGACCTCGTACGAGCGGCTGGAGGAGGCGCTCCGCCGGATCGGCCGGTTCGTCGAACGCACCCGGCCAGACTGACCGGGCGTCGATGGCGCAGCGCGAGGTCGCCGGACGCCCGATCGAACTCGTCGAACTCGGAGACGGTCGGCCGGTCGTGTTCCTGCACGGCAACGGCCCGGATCACCGCGACCTGCTGGTGAGCCTCGACGGGGTCTTCGCGGCGCGGCCGGGGTACCGCCGGTTCCATCTCGACCTCCCGGGCTACGGTCGGTCCCCGGGCGACCGGTCGATCCATGGCAGCGACGGCATGGCCGATGTCGTGGTGGAGCTCATCGACGCCCTCTCGCCCGACGAGCCGGTGATCCTGGTCGGCGCGTCATGGGGTGCCTACCTCGCGCGCGGCGTGCTCGCCCGCCGGCCGGACCGGGTCGCGGGGATCGCCATGCTCTGCCCGGTCGCGATCGCCGACCGCAGCCGCCGCGACCTCGATCCGCCCAGCCACCTGGTCACGCCCGACCGGCCGCTGACCGGCGGGGAACCCGGTCTGGCTGACGAGTTCCTCGAGGGCTCGCCGGTCGCCGGTTGGCCGCAGTGGGTCCATTTCCGCGACCAGATCGCACCGGCCCTCGCGCTGGTAGACGAGGCAGCGATCGAGCGGATCGAAGCCGCGTACAGCTTCATCGACGATGTCGACGTGGGCGGACCGCCGACCGACATCCCGGCGTTGATCGTGACGGGACGCCAGGACCCGGTCGTCGGGTATCGCGACGCGCTCCGGCTCGTGGACCGCTTCGCGCGCTCGACGTTCGTCATCCTCGACGTCGCGGGCCACGGCCTGCCGGCGGACCGGCCGGCGGTCACGGCCGCCCTGGTCGACGACTGGCTGGAGCGGATCGAGCTGGGCCACCCGGCTTCCTAGCGCCACTGGACGCGCGCGGGCGCGTCGAGGCGGTCTCGCGGCGGAACGAGGCGACGCGACCCCAGAGATACGGCTGCTGCCTGATGCCCGCTGCCCCGCCTTACGCCGACCGTCGAGTCACCGGCCCACCAGGGTCCGGCCGACGACGGGAGATCCGACCATGGCGACCGAGACCCAGACCCCCGACCTCGACGAGCTGTACCGGGCCTACGCGGCCCGGCTGCGCGGACGGTTCCTGCGGATGACGCGCGACCCGGTCCTCGCGGACGACCTGGTGGCGGAGGCCTTCGCGCGCCTCGCCGCCGAGCTGAAAGCCGGCCGCGTCCCGACCGAGCCGTGCGCCTGGCTCGACCGGGTCGGCCGCAACCACGCGATCAGCCTCGGCCGTCGTGCGACGGTCGCCGGCCAGGCCGTGCCGCGCCTCGCCCAGCGGGACGTCGCACCGTCGCCCGAGGACGAGGCGATCCGCCACGAGCGCGACGCGCTCCTGCACGCGGGCCTCGCGTCGCTCCGCGCCGACGACCGCTCGATCGTGCTGCTGGCCGCCGACGGATACCGACCCGAGGAGATCGCGCTGATGATCGGCCGATCCGGGCAGGTCACGCGGACCCGGCTCTGCCGCGCCCGCGGCCGGCTTCGCGACCGGCTGGGGGTCCTCGGCTTGACGGCGTGACGATCCGCGCCGTCCTCGTCGAGACGGGGAGGCGCCGTCGCCGGGGGCGCGGCCTCTATCATCGGCCGCACATGGACGCGGCTCCCGGTCACGGCCTCATCGGGCGGGCGAGGGAACTGGAACGGCTCAGTTCCGCGCTTCGGCGCGCCGTCGACGGCGGGTCGTCGACCGTGCTGGTCATCGGCGAGGCCGGGATCGGCAAGACGGCGCTCGTCGAGTCCCTCGTGGCGGAGGTCGACCGGACCGGCGGTCGAGTCCTGACGGGATGGTGCCTGCCGCTCGAGACCGGGGGCCTGCCGTACGCCCCGTTCGTGGCGATGTTCCGCGCGCTCCTCGAGGACGTCGACCCTGGGGCCGTCCCGGCGCTGCTCGGACCGGATCGAGCCGAGCTCGCCCGCCTCATCCCCGAGGTCCGCGGCCGGCGGTCCGACCTGGGCACCCCGGACGCCCGGACCCTCCAGGACGGGGACGGGGCCGTCGACGACCGCTACGCCCAGGTGCGGCTCTTCGAGCTGGCGCTCGGCGTGGTCCGCCGGCTGGCCCGCATCAACCCCCTCGTCCTCGTGGTCGAGGATCTCCAGTGGGCCGATCCGTCGACGCGCGACCTGTTGACCTATCTCGTGCGGAACCTGCGCCACGAGCCGGTCCTGATCGTGGCGACGGCGCGCGACGACGAGCCGGACGGCGCGGGCGACGGCGTCGACCTCGCCGAGCTCGAGCGCCACTCGCGCGTGGAGCGGATCGACCTGCCCAGGCTCGAGCCGGACGCGCTCCGCGAGCTCATCACCCAGGAGCTTGGACGCGCCCCCGACGCCGAATTTGTCGACCGGACCATGGCGCGGACCGGCGGGAACCCGTTCTTCGCGGAACAGGTCGTCGCCGCGCGTCGCGAGACCGGGTCCGACGACCCGCCGGCCCGGCTGCGCGACGTCGTGCTCGCCCGGCTCGCATCGGTGTCGGCCTCGGGCCAGGCGGTCCTCCGCGCCGCGTCGGCGGCCGGCCGCCGGATCGACGACCGGCTCCTCGGCCTCGTCCTCGACCAGCCCCCGGAGTACGTCGAGAGCGCCCTGCGCGAGGTGATCGAGCGGCATCTCCTCGTGCGGGCGGGTGGTCCGTCGGATCCGCACGTCGTTTTCCGCCACGCGCTGCTCCAGGAGCTCATCCACGAGGACCTCCTGCCCGGGGAGCGGGCACGGCTGCACGAGCGGTATGCGCGTGCCCTCGAGGTGGCGGCATCCGGGCAGCAGGGTGACGGTCGTGCCGGCCCGGTCGCGACCGCGGCGGAGCTCGCGTACCACTGGGACGAGGCCGGCGACCGAGCCAGGGCCTTGGCGGCCACCCTGGAGGCCGCCCAGGACGCGGAACGGGGCTACGCATGGGCGGAGGCGAACCAGCGCTATGAGCGTGCCCTCGTGCTGCTCGCCGGGCTCCCGGCGGGGAGCGATCCCGGGGTGGACCCCGCCTGGGTCCACGCGCGGGCCGCCGAGACGGCGATCCTGTTCGGCGAGTTCGAAGTCGCCGTCGAGCACGGCCGCGCCGCGATCGAGCTCGTCGATCCCGAGGTCGACCCGGCTCGCACCGCGGAGCTGCTCGAGCGACAGCGCTGGTACCTCTGGCTCGCCGGTCATCGCGAGGCCGCCGCCGAGGCGCTGGCCGAGGCGGAGCGGCTGATCCCCAGCGACCATCCGACCGACGCGCGGGCAAGGATCCTCGGCCAGCGCGCCGGGATCCTGTTGATGGACGGCCGGTTCCGCGAGTCGCTCCCCGTCGCCGAGGAGGCCGTCGCCGTCGCCCGCGCCGTCGGATCGCGCTCGCACGAGGCGCTGGGCCTCGGGATCCTGGGTACGGACCTGGCGATGCTCGGTCGCGTGGACGAGGGCATCGAACGGTTCCGCGAGGGCCAGGCGATCGCGGAGGACCTTCGGGGCGCCGAGGGGATCGCGCTCGGTGCCACCAACCTCGCGAGCCTGCTGGACCGCGTCGGGCGCACCGGGGAGGCGCTGCAGGTCGCGGTCGAGGGCTGGGACCGCGTGCGCGGACTCGGCGTCGAACGGGCGTATGGCGGTCTCCTGCTCGCGGTCGGGGCCAAGGCGGCCATCGCCACGGGACGCTGGGACGAGGCGGACCGGCTCCTCTCGGCCGGGCTCGTGGACGACCCGGTCGGAGTCGCGGGGATGCGCCTCCGCATCCAGCGCGGCCGGCTCGACACCTGGCGCGGCGACCTGGCGGCCGCGGAGGAGGCGCTGACGGCGGCCCGTGCCGCCGACGAGTCGCTCGGCGGGACGTCAGATCGCGCGGCGATCCTGGCCGCCGTCGCCGAACTCGCCGCCCACCGCGAGGACGTGGCCGAGGTGCGGTCGTCGGTGCGCGCGGGGTTCGCCCTCGCCGCGGATGGCGTCCGCGACCCGGCTCTGGCCGCACTCGCTGCGACCGGCCTGCGGGTCGAGGCCGACGCGGCCGACGGGGCGAGATCGCGCCACGATGTCGCCGCGACCGATGCCGCGCGCCAGCACGCCGCGCGGCTCGGGCTCGCCGTCGAGGCCGGGGCGAGCGCCATGGGTGTCGCCTCCGATGGGGCGACCGCCGCCCCGCGCGGGCTCGCCACGCTGGCCGGGTGCCGGGCGGAGGCCGCCCGGGTGGACGACCTGGACACGCCCGACGCCTGGCTCGCCGTCACGATGGCCTGGGTGTCGATCGACCGGCCGTTCCCGGCCGCCTACGCGCGGTTCCGCGCCGCTGCCGCCATCCTCCGGGATCGCGGCGACCGCGCCGCGGCGACGGCCGCGCTCGAGCTCGCCCTCGAGACGGCCATCCGGCTCGGCGCCCGGCCGCTCCGGGGCTCGATCGAGCAGCTCGCCCGCCAGGGCCGGCTGCCGATCCACCAGGACGGCACCGATGCGGCGGCCGGACGATCCGGCGCGTCGGCGGCCGCCGTGGGACTCACGGAACGCGAGGTCGAGGTCCTGCGCCTGATCGCGGGCGGCTGGTCGAACGCCGAGATCGCCGACGAGCTCTTCATCAGCCGCAAGACCGCGAGCGTCCACGCCTCGCACATCTTCGACAAGCTTGGGGCCGGGAACCGCGCGGAGGCCGCCGCGATCGCCCATCGCCTCGGCCTGGTCGAGGATCCGCCGTCGCCGCCGGGATCGGCGCGAGGGTCGGCATGATCACGACCCGCTGATCGCGCCAGCCGCGCGTCGTTCAGGCCAGCGACTCGTCGTAGTCGATCGCGCCGGTCCGGGCGATGTCGCGCAGCCACCAGCCGCTGTCCTTGACGAGCCGGCGGAGGCCGTCGTCGAAGTCCACCCAGACGATCCCGAAGCGCTGTGTGTAGCCGGCCGCCCACTCGAAGTTGTCCAGCAGGGACCACGCGAAGTACCCGCGGACGTCGCAGCCGTCGTCGATCGCTCGGGCGAGCTGCCCGATATGGCCGGCCAGGTAGTCGATCCGGTCCGCATCGTGCACGCGTCCGTCCGCGCCCGGGCCGGTCGGCTCCGCGCGCCCGTTCTCGGTGATGAAGATCGGCTTGCCGTAGTCGCGGTGGATCCGCATGACGATGCGGTGGAGCGCCGCCGGCCAGACCTCCCAGTCCATGGTCGTGCGCGGCCCGGTGCCCGGGACGCGCCGGAAGGCGGACGGGCCGCCCTCCGGGTCGTGGGCGACGATGGCGCGGGAGTACATGTTGAGGCCGATGAAGTCGAGCTCGGTCGCCATGGCCGCCATGTCGCCCGGGCGGATGTCCATCGACTCGAGTGCCGCATCCTGGTCGACGAACGCGCCCGGGTACGAGCCCTTCAGGACCGGGTCAAGGAACCAGGCGTTGCGTTGCGCGTGGAAGCGCTCCCCGGCGGCCAGGTCGAGCGGGTCGCCGGACGCGGGGTACACCGCCTCGACGTCGACCGCCGTCCCGATCCGCGCGCTGGCCGGCGCCGCGGCGCGTGCCGCCCGGACGCCCTCCGCGAGGGCGAGGTTCGCGATGTGGCTCACCCGCAGCGCGAGCGCCGGATCACGGAACCCGGGCGCATGGGTGCCGAGCTGGTGGCCCAGGAACACGAAGATCCACGGTTCGTTGAGCACCATCCAGGTCCGGACCCGGTCACCGAGCGCCCCGACGACCGTCTCCGCGTACCGCGCGAGCTCGCCGATCACCTGGCGGTCCCCCCAGCCGCCCCGATCCTGGATCCACGTCGGCAGGTCCCAGTGGTACAGGGTCGGACAGGGCTCGACGCCGTTCGCGAGCAGTTCGTCGACGAGCCGCCGGTAGTGGTCGAGGCCGCGCTGGTTCACGGCGCCCCCGGGCTCCGGGAAGATCCGCGGCCACGAGATGCTGAAGCGGTACGCGCCGAGGCCCAGCTCGCGCATGAGCGCCACGTCCTGCGGGTAGCGATGGTACTGGTCGCACGCGACGTCGCCGTCGGTCCCGTCCTCGATGGTGCCCGGGGCGTGGGCGAAGCGGTCCCAGATCGACTCGCCCTTGCCATCGGCCTGCCAGGCACCCTCGACCTGATAGGCCGAGGTCGCCGCGCCCCAGAGGAAGCCGGGCGGGAACGTCGCTCGCTTCACCGTGCCGCCGCCTCGTCGAACGGCCGTGAGAGCGCGTCACGCCATCGCATCGGGTCGTCCGAGCGGACGTCCCGGACCTCCCACCGCTCGAGCAGGGTGGTCGAGGCGCCCGGTGCCAGGACGGTCATCGGGCCGAGGACCTCCAGCTCGATGAAGCGCGAGCCGCAATAGGTCTCCACGTTGCAGCCGAGGTCAGGATGCGGCGCGCCGGGCATGGGCTCGAAGCGGCGCACGATGGCCACCCCGTCGCGGACATAGGCGACCCATCCGGAGTCGTCCAGGCAGCCGACCTTCAGGTCGGCTCCGGCGACGGCGTCCACCGTCACGAGCCCGTCCCGGATGTGGAGGCGAGGGTCGTCCAGCGACGCGTACGGCCACAGCACGAGGGCCCGGTTCGGCCGCGTCTCGTGGCCGGCGACGGCCCACCGCAGCGGGAGCAGCGCCTGGCCGCCGAGGGGCAGCTGGGTGATCGACCAAGGGGCCAGCTCGAGCGGGTGCGACCCGAGGTTGTCGACCCGGTGCAGGATGGAGAACGACGGCAGGACCGGGTCGAGCCGGACCTCCATCGATCGGACGCAGCCGGTCCGGGACTCCTCGGCCCCGGTCAGCCGCACGCCATCGGCGAGGGGGTCGACCGCGAGCCCGTCGGAGTCCGGGATGGCCGCTCGCTCCAGGTCCTCGGGCGCCAGCCACAGCCGGTGTCCGCCGAGGAGCTCGTAGCGCCCGAGCGCCGTCTCCCAGCCGAGGTCCGGCGTCTCGGCGAGGAGATTGGCGGCGGAGCCGTGGCGCCGCAGACCGACGATCCGCGGGCCGGCCGCGGCCAGCATCTCGATGATGATCGCGCCGTTGGCGATGCGCAGCGTCGGGCGCCCGTGGAAGTCCCCGGGCGCGGTCCGTACGCCGGTATCGTCTGACTCGATCACGCGAGCCGGACCTCGACATCGACGTGGGTCGTGCCCGGTGCCGGGAGCGGGATCAGCGTGCCGTCGATCGGTCGGCCGTCGACGAGGACCGACACCTCGGCGTGGCCGTGGCCGGCGGGGCCGTCGGATCCCGGGGCCGCGATATCGCGGCGATCCTGTCGCACGGCGATGTCGTAGGTCGTGCCGCGGAACCGCCGGATCGCCCGGAACGACGTCCACGACCGGGGGATCACGGGCTCGATCCGCAGCCCGTGGTGCTCGGGCCGGATGCCCGAGGATCCACTGGCTGATCGCGACCATGTTCCAGGCCGCGGTCCCCGTCAGCCATGAGTTCTTGGCCTCGCCGGGTGTCGCGGCGTCGCGCCCCGCGATCATCTGGGCGTAGACGTACGGCTCGCAGCGATGCAGGTCCGAGATCTCCTCGCGGGCCGAAGGATTGATGCGCAGGTAGTAGTCGAGCGCGCCGTCGCCGTTGCCCGTGATCGCCTCCGCGATCATCAGCCACGGGTTCGTGTGGCAGAAGACGCCGGCGTTCTCCTTGTAGCCCGGTGGGTACGACGAGATCTCGCCGAGCTCGAGGTGGTACGTCGCGTAGGCCGGCTGCTGGAGCACGATCCCGTGGGGCGTCGCCAGCCGCTCTCGGACGGATGCGATGGCGGTCCGGGTGCGCCCGTCGTCGAGGCCGACGCCCGCCATCGCCATCATCCCCTGCGGCTCGATGAAGATCTGGCCCTCATCGTTCTCGGCCGACCCCACCACGTTGCCGACGTGGTCGTACGCCCGCCGGTACCAGGCCCCGTCCCAGCCGGACGCCTCGATCGACGCGGTCATCGCCGTCCGCCGCCGCGTCGGCAGCGGGACGGCCTCGCCCTCATCGCCGCGCAGATCGGGCGATCGCCTCCGCCTCGTGCGCGGCGAGCACGAAGAGGCCGGCGATGAACACGGACTCGGCGACGCCGCCGGGGCGGTTCGGGGCCGTCTGGAAGGACTCGCCCGGCCGGTCGGAGAAGACGTTGAGGTTGAGGCAGTCGTTCCAGTCGGCCCGCCCGATGAGCGGCAGCCCGTGCGGCCCGAGCCGGCTCAGCGTGAAGTCGATGCACCGCCGCAGGTGGTCGTGGAGCGGCGTCTCCGAGCCCTCCTCGTTGTCCCACGGCACCGGGACGTCGAGGATCGCCAGGTCGCCGGTCTCCTTGAGGTAGGCCGCGACGCCCAGGACGAGCCACGCGGGGTCGTCGTTGAACCCGGAGCCGACATCGTGGTTGCCGCGCTTCGTGAGCGGCTGGTACTGGTGGTAGGCGCCGCCATCGGGCAGCTGGGTCGCGGCGATGTCCAGGATCCGGTCGCGGGCTCGCTCCGGGACCATGTGGACGAAGCCGAGCAGGTCCTGGTTGGAGTCCCGGAACCCCATGCCCCGTCCGATGCCCGACTCGAACATGGACGCGGAGCGCGACAGGTTGAAGGTCACCATGCACTGGTACGGGTTCCAGGTGTTGACCATCCGGTCGACGTGCGGGTCGCCGGTCGTCACCTGGAGGGCGCTCGAGCCGGTCCGTCCAGACGTCCCGCAGGGTCGGCGAGCACCTCGTCCACCTGTCCCACGTCCCGGTACCGGTCGATCACGGCCCGGGCGCGCGTCGTGTCCGGCCGGCCGGAGCCGGGCGGGTCGTACTTGGCATCGGCCGGGTTCTCGGTGTACCCGACCAGGAAGGTCACGTCGCGCGACTCACCCGGTCCGAGCACCAGCGTCGGTCTGGAGCGCCCCGACCGGCTGCCAGCCATGGGCGATCGGAGTCGGCCATCCTGCCGGTCTCCACGGCGACCGGCCGGTCCCAGCCCCGGTAGGGCCCGAGGAAGGCCTCGCGCGACGTCTCGAACCCGGCCACCGGTCCCGAGCACGCGAACCAGGCGAAGTGGTCGCGGCGCTCGCGGTACTCCGTCACGTGGTAGATCGACGCCGTCCTCGACGTGGACCTCGCCGGTCGACAGGTTCCGCTGGAAGTTCGTGGCATCGTCCTGGGCGTCCCAGAGGCAGAACTCGACCGCGCCGAACACCGACAGCCGCGCCGTGTCCGGCCGATCGTTGGTCACGCGCGTCCGCCAGACCTCGAGCGTCTCCCCGGGCGGCACGAGGATAGGTGCGTCTCGGCGCGGATGCCGCCGCGCGCGCCCGTGATGACCGTGTACCCGAGGCCGTGCCGGCAGGCTGTAGGCGTCGAGGTCGCGCTGGGTCGGCTGCCAGCCCGGGTTCCAGTAGTCGCCGGTGTCGTCGTCGCGGAGGTACAGGAAGCGGCCGCCCACGTCGAGCGGGGCGTTGTTGTAGCGGTACCGGATCAGCCGTCGCAGCCGGGCGTCGCGGAAGAAGGAGTACCCGCCGGCGGTGTTGGAGACGAGCGCGAAGTAGTCCTCGCTCCCGAGGTAGTTGATCCAGGGCAGCGGCGTGTCCGGGCGGGTGATCACGTATTCCCGCCGTTCGTCGTCGAAGTGGCCGAAGCGCAACCGAGATCTCCTTCGTCCGGATATCAGGGACCCGGTTCCGTGCTGGCGCCGGCGGGCCGGGCCTACTTGTCGACGCCCGTCACGACCACGCCGCGCATGAACGCCCGCTGCGCGAGCAGGAAGATCGCGATCGGGACGATCATCGTCATGAAGGCGGCAGCCTGGATCAGCGTCGGCTGGGTCGAGTACAGCGCGTTGTACTGCTGGATGCCGACCGACAGCGGCTGCAGGTCACGGCTTGTTGGCCAGGTACAGCAGCGGGACGAGGAAGTCGTTCCAGGCGAAGAAGAAGTGGAACAGGCAGACCGCGGTGATGGCCGCGACGGACTGCGGGACGATGATCGAGCGCAGGATCCGGAACGGGCCGGCCCCGTCGATCATCGCGGCCTCGTCGAGCTCGCGCGGGATCGACATGAAGTACTGGCGCAGCAGGAAGACGTTGTAGGCGTTGGCGAAGAAGTGCGGGATGATCAGCGGGAGCCACGTCCCGTTCCAGCCGAGCCAGGTGAAGATCACGTAGGTCGGGAGCAGCGTGACCTGGAACGGCAGGATGATCGTCGCGATCAGGATGATGAAGAAGCGCGTTCTTGCCCGGGGAACCGGAACCGCGCGAAGCCGTACGCCACGAGGATCGACGACACGATCGCGCCGAAGGTGCTCAGGACGGCGATCCCGATCGTGTTGCGCAGCAGGAGCGGGAAGTTCAGCTGGTTCCACGCGGTCGTGTAGTTCTCGACCAGCGGCGAGAACTGCCAGGCCTGCTCGAGCGTCCGCCAGCGACCCTGCCACTCGATGGGCGTCGCCGTCGGGTCGTTCGGGTCGACGACGATGCTCGACTCCCGGCCCTTCTCGATCAGCATCATCGGCTTGGTCGTGCCGTCGATCGGGACGCTGTAGATCGGGAACTGCTCGCCCTTGTACGTGCCGGTGAGCGGGACCGCCGGATAGATCGGCGCGCCCGGCGTCGCGCTCTGGCCCGGCTGCTGGAGCGAGGTCGTGAGCATGTACAGCATCGGCAGCAGCAGCGCCGAGATGACGAGCACCGCGAACATCGTGAGCGTCGCCTTGCCGAGGAACTTGCGGTAGCTCTTGGCGACCGGGCTGCGGTCGGTGAACGCGCGCTGCTGGATGGCGGCGGCCTTGCTCATCGCTCGCCGCCGGCGTAGTAGACCCGCTTGCGGGCGAAGCCGAAGAGCGCGAGCGTCAGCGCCAGGACGAGCACGAACAGCAGCCAGGCGATCGCCGCGCCGTAGCCCATGTGGCCGTACGCGAACGCCTCGTTGTAGAGCAGCAGGTTGACGAACAGCGTCGCGTTGGCGGGGTCGCCCCGGCCGTTGCTCAGCACGTAGATCTGGGTGAAGTACTGGAACGTGCCGATCAGGCAGATCACGAGGTTGTAGAGCAGGATCGGCGACATCAGCGGGATCGTGATCCGGCGGAAGGAGGTCCAGAACCCGGCGCCGTCCATGCGCGCCGCCTCGTACAGCTCCGTCGGGACGGACTGGAGGCCGGCGATGTTGATCAGCATGAAGTTGCCGATGCCCCACAGGCCGATGATCGAGAGCGCCGGGTAGATCCAGACCTCGCTGTTGATCCAGTCCGGGCCCGCGGGATCCCGAAGGCGGCCAGGATCTGGTTCATCCAGCCGGTGTCGGTGTTGAGGAAGCCGATCCAGACCAGGGTCGAGGCGACCAGCGGGATCATGATCGGCATGTAGACGAGCGTCCGCATCGGCCCGCGCCACGCGAGCCTCGGGCTGTTCAGCAGGACGGCGAACGCGAGGCTCGCGATCATCGTGACCGGGATCGAGATCAGGGCGAACTTGAACGTGGCGATGAGCGACTTCGCGACCATCGGGTCGCTCGCCATCCGCACGTAGTTGTCGATGCCGATGAACCTGGTCGCCTCGGGCCGGACCAGGTCGAAGTTCGTGAAGGACATCACGAACGAGGCGATCATCGGCCCGGCCGTGAACAGCAGCAGGCCGATCAGCCATGGGCCGATGAAGACGAAGCCCCACATGGCCTCGCGGACCCGCGGCTGGCGGAACCAGCCCATGAAGCCGGGTCGGAGCGGCGTCGTCGTCGGCAGCGCTCGGGTCGACTCGGTCATGGCGGGGTCAGGGCTCCGCTACGGGTGGACGGGATGGTACGGGAGTGGAACGCCTCCCGGGCGGGCGGGACACCCGCCCGGGAGGGTGAGGAGGAGGTGCTTACGGTGCCGCGTCGTAGATCCCTTGCAGGGTGGTCTTCAACGCGTCCAGCTCGGTGTCGATGTTGACCCCGTCTGACGTGCGGTACTTGTTCTGGACGGCCTGCCACGCCTTCTTGGACTTGGCGTAGTCGGGCACCCAGGCCTGGTGGTTGGGGACGTCCGGGTACGACAGCATCGCCTTCGGCACGTCCCAGTTGAGCGTGATGCCCGGGAACTGCTTGTTGATGGTGTCGATGAACGGCTGCTGCAGGGCGGGGTCCGCCGGCAGGGCGCCGTACACGGCGAGCAGCTCAGGCGAGTTCACGAACGCGGTCAGGGCCGCGAAGGCCTCGTCCGGGTGCTTCGTCGTCTTGAGGATGCTGAAGGTGTCGGCATGGAGCTTGGCCGTGGTCTTGCCGTTGTACGCCGGCGCGACCGCCCAGCCGAAGTCCGTGACGATCGGCTTGGCCGGCGCGGCCGGGGCCGTGCAGCACGTGAACCACGAATGGGTCTCGTTCATCGCGAGGTTGCCGGAGGCGAACTCGCTGCCCTTGGCGAGCAGATCGCTGTTGATCTGGTTCGCGTTCGGGATGAAATGGTCCTTCCAGACGCCGTCGTTGAACCACTTCTCGCCGACGCGGACCGGATCGCCGATCTGCGCGGTCTTGCCGTCGTCGGCGACGAACGAGCTGGCGCCGAAGAGCGAGGCCTCGGCCAGCGGGCTGTTGTCGGCGTACTGCATGTCGAAGCCCCACTGGACGACCTTCGTCGGGTCGAACGCCGCGTTGGTGGCGTCGTTGCCGTTCGAGTCGACGGTGAGCTTCATGCCCAGGGTGCGGACCGCGTCCATGTCCCAGGGCTTGCCCTCGTAGAGGTCGCCGACCTTCGTCGGCGGCAGCGGGAGCTTGGCTTCCTTGAACAGCTTGGTGTTGTACCAGAGCATCGACGGATAGGTCGCGAACGGCACGCCGATGGTGGCGCCGCCCTCGCCCAGCTTGAAGAAGTCCACGAGCGCCGGGTCGTACTTGCTGGTGTCGAACCCGGACTTCGTGATCAGCGGCTGCAGGTCGAGCAGCTGGTCGCGGAAGATGTTCAGGCCCTCGACGCCGACCGGCCCGATGATGTCGGGCGGGTTGCCGGCGGCGATCTGCGTCGCCAGCAGGCTGGCGGCCACGTTGTTGTTGTAGATCTCGAGCGAGATGTAGACCTTGTCCTTCGCCTCGGGCGAATCGTTGAACTTCTGGACGAAGGCCTGCTCGGCAGCGAACTGCTGGGGCTGACCGCCGGCGCCGAGGCCGACGAACCAGCGGACGACGACGCCGCCGTTGGGGCCCGGCTGGTCCGCGGGAAGCGGGACCGGGGTGACGGCGGGCGGCGGGGTGGGGCTTGCGGTGGCCGCCGCGCTCGCCGCGGCCTGGCTGGCAGCGGTCGTGGCGGACGGCGACGTGCTCGCCGTGCCGCACGCGGTCGCCAGGATGGCGACGACGCCGGCGAAGGCGATCAAGGCGCGCGGGCCGGATCGGGTTCTCATCGCGATCAACTCCTCCTTGCGAGATCCTTCTCGGAATCCCTACCTCGGAATGAGGCCGAAAGTGGTGTGGGCTCCGACCCTGGTGGGCCGGAACACGCCGGTCGCCGGCCGGCTCAGGGCATGCGCCTCCCGGCGCTCGAGGCGCGACGAATGAGTTCGGTGGCCAGGATCACGCGCCGTGGCACGGGATCGGAGCCCTCGACGAGGTCGATGAGCAGGCGGGCCGTCTCATGGCCCATCTCCTCGATCGGTTGGCGGACGCTCGTGAGCTGCGGGCGCACGGTCGTCGCGACGGGGGAGTCGTCATAGCCGACCACCGCGACGTCCTCGGGCACCCGGCGCCCGGCGGTGGCGAGGACCGCGATCGCGCCAGCGGCCATCAGGTCGGAGGCGACGAAGACCGCGTCGATGTCGGGCCGAGCGGCGAGGAGCTGTTCCATCGCCGCTGCTCCGCCATCCTGGGTGAAGTCCGCGTTCGCCTGGAGGCTGGGGTCCGGCCCCAGGTCGGCCTCCGCGAGGGCGTCACGATAGCCCGAAAGTCGATCGAGCGCTGCCACCATGTCCGCCGGCCCGGCGATCGTGGCGATCGTCCGCCGCCCGCCGGTGATGAGGTGGTCGACGGCGCTCCGCGCACCGCCCCGGTTGTCGACGTCGACGTAGCTCGCGGCGGTCCCGCGCGGGGGCCGCCCGACGGCCACCATCGGGATGCCGGCGGCGGCGATCCGCTCGGGCAGCGGGTCGTCGCGGTGCAGGCTGACCAGCAGCGCCCCGTCGACGTGGCCGGCCGTCAGGTAGTCCGCGGTCCGGTGGGCGTCGCCGCTCGATGCCGGCATCAGCAGGACGAGCTGGAGGTCGCGGGCGGACAGCGACGCGCTGATCCCCCGGAGGAGGCGCGGGAAGAACGGGTCGCTGAACAGCCGGCCGGCGGGCTCCGTGATGACGACGCCGATGGATCCGCTGCGGCGGGTGACCAGGCTCCGCGCGGCCCGGTTGGGGACGTACCCGAGCTCCACGATCGCGGCTTCGACCCCGCGCCGGATCTCCGGGCTGACCTTGGGGGAGCCGTTCACGACGCGCGAGACCGTGGCTCGTGAGACGCCAGCTCGGGAGGCGACCTCCTCGAGTGTCGTTCCGTTGCGGCGATCCCGAGTGCTCGAGTTGGCCACCGAAACTCCCCTGACGTGTGAGAGCGCTCTCACGCTCCATACGGACCATATCACCCCATGTCAAGAGAGCGCTCTCACACCTGTTCGGTGCCCATTCGGCACGGTTCGGTGACGGGCCGGACCGTGCATCCGGCGCCCCGGCGCGGTATGCGAAACTTGGTGCATGGTCGACACGGCGGCACCCGACACGCCCGCGCCGCGAGCGCTACGAGGCGGTCATCGGCATCGAGGTCCACTGCCAGTTGCGGACGGCCTCGAAGATGTTCTGCGGCTGCTCCACGGCCTACGACGGGGCACCGCCGAACAGCCATGTCTGCCCGGTATGCCTGGGCCTCCCGGCGCGCTGCCGGTGATCAACAGGCGCGCTGTCGAGCTGGTCATCGCGACGGGCCTCGCGATCGAGGCCGAGGTCCCGCCGGCGACGCGCTGGGATCGCAAGAACTACTTCTACCCGGACCTGCCCAAGGGCTACCAGATCAGCCAGTACGACCTGCCGCTCGCGTCGCGCGGGCGCCTGACCTTCGAGACCGTCCGACGGGCCGTTCACCGTGGCGATCACCCGGGCGCACCTCGAGGAGGACACCGCCAAGCTGGTCCACCAGACCGGCCCCGACGGTCGCCGGGTCAGCCTCGTCGACTTCAACCGCTCGGGCGCGCCGCTGATGGAGATCGTGACCGAGCCCGAGGTCCGCACGGCCGAGCAGGCCCGCCGCTACGCGGAGGAGCTCCAGCTGCTGCTCCGCTCGATCGGCGCCTCGGATGCGGACATGGAGCGTGGCCAGCTGCGCGTCGAGGCGAACGTCTCGCTCCGGCCGCGCGGCACGGAGCCGTTCGGGACGCGGGTCGAGGTCAAGAACATGAACTCGTTCCGCGCGGTCGAGCGCGCCGTCGAATTCGAGATCGAGCGCCAGGCCGCCGCCCTCGACGCCGGCGAGCCGCTCGCCCAGGAGACCCGCGGCTGGTCGGAGGAGCGCGGCGAGACCTACCGCATGCGCGTCAAGGAGACCTCCGACGACTACCGCTACTTCCCGGAGCCCGACCTGCCGCCGCTGCACGTCGAGCCGGGCTGGCTGGCGTCGATCCGGGCCGGGCTGCCGGAGCTCCCCGCGGCGCGGCGCGCCCGCTACCAGGCGACGCTCGGGCTGTCCGCCTACGACGCCGCCGTCCTGGTGGCGGACCCGGACGCGAGCGCGCTGTTCGAGGCGGTCGCCGCCGCGGCGCCCGCGCTGCCCGCGAAGGCCGTCGCCAACTGGGTCACCGGCGACTACCTCCGGCTGCGCAACGCGGCCGCGGACGCGGTCGCGGTCCGGCCGGCCGAGCTCGCCGCGATCATCGCGGCCGTCGAGGATGGGTCGATCTCGCGTGCGAACGGCCGCGAGGTCCTCGAGGCGCACGCGGCCACGCGGCGACGCGGCCGCGTCGATCATCGAGGCCCGCGGCTTCCGGCAGATCTCGGACGCGGGCGCGCTCGCCCCGGTCGTCCGCGAGGTCCTGGCGGCCAACCCGTCGGCGGTCGCCGACTACCGCGCCGGCAAGGTCCAGGTCGTCGCGTTCCTCGTCGGCCAGGTCATGAAGGCGACCCGGGGGCAGGCCAACGCCGCGATGGCCGGCGATGCGGTCCGGGCCGCGCTCGACGCGGACGCCACGGTGGAGGGCTGACCGGTATGGGCGCGATCAACATCGTCCTGTGGGTCGGCGGGGTCGTCCTGATCGCGGTGGGCTACACCCGCGCGAAGGCCCCGTGGTCGCGCTACCAGGCCCTCAAGGCCCAGGACGAGAACACCGCGCGCTACGAGGCGTGGCGCGGGCGGCGTCCGGGACGACGGCAAGACCGGCGCCTCGGTCGCGATGGCGGTCCTGCGCCGCCAGGCGCAGATGGGCGGGCTGATCGCGATCGCGGGGGTCGTGCTGGTCTTCTTCGGCTTCCTGATCAAGTAAGGGCGCGGGCGGAACGCGCGTCCGCCGGCCCGAGCGCCGCAAGCACCGCCCGGCGTCGCGACCGCGGCCCAGCGCCGCGACCGCCGGCCCGAGCGCCGCGACCGCCTGCCCGCCTCCGCGCCGGACCGTCAGGCGGAGAGCCGGCCCCATTCGATCGCGGTGCAGCGGTCCATCACGACCGACAGGCCCGCCTCGTGCGCGATCCTGGCCGCCTCCCAGTCCACGACGCCCAGCTGGAGCCACAGGCAGCGGGCACCCGCCGCGACCGCCTCGTGGGCATGGGGCACGCACAGGTCCGGGCGCCGGAAGACGTCGACGATGTCGAACGGCCCGGTCGCGGACGTCGCCTCGGCGAGCGTCGGGTGGGCGCGCACCCCGTGGACCATGTCCACGTTCGGGTTGATCGGCACGCAATCGAGCCCGCGGGCCAGGAGCGTCCGCATCACCCCGAACGACGGGCGCCGCGGGTCGGCCGACGCCCCGATGATCGCGATCCGGCGGGTCGTCGCGATGAGGTCGCGGATCCCCGCGTCGTCGAGGACCGGGACCGGCCCGCGGCCCTCGTGCAGGTCGACGATCGCGCGCGTACGCTCGAGGTCGGCGCGGCGATCCGCCTGCGCTCGAGCGGCCGTCTCGTCGTCGGCGGTCAGCCGCGCGCCTCCTTGTCGTAGGGGATGCCGTCCGCGGCCGGCGGGATGGCCCGCCCGACGACGCCGGCCAGGACGATGATCGTGAAGATGTAGGGGAGCATCCCGAAGATCTGCGGTGGGATCGTCGCGATGATCTGGCCGAGCTCGCCGGCCGGCGGATTGATGCGGACAGCGAGCTGCATCGACTGGACGGTGCCGAACAGCAGCGCCGCGCCGTACGCGCCGAGCGGCGTCCAGCGGCCGAAGATCATCGCGGCGAGGCCGATGAACCCGACGCCGCCGGTCATGTTGTCCTGGAACGAGTTGAACTGCTCGAGGGTCAGGTAGGCGCCGGCGAGGCCGGCGAACACGCCGCCGAGGACCACGCTCCGGTAGCGCGTCTTGATGACGTCGATGCCGACCGTGTCGGCTGCCTTCGGATGCTCGCCGACGGACCGCGTCCGCAGGCCCCAGCGCGACCGGAAGAGCAGGATCTGCAGGCCGATCACGAAGACGATCAGGCTCATCGCGATCGGGCCCTGGTTGAAGAGCCCGTTGATGATCGGACCGATCAGGGGGATCTCGGCGATCTGCTCGGGGACGGTGAACCGGGGCAGCGTGCTCGTGCCGGACAGCCCGGACGTCGAGACGAGCAGCTGGTTGAAGTACGCCGTGCCGCCGAGGGCAAGGATGTTGATGACCGTGCCGCTGATGATCTGGTCGGCCTTGATGGTGATCGACAGCCAGGCGTGGAGCAGCGACAGCAGCATCGCGGCGATGATCGCGATGGCGATCGCGAGGATGGCGGCGGTCGGCGAGCCGACGACCGGGTCGAGGTAGGCGCCGCTCAGGAAGGCCGACGAAGGCCGCGGTCAGGATCAGGCCCTCGATGCCGATGTTGGTGACCCCGGAGCGCTCGCACATGACGCCGCACAGCGCGCCGAAGGCGATCGGGACCGCGTACGCGACGATCAGGTAGCTGAGCGGCGGCACCCCGTTCACGAGCCAGTCGACGAAGCTGCCCAGGTACGGGATGTCCAGGTACAACGCCAGGGCCGAGATCAGCACGACGACGAGGAAGCCGCCGATCCACCAGATGCGGGGATCGCGGCGGGCGGCGGGCGGGAGGGCGACGGCGGTCATGTCGTCCTCCTACGCCGCGGCCGCGGCCGGCTGCGCCGGGCGGCGCCGGGCGCGCCACCTGGGCAGGGCATGGTCGATGACGACCTGGGCCGCCACGAAGAGCAGGATCATCCCCTGGACGATCCCGATGATGTCTACCGGGATCTCGGTCGCGCGCTGCATCGCGCCGGCGCCCGCGCGCATGACCCCGAAGAGCAGCGCGGCGCCGACGACCCCGAACGGATGCGCCCGGCCGAGCAGGGCGACCGCGATGCCGTCGAAGCCGTACGTGACGATGTACTCGGCCGGGTAGTTCCTGGTGATGCCCAGGATCTCGACGGCGCCGCCCATCCCGGCCAGGCCGCCGGCGATGCTCATCGTCAGGATCACGATGAACGCGGGCCGGATGCCGGCGTAGCGGGCGGCGCTGGCATTGGAGCCGACCGTCCGGATCTCGAAGCCGAGCGTCGTCTTGAAGAGCAGGAACCAGATGAAGACCGCGGTCAGCAGGGCGATCACGATCCCGAGGGTCAGCCGCGTGTCCGCGAGGATGATCGGGAGGGCGGCCTCCGGCGTGATGTCCGGCGTCCGCGGGAACGTCGCGCTCGGGTCCTTGAAGATCGTGCTCGCGATGAGGTTCAGCAGCAGGTAGGCGATGCTGTTGAGCATGATCGTGGTGACCACCTCGTGGGCACCGCGCCACGCCTTGAGCGCGCCCGGGATGAAGCCCCAGCCCGGCGCCGCCGAGCGCCCCGGCGGCCAGCGCCAGGAGCATGGCGATCGGGAACGGGATCCCGGCGATCGTGCCGACGATGGCGGCGCAGAAGCCGCCGATCAGCAGCTGCCCGTTGGCGCCGATGTTGAACAGGCCGGCCTTGAAGCCGACGGCCACGGAGAGGCCCGTGAAGATCAGCGGCGTCGCCGCATTGAGGGTGTTCGCGATCGCCTTGGGGCTCCCGAGGGCGCCCTCGAGCATCGCGCCGTACGCCGTGATCGGCAGCGTGAGGTCCAGCGTGTGGCTCGGCCCGATCAGCCCGGAGATGATGATGAGGATCGCCCCGGCGAGCAGGCCGAGCAGGATGGCCACGGCGGTGACCACGAACTGGCGCGCCAGCGAGCCCCCGAGGCGGAGGGACGTGGGGTCGACATTCATCGTGCCCGCGCCGGGGATCGCGGGATCGGTCATGCCGACGCCTCCGCCTGTCCCGTGGCCATGATCAGGCCGACCTGCTCCTTCTCGGCGTGCTCGGCGTCGAGGATCGCCACGAGCCGCCCGCGGTACATCACGCCGATCCGGTCGCTGAGCTCCATGATCTCGTCGAGCTCGGCCGAGACGAGGAGCACGGCCGTGCCGGCGTCGCGCTTGGCGACGATCTGGTTGTGGATGAACTCGATCGACCCGACGTCGATCCCGCGCGTCGGCTGGTCGGCGATGAGCAGCGTCAGCGGGCGGCTCAGCTCGCGGGCCACGATGACCTTCTGCTGGTTGCCGCCGGAGAGCGTGTTCGTCGGCACCGCGCCGGACGGGGTCCGGATGTCGAACTCGGGGATGAGCTCGGCCGCGCGCTTGGTGATCGCCCGCTCGTTGATGACGCCGTAGCGCGAGTACGGCCGGTCGTGGAAGTCGGTGAGGACGAGGTTGTCCTCGATCGGGAAGGACATGACCAGCCCGAACCGGTGCCGGTCGCCCGGGACGTAGGCGAGGCCGCGGCCGGACAGGTCGCGGGGCGAATGGTTGGTCACGTCGTCGCCGGCGAGCGAGATCCGCCCCGCGCGTCGACCTGCGCAGGCCGGTCAGGGCCTCGACGAGCTCGTTCTGCCCGTTGCCCGCGACGCCGGCGATGCCGAAGATCTCGCCCGCGCGGACCTCGAAGCCGAGCGCCTCGACCACGGTCGAGCCGCGGTCGTCGGCGACCGAGAGGTCCTCGACCTGGAGGACGACGTCGCCGGGCGATGCGGGGCCCTTCTCGACCACGAGCGAGACCTCGCGGCCGACCATCATCTCGGCCAGGTCCTCCTCGGTCGCGGTCTTTGGATCCGCCTGGCCGACGACCCTGCCGCGCCGGATGACGGTGATCGTGTCCGCGATCTCGAGGACCTCGTACAGCTTGTGGCTGATGAAGACGATGCTGGTGCCCTCGGAGGCGAGGCGGCGGAAGACCTGGAAGATCTCCGCGGTCTCCTGCGGGGTGAGCACGGCGGTGGGCTCGTCGAGGATCAGGACCTTGGCGCCGCGGTAGAGGGCCTTGAGGATCTCGATCCGCTGCTGGATGCCGACGGAGAGCTCGCCGACCAGCACGTCGGGGTCGATCTCGAACCCGAGCTGGCGGGCGAGGTCGCGGATCCGGCCGTCGGCCTTCTTGGTGTCGAGGAAGACCGGGTTGGCCATGGTCTCGTTGCCGAGGACGATGTTCTCGGCGACCGAGAAGACCGGGACCAGCATGAAGTGCTGGTGGACCATCCCGATGCCGCGGGCGATCGCGTCGGACGGGCCGGCGATGGCAGTCGGCACGCCGTCGAGCAGGATCTCGCCCGAATCGGGCGTGAGCAGCCCGTACAGGATGTTCATCAGGGTGCTCTTGCCGGCGCCGTTCTCCCCGAGGAGCGCGTGGATCTCGCCGGGCCGGATGAGCAGGTCGATGCCGTCGTTGGCGACGACGCCGGGGAAGCGCTTGGTGATGCCCCGCATCTCGAGGCTCGGGGCCGCCGCCGCGGCGACCTCCGGGGCGATCGTGATGCCGCCCTTGGCGCGGTCGGCCGCGGCCTCGGCTGGGCCGGGTTCCGCTGCGGTGATCGAGCCTTCGGGGTTCGGGACTGGCGGGACTGGCGGGACGGGCGGGACCTCGGCCACGGGCGCCTCCAGACGATGCCTCGGTCAGCGAAGGATAAACGAGAGCGGCGGGGTCCCGGAGGACCCCGCCGCTCGGTCGCGCGTCGTGCGACGACGGCTTACTTGGGCTGCTGGTCGACCTTGACGTTCGTCTTGATCGACCCGTCGGCGAGGCCGGCATAGGTCTTGTCAAGGAGCGCCTGGATCTCCGGGGTGATCAGCGCCGCCTGGTCGTGGAACGGGGCGAGCTTGATCCCACCGGTCGACGCGTCGTCAGTGTGGAAGCCGGGGGTGAACTTGCCGGCCGCGATGCGGATCAGCGAGCTCTGGACGGCGCCCACGACGTTCTTCGTCGCTGAGCTGACGATGCACTTGCTGACGCTCGGCAGGGTCAGGAACTGGTCCGTGTCCACGCCGATCGCCCAGGTGCCGGCCTTCTGGCAGGCGGCCTCGAGCGCACCGTTGCCGGTGAGGCCGCCGGCGCCGAAGATGACGTCGGCACCCTTGTCGATCATCTGCTTGGCGGCGTTGCTGCCCTGGGGCGGATCCGTGAACGACGTCGTGTAGACGTGGTCGACGGTGATGTCGGGCTTGATCGACTTGGCGCCGGCCTCATAGCCCTCGACGAACCGCTCGACCGGCGGGACGACCAGCAGGCCGCCGACGACGCCGATGTGGTTCGACTTGGTGAGCTGCGAGGCGAGGACGCCGGCCATCCAGCCGGACTGGTCCTCGGCGAAGAACAGCGACTCGCCGTTCGTCGCCCAGCTCTCGTCGTGCCCCTTGCTGGGCACGCCGTCGACGGAGACGAACTTGACCTTCGGGTTGGCCTTCGCGGCATCGCCCAGGGCGTCGCCGAGGAGGAAGCCGACGCCGATCACGATGTCGCTACCGGCATCGGTGAACTCGGCGATGTTCTTGGCGTAGTCGCTCTGGCTCTGGGTCTCGATGTACTTCGTGTCGAAGCACGACGGAGCCGCGGCCTGCGCGGCCTGCATGCCCTCGTAGGCGGACTGGTTGAAGCCCTTGTCGTTGATGCGGCCGACGTCGGTGACGAGGCCGACCTTGAGCTTGGTCGTGCAGGTGGCGCCCTCGGCCGACGCCGACGGGCTCGCTTCGGCCGATGCCGATGCGCTCGCGGCCGCCGATGGCGCCGCCGACGGGGCGGCCGACGCGGCGGCTGAGGCTGACGGAGCGGCGGAGCTCCCGCCGCTGGAACACGCCGAAACGAAGATGGCCAGACCCGCGAACAGGGTCAAGCCGAGGCGCTTGTGCATGTGTCCTCCTCCAGACCCCTCCAACCCCGGCCGAATCGCGCCGGCAGCTGCGAGGGGGATCCCGGCCGACCGCGTGGTCCCCAGTCGGCACCGATGCCGCATCGTACCGCATGGGACGCGAGTTGGGCATACTCGCTCGATGCCGGAACCGATCCCGTTCATCCTCGATTGCGACCCAGGGCACGACGATGCGCTCGCCATGATCGTCGGCATCGCCCGGCCGGAGCTGGAGCTGCTCGCGGTCACGACCGTGGCGGGAAACTCGGACCTCGCGTCCACCACGGACAACGCGCTCCGCGTCCTGACCCTGGCCGGCCGGACGGACATCCCCGTCGCCGCGGGTGCCGCCGGCCCGCTCATGCGCCCGCTCCACATCGCGAGCAACGTGCACGGCGAGCACGGCCTCGGCGGCGCCGACCTGCCTGAGCCGACGGTCGCGGCCCGGCCCGAGGGTGCCATCGAGCTGCTTCGCGCGACGCTCGAGCGGGCCGAGCGGCCAGTCACGATCGCCGCCGTCGGACCCCTGACGAACATCGCGCTGCTGCTGCGGACGCATCCGCGCCTCGCCGAGCGGATCGCGAGCCTGCGGATCATGGGCGGCGCGGTCACCGAGGGGAACACCACCGCGTCGGCCGAGTTCAACATCTGGCAGGACCCGGAGGCGGCGCGCATCGTCTTCGACTGCGGCCGCCCGATCGTGATGATGCCGCTCGACGTGACCCACCAGGCCCTGTTCACCGATGCCGACGTGGAGCGGCTCGTCGCGATCGGGACGCGACCGGCGCGGATCTTCGCCGACCTGCTGCGGTTCTTCGCGCGGTTCCACAGGGAGCGGTACGGCTGGGACGGGTCGCCGATCCACGATGCGGTCGCGGTCGGGCATCTCGCGGTGCCGGACCTCGTCGAGACGGCCGCCTACCGCGTCGACATCGAGACCGTCAGCGAACTGACCCGCGGCCGGACCGTGGTCGACCTGCACGGCCTGACCGGACGGCCGCCCAACGCCGAGGTCGGGGTCGCCATCGATCGCCCGCGCTTCATCGACATGCTGATCGATGCCGTCGCGTCGATCGAGGACCGGGCCGGGGCCTGACGCCGTGGATCGATCCGACCGCCGAGCGGACCGGCGCTCCGCTACGTCGCCCTCGGCGACTCGTACACGATCGGGACTTCCGTGGCGGTCGCGGACCGCTGGCCGGACCGGCTCGTGGCGGCGTTCGAGCCCGATCCGCCGGCGCTCGAGCTCGTCGCGAACCTCGGCGTCAACGGGTACACGACGGCCGACCTGATCCGCGAGGAGCTCCCGCCGCTCGCCGGTCTCCGCCCGGACGTCGTGAGCGTCCTCATCGGGGTCAACGACGTCGTCCAGGGCGTGGCCCCGGACGCGTACTCGCGGAACGTCGTCCGGATCCTCGACACCGTGCTCGCGACCCTGCCGCCCGACCGCGTCTTCACCGTCGGGATCCCCGACTACACCGTGACCCCCGCAGGCGCCGACTACGGCGAGCCGACGCAGCGCCGGGCCTCGATCGTCGAGGCGCAACGCGGATCATGGACGACCTCGTCGCCGAACGGCGCATCGCGTTCGTCGACATCTTCGACCTGTCCTCACGCGCGGCGTCGGACCGCTCGCTGGTGGCATCGGACGGCCTGCACCCGTCGGGCGCCCAGTACGCGCTCTGGGTCGAGCGGATCGCGCCCGTCGTCAGGGAGCGGCTCGCGCGCTAGCGGCCGGGCCCGTCCCGGAGCTCGTGGAGCCGGGCGTCGCTGATCCCGAAGTGGTGGGCGATCTCGTGATGGACGGTGTCGGTCACGCCGGCCGCGAGGGCGCCGGGCGTGCGATATGCGCGCATCAGCGGGCCGCGGAAGATCGTGATCTTGCTGGGGAGCGCCACCTGGTCGGCGCCGTACGCCGTCCGCGGGATGCCGTGGTACAGCCCGAACAGCCCGCGTGCCCCGACCGAGGCCAGCTGCTCGGCCGTCGGCTCCTCCTCGATCACGATCGCGACGCTCCCGAGCCGCTCGGCGAACTCGGGCGGCAGCGCCTCGAGGGCATCGATGACGAGCCCCTCGAGATCGGGACCGGAGTCGGGCGAGACAGTCGAAGGTCATGGCCGGCACATCGTACGGGTGATCTACCATTGGCCTCCCGATGACGATCGCCCCGAACGACTTCACGCACTCCACGTGTCAATAGGTGGGAGTTTGCCCACACGAGGCTGCCGCCGGGGCTGAGCCGGTCGAGGCGGTCTGATCGGCGCAGGTCACGGATCGATTCCTGTCCCCGATCGATCAATGGAGCCAGGCAAGCATCTCGGCCCAGCGAGGCAGCGGCACCCAGTGTCCGTCGCCCGGGTAGATCACGAACGTCGCCCGCGGGATCGTGGCGGCGAAGTAGTCCGCCGCCGGCCGCAGCTCCGGGTTCTCGCTGCCCAGCCAGACGCCGACGTCCTGCGTGACATCCGCCGCGGAGAAGCCCCACGGCCCAAGGGTCGCGCTGTCGTCGGCGACCGCCCCGGCGGAGCCCTGGCGGGCCCCCTCCAGGACCATCCGAATCATCGCCTCGTGTACGTCCGACAGCGCGAACAGTCCCGCGTCCGGGTCGCTCGGGTCGTCAAGCGACGCGAAGATCGAGGCGGGATCGTCGGCGTAGCCCTGGTACTGCCTTTTGAGCGAATCGACGCCGGCGCCTCGATCGAGTCGCAGCATGTCGGCGAGGCGACGTTCGTCCGCCCAGCCGTCGTCCATCGCCTCGACTGGGGGCACGCTGGCCGCCAAGCCGACCGACGAGACGAGCGCCGGTGTGCGGACGGCGCAGGCGAGGGCGTACGGGCCACCGCTGGACCAGCCGACGATGGGACAGGGCGGCAGGCCGAGCAGGCCGTGGAGCTCCGCAAAGTCGTAGGCCCAGGTCAGGAGGGAAAGGTCCGAATGGGGGTCGGAGCGGCCGTAGCCCGGGCGATCGATGGTGACGAGCCGGACGGCGGCGGCCACCGTGGCATCTTCGTCGGGGCATAGGAGCCGGGAGCCCGGTCCGCCATGGAGCAGGACCACTGGGCGTCCGGCGGGGTCGCCCCACTCGGCGTAGGCGAGGGCCCTGCCGTCGCGAAGCGTGACCACGTTGTCGAACCGAGGAACCGCCGTGACTCGAGCCATCGGGGCACCCACTGGCGAACCGGCGTTGCGACGACGACGTCGTCACAGGTGCGGCAGCCGCGTGATGATAGGCCCCTCGGCAGGGATCGTGGCCGACGTCGCTGCGGGTGTCCGCCTCATCCTCGGGCACCATCCACACGGTGTCGGTCTCCCGGTCGCCGGGCTACCATTGGCCTCCCGATGACGATCGCCCCGAACGACTTCACGCATCTCCACGTCCACTCCGAATTCAGCCTCCTCGACGGGCTGGGCCGGATCACGGACATCGTGGAGGCGGCGGCCCAGCAGGGGATGGATTCGCTGGCGCTGACCGACCACGGGGCGCTCTATGGCGCGGTCGCCTTCTACCAGGCGGCGAAGGACCAAGGGCATCAAGCCGATCATCGGCATCGAGACGTACGTCGCCCGCCGGTCGATGACCGACAAGGAGGGCAAGGCCGACAGCCAGCCCTTCCACCTGATCCTCCTGGCCCAGGACTGGCAGGGCTACCAGAACCTCTGCCGCCTCGCGACCGACGCCCACCTCGACGGCTACTACTACAAGCCGCGCATCGACCGCGACCACCTCGCGAAGCACAGCGCCGGGCTCATCGGGCTGTCGGCGTGCCTCAGCGGCGAGGTCGCCAAGGCGCTCGAGGTGGACGACTGGGAGCTCGCCCGGACCGTCGCGGGCCAGTACGGCGACATCTTCGGCAAGGACCGCTTCTTCCTCGAGCTCCAGGACCACGGCCTGCCCGAGCAGCGGCGGCTCAACGAGCAGCTCATCCGGCTCGCCCCGGAGGCCGGGCTGCCGCTGGTCGTCACCAACGACCTCCACTACGTCCGCCAGGACCAGTCCGAGGCGCACGACGTCCTGCTCTGCGTGGGCACCGGCAACAACCTCGACACGCCCAACCGCATGAAGTTCGACAGCGCCGAGTTCTACGTGAAGTCGGCGGCCCAGATGGCCGCGCTCTTCCCGGACCACCTCGACGCGATCCGGAACAGCCGGCGCATCGCCGAGATGACCGACATCGCGCTGCCGCTCGGGCAGCTCCGCATCCCGCACTTCCCGGTGCCCGACGGCCACACCGTCGAGAGCTGGCTGCGGGCCGAGTGCCAGCGCGGCCTCGAGCGCCGCTACGGGACCGTGACCCCAGACCTGCAGGAGCGCCTCGACTACGAGCTCGGCGTGATCCTCACGATGGGCTACGCCGGCTACTTCCTGATCGTGGCGGACTTCATCCGGTTCGCGCGCGAGCAGGGGATCCAGACCACCTGCCGGGGCAGCGCCCCGGGCAGCATCGTGACCTACACGCTCGGCATCACGCCGGTGGACCCGATCCTCTACCAGCTGCCCGTTCGAGCGGTTCCTCAACCCGGACCGCGTGACGATGCCCGACATCGACGTCGACTTCGAGGACGGCCGCCGCGACGAGGTCATCGCCTACGTCGGGCGCAAGTACGGCCAGGACCACGTCGCCCAGATCATCACGTTCGGCACGATGCTGGCGCGGGCGGCGATCCGCGACGTCGGCCGCGTCCTCGGCAACACCTACGGCGAGGTGGACCGCATCGCGAAGGCGATCCCGAACCAGCTCGGCATCCGCCTCGACGAGGCGCTCCAGGTCGCGCCCGCGCTGCGCGAGCAGGTCGACGCCGACCCCGGGGTCAAGCGGATCATCGACTTCGCCCGCCAGCTCGAGGGCGTCGCGCGCAACGCCTCGACGCACGCCGCCGGCGTCGTCATCAGCCGCGAGCCGCTGACCGAGCTCATGCCGCTCCAGAAGGCGACCAACTCGGACGGGCTGATGACCCAGTACGAGATGCACGCCATCGAGGCGCTCGGGCTGCTCAAGTTCGACTTCCTCGGGCTCTCGAACCTGACGATCCTCCGCCAGGCGGTGGACACCGTCCGAGCCGAGCGCGGCACCGTCATCGACCTCGACGAGATCCCGCTCGACGACGCGACGACCTTCGAGCTCCTGGCCTCCGGCGAGACGACCGGCATCTTCCAGCTCGAGTCGGCGGGCATGCGCCGCTACATCCGCGAGCTCCGGCCGACGTCGGTCTACGACCTCGCCGCGATGGTCGCCCTGTACCGGCCGGGCCCGATGGACAACATCCCCGCCTACATCCGTCGCAAGCACGGCCAGGAGCCGGTGACCTACCTGCATCCGCTGCTCGAGCCGTACCTGGAGAAGACCTACGGGATCTTCGTCTACCAGGAGGACATCATGTCCGCGGCCATGGCCCTGGGCGGGTTCACCGGCCCCGAGGCGGACACGCTCGGCTACGCGATCCGCAAGAAGAAGTCCGCGGTCCTGCGCGCCCAGAAGGAGAAGTTCGTCACCCAGGCCGCCGAGCGCGGCGTGCCGCCGCAGGTCGATCGACGCGGTCTTCACGGCCTTCGAGCCGTTCGAGCGCTACGGGTTCAACAAGGCGCACGCCACGTGCTACGGGCTGATCGCCTACCAGACGGCCTACCTGAAGGCGAACTACACGGTCGAGTACATGACCGCCGTCCTGACCGCCTTCCGCTCGAACGAGGAGAAGGTGGCGGCCGCGGTCGCCGAGTGCCGCCGGATGGGGATCGAGGTCCTGCCGCCGGACGTCACGACGAGCCATCTCGAGTTCACCGTCGAGGGCGACGCGATCCGCTTCGGCCTGCTGGCCGTCAAGAACGTCGGCCAGGGCGCGATCGAATCGATCATCGCGGCGCGCGAGGAGGGCGGGCCGTTCCGCTCGCTGACCGACTTCTGCACCCGGATCGACCTGCGGCTGTGCAACCGCAAGGTGCTCGAGGCGCTGATCAAGGTCGGCGCGCTCGACTCGATGGGGCACGCGGCCCAGCTCCTGCTCGGGCTCGACGACGCGATCGGCGCCGCCCAGGCGACGCAGCGCGACCGGATCACCGGCCAGACGTCGCTGTTCGACATGACCGTGGCCGACGCCGAGGTCTTCGAGCGCCCGCTGCCCGATAGCGACCGAGGTCCCGATGCGCGAGCGGCTGCGCTGGGAGAAGGAGCTCCTCGGGCTCTACCTCTCGGAGCACCCGATGGGCGAGGTCGCCGAGCAGGTCGGGCGGTACGTCAATGCCTACTCGGGCGACCTGAAGGACGAGTCGCTCGACGGGCAGCGGATCGTCGTCGGCGGGATCGTGACCGGCGTGCGGCCGATCGTGACCAAGCGGAACGACACGATGGCCATCGTGACGATCGAGGACCTGCAGGGCACGATCGAGGTCGTCGTCTTCCCGCGCCTGTACGAGACGACCCGGGCGACCTGGCGCGATGGCGCGATCCTGCTGATCGCCGGGCCGCGTGGACAACCGGACCGACCAGCGCGGGGAGGGGGCGTCGATCCTCGCCGACCTCGTCCAGGACTGGGACGACGCGGTCGCGCTCGGGCCGGAGGCGTTCGCCCGGGACGTCGCCGCGGGCGACCGCGGGTCGCGTGGCCGGCCGGGCAACGGCCGGAACGGGAATGGCGAACGGCAACGGCAGCGGCATGCCACGGCCGATGGTCGCGGTCGGCCCCGGTGTCGCGCCGGTCCCGGTCGCCGCGGGCGCCGGTGCCGTGCGACGGCGAACCGCCAGCCGTCGTCTTCGTCTCGCCGCTCCGCGTGGACGTGGAGGCGGCGTCGCCCGCGTCCGGAGCGATCTCGCGCCCTGCCGCCGATCGCCCCGCGGAGCCGGTCTCCGCCTATGTCGAAGCCGACAGCGTGGCGGCCCTCGCGCCGGACCGCGACCAGGAGCCCGCGGTCCCGGACGAGGCGCGCGACCGGATCGTGGCCGCGGCGACGGCCGACGCCCCGCTGGATGCCGGCCCCGACGCGATCCTGCACGTGCGCTTCGCGGGTTCGGCCGCGTCGGAGCGCGTGGTCTCGGCGATGGAGCTGGTCAAGACGCTGCTCCGCGACCGCCCGGGTGCGACGCGGGTCGTGATCCACGTGCCCGCGAGCGGGGCGGGGGAGGCCCTCCCGATGGAGCTGCGACGGGGCGTCGCCTACGACGCCGAGTTGCTCGCGGAGGTCCATCGCCGGCTCGGCGACGGCCTCGTGGAGCTGCGGCTCGCCCAGGCCTGAGAGGCGCGACTCCGGGGTGTCGGCCCCCGCGGCGCCGGACCGGTCAGTCCGTGCCGGCGACCCGCCGCACTTCCTTGACCGCTGAGAGCTTCTCGTGGTAGTCGGCGCGGACCGCGTTGATCGTCGCCGGGTCGAGGTCGAGCTCGCGCGCGATCTCGTTCAGCACGGAGCTCTCCTCCGCCGAGATCGTGTCGTTGACCGCGGCGATCGCGAAGCACGCGCGCAGGACGTTGATCCGCTGCTGCTCGGTGGCGAGGTTTCGGAACTCGCGGGTCACCACGTAGTCCTCGGTGCTGCCGACGGTCTTCGCCTGGAGCTTGGCCATCTCGGCCACCAGGACCGCGGTCGGCTCGTCGAGGATGTCGCGCGCCTGGAGCTCGGCCTCGATCGCCGCCGTCTCCTCGGCGCTGATGTCCATGTCCGCGTTCGCGGCGCGGGCCAGCGTGTACGCCGCCGACGCGATGAGCCGTGCCTGGTCGGCCGGCATCGCCTCGAGCCGGGCCACGATGCGGCGCACGGTCTCGGTCTCACCGGCCGTGGTCGGGGCGGTGGTCAGCGCCACCTCGGCCTGGTCGGCCGCCTGCGCCTTGTCGGCGCCGAAGATGCGTCGGAACATGGATCCCTCGAGGTCGGTGGTGGGGTCTGTCCCGAGGAGGATGTCACAAGTCGGGCCGGACGCGTCGGAGGCGACGTGTCGCCCTATCGCTTGAGGATCGCCGAGACGTCGGGCTCCGGCCCGCGCCAGCGCGAGATCTCCTCGGTGGCGAAGCGGCCGTAGTAGTTGACGAAGTGGGCGCCGTGCCGCCCGAGGATCGCGGTGGCGTCCGCCTTCGGGGCGTCGCCGCGGACCCGGGCCATGACGACGGCCCGGCCGTCGCGGAGCGCCCACTCGTACCAGGCGAAGTCGACCAGCTGGTCCATCAGGGTGAACGCCAGGGCCCGTCGGATGCGGCCCATCGGACCGGAGACGTCGCCGGTCCCGTCCATCCGGTCGGCGCCGGCCTCGCCGCGCAGGATCTCGAGGTCCCTGGTCGCGATCCCGCCTGCGTGGAGCTCGGCCAGGGCGGTCGCCGCCTCGGCCGGGTCGTCGATGACCGCGAGCAGGCGGTTCGTCGGGTAGTCGATCGAGCGTCCGGACGCCACGGCTGGACCTCGCGTGCCGGGGACCTGGTCCCGGAGGAGGGAGTCGAACCCTCATGCCCTTGCGGGCGGCCGATTTTGAGTCGGCTGCGTATGCCATTCCGCCACTCCGGGCCGGCCCGAAGTGTACGCCGAGCGGCTGCCGCTCGGAACCCCGATCGCGGGCCGCGGCGTCTCGCCCGGGACCGATGCTAGACTCGCCCGGCCTCAGAATCGCCGTCCGGAGGGACCCCCCGACCGTGGAGGACCTTCGCTCGACCACGGTCTCCGACGACCCCGTCCAGCGCCGCGACCTCATCCTGCTCGAGCAAGCCCGCGACGGGCAACCTCGACGCCTTCAACGACCTCGTCACGCTGCTACCAGGACCAGCTGTTCGCGCTCGTCGTGCGGATGGTGCCGGACCGGGACCAGGCCTCCGACTGCGTCCAGGAGGCGTTCTTCTCCGCCTTCCGCAACATGCGCTCGTTCCGCGGCGGGAGCGTCAAGTCGTGGCTGAACCGGATCTGCGTCAACGCCGCGATGGACACCCAGCGGGCGCGCAAGCGCCGGCCGGTCCAGCCGTACCCGGAGCTCGACGACGAGAGCTGGCAGCCCCCGGCCGGCCCGGACGCCGATCCCGAGCGAACGCGCGGTCGCTGCCGAGCGGACCCGGGCGCTGTCCGCGGCCCTCGCGCAGCATCACCGACGACCAGCGGACCGCGATCGTCCTCTTCGACGTCGAGGGCTACGACTACGCCGAGATCGCCGAGATGACCGACGTGTCGCTGGGGACCGTGAAGTCGCGCATCCACCGCGGCCGGCTGGCGCTGCGCGAGCTGCCTCGCAGGACCGCATGGAGCTCTTCCGTGGCTGACGAGCACGCGACGCCACGACCTCGAGCGCGGTCGCCAGCCTGCTCGACGGCGACCTGCTGCCCGCCGACCGCGCCACGGCGGCGCGCCAGGTCGCGCGCTGTCCGGCCTGCGCCGCGCTCCACCAGGAGCTCCTGGCCCTGTCCGCGGCGACGGCGGCGCTCCCGGCGCCGCCGCGCACCCGCGACTTCCGGCTGACGGCCGAGGATGCGGCCCGCCTCACGGCGGCGTCGTCGGAACCGGTCCCGTCCTCCGCCCGTCCTGTCGTTGACATGCAAACCACGACCGACCACGCCACCCACGACCTCGAGCGGCTCTCCGCCGCCGTCGACGGCACCCTCCCGGCCGCCGACCGTCCCTGCCGTCACGCGCAGCTCGCCGCCTGCGACGCCTGCGCCGACCTCCATGCCGACCTGCTGGCGATCGTCGCCGCGAACCGGGCCCTGCGCGACGCCGGAGCGGCCGCGCGACTACCAGCTCACCGACGCCGACGCCGCGCGCCTCCAGCGTGGCGGGCTGCCGCGGCTGGCTCGACCGCGATCGGGTCCCCGAAGGACCGCCTCTCGCGCCCGCTGGCCGTCGGCCTGACGACGCTCGGGCTCGTCGGCGTGCTGGTCGGGACGGCGCCGTCGCTGCTGCCGTCGTTCGGCAGTGCCGCCGGGTCGCGGCGCGGCCGCGTCCGCACCGACCGCGACCTCGTCGACAAGACCGCCGACGGCCAGGCCAGCGCGGCGCCCGGCGTGGCCAGCGCCCGCGCCGAGTGCGGCGGCGTCCGCCGCGTCGGGCGACGGCATCGGCGAGGAGTCGCGTCGGCGCCCCGGCGTCGGCGCCGCGGCTCGGCCGCGACCGTCGCGCGGTCCAGGTCGGCCGACGCGTCCCGCGCCCGATCGGAACGCCGCCGCCAGCGGCGACGCCCAGGGCGTCGCCCAGCCGGAGCTCGGCGCCGCCGCCGCGCCGGCGGCGGACACCGTCGAGACGCTGACCGCCGACGGCGTCCACCGACGACGGCCCGTCGCTCGTCCTCGTCCTGTCGGTCGCGGCCCTGCTCGCCGGGATCGCCCTGCTTCGTCCTCCGGCTCGGAGCGCGCTCGCCGCCCACGCCGGCGACCGGCGTCGCTCGACGCGGCCACCGGTACACTGGGCTCCACGCCCGCTACCCTCGGACGACCCCGAGGCCTGCCGATGGAACGCCTGATGCTGCTCGACGGCAACGGGCTCATCTACCGCGGATACTTCGCGCTCCCGCCCCTGACGACGTCGAAGGGCGAGCTCGTCAACGCGGTCTTCGGCTTCTGCAGCATCGTCCTGCGCGGCATCCAGGACATCCGCCCGGACTACGTCGCGGTCGCCTTCGACCTCCCGGGCCCGACGTTCCGCCACGAGCAGTACGCCGACTACAAGGCGACCCGCCAGCGGATGCCGGACGACCTGCGCGACCAGTTCCCGAAGGTCCGCGAGGTCGTGAAGGCGCTCCGCCTCCCGGTCTACGAGCTGGCCGGCTACGAGGCGGACGACGTGATCGGCACCATCACCGTCGAGGCGGAGCGGCGCGGCCTCGACACGACGATCGTGACCGGCGACCTCGACATGCTCCAGCTCGTCACGGACCACACGCGCCTGATGACGACGCGATCCGGCGTCGAGAACACGATCCTCTACGACCCCGCCCGGATCCGCGAGCGGTTCGAGCTCGTGCCGGGCCAGATGATCGACTACAAGGCCCTCAAGGGCGACCCGACCGACAACATCCCCGGCGTCCCGGGCGTCGGCGAGAAGACCGCAGCGAAGCTGCATCCGCGAGTTCGAGACGCTCGACGCGCTGTACGCAGCGCATCGACGAGGTCAAGCCCGACAAGCTCCGCGAGAAGCTCATCGAGCACCGCGAGCAGGTGTTCATGGGCAAGGACCTCTCGACGATCGTGCGCGACCTCCCGGTCGAGTTCGACCTCGAGGCGGCCAGGCTCGGCGACTACGACCGCGAGACCGTCATCCGGCTGTTCCGCGAGTACGAGTTCCGCTCGCTGATCGAGCGCCTGCCGGCGATGACCGGCGAGACGGCCGGCGACGCCGCCGAGGCGCTCCGGAGCGTGGCGACCGATGGCTCGGTCCCGGCGGCGCGCGTCGCGGGCGCGGCCCGTCCGGCCGGCTGGGGGTCGGCGCGGCCGGTCGCCGCCGCCGTCGGAGGGCGGCGGGCTCCAGCTGTCGCTCGACTTCGATGCCGTGTCGCGTCCCGCCGCGGCTGCGGCCGCGCCGGGCGACGACGACGGCCGCGGCCTCCGACGAGCGGCCCGCCCCGCGGTCGACGTCGAGCCGGGCGACCTGCCGACCGCGCTGGCGGCCGCGATCGCGGACCCGTCGCGCATCGAGGTCCACGCCGGGGAGGGTGTCGCCGCGCTCGAACCGTGGCTGGCCGCGCAGCCGGCGGTCGGGGTCGGGCTGCTGCTCGACGACCCGCGGCCGCGTCGCGGCGCGCCCGTCGCGCTCGCGCTGGCCGGCGCGGATGGCCGGACCGTCGCGGTCGAGGGCGCCGAGGACGCCGGCGACCCTGCGCCTCCTGCTCGAGCGGCTCGCGGTCCCGGTCGTCGGCCCACGAGGTCAAGCCCCTGCTCGTGGCCCGGATCGGCGACGACCTCGACGCGCCCGCGACCCCGGTCGCCTTCGACACCCAGATCGCGGCCTACATCCTCAACGCCTCGCTCCGCAGCCAGTCGATCTCGGACGTCGTCGCGGAGCAGCTCGACCTGATCCTGCCGCCGGTCGCGGAGCTCGACAACCTGGCCCGCGCCGGGCTCGAGGCGCTCTCGGCGATCGCCGTCCGCGAGCCGCTGGAGCGACGGCTGCGGGACGAGGGCCTCGACCGGCTCTACGCGGAGATCGAGCTGCCGCTGATCGCGGTGCTGGCGCGGATGGAGGCGACCGGCGTCGCCCTCGACCTCGACGCGCTCGCGGTCCTCGCCACGGAGTTCGGGGCCGAGATCTCGCGGCTCGAGGCCGAGATCTACGCCGACGTCGGCCACGAGTTCAACCTCGGCAGCCCCAAGCAGCTCGAGCAGATCCTCTTCTACGAGCTGAACCTGCCGAAGGGCAAGCGGACGAAGACCGGCTACTCGACCGACGCCTCCGTCCTCGAGGACCTGCGGCCCGCCCACCCGATGATCGACAAGCTCCTCGAGTGGCGGACGTACACGAAGCTGCGATCGACCTACGTCGAGGCGCTGCCCTCGCTGCTCGCCGACGACGGACGCCTCCACACGACGTTCCACCAGGCCGTCGCGGCGACCGGGCGCCTGTCGTCGTCGGACCCGAACCTCCAGAACATCCCGATCCGGACGCCGCTCGGCCGCCGCATCCGCCGGGCCTTCGTGGCCGGCGCGCCGGACCTGACGCTCGTGGCCGCCGACTACAGCCAGATCGAGCTGCGCATCCTCGCCCACGTGTCGGGCGACGAGCACCTGCGCGACGCCTTCGCCCGCGGCGCCGACATCCACCGCGAGACCGCCGCCCGCGTCCTCCACAAGGACCCGGCGGACGTCACGCTCGGGCGAGCGGTCGATGGCCAAGATGGTCAACTTCGGGATCGCCTACGGGATGAGCGACTTCGGGCTGTCGAGCCGGGCGAACATCCCGCGCGCCGAGGCGCAGGACTTCATCAACACCTACTTCGCCACGTATTCCGGGATCTCCTACTACATGCTCGCCATCAAGGAGCAGGCGCGGACCCAGGGCTTCGTCACGACGCTGCTCGGGCGCAAGCGGCACATCCCGGAGCTGGCCGCCCGCAACCCGACGCTCCGCGCGGCCGGGGAGCGGATGGCGATCAACATGCCGATCCAGGGGACCGCCGCGGACATCGTCAAGATCGCGATGATCCGGCTCGACGAGCGGCTGAAGGCCGGCGGGTTCCGCGCGCGGCCGCTGCTGCAGGTCCACGACGAGCTGCTGCTCGAGGTGCCGCGGGCCGAGGTCGACCGTCTCGTGCCGATCCTGCGCGAGACGATGGAGGCCGCGCTGCCGCTCGACGTCCCGCTCACCGTCGACGTCAAGGTCGGCGACGACTGGGATTCGATGACGCCGCTGACCCGCGCCGACGCGATCGCGGCCGAGGCGGACGAGGCGCCCGACATCGCGCTCCCGATCGCCTGACGCCGGCCGATGCCTGAACTTCCCGAGGTCGAGACGGTCGTGCGCGACCTGCGGCCGCACCTGGTGGGCGCCACCATCACCGGTGCGCGGAGCTCGTGGGCGCGGACGCTCAAGACGCACGACGGCGAGGCGTTCGCGGCCGCGATCGCCGGACGACGCGTGGAGGCGGTGGGACGCCGCGCGAAGCAGATCGTCGTGGACCTCTCGGACGACGCCGCCATGACCATCCACCTGAAGATGACCGGCCAGCTCTTCGTGGTGCCGGCGGGCGCGGAGGAGGACGCCTACATCCGGCTGGTCCTCGAACTGGCCGACGGCCGCGAGCTCCGCTTCCGCGACATCCGCAAGTTCGGGAAGATCGGGCTGTACGGACGGGACCCGGTGACCGGCGAGCTGGTCACGGAGGTCGGCGGCGCGGCCCTGTTCGCGCAGATCGGGCCGGAGCCGCTCGATCCGGCATTCACCCTGCGCGACTTTCGGCGGCGGATCCGTCGCCGGTCCGGCCGCCTCAAGCCGCTCCTCCTCGACCAGTCGTTCATCGCGGGCGTCGGGAACATCTATGCCGACGAGGCGCTGTGGCGCTCCCGCCTCCACCCGCTGCGGACCGTTCCGACGCTCCGCCCACCGGACGAGCGGCACCTGTTCGAGGCCGTCCGCTCGATCCTGGCCGAGGCCGTCGAGCGGCGCGGCTCCTCCATCGACGACTACACCGCGCCCGACGGCGACGGCTCGATGCAGGAGCACCTCAACGTCTACCAGCGGACGGGCGAGCCATGCCCGCGCTGCGGCCGGCCGATCAAGCGGATCGTCATCGGGGCGCGGAGCACGCACTTCTGCTCGTGGTGCCAGCGGCTGCCGGAGGCCGACCGGGCGGGCTCGAAGGCGATCCTGCGTGGCATGACCGGTGGCCGGCGGCGGACGGGCCCGCGCTGGTCCGACCTGACGGAGCGGACCAAGCAGGCGGCGGCGACCCGCCGGGCGGCCGCGCGACGGGCCGCGGGCGCGACCACCGTCCCGGCGGGGGCTCGCTGATGTCGATCGTCCGGCTCAACGCCGTCAGCCGCGAGGTCGGGACGTTCGTGATCCTCGACGAGATCGTCGCGGCGATCGCGCTCGGCGACCGGATCGGCCTGGTCGGGCCGAACGGCGCGGGCAAGACCACGCTCCTGCGGCTCATCTCCGGCCGCGACGAGCCCGACAGCGGCGAGGTCTCGCGCAAGCGTGGCCTGACGATCGGGCTGCTCTCGCAGGAAGCGCACTTCGACGAAGCGTTCATGGCCGCGCCGGACCTCCGGACGGCGGTCCGTTCCGGCGCCGCACATCTCGATCGGATGGCCGATATCCTGGCCGCCTTCGAGCGCGACGGGCGCGCCGGGGAGGCCGCCTATGCCGACCTCCAGCACGAATACGACGTCCTGGGCGGCTACACGCTCGACCTCCGCGTCGACTCGGCGCTGAGCGGCCTTGGCTTCGCCAGGGACGAGTGGGCGAAGCCGCCGGCCGCGATGTCGGGCGGCGAGCAGACACGGGCCTCGCTGGCCCGCCTGGTCATCGCCGACCCGGACCTGCTGCTCCTCGACGAGCCCACGAACCACCTCGACCTCGACGCCCTCGAATGGCTTGAGGACCACCTGCGCAAGCGCCGCGGGTCGCTCCTGGCGGCCTCGCACGACCGGGCCTTCCTCGACGCGGCCGTGACCCGGATCTGGGAGCTGCGCGATCGCCAGCTGACCGCGTTCCGCGGCGACTACAGCGCCTACCACCGGCAGCGCGAGGAGCGCGACGCCCGGGCCGTGAAGGACGCCGACATCACGGTCGAGTCGATCGCCCGGGAGCGCGAGCTCGTCCAGCGCTACCGGAGCCACCGCAAGTTCTCGAAGATGCACGAGCACGAGGCCCGCCTCGAGAAGCTCCTCGCGGAGAAGCAGGAGGCGCCCAAGGCGGGCCGCCGGCTGGCGATCCCGACCGCCTCGCTCGCCGGCGCAGGCCCGACGCGCTCCGGCGAGATCGTCGTCCGCATCGAGGGCCTCGCCGTCGGCTACCTGCCGGGCCGTGGGGCCGTGACCGCCGACGGCAGCCCGGCGTCAGAGCCGCGGACGGTGGCGCGGGCGCCGTTCCTCGCGGCCCAGCGTGGAGAGCGCATCGGGATCGTCGGCCCCAACGGCGCGGGCAAGACCACGCTCCTGCGCACGATCGCCGGGGAGCTGCCGCCGCTCGACGGGACGCTGACGTTCGGGAACGCGGTCCAGCTCGGCTACCTGGCACAGCTCCGCGGCGCCGCGATCCCGGGGACGACCGTCCTCGACGCGCTGACCGAGGCGATCCCGGTCACCGCGGGCGAGGCCCGCTCGTACCTGGCGCGCTTCCTGTTCCGCGGCGACGACGTCCTGAAGGAGGTCCGGCTGCTGTCCGGCGGCGAGCGGTCGCGGCTCGAGCTGGCGCTCCTCGGCATCCAGCCGTCGAACCTGCTCCTCCTCGACGAGCCCACGAACCACCTCGACATCCCGGCCCGCGAGGCGATCGAGTCGTTCATGGCCGGGTCGCCGGCGACGCTGCTGGTCGTCTCGCACGACCGGCGCCTGCTCGAGACCGTCTGCGAGAAGCTGTGGGTGGTCGACGACGGTGCCGCGGCGCCGTTCGACGGCGGCTACCGGGCGTGGCGGACCGCGGTCGCCGGTGGCTGGACCGTGGCGGGCGCGCTCGAGGCCGAGGCGAAGCGGCTCCACGGCGGGCGCGGCGCCGCAGCGACGGCCGCCACGGCCGGATCGCGGTCGGCGCCGGTGATCCCGGCCGCCTCGTCCGGCAACGGCAGCGGCCGGCCGGCGACGCCCGTGCCGGCACGTCCCCGCGGCACGGAAGCTCGAGAAGCTGTCCAAGGACGCGTATCGCAAGCAGCGCGCGGCGCTCGACGCCGAGCTGACCCGGCTTGGGCTGCGCAAGAACCACCTCGAGCTCGCGATGGGCGACCCGGCCGTCGCGGCCAACTTCGTCGAGCTGCGGCGCGTCACCAGCGAGCTGGCCGACATCGACGTCGCGCTCGCGGCCGCCGAGGATGCCTGGCTCGAGCTCGAGGAGCGCGCGCCGTGACCGTCCAGATCGGGATCATCGATGCCGTCATCAGTCCTGAGCGGATACCTGACATCGACCCGGCGTTGCCGTCCGCACCGTCGCGCCGTCGAGCCGGCTGACCGCCGCCCAGACTGCCGCCGGCAACTCCGGTTCCGGCGGCACCGAATAGACCATCGTCCTATTGGCCCGTGGGCCGCCGTCTCGCATCGTCGCGGCAGATGACGGCATCCGCATGGTGCCGCTGGTACGGTCTGCAAACTCGGCAAACCCGTCGAGAGGCGGGGACGCAAAGCCAGATCTTCCGGAGACCGCTCCGAAGACCGCCCGGTTGCCAGGCACCGCACATCGACCCGACCAGAGGTGGTATCGATGATGCAGATGGATCGTCCCGATGGCAGCGCCTCCCCGACGCGCCCTCGCGCAGACCGCGGCTGGAGCCTCGATCTCACAGCGTCAGGTCGCCTCGCCGCGTCCCTCGCCGCTGTCCTTGTCGCCGCGGCCATCGCGCCCGTCGCCGCCCTCGCGTCCGGTTACGACCCGGCCGACGACGCGAACTCGATGTACAACACGACCGCGTACCCGGAGCCACGGCGTGGTGGAACGCCGGCTACACCGGTGAGGCGTCGACGTCGCCCTCATCGACACGGGTCAGTCGGTCCAGGGTCTCGCACGCGGAGCAAGATCATCTACGGCCCGGACCTGTCACTCGAGTCCCAGTCGCCGGAGCTGAAGAACCTCGACACGAACGGCCACGGGACGTTCATGGCCGGGCTCATCGCCGGCAAGAACGGCGACCTCACGAGCCATATGCGGACGCCCCGGCGTCGCCTACCGCGGCATGCTCCAGATGCCCGGATCGTGTCGGTCAAGGTCGGCGTCGCCGACGGTGCACGGACGTCAGCCAGGTCATCGCCGCGATCGACTGGGTCGTCCAGCACAAGACGACAACGGCCTGAACATCCGGTCATCAACCTGTCGTCGGTACGAACAGCACGCAGGCCTCCGCGGTCGACCCGCTCGCGTACGCCGCCGAGCAGGCCTGAAGGCCGGCATCTTCGTCGTCGCCGCCGGCGGCAACAATGGCTACCAGAGCCGCAGAGCCAGGCCCCGGCCCTGGCGAACCCGGCCATGGACCGCTACCTCATGGCGGTCGGCTCGTCGACTCGATGGAACCACCCCGTGGAGGATGACCGGTGCCGGCGTTCTCGCCCTGCCAGCGCGGACCCGCGGAGCGTCAACCTCGTCGCCCCGTGCACATCCAGCTGCGCGTCCCGAACAGCTTCATCGACATGAACCACTCGGGGCCAGCTCGGCGGACGCTACTTCCGCGGCAGCGGACGTCCGAGTCGCGGCGATCGTCTCGGTGCCGCGGCGTTGCTCCTCAGAAGTACCCGACCGCCAAACCCGACCGGATCAAGGCACTGCTCTGCGCACCGCCTACGACATCAACGGCCGTCGCAGGCCATCGCGGCCGGTCACGGGCCGATCGGCTGCGGCAAGTCGACGGTCGCCGGCTGGCTCGGCGAGCGGCCGGGCGTCGTCGTGATCGACGCGGACGTCGTCGTGCGCGGCATCGTCGAGCCGGGTACGCCGACGCTCGACGACATCGTCGAGCGATTCGGTCCGGAGGCGCTGGCCGAGGATGGGACGCTCGACCGGGCGAGGCTCGGTCGGATCGTCTTCGGTGATGCCACGGCGTTGGCCGACCTCGAGGCGATCACCGGACCGCCGGCGCGGGCGCGGATCATGACGGCGATCGAGGCGGCCGAGTCGGAAGGCGCCACCGGCGTGGTCATCGAAGCCATCCGATTGCTCGATGGCGGGCTGGCGACCGTCTGCGACGAGGTCTGGCTCGTCACCTGCGCTCCGGGGGTCCAGGTCGAGCGCCTCGCGGGACGGGGGACCGACCCGGAGGACGCGGCGCGCCGCATCGGGGCGCAGGCCGGACTGGTGGAACGAGTCCGGCCGGCTGCCACGCGGGTCATCGACACCTCGGGATCGCTCGAAGCGACGAGGGCAGACGTCGACACCGCGTTCGATGCGGCACTCGACGCATAACGAACACTTGTTCACATCGTTCGAACGGCGTATCCTGAGCACCCCATGCCCGACTTCAAGTTCGTCGCCCCCTTCGAGCCCACGGGCGACCAGCCCGCGGCGATCGAGCGGCTGACCGACGGCCTCGCCAAGGGCGTCCGCCACCAGACGCTGCTCGGCGCGACCGGCACCGGCAAGACCGCGACCCTCGCCTGGACGATCGCCGAGCACAACAAGCCGACGCTGGTCCTCGCCCACAACAAGACGCTCGCCGCGCAGCTCTACGCCGAGTTCCGCGAGTTCTTCCCGGAGAACGCGGTCGAGTACTTCGTCAGCTACTTCGACTACTACCAGCCGGAGGCGTACCTCCCGCGCTCGGACACGTACATCGAGAAGGACTCGTCGCGCAACGACGAGATCGACCGGCTCCGCCACGCCGCGACGCACGCGCTGTTCGAGCGCCGCGACGTGATCATCGTGGCCAGCGTCAGCTGCATCTACGGCCTCGGCGCCCCGGTCGACTACGGCGCGACCGTCCTCAAGCTGCGGGTCGGCGGGCAGTACCGGCGCGACGCCGTCCTCCGCCACCTCGTCGACCTCCAGTACCAGCGCAACGACCAGGCGCTCACCCGCGCCCGGTTCCGCGTCCGCGGCGACACGCTCGAGCTCCAGCCGGCGTCGGAGGAGACGCTGATCCGGGTCGAGTTCTTCGGCGACGAGGTCGAGCGCATCACCGAGCTCGACCCGCTGACCGGCGAGCTGCTCGCCGAGCGCAAGGAGACCAACGTCTACCCGGCGACCCACTACGTCACGCCGCAGGACAAGCTCAAGGAAGCGATCGTCGACATCGAGGCCGAGATGGAGGTCCGCGTCGGCGAGCTCGAGGCGGAAGGCCGGGCGCTCGAGGGCGCGCGGCTCCGCCAGCGGACCACCTTCGACCTCGAGATGATGCGCGAGCTCGGCTACTGCACCGGCATCGAGAACTACTCGCGCCACCTGTCGCGCCGCGAGGCCGGCTCGCGGCCGTGGACGCTCCTCGACTACTTCCCGCCGGACTGGCTGCTGGTCGTCGACGAGTCGCACATGACGATCCCGCAGGTCGTCGGCATGTACAAGAACGACCGGACGCGCAAGGAGATCCTCGTCGACTTCGGGTTCCGGCTGCCGTCGGCGCTCGACAACCGGCCGCTGACGTTCGAGGAGTTCGAGGCGACCGTCCACCAGGCCGATCTACATGAGCGCGACGCCCGGCCCGTACGAGCTCGAGCGCAGCGAGCGGGTGGTCCAGCAGCTCATCCGGCCGACCGGCGTCGTCGACCCGGGCATCACGATCCGCCCGACCGAGGGCCAGATCGACGACCTGCTCGAGGAGATCCGGGTCCGCGCCGAGCGTGGCGAGCGCGCGCTGATCACGACCCTCACCAAGAAGATGGCCGAGGACCTGACCGACTACCTCAAGGAGCTCGGGATCAAGGTCCAGTACCTCCACAGCGAGGTCGACACGCTCGAGCGGGTCGCGATCCTGCGCGACCTCCGCCTCGGGGTCTTCGACGTCCTCGTCGGCATCAACCTCCTTCGCGAGGGCATCGACCTGCCCGAGGTGACGCTCGTCGCGATCCTCGACGCCGACAAGGAGGGGTTCCTGCGCTCGGCCTGGTCGCTGATCCAGATGATCGGCCGGGCGGCCCGGAACATCGGCGGCGAGGTGATCATGTACGCCGACCGGGTCACCGAATCGATGCAGGTCGCCCTCGACGAGACCGACCGCCGGCGGGCGATCCAGACGGCCTACAACCTCGAGCACGGCATCGAGCCGACGACGATCGTCAAGGGCATCCACGACCTGAACCAGCGGCTGCGCGCCGTGGCCGAGTCGACGCAGGTCTACACGTCCGAGAAGGGCGGCGAGCTGACCGAGGCGGACCGCCGCAAGGTCGAGGCACTCGTCGCGCGGATGGAGGCCGAGATGAAGGCGGCCGCCAAGCAGCTCGAATTCGAGCGCGCGGCCGCGCTGCGCGACGAGGTCCAGCAGATCCGCCTGCGCGTCCTCGAGCAGGACGCGTCCATCGTGGTCGGCCGGGCCGCCGAGCGGGCGGCCCGCGAGGACCACAGCCTGACCGGAGCCGCCGACCGGGCGCGTGGCCGCCGCGCGGCCGATGCGGCCTCCCTCGCCCCGGTCATGGAGGTCACGAGCGTCACGGTGCTCCCGGCGGACGAGGAGCCCGCCGCGAACCTGGACGGACAGCCCGGCGAGCCGGGCATCGACGAGAACACCATCGCCGACTGGCTGCCGGGCATCCGCGACGAGCACGACGACGACCCGGGGACGCGCGGCCGCTGGCAGGACCGCCCGACCTGGGACCGCAGCGTCACGCCGAACGTCCGCAAGCGGACGGGCCAGCGACCGGGTCGCCGCCGCTTCTAGGGACCAGCGACCCCCGGGCACCGGCGAACCAAGTGGTGCGCGGATGCGCCACGAAGCGGTGTGGACTGCTGCCGGGACGGGTGGTCTGGGCTAGATTCGACCGGTGATGGGCGGACTGGTGTCGACGCTGGCCTCCGGATGGTTCGACTTCATGGCGCTTGGCGTGACGGCGATCTCGCGCGCCGCATCGGTCGGCTTCCTCCGGCTCGCGACCCTGGCCCTCGCCCAGGCGATCGACCTCGCCACCTTCAGCGTCATGGTCGCCCGCCACGGCGCCGCGGCCGAGGCCAACCCCGTCGTCAGCGACCTGTTCGTGACGCTCGGGATGCCGGCCGTGGTGCTCGCCAAGGCCGCCCTCGTCGCTGCTGATCGGCGCGCTCTGCATCGCGGCGGCGGCGCGGGGCCGTCGAGGGGTCTGGGCGATGGTCGGCGGCCTGCCGCTGGCGCTCGCGATCGCGGCCGGGCTGATCGGCGGGATCACGAACACGGCGGTCCTGCTGGGCTGACGGCGCGGCCGTCGGGCACCGTCGGCGCACGGATCAGTAGGCGGGCGGCGGGACCTCGAAGCTGGACGAGGGCTTGCCGGCGCCGTTCGACGGACCCGCGATCGGGTTCGTCGGAGCGGCGTCATCCGGCTCCGATGTCGGTCCGGCAGGGGCCGGCCCGGTCGGCTCGGGGGTCGCGCCGGTCGCCGGCCCGATGCAGCCGGCCAGCAGAACGGCCAGGAGGAGCGTCGCGCCGACGAGCTTGATGGGTCGCATGGCCCCAGCCTACTCCGATGCAGAAAGCCCGCCGGTCACCCGGCGGGCTTTCTCGTTGCAGCCAGGTGGCGAAGCCACCGTGGCGATCGCTACTTGAACCTGACGTCGACCGTCATCCAGACGCCCCGCTGGGCGAGGACGCGGATCACGGTCCCGGTGTGCGGCACCCGCACGCTGGACCAGCCGAGGTTGCCCGTCAGGGTGCTCGGCGGCGACCAGTAGCTCTTGGTGTCGTCGAAGACCGGGTTGGCCTGGAGGCCGCCGTAGGTCTTGCCGACGCTGTTGAGGTGGAGCCGGATGCGATCCGTCCGCTGGAGCCCGAAGGTCGAGTCGTACGACTGGATGCGCGGCCGCCAGACCTTGCCATCCGGGCGGATGAGCAGGTTCGGGTGGGCGTCCACCGGCAGGAAGAACCCGCCGCAGTTGCCGGCGAGGCAGTAGTCGCCGACGTTGTTGTCCGGATACGAGTAATCGAGGTACCAGACGAGGAGCCCGTTCTGGTACGGGAAGTGCTCGACCCAGTTCTGGCGATCCGGGTCGTCCAGGAAGCCGAAGTTGTAGGGGCCGGTCTTCAGGGACTCGTCATAGCCCCAGTAGACGCGGTTCTCGGCGATGTAGTAGTTCTCGTAGGCCTGCGTGATCGTCTGGGTGACGTTCTTGAAGCCGTCGAAGATCCACGCCGGGTCGCCGCTCTCGCCACCGCCGGCATTCACGCCGTTGATGGTGATGTCGTCGATCAGCGCGCCCTTCGGGGCGACGCCGCCGTCGGTGAGGTACTCCCACGCGAGGGTGACCGTCTGGCCCGCGAAGGCGCTGAGGTCGGCCGTGACCGGGACGCATGCGCCGCTGCTGGTGTCGGTGATGCCTGGATTGGCTGCCGGATTCCGAGCAGGCTGGCGTCGCGACCGGCGTGCCGTTGACCGTCAGGTACAGGTAGTCGTACCCGGTCTCGATGTCGTAGTTGAGGAACGCGTTCAGGGTGACCGTCGCCGGCAGGCAGCACGACCCCGGCGCGGGTCATCGAGTTGTCGAGATCGTTGCCCGATCCCGAGTAGTACTGGTGCGTCCCGCTGTGGGGCGCTCCGATGTCGGTCGTCACGTCCTTGGGCGGCAGCGGGATCACCAGCTGCTGGGTCTTGGTGGTGTTGTACTCGGCGGGGCCGAGGTGGACCCGGGTCCTGCGGTCCCTGGTAGTTCACGACCTCGTAGTTGGACCACCCGAGGAAGAGCTTCTCGTAGGCGCTCATGTGGACCGGCTCGGTGCCGATCCCGTCCTTGGGCTTGCCGCTCGAGCCGTACGAGCCGCTCGAGTACAGCGTCCAGAAGCCGGTCGAGTTCTCGGCACCACCGGTGTTGCCGCTGGTGTCGTACAGGTCGGGCAGGCCGAGGTCGTGGCCGAACTCGTGCGCGAAGACGCCGACGCCGCCGTTCTCCGGCTCGACGGTGTAGTCGCCGATCCAGTAGTTCGAGTCGCCGATCCGGATCGCCGCCGAAGCCGTTGGGGCCGGTGCCGTCCGGGCCGTTGGCGTTGAAGTACGCGTACCAGCGGTGGCTCCAGATGGCGTCCTCGCCCTGCGCGCCGCCACCGGTCTCCTCGCCTTCACCGGCGTGGACCGCCTGGAAGTGGTCGATGTAGCCGTCCGGCTCCTTGAAGTTGCCGTCGCCGTCGGCGTCGTAGCGGTCCCAAACGTCGAACTGGGCGAGGTAGGCGTTCAGCTGGGCCGTGGTCTTGCCCGCGGCGAAGGCGTCGGCCTCGTCATTGACGAAGCGCCAGACCGTCGAGCAGACGATGTCGCCGCAGAGCGTTCGTGCCGTAGCGGGCCTCGTTGTACGGGACCGTCACGTAGTCCTCGACGGTGCCGTTCACGGTGTAGCGACCCGACGACTGCTCGAGGTAGAAGTTGCGCATCGAGATCGCGTTCTTCTTGCCCGAGAACAGCAGGTCGCTGGAAGTACTTCTGGCTGAAGTCCTTCGTCCAGATCGTGGTGTTGTCGACGCTGCGATCCGGCTCCGGGATCTGGTTGTGGACCGGGCCGGCGGTGCCGCCGTACGTCGGGTGGATCGTGTTCCCGAAGTCGCCGAGCAGGGTCCAGATCGTGTCCTCGCCCTGGCGATCGAGTTCGACGAACTTCCCGCGGCGGACCTGCACGACGCCGTTCCGGCCGTGCTTGTCGAGGTGGCCGGACAGGTAGCCCTGGAGACCCTGGGCGCGGAGCGCGGCCTGCTCGGATCCGAGCGGATGGGGCATGTCGTCGACCGGCATCGCGTCCGGCGTGGCCGGTGGCGCCTTGGGCTTGGCCGCGAAGGCGGTCCCCGCGGTGAGCGAGAGCAACATGGTCAGGGTCGTCACGACGACCAGGAATCTTCCTCAAGACCGATCCCTCCTCAATGGGCATGTCGAGGTGCATGGGCGCGGGCGTGAGACAGCCAGAACGACACCTCCTTCGACTGGCTCACGGAGCGTGCATCCACGGGCGGCGAGGGCACCCTCCCGGTGCCCCGCTCTGGGGCGACAACCATAGCCCCGCGGCCGGACGAGCCGCAAGCCGCGGCCGAACGCGGCGCCGTCGGACGGTGCCGGGACGCACCGGACTTCTGGTCCTGACCCGTCCGGCGACGTCGGCGTCGTGTGCGAGAACGCCTGTTCGATATGGCGCCATTCCGCTACACTGGGGTCGTGCCCCAGGATCAGCTCATCGTGCGCGGCGCGCGCGAACACAACCTCAAGGACGTCGACGTCGCGTTCCCGCGCGACCGGCTCGTCGTCATCACCGGGCTCAGCGGCTCGGGCAAGAGCAGCCTCGCCTTCGACACCATCTACGCCGAGGGCCAGCGGCGCTACGTCGAGAGCCTGAGCGCCTACGCCCGGCAGTTCCTCGGGCAGATGGAGAAGCCCGACGTCGACCAGATCGACGGGCTCTCCCCGGCGATCTCGATCGACCAGAAGGGCGCGTCGCGCAACCCGCGCTCCACGGTCGGCACGGTCACCGAGATCTACGACCACCTGCGGCTGCTGTTCGCCCGGATCGGCATCCCGCACTGCCCCAACGGCCATGCCATCGAGCGCCAGACCGTCCAGCAGATCGTCGACCAGGTCCTCGCCCTGCCCGAGGGCACCCGGCTGCTCGTCCTCGGGCCGCTCATCAAGGACCGCAAGACCGAGGGCGACCGGATCATCGAGGGCGCCCGGCGGCAGGGCTACGTCCGCGTCCGCGTCGACGGGGAGATGCTCGACATCGGGGACGTCCCCAAGCTCGACAAGTACAAGCGGCACTCCATCGAGGTCGTCGTCGACCGCTACGTCGTCCGCCATGCCGAGGCGCCCGAGGGCGCCGCCCGCGGCGAGGACGGCCGGCCGCTCGACCCGGAGACCGGGCTGCCGGTCCCCGACCCGGACGCCGGCCGCCTCGCCGACTCGATCGAGACGGCCCTGCGGCTCGGCGAGGGCGTGGTCCTGATCGCTCCGTCGCCGCGCGACGGCGAGGCGCCCGACTTCGAGGAGCAGCGCTACAGCGAGAAGTACAGCTGCCCGTACGACGGGTTCACCGTCGAGGAGCTCGAGCCGCGGACCTTCTCGTTCAACTCGCCGCACGGCGCGTGCCCGGCCTGCGCCGGCCTCGGGACCCGCCTCGAGATCGACCCGGACCTCGTGATCCCCGACCGCTCGAAGAGCCTGGCCACCGGGGCGCTCGTGCCGTGGGCGCGCATGCCGACCGACGCGTCGTGGCGGCTCAAGATCCTCGAGGCCATCTGCGCGTCGCACGGCTGGGACTACACCGCCCCGATCGCCGACCTGCCGGCCGAGGCGGTCGAGTACGTGCTCCGCGCCGCCAAGAACGAGAAGGTCGTCGTCCGCTACCGCCACGAGCGCGGCGAGAACACCTACAACGCGACCTTCGAGGGCGTGATCACGAACCTCGAGCGCCGCTACCGCGAGACCGACTCGGACTACGTCAAGACCGAGCTCGAGAAGTTCATGGTCAGCCGGCCGTGCCCGACCTGCGGCGGCAAGCGGCTCCGCCCGGAGATCCTGGCGGTCACCATCGGCGACCGGAACGTCTGGGACGTCTCGACCATGTCGATCACGGCGGCCCTCCGCTGGGCGACCGGGCTGGCGGCGTCGCTGACCGAGCGCGAGCGGACGATCGCCTACCAGGTCGTCAAGGAGATCAGCGCACGGCTCGGGCTTCCTGGTCGACGTCGGGCTGGACTACCTGACGATGGACCGGACCAGCGTCACGCTGTCGGGCGGCGAGGCCCAGCGGATCCGCCTGGCGACGCAGATCGGCACGACGCTGATGGGCGTCCTGTACATCCTCGACGAGCCGTCGATCGGCCTGCACCAGCGCGACAACGCCAAGCTGATCGCGACCCTGACCCGGCTGCGCGACCTCGGCAACACGGTCCTCGTCGTCGAGCACGACGAGGAGACCATCCGGACCGCGGACTGGGTCGTCGACATCGGACCCGGGGCGGGGGAGCACGGCGGCGAGATCATCGCCAACGGGCCGCTCGAGGCGGTCCTCGCCGAGCCGCGCTCGATCACCGGCGCGTTCCTGCGCGGCGAGCGGGCGGTCCCGGTCCCGACGCGTCGCCGGAAGGGCAACGGCAAGCAGCTCGTCGTGCGCGGCGCGCGCCAGCACAACCTCCGCGACGTCGACCTGCGCGTCCCGCTCGGCACGTTCGTCGCCGTGACCGGGGTCTCGGGCAGCGGCAAGAGCACGCTCGTGACCGAGGTCCTCTACCGGGCGCTCGCCCGCGAGCTCAACGGGTCGCGCGAGCCGGTCGGCGCGCACGACTCGCTCGAGGGCGCGTCCGCGATCGACAAGATCATCGAGATCGACCAGAGCCCGATCGGCCGCACGCCGCGGTCCAACCCGGCCACCTACGTCGGCCTGTTCACGCCGATCCGCGAGCTGTTCGCCGGCGTCCCGGAGTCGCGGGTCCGCGGCTACACGCCGGGCCGCTTCAGCTTCAACGTCAAGGGCGGCCGCTGCGAGAACTGCAAGGGCGACGGCATCCTCAAGATCGAGATGCAGTTCCTGCCGGACGTCTACGTCCCGTGCGAGGTCTGCAAGGGCAAGCGCTACAACCGCGAGGCGCTCGAGATCCACTACAAGGGCAAGTCGATCGCGGACGTCCTGGAGATGACCATCGCCGAGGCGCTGGACTTCTTCGCCGCGGTCCCCAACGTCCGGGCGAAGCTGCAGACCCTCAACGACGTCGGGCTCGGGTACGTCCACCTCGGCCAGCCCGCGACGACGCTGTCCGGCGGCGAGGCCCAGCGGGTCAAGCTCTCGACCGAGCTGTCGCGCCGCGCGACCGGGCGGACCTTCTACGTCCTCGACGAGCCGACGACCGGGCTCCACTTCGCCGACGTCGAGAAGCTCCTCGAGGTCCTCCACCGGCTGGTCGACGGCGGGAACACCGTCCTGGTCATCGAGCACAACCTCGACGTCATCAAGACCGCGGACTGGATCGTCGACCTGGGTCCCGAGGGCGGCGACCGCGGCGGGCGGATCATCGCCGAGGGGACGCCCGAGACCGTCGCGGCCGCGCGCGGGTCCGCGACCGGCGAGTACCTCGCCCGCGTCCTGCGCGGCGAGCCGCTCGTGCCGCTGTCGGACGTGACGTTCGCCGAGGAGGCGGGGCGGGGGAGCCACAACGGGAACGGCGCCGCGGCCGGTCCCGGCGATCGCGCCGTCGCGCAAGCGGGCCGCCGCGCGGGCTCGCTGAGCCCCCGGCACCGGCGTACCATCACGGGCCATGCCGGAGATCGATTTCGCGTTCCTCGCCGACGCCGCGGAGACGATCCCCGGCCAGAAGTTCCACGTGCTCGGCGGCGGCGTCGCCCGGATCGGCGGCCGCCGGTTCCCGCTGCGCCACCCGCACCTGGCGCTGGTGATCGGCCTGCAGGTGACGGCGCCCGAGACCGAGCGCGAGCACGAGATCCGGTTCGTCCTGCTGGACCCCGACGGCGCCGAGGTGGCCGGCGCGACCGGCAGCGTCGTCGCCCGGAGCCAGCGCGACGGCCGTGACGCCATCCTCACGTTCTCGATCGACCTGTGGAACCTGACGTTCCCCGCGCCCGGCGACTACTCGTTCCGGATCCTCGTCAACGGGTCGGAGCGCAAGCGCCTGCCGCTCGTGCTGCTCAAGCCCAGCGACGGCGACGGCGAGTCGGGCACGGCGGGCGCTCGCTCGCCGGATGACTGAGCCGGGGGTCGCCTGGACCCTGCCGTCGCCGGGCCGTCACGAGCGCCCCGCCATCGACGCCGCCGGGCTCGAGGCCGCGCGGCACGGCGACCGGCTGCTGGCCGCGGCGCGGGAGCTGGGCCAGACCCGCTGGGCGACGTTCCTCGAGCCGCTGCCGGAGCGCCTGCGCGACGACGAGCTGGCGCCGCTCCGGCGCACGGCGATGCGGGCACGGGCCGCGTACGGCCCGAAGGACTCCGTGCGCGACGCGCTGCCGGAGTCGCTGACCGAGCCGTTCCTCGTGGCGATCGACCGGCTGCTCCGCGAGCTCAACCGGGAGGCCCACCGGGCCAGGGGATGAGGCGCCGGGTCCGGGTCCGGTACGCCGGGTAGTCGGGGAACCGCTCGACGAGCCATGCTTCCTCGCGCATCGACTTGACCGCGAAGAACCCCCAGACGACCGCCGCCATGACCAGCGCCGGGATCGACGCCGTCAGCAGGCGCCCAGCCGACGGACGCCAGGACGATCCCGCCGTAGATGGGATGACGGACCCATCCGTAGACACCGGTCTGGATGAGCGGCGCGTCGGCGAGCGGATGGGGGAATGGGGTCAACGCGGTGCCGAGGTCGAGCGTGCCACGGATCGCGAGGATGGCGCCGGCCCCGATCAGCGCCACGCCCAGGGCAGCACACACCACCCTGATCGGCCGTCCCACGCCGGGCCGAGCCATCCCGCAGCGGCCGTCAGGACCAGGAGCACCCCCTGGGCGACGACCCAACCCTCACCGCGCGGATCCGAGCGCCGGGAGTCGAGTCATGCCGACATCCTAGCCACCGACCCCAGACCCAGCTCGTCGGGCGAGAACGCCTCCAGCAGGAACGGCGACGGCGCCGCGGGGTCGTAGAGCAGCGTCAGCGAGCGCCGCGCGCGGGTCCACGCGACGTAGGCGAGGCGGCGCTCCTCCTCGTAGGCCCGCGCCGGATCCGCGGCCTCGTCGACCGCCCGGGCGCTCGGGAAGCGTGCGGCGTCCATGCCGAGGACCACGACGTGGTCGAACTCGAGGCCCTTCGTCGCGTGCGCCGTGGCCAGCGTCAGCGGGGCGTCGTCGCGGCGCAGGTCGGCGAGGCGCCGACGGCCGTCCTGCACGGCGTCGCGGAACGCGTCGACGCGGCGGTAACCGGCCGCCCACGCCAGCATCGCGGTCGCGAGCCCGAGATCCGCGGATCCGGCGGCCGCGACCCGGTCGCGAACGACCCCGATGGCGACGAGGAGCGGGCGTCCGGCCCGGGCGACGTTCTCCGCCTCGGCCAGCAGGCCGTCCAGCGCCGGGTCCTCGAGCGGCAGCGCGAGCCGCGGCGCCCGGAACGGCCGCCCGAGCGCCATGGCGGCCACGACGGCCGGGATCAGCTCGCGATTGGTCCGGGCGAGGACCGCCTGCGTCGAGCCGTCGTCCGGCCAGGTCCGCATGGCCCGCTCGAGGCGGACCGCGTCGTCGTCGCCGTCGGGCGCGAGGACCAGCCGGCCGTCCGCCGCCGGCCGGGCGCGGATCCGCTTCGCGAACCGCTCCCGGTTGCGGGCGACGAGGCGCACCGCACGCTCGACGACCGGCGCCGGACATCGGTAGTTGACCTCGAGGTCGATCCGTCGCAGTCCGTCGAGCAGGGCCTCGAGCCCGAGCACGCGCCGGACGTCCGCGAGTCGCCAGCCGTAGATCGACTGGTCGTCGTCGCCGACGAGGAGGATCCGGTTCGCCGGGGCCGCGAGGAGGAGCGCGAGCCGGAGCTGCGCACGGTCGACGTCCTGGACCTCGTCGACGAGGAGGTGGGCGCATCGGCCGCGCCACCGCGGCGAGGGCGGCCGGCTCGGCCTCGAGCCGCGCGATCGCCCGCAAGGACGAGGTCGTCGAAGTCCAGCTGCCGCCGCTCCGACGAGCGACCCGCGAATACGCGACGAAGCGTCCGCGCGATCGGGCCGGCCCCCGGGTCGGCGGCGACATCGGCGGGCGACACGTCGAGCTCGACCTTGAGCCGCGAGATCGCCCCGTCCAGCTCGACGAGCCGGGCGTCGTCGGCGTCGGGCTCGAGCTCGCGCAGGATCGCCGCCGCGGTCCGCCAGCTCCACGTCGACACCGCGCGTCGCGGAGGATCTCCAGGCCGAGCGCGTGGAACGTCCGGACGCGGACGCCGCCGGGCTCGACGCCGAGCGGCGCCAGCGCGACGATCGAGCCGCTCGCCGAGCTCCACCGCGGCGCGCCGGTTGAACGTGATGGCCGCGATGGCATCGGGCGGGACGCCGTCGGCGACGAGCCAGGCGATGCGCGCGACGAGGGTCGTGGTCTTGCCCGATCCCGCGGGCGCGACGACCAGCACCGGACCGGGCGGCGCGGTCGCGGCCGCCCGCTGGTCGGGCGCGAGGCGGGCCAGCCGCTCCGCCACCGATGGGTGCATCGCCATGCCTGCGAGTCTGCGCAGGACGCCCTCACCCGCAGGCTTGCCGATGTCAACGGACCGTCAACGACCGACAGATTGCAATGCGGTCGAAAGGTCACAACGGTTCACACGGCGGTATCGTTGGCGGCCTACGGTGACGACGCGCCCTGGGAGGGACCGCACTCACCGCGGGGCCCCAGAACGCGCGTCCGAACGTCGGCTCGAGTCGCGGAGGTGCCCACGTGTCCCGATCGTCCCGTCGCCTGATCACGCTGCTCGGTGCGAGCCTGCTGGTCCTGTCCCAGCTCGGCGCCGCGACCGTCGCGCTGGCCACGCACGACCAACCCTCGACGCGCAGCGACCACGCGATCTTCTTCGCCGCGGACGGGATGCGCCAGGACGCCGTTCGGCGATACGCGGACCAGGGCGTGATGCCCACGATGCGGTCCTTCCTGCGCACGGCACCTACGCGTCCGGCAACGGCCTGCTGACCCAGGCGCCGCCGAACACGGGCGCCGGCTGGTACACGCTGGCGACCGGTGCCTGGCCGGGCGTCCACGGCTCGACGAACAACACCTTCCACAAGTCCGGGCAGCCGTTCGCCAACCGGACCGCCGCCTTCGACCCGGGCACGCTCCAGGTCGAGACGATCGCCCAGTCGGCCGAGCGCGCCGGCCTGAAGGTCGCGCAGGTCGAGTGGGCGGGCGGCCGCAACGCCACGATCTCCGGCCCGACGATCGACTTCCAGTCGTTCTTCTCCGGTCGCGGCGTGGCGACCAACTTCATCGGCACGAGCACGGATCCGCTGTTCGACGACGTCGGGCTCATCACGGGGCTCGGCCTCCAGTTCGACCATCCCGCGGGCTACGCCGGACAGGCGCCCTTCCCGGGCGCGGCGCCGACCGACGCCACCGGCTGGACCGGCGTCCCGACCTCGTACAGCCCGGCCAAGGAGATGCGCCTGCGCGTCCTCGACTTCGGCGTCGACAAGTACGGCCTGAACGCCTACATCTACGACCGCACCGAACAACGGCAAGGTCGACTACGACCGCGTGCTGTTCTCCGCGTCGAAGAACGGCGCCGAGGCGGTCGCCACGCTCAAGCCGGGCCAGCTGGCCGACGTCAAGGTCAAGATCGTCGGCGGCGCGCTCGCCGGCAAGACCGCCGGGATGCTGGTCAAGGTCGAGGAGATGTCGAAGGACCTCTCGCGCGTCCGCCTGTTCCACACGTCGGTGTCGCGCGCGATCGCGACCTGGCCGACCTGGCCCGGCGAGCCGGGCTTCACCGGCGACTTCGAGGAGTACCTCGCCCAGACCTTCCCGACCTCGACCGCGGCCGACTTCGCCGTCCTCGAGGCCGGCATCGTCAGCGAGGACACCTACGTCCAGCAGGGCCTCTACTGGGCGACCGGCCACCAGCCGATGCTCAAGTACGTCATGAAGACGTACAAGCCGGACCTCCTGCTCGCCGGCGTGCCCGACCACGGACGAGTTCCAGCACCAGTTCCTCGGGCTGGTCACGCAGGAGGCTCCCGAACGGCGCCGCCAACCCGTCCTATGACGACGTCAACCTCGACGGGGTCAGGGACCATCGCGTCGCGCAGCGCTCCGCCTACATCCGGCGCGCCTACGAGGAGGCCGACGACACGCTCGCCCTGGCGCGCAAGCTGATGGGCCACGACCCGACGACGTTCGTCTCGTCGGACCACGGCTTCGCCCCGCAGTTCCTGGCGATCGACGCCAGCAAGGTCCTCGTGGACCTCGGCGCTGCTCTCGACGCCGCAGACCTCCAACTGCCGTCCGGCGACGGGCGAGACCATCGGCAAGGCCAAGGCCTGCTGGGCCGGTGGCACGGTCCAGATCTACCTGAACCGGCCGGCCGCGACCCGGCGGGCGGCGGCTTCCAGCAGGTCGCCGCCGCCGACGCGGCCGCGACCGTCGCGCAGATCAAGGCCGCCTTCCTCGCGCTCAGCGATCCCAACGACTGGACCCACGACGGCAACCCCGAGGGCTGGAAGGTCATCGACCGGGCCTTCACGCGCGCGGAGTCCAGGTACATCCCCAACGGGCCGGGTTCGACGGCCGACATGGCCCATCCCACGCGGACGGGCGACCTCGTCGCCTTCTCCTACCCGCCCTACCAGTTCGACGCCGAGACGCCGGGGACGCTGATCGCGCCGTCGAAGTTCTTCGGCCAGCACGGCTACGTGCCGGACGTCCAGGACCTCGACAGCAACACCAACATGCGGGCGACCTTCATCGCCGGCGGCGAGGGCGTCGATCGCGGCTCGGTGAAGGCCAGCTCGATCGACCTCGCCCCGACGCTCGCCTACATGCTCGGCATCCCCGAGCCGCAGTACAGCCAGGGCAAGGTCCTGCTCTCGATGGTCAAGGGAACGGGCGGGGTCAAGCCGATCTCGATCGTCGGGCTCAACGACTTCCACGGCCAGCTCGAGCCCGACCACGATGACGATCGACGGCATCGACGTCCCGGTCGGCGGCGCCGGCCGAGCTCGCGACGATGTTCGACGAGGACCTCGGCCGCGCTCCCCGGCACGGGCCTGATCCTCGCCGGCGGCGACAACGTCGGCGCCTCACCGCCGAACTCGGCCCTGCTCGAGGACGCGCCGACGATCGACGCCGAGAACGCCTGGGGCCTCGACGCCACGTCGTACGGCAACCACGAGTTCGACTACGGCGTGACCCGGCTCCTGACCCAGCAGGCCCAGGCGCGACTTCCCGTTCCTCGCCATCAACATCGTCGAGACCGCGACCGGCAAGCCGCCGTCGTGGGTCACGCCATCGATGGTCTTCAACGTCAACGGCATCAAGGTCGGCGTCATCGGCGCCGAGCTCCGAGACACGCCGGAGCTCGTCTCGGCCGGGCGCCACGGCCGGGCTCACGTTCCTGCCCGAGGCGGGCGCATCAAGGCCGAATCGGAGCGGCTGCGCAAGCAGGGCGTGAAGGTCCAGGTCGCTGCTCATCCACGAAGGGATCGATCCTCGGGACGAACACGCTCGGCAACACGCCCGGGCACGGCCTGGGCGGGCCGATCATCGACATCGTCATCGCCCTCCAGGACACGACCGTCGACGCGATGGTCGCCGGTCACACCCACCGCGTCTCGAACCTGATGGTCGGCGACATCCTCGTCACCGAGGGCATCAACGCCGGCGCCAGCTACTCCGTCCTCCAGCTGCATGGTCAAGGGCGGCGACGTCGACGTGGGCCGGTGGCGCGACGCGCGTCCCGAAGACCATCGGCGTCACGCCGCGGGCCGACGTCAAGGCGATCGTCGACGCGGCGAACGCCGACGCCGCGGTCCGATCCGCACCAAGAAGGTCGGGACGCAGGCGCGTCGACATCCTGCGCGATCCCGAACCGGCTGGCCGAGTCCGACGATGGGCAACATGGTCGCCGACGCCATGCGGGCCAAGTACCCGGAGCGTCGAAGCGGCCTGGACCAACTCCGGCGGCCTGCGCGCGGACTTCCCGTATCACCCCGTCGACCGCCGGTGAGGGCGACCGGCGTCAGTCACCTGGGGCGAGATGTTCGCGCGTCCTGCCCTTCGGCAACCGGACGGTCATCGAGACCCTGACCGGGGCCCAGATGACGACGGCGTTCCTCAACGGCTTCGCGCCGTTCTGCGACCCGAACTTCGCCGGCGGCACCGGCCGGTTCCCGCAGATCTCCGGGCTCGACGGTCACAGTTCCACTGCACCGGCACGACCCCGGTCGTCGACGGCATCTGGAAGACGCCGAGCGGGCCGGGCGGTCCGGCGACCCCGGTCGGCCCGGCGACACGATCCGGTTCGTCACCAACGACTTCATGTTCACGGGCGGCGACGGCTACACCGTCTTCACCCAGGGCACGAACGTCCTCCAGCCGGGCGACGCGCTGCTCGACGTCGCCATCGAGTACATCGCCGCGCACCCGGCCATCGCGCCGGTCATCGACGGCCGGACCCTCGGACCGGCCGGACCCTAGACCTCGCACCGCCACGCACACGACGCCGGACCCGGGCCACGCCCGGGTCCGGCGTTCTCGTCTAGCATCGACGGGTGACCCCCGCGCTCGAAGCCACGCTCAAGGGACTCCCGGACCGGCCGGGCGTCTACCTCATGAAGGACGACCGCGGCGACGTCGTCTACGTCGGCAAGGCGCAGAGCCTGCGCAACCGCGTCCGCTCGTACTGGCAGAAGGCGACGCCGGCCGGCGAGATCCACCGGATCCGGAGCGTCATCGACCGGGTGGCCGAGGTCGAGTACACGCTCACGGACTCCGTCTCCGAGGCGCTCCTCCTCGAATCGAACCTCATCAAGCGCTTCAAGCCGCGCTTCAACGTCCGCCTGAAGGACGACAAGAGCTACCCGTACATCAAGGTGACGCTCGGCGACGACTTCCCGCGGGTGGAGCGGACGCGCAAGCTCCCCAACGACGGCAGCCGCTACTTCGGGCCGTACGCGTCGGCGACCAGCGTCGACGAGTCGATGAACCTCGTCCGCCGGCTCTTCCCGTTCCGGACCTGCACGATCGAGATCAAGGACGGCGAGCGGGCGCTCCAGCGGCCGTGCCTCCTGTACCACATCAAGAAATGCCAGGGCCCGTGCATCCAGGCCATCTCGAAGGACGACTACCGCGCCGACATCGCCCAGGTCGAGCTGTTCCTCGAGGGCCGCCAGGAGACGCTGGTGACCGCGCTCCAGCGCGAGATGGCGGCGGCCGCGGAGCGGACCGACTACGAGACGGCCGCCGCGCTCCGCGACAAGATCCGCGCGATCGAGCGGACGATGGAGAGCCAGAAGATGGCCGCGTTCGCGCGGACCGAGCTCGACCTCGTCGGGCTCGCGCGGCAGGACAACCAGGCCGCCGTCCAGCTCTTCGCGATCCGCGCGGGCAAGCTGGTCGGCCGCGACGTCTTCCTGCTCGAGGCCATGCGCGAGGCGAGCGACGACGAGGTCGTCGCGAGCTTCATCGAGCAGTACTACGCGCGCGCGACCTCCATCCCGCGCGAGGTCTACCTGCCGACCCTGTCCGACGACGTCGCCGACCTCGAGGCGTTCCTCGCCGACCGCCGCGGCGGTCCGGTCCATCTCAAGCTCGCCCAGCGCGGCGAGAAGCGCGAGCTGATGGCGCTCGCCACGCGCAACGCCGCCGAGACGCTCGCGAAGGAGCAGGCCCGCTGGCTGGTCGACCAGGGCAAGACGCTGGCCGCGCTCGAGGAGCTGGCCGACGCGCTCGGCCTGCCCGGCCCGCCGGCCCGCATCGAGTGCTACGACATCAGCAACTTCCAGGGCAGCGAATCGGTCGGCAGCATGGTCGTCTTCGAGGAGGGCAAGCCGCGCAGCGGCGAGTACCGGCGGTTCCGCATCAAGACCGTCGAGGGGCCCAACGACTTCGCGAGCCACCAGGAGGTCCTCCGCCGCCGGTTCCGGGCGAGCCGGGTGGGGCAGGAGGGGAGCGAGGAGGAGCGGCGCTGGGCGATGCCCGACCTCGTCGTGATCGACGGCGGCCGCGGCCAGGTCGGCGGCGGCGAAGGTCGTCCTCGACGAGCTCGGCCTGCACGACCTCGCGATGGTCGGCCTGGCGAAGGAGCGCGAGGAGCTGTTCCTGCCCGGCCGCGCCGACCCGGTCGTGCTCGCGGCGACCTCACCCGCGCTGTATCTCGTGCAGCGCCTCCGCGACGAGGCGCATCGATTCGCGATCACCTACCACCGCGACCTGCGGGCGAAGCGGACCGTCCGCTCGGCCTTCGACGACCTGCCCGGCGTCGGGCCGAAGCGCAAGCGCGAGCTGCTGAAGGTGTTCGGCTCGATCAAGCGCGTCCGCGAGGCGCCGGTCGAGCAGATCGCCGCGGTGCCGGGCATCGGCCGCTCGCTGGCGGAGCGGATCAAGGCGACCCTCGACGCCTAGGACCCGCCGTCGGCGTCCGGCGGACGTTCCGTGTACCATCCCGCGGACATGCGAAAAGCCGGCCCCATCCTCATCGTCCTGATCGGCGTCCTCGCCCTCATCATCAACTTCTTCCCGAACCTCACCGTCCCGGACAGCACGTCCCCGACGCGGGAGCCGTCCGATCGAGACGAAGTTGGGCCTCGACCTGTCCGGCGGCCTGCGCGTCGAGTACCAGGCGCAGAAGGTCGACGGCAAGTCGCCGACCGCCGCGGACATGGCGATCATCAAGGACATCATCGAGCGCCGGGTGAACACGACCGGCGTCTCCGAGCCCGTCGTCGTCACCCAGGGCGACGACCGCGATCGTGGTCGAGCTGCCGGGCGTCACCAACCCCGACGCGGTCCGCCAGCTCGTCGGCCAGACCGGCCGCCTCGACTTCGTCCCGCTCGGCGCCACGCGCCGCGACCGAGGGCCAGGTCCTCGACCTCGCCAAGACGCCGCCGCTCTTCAGCGGCGACCAGGTCTCGTCCGCCTCGATCGGCAACGACCAGAGCGGCGGCCTGACCGTCAACTTCGTGCTCAAGGACGACGGCGCCAACCGCTTCGCCGACTTCACGTGCAAGCACGTCGGCGACTACTTCGCGATCACCCTCGACTCGACGGTCATCTCCGCGCCGCGCATCAACGAGGCGATCCCCGGCGGGAACGTCCAGATCACGCGCCGGCGGCATCGGCGGGTTCCCGGCGACGGAAGCCAACAACCTCGTGACGATCCTGAAGTTCGGCTCGCTGCCGTTCCCGATCCTCGAGCTGTCGAGCGAGCGCATCAGCGCGACCCTCGGGTCCCAGTTCCTGAACCAGAGCCTGCTCGCCGGCGCGCTCGGCATCCTGATGGTGATGCTCTTCATGGTCATCTACTACCGGGCGATCGGCCTGATCGCCTGCTTCGCGCTCGCCTACTACACGCTGGTCGTGCATCGCGATCTTCCGGCTCATCCCGGTGACCCTGACGCTCGCCGGCATCGCGGGCTTCGTGCTCTCGATCGGCATGGCCGTCGACGCCAACATCCTGATCTTCGAGCGGATGAAGGAAGAGCTGCGCCTCGGCAAGTCCCTGCCCTCCGCGGTGGAGGCCGGCTTCAACCGGGCCTGGAACTCGATCCTCGACTCCAACGTGTCGAGCCTCATCACCGCCGGCATCCTCTACGCCTTCGGCTCGTCCACGATCCGCGGCTTCGCGCTCGTCCTGATCATCGGCGTCCTCGTCTCGATGTTCAGCGCGATCGTCGTGACCCGCTCGATCATGCGGGTCATGGTCCGCCAGAGCTGGGCCAGGCGCGCGTCGTTCTACGGCCTGCGCGACGAGGAGTTCGTGACCCGCGAGCCGATGGGCCGGCCATCCACCCGCCGCGGAGCTGCCGAGCGTGTTTGACGTCATCGGCAAGCGTCGGTGGTTCTATGCGATCTCGCTGATCCTCACGATCCCGGGGCTGATCTTCATCCTCCTGACCCCGATCTCACGACGCCGGCCTCCAGTTCAGCATCGACTACACCGGCGGGACCCGCTGGGAGATCAAGTTCGAGGACCCGACGGTCACCCCGGACCAGGTCGAGGCGGTCTTCGCCGAGCACGGCCTGGAGGCCACCGCGCTCACGACGGGCTCCGGCTTCATCGAGATCCGGACCGTCCTCCCCGTCGGCCTCCAGCCGCAGGCGCCGCAGGCGACCCCGGTCCCGACGCTGGCCCTGCCGTCGGCGCTCGCCGTCCGCGTCGCCCGGGCGCCTCGGCCTCGCCGTCCGCGAGCGCCGGCGCCAGCGCTGGACGCCTCCGCGAGCCCGTCCGGCCGCGGCCCGTCCGCCAGCCCGTCAGCGGCGCCCTCCGCCAGCCCGTCCGCGAGTCCGTCGGGCAGCCCCTCGCCCTCGGCGTCACCGTCCGCGGCCCCGGCCGGCACGATCGAGCTGCCCGAGACCGGACCCCTGGGCGAGGTCCGGACCGCCCTCGAGGAGGAGCTCGGGCCGATCGTCGCCCAGAACAGCCTCACGACCATCGGGGCGGTCGTCAGCTCGGACCTGATCAGCCAGGCGCTGATCCTCATCCTCGTCGGCTCGATCGGGATCCTGCTCTGGATCACCTACCGGTTCCGCGACGTGAAGTTCGGGGTCACCGCGCTCGTCGCGCTGCTCCACGACGTCATCCTCGTCGTCGGCTTCTTCGCCCTGCTCGGGACGTTCTTCGGGGTCCAGATCGACGCCCTGTTCGTGACCGCGATGCTGACGATCATCGGCTTCAGCGTGCACGACACGATCGTGGTGTTCGACCGTGTCCGCGAGAACCGCGCGCGACACGCCGGCGAGCCCTTCGCCGACATCGTCAACCACTCGATCCTGCAGACCTTCGGCCGCTCGATCACGACCAGCCTGACCGTCGTCCTGACGCTGCTCGCCCTGCTGCTCTTCGGCGGCTCCGCGATCAACGACTTCATCCTGGCGCTGCTCATCGGCATCGTGTCCGGGACCTACTCCTCGATCTTCGTGGCCAGCCCGCTCCTGGTGGACTGGCACCTCTGGGAGGACCGCCGGCACGGCCGCGTCGCCCCGACCCGCGCGCCACGAACCCGCCGCTCCGTTTCCTGACCCGATCGATGGAGGCGCCCGTCAAAGCCGCGGTGCAGCGACGGATGGCAGACTGATGGACGTGCTCGAGCCGCGCTTCCGATGGGTGCTCCCGGACCACGTCGAGGTCCCGGCGGACGCTTCCGCGGCCGCGGCCAGGCATGGCCTCTCCGACCGCGTGGCCGGCCTGCTCGTCGCCCGCGGTGTCCCCGACGGCCGCCGCCATCGACGCGTTCTTCGGCGAGCCCCTCGACGGGCTCCACGACCCGGCGCTCCTCCCCGACATCGACATCCTGCTGGGACGCCTCGCGCTCGCGCGCGACCAGGGCGAGCGGGTGCTCGTGTTCGGCGACTTCGACGCGGACGGGCTGACCGGGCTGGCGATCATGGTCCAGGCGCTCGAGCGCTACGGGCTGGCCGTCGAGCCGTACGTGCCGAGCCGGCTCGACGAGGGCCACGGCCTCTCGATCGCGGCGCTCGACCGGGCCGCAGGCGGTCGGGGCGACGGTCATCATCACGGTCGACTGCGGTGCGACGAGCCACGCCGAGATCGCCGAGGCGGGCCGGCGCGGGCTCGACGTCATCGTCACGGACCACCATCGCGTCCCGCCGGTGATGCCGGCGGCCCTGGCGGTCGTCGACCCGCACCGGCCGGACTCGCGCTATCCCGACCGCCGGCTCGCCGGGCAGCGGGGTCGCCTTCAAGATCGCCGGCGGCGCTCCTGGCGGACCTGCCCGGCGGACCGGCCGCGGCGCTGGCCTTCGCGGATCTCGCGACCATCGGGACCGTCGCGGACGTCGCGCCGATCGTCGGCGAGAACCGGGCGATCGCCCGCCTCGGGCTGGCGATCCTTCGCGCCACGCCCCGTCCCGGGATCGCCGCGATCCTCGAGCGCGCCAACGTCGAACCGGCGGCCGTCGACCTCGAGACGGTCTCGTTCGCGATCGCGCCGCGGCTGAACGCCGCCGGACGGGTGGGCGAGGCCGTCGAGGCGGCGCGGCTCCTGCTGGCGACCACGACCGAGGACGCGAACCGCCACGCCGACGCGCTCGAAGCGGCCAACCTGGAGCGCCGCGACCTGCTGAAGGCCGCGCTGGTCGAGGCGCGTGCCGCGGTCGACGTCGACCGCCACCCCGGCCGCGACCCTGATCCACGGCCCCTGGCCGGTCGGCATCGTCGGGCTCCTCGCCGCACGTCTGGTCGAGGACCTGGGCCGGCCCGCGGTCGTCGGTTCGGACCAGGGCGGGACGATCCGCGCGTCGTGCCGCAGCGACGGGTCGATGGACCTCGGCGCCGCCCTCGAGCGGTGCGGCGACCTCTTCACCCGGTACGGCGGCCACGCGGGCGCCGCCGGCTTCGAGCTCCCGACGGCGGACTGGGACGCCTTCTGCGAGCGGTTCCTCGTGCTCGCCGAGGCCACCGCGCCCGCCGACCCGCGCGTCCCGACTGCGCATCGACCTGGTCGTTTCCGCCCTCGAGGTCGACTACGCCCTCCTGCGCGAGCTCGCCGGCCTCGCGCCGTACGGCCCAGGGAACCCGGATCCCGCTCGTGGCCGTGCTCGGCATGACCGTGACCCGCGTCCGGGCCGCGACCGGCGGGCACAGCCAGCTCACGCTGCGCCGCGACCGCGACGTCATCGACGGGATCGCGTTCGGCCGGCCCGACCTCGCCGAGGTCGTCCGCGAGGGGGATCGGCTCGACATCGTCGCGCGGCTGGTCAGCCGGCGGTTCGGCGGTCTCGAGACCCTCCAGCTCGAGATCCGCGACGCCGCCCCGGCCGGCCATCACGCCGGGCTGCGGGTCGACGCGGCCGGGCCGACCGGCGCGTCGCTCGCGGGGGTCGGCGCATGACGCGCGCCCCGCGCCCGCCGCGCGCCTCGGACCCGTACGGCGTGGGACCGGTCCGCTCGCTGATCGCCCCGATCGCGTCGGTCGTCGGGCTCCTCGTCGTCGCCTTCTTCACGCTGAGCCTGCTCAACGGCCAGGTCCCGCTGGTCGGGGCGCCCGGCGTGGGACCGGCCAGCTCCGGTGGCGCCGTTCCGGGCGTCACGCGGACGGCCGCCCCGTCGAACGTGGTCGTGGTCGAGCCCGAGGCGGCGTTCCCGGGCTCGATCGTCTACGCGAAGGCCGGCAACATCTGGATCCAGTCGGGCAAGGACGTCCGCCAGCTCACGACGAGCGGGACCGACTCGATGCCGTCATGGTCGCCCGACGGGACACAGGTCTACTTCGTCCGCACCGTCAACGAGATCGGGACCTGGCCGTCGCAGGGCGAGCCGTCCCACTACCCATGACCGTCCCGAGCGTCATGGTGTCAAGGCCGACGGCAGCGCGGACGCCGGAACGGATCATCAACGGCAAGATCAAGCAAGGGCAGCCTCGAATGGTTCTTCTGGCTCCGCCAGCCGGTCGTCCTCGCCCGAACGGCAAGACCCTGGCGCTGGTCTCGGACGGCCCGACCCGACCAAGTCGGACGTCGTCCTCCAGATCTACGACCTCGCCAAGAAGAAGTCGACGAAACCGGACGTCTCCGAGGTCGCGCCGCTCGGGCATCAGGACCCTGCGTGGAGGCCGGACGGCACCTACCTCCCTACGTCCGCAACGGACGGGACGGCGCGAAGGGCGCGCCGGTCGATCTTCCGCCTGACGATCCTCGGACCGCTCGGCGCCCCTGACCGGGCCGGGCTACCTCGAGCCGGACTACTCGCCCGACGGGCGGTACCTGACCGCGACGAAGACGGGCACGTTCGGTTCGGACATCGTGATCCTCGACGCGTCGCGCGGGCGCGAGCTCCTGCGGGTCACCAACGACGGCGCGTCGTGGGCGCCGGTCTGGTCGCCGAAGGGCGACGCGATCGCGTTCCTCCACATCGAGGGCCAGATCGTGGACCTGCGGATGGCCGTCCTCGGCGGGAGCGCGCCGGACTGGACGGTCACCGACACCAAGGCTCTGACGGAGGTCTCCGGCCTCGACGGCGCGTCCCGGCCGGACTGGTTCATCCCGGCGAGCGAGCTGCCGGTCCCGACGCCGGCGCCGACCCCGGTCGCCACGCCGAGCGCGTCCGCCAGCTCGAGCGCGCCGGCCCAGTGACCGGCCCGTACCTCGAGCGACTGGCCGCTCGATCGGCCGCCACCGGGACCGTCCTATGCCTCGGGCTCGACCCGGACCCGGCGACCCTGCCCGACGGGTTCTCGCGTGACCTCGCGGGCGTCGAGCGGTTCGCGACGCTGGTGGTCGAGGCAGCCGCCCCGCACGCCGCGGCGATCAAGCCCAACCTCGCCTTCTTCGAGGCGTACGGGTCGGCCGGGATGGCCGCCCTCGAACGGATCCGCGGCCGTCTCCCGGCCGGGCCTGCCGGTCCTCGCCGACGCGAAGCGCGGCGACATCGGGTCGACCGCGGCCCGACAGGCCGTCGCCCTGTTCGACGGTCTCGGGGCCGACGCGGTCACCGTCAATCCGTACCTGGGCGCGGAGGCGATCGCCCCGCTCATCGATCGACTCGATCGATTCGCCTACGTCCTCTGCCGCACCTCCAACCCCGGGGCGGGGGAGCTCCAGGACCTCGTGGTCGCCGCGGATCCCGAGGCCGGCTTCCCGGCCGAGCCGCTCCACCGGCGGGTGGCCCGCCGGGTTGCGACCTGGGGCCCGGGCGGCACCGTCGGTCTGGTCGTTGGCGGGACCGCCCCGGCGGAGCTCACCGTGATCCGGGCGATCGCGCCCGGCCTGGCGTTCCTGGTCCCCGGCGTCGGCGCCCAGGGCGGCGAGGCGGACTCGGTCCTCCAGCACGGGGTCGCGAGCGCTGCCCCGGCCGGCGGTCGCCCCGGCGGCGGCCTCCTGGTGAACGTGTCGCGGGGCATCGCGAGCCCGCCGCCGACGACCCTCGACGGTGGTCCGAACGATCCGCTGGAGCGGGTCGCGGCAGCCGCCGCCGAGTGGGCTCGAAAGCTCCCTGTGCTACCCTAGCCCGCGCACCGGACGGTCCCCGCGCCTCGTCCCGACGCGACGCGGCGCACACTCGATACGACCTTCACAGGAGCACGACGATGCCGAACATCGGAGCCCCGGAGCTCATCATCATCCTGGTCATCGCGCTGCTGGTCCTCGGCCCGGGCAAGCTTCCCGAGGTCGGCAAGTCGATCGGCCAGAGCATCAAGGAATTCCGGAAGGCGTCGACCGACGTCCAGGAAGGCATGAACCTCAACCCGACCCCAGCGACTGCGCCCGCGGCGCCTGGCGCCGCCGTGCCGGCCGCGCCGATCGCCGCGGCCCCGCTGGCCGCTGCGGTCACCGACGCTGCCGTAGCCGCCGAGCCGGCCGCGCCCGCCGCCAGCGAGCCGACGGCGCCGAGCAACTGACGCTCCGCGTCCTGGTCTCGTAGATGGCCGACGCCGACGCCCTGCGTGACGCCGGCGTCCCGGCCATCCCGGTGACGCCCGGATCGACGCCGCCACCCGACGCCGCACCGCCGACCGCGCCCGACGGCTCGGTCATGACCCTCATCGACCACCTCGGGGAGCTGCGCACGCGGCTGTTCCGCTCGATCCTCGCGGTCGCGGTCGGCAGCACCATCGGGTTCTACTTCTCGAAGCAGATCCGCGACTCCTTCATCGACCTGCTGCCCACGGCCCCCGGGGCCGATCACCCCACCGTGCAGGTGCTCGGGCTCGGCGACGCGTTCGTCATCCAGCTCAAGATCTCGATCGTCTTCGGCGTGATCGTGGCGATGCCGGTGCTGCTCTACCAGCTGTGGGCCTTCATATCGCCGGGGCTCACCCCGGCCGAGAAGAAGACGGTCCGCCCTTGGATCCCGCTGGCGCTGCTCTTCTTCGCCCTCGGCGTCGCGATCGCCTACTTCGTGCTCCCGTTCGCCATGTCCTTCCTCCTGCAGTTCACCGACGACGTGCTCGTCCAGGGGATCGCCGCCGGGCCGTTCTTCGAGTTCGTGACGACCATGTTCCTGGCGTTCGGTCTCATCATGGAGTTCCCGATCGTCATGGTCGGGCTGTCGCGCGTCGGGATCCTGACGTCGGAACGCCTCAAGGCCTCGCGGCGCATGGTGATCCTCGGGATCGCGGTCTTCGCGGCGATCGCGACCCCCGGCGGCGACCTCATCAGCCCCATCGTCCTCGGCGGGACCATGTACATCCTGTTCGAGCTCACCACGTTCTTCATCAAGCGCTCCGGGCGGTGACCGGGCGGCCGGAGGTCGGCGCGGTCGGCGAGGCGGCGCCAGGACCCGCGGTCGTGATCGTCAGCGGCCTGTCCGGTGGCGGCAAGACCGCCGCGGCCAAGCTGTTCGAGGACATCGGCTACACCGTCGTCGACAACCTCCCCGGTGAGATGCTCCCCGACCTGGCGGAGCTCGTTTCCTCGGACAGCGAGCGGTTCGCCCACGTCGCGATCGTGCTCGACGTGCGGGCCGGCGACGCGGCGATGGCCTTCGGCGCCATGCGCGGCGCCTTCGAGGGACGCGGCATCCAGCCCAGGGTCGTCTTCCTCGAGGCCCGCGACGAGGTCCTGATCCGACGCTTCAGCGAGACGCGCCACCGGCACCCGCTCGGCGACCAGCGCGGGATCGCCAGCTCGATCGCGGAGGAGCGCCGGATCCTCGACCCGGTCCGCTCCGAGGCCGACATCGTCCTCGACACCTCGGACCTGTCGCTGCGCGAGCTCCGCGAGCGGCTCTTCGCCCAGCTCGGCACGACCACCGGCCCGGACCAGCTGGCGGTCCAGCTGATCAGCTTCGGCTTCAAGTACGGCGTGCCGCTCGAGTCGGACCTCGTCTTCGACGTCCGGTTCATGCAGAACCCGTACTACGTGGCGGACCTGCGGCAGCTGTCCGGCCTGACCGAGGCCGTCCGCGAGTACGTCCTGGCCCAGCCCGTCGCGGGCCGCTTCCTGGCCTTCCTGCAGGACTTCCTCGAGTTCGCGGTCCCCGCGTACATCGCGGAGGGCAAGACGCGCCTGACCATCGGTATCGGCTGCACCGGCGGCTATCACCGCTCGATCGTCATCAGCGAGGAGCTGGCGGCCTGGCTGCGCGAGCGCGGGTTCGGGCCGGTCGCGGTGTTCCACCGCGAGCTGGAGCGGGCATGAACCTGCGCCGCTGGCTGAGCCCCGGTATCGGGATCAAGCGATGGCTGCTGGTCGTGTTCGCGGGCCTCTTGCTGCTCGCCCTGGCCGTGGCCCACCTCCTGCGCCAGGTCACGCGCGACCTCGAGCCCGGCGGATGGCTGGGTGCGCTCATCGACACGCTGACCCTGCAGTTCCTCCCGTATCCGCTGCGCGGGCTGATCGTGGGTGGGATCGGGCTGGGGCTCTTCGTCGTCGGGTCGGTCATGGTGATCCGCGCGTTCATGGGCCCGTTCCGCAATGCCGACGCGGACCAGCCCCCGCTCGTCGAGCTCATCTACCAGAAGCGGTTCCTCGCCCGCGGACCCCGGATCGTGGCCATCGGCGGCGGGACCGGCCTGTCCACGCTGCTGCGCGGCCTGAAGGAGCACACCAGCAACCTGACGGCGATCGTCACGGTCGCCGACGACGGCGGCTCGTCGGGGGTGCTGCGCGAATCGCTCGGCATCCCGCCGGTCGGCGACATCCGCAACTGCATCGCGGCGCTCGCCGACGCGGAGCCGCTGATGAACGACGTCCTCCAGTACCGCTTCCCCGGCACCGGGGACGGCGCCCCGGCCGACCCGGGCGCGGACCCGACCGGGCTGGCCGGCCACCCCGTGGGCAACCTCCTGATCGCCGCCATGACCGCGATCGAGGGCGGCGACTTCGAGGAGGGCGTGCGCCAGGTCAACCGGATCCTGGCCGTCCGCGGCCAGGTGGTGCCCGCGTCGGGAACGCCGCTCACCCTGCACGCGGAGCTGACCGACGGCTCCTCGATCCACGGGCAGTCGCTGATCATGCGGACGAGCGGGATCTCGCGGGTCTGGCTGACGCCGGCCGACGTCCACCCGTCGGAGGATGCCCTCGACGGCGATCGCCGAGGCGGACCTGATCGTCCTCGGCCCGGGCAGCCTGTACACGAGCCTGCTCCCGAGCCTGCTGATCCCGGGCATCCGGGACGCGCTCCTCGCCAGCCACGCGCCGCGGGTCTTCGCCTGCAACGTCGCCACGCAGGACGGCGAGACCGCCGGCTACGACCTCGCTGCGCACGTCGAGGCGCTGGTCGCCCACACGGCGCCCGGGATCGTCGACATGGTGCTCGCCAACAATCGGTTCGAGGCCAGGGTCCCCGAGGTCTGGCACGCGGAGCCCGTCCGCCTGCGCTGGCCGGCCGCCGTGACGCCGCTCCCGCGCCTCGTCCTCGACGACGTCGTCGACCCGGCGAACGCCCACCACCACGACCCCGAGCGCCTGGCGCTGGCCCTCCTCTCGATCGTCGAGCGCGAGACCGGCGCCCGCCGCAAGTCCGTCGCCCGGACCGCCTGACGGTGTCGATCGCGGCCGGTCACGCGCAGGCGGCGCCCCTCGTCCCGTGACCCGATCCGAACGCGACCTCGTCCTGTCCCTGCGCGCCGAGCTGGCCGGCATCGATCCATCGCGGTCGTGCGACCGCCTCGCGGAGGCGGCCGGGCTCGGAGCATCCGCAGTCCGACGGGAGGGCCCGGTGGCACGGCTCGCCGTGCGGCTCCGGCGCGGCTCGGAGGGAGTGGCACGGCCCGCGGCGGTACGGACGGACGACGCCGCCGCGGGGAACGCCGCGTCGGCGGGCGATGGAGCCGCGTCGCCGGCGGCGGTCGCGCCGGCGACGATCGCGCCGATCCCGGCGTCGTTCGACTGGGACGGCGCCGCGGAGCACTGCCGGACGGCGTGGCTGCGAGGGCGGTTCCTCGCCTGCGGCTCGCTGAGCCTGTCCGGCGGGCGGACGCACCTGGAGTTCGTCGTCGACCCGACCGAGGCACCGGTCCTCGCGTCGCGGCTCGCGGACATCGAGCTGCCGGCGTCCTGGCGGATCCGGCGTGGCCGGGGTGTCGTGACGTGGAAGAGCGGCGAGGCCGTCGGGACGTTCCTGCGTCGCATCGGGGCGGCCGGCGGCCTCCTCGAGCTCGAGGCCCGGCAGGTGTCGCGGGCGCTGCGCGGCGACCTCAACCGCGTCCTGAACGCCGAATCCGCGAACCTCCAGCGCGCGGTGAGTGCGGCGGGCCGCCAGCTTGACGCGATCGCGGTCCTCGAGGCGGACGGCCGGCTCGCCCGCCAGCCGGAGGTCGTCCGGATGGTCGCGGCCGCACGCCGCGAGACCCCCGAGGCGACCCTGTCCGAGCTGGCGGAGCGGCTGCATCTCCATCGCTCCGCCGTCCAGCGGGCGCTCGAGCGCGTCGAGGACCTCGCCGTGCACGACGACGACGCGGTCGAGCGGCCGCACCGCCGTCGCCGGTCGCCCGCTCTGGCATGATGCCGGCGATGCGTGACGTGATCGTGGCGGCGAACTGGAAGATGAACACGACGCCGGCCGATGCTGGGGAGCTGGCCCGCACGATCGCGTCGCGAACCCGCGAACCGGGCGTCATCCGGGTCATCTGCCCGCCGTTCGTCTGCCTCGCCGCGGTCCGCGATGCCCTGGCCGGGAGCGACCCGGACGTGGCCGTCGGGGCCCAGACCGTCCATCACGAGCTGGCCGGCGCCTACACCGGCGAGACCGCCGCGCCGATGCTGGCCGGTCTCGCGTCGTGGGTCATCGTGGGCCACTCGGAACGGCGCCGCGACGCTGGCGAGACCGACGAGCTGATCGGCAGGAAGCTGACCCGGGCCGTCGACGCCGGCCTTCGCCCGATCCTGTGCGTCGGCGAGCAGCTTGCCGAGCGTGACGCCGGGACGCAGGAAGCCGTGGTCCGGCGGCAGCTCGCCGGGGCGCTCGCCGGCAACGACCCGGCCCTCCTGGCGGCGGCCGGGCTCGTCATCGCCTACGAGCCCGTGTGGGCGATCGGCACGGGCCGAAACGCCAGCGGGCAGGATGCGTCCGCGATGGCCGATGCGATCCGGGCCGCGCTCGAGGCGGCCGGTCTGGGTGCCGCGGCCGCCGACGCCACGCCGGTCCTGTACGGCGGCAGCGTCACGTCCGCCAACATCGGGGAGTTCCTCGCGGAGCCTGCCATCGACGGTGCGCTGGTCGGCGGCGCCTCGCTGAAGCCCGACGAGATGGCTGGGATCGTCGCCCGCGCCGGTCTGACCGCCCGCGCACGCCGCGCCGCGGCGTGACCGTCGCCCCGCTCGGCCGGCCCCGCCCGATCGTCCTCGTCGTCCTCGACGGGTTCGGCATCGGGCGCGACCCGGCCGCCGACGCGATCGCCGCCGCCCCGATGCCGGCCTGGCGCGAGCTGCTCGTGCGCTGGCCGCACTCGATCCTCGGCGCCTCGGAGGGCGACGTCGGCCTGCCGCCCGGCCAGATGGGCAACTCGGAGGTCGGCCACCTCAACCTTGGCGCCGGCCGGCCGGTCCTCCAGGATCTGCCGCGTATCGATGCGGCGATCGCCGACGGCTCGTTCTTCGAGCGCCCGGCGCTGCTCGCGGCCTGCCGGCGCGCCGCGGACGGGGGAGGGACGCTCCACCTGATCAGCCTCGTCGGCCCGGGCGGCGTCCACGCCAACGACCGGCACCTCGTCGCCCTGGCCGAGCTGGCGACGCGGACCGGGGTCCGGCGCGTCCGCGTCCACGCGCTCCTCGACGGGCGCGACACGCCGCCGTCATCGGCCCTCGGGTTCGTCGCCGACCTGGAGCGGCGTCTCGCCGCCGCCCATCCGGACGCCGCGATCGCGTCGGTCGGCGGCCGCTACTTCGCGATGGATCGCGACGGCCGCTGGGACCGCGTCGAGCGCGGCTACGACGCGATCGTCCACGCCGAGGCCGAGCACCGCGCGGCGAGCGCGGCGGCCGCCATCGAAGCCGCGTACGCGCGCGGCGAGACCGACGAGTTCGTGGCCCCGACCGTCATCGACGGCACGGACGGCGCCATCCGCGACGGCGACCCGATCATCCACGCCAACTTCCGGGCGGACCGGGCGCGCCAGCTGGTCCACGCCCTGGCCGATGGCCCGTCGTTCGCCGGCTTCGACCGGACCTCACCATCGGGTCGTCGGGCGCCGGCGGGTCTCCTGGTCGTCACGATGACCGAGTACGAGGCCGGTCTCCCGGCCGAGGTCGCCTTCGGGCCGGAGATCGTCCGCTCGCTCGCCGACGCGGTCGCCGACGCGGGCTGGCGCCAATGCCACATCGCGGAGACCGAGAAGTACGCGCACGTCACGTACTTCTTCAACGGCGGTGTCGAGGCGGTCCATCCCGGCGAGGACCGGCGGCTCGTCCCGAGCCCGAAGGTCGCCACGTACGACCTCGCCCCCGCGATGAGCGCCGTCGGCGTGACCGACGCGCTCGTGGAGGCCATCGAGTCCGACGAGTACGACCTGATCGTCGCGAACTTCGCGAACCCGGACATGGTCGGCCACACCGGGGTGTGGGACGCCACGATCGAGGCGCTGTCCGTGCTCGACGGCTGTCTTGCCCGCATCGTCGCGGCGGTCGAGGCCGTCGAGGCGCGCGACCCTGCCGGCCCCGGCGCACTGCTCGCCATCACCGCCGACCACGGCAACGCCGACGAGCTCCGCGACCGGGACGGTCACGCGGTCACGGCCCATTCGCTGAACCCCGTGCCGTTCGTGCTGGTCGGCCGCGCGGCCCGCGGCCACACGCTCCAGGACGGGGTGCTGGCCGATGTCGCGCCGACGCTGCTCGAGTTCGCGGGGCTCCCACCGTGGGACGGCATGACCGGTCGTTCCCGCATCCTGTGATAGCATCCGTCGCCGTACCGCACTGAGGCCAACCGACCCGTGGATCCGCTCCTGGCCTTCGGCCAGATCATCGTCTCGATCGCCCTCATCATCGCCATCCTCCTGCAGGCCCGGGGTACGGGGCTGTCCGGGACGTTCGGCGGCGATTCGGCGGTCTACCGCAGCCGTCGCGGCGTCGAGCGCCGACTCTGGCAGTTCACGATCGCGCTGCTCGTGCTGTTCGTGCTCTTCTCGCTGGCCTCATTCGTCTTCGCCCCCGTCGCCTGACGGGCACTCCCCGCCGACCTCCCGCGGCGACCGATCCGCACGGAGTCTCATGACCCGGACCGATACCACCGTGGTCGGGGCGCTGGTCGTGCTGCTCGCGCTGATCGCGGGCCTCGTCGGCATCCCCGCCCTCACCGCGACCACGGCCTCACCGTCGCCGACCGGCCCCACGTACGCGTCCGCGCGCGCCTACCGCGAGGGCGTGGTCGGGCATCCGGGCTCGGTGAGCCCGCTGACCGCGCGCACCCAGGCTGACCGCGACCTGGTCGCCCTCGTCTTCTCCGGCCTGGTCCGCAACGGCCCGAACGGCACGGTCGTGCCGGACCTCGCCTCGAGCTGGACCGTCGACCCGACCGGCAAGACCTGGACGTTCGACCTCCGCCCGGACGCGCGCTGGCACGACGGCGAGCCGGTGACCGCCGACGACGTCGTCTACACCATCCGGACGCTCCAGGACCCCGCCTACAAGGGTCCCGCCTCCACCTCGTGGAGCGAGGTCGCGGTCGAGGCCCTGTCGCCGCTCGAGGTGACGTTCACCCTGAAGACGCCGCTGGGCGGGTTCCTGCAGGCGGCGACCCAGCCGATCGCCCCGGCCCACCTGCTCGGCGAGGTCCCGGTGGACCTGCTGCCCGACCATCCCTTCGGGCGCCAGCCCGTCGGATCCGGGCCGTTCGCCGTGGTCGCGCTCGACGACGCGCACGCGGAGCTGGTCCCGGCCGAAGCCGTCCAGCCCACGGCGGAGGCGTCCGCGGACCCGTCGGCCCTGCCCACCGACTCGCTCATCACGGCCCGCCCGACCGGCCGCCCGGAGCGGCCCGACGCCATATCTCGCCGGGATCGACCTGCAGTTCTACGACACCGCCGACGACCTCGTCGCCGCCTACCGGGCGGGCGACCTCGACGCGGCATCCGGCCTGTCGCCGGCGACCGCCATGGACCTGGCTAGGTCGCCCGACAGCCGGCTCCTGCGCTATCCGAGCTCGACCCTCACGGCCGTCCTGCTCAACCTGCGCCCCACGCACGCCGAGTTCCGCGATCCGAAGGTGCGGACGGCGCTGCTCGCGGCGATCGACCGCGACTCGATCGTCGACGCTGTCTACGCCGACGCCGCGGTCGTGGCGCCCGATCCCGTCCCGCCGACGTCGGCCCTGTACGACGCCGCGGCGGATCCTGTCGTCCCGTTCTCGCGCGCCGAGGCGAAGAAGGCGCTGAAGGCCGCGGGCTGGACGCAGAAGGGCGACGGCTGGCACCTGCCCAGACGCGAAGGCACCGCTCGCCATCGAAGTCGCCAGCCCGGACAAGGCGTCCAACCCGGTCGCCTTCGCGGTGGCGGCCGCCGTCGTCAAGGACTGGAAGGCGATCGGTCTCGACGCGACCCACGACGCGCTGCCCCCGGCCGAGTTCGTGATGGAGCGGCTGTCGAGCGGGACGTTCTCGACGGCGGTCACGGACGTCACCATCGGCCTCGACCCGGACCTCTACCCGCTGCTCGCGTCCAGCCAGACACGGACCGGTGGCTCGAACGTCGCCGGCGTCCAGGATCCGGCCCTCGACAAGCTCCTCGCGGCGGCCCGGGCGCCCGGCACGCAGGCCGCCCGCGAGGCGGCGTATTCGGCCCTCGAGAAGGCCCTCGGGACCGGCCGATACCTGCTCCCGATCGCCTTCGCGGACGAGACCGTCGTGGTCCGCGACACGGTCGAGGGACCCGCTCCGCGGCAGGTCGCCGACCCGGCTGACCGATTTTGGGATGTGCTAACATGGCGCCTCGCCGACGGCCGGTGACGGTCGAAAGGGTCCATCGCCGAGGTGGCGGAACTGGTAGACGCGCTAGCTTCAGGAGCTAGTGTCCGCAAGGGCGTATGGGTTCAAATCCCTTCCTCGGTACCAACCCCTCCGTGATGGACCCGAGCCCGGTGCACCTGCCCAGGTGGCGGAATTGGTATACGCGTACGTTTGAGGGGCGTATGAGGCAACTCATCCGGGTTCAAGTCCCGGCCTGGGCACCACTCCCTCGAGCCACCCGACGACCGTCCGACCGGACGGTCGTCATACTGTCCGCGGGCGGTTAGCTCAGAGGGTCAGAGCGCCCCGTTTACACCGGGGAGGTCACTGGTTCGATCCCAGTACCGCCCACCAGCCCGCCTCGGGTCCATCACGGACGGCGCCGCGGACACGTGCTGCTAGACTCGACGACGACGGTCGCCGCCCCAGGCCGGCCTGTTGGAGGACTCGGATGAACTGGCCCCTGATCATCATCATCGCGATCGTCGTCATCCTGGTCGTCGGGCTGATCGGGCTCTACAACGGCCTTGTGCAGCGGCGCCTCCGCGTCGACGAGGCGTTCGCCCAGATCGAGGTCCAGCTCAAGCGCCGCCACGACCTCATCCCGAACCTCGTCAACGCCGTGAAGGGCTACATGGGGTTCGAGCAGAAGGTCCTGACCGACGTCACCAACGCGCGAGCAAACGCCGTCGCCGCGGGGGCCCAGGGCCCCGTCCAGCAGGCCGCTGCCGAGAACGCCCTCACCGGCACGCTCCGCTCGCTGTTCGCGACCGTCGAGAACTACCCCGAGCTGAAGGCGAACGAAAACGTCCTCGCGCTCCAGGAGCAGCTGACCACCACCGAGAACCAGATCTCGTTCTCGCGCCAGCACTACAACGCGAGCGTCCTCGACTACAACACCAATATCGCCACGTTCCCGAGCGTCCTCATCGCGGGGATCTTCGGGTTCATCAAGCGCGAGTTCTTCGACGCCGAGCCAGAGGCCCAGGCGGTCCCGAACGTCGACCTGACGCTGGGCTGACCGCCCGTTCGCGGGAGACCCAGTGGCCCGCTCGACGTTCTATAGCCAGATCGCCGCGAACCGGCGGAACTCGTTCCTGCTCGCGCTGCTGGTCATCGGCCTGTTCGGGCTGCTGGGCTTCGCCATCGGCTACGCCTGGACCGGCAGCCCCTATGGCGCGGCTGCCGTCCTGCTCTTCGCGCTCTTCCTCGGTGGGCTGAGCGGCGTCGGCAGCTACTACGCCGGCGACAAGCTGGTCCTGGCCGCCAGCCAGGCGCGCGAGGTCGACCTGTCCGCGGCCCCGCAGCTCCTGAACGTCGTCCAGGAGATGGCGATCGCCGCGAATATCCCGATGCCCAAGGTCTACATCATCGACGACACGGCGCCCAACGCCTTCGCGACCGGCCGCGACCCGCAGCACGCGTCCCTGGCGATCACGACGGGCCTCCTCGAGAAGCTGGACCGCGAGGAGCTGCAGGGCGTCCTCGGCCACGAGATGTCGCACGTCCAGAACTACGACATCCGCTTCTCACTGATCGTCGGGGTGATGGTCGGCGCGATCGCGATCCTCGCCGACTTCTTCCTGCGGTTCACGTTCTGGAGCGGCGTCACCGGCCGCCGTCGCGAGAGCGGCTCGAGCAGCTCCGGCGGCGGCGCCCAGGCCATCTTCATGATCATCGCGCTGGTCCTCGCGATCATCGCGCCGATCATCAGCCGCTTCATCCAGCTGGCCGTCAGCCGCCAGCGCGAGTACCTCGCCGACGCGTCCTCGGTGGCGCTGACGCGCAATCCGGCCGGCCTCGAACGGGCGCTGGCCAAGATCGCCGGCGACCAGGAGGTCCTCGAGGTCGCCAACCGCGGCACGCAGCACATGTACTTCACGAACCCGATCAAGAAGTTCGAGGATCGCTCGTCGGGGCTGATGTCGACCCACCCGCCGATCATCGATCGCATCAACCGGCTGCGCGAGCTGACGGGGGAGGGGCCGCTCGCCCCGACCGACGCGGCGAGCCTGGCCGGCCTCGACTAGGGGCTCCCGGCGCACCAAGGCCGGCCTCGATCAGGGGCTTCCGGCGCACCAGGCCGGCCTCGACCTCGGCCCGGCTGCTCGTGGTATCCTGCCCACCGCCGACGGACAGCCCCAGGCTGGTTGGCCATCGGGCCGAGATAGCTCAGTTGGTAGAGCACGCGACTGAAAATCGCGGTGTCGCCAGTTCGAATCTGGCTCTCGGCACCACCGCTCGCGGTGGTCGTGCTCCGGGCGGAAGTGGCTCAGTTGGTAGAGCATCACCTTGCCAAGGTGAGGGTCGCGGGTTCGAGTCCCGTCTTCCGCTCCATTCCTCCCTCGAAGGTCCCCGCTGCCCCTTCGTCTAGTGGTAGGACAGCGGACTTTGGATCCGTGAACCGAGGTTCGAATCCTCGAGGGGCAGCCAGACATCTCGAGGGGGTCCGCCCCGGACGATCGCGGCGACGTGGTGAAGTGGCTCAACACGGAGGTCTGCAAAACCTCTATTCACCGGTTCGAATCCGGTCGTCGCCTCCACAATCCAAGCACGAAACGGCCCTTCGGGGCCGTTTGTCATGTCCGGACGGTCGACGCGCGACGAGTCGCTGCGCTGCCTGCCCATCGGGACCGTCGCGTCCGGTCAGGTCTGGGACATCTGGCCCATGGCGGGGTCGTGCTGCGAGGTTCGACACTCCGCGGATCGAGCGGCATGCCAGGCGGAGGTCAAGGTCCGAGTGAAACGATACGTAGCGGCGGCGGTCAGTCTCTTCGGAGCGTGGATCCTCGCGAGCATCCTGGTCGCGAGCCTCAGCCTTGTCGGCTTCGATCCTGCGGCGAGCGCGGCGATCACCTGGCAGCAGTACTCGACCTACCGAGCCGTCGAGATCCTGCTCCTCATGATCGTCCTCACCTGGGCGCTCCTCCGGATCATCGGCCGACACGTATTCGGGTTCGAGCCCGACGAGAGGCCGTTCGTCGAGCGCCTGCCGGCCTGGGTCCGCCACCCAAGCCCGAGGGGACTCGTCATCACCTGGATCGTCGCACCGTTCACCGTCGTCCTGTATCCGGTCGCCGCCTACATGTCATGGCGCTTCTATGCCGAATGGCGGGCCAACGCCCGGACGTGCCCGCGTTGTGCGGAACGGATCAAGTCCGAGGCGCTGGTCTGCCGGCACTGCGGCCACGAGTTCGAGCCCGTCGTATCGCCCGCCGGCGCGGTCGTTCCGAACTGACACGAACCGTCTCTTGACAGGTTCGGATCCGGTCGCCGCCTCCGTCCTTCGGATCTGACGGCCCGCCGGGACACCGGCCGGCTTCGTCGTGGTCTGCGTGGAGCGGGCAGGAATGACCGTCGGAGCGGTCTGCGACTCGCTAGAGTGGGCGCGTCACGTCGGGCTCTCCCCGTCCGGGGAGTCACCGTCGTCGTGATCCGATCGTGTGGAGGACGCTCGTGAAGAACCCACCCATCCTGATCGCCGTCATCGGCTTCTTCGCGGCGCTCGCGGGATTCGGATTCCTGTTCTTCGGGCTGCGAGTCCTCGGCTTCGACTGGTTCGGTGCGTTCGGCGACCTGCCCAAGATCGAAAACGTCGGGCTGTGGGGTTGGCTCGCGGTCGCCACCGGGATCGTGTGGCTTGCCGTGGCGTTCGGGTTGTGGTCGCTCAGGCCATTCGCCCGCCTCTTCGCCCAGATCGTGGCGGGCATCGGGCTGCTCCAGGCAGTCATCGCGTTCTTCCAGTTCCCGGGCACGGGCTACGCCTTCGGCATGGGGCTTATGCCGCTGCTGATCCTCTGGTACCTGGGCACGGATGAGGTCAAGGAGGCGTTCGGGATCGGTGCCAAGCCGGCAGGCGCGCTCGACGCGACGCCGGTCGGGGCGCCGGTCGCCGTTGCTGCGACCGCTGCCGTGACGCATGACGAGCCCGCCGCGCCAGCCGCGGCACCGGTCGCGGCAGCCGCCTTCGTCGCGACGACCCCGGCTCGTGAGCCCGAGGCGCCTCCGGCTGCACCCGTGGCAGCCGCGGCCGTTGCCGCCAGCACGGTCTCGGATGAGCCGGCGGCACCGGCAGCGGCACCCGTCGCGGCTGCGGCCGCCCCAGAGCCGGAACCGGCCCCGGCCGCCCCGGCGCCAGCTCCGGCGGCGGACGCCGAGCGTCGCTCAGGGATCCAGGATGTCGAAGGGATCGGTCCGGCCGAAGCCGAGAAGCTCGCCGCGGCCGGCATCACCACGACCGCTGGCCTGCTTGAGGCCGGCGCGAAGCCCGATGGCCGCGAGCGGATCGCGGCGGCCTCGGGGATCAGCAGCAAGCTCATCCTCGAGTGGGTCAACCACGTGGATCTCATGCGCATCCGCGGCGTCGGATCGGAGTACAGCGACCTGCTGGAGGCCGCCGGCGTCGATTCGCCGGCCGAGCTCGCGCATCGGAACCCGGCAAACCTCGCGGTCACGATCCAGGAGGTCGTCGCGGCACGTCCGGACATCGTCCGCCGAGTCCCGACCGAGTCCGAGATCGCCGGCTGGATCCAGGAGGCCGGCACGCTCGACAAGGTGGTCGAGCACTGACCGACCGAGCCGCCTCCGACCGCGCCGCGAGCGACCGGCGCGCCATCGAACCCGACAGCCCGCCGGGAGACCGGCGGGCTTCGTCGTCGACGCGTTAGAGCAGGAAGCCGACCCCGAGCGCGATCAGCCACAGCGACAACGCGATGTAGGCGATCGGGACGATGGTGCCGGCGAGCGGCCAGCCGTCGCGCTCGTTGGGGCCGACGAACTCGAGCGTCCCGATGAGCAGGGCGATCCCGATCGGGATGCCGACGATCCCGAGCCATCCCGGGAGCATCGCGGTCGTGATGACCGAGGCGGCCACGAGGAGTGTCCAGAGGCCGGTCAACAGGTAGCCCAAGTGCTCGCCGATCCCGACGCCGAGCAGGCGGTGGATGGTCGCGAACACGACCTCGACGGTTTGGCGGGTCGCGTCGCCGTCCGGGCCGTCCGGTGCCGCAAGGTAGCGGCGCGCCAGCTCCGGCACCGCGAACGGCCAGCGGACGAGGCCGAGCGTCTGGACGAGCGCCGCGGCGACGCCGACCACCACCGAGAGGACCGACAGGGCGGGAGAGGCGGCGAGGGTGACGGCCACCAGCGCGACCAGCGGCAGCATCGCCACGGCGCTGACGAGCAGGGCCTCCCAGCGGAGGATCAGGCCCGGCCCGCCCGCGGCGAAGCGCCGCAGGATCTCGTCGGGCTCCTTGCGGAGGATGTTCGGGTAGTCGAACGCGCGGCCGAGCTCGAGGAACGCGAGGTTGAACGCGACGGGGACGACGATCAGGAGGATGGCGGTCGCGGTCTCGACGGTCATGTCCGGCAGTGTGCCGCGTCCCCGGCGTGCTCGAGGGCCCGTTCCGACAGGTCGACCAGTCGCGGCGGCGCGACCGCTACCCTTGACGTGCGCCGGAGTGGCGGAACGGCAGACGCAGCGGTCTTAAACACCGCGGCCCGCAAGGGCGTCCGAGTTCGAATCTCGGCTCCGGCACCAGCCTGATGAGGGAGCCTCGAGCCTGTGCCCATGATCGGTAGCCGACGCGCGATCGCCAACGTCCTGCTCACGATCTCACTTGTGTCGAGTCTCGCGGCGTGCCTGGGGGGCGACGACCAGGTGACGATCGACAATTGGACGACCAAGGACGTCGTGATCGTCACCCTCGATAACGACCTCGGGCGCTACCTCATCCCGGCGTGCGGCCGGATCGTCATCAGGCTCTTGGACAGAACGCAGCCGCTTGACTCCGCGGCCACGCCGCCACCAGGCGCGGTCGTCATCCGCGAGGGCCTTCCGGGACACGCGGAGACGTTCACGAACGAGTACATGTTGATCACGTCCGATCGGCTTTCGAAGCTTGGCGTCGTCCCGCCGCCGCCGCCTTGCGACGGGGTCCCCCCGACACCTCCGTCGTAGTGGCCTGCCGCCAGCGACCTCCAGCGTCGGGACACGACGAAGCCCGCCGAGGAGGTCAGTCGTCCCTCGGCGGGCTGTCGAAACGGATCGCCCCCGGGGCCGTATCAGGGCGCCTCGATCCGTGATTCGAATGGTTCCACAGCCGACCAATGCTGGAAGATGCCGATGGTCCCGGAACGCCCAGACCATCGGATCGGGCGCTGTTATGCATCTGTAATGTCGGGTGGCGGCCGCGCGGTGCTCGCGGAGGAGCAGACGCTCCGGGAGAACATCCGGGGCTGGGTCACCGGCCGGGCGCCGGCCGCTTCCTGACCCGCCTGCGATCCCGGCCGGGGTGGTGCGTGGCCGCCACAGACCCAGGTCCGGCCCCATCCGAACGTTCGGACCATGGCGCGGGCACCCGCGTCGGCCCGACTGTCGGGTCGGCCCCAGGGTGCTCTCTCGGGGAAGGTCCAACGGAGCACCTGGGGGCCGCCAGCCCCGCCGCGTCCGGGCTGCGGTCAGGCTCGGCGGCGAAGCCCGAACCGGCCCGACTTGCGCTCGCTGCCGTCCGTCCGGGACGGAGTAGCCGTCCTCGCCGAAGGCGCTCGTGCTCAGCTTGTTGAGGCGATCCGCCGCGGCCGACTTGGGCGCCCCGATGACGATCGGGATCCCCTCGTTGACCGCCTTGAGGTAGAGGAACGGGTCGTACGGCAGCTCCGCCCCCACCTTCGAGCCGAGGGCGTTCTCGACGTCGCGTGGCCTGAGGATGTCCTTCGCGAAGACGTTGTTCAGGATGAAGGTCGACTTCTGGGTGATCGAGCCGACGTCGTTGAAGTAGTCGATCAGGTTGTGGACCGCGCGAAGGGCGGCGATCTCCGGGTAGACCGGCAGCATCACGGCCTCCGCGGCGTCGAGCGCGGTCATCGAGCGCTCGTCCAGCACCGCGCCGGCATCGATGACGACCGAGTCGTAGCCCTCCAGCAGGTTCTTGAGGATCCGGGCGACGTGGTCCGGGGTCACCAGGTCGGCGCCCTCGGGCGTGCCGGGCGCCGCCAGGACGTGGAGCCCCGAGTCGTGGCGGATCGCGTAGGGCCGCATGATCTCGGGCTCGCGCATCGCGATCTCGTCGCGGACGAGGTCGGCGAGGGTGCCGCGCGTCTCGAGGTTGAGGTGGCTCGAGACGCCGCCGAACTGGAGGGCGAGGTCGACGAGGACCACCTTGTCGGGACGGCGCAGGGCCGCGGACACCGCGATGTTGGTGGCGATCGTGGTCGTCCCGACCCCGCCCTTCGGGCTGAAGACCGCGATGGTGCGACGGGCTCGCGCCATCGTCAGGCCGTCGGCCGAGTAGATCGTGGCGAGGCCGCCGGACCGCTGGAACCGGAGCAGCAGCGCCTCGACCCTGGCCTCGAGCTCGCGGCCGTCGAACGGCTTCGCCATGACATCGTCGGCGCCGGCCTCGAGGAAGGCGATCCGCTCGTCGACGTCGTCGGTCTGGCTGACGCAGACGATGGGGACCTCGCTCATCGCCGGCGTCGCGCGCATCGCCTGGCAGACCTCGACCGGCGACATGGGGCCGGTGACGACATCGACGATGACCAGCTGATGGGCCGCTGCCTGTGCGATCGCGTCGGCAGGGTCGGCGGTGACGGTGACGGTGTAGCCGACGCTCACAAGGGTCGTCGAGATCGCCTCGGCCGACGCCGTGTCGGCACCGAGCAGGAAGATGGAACTGGCGGGCACGGAGCCTCCGGGAGTGGGATCGCAGGGAGCGTCTTGGGGGATCATCCAAGAGCATACAACGGGCCGGCTGGCCGCCGATATCCGCCGCCGGACCTCCAAGCCGTCGCCTGGCCGACGGCTGGCGACCAAGCCGGAAGGGTGCACCGGGACCCCGTGCTAGACTATCGGTCCTGATCCTTTCTGCTCCGTGCCGGCGCGCCGTCAACGGGGCTTCCCCATCGGAAGGAGTTGCTGCGCATATGCGCCGATATGAACTGATGCTCGTGGTCCGCCCCGACGTCGCGGACGACAAGAGCCAGGCGGTCATCGACCGCACCACCCGCCAGATCGTGGCTGCGGGCGGCCAGATCGTGAAGGTCGCTCCGTGGGGGCGCCGGCGGCTGGCCTATCCCATCGACCGACACCGCGAGGGGTCGTACCACATCGTGCTCTTCGAGGCGCCCCCGGAGGCCATCACGGAGCTGGAGCACAGCCTCCTCATCACCGAGGAGGTCCTCCGCCATCTCGTGACCCGTGCGGACCGGCCGACCAAGCCGGGCCGAGCCGACGACGCCGAGGGCGATCTCGACGTCGACGACGAGTCGATGCTCCCGTCCGGTGAGGACGAGGAGGACGACGACGAGGACGCTCCCGAGCTCATCGACGAATCCGAGAGCGAGGCGGCGCCGGCCGCCATCGATTGACGGAGGCCCACGATGGCGTTCTGCAAGATCATGCTCATCGGCAACCTGGGCCGTGACCCGGAGATGCGCTACATCCCCAGCGGCCGGGCGGTGACCCAGTTCACCGTCGCGGTCAGCAACAGCAAGCCCGACGGCCAGGGCGGCTGGGTCGACGAGGGCACCGACTGGTACCGCGTCAGCATCTTCGGCGACCGCGCCGAGCGGGTCGCGGAGCAGCTCCGCAAGGGCAACCGGGTCTTCGTCGAGGGCCGCTTCAAGACCCGCGAGTACGAGGGCAACGACGGCCAGAAGCGCACGTCGCTCGACGTCACCGCCGATAACGTCATCAGCCTCGACCGGAAGGGCCGCGACGACGACGCCGCATTCGCCGGGGTCCCGGCCGCCAGCGCGGCCGGCGCGGCCGGCCCGTCGGGTGGAGGATCGAGCCGCCCGCCCGCCGACGACACCGATCTCGACGACCTCCCGTTCTGACCAGGAGACCAACGACCCATGCCTCCCATCCGTTCCAAGAAGCGCGATGACTTCTATCGCGACCGCCGCCGCCGCAAGGTCTGCACGTTCTGCGCCGACAAGACCGCGCAGATCGACTACAAGGAGGTCAACCGCCTCCGCCGCTTCCTTTCCGAGCGCGCCAAGATCGAGCCGCGCCGCAAGACCGGCACCTGCGCCGGTCACCAGCGTGAGCTGGCGGTCGCCCTCAAGCGTGCCCGGCACGTCGCCCTGCTGCCCTACGCCCCCCAGCACCTCCGGCCCTGATCGGCGTTGCTGATCGGACGGGCCGGCGCGCCGCCTGCCAAGACCCGCCGCTGAGGTGGTCGTCGGCCTGTTGATGGTCGGTGGGGGAGCCGCGGCCGGACTGTTCGGTTCGCTCCTCGGCCTGGGCGGGGGCGTCCTGCTCGTGCCGCTCCTCTCGCTCGGCTTCGGCCTGCCCCTCCGCGAGGCGGTCGGCGTCTCGCTGGTCGCGGTGATCATGACCAGCGGCGCGGCCGCCGGCGTGTACCTCGAGCGCCACATCGCGAACCTGCGGCTGGGCATGTCGCTCGAGCTGTTCACGGCCATCGGGGCGCTGGTGGGCGGGACCATCGCGTTCGCCCTCGACGTCCGTCTGCTCGAGGGGCTCTTCGCCGCCCTGATGGTCTACATCGCGATCACGATGCTCCGGCGGGGCATGGCCGAGGAAGCGCCGGTCGACGCAGCGGGCGACGCCGTGGCGCCGACCGAGCCGTCGGGTCGCCGCGGGTCCGTGCTCGACCGGCTTTCGGGCGATGGCTACCGCGTCCGCCGTCTCGGCCTCGGCGTGGTCGGGGCGACCTTCGCGGGGATCGTCTCGGCGCTGCTCGGGATCGGCGGCGGGATCGTCAAGGTGCCGCTCATGAACGTCGGGATGGGCGTGCCCCTGCGGATCGCGACCGCCACCAGCAACCTGATGATCGGCATCACCGCGACGGCCAGCGCGGTCATCTACCTGCTCCGCGGCGAGATCGACCCGTACGTCGCCGCACCGACGGCGATCGGGGTCTTCGTCGGCGCGAGCATCGGCTCCCGCCTTGGCCACCGGGTCGACCTGCGGGTCCTGCGCTGGCTCTTCGTGCTGGTCCTGCTCTATACCGCGGTGCAGATGCTCATGAAGGCGATCTCGTGAGCGCGGCACCGCGAGCCGGCGACTTCGAGGCCCTCATCGGCCGGCTGCTGATCGCGATGACCTACGTGGCGGTGACGCTCCTGATCATCGGCGTGGTCCTGCTCCTCGCGGCCGGCACCTCACCGCTGAGCGGCGGCCCCGCCTTCGATCTCCGCGAGATCGTGCCGGACGTGCTGGCCCTCCGGCCCGAGGGGTTCATCTGGCTCGGTCTGCTCGTCGTGCTGTCGACCCCCATCGTCCGTGTCGTCGTCGCCGGGTTCGGGTACGGTCGTGATCGCGAATGGCCGATGGTCGGCGTCGCGATCGGGATCCTCGTCGTCATCGCCGTGGCCATCCTCACCGCCACCTTCACCGGAGTCTGAGCTTGGACCTGCTGACCCTCGTCGTCGCGTTCGTCATCATCCTGATCGGCGCGGAGCTCTTCACCAACGGCATCGAGTGGTTCGGGCGCAAGCTCGAGCTGGCCGAGGGCGCCGTGGGCTCCGTGCTCGCCGCCGTCGGGACGGCCCTGCCCGAGACGATGATCCCGATCATCGCGATCCTCTTCGCGACCGACGACTCCGCGCACGCGGTCGGCGTCGGCGCGATCCTCGGTGCGCCGTTCATGCTCGCGACGCTCGCGATGTTCGTGACCGGGGATCGCGGTCCTGTGGGTCGGCCGCCGGCGCTCGACCGGGGACGACATGCTGGTCGACACGCATGTCCTGTCGCACGACATCCGGTACTTCGTGATCGCCTACGCCCTGGCCATCGGCGCGGCCTTCCTGCCGCTCGAGCCGGTCTGGCTCAAGTGGATCGTCGCGGTCGTGCTCATCGGGATCTACGCGTGGTACGTCAAGGGCCACTTCGAGGCCGACCCCGACGTCGACGCCGCGGACCTCGCGCCGCTGCGCTTCCACCGGCTCGACCGCCGCGCCCACCGCACGGACCCGGCGGTCCCGCGGCTGCGCGTCGTCAACGTCCAGGTGATCTTCGCCCTCGGCCTGATCGTGCTCGGCGCGGTCTTCTTCGTGGACGCGGTCGGGCATCTGGCGACCTCGCTCGGCGTCGACAGCACCCTGCTCGCGCTGGTCATCGCGCCGATCGCCACGGAGCTGCCCGAGAAGTTCAACTCCGTGATCTGGGTCCGGGCCAGCAAGGACACCCTCGCGATGGGCAACATCACCGGCGCGATGGTCTTCCAGTCGACGATCCCGACGGTCGTGGCGCTCGTCTTCGCGTCGAGCACGTGGCAGATCACGCCCGACAGCTACATCGCCTTCGCGTCCGCCGGCATCGCGTTCCTGGCGGTCGCCGCGATCTTCATCCCGATGGCGCGCTCCGGGCACCTGCGCGGACGCAACCTGCTGGTCGGTGGCGCGTTCTACCTCGTGTACCTGGGGATCGTCTTCGCCACGATCGCCGGGCGCCTGAGACCGGGCGTCCGCGCGGACCGCGCCGACCCGCTTGCTATACTCGGCCGACCGCATCCGATCGTAGGAGCCGACCCGCATGCTCACCGACCAGAAGGCGGCCGGCACCCCGGCCGAGACCACCCACCACGCGCCGTCGCCCGACGCCCTCGACCAGCTGATCTGCTACTTCGAGGGGCAGTTCGTCCCGATGGCGGACGCGAAGGTCAGCATCATGACCCACGCGTTCATGTACGGGACCGCGACCTTCGAGGGCATCCGCGCCTACTGGAACGAGGAGCAGGGCGTCCTCTACGGGCTGAAGCTCCGCGAGCACGTCGAGCGGCTGCGCCAGTCGTGCCGGATCCTGCTGATGCGCGACGTCCCGTCGGTCGACGAGCTGACCGGGCTGATCGTCGAGACGGTGCGCCGCAACGGCGTTCCGCCAGGACGCCTACATCCGCCCGTCGTTCTACAAGTCGACCCGGGCCATCGGCGTCCGGCTGCACGACCTCGACAACGAGCTCTACGTCATCGCCCTGCCGTTCGGGAACTACATCGACACCGACGCCGGCGTCCGGATCATGACCTCGTCCTGGCGGCGCAACGTCGACGAGGCGCTGCCGGCTCGCGGCAAGATCGTCGGCGGCTACGTGAACATGGCGTTCCAGAAGACCGAGGCCGAGCTCAACGGCTACGACGAGGCGCTCGTCCTCACCGCCGGCGGCCACGTCAACGAGGCGTCGGCGGCGAACCTGTTCGTCGTCCGCGACGGCGTCGCGCTCACCCCGCCCGTCAGCGACGACCTGCTCGAAGGCGTCACCCGCAAGGCGATCATGGAGATCCTCGACAACGAGGGGATCCCCGTCGAGGTGCGCTCGATCGACCGCTCCGAGCTCTACGTGGCGGACGAGGCCCTGCTGTGCGGGACCGGCGTCCAGGTGTCGCCCGGTGGTCGAGGTCGACCACCGGCCCGTCGGGTCCGGCGTCGATCGGGCCGATCGCGCGGATCATCAGCGAGCGCTACTTCGACGCGGTGCGCGGGCGCCTGCCCGAGTACGCGCACTGGCTCACGCCGATCAAGTAGCGGGCGCCGGCCTCGGCCGGCGGCGTCAGCGGCGGAGGCGTCAGGGTCCGACCGGGGCGCTGAACTTCGGCGTCGCGCGCCCGATCGTCACGATGATGTCGGTCCGGATCGCGGGATCCGTCGCCGTCGTGGCCTTCACCTTGAACCGCGACTCGAGGTACGCGATCGTGTCGGGGTACTTGTCCGCCGCGCCGTTGTAGACCACGATCTTCGTGTCGGCCGGGACGGCTGCCCGGGGCGCTCTGGCGCGGGGCGGACGCGGCGAGGCCCTGGAACTCGAGGTAGCCGGCGAGGTCGGTCGGCTGGGTGCGGTCGCTCAGCCCGCTGAGGACCCAGACGTTGGCGCCCTCGCTCGGCGAGCTTCTCGCGCTGGGCCTCGTCCGCGGGGTTGGTCTTGAAGGCGTTCTTGACCGCGGCGCGGATCTTCGGGACGTTCGGCACGATGATGTAGCCGCGCGAGCTGTTGAGCGAACTCCGTCTGGTAGAACGGCGGCGCGAACACATACGAGCGGATGTCCTTGGTGTCGACCGACGAGGCAAGGCCCAGCAGCTCGTCGAGCTGGCTCACCGGGATGTCGGTGCGGACGGCCGACTTGAGCGCGCTCGACGAGGTCCGTCAGATGCGGGATCAGGACCTGCGGGTCCGCCTGCTCGCGGAGCGAGAGCAGGAGCGCGCTGCTGGCGCTGGCCGCGGTCGAAGTCGTTCGACGAGTGGCGCGAGCGGGCGTAGCGCAGGGCCTGCAGGCCGTCCATGTGCTGGATCCCGCTCGGGATGTAGACCCGCTCGAGCTGGCCGTCGATGCCGGGGTAGCGGTCGTCGGAGACCGGGACCTGGACGTTGACGGTCACGCCGCCGAGCGCGTCGACGACCTTCATGAAGCCCTCGAAGTTGACCTCGACGAAGTACTTGATGTCGAGGCCGTAGAGCTCGCCGAGCATCGCCTTGAGGCCGTTGTAGCCGCGCGTCGTCTTGCGTGCCCGAGAAGAGATCGGAGCGGTTCCGGATCGCGGAGAACCAGCTGTTGACCTTGCCCTGTAGGCGGACCCGAAGACGCTCCGCGCCGGCCCGGCCGGGATCGGCACGTCGACCGTGTCGCGCGGCAGGCTGAACATCGCGACCTGCTTGCTGACCGGGTCGATCGAGACGACGATCAGCGTGTCGGTGTTGTAGAAGCCCTGCTTCGGCCGCTGGTCGGTGCCGATCAGCAGGATGTTGAGCCGCTGCTTGCCGTCCCACGGCGGGATGCTGACCTGCGGGCAGGGCGGAGCCGACGGCGGTCGGCACGGGCGTCGGCGGTCGCGGTCGGCGTCGGCGCTCGAGGCTGTCGCCGGGCGCGTCGGTGCGGTGTTCGTGGGGTCGGCCGAGGCGTCGGGCGAGTCCGAGGCGTCCTCGCTGCAGACGGCATCCGTGTCGTCGCCGACGAAGATGCACGGGCTGTCGAGCACGTCCATCGCGATGACGTCGTAGCGCGCGACGACGACGTGGCTGCCGGCCATCACGAGGATGACCGCGAGGAGCCCGGCGATCGACAGCGGGTTCCGGCCCAGGCGGCCCGGTCCGAGCCGGCCGTCGCCGCCGGCGTCGTGGGCGTTGAGGAACTCGGTCACCCGGTAGGCGTCGACGACCGCGATGATCCGGTAGACCAGGGCGATGAGGTTGACGACGAAGACCGAGCTCAGGATGAACGGGTTGAGCACCAGGCCGAGGAGCGCGATCCGGTCCATCCGCAGCAGCAGGCCGGCCCCGAGGGCGATCGCGAGGATCGGGAAGCGCGGCGAATGCCAGCGCGCGCACGAAGGCGCCGGCGTAGGCATGGCCGAGACCGGGGAAGATCAGCGAGAGGAAGGCGGCCGCGAACGGCGACCGGGCGCGCGGGCGCGCGTCCTTCTGCGTCGGTTGCATCGCGGGTAGGATACTCGGACCCGCCGAATCGAGCGCCCGTCGGCCACTGGCGCGCCCCGCCCATCCCGTCGCACCCGGAGACCGATGTTCAACGCCGTCAGCTCGAAGCCGGATCTCGTCGCCCAGGAGCACGAGATGCTGGCCCTGTGGCGGGAGCGCCGGACGTTCGCCCGGCTCCGCGCCCAGAACGCCGACGGCCCGCGCTGGAGCTTCCTCGACGGCCCGATCACGGCCAACAACCCGATGGGCGTCCATCACGCCTGGGGCCGCGCGTACAAGGACCTCTACCAGCGCTTCCACGCGATGCTCGGCGAGCAGCAGCGCTACCAGAACGGGTTCGACTGCCAGGGCCTCTGGGTGGAGGTCAACGTCGAGCGCGACCTCGGCTTCACCTCGAAGCGCGACATCGAGGCCTACGGCATCGACCGCTTCGTGACCCTCTGCAAGCAGCGCGTCCTGACCTATGCCGCCCGTCAGACCGAGCAGTCGATCCGCCTCGGGATGTGGATGGACTGGAACGACCCGGACGAGCTGCGCCGGCTGCACGACCTGCTCGGCGACGACCCGACCGCGGGTCACGACGATCGAGGGTCCGGACGGCCCGATCACCGACACCGTCGAGATGCTGGTCGGGCGGCTCGGCATGCCGGACACCGGCGGCTCGTACTTCACGTTCAGCAACGAGAACAACGACCTGATCTGGGGCTTCCTCGCCGAGTGCCACCGGCGCGGCTGGCTGTACAAGGGCCACGACACGATGCCGTGGTGCGGCCGCTGCGGGACCGGGCTCTCGCAGATGGAGCTCAACGAGGGCTACCAGGACCGCGAGGATCCGGGTCTGACGGTCCGGTTCCCGCTGACGGATCGTCCGGGCGAGGCGCTGCTCGTCTGGACCACGACCCCGTGGACGCTCACCTCGAACGTCGCCGCGGCGGTCGGGGCCGGCGCTGCGGTACGTCCGCGTCCGACAGGGCGAGGACCGCTTCTGGCTGGCCAAGGGCACGCTCAAGACCGCGCTGCACGGCCCGTTCGAGGTGGAGGACGAGGTGGCCGGCGCGGACCTCGTCGGCTGGGAGTACGCCGGCCCGTTCGACGAGCTGCCGGCGGTCCGGGCGGCGTTCGCCGCGGGGACGCGTGACGACCCATCGACGCCGTACCGCCATCGCGTGGTCGCGTGGGACGAGGTCGGCGAGGACGAGGGGACCGGGATCGTCCACATCGCCCCGGGCTGCGGCGCCGAGGACTTCCAGCTGGGCAAGTCGCTGGGCCTGCCCGGTGGTGGCGCCGATCGACGAATCGGGGATCGTGGTCGAGGGGTTCGGGTCCCTGTCGGGTCGCGACGCCCGCGACGTCGCCGAGCCGATCGTCGAGCACCTCAAGCGCGAGGGCCGCTTCTACCGCCTCGAGCCGTACCTCCACCGCTACCCGCACTGCTGGCGCTGCGGGACGCCGCTGCTGTTCCGCCTCGTCGACGAGTGGTACATCAGCATGGGCCCGGTCTACGACCAGCCGCGCGAGACGCTGACTCCCGAGCAGGTCGACGCGAGCCTGCGCTACCAGATCATGGACGTCGTCGACACCATCGACTGGATCCCGGGCTTCGGGCTGGAGCGCGAGCTCGACTGGCTGCGCAACATGCACGACTGGATGATCAGCAAGAAGCGCTACTGGGGGCTGGCGCTGCCGATCTACGACTGCTCCGAGTGCGGGACCATCGAGGTCATCGGCGGCCGCGACGAGCTGCGCGAGCGGGCCGTCGGCGGGTGGGACCGGTTCGAGGGCCACACGCCGCACCGGCCGTGGGTCGACGCGGTGACCATCGCCTGCCCGTCGTGCGGCGGGCCGGTCGAGCGGATCCGCGACGTCGGCAACCCGTGGCTGGACGCCGGGATCGTGCCGTTCTCGACGCTCCACTTCCGCGAGGACCCGGCGTACTGGGCCGAGTGGTTCCCGGCCGACTTCATCACCGAGAGCTTCCCCGGCCAGTTCCGCAACTGGTTCTACTCGATGCTGGCGATGTCGACGGTCCTCCGTCGCGAGCGGCCGTTCAAGACGATCTTCGGCTACGGCCTGGTCTTCGGCGAGGACGGCCGGCCGATGCACAAGTCGTGGGGCAACGCGATCGACTTCGACGAGGCCGCCGAGCGGATGGGCGTCGACGTCATGCGCTGGATGTTCGCCAAGGCCCGCCCCGAGGAGAACATCCTCTTCGGCTGGCACGCCGCCGACGAGGCGCGTCGCGAGCTGCTGGTGCTGTGGAACGTCTACGCGTTCTTCGTGACGTATGCGCGGCTGGCCGGCTGGACACCCGTCGCGGGCGACGCGCCCCCGGTCGCCGAGCGCGGCGCGCTCGACCGCTGGATCCTGTCGCGCGCCGCCGGCACCGCCACCGCGGTCGAGGGGCACCTGCGCGCGTTCGACGCCGTCGCGGCGACCCGCGAGCTGTCGCGGTTCATGGACGGCCTCTCCACCTGGTACGTCCGCCTGTCGCGCGAGCGGATGCGCCGCAACGATGACGCGAGCGACCGCGCCGCGGCGTTCGCGACGCTCCACGAGGCGCTGCTGGGCACGGTCGGGATGCTCGCGCCGATCCTGCCATTCGTGTCGGACGCGATGTACGGGAACCTCGTGCGCGACGCGGCGGACCGCCCGGACTCCGTGCATCTCACCAGGTGGCCCGCGGCCACCCTGGCGGGGCACCGCGACGCCCGGCTGGAGCGGGCGATGGACGTCGCGCAGGACGCGGTCGACCTCGCCCGGACGCTCCGCGCCTCCGCCCGGATCCGGACCCGTCAGCCGCTTGCCCATGCCTGGCTCGCGCTCCCCGACCGCGGCCTCGACGTCGGCCCGGAGCTGCTCGCGATCATCGCCGACGAGATCAACGTCCGGCAGGTCTCCGTCATCGCCGACGACTCCGACCTGGTCGAGCGGCGCGTCAAGCCGCTGCTGCCGAGGATCGGGAAGCGCCTCGGGTCGGCGATCCCGGCCGTCATGGCCGCGGCGCGCGACGGGTCGGCGACGATCCACCCGGACGGCTCGGTCACGCTCGGCGGCGTGACCCTGGCACCCGACGAGGTCGAGATCCAGGCCTCGCCGCGGCCCGGCACCGCGGTCGCCGACCGCGACGGGCTGGTGATGGTCATCGACACCGAGCTCACGCCGGACCTGCGCGCCGAGGGCGACGCGCGCGAGCTGCAGCGCGCCGTCCAGGACCTGCGTCGCGACACCGGCCTCGAGCTCGACGACCGGATCGACCTCTGGATCGAGGGGCTGGCGCCAGCGGTCGCCGCCCACCTCGACGGCGTGCTGCGCGAGACGCTCGCGACGCTGGCCGACGGCCCCGTCCCCGCCGATGCGACCGCCCGCGCGACGGTCGAGCTCGAGAGCGGTTCGGTGACCATCGCCTTGCGCCGTCGCGTCGGCGACGGGTAGGCTCATGACGGCGGAGGGTTCCGACCAGGGAGGCGATCTGCTGGAGCACGGGGAGGCGACGGGCACCACGGCCGCTCCGTCCGCGGCCGCGTCCGTGGGGGTCGAGACGGCACGAACGCCCGCCCGGTGGGCCGTCTTCATCGGCGTCGCGGCCGGGGTCGTCGTCCTCGACCAGCTGAGCAAGGCCTGGCTGGTCTCCTCCATCGACCCGGGCGAGGCCATCCAGCTCGTCGGCGACTACCTGCGGCTCATCTTCAGCCAGAACTCGGGGGCGCTCTTCGGGATCTTCCGCGACCAGGCGCTCGTGTTCGGCCTCGTCTCGATCGGCGTCGTGACGCTGATCGTCTGGTACCACGCCCGGTCCGGGCGCAGCCTCTACCTCTCGATCGCGCTCGGGCTGCTGCTCGGCGGCGCGCTCGGCAACCTCATCGACCGGTTCCGGCTCGGCTACGTGGTCGACTGGATCGACATGGGCATCGGCGGACTCCGCTTCTGGACCTTCAACGTCGCCGATGCCGCCGTGAGCACCGCCATCTTCCTGCTCATCCTGATGGCGCTGTTCCCGGTGGTGCTCCGCCTGGGCGGCGACGGCGAGGCGGCGGGCGATGCCTGACGGCGCCACCGCCACCGGACCGCGCACGCTGCGGGTCCCCGACGGCAAGGCGTCCCGGGTGGACCGCGTCGTCGCCGACGCGACCGGCCTGTCGAGGAGCTACGTCCAGAAGCTCATCTCCGACGGGCGGCTCACCGCCGACGGCCTGGCCCTCAAGTCGAACGCGATCGTGCAGCCGGGGTCCGAGCTCCGGCTCGACGTCCCGCCGGTCGTCACGCCCGAGATCGCCCCGGCCCCCGAGATCCCGGTCCACGTCGTCTACGAGGACGACGACCTGCTGATCGTCGACAAGCCGTCCGGTCTGGTCGTCCATCCGTCGCCGGGCCACGCCGCCGACACGCTGGTCAACGCGCTCCTCGCGCGGGCCGACGGCTCCGAGTACGGCGGGATCGCCGGCGTCGCGACGGCCGGGCATCGTCCACCGCCTCGACCGCGACACCAGCGGCCTCCTGATGGTCGCGAAGGGCGACGCCGCGCAGGCATCGCTGATGGCGCAGCTCAAGGCGCGACGCATCAAGAAGACGTACCTGGCCCTGGTCCGCGGCTCGGTCTCGGCGGCGGCCGGCCGCATCGAGGCGCCGATCGGCCGCGACCCGAAGCACCGCACCCGGATGGCCGTCGTGACCGACGGACGGCCATCGGTGACCGGCTACCGCGTACGCGAGCGGTTCGAGGGCTGGACGCTCCTCGAGCTCGACCTCGTGACCGGCCGGACCCACCAGATCCGCGTCCACCTCGACGCCATCGGCCATCCCGTCGCCGGCGACCCGGTCTACGGCGGCGCGATCTCGCGGCGCGGACCGGACGGCCTCGGTCGGCTGTTCCTGCACGCCTGGCGGCTCGAGCTGGCGGCGCCGTCCGACGGGCATCTCATCCGCGCGACGGCGCCGCTCCCCGACGAGCTGGAGGGGGTGCTGGAGTCGCTCCGCGCCCAGACGGGGCCGGGCCGTTGACGGTCGACCCGACGTCCCCGACCGGGGCCGCGCCGACCGAAGTGGTCGCGGGTGCGCCCGGTGCCCAGCTGGTGATCATCTCCGGCCCGAGCGGGGTGGGGAAGGACACGATCATCGAGGCGCTTCGCGAGCGGCCGCGCGACCCGGACTACCACTACGTCGTCACCTGCACGACCCGGGCGCCGCGACCGGGCGAGGTGGACGGCATCAGCTACCACTTCCTCGACCGCGAGCGGTTCCTCGAGCTTCGGGACGCGGGCGCCCTGCTCGAGGCCAACGAGGTCCACGGCAACTGGTACGGGACGCCGCGCCAGGAGGTCCGCGAGGCGCTGGCCGAGGGCCACGACGTCATCCTCAAGATCGACGTCCAGGGCGCCCAGCAGGTCAAGGAGCGGGTCGACGAGGCGCTGCTGATCTTCATCGTGCCCGCCGTCGATGGAGACGCTGTTCGGCCGGCTGCGCGCCCGCGCGACCGAGAGCGCCGACGAGCTCGAGCTGCGCCAGCGGAACGCCGCCATCGAGCTCGCCCGCCAGGAGGACTACGACCACGTCGTCGTCAACGAGACCGGCCAGGTCGAGCGGACCGCGCAGCGGATCGACGAGATCGTCGCGGAGACGCACGGCCTCCACCCGACGCGACGGGTCCGCGTCTAGGCGCGGGGCGTGACGCTCGGTCTCGCGGCCGACGAGCCGGCGCGCGCCGCGGCGCCGCGGCTGGTCGAGGTGGCCGTCGACGCGGCCGGTGCCGGCGGGGACCGGACCTACACCTACCTCGTGCCGGCGACGCTCGCCGACCTCGAGCCGGGCGAGGCCGTCCTCGTCGAGTTCGGGCGGCGACAGGCGCTCGGCGTCGTCCTCGGCGAGGGGGTCCCGGCGCCCGGCGTGATCCCCGAAGCCCGTCGTCGACCGGGTCCGGGCCGACGGACCGCTCCTGCCGCCGCTCGGTCTCGCGCTCGCCCGCTGGATCGCCGCCCACTACCTGGCGCCGCCGGCGCTGGTCCTGCGGGCGATGCTCCCGCCCGGGATGCTCGAGCGGCTCGAGCTGGTCGCCGAGCTGGCGCCGGGGTCCTCGGGGGAGGCCGCCGGCGCGGCGGCATCGCTGACGCCCGTCGACCTCGACCTCCTCGACCAGCTGGCCGGCGGACCCCGGCCGGCCCGGTCGCTGGCGGCGCCTGAGGGTCGGGCGGGGCTGACGCGCCGGCTCCGGGCCCTGGCCGCGGCGGACCTGATCTCGCTCGAGTGGACCCTGCTCGGCGCGTCCGCGGGGCCGCGCTACGAGCGCTGGATCCGGGCGACCGACGCCGGCCGCGAGGCCGCCGCGCTGCTGGCCGCGGGCGATCGTCCGGTCGGCCGGCCGCTGGGACCCGCGGCAGGTGGCCGCGCTGGCCGAGATGGCCGCCGCGGACGCGATCGGGGGCGTCGCCGGCGCGGACCTGGCCGGTCGGCACGGGTCGTCGGCCGTCGCCGGGCTCGTGCGGCGCGGCCTGCTCGACGCGGACATCCGCGAGCGACCGCGGCGTCCCCTCGCCGGCCGGCCGGTCGGGCTGCCGCGGCGCACGGCCGCCGGCCACGGACCTGCTCCCGGCGCAGGCCGCCGCGCTGACGCTGATCGGCGACGCGGTCGCCGCCGGCGACCCGACGCCGCTGCTGCTCGAGGGCGTGACCGGCGGCGGCAAGACCGCGGTCTACACCGAGGCGATCGCGGCGACGCTGACCGCCGGCCGGCGCGCGCTGGTCCTCGTGCCGGAGATCGCGCTGGCGCTGCCGCTCATCGACCGGCTGCGCGCCGACCTCGACGCGCGGGTCGCGGTCGTCCACTCCGGCCTCGGCGACGGCGAGCGCGCCGACGAGTGGCGGCGCATCCGCGCCGGCGACGTCGACATCGTCGTCGGGACGCGGCTGGCGGTCCTCGCGCCGCTCCCCGACGTCGGCATCGTCATCGTCGACGAGGAGCACGACGCCGCGTACAAGAGCGACCGGACGCCACGCCTGCAGGCCCGCGACGTCGCCATCGAGCTCGGACGGCTCGCCGGGTGCGGCCGTCGTCCTCGGCTCGGCGACGCCCGCGGTCGACAGCGTCGGGCACGCCCGGGCGGGCCGCTACCGGCACGCCGTCCTCGCGGACCGGGCCGCCGGACGACTCCCGAGCGTGAGGTCGTGGACCTGCGCGCCGAGCTGGCGGCCGGGGAGCGCGGCCTGCTCTCGCGCCCGCTCGCGGCCGCGCTCGCCGCGCTCGACATCGAGGCCGGCGAGCAGGCGATCCTCGTGCTCAACCGGCGCGGGAGCGCGTCGGTCGTCCTGTGCCGCGACTGCGGCCACGTGCAGGCCTGCCCCGACTGCGAGCGCCCGCTCGTCTACCACCAGGCCGGCATGACGCTGCGCTGCCACCACTGCGGCCGGGCGACCCCGCTGGCGACCCGCTGCCCGAACTGCGACTCGCCGCGGATCCGCTACCTCGGCGGCGGGACCGAGCGGCGTCGAGCGCGAGGTCCGCGAGCGGCTTCCCGGCGCTTGCGGGTCGGCCGCCTCGACCGCGACGTCGTCGAGCGTCGCGGCGCCGCGGAGCGGGTCGTCGACGCCTTCTCGGACGGCCGTCTCGACGTCCTCGTCGGGACGAGCCTCGTCACCAAGGGCCTCGACATCCCGTCGGTCACGCTGGTCGGCGTCGTCTCGTCCGACGTCGCGCTCAACCTGCCCGACGAGCGCGCCGCCGAGCGGACGTTCCAGTTCCTCAGCCAGGCCGTCGGCCGGGCGGGTCGCGGCGAGCGGCCGGGTCGCGCCATCCTCCAGACCTACCAGCCCGACCACCCGGCCATCGTGGCGGTCGCGACCGGGGATGCCGCGGCGTTCCTCGACGCCGAGCTCGCGTTGCGACGCCGGTTCGGCTCGCCGCCGTTCGGACGCCTCGTCAAGCTGACCATCGGGCTGGCGGACCGGGCCGCGGCGGAGCGCGACGGGCTGGCGATGGCCGAGCGGCTGCGCGCCCGGGCGACGGAGCGGGGGAGCGACACCACGGTCGCCGGACCCGGCGCCCGCGTACATCGCGCGCCGGGCGGACCGCTGGCGCTTCAACGTCGTCCTGCGCGGGACGGATCCGGTCGCGCTCCTCGACGGGGGCGTGGACGCGCCGTGGTCCGTCGACGTCGACCCCGAATCGCTCCTCTGAGGGACCCGGTCGCGTGACGTTCGGCAGGGATGACCGCTGGCGCCGTTCGTGCGACCATGACGGCTGCAGCAGGAGGACGCCCACGATGACCGATTCCCACAGCCACGCCGCCGTCCGGCGACGAGCCCCTCGACGAGGCAGCCAAGGCCGCCGATGACGCCGCCAAGCGGTGCGAAGGACGCCGCCGAAGGCGCGTCCGAGACCGCGTCGGGCATCATCGAGTACGATCCGTCACGCCTTCGACGACCTGGCCGAGAAGGCGACACCGGCCGTCCGCGAGGCGTCGGCCCGCGCCGCGGAGCTGACCTCGGCGGCGGCGACCAAGGCCGTGCCGCTCGCCCGCAAGGCCGGCGAGGCCACCGCGGACGCGAGCGGCAAGCTCGCCGAGAAGTCCAAGGCCTGGGCCAACGACCTGCGCGCGCTCGGCATCGCATGCCGACGGCGACGCCGACGCGGCGAGCGACGCCGCGCACGACGCGGCGAAGGCCGCGGGCGACGCCGCCGATGCCGCGGCGGACACGGTCTCGAAGGCGGCCGACACGGCCGCGGACGCGATCGACGACGCGACGCCGCCCGCCTGACGCCCGCTCCCGGCCCGGCCGGGTGCTTCGATATACTTCGCGGCCATGAGCGTCCGACCCATCGTCCTCCTCGGTGACCCGCGCCTTCGGCTGAAGGGTCTGCCCGTCGACAGCTTCGGCAAGTACCTGCACGAGCTGCTCGACGACCTCGCCCACACCATGCGCGACGCCCCGGGCGTCGGCCTCGCCGCGCCGCAGCTCGGCGAGGCGCTGCAGGCGTGCGTGATCGAGGTCGAGAACCATCTCTACGAGCTGGTCAACCCGCGGATCGTCCGCTCGACCGGCGACGACCGCGACCTCGAGGGCTGCCTGTCGATCCCGGGCTACGTCGCCTACGTGACCCGCCGCGAGAAGGTCTGGGTGGTCGCCCAGGACCGCCAGGGCCGCAAGATCAAGGTCGCCGGCTCCGGGCTGCTCGGCCGGGCCCTCCAGCACGAGCTCGACCACCTCGACGGCAAGCTCTACATCGACTACCTCGACTCGATGGACGAGCTGATGGCGGTCGGCAGCGGCGAGGACGAGGACGACGCCGAGGTCCGCGAGGCGACGAGCGCCCTGGCGTGACCCGGACCGGGTCGAGCCCGAGTCCAGCGCGGACCGTCTTCTTCGGCAGCGGCGGGTTCGCCGTGCCGATCCTCGAGACCGCTCGGCGGCGATGCCGGACGCTCGACATCGTCGGCGTCGTGACCGCGCCCGATCGGCCCGGCCGGGCGAGCCAGGCGCGCTGACCCCGACCCCGATCGCGGTCCGGGCCGCGGCGCTCGGGATCGCCGATCCTGCGCGCCCGGAGCGCGTCCGGACGCCGGAGGCGGTCGCCGCGATCGCCGCCCTCCGACCCGACCTCGGCGTCCTCGCCGACTACGGCCAGATCGTGCCCGCGTCGCGATCCTCGACCTGCCGGCGCACGGCATCCTCAACCTCCATCCGTCGCTGCTGCCGCGCCATCGTGGCGCGACGCCGATCCCGGCGACGATCGCGGCCGGCGACGCGACGGCCGGGCGTCTCGATCATCCGGATGGACGACGGCATCGACACCGGCCCGATCGTCGCCCAGGACGCGTGGCCCGCTCGACGGGACCGAGACGGCCCCGGAGCTCGAGGCGACCGCCGCCCGCCGCGGCGCGGACCTGCTGGCCGGACGATCTCGGCGCTGGCTGCGCGGGCGAGCTCCCGGCCGTCGCCGCAGGACGAGCGACGGCGCGACGCTGACGCGGCCGTTCCGCCGCGAGGACGGCCGCCTCGATCCCGGCGCGGCCCGCGCGTCGAGCTCGAGCGCCAGGTCCGCGCCTACCGCCGTGGCCCGGGCTCGTTCCTCGAGACGCGCGACGGGCGGCTCGGGCGTCGCTGTGCCGCGTCGGTCGCGCCGGCCGGCGAGGCTGGCGCCCGGGCACCCTCGACGGCCGATCGGGCTCGACGACCGCGGACGGCGTCGCTGCGGCTTCGACGAGGTCCAGCCGGCCGGCGGCCAGCCGATGCCGTGGCCGGCTATCTGCGCGGCCGGCCCGGCCGTCGTCGGCAGCGCGGTGACCGGTCGCTGACCGGGCTGCGCTAGCATCGACCCGTGACCCACGACGAGCGCCCCGGCCTGTCGGGCGTGACCCCGGCCGAGCTCGAGGCCTGGGTCGTCGGCGCAGGGCGAGCCGGCGTACCGCGCCCGCCAGATCGCCGACGCGTTCTGGGCCGCCGGCGGGACGACGGACCCGGCCTCGATCGCGCCGCTGCCCGCGCCGCTGCGCGCCGCGCTGGCCGACGTCGTTCCGCTTCGACACCGTCGGCGAGACCGAGCTCCGCGTCGCCGACGGCGGCCTGACCGAGAAGGCGCTCCACCGGCTCGACGACGGCGCGCTCATCGAATCGGTGCTGATGCACTACCCGGCGCGCGGCCGGCAGCCGCGAGCGCCACACGCTGTGCATCTCGAGCCAGGCGGGCTGCGCCGTCGGCTGCCCGTTCTGCGCCACCGGCGAGCTCGGCTTCACGCGCGACCTCGAGACGGCCGAGATCGTCGACCAGGTCCGCCACGCCGCGCGGCGGCTCGCCGCGAACGGCCAGCGGCTGACCAACATCGTGTTCATGGGCATGGGCGAGCCGCTGCTCAACCTCGACCGCGTGCTGGCGGCCGTCGAGGCGCTCAACGACCCGGCCCGCTTCGGCCTCGGCGCGCGGCACATCACGGTCTCCACGTCCGGCGTGGTCCCCGGGATCCGGCGGCTGACCGCGCTGGGGCCGCAGTTCACGCTGGCGGTCTCGCTCCACGCGGCGCGCGACCCGCTGCGCGACGTCCTCGTCCCGCTGAACCGGCGCTGGCCGATCGCCGAGGTCGTGGCCGCCGCGCGCGACCACGCCCAGGCCACCGGCCGGCGGATCAGCTACGAGGTCACGATGATCGGCGGCGTCAACGACACCGACCTCGACGCCGAGGCGATGGCCGACCTGCTGCGCGGCGACCACGCGCATGTCAATCTCATCCCGATGAACCCGGTCGCCCACACGCCCTGGACCGCCAGCCCGATGCCGGTCATCGAGCGCTTCGCCGCGACGCTCCGGGACGCCGGGATCGGCACGACCATCCGGCGCAACCGCGGCCAGGAGGTCGGCGCCGCCTGCGGCCAGCTGGCGGCCGAGCGGGCGGGCGAGCCGCCGGCGCCGGCCGTCGCCCGCCGTCGCGAGCGGCTCGTCATGGCCAGCGCCGAGGCGCTCCGCGGCGAGCGCAGCCGCGAGCCGGCGCCCGCCGGGACGGGGGAGTAGCGATGGCGACGGGTCGGGCCAGGGTCGCGGCGAGCATCCTCGACGCCGACCTCTCGAACCTCGCCTACGCGGTCCGCCGGGTCCAGAAGGCGGGCGCGGACCGGATCCACCTCGACGTCATGGACGGCCACTTCGTCCCGAACCTCACGTTCGGGGCGAAGACCATCAAGCACCTCCGCCGCCGGACGGAGCTGCCGTTCGACGCCCACCTGATGATCAGCGAGCCCGGCCGCTACATCGAGGAGTACCTCGACGCCGGCTGCGACTCCATCACGTTCCACGTCGAGATCGAGGAGCCGATCGAGCCGACGCTCCGCGCGATCCGCGAGGCCGGCCGGGCCGCCGGCCTGGCGGTCCGGCCCGGGACGCCGCTGTCCGCGCTCGAGCCGTACCAGGAGCTGCTCGACATCGTCCTGGTGATGACCGTCGAGCCCGGCTTCGGCGGCCAGTGCTTCATGAAGGACGTCGCGAAGGACAAGATCCTGCCCGCGCGCGACCTGCTCCGCCACAAGGCGCACGGCGCCGAGGTGCACGTCGACGGCGGCATCAACCGCGAGACGGCCGAGTTCGCGGGTGCGCAGGGGGTCGACATCCTCGTGGTCGGGTCGGCGCTGTTCATCAAGGGCCACGACATGGGCCGCGAGATCCGGCTGATCCGCGCGCTCGCCGACGAGGGCTACCAGTACGGGCTCAACGGCGGCGAGCCGCCGATCCCGCGCGACCGGATGGTCCGCTTCGCGTCGCTGCCGAAGCCGTTCGCGCGGAGCCTGATGGACGAGATCGAGGCGGGCGGCGTCCCGGTCGTCATGCTCCGCGGCGAGGGCGGGATGAACCCCGACGGCGTCCGCGACTACGACCTGCTCGTCCCGGCGTCGGTCGAGACGCTGGTCACCGAGCGCCACGCGGCGTCGCGGGACGACTACGACGCCCGCGCCGAGGCCTGGCGGGAGGCCTACATCCGCGAGCACGGCGTCGTCGAGCCACCCGCGACCCCGTGAGGGCGCTGCTCCAGCGGGTCACGCGCGCGAGCGTCCGCGTCGACGGCGAGACCGTCGGCGAGATCGGGCCGGGGCTGGCGATCCTGCTCGGCGTCGGGCCGGACGACACGGACGCGGTCGCCGACGACCTGGCGCGACGCAGCGTGGAGCTGCGGATCTTCCGCGACGAGGACGGCCGGACGAACCGCTCGCTGGCCGACGTCGGCGGCGCCGTCCTGGTCGTGTCGCAGTTCACGCTCTACGCCGACACGCGCGCGCGGTCGCCGGCCGGGGTTCACCGACGCCGCGCCGCCGGAGCTCGCCGAGCGGCTCTACGAGCGGTTCGCCGCCGCGATCAGCGCGGCCGGTCTCACGGTCGCGACGGGCTCGTTCGGGGCCGAGATGGAGGTCGAGCTCGTCAACGACGGCCCGTTCACGATCTGGCTGGACAGCGCCGACCGCTGCCGGGGGACACGAAAGACCGGCCGTCGGATGACGACCGGTCGGTCCCGTGAGCGTCGGCGCCGGATCGGCGCCGCGACGTCCTAGCGGGAGGCCTTCGACAGCGTCCGTCGGCAGCGGGTGCAGACGAGCGACTTGGTCGGGACGCCCTTCTGGTTGTCGATGACCAGGGGCTGGAGATTGGGCTGCATGCGACGGTGCGCCCGGACGCGGTTCATCCCGACGGACTGGGGGTTGAAGCCAGCCATCGAGGTCTTGCCGCAGATCGCGCAGGAGCGGGCCATGCGTGGTCCTCAGGAGGGGGTGGTCTGACAGGGTCCAGCCGCGAACGGCCCGGACGGAGGCGGTACGATACCACACGGCCACCGACGCTCCCGCCGGTCGCCGCCCGACCCGCCGTGCGAGGAGGACGTCGCCCGCGTGCCAGCCAGACAGACGCCGGGCCGATCGCTCGTGACGCGCCGCGCGATCGCGGACGTGGTCCGTGCCGCGACCCTCGGCTCGTACGGGGTCACCGGCTTCGCCGGCGGCCCGCTCGCCGGACTCCTCGCCCGCATCGACCTCGCCCATCCCGGGATCGCCGTCCGCGTCGACGACGGCCTCGACGTCGAGCTCGACCTCGACGTCGCGCTCGGCGTGCCGGTCGCCGAGGTCGCGCGCCAGGTCGACTCGGCCGTCCGCTACGCGGTCAAGCGGTCGTTCGACCTCGAGGTCCGCCGCCTCGTGATCCACATCGACGGGCTCCGCGTCCAGCCCGGCGGCAGCCCGCCGGTGGTCGCCCACGAGGACCCGACGCAGATCCGCACCCGCGACCTCGCCGACAGCGGGACGGACGTCGCCTGATGGTCCGCCGGGCCTGCGACGGGGCCGGCCTGCTGGCGGCCTTCCGGGCCGCCGTCGCGAACCTCGAGGCCCACGTCGACGAGATCAACGCCCTCAACGTCTACCCGGTCCCCGACGGCGACACCGGCTCGAACATGTACGCGACCGTGCGCGCGGCGCTCGAGGAGGCCGAGACCGCGGCGGGCCAGCCCGTCGACCGCGTCGCCGCCGCGATCAGCTTCGGGGCGCTCATGGGCGCCCGCGGCAACTCCGGGGTGATCACCAGCCAGATCTTCCGCGGGATGGCCGAGGGCCTCGAGGGCAAGAAGCGGTTCAACGGGCTCGACCTGGCCCATGCGCTCGCGACGGCCTCGAAGACCGCCTATGCGGCCGTGGCCAAGCCGGTCGAGGGCACGATCCTCACCGTCATCCGCGAATCGGCGGACGCCGCGGTCGCCGCCGCCGAGCACAGCGAGGACCTCGAGACCGTGCTGGCCGCGACGGTCGACGCCGCCGAGAAGTCGGTCGCCCGGACGCCGACGCTCCTGGCGATCCTGCGCGAGGCGGGCGTCGTGGACTCGGGCGGGCAGGGCCTCTACCGGCTGTTCCAGGGGGCGCTCCTCCACCTCGTCGGACAGGCGCCGGCGGCCGCGGCGCGGGGCCGCGCCAAGACCGGCGCGAAGCCGTCGGCGCTCGTCGCCCACGCCGACGAGGGGTTCGGCTACGAGACGATGTTCCTGCTCATGGCCGAGGGCTCGCGCTCGCTCGACGTCGACGCGATCCGGATCCACCTCGAGACGATCGGGGAGTCCGTGCTGGTCGCCGGCGACCCGCGGGCGCTCAAGGTCCACGTCCACAACGAGCGGCCGGACCTCGTCATCGGGTACGGCCTGACGCTCGGCTCGCTCAGCCGGATCAGCGTCGAGAACCTCGACAACCAGGCGCGCGACGTCCGCGAGACGCGGGCGGCCGAGTTCACCGCCGAACCGGCGGGCGCCGCGGGCGGTGCGGTCGCGGACGGGGCCATCCGGCGCACCGGCCGGCTGCGACGCCAGCCCTCGCGCTCGGGGTCATCGCGGTCGTCGCCGGCGACGGCCTGGCGGCGATCTTCCGCGACTTCGGCGTGGCGGCGATCGTGCAGGGCGGGCAGACGTCGAACCCGAGCACCGGCGAGCTGCTCGAGGCCGTGTCGGCGGTCGAGGCCCGCGAGGTCCTGATCCTCCCCAACAACCCCAACGTGGTCCTCGCCGCCCGGCAGGTCGCGGCCCTCGCCGACCGGCCCGTGGCCGTCGTCGCCAGCCGGAACGCCGCCGAAGGGTTCGCGGCGCTGCTGGCGCTCGACCCGACGCTGAGCGCCGAGGCGAACTGCGGCCCGATGACCGAGGCCGCGCGGGCGATCCAGACCCTCGTCGTCACCGAGGCCGTCCGCGACGCGACCATCGGCGGGAAGAAGGTCAAGCGCGGCCAGACCATCGCGCTCGACCCGGACGACGGGCTCATCGCGGTCGACGGCGACCCGTCCGAAGGCGGTCCTCGCCGCGATCGCCGCGCTCCAGCCCGGCTACGAGCTCCTCACGATCTTCTACGGCGACGGTGCGGACCTCGCCGAGGCCGAGGGGATGGCGAAGCGCATCGGCGCCCAGGTGCCCGGGATCGAGGTGGAGGTCCGCCACGGCGGCCAGCCCTACTACCGGTACCTGATCTCGGCGGAGTAGGGGTGCCGAAGGCGACCAGCCCGGTCCCGCCGCCGGTCGACCCGGTCGAGCTGCTCGACACACCGCTGGCGCGGTCCGGGCTGGCGGCCGGGGCCACGCTGCGGCGGGCCGGCATCCGGCTCGGCGTCTACGACGTCCGCGACCTCCTGTTCTTCCTGCCCCGGCGCTACGACGACCTGCGCGAGATGCACCGGCTCGGCGACCTCGGCCTCGTGGAGCCGGGGACCGTGGTCTCGGCACGCGTGCGCGTGGCCGACGTCAAGGTGGAGCCCTCGTTCCGGCGCCGGGTCCAGCGCACGATCGCGCTGCTGACCGACGAGACCGGGACCATCGAGGCGACCTGGTTCGGCCGGCGCTACATCGAGCGGCGCCTCCAGGTGGACCAGGAGGTCGTGGTCTCGGGCCGGGTCAAGTGGTTCGGCCGGAAGCTGACCCTCGACAACCCGGAGTTCCAGGCGGTCCAGGGCGACGACGAGGTCCTGCATGCCGGGCGGATCGTGCCCGTCTACCGGCTGACGGCCGGGCTGACCGCCGCGCGGCTGCGCTCGGCGATCCGCGACGCCCTCGACCGCGCCGGCCCGACCTACCCGGAGTACCTCCCGGCCGGCATCCGCGGCGAGATGGGGCTGCCCGGGATCGCGGCCGCGCTCGAATCCGCCCACTACCCCCTGACCTTCGAGGCCCGCGACGCCGCGCTCCGACGGCTCGCCTTCGACGAGCTGCTCGCGCTCCAGCTGGGCATGGTCGCGCGCCGCCGCCAGCGGGCGCGCGCCGCCGCGGTCCCCATCGCGATCGACGACGGATCCGACGCCGACGTCCGGGCGGCGCTCACCGACGCGCTGGCGGTCCGGGTCGGGCGCGACGTGACCCTGACCGACGACCAGGCGGCGGCGACGGCGCAGATCCGGACCGACATCGCCGGCGAGACCCCGATGCTGCGGCTGCTCCAGGGCGACGTCGGCTCGGGCAAGACCGCGGTCGCCGCCTACGCGCTCGCGGCGGTCGCGCGGGCCGGGCTTCCAGGGCGCGCTGCTGGCCCCGACCGACCTGCTGGCCCGCCAGCACCTCGAGACCATCGGGGCGCTGCTGGAGGCGCTCGGCATCGGGGTCACGCTGCTGACCGGCTCGCTGAAGGCGGACCGCCGCGCGAAGACCCTCGACGACATCGCCTCAGGGCAGGCCGCGGTCGTCGTCGGGCACGCACGCGCTGATCCAGGAGTCGGTCTCGTTCCGCGACCTCGGGCTCGTGGTCATCGACGAGCAGCACCGCTTCGGCGTCGGCCAGCGGGACGCGCTCGAGGGCAAGGCGAGCGGCCGCTCGCCGCACGTGCTGCTGATGACCGCCACGCCGATCCCGCGGACGCTCGGCCAGCTGGTCTACGCGGACCTCGACGTCTCGGACCTGCGGACCCCGCCGGCCGGCCGGATCCCGATCCGGACCGGGATCCGCCGCCCGGACGACCTCGCCGGCACGTGGCAGAAGGTCCGCGACGAGGCGGCGGCCGGCCGGCGCACGTTCGTGGTCGTGCCGCTCATCGACGAGTCGGGCGTCGGAGACCGAGGGCGCGGTCGCGGCCGAGTCCGAGGCGAAGCGCCTCGCCGAGCTGCTCGCCCCGCTGCGGGTGGGCCTCGTCCACGGGCGGCTGAAGGCCGCCGTCCGCGACGCGGAGATGACGCGGTTCCGCGACGGCGAGCTCGACGTCCTGGTCGGGACGACCGTCGTCGAGGTCGGCGTGGACGTGCCGGAGGCGACGATGATGGTCATCGAGTCGGCCGACCGGTTCGGGCTCGCCCAGCTCCACCAGCTGCGCGGCCGGGTCGGGCGCGGGACGGTCGAGTCGTACTGCGTCCTCGTCTCGGACACGGCCGACGAGGTGGCCCAGGCCAGGCTCAAGGCCGTCGCCGAGATCCGCGACGGCTTCGAGCTCGCCGAGCGCGACTTCGAGCTGCGCCGCGAGGGCGACGTGCTCGGGCTCGCCCAGAGCGGTCTGCCGCGGCTGCGCGTCGCCTCGCTCCAGGAACCGTCGCACCGCGAGCTGGCGGTCCAGGCGCGCGCGCACGCGGAGGCGCTCCTCGACCCGCGCGGCTCGCTCATCGACGGCGTCGACGCGCTCCGCCACGAGCTCGACGCCGGCTGGCTGCGGCGCATCTCGGCGGGCGAGGCGGCCGACGACGCGGACGACGATGGCTGACGCGGGCCGGGTCATCGCCGGCACGCGCGCGCGGGATCCGGCTCGCCGGCCCGGGTGAGGGGACGCGGCCGATGGGCGACCGCGTCAAGCAGACGCTGTTCGCGATCCTCGAGCCGGACCTGCGCGAGCGCAGCGTTCCTCGACCTGTTCGCGGGGAGCGGCGCGGCGGGGATCGAGGCGCTGTCGCGCGGGGCGGCGTCGGCGACCTTCGTCGAGCGCGACGGCGCAGCCATCAAGGTGATCGGCGCAAACCTCGACCGGGCGCGCCTCGGCGGGCCGGCCGCGCGCCTCGTGAACGAGGAGGCGGTCCGCTGGCTCGGCTCGCCGCGCCGCGCGGCGGAGGTCCGTGGGACGTCGCGATCGCCGACCCGCCGTACGACCGACCCGAGCTCCTCGTCGCCGCGCTCACGGCCCTCGGGCCGCTCCTCGTTCCGGGCGGCCGGGTCGTGGCCAAGCACGCCAGCCAGGTGCCGCCGCCGGCCCGGATCGGGCTGCTAGCATCCGAGCGGGAGCGGCGCTTCGGCGAGACGACGCTGACCTTCTATCGGCGCGTGGAGGATCGATGAACACGATCGCGGTCTACCCCGGCTCGTTCGACCCGATCACCAACGGCCACCTCGACGTCATCCGTCGCGCCGCCGTCGTCTTCGACGCCGTCGTCGTCGGCGTGCTGGCCAACCCGCGCAAGACCCCGCTGCTCCCGGTCGAGACGCGGATCCGGGTCATCCGCGAGGCCCTGGCCGAAGCCGGCGCGCTCGCTCGCCGGCATCGAGGTCGCCTCGTTCGACGGCCTGACCGTCGACTTCTGCCGGGCCCGCGGCGCCGGCTCGATCGTCCGCGGCCTGCGCGCCATCAGCGACTTCGAGGTCGAGATGCAGCTGGCCCACAACAACCGGGTCCTGGCACCCGACGTCGACACGGTCTTCTTCATGACGTCGGTCGAGAGCGGGTACGTCAGCTCGAGCCTGGTCAAGGAGATCGCCGGCTTCGGCGGCGACGTCGCGTCGATGGTCCCGGCCGCCGCCCGGACGGCCCTCGACGAGGCACTCCGGAGGCGCTGACGGCCCGCCCGCGTGCCATACTTGCGGCCACGCGTGCCAGGGACCATCCGCCGAGCCGGGAGGGAACTCCGATCGACATCATCTTCCTCGTCGAGCGCCTCGAGTCGCTGATCGCCAACGGCAAGAAGCTGCCGCTCACGACGAACGTGGTCGTCGACCAGAACGCGGCACTCGGGCTCATCGATGAGCTGCGCGTCGCCGTGCCCGAGGAGGTCCGCGCCGCCAAGCGGATCAACGCCGAGGGCGAGCGGATCATCGAGAAGGCCCAGGTCGAGGCCGAGCGCATCGTCGCCAAGGCCCAGGAGCAGGCGGCGTTCCTGATCGACGAGCGCGGCCTCACGCAGCAGGCCGAGGAGATCAGCCAGCGCGTGATCGGCGAAGCGCACCAGGATGCCGACGAGATCCGCCGCGGCGCCGACGAGTACGCGGTCGGGGTGCTGGTCGGCCTCGAAGGCGACGTCGTCAAGACGCTGCAGAGCATCAAGAAGGGCATCGCGATGCTCGACGAGCGGCGGGCCGACCTCATCCCCGAGGAGGCCCCGATCGACGAGGACGACGGCGGCTGGGCCGACGAGCCGGAGGACGCGGCGCAGCCGGCCCGCCCATGACCGCCCGCCCGACGGACGGGCCCCTCATCTGGAACGTCGCCGGGCTGCTGGCCGATGCCGTCGGGTCCGACCGCCAGTACCCGGTCCGCGACGTCCGACCCGAGTTGCCCGACGGCCTCGTCCTGACGGCACCGATCGAGGGCGCCGTCCGGCTGTCGCGCACGAACCGCGGCGTCCTCGCCGATGCGGACCTCACGACGTCGCTCGCGGGAGCGTGCAGCCGCTGCCTCAAGGAGCTCACGATCCTGCTCGTCCTCGGGATCCACGAGGAGTACCTGCCGACCATCGACCTCGCGAGCGGCAAGCCCGTCGCCTTCGACGACGAGCCGGACGCGCTCCGCCTCACCGACCACCACGAGGTTGACCTCGAGCCGCCGGTCGTCGACGCGATCGTCCTGGCCGAGCCCATCGCCCCGCTGTGCCGGCCGGACTGCCCCGGTCTGTGCGTGGTCTGCGGCCAGCCGCTGGAGGCCGGCGACCACGACCATCCCGACGACGACATCGACCCGCGGCTCGAGGCGCTCCGGGGCTTCCAGGTCGACGACGGGTGACCCCGAGGAGACGGGGGGCCGGGTCATGCGGTAGACTCCGCCGTCGGCGTGGCGCCGCGCCCGGAACCGGGACGGACGAGCGGCCACGCGACACGACCGACCTCTGACAAGGAGCCCACGACCCCATGGGTGTACCCAAGCGCCGCGTCTCGCACGCCCGCCAGGGCGAGCGCCGCGCGCACCTCGCCATCGACCTGCCGAACCTCGAGGAGTGCCCGCACTGCCACGAGCAGAAGCAGCAGCACCACGTCTGCCCGAACTGCGGCTACTACAACGGCCGCCTGGCGGTCGCGCCCAAGCCCGCCGCCGACGACGCAGCGCGCTGATCGCGTGACGGACCCCGCACCGTCCGGGAGCACGGCGGGCGGCGTCCGCGTCGCCGTCGACGCGATGGGCGGCGACCACGGCCCGTCCGAGGTCGTGCCCGGGGCCCTGCGCTACGCCCGGTCCCACCCCGCCGATCGCCTGATCCTCGTCGGCGACGAGGCCGTCGTCTCGGCCCTCGCGGGGCCGCTGCCAGCCAACGTCTCGATCGTCCATGCGACCCAGGTCGTCGGCATGGACGAGCACCCCGCCATGGCGCTCCGCGAGAAGCGCGATTCCTCGATCCTCGTCGCCACGGACCTCGTCAAGCGCGGTGACGCCGACGCGATCGTGACCGCCGGGCACACCGGGGCCGGCATGGCCGCCGCCGTCCTCCGCCTCGGGCGCCTGCCCGGGGTCGACCGACCCGCCCTCGCCGTCCAGATGATCACGGACTCCGGCCCGATGGTCCTGCTCGACATCGGCGCCAACCCGGACTCCACGGCCGAGAACCTCGCCCAGTTCGCGCGGATGGGCGCGATCTTCGCCGAGCGCGTGATGGGCATCCCCGAGCCGCGCGTCGCGCTGCTGTCGATCGGCGAGGAGCGCGGCAAGGGCGACGCCCGGATCCAGCGCGCGACCGAGCTGCTCGACGCCTCGGGGCTGCGCTTCGAGGGGAACGTCGAGGGGAAGGACCTCACCAAGCACCAGGCCGACGTCGTGGTCTGCGACGCCGTCCTCGGCAACGTCGTCATCAAGTTCTTCGAGGGTCTGTCGGGCTTCATCTTCGACCTGTGGCGGACCGAGTTCCAGCGCGGCCTGCGCGGCCGGCTCGGCGCCGTCCTCATGAAGCCCGGGATCGACCGGATCCGCGGCGTCTTCGACTACGAGAAGGTCGGCGGCTCGATCCTGCTCGGGGTGCGCGGGACCGTGATCATCACCCACGGCCGGGCGCGCAGCCGGATGATCGACTTCGCCTGCGACGTCGCGGCCACGACCGCGCGGACGAGGGTCCCGGCACTCATCGGCGAGGCCCTCGCCACGCACGCCGCGGCGGGCGAGGCGGCCGCTGCCGCGGGTGCCGCGGGAGCCGTCGCCCCCGCCGAAGGGGTCGCGTCGTGAGCGGCCATGAGCTGACCGTCGGTCCGTCGGTGATCCGCGAGCTGGTCGGGCTGGCGGCGCTGGAGGTGCCGGGCGTCGCTCGCGTCGGCCGTGGCGGCGCGCCGTGGCGGCGCTGGCTCGGCGGTCGCGCCGTGACCGTCCGCGTCCTGGAGGACGGGGTGACCGTCCGGATCTGGATCGTCGCCCGTCCCGGCCAGGCCGTCGGGCCGCTCGCCGGCCAGGTCCGATCGGCCGTCGCGGCGACCGTGGAGCGCCTGCTCGGGCTCGACCTGCGTGCCGTGACCGTGCTGGTCGACGGTGTCGGGGGCTGACCGGGTCCGGGGTCGGCGGACCGGGCGCCGCCTGGCGCTCTCGGCGGTCTTCGAGGCGGACTTCGGGCAGCACACGGCCGAGGCCGTCCTCGAGCGCCATCTCGCCGAGTCCGAGAAGGATCCGGCGGCCGCCGAGCTGGCCCGGGAGCTGGTCGGCGCGGTGACCAGGTACCGCGATTCGATCGATGCGGAGATCACCCGCCGGGCGCCCCAGTACCCGGTCACGGGGCTGGCCCGGATGGACCGCGCGCTCCTCCGTACGGCCATATCCGAGGTGCTACACTCCGGCACGCCGGCCCGGGTGGCCATCGCCGAGTGGGTCGAGTTGGCACGCATCTACAGTGGCGACCCGATGCGCCGCCTCATGAACGGGGTGCTCGGGAAGATCGAAGCGGAGTCCAACGGCACCCGGCCGTCGGCCTAACCCATCCGAGGAGGGAGTCAGTGGCAACCACCTACGAGCGCCTCAAGAAGATCGTCGTGGAGCAGCTCGGCGCCGACGAGGATGAGGTCAAGCCCGAGGCGTCGTTCGTCGACGACCTGAACGCCGACTCCCTCGACCTGGTCGAGCTGATCATGAGCCTCGAGGAAGAGTTCGGGACCGAGATCTCCGACGAGGACGCCGAGAAGATCCGGACCGTGCAGGACGCCGTCGACTACATCGACGAGCGGTCGTCCTAAGACCCCCGGGCGGCGGGCCATCGTGCGCCCCGCCAGGGCCTTCGCGACCCGCCTCGGCGTCCCGATCCGCGACCAGGGCCTGCTGGAGCAGGCCCTCATCCATGCCAGCTGGCTGCACGAGCACCCCGATGAGGCCGCCGGCCAGAACGAGCGGCTCGAGTTCCTCGGCGATGCCGTCGTCAGCCTGATCATCTCGGAGGCGCTCTACGCGCGCCATCCCGAGGACGACGAGGGCGACCTGTCCGCCCGCCGGGCCGCCATCGTCTCGACGACCGGCCTCGCCCGTCTGGCCAACCGCATCGACCTCGGCTCCGTGCTGATGCTCGGCGAGGGCGAGTCGCGTCGCAGCGGCCGCCGGCGCCCGACCCTCCTCGCCTCGTCCTTCGAGGCGCTCGCCGGGCGCGATCTACCTCGACCAGGGGCTTCGACGTGGCGCGTGACTGGCTGGTGGAGCTGGCCGCCCCGGAGCTGACGCAGGACGGGCCGATCGTCGCGCTCAAGAGCCCCAAGAGCCGGCTCCAGGAGTACACCCAGCGCCACTCGGGCGGGCGCCCGTCGTACCGGCTCGTCGACGTCACCGGCCCGGACCACGAGAAGACGTTCCGCGTCGAGGTCCACGTGGACGGCCAGGCCGCTCGGGCGTCGGCGAGGGTCCGTCGCGACGCGTCGCGGAGACCGCGGCGGCGGCCGAGGCGCTCGAGCACCTCCGCTCCCAGCTCCGGCGCCGAAGCGGTCGGCGAATGACCGCCCCCAGCGGACCCGGGCGGCTGCTCGCGCCCTCGCGCCTGCTCGCCCTCCGGCTGCAGGGCTTCAAGTCGTTCGCGGAGCGGACGAGCGTCGAGTTCGGCGGCGGCATCAGCGCGATCGTCGGGCCGAACGGCTCCGGCAAGAGCAACCTCGCCGACGCGCTCCGCTGGGCGCTGGGCGAGCAGGGCCGCGCCCTTCGGTCGCGCAAGGCCGAGGACGTCATCTGGGCCGGGTCGGACAAGCGCGCCGCGCAGGGCATGGCCGACGTCACGCTGGTCATCGACAACGCGGACGGCCTGCTGCCGGTCGACTTCCAGGTCCTCGAGCTCGGCCGGCGGCTGTACCGCTCCGGCGAGAACGACTACCTCCTCAACAAGCAGCGCATCCGGCTGCGCGACCTCGTCGAGCTGCTCGACGCCGCGCACCTCGCCGACAACGCGTTCCTCTTCATCGGGCAGGGCATGGTCGACCAGGCGCTGGCGCTCCGCCCCGAGGAGCGCCGGCCGCTGTTCGAGGAGGTCGCCGGCGTCCGGCGCCACGAGCGTCGACGGCGTCGGGCCCAGGAGCAGCTCGTCGAATCCGAGGCGAACCTCGCCCGCGTCGAGGACATCGTCGCCGAGCTCCGGCCGCAGGCGCGGCGGCTCGCGGCCCAGGCCGAGCAGCAGACGAGCCGGCAGACCACCGCGGACGAGCTGGCGGCCGCGATCCTGCTCTCGGCGCACGCGCGTTGGCACGAGGCGGCGGCGCGCGTCGGGGAGACGCAGGCTCGGCGGGCAGCCGCCGGCGCCGATGCGGACCGCGCCATGGCCGACATGACCGCCGCGGAGGCGGCCGCGTCGGGCGTCGCCGCCGAGCTCGGCGCGCGCGCCGTCGCCGAGCGCGAACGGCGCGAGGCCCACGACGCGGCGCGAGCGACGCTGACCGCGGCCCAGCTCGGCGAGGCGCGGGTCGCCTCGGAGATCGGCGCCATCGAGCGAGACCGCACCCGGATCGCCGCCGACCGCGCGGCCGCAGAGGCGGAGCTGGCGGCTGGACGCCGGTCGGGGGCCGTGCCCGTGCCGCCGCGCGACATCGACCTCGAGGCGGCGCTGGCCGAGGCGGAACGCGAGACGGCCGCCGCGCTCGCGGAGCTCGGGGCGCTGCGCGCCGAGCGGCAGGCACAGGGCGAGGAGCTCGCCGCGCTCCGTCGAGCCGCCACCGCCCGACAGGCCGAGCTCGAGACCGCGCGACGCCGCGCTGACGAGGCCGCCCGACAGGCGGCCGGGGAAGGGGAGCGGGCCACGGCCGCGGCCGCTCGACGGGACGCCACCGCGGCGCCTGGCGACCGCCGCACACGACCGGCGGGCCGCGGCGATCGAGGCTGAGCGGGCCGCGACCGCAGCCATGGAGGTCGCGCAGAGCGGCGCTCGAGTCGGCCGAGGCGGAACGGTCCGCGGCCGAGGCACGCGCCGTCGCCGCCGAGGCGGACCTCGCGGCCGTGCAGGGCCGCGCCCGATCGCTCGAGACGCGGCTGGCCGAGGAGGAGGGCCGCGGGATCGCGAAGGCCGCGCGACGGCACGGCGGCCGTCGCGTCGACGAGGAGCTGGTCGTCGACCCGGGCCTGCGGGCCGCGGTCGAGGCGGCGCTCGGCGAGGCGACCCGGGCGTACCTGGTCAAGGTCAGTGCCGTCACGGACCTCGCGGGCGAGCGCGGCGCGCTGATCGTCGAGGAGCGCGCGTCGGCCACGGCCCCGGCCGCCGACGCTCGCGAGCGACGGTTCCTCGACGCCGTGAGCGGCGCGGGCGGCGGGCTCCTCGCCGACGCCGTCCAGCGCGACGGGAACGGCGCGGCGCGGCGGCTGCTGGCACGGGCCGCGTGGGTGCCGGACCTCGCGGCCTGCCTCGCGGTGCAGGCGGCGCCTGCCGGGCGGCTGGATCGTGGTCCCGCGCGACGGCTCGGCCGTGGTCGGGGAGCTCGCCGTCGCGCTCGGCGCGGGCGAGTCGGTCCTGCAGCGCCGCGCGGAGGCGACCGCCCTCGGCGCCGAGGTCGGAGCGTCTGGCGGCGGCCGCGTCGTCGGCGAGGGCGGCCGCCGTGACGCGCATCGACCGCCGCCGACGCCGCGCGGACCGCGCTGGAGGCGGCCCGGACCGCCGAGTCCCGCGCCGCGACGGATCGCCGGACGGCCGACGACGCGGAACGCGTGGCCGCGCGGGACGCCGAGGCGGCGGTCCGCGAGGCCGCATGGGCCGAGGCGCAGGCCGACCGGCTGCGCAACGACCATGCCCGCGCGGCGGCGGCGCTTGCCGCGATGGACACGACGGCCGACCCGTCCGGGTCCGCCGACGGACGGTGGCGCGGCCCCGACCGAGGCGGCGACCAGCGCGATCGAGGCGTGGGAGGCCCGCGCGGCCGAGATGCGGGCGCGACGCGACCGCCTGGCCGAGCAGGCCGCCACGGCCGACGCCGCCCGTCGCGAGGCCGAGGCGCGACGGACCCGCGCCGAGACCGGGATCGCGCTCGCCGAGGAGCGGATGGCGCGGGCCGACCGCGAGCTCGAGGGCCTCGACGTCCGCGCCCGCGACCTGGCCGCGGAGCGCGATCGCCTGCGCTCGGACCTCGCGACGGCCGTGGTGGCCGAGGCGGCCGCCCGACAGGCGCTCGCCGAGCTCCACGCCGCGGACGCCGCGGACCGGGAGCGACTGGCGACCGCGGAGCAGGGCGCGTCCGCGGCCCGGGAGCGGCTCCGCGCCGCCGACGACCGGTTGCGCACGGCCGATCGCGCCGAGCTGGAGGCCCGCCTCGGGCTCGACGCGCTCCGCGAGAGCGTCCTGGTCGACCTCGCCGGCCTCGGCGAGCCGGGCCTGGCGCATCTCGCCGCCGTGTCCGGGATGGCGTTCGCCGCGTCGACGAGCTCGGCCGTCGGACCGCTGACGCCGGACGCGGATGCCGAGCGCCGACCGCGGAGGCCGATGTCGATGCGCGGCGGCGACACCGCCGCCTTCGAATCGGCGCTGGACGCCGCCGCGGACCGCTGGGCGGCCGCGCCGCCGACCGAGGCCCCGCCCGGGCCGGCCCGCCTCGGCCAGCTCCGCCGGCGGTTCCACGAGCTCGGCGCGGTCAACCCGTACGCCGTCGACGAGTACGCCGAGCTCGAAGACCCGGCTCGAGACGCTCGAGACGCAGGCGACCGACCTGCGGACCGCGATCGTGCGCACGCGCGAGCTGATCGCCGAGCTCGAGACGATGATCGCGGACCAGTTCCAGACGACGTTCCGCGCCCTCGAGGTCGCGTTCGCCTCGCGCTTCGAGCAGCTCTTCGGCGGCGGGTTCGCGCGGATCTCGCTGACCGACCCGTCGGACCTCGGCTCGACCGGCGTCGAGATCGTCGCGCGGCCGCCCGGCAAGAAGGCCCAGGCGCTGGCGATGCTGTCCGGCGGCGAGCGCGCGCTGACGGCCGTCGCGCTGCTGTTCGCGATGCTCGAGGTCCGGCCGGTCCCGTTCTGCGTGCTCGACGAGGTGGACGCGGCCCTCGACGAGGCCAACGTCGGCCGATTCGCCGACGCGCTGCGCAGCCTCGCCCACCAGACCCAGTTCGTGGTCATCACCCACAACCGCGGGACCATCGAGGCCGCCGACGCGCTGTACGGGGTCACCGTCGGCGACGACTCGGTCAGCCGCGTGATCAGCCTCCGGCTCGACGAGGCGCAGGCGCTCGCCGACCAGGGTCGCGCCGAGCTGGTGCCGACCCGCTGATGCCGTTCTGGCGTCGGAACCGGGAGGAGGAGGCCGAGCCGGCCGAGACCGAGCGAGGAGCCGCTCCCGGATCCGGAGACGGTCGAGCCCGGCTGGGAGCCCGATCCGGCCGACTTCGAGGACCCGGCCGCGACGCGACGGACGCGGCGGCACCGGAGCCGGCATTCGAGCCGGCCGCCGAGACGGCATGGTCGATCCTGCAGCCCGGGCTGGCGGTCCCGGAGCCGGTCTACGAGCCCGAGCCGGAGGCGCCGGCGCCCGAGCCGGAGCCGCCGGCGCCCGAGCCCGGAGCCGACCCGATGCCGAGCCCGAGCCCGGTCGAGCCCGCCCGGCGCCCGACCACGAGGGCTCCCTCGACGCCGGCCTGGAGCGGACCCGCGGCGGCTTCATGTCGCGACTGCGCGGCTTCCTCGCCGGCGGACCCGAGGGGCCGTCCTGGGACGACGTCGAGGAGACGCTGATCGCCGGCGACGTCGGCGCGGCGCTCGCGATGGACGTGGTCGAGCGCGCCCGGCGGCGGCGCGACCCGGCCGGTGCCGAATCGGCCGTCCGGGCGGAGCTCGCCGCGCTCCTCGTCCCGCGGGACCCGGATTGGGCGCCGAAGCCGTCGGTCGAGGGCGGACCGGCCGTGATCCTCGTCGTCGGCGTCAACGGCACCGGCAAGACCACCAGCATCGGCAAGCTCGCGAGCCGCTACGCCGGGGAGGGGCACCGCGTGATCCTCGCCGCGGCGGACACGTTCCGGGCCGCCGCCATCGACCAGCTCCGCATCTGGGCCGACCGGGCCGGCACCGAGATGGTCGCGCACGCCCCGGGCGCGGACCCAGGCGCGGTCGTCTACGACGCCCTGGACGCGGCCGTCGCCCGCGGCGCGGACCTCGTGATCGCCGACACGGCCGGTCGCCTGCACACGAAGTCGAACCTGATGGACGAGCTCTCCAAGATCCGCCGCATCATCGACAAGCGGCTGCCCGGCGCGGTCCCCGAGACGTGGTTCGTGCTCGACGCGACCACCGGCCAGAACGGGCTCTCGCAGGCCGTGGCCTTCCACGAGGCGGTCGGTCTCACCGGGATCGTCCTCACCAAGCTCGATTCGACGTCGAAGGGCGGCATCGTCTTCGCCATCGAGGACGCGCTCCACATCCCGGTCCGCTTCGTCGGCGTCGGCGAGCAGGCCGGCGACCTGATCGCCTTCGACCCCGACGCGTTCGTCGCGGCGCTCTTCGCCTAGACCCCCGATCGGGCGGTCGCGCTCGATCTCCTCGACGGCCTCGACGGTCCCGGCGTCCAGCACGACCGGAAGCTGCCTGAGGCGGCGGACCGGCGAGAACCACAGGATCAGGACCCCGATGACGCCGAAGACCGGCGTGATCCACATCGTCGCGCGGAGTCCGATCGCCACGGCGAGGACGCCGGCCAGCAGCGTCGTGATGAGCTGGGCGATCCCTGACGCGACGACGAACGTCGACGAGACGCGGCCGAGCGCCCGGTCCTCGACCAGCGTCTGGCGGACGACGACCTCCGAGATGTCGTAGACCTGCAGCGAGGAATCGCCGAGGAGCTGCGCGAGGATCAGCAGCGTGATCGCGACGAGCGGGGCGCCGACCGGCGCCAGCGGGACGAACAGGTTGCTGATGGTCGAGAGGACGAGCGCCGCGATGACGACCGGCCCGACGCCCCCAGCGCTGTGTCGCCGGCTTCGTGATGAGCGCCCCGACGAGCGACGAGACCCCGCCGACCGCCGCGACCACGCCCAGCGCCGCCGGCCCGAGGCCGAGCTCGTCGACCGTGAACAGCCACCACGTCGTGCCGAAGATGCCCCAGATCATGGAGATCGCCACCTGCGAGCCGGCGAACGCCCGCAGGATCGGGTCGTGGCGGACGAGCCGGATGCCCTCGCGGATCTCGGCGATCACCGGCGACCGCTCGGCCGCCGGCGGCGGCGGCGGCTCGTCCTTGCGGATCGTGCCGAGGAGGACCGCCGAGACCAGGAACGTGACGGCGTCGATGGCGATCGTCACCGGCGCGCTCAGCACCTGGACGAGCACGCCGCCGAGCCCGAACGCGAGGACCTCCGAGGCCGAGCCGCTCGCGGACAGGGCCGCGTTCGCGTCGGTCAGCTGCTCGCGCTCGACGACGGTCGGCAGGTAGGCGTTGTCGGCCGAGTCGAAGAAGACCGTCAGCACCGCCGCGAGCCCGGTGACGACCAGCAGGTGCGGGAACGTCAGGACGTCGAGCACGAATGCGACCGGGATCGAGCCCAGCAGCACGGCGCGACCGAGATCGGCCCAGATCAGGACCGGCCGGCGCCGCAGCCGGTCGACCCACGCGCCGGCGACCAGCCCGAAGACGAGCGCCGCGACCAGGTCGAGGCTGCGCAGGAGCGACATCTCGACCGAGCCGACGCCGAGGACGAGGATGGCGACCAGCGGCAGCGCGATCCGCGTGACCAGCGAGCCGAAGACCGAGACGGTCGAGGCGGCCCAGACACGGCGGAACGCGCCGTTGCGCCAGAGCACGGAAGCGAAGGGGTTGCGCACGACGGCGGAGCATAGTCGGTAGCAGCACCCGGACCATCGTCCCAACGGCGGCCGGGAAGAGCCTGCGCTACACTTCGGCACGCCTCGGTGCGTCAGAACCCGCGCACCACCCGGCCTGTCCGCGAGCGATCGCCGACGCGCCGGCAAACCACCCGCTGGAGTCCCCACCCGGACCATGTTCGACACCCTCAGCGACCGGCTGCGCAAGACCCTCGGCACCCTGACGGGCCGGGGTCGCATCAGCGAGGCCGACGTCGACGCCGCCATGCGCGAAGTGCGCCTGGCGCTGCTCGAGGCGGACGTCAACTTCAAGGTCGTCAAGGACTTCGTCGCCCGCGTCCGCGAGAAGGCCGTCGGCGCCGACGTCCTCGAGAGCCTCACCGCCGGCCAGCAGGTCGTGAAGATCGTCCACGACGAGCTCGTCGAGCTCCTGTCGGCCGGCGATCGGACCTTCCACCTGTCGGGCAACCCGGCGGTCGTGGCGATGGTCGGCCTGCAGGGCTCGGGCAAGACGACGTCCACGGCCAAGCTCGCCCGCCACATCGTCAAGCTGGGCCGCCGCCCGATGCTCGTCGCCGCGGACCCCTACCGCCCGGCGGCCGCCGACCAGCTCGAGACGCTCGGCAAGAGCCTCGACATCCCGGTCTTCCGCGCCCCGGTCGGCACCAGCGTCCCCGAGATCGCCCGGCTGGGCGTCGAGGCCGCGAAGCGCCAGGTCCGCGACGTGGTCATCCTCGACACGGCCGGCCGCCTCACCGTCGACGAGGCGCTGATGGCCGAGATCGCCGCGGTGAACGCGGCGGTCAAGCCGGTCGAGACGCTGCTCGTCGTCGATGCCATGACCGGCCAGGAGGCCGTCGCCGTCGCGCAGGCGTTCGTCGCCGCGGTCCCGGTGACCGGCCTGATCCTGACCAAGATCGACGGCGATGCCCGTGGCGGCGCGGCGCTCTCGATCTCCGCGGTCACCGGCGTCCCGGTCAAGTTCCTGGGGACCAGCGAGAAGACCGACGGCCTCGAGGTCTTCCACCCGGACCGGCTCGCCGGCCGGATCCTCGGCATGGGCGACATCATGACGCTCGTCGAGCGGGCGCAGGAGACCTTCGACACCGACCAGCAGGCCAAGCTCGAGGAGAAGCTGCGCAAGAACAGCTTCACCCTCGAGGACATGCTCGACCAGCTCCAGCAGGTCCAGAAGATGGGTCCGCTCGGGCAGATCATGTCGATGATCCCGGGCATGGGCGGCATGGCCAACGAGGCCCAGGCCGCCGTCGACCGGGGCGACCTCAAGCGCACCGAGGCGATCATCCGGGCGATGACCCCGGTCGAGCGCCGCGATCCCACCGTGCTCAACGCCTCCCGGCGACGCCGCATCGCGGCCGGCTCCGGGACCACCCTTCCCGACGTCAATCGTCTCGTGAAGCAGTTCGCCGAGATGCAGAAGGTCATGAAGCAACTCTCCGGGGCTGGCGGTCGGCGGGCCGCCATGAGCGCCCTGTCCGGCCGCCGATGACCCGATATCGCAACAGAGGGGACCGACCGATGACCGACCAGCACAGCGACCCTTGGGACCCGACCACCGTGACCCCGACGCCGGCGACCCCGGCGCCGGACGCGCCGCCGCAGGACGAGTTCGTCCCGGCGGAGCCCGCGAGCCGGGCCGCGCCGGTGACCGCCGTCGACGCGCCCGCCGGCCCGAGCCGCCGCCGATGGGCGGTCGCCCTCGGCGCGATCGCGGTCGTCGTCGCCATCAGTGCCGCGGCGGTCTACGCGCTGACCGGAGCTGCGCCGCCCGCGACGGTCCTCGGCTACGTGCCGGCCGGCAGCGTGATGTACGGCGAGTTCCGCATGGACCTCCCGGGCGGCCAGGACCGCAAGGTCGCGGAGTTCCTGTCGCACTTCCCGGGCTTCGCCGACCAGTCGTCGATCCAGACCAAGGTCAACGAGACCCTCGACCAGATCGTCGGGAAGGCCTCGAGCGACAAGCAGACCTTCGGCAAGGACATCCAGCCGTGGTTCGAGGGCGAGCTGGCGTTCAGCGTCGGCGAGCTGCCCGACCCGCAGGCCGTCACCAGCGCCAAGTGCGGCGGCGAACACGCACGCCCTGCTGCTGCTGTCCGTCAAGAACGCGGCCCTGGCCCAGGACTGGTTCGACCAGCTCCTGACCGAGGGCGGCGCGGCGATCACGACGACCCAGTACGGCGGCACGACCATCACGACGCCGGCGAAGCAGGGCACGCCGGAGACCGGCATGGCCATCATCGACGGCAAGGTCGCGGTGATCGGCGATCTCGCGTCGGTCAAGTCGGCCATCGACACCAACGGCGCCGGCGCGTTCGCCGACGAGCCCGGGCCGAAGGCCGCGTTCGCGGCCGCCGACGGCAGCCACCTCGGTCTCGTCTACCTGGCCCTCGGGAAGCTGTACGACTGGTCGGCGTCGCTGCAGTCGTCGATGCAGAACGCCCTGCCGAGCGCGGACCCGGGCCTCGTCATCGCCGGCTGCGACCCGTCGACGATGACGAAGATGACGGCGGACCTGCTCCCCGAGTGGGCGACCTTCACGGTCAAGGCGGACTCGGACGCCCTCGAGTTCGAGAGCGTCTCGCCGCCGCCGGCCAAGGCCGTCGGACCCACCTCGGACCGCACCTCGGACCTCGTCAAGCACATCCCCGCCAGCGCGATCGCGCTGGCCGTCACCCACGACTACGGCGCGACCCTCCAGCAGGGCGATCGACCTCTACAAGTCGCAGCCCTGCTTCAAGGACGCGTTCGCCCAGCTCGAGAAGTCGGCCGACCTGGCCGGCGGCCTCGACGCCATCCTCGGCTGGATCGGCGACACCGCGATCGTCGTCAACGGCACCGACCCGCTGCCCGAGGCGGGCATCGTGGTCAAGCCGACCGACAGCGATGACGCCGCTCAAGCTCCTGACCAGCCTCAAGGGCCTCATCTCGCTCGGCGGGTGGCCAGCAGGGCATCAGCGTCCGCGAGGAGGACCACAACGGGGTCACGATCACGATCGTCGATGCCGGGCTCCATCGACAAGCTCGGCCTGGCTCCGCGATGCGGCGATGTTCGACGCTCCCCGGCGTCAGCCTGCCGAGCGGCAACGTCGAGCTGGCCTGGGCCGTCAAGGACGACCTGGTCGTCATCGGCAGCGGCCCGGGCTTCGTCAAGCACGTCCTCGACACCACCGAGGGCACGTCGCTCGCCAGCGACAGCCGCTACAAGAACCTCGCCGGACGCGTCGGCGACGGCACCGGGATCACCTTCGTCGACCTCACGGAGATCCGTGAGCGGATCGAGGGCCTGATCTCGTCGCACGACCCGAGCGCGCTCAAGACCTACGAGACCGAGGTCAAGCCGTTCCTCGTCCCGTTCGACGCGTTCGTCGCGTCGGACTCGGTCGCGGGCGATCTCGACCACTCCGACGCCATCATCACCGTCAAGTAGCGAAGACCGGGGTGCCCCCAGCACCCGGCTTCGAGCAAGAGGAGGAACCGCACCCACCATGGCAGTCCGCATCCGGCTGACGCGCGTCGGCGCGAAGAAGCAGCCGACCTATCGCGTCGTCGTCGCCGACGGTCGCAGCGCCCGCGACGGCCGCGCCATCGAGACGCTCGGCCACTACAACCCCCGCTCCGAGCCGATCGAGTTCCAGGTGGACGAGGACAAGGCCAAGGCCTGGCTCGCCAAGGGAGCCCAGCCGTCCGAGACGGTCAGCCGACTCTTCCGTCAGGCGGGCATCCTGCCCGCCGCCAAGTAGGGGATCACGATGGCCGCGAAGGAACTGGTCGAATACGTCGCCAAGTCGCTCGTCGATGATCCCGACGCGGTGAAGGTCGAGGTCGTCCGCGAGGAGGGCGCGACCGTCATCGAGCTCCACGTCGCCGAGGACGACATGGGCAAGGTCATCGGGCGCAACGGCAGCGTCGCGAAGGCGCTGCGCACCCTGCTCAAGGTGACGGCCGCCCGCGACGGCGAGCCGGTCCAGCTCGAGATCCTCTGAGCGTCGACGAACGGCTCGTGGTCGCCCTCGTCCGAGGGGTCCACGGGCTGCACGGCGCCGTCCGGGTGGAGGTCCTGACCGACCACCCGGAGACCCGCTTCGTGCCCGGCACGGTGCTCCACCGCGAGGGGCGCGACGAGCCGCTGACGATCGCGTCGGCGGAGGCGGTCGCCGACGGCCCGGGCTGGCGGGTGCGCTTCCGCGAGGTCGCCTCGCGCGATGCCGCGGACACGCTCCGCGGGGCGTATCTCGAGGCCGTCGTCGTCCCCGAGGTGGAGCTCGGCCGCGGCGAGTACTACTGGCACGAGGTCGTGGGCGTCGCCGTGCGCGGCACGGACGGCGCCGAGCTCGGGACGGTCCGCGACATCTACCGCGTCGGCGAGAACGACGTGCTGGTCGTCGACGGCGGCACGGTCGCCCCGTTCGACCTGCCCGCGGTCCGTGCGTTCATCCGGGTCTTCGCCCCGCGCCGCGGCGAGATCGTGGTCGATGCCGAGTCGCTCGACCTCCGACCGGCGAAGTCGAAGACGCCCGATCCGAGACCGGCCGAAGGCGCCTCGACGGCGCAGCCGGAAGCCGCCACGACGCCGGCGGCGACGGCGCCCGCCGAGGCCGCGACCGAGGACGCCCCCGCGGCCGCCCGGACGGCCGACCGCCGAGCGAGGCCGCGCCGCCGCAGCCATGACGCTCGAGATCGACGTCCTGACGCTGTTCCCGGCGATGTTCGATGGCCCGCTCGGCGACAGCATCCCGGGGCGGATCCAGGAGCGCGGCCTCGCCGAGATCCGGGTCCGCGACCTGCGGGCGTGGGGCCTCGGCAAGCACCGCTCCGTCGACGACGCCCCGTACGGCGGCGGCGCGGGGATGGTCCTGCGGCCGGAGCCGGTCGCGGCCGCGCTCGACGAGCTGCGCCGGCCGGACTCCGTCGCGATCCTGATGGACCCCGCCGGCGAGGTCTTCCGCCACGCCCGCGCCGCCGACCTCGCGACCAGGGCGCACTGCATCGTCGTCTGCCCGCGCTACGAGGGCGTCGACGAGCGCATCCGCTCGCTCGTGGACCTCGAGCTCTCGATCGGCGACTACGTCCTGTCCGGCGGCGAGCTGCCGGCGCTCGTCGTCATCGACGCGGTCCTGCGCCTGCTCCCCGGCGCGATCGACGACGCGTCCACGGCCGAGGAGTCGTTCAGCGCCGGCCTGCTCGAGTACCCGCAGTACACGCGCCCGCCGACGTTCCGGGGCATGGACGTGCCCGCGATCCTGACGTCGGGCGACCACGGCGCTGTCCGGCGCTGGCGCGAGGAGCAGGCGCTGGCGCGCACCCGCGAGCGGCGGCCCGACCTGCTGGAGCCGCCGGCGCCGCTCGACGACGCCGACTGAGGCATCGCGACGCTCCCGGACCCGAACGGGGAGCGTGCTATACTCCGCGTCCGGTCGCTCCCGAGGCGACCATCCCGACGCCCATCCCCGCAGCCACGGCTGCCTACCAGACCAAGGAACCGCCGCGTGAACGTGCTCGACGAGATCGTCAAGGACCAGCTCCGCTCCGACCTGCCCGAGCTCGCCTCGGGGGACACCGTCAAGGTGTCGGCCAAGGTCGTCGAGGGCAACCGCGAGCGCATCCAGGTCTTCGAGGGCACGGTCATGCGCCTTCGCGGCGGCGGGATCACCCGCTCCATCACGGTCCGGCGCATCGCGTCCGGCGTCGGCGTCGAGCGGACCTTCAAGATCCACAGCCCGCGCATCGAGAAGATCGAGGTCGTCCGCCACGGCGTCGCCCGTCGCGCGCAGCTCTACTTCCTGCGCGACCGCGTCGGCAAGGCGGCCACCCTCCGGGAGCGCCGCCAGGGCTAGTCCCGGCCCATCTCCCGGCTGCCCCGACCACGACCCCGCCGATCGGCGGGGTCGCTTCGTGTCCGGCGCGCTACGCTTGTCGCCGATGACCGTGACCGTCCCCACCCTCCGCTACGAGCGCCGCTTCTGGAACGACGGGCTCGTCCGGGTGGTCGGCGTGGACGAGGTCGGCGTCGCGCCGACGTGCGGCGCGGTCGTCGCGGCGGCCGTGATCATGCGACCGGGCTGCCATCGCATCCCCGGCGTCCGCGACTCCAAGACGCTGTCGTCCGCACAGCGCGAGCGGCTCGCCCCGCTGATCCGGGCGAGAGCCGTGGCGATCGGCGTCGGGGCCGCGTCGGTTCGCGAGATCGACCAGCTCAACATCTACCACGCCACCCATCTCGCCATGCGCCGGGCGATCGCCCGGGTCGGCGGCCACGAGCACGTCCTGGTCGACGGCAACCGGATCGCCGGGTTCGAGGCGCAGGTCGGCCCGTACACGAACATCGTCGACGGCGACGCCAAGGTCTACTCGATCGCCTGTGCGTCGGTCGTCGCGAAGGTGATCCGCGACCGGATGATGGAACGGCTCGCGCTCCGCTATCCGGGCTACGGCTGGGAGCACAACCAGGGCTACGCGACGCGCGACCACCGCGACGCGATCCGCGCGCTGGGCCTGACCCCGTTCCACCGGCGCTCGTTCCTGGCCCTCCAGCGGACGCTCGCCGGGGACCAGCTGGAGCTTCGACCTGCTCGCGGACCCGAGCGCGTCGCCGGAGACCCACGACCTGCTCGAGCGCGAGCTGGTCCCGGTCATGGCCGACGACGCGACGCTCGACGCGCTCGACCTCGCCGTCCTCGAGCGGACCCCGGCCGGAGCCTGAGCCGACGGGTCAGAACGCCGAGCGGTGGTGGCGGATGCGCAGTTCGCCCTCATCGCTTCCGGGCTCCACGACCACCAGGTCGAAGCGCAGCGGGAGATGGGGGAGCGGTGCTCCATCGGCCAGCTCGCCGCGATCGAGCAGGCCATAGGCGGCCTCGCGGACGCGCCGACGCTTGCGATGGTCGACGGTCTCCTCGGGCAGGCCGAAGTCGCGGCGTGCACGCCAGCGCACCTCCACGATCACCAGCGCCGGCGGCGGGCCGGGGTCGACGGCGACCAGGTCGATCTCATGACGACCGACGTGGACGTTGCGCGCCAGGATGGTCCAGCCCGCGGAGACGAGGCGCGCCGCCACGAGCGCCTCCGCGGTGTCACCGGCACGCTGCGCCGGCGTCCGACCAGGGTCGCCGGGTGGAGCGTCCATCGGGCGCATCCTGACGACCGGCCCTTATCCGGCGGTCGACGCCGCCTCGCGCCGTTCCGAGCCATCCTGCTGGAACGCGGCATGCCCCAGGACGACGAACCCGCCGAAGAACGAGATCCCGCCGGCGAACGCCACGGCCGCCCCGATGGTGCTCGTGAGGCGGTCATCCGGCGACACGACGGCAAGGAGCGCGCCGATCGGCAGGAAGAGCATCCCGGCGAGCACGAGGGTGCCGCTCGACCGAGGTCGTCCCGGCAGGCGGATGAGTGACATCCCGGTCACGAGCAGGCCGACGAGCGTGCCGAGCGCGCCGAAGATCAGACCGCCGATGATGGGGAGGCTCTGTGCGGTGTTCGTGCCTTCGGGGATCGGCAGGTTCGTCGCGAACACGTACGAGCCCAGGCTCAGCCCGAGGATCGCGAGGCCGACACGGACCCCTCGGCGCTCGGCCGGGTGCACACCGGCGACGCCCAGCAACAGCGCGCCGATGCCGAGGCCGACGAGCGCCGCCGGCCCGATCAGGTGCGGGACGCCCGGCGCACCGCCAGGCTGGCGGTCGCAGCCGGACCACTGCCAGCAGGCTTCCGCCCAGCGGACCTGCGTACCGAGGGCGCCGATCGCGACGGCCAGGATCCCGAGGAGGCCGCCGCCGACGACCAGGGCTCCACCGACTCGGGCGAGCGTCATGTGCGGTCACCTCGGGGTGCGGCTGTCGATGCACCCCTGACGCGATGCGGTCTCGGTTGTTACGACGGATCGCGACCTCGTGCTACACTCCGCCGGCTTCGACGGTCGAAGCATGCCTGCACCACGATGGTGCGGAGCCCACACGCGGACCATTCCGACCGGGATGGTGCCGGTGCCGAGCCCATCAGCGGCGAGGACCGGTTCCCGGCGACGAGATCCGCGGAGGAACGAACCGACACAGGAGGTCGCTCACCGTGCCGTCCGTTTCGATGCGGCAGCTGCTCGAGGCCGGAGTCCACTTCGGTCATCAGACCCGCCGCTGGAACCCCAAGATGCGCCCGTTCATCTTCGCGGAGCGCAACGGGATCCACATCATCGACCTGGCCCAGACCGTGCAGCGGCTGGACGTCGCCCTCGAGGCCGTCCGCGAGACCGTCGCCCGCGGCGAGCTGGTCCTCTTCGTCGGGACCAAGAAGCAGGCCCAGGAGCCGATCGCCCAGGAGGCGACCCGCGCCGGCATGCCGTACGTCAACAAGCGCTGGCTCGGCGGGATGCTGACCAACTTCGTCACCATCAAGAAGCGGATGGGCCTCCTCGAGCAGCTCGAGGCGCGCCAGGCCGCCGGCGACTTCGAGCGCATGACCAAGAAGGAAGCCGCGAAGCTGACCGAGGAGATGACCAAGCTCCAGGGCACGCTCGGCGGCATGCGCAAGATGAAGCGCGCGCCTGGTGCGATCTTCATCGTCGACCCGCACCGCGAGCGGATCGCGGTGACCGAGGCCAACAAGCTCGAGATCCCGGTCATCGGGACGGGCGACACGAACGTCGACCCGGACGAGCTCGACTTCATCATCCCCGCCAACGACGACGCGATCCGCGCCATCCGCCTGCTGTGCGCGCTTGTCGCGGACGCGGCGATCGAGGGCGCCCAGCAGCGTTCCGCGCGCGCCGCGAGCGAGCCGGAAGCCGTCGACGCCATCGCGATGCCCGAGCCCGAGGACGAGGAGTCGGGCGCGTCCGACGAGCTCGTCGCGGCCCTCGCCGGCGGCGCAGCGCTCACCTTCGAGCCGGACGTGGACGAGGACGAGGACCTGCTGCCGGGCGACCGGGCGGCCCGCGTCGCCGACGTCCCGGTCGAAGCGCCCGCCGAGGCCTCCCCGGAGGACATCGCGGCCGAGCTCGCCCGCGAGGCGGCCGAGAAGGCCGAGGACGACAACGCGGGCGGCGTCGCCCGCCTGACACCCGGGCGGACCGGGTCGCGAACCCGGTCGCGTTCGATCGAACGGATCCCCACCACGCGGCGTGCGGCGACGCACGCCGACACCACAGGAGCGATAGACACCGATGGCGGACATCTCGGCCGAGCTGGTCAAGGAACTGCGCGAGCGGACCGGGGCCGGGTTCATGGATTGCAAGAAGGCCCTCGCCGAATCCGACGGGGACCTCGAGAAGGCGACCGTCCTGCTGCGCGAGCGCGGCGTCGCCCAGGCGGCCAAGAAGGCCGGCCGCGACGCCCGCGAGGGGCTGATCGGCAGCTACATCCACACGGGCGGCCGCTTCGGGGCGCTCGTCGAGGTCAACTGCGAGACGGACTTCGTCGCCCGCAACGAGCAGTTCCAGCAGCTCGTCAAGGACCTGGCCATCCAGGTCGTGGCCCTGCGACCGGACTACCCGAGCATCGAGGCGATCCCCGCGGACGTCCTCGCCGCCAAGAAGGCGGAGCTCCTGGCCGACGAATCGGTCCAGAAGAAGCCCGAGAATATCCGCGAGCAGATCGTCGACGGCCAGCTCCGGAAGTGGTATCAGCAGGTCGTGCTGACCGAGCAGCCCTTCCGCGACACGGACCAGACGGTCGGCCAGCTCATCACGAGCGCCATCGCGACGATCGGGGAGAACATCCGCGTGCGGCGCTTCGTGCGGTTCGAGGTCGGGGAGGAACTGTGACCGACGACGCGACGACGACCGCCGCGCCCGCAAGGACGCCGCTGCGCTATCGCCGCATCCTGCTCAAGCTGTCCGGCGAGGCGCTCCTCGGCGACCGTGCCTACGGCGTCGACCCGGCCGTCTGCGCGTTCATCGCCAGGCAGGTCGCGGTCATCCATGGCCTCGGCGTCCAGATCGGCATCGTCGTCGGCGGCGGCAACATCTTCCGCGGTCTCGCCGCCTCGGCGCGCGGCATGGACCGCGCGACCGGCGACTACATCGGCATGCTGGCCACGGTGATGAACGGCCTGGCGCTGCAGGACGCCCTCGAGCGCGCCGGCGTCCCGACCCGGGTCATGACCGCCATCGCGATGAACGAGATCGCCGAGCCGTACATCCGCCGCCGCGCGATCCGCCACCTCGAGAAGGGCCGCGTCACGATGTTCGTCGCGGGGACCGGCAACCCGTACTTCACGACCGACACCGCCGCCGCACTGCGCGCGGTCGAGATCAACGCCGAGGTCCTGCTCAAGGCGACCAAGGTGGACGGGGTCTACGACAAGGACCCGGTCACGAACCCCGATGCGCAGCGCTACGCGGCGCTCGAATACGCGGACCTCCTCCGCGACCAGCTCAAGGTGCTCGACGCGACCGCCGTGAGCCTGTGCATGGAGAACGACCTGCCGATCGTCGTGTTCGACCTCAACCAGCCCGACAACATCACGCGAGTGGCTGCCGGGGAGCCGGTCGGGACGCTCATCTCGGGCGCGACGGGCGCCCACGGCCCGGCCGGAGGTGTCCGCGCATGACCGCCCAGATCATCGCCGACGCCGATCACAAGATGGGGCGCGCCGTCGAGGCCATGGAGCGCGACTTCCAGGGGATCCGGACCGGCCGCGCGTCGACCGCGCTCGTCGAGCGCATCAACGTCGAGTACTACGGCACGTCGACGCCGCTCAACCAGCTGGCCGGGATCAGCGTCCCGGAGCCGCACCAGATCGTCATCCAGCCCTGGGACCGCGGCGTCCTCGGCGCCATCGAGAAGGCCATCACCAAGAGCGACATCGGCCTCATGCCGAATGTCGACGGCACCGTGGTCCGCCTCAACATCCCGCCGCTGACCGAGGACCGTCGCAAGGACCTCGTGCGGGTCGTCCACAAGCGGATGGAGGAGGCCCGGGTCGAGGTCCGCAACGCCCGTCGCGACGCGGCCGACCTGCTCAAGAAGGAGGAGCGCGACGGCACGGCGGGCGCCGACGAGGTCCACCGCCAGCTGGAGTCGCTCCAGAAGACGACCGACCGGTACGTCGCCGAGGTCGATCGGCTGGGTCTCGCGAAGGAACAGGAGATCCTGGAGGTCTAGTGGCTCGCGCACACCTCGACCCGCACGTCGATGACCGGCCCGTCGCGGCCGCGCGCGACGCGTCCGAGGCGCCCGACGCGTTCGACGTCCTCGACGCCGACCTCCCGCGCCACGTCGCGATCATCATGGACGGCAACCGGCGCTGGGCCCGCGAGGCCGGCAAGGACGAGGCCGAGGGCCACGCGGCCGGGGTCGAGGCCATCCGCCCGATCATCCGTCACGCCGTGCGCCGCAGGATCCGCGCGCTCTCGCTGTTCGCGTTCAGCAGCGAGAACTGGTCGCGCTCGCCCGAGGAGGTCGAGGTGCTCCTCGGCCTGCTCGAGATGGCGATCCGCGACGAGACCCCGGAGCTGCGCGAGCAGGGCGTCCAGATCCGCCTCCTCGGGCGGATGGACGAGCTCCCGTCGGCGACCCGCGAATCGATCGAATCGGCGCTGGCCGAGACCGCCGGCGGCGACCGGCTGATGCTCAACGTCGCCTTCAACTACTCCGGCCGCCACGAGATCGTCGATGCCGCCCGGCGCTGCGTGACCGACGGGCTGACCGCCGAGCAGATCGACGAGGACGCCATCGACTCGCGGCTCTACACCGTCGGCCTGCCGCCGCTCGACCTGCTCATCCGGACCGGCCGGGAGCACCGCATCAGCAACTTCCTGATCTGGCAGGCGCAGTACGCGGAGCTGTACTTCACCGACCTGCTCTGGCCGGACTTCGGGCCGGCCGCGCTGGACGCCGCGCTCGTCGAGTTCGCCTCGCGCCATCGCCGGTTCGGGCGCTAGGAACGCGGGAGGACCGCCATGCGACAGCGCGCGATCACGGCCGTCGTCCTCGTCCCGGTCCTGCTCATCGTCCTCCTGGTCGGCGGCCCGCTGCTCGTCGCCGGCATCGTCGCCATCACGGCGCTCGCGGCGCCTCGAGGTGTTCCGGCTCCTGCGGAGCGCCGGCTACCCGACCTTCGCGTTGCTCGGGACGGCCCTCGCCCTCGTGGTCGTCCTCGACGCGGCGATCCCGACCGTGTCCGGGAGCGGGCCGCTGCTCATCGCGGTCGGGATCGTGCTCGTGGCGGTCGCCGCGTTCAGCAAGGTCGATCCCCGCGAGGGGCTCACGACCTGGATGGCGACGGTCTACGGCGCGCTCTACGTCTCGCTGCTCTCGTTCGTCCTGCGGCTCGGCGATGCCGCCCCGGCGCTGCCCGGCCAGCTCGCCGATCGCCGGGCTCGGCGCCGGAGCGCGCCTGGATCCTGCTGCTGATCCTCTCGGTCTGGGCCTACGACACCGGCGCCTACCTCGTCGGCAAGCGCTTCGGGCGAGCCAAGTTCCTGACCCACATCTCGCCGTCGAAGACCTACGCCGGGCTCATCGGCGGGATCGTGGCCACGTCCGTCGTCGTCGCCCTGGGCCTGTGGGCCGTCGGCGTCAGCCCGATCCATGCCGTGGTCCTCGGGCCGCTGACCGCGCTGTCCGCGCAGGCCGGCGACCTCGCCGAATCCGTCCTCAAGCGCGCGGCCGGGGCCAAGGACTCCGGCACGCTCATCCCGGGCCACGGCGGGATGCTCGACCGCGTCGATTCGTTCCTGTTCGCGGCGCCGGTCGTGACCCTGTATGTCGTCGCCTTCCTCGCCTGACCGCGAGGGCGACTCGCCCGCACGCCGTCGCGTCGCGCTGATCGGCTCGACCGGCTCGATCGGGCGCCAGGCGGTCGACGTCCTCGCCGCGCACCCCGACGCGTTCGAGGTGGTCGCGCTGGCCGCCGGGACCGATGCCGCCACGCTCGCGGAGCAGGCGGCCCGCCTGCGTCCCCGGGCGGTCAGCCTGGCCGACCCGGCCGGCCTGGCCGCGATGGACCTGCCGCCCGGCACCGAGCGCGTGGGCGGCGCCGATGCCCTCGAGGCGCTGGCGGTCCGCGACGACGTGGACCTCGTGGTGGTCGGCACGGGCGGCGTGGTCAGCCTCCGGCCGGTCCTCGCCGCGCTCCGCGCCCGCAAGGTCGTCGCGACCGCCAACAAGGAGACGCTGGTCGCGGGCGGCCACCTCGTGATGCCGCTGGCGCGGGCGCATGCGACGGCCGTCGCCGTCGATGGCGCCGCTCGACCCGTTCGCGAGCCCGCTCGCCTGGCTCCGGCCGATCGATTCGGAGCACTCGGCGATCTGGCAGAGCCTCGTCGGCGAATCGATGGAGGACGTGGCCGCGCTGATCCTCACCGCGTCCGGCGGTCCGTTCCTCGACGCGAGCCCGGAGGCGCTCGCGGCGGTCACGCCGGAGCAGGCCCTCCGGCACCCGACCTGGACGATGGGGGCGAAGATCACGATCGACTCGGCGACGCTCGCGAACAAGGGCCTGGAGGTCATCGAGGCACACTGGCTGTACGATGTCGACTACGACGCGATCGAGGTCGTCATCCACCCGCAGAGCGTCGTCCACTCCGCCGTCCGCTTCCGCGACGGCTCCCTCAAGGCCCAGCTGGGTACCCCCGACATGCGACTTCCGATCCAGTACGCCCTGACGTACCCGCGCCGCCAGCCGTCGCCGGCCGCGGCCCCCGACCTCGCGGCGATCGCGCGGCTCGACTTCCGCGCGCCGGACGAGGACCGGTTCCCGGCGCTCCGCATCGCCCGCGAGGCGGGGCGCCAGGGTCCGCGGGCGTCCGCGGCGCTCATCGCCGCCGATGAGGTGGCGGTCGCCCGCTTCCTCGACGGGACCCTGTCGTTCACGGGCATCCCGTCGCTGCTGGAGGCCGCCGTGACGAGGTTCGGCGCCGATGGCGACGCACGCGCCCGACGTCGAGGGCCTCGTGGAGCTCGACCTGGCCGTCCGCGCGGCCTTCGCGACCGGTCCGGTCGGAGCCGGCGCATGACGGGGTTCGTGCAGTCGGTCATCACGATCGTCCTGTTCATCCTGATCCTCGGGGTCCTCGTGGTCATCCACGAGCTCGGCCACTTCGTGACCGCGCGCCTCGCCGAACGTGCGCGTCCTCGAGTTCGGGATCGGCTTCCCGCCGCGGGCGAAGGTCCTGCGCGCGAAGGGCGAGACCCTCTACACGCTCAACTGGCTGCCGCTCGGCGGGTTCGTCAAGCTCGAGGGCGAGGACGGCGATGCCGCCAACGACCCGCGCGCGTTCTCCTCGAAGTCGCTGCCGGTTCGCCTCTGGATCCTCGTCGCCGGCGTGCTGATGAACGTGCTGCTGGCGTTCGCGATCTTCACGGGGCTCGCGCTCTACGGCGACCCGACGATCGGCTTCCAGGTCGGCACCGTGCAGCCCGGCTCGCCCGCCGAGGCGGCCGGCGTCCAGTCCGGCGACGTGCTCGCCTCGGTCAACGGCGAGTACTTCGGCGCCTTCGACGGCGTCGCCCTGATCGACGGCCTCGCGTCGCACGCGGGCGAGACCGTCACGGTCGGCATCGAGCGGCCCGGCGTCGGCGACGTCACCGTCACCGCGACGCTGCGCACGCCCGAGGAGGTCGCCGCCAAGAAGGGCGCGATCGGGGTCAGCGACCTCAAGGTCGTGACGACCAGCCATCCCATCCAGTACACGCCGGTCGGAGGCGATCCGGCTCGGGGCCCAGCGGACGGTCGACGCGCTCGGGCTCATCCTGGGCGGCCTCGGCGCGCTGGTCCATTCGGTCGCGACGAACCCGACCGGCCCGCCGCCGGTCTCCGGGCCGGTCGGCATCGCGACGCAGATCGGCGACGTCTTCTGGCAGCTCGGGCCGCTCTTCACGCTGTACATCGCGGGCGTCCTGTCCGCCAACCTCGCGGTCGTCAACGTCCTGCCGTTCCCGCCGCTCGACGGCGGCCGGATGCTGATGATCACGCTCAAGCGGTTCTTCGGGGCGCGGATCAGCCTGCGGGCCGAGCAGATGACCTACGTCGTCGGCTTCGTCTTCCTGTTCGGGTTCATCATCTGGGTCACCGGGTTCGACATCGCGAGGATCGTGGGCGGCGGCACATGACCTCGCCCGACCAGCTGCGATCCTCCGGCCGATGCGCTCCACCGAGCGCGCTCGGACGTCGGAGCGTCCGTGGACGGTAAGCCGATCCGTCGGAGCTCCGTCTCCGTCGACGTCGGCGGGGTCCTGGTCGGAAGCGCGCATCCCGATCGTGGTCCAGTCGATGACCAACACCGACACGGCGGACGCCGACGGGACCGCGATCCAGGTCGCCCGGCTCGCCCACGCCGGCTCGCAGCTCGTCCGCGTCACGGTCAACACGGAGGAGGCCGCGGCCGCCGTCCCCGAGATGGTCCGCAAGGTCCGCGGCCTCGGCGTGGACGTGCCGATCATCGGCGACTTCCACTACAACGGCCACAAGCTCCTCGTCGAGTACCCGGAGACCGCCGCGCTCCTCGCGAAGTACCGCATCAACCCCGGCAACGTGGGCGCGAAGCGCCACGACGAGCACTTCGCGACGATCGTCAAGGTCGCCATCGACAACGACAAGCCGGTCCGCATCGGGGTGAACTGGGGCTCGCTGGACCAGGCCGTCCTGACCGAGCTCATGGACGCCAACGCCACGGCCGCCGAGCCGCGCGACGCGCGCGACGTGATGATCGACGCGATGCTCGAGTCGGCGATGCGCTCGGCCGAGCTGGCCGAGGCGACCGGGATGCGCCACGACCGGATCATCCTCTCGGCCAAGGTCAGCGGCGTCCGCGACCTGGTCGACACGTATCGCCGGCTGGCGACCCGCTCCGACTACCCGCTCCACCTCGGGCTGACCGAGGCGGGCATGGGCGACAAGGGCGTCATCGCCTCGACGGCCGGGCTTTCGATCCTGCTCAACGAGGGCATCGGCGACACGATCCGCGTCTCGCTGACGCCCGAGCCCGGCGCGCCCCGCGAGCGCGAGGTCGAGATCGCCCAGCAGGTCCTGCAGTCGATGGGCCTCCGCTCGTTCCTGCCCCAGGTCAGCGCCTGCCCGGGCTGCGGCCGCACGACCAGCACGTTCTTCCAGGAGATGGCCCAGCAGATCCAGGGCTACCTCAAGGACCAGATGCCGATCTGGCGCGAGACCCACCCGGGCGCCGAGGACCTCCGCGTCGCGGTCATGGGCTGCGTGGTGAACGGCCCGGGCGAGTCGAAGCACGCCGACATCGGGATCTCGCTGCCGGGCACCTTCGAGGAGCCGGTCGCACCCGTCTTCATCGACGGGAGGCTCGATCGGACGCTGCGCGGCGACGGGCTCGTGGACGAGTTCATCGGGATCCTGGAGGCGTACGTCGCCGACCGGTTCCCGACCCCGGTCGTCGGCCCGCACGTTTGAGGGTCCACCCATCCGGGTGTATACTTCGCATCCAACTGAACGGCCGCTCCGTGACGTGGGTGACCCCCACGTTTCTTTTTGAGCGGCGCGCGAATACCGACTACAGCGAACGGAGGCCATCGTGAGTCGAGACTTCGTCGGTGCCCTCCTGCAGCTCAACGCCGAGAAGCAGATCTCCCGCGAACAGCTGATCGGTGCCGTCGAGGACGGCATCCAGTCCGCCTACCGGCGCGTCGCCGGTGACGAGGACATCCACGTCCGCATCGATGCCGAGACCGGCAAGATCCGCGTCTACCGCGCCCGCCGCGTCGTCGAGGAGATCGAGGACGAGTTCACGGAGATGACGGTCGACCAGGCCCAGGCCTTCGACAAGACCGCCGGCGTCGGCGATCTCGTGGAGACCGAGCAGCTCGATGGCGACGTCTTCGGGCGGATCGGCGCCCAGACCGCCAAGCAGATCGTCCTCCAGCGCATCCGCGAGGTCGAGCGCGACCAGGTCTTCGACCAGTTCGCGAACCGCGAGGGCGAGCTCATCACCGGCACCGTGAACCGCGTCGAGCCGCGCGGCCTGATCCTCGACGTCGGCAAGGGCGTCGAGGCCGTGCTGCGGCCGTCCGAGCAGAGCGCGCTCGAGCACTACCGGATCGGGCAGAACGTCAAGGCGTTCGTGCTCGAGGTCCGTCGCGCGACCCGCGGTCCCGAGATCCTCGTCAGCCGCACCCACAAGGGCTTCCTCAAGCGCCTCTTCGAGCTCGAGGTCCCCGAGATCCACAGCGGCACCGTCGAGATCAAGGCCATCGCCCGCGAGGCGGGCAGCCGCTCGAAGGTGGCGGTCGCCTCCCGCCAGGACGGGCTTGACCCGGTCGGCGCGACGGTCGGCCAGCGCGGCGCGCGGGTCCAGGCCGTGGTCGCCGAGCTGTCGGGCGAGAAGATCGACGTGATCCCGTGGAACGAAGACGCCGGAGTCTTCGTGGCCAACGCCCTGAGTCCCGCCCAGGTCATCTCCGTCGACATCGACGAAGAGCACCGCATCGCGAGCGTGACCGTCCCGGAGCGGATGCTGTCGCTGGCCATCGGCCGCGAGGGCCAGAACGCGCGGCTTGCCGCCCGCCTGACCGGCTGGCGGATCGACATCCGGAGCGACGTCTCCGTCGCCGAGGCCCGTGCGGCCGCCGATGCGGCGCCCGCGGTGGCCGACGAGGCGGAGGCGGCGGTTGCGACCGACGCCGTCGTGGCGCCCGCCAAGCCCAAGCGCGTGACGAAGAAGGCCGCGGTGGCCGCCGAGACCACGGATGCGGCTCCGGCCGACGCGGTCGCGGAGACGGCCGACGCCCCGGCCAAGCCGAAGCGGGCCACGAAGAAGGTTGCCGCGGCCCCGGAGGCGGTCCCCGAGGCTGTCGCCGACGCCACCGAGGCGCCCGCCAAGCCGAAGCGGATCACCAGGAAGGCCGCCGCCGAGGCGGCTCCGGCCCCAGCGGCCGCGGAGGCGCCGGTCGAGGCCGCCGCCAAGCCGAAGCGGACGACCAAGAAGACC
>CAVUIE010000003.1:0-296363 GCA_963741445.1 uncultured Chloroflexia bacterium | reverse complement strand
TAGAACGGAGACCGCGACCCGCATGCCGACTGCCGCTTTTCGAAGCTCGCCATCGTCGTCCGCGGGCCGCTGGGACGGCGACGCGCCAATCGAGGCGACGGACCTGTTCATCCCGCACCTCAAGGCGAACGGCTACGAGGTACCGGATCTTCGACTCGCCGGCGCCGTACGCCGATCCGGACCTGATGGGCGGACCGACCTGATCAAGCAATGCAACACCATGGCGACGATCGCCCGCGACGAGCTGCGGGCCTGCGAGCGGCGATCGCCAACGGGACCGGCATCGCGGGCTGGCATGGCGGGATCGCCGATTCGTATCGCAACTCGTCCGACTACTTCCAGCTCATCGGCGCCCAGTTCGCGTGCCATCCGGGCAAGGACCCGGCGACGATCACCGGCGACGGACCCGAGAACAACTACGTGCCGTACACGGTCAACCTGCTGCCGGCCGCGGTCGACCACCCCATCACCCGGGGCCTCGCGGACTTCGACCTGGTCACCGAGCAGTACTGGGTGCTCTGGGACCGCTATCTCGACGTCCTCGCGACGACGACCCAGAAGGTCCGGCCGTGGGATGAGTGGCACCGCGAGATCACCTCGCCCGCCATCTGGACGCGGCGCTGGGGCAAGGGCCGGATCTTCGTCTGCACCCCCGGCCATAGCCTCGACGTCCTCGCCCATCCGACCGTCCACACCGTCATCGAGCGGGGGCTGCTGTGGGCCGGCCGGTGAGGATCGGGATGATCGGTTGCGGCGCGATCGCCCGGCAGTACCTCGACACCGCCCGCCGGCTCGACGCGATCGAGATCGTGGCGGCGGCGGATCGCGTCCCGGCCCGCGCCACCGCGGTCGAGGCGGCCGAGGGCATCCCCGCGATGCCGGTCGCCGACCTCCTCGCGAATGACGAGGTGGATGTCGTCCTGAACCTCACGATCCCGGCCGCCCACGCCGCCATCGCCCTCCAGGCGATCGCCGCGGGCAAGGCGGTCTACGGCGAGAAGCCGCTGGCAGCGACGACAGCGAAGGCGCGCTCGATCCTCGAGGCTGCCGGGGCGGCCGGCGTGCAGGTCGGCTGCGCGCCCGACACGGTCCTGGGAACGGGGATCCAGACGGCGCGGAAGGCCGTCGACGACGGACGGATCGGGGCCCCGATCGCGGCGACCGCGACCATGGTCACGCCCGGCCATGAGCGCTGGCACCCCGATCCCGACTTCTACTACCAGCCCGGCGGCGGCCCGCTTCTGGACATGGGGCCGTACTACGTGACCGCCCTCGTCACGATCCTCGGCCCGGTCGTCGCCGCCATCGGCGCCGCGAGCCGCACGCGCGGGACGCGGACGATCCGCTCGGGCGCGCGCGCCGGCGAGACGGTCCCGGTCGCCGTCGACAGCCACGTGACGGGCGCCCTGATCCACGAGTCGGGCGCGATCTCGACGCTCGTCATGAGCTTCGACACGGTCGCCTCCAGGGCGTCGCGGATCGAGATCCACGGGGAGCTGGGGTCGCTCATCGCGCCGGACCCGAACCTGTTCCGCGGCGACGTCGAGCTGCGCGAGCTCGACGGGACCGGCTGGGTCACGCTCCCGATCAGCGCCGGGTACGAGCGCAGCTCGCGCGGCTACGGGATCGCGGACCTGGCGGCGACCCCCGCCGGAGAGGAGCCGCGCGCCGGTGGCGCCCTCGCGTTCCACGTGCTGGACGTCATGGAATCGCTCCTGGCGTCGGCCCGGACCGGTCGCCGGGTCGACGTCGCGAGCCGCTGCCCGCGGCCGGCGCCGGTGCCGCTCCAGTCGCTGCCGAGCTCGGACGCGGAGATCCCGACCTACCACTAGCCGGGCTCGGCGGTCACGCTACGACGGCCCGTCTCGTCGCGGGCGACAGAATCAGCGTCCGCGCCACGCTCAAACGGCATCGACCATCGACAGAAACGTCGGGAGTCCTCTGGATCAGGAGATCGAAGGTTCGAATCCTTCCTCGCCAGCCAACCTACAACGACCGATTTGTGCGCTTCAATTCGCGGGTCAGCGAGACCGAGGGTGTCTACGCTGGTGACGCAATGGCCCTCGGGGTCGACGTGCGTCCGGCAGGCTCGGGAGCGCTGGCAGATGGATCGAACCCCTTCGCGATCAGCCAGACCGCCATGACCATCTCCTGCAGGGCGAGCGGCGCCATGAAGAAGCCCAGCGAGAGTTCGAACATGCTTCCAAGCGGCGCCACGATGTACAGCGCGGCCCCCGCGAGCCCCCAGATGGACAGCCACCGGGGCACCAGCCGCGACTTGAAGAGCACCACGTAGAACATCAGCGCGCCGAGGACGAACGGGATGGCGAGGAGCTGGTCCCAGATCACGGTCTCGGTCGTCCGCACGAAGCCGGCGAGCGGTCCCGCATCCGGCTCCTTGCTGAGCGCGATCAGCAGCAGCCACCCGAGCGCGATGACGACGTAGAAGATCGTCTCGATCGCTCCGCGGAAGACGACGTAGCCCATGGCCAGCGTCTCGTTGTACCGCTTGCCGACCGGCCAGAACACGACCGGAACCATCGCGAGCGCGAGGCCCGCCACCAGGAGGAGGAGGACGCCGACGGCCACCTGGTTCGACTGCGCCGCGACCTGGGCCAGGTACGCGGGACCTGACAGGATCCCGGCCGTGACGACGGCGCTGAGGACGATACCCACCGTTCCGATGATGTACAGCACGCCGATCCAGACGGCGGCCTTCCGATCCGCGCTCATCCGCGGCTCCGCCGTCGCGACGGCGACGTCTCAATTCGTGTCCATCTCCATCTCTCCCGACTACTCGGGTCGGGGCGACAGGATCACGACCGCTGTCTCCCGCGAGCGACGCGCGGCGTAGGCGTCGAGGTCCTTGTCGTAGCCGGCCCACCTGGCCCACAGGCGCGGTCGCTCGTCCTTGTCGGCCGCACGGCCGTGGACGGCGCGCGACCCGCCGGGCAGGTCGACGGTGACGTCGGGGTGGGCCTGCAGGTTGAGCCACCACGCGGGCTCGGCATCGGCCCAGCCGTTCATGGCCATGGTCACCAGGTCAGGACCGTCCTCGAAGTACGCGAGGATGGCCTTCCGCTCCTCACCGCTGCGTCGTCCGATCGTTCGGAGTCGCAGCATGCCCTGGCGGTCGGCCCTCGCGGTCAAGAGGCCGATCCGGCCGCCCGTGATCGAATACACGGCACGCTGCATCACCCAGAACGAACGGATGAACCAGCGCGGCGGCAGATGCGCAGACTGCTCGTGCTGTCCGGTCACATGCATCGCCCTTCCTCCGGTCCTTCGTCGGCAGACCCACGCGTCGCACGAGCGACGGGTCTGCTCCCCTCCGCCCGTATCGTCGCCCGGCGTGCTCCGTCCAGGTAAGTGCTGGACGGCTTGATTCGTCATCGCGATCGAGCGTGCGGCGATCGCGGCTGCGGAGGTACGTGATCGCCGACGTGCATCGTCCGAACGGCCCTCGGGAACGCACCCTTCGGCACTCCCGGCGCCATGGCGCTCCAGCCTACGGTTGGTGTCGGAGGTAGCCGATGGCGATCGCCGTCCAGCAGCTCCGCGCGGGTAGACGCGCCATCGAGGCGTCTTCGCGCCGTTGGACATCGCCGTGGACCGGTGCAAAGGCTGCGGGCTGTGCGTGTCCGTCTGCCCCAAGGGCGTCCTCGAGCTGGACGCGATCGCTCGTGAACGAGCTCGGTCTACCACCCCGTCCGACTGACCGACGCCGCCGCCTGCACGAGCTGCGCGCTGTGTGCCCGGATCTGTCCCGACGCGGTGTTCGCCGTCTATGCGCGACCCAGGAGGTCTGACATGCCCACATGATCGACGTCGCAGGTCGCCCGTCCCGTCGGTGACGTCGTGCGCCCGATCCTCATGAAGGGCAACGAGGCGATCGCCGAAGCGGCGATCCAGGCCGGCTGCGACGCGTACTTCGGCTACCCGATCACCCCCCAGGCCGAGCTCCTCGAGTGGATGGCGCGCCGGATGCCGGAGCTCGGGCGGGTCTTCGTCCAGGCCGAGAGCGAGCTCGGTGCGATCAACATGGCCCTCGGCGCGGCGGCGACCGGCGCCCGCGTCCTCGTCTCGTCCTCGAGCCCGGGCATCAGCCTGATGGCCGAGGGGATGAGCTACCTGGCCGGCTCCGAGCTGCCGATGGTCCTCGTCAACGTCATGCGCGGCGGACCGGGGCTGGGCAGCATCGGGCCGTCGCAGTCCGACTACTTCCAGGCGACGAAGGGCCACGGCCACGGCGACTACCGCGTGCCGGTGCTCGCACCGTCCTCGATCGCCGAGGCCGTCGAGCTGACCGCGGACGCCTTCGAGATCGCGGAGCGCTACCGGACGCCGGTGATCATCCTCGCCGACGGGGTCATGGGCCAGGCGATGGAGCCGGTCCTGCCGGTCTATCGGATGCCGGCTCGCGAACCCGGCCGGCTGGGAGCTGTCCGGGGCCGACGGCCGCCCGCCGCGGGTCGTTCGCTCGCTCCATCTCCGAAGCGAGGACCTCGAGGCGCACAACCAGCACCTGCAGTCGAAGTTCGGCGCGATCGCCGATCGCGAGGTCCGCTGGGCCGGCGAGCTCCTCGCGGACGCCGAGATCGTCGTCGTCGCCTACGGGACGGCGGCGCGCGTCGCGCGAACGGCGATCGAGCGGGCGCGCGAGCAGGGCCTGCGCGTCGGCCTGTTCCGACCGATCAGCCTCTGGCCGTTCCCGTCGAGCGCGCTGGCCGAGCGTCGCCGCCGACGTGCGCGCCATCGTCGTCGCTCGAGATGTCGGCCGGGCAGATGGTCGAGGACGTGCGCCTGGCCGTCGAGGGGCGCACCCCGGTCCTCTTCCACGGCCGGACGGGCGGCATGGTCCCGACGCCGCGCGAGGTCGTGGATGTCCTGCGCCGGGCCTGGGCGCTGACCCCGTCGATCGGATCGTCGTCCGTCCTGGACGAGGTCGACGCCGACGACGAAGCCGGACCCGCTCAGCCTGATCGAGCTCGGCGCCTGGGAGGCTGCCCGGCACGGCGCGACCGATGGGAAGGCCGGGTGACCCCGATGGTGATCCAGACCGCCGACCCGAGACGCATCGTCTACCGACGACCGGACCTGCTGGCCGACACGTCCACCCACTACTGCCCCGGCTGCGGCCACGGCATCGTCCACCGCCTCGTCGCCGAGCTGCTCGACGAGATGCACCTCGGACCCACGACGATCGCGGTCGCCTCGGTCGGCTGCAGCGTCTTCGCCTACGACTACCTGGCGGTCGACTTCGTCGAGGCTCCGCACGGCCGCGCGCCCGCGGTCGCGACCGGCGTTCGCCGGGTCCGCCCGGACGCGTTCGTGTTCACCTATCAGGGCGACGGCGACCTTGCCGCGATCGGGACGGCCGAGATCGTCCATGCGGCGGCTCGCGGGGAGCGGATCAGCGTCATCTTCGTCAACAACGGCATCTACGGCATGACCGGTGGTCAGATGGCGCCGACGACGCTCCTCGGCCAGCGGACGACGTCGAGCCCGGGCGGGCGCGAGGCGTCGACGGCCGGGCTACCCCATCCCGATCACCGAGATGCTCGCGCTGCTCCCCGGCGTGACGTACGCCGCGCGCGGCTCCATCGCGGACCCGTCGTCGATCGGCAAGACCAAGGCGATGATCCGACGCGCGTTCGAGGCCCAGCTGGGAGGCGGCGGCTTCTCGATCGTGGAGGTCCTGTCGACCTGCCCGGTCGGCTGGGGGATGACGCCGACCGAGTCGATGGCGCACCTCGCCGAAGACGTCGTGCAGACCTATCCGCTCGGCGTGCTCGCCGACCGGACGACGGCCGCCGGCGGCCCCGTGAACGACTGAGATGCAGCACGCGACGGTCATCAGCGGGTTCGGTGGGCAGGGGCTGCTGTTCGCCGGTCGCGTCCTGGCCCAGGCCGCGCTCATCGAGGGCCGGACCGTGTCGTGGATGCCCTCCTACGGGCCCGAGATGCGCGGGGGAACGGCATCGTGCACGGTCATCATCGCGGACCGATCCGATCGGCTCGCCGATCGTCGACAGACGCCGACAGCGTCATCGCGCTGAACCCGCCGTCGATGGCGAAGTATCGAGCCGCTCCTCGTCGCGGGCGGCCTGCTGGTCGTGAACAGCACCCTGATCGAGGCGGAACCCCGACGGACCGATATCGAGGTCGCGGGCATCCCGTGCACCCGCCTGGCGCGCGCGGGCGGCGACGATCGACTGGTCAGCATCGTGGCCCTCGGCGGCCTCCTCGCCCGTCGGCCGATCGTCGGTCGCGAGTCGCTCCGGCTCGCCCTCATCGAGGTGCTCGGCGCCAAGCGGCCTGAGATGATCGACGCGAACCTCGAGGCGGTCGCCACCGGATACCGGGCGGCGACCGAGGCGGCGGCGGCCCGCCCGGCGCTGCCGGCGACGCGGCGCGCGAAAGGTCCGATCTCCTGCCCTCGGCGTGAGCGCTCCCGCGCCTCGGAGCGTCAGACGGCTGCGACGACCGGCAGCGGCACGATCGGCATCTCGAGCTCCGTCCGGTACTCGCTCGAGGCAAGGACGTCGCCCGGGCCGTTGAGATATCGCTCGCGGACCGGACCCACGACCTCACATCCGTTCGCGGCGATCCAGGCCGACAGGGCGGCATGGGCATCCCCGAGCTGCTCGTACGGTCCCACGTGAAGCGTCCGCGCGACGGTCATCGCCGGCAGCAGGCGACTGTGCATCCTGCCCGAGGCGACGATCGGCACAGGGACCGGCACCGACACCTCGGCGTCGATGGTGTCGGCCGAGAACTCGTGATAGATGACGAACGGCGCGCCCGTGGGGCTGATCCCGAGCAACCGGATCTTGCCCAGGATGTCGGCGAACGCCGACTTGATGGAGGCCGGCAACGCGTCGGGCGTGCAGCGGCCGCGGATCGAGACGATGGCCTGCGGTTCGATCTCGCGGGTGGCGATGCGGTAGTCCATGTGTCGCTCCTCGTCGGGCGCTGCTCCACTGACCGGATCTCGGTCATGGCCTGAGCGTGGAACGGCGGAGGTCCGCCCCGAACGACAGGACCTCCGCCTGGTGGTCGATATGGTGCGGTCGCCGGCTCAGGTGACCTGGACCTTGACGTGCGTCGGCTTGACCTCCTCGGTCTTCGGCAGGGTGAGCCTCAGCAGGCCGTCCTTGAACTCCGCCTTGGCTGCCTCGGCCTTGATGGCGGTCGGCAGCGTGAAGCTCCGGGTGAACTTCCCCTGACTGAGTTCCTTGTGGACGAAGTCCGCTTCGCTGACCTCCTTCTCCTCCTTGAACGTGCCGCTGATCGTGACGGTGTCGTCGGCGATGGTGACGTCGACCGCATCCGGCTTGATCCCGGGCAACGCGACCCTGGCGATCACGGCCTCATTCGTGCTGTACAGGTCGAGCGCAGGGACCGCCTGCCGCTCGGCGCTGCCGATCCACATCGGCCTGAACAAGCGCTCGTCGAAGAGCCGATCCATCACGTCCTGGAACGAGACGAGGTCCGAGAGCGGTGTCGGGCGCCGCATGAGCGTCATGTGGACACCTCCTTTGCTGCGAACGGGTCGGTGAGCCCCGCTGGTCGGGCATCACCTGGACCGGTCCGGACCGTCAGTGTCCGCCGTGCCGCGCCACGCTGGCGAGAGCCAGTCGACCCGAAGTGCCGAGTCGATCGGATCGAAGACGCCCGGCTGGATCGGTGGGGCCGGACGGCCCGCCGATGGGTGACCTTCGCCCCTCGTCCGCTCCCGAGGCCGGCGTCCACACTCCCTCGGATCACCGCCGCCGCACCCGGAGGTGCGAGATGACTCGGGTCCTCGTCGTCCATCACGACCTCGACCTGGCCGGTCTGGAAGTCGATTCGTTGCGACGCTTCGGCTATGACGTCGTCGAGTGCGGCGGGCCGACCCGCAATCGCTGCCCGGTCCTCGCCGGGCACCCGTGCGACCTCGCCGAGCGAGCCGACGTGCTCGTCTACGACGTCTGGGCGAGCGGCGACGCCGACGGGGCCAAGACCCTCATCGAGAACATCCGCGACGTCCACCCGGACACGCCGGTGGTCCTGACGTCACCCGGCGTCGCGCTCAGCTGGGAGGAGACGACGGGCCGCCACGCCGTGACCATGCTCCTCGGCCAGCCGACCGGTGCCCGACTCGACGAGGCGATCAAGGCCGCGCTCGGGGCCGCGGAAGACGGAGGCGGGACCGCGACCTGACCACAGGGGCCCGATGGCCCGCATGAACGGGCGGTCCGGCCGGGACCCAGAGATCGAGCGCGGGCCTAGACTCCGACCATGACCGCCGTGCGGCCCGGCGCGCCCGCGCACGCGGCCATCGACCCGCCGACCAGCCCGAGCGATCGCGCGCGCCACCTCGTCGACCTGGCGATCCTGCCGATGACGGTGGCAGGGCTCGTCGTGGGGATGGGGCTCACCCTGGCCGGCAACGCCGACGCGGCCCACCTCGCGTGGACGATCCCGTCGATCGTGGTCGCCGTGCGGCTCGCGTGGTCGATCGTGCGCGACCTTCTGCACGGCGAGCTCGGCGTGGACCTCATCGCCATCCTGGCCATCGCCGGGGCGCTGCTGCTCGGCGAGCCGTTCGCGGCAGCGGTCATCGCCGTCATGCTCGCGACCGGCGAGGCCCTCGAGCGCTATGCCCAGGGGCGCGCCCACCGCGAGCTGACCGCACTGCTCGGACGGGCACCGCGGGACGTCCAGCGCTATATCGATGGCCGCCTCGAGACGACCCCGATCGAGGCCGTCGTCCCCGGCGACCTGGTCGCGATCCGTCCCGGCGAGGTCGTGCCGGTCGACGGGATGGTCGTCGGGAGCCCGGCCGTGCTCGACGAGTCCGCCCTCACCGGCGAGTCCCGCCTCGTGACTCGCGAGGAAGGCGACCAGGTCTCCTCCGGGACGGTCAATGCCGGGTCCTCGTTCGACCTCCGCGCCGCGGCGACCGCCGCCGAGAGCGCGTATGCGGGTATCGTCCGCCTCGTCCAGGAGGCGCAGGGCAGCAAGGCGCCCTTCGTCCGCCTCGCGGACCGCTACGCCCTCATCTTCGTCCCGTTCACCCTGGCCATCTCCGCGGCCGCCTGGCTCGTCTCCGGCGACCCCGTCCGCGGGCTTGCCGTGCTGGTCGTGGCCACACCCTGCCCGCTCCTGCTCGCCGCGCCGATCGCCATCGTCGCCGGGATCTCCCGCGCGGCGCGCCGCGGCGTGATCGTCAAGGGCGGCGGGCCGCTCGAAGCCCTGGCCCGCGCCCGGGTCATCCTGTTCGACAAGACCGGTACGCTGACCGCCGGCCGGCCGAGACTGGCCACGATCGACGTCGGTCCGGTCACGGAGCCCGGAGCCATCGAGCAGGGCGAGGTCCTGCGGCTGGCGGCCTCGGTCGAGCAGCTGTCGCCCCATGTGCTCGCGAGCTCGATCGTCCACGAAGCGCGGGAGCGGGGCCTCGAGCTGTCCGTGCCCGACGACGTCGTCGAGACCCCGGGCGCCGGCGTGTCCGGCCGCGTCGACGGCCGGCGGGTCGCGGTCGGGACGGCGGAGTTCTGTGCCGGCGAGGGCGGCCTGCCGGGATGGGCACGGGACGTCCGGCGGCGCGCCGCGATCGAGGGCTCGACCTGCGCCTTCGTCCGGGTCGACGACGACGTCCGAGGCGCGCTGGTCATGGACGATCCGCTCCGGCCCGAGACCCCGCGGGCGATGCGCTCGCTACGGCGGATCGGCTTCACCCGGATCGTGATGGTCACCGGCGACAACGCTTCCGTGGCGGACACCATCGGTTCGGCCATCGGCGTCGACGTGATCCTGGCCGACCGGGTGCCGTCCGAGAAGGTCGATGCCGTGGAGACCGAGCGGTCGGACGCCACCGGGCCGATCGTGATGGTCGGCGACGGGCTCAACGACGCCCCCGCCCTGGCCCTCGCCGACGTCGGCGTGGCCATGGGGGCCCGCGGCGCGAGCGCCTCGTCCGAGGCGGCCGACATCGTCATCACGGTCGACCGGCTCGACCGCCTCACCGAGGCCGTCCAGATCGCCCGCCGGGCGCGCTCGATCGCCGTCCAGAGCGTCGTTCTCGGGATGGGGATGTCGATCGTCGCGATGGCCGCCGCGGCCATCGGGCTCCTGCCGGTCGTCGCCGGCGCGATCCTCCAGGAAGCGATCGATGTCATCGTGATCCTCAACGCGCTCCGCGCCCTGCGCGGCGGGGTGGAGGTCCCGGTCACGATCGCGGGCTGGACCGAGACAAGCGCGCGGCTTCGCTCTGCGCATGTCGAGCTCGAGCCGTCGATCGGACGGATCCGTGCCACGGCGGATGTCCTCGACAGCATGTCCCCGGCGGCCGCGTCGGCCGCCCTGGAGGGGATCCGGCGGTTCGTCGCGGATGACCTCCTGCCGCACGAGGAGCTGGAGGACCGGACCATCTACCCGATGCTTGCCGTCGCGATGGGCTCGGACGACGCGACGGCGTCGATGCACCGGACCCACCAGGAGATCTTCCGGCGCGCGCGGCTGCTCGACCGACTGGTCGGCGACCTCCCCCCGGAAGGCCCGAGCGGTGCCGACCGGACCGACCTCCAGCGCCTCCTCTACGGCCTCGAGGCCATCCTTCGCCTGCACCAGGCGCAGGAGGAGGACCTGTACCTCTCGATCGGCGACAGCACCGTGCCCGCCGAACGGGCGACCTCTGCCGCGACGGCCGTCCGGCCCTGAGCCGTGGCGCGCCACCCGCACAGGCGTTCGATTCAGGCCCTCAAGGTGATCTGGCCGGTCCCCGGATCGACATGGATCGGCAGGGCGGTCAGGGGTTGATCGGTCGGGCCGGCGACCGGCCTCGCACCGTGCTTCGGATCGAATGTCGCCCCGTGACAGGGGCAGATCAGCATGGTCGACGATGGGTCGTACTCCACCTCGCAGCCGGCGTGGGTACAGGTCAGGTCGAACGCCACGACCTTGCCGCTCGGCAGCAGCAGGACGGCGCTCGGGTCGCCCGTCCTCGGATCGGCGAATCCGAGGGGCCGATCGTGCGAGAGGTGACTCATGCTGCCGATGACCGTGCCGGCCGGCGCAGGGGTCGCGGCGGCGGCGACGGGTCCGGCGCTCGCCTCCGCCGAGGCCGCGGCGCTGGCACCCGGCGCCGTCAAGGCATCCGGAGCATCCGATGCACCCGCGCCCGATGACGTCAGCCCGGATCGTCCCTCGGCACGGCCGCCGAGCATGGGCCCGAGCACGCCGGCCACGGACGCCAGCAGGATGGCGACGCCCGCGAGGAGACCGGCCTCGAGCAGCGCCCGTCGCGTCATGTCCTCGGCCGGGTCGGGGACGGGTCGTCCGCGCGATGCCGCGAATCGGCGCCGGTCCAGCTCGTGAGCCGTCGGGCCGGGTGCGAGCGCCGGCAGCCACTCGCCGATCGTGAACAGGCCGCCCGTCCCGGCCAGTGCCAGGGTGATCCAGCCGACGGCGTACGGCAGATCCGGCCCGTAGTAGTAGGGCTTGACGGCCCACGAGGCAGTCAGCCAGAACAGGATGGACAGGGCGGCGCCGAGGGCCGCGCTCGCCCGGAACAGGAGCCCGGTCAGGGTGCCGACGCCGACGGCGATCTCGGCCAGGCTGATCCCGAGGCCGACCGGACGGGGAACGGCTCGCCGACGACGACCACCAGGGGTCCCAGGGGCGAGTTGTGGGCGAACGCCACCATCTGCGCCCCGATCGAGCCGGGACCACTGGCGTTGAGGAACGCCGGGTCCAGGAGCTTGTCGAGCCCGGCGTAGAGGAACGTCACGCCGAGGAACAGGCGGAGCGGCAGCAGCGCGAGGGGCGGGATCCCGGATCCTCGCCCGGTCTCGGTCCGCAGGGACTCGATCGGCCCCATGGTCGCCGTCGGCGTGCCCGGACGCACGACGTAGTCCGGCCCCCGGGGCGAACCCCGATGTCGGGCGCGATCGCGACTGCTCATGGACCTCCTCATCCGGTGTGGCTCGAAGGTTCTGCCGGCACCATGAGAGCCAGATGAATCAGGTCGCGACGCCGGTGATGGCGGCCCACCGGACGCCCGGCGGACGCCGCCCGCCGATGGGGCTACGATCGGGCCGGATGCCGCCCGTGTCCGGGCCTGCCAGGTATGGAAAGGTGCGTCGGTCCTGCGAGTCCTGGTCGTCGAGGACGAACCCACGATCTCGGCCGCGGTGCGCACGGCGCTGACCGCGAGCGGCCACGCCGTCGATGTCGCCGAGGACGGCCTCGAGGCCATCGCCTGGGAGGAGTCCTACCCGTACGACCTGCTGATCCTGGACGTCGTCCTCCCGGGGCTGGACGGGTTCGGCGTCTGCGCACGGGTCCGGGAGCGCGGCTCGACCGTCCCGATCCTGATGCTGACCGCGCTCGACCAGCTCCAGGACCGCGTCACCGGACTCGACCGCGGCGCCGACGACTACCTGGTGAAGCCGTTCGCGATGGCCGAGCTGCGAGCCCGGGTCCGCGCCCTCGCGCGCCGCCAGACCGAGGGCCGGCCTCCGACGCATCAGGGTCCACGACCTGGAGCTCGACCCGGCGACGCGCGTGGTCCGACGGGGCGGCGAGCCGATCGAACTGTCCGTCCGCGAGTTCGCGATGCTCGAGCTGTTCGCTCGCCATCCGGGGCACGTCTTCCACCGCGACCGGCTGATCGACAAGCTGTGGAACGCCGACTTCTCGCCCGAATCGAACATCGTCGAGGTCTACGTGCGGAATCTCCGGCGCAAGGTCGATGGCGGCCGCCGCGACGGGCTGATCCAGACCGTCCGAGGCTCCGGCTATCGACTGCGCGCCGACGGCCCGCCACCGCGCTGATGTTCGACCGCGCGCGATCCCGGTTGACCCTGCTCTTCATCGCGATCTTCGTGATCGTCCTCGGCGTCTTCAGCGCCGTCTTCTACTTCGCCCTGGCGACCGTCCTGCAGCCGACCCTGGACGTCGACCCGGACGTCCCGAACCTCGCCGCCTCGCAGATCGCGTACGCCGCCACGATCCAGCGGATCGGCGTCGCCCTGGTCGCGGCGGACATCGCCGTGGTCGGGCTCGTCGGCGTCGTCGCGTGGCTCCTCGCGACCAGGACGCTCCGGCCGATCCAGGATGCCTCCCGGCGGCAGCGCCGGTTCGTGGCGGACGCCTCGCACGAGATGCGGACCCCGCTCGCCGGGATCCGGGCGACGGCCGAGGGGGCGCTCGAGCGCGACGCGTCGGCCGCGGAGATGCGATCGAGTCTCGAGGCGATCGTCGTGTCGACCGATCGGATGGCGCGGCTGACGAGCGACCTCCTGCTCCTGGCCCGGACCGACGACCGCCTCCTCGAGCCGCACCTCCAGACATTCGACCTGTCGGTCGCGGTCGCCGAGGTCCTCGATGCCGTTCGCCAGGCGTCACCGTCGAACCGCGCCGCCGACGTCCGGCTCGCCTCGGACCTTCTCGTGTCGGGTGACGCGGACGAGGTGCGACAGGCCATCGCGAACCTGATCGACAACGCGTATCGATATGGCGGGCCGGAGGCCACGGTCCGGGTCACGACGCGGGCGTCGGATGGCGACGCCATCGTCGAGGTCGCCGACGACGGGCCCGGCATCCCCCCGACCGATCTGCCCCGGATCTTCGACCCGTTCTATCGAGTCCGGGCCGACGCCGGCGGACCGGCGGGGAGCGGCCTGGGACTCGCGATCGCGAAGAGCATCGTCGAACGGAGCGGGGGCAGCCTGTCGGCCACGAGCAGGATGGGTGCCGGCACGACGTTCGTCCTCAGCCTGCGCAGGGTCGACGCGGGGACCGCTCGACCGGGCCGCTGACGCGGCGCGGCGTGGTCATGCCTCGCTGATCACGTCGGAGCGTCGCGTCCCACGACAGCGGCGGGGCGGGCCGGCGCGGAGTCTCGCTACACTTCCGCGATGCTCGGACTGATCGCCTCGCGCGGCGCCGCCCCGGACCGGGCCGGCGCGCGCCCGGATGCGATGCCGACGTGACCGCGCGAAGCCTCACGTTCGGGGGCACGGCCTACCCGCTGTTCCTGCCGAGCATCCGCGATCCGCGGCTGCACGTGGCGTCGGTGATCATCACGATCCACGTCCTCGGGCAGATCGGGCTCCACTTCCGGGTGAGCGTGCCGCAGATCCTCGCGGCGATCATCACGACGGCCGTCATCGAGATCGTGCTCACGTTCCGCTCGTCGCGGTCCTTCGTGTGGCCGGCCAGCGCGATGCTGACCGGCAGCGGCGTCGCCCTCATCCTGCGCGTCGTCGGGACGCCGCCCGACCAGCCCTGGAACACCGACGGGTGGTACGTCTTCGCGGGCGTCGCCGCGTTCTCGCTGCTGACCAAGTACGTCATCAAGTACCGCGGCATCCACGTCTTCAACCCGTCGAACATCGGGCTGGTGGTCGCGTTCGTCGTGCTCGGCAGCACGCGCGTCGAGCCGCTGGACTTCTGGTGGGCGCCGCTGAACGCCTGGATGCTCACGGCCTACGCGGTGATCATCATCGGCGGCCTGCTGATCACCCGGCGGCTGCGGCTGCTCGTGCTCGCCGCCTCGTTCTGGCTGACGCTCAACCTCGGCATCGGGACGCTCGCGGCATCCGGGCACTGCATGGTCGCGAACTGGTCGTTCACGCCCGTCTGCGGCGCGGACTACTGGCGGGTGATCGTGACGTCGCCCGAGGTCCTGATCTTCCTCTTCTTCATGATCACCGACCCGAAGACGACCCCGGCCGGGCAGGTGGGCCGGGTCGCGTTCGGGATGCTCGTCGCCGTGGTCAGCACCCTGCTCATGGCGCCGCAGACCAACGAGTTCGGGACCAAGGTGGCGCTGCTGGCCGGGCTGGTGGTCGTCTGCGCGGCGCGTCCCGTCCTCGACCGCCTCGTGCCGGAGCCGCGGTCCGCGGCGGACGACGTCAGCCGGTTCGCGACCGGGCTGGCGACCGGCGGCGCCGGGGCCGGCGCTGGCGCGCGGGGCGGCGCGGGTCGGGCTCATCGTCGGGGCGGTGCTCGTCCTGGGCGTCGGCATCGTGATGGCCGGCACCCCGGCGCGTGGCACGCTCGGTCCCGGACATGGCGGAGGTCCTCTCCCGCGTCCCGCACCAGATCGACGCGTCGACGTTCCCGTCGATCAAGGTGGACCAGGATGTCACCGACTTCGACCCATCCATGGAGGGAGCGGGCGCCCAGCAGCTGCTGCAGACGGTCGCCGAGAACCTCGAGCTCGAGAACCAGGCGCTCCTGCGCCGGGACGGGTCGATCCTGACCGCGGTGGACCACGGCGACCGCCTCATCGACCTGCAGGGCCGGCTCGACGCCGCGACCGCGAGCGGCCTCGCGACCATCCGGCACCTACGCGTTCGACGACGTCTCGATGTCGCTGCTGCTGCCGTTCGGCAAGCAGACCGGCCTGAGCATCGGCATCCACGGCACCGGCACGGTGACCGAGCAGACCTACGACTCGGCCGGCACGCTCCAGTCGACCACGACCGAGCCGTTCGACCAGGTCTTCGTGACGCGCCGCGCCACCGGTGACCGCTGGCTGAACGTCGACGTCCTGCCGCCGCCAGCCGGCGGCTGACCGCGGTCGGAGGGCCCTGTCGCATGGATTCGGCATACTTGGGCCACGAACCCCGCTGATCGACAGGAGACGGCGCCCATGGCCCGCGACGACGAACGACTCGAGCGCTCCCACGAAGACCCGATCGTCGGCAGCCTGCCCGATCTGCCCGGCATCCTGACCGCCCTCGAGCTGACGCCCGAGCTGGGGATCCACCTCCGCGGCCTGGCCGACGAGCTGCTCGTCAACGACTTCGCCGGGGCGACCATCAGCCGGTCCGAGCGCGAGATGCTGGCCACCGCGGTCTCCGCGGCCAACGACTGCTTCTTCTGCATGGATTCGCATGCGGCCCATGCCGGCGCGCTCCTCGAAGCGGACGGCGCGGTCGAGCGCCTGCCACTGCTCGAGGAGATCAAGATCGGCGCCTTCGACGGGTTCGACGCCAAGATGCAGGCCCTCCTCCACATCGCCCGGACCGTGCGCGGTGACGCGCGTGAGCTCTCGGCCGATGACGTGGCGGCGGCGCAGGCGGCAGGCGCGACCGACGCGGACGTCCAGCTGGCGGTGCTCATCGCCGCGGGGTTCTCGATGTACAACCGGCTCGTCGAAGGGTTCCGCGCCCGCACCGCGCCGGTCACCGAGGTCTATCGCGAGCGAGCGGGCCAGATCGCGGCACACGGCTACAGCGCGCGGCCCGCTCCCGCCAGCGCGGGATAGTCCGACCCGTTCCCACGCCTGGCCCCCGCTGACCGGCGGTCAGTCGGCGTCCTTGCCTGACCGCCCCACACGACGCTCGACCGGCTCGACGATGTAGACCTCGATCCCGCCGGTGACGGCGTCGACCGCCGGCGCGACCAGGTCGTCGCGGACGCGCCGTACGGCAAGGCCCAGGATGTCGCCCGAGGCGACGCCTGTGCCCACGAGGAAGGCGGTCCCAGCCGCCGCCAGGAGCCCCGAGACGCGCGCGACGTCGGTGGGGGCCAGCATCGCCTGCACCAGCTGCAGACCCGGGAGCAAGGGCAGGATCGCGGGCACGACCCAGAGCGCTGCCGGCGCTTCCATGCGGCGGGCGATGAAGCGACCCACGGCCCCGATGATGATCGCGGCGCCGAGCGTCGCCAGTGACGGCTCGAGCAGCCCGGCGTCGGCAACCACGATGAACGCGAGCCACGCCGCACCGCCGAGGGCGGCCGCCTGACCGACCGACGCCTTGGGAACGCCGAGACGGATCGCGAACGCGCCGACCGCGACGAACGCGGCGAGCCCCGCCACGACATAGCCCCAATCCGTCCGCCCGACGGTCTCGATCGTGAGATGCACGTCGAACCTCGTCGCGACGGCGAGCCCCAGCAGCGTCCCGCCGGCGACCCCCGCCGCCAGCAGGAGGGCCTCGGCGAGGCGGGCGGACCCGGAGATCATCGACTGGTCGATGAGGTCGCGGAACCCCGAGACCAGCGCATACCCCGGGAGGAACCGCAACAGGCTGCCGGTGAGGACCAGGCCGCCGGTGATCGGCACGCCCAGCTTCACGATCACGGCGACCAGCAGGGCCGACGCGGCGGCCCCGAAGACCAGGCGGAAGAACGGCGGGAGCGTCGACCGGTCGAGCCCGCTGAGCGCCGGCTGGACGATCAGCGCGATGAGCATCGTCATCGCGGCATCCAGGAGGTTGCCGCCGAAGACGATCGTGGACGCGGCGGCCGACACGCCCGGGGCCACGAACGACACCACGGCGCCGTACGGCGACGGCTGCTCCTCGAGCGAGTCGAGCGCGGCCTCGGCCGCCTCGAGCGTGATCTCCGACTCGCGGACTCCGCGCGCGAGCGACGCCGCCGCGGCCAGTCGGGCGAAGTCCGACGTGCGGTCCTTCACGATGTGCAGGAGCGTCGTGGGCGCCTCGAGGTCGCTCGCGTCGTGCGACAGCGTGATGGTCGAGAACGTCACGGCGGCCTGGACGCCGTGCACGCCGAAGGCCGCGGCCACGGCGACCGCGATGGCCTCGACCTCGTCGGACTGGGCGCCGGAGCTGAGCATCGCGACGGCTGTTCGCATCGCGACCCGCATGACACGGGCCGTCCGCTGTCGATCGCCCGAGTCGCCCGGATGCACCAAGCCTCGCCCTCCAGCCATCGGAGCCTGGGCCGACATCTCCGTCACGCCCCGTTGGAGGGAGGATACGTCGAGCCGGGTCGCGCTCCGGGGGCGGTCGTGCGCCATCGGGGTAGACTCGGCCGAGCATGTCCGTCCCACGCCTGCCCGCGCTCGCCCTCATCGCCGTCTCCGTGGCGGTCGTCTCGACAGCGTGTGGCGCACCCAACGGCAAGGTCGCGGACGTGGTGGCGCCGAGCCAGACGTCCGCCGTCGGCGCGCCCCACGTCACCGCGGAAGCGGTGACGGTCCCGCGAGCGAGCGCGGCGCCCCCGAACGATCCGGCACCGGCCGTCCGCGCGTCGCCGACCAGCCGGGCCGCGGCGACGCCGGTCCCCACCCCCAAGCCGCCTCGCAGGGCCTTCGCGATGAACCTCTATCGCAAGGGCGACTACGTGGCCCAGTTCACGTTCGAATGGTGCGTCGGCGCCAGCCTCCAGATGGCCCTCAACATGGCCACGGATGCATCGAGGACGAGCCGAAAGGACCAGCAGCGGCTCTGGGCGATGGCGCAGACCAGGTCCAGCAGCCCGTTCGGCGGCGCCAACCCGCGGGGCTGGACCGCCGCCCTCAACGACCTCGGCATCGGCCCGTACGAGCTGGTCTCGATCCCGACGTTCGAGGGCGCGCTCCAGGTGGCCGCGCACGCGATCCGGGAGACGAAGCGGCCGGTCGGCCTGGTGATGTGGCGGGGACGGCATGCCTGGGTCATGAGCGGCTTCGAATCGGTCGGCGATCCGGCGATCCACGACGAGGTCGACATCACGGGCATCCGCGTCCTCGACCCGCTGTATCCGCACGGCAGCGGCAAGTGGGGGCCATCGCCGAAGCCGAACGCCCTGGTGTCGCCCGCCACGCTAGCGCGGCAGTACGTGATCCGCGACCACGGCCGCGTCGATCTCGGCGTGCCGCCCGGCTATCTCCTGGTGCTGCCGACGACGACCCAGGCTGCCACGCTGTCCGCCGACGGCTGACGGGACCGCCGCCGGTCCGGCTGCTCCAGCCTAGGGGCAACCGACCACGCGCAGGGAGCCGACCCCGCCGCGAACGTCGATGTCGACGTGGTTGGCGGCCGTGCCGTAGTCCAGCGACTGGTAGACGTCGCCGATGCGCGGGAACCGCGATGGGTCGACCTGGTTGCTGCCGAGCGCCATCCGCGATCTGATCCGCGCGGCGACCCCGTCCGGGACCTCGATCGTCAGCGAGGCGGCGCCCGCATTCGCGGTCATGGCGGTCGCTCCCGCCGCGCGCGGCAGGCGAACGCGCGTCTCGCTCGCGCCGGTGTGCAGGTCGAGGGTGGCTAGCCGGAGGTCGCTCAGGTCGACGAGCCCACGATAGGCACCCACGTTCAGCCGGAGGTCCAGCGGCACCTCGCCGGTCAGGCCGACGTCCCACCGCGAATCCTTGTCGAGCCACGGGATGCCATCGAGGTCCTGCTCGAGCTCCACGTGGCCCGGGCCGAGCGTCCGATGCCGCACGCCGCCCAGATACGAGCCATCGACGAGCGCGCCGGGCGCGGCCCGGTGGATGGCCAGCTCCCCGGCCCCGAACCGGATGTCGACCTTCGCCTGACGGGCATCGCCCAGCGGCACGACCAGCGCTTCCACGGCTCGTCCTCCAGGCACGAACGCCCCGATCAGGAACCAGATGCCGAGGATCACCAGCACCCACGGCCACCATTCGGCGATGAGCTCGGCCGGTCCCGCTGCCAGGGCCCCCGTCGTGCTGGCGAGCAGGATCACGCCGATGACGATCCAGGCCACCGGCCAGGTCAGCGCCCAGAGGATGTTCGACCGGCCGATGCCGTTGATCAGCGCCGAGATGGCGCCGGCGATCCCGACCAGGATCAGGAAGAGCGGCCACGCCTGGCCCCACGACCAGTCCATCGCCTCACGGACCAGGAAGACGACCCCGAGGCCGATGAGCCAGATCGCACCGACCATGGAGCCGCGGCGTGCGGTCATCGGACGGAGCCACCGCTCGCGTCCGATGGACCGGGCCCGCCGGACGTGCCCGTCGGCTGCGACCGGCCATCGGCGTCATGGCCTCGCTCGACCGCGGCGACCAGCACCAGCACGCCGAGCGCGATCAGCACCACCGGCCAGAGCCAGTCGACCTCGAACTCCGGCAGCCACTGCCGGACCAGGGCGATCGCCCCGATGACCACCAGGAACCCGCCGACGATGATGCCGACCCCGGATGGGCCGCGGTGACGTCGCTCGGCGCGTCGAGCAGCCCTGGCCGCGGCGCGGGCCGCCCGTGCCTCCGCACGGGTCGTGGCGGTGACCGCGGCCGCGTCCGCCGCACCGGTCGACGCCGGGCTCGCGGGCCACGGCTCGGGGCGCTCCGGGATCACGATCGCCATCACGATATAGACGACCAGGGCGATGCCACCCGTGAAGAAGGCGAGCAACGCCCAGACGATCCGGATCAGGGATGGGTCCGCATCCCAGATCTCGGCGAGGCCCCCGGCCACGCCGGCCAGCATCCGGTCATCCGTCGACCGATACAGCCGATCGTCCATCTCAGCATCCTCCGTCCGGGCCTAGCGTGAAGCTGGCCGCATTGCCGTCGATCGTCAGGTCGATGACCCCACCGCTGGGTCCGGTCCGCGTCCACGTGTCCCCCTCGCGGACAAGTCCGCGCACCCCGAGGTTGTGGACGAACGTGAGCTGGTCCGTCACGTGCAGGACCAGGGTCGCGTCATCGGGCACGCACAGCTCGATGGCCCCGGCGTTCGCGGCGAGCCGTCCCTGGGTGGGGCCTGGCCCGAGCGTGACCCGGGCTCGTCCGGCGTTGATCGAGACGCCGATCCGGGCGATCGTCCCGTGGCTCCCGTCGATGCGCAGGTCGGCCGCGTTCACGTCGGCATCGAGGACGTCGAGCGTCGTGCCGGCCAGATCCACGGAGGTCGCGGCCGCGTTCGCGGTGAGTGCCAGCTCGCGCGTCGACGCCGTCGGCAGGCCGATGGTCCAGCGCTGGTAGTGGTCGCCCGGCAGGTCGGGCGAGGCGATCCGCAGGCTCGAGCCGCCCGCGGTGACGGTCGGCGGGTTCCCGCGGTAGTCGGCGCCGAGGGACCAGGCGACGCCGCCGGCCGGTCCGATGGTCGCCTCGCCGCAATCCAGCCGGATGTCCACGCGGCCGAGCGGGTCGAGCGTCCCGCCGTCCGTGAGATGGTCGGTCGTCGTCGAGCGTGCCGGCGCAGGAGCCGAACGCGCCGAACCACGTTCCTCCGGTAGCGAGCGCGGCACCGCCGGAGATGCCGAGGACCAGGGCCAGGACGACGGTCACCGCAAGCCCGGATCGACCGCGGCCCAACAGGATCGCGATGCCGAGGCCGACCAGCAGGAGTGGCCACAGGCGCCACGCGTCCGCGAAGGCCGATGGATCGATCCACCCGCCGCGGACCAGCAACGGGATGGCGCCCAGCGGGATGAGCAGGAGGCCCCAGAACAGCGGGCCGCGACGAAGGCGCATGGGCGTCACCAGCAGTCTCTCGGTCGTCGATCGGCGGCACCGGGTCGCACCGCCGGCAGCATGGACATGGTGCGATGCCGGCCGTCGAGATGCGCGTGCCGACCGTCACGACCTGCCGGGTCGAAGGTCCCGACGCGCGGTCGCGGGCGATGCGTCCTCAGGCGACCCAGACCCTTGGCCGGAGCGTCCGGATGATCTCGGCGAGGACCGCCGGAGCGAGCGCGACCAGGGCCACGAGACCCAGCTCCTCCAGGCTCAGCGGCGAGGCCCGGAACGCCTCGGCCAATGGCGGCACGAACGGGATGCCAGCTGGATCGCCGCAGCCGCGAGGCAGGCGAGGGCCAGGAACCCGTTGGGTGCGAGCCGGTGGACGGGGAGGGTCAGCGAGCGGTTCGCGTAGGCGCGAACGAGCTGGCCGAGGACGAGCAGGGTGAACGCGACCCAGCGGGCATGGTCGAGGCCGCCCGCTTCGCGGGACAGGATGGCCAACGCCGCAAGCGCTGTGACCCCGCCCGCCAGCGTCATCCGGACCAACAGGTCCCTGGTCAGGAGTGGCCCGGTGTGGCGACGTCGGTCGGCGGGATGGTCGCCACCGGACGCTTAGGCCGCGATGAGGTGCTCGGAGATGTCGATCACGACCTCGCTGACCCCGCCGCCGAGCGACCGCTCGGTCGTCGGCCGGTCCAGGCCGCGCAGCAGCCGCTGGATGGGGGCGTTGTCGACGAACATCGTCGCGGTGAGTCGGGTGATGCCCTCGTGCCGCGCCCATGCCACGCCGGCGGCGAGCAGTCGCCGACCGACGCCGTATCCCTGGAACTCGCCGGCGACCGCCACCGCCACCTCGGCGGTCGCGACGCCGTCAGGCTCCATGCAGAGATGCCCCACGATCCGCTCCCGGCCCGGCGCCTCGGTGACCACCGCGACGAAGCCGTCGGCGTGAGCGTGATCCGGCGTGCAGAACGAGACCGCCTGGGCCTCGCTCAGCCGGGCGCCGACGTGCATGAAGCGGGTGCGACGATCCTCCGCTGAGAGCTCGGCATAGAACCGCTCGAGCGCTGGAACGTCAGCAGGCGCGATCGGGCGGATCTTCGGCGTCTTCATGCCACCACGATAGGAAACGAGGGCGCCACGGAGGGAGGGTCGGATGGCCCTCGCCGACGGGTGCTTCGGCCCGAACGTCATCCCACGGGCCGACCCGCCGACTGTGCCGCCGGCGGGTCGGCCCCGAGCGGAGGGCCGCCTGGCGTCGCCGACCTCCGGCCGGTCGACGCGATCTCGCTCAGGCCGAGATGGGTCGGCCTGAATAGGTCCCTCCGGTGGTGAACCTGGTCGCCACCTCCACGACCAGTCCGACGACGAGGCCGCCGAACAGGGCCGGGGTCAGCGCGAGCCCGTCCCACACCGGCTCGATGGTCTGCCACGCCACGATGAACTCGCTCGCGAAGAGCGCGCCGATGCCGGCTGCGATCGCGTCGATGAGCCACTCGTAGCCCGTGCGGGTCTGTCCCACGAGCTGGGCGATCCCGCCGAAGACGAGGGCTCCGACGATCAGGACGATCCAGCCGCCGACGCCGAGGGTGATGACAAACTCCATGGGTCTGCCCTCCTTTCCGTGGGGCCGGCACAAGCGCCACGAGGCGATGGTGCAGGCCGACGGGAGCCGCCGCCAGTGCTGAGCGTCCCGAACCTGACGGTCGCTCCGGACCCAACATCCAGCACGTCGTGGAAGCACGGCCGTCGGTCACGTCGGCGCGGGACCTTCGGCCCTCGCGCGATCGCCGTCCCGCGACAACGATGGGCCCATGGAGACGTCCACCCTGACCGACCTCCTCGGGGCGACCTGGTTCGGTGCCGACCTGTCGGTCCAGACCCGGGCGCGACTCGCTGCCGTCGGGCACCTCGTCACCTTCCCGGACGGCGCGATCGTCGTCCGCGAGGGCTCGCCCTGCGAGGAGATGGGCGTCGTCATCCACGGCCGCATCGCGCTGCGCCTCGCCCTGGCCGGCGGCGAGGACCGGACCATCCTGACCGTCGAGCCCGGCGACGTCTTCGGCTGGTCGGCCGTCATGGCGCCCGGCATGGCGACCTCCACCTGCGTCGCGATCGGGCCGACCGACGCCGTGCTGTTCGACGGCGTGGACCTGCGCCTCGCCCTGGCCATCGACAGCGACCTCGCGTCGGTCATCTACCAGCGCCTGCTCGCGTGCGTCATCCGCCGGCTGCTGGCCACCCGGATCCAGCTGCTCGACCTGTACCGCCCCGGGATCGAACCGTGGTGATGGCCGGAACGCGGTTCCTGGTCCGCTCGGACCTGGACCGCCTGTTCGATGCGCTCCGCGACGAGGGTCGCCAGGTGCTCGGTCCGACGGTCGTCGACGGCGCGGTCGTCTACGACGAGATCGCGAGCGCCGCCGACCTCCCGCGTCGGCTGGCGGAGCGAGTCCGCGCCGGGCGCCTACCGCCTGACGGATGACGGCGGCGGGCGGGCGTTCGACTACGGCGTGGCGCTCACCGCCTGGAAGCGGTTCACGCATCCCGCGTTCGTCCCGCTGACCCGGGCGACCAGCGAGGGCGGGACGGTGACGGTCGTGCCGGTCGTCGAGCCGGCGCCGCCGGTCGCCTTCCTCGGGGTCCGGGCATGCGAGCTCGCCGCCCTCGGGATCCAGGAGCGAGCGATGCGGGCCGGCCCGGTCGGCGACGCCGATCACGCCGCGCGACGCGATGCCGCCCTGGTGGTGGCCGTCGAGTGCGCCAGCGCCACCAGCACCTGCTTCTGCACCTCGATGGGCACCGGGCCGGAGGTCCGCGGCGGCGCCGACCTCGTCCTCGCCGAGCTCGACGCCGGGTTCACGGTCCGGGCCGACAGCCCGGCCGGTGCCGCGATCCTCGAGCGCCTGGACCTGCCCGCGGCCACCGACGCCGACATCGCCGCCGCGATCGCCCAGGTCGCCGCCGTCCGGGCGAGCATCGGCGACCCGGTCGCGACCGAGGGTCTCCCGGAACGGCTCCGCGGCGCGCTCGACCACCCGCGCTGGGCCGAGGTCGCCGAGCGGTGCCTGGCCTGCGCCAACTGCACGCTCGTGTGCCCGACCTGCTTCTGCACGAGCGTGAGCGTCGCCTCCGACCTCGACGGCATCGAGGGGTCGACGGCACGCGAGTGGGACAGCTGCTTCAGCCTGGGGTTCGGACGGGTCGCCGGCGACGCGAACTTCCGCGGGCATACCAAGGACCGCTACCGGCAATGGCTCACGCACAAGTTCTCGACCTGGTGGGACCAGTTCGGCTCGAGCGGGTGCGTCGGCTGCGGGCGCTGCATCGCGTGGTGCCCGGTCGGCATCGACGTCCGCGAGGAGCTGGCGGCCATCGCCCCGGTCTTCGCGCCGAAGGGCCCGATCCCGTGGCCGCTTTCGCCGCCCGAGGGCCGCGCGCCAGCGCCGCTGGCGGTCGTCGAACCGGCGACCCACGCCGTCGCGACGGTCCGTTCCGTGATCCCGGAGACGGCCGACACCGTCACGCTGCGCCTGGCCACGACCGATCCCGCGCTGCTGGCCGCGCGTCCCGGGCAGTTCGTCATGGTCGAGCAGCCGGCCTTCGCCGCTCCGCCGATCTCGATCTCCCGGATCCGGCCGGACGGCCTCGACCTGACGATCCGTGCCGCCGGACCCGCGACCGCCGCGCTGACGGCCCTCGGCACCGGGGCCGAGGTCGCGCTCCGCGGCCCGCTCGGCCGCGGCTGGCCGGTCGAGACGACGACCGGGCGGGACGTCGTGATCGTCGCTGGCGGGATCGGCCTGGCCCCGCTCCGCCCGCTCATCGATGCGATCCTCGAGGATCGGCCGAGGGTGGGCGCGGTCCGTCTCTATCTCGGGGCGCGGACGCCGCGCGACCGGCTCTTCGTGGCCGAGATGGCCGCCCTTGCAGGCCGGGCCGACGTCGAGGTCACCGAGATCGTGGACCGGGCGGGGCCGGACTGGCTGGGCCGGGTGGGGATCGTGACCCAGCTCTTCGACCATGCCGGCTGGGACGGGACGCGGGTCACGGCCTTCGTCTGCGGCCCGGAGCGGATGATGCAGGCGACCACATCCACCCTGGCCCGCCACGGCGTCGATCCCGCCGCCACGTGGCTGACGCTCGAACGGAACATGGCCTGCGGCGTCGGCACGTGCGGCCACTGCCAGCTGGGACCCTTCTTCGTCTGCCGCGACGGCCCCGTCTTCTCGGTGGCCGAGCTCGGGAGCGCCTTCGGGCGCGAGGGGCTGTGATGGACCTCCCCGTCCGGCCCGCCCCGAGCCGCCACCCGCGCGCCGCGACGCCCGACCGGCCGCGGATCGGCGTCGTCAAGTTCGCCTCGTGCGACGGCTGCCAGCTGACGCTCCTCGACCTCGAGGACGAGCTGCTCGCGATCGCCGATCGGGTCGACCTGGTCGAGTTCGCCGAGGCGACGTCGCATCGCTCGTCCGGCCCGTTCGACGTGCTGTTCGTGGAGGGATCCGTGAGCACGCCCGAGCAGGCGGAGGAGATCGTCCGGCTGCGCGCGGTGTCGCATCGCCTCGTCGTGATCGGCGCGTGCGCGACCGCGGGGGGCATCCAGGCGATCCGCAACTGGTTCGACCATGACGAGGTCCGCGCCGCGGTCTATCCGGAGCCGGGCTACATCGAGTCCCTCGCCCAGGCACGCCCCGTCGCCGACTTCGTCGCGGTCGATGGCGAGCTGCGCGGCTGCCCGATCTCGCCGGGCCAGCTGCGCGAGTTCCTCGTCGCGCTCGTCACCGGACGGCGCGCCCAGCTGCCCGACGAGGCGGTCTGCCTCGAGTGCAAGCGGCGCGGCGTGGTCTGCGTCGCGGTCGCCAAGGGCATCGCCTGTCTGGGCCCGGTCACGCGGACCGGTTGCGGGGCGATCTGCCCGGCCTACGGACGCGGCTGCTACGGCTGCTTCGGGCCGCGCGAATCGGCCAACACCGCCGCGCTCGCGACCTGGCTGGGCAGCGACCGCGCCGACGGTGAGGTGGCGCGCCTGTTCGCCGGCTTCACCGCCTGGTCGGGACCGTTCCGGTCCGTCGTCGATGCGGGTGGTGGCCCGCCCGGACGGACCGACACACGCAAAGGACCGCGCGATGCATGACACGATCACCGCGGGCGGGTCGACCGGCGACTTCGCCGTCGACATCGCCGGCCTGACCAGGGTCGAGGGCGAGGGGTCGCTGCGGCTGCAGGTCCGGGACGGCGTCGTCGAGCAGGCGCACCTCGAGATCTTCGAGGCGCCGCGCTACTTCGAGCGGCTCGTGGTCGGGCGGACGCCCGACGAGGTCATCGACATCGTGGCGCGCATCTGCGGCATCTGCCCGGTCGCGTACCAGATGACCGCCGTCCACGCGTTCGAGCACGGGCTCGGGATCCAGGTCGACCCGGCCACGCGGGCGCTCCGCCGGCTGCTGTACTGCGGCGAGTGGATCGAGAGCCACGCGCTCCACGTCTACCTGCTCCACCTGCCCGACTTCCTGGGCTATCCGAGCGCCCTGGACATGGCCAAGGACCACCGGGCGGCCGTCGAGCAGGGGCTGGCCCTCAAGAAGGCGGGCAACCGGATCGTCGAGCTGATCGGCGGCCGCGCGATCCATCCGGTCTCGGTCCGGGTCGGCGGCTTCTCGCGGACGTTCCGGCGCACCGAGATCCGAGCGCTCCGGGAGCAGGTCGCGGCGGCCCTCGAGATCGCCCAGCGGACCGTCGAGCTGGTCGCGGGGCTCGACACCCCCTCGTTCGAGCGGGACGGGCGACTGGTCGCCCTCCGCCATCCGCGCGAGTACCCGATGAACGAGGGCCGCATCGTCTCGACCGACGGCCTGGACCTCGCCCCCTCCGACTGGCGCAGCGAGTTCGCCGAGCAGCAGGTGCGCGTGGTCGAACGCGCTGCAGGCGCGCGGCCGCGACGGGCGCCCGTACCTCCTCGGACCGGCGGCCCGGATCACGCTCGCCGCGGACCAGCTCCATCCGCTCGCCGCCGCCGCGCTGGCGGGGACCGGCCTGGCAGGCCAGATCGCCGTCAACCCCTATCGCGGCATCGTGGCGCGGGCCGTGGAGCTCGTGGACGCCACCGCCGAGGCCCTCGACATCATCGACGCGTACGAGCCGCCGCGCGCGGCCCTGACCGACTGGGCGCCGGGTCCGGCGAGCGCCGCCTGGGCCACCGAGGCCCCGCGCGGGCTGATCTTCCACGCGTACGAGCTCGATGACCGCGGGCACGTCGCGCACGCCCAGATCGTGCCGCCGACGAGCCAGAACCAGGCCGCCATCGAGGCGGACCTGGCCGCCTTCGCACCGAGCGTCCTCGGGCCTGCCACACGCCGAGGCGACCCTTCGCATCGAGCAGCTGATCCGCAGCTACGACCCGTGCATCAGCTGCGCGACGCACTTCCTCGACCTCCATGTGGAGGACGTGTCATGACCGTCCATGCGACCGACCGCCATCCGGTCGAGGTCCTCGTCTGCGGCTCGCCGGACCGGGGCGACGACGGCGCACCGGCGGTCGCGACCGCGTCGCTCGCGGGTCATCTGCCATCGGGCGTGCAGGTCCGGGTCGTCGGTCAGCTCGACATCGACGACCTCCTGTCGGTGCCCGCCGGCGCGCGGGTGATCGTCGTGGACGCGGCGACCGGGATCCCGCCGGGCCGGATCGTGGAGCTGCCGCTCGACGGCCTGGTCGATCGCGACGACCGGCTGCGGCCGCGCTCGTCGCATGCCCTTGGCTTTCCCGAGGTGATCGGCCTGGCGACGCTCATCCGCGGCAAGCCGCTGGCCGGCCGCATCGTCGCCATCGGCGGCTCGAAGTTCGGCCTGGGCGCGGCGCTGAGCGACCGGGTCGCGCGCGCGATCCCCGCGCTGGCGAAGGCCGTGTCCGACGCCGTCGAGCGGGCGGGGGCCTGACGCCATGTGCATCGCCTTCCCGGGTCTCGTCCTGGCCATCGACGCCGACGGCTCCAGCGCGGTCGTGGAGACCGAGGGACGCCGCCGCCGGGCCTCGACCTTCCTCGTCCCCGACCTCGCGGTCGGCGACTGGGTGACGGTCGCCGCCGGCACCGTCGTCGATCGGCTGACACCGGAGGAGGCCGCCGAGGTCCAGGCCCTCGTCGTGATGGTCAAGGGCCTCGACACGACGACCGTCCCCGCCGAACGAACGACCCCGACCCACGAACGAAGGAGCCCGTGATGTCCACGCCATCCCCTCGCTGGATCCCGAGCGCGCGGGCGGTGCCCGACCGCATCGACCGGGGCATCGCCCTCGCGGTCGGCGCCGCCCTCATCAGCGGGCTCGCGATCTACCTCAACGCCTCCGCGGTCAAGGCCCTGCCCGACGCCGCGGTCTTCACGACGCTGAAGAACGCCGTCGCGGCCGCCCTCCTGCTCGGGATCGTCGTGGCCTCGGGCGCGGCCGGCGACGTCCGGCGCATCGAGCGGCGCCAGTGGCCGGCGGTCCTCGCCGTCGGCGTGATCGGGGGCAGCATCCCGTTCATCCTCTTCTTCACCGGCCTCGCCCAGGCGAGCGCGCCCAGCGCGGCGTTCATCCAGAAGACCCTGTTCGTCTGGGTCGCGCTGCTGGCCGTCCCGTTCCTCGGCGAGCGGCTCGGGCTGGCGACGCTGGCCGGGCTGGCGCTCCTGGTCGTCGGCCAGGCCCTCGTCCTGCCGCCGAGCGGCATCACCTGGGGCCTCGGCGAGACGCTGATCCTGATCGCCACCGCGTTCTGGGCGGTCGAGACCGTCCTCGTGCGCCGGCTGCTGGCCACCGTCCCGAGCTCGGTGATGGGCGCGCTCCGCATGGGCATCGGCCTGGTGGTCCTGGCGGGCTACCTCGCGGTCTCCGGACGGCTCGGGTCCATCGCGGCCCTCGACGGGTCGCAGTGGGCCTGGGTGCTCGTCACCGGCGGCATCCTCGCCGGCTACGTGAGCACGTGGTTCGCCGCCCTCGAGCGTGCGCCGGCGTCGGTCGTCACGAGCGTCCTCGTCCTGGGCGCGGTCGTCACCGGCGTCCTCACGGCGGCGACCAAGGGCTCGGCCCCCAGCCCGACCGTGGTCGCCGGCTACCTGCTGATCCTGGTCGCTGCCGCGGCGATCGTCATCGTCTCGAGGCGCGCCGCCCACGGCGTCGCGGCGCGCGCCCATCGCGGCCCGGCTCGACGATGCTCACGCTGCCTGAGACGACCCATGGGGCCAGGCTGCCGTCGACGACGGCGGCGCCCATGGCCCGGGTCGCGCCATGCTCGGGACCGGTCCTCTTCGCCCGCTATGCCTACGGGCCCAACCGGCTGGGCTATTGCGGTCCCGACGCGATCGAGGAGCTGTTCGCCGAGGGGACGGTCGGCCAGGACGATCGCGCGCTCCGGCAGCTCGCCCAGGGCTTCGAGGGCGCATGGCCGTACCTCGAACTCATCGCGAGGTCCAACGGCCTGGCCGATCCCCTGGACCGCCGCGTCGTGGAGGCCTACTGGCTGGGCAACGCCCTGCTCGACGGTGTGCACCCCGGGACCTTCGAGGCGTCCCTCGCCACGCGCTTCCGGCCGCGCCTGCGCCCGGAGGGGTGGCGCTGGCTCTCGGGCAAGCCGGCCGACGGCGCGGTCCCGGTCCACGCCTTCCACGTGCTCGACGTCTTCCCGCGGGTCGGCCTCCTGCGCTCGGGCTCGATCGACCGGGCGCTCGAGGTCATGGACTCGTGCCGCATCCGCTGGGGCCGAGTGCTCGAGCGGGACGGCGACTGGCTCGTGGTCAACGTCGTCCCGCTGGCCATGGCGAACGGCCGGCTCGAGCTCGGAGCGGTGCGACCGGAGCGGATCCAGGCGTGGCGCGACGGTGCCGCCTTCGTGGACGGCGTGGCGGTTGGCGACGTGATCTCGATCCACTGGTCGTGGGCCTGCGACCGGCTGACGGTCGAGAGCGCGGCCTGCCTGATCGCCTGGACCGAGCGCGAACTGCGGGTGGCCAATCTGACGATCTAGGGCACCGACGCCATGACCCCGGACCGACGACGGACAGCGCGAGCGCCCCGGCCGGCCCGGACGGGGCGCTCGTGGATGCCGCGACCGCCTCCTCAGCGGGCGACGATCACCGTCGTCGCGCTATGCGTCGCGACATGTTCCGAGGTGCTGCCCTGCAGCGCGCGTGCCAGCGCGCCGAGGCCACGCGACCCGATGACCACCACGTCGAAGCCGCCGTCGGCGGCGATCCGCTCGATGGTGATCGCCGGATCGCCGGCGGGCGCCATCAGCCGGGCCTCGATGCCCTTGTCGCGCAGCATCCGCTGCGCGTCCTTGAGCTCCTCGAGATGGACCGGGCGGTCGTCCCATGGATCCACCGGCGACCGACCCGGATGGACGGGGATCACGCTCACCACGGCGACGGACGCGCCGAACTTCCGGGCCAGCTCGACCGTCATGTCCAGGGCGCGCTCTGGCGGGCTCGCCGCCGTCATACGCCAAGAGGATCTGCTTCATCGAGGGCCTCCTGTTCGGCATCCCGCCGGCACCCTGGCCGGCGTCTGGAATGTCAGCGTGCGCCCGGCGGGTCGCCGCCGTCCACGGCCACACCGCCCGTTCCGCGCGGGTCCGATGGCCTGCTGCGACGCACGGCTCAACGCGGACCGTACGGCAGGACCGTGACGTCCCCGGTGGTGGGCTCGCGCCGGCTGTCGTCCAGCGACCAGCCCACCGAGACGTCGACCCGGACGATCCCCGGCACGAGGCTGATGCAGCGCTCGATCATCTCGGTCGTCGACCGTCGTTCCACGCGCCCGCTGACCGTCGCGACGCCGTCCACCACGTCGACGGTGAAGAGCGCGGGGTCCAGCCAGAGCACCCGCAGCAGCACGTCCTCGCGGACGGTCCGCGCCAGCTCCTCGTCCGACCGGATGAAGGCACGGACCAGGTCCGCCCGGCTGACGATGCCCACGAGCCGTCCGTCCTCGACCACGGGCAAGCGGTTCACCCGCCGCCCGGTCATCAGGGCGGCAGCCTCTGCGATGGACCGGTCCGGCCCGATGGTGATCGCGGGCGCGGTCATCGCCTCGCCGGCCGTCGACGCCGCGGCCTTCGCGAGCTGGGCTCGGGTCTCCTGGGATTCGCCGCGCACGCGGGCCAGGGAGCGGTGCCGGATCGCGTCCGCGCCACCTTCCTTGAGCAGCACGTCGGCCTCGGAGACGACGCCCAGGACCGACCCGTCGGCTGTCGACGACCGGCATCCCGCTGATCCGGTGGTCGACCAGGGACTGGGCGACATCCTTGAGCGTCGTGTGCGGCTCCACCGTCACCACGGTCGACACCATCACGTCTCGGATCGTCAGCATCGGGATCACCTGCCTTCTCGGACCACAATGCCCTCCGCTGGTCCGCGGGCACAGGTCCGAAGGTCACGTCGTGGCGGGCCGACCGGGCACCGCGCCGAGGATCAGGACGGGGGCGCCACCCGGTCCGCGGTGGTCTCCCACGAGCGGAGCGTCTGGCGGTAGTTCGCCCGCTCGAACGCGTCCGGGTCCGCGACGGTGGCCTGACTGGCGCTGCCGCGCAGCTGCCCCACCGACTCGTATCCGCGGTCGATCATCCAGGTCTCCAGCTGGGCATTGACCGCGGCGACGTGCTCCGGACCGTGGCGGAGCAGGGCCGAGGTCATCATCACCACGTCCGCGCCGACCATCAGCGCCTTGACCACGTCGGTCCCCGTCCCGGCGCCCGAGGAGGCCGCGAGCCCGACGTGGCTGCCGAGCTGCGGACGCAGGATCGCGATCCAGCGCATCGGCAGGCGCAGCTCCCAGCGATGGCTGAGCTCGAGCCGCGGCACCACATCGAGCGTCTCGAGGTCGAGGTCCGGCTGGTAGAAGCGGTTGAAGAGCACGAGGCCGTCCGCACCCGCGGCGATCGCCGCCTCGGCGAAGTGGGCGAACGCGGAGTAGTACGGGCTGAGCTTGACGGCGAGCGGGATCGTCACCGCGTCGCGCACATCCGCGATGAGGCCGAGGTCGATCGCCTCCATGTCGGCCGCGGTCCGGCGTGGGTCGGCCGCGAGGTGGTACAGGTTGAGCTCGAGGGCGTCGGCGCCGGCCGCCTCGATCCGCTGCGCCTGGCGCACCCACCCCCCGCCGCTGCCGGCGTTGAGGCTGGCGATGACCGGCACGCCCACGGCTGCCTTGACCCGCTCGAGGGAGGCCACGTAGCGGTCCGCTGCCCCGGCGAACCGCTCCATGGCCGGGAAGTAGCCAAGGGCCTCGGCGAACTGCTCGGTCCCCTGCTCGAGCGAGCGGTCGAGCTCGAGCTCCTCGGCAAGGACCTCCTCCTCGAAGAGCGACGGCAGGACGATGGCGCCGACCCCGGCGCGGTCGAGGCGCACGGCGGTCGCCGGGTCGCCGTTGTGCGGCGCCGCCGACGCCACGACCGGCGACCGGAGCTCCAGCCCCAGGTAGGCGGTGCGCAGCTCGACGGTCATGCCTTGTCTCCCTCGGGCTTCGGGTGGTCGAGATGCGGGACGGTCCGCTCGATGCCGGCCAGGCCCTGGTAGTAGTGCCAGCGCTCGTCGGCGTCGGCCTGAGCCAGCGCCGCGAGCTCGGCGGCACGCTCGGGGTTCGTCCGCCCCAGGATCGCGAACCGCGCCTCGCTCGCCGCGAACTCGGCGATGGGGATCGTCGGCGCCCCCGAGTCGAGCTTGAACGGCTTGCCGCCCTCGATCTCCGACGGGTGGAACCGGTACAGCGGCCAGTAGCCGCTGCGGACCGCGTCCTTCTGGTGGCTCATGGACTTGGCCATGTCGATCCCGTGGGCGATGCACGTGCTGTAGGCGATGACCAGCGACGGACCCGGCCAGGCCTCCGCCTCGAGCAGCGCGTTGACCGTCTGCTGGTCGCTGGCGCCCATCGAGATCTGCGCGACGAAGACGTTGCCGTAGGCGCGCGCGATCGCGCCGAGGTCCTTCTTCGCGCTGCCCTTGCCGGCGGCCGAGAACTTCGCGACCGCCCCGCGCGGCGTGGCCTTGGACGCCTGGCCGCCGGTATTGGAGTAGACCTCGGTATCGAGGACGAGGATGTTGACGTTGCGTCCCGACGACAGCACCTGGTCGAGACCGCCGAAGCCGATGTCGTACGCCCATCCGTCGCCGCCGATGATCCAGACGCCACGGCGCACGAGCTCGCCCGACAGGGCGAGGAGGTGCCGCGCGTCGGACGCATCGGGACCGTCGATGGTCGCGAGGGCGGCGCGCAGGCGCTCGACGCGCTCGCGCTGCCGGGCGATCGCCGGCTCGTCCTCCTGCTCGGCGTCGAGGATGCCGGCGACGAGGTCGGCGTCGAGGCGCGGCGCGAGCCGCTCGAGGAGGCGCCGGGCATGGTCGCCCTGGGCGTCGAGCGCCAGGCGCATGCCGAGCCCGAACTCCGCGTCGTCCTCGAACAGGGAGTTGGCCCATGCGGGGCCGCGGCCCGCCGCATCCGTCGTCCATGGCGTCGTCGGCAGGTTCGCGCCGTAGATGGACGAGCAGCCGGTGGCGTTGGCCACGATCATGCGATCGCCGAAGAGCTGGGTCACCAGGCGGATGTACGGCGTCTCGCCGCAGCCGCCGCACGCTCCCGAGAACTCGAAGAGCGGCTCGAGGACCTGCGAGCCCTTGACGGTGTCGTGCGGCAGCAGGCTCCGGTCGAGTCGGCGGGATCGTCTGGAAGAAGTCCCAGCGCTCGCGCTCGGCGTCGCGGTGCGCGGCGACCGGGGCCATGTCGATGGCCTTGTGGCTCGAATCGGTCTTGCTCTTCGCCGGGCAGACGTCGACGCAGACGCCACAGCCGGTGCAGTCGTCGGGCGCGACCTGGATGGTCAGCCGATGCTCGGGCAGCTCCCTGCGAGCGGAACTCCTTGTGGAGGAAGCCGGCAGGAGCGCCTTCCAGCGAGCTCGTCGGGAAGACCTTCATGCGGATCGTGGCGTGCGGGCAGACCATCGCGCACTTGCCGCAGTCGATGCAGATGGCCGGGTCCCAGACCGGGATCGTCTGCGCGATGGCGCGCTTCTCGTACGCGGCGGTCCCGGTCGGGAAGGTGCCGTCGACCGGGCAGCGCGCTCACCGGCAGCAGGTCGCCGTCGCCGGCGATCAGGCGGGCCGTGAAGCGGGTCACGAAGTCCGGGACGCCGGTCGAGGATCGCCGTCGCCGGCGGCTCGGCCCCGACCGGGCCGGGCGTCACATGGGCGAGCCGCGCGAGCGAGCGGTCGATCGCGGCGTAGTTGCGGGCGACGATCGCCTCGCCGCGCTTCGCGTACGTCTTCTCGACGAAGGCCTTGATTCGGCCGATGGCCTCGTCGGGCGGCAGGACGCCCGCGAGCTGGAAGAAGCAGGGCTGCATCACGGTGTTGATCCGGCTGCCCATCCCGGCCTCCGCGGCGACCGCGAGCGCGTCGATGACCCACAGGTCGATGCGCCTTGTCGACGATCTGGCGCTGGACCTCGACCGGCAGGTGCGCCCAGACCTCCTCGGGTCCGTACGGAGCGTTGAGGAGGAAGGTCGCGCCGGCCTTCGCGTGCTCGAGCATCCGGACCCGGCCGAGCAGGCCGAACTGGTGGCAGGCGACGAAGTCAGCCTCGTCCACGAGATAGGTCGACCGGATCGGCTCCGGGCCGAAGCGCAGGTGCGACACCGTGATCGAGCCGGACTTCTTCGAGTCGTAGACGAAGTAGCCCTGGGCGAAGAGGTCCGTGCTCTCGCCGATGATCTTGACCGAGGCCTTGTTGGCGCCGACCGTCCCGTCCGACCCGAGCCCGAAGAACAGGGCCTGGACCTCGCCGGCCGGCCGGGCCGGGCGGAAGGCCGCGTCGACCGGCAGGCTCAGGTGGGTGACGTCGTCCTCGATGCCGAGCGTGAAATGGCGCAGCGGTCGGGGCGTGGCGAGGATGTCGAAGACCGGCTTGAGCATGGCCGGTGTGAGCTCCTTCGACGACAGGCCGTATCGCCCGCCGATGACCCGGGGGACGGTCGCGAACGGCGGCTCGTCGCGGTCCATCGCCTCGGCCAGCGCGGCGACCACGTCGAGGTAGAACGGTTCGCCGACCGCACCCGGCTCCTTCGTCCGGTCGAGGACGGCGATGGCCCGGACGGTCGGCGGCAGGGCCGCCAGGAGCTGGGCCGCCGGGAATGGCTGGAAGAGGCGGATGCGGACCATGCCCACCCGCTCGCCGGCAGCGGTCATGGCGTCGACCGTCTCCTCCAGCGCCCCGGCAGCGGAGCCCATGACGACGATCACCCGGTCCGCGTCGGGTGCGCCGTGGTAGTCGACGAGGCCATAGCGCCGGCCCGTGCGCGCCGCGAGCTCCTCGAAGACGTCCTCGACGATGCCGGGCACGGCGAGGTGGAACGGGTTCGACGCCTCGCGCGCCTGGAAGAACACGTCGGGGTTCTGCGCCGTGCCGCGCACGACCGGGGCGTCGGGCGTCAGGCCGCGAGCGCGGAACGCGAGCACGTCGTCCTCGCGGACGAGCGCCCGGATGTCGTCCTCGCCGAGGACCTCGATCCGGTCGATCTCGTGCGAGGTGCGGAAGCCGTCGAAGAAGTGCAGGAACGGGACCCGGGCGCGCAGCGTCGCCGCGTGCGCCACCAGCGCGAAGTCGTGGGCCTCCTGGACCGAACCGGCGGCCAGCATCGCCCAGCCGGTCGAGCGCGCGTGCATGACGTCGCTGTGGTCGCCGAAGATCGAGAGCGCATGCGTGGCGATCGTCCGGGCCGCGACATGGATGACCGCGGGCGTCAGCTCGCCGGCGATCTTGAACATGTTCGGGATCATCAGGAGCAGGCCCTGGGACGCGGTGAACGTCGTCGCCGAGCGCGCCCGCCTGGAGCGCGCCGTGGAGCGCGCCGGCGGCCCCGGCCTCGGACTGCATCTCGACGACGTCGGGGACCTTGCCCCACAGGTTCGGCCGACCGGCGGCCGACCAGTCGTCGCAGTGCTCGGCCATCGGGCTCGCCGGGGTGATCGGGTAGATCGCGATCACCTCGCTCAGCGCGTAGGCGATACGCGCGGCGGCCTCATTGCCGTCGAGGCATTCGTCGCGCGGTTCCACCGGCAAGGTCCTCCAGGGGTACGGATCGGACGGATCGACCGTCATCGTCCCGTGGGCACCGACGGCTCGGTAGGGCCATTGGTCACGCCGGACCGGGACCTCCCGATACCCGTCGGCGTGACGCGGATCCGGTCCTTCGGACGGGTCGGCATGGGCCGGACGGCACTCGGCAGCGCTGCCGCATCGGCGTTCCATGACCGTGGACGGGGTCGCCGTCCCATGCCCGGAAAAGGAGATGCCATGCGTGCCATCGTCGTGTACGAATCGCACTGGGGGAACACCGCAGCGGTCGCCCGGGCGATCGCGGACGGGCTCGGCCCGGAGGCACGGGCGCTGACCACCGACGAGGCGGTCGGGCCTGCGCTCGAGGGCGTCGACCTCATCGTCGCCGGCGCCCCCGTGATGGCGCTTCCGCCTGCCGACCGAGGGGACGCTCGAGGGCCTCGCCCACAAGCCGACGAAGGATGGGAACCCGCCGGACCTGTCCCATCCGTCGATGCGGTCCTGGCTGGCCGGCTTGCCGGCCGGGCACGGCCGCGGCGCCGCGTTCGAGACCGGCCTGCGCTGGTCGCCGGGCGGCGCCACAGGGTCGATCGAATCGGAGCTTCGCGGGGCCGGCTACGCGTCGATCACGCGGAGCCGACGGTTCGTGGTCACCGGCGCCAGCGGCCCGCTGAAGATCGGCGAGATCGAGCGCGCGCAGGCCTGGGGCGTGGAGCTGGCGGAGGCCATGGCGACGATCCTGGTCGCCTGATCAGGGACCAGGCACCGCCGCCTCCAGGACGGCCCTCGCCACGACGATGTCCTCGCGGGCGCGGATGCGCAGCACCGCCGTCGCCGGCCCGATCGCCAGGATCGCATCCTGGCTGGACCCGTCGTCCGTGAGCGTCGTGGTCCCGCCAAGACCCAGCACCGCGAGGCGGTCGCAGACCTCCTGACGGATCTGCGACGCGTGCTCCCCGATGCCGCCGGTGAACACGACGGCATCGACCCGCGGGAGGCTGGTGGCCAGGGCCGCGATCCCGGCGGCGGCTCGGCGGACGAAGAGGTCGATGGCCAGGGCCGCCCGCCGGTCGCCGCTCGCGCGGCGCTCGAGCAGCGCGGCCATGTCGGCCGTGCCGGCCACGCCCACGAGCCCGGATCGGTGGTCGAGGTCGTCCTCGATCGTCGCGGCAGGCCGGCCGTCGCGGAGGAGCCGGAAGACGATCCCGGGATCGATCGAGCCGGCGCGCGTTCCCATCATCAGCCCTTCGAGCGGGGTCATGCCCATCGAGGTGTCGACCGAGCGGCCGCCATCGACCGCGGTCACCGAGCAGCCCCCGCCGAGATGGGCGACGACGAGCCGCAGGTCGTCGACCGGCCGGTCGAGGAGGACCGCGGCGCGCTCCACCGACCAGGCGACCGAGAGCCCGTGGAACCCGTACCGGCGGACCCCGGCGGCGACCCAGTCGTCGGGCACCGGGTAGCGATGCGGCCGTCTCGGGCAGCGTGGCGTGGAACGCGGTATCGAAGACCGCCACGTGGACCGCCCCGGGCAGGACGGCTCGGGCGGCCCGGATGGTCACCGCGGCGATCGGGTTGTGGAGCGGGGCGAGGTCGCCCAGCGCCTCGATCGCGTCCACCACGTCGTCGTCCGCGACGGCCGGGACGACGAACCGCTCGCCCGCCGTGGACGACCCGGTAGCCGACGCCGTCGATCGTGTCGAGGGGGATCCCCGACCGCGCGATCCCCTCGGCCGCGGCCGAGACGACGGCCCGCCGGGCATCGGGATCGGGGTCCGTCCAGGGTGTGGTCGAGTCGGACCGGGGCTCCGTGCCCGGCAGGTCCAGCACGGTCGCCTTGAGGTTCGCGGATCCAGGGTTCAGGACGAGGACGCGCACGGACGGGTCAGTCCGCGACCGGCCAGGTCCAGTCACGGATCTCGGGCGGATCCTCGCCGTGCTCGCGGGTATAGGCACGTGCCCGCAGCCGCTCGTCGGCGAGGTGCTGGCGCAGCGACGCCGAGTGGGCGCCGAGGCCCGGCACCCGGTCGATGACGTCCATGGCGAGATGGAACCGGTCCAGGTCGTTGCGCATGACCATGTCGAACGGCGTCGTGACGGTCCCCTCCTCCTTGTAGCCGCGCACGTGGAGGTTGGCGTGGTTGGTCCGCCGATACGCCAGCCGGTGGATCAGCCACGGGTACCCGTGGTAGGCGAAGATCACCGGCCGGTCGGTCGTGAACAGGGCGTCGAACTGCGCGCTCTGTCAGCCCGTGCGGATGCTCGGTCTCGTCGACGAGGCGCATCAGGTCGACCACGTTGACCACGCGGACCCGCAGGTCCGGCAGGTGCTGCCGCAGGAGCGCGACGGCGGCGAGCGTCTCGAGGGTCGGGATGTCGCCGGCGCAGGCCATCACGACGTCGGGCTCGCCGCCGTCGTTGCTGGCCCAGTCCCAGATCCCGATGCCGCGGGTGCAGTGCAGGACCGCGTCGTCCATGGACAGGTAGGTCAGCGCCGGCTGCTTGCCGGCCACGATCACGTTGACGTAGTTCCGGCTGCGCAGGCAGTGGTCCGCGACCGAGAGCAGGCAGTTGGTGTCGGGCGGCAGGTAGACCCGGATCACCTCGGCCCGCTTGTTCACGACGTGGTCGATGAAGCCGGGGTCCTGGTGGGAGAAGCCGTTGTGGTCCTGCCGCCAGACGTGGCTCGTCAACAGGTAGTTGAGCGACGCGATCGGGCGGCGCCAGCCGATCTCCCGCGTCATCTTCAGCCACTTGGCGTGCTGGTTGAACATCGAGTCGATGACGTGGATGAAGGCCTCGTAGCAGTTGAACAGCCCGTGTCGGCCGGTCAGCAGGTACCCCTCGAGCCAACCCTGGCAGAGGTGCTCGGAGAGCACCTCCATGACGCGGCCGCCCGGGCCCAGGTGCTCGTCGGTCGGACGCGTCTCGGCCATCCACACCCGGTCGGTCGCCTCGAAGACCGCGTCCAGCCGGTTCGACGCCGTCTCGTCCGGGCCGAAGATCCGGAACGTGCTGGGGTTGGCCCGGATGACGTCCCGCAGCCACGTCCCGAGGACCCGCGTCGCCTCGCTGGACCCGGTCGCGGGCGTCGGCACCTCGACAGCGTAGTCGCGGAAGTCGGGGAGGCGTCAGGTCGCGCAGGAGCACGCCGCCGTTGGCGTGCGGGTTCGCGCTCATCCGGGCATCGCCGACGGGCGGCGAGCTCGAGGATCGGCGGGATGGGTCGCCCGCCCTCGTCGAAGAGCTCCTCGGGTCGATAGGAGCGCATCCACGTCTCGAGCTGGGCCAGGTGCGCCGGGTTCGTCGCGGACGTCGGACAGCGGGACCTGGTGCGCGCGCCAGGTGCCTTCCATCGGCTTGCCGTCGACGACCTTCGGTCCGGTCCAGCCCTTCGGGGTGCGCAGGACGATCATCGGCCACGGCGGCCGCGTCGCGGCGCCGGCCCTGGCGGCCGCCTTGATCCGCGTCGATCTCGTCGAGCGCCTGGTCCATCGCGGCGGCCATCTGTGCGTGGACGGCCATCGGCTCGTCGCCCTCCACCACGATCGGCTCGTAGCCGTAGCCCACGGAACAGCTGTCCAGGCGCTCGTCGCCGATCCGGTCGAGGATCGTCGGGTTGGCGATCTTGTAGCCGTTCAGCGCGAGGATCGGGATCACCGCGCCGTCGACGGTCGGGTCGAGGAACGTGTTCGAATGCCAGCTCGCCGCCAGCGGACCGGTCTCCGCCTCGCCGTCGCCGACGACGCAGAAGACCACGAGGTCCGGGTTGTCGAAGGCGGCCCCGAACGCGTGCACCAGCGCGTAGCCGAGCTCGCCGCCCTCGTGGATCGATCCGGGCGTCTCCGGCGTGACGTGGCTGCCGATCCCGCCGGGGAACGAGAACTGGCGGAAGAGCCGCTGCATGCCCGCCTCGTCGCGGGTCAGCGCGGCATCCACCTCGCCGGACGTCCCCTCGAGGTAGGCGTTGGCGACCGCCGCCGGCCCGCCGTGCCCCGGGCCCGACGACCCAGATGGCGTCGAGGCCGCGCTCCTTGATGACCCGGTCGGCGTGGGCGTAGACGAGGTTGAGGCCCGGGGTCGTGCCCCAGTGGCCGAGGAGCCGCGGCTTGACGTGCTCGGGCCGGAGCGGCTCGCGCAGGAGGGCGTTGTCCAGGAGGTAGATCTGGCCGACCGAGAGATAGTTCGCCGCCCGCCAGTACGCATCGATCCGGTCCAGGTCGACGGGGTCCGCCGCCGCGGTCGTTGCCGGATCGGTCGCCGGGTCTGGCATGTGTCGCGTCCCTCCGCTGGAGCATCGCCCGGACCGGTGTCGGACTCCGGCGCTCGTCAAGACTACCGGCACGGCGATCCGGTTCAGGCCGGGACGACGATCACCTCGCAGGCAGCGCGCTTCGACACCTCGGACGAGACGCTCCCGAGGAGCAGCCGACGGAGGTCCGTCCGGCGGCGGGAGCCGAGCACGATGACGTCCGCGCCCTCGGACGCCGACGCCTCGAGGATGGACTCCGCGGGGTCGCCCTCCCAGATCAGGTAGGTCGCCGTCGACGCCGGCTGCCCGGGCCCGGGCCGACGATCTCGCGGACGCCGGCCTCGAGACGGTCGCGCTCCTGGTCGACCCGCCGCGACCGGCCGCCCGGCAGGTGCAGGTTCGACTGCTCGACGACGCTGAAGACGAGGAGCTCCGCGCCGTCAGTCGCCGCCATGCGGATGGCCTCGTCGATGGCGCCCTTCGACGCGCTCGACAGGTCGATCGGCCAGCAGGACGCGATCGGCTTGGCTCGCCTCCGGTTCGCTTCCATGCCGGCATCGTGGGCGGACCGCGCCGGCGCCGCCATGGTCCATCGGGCCGGTATCCGGGGGCCGAGTGGCCCGTGCTTCGGCTCGCGGCCACCTCTGGTACGCTCGGCCGCGTGGCGCGCAGCGTTCAGGCACCCGCGAGCGAACGAGGTCTTCGAGGCCCTCGACGCGGCGACCCGCGCGATCGCCGGGCTGGTCTCCGTCGACGAGGTCCTGCAGGTCATCGTCGACCAGGTCCGGCCGCTCGTCGGGGCGCGCTACGCCGCGCTGGGCATCGTCGACGAGCACGGCGTCATCGAGCGCTTCATCACGTCCGGCATGAGCGCGGCGACGCGGGCGTCGATCGGCGCCCTGCCCCGCGGCCATGGCTTCCTCGGCCTGATCATCCGCGAGAACCAGTCGTTCCGGATCCCCGACATCGCGGTCGACCCGCGTCGCTACGGCTTCCCGCCGCACCACCCGCCGATGCACAGCTTCCTCGGCGTCCCGGTCACGGTGAAGGGCCGCTCGGTCGGGCAACCTGTACCTGACCGACAAGGCCGGTGCCGCGGAGTTCTCCGCCGACGACCAGGCGCTCGTGGAGACGTTCGCCCGCCACGCCGCGATCGCCATCGAGAACGCCCGCCTGCACGAGCAGGTCCAGCGGCTGGCCATCGTCGACGAGCGCGAGCGCATCAGCAAGGACCTCCACGACGGGATCATCCAGAGCCTCTACGGCGTCGGCCTGTCGCTCGAGGACGTGCCGGACATCCTCGAAGACGACCCGGACGAGGTGGTCCGGCGGGTCGAGCGGGCGATCGACAGCATCCATTTCGCGATCCAGCGACATCCGCAACTTCATCTTCGGCCTGCGCCCCGAGCTCCTGGGCGGCACGACCCTGATGGTCGGGCTGGCGGCCATCATCGAGGAGTTCCGCCTCAACTCGGTCATCGACGTCGAGCTGCGGACGAGCGAGCGCGACCGCGAGCCGTCGCCGGATGCGACCGCCCACCTGCTCGGCATCGTCAACGAGGCGCTCAGCAACATCGCCCGCCACTCGGGCGCGTCGCGGGCGTTCGTCGACGTCGAGGTCGACGACGGACGGCCGCTTCCGCATCGCGGTGACCGATAATGGCCACGGCTTCGACGCCGCGTCGGTCGGTGAGCCTGGGCCACCAGGGACTCGCCAACATGCGCTCGCGGGCCGCTGGAGATCGGGGCCATCGATCACCTTCGAGAGCGGTCCCGGTGGCACGAGCGTGCAGGTCGCCCTGCCGCCGGAGCCAGACCCCGCCGACGGCTGGAGCTGCCGCGCATGACTGAGACATCGACGGGCCCGGCGCGGGCGCTGACCCTCCTGATCGTCGACGACCACGAGGTGGTCCGCGAGGGCCTGTCCGCGATGCTCGACCGGCGGCCGGGCTTCCAGGTGGTCGCCGAGGCCGGGACCGTCGCCGAGGCGATCGACGCCGCCAAGCGCTTCCAGCCCGACCTGGTCGTCATGGACGTCCGGCTGCCCGACGGCTCCGGCGTCGAGGCCTGCCGCGAGATCCGCGCCGAGCTGCCGGAGACCCGCGTCGTGATGCTCACCAGCTACCCGGACGAGGAGGCGGTCATCGCGGCGATCATCGCCGGGGCCAGCGGCTACCTGCTCAAGCAGGTCCGGGCGCGCGACCTGGTCGCGGCCCTCGAGGCGGTCGGCCGCGGCGAGTCGCTGCTCGATCCCGGCGGTGACCGGCAAGGTCCTCGAGCGGATGCGCCGGATCGCCACCTCCGACCAGCCCGACGAGCTCGCCGCCCTGACGCAGCAGGAGCGCAAGATCCTGGCCCTCGTCGCCGAGGGCAAGACCAACAAGGAGATCGCCGCCGACGTCTTCCTGTCCGACAAGACGGTGAAGAACTACGTCAGCTCGATCCTGGCCAAGCTCAACCTCGAGCGGCGGGCCCAGGCCGCCGCGTACGTCGCCAAGCTCAAGACCCACGGGAGCGACTGAGCCGGCCCGCGACATCCGTCGGGGCCGGCTCCGTGATCGAGCCTCCTGGATCGGTCGAGGGGCGCCCGGTGGGCGCCCCTCGTGAGACTCACGATGCGAGCGGCGCGGGGGTCCGCGTGACGACGGGCGTCGTCGTGGCCGGACGGTCGCCGCGCAGGACTCGCCAGCACAGCAGCAGCACGGCACCGAAGCCGAACAGCGAGGCGATCGCCCCGACGAACGGGATGATCGACATCAGCTCCAGGAGCAGGATCCCGACGGCCGCGGCGAGGTACGGGCGGTCGCGCTGGACGTCCGGGCTGGTCCGTCGCAGGACCCACTCGCCGATCGCGATGCCCGCCACGAGGTAGCCGGCGATCGCCGCCAGCGGCCAGAGCCCGAAGACGATGCCGAAGGCGAGCGGCATCCCGACGATCGTCACGCTCAGCAGCACCGCCAGCAGGATCGGCGCGATGACGCCGACGATGCCGACGCCGAGGGTCACGAACGGCTCCTGCGCCATCAGCCGCTCGGCGGAGCGGACCTGGCGGGAGGCCAGGCCGGCGAGCAGCAGGCCAGCCGACGACCGCGGCCACCGAGAACCCGATGAACAGACAGGAAGGCCATCGGCGCGATGACCCACCAGAGGCCGGCGAGGTCCTGCGCCAGGTCGCGGACGGTCCCGCCCACGACGACCGAAGCGTCCGTCGTCACGGTCGAGTCGACGGTCATGACGTCGCCGAGGACCTGGGTCCCGCCGCTGAGATCCACCGGGCTGCGGACGGCCAGGATCGTCTCCACGGTCGCGCCGGACAACGTGGCGGAACCGTCGATGACGACCAGGGTGTTGACCTCGCCGGCGATGGTCGCCACGCCGCCGGTCACGAAGACGAAGTCGGCGTGGTCCCCGGCCGGGATGGTCGCGTCGCCCTGGGTCGACACGACGATCCGACCGGTATGCGTCATCGACGGGTCGGCGGCGAGCGCAGCCGGCGCGGCGATCAGGGATGCGACCAGGAGCAGCCCGAAGAGGAGGAGCAGCCGTCTCATGATGGTTCCTCCGTCGGGACGGCCGGCGCGTGGAGGACCGTGGCCCGCGTGACGAACGTGGTCACGACGACCGCGAGCGCCGTGGCGAAGACCGCGAGGGCGATGGGGACGATGAAGCGCATGGCGAGACACCTCCGAGCGACGCGACGACGCGCGTGTCGCGTCGTCATCGTCACGGTCGCGCGTCCGGCGTCCGGATCCCAGCGCCGTTCGTCGCGATCGTCGGAGTCCGTTCGGCCCGAACCGCGCGTCGAGCGCGGCGGTGATCAGAGCTGGTGGAACCGCCGGGCGCCGGCCTCGAGCTCGTCGCGGAGGTCGGGATGCGCGATGTCGATCAACGCTCGCGCCCGCTCGCGCAGGCTCTTGCCGAACAGGTCGGCGACGCCCCACTCGGTGACGACCGTCCGGACGTGGGCGCGCGTCGTGACGACCCCGGCGCCCTCCTGGAGCGTCACGGCGATCCGCGAGACGGTGCCGCCCGCGGCGGTCGAGGGGAGCGCGATGATCGCCCGACCCTCGGGCGCGAGCGCCGCCCCGCGGATGAAGTCCATCTGCCCGCCGACGCCCGAGTACAGGCGATGCCCGATCGAGTCCGCCACGACCTGGCCGGTGAGGTCCACCTCGATCGCCGAGTTGATCGCCACCATCCGCCGGAACGAGCGGATGACGTGCGGGTCGTTGGTGAAGTCGACCGAGCGCATCTCGACCATCGGGTTGTCGTCGACGAAGTCGTACAGCCGCCGGGTGCCCATCAGGAACGCCGTGACGATCTTGCCGCGATTGCGGTCCTTGCGGATCCCGTTGACGACCCCGGCCTCCACGAGGTCGACGACGGCGTCCGTGAACATCTCCGTGTGGATCCCCAGGTCGTGCTTGCCGTGGAGCGCGAGGGCCGTGGCCGCCGGGATCGCGCCGATCCCGAGCTGGAGCGTCGCGCCGTCGGGGACGAGTTCGGCGACATGGCTCGCCGATGCGGCGCTCCACCTCGCCGATCTCGCCGGTCACGTGCTCGTACGGGGGCTGGTCGACCTCGACGGCGAGGTCGATGTCGTTCACGTGGATGAAGCTCTCGCCCAGGGTCCGCGGCATCGACCGGTTGAACTGCACGATCACCGTGGTCGCGGCGCGGATCGCCGCGTGCATCGCCTCCACGCTCGTGCCCAGCGAGCAGAAGCCGTGCGCGTCGGGCGGGGTGGCGTTGACCAGGACGACGTCCAGCGGGATCGAGCCGGAGTCGAACAGGTGCGGGACGTCGGACAGGAAGACCGGCACGTAGTCGGCCCGGCCCTCGTTGACGGCCGCGCGGGCGTTCGGCCCGATGAACAGCGCCCGATGGCGGAAGTGGCCGGCCATCTCCGGGCGCGAGGTGCGGACCGGGCCCCTCGATGTGGAGGTGCACCATCCCGACGTCGTGCAGCTCGGGAGCACGCGCCACCAGGGCGTCGAGCAGCACGGACGGGGCCGCCGCCGCGCAGTGGACGTAGACCTGGTCGCCGGAGCGCACGGAGGCGACGGCCTCCGCTGCTGACACGATCCGCATCCGCGAAGCCTACGCGGGCGTGAGCGCCTCCATCGGCTCGACCGAGGAGCGCCCACCTCCCGGAGAGCCGACATTCGGCCGGACGATCAGGACCGACATCGGTGCGTGATGCAGGACGGTCCGTGCGGTGCTGCCAAGGAGCCAGCCGCTTCAACAGGCCGTGCCCGCGCGTCCCGACCACGACCAGGTCGGCACCCCAGGACTCGGCCTCGGCGATGATCTCGGCCGACGCCGAGCCTTCGCGGACGACCGACTGGGCCTCCATCCCCTCGGAGCGGAGGCGACGGACGGCGTCGGCGGCGACCGACCGCGCGTGCCCGGCGGCATCCGTCACGACGGACGCATAGGCATCCGTGGCGAGCGTGCCATCGCCGGGCGTGAACCCGAGCCACCAGGCCGCGGGCACGTCGATCACGTTCACGATCCGGGCGCCGGCGGCGTCGAACAGGCCGGACGCGGCCACGAACCCCGAACCGAGCGCCGCGTCGGGCGAGCCGTCGGTCGCGACCAGGACACGCCATGCCGTCGGCTTGCGAGCGACGAGGACCGGGCAATGCGCGTGGTCGACCACCTCGGCGGACACGGATCCGAGGAGGACGCGCTCGATCGCGCCGTGCTCACGCGCGCCCACGATGATCAGCTCCGCGGATGTGCGCTCGGCCTCTTCGAGGATGATCGAGGCCGCGCGGCCCTCGAGGACGCGCGCGGCGATCCCCAAGCCCGGTCGGCGCAGCCGCTCCGCCGCATCGTCGACCCGGCGGCGGCAGTCGTCGACGAGCCGCTCGCGCACGTCCGGCGTCTGGACATACGCGCCGACGGCGAACGGGCCGCCGTAGACCTCGACCTCGGTCGGGGCGACGCTGATGATCTCGAGGCGGGAGTCGGGCGGCCAGGTCAGGCTGGCCGCAGTCTCGATCGCCATCTCGGATTCGTGTGAGCCATCGATCGCGAGCAGGGCCTTCATGGCGGGCCTCCTTCAGCATCGATGCTGGCCTCCTCGTCGGCGAGCCGCATGTGCCAGCGGGCCCGTTCCACCGGTGACCGACGGCCTGTCCGGTCCGCGGTCCGGTTCGGCTATCCGCGAGCGGTCGCGGCCAGCAGCCGCGCCCCGGCCGCCCAGTCGTCGGGTTGATCGGACCGCAGCCGCACCGCCTCGTGGCCGATGAGGCGACCGAGCTCGCTGTCGGTGCCCGAACGGCGTTCCGCTCGACGTCGAGCCTCCGCGTCTCGGATGAACGCGGCGTAGCGAGCGGTCGGGGTCGCGTCGGCGATCAAGGTCTCGAACCCGGGGACGTAGTCGACGGCCACCATCAGCCGCGCGAAGAACGCGCCGACCAGGTCGGCACCGGCGTCCCAGCCCTGCGAGTGGCCGCCGCGCCGCAGGAGCGGCGCCGGCGAGGTGAAGGCCGCCACGATCGCGTCGTCCACGGACCCCGCGTCGAGACGGCCGCCGAACGTCAGGTACTCGTTCGTCACCCGCAGCCGGTCCACGATCCGGATCATCCCCCAGGAGAAGTCCTCCGAGAGCGGCATCGGCGTCGACCGTGACAGCTCGCGCCGCTGCGCCGCGGCCGTCGCGCGTCACCCAGTACTCGATGCTCTCGGGGTCGTAGTGCCGAAGCGTCGGCGCCGGCGCGCAGGGCCACCAGCAGGTACGCCGGCCCCGGCCGGTCCGGCAGGTCCGGGTTCGCCAGGAACCCCCATTCGGCGATCCGGCTCGCCGGGTCCCTGGGATCGTGCGGGACGCTGCCGTCGGACTGCATCTGGTCGCCGCCTCTCTCGATCGTCCTTCGGTCCGGCCGGTCGCCTCAGTCGCCCAGGAGCGGCAGCAGGAACTGCTCCTCGCGTTCGAGGTGCGCGCGGAGGAGCGCCTCGAGCGCGAACAGGTCGCAGCGCGCGTCCGCGGTGGCCTCGCGTTCTGGACCGTGCGCGAGGCGGACCCGGTCCGCGCTCAGGGTCTCGGCCCGGCGAGTGATCTGGCGGTGGTCGAACCGGACGATCCTCGCCAGCCACGGGGTGTGCGACCGGTGGTCCACCTGCGGCAGGAGCCAGCTCTCCTCCCAGAGCATGTGCGGCTTCAGGACGTGCTCCACCCAGTGGCTGACCTCCAGGATCCGGCCCGACATCCGGTCGGCCGGCAGCGATGCCAGCTCGCAGGCCGTCTCGTGGATGTGGTCGATGCCGGCGGCGAGGTCGTGATGCTCATGCTGGACGAAGGAGCGCATGACCTCCTCGCCGGTCGTGCTCGCGTGCGTCATGTCTCCGACCTCCTGCGGCTGTCTTCGCTCGTACCGTCGGTCGTCGGCGACGCCCGCGCCAGTGCCGCCCGGCACGTCCTTCGAGGTCTTGAGGGCCCGTCCGCAGAACGGGCCGGGAGACGTGGCGGGATCGTGACTTCCGGCCCGGGTGCGCTGGCCGGCGGCGAGTCCAGGATCAGGGCCGGAGGTACGCGACATGCGATCCAACCGCGCCACGACGGTGCGACGGCCACGGAACGAACGAGTCCTCGCGGTCGAGGCCGGCCAGGTCATCTGCCCGCGCCGGGGCTTCGTCGACATCGAGACCTGCTGGCGCTGCCCCTCGTACGGGGGCCTCAGCACCGAGCAGTTCGAAGGCGTGGTCTGCGCGGCGATCTCCGGCTTCCCGATCGACGACATCCCACCCCTAGGTGACGAGCGATGGACGATCCGCTGAACCTGGTCCTGTTCTCCGGGACCGACGACAAGCTCCAGGCCGCGGCCGTGCTGACGGCCGGCGCCGCGGCGCTCGGCAAGCCCGTCAACATCTTCCTGCAGTACTGGGCGCTCGACGCCTTCCGGGCGGACCGGATCGCTCGCGACCACGGCCTGGCCCCCGAAGCCGGCGAGGCCGGCCGTGCCGCCGTCGACGCCCTGGCCCTCGCCGGGCAGGCGCCATGGGCCGACACGCTGCGCCAGGCCAAGGAGCTCGGCGAGGTCGACATCCAGGCGTGCTCGCTGTCGATGGACCTGCTCACCCTCGAACCCACCGACCTCGACCCGCTCGTCGACGGCGTGGAGGGCGTGACCGCCTTCTACCTCAATGCCGGCGAGGGCCAGGTCGTCTTCATCTGACCACCGCAGCACGAAGGAGCCGGACATGCCCGTCATCGAGATCACCCAGTCCATCGACGCGCGTGGCCTGTCCTGCCCGCTGCCGATCGTGAAGACCGCGCAGGCGATGAAGACCCTGTCGTCCGGAGCGACCGTCGAGCTGATCGCGACCGACCACGGGTCGATCAAGGACGTCGCCGCCTGGTGCCAGGCGACCGGCAACGTCCTGCTCGAGCAGACGTCGGACGGCGCGGTCTACCGCTTCGTCATCCGCCGGAAGTGAGGACACCATGATCACCGAGACGCCCGACCTCGGCTCGACCCGCTCGCCGTCGCCATCGCGGCCGTCGACGGCTGGCCGGAAGTCGAGGACGCACCGCTCGCCGCGATGCCCGTCGAGGGCGAGGTCAAGACCCGCGACCTGCTGATCATCGACTACAGCGGCGACCTCGAGAAGGTCTGGGCCACGATGATCCTCGCCTCGACCAGCGGCGCCATGGGCGTGAAGACCCGCGTCTTCGTCACCTTCTGGGGCCTCCAGGTCTTCGTCAAGGACTCGAAGCGGGTCACCGGCGAGAACTGGATGCAGCGGATGCTGTCCGTCATGCAGCGGCCGGGGATCAGCCACCGGAAGCTCTCGAAGATGAACTTCCTCGGGATGGGCCCGTGGATGATGGGCCGCCTGGCCAAGCAGTACGGCGTGGCCAGCCCGAAGGAGCTCCTCGAAGCCGCCCAGGCGCTCGGGCGTCGAATTCATCCCGTGCCAGATGACCATGGACCTGTTCGGGCTCAAGCCCGAGGACATGATCGACGGCATGGGCGAGCCGGCGGGCGCCGCCACGGTCATCGGGATGATGACCGGCGACTCCGTCCCCCTGTTCATCTAGGAAGCGTGACCGCCATGACCGAGACCGCCGTCGCCATCACCCGCACCATCGACGCCCGCGGCAGCTTCTGCCCTGGGCCGCTGATGGAGCTGATCCGGGCCATCCGCGAAGGGACGGTCGGCGACGTCATCGCCGTCTACTCCTCGGACAAGGGATCGAAGACCGACATCCCGAAGTGGATCGAGAAGGCCGGGCACCGCCTGGTCGCCCTCGAGACGCGCGACGGCTACGACGAGATCGTCGTCGAGAAGCGGCGGTAGGGGCCGACATGCAGCGGATCCTCATCCTCGGTGGTGGCGTCGGGGGGACGCTGACCGCGAACCTCCTGGTCAAGAAGCTCCGCTCGCGGATCGACCGCGGCGAGGTCGAGGTGATGGTCGTCGACGCCACCGGCGAGCATGTCTACCAGCCGGGGTTCATGTACATCGCCATGGGCGGCGAGCGTGCCGCGAACCTCCAGCGGCCCGAGCGCTCGCTCCTCGACCGACGAGTCTCGCTCGCTCATCGGCGAGGTCGCCGCGATCGATGAGGGCCGGCGCGTTGTGACCCTGTCGGACGGGCTGCCGATCGGCTTCGACCAGCTCGTGCTCGCGACCGGTTCGCGCATCGTGCCCGAGGCGATCGAGCACTTCGACACGGAGGCCCACCACTTCTACACGGCCGAAGCGGCCGCGGAGCTTCGCGAGGCGCTCGACCGGTTCGACGGTGGGCGGATCGTCATCGGCATCGCCGGGATGCCCTACAAGTGCCCGCCGGCGCCGCTGGAGGTGGCGTTCCTGATCGAGGCCGAGCTCCGCGAGCGCGGCATCCGCGACCGCTCGTCCATCGACTTCTGCTCGCCGATCGGGCGGGCCTTCACGATCGAGAGCGTCTCGGAGATGGCGACGCCGATCCTCGCCGAGAAGGGCATCGAGCTCCACACGTTCTTCAACGTCGAGTCGATCGACCCCCAGCGCAAGGTCGTCGAGAGCCTCGAGGGCGAGGAGTTGCCGTACGACCTGCTCATCCTCGTGCCACCGCACAAGGGCCAGCAGTTCCTCATGGACTCGGGTCTGGCGCCGGCACCGGGCGGCTGGCTGCCGACGGACCGCGCAACGCTGCAGGTGGGCGGCCGGCCCGACGTCTACGCCCTCGGCGACGCGACCGACCTGCCCCTGTCCAAGGCCGGCTCCACCGCGCACTTCGAAGCCCCGGTCGTGACCGAGCGGATCGTGGCCGCCATCGAGGGGCGCGCCGTCGACCACGCCCGTGGCGACTATCTGGGCAAGGTGATGTGCTTCTTCGAGATCGGCGACGGGAAGGGCACGCTCCTCCAGTTCGACTACGACCATCCGCCCCGGCCGCCGAAGCCGAACCGGCTGTGGCACCTCGGCAAGATCGTCTTCAACAAGACCTACTGGCACACCGTGCCGAAGGGCCGGGTGTAGGCCCGATGACGATCGCTGCGACCGGCCGGACCGACCCGACCATGGCCCTCGTGGATCGCCTGGCCGGCGCCGCGCTCGTGCTGGCCGCGCTCGCCGCCGCCGCCGGCCTGGTCGTCCCCGACCTCTATCGCGACAGCGACGCGTGGGTCCGCCAGGCACGCGCCGCCGATCTCGTCACGGTGCTCGCCGTCCTCCCGACCCTGGCGTTCGGGCTGTGGCGCGCACAGGCTGGCTCGGAGGCGGGACGGCTCGCCGTGTTCGCGGCGCTTGGCTACCTCGCGTACAACTACGCCATCTTCGGGTTCTCGGTCGTCATCAATCCCATGACCCCGGTCCACATCGCGATCCTCGGGCTGGCCGTCTGGGGGCTGGTGCTCGGCGCGGTCGCGGTTGCCCGTCGGCCGCTCGGTCCCGGTGCGGGCGAGCGCCTGCCGCGCCGGACGACGGGCGGCTTCCTCCTCGCCGTGCCGGCCCTGTTCGCCCTGATGTGGCTCGGCCAGATCGCCGCGTCGATCGCCAGCGGCGTCCCGCCTGCGGCGCTCGGGGCGGCCGGCCTGCCGACCAACCCTGTCTACACGCTGGACCTCGCGTTCGCCCTGCCCTTCCTCGCGCTCGCCGGCGCGACGCTCGCCACCCGCTCGGCGATGGGTCCCCCGCTCGCCCTCACCGCGACGGGATGGACCGCGCTGATGGGCCTCGGGATCCTCGCGATCTTCGGCTTCGACGCGGCGGCCGGCGCCCCCGTCGACGGGTCTGTCGCCCTGCTGATCGGCACGATCACCGGGATCGCGATCGCGCTGACCGCGGTCGGGCTGCTGCCCGCCCACCACGCGCCGGTCCGGGCTGCCGTCACCGGCTGAGGACGCGCCAACCCGGCAGACGGGTCGCCGGCACGGACGGACCAGCGCGCGATGAGCGCAAACCGGCGCCCGAACCGGTCTATCCTCGTCGTCCGGCCACCTCTTGTGACCGGCGTCGCTCGGGAGAACCCGCATGTCCCCATCGAGTCCGCGGGTCACCCGCGCCACGTCGAGCTTCGATCCCGTGCCATCCCGGATCCGGTCGGCCCTGCTGACGATCGACGTCGCTGCCGGTCCCCCGGCGGGCACGGAAGCGCTCGGGATCCCGGTCGCCTCCAGCGGTGACGTCCCGTCGGTCATCGGCGTGGACCGGGCCCGCCTGCTCGAGAGCGGCTTCACGGGAGCGCTCGGCCAGACGCTCGCCCTCCCGCGTGAAGACCGCCCGGTGGTCGTGGCGGTCGGGATCGGCGAGCCCGGCAGCCTCGACACGTCGGGCCTCCGCGACGCGGCGGCCGCGTTCGCCCGCGCCGCCGCGCGCGACGGCGTCCTGGCCACGACGCTGACCGACGTCGCCGGCGTCGATGGGGCGGCGGCCGGACAGGCCGTCGTCGAAGGCGTGCTCATGGCCCGCTATCGCTACCGCGCGTTCGTCGACCGGCCCGCCGAGGCGCCACTGACCTCCCTGACCCTCGTGGCCACGGGCGGTCGCGGCCGCGGCGTCAAGGCCGGCGCCGGACGGGGCCGCGTGCTGGCCGAGGCCGTCCAGGTCGCGCGTGACCTGGCGAACACGCCGGCGACGCATCTCACCGCGACGCGGATGGCCAGGGTGGCCAAGGTCCTCGGGACCGAGGCCGGCCTCACGGTCGAGGTCTTCGACAACGACGCGCTCGTCGAGCTCGGCTGCGGCGGACTGCTCGGCGTGAACCAGGGCAGCGACGAGCCGGCCCGGATGATCAAGCTGACCTACACGCCCCGCAAGCGCGACGGCTCCCCGGCCCGGCCGAAGGGCCACCTCGCCCTCGTCGGCAAGGGGATCATGTACGACGCGGGCGGCATCAGCCTCAAGCCGTCCGACGCCATGCACTTCGCCATGAAGCAGGACATGTCCGGCGCCGCGGCGGTCCTCGGATCGATGCTCACGCTCCGCGCGCTCGGCTGCTCGTCGGCTGTCACCGGCTACCTCATGTGCACGGACAACATGCCGTCGGGCAAGGCGATGCGCCTGGGCGACGTGCTGACGATCCGCGGCGGCAAGACCGTCGAGGTGTTCAACACCGACGCCGAAGGCCGCCTGGTCATGGCCGACGCGCTCGTCCTCGCGACCGAGCTCGATCCGCGGCCGGACGCCGTCGTGACGATCGCCACGCTGACCGGCGCCGCGCTGCGGACCTTCGGGACCGCGCTCGCGGCGACGCTCGGCAACCACCCGGACCTCGTCGAGCAGCTCAAGGCGGCCGGATCGCGCACCGACGAGCCCGTCTGGGAGCTGCCGCTGGTCAAGCGCTACCGGCGCAAGCTCGATTCGGCCATCGCCGACATCAAGAACCTCGGCGGCGAGAACGCCGGCACGATCACCGCCGGCCTGTTCCTCGAGGAGTTCACGGCCGACGTCCCGTTCGGCCACCTCGACATCTGCGGTCCGATGATGACCGACACCGACGACAGCTGGCGATCGATCGGCGCGACGGCCTTCGGCACGCGCCTCCTCAGCGACCTCGCGATGCAGTTCCAGCCGCCCAAGGGCTGATCGCCCGGACAGCCTGAGAGGGAGTCAGACCCGAGATGACCGAAACGACCGCGCCCCAGCACACGTTCCTCGGCCGGATGCTCGACACCATCGAGCGCGTCGGCAACAAGGTCCCGCACCCCGCGATCATCTTCATCATCCTGATCGTCGGCGTGATCGTGCTGTCCCAGCTCCTCTTCTGGGCCGGCGTCAGCGTGACCTACGACGTCGCCGAGCCGCCGCCCGTCGCGGGCGAGGTCGGCTACCCGTCCGGCAGCTCGGTCGAGGTCCCGCAGGTCTCCCTCCCCGATGACGTGGACGGGTACCACATCGAGCAGGAGACGACCGCGGTCAAGGGCCTGCTCACCGCCGACGGCATCCGCTTCATGATCACGTCGCCGGTCGCCAACTTCAACAACTTCGGGGTCGTCGGCATCATCCTGGTCGCGATGCTCGGCGTCGGCCTGGCCGAGGAATCCGGGCTGATCGGGTCGATCATCCGGCTGCTCGTCCGCTCGTCCCCGCGCGGCCTGATCACGTTCATCATCGTGCTGATCGGCATCCTCTCCAGCGTCGCCACGGACGCCGGCTACCTGGTGCTGATCCCGCTGGCGGCGGCCGCCTTCCACAGCATGGGTCGGCACCCGCTGGCCGGCCTGGCGGCGGGCTTCGCCGGGGTCGGCGCCGCGTTCGGCGTCAACATCCTGATCGCGCCGATCGACGGGATCATGACCGAGGTCGCGAACGAATCGATCGCGCTCGTCGACCCGTCGCGCACCATCGACGTGACCGCGAACTGGTTCTTCGCGGTCGTCTCGACGTTCTTCCTCGCGATCCTGATCACGATCATGACCGAGAAGGTCATCGAGCCCCGCCTCGGCCCCTACACGGGTGACGCGGTCGCCGAACCGACCGATGTCGTCCCCGACGAGGAGCGGCGCGGCCTCAAGTACGCGCTCTACGGCTTCCTGGGCGCCCTGGCCGTGATCCTGCTCATCACGCTGCCGCCCGGTGCGCCGCTCCGCAACGAGACGACGGGCGCGATCTTCGGCGACTCGCCGTTCATGACGGGCATCCTCGTGATCATCAGCATCTTCTTCGGGGTCGCCGGCTACGCCTACGGCAAGGGCGCCGGCACGATGACGAGCAGCGTCGAGGCCATCAACGGCGTCGTGAAGACCTACTCCGGTCTGGCCGGGCTGATCTTCCTGCTGCTGATCATCGCCCAGTTCATCGCCTTCTTCAATTACACCAACATCGCGACGGTGCTCGCGGTGAACCTGGCGGACTGGCTGGAGGCCGCGGGCCTCGGCGCGGTCCCGCTGATCATCGGGTTCGTGCTGGTGACGGCCCTGCTCGACATCATCATCCCGGGCGTCATCCCGAAGTGGGCGATCTTCGCGCCGATCTTCATCCCGCTGTTCCTGCGCCTCGACATCGCGCCGCAGCTCGTGCTGGCGGCCTACCGCGTCGGCGACTCGCCGTTCAACGTCGTCACCCCGCTGATGGCCTACTTCGCGGTGATCGTCGTGTTCGCACAGCGATACGAGAAGAGCGCCGGCGTCGGCACGGTCGTCTCGCTGATGATCCCGTACACGGTCGTGCTCCTCGTCGCCTGGACCGCCTTCCTCGTCGTCTGGTTCCTGCTCGGGATCCCGCTCGGACCGGGAGCGCCCGTGCACCTGACGTGACCCCGCCGTCCGTCGACCACCCGCCGCGAGGTGGGGCGTGAGCGACGTCGCGATCACGTTCGCGATCCTGCTCGTCGTCGTCATCGCGTTCGTCTCGAACCGGGTCCCGGTCGGGCTGGTCGCGATCGGGGCCGCGCTCGCGCTGTACTTCACGGGCGTCCTGGACCTGACCCAGGCGCTGGCCGGGTTCGGAGACCCGGCCGTGATCTTCATCGCGACGCTCTTCGTCGTGAGCGAGGGGCTCGACGCGAGCGGCGTCACGACCTGGGCCGGGCAGGAGCTCATCGCCCGGGTCGGCGACAGCCGGACGCGGCTCATCGTGCTGATGCTGCTGCTGGTCGCCGGCCTGACCGCGCTCATCAGCGTCAACGGCGCGGTCGCGGCGCTCCTGCCGGTGATCGTCGTGATCGGCGTGCGCCTCGGCCGCTCGCCGTCGCAGCTGCTGATGCCGCTGGTCTTCGGCGCCCACGCCGGCTCGATGCTGGCGCTGACCGGGACGCCCGTGAACGTGATCGTCAACGAGGCTGCGGTCGACCTACGGCGGCCGACCGTTCGGCTTCTTCGAGTTCGCGCTGGTCGGCATCCCGCTGGTCGTCGGGACGATCCTGATCGTGCTGCTCCTCGGCGAGCGCCTGCTCCCGTCGCGCAAGCCGCGAGGGCTGCCGACCGACTTCAGCGAGCACGCCCGGATCCTGATCGAGCAGTACCGCCTCGACGACGCGCTCGGGCTGATCAGCCGGACCACCGGCGTCGCCGAGGTCGTGATCCCGCCGCGGTCCGAGTTCGTCGGCGACACGGTCTTCCCCGGCATGGTCACCGACAGCGGCGACCTCGTCATCCGGCCGTCCAGCGCAAGGGCGAGGACCTCGGCCCGGGCGAGACGATCGCTCGCGGTCGGCGACGTCCTGCTGCTCCGCGGCGCCGTGGGCCGCCCTCGACGAGAACCTCGCCGATCCCAACGTCCTCGTCGTCGACTGCGCCCGAGCAGGTCCGCCGCCAGACCATCCCGCTCGGGCTCGGGCGCGAAGGAGGCCATCGTCGTGCTGGGCGCGATGGTCGTGCTGCTGGCGACCGGGATCGTCCCGTCGGTCGTCGCCGGGCCTGCTCGCGGCCGGCGCGATGGTGCTGCTCCGCGTGGTGACCGTCGACGGCGCCTACCGGGCGATCAACTGGACCACGGTCGTGCTGGTCGCCGGGCATGATCCCGCTCTCGACGGCGATGACCCAGACGGGCGCCGCCGACCAGGTCGCCGACGCGCTCGTGGGCGTCGTCCGGAACGCCGGGCCGTACGCGCTCCTGGCCGGGCTGTTCGCGATCACCGCGGTCTTCGGCCAGCTCATCAGCAACATGGCGACCGCGCTGATCGTGATCCCGATCGCCGTCGCGGCCGCGCTCGAGCTCGGCGTGTCGCCGCAGCCGGTCCTGATGTCGGTGACGGTCGCCGCGGCGGCGTCCTACCTGACCCCGGTCGCGACCCCGGTGAACATGATGGTGATGGGCCCGGGCGGCTACCGCTTCGGCGACTACTGGAAGCTGGGCCTCCCGCTGCTCGCCCTCTCGTTCGTGGTGGCGGTCTTCCTGGTGCCGGTCTTCTGGCCGTTCTGACGACCGAGTCGTGACCGCGCTCAGGTCCGCGGCCGCAGGTCGAGACGGCGCAGCCGCAGCGAGTTCGCGACGACGCTGACCGACGACAGCGCCATGGCCGCCGCCGCGAACACCGGGCTCAGCAGGATCCCGAAGGCCGGGTACAGGACGCCCATCGCGACCGGGATCAGGACGACGTTGTAGGCGAACGCCCAGAACAGGTTCTCGCGGATGACCCTGGTCGTCGCCCGCGACACGGCGAGCGCCGACCCGACCAGCCGCGGGTCCCCGCCGACGAGCGTGAGGTCCGACGCCTCGATCGCGATGTCCGTGCCCGACCCGATGGCGATCCCGACGTCGGCCTGGGCGAGCGCCGGGGCGTCGTTGATGCCGTCGCCGACCATCGCCACGACCCGGCCCCGCTGCCTGCAGCTCGGCGACGACCGCCGCCTTGTCCGCGGGGAGCATCCCGCCGCGGACCCGCTCGGGCGCGATCCCGACCGCGGCCGCGACGAGCGCCGCGGCGGCCGGCGTGTCGCCGGTCACCAGCCACACCTCGGCCCCGGCCGCGCGCAGGTCGGCGACCGCCGCGGCGGCACTCGGCCGGAGCGGGTCGGCGATCAGGAACGTCGCGGCCGCCCGGCCGTCGATGGCGACGTGGACCGCGGTCGGCCCCGGACGTGGCGCCGTCGTCGGCGCGGTCCGGCACCGCGATGCCGCGCTCGTCGAGCAGCCTGCGGGCTGCCGACCACGACCTCGTGGCCGTCGACGGTCGCGACGATGCCGCGTCCCGACGAACGACTCGAACGCGGTCGCCGGCCGGAAGCCGAGCTCGGTCAGGTTGGCCCGGACCACGATCGCCGCGCCGAGCGGATGCTCGCTGCCGCGCTCCGCCGACGCGGCCAGGTCGACGACCCGCTCCTCCTCGAAGCCGGGCTCGAGGACGATCCGCTCGACCGTCGGGCGGCCGCGGGTGAGCGTCCCGGTCTTGTCCAGGACGACCGCGTCGACCTTGCCCGGCGGCCTCCAGCGCGGCCGCGCTCCGGATCAGGATCCCCGTCTCCGCCGCGCGGCCGGTCCCGACCATGACCGCCGTCGGCGTGGCGAGGCCCATCGCGCACGGGCAGGCGATGACGACCACGGCGATGAACGCGGTCAGCGCGAACGTGAGCCGCGGCTCGGGACCGGCCAGCGACCAGACGACGAACGTGGCCGCGGCGACGACCAGCACGAACGGGACGAAGACCTCGCTGATCCGGTCGGCAAGGCGCTGGATCGGCGCCTTCGAGCCCTGCGCCCGCTGGACCAGCTCGACGATCGAGGCGAGCACGCTGTCGCGGCCGACGCGCGTCGTCCGCACGACGAGCGTGCCGGCGACCGCCATCGTGGCGCCGATGACCTGGTCGCCCGGGCCGACCTCGACCGGCAGCGGCTCGCCGGTCAGCATCGACCCGTCGATCGAGGCCCGGCCCTCGACCACGACCCCGTCGACCGGCACCTTCTCGCCGGGCCGGACCCGCACCAGGTCGCCGACGAGGACCGCCTCGAGCGGCACGTCGGTCTCGCGGCCGTCCTCGATCCGCCGAGCCGTGCGCGGCTGGAGCCCGATCGAGCCGACGGATCGCGCCGCGCGTCTGGTCCTTGGCGCGCGACTCGAGCCAGCGTCCGAGCAGGACCAGGCCGATGATGATCGTGGCGCTGTCGAAGTAGGTCTCCGGGTGGAGCCCGGCCTCCTCGACGAGCGACGGGAACAGCGCGATGACGACGCTGTAGCCCCAGGCGGCGCTCGTCCCGATGGCGACCAGCGTGTCCATGTTCGTCGTGCCGTGCCGGGCGGCGCGCAGCGCCGCGACATAGAACCGGCGGCCGGCCCAGAACTGGATGAACGTCGCGGGGATGAGCGCGATCCGGTTGAGGGTCGTCAGCGGGATCGCCGTCTGCGGCCAGAACATCATGACCATCAGCGCCAGCGCGACCGCGATCGACGCGACCGCCTCGACCAGCAGCGTCCGGCGCTCGCGCTGCCGGACGAGGTCCTCGGGGTCGTCCTCGAGCGGCGAGGTCGCCGCGGTCTCCGGCCGGACGTCGTAGCCGGCCGCGGCGATCGCGGCCACGACCTCGGCCCGCCCGGCGACGGCCGGATCCACGGTGACCGTCGCCCGTTCCGTGGCGAGGTTGACGTTGGCCTCGACGACCCCGTCGGTCTTGCCCAGGAACCGCTCGATGCGGTTGACGCACGACGCGCAGGTCATGCCCGCGATCGGCAGGACGATCTCGATGGGTCGGTGGTCGGACGTGGCCGGCGGCGTGGGGTTCATACTCCCGATGAGTATGCCACACCGATACCCCTATGGGGTATGGCTAGAGCGATGCCGACGGACCGCCTCGGCGGCGCAGGACGGACCGGACCGTCACATCCTCGCGAGGATCTCGGCCTTCTTCGTCTCGTACTCCTCGGCCGTGATCGCGCCGCGGTCGCGCAGGTCGGCAAGGCTGCTGAGCGCCGCCGCGGCGTCGGCGCCGTCGACGCGGGCGCGGCGGCGCGGCCGGCTGCCAGCGGCGGCGGGGGCCGCCGCCGCCGCCCCGGCCGGAGTCGGCGCCGTGCTGCCCGACATCTTGCGGGTCATGATCGCGTTCCGGAAGCCTTCGGTCTTCGTGATCGTCATGAGCCGGTCCGCGCCCGACTGGCCGGACTGGCTCAGGATCACGAGGTCCCCGTAGCCGAGCGACCTGCCGAGGACGCCGACCTTGGACTGGACGTCGGTGATCGACGAGATCAGCGAGGCCGACGACTTGTGCTTGAGGAGGCCCTCCTCGCGGATCACGCGCAGGTTGGTGACCGCGAACTCGGCGGTCCGCCAGGCCGACGATGTTGTAGATGATCCCGACGACGCCGGCGATGAGCAGGCCCCACGCGATGAGGTCCATCAGGCCCCCGATCGTCCCCCATGAACCCGTCACCGGTCGGCGAGAGCCAGCGGATCAGCGCGAAGCCGAGCAACAGCAGGATGAAGACGCCGGACGCGCGGATGGGCGCCATCCAGTGCTTCTTCGACTGGAACTCGATCGACTCGTTCGCGATGAGGTTGTCGGCGATGGCCATGGTCGGGTCCTCCGATGGGGCTACCGCGACCCGAGCGTCGAGGTACGCTGCTCGGACCGAGCGATCGTAGCAGCGGTGGCCGACCGGAAATGGGGGTTCGGACGTGACGGTCGAGGTCGGGGCGACGGCGAGGCGCACCCGGGCGGTGACCCGAGCGGACATCGAGCTGTTCACCGCGCTGACCGGCGACCGGAACCCGCTCCACTACGACGAGGCGGCCGCGGCGGCCAGCCGCTTCGGCGGCATCATCGTCCAGGGCGGCGTCACGACGGGCCTGCTCAACGCGCTCGTCGCGGAGGACCTGCCCGGGCCGGGCAGCGTGTTCCTCCAGGTCGACTGGAGGTTCCTCGCCCCGGTCCGCCCCGGCGACGAGATCACTGCCGAGGGCGAGGTCCTCGAAGCCCGCGCCGACAAGCCGATCTACACCCTGCGGACGACGATCACGAACCAGGACGGGACCGTCGTCGTGGACGGCACGGCCGTCGTCTATCGCGAGCCGCTCGGCGGCGCGGGCGGCTGACCGGGTCAGTCGAGGACGGTCACCGGGACCCGGTGCGGCTCCGGGTTCGCGTAGCCGCCGACGTTCCACGGCGGCGCGTCGGTCGCGCCGGCGCCATCGGTCGCGCGGCAGGCCAGGACGACGTCGCCGGGCTCGGCGGTCCACTCGAAGGACCATGACTGCCACGCCCACGGACCGAGGTCGGGCGGATCGAGCGTGGCCGCGGCCCACGTCGCACCGCCGTCGACGGACACCTCGACCCGCTCGATCGGCGCGCGGCCGGACCACGCCCGTCCGGCGAGCGTGACCGGTCCGGGTCGGACGACCCGCCGACGGGTGAAGAAGTCGGGGATGCCCGGCGGCACCATGAGTGCCCGCGGCAGCATCCGCTCGAGCGGCTCACCGGGCTCGCGCGGGTCCTGGCGGAGCCGGTACTGCTGGCGCTGCTGGAAGCCGTCGAACGCGCCGCCGATGACCTCGATGTCCGAGAGCCACTTGACGCTCGCCATCCCGTACCAGCCCGGGACCACCAGCCGCAGCGGCGCGCCGTGCTGGGGCGGGAGCGGCTGGCCGTTCATCTCGTCCACGAGCAGGACCTCGGGCCGTCGGGCCTGGTCGAGCGACAGCGACCGGGCGTAGGCCTGCTCGAGCCCGCGCTCGACGCCACGGTCCTGGCCCGTGAACACGACCTCGTCGGCGGTCGTGTCGATGCCGGCCTCGGCCAGGACCGGCCAGAGCGACGTCCCGCCCCATTCGGCCGTGCCGACCGCCTCCTGCAGCCAGGGCTGGCTCAGGGCGCGGGGCTCCATCAGGGCGCGTCCGTTGCCGGCGCACTCGAGCGTGACGGCGAGGCGCTCGCGCGGCCTCGACCGCAGGTCGGCCAGCGTCAGGCGCAGTGGGCGCTCGACCCGTCCGCCGACCTCGAGCGCCCAGGCGTCCGGGTCGACGGCCGGGACGTCGTAGTGGATCAGCGTGTAGTGGAGGCCGGGCGGCGTGATCGGGTAGCGCAGCGCCTCCAGCGGCAGGCCGTGATTGCGCGTGGCGAGCTGGAGCTCCTCGGGCGTCAGTCGCCCGGGCTCGCCGAAGGTCGGTCCGGCGCGCATCCATGCGATCGATCTCGAACCCTCCTCGTCGGGGTCGGATGACGGCCCCCAGTGTGCCGCGTCCGCCGCCGCCCGGCGAGGGTCCTCCGGGCTCCGGCATCGGGTGGGCGATACTGGGCCGGTGCGAGACCGTTCGACGCCAGTGACGGCGGCGCTGATGCCCCACGGGATCGGCTCCGCCGCGAGCGCCCGGCGAGGGCGGCTCGTCGTCGTCTTCACGATCACGGCGCTCGTCTTCCTGCTCGAGCTGGTCGGCGGCATGCTCGCGAACAGCCTCGCGCTCCTCGCGGACGCCGGGCACATGGCGACCGACCTCGGCGCGATCGGTCTCGCCCTCGCCGCGATCTGGTTCGCCCAGCGACCGGCATCGCGCGATCGGACCTTCGGCTACCTGCGGCTCGAGATCCTGGCCGCGGTCGTGAACGCGGTCGTGCTGTTCGGGATCGCCGCGTTCGTCCTCTTCGAGGCATGGCAGCGCCTGAGCGAGCCACCCGCCATCCAGTCCGGGCTCATGCTCGGCGTCGCGCTGGTCGGCCTCGCCGCGAACGCGATCTCGCTCGCCCTCCTCCACGACGCCCAGCGCGAGAGCCTCACGATGCGCGGCGCGTACCTCGAGGTGATGGGCGACCTCGCGGGCTCCGTCGCGGTCATCGTCGCGGCGATCGTCATCGCGGCGACGGGCTGGACACCGGCCGACGCCATCGCCTCGGCGGTCATCGGCGTCCTGATCATCCCGCGCACGTGGCGCCTGCTGCGGGACGCGGTCGACGTGCTCCTCGAGGCCACCCCGAAGGGCATCGACATGGCCGAGGTGCGGGCGCACATCCTGGCCGCCACGGGGGTCGCCGATGTCCACGACCTCCACGCCTGGACCATCACGTCAGGGGTGGACGTCCTGTCGGCCCATGTCGTGCTCGCCGAAGGCGCGGACCCGCCATCCGTGCTCGACGAGCTATGCCGCGGCCTGTCGGGTCACTTCGACATCGAGCACTCGACCTTCCAGCTCGAGACCGCCGATCGACGCCGTCTCGAGGAGGCGCACCACGCCTGAGCGCCGCTAGGCGTCGATCGGCGCCGGCGCGGTCGCCTCGGTGGCTGGCTCGCGCTCGACGCCCGCCCAGGCGATCACCCGGGCCGCCGTCGAGCCCTGGACGAGCAGCGTGAACAGCACGATCCCGAACACGGTGCCCGTGATCACGCCGCGCTGCGGCACGTCGAGCGGGAGCGACAGGACGAGCGCGAACGCGACCGCGCCGCGAAGCCCGGACCAGAACAGCACGTGGAACCAGCCAGTCGGCATCGTGGCGATCTGGCGCCACTCGGGCCAGCGGGACCGCGTCGCGGTCAGCGGACCCGGCGCCGGTGACGTGCGTCTGTCCCGCCGCCCCGGTCGTCCGCGCCGCGAGCCAGCGCAGGCCGCCGAGGATCCCGTACACCACGATCGCCCGCCCGACGACGATCGCCACGACACCCCACACGATCGAATCGACCGCGTCGACGAGGTCGGAGATCACGATCGAGAGGCCGATCAGCAGGAACGCGAACGCGGTCAGCACGAAAGCGAGGTACTCCCAGACCGTGTCGATGGCCGCGCGCGTGCGCTCGCTGACGCCGGCCTGGGCGGCATCGCTGCCGAGGATGATCCCGGCGACCACGGTGGCGATCACGCCGGACTGGCCGAGCCCGTTGGCGATGAGATACGTGCCGTAGGCAACGACGACCGTCAGCGTGAGCTCGACGAGGTGGTCGTCGACGATCGACGCGAGGCGGACGGCCACCAGCCCGCTCACGGCCCCGATGAGGATGCTGGAGACGATCGCGAACCCGAAGGTCGCGACGCCGCTCACCGGGTCGTATGCCGCCCCGACCGCGGCCAGCGCGATGGCGAACAGGACGATGCCGGTCCCGTCGTTGAACAGACTCTCGGCCTCGACGAGGGTCGCGAGCCGCCGCGGCGCCGCCACGTCGCGCATGGTCGCGACGACGGCGACCGGGTCCGTGGCGGACACGATGGCCCCGACGACGAAGGCGACCGTGAACGGCAGGCCCGTCGCCACGTTGAGCACGACCGCGACCACGACCGAGACCACGAGCACGCCCGGCACCGCGAGGATCGCGATCCGGCCGACCACGTCGCGCAGGTCCGACAGGTGGAGTCGGAACGCGGCCTCGAACACCAGGCCGGGCAGGAGGGCGACAAGGACGAGGTCGGGAGTGACGGTGATCCGGCTGGGCGCGAAGGCCGCCACGATCAGTCCGAAGATCACCAGCGCGACGCTCAGCGGCAGGTGCACGCGTCGGACGACGAGCGCGACAAGCGTCAGCGCCCCGAGCAGCGCGACGACAAGCTCGATGGCGCCGAGGACCGGGTCATCCTGCATCCGGCCATGCTAGCGGTCCACCATCGCCAGCCGGCGGCCGGGCGGGCAACGCACGGATGCGCCGTCCGCCGGCGTCAGTCGGGGTCGATGCGCTCCAGTAGGACGACCGGCAGCTCGCGGGTCGTCATCGTCTCGTACCGGCCGAAGATCGGGATCGCCTCGATGTGGGCATCGAGGAGCCGCCTGCGCTCGGGACCCTGCGTGACCTCGGTCCGGGCCTGGAACGTCTCGGTCCCGACCTCGACCGTCACGATCGGGTGGGCGAGGATGTTGGCGACCCACTCGGCCTGCTCGTCGCGACCGCTGTTCGAGCCGACGACGATGTAGCGCTCGCCGTCGCGGGTGTAGCCGAGCGGTGCGGTCCGCGGCTCGGCCGCTGCGGACGCCGGACGAGGTCATCAGGAGGAGGTTGCTGCCGGCCAGGGGTCCGGTCGTGATCCGGCCCTCGTGGGCGCGGAAGTCGGCGATCGTGCCGGCGTTCCAGGTCTGTTCGCCCTCGGGGATCGGCATCGGGTGGCTCCTGCGCGTCGAGTCGGTCGCTGCGACGAGCCTAGCAGGATTCGTTGACACGGCAACGGAAACGCAACGAGGCACCCGACCGGCGTACGCTGGCGGCATGCAGCGCCCCTACGACGCCGAGATCGAAGCCGAGCGGACGCACTGGTACGAGGTCGCCGCGCTCGTGCGGCGGCTCGAGCCGGACGAGTGCATCGTTCCCGGCTACTACTCGGATCCCGACTGGACCGTCCGCGACGTCGTCGCCCACCTCGGGACCTGGCTGGCCGAGGCCCAGGTCCAGTTCGAGCGCATCCGCGCGGGGACGTACGACGGACACGACGTCGACATCGACGCCATGAATGCGACGTTCCTCGCCGGGATGCAGGGGCAGTCGTGGGACGTCGCGTGGGTCCAGGCGAACGCGGCCCGGACCCGGATGGTGCAGACGTGGCAAGAGCTCGCGGAGCCCGACGACGAGGCCGCGTGGTGGATCCGGAAATCCGCCGTCGACCACTACCACGAGCATCAGGCGCGGCTGCACGAGTGGGTCGACGAGCTCATCGCCCGCCGAGGCGCGCCCCGCTGATCGGACGGCCTACGATCGGCCGGCGGTCGCGATGGACAGGACCGCTGACGAGAGCGGCGGCCACGCCTCGAGCGCCCACGGCCCGTAGTCCCGGTCGGACAGCACCGCGAGCGCGAGATCCGCGACTGGATCGACCCACAGGAAGCCGCCGGACCCGCCGATGTGGCCGAACGTCCCCGGACTGTTGGCATCGGACGTCCAGTGTGGCCGCTTGTCACCGCGGATCTCGACGCCGAGCCCCCAGTCGCAGTGCACGTAATTCCCGACACCCGGGACGACCCCCGGAAGGCCCGGGAACGCGACCGTCCGCATCGAGGCGGTCGCAGCAGGGTCCAGCAGCGTCGGGCGCAGGCATTCGAGGCCGATCCGGGCGAGGTCCGCGAGCGGACCGTGCAGCCCCTGTGACGGCCGCTCCAGGAGCCGCGTGGCCGACGCGCCCAGCGGCGCCAGCACGAAGGTCTCGAGGGCCTGTTCGAAGGTGACCCCCGCCCGCTCCGAGACCAGCCGGCCAAGCTCGTCGAAGCCCGGGTTCGAGTAGATCCGGCGCGAACCGGGCGCGGCGAGCGTCGTCGTGCCCTCGAACGGCAGCCCGGACGTGTGCGCCAGCAGGTGTCGGACCGTCGACCCGGGCGGCCCGGCCGGCTCGTCGAGGTCCAGGAGCCCGCGATCGGCCGCGACGAGCACCGTCAGCGCGGTGACCGGCTTCGTCACGGAGGCCCAGCGGAAGGTCCGGGACAGGTCGCCCCGGCCGGCGAGGATGCCATCCGGGCCGACCACGGCGGCGGCAGCGTGCTCGGCGCCCCAGTCGTCGATCGCGGCGAGCGTGCGTCCCAGGCCCGGCTCCGCGTCGGATGCAGGTCTCATGGCGCCGAACGCTAGCACCGGTCCGGCGCCCCGGCCGGCCGTCGCGCGGCTGCGCGGCCCGGACGTCTGGGTCGCGTGCGGCTGGTCCGTCCGTCCGGGTGGCGGGACTTGCGTCGAGCGGTCACCATGGGCGCGTGCCAGTCCGCCGCCGGTCGTCGCTGGGAGCGCCGACCGCCCTCGTCGCCCTGCTCCTCGCCGCGCTCGCGATCCCCGCGAGCGCGTCCGCGACGGAATTCCCGGCTGGCAAGACCGGCTACCACAGCTACACCGAGGTCGCTGCCGACGTCGCGGCGACGGCCGCGGCCCACCCGGACATCGTCCAGCAGTTCTCCATCGGCAAGAGCTACCAGGGCCGCGAGATGTGGGCGGTCGAAGGTCTCGGACAACGTCGCCGTGGACGAAGGGGAGCCAGAAGTCCTCTTCGATGGCGGGACGCACGCCGACGAGCACATGGGCGTCGAGATGACGCTGAAGATCTTCCACTGGCTCGTCGACGGGTACGGGACCGACCCGCGGATCACGAACATCGTGAACTCCCGCGAGATCTGGATCGTGTTCATCGTCAATCCGGATGGCGTCGAGTACGACATCTCCGGGCGGCAAGTTCCACTTCTGGCGCAAGAACCGCCAGCCGACGCCCGGCACGACCGCGAAGGGCACGGACCTCAACCGCAACTTCGGCTACAAGTGGGGCGGGGGCGGCCGGACGAGCTCCAACCCGATCGCGATCACGTACCGCGGACCGAAGGCCTTCTCCGCACCGGAGACCCGGGCGATGCGCGACTTCCTCGCCAGTCGGGTCGTGGGCGGCCGCCAGCAGATCAGGACGGCGATCACGTTCCACGAGGACGGCCGCCTGGTGATGTGGCCGTACGGCTATACCTTCACCGACATCCCCGGCGACATGACCAAGGACGATCATGCCGCGCTCATGAAGATCGGCAAGCACATGGCCGCGACCAACGGTTACAAGCCGGAGCAGGCCAGCGACCTGTACATCAGCTCGGGGACCACGCGCGACTACCTCTACGGGACCTACCGCGTCTTCTCCTATACGTTCGAGATGTCGATCGGGGCGTACATGGACGATTCGAAGATCGCCTCGGAGACCGGGCGCAACAAGGAAGCGGTGCTCTACCTGATCGAGCGAGCGAGCTGCCCGCTCGGGGTCCTCGGCGCGACCGTCCGGCAGGCTCGCTGCGGCGCCTTCGATGACGACTTCGAGGTCGGGCGTGGCTGGCAGGTCAACCCGGACGGGACCGATACGGCACCTGCCGCCGCGCGGTTCGCGCGCGGCAATCCGGGCCCGACCGCCTTGTCCGGCCCGAAGCAGCTGGGGACGACGCCCTCGGGCTCGCGAGCGCTCGTGACCGGGCCCCTGTCGGGGTCGAAGCGCGAGCACAGGCGACCTCGATGGACGGACGACCGTCCGGTCATCGCCGATCACCCTCGCGCCGACGGCGGGACAGCGGCTCACGTTCCGATATGTCTTCGCCCACGACGCGAAGTCCACGTCCGCGGACCGGTTCCAGGCCATCGTGGAGCTGGCCGACGGATCGCAGGTCCCCGTGGTCACGAGGCGCGGGACGCCGAAGGACCTCGATGGAGCCTGGCGGACCGCATCGGTCTCGATGGACGCGTTCGCCGGCCAGACCGTTCGCCTTCGGTTCTTGGCCGAGGATGGCGGGCCAGCGAACCTTGTCGAGGTCGAGATCGACGACGTGCGGGTGACCAGGGCGAGCTGAGCCACGTCACCGCGCCGTCACGGACCGTGACTAGACTGCGCGCATGAGGTTCTTCAGCTCCAAGCACGAGTCCATCCCCTCCCCGACCGAGTCCCTCCCCGGCCGGTCGTCGCCGATCATGACCCCGGGCGTCCACCGCGTCCTCGGGACGCCGCTCGCCGGCCCCTGGCCCGAGGGCACGAAGACCGCCGTCTTCGGCCTCGGCTGCTTCTGGGGCGACGAGAAGGACTTCTGGCAGCTCACCGGCGTCGTGACGACGGCTGTCGGGTACGCCGGCGGCCATACCCCGAACCCGACCTATGAGGAGGTCTGCTCCAGCCGCACCGGCCATGCCGAAGTCGTGCTGGTCGCCTACGACCCCGCGCGGATCTCCTACGAGCGGCTGCTCAAGACGTTCTGGGAGTCGCACGACCCGACCCAGGGCATGCGCCAGGGCAACGACATGGGTACGTCGTACCGCTCGATCATCCTCGTCGCCGACGAGGAGCAGCGAGCGGCTGCGGAGGCCTCGAAGGCGATGTTCCAGGAGCGCCTGTCAGCCAAGGGCTACGGCGCGATCACGACCGAGATCGCGGATCGCTCTGCGTTTCCGTTCTTCTATGCCGAGGACTACCACCAGCAATACCTCGACAAGAATCCCCGGGGCTACTGCCCGAACCACGCGACCGGCGTGAAGCTTCCGGACGACTTCGTGGTCACGCCGCTCCAGTACGTGGACTGACTCGCTGCGGGTTGGCCGCGCATGGCTCGCCCGCCGGGAGGCGTCCTTCGACGATGAATGCCCTGACCGCCGTTTGGCCCTGCTCCCGCAGGTCCTTGGCGGTCTTGTCGCGTTACGGGGCTGGTCAAGACGGGTGCGTCGAATCCAGCCGGCAACGCAAGAGTCTGGAGGCCGGAGCCGTGATGGAGTTGCGGGGAATCGCCCGAGTCAAGTCTCACGAGGGCAAGGCGGCACTGATCCCTGTTGCGTGCGGCAGCATATATTGACAACTCACATACTGTCTGCCATCGTGTCCTCGACGGGGACGGCACGAGCACGGAGGCACGGACATGCAGGACATCCTCATCCGGATCGAGACCGACGACTTCGCGGCCTGGGCGGAGCAGCACTACCTCCACGCGGGTAACCGAGCAACCTATGGGATCGAGGACGGCCCGGCCTATCGGGACATGGACAATCCCAACGCGGCCCTGTTCCACATCAGGACCGAGGACGTCGACCGGGCGATGGGATGGTTCCAGTCCGACACCTTCAGGGCCGCGACCAAGCTGGCGAAGGTCACGGGCAGGTCCTTCTACGACGCTCAGCCTCGCAGCCGAACCTGACGCAACCCGATCGCGGAGAGGAGCGACTCCTGGTTACACGCCGCGTCGGAGACGACGAACGCCTTTCGGCCTGGCGGGATCTGCAGTGGGCGACGAGTCTCATCATGAGCCGCTTCGCCCGCGAGCTCGCCGAAGAGGGCCTGACGCTCGAGGAGTTTGACGTCGTGGTCCACTTGGCGTGGGCGCGGGACGGCGTGCTGCCGTTGCGTGCACTCGTCGCCTCCATGGTCTCGGGCTACCAGTTGAGTCGAAGTGGGCTCACCCGCCTGCTGGACCGGATGGAACGAGACGGCCTCGTCGAACGAAGCTTGAGTCGTGATGATCGGCGACAGTTCGACGTCGCCATCACCGACCAGGGCCGAGAGGTCTTCGACCGGGTTTGGCCCGGCCATCTACAAGGGATCCAGCGCTCCTTCTCCGAGCCACTGACCGACCACGACGTGACGGTCTTGAAGCCGATCCTTGCCAAGTTGATACGCGCCAACGAGGGGTCGAACGGCCGGCGATAGGCTGACCTGTTTGAGGATCCCCGGGGCTATTGTCCGAACCACGCGACCGGCGTGAAGCTTCCGGACGACTTCGTGGTCACGCCCCTGCAATACGTCGACTGACGCTCAACCCGCGGGTTCGCCGAGCGTGAGAGCGACCTTCCCGGCGACGTCTCGATTCTGCAGCCGATCCATCGCCTCCGTGATCTCCTCCCAAGGCAGCTCAGCACCGAGCTGGGGATCGAGCCTGCCGTCGGCCACAAGCGAAGCGAGGTACCCGAGGTCGCGACCGAACGGATCGCCACCGAAGAACAACTCGAACCCCTGGAGACGGACGAGGGCATCGTTGTAGACGTCGCGGACGTTGAACGTCGTCGGTTCGTCGGAGCTGTTGCCGAACATGATCAGCGTCCCTTGGGCGTCGACCTTGGTGACGAGTCGGCCGAGCGTTTCGCCTCCCACCGATTCGAGGATGAGGTCGAAACGACCCCGGAGCTGGTCGACGTCCGAGACGACGTCATCGGCACCGAGCTGGCGGAGTCCCCCCGCCCGCGCCGATCGGCTGCTGACCATCGCCGTCACCTCCGCGCCACCGAGGTGGGCGAGCTGGATCGCAAACCGGCCGACGCCGCCCGAGGCCCCTGTCACCAAGACTCGGCGACCGAGGATCGATGGTCCCATTCGGAGCATGCGCAGGGCTGCCAGGCCGGCTGTTGGTAGCGTCGCCCCTTGCGCGAAGGAGACTCCATCAGGCAACTCGGCGATCCATCCTTCGTGAACCGCCACCTGCTCGGCCCAGCTCCCGCCGCGCCGGATGCCGATCACCCGGGCTCCGGCTCTCGGGCCGTCTTCGACGTCGGCCCGCAGGATGCCGGCGAAGTCCCATCCGGGACGCCAGCCGTCGGCAGCCGTTCCGAGCATCCTCATCTCGCCCCGATTGATCGAGAATGCACGCACGTCCACGAGCACCTCGCCGGGTGCCGCCACTGGCTCGGTAACGTCATGCAACGCGATCCTGCCGGGAGCCGAGCTGTCTGCAACCAATGCGCGCATGGATCGGGCCCTCCGGTCGAGTCTCCCCTCGTCCAGACGATCGTACGTCCGAGCGCTGTCAGCAATCCGCTGACATCGGTGAGAAGTCCCCGCGGCTACTGCCCGAACCACTCGACCGGTGTGAAGCTGCCCGATGACTTCGTGGTCACAGCGTTGCAGTACGTCGATTGACCCAGCCGCCCTACACTCGGCTCATGAAGCCGGAACCGTTCGTGCGGGTAGCGGATATCGAAGTCGACCCCGAGCAGCGCGAAGCGTTCGTATCGGCGGTTACGGAAGAGATGGACGAGTCCATCCGAGTCGAGCCAGGTGTCTTGGCGCTGTATGCCGTCGCTGAGAAGGGCAGCCCTTCCCGTCTGCGCTTCTTCGAGATATACGCGGACGAAGCCGCGTACAACGCGCACCTGGAGTCGCTCCACTTCCGGAAGTACCGGATGGCCACCGAACCGATGATCCGGTCACGCACGTTGATCGAGACGGTCCCGATCCAACTCAGCTCGAAGATGGATCGGTAAGCAACCTCGCGTCACGGGTCGTCGAGGACGCGCACAGGCACTCCTAGGTCGCCTCGAGGCGCGCAAGGGCCTCGAGGATGGCGGCGGCCACCTCTCCCGTCGATGCCGCAGGTCGGTCGATCCGGATCGTCGCGGCCTCGGCAAGCATCGAGTTGTAGTCGCCTGCCGAGCCGGCATGCCCACGGATGTCCGTCCGAACCGACACGATCCATTTCTTCAGGCCGAACGCGTAGCCGACTTCCCAACTCGTTCCGGAGTCGGGGTCCGGGCCATCCATGATCGCCACCAGCCCATCGGCCCAGTCGATCCCACCGACGTCGGTGGCGAAGATGCCCGCTGCGTCCCTGCCGGGCTCCTGCTCCTGGGGCAGGAACACCTCGTGTCCGGCGGCGCGAAGCGCGCCGGTCACCTCGGCATTCCACGTGCGTTCAGCCGTGGAAAACAGCGGACCGGCGAAGTACAGCTTCATGCCCGGGAGTATCGCGGATGCGAACCTGGGAGCGCCTCCCGCCTCAGTCGGCGCCGGCCGCCAGCGAATAGAAGCTGATGGCGGCCACGGACAGCTGGATGCACAGGGCGAGCGCGTAGACGGTGAGGGACGCGAACACCAGGGCATTCAGCCCGAACAGGGCCGTCGCGGTGAACCCCGTGGCGACGACGAACCGCGTCCAGCGGACCCAAGGCAGACCTGCCTGGATCAACTGTCGACTCCTGACGCCGATGATGAACAGCGCGTAGACGAAGACGATGGCGCTCGAGATGACGAGCGTCGTTCGTGCGTCGTTGACGGCCGGGAAGATCACCGCGGGCAGCAGGCTCTCGAACGTCACGTTGAAACTCGTCGAGACGATGCCGCGGAGTCGGAAGCGCTGGCCGACCGTCCAGCCGGCCCGGTCCGACGCGAGTCCGGGGGCGATCGCCGCAAACCCGGCCACGACGACGGCGATCGTGGCGATCCCGATCAGGAGGGCTTCACCGGGCATGGGTCACCTCGATCCGCTCGATCTCATGCGTGCGTAGATGTTCGACGCTCCGCTTCGGTCAGCGGGTGCGACAGCCGATCGTCGACGACTGACTGCCGGGTGATGGCGAAGCTGATGCGTCGGTTCAAGGCAGTACCTCCGGTGACGCGGCTGCGCCGCCGCCGAACACGCCGAGCCTGTCAGTCGTCGGGACAGTCGCCGTGACGATCGGAGCCGCGAACGGCTGCCGGACCGAACGGCATTTCACCACTCGCCGATGCTACTGCCAGCTTCTCTGAGACGCCATTCCCCCGGACAGGGGCTCGTGTCCGATCGGAGTCGGGGTCGGCTTCTCGGTCCGACGTCCAGGCCGGCGTCCTCGAGCCGGGGGGTCGCGCCTATGGCGCGTCGGCGACGGTGAAGGAGCGTTGTGGTCTCGTAGTGGATCGGCGATCCCGCATCGTCCGGCCCGATCAAGAGGAGGCGGGCCTCCCATGGCCCGGTCGTCGCGGGATGCCCACCCACGACGTCGAGGCGGTACGTGGTATCGAAGCCCGCGGGGATGTGCGTCGGGAGCCCTACCCCTCCCGTCACGTCCACACTGAAACCTCGGGGTGGCGACGGGGAGATCCAGATGGCCTGGTTGACGACACCTTCCTTCGTTTGGCGGAGTCGGATATCCGTCGCCGATCGAACCGTGACGTCGAGCGTCAGGTGCTCCACGATCCGCCCGTTCTCGATCGGTACTCCGAGCTGAGCGTCGACGACGGTCACCAGCATCGATAGCCCGGCGGATCGCGCTTCCACGGCAAGGTGCTGCTTGGCGATCGTCTCCCGCTCGGCAGCTGCGGCGATGTCACCCTGGATCTGGTCTCCGACCCCGAGGCTCACCATCAGGAGGAACAGTCCGAGCGATGCGCCCAGGACCGCATAGCCAGCGGTCACGCCGGCGTGGTCGTTGGTACGAGGCGGCCGCAAGGCATAGAGGTCGAGCACCGTGAGAACAGCGACGGCGACGATGAACAAGACCTGGAGCAGACCGCTGAAGTCGGCCAGTGCCTGGCTCGCAGGATCCACCGTCGGTGGAACAGCCGTCGGTGGAGTCGCGGCCGGATAGTTCTCCCAGAACATCCCCTGGAGGAGCCAGCCAAGAGCGAGACCCGCCAGCGCGAGGACCGCCAACGACACAACGCCCGCGATCACGGCCGTGCGCACGCCAGGCGGGGCAACCGCTCCCGGCGATCGAGGCTGGTTGCGACGTGACCTGCGGATGATCAGGGATGAGACCGCAGCGAAGACAGCGAAGGTGATCAGGTAGAACTGATCAGCAACCAGATCGACCACCGACTCCACCCGGGCACCTCAGCAGGACATCTGCCTTCTGGTCAGATCGGAGGACGCGCCCGACTCACCAACGTTACAGCCAGGGCGAGCCTGCCCGATGCAGGCACGAACGAACCCGAGTCTGGGCCTCAGGTGGGAGGGTGCACCAGGGCCGCGGCGCCGCTGGCGTTCGATCGTGCGATGCCTTCCTCGTTCGCGGCATGCTCGAATACCACGTACGCGTCGCCGCGATCCCGAAGCACGAAGGCGGTCCCCGAGAACGCTTCGAGATACAGCGGGTTCCAGTAGACGATGACGACCGGCCGCGGATGCAGTCGAAGTGACGCTTCGAGGCGGGCGAGCACCCTGCTCATGAGGGGACTGTCGAATGGATTGAACATGAACATGAGCAGCGGATCCAGCGGAAACGAGAACTGCGTGGCATCGGCGCAGTGCGACTGGATGTCGAAGCATTCCTGGGCAGGGTTCCGGTAGCGCTGGATGTTCTGCACGGCGATCGCGTGCAACGGCTCGCAATACTCGACACCGACGATCCTGCGAAACGGGAACTGGGCCGCCACGAGGAGGATCTTCCCCTTGCCGGATCCCAGGTCCAGGAACACGAAGTCCTCGTAGCGCTGCCCCAGTGAGCGGACCACTCGCTCGACCTCGTCGGCGTTGAGCGACTGATACCTGAAGCCGTGCTTGTAGTTCGGGCTGCGGATGGCGGCCAGGTCCGCGACTTCGCTGCTGCGGGTCGTATCCACCCCGTACCGCTCATCGAACCCGTCGTGCGTGACCGCATCGACATCTCCCGCGCCCCCGCGTGGCCCGGACCCGCGCCGAAGCGCCCAGCGCAGGTTCCGCATCGTCGCGGCCACGAGACCGTGTCGCGTCACGGACTGCCGGTACCGTCGCCAGTAGCCCCGCAGCCTCAGCTGGACCACCATCGTCATCACCAGGTCGAGGGACGGGACTGCCCGACTCCAGGGCGGCTTGGAGGTGATTCTCGCACAGGCATGACGGCGTGGCCGTGGAGAACGGCGGGTCTGGCGGCCGCGACGGCGCCGCTCGATCCAGCGGCGACTCGACCCGTCAGGCGGACGCCGGACCCGCGCCGACCAGAATCCGCCGCTCGACCATCGCGGGCTCGACCGGCGCGGCGAGCGGGGCCGGCGCACGGATCAGCCCGTCGCGCATCCTGACGATGCGGTCGCACGCCTCCCCGACGTCGCTGTCGTGGGTCACGAGGATGAATGTCTGGCCCTGTTCGCGGTTCGCGAGCCGGAGGATCTCGAGCACCTGGGCGGATCGCTCCGAATCGAGGTTGCCGGTCGGCTCATCGGCCAGCACCAGACGGGGTCGATTGACCAGTGCCCGTGCGATCGCGACGCGCTGCTGTTCCCCACCCGAGAGCTCGGACGGTCGGTGGCTTGCCCGATCGGCGAGCCCCACCCGGTCCAAAGCCTCGAGGGCTGCGGACCGACCCGACGCCCCGCCGTTCCCGGCGTAGTCCGCCGCCAGCACGACGTTCTCGACGGCGGTCAGGGTCGGGACCAGGTTGAAGTCCTGGAAGACGAACCCCATCTCGCGCGCGCGGATCCGGGTCCGTTCGCCGTCGCTGACCGTGACCACGTCCCGACCGTCGAACAGGAGCTCGGGCGTGACGCCGTCGCTGACGTCCGGGGCGTGCAGGAGCCCGAGGATGTGCATGAGGGTGCTCTTGCCGGATCCGGACGGCCCCATGATGGCCACCATCTCGCCGGCATCGATGGCGAAGTCGACCCCCTGGAGGGCAAGCACGCTGTTGTGCTTGCCGAGCTTGTAGGTCTTGCGCAGGCCGCGGCCGGCGACCAGGCGTGTCGATGGATGACTCGTCAACGTGGTCATGGCAGTCACTCGTAGCGCAGCGCCGCGACCGGATCGAGCCGGGCGGCGTGGAGGGCCGGGACGAAGCCGGCGAGGGCGCCGAGGATCGTCGAGAAGGCGACGGCGGTGAGCGCGGTGCCGCCGGTGAGTTCGAAGAGGACCGTGCCCGACGACCGGCCGGCCTCGTTGGCGAGGGTGACGACGAGCGCCCCGAGGATGAGCCCGACGGCGCCGCCGATGAACCCGATCAGCGCCGACTCGAGGACGAGTTCGCGGACGATCCGCGTCCGGCGTGCCGCCGATGGCGCGTTTGATGCCGATCTCACGGGTCCGCTCGGCGATCGACATCGCCATCGTATTCACCACCGACAGCCCGCCGACCAGGAGGCTGATCAGCGCGATCCCGACGAGGATGGAGTTCAGGATCGACGTCGCGCTCCCGATCTGCTGGTCGAAGTCCTTCCCGGTCATCGTCGAGATCCCGGGGACCTCGACCTTGATCCGCGTCGCGAGCGCTTCGATGTCCTGGCCGGGCTTCGGATAGACGACCATCGAGGTCGCGAGATCCGAGGCGGTCAGCTTGTCCTGGATCATCGGTGGCAGGCCGGCGACGAACAGCTTCTGGGCGGCCGCGAGCGGGATGGATGCGGCCTGGTCGGGGGCCGTCAGGGTCGGCTCGAGGACCCCGATGACCGTGAAGGCCTCACCTTTCAGGATGATCGTGTCGCCGACGTGCTTGTCGAATTTGCGCGCGATGTCGGAACCAAGCACGGTGACGTTCGATCCCTCGTCGGCGGCGGTCCTGGCCCGTCCCTCGGCGATCTTCGTCTTGAACGTCTCGAGGCCCTGGTCACCGCCGGGCACGCTGCCCGAGATCATCGGCGGCACGCCCATGGTCACGGCGCTAGCCTGATCGTCCATCAGCATCATCACGGCCGAATCGACGACGGCTACGCCCTCGACCGCCCGGATCCTATCGGCCGTCGCGAGCGATATCGGGGCGCTGGCGAACCCGCCCAGCTGACCGCTGGCGTCCGCGACGGTGATCTTGTCCGAGTAATAGCCGGAACCACCCTCGACCAGGGCGTTGATCTTGTTCGCCATCGACCCGAAGACGACCAGGGCCCAGATCCCGATCGTGATCCCGAGGATCGTCAGGAGCGTCCTGACAGGTCGTCGACTCAGGTTTCGCAGGTAACGCATCGACCGGGCCTCCACTCGTCCCGTGGTCACAGACCAGGAGAGTGTGCGAGGAGATCGCGGCGTCGCGCATGTTCCGTTCGTCGCGAAGTCACCGGGGGCCGGTGGGCCTGTTCTCCCGCCGGCCGAGTCGAGGTCGATCGCCAGCGGCGATCGCGTCCTGCCGGCGCGTCAGCGCTCGAGCGCGTACACCTGCCGAAGCCCGTCGAGGCCCTTCAGCTCATGCTGGCCGCGATCGGCGAAACGCAACCCCGACCCGTCCAGCAGGTCGCGCGTGGTCCCCGAGACGAGGACCTCGCCGGGTCCCGCCAGGGAGGCGATCCGGGACGCGGCGTGGACGGCCACCCCGTGGGCATTCCCACCGGCGATCGTGATCTCGCCGGTGTGCAGCCCTGCGCGGATCTCGATGCCGAGCGAGCCGGATGGACATCCGTCATCGCCGCCGCGCACCGCACCGCCCGGGCAGGCGCGTCGAACAGCGCCAGGAAGCCGTCGCCGGTCGTGACGACCTCGCGACCGCGGAACCGGTCCAGCTCCGCACGAGACCGGTCGTTGTGCTCGAGGAGCATCCGCTGCCACATCGTGTCGCCGAGGCGGCCGAGCGTCGCCGTCGATTCGACGATGTCGGTGAACAGGATGGTGGCGAGCGTCCGCTCGTCCTCCGCCTCCGGGCGGACCCCGAAGCTTCGCGCGCTGGCGAACTCGACCGTGTCCCACGGCTGGTCACCGACGACCCACGCGTCGTGCCCAGCCGGGATCTCGTAGGCATCGCCGGCGGCGACGTCGAGCTCGGTGCCGTCGTCCATCACGACGTGCAGATGGCCGGAGATCACGTAGCCGACGTGCCGGTTCTGGCACGAGGAGGTCTGGACGATCGGCGCGACGACCTCGGACCAGCGCCATCCGGGCTCCCAGACGAACCGTCCGATCGTCGTCTCGTCGAGGTTGACGACGTCGATCCGGCCCAGCGAGAACTCGCGGACCTGGTCCGGGCTGGTGAAGCTCTTGCGTTGGAGTCGTGGCACCGGCGCGACTCGTCGAACGGGCGGGCGCCGTTGGTCGTCGACGCCCGCCCCGCCCGGGCTAGTGGCTTCGGTTGTAGGAGGCGAGCCCGGACCAGTCGCCACGCGTCGCGTACGACGCCTGGGTCGGCCACGAGTCGAGCTGCGACGGCGGCAGCGCCCCACCGGCGGCGATGATCTTGCGCAGCTCCGATGGATCCGTGTGCTCGAGCTCCGCGTACGTGGTGACGCCACCGGCGGACAGGATCGTGGAGATCCGCGGCCCGATGCCGCTCAGCTGCGTCAGGTCGTCGGGCGAGGCCTTGGCGGCCGGCTTCGACGACGCCTTCTTGGCCCCGCTGGCAGGCTTGGATGCCTTCTTGTTGTACTTCATGAGGCCCTGCCAGTCGCCACGCGCCGCGAACGACGCCTGCATCGGCCAGGTCCCCACGTTGGCCGGGGGCACCATGTCCCCGTCGTGGAGCGCCCGTCGGACCTCCGGCTCATTGGCATCGGCCAGCGCCGCGTAGGTCGAGATCCCGGCGGCTGCCAAAGCATCGCTGGCCTTCGGGCCGACGCCGACCAGCTGGGTCAGGTCGTCCGGGGCGGCTGCCGGCGCAGCAGCGGCGACCACCGCGGCAGCGGCGACCGGGGCGGCCTCGGCCTCTTCGGCCTCCTCGGGGACCTCCACCTCGTAGTCGGCCACGACCTCGGCGCCGCCGAGCTCCTCGGTCGCCGGGACGACGAGCGCCATGAGCGCCGACGCGGTCGCGGCGGGCAGCGTGCTGTGGATGAGGAGCGCCTTCTCGGACGCGACGGCCTGCTCGATCATCCCGATGGAGTGGGACCAGTCGCCCTCGTACAGGATGAAGAGGGCGCTCTTGCCCTTGTCGACTTCCTTCGTCACCTGGCGCATGAACTTGTCGTTGATGCCGATGTCGTGGAAGCGGTTGCGCAGGCCGTTCAGGACGCCACCGGCGGCACCGCCGACGACCGCGCCGGCCGGCCCGAGGACGATGGCGCCGACGATGACACCGAGCGCGCCACCACGCGCGAAGCCCTTCGCGCCACCGAGATCCGCCGTCTGATGCACCTTGACCCGACCGAGCCTGGTCCGGTCCGCGATGGCCGCATCGACGATCTTGACGTTGGGATCGACGTCGTCGATCTCCTGGATCCGCTTCAGCAGCTGGCGCGACTGCTTGCCCTTGTCGAGCACGAACACCGCGAGGGTCTGCCCATAGTCTTCAGCCATCGATCGAGTCTCCTCTCATCGGGGGATGTGGCGCCCTGGCCGCTTGCTTCGGGTGAGCTTGGCGACCGTTCGGGCTCCACTGGGGTCCTCATCCTGGGGGTCTGGTGACGAGGGCCATAGGGATGTCGGTCACATCGGGATCCGGTGCCTCCCTTGGCGCCACGCTGGCGCCCATCGAACGTCGTGACCGATCCTGGTACACCTCCCTCCAGGGAGCCTGCCGGATGGCCCTCTCGGGTGTGGGTGAGGGGCCCTCGAAACGGGGACGCGACAGGCGTCCGACGATGCTAGGCCTTGGCGCGATGCGATGCAACACGGATCGGGAGCGGAAGATGCCTCGTTCGAGCACGATGCAACCTTGGAGGTGGCCATGGGCGTCCTGAACGACAACGCGGTGTTCCCGATCCTGCTGTCGACGGACCTCGACGCGACCCGGACCTACTACCACGAGCTGCTCGGGCTCGACATCCTCCGCGAGGACGACGGGGATCGGATCGTCTTCCGCGCCGGCGCGGGGACCCAGATCGCGGTCACCGCCAGCACCGTCGGCACCTCGGACACCCAGACGCAGATGGCCTGGCGGGTCCCGGAGATCCGCGCCGCCGTCGCGGAGCTGCGCGCCCGTGGCGTTCGGATCGAGGAGTACGAGGCGCCCGACCCGGTGACCGTGGACGGCGTCGCGGACATGGGCCACTCCTGGGCGGCATGGTTCATCGACCCGAGCGGGAATGTCCTGTCGGTCGTCCAGCCGAAGGGCTGACGACCGCGCGGCCTGCCGCAGACGCTGGTACGTTGACGGCATGATCGACCCTCCGACCGGGCCCGACGCCGACCCGTCAGCTGGCGAGCGATACCTCCTGCTCGCCGACATCACTGGGTATACGGGCTTCATGGCCGGCGTCGAGATCGAGCACGGAGCCGATTTCAGCCGAGGGATCCCGGCCGCGTACGGGATCCTCGGCGGTCTCCTTGACTCGGTCGTCATGGGCGTCGCGCCCGCCTTCGACCTCGTCAAGCTCGAAGGTGATGCGGTCTTCGCGGTCGCGCCGGCGGCCCGACTCGATGGCGACGGCGACCAGGTCCTCGAGCGCCTCGGGACGATGTACCAGGCGTTCATCGACAGCCGGACGCGGGCGATCCCCTCGAACGACCACGTCTGCATCGCCTGCCCGAATGTCGCCCGCCTCGATCTCAAGGTGATCCTCCATCGCGGTCATACGGTGCGCCAGACGGTCGGGGCCAGCAGCGACCTGCTCGGCCCGGCCGTGAACCTCGCCCACCGGCTCCTCAAGAACACGGTCCGCGATCGGATCGGCTCCCACCCGTACCTGTTCCTCACCGACGAGGCAGCGACCGCCCTCGGCCTGGCTGGGATCGGGCTTGGCCACCACGAGGATTATCCGGACGCGGGGCCGGTCGATGGCCGCGTCGTCGGCCTTGGCGAGTCGCTGCCGTCGACCCCCTCGACGTAGCCGACCGGCCGACGCGGCAGGGCAGGACTTCCGAGGGATGAACCGGATCGGAGGTCGCGGCGACCCTAGGCACGACCCGTCGATCGGCGGGTCCGGATCGGGATGATCGATGACGAGCCTGCGGATCCTTCGGTCGTATCGGGGCGTGCTCATGCTCGCGCTCGCGATCCCCGTCGCGGCGTGTGTCGGCGACCCGACGGGCTCCGCCACGCCCCAGGCGACGCCGACGGATGTCGCGACGGCGCCGTCGGTGACGCCCACGAGGACGCCGAAACCGACCCCGACGCCGCAACCGACGCGCACGCCCAGACCGTCAAGCCCACCGGCCACGGTCCCGCCTGCCACCGATCCACGGCCGGTCCAGGGCTCCGATCCCGTTGCGACCGCCGCGGTCGAGGAGGCCATCGATCAGCTGCGGACGCTGTCGGCGTACCGGTTCGAGGCGTCCGTCACCGGCCGGAGCGTGCTCAAGCTCGACCAGGACCAGCTCCTCGACACGGGTGCCAAGGGCTGGCTCACGCACACTCCGGAGACCAGTGTCGAAGGCGACTTCGGGACCCGCATGGTCGAATCCGCCTTCGACGGCGCCGTGAGCAACGCCGAGCACTTCGTCATCGTCGATGGCGTTGCATGGACGGCCCGCTCCGGAAAGAGCCCGGAACCGACCGCGATCCCGGACACGATGCTGGAGTACGTGGTCGGCCTCTGGCTCCCGGAGGGCGTCGCCGAGCGGACGATCCTGCCGTTCGCCGAGGGCTTCGAGCGCGTGGGGCCGGAGCGGCACGACGGGGTCGACACGATCCACTACCGGCTCACGCCCGGGGGCGCGGACGCCTACACCAACGTGACCGGCGTCGTCGGCACGTGGACGGGCGACCTCTGGATCGCGTCGGAGGGCGGCTACCTCGTCGCCGCGACGATCGACGGCACACCGCCGCCGCGGCCGACGCCATCCGCGCCACCGTCCGGGCTCGTCTCCACGTGGGCGAAGGACCGCGGACTGCACGTCGTGATCGCGATCTCGGACGCGAACGACCCGACGATCGTGGTCAAGCCGCCCGCCTGATCGCGCACGCCCCGTCACCGCGTCCGGACGCTACGCTGTCCGGGTGACGACCCAGCCCGCCCGACCCGAGATCCCCGCGCGGTCTCCTCGCCGGCGGCGTCGTCGCCATCGCGCGCCGGCTCTCGGCCGATACCGCACCGGCCGTCGCCGACGCCCTCGGCCGCAGGGTGGCGTCCACGCGTTCGAGGTCACCCTCAACGAGCCGAAGGCCGTCGCGTTCCGGGCCATCGAGGCCGTCGCCGGCGCCGGCACGGGTGTCGCGATCGGCGCCGGGACCGTGCTGAGCATCGAGGACGCCGGGCTCGCCGTGGACGCCGGTGCGACCTTCCTCGTGATGCCGACGACCGACCCCGAGCTGGTCCGCTGGGCGGCCGCGCGGGGCATCCCGGCATTCCCGGGCGCCGCCACCCCGACCGAGATCCTCGCCGCGTGGCGGGCCGGCGCGGCCGCGGTGAAGCTCTTCCCCGCCTCGGCGCTCGGGCCGTCGTTCGTCCGGGAGTGCCTGCGGGCCGTTCCCGGACATCCCGCTCATCCCGACCGGCGGCGTCACGGCCGAGACGGCCGGGTCGTTCATCGCGGCCGGGGCCGTCGCGGTCGGCCTGGGGAGCTGGCTCGTCGGCGACGGCGTCGCGAACGGCGTGACGCGGCGCGCGCGCCAGGTGGTCGACGCCGTGGCGTCCGCCCGCGAGGCCCGACGCTGATGGCCGCCGACGTCGTCACGCTCGGCGAGTGCCTGATCTCGCTGATCGCCACGGCACCCGGCCCGCTCGCCGAGGCGACCGCGTTCGAGCGCCACGTCGCCGGCGCCGAGGCGAACGTCGCGGTCGGGCTGGCGCGGCTCGGCCACTCGGTCGCGTACATCGGCCGGGTCGGCGGTGACGGGTTCGGCACCGCGATCGTCCGGAAGCTGCGCGGCGAGGGCGTGGATGTCGGCCACCTCGTCGTCGACGACGAGGCGACGACCGGCCTGATGCTGCGCGAGCGGCGCGTCCTCGGGGCGGCGCAGGTCGTCTACGCTCGGACCGGCTCGGCCGGCTCGCGGCTCTCGGTGGTGGACGTGGACCGGGCGGCGACCGACGGCCTCTTCGCCGGCGCTCGCTGGCTGCACGTCACCGGGATCACGCCGGCGCTCTCCGCCACGGCCCACGATGCGGTCCGCCAGGCGGTCGAGCTGGCCCGGAGCGCGGGCCTGACGGTCAGCTTCGACGTCAACCTCCGTCGTCGGCTGTGGAGCGACGCCGAGGCCGCGCCGATCGTCCGGGCGTTCGCCGCAGCAGGCCGATGTCGTCCTGGGCAGCCCGGACGAGCTGGCGGTGGTGACCGGCTCGCCGACCGGCGACCCCATCGCTCTCGCGCGGGCCGTCCTCGAGCTGGGTCCGTCGGTCGCCGTCGTGAAGCTCGGGGCCGACGGCGCGCTCGGCCTGGAGCGTGGCGGCGAGCCCGTGGCGAGCCCGGCGATCCGCGTGCCCGCGGTCGCTCGACCCGGTCGGGGCCGGCGACGGGTTCTGTGCCGGGTTCATCGCCGCTCGCCTCGACGGCGCGGACCTCGCGACGGCCCTGCGCACCGCGAACGCGTGCGGGGCGGCGGCGGTCGCGGCGGTCGGCGACGTCGCGGCGCTGCCGGACGCGGCGGAGCTGGCCCGGCTGCTCGCCGACGGCGGGCCCGACACGATCCGTTGACGCTCGATGACCGGACCCGGGGCGCGAGGCCGACGCCCGCGCACGGGACGCCGCCGATCCGCTGACCGCGTATCGCGACCGCTTCCTGCTGCCGGACGGGCCTGACGGCCCGGACGGCCCGCCCGCGATCTACTTCGCCGGCCAGTCGCTGGGCCTCCAGGCCCGGACGGTCCGGCCGGCCATCGAGGCCGAGCTCGACGCGTGGGCGCATCGCGGCGTCGAGGGCCACTTCGACGCCGGGCCGCCCGTGGTTCACCAGCGACGAGGCGTTCCGCGCCCCGATGGCGCGCCTCGTGGGCGCGCGTCCGAGCGAGGTCGCGGTCCTCAACACGCTGACCGTGAACCTCCAGCTGATGCTCGCCTCGTTCTTCCGGCCCGGCCGGGGCCGCGCCGCCGCATCCTGACCGACGCGCCGATCTTCCCGTCCGATCGCCACGCGTACCGCAGCCACCTCGCCTGGCGCGGCCTGGACCCCGACGCGGACCTGATCGCCGATCGGGCCGCGCGCCGGCGAGGACACCCTTCGGATCGACGACCTCGAGGCGGCCATCGCCGAGCACGGCCCGAGCCTCGCCCTCGTCGTCCTCGACGGCGTCAACTTCGCGACCGGCCAGGCCCTGCCGGTCGCCCGGCTGACCGAGGCCGGCCATCGAGCCGGTGCGATGGTCGGCTGGGACCTGGCGCATGCCGTCGGCAACGTCCCGCTCACGCTCCACGACGACGGCGTCGACTTCGCGGTCTGGTGCACCTACAAGTACCTGAACGGCGGTCCGGGCTCGGTCGGGTCGATCTTCGTCCACGAGCGCCACACGGCGCCAGGCGCCCCGGAGGTGCCGCGGCTGACCGGCTGGTGGGGCGCGACGCCCGAGCACCGCTTCGACCCGGACGGGCCGTTCGTGCCCGACACCGGGCGCCGCCGCCTGGAAGATGTCGACGTCGCCGCTGTTCAACATGCTGGCGCTCGAGGCGTCGCTGGCGATCTTCGACGAGGTCGGCCTGCCGGCGCTTCGCGAGCGGTCGGTCCGGCTCACCGGCTACCTCGCCGGGCTCCTCGAGGCGCGCGGCGTCGAGATCCTCACGCCGTCCGATCCCGCCGCAACGCGGCGCCCAGCTCTCGCTCCGCTTCGACGAACGCGCCGGCGGTGCTGGAAGCGCTGACCCGCCAGGGCGTCATCGCGGACTTCCGTGCGCCGGACATCATCCGGGTCGCGCCGGTGCCGCTCTCCTGCACGTTTCTCGACGCGTGGCGGTTCGCGGCGATCCTCGACGGGATCCTCGCCAGGTCCTCGGCCTAGCCGGCGAACTCGACTGCCGGGTAGCCGCGGAAGCCGGTGCCGCACCTTGAAGAGGCTGCCGGCCATCGGCTCCGCGGCGCGCTCCTCGTCGGTCAGCTCGGACCAGGCGCACGTGATGTACAGGTCCTCGAGGTCCGGCCCGCCGAACATCACGCTCGTGACGTGCGAGGCGGGCATCTCGACCACGACGTCGATGCCGCCGCCGGGCGCGAAGCGCACGACCTTGAAGCCGTTCCAGAGGGCCACCCACAGCCCGCCCTCGGTGTCCATGGTCATGCCGTCGAGGTCGCCGGGCTCGTCGTCGGACAGCCGCAGGTGCTCGCGCCGATACGAGATCGCGCCGGTCGCGAGGTCGTAGTCGAAGGCGTCGATGCGCCGCGTCGGCGTGTCGATGTAGTAGAGCGTCCCGCCGTCCGGGGTCCAGACGAGCCCGTTCGAGATCGTGATGCCGTCGAGCAGCTGGGTCGTCGTCCCGTCCGGGTCGAGGCGGTAGAAGCCGCCGGCGCCGGGCCGCTTGTCGTACGCCATCGAGCCCGCGAGGAGCCGGCCCGCCGGGTCGCACTTGCCGTCGTTGAAGCGGCGGTCCGGGAGGTCCGCCTCGACCGGCGCCAGCAGCCGCCACGCGTCCGATCCGGGATCGGTCACCCAGAAGCCGTCGGCGAGCGCCGCGACCATGCCGCCGCCGCGACGGATCGCGACGCAGCCGATGTCGGACGGCGTCGGCACCGACGTCACGCGCCCGTCGGACGGGCGGTAGCGGAGCACCTGGCGACCGGGGATGTCGACGAACGCCAGCTCCCCGGTCGTGGCGTCCCAGATCGGGCCTTCGCCCAGCTCCCAGCGGCCGTCGGCCACGACCTCGGCGGTCAATGTCTGCATGTCGCCATCGTGCCACGGCGCTACGCTCCGCGGATGCGCATCGCGTCGGTCGAGACCCGCATCGTCGGCAACGCCTGGAAGAACTGGCTGTTCGTCCGCGTCGAGACCGACGACGGCCTCCACGGCTACGGCGAAGGGCACGGTCAACGGGTTCGCCGCGACGGTCGCGGCGGCCATCGAGGAGCTGTCCGACCAGTACCTCGGCGCCGACCCGCACGACGTCGAGGCCCTCCTCCAGCGGATGGTCCGCGACGTCTATTCCGACGGCGGCCAGATCCACATGGCGGCCGCCGCCGCGATCGAGATCGCGTGCTGGGACATCGTCGGGCAAGGCGGCCGGGCTCCCGGTCCATGCCCTGCTCGGCGGGCGGGTCCGCGACCGCGTCCGCGCGTACGCCAACGGCTGGTACCGGACGGAGCGCGAGCCCGATGCCGTCGCCGCCAAGGCGCGCGAGGTCGCGGCCGCCGGCTACACGGCGATGAAGTTCGACCCGTTCGGCACCGCGTGGCGCGTCCAGGACCGCCGCGAGGAGGATCTCTCGATCGACATCGTCCGCGCGGTGCGCGACGCGGTCGGCCCCGACGTCGACCTGATGATCGAGGCGCACAACCGGTTCACCGCCTCGACCGCGCTCCGGATCGCCGATCGTCTGGCCGAGTTCCGGCCGGCCTGGCTGGAGGAGCCCGTCCACCACTCCCAGCTGGGCTCGATGGTCGAGGTCGCGCGGCGGTCGCCCGTCCCGATCGCCACCGGCGAGAGCTTCACCTCGCTCGGCCAGTTCGCGGACCTGCTCTCGCACGACGTCGTCCAGATCCTCCAGCCCGAGCCGCTCCACCTCGGCGGCATCTGGCGGACGCGCCAGCTGGCGTCGATGGCCGAGGCGCACCTCGCGGTCGTCGCGCCGCACAACGCCCAGGGCCCGGTCTGCGGCGCGGTCGCGGTCCAGCTGGGCGCGTGCATCCCGAACTTCTACGTGCAGGAGACCTTCGACGAGTTCAACGCCGACTGGACGCAGGGGATCGTCGACCGCCCGATCCGCCCGGTCGACGGCTACGTCGAGATCCCCGATGCGCCGGGTCTCGGCATCGAGCTCGACTGGGACGCGCTGGGCGAGCACCCGTACCGGCGCCAGCACCTCATCCGGCTGTTCAGCCCCGGCTGGGAGCGCCGCGACGACGCGCCGGACGGGACGGCGTGACCGGAGGAGCCGAAGCCCGACGCCTTCGAGCCGGACGACCTCATCGACGCGCTGGTCGCCGCGGTCCCCGAGGCCGCCGACCAGCGCGACCGGGTCCGGGTCGTGCGCGCCCCTGGCCGCGTCAACCTGATCGGCGAGCACACCGACTACAACCTCGGCTTCGTGCTGCCGGCGGCCATCGACCTCGAGATCCGGATCGCCTACGTGCCGACCGACGACGGCCGGGTCGAGCTGACCCGGCTCGACGACGGCGAGCGGGACGGCTTCGACCTCGAGGTCGACCGGCCGCGCACCGGGACGTGGCTGGACTACGTCGCGGGCACGGCCTGGGCGCTCGGCGAGTCCGGTCATCCGCGGCGTGGCCTGCGCGGCGTCATCGCGTCCACCCTGCCGACGGCGTCCGGCCTGTCGTCCTCGGCCGCGATCGAGCTGGCCTCGGCCTGGGCGCTCCTCGACGAGGCGGCCGGCTCCGTCGACGCGATGACGCTGGCCCGGATCTGCCAGCGTGCCGAGAACGCCTACGTCGGGGTCCAGTGCGGCCTGATGGACCAGTTCGCGTCGTCGTGCGGCGTGGACGGCTCGGCGGTCCTGCTCGACTGCCGCTCGCTCGAGTGGCGCCCGGTCGCCCTGCCCGAGGGCGTCGTCATCGTGGTCCTGCACACCGGATCTCCGCGGTCGTTGAACGCGTCCGAGTACAACGCGCGACGGAGCCAGTGCGAGGCGGCCGTCGCGGAGCTCGCCCGCGACGACCCGTCGGTCGCCTCGCTGCGCGACGTGACGCTGCCGTCGCTCGAGGCGGCGCAGAACCCGGATGGACCCCGTCGCCTATCGCCGGGCGCGCCACATCGTCACCGAGAACGGGCGGGTCGCCGAGACCATCGACGCCTTCGCCGCGGGTGACCTCGGCGCGGTCGGGCGGCTCTTCGCCGCCAGCCACGATTCGCTCCGCGACGACTTCGAGGTGGTCTCGCCGGAGCTCGACGCGATGGTCGACATCGCGTCCGCGGTGCCCGGCGTCGTCGCGGCCCGGATGACCGGCGCGGGCTTCGGAGGCTGCACGGTGAACCTTGTCCGGCCCGACGCGGTCGAGGCGTTGCGGGCCGCCGTCGACCGCGACTACCCGACGCGGACGGGTCTCCAGCCACGGGTCCTGCCGGTCCGCGCGACGGCCGGCGCCGGCCAGCTCGCGTCCTGACGGGACCATCGGTGTCTTGCACGATGACGCATCCCGGAGTTGGATGTCGTCGATGACGACGTCCCTCGCGTGCATGCTCTGCACGCTCGGCCAAGGCACCGACCTGCTCCTCCCGATGGCGCAGGCCACGGTGATCGTGGCGCCGATCTTCCTGCGCGACCAGATCAAGCGAGGCGCACGCGCCGTGCGCGGGCGACGGGTGGACCCCTCGGGCGCGAACGACCTCCCGAACGAGGACGAGCTGGAGGCCGGCGAGGCAGCGGACCAGGACTGACCCGCCTCGACGGGTGCTCGCCGTGGTTCCGGCGGCGGACGATGTAGGCTCGCGACGTGCCTGCCGATCGCTTCCAGCGTCACCTGGTCGTCGTCCTTTACGGCCTGGCGCTCATCACCCTGGTCCTGCTGCTACCCGACTTCGCCCCCAAGCGGTCGAACTCCGGCGCCCCCGTCGAGGCGTACCGGGGCCGGATCGAACAGATCTCGATGCCATCGACGGACCCGGATTCGGACCTTCCGCCGGTACCGATCGCGACCGTGACGATGCTCGACGGTCCGCGCCAGGGTCAACGCCTGGACGCCTACCTCTCGGGTCCCAGCGGATCGCAGGACACCTCGACCTATACCGCCGGCCAGGAGGTGGTGGTCACCATCACCAAGACGGCGGACGGCTCGCAGGACTACGTCGAGGTGAGCGACCGCTGGCGGCTGCCGGGCCTGGGCGTCCTGGCCCTCATCTGCGCCATCGCGGTCGTCGTCGTGGGCGGCTGGCAGGGGGTCCGCGCCCTGGTCGCCCTGGGCCTGACTGCGGTCATCATCCTCAAGGTCCTCCTGCCATTGATGATCGCCGGCGTGCCGCCGGTCCCGCTCGCGGTCCTGACGGCGAGCGGCGTGACCGTCGTCACGATCCTGATGACCGAGGGCTGGCGGCGCACCAGCCTCGCGGCCGTCCTGGGCACGACGGGCGCCCTCGCACTTAGCGCTCTGCTGGCCGCGGTCGCGACCGCGCTCCTCGGGTTCACGTACACGGCCGGCTCGGATCTGGCCTTCCTCTCCACGCCGGACGGCGGCGGCCTGGACCTGCGTGGCGTCCTGCTGGCGGCGATCATCCTCGGCTCGGTCGGCGTCCTCGACGACGTGACCGTCACCCAGGCCGTCCTGGTCGAGGAACTGGCGGGCCAGGGCCAGACTGCGCGGCGCGGCGCTCCTGCGCAGTTCGATGACCATCGGCCGTTCGCACATCGGCGCGACGGTGAACACGCTCTTCCTGGCCTACGTCGGGGTCGGCCTGCCCCTGCTCATCGTCCTGCTCGTCTCTGCGCAGCCGAGCGCAGCGGTCCTCAACGACGAGCTGATCGCCACCGAGATCGTCCGCACGCTGATCGGAAGCGTCGGGATCGTCGCGGCCATCCCACTCACGACGTTCATCGCCTCCCAGCTGGTCGACCCGGCGCTCGCCTCGGATGGCGGCGCCGATGTTGGACGTGCGAGGCGCCGGGTCGCCGGCGTGGTCGCGATCGTCGTCGCGCTTCTCCTCGCGACGTCGGCCTCTTCGCTCCTGGCGCCGCCGCGGGCACCCCTGGCCCCCGACCGGCTCGACCCCGGGGCGCTCGGGGCGGGAGGCGGCCAGGGTGCGTCAAAGGTTCCTCTGACCGATGTCACCCGCTCGCCATACCGCCTCCGGGGGCGTCGACGGGGGCTCGCCTGCGCCCGACGATTCGGCTGCACCCGACGATGACCTACCGCTCGTCGACGCGGGCCAGCCGGCCTCGGTCGACGTCGATGGCGCGACCGTCGGGACCGTCGCGGTCGTCGAGCCGCGATCCACCGCCGGCCCGCTCGCCTCGACTCGAACGGTCACCACGACCGTCCACTACGAGGCGAGCGCCACGTTCCCGCTGTCCAGCGGCAGCTGGGCCGTGCTGCTCGACGACGGCACCGAGGTGCGCGCTGACGCCGGTGAGCGGTGACGAGGTCCTGCACGCCACGCTGTCAGCCGGGCAGCGACTCGACGTCCCGCTGACCGGCGCGATCCCGCGCGACGCGACCAGCGCCTTCATCGTCTACGTCGACGGCGCGACGTCGACCCTCGTCTTCGCGGTCGAGGTGCCCTGACAGTCGGTCGTCGGATCAGCGCAGCGCTCGAGCGCGCCGGGCGGCGAGGAGCCCGCTCCGCGGCGAGAGCAGAAGCGCGAGCGCGAAGGCGAGGGTCTCGACGAGGACGATCGCGGCGCCCGAAGCCACGCTGAGGTAGAAGCTGACGTACAGCCCGAGGACGGCCGAGAGCACGGCGATCGCGACCGCGACCGCGATCAGGCGGTCGAATCGGTTGACGAGGAGTTGCGAGGTCGCCGCCGGCGTGACGAGCATGGCCACGACGAGGATGATGCCGACGGCCTGGATGCTGACCACGATCGTGACGCCGAGGAGGGCCAGGAGCAGGTACTCGAGCCTCGTCACCGGCAGGCCGGAGGCAGCGGCGCCGGCCGGGTCGAAGGTCGCGTACAGGAACTCCTTGCGCAGCACCAGGACGACGATGAGGACGATGGACCCGAGGATCGCGACCTGGATCAGGTCGGCCGCCGTGATGCTGAGCACGTTGCCGAGTAGGTAGCTGAACAGGTCGGTGACGTACCCGCGGATGGTGCTGAAGAGCAGGACGCCCAGGGCGAACATCCCGGCGAACAGCACGCCGACGGCGGTGTCGAACCGGAGGCTGCCACGGCGTGAGACGAACCCGATGGCGAGGGCCGTGCTGACCGCCGCGACCGCACCGCCGATGTAGAGCGGGACGCCGATCAGGTAGGCGATGACGAGGCCCGGGAACGCCGCGTGGCTGACCGCGTCACCGATGAACGCGAGGCCCTTGAGGACGACGAACGCGCCCATCACCGCGCAGACGATGCCGACGATGACCGCGGCGACCAGGCCGCGCTGCATGAACCCGTACGCGAGCGGGTCGAGCAGGAAACCGGTCATCGCAGGGCGTCCTCGTGATAGTGCGGCTCGCGGCCGGCCGGCTGATCGTGGTGGTGCGCATCGTCGAGGACGAGCGTCCCGCCGGTCAGGTCGGGCAGCACGAGGACATGGCCCCCGTATGTCTCGGCCAGCAGCCGCTGGTCGAGGACGAGATCCTTGGCCGGGCCGGCGGCGACGATGTGACGGTTCACGAGCGCGGCGTCCTGGAAGCGGTGAGCAGCACAGGCGAGGTCGTGGGTAGTCGCGACGACGGTCTTCCCGGCGCGCGCCTCCGCCTCGAGGACGTCCATGAGGTCTTCCTGGGTCGTCGCGTCCACTCCGGTGACGGGCTCGTCGAGCAGGTACAGCTCCGGTCGCGCGGCGAGGGCCCGTGCCAGGAACACGCGCCGGCGCTGGCCGCCCGACAGCGCGCCGATCTGGCGCTCCCGGTGGTCGGCCATCCCCACGGTTTCGAGCGCTTCGGCGACGGCCGCCCGATCGGACGCCCCCGGGCGGCGGCCGATGCCGATGGCGGGGTAGCGGCCCATCATCACCACCTCGCCGACGGTCACCGGGAAGTCCCAGTCGACGGCCTCGGCCTGGGGCACGTACGCGACGCGCCGGGCCGCGCCTCCGGGAGGCCCTCCCAGGACGCGCGCCGTCCCGGATCGGATCGGGAGCAGCCCTGCCAGCACCTTGAGCAGCGTGCTCTTGCCGGCGCCGTTGGGTCCGATGATGGCCAGCAACGACCCGCGCTCGATGGTCAGGTCGACATCGTCGAGCGCGATGCGGTCGCCGTATCCGGCGCTGACGTCCTCCAGCCGGACCGTCGCCTCGGCGGCTATCGCAGGGCCTCGGCGATCTGGGCCATGTTCCAGCGCATCATTCCCACGTAGGTGTCGGCCGGCGCGGGGCCGAGGGCATCGTTGTACAGGGTCGTGACGACCGTGGTGATCCCCGCCTCGCGGGCCAGCGTCTCCGCCAGGGCGGGACTGAACTGGGATTCGCTGAAGACGGCCCTGACCCCGGCCGCCTTGACCGTGTCGACGAGAGCCGCGAGTTGGCCGGCCGACGGCTCCTGACCGGGGTTCGCGAGGATGACCCCGATCACCTCGAAGCCGTAGTGGCGCGCGAAGTAGGGGAAGGCATCGTGGAACGTCACGAGCTTGCGGTTCGCCTCCGGGATCGTCGCCACCATGGTCGCCAGCTCGGCATCGAGGCTGGTGAGCGTCGCCCCATAGCGGTCGGCGTTGGCGCGGTAGCCGGCAGCCCCGGACGGGTCGATCTCGCTCAGCTTGGCCACGATGGCCGGCAGATAGTGATCGCGCACGAGGGTCGGGTCGAGCCAGAAGTGGGGGTTGTCCTCACCGTCGACCACGATCGTCGGGATGCCGTCGCCCAGGACGAGGCGCGGCGCCTGGCCGCCGGTACTGGACTCGATGAGCTTGCCGAGGAAGTCGTCCAGGCCGACGCCGTTCGAGACGATCAGATCGGCCCCGTCGAGCAGTCTGGCGTCGTCGGGCTTCGGCTCGTAATCCTCCGGTCCGACCCCGGGCGGGATGATCGACTCGACGGAGACGCGATCCCCGCCGACGTTCGACACGATGTCCTCGAAGACCGTCGTCGTCGTGACGACCTTGACGGCCGATCCCGACGACGGACTCGCCGTGCCAGCCGCGCACCCCATGGCCACGAGACCGACCGATATCGATGCGATGGCCAGCATGATACTCAGTCTCACGCGAGATCGGGCGGATGCCACGCGATGTCTTCCTCGTATCGGGTTGGTCAGGCCGTCGCGCTCGTCGGCACGCCCTGCGCAGCGATGCACGCCGGACAGAGTCCGAAGAGCTCGAGGCGGTGGTCGTCGATGCGATAGCCGGAACGGCGGGCGATGTCCCGGACGACGGATCGCAACCCGCGATCGTCGATATCGGTAGCGCGTCCGCACAGCGAGCAGACGACGTGGTGGTGGTGAGCGGGCCGGCAAACGACGAACGCGTGCTCGCCCGACGGCAGATCCAGCCGCTCGACCACACCGAGCTCGCTGAGCGCGTCGATGGTTCGAAAGACGGTCGCGCGCCCGACACGGAGGTGGCGGCGCCGACACTCGGCCAGGAGATCGTTGGCCGTGAAGGAGCCCTCGTGCTCGGTGATGAGCCCGGCGAGGGTGCGACGCGGAGCGGTCAGTCGAAAGCCCGCGCGGTCAAGGGCCATGACGATCGGGTCGACGACTTCCATGTCACGGACCATATCACGTCAGCGCGCGAGTTGTCGATACACAGTATCAATAACACCAACCACGCCGGCGGATCCCGTCGCTCCGGCGCCGACCGCCTGCGCTGACCTCGACGAAACACCGGCAGGGTCTCGCGCGTCACCTGAACGAGCCCGGCGCCGATCGCGCCGTCGTCGTCACCGCTCTCCGCTGACGTCGTGAAACGGACACTTGCGGCATCCTTAGGCCGCCCACCGACCATCCGACAACCCTCCCGGAGTCCGTCCGCCTTGCAGTCCTCCGCCTACCGAGCCACCCCGCGCCGCACCAGCCCGTCCACCGCGGGCTGGCTGGCGATCATCGTCATGGCCTTCCTGGCCGGGGTGGGGATCATCGGCGCGCTGGCGTCCGTCGGGATCTTCACGTCGCTCCTCCGCGACCTGCCGGACGTGTCGACGCTCGACCAGGTCCCGCTCCAGGAAGAGTCGATCATCTACGACCGCACGGGCAAGATCGAGCTCGCGCGGTTCGGCGACTCGAAGCGCGAGATCGTCACCTACGACGAGATCCCGCCGATCCTCCTGGACGCCACGACCGCGGTCGAGGACAAGACGTTCTGGGAGAACGCCGGCTTCGACCCGGTGGCGATCATCTCGGCCTCCCTCGACTCGCTGCGCGGCAACAGCCGCGGCGCGTCGACGATCACGCAGCAGCTGGTCCGCGCCCGACTCCTTGACGAGGACCTGGTCCGGGACCCGAACCGGACGGCGGAGCGCAAGCTCAAGGAGATCATCCAGTCGATCCGCCTGACCGCGGACTATCTCGGGCGTGACCGGCAAGCAGGAATCATCACCGCCTACCTCAACCAGAACTACTACGGGAACCAGGCGTACGGCGTGAAGGCCGCGGTCAAGGAGTACTTCGGGATCCCGCTCGAGAAGCTGACGCCCGCGCAGGCCGCGATCATCGCCGGCGCTCCCGAAGTCGCCGTCGAACTACGACCTCGTCCGCAACGCCGTGACTGTGCGACAAGCCGCTCGAGGACGACGGCACGTGCCCGGGCAAGACCACGCTCGTGGTCCCCGACGACACGACCATCGTCCAGCGCCGCAACGACATCCTCGACCTCCTCGCCGAGGGCGATCGGACCCCGATCTCCAAGGACGAGTACAGCGCGTCGACTTCGAGGCCGCCAAGCACGACCCGGTGGTCCTGGCCAACCAGATCGACGCCGCACTGGATCGCCCCGCACTTCGTCTGGGCGGTCCGCGACGAGCTCACCGCGAAGCTCTGCGCTCCCGGAGGAGGAGACCTGCGAGGCCCTCGAGGAGGGCGGCCTCAGCGTGACGACCACGCTGGACGTCCCGATGCAGAAGATCGCCGAGAAGTGGGTCAGAGCCGCGGCGGTCGTCCCGCACGCGAAGAATCCGCTTGCCGAGGCGAAGAAGCTCGGCTTCAAGAGCCTCCCGGCGTGGATGGCCAACCTCAAGAACAAGAACGTCCGCAACGGCGCCCTCGTCGCGGTCGACTACCAGACCGGTGAGCTCGTCGCGTACGTCGGCAGCGCCAACTACTACTCGGGCTCGACGAGCAAGAAGTTCCAGCCGCAGTACGACGTCGCCGGCAAGGGCTATCGCCAGCCGGGCTCGGCGTTCAAGCCGTTCAACTACGTCACCGGCATCGACTCGCACAAGATGACCGCCGGCTCGATGTTCATGGACAGCGCGACCGACTTCGGTGGCGGGTACACGCCGAGCGACGCGGACAACCTCGAGCGCGGGCCGGTCCGGGTCCGCACCGCCCTGCAGTTCTCGCTGAACATCCCCTCGGTCAAGGCCATGCAGGTCAACACGCCGGCCGACGTCTTCGATCGGGCGAAGGACTTCGGGATGACGTTCCAGACCGACAAGACGAACGCCGGCCTCGCCCTGGCGCTCGGCGTCCGGAGGTCCGGCCGGTCGACCTCGTGACCGCGTACGGCACGCTCGGCAACGCCGGCAAGCGCGTGGACCACACCACGCTCCTCACGGTCAAGGACCGGAACGGGAAGGACGTCATCAAGCCGTACGTCCCGCCCGCCGGCACGCCCGTCGTCAGCCCGCAGGCCGCGTACATCGTCACCGACATCCTCGCCGGCAACACGAACCCCAACGTCAACCCGTTCTGGGGCAAGTTCGCGATCGACTCGCCCGACGGTCGTCGCCCGGCCACCCTCAAGACCGGCACCAACAACGACGCCAAGGACCTCAACGCCTACGGCTACATCGCCGCACCGTCGAAGGCGGCCCGCAACGACGGCGCGTACGCCCTCGCGGTCGGCGTATGGGCCGGCAACAGCGACAACACCCCGGTCGGGAAGGTCTTCTCCATCGAGGTCACGACGTACGTCTGGCAGGGCTTCCTCGAGGAGGCCACCAAGACCTGGCCGATCGCGCGGTTCGCCCGCCCCGACGGCCTGACCCGCGTCGCGATCGACCCGTGGACCGGCCTCCTCGCCGACAAGGGCGGCAAGTCCGTCGACGAGTGGTTCATCACCGGCACGCAGCCGACGCACCCGCTCGTCGCCGACACCTGCGGCGTCGACGTCCTCCTGACCCCCGACGTCGGGTTCGAGAGCCGCTACGACAACTGGATGAAGGCCGACCGCGACTGGATCCGCCGCGCCGAGAAGGGACCCGGCACCGCCGGCGGACCCGAGCGGACGAGGACCGCGTACTTCTACAACCCGGCCTTCCACCCGTACGGCCGCTCGTGGGGGGCGCTCGTGGTCGGCAAGGGCTGCGGGCCGAGCCCGAGCCCGACGCCGTCCTGCATCCCGCTCCCGACCCCGGACGCCAGCGGCGTGATCCCGTCGCTCGCGGTGCCGTCGCCGGGCGCATCGGGCGAGGTCGCCCCGGCCTTCTGCCCGCCGCCGTCGCCGACGCCGGTCCCATCGGAGAGCGCGCCGCCGTCGGAGGAGCCGACACCGACGCCAGAACCGACACCGACGCCGACGCCGACGCCGACGCCGACCCCCACGCCGACACCGACACCGACCCCGACGCCGACACCGACGCCCGCCACCGCCCGCTCCATAGCCCCGGGCCGGCGGTCGGCTAGCATCGGGGCCATGGACGACGTCATCGCCATCACGGATCTCGTGGTCCGGCGTGCCCGGCGGACGATCCTCGGTCCGCTCGACTGGACCGTGCGCGCCGGCGAGCGCTGGGTCGTCGTCGGGCCCGAACGGATCCGGCAAGACCACGCTGCTGTCCGTCGCCGGGATGACCCTCTGGCCGACCGCCGGGACGGTGGAGGTCCTCGGGTCGCGCTACGGAAAGGTGGACAGCCGCGAGCTGCGGCGCCGGATCGGCTCGGCGGGGAGTGCCGTCGAGGCCGTCCTGCGCGACGACCTCACCCCGGTCGACGTCGTGATGACCGCCCGCAACGCCGCGACCGAGCCGTGGTGGCACGAGTACGGCGACGCGGACCGGGACCGCGCCCGCGCGCTCCTCGCCGACCTGGGCGTCGGCGCGACGGCGGACCAGCCGCACGGGACGCTGTCCGCTGGCGAGCGCCGGCGCGTCTCGATCGCCCGCGCCCTGATGCCGGACCCGGACCTGCTCCTCCTCGACGAGCCGGCCGCCAGCCTCGACCTCGGCGCGCGGGAGACGCTACTCGCGGACCTCGCCCGGCTGGCCGCGGCGCCCCGGCCGGCGGCGATCGTCCTCGTCTCGCACCACCTCGAGGAGATCCCGACCGGGTTCACCCACGGGCTCGTGCTCGCGGCGGGGCGCGTCGTGGCCGCCGGGCCGCTCGAGGCCGTCCTCACGAGCGAGATCATGAGCCGGGCGTTCGGGCTGCCGCTGGTCGTCGAGCGCCGGGACGGGCGGTCCTGGGCGCGCCTGCGGGCCGACGACGACATCGAGCCGTCACACGCGGCTGCCACGCTCGCCGAACGATGACCACCAGATCCCGCGCCGCCATCGGCGGCATCGCGGCCGCGGCCGCCGCCCTCGGCACGTCCGAGCTCCTCGCCGGCCTGCTCGCCGGGCGCGGGCTCGCTGGTCGCCGGCGTCGGCCAGGTCGTCATCGACCTCCAGCCGCCGGGGGCCAAGGACCTCATCGTCGGCCTGTTCGGCACCAACGACAAGCTGGCGCTCGAGATCTTCATCGTCGATCGTCGCGCTGGCCGATCGGCGCCGGCCTCGGGATCCTCGCCCGCACCGAGATGGGCCTCGCCTCGATCGGCTTCGCGCTGTTCGGCGTCGTCGGCTTCCTCGCCACGCTGCGCGACCCGCTGTCGTCACCGGCGATCACGGCGGTCGTCGCGGCGATCTCGGTCGCGGTCGGGATCTGGGTGCTCGGCTGGCTGATCGGCCCGAGACGGGCGAAGGTCGCCGGCCCGCGTCGTCGGCGCGACGGCCGCGCGGACGATGCCCGACTGGTCGCGCCGCTCGTTCCTGGTCCGCGCCGGGGGCGTGACCGTCGCCGGCGTGGTCGCCGGACTCGTCGGTCAGCGCTCCTCGAGCGCCAGCGGGCGATCCCGGAGCAGGCGGACGCGACGATCCCGCCACCGTCCGAGACGGTGCCCGCCATCGGACCCGGCCAGGACCTGGCCGCCGACGGTCGCCGGACTCACGCCCGATCGTGATGCCGAACGAGCGCTTCTACCGGATCGACACGCGCTCCTGACGCCCGATCGTCGACATCGCGAACTGGTCGCTGCGGATCCACGGCCTGGTCGACCGCGAGACGACGCTGTCACTGGAGCGAGCTGGTCGGCCTGCCGATGTTCGAGCAGTACGTGACCATCGCCTGCGTCAGCAACGAGGTCGGCGGCGACCTGGTCGGCAACGCCAAGTGGACCGGCGTCCGGCTCCGCGACGTGCTCGCCCTGGCCGGGGTCCAGGCATCGGCGACGCAGCTGGTCGGACGCTCGGTCGACGGCTGGACCGCCGGGATGCCGACGGCCTGGGTCATGGACCCGGAGCGCGAGCCGATGATCGCGGTGCGGATGAACGACGAGCCGCTGCCCGCCGCACACGGCTTCCCCGCCCGGCTGATCGTCCCCGGGCTGTACGGCTACGTGTCCGCGACCAAGTGGCTCGCCGAGCTGGAGCTGACGACGCTCGAGGCCTTCGACGGCTACTGGGTCCCGCTCGGCTGGTCGAAGGAGGCGCCGATCCTGACGCAGTCGCGCATCGACACCCCGCACGGGCCCGGTCGAGGCCGGCACGCGTGCCCATCGCCGGGATCGCCTGGGCGCCGGACCGCGGGATCAGCAAGGTCGAGGTCGGCGGTCGACGGGACGTGGTACGACGCCCGGCTGTCGCGCCCGATCTCGGACGCGACCTGGGTCCAGTGGGTGCTGGACTGGGACGCGACGCCCGGGCGAGCACACGATCCAGGTCCGCGCCACCGACGGCGACGGGCCAGACCCAGACCGACCTGGTCAGCCCGCCGGCCCCGGATGGGGCGCGCGGCTGGCACACGCGGAGCGTCACGGTCGGCTGACGGCCGTCTCCCGGCCGAATCGGTATAGAGTCCGGACATGCCCCGACGTCGCTACATCTTCGATCCGCCCGAGCGGTTCGTCGCCGGCACGATCGGCGAGCCCGGCGACCGCACGTTCTTCCTGCAGGCCCGCGAGGGCGAGCGCGTCGTCAGCGTCGCCCTCGAGAAGGTCCAGGTCAGCGTCCTCGCCGAGCGGCTCTGGGAGCTCCTCGCGGAGCTCGAGCGCCGCGGCGTGCCGGAGGCCCGAGGACGCGAGCGAAGCCGTGCCCGACCGCGACGACGAGCCGCTCGACGAGCCGCTCAACGAGGCGTTCCGGGCCGGCTCGCTGACGCTCGGCTGGGACGTCGGGGCGGAGCGGGTCCTCCTCGAGGCCCGCGGGCTGGACGAGGACGGCGACCCGATCGACCCCGAGGACGACGACGACGACGACGAGGACGGCCCCGACCTGCTGCGCGTCCGCCTGACCGCCGGCGCCGCCCGAGCCTTCGTCGAGCGCGCGAACCGCGTGGTCGCCGGCGGGCGCACGCCGTGCCCGCTGTGCGGCCAGCCGCTCGATCCGCAGGGCCACATCTGCGCCCGACGCAACGGCCACTACCTCAACTAGCCGCCGATGCTCGACCGCGCCACGACGCTGGACGTCCTGCGCGAGGGCGAGATCGAGGTCGTCGGGCGGATCGTCGAGTCGTCCAACAACGCGATGCTGGTCTCGGTGACCCGGCCGTGCCCGGAACCCGGGCCCGGCGACCGTCATCGACGCGATCTACAAGCCGACGCTCGGCGAGCGCCCGCTCGACGACTTCCCGGACGGGACGCTGAGCCACCGCGAGATGGCCGCCTGGCACGTGTCGGAGGCGAGCGGCTGGGGGATCGTCCCGCCGACGGTCCTGCGCGACGGGCCGTTCGGCGAGGGGATGGTCCAGGCGTACGTCGAGGCCGACCCGGACGTCGATGTCGTCGTCGTGGGTCCTCGAGGCCGACCCGCGGCTGCGCCGGATGGCGGTCCTCGACGCGGCGATGAACAACACCGACCGCAAGGGCGGCCACATCCTGCCGGTCGACGGCGGGCGCCACCTGTACGGCGTGGACCACGGCGTGTGCTTCTCCGCCGTTCCGAAGCTGCGGACCGTGCTGTGGGCCTGGCGCGGGACCCCGTTCGAGCCGGACGAGATCGCGGGCCTCGAGCGGATCCGCGATGGCCTCGACGGCGACCTCGGCGCGTCGCTGCGCGACCTGCTCTCCGCGATCGAGGTGCGGGCGACGCGGCGCCGGCTCGACGGCCTCCTCGCCGAGGGACGGTTCCCGCTCCCCTCCCCGACCTGGCCGGCCATCCCCTGGCCGCCGTTCTGACCGTCGGCCGTGCCGCCGGGCGGCCGCCGCCTGACGAAACGCGGACCGCGCGGTGGCGCACGATACGCGCCGGAGGTGCGGATGCGGCGCTGGAACGGATGGGGCGACGACGACGTCGAGGTGACGCTGGCCCCGGCCGCCCGCGACCTGCTGGAGCGGCTGGTCGGACCCGGGGTCCCGCAGCCCGACGCGACGCTCGAGGACGTCCTCGCGGCCGTGCCGGCCTCGCGGCTCCGCCCGGACGCCCGCCTCGACCTCGACCCGGACGCCCGCGTCCGCCACGCGACCGGCCAGAGCCTGCCCGACTGGATCGCCGTGCGATCCGGTCGGATCCGGGCCGTTCCCCGACGCGGTCGCGCGTCCGGTCAGCCGCGCCGACGTCCGCGACCTGCTGGCCCTCGCGGCCGCGCGTGGCGCGCGGCTCATCCCGTACGGCGGCGGCACCAGCGTCGTCGGCGGCGTGACGGCCCGGCCTGGTGGCGACCCGGTCATCACGGTCGCGCTCGACGGGATGGCCGGACTGACCGGCCTCGACCCGGTGAGCGGCCTCGCGACCTTCGGCGCCGGGGCGGACGGCCCGGCGGTCGAGGCGGCGCTGGGCGCCGGCGGGCTCACCCTCGGCCACTACCCGCAGTCGTGGGAGCTCTCGACGGTCGGCGGCTGGGTCGCGGCCCGCTCGGCGGGCCAGGAGTCGATCGGGTCCGGGCGGATCGAGGCGCTGTTCGCCGGCGGGCACGTCGAGACGCCGGCGGGACCGCTCGACCTGCCGACCCACCCGGCGTCGGCCGCCGGACCGGACCTCCGCCAGCTGATCCTGGGATCGGAGGGACGGGCCGGGATCATCACCGACGTCGTCGTGCGGGCGCGGCCGATCGCCGAGACCGCGAGACGGTCGGCGTTCGTGCTCGGTGGCTGGCAGCGGGCGGTCGCGTTCGCCCGCGCGCTGGCCCGCTCCGGCGTGCCGCTCGACATGGTCCGCGTCTCGACCCCGCTCGAGACCGCCACGACCTTCGCGCTGGCCGGCGACGCGCGCGGCGCGCGGTTCCTGCGCCGCTACCTGGCCCTGCGCGCCCCCGACGGCGAGCGCTGCCTCGCGATCGTCGGCGTCTCCGGCTCGGACCGCGTGGTCGGCGCCGCGACCCGCGACATCGGGGCGGTCGCCTCCGCGCACCAGGCGATCCGCGTCCCAGGGGTCGCCGCCGCCTGGGAGCGGCAGCGCTTCCGCGGCGCCTACCTGCGCAACACCCTCTGGGACGCCGGGTACGCGGTGGACACGCTCGAGACCGCGGTCGACTGGGGTCGCGTCGAGCCCCTCGCGGCGGCCCTCGGTCCGGCGCTCCGCCACGGCCTCGAGCCGCTGGGCGAGCGTGTCCACGCGTTCAGCCACCTGTCGCACGTCTACCGGAGCGGGTCGAGCCTGTACGCGACGTACGTCTTCCGGCTCGCGGCCGACCCCGACGAGACGCTCGAGCGCTGGCGCCGCCTCAAGACCGCGGCGAGCGAGGTCATCGTCGCCCACGGCGGGACGATCAGCCACCAGCACGGCGTCGGCACCGACCACGTCCCGTACCTCGAGGCCGAGAAGGGTCCGCTCGGGATGGCGGCGCTGCGCGGCGCGTTCGCGCGCCTTCGACCCGGACGGGATCATGGCCCCGGGCGTGCTCCTCGGCGGAGCGGCCGTGACCGCCGACACCATCGTCGCCATCGACGTCGGGACGCAGAGCGTCCGGGCCATCGCCTTCGACCCCGCGGGCGTCGTGCTCGCCGCCGCGAAGGTCCCGATCGAGCCGTACGTCTCGCCGCGGCCGGGCTGCGCCGAGCAGGACCCGGAGCTCTACTGGCGCTCGATCGGCGAGGCGACCCATCGCCTGCTCGCCGATCCGGGCGGTCCGCCGCGACGCGATCGCCGGGGTCACGCTGACCACCCAGCGCGGCACGGTCGTGGTGACCGACGAGGCCGGCGAGCCGATCCGGCCGGCCATCGTCTGGCTCGACCAGTGCCGTGCCTCGGACCCGCCGCGTGTCGGCGGCGCGATGGGCGCGGTCTTCCGCGTGACCGGCCTGCGCGACACCGTCGACGGCTTCGCCGCCGACTGCGAGGCGAACTGGCTGCGCGAGGCCGAGCCCGAGGCGTGGGCGCGCGTCCGCCACTACGTCGGGCTGTCGGGCTTCCTGACGCATCGGCTGACCGGTCGCTGGGTCGACTCGACCGCCGCACAGGTCGGCTACCTGCCGTTCGACTACAAGCGCTTCCGCTGGGCCGCGCCGGGCGACTGGAAGTGGACCGTCGCCCCCATCGACCCGGCCTGGCTGCCGGAGCTGGTGGCGCCGGCCCAGCGCGCTCGGCGAGCTGAGCGCGGCCGCCGCGGAGCTCACCGGCCTGCCGGCCGGTCTCCCGGTCATCGCGGCGGCCGCGGACAAGGCGTGCGAGGTCCTCGGCTCCGGCGCGATCACCCCGGATGTCGTCGGCATCTCCTACGGCACGGCGGCGACCGCGAACGTCACCAGCCCGCGCTACGTCGAGCCGATCCCGCTGATCCCGCCGTTCCCCGCGGCCATCCCCGGCGAGTGGACGCTCGAGACGCAGGTCTACCGCGGCTACTGGATGGTCGAGTGGTTCAAGCGCGAGTTCGGCGACCGCGAGGTGGCCGAGGCGGCCGAGCGCGGGATCGCCCCGGAGATCCTCTTCGACGAGCTGGCAAGGACGGTCCCGGCCGGGCGCCGACGGCCTCATGCTCCAGCCGTACTGGTCACCCGGCGTCCGCATCCCGGGCCCCGAGGCGCGCGGCGCGATCATCGGCTTCCACGCGGGCCAGGGGCGCGCGCACCTGTACCGGGCGATCCTCGAGGGCCTGGCCTACGCGCTCCGCGAGGGCGCGGAGCGGATCGGCGGGCCGCACGCACGTGCCGCTCACCTCGGCCCGCATCGCCGGCGGCGGCGCCCAGAGCCCGGCCGCGGTCCAGCTCACGGCGGACGTGTTCGGGCTGCCGGTCGGCCGCGCCCACACGCACGAGACGTCGGCCCTTGGCGCGGCCATCGACGCGGCCGTCGGCCTGGGGTTCCATCCGGATGTCGCGAGCGCCGCCGCGGCGATGATCCGGGTCGCCGAGGTCCGCGACCCGGATCCGGCCGTGCGCGCCCGCTACGACGAGCTGTACCGCTCGGTCTATCGCCCGATGTACGGGCGGCTCCAGCCGCTCTACCGCGCGCTGCGCCGCATCGCGGCCGAGCGGGGCGCCTGACGGCGTCTCGCCCGGCCGGCACGAGACTCAGGCGTTGCGCGCGGCCTTGACGACCTGCGAGTTCGCGAAGACGTCGTGATAGCCCTGCTTGGTCGGGCTGTCCGCGGTCGTCTTGAGCAGGAAGATGTACCAGGCCAGGACCAGGATCGAGGTCACGAGCCCAAGGGTCCAGTCGAGCGTGTACTGCAATGCCTGGGAGACGACCTGGGGGCCGAAGAGGATCAGCCAGCGCCGGACCGCCTGGTCCTGCTTGAGGGTCGCCCCGTCGCCGGCGTTGCCGATCTGCATGCCGAGCGCCTTCATCCCGATGGTGCCGCGCATCGCGGTCCAGGTGTAGGTGAAGTACGCCGCGCTGATGGCCAGCCCGACGACGAGCGAGGCCAGGAAGCTGATGAGCCCGAGGCCGAGGATCCCGTTGATGACCCCGAAGATGATCACGTTGATGACCCCGAGGATGATGGAGTCGATGATCAGCGCGATGATGCGGTTCGGGACGTCGGCGTAGACGAAGCCTGGCGCGCCGGCGACCGGAGCGGTCGGCGGGGGCGGCGCCTGCCAGCCCGGGGTGGCGGGGGTGCCTGGTTCGCTGGGGGTACCGCTCTCGGTCATCGGGTCCTCCCTCTCGTCCGGCCACGACGGGCGACCGCCCGTCCTCGATGCGCACGAGGATAGGCCCCCGGCGCTCGCTCGGCTAGATGGAAGCGTGAAGCCTGTGCGTCGAGGCACCGACCTAGGCGCGGACCTCCTGGCGCATGAACAGGGCGTAGGCGGCCGCGAAGCACGCCGACGGTCAGCGCGATCAGCACGACCACCTGGGGCCACACGAGCAGCAGGCTCTGGTCGAGCGAGTTGATCCCGGGGATCTGCTGCTGGCTCTGCTGGTACTGCCCGATCGTGCCCGGGGTCGAGAGGTTCTTGAGCCCGAAGTCCGGCCGCAGCAGCACGTTCGAGATGTCCGCGTAGAGCTGGCTCGGCAGCAGCCGCGAGATGAACTCGCGCGATCTGCACTGCGCCCAGGATCTGGTCCGGCGTGGCGTTCCCGCCCGGCGTGACGAAGCCCTGGACGAGCGTGACGATGAGCGGCCCGAAGATCGTGAAGACCAGCCAGATCCCGAACCCGATCAGCGCCGACGTCGCGGCACGGCGGACGGCGACCGAGAGCAGCAGGCCGAAGGACAGCCACAGGGCGACGTACAGGAACGTGGCCAGGACCCAGGCGACGAGCCGGATGACCTCCTCGCCGTGGGGGACGATGCCGAGTCGGAGCATCCCGAAGCCGGAGATCAGCAGGACGACGGCGACGAGCACCAGCCCGATGACCGCGAGGCCCGCGGCGAACTTGCCGTTGATGACGTCGTCGCGATAGATGGGCTGGGACAGCAGCCGCGGCAGCGTCCCCTCGGAGCGCTCGCCGTTGACCGCGTCGAAGGCGAACGCGAGCCCGAGCAGCGGGGCCACGATCGCGACGAACGTCGCGACGGTGCAGGATCGAGATGTCCGGCGAGCCGAACCAGAACAGCGCGAGGAAGACCGCGCGCGAGCCGCTGGCCTGCGGCGCGACCGAGCGGATCTGGTCCGCGGCGAAGTAGAGCGGGATCGCGGCGGCCAGGCCGAGGACGAGCAGCAGCACGAAGAAGCGCACGCTCAGGATGTGGTCCGCGAACTCCTTGGTGGCGACGATCCGCCAGCCCGCGGGCAGCCGCGGGAGCGCGTCGGTCTCGACCTCGGCGGGATCGGCGCCGAGTCGGGCGCGGGCGCCGGCTTGGACCTGGCCTGGCGGGTCCGGCGGGCGGCCGGCGTCTCGGCGCTCATGCGGCCGTCTTCCCGCCCGCGATCGCGCGGTCGGCGAGACCGCGGCGATGGAGCGCCGTGCGGTAGATGTCGTCGAGCGACGGCACGACCGGTCGCAGCGACGTCAGCCGCAGGTCGTTGCCGACGGCCGCGGCGAGGATCGCGCTCCGGACGCTCGTCTCCTCGGTCGCGGGGCGGACCGCGATGTGCCACGTCGTCGATCGCCCGGTCGGCGCGATCACGTCGGTGACGTGCGGCAGCGCGCGGAGGACGGCCTCGGCGCGCTTGACCTCGGCAGGCGTCGGTCCCCTCGATGTCCACCTCGATGCCGGCCGAGCCGTCACCGAACAGGCTCGCGAGGCGGGCCATGGTCCCCTCGCCGACCATCCGGCCGGCGGCGAAGATCCCGATCCGGTCGCAGACCGACTGGACCTGCGTGAGCAGGTGGCTCGAGAGCAGGATCGCCAGGTCGCGCTCCTGGACGAGCGTCCGCAGGAGCTCGAGGATCTCGACCACGCCGAGCGGGTCGATCGAGGTCGTGGGCTCGTCGAGGATCAGGATGTCCGGGGCCTTCACCAGCGCGTCGGCGATGCCGAGGCGCTGCTTCATGCCGCGCGAGTAGGTCTCGACGCGGTCGTCGGCCCGCTCGGTGAGCCCGACCTGGTCGAGGACCGCCGCCATCGCGGTCTCGGCCTCGGAGCCCGTGAGCCCGTTGAGCCGGGCCGTGTAGCGCAGGTTCTGGCGGCCGGTCAGGCCGCCGTAGAAGCCCACCGCGTCGGGCAGGTAGCCGACCCGCCGCTTGACCTCGCGCGGATGGCGCGTCGGGTCGAGGCCCGCCACGAGCGCGCCGCCGCTCGTCGGCTCGGTCAGCCCGAGCAGCATCAGGATCGTCGTGGTCTTGCCCGCGCCGTTCTGGCCGAGGAGGCCGAAGATCTCGCCCGGCCGTACCTCGAGGTCGAGGTGGTCGACCGCCGTGAGCGTGTCGTACCGCTTGGTCAGGCGGCGCGTCTTGATGAGGGGTTCGGTCCCCTCCGGCCGGCTCATCGCCGGCCGAAGCGACGGAACGTCCAGCCACAGGCCGACGAGCACGACCGCGATGAGCGCCACGCCCACCGCGCCCCACAGCAGCGACGTCTCCACGGTCACCCGGATGTCGGCGCTGGCCGAGGCCAGGTTCGACGGCGCGGTGGCCTTGAAGGTCGCGACGTAGTCGCCGGCGATGGCGTCGGCGGACGGGCGTCAGATGGGCGGTGACGTTGACGCCGGTCGTGTTCGCGGGCGACGTCGACGGTCGTCGGGTCGAACGTCGACGGTCCAGCCGCTGGGCGGCGTTGCCGAGAGGGTGACGCCCGTGATCGGCGCGGTGCCGGTGTTGGTGACGACCAGCGTCAGGTCGGTCGTGGCGCCGGCGGTCGCGTTCGCGTTGAGGCGCTCGTCGACCGTGGACAGCGTCATCGAGTAGCTGCCGGTGATCTCGACGCCGAGGTCCTGGTGGGCGGTGCGCGAACCGCTGGTGACGTCGACCGAGATCGGGTACTGCCCGGCCTCGATCGCGGCCGGCGCCTTGGCCGTGACGGTCACCGGGGTGGTCGCCCCGGCCTTCACGAGGGCGTTCGCGGCCTGGCTCTCGGAGCTCACCTGGGTCGTGATCGTCCAGCCGTCGGGACCGGTGGCGACGCCCGTGAAGGTGAGGTCCTCGGAGGTGTCGTTGTGGAGGGTCAGGTTGAACGTGAAGGTGTTGGTCGACGGGCCCTTGAGCGACGGGAAGTCCGTGGTCAGGCTCACCTCGCCGGCCGCGTTCGGCGTCACCCGGATGTCGAGCGGCAGGTGTCGGTCGCGGTCCCGGCCCTGGCGGCGACCTCGATCCGCTGGGTCGCGGCGGTCGCGGTGGCCGGCACGGTCACGTCGAGGCGCACCGTCGCCGCGGTCGTCCCGCTGGTCTGGACGCCGTCGACGACGAACCCGCCGCCGAAGAGCGACGCGGTCCAGTCCGCGGGCACGCCCTTGAGCGAGAGGTCCACCCGGGCCGACGCGTCGGTCTTGACCGAGATGTCGAAGCTGACCTTCGTCCCTGGAGCGACGGCGACGCCCGGATACGGGGTCGACAGGCTCACGGTGTCAGCCGCGGCCGCGGTCGGCACGCCCACGAGGACCAGGAATGCGACCAGGCCGAGGGCGGCCATCCGACGTACGACGCGTCCCATGCTGGGTGGTACCTCCTCCAAGGATGATGTCAGCAGCGGTCGCGCGGAATCTGCGACGCGCGGCGTGTCGATTTAACCAAGCGATGGTGAAGACTCGTGAATCATCGCCCTGGCGACCCGTCCGGCGATTGACGGAAGGGCTCGCCCGGCGTATGGTAGATGGGTTCCCGATCCCTCGCGATGATCGCGGTCGAGCGCCGACGAACGGACGCTCCCAGCACGTCGCCGGATCACCATCAGACCCGCTCCGAGCCGGATATGGCCGTGAGCGAACACACACCGGTCGCGCAGCCGATGGCCCACACCGCCATTCCCGGCGCGCCAGAAACGAGTCCAAGCACCATGTTGTCCCGTTCCACCACGTCGTCCCTTGCCGGGCGATCCACGGCGATGCGCCGCATGCGCCGTCGCAGCTCCGCGGCGAGCACCGCGGCCCGGCCGCCCTACTGCAGCACGAACGGCTGCACCAGCTTCCTCGACGTCGACCCGACGACGGGGACCGCCATCTGCCCCATCTGCGGGTACGTCCGCCGAACGCACTGACGATCGGACCCGTCCCCGGCGGACGGGTCCCCAGCAGCCTGCGACCGTGCCACGCAAGCTGGCACGCCGAGCGGCTACGGTTGCCGTGTGCAACCGGATCCATGCTTCCTGGCCCCCGCCCCCGGGTAAGGTGGGCCGTGCAGATCACGCCCGACGGCGGCCTCATCCTGAGCGCCACCGACCTCGTCGGCTACCTCGCATGCGATCACCTGTCCACGCTCGAGCTCGGCCGCGCCGAGGGCCGCTGGCAGCGTCCGCCGCGCCGGACGGATCCCGACCGTCCAGCTGATGCAGGACCGCGGGGACGCGCACGAGCAGGAGCACCTCGACCGGTTGCGCGCGATGGGTCGCCGCATCGTCGAGATCGAGAAGGACGACCTCTCGACGCGCGAGGCGCTGGAGGCGGGCGGCGGCCATCACGGCCGACGCGATGCGCGACGGCGCCGACGTGGTCTATCAGGCCACCTTCTTCGACGGGCGCTGGCGGGGCCACGCCGACTTCCTGTACCGCGTGGAGCGACCGAGTCCGCTGCTCGGCGCCTGGAGCTACGACATCGCGGACACGAAGCTGTCCCGCGGCGTCAAGGCGTCCGCGATCCTGCAGATGTGCGTGTACGTCGACCTCCTGGAGCGCGTCCAGGGATCGCCCCCGACGACCCTGTACGTCGTCACCGGCGACGGCGTCGAGCACCCCTATCTCCTGTCCGACTTCGCCGCCTTCTACCGACACGCGAAGGCCGGGCTGGAGGCCCGGGTCCTCGGCGGCTCGACAGCCGTCGCGACCTACCCCGACCCGGTCGACCACTGCCACGTCTGCGTCTGGTACCCGACTTGCATCCAGCGCCGGCGGGACGACGACCACCCGTCGATCGTGGCGGGCGTCCGGCGCGTCGACACCGAGCGCTTCCTTGCCGCGCAGGTCCCGACCCTGACCGCGATCGCCGAGCTCCCCACTGATCGCCGGGTCCCCGAGATGCAGCCGAGGATGCTCTCGAGGTTCCGCCACCAGGCAAGATTGCAGCGCCACGAACAGATCACGGGCGAGCGGATCTACGAGCTGATCCCACCCGACCCGGTCGAGCTCGGCCGAGGTCTGGCCGCGCTGCCAGAGCCGAGCCCGTTCGACCTCTTCCTGGACCTGGAGGCCGACCCGTGGGCACTCGATGGCGGCCTGGAGTACCTGATCGGCGTCGTCGTCGAACTGGACGGCGCGGCGGAATACCTCCCGTTCTGGGGCCACGACCGTGCGGGCGAGAAGGCGGCCTTCGAGGCGCTGATCGACCTCGTCATCGCACGGCTCGACGCCCACCCCGAGATCCACCTCTACCACTACGGCGGCTACGAATCCGGAGCCATCAAGCGGCTCATGCAGCGGCACGGGACCCGGATCGACGAGGTCGACCGGCTCCTGCGGGGTGGCGTGCTCGTCGACCTGCTCAATGTCGTCCGGCAGGGCGTTCGCGCGTCGGTGGAGAGCTACTCGCTCAAGCAGATCGAGAAGTTCTACCTGCCGGCCCGCGAAGGTCCCGTGACCGAGGCCGGGTTCTCCGTCATCGAATACGAACGATGGGTACGCGAGCGGGACGACTCGATCCTCGCCGACATCGCCGCCTACAACCGCGACGACTGCGTCTCGACGTGGATGCTCCGCGCATGGCTCGAGGACCGACGGTCGGAGGCCATCGAGCGGTGGCCCGGCGCCGACTGGACCAGACCCACGCCGGAGGCGGGCGATGCCTCACCGGGGTTGACGGCGCGGCTTGCGGCGATCCAGGAGCGGTTCGATGCCCTGACGCGGGACGTTCCCGCGGACCCGACGGACCGGACCGAGGACCAGCAGGCACGATGGCTGCTCGCCCAACTGCTCGACTGGCATCGGCGGGACGAGAAGCCGGCGTGGTGGTTGTGGCACGACCTGCGTGGTCGATCCACCGAGGACCTGATCACAGCCAGCGAGGGCCTCGGCGGTCTCGTCTACGTGAATGACGTCGAATGGCGGGCCAGGACCGTCGTGCGCCGCTATCGGTACGAGCCGCAGGATCACAAGTTCCGTCCCGGACAGTCGGTCATCGACCCCAACCCCGAGATCGGCCCATTCGGTGAGGGCGCAGGCGAGATCGTCGCCATCGATGACCTCCATGGCACCATCGACATCACCAGAGGCCCCAGTCGCCAGGATCACCATCCGTTCGCGCTGATCCCGGAGAAGCCCATCGGATCGGGACCCATGCCCGAGGCCATGCTGCGGGTCGCGGACGACGTGATCGCGACGGGCATAGACGGGAACGGACCGCATCACGCGGCCCGCGATCTGCTGCTGCGGCGCGAGCCGCGCATCGCCGGCACGGAACGAGGAGGGCTGCTGGCGAGAACGGGCGAGTCCAACCTCGCCACGGCCATCCGCTGCGGCCTGGACCTCGATGCGTCCGTGCTCCCCATCCAGGGTCCGCCGGGCACCGGCAAGACCTGGACCGGCGCCCGGATGATCCTCGCGCTGGTCGCCGAGGAGCGGCGCGTCGGGATCGCTGCGCAATCGCACAAGGCCATCACCAACCTCCTGATGGCGATCGACGAGGCAGCGACGGAGCTCGGTAGGCCATACCGCGCCATCCAGAAATGCGATCGGCGTGACGACGCGGCCGATCTTCCGGCCGTGACCGTCGCCGACGAGAACAGCGACGTCACAGACGCGATCGCGGCCGGCCGGGTCGACATCGTGGCGGGTACGTCCTGGCTGTTCGCCCGACCCGACATGGTCGGTGCCGTGGACACCCTCTTCATCGACGAGGCCGGCCAGCTCTCGCTCGCGAACGTGATCGCGATGAGCGGCGCGACCAGATCCATCGTCCTGCTCGGCGACCCGAACCAGCTCCCGCAGGTCAGCCAGGGTGTCCATCCCGATGGAGCCGGAGCATCCGGGCTCGAGCATCTGCTCGGTCGCGTGACCACGATGGATCCGTCGCGCGGCCTCTTCCTCGACACCACGTTCCGGATGCATCCCGCGGTCAACGAATACGTGTCGACCACCTTCTACGCCGGCAGGCTGTCGACCGACCCGTCCACGGCCCGTCAGCTGGTCGAGCCGGCGGATGGCATCGGTGGTGCGGGGATCCGGTTCGTCGGTCTGGAGCATGAGGGAAACGCCTCGTCCAGCCCACAGGAAGCGCGTGCCGTGGCCGATGCGGTCGCCGCGCTGGTCGGCCGGACCTGGACCGATCGCCATGGCGTCTCCAGACCACTCACCCTCTCGGACATCCTGGTCGTGGCGCCGTACAACGCCCAGGTCGCGGAGATCGCGATGGCCGTCGAGGTCCGACTCGGACCGGGATCGCGGGTCGCCGTCGGGACCGTGGACAAGTTCCAGGGTCAGGAGGGCGCGGTCTCGATCTTCTCCATGGCGAGCTCCAGCCGCGACGACGCGCCCCGGGACATGGAGTTCCTGTACAGCCGCAACCGATTGAACGTGGCGGTCTCGCGAGCCCGGAGCGTCGCCATCGTGGTCGCGAGTCCGCGCCTGCTCGACGCGTCGTGTCGGACGCCGGAGCAGATGCGGCTGGTCGACGCGCTGTGCCGTCTCGTCGAGACCTCGGATCGGCAGGGCGCCGCCTGGGACCCACGACGATCGGTGGCATGGCCAACGCTCGCCTCGAGGTCCTGACGCTCGGTCTCGACTGAGTCGCGCCCCTATCATCGCGGCACCATGTCGTTGACGACCGCGATCCCGGCCGGCCGCCTCGACGAGCTCCGCCAGCGGAGCACGTGGACGCTGGTCGCCGGGGTGGCGCTCGGGAGCACAGGCCATATCGCCGCGGTCACGATCGCCTCGATCGTCACCGCGCAGCTGGGCGGGACGGCGCTGTGGAGCGGCGTCACCGGCGCGACCGTGATCCTTGGCGCCGCCGCGGGCGCAGTCATCCTCTCGGCGATCATGACCCGCCGGGGCCGCCGGGCCGGGCTGTGGGCCGGCTACGTCATCGGGGTCGTCGGCGCGGTCGTCGCGACCGCGGCGGTCCTGGTCGTCTCGCTGCCGCTGCTCGTGGTCGGGACGTTCCTCATCGGGTTCGGCAACGCCTCGAACCAGCTGTCGCGCTACGCGGCCGCCGACATGTACCCGGACAGCCGGCGCGCCTCGGCCATCGGGCTGGTGGTCTGGGGCGCTACGGCCGGCGCGATCATCGGGCCGAACCTCGTGGCACCGGCCGGCGCCTTCGCGGCATCGCTCGGCCTGCCCGAGCTGGCCGGCCCCTACTTCGTGCCGATCGTCTTCGTCGGCGCCGCGGCCGTCCTCTCCTGGGCCCTGCTCCGTCCCGACCCCTACGACCTCGCCATCGAGACCGTCCGCCCGCATCCGGGTGCGCCGGACGCGTCCATCGCCGTGTCGCTCGGCTCGGTGCTCGCCCGCCCGCACGTGCCGGTCGCGATCGTCGCGCTGGTCACCGGCCAGGTCGTGATGGTCCTGATCATGACGATGACCCCGCTCCACATGATCGAACACGGCCATTCCCTCGGGGCGGTCGGACTGGTGATCAGCGCCCACACGTTCGGGATGTTCGCGCTCTCCCCGTTGTCGGGACGCCTGACCGACCGCTTCGGGAGCGTGCCCGTGATCCTGGCCGGGATGGCCACGCTGGCCATCTCATCGGTGATGGCCGCGGCCGCGCCGCCCGAGGGCGACATCTGGCTGTTCCTCGCGCTGTTCCTGCTCGGGTACGGCTGGAACCTCGGCTACGTCGCGGGATCGGCGCTGCTCACCACGGGCCTGTCGATCGTCGAGCGGACGCGGCTGCAGGGCCTCAGCGACGCGCTCATCTGGGGCTCCGCGGCCGCGGCCAGCCTGACGTCGGGCGTGATCATGGCCGCGGCCGGCTTCGCGGTCCTGGGCCTGATCGGCGCGGCGATGATCGCGGTCCCGGTCACGCTGACGCTGGCGCGACGGTCGGCGCTTCAGTCCTCGGCGATGTAGCGACCGTCGGGCCAGTCGCGCATCCGCACCGGCGGCATCGGCAGGACCCGCATCCTCGGCCGCCCGGGCATGACGCTTCGGCACCTTCTTGAAGGTTCGATACCGGTAGCCGACCGGACGACCGTCTCGGTCGTGCGGACGTAGTACCCGTCGGCGTCGCGGAAGAAGAACCACCGATGCCCGTCGGCATCGAGGTGATCGACCGTCGCTGCGTCACCGCGAAGACGCTGCCCCATCCTTGGCGTTCCCACGGGTCGTGCCCCAATGGGTTCGGAGCGAGGTCCATCCACGCCGGACGCCGGCGACGCCGAGATCGTGGACGGCGTTTCGGCAATGGCGTGAGCACGAACGACGCCTCCGGTTCCGCTCCTGCTCGACCGACCCGGTCGCGGAGCTCCTGGGTGTCCAATCCGCGCTGCTCCGCGTGGGCGATCAGGTGATCGCCCGAGTGCCGGCCCTGGCGCCGGCTGTCGAGGAAGGCGATGGCGATGTCCGCGGACGGGACCTCGGTCCGACCGGCGTCACGCGCCAGCCGGTCGGCCGCCTCGAGGCGGTCCTGCGTCCATGGCGTCATCCGGCGGCTCGAGGAACGCGGGACGACGTGCATCGCAAGCCATGCGCCGATCGTGCCGGGATCGAGGCCCATCGAGCACACGGCGGCAGCAAGAGCGTCCCCGGCGACGCCGGACGCGATCGCGTGCCAGAGGTGGGCGGTGTCGACATAGCCTTGGTTCAGCGCCTCGGCCAGCGCCTCCGCGTGGCGCAAGAGCGCCGCCGCCTCCGGCCCGAACCGGCCGGTCTCGGCGGTCGGCCGATGCGCGGCCGCCCAGCACTCGACACCGCCGGCGACCCAGGCATCACCGGCGCCGTCACGGAGACCTGGCCTCGGAAAGGTCCGATCGGTCCGCACGATCTGGCCGACCCGTTGTCGCGTGACCCCGAAGCGCCGTGCGATGTCCGCCGTCCCGAGGATCCGCTCCGCGTGGATAGCCGGACCAGCCCGCGACCCGCTGCGCCGTCGGCTCTGTGATCGTCCCCACGACGCCGAGCGTCGCACGAGATCCCGGCTCGTCAAGGGGTGAAAGTCCGGGCCCGGCCTAGCCGCCGATCTCGCGCACGACCCAGGCGGCCAGCACGGCCGCGCACGCCTCCACCTCGTCGAGCGGGACGGACTCGTCGGCGCTGTGGGCGACCTTGACGTCGCCGGGGCCGAAGATCACGCACGGCGTGCCGCCGACGTTCACGAACATCTGCATGTCGGCGCCGTAGGGCTCGCCGAGGAGCGCGGGCCGGCGGCCGGTGACCGCCTCGACCGTCGCGGCCAGCCCGACCGGCAGCGGGTGGTCCGACGGCATGCGCGCCGAGCCGAACCGGCCGCCGGTGATCTCGACCGTCGCCGGATGGTCGCGCAGGAAGTCGTCAGCGGCGCAGGCCGCGGCGATGCAGGCGCGGAGCTCCACCTTCGGCATCCGCGGCGGACTGGCCGAGCCGGACGCCGTAGCGGCCGTCGGCGGTCACCCGGTCGAGCACGGTGGACGCCCACTCGCCGCCGCCCACGATCCCGATGATCGTCGGGTACGGCAGCCCGAGGGCGGTCATCAGCGGGTCGGTCTCGGCCGTGTTGCGGCGGGTCTCGTCGGCCTCGAGCGCCTTCGAGAGCACGAACAGCTTGTCGAGCGCCGAGACGCCCTCGCGCCGCTGCGAGGCGTGGGCCGCGCGGCCCGGGACGGTCAGCCGGAAGGTGATCGCGCCGGCGTGCGCGACCACGATGTCGAGCGCCGACGGCTCCGGGATGATCGCGAGGTCGCCCGTCGCGCCGGCCCGGATGGCGGCGAGCGTCCCCTGCCCGCCGTCCTCCTCGGACGGGACGAGCACGACCAGCAGCTCGCCGGCGAGCCGCTCGAGCGCGCCCGAGCGCACCGAGCGCCCGGACCGCGGCCAGGATCGCGGCCACCCCGCCCTTCATGTCGCAGGCGCCGCGGCCGTACAGGCGCCCGTCGCGGACCTCGCCGCCCCACGGATCCGCGGTCCAGGTCGCCGGATCGCCCGGCGGGACGACGTCGAGATGCCCCGACAGGATCAGCCGCGGCCCCGGCCTTCCCGCGCCGCCGGCCCGCCCGATCACGACGGGGAGCGCCGTCCGGGCCATCTCCTCGCCCGGCCAGTCGGGGTCGGCGCGGACGGTCGCCGGGTCGGGGCGGACGACCTCGACGGCGAGCCCGAGCTCGCGCAGGGCGTCGGCCGCCCAGTCCATCACGGCCTCCTCGGAGCCGGTGATGCTCGGGATCCGGACGAGGGCCGTCAGGTCCGCGACCAGGCGGTCGCGATCGATCGACGGCGCGGCGCCGCCCGCCATCCCTTCAGGCACGGAGGATCGGCCGGGTCATGCAGGTCGGCCCGCCGGAGCCGTTGATCCCGATCTCGCTCGCCGGGTAGGTGTGGACCTCGCAGCCGGCGGCCGCGAGCGCCGCGGACGTCCGCGGGTTGCCCTCGGCCAGGATCACGACGCCGGGCCGGACGGCCAGCACGTTGCACCCGAGCGTCGGGAACTCCTCGTCGGGCACCTCGACCATCCGGATCCCGAGCTCGCCGAGCAGCGCCCACAGCCCGACCGGCAGCAGCGGCAGGTAGACGACCGCGAGGTCGTCGGCGACCGGGCGAGATGACGCTCATGAGGTGGACCAGCTCGGCCGGGCCGCGCCAGTACGGCACGTCGAAGATGCGCACGTCGCCGCCGACGATCGCCGGCGAGCTGCCGGGCGCCCTCGTCGTTGGTCCGGAGCGTCCGCCCGATGCAGAACAGGTCGGGGCGAAGCCAGAGCGTGTCGCCGCCCTCGATCGTGCCGGGCGGCTCGATGCGGCCCGCCGTCGGGATGCCCGCCTCGCCCATCCAGGCCTCGAGGATCGCGGGCTCGCCGGCGCGGTTCGCCTTCCCCGGGCGGAGCGGCACGGCGCCGCGGTCGGTGACCAGCATCGGGTCGAAGGTGTAGACGAGGTCCGGGTCGTCGGTCTCGTCCTCGAGCACGTGGACGGTCGGACCGAGACCGGTCAGCACGTCGACGAACGCGTCGTGCTGCCGCCGCGCGAGGTCCAGGTCGACCGGGTGCAGGAACCCGTGCGCGGGGTCGTCGAAGGCGGCCCCGAACGCGGGCCCGGGACGCTTCACGAGGACGTCGACGAGCGGCGCGGACATGCTCTGCGCGCCGAAGCGCCGGGTCGTGGCGGTCACCGGATGAGGATAGCGGCCGGTCCCCGCCGCGGCGGGCGGTGCCGCCGCGCCACGGCCCGGGACGATGGTCCTTCTGGACCCGCCGACGGCAGAGGGCTACCCTAGCCCCGTGACCAGCTACGCCGTGACGGCACGGATCCAGCCCGTCAGCCCGCATCTGCGCGACCGGGCATGGTCGATCGCGACCGTGCCGAGCGCCGACATCGACGAACCCGGCCGTGATCGTCGACGCGGCCGACCAGGGCCGGCACGCGCTGCCCCAGCTGGGACGACCTCACGCGGGCCGTCAGCGAGACGATGTTCTTCATGCTCGATCCGGAGAGTTGGCGCTGACCGGTCGAGCGCGCCGCTCCGCCGCCACCGCGCTCGCGATGGGGGCCCTCCTGGCGATGCTCCTCGCCCCCGGCACCGCCCTGGGCGCGACCACGCTGACCCCGATCGTCGGCGGGCTGAGCTCGCCGGTCCTCGTGACCAACGCCGGCGACGGCTCGGACCGCCTCTTCATCGTCGAGCAGACCGGCGAAGATCCGCGTCATCAAGAACGGGACGCTGCTGGCGCACGCCGTTCCTCGACATCTCGAGCCTCGATCTCGACGGGCGGCGAGCGGGGGCTCCTTGGCCTGGCCTTCCATCCGTCGTATGAGACCAACGGCAAGTTCTACGTCGACTTCACGCGCGACCGACGGCGACACCGTCATCAACGAGTACCACGTCTCCTCGGGCGACCCCGATGTGGCCGACCGCGGCGAGCGGGCGGCGGATCATCACGATCCAGCAGCCGTACGCCAACCACAACGGCGGCGAGCCTCGCCTTCGGACCGGACGGTACCTCTACATCGGGATGGGCGACGGCGGCTCGGGCGGCGACCCGGGCAACCGGGCCCAGAACCTGGACTCGCTGCTCGGCAAGATCCTCCGGATCGACGTCAACGGCACGTCCGCCGGACGCGGCTACCGCATCCCCAAGGGCAACCCCTAGGTCGGTCGTGCCGGCCGCGACGAGATCTGGTCGCGCGGCCTGCGCAACCCGTGGCGGTTCTCCTTCGACCGCGTCAGCGGGACCCTCTGGATCGGCGACGTCGGCCAGGGGCGATACGAGGAGATCGACCGTGCGACCGGTGCCTCGACGTTCGGCCGCGGCGCGAACTACGGCTGGCGCGTGCTCGAGGGCAAGCAGTGCTACCGACCGAGCACCGGCTGCAGCAAGACCGGCAAGACGGCCGCCGGTCGCTCGAGTACTCGCACGCCGCCGGCGCCTGCGCCGTGACCGGCGGCTACGCCTATCACGGGACGGCCTCGCCGCGCCTCGTCCGGCGACTACGTGTTCGGCGACTTCTGCAACGGGCGGATCTACACGGTCCGCGCCGGACGCGAAGCCCGCCAAGTCGCTCCTGCTCGACACGAACCTCATCATCAGCTCGTTCGGCGAGGACGAGGCCGGCGAGATCTACGTCGTCGACCTCAACGGGACGGTCTACCGCCTCGACGCGACCTGAGGTCGAGCGGGGTCAGGCCGCCTTGGCGATCCGCTCCTGCGCCGCGACCTCGACATCGATGCGGATCTCGTCGCCGACCAGCCAGCCGCCGGCCTCGAGCGCGACGTTCCAGTCCAGCCCCCAGTCCTTGCGGTTGACCCTGCGCCTTGGCCGAGAAGCCGACGTGGCGCGCCCCGTCCATGCCCGGGAAGAACCCCAGGAACTCGACGTCGAAGCGTCGACCGGGCGGGTGACGTCGCGGATCGTGACGTCGGCGGTGACGGTGTAGTCGTTCGCCGCGCTTGTGGCGGATCCGGGTGCTGCGCACGACCATCTCGGGATAGCGCCTCGGCATCGAAGAAGTCGGCGGAGCGCAGGTGGTTGTCGCGGGCGGCGAAGCCGGTGTCGACGCTCGCGGTCCGGACCCGGAACTCGACGCTCGACGCTGGTCGGGTCGGCCTCGTCGAGGTCGAGGTCCGCGTCGAAGTCGAGGAACTCGCCCCGGACGTTCGTGACCATCAGGTGCTTCGCGGAGAAGTTGACGTTGGTGTGCGCTCGATCGAGCTGGAATACGGCCATGACGGCTACCTCCTGGTGCGCCGCGGAGCCGCGGGACGCGTGGGATGTGGTTGACGGTGCAACCATATCGCGATATCGTTGCGTTGTCAACGACATGATCAGCCGTCCCGAGGGTGTAGCATCCCAGCCATGAACGTCACCGAGCCGGCGACCCGGCCGCTGTCCGCGCACGACCCGCGCATCGAGCCGTGGCGTGCCTTCCTGCAGGCGCACGCCCGCGTCGCCCGGCGCCTCGACGAGGAGCTGCGCGCCGAGCACGACCTGTCGGTCGCCGAGTACGACGCGCTCCTGAACATCGCGGAGGCGCCCGGCCGGCGGCTGCGGATGCGTCGCCTCGCCGACCAGGTCGTGCTCAGCAAGAGCGGTGTGACGCGACTGATCGACCGGCTCGTCGCCGACGGCCTCGTCGAGCGCAGCTCGTGCACGACCGACGCCCGCGGCGCCGAGGCCGTCCTGACCGAGGCCGGGCTGCGCCGCCTGCGCGCGGCGTCGCGGACCCATCTCCGCGGGATCGCCGACCACTTCCTCGACGTCGTCGACGACGCCGACCTGGCCGGTCGTCGACCGGGCGATGCGCGCGGTGGCCGACCGCGCCGGGACCGAGCCCGACCTCGGGCGGTGCGCACCTGGCGACGCCGGGGGCGATCGAGCCGTCGAGGCCTGACCCGGCCGTGGGAGGCCGGCTCTACGCGGGGACCAGCGGCTTCGCCTACCCCGGCTGGAGCCCGCGCTTCTACCCCGCCGGCGCCCGCGCCGCGGACCTGCTGCCAGCCTATGCGGCCCGGCTGTCGGCCGTCGAGCTCAACAACACCTACTACCAGTCGCCGTCCGCGGACAAGGTCGCCGCGTGGCTGGCGGCGACCCCGGAGACGTTCCGGTTCACCGTCAAGGCCCAGCGCGGCGGATCCGCCCGGTCGCTGACCGACCCGGCCGCCAGCGTCCCGTGGCTCACCGGCCCGTACCGGGCGTTCGGGGCCAGGCTCGGGACCGTCCTCTACCGCGTCCCGAACCTCATGAAGCGCGACGACGCCAAGCTGGCCGGCCTCCTCGCGGCATGGCCGCGCGACATCCCGCTCGCGATGGAGTTCCAGGACGCCATCGTGGCACGTCGACGAGACGTTCGCGGCGCTCGCGGGCGCGGGCGCGGCGCTGGTCTCCACGGAATCGCCCGAGGACGAGACGCCGCCGGACATCCGGCGGACCGGCCCGTTCCTGTACCTGCGACTCCGCCGGCACGACTACCCGCCGGCCGACGTCGCTGCCTGGGCGGCGAGGCTGCGCCCGTTCCTCGAGGCGGGCGACGACGCCTTCGTCTTCTTCCGCCACGACGACGTCGGTCGCGGCCCGGAGCTGGCCCTCGAACTGGCCGCCGAGCTCACGACCATGGAGGACCCGCCACGATGAGCATCGCCCGGAAGACGGCCGCGCCGCACGTCGCCGACCAGCACGACCTGATCCGCGTGCACGGCGCCCGGGTGAACAACCTCAAGGACGTGAGCGTCGAGATCCCGAAGCGCCGGCTGACGGTGTTCACCGGTGTCTCCGGCTCGGGCAAGAGCTCGCTGGTGTTCGGCACGATCGCGGCCGAGTCGCAGCGGATGATCAACGAGACCTACAGCGCGTTCGTGCAGGGTTTCATGCCGACGCTGGCGCGGCCGGACGTCGACGCGCTCGAGGGGCTGACGACGGCGATCATCGTGGACCAGGAGCGCATGGGCGCCAACGTCCGCTCCACGGTCGGGACCGCGACCGACGCGAATGCCCTGTTGCGCCTGCTGTTCAGCCGCCTCGGGAAGCCCCATGTCGGTCCGCCCACGGCCTACTCGTTCAACGTCCCGCAGCGCAAGGCCAGCGGCGCGATGACCGTCGACAAGGGCAAGGGCGAGCGGATCGTCGTCCGCGACGCGATCTACTACGGCGGCATGTGCCCGCGCTGCGAGGGCATGGGCTCGATCACCGACATGGACCTGACCCAGCTCTACGACGACACGAAGTCGCTCAGCGGTGGCGCGCTCAAGGTCCCCGGCTACAGCATGGACGGCTGGTACGGCCGCATCTTCGCCGGCGCCGGCTTCGACATGGACAAGCCGATCCGCGACTTCACCCCGAAGGAGCTCGACGACCTGCTCCACAAGGAGCCGACCAAGATCAAGGTCGAGGGCGTCAACCTGACGTTCGAGGGGCTCATCCCGCGGATCCAGAAGTCGATGCTGTCGAAGGACGTCGACACGCTCCAGCCGCACGTCCGCGCCTTCGTCGAGCGGGCCGTGACGTTCACGGCCTGCCCGGATTGCGGTGGCACCCGGCTCAACGAGCCGGCTCGCTCGTCGAAGATCGAAGGGATCAACATCGCCGAAGCCTGCGCGATGCAGATCGACGACCTCGCCGAGTGGCTGCGCGGCCTGGACGAGCCGTCGGTCGCACCCCTGCTCGCGGGCCTCCAGCACTCGTTCGACTCGTTCGTCGAGATCGGGCTCGGCTATCTCTCGCTCGACCGGCCGTCGGGCACGCTGTCGGGCGGCGAGTCGCAGCGCACCAGGATGATCCGCCACCTCGGCTCGTCGCTGACCGACGTCACCTACGTCTTCGACGAGCCGACGATCGGGCTGCATCCGCACGACATCGCCCGGATGAACGGCCTGCTGCTGCGTCTGCGCGACAAGGGCAACACGGTGCTCGTCGTCGAGCACAAGCCCGAGGTCATCGCCATCGCCGACCACGTCGTCGACCTCGGCCCGGGTGCCGGGACGGCGGGCGGCGAGGTGGTCTTCGAGGGCACGGTCGAGGAGCTGCGCGCCAGCCCGACCCTGACCGGCCGACACCTTGACGACCGCGCGACGGTGAAGCCGTCGGTCCGGACGCCGACCGGGCCGGCTCGAGGTGCGCGGCGCGAGCACCAACAACCTCCAGGACGTCGATGTCGACATCCCGCTCGGCGTGCTGGTGGTGCTGACCGGCGTCGCCGGGTCGGGCAAGAGCTCGCTCATCGACGGGTCGGTCGCGGGCCGGGATGGCGTCGTGTCGATCGACCAGGGCGCCATCAAGGGCTCGCGGCGCAGCAACCCGGCGACGTACACCGGCCTGCTCGACCCGATCCGCACCGCGTTCGCGAAGGCCAACGGCGTGAAGCCGGCGCTCTTCAGCGCCAATTCCGAGGGCGCCTGCCCGACCTGCAACGGCGCCGGCGTCATCTATACCGAGCTCGGGTTCATGGACACCGTCGCCACCACCTGCGAGGACTGCGAGGGGAAGCGCTACCAGGCCGCGGTGCTGGACTACCACCTCGGCGGCCGCGACATCAGCGAGGTGCTCGCGATGTCGGTGGGCGAGGCCGAGGCGTTCTTCGGCGACGGCGAGGCGCGCACGCCGGCCGCGCACGCGATCCTCCGGCGCTTCGTCGACGTCGGGCTCGGCTATCTGCGGCTCGGCCAGCCGCTCCCGACCCTGTCCGGCGGCGAGCGACAGCGGCTCAAGCTGGCCACCCACATGGGCGAGAAGGGCGGCATCTACGTCCTCGACGAGCCGACGAGCGGGCTCCACCTCGCCGATGTCCGGCAGCTGCTCGCGCCTGCTCGACCGGCTCGTCGACGCCGGCAAGTCCGTCATCGTCATCGAGCACCACCAGGCGGTCATGGCGCACGCCGACTGGATCGTCGACCTCGGCCCGGGCGCCGGGCACGACGGCGGCCGGATCGTCTTCGAGGGGACGCCGGCCGACCTGGTGGCCGCCCGCTCGACCCTCACCGGCGAGCACCTGGCCGCCTACGTCGGCGCCTGACGGCGAACGGGCGGCGACGGCCGACCGCGACGACGGCCCGAGTGGGACCCTAGCGGCGCGAGCCCTCGGCCGGTCCGAACGCGACCAGGAGCTCGAGGCGCTCGGTGATGTCGTGGAAGCGGTGCGGCTCGCGAGCCGGGACGAAGACCAGCGACCCCGGCCCGACCGGGCGGTCCTCCGCGCCCACGGTCACGACGGCGCGGCCCGCGACCACGTAGTAGACCTCGTCCTCCGTGTGCGGCGACTGCGGGTCGATCCCGCCGGCCTCCAGCACGTACAGGCCGACCGAGAGGTCCGGCACGCTGAGGAACTCCTCGTACAGCCGCTCGCCGGCGACGCGGCGCGCCTCGATCTCGGCAAGCTCCCAGGCATCCATCGTCAGCTCCTGCGGGTGGCGGGTCCCGAGCGTAGCAAAGCCCCGACGGCCGTGAACGGCTCGGCGCGCTAGCATCCGCGGATGACATCCCGCCCCCTCGTCCGGCGGCTCCTGGCCACGACGCTCGTCGCCGTCCTCCTCGCCGGGTGCGGGATCACGTCGAGCCCGGCCCCGACGACCGCCGTCCCGACCAGGTCACCCGCGGCGACACCCGTCCCCAGTCCCACGCCGAGCGGCCCCACGGCGACACCGAGCCAGACGCCCGTGCCGTCGAGCGCCCTGATCCCGCCCCGCATCGGCCTCATCCAGGTGGTGAACGGCCTCGATTCGCCCGTGGACGTGGCGGCCGAAGGTGGCGCGGCGGACCGCATCTTCGTCGTCGAGCAGCCCGGCCGGATCCGCGTGGTCACGAAGGGCCAGCTCGCCCCGCAACCGTTCCTCGACATCTCGGACCGCATCAGCGCCGGCGGCGAGCGCGGGCTGCTGGGGCTGGCCCTCCACCCTGACTTCCCGAACGACCCGCGGTTCTTCGTCGACTACACCGACAAGGGCGGCAACACCGTCGTCTCGTCGTTCGAGCAGTCGCTGGACGCGGATGCCGCGGACCCGGAGAGCGAGCGGGTCATCCTCCGGGTCAAGCAGCCGTTCGCCAACCACAACGGCGGCGCGGTCGTCTTCGGGCCGGACGGGATGCTGTACATCGCCCTCGGCGACGGCGGGTCCGGCGGCGACCCGCAGGGCAACGGCCGGAGCCTCAAGACCCACCTCGCCAAGATCCTCCGGATCGACGTGAACGTGCCCGCGGGCCAGACCCCCGCGTACAAGGTCCCGGCGGACAACCCGTTCGCGACGGGCGAGGGCGGGGCGCTGCCCGAGATCTGGCTGACCGGCCTGCGCAACCCGTGGCGGATGCACTTCGACCCGCTCGACGGCGACCTCTGGATCGGCGACGTCGGTCAGGGCGCGTGGGAGGAGATCGATGTCGCACGAGCCGGTGTCGGCGGCCTCGACTACGGCTGGAACACGATGGAAGGCACCCACTGCTACGAGCCGGCATCGGACTGCGACCAGACCGGGCTGACCCTGCCGGTCTCCGAGTACGACCACAGCCTCGGCTGCGCCGTGATCGGCGGCGTCGTGGCGCGCGGGAAGGCCGAGCCGTCGTTCGTCGGCTGGTACTTCTTCTCCGACGAATGCTCGGGCAACATCTGGGTGATCGATCCGTCGAAGGACGCCTTCCAGGACCCGATCCGCATCCTCGAGAGCGGCCGGAACATCAGCGCCTTCGGCCAGGACACGGACGGCAACGTCTACCTGACCGACCTGGGCAGCGGCGCCTTGCTCGAGATGATGCCGCAGGGCGGCTGAACCTCGGCCGGCGACCGTGCGCCGGGTTCTGCAAGCCCTGTGCAACGCCGGGTCGACGCCCCGTCGGACTCGGCGGCGCCGTCGGCGTCCGGACCGGTCACCCGGACGATGGCCGTCACGCCCCTGCAACGGCCCGCCTTGCAGGGGCTTGACGCGTCTGAGACCGGGCATGGGTCATCGTCGGGTGAGTCGGCTCCCGTGCCACTGGGGGTTCCGGGGGCCGACACTCCGGCCCCGGCAGGATCGATCCGGTCCCGAGCACGACTGTTATGCCGATGCAATGTCCGGCGGCCACGCGGGCATCCTCGCAGGCGGGGCCCTGCGGTACGGTGGCCGTGCCACCGGTCCGGCGGTGAGGGGAGGCCGGCGGCGACAGCACGAAGAACGTCTCCAAACGGGAAGCGCTTGTGACGGGGCGTGACCCGATCAGCACGGACGGTCCGAGCCCCCTCCTCGGGCCGTCCGTTGCCGTTCCCAGGCGTACGATGTCAGTCCTCCTGAGGGGACTGCCAAGAAGAAGGAGCCATGACATGGCCACGACCACCACGACCCTGAGCGACGAGGCCACCAAGGCCGTCGACGACATCGAAGAGACGACGCGAGGCGCGCACAGCAACATCGCCGACGCCGCCGACGCGGTCAGGACGGCCGCGAACGAGGTCGCGCTCCGGATCCCGGATGCGGCCGCGAGCACCAGGTCCGCCATCGACGAGGTCGACCGCCAGCTCAAGAGCGGCTCGGACGAGATGCTGAGCGCCGGCACGACCCTCACCTTCGGCCTGGCGATCGGGCTGCTCATCGGCGGCGCGAACCGCCTCCTGGTGGCCGCGGCGCTCGTCCCGGTCGCCGCGATGGGGCTGACCCTGCTCGGGCGCGCCAACGGCCGGCACGCGCAGCGGCGCCAAGACCAGCTAGTCGGAGGGGTTCGGCGCGACGATCCCGCCGGCCGGCGGGACCCGGGTCGGACCCTAGGCGCCCGGGGCGCTGACCAGGCGGAGGGCGTCGGCGTCGTTGCCGCCCTCCATGCCGAGCATCCGGCGGTAGAGGGCCTCGTAGCCGTCGGTCATCCGGCTGGCGGAGAACCGCTCGATCACCGACGTCCGGATGGCCTCGCGGTCCAGGTCGTCCACACCGGCGACCTTGAATGCCATCTGGGCCTCGTCATCGCCGAAGAAGCCGTCGACGCCGTCGCGGATGATCTCGGGCAGCGCCCCGATCCGTCGGGCGATGACCGGGGTCCCGCAGGCCAGCGCCTCGATGGCGACCAGCCCGAACGGCTCCGGCCACGACCCCGGCATCAACGACGCATAGCTCTCCGCGAACAGCCGGTCGCGGTCTGCCTGCTCGAGCTCGCCGAGGTACTCGATATCCGACCCGGCCGCCTCGAGCGCCGGTCGGAACGCCGACTCGTAATACTCGCGCTCGATGGTCGTCGGACCCGCCTTGGCGGCGATCTTCAGCGGCCGTCCGGTCGCCTGCGCGATCGCGATCGCCTCGACGATCCCCTTCTCCGGCGCCACCCGGCCCACGAAGCAGAGCGCATCGGACCGCCGCCGCTCGAAGGGCGCATCGTCGAGCGTCAGCCCGTTGTGGATCACCGTCCAGGGCACTGTGGGGTGGGTCGATGCCTGGTTGACGCTGATCGCGACCAGCCCGGGGGGCGGGTCGACCAGCGCCTCGGTCGCCCAGGGCAGGTCGAGGCGACCGTGCATGGTCGTCACGACCGGGCACCGGCGCGACGCGCGCGACCATGAGGCTGGCCCACTCCAGGTGGGCGTGGATCAGGTCGAACTCGTGCGCGCGGTCGAGCACGCTGCGCATCGTGGCGAGCATGTACGGGAGCGAGTCGCCGCTGTATCCGGTCGGGCGCAGCGCCTCGGGCACGGTCACCACGTGGCGGCCCGGCACGTCGGAGTCGCCGCTGGCGAACGTCGTCACGTCGTGGCCGCGGCGGTCCAGCTCGACGACCAGCTCGTAGACGATCCGCTCCGTCCCGCCGTAGGCACGCGGCGGGACCCGCTCGAATGGCGGGGCGACGTGGGCGATGCGAAGCGGACGAGTCATGCGGGGAGTACCTCGACGGATGATAGCCCTGCCGGGCGGAACGACCCGGAAGGGCTGCCCCCGAGCGTAGCCCGGCACCGCCGGCAGCGGCGTTGCAGCCGGCCGCCGGACCGGTATCAGGCACGTGTCAGCGACCGGTGTGGTATCCATGACGCGACCGGCCACGGTCGCACGGAGGAACGGCGCTGACGACACCCGCCGGAGAGCGACGCGAGACCACCAGGTCGCTCCGTGCCGCGCTGCGCCGGGCGAGCGACGATCTCCCCAAGCTCGGACGCCTGGCCGTCGGCCCGCGGGCCGGGGTCGGGATCGGCCTCATCGCGGGCGCGATGGCGATCCTCGTGAAGGCCGCGCTGAACGCCGCCCTCGGTGGCGAGACGGGCTTCATCATCCTGACCGGTGCCGTCGCCATCTCGGCATGGATCGGCGGGCTGACCGGCGGGCTGACCGCGACGGTCGTGGCCGGGATCGCGAACTCGGCGATCTTCGTCGGGCTGGACGGGACCGGGTTCGAGCTGACCCAGATCGACGTCGCCCGGCTCCTCCTGTACCTCGCCGGCGGCGCCGTCGTCTCGACGCTCATCGCCTCGCTCCGCGCATCGCGCGACCGACTGGCCGTGACCCTCGACGAGGTCGGCACGATGGCGTCGGACCTGGAGCGACGCGACGAGCGACTCGAGCTCGTCCTGGCGGCGTCCGGGACGGGCTTCTGGGAGTGGGACGTCCGCACCGGGACCCTGCTCTGGTCCGAGGCGATCTTCCTGCAGCACGGGCTCGAGCCGACCGCCGGCTCCCCGACCTACGCTCGCTACATCGAGACCATCCACCCCGACGATCGCGCCGAGTTCCAGGCCGCGGTCGACGCGGCGCTGGCCGGTGGGCCGCCGCTCGACCTCCAGTTCCGGCTCCTCTGGCCGGACGGCTCGGTCCACTGGACCCACGGCGTGGGCCGGGTCTTCCGCGACGCGGCCGGAGAGCCCGTCCGGATGGTCGGCACCGGCCAGGACATCACCGAGGCCCGCCGCCTCGAGGCCCAGCGCGACCAGCTCCTGCTCGACGAGCGCCGGGCCGGTGCCTTCCGCGAGGCGTTCCTGGACGTCATCTCGCACGAGCTCCGGACCCCGATCACCACGATCCTCGGCCTGACCCAGATCCTGTCCAAGCCGGGTCGGATCACCACGCCCGAGGAGCAGGCCGGGCTGATCGACGACATCTCCCAGGAATCCGAGCGGCTCCATCGCCTCGTCGAGGACCTCCTGGTCCTGACGCGCGCCGAGCGCGGCGAGTTCGTCATCGAATCCGAGCCGCTCGAGCTGCGCCGCCTCCTCACGCGCGTCGTGGAGCGCGAGCGCCTGCGTCTGCCCACGATCGCAGATCGAGACCGTCCTCCCGCGCGACCTGCCGGTCGTCGCCGGCGAGGACATCTACGTCGAGCAGATCGTCCGGAACATGCTGGGCAACGCGGCCAAGTACACCCCGACCGGAACGCGCGTCGTCGTCCGCGCCGAGGCCGTCGGCGACGACGTCGCGATCCGCGTCCTCGACTCCGGCCCCGGCATCGACGAGGCGGCCGCGTCGCGCGCGTTCGAGCTCTTCTATCGCGACCCGTCCCGGGCGCGGGCCGTCGCGGGTTCGGGCATCGGGCTGTTCGTCTGCGCCAGCCTGGTCGAGGCGATGGGCGGGACGATCTGGGCCGTCCAGCGCCCCGAGGGCGGGTCCGAGTTCGGGTTCACGCTTCGCGGCCTGCCCGACGACGAGGCCGCCACCCTCAAGCCGCCCGTCGGGGCCGCCACGGCCTGACGCCCCGCGGCTGACAGGCGGTTGATAGGTCCCCGGCGCTTGTCGTAGCGGGCTGCGACGGCCGCGCCGTCGACAGTGGCGTCGGTCCGATCCGGCCGACCGTCCCAGATGGCGCGGTCCCCACCCCCGGAGCGGCTGGAGGTATCAGATGGGCATCATCGCGTGGATCGTCCTCGGGGCGATCGCCGGCTACATCGCCGGCTTCCTCGTCAAGGGTGACGAGGGCCTGGGCGTCATCGGGCACATCGTGCTCGGCATCGTCGGCGCGCTCGTCGGTGGCTTCCTGGCCAGCGTCCTGCTTCAACTCGAACCCGATCGACGGACCGTTCGACGTCAGCTCGATCGTCGTCTCGGTCATCGGCGCGATCCTCGTCGTGCTCGTCGTGGGCCGTGAGCGCGGTCGCGGGTCGATCTGGCACGCTGCAAGCGTCTGACACGGGAGCCGGGACCGGCCGGACGGCGCGTCACGGATGCGCCGATACGGTCGGTCCACTGGCCACCCGGACCCCGGGTGCCCGACGGAGGTCGTAAGACCATGGACGACGTGAAGAAGGTCTTCCGCCAGACCGAGCAGGACGCCAAGGAGCCTGGCGCAAGATCGACGGCGACGAGGACCTGAAGGACAAGGTCGGCAACGCCGGCGACGAGGTCCGCAAGGACCTCGGCAACGCCGGCGACGACATCGAAGAAGCGCACGGAGCAGGAGCGCGAGACGCAGCCGACGCGCTGAACCGCATCGAACAGCGAACAGCCCCCGGCCCCCGACCGGGGGCTGTTCGCTGTCCAGCGCCCCCGGCCAAGCGCCACGCCGATGCAAGGGCGCGGGCGCGCGCGAATGGTGCGCGCGTGGCGGCGACGGGCCGACGCTGGGCGCATGACCAGGCGATCGCCGGATGACGCGTTCCTCGAGGTCGTGGCGCACGAGCTGCGCACGCCCGTCACGACGATCTATGCGGCCGCCTACGTGCTGGCCCGCGATCGGCTGGGCGACGACGACCGCGACGACGATCGCCGGCGGACCTCGTGCACGAGGTCGAGCGCGCTCTACCGCCTGGTCGAGGACCTGCTGGTCTACGGCCGGGCGAGCTCGCCGGACGGCGTCGAGCACGAGCCTGTACTGGTCAGCCGGGTCGTGCTCGAGGTGATCGAGCAGGAGCGGACCCTGGTCTCCGACCACCGCATCGCGTTCAGCGGCCCGCGCGACGCCGTCGCCGAAGGCGCCGATCCGACGATGGTGCGGCACATCGTGCGCAACCTCCTCGACAACGCGATCCGCTACGCGCCGCTCGGCGGCACGGTGGAGGTCGTCGTCCACGTGACGGTCGACGAGGTCGTGGTCCGCGTCCTCGACGGCAGTCGGCACGAGGGCAGCGTCGACGACGACCGCGCCCTGGCCATCCATCCACGGGATCGGCCACGCACGGCCGCGCAGCGCGCCGGTGCGGGTCTTCGCCTGCACGTCGCCAGCCGCCTCGCGACGGCGATGGGGGGCCGGACATGGGCCGGACCGCGCGACGGAGCCGGAGCGGAGTTCGGGTTCGCGCTACCGCGATCGGCGTGACGGCACGCTCGGCGGCCGTCTGCGGCCTGGCGCGATCAGTGGAGGCGGGACGCCCTCGCGGTCCGGGTCAGGATCGGTCGCCGGCCGATCGTGGTGCGTCGTCCGCCTCGATCGACGGGAGGGCATCCAGGTCGGCGGCCGACCGCGCCGCCTCCGCGGGGTCCTTCAATGACGCCGAGCCCACCGGGCCTTCCACGACCTCGCTCGTATCGCCGTCAAGGTCATCCGGCTCGGGTCGCGTGATCTCGTCCATCGGTGCTCCGATCCGCTCGCGTCGATGCCCGCTCGGTGAGCGGGCCGGAACTGAGTGTGTCGACGCGGCCCGGTGCGTCCGACGTCAGACGGGCGGCACGGCCTCGCAAACGCATTGCGTCCGCGCCCGCGCGCGGCGACTCGTGCGGGATGCATGGGCGACCCTGACCTCCCCGGGCTCGCTCTCCGTCACGAGACCAGGAGCTCTTCCGCCGCTGACGATCCATCGGATCGCGATGTCTGTCAGACTCGCGTGCACGCTACTGAGGGGTCGCGTCGATGGTCGAGGGGTCCGTCCTTCGCCTGTTCACGTTCCGGGCCGTCCGTCCCGCCTTCGATGAGATCCTCCGACATCAGCTGGTGCCGGACCTCAGCGCGCAGGCCGGCATCCTCGACTGCTACAGCGGCCGGCAGGGGCCCGACGAGATCGGGCCGCGGGTCGTCGCGTCCGTCTGGGTCGAGCGAGGCGCGATGCTCGAGGCGCTCGGGCCAGGCATCGGCCAGGGGCCGTTCCATCCCGAGCTGCTCGAGGAGACCACCGACCGCGTGCTGGAAGTGCTCCCGATCCGCCTGGCGGCCCGCTTCGACGACACGACGGAACCCATGCCGACCATCCTTCGGACCCTGCGCGGCCGGGTCGGCCATGGCGGCCTCGCCGAGTACGTCGCCGATGTCCAGGAGGGCGTGGACGCCGACGAGCAGGCCGGTATCGGCCCCGTCGCGCTCTACGTCGCGCGAGACCGCCGACGGACGGGTTCATCACGATGTCCGCGTGGCGTGGCTGGGCCGATGTCGAGCAGGCCACCGGCGGCGACATCCACCAGCCGCGGGCGACCCGCCATCGCGAGCACCTGGTCGACTGGGACGTCTCGCACTACGAGATCGTGCAGAGCGCCCTGGGAGCCGGCCTCGCGCGGAGCGCGGCCGTCCGCTAGAGCGCGAGCGGGTCCGTCTTGTCGGGGTCGATGCCCAGCTCGCGGATCGCCTTGGCGGCCTTCGACCCGCTCATCGCGCCGCAGCGCGCGAGCTCCGACAGCGTCGCGGCGGCGATGCTCGGCGGGTCGATCTCGAACAGCGCCCGCAGGTTCTCGCGCGTGTCGCTGCGCCCGAACCCGTCCGTGCCCAGCGAGACGTACTGGGCCGGCAGCCAGCGCGAGACCATGTCGGGCAGCGTGCGCATCCAGTCGGTCGCGGCGACGATCGGGCCGCCGTCCGCGGTCAGGACCGTGGAGACGTACGGCACCCGCGGCGTCTTCGCGTCGGGGTTGAGCCGGTTCCAGCGCTCGGTCTCGATCGCGTCGCGGCGCAGCAGCGGGAACGACGGGGCGCTGTAGACCTCGGCGGCGACGCCGTACTTCTCGGCCAGGATGTCGCGCGCCGCGATGACCTGCTGCAGGATCGAGCCCGACCCGACGAGCCGCGCCGGGTGCGCGTCGCGGCCGAGGTCCGGGGCCGCGGCGAACCGGTAGACGCCGCGCAGGATCTGCTCGTCGGTCAGGCCCTCCGGGCGGATCGGCTGCGCGTAGTTCTCGTTGTAGAGCGTGATGTAGTAGAAGACGTCCTCGGGCTTCGGGCCGTACATGCGCTCGATGCCGTCGCGCACGACCGCCGCCAGCTCGTAGGCGAAGGCCGGGTCGTAGCCGCGCAGGTTCGGGATCGTCGAGGCGAGGATGTGGGTCTGGCCGTCGTCGTGCTGGAGGCCCTCGCCGGTGAGCGTGGTGCGACCGGCCGTCGCGCCCATCAGGAACCCGCGGCCGCGCGCGTCGCCGAACGCCCACATCTGGTCGCCGGTCCGCTGGAAGCCGAACATCGAGTAGAAGATGTAGAACGGGATGATCGGCAGCGCCGTGCGTCGCGTAGGCGGTGCCGGCGGCCTGGAACGAGGCCATCGAGCCGGCCTCGGTGATGCCCTCCTCGAGCACCTGGCCGTCGGTCGCCTCGCGGTACGAGAGCACCAGGTCGGAGTCGACCGGCTCGTAGCGCTGGCCGAGCGCCGAGTAGATCCCGACCTCCTTGAAGAGCGGGTCCATGCCGAAGGTGCGCGCCTCGTCCGGGATGATCGGCACGATCCGCGGGCCGAGCTCCTTGTCGCGGATGAGGTTGCGCAGGATCCGGGTGAACACCATCGTGGTCGAGACCGGCGTCGGGCTGCCGCCCGCGAACTCGGCATCGACCTCGGGAGCCGGCGCCGGCAGCGGCTTCGAGCGGACGACCCGCTTCGGGAGCAGCCCGCCGAGCGCCCGGCGGCGCTCCATCAGGTACTCGACCTCGGGCGACTCTTCGGCCCGGGTGGTAGTACGGGGCGTCCTTGAGCTGGTCGTCCGGGATCGGCAGCTGGAGGCGGTCGCGGAAGACCCGCAGCTCGGTCTCGGACAGCTTCTTGGTCTGGTGGGTGACGTTGCGCGCCTCGACGCCGGCGCCGAGCGTCCAGCCCTTGACGGTCTTGGCGAGGATGACGGTCGGGGCGCCCTTGTGCTCGGTGGCCGCCTTGTACGCCGCGTAGACCTTGCGGTAGTCGTGGCCGCCGCGGCGGAGCTTGGCGAGGTCGTCGTCCGAGAGGTGCTCGACGAGCTTGCCGAGCCGCGGGTCCGGCCCGAAGAAGTGCTCGCGGATGTAGGCGCCGCCGGCGACCGAGAACTTCTGGAACTCCCCGTCGACGGTCTCGTTCATCTGCTGGACCAGCAGGCCGTCGACGTCGCGGGCCAGGAGGTCGTCCCACTCGCGCGCCCAGATGACCTTGATGACGTTCCAGCCGGAGCCGCGGAAGACGGCCTCCAGCTCCTGGATGATCTTGCCGTTGCCGCGGACCGGGCCGTCGAGGCGCTGCAGATTGCAGTTGACGACGAAGGTCAGGTTGTCGAGGCCCTCGCGGGCGGCGACGTGGAGCGCGCCGAGCGACTCGGGCTCGTCGGTCTCGCCGTCGCCGAGGAACGCCCACACGCGCGACTCCGACGTGTCGGCCAGGCCGCGGTTGTGCAGGTAGCGGTTGAACCGGGCCTGGTAGATCGCGCTGATCGGCCCGAGGCCCATCGAGACCGTGGGGTACTCCCAGAAGTCCGGCATGAGCCGCGGATGCGGGTACGAGCTGAGGCCCTGGCCCGGGACGGTCTCGCGACGGAAGTGGTCGAGCTGGTCCTCGGTCAGGCGGCCGTCGAGGAACGCGCGGGCGTAGATGCCCGGCGACGCGTGGCCCTGGTAGAAGATCTGGTCGCCGGCCTTGTCGCCGTCCTTGCCGCGGAAGAAGTGGTTGAAGCCGATCTCGTAGAGGCTCGCCGAGCTGGCGTAGGTCGAGAGGTGGCCGCCGATGCCCGAGAAGCGGTTGTTCGCGCGGAGCACCATCGCCATCGCGTTCCAGCGGATGATCCGCCGGATGCGCAGCTCCATCTCCTCGTCGCCGGGGAAGTCGGGCTCCTGCTCGGGGCTGATGGTGTTGATGTAGCGGGTCTGGGTGAGCGGCGGGAGGCCGATCTGGAGCTGGCGCGCCCGCTTCAGGAGCTTGTAGACCAGGAACCGGCCGCGGACCTCGCCTTCGTCGGCCACGACCTGGTCGAGCGAGGCCATCCATTCGTCGGTCTCGTCGGGGTCGATGTCGGGCAGCTGGTGCTTGAACTGGTCGAAATACATACAGGCCGCAGGGTAGCCCATCCGCTGGGAGGTTGCGGTCGGCCGGACGTTGCCGTTGGGTTTCGGCGCGGTGGACGCCGGTCGTCGGCGTGCGTGGCGATCGCGCCGGACGTTGCAGAACGCGATGACCGCGAGCGCGCGGCGGTGCCGATTGCAACGTCGCCGCAAGGTCGGAGTGGCGCACCATGACGGCGGACATCACCCAGGAGATGCATGCCTTGAGTACCCAGCCGCTGGTGCTCGTCGCCGATGACGAGCCCCGCATCACGAAGCTCGTCTCGCTCGCCCTCGGGGAGGAGGGCTTCCGCGTCGTCACCGCCAACAGCGGCGAGGAGGCCCTGACCAAGGCCGAGGAGGTCCGGCCCGGACATCGTGCTGCTGGACATCGTCATGCCCGACCTCGACGGCATCGAGGTCATGCGCCAGCTCCGCGAGCGCCGCCCGGTCGCGGTCATCCTGCTCACGGCCAAGGGATCGACGTCGGACAAGGCCAAGGGCCTCGACCTGGGCGCCGACGACTACATCGCCAAGCCGTTCCACCCCGACGAGCTCGCGGCGCGCGTGCGCGCCGTGCTGCGCCGGGTGAGCGGCGCGCAGCCCGGCGCCGGGATCCTGAAGTTCGACGACATCGAGATCGACCTCGAGCGCCGCGTGGTCACCAAGGACGGCGAGATGGTCCAGCTGTCGCGGACCGAGTGGCTCCTGCTCCAGCACCTCGCCGCGAACGCCGGCAAGGTCGTGCTCCACACCGAGCTGCTGACCAAGGTCTGGGGACCGGAGTACCGCGACGACCTGCAGTACCTGCGCGTCTGGGTCTCGCGCGTGCGGCGCAAGCTCGGCTCCGAGCCGGGCGAGCCGGGTCGCATCAAGACGTTCCAGGGGATCGGCTACCTGCTCGACGTCGAGCCGGCCAGCCAGGGCGAGACCAACGCGGACGTCGAGTCCGAGCGGGTCGAGGATCCGTCGCTCATCGGGTAGCCGGCGGGGAGTGGCGCGGGCGTCGCGTCGGCGGCCGTGGCGCCCGGCCGTGGCGTACGGAGCGTGGCACCGGCCAGCGGCGCCCGGCCGACGAGCCCGACTTGCCGACCCGCTGTATCGACTCCCAGTCGTAGCCTGCGCGTGACGCGTCGACGTACGCGGTCGTGCTGGCGCGTGCCACGCATGGATCGAGCACGTGGCCCGCGTCGAAACCGACGCCTCAGGGCCGATCCCGTCACGGCCGCCCGACCTTCCTCGTGACGTAAGACTCGCGGTCTTGCCGAGCTGAGGAAGGTGAATGGCCACTGGTGCGCATTGCGGCCATGTCGCCCGCCGGCCACGCGCGCGCCGGCCACTCGCGTGCCGGCCACTCGCCTCCCGTCCGGCGCCACCCCTGCGCTACCCTCGGGGCATGCAGCGATATCGGCCCGGGACCGCGCTCGTCATCGTCGACCTCCAGAACGACTTCGCGGACCCGGCGGGCGGGCTGAGCGTGGCCGGCGGCGACGCCATCGTCCCCACGGTGAACGGCGAGATCGCGATGGCGCGGAGCAACGGCGCGCTCGTCGTCGCCACCCAGGACTGGCACCCCGAGTCCACGCCCCACTTCGCCAAGGACGGCGGCATCTGGCCGGTCCACTGCGTCGCGGACACGTGGGGCGCGGCGCTGCACCCGGACCTGGCGCTCCCCGACGACGCGCCGCGGGTGCGCAAGGGCGCCAACGGCGAGGACGGCTACTCCGGCTTCACGATGCGCGACCCGACGACCGGCGAGACGATCCCGACCGAGCTCGAGTCGATCCTCCGCGCCGCCGACGTGCGAGCGCGTCGTCGTCGTCGGGCTCGCCACCGACTACTGCGTGAAGGCGACGGCGCTCGACGCCGTCCGGCTCGGGTTCGAGACCGCGCTGCTGACCGATGCCGTGGCCGCGGTCGACCTCGAGCCGGGCGACGGCGGGCGGGCGCTCGACGAGATGCGCGAGGCCGGCGTCGTGATGTGGCGGACGGTGATGCGATGACGGGCGCGGCCTGACGCCGATGCAGGTCCACCTCGTCGACGCCACGTACGAGCTGTTCCGGGCGCACTTCGCGCCGCGGCCGCCGGTGCTCGGGCGCGACGGCGTCAACCTCTCGGGCGTGTCCGGGCTGTGCGACCAGCTCCTGTACCTGCTCCGCGAAGAGGGCGCGACCCACGTCGGGTGCGCCACGGACCGTGTGATCGAGTCGTTCCGCAACGACCTGTTCCCCGGCTACAAGTCGTCCGCGGGGATGCCGCCCGAGCTGCTGTCGCAGTTCCCGATCGCCGAGGCCGCCGTCGAGGCGCTCGGCATCGTGCTCTGGCCGATGGTCGAGTTCGAGGCCGACGACGCGATCGCCGCCGCGGCCGTCCGCTTCGCCGCCGACCCCGCCGTCGAGCAGATCCTCGTCTGCACCCCGGACAAGGACATGGCCCAGCTCGTGGTCGACGACCGCATCGTGCTCTGGGACCGCCGCCGCAACCTCACCTACGACGACGCCGGCGTCCGCGAGAAGTGGGGCGTGCCGCCGACCGTCGATCCCCGACTACCTCGCGCTCGTCGGCGACTCGTCGGACGGCTACCCCGGCCTCACCGGCTGGGGCGCGAAGTCCACCGGCGCGGTGCTGACCGCGTACGGCCACCTCGAGGACGTCCCGAAGCAGGCATCGAAATGGGAGGTGCCGGGCGTCGGAGGATCGCGGGCGATGTCGCTGGCGGCCGCCCTCCGCGACCAGTGGGACGACGCCCTCCTCTACCGCGATCTCGCGCGGCTCCGGACCGCGGACGACGGCGTCCCGATCCGCCAGCAGGCGGTCGACGACCTGCGCTGGGACGGCGCGCCGCGCGACGAATGGGCCGCGTTCTGCGAGGAATGGGGCCTCGACCGGCTTCGATCGAGACCCCATCGCTGGCGCGAGGGCGACTGAGGCGCCAGGCGCCGCTATCGAGTTCGAGCCAGTCGCTGCGAGCTCACGAAGTCGTCGGTCTATCCACCGGGTCCGGGTCGATGCGGATGAGCCGGTCGTGCAGGTAGTCACGGATCCAGATCGCACCGAACCCGTACGCGACCGGGTGCTCCCAGGTGACCGCGTCGGCGGTCGTGTCGATGCCCAACCGCTGCTCGACCTGTTCGCTGTTCGTGGCCGGGTCCCATCGCTGCAGCATCCGCCGGTCACCGCCGACGATCCAAAGTGAGTCCCCGCCGACCGCGGCATGTGGACTCGTCGGGCCGACATGCGTGACGAACGATCCCGTGGCCCGATCGAAGATCGAGATCTCTACCTTGCCAAGGACCACCAGCTGATCGCCGAGTACCGTCACCCCAGCGCTGTAGTCCCAGCCCGACGGGGCGCCAGCACCAGGGATCTCGATGGCACGCACCGTGGTCTCGGTGACCGGGTCGACCTCCAGCATCGCCTGACGGGCGTAGCGGTCCACCACCCAGATGGAGTCGCCGGTCGATGCGACCGACCACGGGGCGATGTCGAGGACGATGCGGGAGACCGCACGTGTCGACCGGTCCACGTGGAGGAGCGCGTGCTCGGTCGTGGCCGCGACCCAGATCCCGCGACCATCGATGGCCATGCCGCCCGGGATCCCGCCGACCTCGACCGTCTCGGCGACCGTGTTCGTCGCCGGGTCGATCCGGACCAGGCGGCCCGGGTTCTGGGCGACGACCCAGATCCCGTCGTCGTTCGCCCCGAGACGTTGGGGGAAGCCGTTCGGGAACGGGATGGTCGCGATCACCGCGTTCGAGGCCGGGTCCACCCGGATCACGCCGTCCGTCGACGTGGTCCAGACGGAGCCATCGGCGACGATCACGTCCGTCGCGCAATTCGATTCGGCCGTGAACGTGCAGTTGTGCTCGCCGACGGACGCTTCGCCGGAGAACAGGATGTCGGTCGCCTTGCCGATCGGCGACAGGGGCACCACGTCCGGCAGCGTCGGGGTGTGCCGGGTGAGGCCCGCCCCGATGAAGAGCGCGGAGACCATGGCCGCGATCAGCAGTCCGGCCAGCACGAGTGCCCGGGCCGGGCCGGACGCGATCGGGAAGGTCGGGGCGCGCTCGGACATGATCTCGGCCCGCAGATGCGCGGGCGCATGCGCTCGTGTTCGGGTCCGCAGCGCCGTCGCGTGGTCGAGGAAGGATCGCTGCGTCGATCGGCAGGCGACGCACCCGCGCAGATGCGCGTCCAGCTCGTCGTTATCGGATCGACTGAGCTCGAAGTCGAGGGCGGTCGCGGCCAGACGGAGGGCCTGGTCGTGGGTCGTCATGACCGTCCCTCCGGACCGATGCGCTCCTTCAGCGCGAGTCGGCTGCGCCACATGATGTTCCGCGTGGCGCCTTCGCTCCGCCCCAGGATCTCGGCGATCTCCCGCCCGTTGAACCCGTCGGCGGCGAGCAGCAGCGCCGCCCGGTGCTCAGCAGGGAGGGCACCTAGCGCGAGGCCAAGCTCCGACGTGCGCTCGCGGCGCAGGACGGCGTCCTCGGCGGCTTCGTCGGTCTCGGCGATGGACCTGCGTCCAAAGACCTGCTGCCAGCGGTCCGCGATCACCCGCCGCCGCGCCCGACTCCGCGCAAGATTCGTGCACACGGTGTAGAGCCATGCCCGCGCGTTGTCGGGTGCGCGGCCCGCAGCGGTCTCGCGCAGGAGGCGAGCGAACGCCTCGTGGACCAGGTCTTCGGCGGCGGCGGCATCCCGTGTCATGGACGCGACGAACCCGAACAGGTCCCGGTGGCAGGCGTCGTAGACGGCACTGATGTCCTCCATTCGCCGCGGGATCGCCGGAGCCAGGACTTCGGGCATGGACCCATCCGTCTCGAACGTGCAGGGCCAGAGGCCCATACCGATAGGAACGACTCCTGAGTCCCGTGATTGTCACGCCGTGACAGGCCGGCGACACCGGCGTCATGCCATCGACCACGGTGTGCCGGCCGGCAGCCAACGACGAGTCCGCCACGGGCGGCTATCCAGAAGGAGTCACGCCATGCTTCCCAGCGCCACGGCACGCTCGAGGTCGAACCCGGACGTGCGGCCGGTCGCCGGCCTCGCCATCGCCACTGCGCTCCTCGGGTTCGCGACGGGGTTCGGCATCGCCCACGTCGACCTCGCTGCTCGCGCGGCGGTCCCGGCCGCGGTCGCGGTTCCCGCTGCCCCGACATTCGACGCCGTGCGGTTCCGGGCGGAGGAGCGGATGCCGCTCGCGATGCCCACGTTCGATGCCGTGCGGTTCCGCGCGGAGGAGCGAGAGCCGCTGTCGGCGACCACGCCCTGAGATCCGATCCAGCCTGTCCCGCGTCGCGCGCAGGCGACGCTTCCTGGTCGGGGCTGTTCGCGGGATACCGCGGGCGGCCCCGACGACCGTGTGCGGGCCCCCGACAGGGGTCGCGCGTCTAGCGGACCAGGTCGAGCAGCGGCCCGTGGTGCGCCGGCGGCGCGGCGAGGATGCCGATCGAGGCCGGCGAATGGGCCACGTCGAACCACGGCGCACCGGTCATCGAGGTCACGCGCGCGCCCGCGCGCTCGGCGATCAGCCCGGCCGCCGCGATGTCCCAGGTCGAGAGCCCGCCCTGCTGGATGAAGGCGTCGAACCGGCCGTTCGCGACGTACGCGAGCGCGAGCGCCGCCGAGCCCATCGAGCGCGGGATGCGGATCGCCTTGCGGACGTTCCGGTTGCGCGTCGCGACCGCGCGGCCGTTGAGCGCCATCGAGATCACGAAGTCGCTCAGGCGCTCCTTGTCCGAGGTGTGGACCGGGCGGCCGTCGAGCGTCGCCGGGCCGCCGGAGGTCGCGGCGAACGTCTCGTGCCGGGTCGGGTCGTGGACGACGCCGACGGCCGGCCGGCCGCCTTCGACCATCGCCGATGGACACGCAGAAGAACGGGATGCCGTTGGCGTAGTTCACCGTCCCGTCGAGCGGGTCGACGATCCAGACCCGGCCCTTGCCCGAGGTCGGAGCCTCGCCCGCGACCGCCCGATGCTCCCCGCTCTCCTCGGCGAGGATCGCGTCGTCCGGGTAGCGGCCGCGGATCGCGTCGAGGATCAGCGCCTCGGAGAGGTGGTCCGCCTCGGTCACCACGTCCCGGGCGCTCTTGTAGTCGATCTGCTCGAGCCGCTCGTAGTGGGCCATCAGGACCTCGCCGGCGCGGACGGCCAGGCTCAGCGAGAACGCCAGCTCGTCCTCGAAGCCGGGCACGGCCGCCGCGGACGCGGCCGTCGCCGAGACATCCGTCATGGTGCGGCGCACTCGACCGCGAGGTCGCGGACCTTGGTGCCCAGCTCGGTGACCTCCTGGCTGAACGTGATCGTCTCCTTCGGGTCGATCCGCGGGCTGAGGACGATGGCGCCGATGCCGCCGTTGCGGTCCTTCGGGTCGGTGACGCGGCAGGTGGTCGCGCCGGTCGAGGTGCCCGTGTTCGTGACCGTGATGCTGACCGTGAGGGCGGTGCCGTCCGGGTTCGTGGCGGCGAGGACGCTCGCCGGGAACGGGCCGACGCCCGAGACCGTCATCCGTGCGAACACGGCCAGCAGGACGACCGCCACGATCACGCCGATGACCACGGTCCCGTGGGCCTGCGAGGCGGCCGGATCCTTGAGCCCGAGCGGGTTGCAGCGCTCGCACAGCGCCGTGTCGATGTCGACCGGGGCGCCGCAGCGCACGCAGCCATGCGTCAGGGTGGGCGGCTTCGGTGCCGGCTCCATGGCCGCGGTCGGGGTGGTCACGTGGTCGATGGTGCCACGAAACGGGTCACGCGGCGGCCGGCGCTACCAGCGGGCGAAGTCGTCGCCCGTTCCGCTCGGCCACCAACCCGGCATGACGACCATGGGGGAACGTTATGGCCGATCGGCACCGGGTTCCCCGCCCCGAGCCTCACCTGACGATGAATCCGTGCACGACCCCCGCGCGGGATCGCCAACGGCCCGGATCGGCCTCGAATCGGCACCAGACCGACCGTGGATCAGCCATAACGTGCTGTGGGTGAACGTTGTGCCGGGTCCGCACTCCGGCCGCGGCGGCCGGGCCCTACCAGCGCGCGACCGCGTCCACCAGCAGGTCCACGTCGGCGGTCGTTCGGGCCAGCACGATCGCGCCGTCGGCGCCGGCCGACCGCCATCGCTCCCAGGTCTCGCGCGGCTCGCGCACCCATGGCGAGTCCTCGAGGGTCTCGTCCGACAGCCACTCGCCCTGGAAGCCGACGTACAGCGTCTGGTCCTCACGCCGCTTGCCGGCCGCTTCGAGCGCCTCGAGGTACAGCGGCAGATCCGCCCACGAACCGCTCCTCGAACGAGGTCCAGCCGTCGCCGATGCGGGCCGCGAGCCTGGCCCCGGCCGGCGTCTCGCCACCGATGATGATCGGCGGCGCGGGATCGGGCACCGGCCGCGCGTACGCCTCGACCAGCGGGTAGTACGGCGACTCGCGCGTGACCGGGCCGCCGGTCCACAGCGCTCGGATGACCGCCACGGCCTCCTCGAGCCGCGCGACGCGCTCGGGGGGTGGCGGGAACTCGATGCCGTACGCCGCGTGCTCCTTCGGGTGCCCGCCGATCCCGATGCCCAGGACCAGCCGGCCGCCGCTGGCGATCTGGAGGGTGGACGCCATCCGCGCCACGACCGCCGGGTGCCGGTTCACCACGTTGAGCACGAACGAGCCGAGCGAGATCCGCGAGGTCGCACCGGCGGCCATCGCCAGCGCGGTCCAGCCCTCGACGACCGGGACGGTGAGGTCGCCGCGGCCCATGAAGTGGTCCCAGCCCCAGACGCCGGCGTAGCCGGCCTCGTCCAGGCGCCGGGCGCTCTCGATCCACCAGCCGGGCTCGGCCCGGATCGTCCGGAGCGTGACCCCGATCGGGAGGGCGCCGGTCACGGCCGTCGCTCCCCGTGCGCCGGCCGCTCCCTCAAAGCCCTGTCTCGAACAGCCGGATGTCCTCGGCGGCGATCGTGTGCCCGTCGCCGCGGGTCGGGTCGAGCGCGGCCCGCGCCCCCAGCGCGTCGAGGTCCTTCGGGAACCGCCCGATCAGGTCCAGCACGACCTTCTGGATGCGCTCGGCGTTCTCCTGGAACACCTCGAGCACGTCCGTGGCGTTGACCGCCTCGGTGCCCTCGAGCACGCCGGCGTCGAAGTCGGTGATCAGGCTGATGTTGACCACGGCGATCCCGAGCTCGCGGCACAGCCACGCCTCGGGGTACTGGGTCATGTTGATGACCTCCCAGCCGGCGTCGCGTGAACCACTTCGACTCGGACTTCGTGGAGAACCGCGGCCCCTGGATGACGACCACCGTGCCGCGCTCGTGGACGGGGATGTCGTGGTCGCGGATGGCGTCGATGGCGAGCTGGCGGAGGACCGGGTCGTAGGTCTCGGCCGATGACAGGTGGGTCACGACCGGCCCGTCGTAGAACGTGTCGGCGCGGCCCGTTCGTGCGGTCGACGAACTGGTCGCACACGACGAAGTCGCCGGGCTTGACCGCGAGCTGGAGCGAGCCGGCGGCGCACGGCGAGATCGCGGCCTTCACCCCGAGCGAGCGCATCGCCCAGACGTTCGCGCGGTAGTTGATCTTGTGCGGCGGGATCGTGTGGCGCCGGCCATGGCGCGGCAGGAACGCCACGCGCCGCCCCGCGACGTCGGCGAGGAAGATCGAATCCGAGGGCGCCCCGTACGGCGTGTCCACCTTGACCTCGCGCACGTCGTCGAGCAGGGAGTAGAACCCCGAGCCTCCGAAGACGCCGATCTCCGCCGTATCCGCCACGCTGTCGCCTCCATCCGATGCATCGAGACCGGCGACCGCGGCCGGGCCACCGATTCTAGGCGCCGCGGACTAGGATGGGGCCACGACCGCGACACCGACGCGAGGCCACCGATGGACGACCGAGACGCCGAACCCGACGACACGCATGGACACCCCCGAACCCGCAGGGCGGCGACGCGCCGCCGGCGCCACCACCACGCGCCGCCCACCGCCACCACCGACTCCGCCGACCGGCTGGGCCCAGCAGCAGCGGCAGGAGCCGCAGCAACGGAGCGACGGCGGCCGCTGGTGGAGCCTGGTCGTCGGCATCGTCCTGCTCACGCTCGGGCTGTGGTTCTTCGCCGACCGGACGCTCGGCCTCGACATGCCCGACATCCGCTGGAGCCAGCTCTGGCCGGTCATCCTGATCGTGATCGGCGTCGTCGTGCTGATCGGGGCGATGCGGCGCGACCGGCGCTGACGTGACCGATCCCGCCTGGGCCCAGGGCGACGGCTCTGCCACGGACCGCCTCTGGCTGGCCGACTGGCGTCGTCGCACGGGCACGCTCTATGCCGAGGTCCGGGCGATGGCCGCGACGGACCCCGCGATCGCGCTCGCCCACTGGCGCGCGGTCCGCGAGCAGCTGTACCGCGAGCACCCGCAGTCGCCGGTCCCGGCCGCCGAGCGGGCGAGCTTCACGGCCCGCCATTTCGACCACGACCCGCGGCCTGCGCTTCGAGGTGGTCGTGGAGCCGGCCCCTCCCCCGGCGCCCGGCACGTTCGCCCTCGAACTGCCGAACAGCGGGGCGGACACGCCTCGCGTTCAGCCGCCTCGGAACGGTGTCCCTGCCACTCCCCGGGGGCGCGCGGACCGCTGTCGGTCTTCTGGATGGCGGGCTACGCGGGCGGGATCTTCGTGCCGTTCCGGGACGCGACCAACGGGACCGAGACCTACGCCGCCGGCCGCTACCTGCTCGACGCGGCCAAGAGCTTCGACCTGGGCGGCGACCCGGTCGCCGGCACGCTCGTCCTCGACTTCAACTTCGCGGTCCAGCCGTCGTGCGCGTTCGATCCCCGCTGGGCGTGCCCCCTGGCCCCGCCCGAGAACCGCCTCGACGTGCCGATCCGCGCCGGGGAGCGCCTCGCCTGAGGCATGCGGGGGTGGGCCTGTTCGGCCCGGGTCCGCGTCCGAGGGAACGTTGCCTCGCGTACCATCGGTCCATGACCATCTCGGACCGCGCCCGCACCTTCCTCGCCCGCCAGGGGCTGTACGCGACGATCGCCACGATCGACGCCGACGGCGCCCCGCGCCAGGCGGTCGTCTGGTACAGGCTCGAGACGACGGGCTCGATCCTCAACAGCAAGGTCGGGCGGCGCTGGCCCACCAACCTGCTGCGCGACCCACGCATCGCCGTGGCCGTCAACGACCCGGGCCCGACGAGCTCTGGGTCGGCCTGACCGGGACGGCCGAGCCGATCGACGGACCAGGCGACGGCGCAGGCCGACATCGCCGAGATGGCCCATCGCTACATCGCCGACCAGCCGCCGAGGCGGACGCGGATCGGGCCGACACCTACTCGAAGCATGCAGCGGATCAGCTTCCGCGTGACCGTGGAGAAGGTCCACGAGCACTTCGACTGAGCGCCGGGAGGGCTGACACGATGCGATTCGGGCTCCAGCTGTGGTCGCAGCAGACCGATTGGGCGGGCTTCCGCGACGCGGCGCTCGCCGCGGAGGACGTCGGCTGGGACTCGATCTGGACCTGGGACCACCTGTTCGCGATCTTCGGACCGTGGGAGCAGCCGACCTTCGAGGGATGGTCCGTGCTGGCCGGTCTCGCGCCGATCACGAAGAAGGTGCGCCTCGGCCTGATGGTCGGCGCCAACACCTTCCGCAACCCGGGGCTCACGGCCAAGGTCGCGACCACGCTCGACCACCTCTCCGACGGGCGCGCGATCCTGGGCATCGGCGCCGCCTGGTTCGACCGCGAGCACGACGGCTTCGGGATCGAGTTCGGCACGTCGCCCGGCTGGCGGATCGACCGTCTCGACGAGTCCGTGATGCTGATGCGCCGCCTGCTCGACGGCGAGCGGTTCAGCCTACGAGGGCCGGGCCTACACGTTCCACGATGCGCTGGTCGCGCCGCGCCCCGTCCAGGCGCACCTGCCGATCCTGATCGGCGGCTCCGGGCCGAAGAAGACGCTGCGGACCGTGGCCGAGCGTGCGGACGCCTGGAACACGGTCGGGCACCGTCGAGGAGGTCGCGGCCCGGCTCGAGATCCTCGCCGAGCACGGCGCCGCCGTGGGCCGCGACGTCTCGACGATCGAGAAGACCATCAGCTTCCCGATCATCCTGCGCGACGACGCCGCGGCGGCGGCAGGCACGGTTCCGCGAGCTGCTCGACGCGAACGGCGTCGACGACTTGCGCGAGTCGATCCCGCTGCTCGGCTCGCCGGCCGAGGTGGCCGACGCGATCCGGCCGTACCAGGCGCTCGGCTTCGAGACCGTCATCGTCCGGATGCCCGCCCCGTACGACCGCGAGACCATCGACCGGATGGCCGAGGTCGGCGCCCTGCTGGGCGCGTGAAGGTCGTCGTCCTCGCCGGCGGGACCGGTGGCGCGAAGCTGGCGCACGGGTTCCAGCTGGCACTCCCCGATGGCGACGCGACGGTCGTCGTCAACACCGGCGACGACGTCGAACGGCACGGCCTCCTCGTGATGCCCGACCACGACGCGATCCTCTACATGCTCACCGGCACGTTCGACGACGACCGTGGTTGGGGCGTGGCGGGCGAGACCTGGACCGTCATCGACGCCCTGGCCGAGTACGGCGAGGAGACGTGGTTCCGCCTCGGCGACCACGATTTCGCGACCCACATCGCGCGCGGCGCGCGGCTGCGGGCCGGGGCCACGCTCACCGAGGCGGTGCTCGACCTCCAGCGCGCCCGAGGCGTGCCGACGCCGATCCTGCCGATGAGCGACCAGCCGGTCCGCACCCAGGTCCGCACCGACGACGGCTGGCTCGACTTCCAGGACTACTTCGTCCGGCTGCGACAGGCGCCCGACGTCCGCGAGGTGCGCTTCGACGGCATCGATCGCTGCCCGCCCGACCGCCGTGGTGGCGGCCGCGTTCGAGACCGCCGACGTGATCGTGATCGGCCCCTCGAACCCGATCGTCTCGATCGGCCCGATCCTCGCGGTGCCGGGGATCGCCGAGCTGCTCGCGGCCGCGCGCTCGCGCGGCGTCCCGGTCGTCGCGGTGAGCCCGATCATCGGCGGCCGGGCGCTCAAGGGCCCCGCCGACCGGATGCTCGCGTCGCTCGGGCACGGGTCGAGCGCCTCGGCCGTGGCGGGGCTGCTGCGGCCGTCGATCGACGCGTTCGTGCTCGACGCCGCCGACGCCGCCCTCGAGCCGGAGATCGCGGCGCTCGGACTCCGGACGCTCGCGACCGACACCGTGATGGCCGACGACGCGGGCCGCGCCCGGCTGGCCCGGACCGTCCTCGAGTTCGCGGGACCGCGATGAGTCCCGCCGCCGCTCCGCGCCCGCATCGCCGCGATCATCCCGGTCGGCACCGCCGAGGGCGCCAAGACGCGGCTCGGCGAGACGCTCGACGCCGAGGAGCGGCACGAGCTGGTCGACGGGTTCCTGGCACGGACCGTGGTGACCGCCCTGGCCGTCACCCGATTCGCCGACGTCCTGGTCGTCAGCCCGGACCGCGAGCTGCTCGCACCGCGCAACGGGACTTGGTGCGCGAACGCTCCGGCAACGTTCCCGCGGTCTCCGGGCCGGTCTCGCCGACGCACGGGCCGACGTGGTCGCCGGCGGCGCGACGGCCATCGTGGTCCTGCCGATCGACCTGCCGTTCGTGAGCGTCGAGGCCGTCGATGCGGTCGTCGATGCGCTCGTCGGCGCCGGAGCGGATGCCCGGCCCCACAGTCGTGCTCGTCACCGACCGCCACGGCACCGGGACCAACGCGCTGGGCCTGCGGCCACCCGACGTCATCGATTTCGCCTTCGGTCCGGGCAGCCGCGCCGCCCATCGCGAGCGCGCGGCCGCGGCCGGGGCGCGCTACGTCGAGCTCGATGGGCCGCTCACCGTCGACCTCGACACGCCCGAGGACCTCGTCTTCGTCGAATCGGTGGCCCCGGAGCGCCTCGGTGTCGGCTGACGGGCCGGCGGTCGCGCCGTCTCGGTCGTCGCGCTCGAGGGCATCCCCGAGATCCGCATCGGCGACGACCTGCCGGCGATCATCGTCGGGGCCATCGAGGGCACGGCCGGGGTGCTGCCGCTGACCGAGCAGGACGTCCTGGTCGTGACGCAGAAGATCGTCTCGAAGGCCGAGGGCGCGATCGTCGACCTGACCGGGGTCGAGCCGCGACCGGAGGCCGTCGAGTTCGCCAAGGCATGGGATCGCGATGCCGCGCCAGGTCGAGGTGGTGCTGCGCGAGGCGCGCCGCGTCGTCCGGATGGCGAACGGCGTGATCATCACCGAGACGCCGCACGGGTTCGTCTGCGCCAACGGCGGCATCGACGCCTCGAACGTCGGGCCCGGCTCCGGCTCGATCGTGACCCTGCTGCCGCGAGATCCCGACGCGTCGGCCGACCGGATCCGCGCGGCCGTATCGGCCCGCTTCGGCGTCGACGTCCCCGTCATCGTGTCGGACTCGTTCGGCCGGCCGTGGCGCTGGGGCATCGTCGATGTCGCGATCGGCGTGTCCGGGCTGCTGCCGCTGGAGGACCTCCGCGGCGTCCCCGATGCCGACGGGCGCGTGATGCGCTCGACCGTCCGGGCCGTCGCCGACGAGCTGGCCAGCGCCGCCGAGCTCGCCCTCGGCAAGACCGCCGGCCGCCCGGTCGCGGTGGTCCGCGGCGCGTCGTTCCTCCGCGGCGACGGTCGCATCCGCGACGCGCTCATCCCGGGCGAGATGGACCTGTTCCCCTAGGTCGCCCGGGCGGCCGCGGCGCGGCCCGGCCGGCTCGGATATGCACGATTCGCCGCAAGGACACGCTCTCGGAATCGTATGCATATCGGCTGCATAGGTCGGGGCGGGCGGATCGGCATCGGGGCGACGGTGCGATCGGGCGACCGCTCGGCGGGCGGGCGCGACCGGTCGGTCGGACGTGGCGCGGCCATGGTCGGCGGCCACGGGCGTGGCCGGGCTCCGGGCCGCGAGGTCGAGCGCGCCTCGTCCACGGATATGCATCCGAGGTGCATCTCGAATCTGGAGATGACATCCCCGCGGCGAACGTGCATATCGACGGCGACGGGCTCCGTGGCGAGCGGAGCAGCGACCGCCGACGCGCGCTAGCCGCCCTCGTCCCAGAGGTGGCCGGCGACGTGGACGGCCTCGCCCGACTCGGCCGCGGCGTCGATCATCAGCCCGAGGTGGTGGTCGTGGACGCCATCGGCCAGGGAGCAGAAGTCGGGACCGCCGTCGATGTACGCCGACATCCGGGCCAGGCAGATCGCGATCGCCAGCTCGTCGTCCGGCAGGCGCGCGCCGACGAACTCGTTGCGCGCCACCCACTCGCCGTCGAGCGTCAGCCCGACGAACCCCAACCCTTCGAAGTTGCTGTCGCGGCCGGTCTCGTGGCGGCGGATCTCGGCGATCACCGGGCTGCCGTCCTCGCGGAGATACCGCACGGTGGTGTCGTGGATCTCGCCGCGCTCGCCGCGGACCAGCACCCGGTTCGAGCGGACCCACGAGAAATACTGGTCCTCGCTGAAGTCGAAGACGGCCGACGACCCATCGAACTCGAGCGTCGCGATGACCTGGCTCGACGGCACGATGCGCTCGCCGACCGGCGGCCCGGAGCGGTCCGGACCGGCGACGATCGTCGACTCGAAGCGCCTGCGCCCGGATCGTCACCGGGCCGAACTCGTCGGCGAGGCACCGGCGGATCAGGTCGATGCCGTGGTAGCCGTGGGCCGCCGACACCTGGACGTGGCTGACGGTCCCCAGCCGCCCCGACCGGGCGATCGCGATCCGCGCTGCGTGGATCGGCTGGAACTGGTACTGCTCGGCGACCTGGATCCGGGCGCCGCCGCGAGCGAGCGGGGCAAGCCGGCGCAGGCCGTCCAGGTCGGGCGCCGGCGGCGTCTCCGCGAGCACCGGGACCCCGCGCTCGGTCAGCTCGACGAGGAGCACCGGCGTCGCGGGCCAGGCGACCGAGAGCACCACGAACTCGGGGCGCGCGGCGAGCAGCGCGTCGAGCGATGACGGGGTCGCGACCCCGAACGCGCCGGCCAATGCGCGTCGCGGGTTCTGGGCCGATCGACTCAGCAGCCCGGAGACGCGGAACCGGTCGGGCAGCTCGCGCGCGATGCGGAGGTAGTGCTCGGCGCGCCAGCCGCTCCCGACGATCGCGAACGTGATCGGATCCATGTCGGGCTCAGGCTAGCGGGTCGGCGGACCCGCTGAGCGCGCGAGCGGGCCGCGAGCCGGCGCCCGCGGGCGCTCGGTGCCGCACCGCCTAGCCGACTGCAGCGATCGAGATCAGCGAGGACGAAGATGACGGCGGCGAGAGGCCGCGTCGGCGGAGTGAGCGTTCATGCAGCCGATACGCCCTCCCGCCGGACGGTTTCAGCCGATCAGGTAGACCACGAGACGTGACGATCACGTCGTTGGTGCCGACGTTGATCGGGTCGCGCTGTCGGCCGCGAGCGCCTGGCCTTCGGCGTCGAAGTAGATCGGGTACGGCGTCGGGGCGCTGCTCTCGCTGATCGACGCGACGCCGGTGATCGAGACGCCGGCGCTCTTCGCGAGCGTGTCGGCCATCGACTTCGCCTGGGCCATCGCCTGCTGGCGGGCCTGCTCCTGGGCCTTGGCCGGATCGTCGACCCGGAAGGTCACGCCGTCGAGCGTTGTCGCGCCGGCCGCCAGGCCGTCATCGATGGCGTCGCCGATCTTGTCGAGGTCGCGGATCGTGACCGAGACGCCGTTCGAGAGGGTGTAGCCGGTCAGCCTGGGCGGATTGCCGTTGTTCGAGTAGTCGTAGACCGGCTGGAGGCTCAGGCCGCTGGTCTGCAGGTCCGCGTCGGCGATCCCGAGCTTCTTGAGGGCGGCGATCGACCTTGTTCATCGACTCGGCGGCGGCGGCTCGGGCGGCCTTCACGGTCGGCTTCGTCACGGACACGCCGAGCCGCAGGTCCGCGACATCGGGGCTGATCACGACGCGGCCGGTGCCGCTCACGCTGATGGTGTGCTCGGGCGCCTGGTCCGTTGCGGCCAGCGCGTTCCGTGGCGCGAAGACCGGACTGGCCACCGCGGCCGCCACCAGTCCGATGGCTAGGCCGACGCCGATCCAGCGGATCCGGGCGGTCGGGAGGGTGAAGGTGATCGTCGTCGGCTGCATGGGATGGGACTCCGTGTCGGTGGCGACACGTGCGGTCGCCGATGGCGCGGAGACGCTGCAGCCGATGCCCGGGTTTCCGAGGCCGGTGCCGGCCGGCACCGGACGCGGACGCCGCTACGGCAGCGGGCGCCAGGCCTGCCCGAGCAGGAACGCCCCGGCCAGGAGCACCACCGCGACCGCGACGAACGCGACGCTGACCTCGGTCACCTCGTGCTTGGTGATGAGGTTCGTCGGCAGCCCGGCGAAGACCTTCTCGAGCTCGTTGGCGCTCTCGGCCGGGTAGTACTCGCCGCCGGTCGCCTCGGCGACGGCCTGCAGCGTGTCCTCGTCGATGGCGCGCCGGAACTGGCCGCCGCCACCGCCACCGCCGCCGCCCTGCACGCCGAACGCCCCGTCCGTTGTCGCCCGGCTCGCGCCCGATGAACTGCGCCCCGCACGACGCGGCCGGCGCCCCGGGGTCCGCCGTCCCGAACCCGATCGTGTAGACGCGGATGCCCCGGGCTGCGGCCTGCGTGGCCGCCTCCACGGGCTCGGGGCCCGCGTTGCTCGCGCCGTCGGTCAGGAGCACGACGATCGCCGGCGCGTACGCCCCCTTCGGGACCGCTGGCGGCGCCACCGCGTCCGGGTCGAAGGGGTCCTGGCTCTTGGCCACGGACGGGTCGACCTCCGCGATGGCGTCGATCGCCTCGAGGATCGCGCTGCCGACCGCGGTCCGCCGCCCGGTCTGCAGGCTCTCGATGACGTCGAGCAGGACCTCCTGGTCGTTCGTCGGCGCCTGGACCATCTCGGCGTAGCCTGCGAACGCCACGATCCCGATCTGCGTCGTCGCGCCCTGCCGCTCGACGAACGCCGACGCGGCCTCCTCGGCCGCGACCAGCCGGTTCGGCGGGATGTCCGTGGCGCACATGGAGCGCGAGACGTCGAGCGCGAGCACCACGGTGGTCTTGCCGGCCGGGACCGGGCACGATCGCGACCGGACGCGCCATCGCGACGATGAGCCCGGCGAGCCCGACGAGGACCAGCACGAACGGCAGGTGCCGGCGGATCCGCGACGAGCGCGGCATGCGCCGCGTGGATGAGCGACAGGCTCGAGTAGCGCAGCCCCGATCGGCGCCGGCGCAGCGCCCAGATGCGCACGCCGAGGAGCACCGGCAGCACGGCCAGCAGGACGAGCAGCTCCGGCCACAGCAGGCTCATCGGCCGCCCTGCTCATGGGAACCGGCCCGCCCACAGCAGCGACCCGAGCCCGCCGATGACCAGCAGCAGGACGCCCGGCCCCGGCGAACAGCGACGTCACCTCCATCGGCTCCGCGTGGATGACCAGACGCTTCTCGACGTCGTCGTAGATCGCGCGCGAGCGCGGCCGGGTCGTCGGCGGTGTAGTACGTGCCGTCCGTGAGCGTCCGAGATCGCCCGGAGCGTGGCCTCGTCGAGGGCCGTGTGGACGCGGAAGCCCTCCACCTCGAGCGTCGTCCCCGCCGCCGTCCCGATCCCGACGGTGTCGATCCGAACGCCGCGGTCCGCGGCCGCGCCGGCGGCATCGAGCGGGCCGGGATCGGTGGTGTTCTCCCCGTCGGTGACCAGCACGATGATCGCCGGGGCGTACGTGCCCTTCGGGACCGGGGTCGGCACGGGCGTCGGCGCCGGCGAGGCGCTCGAGTAGTAGTCGGTCCTCGGGCCGGCCTGCGGCGGCTTCGATGGTCTGCAGCGAGACCTCGATCCCGCTCGCCAGCGACGTGCCGCGCTCCGGCCCGAGCCGGTCGATCGCGGCGATCACCTCGGCCTGCTCGTTGGTCGGCACCTGGACCGAGAACCCGCTGTCGCTGAAGGAGACGACGCCGATCCGCACCGAGGTGGGCTGGCGCTCCACGAACGACCGCGCCGCCGCCTTCGCCGCCTCCATCCGGTTCGGGGCGAGGTCGGTCGCGGCCATGCTCCCCGACACGTCGAACGCGAGGATCACGGTGCCCTCGACCCGCGGCACGCCGATCACGCCCTGCGGCCGGGCGAGCGAGGCGACCAGGATCGTCAGCCCCGCGACCACGAGGACCGCCGGGAGCCGGCGCCGGATCCCGCGGCGATCGGCCGGTCGCTCGGACCGGCCGCCGCCCCGCCGAGCCCGCCCGACGACCCCGAACGCGCCGCCCGTGCGCGGCGCCGTCGCTCGCGGACGAGGTACAGCGCGACCCCGACCGGGATCGTCAGGAGCAGCAGCAGCATCGCCGGCCAGATGAACGACATCGGCTACGCCCGCCTCCGCTGCCGCTGGGCCGCCATCCGGACGATCGCGCTGACGAGGTCCTCGTCGGTCGACATCGAGACCGCGTCCACGCCGGCCCGCTTGAACGCGTCGCGCAACGTGGTCTCGCGGAGCTCCGCCGCCTCGCGGAACCGCTGCCGGAAGCCCCGGTCGTGCGTGTCGACGTAGAGCTGCTCGCCGGTCTCGGCATCCTCCATGAGCAGCGGCCCGACGTCGGGCAGCTCGACCTCGCGCCGGTCGAACAGCCGGACGGCCAGCACCTCGTGTCGCTGGGTCAGCAGGTTGAGCGGCCGCTCCCAGCCCGGGGGCGCTGATGAAGTCCGAGATCACGAACACGAGCGCGCGGCCCTTGATGGTCCGGTGGCCCGCCTGCAGCAGCGGCCCCAGGTCCGTGAACGGGGCGCCCGTCTGGCGCGGGTGGTGGAGCAGGTCGTTGACCAGCCGCAGGACCTGGACCCGGCCGCCGCGCGCCGGGATCGTCCGCTCGACCTGGCTGCCGTAGAAGACCGCGCCGACGCGGTTGCCGTGGCGGGTCAGGACGCGCGCCAGCGTCGTCACGAAGTCGATGAGGACGCTCCGCTTGAGCCGCTCGGATTCGGTCGTGCCGAAGTCCACGGACGGGCTGAGGTCGAGCAGGAACCACGCGGTGATCTCGCGGTCCTCGTGGTACTCGCGGATGTACGGCGCGTCCATGCGCGCGGTGACGTTCCAGTCGATGTAGCGGATGTCGTCGCCGAACTGGTACTCGCGCAGGTCGGCGAAGTCGACGCCGTTCCCGCGGAACAGGCTCCGATAGTCGCCCTGGAGCAGGCCGTCCAGCCGGCGGACGACCTGCCAGTCGAGGCGCTGGAGGATGCGCTCAGGCGCTGACGCGGACGCTGTCATGGTCACGCAACGGGACGACCGGCACGGGGATCCGGGCGAGGATGGTCCGCAGGATCGTGTCGCTGGACACGTCGTCCGAGAGCGCCTCGAACGAGAGCACCAGCCGATGGCGGAGCACGTCGAGCGCCATGTCGAGCACGTCCTCGGGGAGGGCGTAGTCGCGGCCGCGGACGTAGGCCAGCGCCCGGGCGGTCAGGATCAGGTTGATCGAGGCGCGCGGGCTGGCGCCGAACGTGATGTAGCGGTTCAGCTCCTGCAGCCCGTGCTTCTCGGGGTTGCGCGTCGCGGTCGCGCAGACGGACGGCGTACTCGTAGAGCGCGGGATCGACGTAGACGCGATCGGCCGCCCGCTGCATCTCGAGCAGCGCGTCGGTCGTCAGGACCGGCTGGGCCGTCGGGACCTCGCCGGTCATCCGCTCGACGATCACGAACTCCTCGGTCGGGCTGGGATAGCCGACGAGGACCTTCATCATGAACCGGTCGACCTGCGCCTCCGGGAGGGCGTAGGTGCCCTCGGTCTCGATCGGGTTCTGCGTCGCGAGCACCAGGAACGGGTCCGGGACCTTGAACGTCTCGCGGCCGATCGTGACCTGTCGCTCCTGCATCACCTCGAGCAGCGCGCTCTGGACCTTGGCCGGGGCGCGGTTGATCTCGTCGGCGAGGAGCAGGTTGGTGAAGACCGGCCCGAGGGTCGTCCCGAACTCGCCGGTCTTCTGGTTGTAGATCCGCGTGCCGACCAGGTCGGCCGGGACGAGGTCCGGCGTGAACTGGATCCGCTGGAACTCGCCGCCGATCGCGTCCGCGACCGTCTTGATCGCCATGGTCTTGGCGAGGCCCGGGACGCCCTCGACGAGGATGTGGCCGCGGGCCAGCAGCGCGACGATCAGCCGCTCGAGCAGGTGGTCCTGCCCGACGATGACCTTCTTGACCTCGTAGAGCAGCCGCTCCATCGGCGCGGCGCGGTCGGTGGCGCGGTCCTGGCTGGTCGACTGGTCCAAATCCCGGTCCTCCTGTCGTCCGGTACGTCGCTCAATACGGCGGCAGGCCGGCGGCGCCGCCGGCGACATCGATGGGGACGGCGAGGCCGATCCCGATGAAGACGTCCTCCTTGGTCGGGTTGACGAGCGCGGTGACGATGCCGATGACCCGGCCGTCGCGGTCGGTGAGGGCGCCGCCGGAGTTGCCCGGGTTCACGGCGGCGTCGATCTGGAAGAGGCCGGTCAGCAGCGGACCGCCGTCCGGCATCTGGAACGAGCGGTCGAGCGCCGAGATGACGCCCGCTCGTCATCGAGCCGTAGAGCCCGAACGGGCTGCCCATCGCGTAGGCCTCGCTGCCCGGCCGGACCGCGCGCGGGTCGCCGATGGTCGCCGGGACCAGGATCCCGGGCGGGATCGTCGCGTGGATGACCGCGATGTCGAGCTCGGGCTGCTCGTTGACGATCTCGGCCGGGCGACTTGCTGCCGTCGGCGAAGGTCAGCTCGATGGACGCGGCGTCGTCGGACGACGTGCAGGCTGGTGAGGATGTCGCCGTCGAGGTTGACGACGACGCCGCTGCCGAGGCCGTCGCCCGGGTCGTCGTCGGCGCCGTTGGCGCCCGAGCCCTTGGTCTGGATCAGCACCAGCGACGGCTGGACCGCCTGGTAGACCGATTCGGAGAAGGCCGGCGGCGGCGTGACCGAGGCGAGCGCGCTCGCGATCGAGTCCTTGACGTCCTTGGCCGTCAGCGGCGGCGTGCCCGGCGCGAGGATGCCGTAGAGGACGACGGCGGCCAGTGCGACGGCGGCACCGGCGGCGAACGGGTCCGAGGCGGGCGCGGCCACCGAGGCGCGCGAGACCGGCTCGCGGGCCCGCGTCCGTCGGGCTCGACGGGAGAGGCGTCTGTGGGTCTGGTCGAGGAGGGAGTACCTCTGCCATCACACGGCCTCGTGGGTGGGGCGGTCAGTCTACCGCCGGAACTCGTCGAGGGCGCCGGGCGCGGGCGCCGGCGGCGTCGCAGGCGGGCGCGGGCGCGCTCGTGGGCGGTCGCGGGCGGCTCGTGGGCGGTCGCCGGCGGGATATGCACGATCTCCGCACCGGCAACGACTTCTTTTCGCGATGCATGTCGGATGCATATTTCGGCACGGACGACGCCTGCCCGCCGGCCTCGGTCGCGCCGTATGCATCCGATAGGCATACGCCAAACGGAGTGACGTCCGGCCGCGGAACGTGCATATATCTCGGGAGCATGGCCGACCGCGCCGGACCGGGCGCCGCCGGCCGACCGCGCGCCGGGCCGACCGCGCGCCGGGCCGACCGCGCCGGAGCGGGCGCCGCACGCCGGGCGCCGCGCGCCGGGCCGGGCGCCGCGAGCCGACCGCGCCGCGGGCCGCCGGCCGCGCGCACGCCGCGCACCCCGCTACCCTTGGGGCATGCCAGCCGAATTCATCTACACCTCGTACAAGCTCGCCCGGCACTACCCGCCGGACCGCACCGTGCTCGAGGACATCTCGCTCAACTTCTACCCGGGCGCCAAGATCGGCGTCATCGGCCCGAACGGCGCGGGCAAGTCGAGCCTGCTCAAGATCATGGCCGGCCTCGACGACGGCTTCACCGGCGAGGCCCGCCTCACCCCGGGCTTCACGGTCGGCTACCTGAGCCAGGAGCCGGCGCTCGACCCGAAGAAGGACGTCAAGGGCAACGTGCTCGACGGCGTCCGCGCCGATCCAGGACCTCATCGACCAGTACAACGCCGTGATGGCCAAGTGGTCCGAGCCCGACGCCGACTACGAGGCCATCGGCGCCGAGCAGGCCGCGCTCGAGGACAAGATCAACGCCACGGACGCGTGGAGCCTCGAGCGGAACGTCGACATCGCCATGGACGCCCTCCGCTGCCCGCCCGACGACGCCGACGTCACGACGCTGTCCGGCGGCGAGAAGCGCCGCGTCGCGCTCGCCCGGCTGCTGCTCCAGCACCCCGACCTGCTGCTGCTCGACGAGCCGACCAACCACCTCGACGCCGAGTCGGTCGAGTGGCTGGAGCGCTTCCTCCAGGAGTACGCCGGCACGGTCGTCGCGATCACCCACGACCGGTACTTCCTCGACAACGTCGCGCAGTGGATCCTCGAGCTCGACCGCGGCCGCGGCATCCCGTTCAGCGGCAACTACTCGTCGTGGCTGGAGCAGAAGCTCGAGCGCATGTCGCGCGAGCAGAAGACCGCCGACGCCCGCCAGCGCACGCTCGCCCGCGAGCTCGAATGGGTGCGCATGGGCGCGAAGGCGCGGCAGGCGAAGGGCAAGGCCCGGCTGAGCGCCTACGAGCGGCTCCTCGCCGAGGCGAACGACTCGAAGAGCGCCGAGCGCGAGCTCGAGATCGCCATCCCGCCGGGACCGCGGCTCGGCGACCAGGTCATCGACGTCGCCGGCCTGCGCAAGGGCTACGGCGACCGGCTGCTCATCGAGGACCTGACGTTCTCGCTGCCGCGCTCCGGGATCGTCGGGATCATCGGGCCGAACGGCGCCGGCAAGACGACGCTGTTCCGGATGCTCGTCGGCGAGGAGGCCCCGGACGCGGGCTCGATCACGCTCGGCGACACGGTGCAGATCAGCTACGTCGACCAGGAGCGCGACGACCTCGACGCGGACAAGACCGTGTTCCAGGAGATCACCCAGGGCGCCGAGTTCGTGAAGACCGGCGCGCGCGAGGTCCCGGCGCGGGCGTACGTCTCGAGCTTCAACTTCCGCGGCACCGACCAGCAGAAGCTCGTCGGGCAGCTGTCGGGCGGCGAGCGCAACCGCGTCCACCTCGCCAAGCTGCTGCAGTCCGGCGGCAACGTGCTGCTGCTCGACGAACCGACGAACGACCTCGACGTCGACACGCTGCGGGCGCTCGAGGCCGGGCTGGAGTCGTTCCCCGGCTGCGCCGTCGTCATCAGCCACGACCGCTGGTTCCTCGACCGGATCGCGACCCACATCCTCGCCTTCGAGGGCGAGAGCCAGGTCCGCTGGTTCGAGGGCAACGTCAGCGACTACGAGGCGTTCCGCCACAAGGAGCTCGGCACCGCCGCGGACCAGCCGCACCGGATCAAGTACAAGCCGCTCGTCCGCGCCTGATCCGCGTCGATCGGCCGGGCCCGTGTTAATCGGCCGTTTACAGACGCGTCCTAGCGTCCGCGTCGCTGACCCGACACCCGACGAGGACCGCCATGACCGCGACCACCGACACGACCGCCCCGCTGCTCCGGACCGTCCCGCTCTTCCAGGGCATGACCGACAGCGCGATCGACGCGATCGCCGGCCTGGCCGAACCCGCGCACTACGCCGCGGGGGACACGCTGGTCCGCCAGGGCGAGCCGGGCCAGACGCTCATCGTCATCGTCGAGGGCCGGGCGACGGTCGACCAGGACGGGACGGTCGTCCGGCGGCTGGCCAACGGGGACTTCCTCGGCGAGATCTCGCTCATCGACGGCGGTCCGCGGACCGCCACGGTCACGGCCGAGACGCCGATCGAGGCGCTGGTCATCGACCGTGCCGGGTTCGACCGGCTCATGAACGACCATCCGGCCGTCCGCCTCGGCCTGCTGATGGCCCTCAGCGAGCGGCTGCGTCAGCGGGCTCCGGCCGTCTCCGACTGAGCGCGCGGTCGCGCCGCCGTCGCCACCGGCTCGAGGCTCCAGCACCACGAGCGCCGTCTCCTTCGACCGCAGGGCGGCACTCGCGTCCGTGAACGCCGAGCTCTTGAGCGCGAGGAACCGGGCCCACAGCCGGGCGCGCTCCTCCCCCACCGCCGCGCGAGCGGTGACGTCGCGACGACCGCCGCCGTCGGGCAGGACGACGGTCGTGTTCGGGTGCGCCTGGAGGTTGAGCCACCACGCCGGCTCGGGCTCGGCCCAGCCGTTCATCGCGGGCACGACCAGGTTCGGGCCGTCGGCGATGAAGCCGACGATCGCGACCCGCGTCTTCCCCGACTGGCGTCCGACCGAGGTCAGCCGGAGCATCCCCCACTGCGTCTCGGTCGACGGACGCAGGCCGAGCCGGCCGCCCGTGATCGAGTAGACCGCCCGATGCGCGATCCAGATCGTCCGAACGAGCCAGCGCGGGACGTACACGGGCTTGTCGGCGGACGCCTCGGGCTTGGCGGCGGGCACTTCGGTCATGGCGCGGCTCCTTCGGGCTATCGCTTGTGTCTACGGCGTAGACTACACCGTAAACATAGCGCTACACCGTAGACTCGTCAAGACTTTCGGGGCGAACGGATCCGCCCAGACCGAAGGAGCGCCAGAGCACGTGGCGACGCCCGCCGGCACCGAGCGCGCCGAGCGCCGAACGCCGCTCACGCGCGACCGCGTGCTGCAGGTCGCCATGGAGCTGGCCGACCGCGACGGCCTCGAGGCGCTGAGCATGCGCAAGCTCGGCCAGGAGCTCGGGGTCGACGCGATGGCGCTCTACCGCCACGTCCGGAACAAGGACGACCTCTTCGACGGCATCATCGAGCGGATCGTCGGCGAGATCGAGCGCCCGGACCCGGCCGGCCCGTGGAAGGCCGCCCTGCGCGAGCAGGTCATGGCCGCGCGGCGGGTGATGCTGCGCCACCCCTGGGCGCGGCGCGTCTTCGAGGTGCGCGGCACCGGTGGCGTCGCGGTCATCGACTACATCGAGTCGGTGCTGGTCATCCTCCGCGGCGGCGGCTTCTCCCTGGACCTCGCCCACCACACGCTGCACGTGCTGGACAGCCGCATCTTCGGGTTCAACCAGGACCTCTTCGACGACAGCGGCCGGGCGGAGCCCTCCCCCGACGTCGCCGAGATGTTCGGGCCGGCGATGGCCGCGCGCTTCCCGCGGTCACCGAGCTGGCGATGTCCGTGAGCCACGAGGGCGTCCTCGGGCGCTGCGACGACGACGTCGAGTTCGCGTTCGGGCTCGACCTGATCCTCGACGGCCTCGAGCGGCAGGTCCCGGCCTAGGGCGGCTCGGCAGCTTGGCGGATCGGCGGCGTCCTAGCCGTGCGCCAGCTCGACGCCCTTGGTGAGGCCGAGCGCCTCGCCGTAGTCCCACACGTCGATCAGCGGCGGCGTGATCCCGAGGCTCGTCAGCGCCGTGCAGACCTGGCTGCGGTGGTCCGTGCCGTGGTGGACGACCTGCGCGAGGCGGAGCCCGGTCGGGGCGTGGAAGTCCCAGCCCTCGCCGTGCTCGACGACGTCCGCGTCCTGGTCGAGCCCGCCGGCCAGCAGCTCCACCCAGAGCGCGCCGTTGGACGCGTTCGCCGCCCGCAGGTCGGCGATCGACACGCTGCCGTCCTCCTCGACCCGGACCGGCGAGTCGTGGAAGAACGAGAGGTACCAGCCGTCGCTGGAGACCAGGTGGCCGAGGGTCATGATGATCGGGCCGTAGGTGCCCGGGGCCGGCGTCGCGAGCTGCTCGTCGGTGAGCTCCGCGCAGGCGTCGAGCAGGCGCTCGTTCGCCCAGAAGTGATGGGCGAACGCGGTGTCGAGCATCGAGGTCATTCGGTCCCTCCGGCGTTGGTGGCGACGTCGCCGATGATGGCGGCCAGCTCGGTCGGGCGCGACCACATCGGCCAGTGGCTGGTGGGCAGGTCCACCCACGTGATGTCGTGCAGGTCGGCGATCCCGCCGAGGAACGACCACTCCGGGTGCTCCTTGGCGTACTTCTGGTAGTCGGCGGACGTGTACCCGGTCGCGATGATCGTCGTCGGGATGTCCCGGCGGGCGTCGTTCGTGAACACGTGGCCGCCGCGCATCACGCCGCCCGGCTCGGCGACGCCGCGGCGCGCGAACTCGGCGATCTGCGCCTCGCTGACCCCGTCGAAGTTCTCCTCGGCCTGGAGCTCCTCGATCGACATCGGCTTCTCGACGCCTTCGAAGTCCTCGGCCGAGCACCCCGGTCCCGGGCGCCGAGTCGACGTAGACCATCGCGGCGATCCGCTCGGGGACGACGTCGCTCGCCGCGTAGCCCGAGAAGCCCGTCGCCGCTGTGGACGGCGAGGACGACGGGCGTCGGCCGCCGCGCGGACCGCGTCGACGATGGCGTTCACGTGGTCCTCGAACGTGACCTTCGAGCGGTCGGTGTCGGCGGACTCGAGGCCGGGCAGCGTCAGGGCCGTCACGTCGTGGCCATCGGCGCGGAGCGTGGCGGCGACCTCGTCGTAGGCCCAGGCGCCCAGCCAGAACCCGGGGACCAGGATGATCGGTGCTGCGGTCATGTGCGTCGCTCCTTTCGGTCAGTTGGTTGCTCGTTGGCGTCGTTGCCGTCGAAGTCGATGCGCATCACGACCCGACGCAGCGTGGCCCGCGCGACTTCCTCGAACCCGGCGGCCTCGAAGATGCTCCGGGTCCCGACGTGGGTCTCGCCCCAGGTGATCTCCTGCCCGGGCTCGGTGATCATCGGGTAGGCCTCGAGCGCCCGGGCGCCGCGCTCGCGAGCGAACGGGACGGTCGCGGCGGCCAGCGCCCGGCTTACCCCGCGGCGCCGATAGCCGGCCCGGGTCGCGAAGCAGGTCACGGCCCAGACGGTCGAGTCGTGCCTTGTCCTCGCCGCGCTCGTTCCAGGCCACGCGGGCGGGCGGCATCGCCGGATACGCGGTCCGCGGCTCGACCGCGCACCAGCCGACCGGCTCGCCGTCGAGGTAGGCGACCAGGCCGCTCGTCGTCGGCGAGCTCGGGAAGTCGCAGTGCGTCTGGGCGCGGAGGCGCTCGACGCGCGCGGGCACGTCACCCAGCCGCCACGGGTACGGCCCGACCTTGAACCGCTGGCACTGGCAGGTCGCGGTGTAGCCGCGCACGCCGAAGATCGCGAACAGGTCCTCCCAGGACGCCTGGTTCGCGGGCACGACCACCAGGTCGGCAGGCGGGACGTCGGGGTGGCGCAGGCTGGCCGGATGCCGCTGGCTTGTCGATGGCACGGCCGATCATGCCCCACATCCATGCCAAAACGTGTCGTGTACCGGTCCAGTCTCAGTCGGCGCTAGCGCCGAGACGCGTTCGAGACGTCGCCGAGACACCCTTCTGCAGACTTCGCCGAACGAACGGAGACCGTCACCCATGACGACCAGACTCGTCGGCCTCGGCGTTCTTGGGATGCTCGTCCCACCCCTGCTGGTCGGCTGCGGCCTGCTGCCAGCCCAGCGGGACGGCACCGCCCGCCGCGAACGGTCAGGCGACCGTCTCGGGGATTCACCGATCCGGGCAGCGCATCGGCGACGTCATCAAGACGAGCACGATCAACGTGGACAACTGCACGGGCCTCGGCGCGATCACCAAGACGCTGTTCGACGACCAGACGATCACGGTCTCGATCGAACAGGTCGACGGGTCCAAGGTCTCCGCCGAAGGGACCGTCAACATCGGGGCCTTCGGCTCGGTCGGCCTGGGCGCCGAGATCGCCAAGCAGTATGGGCTCACCTACGGCGCCTCCAACACCGTGCACGACGGGCAGGAGGTGACCGCGCCAGCGGGTTCGAGGACCGAATACGTGTCCGAGACCCGGAAGCTCTACGAAACCGGAGAGATCACCCTTGCCCAGACGGGGACCACCCAGTCCTTCCCCTACGAGATCCTGACGGGCATCAAGGTCAACGCGACCTCGAAGGACCTCGGATGCCCGCAGACCTCCGAATCGCCGACGGCCTCCCCCAGTGCAACCCCAACGACCTTCCTCGGCGCCCTCCAGGGTCGGTGGAAGTTTCAGACCTGGCAGGAGCGACCCGGCATCAAGGTCCTGGGGATGAAGCCGCTGGACGGGACCCTGGTGTTCGACGCGTTCGGCCACGCGTACTGGGACCTGACGCTCGACGATGGCGGTCCGAAGCCGGCGCTGACTCCGGCCGTGCGTTGCGTCGGCGCCGTCGACGATGCGGCCGAGACCCTGGCAGCCTGGTCCGGGAAGCTGAAGGTCGACGGCGAGGACGTGATCCGCACCGAGCGCGACTGGACCGCCAACCTTCGATCGCTGGCCGGAGACGTGGAGACGGCGTTCTGCGGATCCACGCTGCAGACGTTGTCTACCTACGAGACGACGCCGTCCGACTACGCCCTCAGGGTGACGACCGCTGGCGATGGCTCGACCCGAGTGCTCACGATGCGCAACGACTCGGGAACGTTCAGCTGGACCCAGGCCGGCTGACCGGCCCCACGGCGTGGTTGTCGTCCGTTTGGCGCCCGTGGCGTGTCAGCCGCCGAGCAACCGCACGTCGCCCTCGGGGAGCTTGCCCCACCAGTGGGCGAACCGGCCGTGGAAGATCAGCGGCTCGCGATCGGCCAGGAACGCGTGCATGCCGCGGGCCTCGGTCTCGAGGCCGGCCCAGGCGTCGTCGTCGAGCGGGTGGAACGCGGTCGCCTCGATCCCGGCCTCAGTCGGGCGCCAGACCCCCGCCACGTAGCCGTCGACCAGGAGCGTGGGCAACACGTCGCCGTTCTGGCGGATGACGAGCTTGCGGATCTCGGGCGGGATGACCCGGCTCCGATCGTCGTACGCGAGCAGCGTTTCCTCCCACATCGGGAGGAGGCGTGGCGGCGCCGGCGTGTCCTCGGGCGGGAGGAGGCCGCCGGGGATGTCGTAGAGCTTCGAGCCGTTCGGGCCGTCGACCATGACGGCCTCGCCTGCCTCGACGAGCCGAGTCGAGCGCGGCGCGAGCCCGCGGCCGATAGACGCGCGTGAAGCCCGCAAGGTCCGGCATCGACGCCGGGCCGAAGCCCTCGAGATAGCGGCGCGCCAGGTGGCGCATCGAGAGCCTCCGCGTCGCCAGAGCGAGGCGGGTCGCCGCCATCGGGCCCGGCGAGGTAGCGGCGGGGCTGCCCGAACGACCACGGCCCGCCGGTCGCGGCGTGGAGCAGCGGCGCGTAGGTGCGCAGCGCCCACAAGACGGGCTTGCCCGGTCGCGGGGCGAGACGATCGTCGAGCCAGGCCTCGATCTCGACGCCGGTCCTCGGCTCCGCGGCGAAGGCGAGGAGCTCACCGAGCAGCGCGTCCGCCTCGTCGGGGGTCACGCCCGCGACCGTGAACCGCGTGTCGTCCAGCCGCGCCGCGCGCAGGCCCTCCGTCATCGCCTCGTGGAAGGCCGGGTAGTCACGACGGTCCAGGACATGGATCGTCATGCGGAGGCTCGTGGCCTTGATGACGCTCCCGTCGGCGAACGCGCGGTCGAGGTCGGCCGGGTCGAAGTCGACGCAGCCGATCCCACAGCGCGACGTAGATCGACGGCGGCTCCTGGCCCTGGATGGCGACGATCCGATGGACGGCGTCGACCACGTCGAGCGGCTCGCGAGCGAGCAGCAGCTGGCGGCCGAGCGTGGCCCGGTTGAGCTGGCGGGAGGTCAGCGGCATGGCGCGAATCCTAGCCAGCGCGAAGACTCGGCTCGGGTCGAAAATTGATGTCTTGCTACGCGCGACCGCACCGGACCATACTCACCCGATCCCGGGGAGTTCCCGCGGCTCGAAAGCCCACCTGCCGCGCCGAACCCGGGCGTCCCCGACCTGAGCGCGCGCCACCCGTCAAGGGCTGGGAATGAGGGAGTCGTCGATGCCCGGTCTACCCGTGCGCGTCCTGCGCGCGCCGTCGTCCGCTGCGCGGTCCGCCCGATCCAGGTATCACCGGCGCCGGCTGGCGGCCGTGGCGGTCGCGGCGGTCATGGCGACGATCTCAACGGTCACGCCCGGGCACGCCCCTGCCGTCCGTGCGGACGCGCCACCCCAGTACTACGCGATCGCCCTCGGACCGCGGTCGGACGTGCAGTCCGTCGTCACGATCGGTGAGAACGGCCAGATGGGCGCGGTCCTCAACGGCGGTCGGATCGCCCGAGTGGACGGCGTGACGGTGACGCCACTGACCTCCGACAACGGGGCCTCCCTCAGCGGCATGAGCGCCAACGGGACGCTGGTGGGGACGCATTTGAACAGGGCCGTCCGCGTCGACGGCACGACCGAGACGACGCTCTCGGGGCTCGACCCGGCCAACGGCGAGTACGCCAACGCGATCGACCCATCCGGGACCATCATCGTCGGGGCATCCGGCACGCCGACCGGCGAACAGCTCTCCTGGATGGACGTCGGCGGCACGGTGACACCCCTTCCCGTGCCGGACGCGGTCCACACGAACACCTACGCCGCCAAGGTCGACAGCACCGGCCTCGATCGCGGGGACCGCATCGAACCCGACCACGGGCGAGACCACGTTCGTCACCTGGCAGGACGGCGTCGTCGCCGACCTCGGGTCGTTCGGCGGGCGCGTACGGCGGTGTCATCGACATGAACGAGGCCGGACACGATCGCTGGCGAGCACTCCAGACGCCGACCGGCGAGATGCATGCCGTCGTCTGGGACGGCGCCGCGGCCGTCGACCTCGGCTCGCTCGGCGGCTCGTCGACGTACCCCGTCGGACATCAACGACGCGGGGCAGATCGCCTTCTCGTCGCAGGACGTCGACGGTCACTCCCACGCCCTGCTCTGGGCGAACGGCTCGTTCGACGACCTCGGCACGCTCGGGGGCTCGGACGCAGTCGCCCGGCACGTGAACGACCAAGGGCAGGTCACCGGGTACGTCGACAACCGCCGGCGGGGTCAATCACGGCTTCCTCGTCGACCAGGGCGTCATGTACGACCTCAACGACCTGCTGCCGGCGGGCTCGATCGAGATCGGCAGCGCCGAGACGCATCACGAACTCCGGCTACATCGTCGCCGGCAGCGCCTCCGGCCCGGTCCTGCTGGTGCCCGGACCGGCGCCGGTCGCCGGCCTACGACGTCATCGACGTCGGCGCCGCGTTCAGCGAGGTCGTTCCACATCGCCGGCATCGACATGAACGCCGCGCACCAGGTGACCGGCCAGAAGGACAAGCGGCCGTTCTGGTACGACGGCACGACGTCGTCGAGCATCTTCACCGGGCGGCGGTCAAGGCGCAGGGCTCGTCATCAACGAGAGCGGAGAGGTGATCGGGAACTTCCCGAACCCTGCGCACGGTGGGAACCAGGAGGCCTTCCGCTTCGACGGCACCGTCCACTTCCTCGGGACCCTGACGGATTCGACCAGCAGCGCGCGGGATCTCAACGACGCGGGCGACATCGTCGGCAGCACCACGGGCGCAGCAGACCCACGCCTTCATCTACCACGACGGGGTCGATGACCCCGGTGCTCCCGCCGAGCGGGACCGGCTCCGAGCTCGTGGCGGTCAACCAGCTTGGCGTCGCCGTGGGCTACTACTACACCACGCCGCAATACAACGGGACGGCGCGGGCGTTCGTGTTCGACGGCACGACATCGACCGACCTCGGCACCCTCGGTGGGCCCGTGACCTCCGCCAACGCGATCAACGACGCCGGCGAGATCGTCGGAGCATCGTCGACGGCCACCCAGGCCAATCGTCGCATTCCGGTACGCCAACGGGACGATGACGAACATCGCGCCGCCTGGATCGGTCACGAGCTACGCGAACCGACATCAATGAGAACGGCGCGATCATCGGCGGCTACCAGGAGCCGTCTGGCAACTACCCGAGGGTTCCTCTGACGACCACGGGGTCGTCACGCTCATCCCGGGCATGGGCGGGTCGTACGCTCGAGTGAACGACATCAACGATCGAGGGCAGGTCGTCGGCACCGCCGCGACGGTCACCGGGACCCGCGGTTTCCTCTTCGAGGGCGGGAACCTCATCGATCTCAACACGCAGATCCGACTCGACTCGGAGATCAAGATCACCGAGGCGATGCGGATCGCGAACGACGGCGCCGATCCTGGCGCGTGGCAGCGGTCCCGGGGTCCTCGCAGCACGCTCTCCTCCTCGTGCCGACGACGCCCCTGCCGCCGCTGCCCGTCCACGCCACGCCGGGCCACCCGACCATCGCCGACGTCGACGAGCCCGAACGCCGGGCGCGGTCACCGTGCCGCAGGCCGCCACCAACGACCCGCCGCCCGTCGGCTCCGGGTACACGTTCCTCGGGCCATCAGCTGAACATCACCGCGCCGGCGGCGTCGACGGCTGACCCGATCTCGATCGTCTTCCGCGTCGATGCGAGCCTGCTCGCATCGGTCGATCCGGACCTCACCGCGGCCGACGTCGCCGTCTTCCGCAACGGGACGCCGGTCGCGGCGTGCACCGTGAGTGCCCTTGACGACCCGGCGACGCCCGACCCGTGCGTCAGCCTGCGCGAGACCCTGTCCGGCGGCGCCGATGCCGGCGACGCCCGGATCACCGTGCTGACCAGCGCGGCCAGCCATTGGAATGTCGGGGTCGTCGCCGACCGCACCCGGCGCGCCCACCGGCGCGACCGCCGTCCGCGGCGACAAGCAGGCCACGGTGTCGTGGACCGCCCCGGCGAACACCGGGCACAGCCAGATCACCGGCTACACCGTCACCTCGACGCCCGGCAACAAGACCGCGACGGTCGCGTGGCACGGCGACGAGCGCCATCGTCACCGGCCTGACCAACGGCACCTCGTACACCTTCACGGTCAAGGCGACGAACGCGATCGGGCCGAGCCCGGCCTCGGCGCCGTCGAACGCGGTGACGCCGGGCGTGCTCCAGAACCAGACCATCACCTTCCCGAAGCCGGCGAACCAGGTGCTCACGACGCCGTCGATCACGGTCCCGCACCGACCTCCACCTCCGGGCTGCCGGTCACGCTGGCATCGACCTCGCCGTCGATCTGCACCGTGTCGGGCTTCACGATCAACCTGCTTGCCGTCGGCACCTGCGCGGTCACCGCCAGCCAGGCGGGCGACGGCACCTACAAGCCGGCGAGCCTCAATCGGACGTTCACGATCAGCCTGGCGACCGCAGAAGATCACCTTCATCAAGCCCGCCAACGTGATGATCTGGGCGACCCCGCTGGAGATCATCGCGACGATCGACTCGGGCCTGCCGATCACGCTGACGACGAGCACGCCGGCGGTCTGCAACCCTGCCGGCGGGATGTTCCTCCAGCTTGATCGGGCCGGGCACCTGCTCGGTCACGGCGAGCCAGCCGGGCAACGCCGTCTATGCACCTGCCACGCCCGTCAACCGGACGTTCACGGTCAGCCAGGGGACCCAGACCATCACGTTCCCCAAGCCCGCCCCGCACACCGTGCTGGACGCACCGTTCGATCGTGAGCGCCGACGTCGGACACCGGCAATCCCGTGACGCATGACGTCGAACTCGACCGCCGATCTGCACCGTCAGCGGCCTCGACGTCACCCTACTCGACGGTCGGGACCTGCTCGCTCACGGCCATCGCTGGCGGCGAGCCTGTACTACAAGGCCGCCACCCCGTGACCAGGACCTTCAACGTCACCAAGGCGCCGCAGACGATCACGATCCCGGACCCCGGGCCGCAGTCGCTCGGCGTCCACACCGTGGTGCTGGCACCGTCGGCGTCCTCGAACCTGACGGTCACCCTGGCCTCACAGACCGCCTCGGTCTGCACGGTCAGCGGCAACACCGTGACCCTGCTCAAGGTCGGGGTCTGCAAGATCAAGGGCACGCAGGCCGGGAACGCGATCTACGACCCGGCGCCCGCCATCGTGCGGCAGTTCAACGTGACGACCTAGGGTCGTCGTGGAGCGTCCTCCCGGCGCCGGGTTCGACCCCGGCGCCGGTCGACCAGGCGCATCGTCAACAGATCCGGGTACGCCGGATCGACTTCGAACTGGACCCGCTCGCCCTCAACGAGGCCGGCCGACTTGACGACGGCGGCGGGCAGCGTGAACTGGTTGCGTCGGCGGATGCGGATCTCGGCCATGGCGGCGGTCTCCTGTCAACGCTCGAGGTGGCGGTACGTGCTTTCCGAACGACGGGCCACCCGGACCACGATCACCGTGTCGTCCGGCTCGATCACGTAGAGGATCCTGAGGTCGCCGATGCGGAGTCGCCAGAACTCGGTGCCGGTGACCTTCGCGGAGCCGGCCGGGTGTGACTCGATGGCAAGTGCCAGGATCGGAGCCCGGAGTCGCGCGGCATCCCCGGGTGGCATTCGACGAAGCTGACGAGCGGCCGCGGGCGAGAGGGTGATGCGGTGACGCTTGCCACTCAATCGTCGTCGCCATAGGTGGCCTTCGTCTCTGCCGCGAGTGTCGCGAAGAACGCCTCCGCGTCCACGCCACCGTCACGTCGGTATTCCGCCAGAGCCTCCGCGGCTGACACTCGATCCTCTCGATCCTCGGCGGCGTCGAGCCAGGCAGCCAGGGCCTCGTCGACGATCTCGCGAACGCTTCGATCGCCGCGTGCCGCTTCCACCTTGATGGCGCGATAGATGTCCGAGTCGAGATCGATCGTGACCTTCATGGCGCCAGCATACCAGTATGCTGGGTTCCTGCAAGTTGAAGTTGCGCTCGTCGCCCCGCGTCTTGGGTCGTCGGGCGGCCGACCAGATCGAGCCACCGGCTGTGATGGCGAATCCCGGCAAATGCACCCGGCGCAGTTCTGCCGACCCTCGACGTTGGGCCGGCCCTGGGCGACGCGCACGATCGCGGTCGGTGGTTTCGTGCCACCGGCTTAGCGATCGACAGGAGTCCTCAGATGGCGTTCATGACTTCGTCCACCAGCACCCAGGGGGTGGCGTACGCCCGGATCGGGGCGGCGACCATCGTCACCCGCTACCGCACCGGCGACCTCGACCGGCCGACGCACGACCTCGTCGACCGCTATCGGGAGGTCGTCATGGCGATGGGCGACGCGTCGAAGCCGATCATCGACGACGCCGTCCGCGTCGCCATCGAGAAGTGGGCCGAGGCGCTGTCCGAGCAGGACGAGGACACCGAGGCGCACTGGATGCAGGCCGCCTCGTCGATGCTGGCCGGGTACATGCTGGGAGCCGGTCAGGCGGTCCTCTGAGGGCCGATCCGAGTCGCTCAGAAGCTATTGGCCGTCGTGGCTGTCGTACAACTGGCTTGCGTCGCGCCTTTCGGCGAGTACGTTCGGCCGCGCGCCGTGATGCCGATGGGCCGCGCACTCATCAGGTGCCAGCGCGATGGCGCGTCCCTGGTCCACGGTCATCGCGGGTTCGGAGAAGAAAGGAACGGTCGCGCGGCCGCGATGATCTTCTCGGAATAGGCGGGAGGACCGACTCCCTTTCGTGATGCTCCCGCCGGGTGCATGCCGACAGCCCAGGTGACGCCCTCACGGACCCCGACACGATAGAGCGGCGAGTCGGCAGGATCGAGCCTCTTTAGCTGGAATGGGTCATAGAAGGCCCAGGCAAGCGGCCCGCCTAGGAGTAGAACCATCCGCGGTTCGATCACGCGAACCGTTGTGGCGACGAAGTCGGCTGCGGCTCGGGTCTGAGCATGCAGGAGCGCGCCGCTTGGGTTCCCTTTGACGTCATTTCGCGCAACCGGATAGAGATTGGCCCAAGCCAGTCGACTAAACCAAGGGGCGTCACCCGGTGCGAATTCGTCTGTGACTCGATGACCGACCGTCCAGAACGGCGAGATCCGGGCGTGATGCCCATCGATCCAGCCCATCGGATCCTTCAAATGTGGAAAGGGATTTCGAGCCTCGGCGATGATCCGGTTTCTCGCCCGTGGGTCGCGTGCCTCCGCCGCGGTCCAACTGTTCATCCAGCCATTTGGAGCCTGCCCGACAACGAGGATTCCGTGATCAAAGGCGGCACCCACCGTCGGCCAGTGCAGCGTCAAGGGACCCACACCGATGCGGGCTGCCGCTGCGGCGATCGAACTGAGGAGATCGTGGCCCCGTTGTTCCAGGTCCTTCTCTTCCATCTTGGCCATCACGCCCGCTCCGGGCCTATTGCCCGCCAACCGCAGCACCGACAGGCATCGGGTGACGGCGTCGCCACGAACTCGCTGGCACGCCGCTGCTCCTCGGTGAGGGCGACGGTCGGGGTCGGTGTCGTCAGGCTCATCAGATAGGGCCCGAGTAAGCGGCCACGGGTAGAGTCGCCGTCCCGCCGCCTCGATCGGCGGGGTGTCGGTGCGCTCGGGCGACGGTGATGCCGCGTACCGGTTGGCCCCGGTCAGCGCCCGCGAGCGCCAGGGGTACACTCCGAGAGAGGTCGAGCGTGTGCGCCGGCTTGTCGAGGCGAACCGCGAACTCCTTCTGAGGCGATGGCATGAGTTCTTTGATCAGTCGCCCTGATCCGCGACCAAGGGCCACCTCGGCCGAGATCGACGTCGATCGGTTGCGGGTGCGACTCGAGGACGGCCGCGAGTTGACGGTGCCGCTCGAATGGTTCCGCTGGCTCGACGGCGCGACGCCTGAACAGCTCCTCGACTTCAAGATCATCGAAGACGGCCTCGGGATCTGGTGGGAATCGGGGTCGATCGACGAGGGCATCTCGGTTCCCTGGCTGCTGGGGCTGCCACACCACTGACCGGGATGGGACTCGGTCATCCGAGCACCGCCCAGTCGTGCGTGTCGATGACTGCAATGCTGCTATGCTGCAATTCATGCGTGACGGGAAGACCTACGTGACCATCCAGCAGCGGGGCCTGATCGCCCTGCCGGCGGACATCCGGCGTCGGCTCGGGATCGACCAGCCCGGCGCCCAGGTCGAGGTCGTCGAGCGTGCCGACGGCGTGATCGAGCTGCATCCGACGGTCCCGGTCCCCGCGGACCAGGCGTGGTTCTGGACCGAGCGCTGGCAGAAGATGGAGCGGGAGGTCGACGCCCACGTCGCCAAGGGCGAGGGCACCATCCACGACTCCGCCGAGGAGCTCTTCGCCGACCTCGACCGCTCCTAGGCCGTGCGCTACCAGACGACGCCCGCCTTCGAGGGCGACTACCGGCGGCTGACCAAGCGCGAGCGGGAGATGTTCCGGCGCGTCGTCATCGACGAGTTCAGCCCCGCCTGCGACGCGTTCCGCGCGACGCCGTCCACGCCGTTCCCCGACCGCCTGCGCGTCAAGCCGATCGTGTCGGCGCCCGGCCTGTTCGAGATGACCTGGTCGTTCGCCGGCCCCGACGGCCGCGCGACCTTCGAGTGGATCGACCTCGACGGTGAGCCCGCTGTCCGCTGGCGCCGGATCGGCGGACACCGGATCCTGCGCGACCTTCGCCCCTAGGGCCTGGAGCACGCCGGCGAACCGATGACGACCAGGTGCTGCCTGCGCCCGCGACGCCCCGACGTAGAGCAGCCGTCGAGCCTGCGCCGGGTCGTCCTCGGCAGCTCGACCAGGATCGACGACCGGCCGCTCGAGGCCCTTGAACCGGCGGATCGTGTCGCACAGGATCACGTCGTCCGGGAGGTCCGGGACGAGATGGGCGGCAAGCCCGAGGTGCTGCCCGGCATCGTCGACCGCCGGATTGCCGAGCACCTCGTTGCCGAACTGCCGCCGGTGCCGCCAGACGGCCGACTCGTCGAGCCGCGCGCCGGTCAGGACCGCGATGTCCCACGGCGAGACGCGCCTCCTCGACCCGCAGCCGATGGAGGACCGTCCGCAGCGCCCCGAGCGTGGCCGCCTCGCCGTCCGGCTTCGATGAACTCCGGCGGTCGGCCGTCCGTCGCGGAGCGCCGACGATGCGCCATCCCCTCCCCGCCGAGCCGCGCCACGACCTCGTGGATCGGCTGCGCGTTCCGGCAGTTCGTGTCGAGCGGGTAGCTCCGGCAGGCCGAGGCCGCGCGACCGCATCGTCGCGGTAGATCGCCTGCGCCGGGTCGTGGAAGACGTACAGCACGTCGTCGCGGCCATCGAACAGCAGCGCCTCGAGCGACAGCAGCCAGCCGTCGGCGAAGTCCTGGCCCTCGTCGACGACGATCGCGTGGTACCGCGGCCCGAGCTGCTCGACCGCGTCGTCGAGCGCGCGCCGGCAGCGTCCGGTCCCACCAGTCCTGCGGCACGCGGCGTCGGTCGAGGCGGCAGCACGCCGGCCTCGCGACCGAGGTCCTCGCAGAGCTGGTGGAAGGTCTTGACCTCGAGGAGGCCGGTCGCGCGGGCGACCGCCTCGACCTCGTCGGCGAGCATCGCGGAGAGCGGCGAGTTGAAGCAGACGAGCAGCGTCTCGAAGCCCTCGCTTCGCGAGTCGCCGCGCCTTCTCGGCGGCGAGCATCGTCTTGCCGGTCCCGGCCCCGCCGACGATCGCGGCGCGCCGCACGCCGCGCGAGCATGTTCAGCAGGCTCGTACTGGCCCGTCGTCAGCCGCACGACCTCGCGCTCGCCGCCGGCGATCTCGTTGCGGAGCATCGAGCGCAGCTCGAACGGCTCGGTCGTGAGTCGCCACGAGCAGATCGATCCCGGTGCGCCCGGGCGCGCGCGTCTCGGCGCCACCGCTCCAGAGCTCGAAGGCGCGGTCGAGGAACGCGCGCAGCTCGCGTCGCCCGTCGTCGGTGTCGAGGAAGGTCGACTGGTCGGCGATCAGGTCGACGATCGACGTCCGGGCCCAGGAGACCGAGGCGTCCGCCATCGAGTCGAGCTCGACGTCCGGGAACGCGACGGCCTCGCCCGGCGATCGGCTTCAGGCCGGCCGGCCAGTCGGGCAGTTCGCGCAGCTTGCGCACCAGGGCATGCCGGCTGTCGCGCGGCCTGCTCGAACGGCGACCGCGGGAGGCGGTCGCCGGCGTACCAGCTCCCGGTCGCGTCGCGGCGGATCTCGCCGGCCTTGACCTCGATCGCGAGGATCCCGCGCTCCGGGTCGCCGATGACGACGTCGGCCTCGCCCTCGCGCTCGTAGCCGCGGTCGCGGAGCATCCAGCGCACGTGGTGCAGGAGCGCGACCTCGGGCGGCAGCACCGCGCGCAGTCGGTCGACGACGAGGCGTTCGGCCGTCTCGCCGCGGGTCTGGGCACGGGTTCCGGGGGTCGCGTGGGCCGCGGTGGTCGCGCGCTCGGTCAGTGGGGGTCCCCCCTCGTCGGATGCGCTCACGGACGACGTCGCGACGGTAGCAGATGGCCCGTCGCGTTTCCGTCACCGGTCGGAGTCCAGGTCGTCGTCGAGGACGCCGTCGGCGATGTCCATCGCGAGGAAGTCGCGGTTGCGCTCGCACTCGCCGCAGATCGGCATGCCGGCGTCGCCGGTCGGGTCCTCGTCGGGGTCGCCGTCGAGGGCAGCGCCGCACGTGGCGCAGCGGAGCACGTCGAAGCCGGGCGCGGCCTCATCCATCACGCGACGGTTCCCTCCCGTCCTGTCGGAGATCCCGGTCGACCTCCGTCCGTCGCCACCTTGCGCGGGGTCTGTGTCAGCTGCCTGTCACGAGTGGTGCCGCGGTCGCACCGGTTCCATCTTGGAGGCGCAGGCGTCGATGCGATGGTGCCGCGGTACGATCGGGCCGTGCGGATGCTCGACGAGGATCTCCCGCCACGGGTCTGCTCGCACTGCGGCGCGGCCAGCCTGCCGTTGGCGCAGAGGTGCAGCGCCTGCTCGTCCGAGTTCGACGCGACCCTGCCAGCACCACGCCCCGCTTCGGTCACCCCACTCGTGGCCATGGTGGTCGGTCTCGTTGCCATCCTGATCGCCGCCAGCGCGGCCGTGGCAGCCGTCGGCGGCGGGCCGAGCGCCCTCGGTCGCCGCGGCAGCCTCGCCCACGCCGACGTCGCGCGTGGCGATCGTGGCCAAGCCCGCCGCGTCGCCCGCTCGGACCGCGAGCGCCGAGGCAGCGACCATCGACCCGACCGCGAAGCCGACACCCCGTCCGACGCCACGCCGAAGCCGACGCCGACTCCGAAGCCGGGCACGGTCGCGCTCCCGAAGATCTCGGCCAAGGTCAGTGGGGCATCGACGATCTCCTACTACTCGATCTCGGGAACATCAACGGCAGCGCTCTACCGGCAGATGGTCAAGAAGGGCTCCGGCCACTGCGACGAGGAGGCCCTCGCCTGCGTCCGGCTCTCGACGGCCTGGGTCCCGCACACGGCGTCCAACGTATCCGGCACGTGCACGGTGGCCTCCGTCAGCACGACCTTGCGATCGAACGTGTGGCTGCCGCGCTGGACCGCGCCGAGCCACGTCTCGCCGCGGCTGGTCGCGTGGTGGCGGAAGGTCATCGCCCACATCGCCTGGCATGAGGGCCGCCACATCAAGATCGCGAAGGATTGGATCGTGATCCTGAAGAAGCGCGTCGCGGGTCATTCGTGCGCGAGCACCCGGGCGATCGTCGCGAAGTGGGCCAGGGACGCGGAGAAGGCCCAGCAGGCGTTCGACCGGCAGGACCGGCGAAACTGGCGTCTGCCCGCGTACTGCCGGCCAAGCGTCGCCGGCGCGCACCGCGATGCTTCGACCTCGCCGAGGCGGACGAGCGGCGCGTCTACTTCCGGAACGCGTCCCGGATCGCCGACATCCGACGCCGATGCTCCACCTCGTGGTCGATCGAGGCTGGACACGCGCACCCCGCTCGAGGCCGACGACGTCCGAGTCCGGTCCGCTGTCCGGACGCGGTGTTCGAACGTTCCCCGTTCGACATCGACGCCAGCTCCGGCCAGACCATCGAGCGCGCCTGCGCGAGCCGACGCCGCGATGCTGCTCCAGCGTCTCGCCGAGGACGGGCGTCAGCCGACCGTCGACCACGCGGTCGTCGTGCGGGAACAGCGATGTCGGGATGTCGGCCTCGCGGTCGAGGATGTCGACGAACACCCAGCTCATCTCGACCAGAGCGACGTGGTACAGCACGGTCCCGAGCGTGTCCCCGCCGTCGCCGAGGTCCGCGTCGATCGCCTCCGGCCGGATCTGGTCGAGGACCTTGTCCGTGTCGCGGCGGACCTCGGCGAACGCCGACAGCCAGCGGCCCACCTCCGGATCCGCGACGCCGTCGGGCAGATCGAGGACGTCTCGGAACCGCGGCTTCGACGACATCAGCCCTCGACCCGGAACGCGTCCCGGATCTCGCGGATCCGCACGGTGTGGTCCCACTCGTGGTCGATCAGGTGGAACACCATCCAGCTGGCCGACACGTCCTGGTCGGCCAGCACGCGGACGCGGTTGAAGTCCTCGTTCGACAGCGGCGCCAGCACCTCCAGCACCGACGCGCGAACGTCGTCGAGCCGCTCGCGATGCATCGCCATCGACTCGCCCGTGACGTGGGTCAGCGGGTCGTCGCCGTCCCGGCCCTGATGGGTCAGCAGCGCCTGGATCGCGTCGTCGAGCGGTCGACCCTCCAGGACCCGGTGGATCCACCAGACCTCCGCGTCGGCGACGTGGAACAGCACGGTCCCGAGGGTGTCGCCGCCATCGCCGAGGTCGGCATCGATCGCCTCCGGCGGGATCTCGTCGAGGAGCGCGTTCGTCGCCCGGCGGATATCCGTCCAGCCCGCCAGCCAGCGCCCGACCTCGGGGTCGACCACGCCCGCCGGTGCATCGAGCACGTTGCGCTCGCGCGCGCCCGCCGACTCCCCCTCCATCAGTGGTCGTGCCCCTCGCCCAGCCGCTCGCCCGCCTCGATGCGGTCCGGCAGCCGGTTCTCGGCCGGCGTCAGCGGGCACGAGAAGATCACGTCGTACACGCACGACGGGTGGTACGCCAGGTTGAAGTCGAGCGCGTAGGTCCCGTCGTCCTCGGGCTCGAGGTCGAGATAGCGGCCCGCGCCGTACGTCTCGGTGCCGCTGGTCGCGTCGAGGAACGGCACGAACAGGTATGCCGGATCGCCGTCGTTGAGCACGTACGCGGTCAGGTGCCGGGCCTCGCCGCCGAGCTCGAACTCGAACGTCCCCGCCCGATGCGCCGGCCGCAGCCGCCCGTCCGACGTCGGGATCTCGAAGTGCGACGGCTCGCTCGCCGGTGTACGGCTGGAGCGTCAGGTCCTCGAAGCGGAGCGACTCGTCGACCGCGAAGTACGGGATGCCCTCGAACGCCGCGCGCTGGTCGACCGGCACCGGGCTGCGCGCACCGGTCTTGAAGAACTCGTCCTTGTCACGCCGGAACGCCTCGACCGCGTCGGCGTAGTCGACCGGCTCGCTGTCGTGGTCGTGGTCGTGCTCGTGGTGCTGGTGTTCGATCTCATGGACATGCTCCGGAGCCTTGGGCTCCTGGTGCATCTCGTGCACGTCATCGTGCGTGTCCATGTACTCGTCGGACACGTCGGCCACGTGGTGGGCGTGCTCGCGGCTGTCGGTCATCGCGGGCTCCTTGGGGCGGGTGGCTATTCTGCGCCGCCGCGCTGCCAAACATGTCGATTCCGGTAACAGTCGAGTCGTCATGCTGGTGTAGGCGGCCCCGCCAGGGGCACGACGTTGCCGGCCTTGCCGGCAGGAGGATCGACATGGGCTCCTATCTGCTGCTCTACCACGGTGGCATGCCGCCCGGAACGCCCGAAGAGGGCGAGCAGGTCATGAAGGCGTGGACCGACTGGATGGGTGGGCTCGGCGCCAACCTCGAGCAGGCCGGCAACCCGACCTCCACCACCCAGACGATCGCCGCCGACGGCTCCGTCAGCGATGCCACCTCCGCCGTGACGGGCTACTCGGTCATCAAGGCCGACTCGTGGGACGCGGCCGTCGCGACCGCGTCGACCTGTCCGCACCGCACGTACGGCGGTGAGATCGAGGTGGTCCAGGTCGACCCGATCATGTAGTCGGGCTTCGGCCCGGCCGGCTCGTGTGGCGTATGCATCCGACATGCATGCGCCACCGAAGCTCGCGCCCCGGCGCCCATCGTGCATATCGAGGCGCCGGCCCTATCGCCCGAGCGCCACCCGCACGACCTCGAGGATCTCGTCGCCGTAGGTGTCGAGCTTGGCCGGGCCGATGCCCTTGATCCGGCGCAGGCCGGCGAGCGTCGCGGGCTTGACCTCGGCGATCGCCGCCAGCGTCTGGTCGTGGAACACGACATAGGCCGGCACCGCGTCCTCGCGGGCACGGGCCGTGCGCCAGGCACGCAACGCGGCCATCAGGGGGTCGTCGTCGGCCGGGTCGGCGCCGGCCGAGGCCACGGAACGGACTGACCGCCGGCGCTGTTGTTCCTCCTCGAACCGGTCGGGCATCTGCGTGATCCGCTGCGCGGGCCGGGGCCGCAGCTCCCCGAGGAACCGGCTCGGCAGCCGACGGCTCGTCCGGCCGCGGGTCTCGCGCTCGGCCGCCCACGAGATCGCGAGATGCACGCGCGCCCGCGTGAGGCCGACGTAGAACAGCCGCCGCTCCTCCTCCTCGAGTGGCGGATCGTCGAGCGCCTGGCGGATCGGCAGCGACCCGTCCTCGAGCATCGGCAGCGCGACCGCGTCCCACTCGAGGCCCTTCGCGCGGTGGTACGTGAGCAGGTTCACGCCATCGGCCGAGCCCGCGCGCTCCGCCGCGCGCCGCCGGTCCAGCTCCGAGAGATACGCCTCCGCCCGCGAGCCTCGAGTCCGACCCCAGCTGGCCCGGCCAGGATGTCGAGCAGCGTGTCGAGTGCCGCGGTCCGCTCGCGGGCCTCGTCGCCGGCACGCCCGCACTGGCCACGCCGCCGGTCCTCGTCGTCGACCTGATAGCCGAGCTTCGCCGCCCACATCGAGCGGATCTCGCGCGCGAGTCCCGGTCCGGTGGCGACGAGCGTCCCCGACGCCGCGGCCCGCCGCACGAGGTCGATCGCGCCGCGGACCTCGGGCCGGTCGAAGAACCGGATGCCGCGGACCTGGTACGGGATGGCGGCCCGGGTCAGCCCGGCCTCGATCGGCGCCAGCTGCGCGTTCATCCGGACCAGCACCGCGATCTCGGACGCGGCCACGCCCCCGGCCATCCGCTCGCGGATCCACTTGACGAGGGCGGCCAGCTCGGCCGCCTCGGTCTGGTAGCGCTCGATGGTCGGCTCCGGCCCGTCCGGTCGCGTCGCGACGAGCCGCTTGGTCCGCCCGCCGGCCGCGAGGAACCGGTTGGCGAGCTCCAGCACCTGCGGGCTCGAGCGGTAGTTCTCCGACAACGTGATCTCGCGCGCGCCCGGGTGCCGCTCGGCGAACCCGGTCAGGAACTCGCTGGTCGCGCCCGCGAACGTGTAGATCGTCTGGTCCTCGTCGCCGACCACGCACAGGTCGGTCCGCTCGCCGAGCCACAGCTCGAGCAGCCGCTCCTGGAGCGGGTTCGTGTCCTGGTACTCGTCGACGCTGATCCAGCGCTTGCGCGCGCGCACGGTCTCGACCGCGTCGGGGTCGGTCTCGAGCAGGTCGACGGTCTCGATCAGCAGGTCGTCGAAGTCGATCCGCCCGGCCCGCGTCTTCGCCCGCTCGTAGTTGGCGAACACCTTCACGAACAGGTCGACCGGGATCGGTGCCTCGCGCGCGGCCTGGCCCGCCCAGATCCCGGCACCACCGGGCTCCGCCGCGTCGAGCCCGGCCTCGTAGGTCGATGGCGTCAGCCGCCGGCTCTTCGCCCATTCGATCTCGTCGGCGAGGTCCTTCACCGCGGTGAACTTGTAGTTGCCGGGCAGCCCGCGGGCGATCGGCACCAGCAGCGGCATCTTCGAATCGAGGATGTCGGGCATCGGCTCGCCCTCGTGCCGGCTCGGCCAGAAGTGCCGGAGCTGGCTGAGCGCGTGCGCGTGGAACGTGCGAGCCGTTACGCCGGGCAGGCCGAGCCCGCGCAGCCGGTCGACCATCTCGCCCGCGGCCTTGTCGGTGAAGGTCACGACGAGCACCTGGTCGGCCTCGACGACGCCCGTCCCGATCGCGTACGCCGTCCGGCGGCTGATCACCCGGGTCTTGCCGGTCCCCGCGGCGGCGTGGATCGCGACCGGCCCCTCGACCGCCAGGACCGCCTCGCGCTGGGCCTCGTTCAGGTCGTCGAGCAGCCGCGCGGCCTCCAGGTCCGGGAATCCTTCGCGTCCTTCGCTGCGGTCGGCACCCGTCGAGTATGACGGTCGCGGGTCACTCCCCGGTCACCGCGGCGCCGGCCATATCGGCGCACTGAGCGTCTAAACCCGCTACGCTCCGAACATGAAGATCGGCCTGCAGATCAACCGGTTCACGTGGCCCGGCGGCGACGCCGAGATCGGCCCCACCCTCGAGCGGATCGTCCGCCAGGCCGACGAGGTCGGCTTCGACTCGCTCTGGGTCATGGACCACTTCTTCCAGATCCGAAGCATCGGGCCGGCGGAGGAGCCGATGCTCGAGGGCATGACGACCCTCGGCTTCATGGCCGCGCATACCAAACGCGCGCGCCTGGGCCTGATGGTCGGCGGCGTCCACTACCGGACGCCCGGGCTCTGGGTGAAGGCGACGACCACGCTCGACGTCCTGTCCGGCGGGCGCGCGTGGCTCGGGATCGGGGCCGCCTGGAACGAGGACGAGTCGCGCAGCCTCGGGTTCCCGTTCCCGCCGCTCGGCGAGCGGTTCGAGCTCCTCGAGGAGACGCTCCAGATGGCCCACGGGATGTGGACCGGCGAGCACGGCACCGAGGGCGAGCTCCACGGCCGGCACACCCACGCGACGCGGCTGCTCAACTCCCCGCAGGCGCTGTCGCGCCCCAGGGTCCCGATCATGATCGGCGGCGGCGGCGAGAAGAAGACGCTGCGCCTGGTGGCGAAGTACGCCGATGCGACCAACGTGTTCGGCTCGCCCGAGGCGATCGCCCGCAAGTACGCGATCCTCGCCGAGCACTGCGCCGAGATCGGCCGCGACCCCGACGAGATCGAGCGCTCGACGCTCCAGAACCTGTGGGTCTCGCGCGACGGCCACGACCGGACCGAGACGCCGGCGCAGATCATCGATCGTTTCGGCGAGCTCGGCGATGCCGGCGCACAGCACATCATCGTCAGCATGCCCAACGTGACCGACCTCGACGCGATCGAGCTCGTCGGCAGCGAGGTGATCCCGGCCCTCCGTGGCTTAGGATGACCGCATGACAGACAACCCCTTCGGCGGCCTGTCGATCTCGATGATCGACGCCCCGGCGGCGGCCGAGGCCATCGCCCGGCCCGGTGGCCCATCGAGCGACCTCGGCGGCGACGGCATCGTCGAGACCAAGGTCGTGATCATCGGATCCGGTCCGGCCGGCCTCACCGCCGCGATCTATGCGGCCCGGGCCAACCTCGAGCCGGTGGTCCTCGCGGGCTCCGCCCCCGGCGGGCAGCTCATGCTCACCTCGGACGTCGAGAACTACCCGGGCTTCGACGCACGGCATCCAGGGCCCCGAGCTGATGGCCGCGTTCCGCGCGCAGGCCGAGCGGTTCGGGACACGGATCGTCGACGTCGACATCGACCGCGTCGACTTCGAGTGAGCGGCCCTTCCGCGTCTGGGCGCGCGGCATCGAGTACCGGGCACAGTCCGTGATCGTCGCCACGGGCGCGTCGGCGCTGTGGCTCGGCCTCGACTCCGAGACGCGGCTCCGCGGCCGCGGGGTCTCCGCGTGCGCGACCTGTGACGGCTTCTTCTTCCGCGACCGCGAGATCGCCGTCGTCGGCGGCGGCGACACCGCGTTCGAGGAGGCGACGTTCCTGACGCGGTTCGCGACCAAGGTCCACCTCTTCCATCGCCGCGACACGTTCAAGGCGTCGAAGATCATGGTCGACCGCGCGATCGCGCATCCCAAGATCGAGATCCACACGAACACCGCGGTCGAGGAGGTCCTCGGCGAGTCGAAGGTCGACGGGCTGCGGCTGCGCGACACCGTCACCGACGCCGAGATCGACGCTGCCCATCGAGGGCCTGTTCATCGCCATCGGCTATCGCCCGAACACCGAGGCGTTCCGCGACTGGCTCGACGTCGACGACAAGGGCTATCTCGTCGTCCACGACGAGACCGGCTCGAAGATCGACGGCGTGTTCATCGCCGGCGACGTCCACGACCATCGCTATCGGCAGGCGGTCACGGCGGCGGCCGACGGCTGCAAGGCCGCGATCGACGCCGAGCGCTGGCTGGAGTCGCAGGGCATCACCGAAGCCGCGACCGCCACCGCGTGGTAACGGCGCGGCGCTTCGAGCTCCTGCCCCGGTTCGGCATCGAGCCGACCGTCCAGGCGCTGGTCCGCATCGCGCTGGACGAGGCGATCACCCGGGCATCGGTCGCGCACGCGGTCAGTCCGGGCGCTGGCGCGCCGACGAATGGCCACGGCTCGGCAGGCGGCGCCAAGCCCACGGGGGTCGCCAAGCCGTCCGGCGTCACCGCGCTCGACGCCGGCTGCGGCCGGATGTCGCACCTGCGGCCCTTCCGCGACCGCATCGATCGGCTGGTCGGCGTCGACATCCACGAGCCCGCGCAGCCGCTCACCCACCTCGACGAGTTCGCCATCGTCGACCTGTGCGGCCCCGCCGACGGGTTCCCCGAGGCGTCGTTCGATGTCGTCCTGTCGAGCTTCACGCTCGAGCACTTCGCCGATCCGCTCGTGGCGCTCGCGAACATCCGGCGGTGGCTGCGACCGGGCGGGACCCTCGTGGCGACGACCGTGAACCGGCGGCACCCGTTCGTCGGGGCCTATCTGTCGTTGCCGGCGCGGCCCGCGCTCGACGGTCCAGGCGCTCGTGAAGGCGTCGGCGGCCGACGCGCATCCCCTCGTCGGGGCGTGCAACACGCCGGCGCTGATCCGGCACGACCTCGCCGCGGCCGGCTTCGAGTCGTTCGACCTCCAGACCGTCGGCCATCTCGCGCGGGCCTGGGGCCGCCACCTGCCGACGTTCGCGCTCGGCCTCACGGGCGACCTGCTCGCCCAGAGCCTGCCGTCCCGTCGCTCGACGATCGTGGTGGTGGCCAGGGCCTAGACCTTCGGCGCCGGGCTCCTGGCCGGGGCCGCGCTCGTGGCCGATGCCGCGCTCCCTGGCCGGCGTATGCACGATCTATAGGCGGTATGGGTCTCGAAAACGCTATGCACCTCGGCTGCATGATCGGCCGGCGACCGGGCCTGTTGGCCAGTCATCCCTGAGCGATGTCACCTTCGACGTCGTCGACGTCGTCGGCGTCGTCGGCACCGTCGTCATCCTCGTCGAGCGAGATCGCGCGGGGTCGATATCGCGCTCCTTCGATGCCGGACCGACCGCCCCGTTGTCGCCATTCGGGTTCGGGGTCGTCCTCGGCGAGCCCACCGAGTGCACCCACCAGGCGACCGAACCGGGACCATCGCATGCCCTTCGAGCCGCCCGTTCTCCAGCTTCGAGATGAGGGTCTGGTCGATGCCGGAAAGCCACTCCAACTCGTTCTGCGTGATGCCGAGTTGGTGGCGTCGCCGCCTGACGAGGCGACCGAGCGCCGCGAAGCCGCGAGCGGTCAGGTCGTCGTCCCAGTCGAGCAGGAAGCTGTCCCATCCCATCCTCGGATGGTGATGTGCCTCACCCATCTGGCGCTTATGCAGCCGACATCCGCGGGCCATCCGCGGGCCATCCGCGGGCCATCCGCGGGCCATCCGCGGGCCATCCGCGGGCCAACCGCGGGCCATCCGCGGGCGATCGGCACGTGGATATGCAGCCGGGGTGCTTTCCTCCGTGGAATATGCATCCGAGGTGCATCGCGTTTTCGAGAGATGTACCCCGTGGCGTTCGTGCATATCGGCCGGCGAGAGGCGCAGCGGGCGAACCGCGACCTCAAGTGGTAGCGTCGCTGGGATGACCTCAACGAGACAGGCGACGGGCGGAGCCGCCCGCGGCGCACGACGGACCTTCGGCGGTCCGTCGAGGGACTTCACCCCGGTCCCCAAGGAGCGCCGGGGCCAGACGATCAAGCGGATCGCCGCCTTCTTCCGGCCGTACCGGATCCAGGTCGGCGTCGTCCTCTTCGCGATCATCGTCACCAGCATCCTCGGGCTCCTGAACCCGCTGCTGCTGAAGCTCCTGATCGACGTCGCGATCCCGCAGCAGAACTGGTTCCTGCTCAACCTGTTCGTCGGGCTGATGATCTTCCTGCCGATCGTGACGGGCCTCATCGGCGTCGGACAGGCGTACCTCAACAACGTCATCGGCCAGAACGTCATGCAGGACCTGCGCGGCGCCCTCTACCTGCACCTCCAGCGCATGCCGCTGCGGTTCTTCACCGAGACGCGCACGGGCGAGATCCAGAGCCGGCTCGCGAACGACGTCGGCGGCGTCCAGGCGGTCGTCACCGACACCGCGGCCTCGATCACGAGCAACCTCGCGATCTCGATCAGCACCGTCATCGCCATGTTCCTCATCGACTGGCGGCTGACGCTGCTGTCCCTCGGCCTGCTCCCGTTCTTCATGTACCTGACGTTCCGCGTCGGCAAGGTCCGGCGCGAGGTGTCGGGCGAGACGCAGAAGTCGCTGGCCGAGCTGACCGCCCACACCGAGGAGACGCTCAGCGTCAGCGGCATCCTGCTGGCGAAGACGTTCGGGCAGCAGGACGCGTCGGTCGCCCGGTTCCGGACGATCAACGCCCGGCTGGCCGCGCTGCAGATCCGCCAGGCGATGGTCGGCCGCTGGTTCTTCATGATCATCGGGACGGTCTTCAGCATCACGCCGGCGTTCGTGTACTGGCTCGCCGGCTACCTCGTGATCCAGGGCGACCCGTCCGCCCCGACGATCGGCGACATCGTCGCGTTCACCACGCTCCAGAGCCGTCTGTTCTTCCCGGTCGGCCAGCTGCTCAACGTCCAGGTCGAGATCCAGGGCGCCCTGGCCCTCTTCGACCGCATCTTCGAGTACCTCGAGATGGACCCCGAGATCGTCGATGCGCCCGATGCGGTCGAGCTGAAGGCGGCCGACGTCCGCGGCCAGGTCCGCTTCCACGACGTGTCGTTCCAGTACCCGACCGAGGTCGTGCCGTCGACGCGGGCCCACGAGGCCGTGGCGGAACGACGGGGAGTGGCCGGGGAGGACGCCGACGAGCTCGACGCCGAGCGGGTCGCCACGGCCGCCGCCGAGTCCGGGGACATCGCGGTCGCGACCGCGGTCGTCATGGACGTGAACACGATGCGGGGCGAGGCCGATGCCGAGGCCGATGCCGAGGCCGAAGCCGCCGCCGAGGACGAGGCCGCCGGCGAGCGAGCGACGCCATCGACGGCGCGGCCGGCGACGACGACGCGCCGAGATCCCCGTGCTCCCCGCCTTCCAGCTCGAGCACATCGACTTCGAGGCCGAGCCGGGCGAGCTGGTCGCCCTCGTCGGCCCGTCGGGCAGCGGCAAGACCACGACCACGTATCTGATCCCGCGCCTGTACGACGTCGATTCCGGGGCCATCGAGATCGACGGCCACGACGTCCGCCGGATCAAGCTCCAGTCGGTGGGCGAGCTCGTCGGGGTCGTGACCCAGGAGACCTACCTGTTCCACGACTCGGTGCGGACGAACCTGCTGTACGCCCGGCCCGACGCCACCGACGACGAGCTGCACGCCGCCGCGACCGCGGCGGCGATCCACGACCGGATCATGGAGCTCCCCGAGGGCTACGAGACGGTCGTCGGCGAGCGCGGCTACAAGCTCTCGGGCGGCGAGAAGCAGCGGATCGCGATCGCCCGGGTGCTGCTGAAGGACCCGCGGATCCTGATCCTCGACGAGGCGACCTCGGCGCTCGACACCGTCTCGGAGCGGCTCATCCAGGCCGCCTTCGAGCGCCTGATGGTGGGCCGGACCACGATCGCCATCGCGCACCGCCTCTCGACGATCCATCGCGCCGACCGGATCCTGGTCTACGACCGCGGCCGGATCGTCGAGCGCGGCACGCACACCGAGCTGATCGCCCTCGGCGGGCTGTACGCTCGGCTGTACCGGGAGCAGTTCCAGGCCGATCGCCCGGGGAGTGGCGCCGCATGACCGAGCGTGCCGGAACGACAGGGAGTGGCCCCCGATGACCCGCCAGCGCATCGCAGAGCTCGTGCTCGAGGGCGACGACCGCTTCGTGACCCGGACCGGGACGGGCCGGTCGATGGTGTTCGGCGACGTCATCGAGGCGAACGAGTACTCGCCCGTCGAGAGCGTCCTCGCCTCGCTCGCGGCCTGTTCCGCGATGGACGTCATCGGGATCGCGAACAAGAAGCGCCAGAAGGTGGACCGCTACGAGATCCACGCGGTCGGCGAGCAGCGCGACGAGTACCCGCAGGTGCTGACCGAGGTGACCGTCACGCACGAGGTCTGGGGCGTCGACATCTCCGAGCCGGCATTCCGCCGCTGCATCGAGCTGTCGGCCACGAAGTACTGCCCGGTCAACGCGATGCTCTCGGCCGGGGCGACGACGGTCCACCACCGGTACGCGATCCACACGACGGCGTCCGGCGCCGGGGCCGGCTCGGAGGCAGGGGCCGGCTCGGCCCCGATCGACCTCGAGGGCGAGGTCGTCACGACCGGCCCATACCGTCGACCGGACGTCCTGGCGGAGTAATACCCACTAGACCTGTCGGATTTGTCTGGTATGCTGCGCCGACGCCGCACGAGTGATGCGACGGTCGCCCCGACCGGAGACTTCCCCGATGCCGAATGCCGTACCCGCCGACGCCGCCGCCCGACTCCCCAAGGCGCGGATGATCGACCCGCGCGGCCATCGGTTCGGCGCCGCCACCTCGGCCGTCCTGCTGATCACCGCGTTCCTCACCTCGAGCGTCTGGCTCGTCGCCCTCGTCCTGCTGTCGATCGGCGTCAGCGCAGCGTTCGGCCTTCGCTACTCGATCTACGGCGCGATCTGGCGCCGGATCGTGAAGGTCGCGAAGCTCGGCCCGACCGAGCCCGAGCACGAGTACCCGCCGCGGTTCGCCCAGGTCCTCGGCAGCGTCGCGCTGATCCTCGCCCTGGTCTCGTTCGCGCTCGGCGCGGCGACGCTCGGCTGGCTGTTCACGCTCGCGGTCGCCGGCCTGCAGACCGTGCTCGGCGTGACCGGCTACTGCCTCGGCTGCCGCCTGTACTTCCTGCGCTGGTGGGTGCCGGACCTCGTGACCCGCATCTGGACGCGCGGCGCGAGCTCGAGTCAGCGACTGGCCGTCGAGCCGATCGCCTACAAGTAGCTCCGGCGTTCCGGGACCTCCCCGCAGCGGCGACCGTGCGACTGGTCCCACGGCCGCCTCGACGCAGACCGCCGTCGGCCGTGATGGCGGTCGACCCCGTCCGGGTCTCCATCTAGCCTCGCTCGCGGCCTCTCGACCTCCCGATGCGCCTGGTCGAGATCAGCGTGGCGATGCGGGCCTTCTGCACCGGGTCGGGACGTGCAAGATACGCACAGCGACAGCGGAAGGCGGCGCGAGATGGCCCAATGAACGGACCGTCCTCCACGATCGTGGGACGTGACGCGGAACTCCACGAGGTGTCGAGGTTCCTCGACGGCGTCGTGTCCGGCCCGTGCGCACTCGTGCTCGAGGGATCCGCCGGCATCGGCAAGACCACGCTCTGGTCCGCCGGCGTCCAGGCCGCCACGGAGCGCGGTCACCGCGTTCTCACGACCCGAGCTGCGGAGTCCGAGGCCCGATTGTCGTACGCCGCCCTCGGCGACATCCTCGGGGCGGCATCGGACGTGGCGTTCCGCGGCATGCCGGCGCCGCTGCGGCAGGCACTCGACGCGGCGCTCCTTCGCGCCGACCATCACGGCGTCGCGCCCGACCAGCGGGCCGTGTCCCTCGCGACCGCCCACGCGCTCCACAACCTGGCGGCTGATTCCCCGGTGGTCCTTGCCGTCGACGACGTCCAGTGGCTTGACCGGCCCTCCGCCCACGTGCTCTCGTTCGCCCTGCGGCGGTCGTCCGGCGACCCGATCGGCGCGCTCGTGTCCCTTCGGCTTGCACCCGACTCAGCCGGCGACCTGCTCGAGCTCGATCGTGCCGTTCCCCGAACCACGCATCTCGCGGTGGGTCCGCTCCTGCCGGAGCCACTTGGGCGGATCCTTCGCGAGCGGACGGGCGCGGAGGTCCCGCATCCGGTCGTGGCCCGGCTCCACCGGGTCACCGGCGGGAACCCACTGTTCGCCCTCGAGATGGCGCGAGCCGCGGTCCGCGACGGATCGCAGTCCCAACGAGGCGACGTCTGGTCGGTCCCCGAGGACCTCCAGAAGCTGCTGTCGGCACGACTGGCGGCCGTGCCCTCGGCAGGCCGCGCGCCCCTGTTGGCGATCGCGGCGACCGCTCAGCCCACATGGGACCTCGTGCTCGAGATCGGCGGATCGGAAGAGCCGACGCTCGACGCACTGCGCCGCGCCGAGGAGGCCGGCATCATCGAGCGGGCCGACGGGCGCGTGCGGTTCACCCACCCGTTGCTTGGCTCGACGCTGTACCTGAATACGTCCGCGGCTGAACGAAGGGCGCTCCACGGCCGGCTGGCGTCCGTGACGACCGATCTCGAGGAGCGGGCCCGTCACCTGGCACTCGCGACCCAGGGGCCGGACGAGGACGTGGCCGCCGCGCTCGAGGACGCATCGATCCACGCCCGGGCGCGCGGCGCACCCGACGCAGCGGCAGAGCTGGCTGCGCTGTCGTGCGAGATGACGACGGCCGCAGATCCCGTGAGCCTGAGGCGACGACGGCTCGCCGCCGCCGAGTACATGTTCGATGGCGGCGATGCCGGAAGCGCACGACGCCTCCTGAGGGAGACGATCGCCTCGTCGCCGCCTGGCGGCGAGCGAGCCGAGATGCTCTATCGACTCGCCTCGATGAGCTGGATGGACCTGATCGACGGCGTCCGCACGCCCTGTGAACAGGCACTGCTCGAAGCCGGCGACGATCCGACCCTGCTCAGCGGACTCCACTCGGACCTGGCGTGGGTCGCGTTCTATCTGGCAGACCTCGAGGAGGCCTACGAGCGGGCGCGCGAGTCGGCGGACTGGGCAAGCCGTCCCGTCGACCCGGCGGTGCGGTCGGACGCGATGGCGTCGCTCGCATTCATCCAGTTCCTGCGCGGCGAGACCGACGACGGCCAGCTATCCGAGGCGATCGACCTGCAGGACGATGCCCTGACGGCGGTGTCGTGGACGACCGCGTCGGTCTACACGACCCCGCGGACGATGCTCGGCCTGCGTCTGATGTGGTCGCTCCGCCTCGATGAGGCGCGGGCCGTCTTCGAGCAAGAGCTCGCGGAATATGAACGGCACGCGATGTACATCGTCCGCGAGGAAGTCCTCTGCTACCTCGCGGAGCTCGAATGCCGCGCCGGGAACGGGTCGCGCGCGGCGGAGCACGCCGCCGAGGCGATGAACATCCTCGAGGAGTCGGGGCAGCTCGGGACCCAGATCCACGTAGTGCTCTTCAACCAGGCATGGGCGGCGGCGCTGCTCGGGCAGGTCGACGACGCACGGCGGATGGCCTCGGACGGCCTCCGCTTCGGGGTGGCCATCGGCGACCGCTTCAACGCGGCATGGAACAGCACCGTGCTGGGGTTCCTCGATGTCTCGCTGGCCGACTACGAACGTGCGCCACATGACCTCGAGCCCGCGATGGGGTTCCTCGACGACCTCGACGCGGCGGAACCTGCCGTCCTGCCCTGCATACCGGACCTGACCGAGGCATGCGTGGCGCTCGGGCGGATCGACCAGGCGAAGGGCCTGATCGAGCGACTGGAGCGACACGCGACGGCCGGCGGCGGACCTTGGGCGGTGGCCACGGCCGGCCGCGGGCGGGCGCTGGTCGCGGCGGCTCTGGGCGATCTCGCGGGCGCCGCGGCGGCGGCCGCGAGCTCGACATCGTCACTCGAGCACCTCGGCCTGGCCTTCGAGGCTGCTCGATCGCGGCTCGTGCTCGGCCAGATCCACCGGCGAGCGAAGCAGAAGCGTCTTGCGCGGGAGCACCTCGAGGGCGCTCGCGACACCTTCGACCGGCTCGGTGCGGTGCTGTGGGCGGATCGGGCGCGATCGGAGCTCGCCCGGATCGGCGGTCGACCGCCATCGCCGTTCGAGCTGACCGACACGGAGACACAGGTCGCCGCGCTCGTCGCCCAGGGGCGCACGAACCAGGAGGCCGCCGACGCGCTGTTCATCAGCGTGAGCACCGTGCAGGCGAACCTCAAGCGGGTCTACCAGAAGCTCGGCGTCCGGTCGCGGACGGAGCTCGCGGCCCGGATGGGCAGCGACCCCCAGGGCTGATCCCTCGCCGCTCGGCCATCAAACGTACCCGTCCGGGGGGTTCCCGAAGCGCCTCGCGCCCCTAGCGTCGTGAGTGGAGCTAGCAGACGCCTAGCAGACGAACCGGAGGCTCCACCATGACCAGGCTTGGATCCGCCACGGCCATCGGGACAGCGGCCCCGATGACGGCCCGGCCGGAGGCTGTCGCTCGCACGCCCGTGCCCATCGGCCCGTCCGCGCGCTAGCCATCCCAGGCGCCATCGGGCGGGCCCGCCGTCTGCTGCGGGTCCGCCCGCCCCTTCTCCGATCCCGAGCCGCATGTCGGCGCGGGCCGAATCGAGTTTCTGCACGGGGGTTCGTCATGAGCCGGATCGTTTCACGACTGCCGTCGCGTCTCGCTGGTGCTGCGCCGCTCATCGCCGTCACGGTGGTCGCCTTGCTCGCGGCGCTGGCTGGTGCGGCACAGGCGGCGTTCCCTGGCCTGAATGGCGACATCGCGTTCACGAGCGACCGCGACGGAGCCCACGTCGACCTCTTCGGGATGGATGCGACCGGCGGCTCCGAGGCGCGTCTGACGGCGATCGGGATCGACGCCGAGGATCCGGCGTGGTCCCCGGACGGCAGCCGGATCGCGTTCGTCAAGGGCTCCTTTGGGATCTTCACGTTCGACGTCGCCACCGAGGCCCTCAGCCCGGTCACAGGCGAACAGGCGAGCGGCATCGACGACCACGAGCCGGCCTGGTCGCCCGACGGCAGCATGATCGCCTTCAGTCGGGGTGCCGATCCTCAGCAGGGGATCTGGCGAGTGAACCTCGACGGGACGGGCCTCGTCCGGTTGACCGATGGCCTGGACCACGATCCCGCTTGGTCACCCGATGGCGGCTCGATCGTCTTTTCGAGGCACGTCCCCTTCGGTGATGACATCTACGCGATGAACCCAGACGGTGCCGCTGAAGTTCGGCTGAGCGTGGACGGGATCGACTTCGACCCCACGTGGTCACCTGACGGGAACCAGCTCGCCTTCGTGAAGCAACATGTGTCTGCGGACATCTATGCCCTCGACGTCAACGACCCTGACAGCCAGACGGTGCTGACCGACGACAACGTCGGCAACGAGCGCGCTCCTGCATGGTCGCCCGACGGTTCGAAGATCGTCTACGAGAGCGCCCCGAACGGTGGCGACACGGAGATCTCGGTGACCAACGCCGACGGCTCCGGTGGCGAGACCCAGCTGACGAACAACACCGCGCAAGACGCGTCGCCCGACTGGCAACGTCTTCCGGCGTCCGACGGTACGAGCGCCACGTGCGCGATCGGCAACACGCGTGTCGAAGAGGGCGACTCGGGGACCTCGGGGGCCACGTTCGAAGTCGACTGCGACAACCCGACCGACACCACATCTGCCGTGGATTACACGACCAGCGACGGGACCGCCCACCGGTCGGCTGACTACACGACGGCGAACGGGAGTTTCTCCGTGCCGCCCGGCGCGAGCCATGCCCAGATCGCGGTGACCGTCCGCGGCGACTCCGCTCCCGAACCGCACGAAACGTTCAGGATCACGCTGGACTCGCCCGACGTCACGATCGCCAGGCCCACGGCGACCGCGACGATCGTCGATGACGACGGATTCGGCGTGACCGTCGCGACGGCGTCCCACCTCGAGGGCGACAGCGGCTCGACGGACGTCGATCTTCAGGTTCGCCTCAGCGACACCGCCGACCAGCCGGTCAACGTCTATTGGATCTTCAGGTCGACATCTGCCCAAGCCGGCGTGGACTACGACATCGACTCCCGGGTCCTGACGTTCGCGCCCGGCGAGACGAGCCAGGTCATCGCGTTCCAGGTCATCGGCGACACGCTCGTCGAAGGCAACGAGACGATCCAGATCGTGCCGGCATCACGGGTCATCAACGACGCTGACATCCATGGCGGCGGGCTCACGATCACGGATGACGACGACACCGCCACGGCGCCCACGATCTCGATCGAGGATGCCAGCGTTCAGGAAGGCGACACGGGCACGACCAGCATGCCTTTCAAGGTCCGACTGTCCGCCCCGAGCGACAAGGCCGTCACTGTCGACTATCTCGCTGCCGACGGCAGCGCCGCGGCACCGGATGACTACGCGCCGGCCACGGGTACCGTGACCTTCGCCCCGGGCGAGACGTCGCGGCCCGTCACGATCGGGGTGGCCGGTGACGTGCTCGACGAAACCGACGAGTCGCTGACGGTCGACCTGTCGAAGCCGGTGAACGCCACGATCGCGGACGGCTCCGGAGAAGGATCGATCCTCGACGACGATGCCCCGCCGGCGATCTCGATCAACAGCGTCACCGTGAACGAAGGCGATGCGATCACGACACCGATGGTCTTCACGGTCAGTCTGCCCGCCCCGAGCGGCAAGACGGTGCGGGTCGCCTACGCGACGTCTGACGGCAGCGCGACGGCGCTGGCGGATTACGCGCCGGGCGCGGGCGATGTCGTGTTCCCGCCGGGCGAGACCGCACAGACCGTGACGATCGACATCGTCGGCGATGCCCTGGACGAACCGAACGAGACCTTCACGGTCAGTCTGTCGGGTGCCGACAACGCGTCGATCCTCGACGCCACGGGAACGGGAACGATCACCGACGACGACCTCGCGATCTCTTCGGTGCGACTGGCGGCCGGTGGCCTTCACACATGCGCGCTGACAACGGCGGGTGGCGCGAAATGCTGGGGGAGCGACTACAGCGGCGCGCTGGGTGACGGCCACTTCAGCACGTCACGCGCGACTGCGGTGGACGTCGTTGGCCTGTCGAGCGGGGTGGCCGCGATCTCAGCTGGTAGTGAATTCACCTGCGCGGTGACCACATCGGGCGGCGCCCAGTGCTGGGGGGCCAACGACTTCGGTCAGCTCGGCGACGGGAGTGGGGAATTCAAGGCGACGCCAGTCCCTGTCGTGGGCCTGTCGAGCGGGGTCGTGTCGATCACGACCGGCCTCTACCACGCGTGTGCGCTAACGTCATCGGGCGCCGTTAAGTGTTGGGGCGGGAACAACCTCGGTCAGCTCGGCGACGGCACGACGACATCGCACCCGACGCCAGTCTCGGTTGTTGGCCTCTCAGACGGGGTGACGGCCATCAACGCTGGCAGCTCCCGCACGTGTGCGGTCACGACATCAGGGGCCGCCATGTGCTGGGGTGCGCTTGGCCAGGGCAGCGAGCCAGTCTCCGCTCCGGAATTGACGCCGGTGTCAGTGTCGGGCCTCTCGGGTCCAGTAGCGGCAGTTGGAGTCGGCATCTTCCACGCATGCGCGCTGACGATCATCGGCGGAGTCGAGTGCTGGGGTGAGGGCATTCTCGGGCAGCTTGGCGATGGCAGGTCTGCGTCCAGCGCCGAGCCAGTTCCTGTGACGGGATTGTCAACTGGCGTCGTGTCCATAGCGGCAGGCTTCAGTCACACGTGTGCGCTCATGACCTCGGGGACAGTCGAGTGCTGGGGGACGAACACCTTCGGCTTCGGCGACGGCACGTCACTGGTCCGCCCAGCGCCTGTCGTGATCCCCGGCGCGGCTGGCAGCGTGGCAATCTCCACGCACTGGTGGCATACCTGCGCGCTTGCCAGCGACGTCGTGAAGTGTTGGGGTGCGAACGGTTTCGGCGAAGGAGGCAATGGCGGGTTCGCCTGCTGCGTCGCAACGCCAAGCTACGTCCTGGGCTTCGGATCTGACATCTCGATCGATGACGCCACGGTCGCGGAGGGCGACGCCGGGACCACCCAGGCGACGTTCACCGTGTCATTGTCGGTTCCCAGCGACCGGACGCTCACGGTCGACTACGCGACCGCCGACGGCTCAGCGACGGCCGGAGCTGACTACACGAGCGCCTCGGGGACCCTGACCTTCCTGCCCGGCGTAACGACGCGCGAGGTGACGATCGACGTCAGGGGCGATACGACGGTCGAGGCCGACGAGACATTCACCGTCAACCTCTCGAACCCCGCCGCGGCGATCGCGGATGCGTCCGGCGTGGCGACCATCACCAACGATGACCTGCCGACGATCTCGATCCGGGATCCGCTGTACAGCGCGAGGGAGGACTCCGCCTCCTTGATCTTCATGATCGAGGTGTCTCCCCCGAGCGACGAGGTCGTGCGAGTCGACTACACCACCGTGGACGGGACGGCGACCACGCCGGCGGATTACAGGCAGAACAGCGGCACCGTCGCCATCCCGCCAGGGGGCGGGGCCGGCATCTATGTGTACCCCGTCCCCGATCTCCTCGACGAGCCGAACGAGACCGTCACCGTCCAGCTGTCGAACTCGGTGAACGCCACCATCGCCGACGGGTCCGCCACGGGCACGATCATCGACGATGACGAACCGACGATCACGATCGACGACGTGACGGTGACCGAGGGCGATTCGGGAACGACACCGGCGACCTTCACGGTGTCCTTGTCGACGCCGAGCACGACGTCGGTGACGGTCGCCTGGGGGACGTTGGGCTTCGATGCCAATGCCGGCCCGGACTACGATGCCGGCTCGGGGATGGTCACGTTCGAGCCCGGCGACATCTCGGAGGCGATCACGGTCAACGTCGTCGGCGATCCCGTGGTGGAGGCTGACGAGACCTTCCTGATCGATCTGGGCAACGCCGTCGGCGCGACGATCGCTGACGACTCGGGCACCGGGACGATCGTCAACGACGATGTCTACGCGGACGTGTCGATCGGCGTGACGGCCGACCACGATGCTTCGACCCGTCCCGTCGGTGCCGGCCAGCGGCTCGTCTACACGCTCGCCGTCACGAACCACGGCCCAGGCCCGGCGGTGAACATCCGGATCACCGATGGCCTGCCGCACACCTCGATCCCGAACGACGCCATGTTCTGCGAGGTCGCGCCTCCGGCGACGACCTGCGACACGTCAGCCGGGATGCCGTACGGGGATGCGACCTCGATCCCGATGATCAGCGCGCTGGGGGCCGGCGTCACGCGAACCTACCAGATCGGCTACACGGTCGAGCGCGGCGCCCCATCGGGACCGATGGCGAACACGGCCTCGATCACGACCTACTCGTCCGACGCGAATCAGTCGAACGACAGCTCGACGGTGACCGTCCGTGTGGACGCGCTGCCGATCGCTTCGTTCGCCTTCAGCCCGACGTCCCCGGTCATCGATGGCGCCGTGACCTTCGATGGAACCGGCACCACCGACGATGGACCGATCGCCAGCTACGCGTGGACCTTCGGCGACGGCGGCACCGGGACGGGGGCGTCGACGACCCATGCCTTCACCACGGCCCGAACCTATACGGTGACGCTGACGGTCACCGACGCGGTCGGCGGCATCGGCACGACGACCCATACGGTCGTCGTCAGCGGCGCACCTCCCCCGCCCTCGGCCCACCGGGTCCTGCGCGGGACGGTCACCCGGCTCGTGCCGTTCGGGCCGGGCGGGGGCCCGGCCGGCGGTGGCGTGCCGCTCGCCGGGGCGACGGTCAGGGTCACCACCGGCCCCTCGTTCGTCGAGGTCGCGACCGACGCCCAGGGCGGGTACGTCTTCCCCAACCTGGTGTGCCCCTCGAACCGCTGCCCGGTCCGGGTCACCGAGCCAGGCTCGACGACCGTCCTCGCCACCCAGACCGTGGACCTCGGGCCCGACCCGAGCACGACCACGCTCGACCTCAAGGTCGGCACGGCCCTGGACCAGCTCGTCCTGTCGGGCCGGGTCCTCGCCCCGGCCAGCCCGCCGGCCGTGGCCCCGACGATCGCCATCCGCGTCTACCGGGGCACGACCACCGTGTGGGTGGCCGACTCCGCCGAGCTGTTCGGCGGACCGGGCGGCTACGGCGCCTACCAGTTCGCCCTCGCCCGGGTCGGCAGCGACCAGCGCTGGGCGGTCGGCGTCCAGCTCCGGGTCGTCCTGCTCGAGAACGGCGTCCCGGTCGCCTCGACCTTCGTCACCATCCCGCCGCGGACCGGCGCGGCCGTGCCCGTCCAGGCGGCCGACCTGACCGCGATCGCTCCCCCGCCCTCGGCCCACCGGGTCCTGCGCGGGACGGTCACCCGGCTCGTGCCGTTCGGGCCGGGCGGGGGCCCGGCCGGCGGTGGCGTGCCGCTCGCCGGGGCGACGGTCAGGGTCACCACCGGCCCCTCGTTCGTCGAGGTCGCGACCGACGCCCAGGGCGGGTACGTCTTCCCCAACCTGGTGTGCCCCTCGAACCGCTGCCCGGTCCGGGTCACCGAGCCAGGCTCGACGACCGTCCTCGCCACCCAGACCGTGGACCTCGGGCCCGACCCGAGCACGACCACGCTCGACCTCAAGGTCGGCACGGCCCTGGACCAGCTCGTCCTGTCGGGCCGGGTCCTCGCCCCGGCCAGCCCGCCGGCCGTGGCCCCGACGATCGCCATCCGCGTCTACCGGGGCACGACCACCGTGTGGGTGGCCGACTCCGCCGAGCTGTTCGGCGGACCGGGCGGCTACGGCGCCTACCAGTTCGCCCTCGCCCGGGTCGGCAGCGACCAGCGCTGGGCGGTCGGCGTCCAGCTCCGGGTCGTCCTGCTCGAGAACGGCGTCCCGGTCGCCTCGACCTTCGTCACCATCCCGCCGCGGACCGGCGCGGCCGTGCCCGTCCAGGCGGCCGACCTGACCGCGATCGCTCCCCCGCCCTCGGCCCACCGGGTCCTGCGCGGGACGGTCACCCGGCTCGTGCCGTTCGGGCCGGGCGGGGGCCCGGCCGGCGGTGGCGTGCCGCTCGCCGGGGCGACGGTCAGGGTCACCACCGGCCCCTCGTTCGTCGAGGTCGCGACCGACGCCCAGGGCGGGTACGTCTTCCCCAACCTGGTGTGCCCCTCGAACCGCTGCCCGGTCCGGGTCACCGAGCCAGGCTCGACGACCGTCCTCGCCACCCAGACCGTGGACCTCGGGCCCGACCCGAGCACGACCACGCTCGACCTCAAGGTCGGCACGGCCCTGGACCAGCTCGTCCTGTCGGGCCGGGTCCTCGCCCCGGCCAGCCCGCCGGCCGTGGCCCCGACGATCGCCATCCGCGTCTACCGGGGCACGACCACCGTGTGGGTGGCCGACTCCGCCGAGCTGTTCGGCGGACCGGGCGGCTACGGCGCCTACCAGTTCGCCCTCGCCCGGGTCGGCAGCGACCAGCGCTGGGCGGTCGGCGTCCAGCTCCGGGTCGTCCTGCTCGAGAACGGCGTCCCGGTCGCCTCGACCTTCGTCACCATCCCGCCGCGGACCGGCGCGGCCGTCCCCGTCCAGGCGGCCGACCTGCAGGGGCTATGAACCTGGCCGAACACCTTGTGAAGGCTTGAGCCGACCCTGATCGGCTCAAGCCCCGCGCCCACGCGTTGCGACCCGGTTGCATGACTATGCAGTCGTCCTGTATAGTCATTCGACCATGACGGCGGTCCATCGGTCCTCGGCCACTCCTTCGAGCACGCTCCCCGTGAGGGGCCTGGTGCTGCGCCCGTGAGCGCGGGGCTCGAGCCGGCGACCCAGGGCGCGGCGGACCGCCCGTCTGGTTTCGTCCCGCGCTCGCAACGCGGGATGGTCGCGCCCGGCAACGCCGACCGGCGCATCCGGGTCGGCATCGTCGGAGCGTCCGGCTACGTCGGCGCCGAGCTGATCCGCCTCCTGACCCGCCACCCGAACGTGGCGATCGTCGGCCTGCAGGGCCGCGACCGCGACGGCGACCCGCTCGACGGCATCCACCCACATCTCGCCGACACCGGCCTCGTCATCGACGCCTCGCTCCCCGACGTGGACGCGGTCTTCCTCGCCCTCCCCCACGGCACGGCCGCCGGCCTCGTCCCCTCGATCGTCGAGGCCGGCACGGCGGTCATCGACCTCGGGCCCGACTTCCGCCTCCGCGATGCGGCCGACTACCCGCGCTGGTACGGCTTCGAGCATCCGAACCCCGACCTCCTCGACGTCGCGGTCTACGGGCTCCCCGAGTTCCACCGCGCCGAGCTCGAGGCGCTGGTCGACGAACCGGTCGCGATCGTGGGCTCGCCCGGCTGCTACCCGACCGCCACGCTGCTCGCCCTCGCGCCGCTCGCGCGCGCCGGCCTGATCGAGGACCTCGTCGTCGATGCCAAGAGCGGCGTCTCGGGCGCCGGCCGCGAGGCGAAGTCCGACCTGATGTTCGGCGAGGTCAACGAGAGCGTGAAGGCGTACGGCCTCGGCGGCCACCGCCATGTCGCGGAGATCGAGCAGGAGCTCGCCCAGGTCGCCGCCGATGCCGGTCTCGAGCCCGACGCCAACCCCGGCGCGATCGCGGTCGACTTCCTCCCGCACCTCATCCCGATGACCCGCGGGATCCTCTCGTCCAGCCACGTCCGGCCGAGCCGGCACGTGACCCAGGCCGAGCTCGACGCGCTCTATGCAACGGCCTACGCCGACGAGCCGTTCGTGACCGTCGTCGGGAACCCGCCGGCGACCAAGCACGTCACGGGCAGCAACGAGGTCCGTGTCTACGTCCGCCTCGACGAGCGGACCGGGCGGATCATCGCGATCGGCGTGGAGGACAACCTCGTCAAGGGTGCCGCCGGCCAGGCGGTCCAGTCCTTCAACCTCGTCCACGGGCTGCCGGAGACCACGGGCCTCCTCCAGCGGCCGCTGGCCCCATAGGCCCCGAACACCGATGACCGTAGCGCGCGTATCCCCGGTCCCGGGGTCGCCGACCGTCCTCCCGCCGGTCGAGCGAAGAAGCGCCATCCCGCTCGGCTTTCGAGCCGGCGGGCTGGTCGCCGGGATCAAGGCCTCCGGTCGGCCGGACCTCGCCGTGGCCGTCACCACGTCGGGTCCGGCCGCCGCGGCCGCCGTCTTCACCCCGAACACGTTCGCGGCGGCCCCCGTCCGCCTCTCGAAGGCGCATCTCGCGGCCACGTCGGGCGATCCCCGCGGCGGCTTCGGCTGGGCCGAGGCCGTGATCTCGACGAGCGGCTCCGCCAACGCGGCCACCGGCGCCGCCGGCGACGCCGACCAGCAGCGGATCGCCGAGCTGCTCGCGGACGCGACCGGCGCGACCGTCGAGCGCACGCTCCACCTCTCGACCGGGGTCATCGGTACGCGGCTGCCGCTCGACAAGGTCGCGGCGGGGCTGGCGGCGATCATGCCGACGCTCGAGGCGACCGATGCGGGCCTCGAGGCCGCCGCGATCGCGCTCCGGACGACCGATTCGGTGACGAAGCTCGCGACGACGACCGTGGAGCTGCCCGACGCCGACGGCCGGTCCGTGACCGCCACGGTCAGCGGCATCGCGAAGGGCGTCGGGATGATCCACCCGAACATGGCCACGATGCTCTCGATCGTGCTGACCGACGCGGCGGCCGACCCCGAGACGCTCTGGTCGCTGCTGCGGCCCGCGGCGGCGCGGACCTGGGACCAGCTCTCGGTCGACGGCGACACCAGCACCAACGACACGGTGTTCGTGCTGGCCTCCGGGCAGTCCGGGGCGGCGCCGGTCCATCCCGGATCGAGCGAGGCGGCCGTGCTCGGCGCCGCCATCGAGGCCGTCGGCCGCGACCTCGCCCGCCAGCAGGCCGCCGACGGCGAGGGGGCCGCGACGCTCATCACGGCCGTGGTGACCGGTGCCGCCGACGACGCGAGCGCCCGGGCCGTGGCCCGCTCGGTCGTCTCCTCGAGCCTGGTCAAGGCGGCCGCCCACGGGCGTGACCCCAACTGGGGCCGGATCGCGGGTGCGGCCGGCAACGCGCGCCTGGCCGATGCCGCGGTCCTCGAGGCGGCCGGCCTGAGCGCCCGCGAGGCGATGATCCGTGCCGGCACCCCGGCCGTGCTCGACCCCGACCGCCTGCGCATCTCGATCGCGGGCCACCCCGTGTTCGATGGCACAGCCGGCGGCCCGCTCGAGTTCGACCGCGCGCGCGGCGCGCGAGGCGATGAACGCCCCCGAGGTCGTGATCGCCCTCGACCTCGGTCTCGGCGACGGGCGTCGGCGAGGCCTTCGGCTGCGACCTCACCGAGACCTATGTGATCGAGAACAGCGAGTACACGACGTGAGCGAGGTACTGGTCGTCAAGCTGGGGGGAACGACCATCGCTGACCAGATCACAGGTGTTGGCCGAAGTGGCCGCGGTCGCGCGACGACGTCCCGTGGTCCTGGTCCACGGCGGCGGCAAGCGCATCACGGAGTGGCTCGAACGCCTCGGCGTCCCGAGCCGCTTCGAGGGCGGCCTCCGCGTGACCGACGCGGCCTCGCTCGAGGTCGCCGCCGCGGTCCTGCGGGGCGTGGTCAACAGCGAGCTCGTCGCCGGGCTGCGCGACCTCGGGGTCGATGCGGTCGGGCTGTCCGGCGTCGACGGCGGCCTGCTCATCGCCGAGCGCATCCCGGAGCTGGGGCTCGTGGCCCGCGTCGTCGGCCTCCGCCGCGACCTGCTCGACGCGATCCTGGTCGGCGGCCAGGTGCCGGTCGTCGCGCCGCTCGCCCGCGACGCGGACGGCATCGTCTGCAACGTCAACGCCGACGACGTGGCCGCGGGCATCGCGGCCGGGCTCGGTGCCCGCCAGCTCGTGCTGCTCACCGACGTCGACGGCGTCCGCGACGCCGACGGCCGCCGCCTCGACACGCTGACCGTCGCCGAGGCGGACCACCTCATCGAGACCGGGGTCATCGGCGGCGGCATGGTGCCGAAGATCCGGGCCGCGCTCGGGGCGCTCGCCTGGGACGGCGCCGAGGCGATCATCGCCGACTCGTCCGCGCCCGACGCGCTCACCCGCGCGCTCGACGACCCGACGTTCGGGACCCGCATCACCGCGGTCCGGACGGCCGGCGTCGGGGCCGCCTGAGCCGCCGCGGATCGGCGAGGACCGAGGACGCCCATGACCGGCCAGGAGCTCAAGCGTCTCCGCCAGCGGGCCATCCGCGAGCTCGTGGTGTCGCGCCCGGTGAGCAGCCAGCGCGAGCTGGTCGACGCGCTGACCGAGCAGGGCTTCGCGGTCACCCAGGCCACGGTGTCGCGCGACATCGCGGACCTCGGGCTGATGAAGGCGCCGCGCGCCGACGGCCACGTCTACGTCTCGCGCGAGGACCTGACGCCGATCGCGACGGTCGCCTCGGACGAGCGGCTCCAGCGGATCCTGAGCGACATCCCGGTCACGATCGGCCGGAGCGGGCTGATCCTCGTGCTGACCGGGACGCCCGGCACCGCGAGCGTGATCGCGCAGGCGATCGACGAATCCACGCTGCAAGAGCAGGAGGGGACCCTGGCGGGCGACAATACGCTCCTGGTCCTCTTCGCCGATGAGGCGCGCCTCGAACGATGGCGTGCCCGCTTCGAAGCCATCGGGGCCGGAGCGTCACCGTCACTGATCCCGGAGGTCCCGTACTCGTGAAGAAGGTCGTCCTCGCCTACTCGGGCGGACTCGATACGTCCGTCGCCGTCGCCTGGCTCAAGGAGCAGTACGACACCGAGGTGGTCACGCTGACCGTCGACCTCGGCGGCGGCTCGCTGCGCCAGGGCGTCGAGCAGCGGGCGATGTCGGCCGGCGCCTCGCGCGCCTACGTCGTCGATGCCCGCGAGCGCTTCGTGACCGACTTCGTCTGGCCGCACCTCCAGGCCAACGCGCTCTACCAGGGCGCCTACCCGCTGGCCACCGCGCTCGCCCGGCCGCTGATCGCGCAGCTCCTCGTCGAGGTCGCGAAGCGCGAGGGCGCCGACGCGGTCGCCCACGGCTGCACCGGCAAGGGCAACGACCAGGTCCGCTTCGATGTCGCGACGCACGCGCTCGATCCGGGGCTCGAGGTCGTCGCGCCGATGCGCGTCGGGATGGGCCTGACCCGCGACCAGGAGATCGACTACGCGAACGAGCGCGGCATCGAGATCCCGATCACCAAGGCCAGCCCGTACTCGATCGACGTCAACCTGTGGGGCCGCTCGTGCGAGACCGGGGTCCTCGAGGACCCGTGGGTCACGCCGCCGCCCGACGCCTACGAGTGGACCGTCGCGCCGTCCGACGCGCCGGCTCCCGGTCGAGATCACGATCGCCTTCGAGGGCGGCATCCCGGTCGAGATCGATGGCGAGCGCCTGGTGCCCGTGGAGCTGGTCGAGCGCCTGCACGCGCTCGGCGGCGCCCATGGCGTCGGCCGCATCGACCACGTCGAGGACCGCCTCGTCGGCATCAAGAGCCGCGAGATCTACGAGGCGCCGGCCGCGACCATCCTGCACGCCGCGCACCGCGCGCTCGAGGGGCTGACGCTGTCGCGCGACACGCTCCGCTTCGACGCGTTCGTCGCCGACGAGCTGGCGCGGCTGGTCTACGACGGCCTGTGGTTCTCGGCGCTGTCGCGCGACCTGCGCAACTACGTCGCGTCGTCGCAGCGGGTCGTGTCCGGCGACGTCCGGGTGCGGCTCGACCACGGCCAGGCCGTGGTCGTCGGGCGCCGCTCGCCGCTGTCGCTGTACGACAAGAGCCTTGCCACGTACGACGAGGGCGACGCCTTCGACCACGCGTCGGCGGTCGGCTTCATCGAGATCTTCGGGCTGCCGCTGCGGGTCGAGGCGGCCCGCCACGGGGCGGTCGGCAAGCACCACGGCGCCGCGTGGGCCTGGACCGATCCCCTGCTCGCGGACCTGCCGACGATCGTCACCGACCCGGAGCCGGCCGCGGTCTGATCCGGGAGGTGCGGGATGTATCACCTGTGATACATTGCGCGCATGGGTGAAGTCACGATCCGGGAGCTTCGCAATCGCGGCGGCGACGTCGTCGATCGTGTCGCCGCGGGCGAACGTCTGACCGTGACCCGCGACGGTCGACCCGTGGCCGAGCTGCGGCCGTACCGGGCGGTTCCCCTGTCGGCAGCCGCCCTGCTCGGTCGATGGCGCCACTGCCGCCGGTCGATGGCGCGAGACTGCGCGCCGATCTCGACCGGGCGCTCGACCCGAGCCTCTGATGGCAACGACCGAGTCCGGGTTGCTCGACACGAGTGTCGTCATCCTGCTGTCGAGGCTCGATGACCCCGCTGTCCTGCCAGAGCGCCCTGTCATCTCGGCGATCACCCTCGCCGAACTGTCCGTCGGACCGCTCGTCGCGTCCTCCGACGAGGAGCGCGCCGCTCGACAGGCACACCTCCAGCAGGCCGAGGCCGACTTCGACCCGCTGCCGTTCGATGCCGACGCCGCCCGCGCCTTCGGGCAGGTCGCAAGCTCGCTCCGGCGCTCGGGCCGGAAACCAGCGGCGCGGGCCTACGACGCGATGATCGCGGCGATCGCCCTCGCAAACGATCTCCCCCTGTACACCGTGAACCCGACGGATTTCGCCGGCATCGAGGGCCTCACCGTCATCGCCGTCGCCCACCCAGACGCCGCGTGACCGAAACCGCCGCGCCGACCGAGGGGCGCCTGCGCGAGCTGGCGTTCCTCCACGACATCGCCCGGCTCGCGACCCAGGCGCGCGACTGGGACGAGCTGATGCACTCGATCGTGGACGGGACGACCGTCGCGATGGGCGTCGAGGTGTGCTCGTTCTACCTCGCCGACCACGAGCACACGCGGCTGACGCTGGCCGCGACCAACGGCCTCGACACCTCCCAGGTCGGCAAGGTCAGCCTGGCCTGGGGCCAGGGCATCACCGGGCGGGTGGCCGCGAGCCGCGAGCCGATCGCGGTCGAGGACGTGACCCTCGACGACCGGTTCGCCTGGGTCCGCGGCTTCGACGTCGAGGCGCTCGCCGGGATGCTCTCGGTGCCGCTCGAGTGGCACGGCCAGGTGGTCGGGGTGCTCAACGTCCAGACCCGCGAGCCGCGGGTCTTCGGCGACGAGGAGATCGGCTTCCTGCGGACGATCGCCGCGCTGCTCGCCGGGATCGTCGAGAAGGGCCGGCTGACCGCCGAGGTCGAGGCACGGCTCGCCCAGCTGACCGCGCTCGATGCGGCCCGCGCGGAGCTGCTCTCGGTCGTGACCCACGACCTGCGGACGCCGCTGTCGGTGGTCCGCGTCTACGTCGACCTGCTGGCCGAAGTGGCGACCGGCGCCACGCCTCTCCCCGAGGCGGCCACGGCCGAGACGTGGCGGAACGCCGCCGACGACCAGCTCGCCCGGCTCGACCGCCAGGTCGACTCGATCCTGGTGTCCGTGCGCGGCGACGGGCTGACCGGGCTGTCGCGGGCGCCGTTCGATGCGGTCGCCGCGGTCGACGAGACCGTCGAGACGCTGCGGCTCCTGCTGCGCCCGCACCCGATCCGCTGGGAGCGGCCGGCCGGCGCCCACGTCGCGATCGGCGACGACACGCGGTTCCGCCAGGTGCTCGAGCAGCTGCTCGAGAACGAATCGAAGTACGCCCCGACCGACGAAGGGCGTGAGCATCGGGATCTGGCGGGTCGGCGAGGAGATCCAGGTCTACGTCACCGACGACGGCCCGGGCGTCCCCATCGAGGACTGGGAGAGCGTCTTCGAGCCGTTCGTGCGGGTCGAGGGCCGCGGCCGGTCGCGCGGCTCGGGGATCGGGCTGTTCGCGGCGCGCCGGCTGATGAACGCGATGGGCGGCCGCGTCTTCATCGAGCCGAACGGGTACGCGAGCAGCCGGTTCGTGGTGGCGCTGCCCGCGGGCTAGTGGGACGGGCCGCGGCGCCCCTCCGGTGTCAGTCGGGCCGGATCACCGCCGGGCGCAGGGCGCCGAGGTCGAGTTGGGCGGTCGTCCCGCCGTCGGTCCAGACCACGGTCCCGGTCATCCACGATGCCGCGTCCGAGACGAGGAAGGCCACCAGCGCGGCGACGTCCTCCGGCTGGCCGACCCGGCCGATCGGCACGACCCGGTCGCCGAGCGCCCGGCTGTACGCAGGGTCCTCCTCGAAGTAGCGAGGGACCTCCACCAGCCCGGGCCCGACGACCAGGACCCGGATCCCGTCCGGCGCCAGCTCCATCGCGAGCGAGCGACTCATCGAGACGATCGCGCCCTTCGTGGCCGAGTAGAGGACGTAGCCGCTCCCGCCCTGCGCGGCGAGCACCGAGGTCATGTTGACGATCACGCCGTGCCCCGAGGCGGCGAGCGCGGGGCGAGCTGCCGCGGCGGCGAAGAACGCCGCCCCGACGTTGAGCCGGACCAGTGCATCGAAGCCGGTCGGATCGATGGCGTCGAACGGACCTTCGACCGTGCGGCCGGCGTTGTTGACGAGGATGTCGAGGCCGCCGAGGGCGTCGACCGCCCGCCCGACGAGCTCACCGGCCGCCATGAGGTCCGAGAGGTCGGCGGCGAGGGCGACCGCCGTCCCGCCGCCGGCCGTGATGGCCGCGGCGGTCGCCTCGGCATCCGCGGCGTGATCGTGGTGGTGGAGCGCGACGGAGGCGCCGCGGTCGGCGAGCCGGACGGCGATCGCCCGGCCGATGCCGACCCCGGCGCCCGTCACGAGCGCGCGGCGGCCATCGAGGCGGGTGTCGTCGGGGGTTCCGGGCACGGCGGTTCGCTCCTTCGGCCGATCGGCTGGTTCGCCATCAAGTATGACGACGACCCCCCGACCCAGGCACCCGGCGTGACCGGGAACGGCCAGCCGAACGCGAGATACCCGAGCGCGGTCGAGACGGCAGACATGAGCTTCGTGCGGGTCATTCGGTGACCTCCTTCTTGTTCATCGGACACCGTGTCTGATGTCGGACACAATGTCCGATGAAGTGCTATGCTGCCGACATGGACAAACGTTCATATGTGCAGCGCAGCCGCGCGGTCTCGTCCGAGGCGACCCGCCGACGCATCCTCGATGCGGCCCGCGCGTCCCTCGAGCGCGGGCCGGTCGGCGCCCTCCGGGTCGACGAGGTCGCCCGCACGGCGGACGTCTCGCGCTCGACGGTCTACGTGCTCTATGGCTCGCGATCCGGGCTGTTCGACGCGCTCGGGCGGTTCCTGCGCGACGAGGCCGGCTTCGACGAGCTGATCGCCGCCTCGAGCTCCCCGACGCGATCGACAACCTGCGGACCTCGCAGCGCGCCGCCGTCCGCATGTACGCGAAGATGCCCGAGCTCGCGCGAGCCTTGTTCACGCTCGCCGCCATCGATCCCGACGCGGTGGCCGCCGTCACCGCCATCGAGGACGGCCGGCGCCCGGGGATGGCGCGGCTCGCCGGGACCCTCTCGGCCCAGGGCTACCTGCGCGACGACGTCACGATCGAGGAGGCGGCCGAGATCCTGTCGGTGATCACGAGCTTCCAGTCGTTCGACGAGCTGTTCGCCGGGAGCGGATCTGCCGGCCGACACCGTCGCGGACCGGCTCATCGCGATGGCCGAGCGGTCGGTCTGCCGCCCGGACCTCGAGGCGGTGCGTGCCGCGGCGACGAGCGCGGGTGGCGGCGACCCGGTCAGGTCGCGACGACGACCCTCGACGCCTCGGCCCGGAGGTGGGCGTAGCCCGGCTTGACGACCTCGTTGATGAGCCGCAGGCGCTCGTCGAACGGCGTGAACGCGCTCTTGAGCGCGTTGATCGTCAGCCACTCCATCTCGCCGAGCCCGATCCCGAACGCCTCGTCGAGCGCGGCGAACTCGCTCGACAGCGTGACCCCGCTCATCAGCCGGTTGTCGGTGTTGACGGTGACGCGGTAGCGCAGGCGGCGCAGCAGGTCGATGGGGTGCGCCGAGACCGACGCGGCGGCGCCGGTGTGGACGTTCGAGGTCGGGCACATCTCGAGCGGCACGCGCCGGTCGCGCACGAACGCCGCCAGCCGGCCGAGCTGGACCGAGCCGTCGGCATGGACCTCGATGTCGTCCACGATCCGCACGCCGTGGCCGAGGCGCTCGGCGCCGGCGAACTGGAGCGCCTCCCAGATCGACGGCAGCCCGAACGACTCGCCGGCATGGATCGTGATGTGGAAGTTCTCCCGGCGGATCAGGTCGAAGGCGTCGAGATAGCGGGTGGGCGGATAGCCCTTCTCCGGGCCGGCGACGTCGAAGCCGACGACCCCGGCGTCGCGCCAGCGGACGGCGCATTCGGCGACCTCGACCGAGCGCGCGGCCTGGCGCATCGCGGTCACGATCGAGCGCACCACGATGGGATGGCCGGCGGCGGCAGCCCGCGCCTCCCCGATCGCGTAGCCCGCGAGGATCGCCTCCTGGACCTCGTCGAGGGTCAGGCCGCGCTCCGTGCACAGCTCCGGGGCCATGCGGACCTCGGCGTAGACGACGCCGTCGGCGGCGAGGTCCTCGGCGCACTCGGCCGCGACCCGCGTGATCGCGTCGCGCTCCTGCATGACGCCGGTCGTGTGGTCGAACGTCTCGAGGTAGAGCTCGAGCGACTTGCGGTCGGCGCCGCGCCGGAACCACGCGGCCAGCTCGTCGACGTCGGTGGTCGGCAGGCGGTCGTAGCCGAACTCGGCCGCGAGGTCGACGACCGTCGCGGGGCGCAGGCCGCCGTCGAGATGGTCGTGGAGGAGCGCCTTCGGGGCGCGCGCGATGGTGTCGGCTGTCAGCATCCGGGTCCTCGCCAGCACGGCTGGCGCGGATGGTACCGTCTCAGGCCATCGACAGGGAGGCGCTCGAGAGCGATGACGCTGGAGCCGCGGTTCGGGCTGTTCATGAGCCAGGCGAACAAGCCGTGGTCGCAGGTCCGCGACGAGTTCGCGCTGGCGGACGACCTCGGCTTCGACCACGCCTGGCTGGTGGACCACCTGCTCGACACCGACGGGCCGCCGGACCTGCCCTGCCTCGAGGCGTGGACGCTGCTGGCCGCGATCGCGCGCGAGACCAGCCGGGTGCGGATCGGGACGCTCGTCACCAGCAACACCTACCGGCACCCGTCGATCCTGCTCAAGGAGGCGGTCACCGTCGACCACCTCAGCGACGGGCGGCTGATCCTCGGGCTGGGCGCGGGCTGGCAGGTCGACGAGCACCGCCGCTACGGGATCCCGCTGCCGCCGCCGGGCGAGCGGGTCGACCGGCTCGAGGAGGCGATCCAGGTCGCGCTGCTGCTGATGTCCGGCGAGCCGGCGACCTTCGACGGGCCGCTACTACCAGCTCGACGACGCGCGGTTCGAGCCGCGCCCGGTCCAGCAGCCGCGGATCCCGCTGCTGATCGCGGCCCACCGGCCGCGGATGATCGCGCTCGCCGCGCGCTACGCCGACCAGTGGGACACGTTCCCCGAGATCGCCGGGACCGCCACCGAGGGCGTGACCGAGTCGCTGCCCGACCGGATGGCCCGGTTCGTGGCCGCGTGCCGGGCGGCGGGGCGCGACCCGTCGACGATCCGGCGCTCGCTGTGGGCCGACGCGTCGATCCTCGAGACCGTGGACGCCTACGTCGCGTTCGTCGAGCGGCACGCGGCGCTCGGGTTCACGGACTTCACCGCGGTCCTGCCGCGGGGCGTCGCGAACCCGACCCCGGTCCTCGTCGAGATCGCGGAGCGGGTGATCCCGGAGCTGCGCCGGACGCTGGTGGTCGCGGACCCGGGCTAGGTGCCGCCGGCGTGCCGATCGGTCGCGTGGACCCGGGTCGTCAGCCCTCGGCGTGGAGCCTCGTCCGGGCGGCCGCGCAGCGCCTCGGCGACCCGCGCCGGCGCGGTCCCGCCGATGACCTCGCAGGCCTCGAGCGCGCCCGTCGATCGAGGCCGCCGCGCGGATCGCGTCGCCGATCCCCGGGTCCTCGGCCAGCGCGGCCGCGTCCGGGTCGCCGCTGGCCCCGAGCGCCATCCCGATCATCGCGTCGTCGACCGCGTCGAGGCCGACGCCCGCGGCCTCGGCCTGGGCCACGAGCGAGCCGACGACGTGGTGGGCGGCACGGAACGGGATCCCGCGCCGGACCAGGCTGTCCGCCACGGCCGTGGCGGTCGTGTAGCCCTCGGCCGCGGCCGCGCGCATCCGCTCCGCGTCCACGGTCATCGTCTCGAGCATCCCCGCGAGCACGCCCAGCGACGCCTCGTAGACCGCCACCGAGTCGAACAGCGGCGCCTTGTCCTCCTGGAGGTCGCGCTGGTACGCGAGCGGCAGGCCCTTGAGCATCGCGAGGATCCCGGTCAGCGCCCCGATGACGCGGGCCGCGCGGCCGCGGACCAGCTCGGCCGGATCGGGGTTCTTCTTGTTGGGCATGATCGAGGAGCCGGTCGAGAACGCGTCGGACGCGCGGACGAACCCGAAGCGCGGGTTCGACCACCACGTGATCTCCTCCGCGAGGCGGCTGAGGTGGACCATCCCGAGCGCCACGGCGCCGAGCACCTCGACGACGAAGTCGCGGTCGCTGACCGCGTCGAGCGAGTTCGCGGTGACGCCGTCGAAGCCGAGCTCCGCGGCCGTGCCCTCGCGGTCGAGCGGGTAGCCCGCGCCGGCGAGCGCGCCCGCGCCCAGCGGCGAGACGTTCAGGCGGCGGCGCGCGTCGGCCAGCCGGCCCCGGTCGCGCTCGGCCATCTCGACGTAGGCGAGCAGGTGGTGGGCGAAGAGCACGGGCTGGGCCGGCTGGATGTGGGTCGTGCCCGGCAGGACGGCCCGCCCGTCGCGGTCGGCCAGGCCGACGAGCGCGCGCTCGAACCCGACGATCGCGGCATCGAGGCGGTCGATCGCCCGGCGCGTCCAGAGGCGGAGGTCCGTGGCGACCTGGTCGTTGCGCGAGCGGCCGGTGTGGAGCCGGCCGGCGACCGGCCCGACGCGCTCGGCCAGCGCCGACTCGAGGTTGAGGTGGACGTCCTCGAGCGCCGGGTCCCACGTGAAGCGGTCGGCGGCGACGTCCTCGGCGAGCGCCAGCAGCCCGGTGACGAGCTCGTCGACCTGCTCGCCGGTCAGCAGCCCCGCCCGGCCGAGCCCGCGGACGTGCGCGATCGAGCCCGAGATGTCGTCGGCCGCCAGCTCGCGGTCGATCTCGATCGAGCTGGTGAACGCCTCGACCCGCGCGTCGTTGGCCTCGCTGAACCGCCCGCCCCAGAGCCGCATCGTGCCTCCGCTCGTGTGGGAGACATGCTACGGGATGCGTCGGCGAGGCCCGGGTCCCTCAGGCGGTCGGCGGGATGTTCTGGTTGAAGCGGAACAGGTTGTCCGGGTCCGTACGTTGCCCTTGATCGCCGCCAGCTTGGCGAAGTTGTCGCCGAACGCCTTGCGCACGAGCGTCGTCGCTGTCCTCGCCGTGACCCGGAAAGTTCAGGTAGATGCGCCCGCCTGGCCGACCACGGCTCGCAGGCGCGACCAGAAGTCCCGCGTCCACGCGATGTTGCGCCGCGTCCTCGTCCGGCGTCGGTCCAGATGCGTAGATCGATCGAGACCATCCATGGCATCGAGCGATCGCCGAAGGCGGTCGTCACGAGGGCCGACCCGGCCGGTCGCACCGCCCGAAGTTCCAGATGGACGAGAGCGGTGTTCGGGGACGGCGGATGCGCAGTTGCCCTCGACGACCAGGTCGATCAGGTCGTCGGCATCGAGCCGGTCAACGTATGCGGCTCTTCCAGTAGCTTCGGTGCTGACCGAACGGGATCACCGTGTCGAACAGCCCCTGCATCTCGCGTGTAGGGCATCTGGCCGGAGAAGTCGGTCACGAGCTCGCCGAGCTCGCGCAGCCGCTCGAGCAACGGCCTCGCCCTCGTCGCGCATCCCCGGCCTAGGCTGCGGCGATCGTGTAGACGCGCTTGCCCCAGGCCGCCTCCGGGTAGTCGGGGTCGTGCGGGATCGTCGAGAACTCGACCAACGAGCCGACCCGGTCGTGCTTGTCGGCGAGGAACTCGCGCCAGAAGCGGATCGGGCCAGGTCCGGCATCGAGGGCGTAGACCGGCCCGGCGAACATGACGTTCGGGCCGACCGGGTGCAGGGCGAACTCGAACGGCGGTCACGACCCCGAAGTTCCCGCCGCCGCCCTTGAGGCGCCCAGAGCAGGTCGGCGTGCTCGTCCGCCGACTGGCGTGGACCCGGTCGGCCGTCCGCGGTGACGACGTCGGCCGACGACGAGGTTGTCGATGCACAGGCCGTAGCGGCTGCGCAGCCAGCCGATCGCCGCCACCCAGCGTCAGCCCGGCGACGCCCGTGTCCGGAGATCAGCCCGCCCGGCGTCGCGAGGCCGAACGGCCTGGGTCGCCCGGTCGACGTCGCCCCAGCGTCGCCCCGCCCTCCACCGTGGCTCGGTGGCGCTCCGGATCGACCGGTCACGCCGCGCATCGCCGAGAGGTCGAGCATGACCCCGCCCTCGCCGACCGCATGGCCGGCGACGTTGTGGCCGCCGCCGCGGATCGAGATCGGGAGGCCGTGCTCACGGGCGAGCGTCGACGTGCGCGCGATCACGTCGGCGACCCCGTGGCACCGGACGATGACCGCCGGGCGGCGGTCGATCATGGCGTTCCAGACGCGCGCGGGCCTCGTCGTAGCCGGCGTCGCCGGCCCGAGGACCTCCCCGCCAACGGCCGGCCCGCAGGGCGTCGATCGGTCCCGGCCGGCGATCGACGCCGCGGACCTCGGGTTCCGTCGCTGGACTGGATCGTCATCGCTGACCTCGCACGCTGGCTGGCGTGGTGGCAGTGTCCGACTCGTCATGCGATGCTACTAGAGACGGATCTCTCGAAAACGGGGCGAATGTGTCATGACGTATCGACGCAAGATCGAAGCCATCGCGCCGGTCGAAGCCACGGATCGCCCTGCTTGCCGCGCCCGAGACCTCCCCGTCGATCCTGTACGGGCTGTACGACGTGCTCTCGTCGGTCGGCGCGATCTACCCGGACATGACGACCGGCGAGGACCGGCGACGCGCTGCTCGAGGTCTCGATCGTCGCCGCCCAGCGGGAGCCGTTCCGCTGCTTCGGCGACGTCCTCGTCGAGCCGCATGCCGCGATCGCGGACGTCGACGACGGTCGACGTCGTGATCGTGTGCGACCTGTACACGCCCGATCGACATCGCCGCCCCGCGGCCGCTTCGCCGCCGAGGTCGACTGGCTGCGCCGCATGCACGCAGCGGGGCGCCCTCGTCGCCTCGGTCTGCTCGGGCTCGCTGCTCCTGGCCGAGGCCGGCCTGCTCGACGGTCGGTCGTGCGCCGGCCACTGGGCCTACCGCGGACCTGTTCGCGTCTGCGTATCCGAGGGTCCGGTTCGACGGCCGGTCGATCCTGGACGCTCGACGAGCGAGCGGACGGCGTGATCACCGCGGGCGGCGTCGACCGCGTGGCACGACCTCGCCCTCCACCTGATCACCCGGCTCTGCGGTCCCGAGCACGCCGTCGCAGACCGCCAAGGTGCTACCTGCTCGGCCGGCCACGAGGACGGCCAGCTGCCGTTCGCGGCGATGGGACAGCGGACCCAGCAGGGCCGATGACGCGGCGATCAACTCGAGTGCCTGGCCTGGATCGTCGAGCACTACGCCGGCCCCAACCCGGTCTCGGCGCATGGCCGAGCGATCCGGGCTGACCCGAGCGGACATTCGCGCGACGCTTCCAGGCCGCGACCGGCTACCGGCCGATCGACTACGTCCATGCCGCTCCGGATCGACGAGGCGCACGCTCAGCTCCTCGAGACGGGCTCCGCCCGGCATCGACGAGGTGGGCTTCTCGGTCGGCTACGAGGATCCGACATTCTTCCGCCGACTGTTCAAGCGCAAGACCGGGATTGACGCCGGCGGCGTATCGCCGGAAGTTCGCCGGATCGCCGGATCCCGCTGCGGAGCGCCTGACCCGGCGGCGCGATGCAGTCCCGGGCGTCGCCGAGTCCGAGGCCGCCGGATCCGGCCGCCGGATCCCGCCGGGCGCGTCCCGCCGGGCGGTCACCAGCCCGGGCACTGCCGCACGGACGACCGCCAGGCTGTCCATCGGCCCCGGGCGCGTCCCGCCGGACGACCACTAGTCGGTCATCGACCCCGGGTGCGTCCTGGCAGATGACCACCAGGCGGTCACTCGTCAGGAGCCACCACGGGTGCCACGCTCGGCCGGGCTGTCCATCGGGCGGTCGAACGCTGCCAGCTTGGCCCCGTCATGTGACGATCGGCCGAGAACGCGCTGCCCAATGACCGGGTGAGGGAGGTATGGCGGAACGGCGGCTGCGCGCCGTGGCGGAAACGGGCGTCGCGACGGCAACGACGCGGTCTCGGGCGTCCACAGCCGTCGCCGGCTCGGCGTCCCTACGCGGTCTCGGGCGTCGCCGATCGCGACGGCACGACCACCGCGCGCAGCCGCTCGGCGGCCTCCTCGGGGGTCAGGTCGCGCTGGGTCTCGGCCAGCAGCTCGTAGCCGACCATGAACTTGCGGATGCTCGCGCGCAGGAGCGGCGGGTAGAAGTGGCCGTGGACCTGCCAGCCGTCGACGTCGTCGGCGCCGCCGAACGGGGCCTGGTGCCAGCCCATCGAGTACGGGAACGGCCGGCGGAACAGCCCGTCGTACTTGCCGAGCAGCTCGACGAGCACGGTGCCGAGCGAGTCGCGGGCGATCGGGTCGAGGTCGGGCAGGCGCGCCGCCGGCCGGCGCGGGATCACGAGGGTCTCGAACGGCCAGGCCGCCCAGAACGGCACGACCACGAGCCACTCGTCGTTCTCGACCACCACGCGCGGGCCGCCCGATCTCCTGGGCGACGTAGTCGAGCAGCAGGCGCCGCCCGGTCCGGGCGAGGTGGCCGGCCTGGTTCTGGGTCTCGCGGACGGCCTCGACCGGGAGCGCGGTGCCGGCCCAGACCTGGCCGTGCGGGTGCGGGTTCGAGGCGCCCATCGCCGCGCCGCGGTTCTCGAAGACCTGGACCCAGCGGAAGTCCGCCCCGAGCTCGCTGGTCTGGTCGGCCCAGACGTCGATGACCCGCCGGACGTCCGACGGCGACATCCCGCCGAGGGTCAGGTCGTGGCGCGGCGAGAAGCACACCACGCGGCAGACACCACGTTCGCCTTCGGCACGGAGGAGGCCGTGCTCCACGGTCGCCTCGGACGTGTCCGTCCGGAGCGCCGCGAAGTCGTTGTCGAAGACGAACGTGGTGTCGTAGTCGGGGTTCCGATGGCCGTTCGCCCGGGTGTTCCCCGGACAGAGGTAGCAATCGGGGAGATAGGTCGGTCGGTCGTGGACGACCTCCGGCTCCTCGGCGCCCAGCCAGGGCCGGAGGGTGCGGCCCGCGGAGACCAGCACCCACTCGTCGATGAGCGGGTTGTACCGGCGGTGCGGGTCGTCGCCGAGCCCACCCGGCAGGACACCGTCGGCCATCGGATCAGATGGCACGATCGATGCGGCCCTCCATCGCAGCGACCGGATCCACGACCATGAGCTGGCGGACCTCGGCGCGGAGGGCCTGGGCCGCGTCGGCGTCGATGCCGGCGTCCGTGATCAGGATGTCCGCCTGGTCGAGCCGGGCGATCGAGCTGATGCCGATCACGCCCCACTTGGAATGGTCGGCGACGACGACGAGCCGCCGGCCGGCCTCGATGAGCGCCCGGTCCGTGTCGGCCTCGAGGAGGTTGGGGCAGGTGAACCCCGAATGGGGGTCCATGCCGTGGACGCCGACGAAGACGAGGTCGACGTGGACGGTCCGCAGCGCGGCCACCGCGAACGGGCCCACCAGCGCCTCGGACGGCGTCCGCACGCCACCGGTCAGGATGATGGTCTGGTCCGCGCGGCCGACCTCGTGGAGGACGTCCGCGACGCGGGTCGAGTTGGTCACGACGGTCAGGCCCGGGACATCGGCCAGGCGCTGCGCCAGCGCGTAGGTCGTGGTGCCCGCGGAGACGCCGATCGCCATGCCGGGCTCGACGAGGGCGACGGCCGCGTCGGCGATCGCGTCCTTCTCCGCCTGCTGCATCGAGGACTTCGCCGCGAACCCGGGCTCGAAGAGGGCGGGCGCCGAGATCGTGGTCGCGCCGCCGTGGACCTTCTCGAGGAGGCCGCGCTCGTCGAGGATCTCGAGGTCGCGCCGGACGGTCATGTCCGAGACGCCGAGCTCACGGACGAGGTCCGCGACGCGGACGGCGCCGGTCTCGCGGACACGCTCGAGGATCAGGGTCTGCCGCTGGCGCGCCAGCATCACGACACCCCCCTGGACCCGACCGGGACCCTCCGACACGCTACCCACGTTGGCCTTCCTTCCGTTCGGCTACGGAAACTGTGACGCTCACGCGGACGAAAGTCAACGGAATCGCACATCCCGTTGCCACAAGTTGCGGTGACTTCACGCGCATGTGTCCGAGAATCCTTGACACGGCAATCCTTGATGCACACAATCCGAGTGAACCTGTTGGATTTTGTCGGACAGGTCCCGAGGAGGAAGCATCCATGGCAGATCCCATCGAGACCCGCCCGGTCTCCCGCAGAACCGTCCTGAAGGGTGTCGCGGGCGTCGCCGGCCTGGCGACCATCCCAGCCATCATCGCGGCCTGCGGACCGTCGGGTGCGTCGACCGCGCCGAGCGCCGCGGCATCGGCCGCCGCGAGCCAGCCGGCCGCGTCCCAGCCGGCGGCCAGCGTCGCCGCAGGCAGCCTGTCCGTCGGCAGCAACCACTCCGACCCCGGCGAGGCCAAGGGGATGGAGGAGATCAACGCCGCGTTCACGGCCGAGACCGGCATCACGGTCGCCCTGAACAAGGTCGACCACGGCACGTTCCAGGACCAGATCACGCACGTACCTGACGGGCACGCCGGACACCGCCTACACGTGGTTCTCCGGGTTCCGCATGAAGTTCTTCGCGGACCAGGGCCTCAACACGGCGATCGACGACGTGTGGGAAAAGGTCAAGGGGAACTACACCCCCGGCTTCGCCAACTCGGTCGTCGGCAACGACGGCAAGGTCTACGCCATCCCGGTCGACTACTACCCGTGGGCGGTCTTCTATCGCAAGAGCCTCTTCACCGAGAAGGGCTACACCGTTCCGACGACGTGGGACGAGCTCAAGACGCTCGCCACCAAGATGGCGGCCGACGGCCTCACGCCGATCGCGTTCGGCGACAAGGACGGCTGGCCCGCGATGGGCACGTTCGACATCCTGAACCTCCGGATCAACGGGTATGACTTCCACGTCGACCTGATGGCCGGCAAGGAGAAGTGGACGGACCCCAAGGTCACGGCCGTGTTCCAGAAGTGGGCGGAGATCGTCCCCTTCCACGCCAAGGACTACGCGGGCCTGACATGGCAGAACGCCGCGGACACCCTGGTCCAGAAGAAGTCGGGCATGTACCTGCTCGGCCTGTTCGTCTCGGCGCAGTTCGCCGCGACCAAGGATCCGAAGGACCTCGAGGACCTCGACTTCTTCCCCTTCCCGGCTCTCGGGACCCAGTTCGACGCCGAGAACGCGCTCGACGCGCCGATCGACACCTGGCAGGTCTCGTCGAAGTCACCGAAGCTCCAGGACGAGCTGGACGCCGCCAAGGCGTACATGGAGTTCTGGGCCAAGGGCTCGACCCAGGTCCTGATGTTCAAGAACCAGCCGGGCCTGATCCCGACGGCGAACGACGCGGACACCAGCACCTACAGCCCGCTCCAGAAGAAGGCCCAGGAGATCGTCTCCAAGGCCACCAAGATCACCCAGTTCCTGGACCGCGACACGCGCTCCGACTTCGCCGGGTCGAACGGCATGCAGGCATTCCTGCAGCAGTTCCTCGCCAACCCGACCCAGGATCTCGCCTCGTATCAGAAGACCATCCAGGACTTCTGGGACTCGCTGCCTCCGCTCACCTAGTCGGACTATCCTGACGCCATGTCAGGGCCGATGACGTCTGGCGCAACCGCCCCGCCCGGTCCCCCGACCGGCGGGGCGGTCGTCCAACCGCGCCGCGGACGCAAGTACTCGCTGCTGACGCGCCGCGACAAGACGACCCTGGCGCTGATGGTCGGGATCCCGACCTTCCTGTGCCTCTTCTTCATCTGGTTCCCGACGATCGTGTCGGTGCTGCTCTCGTTCACCAACTGGCGAGGCATCACCGCCATCACGAGCGAGAACGTCGTCGGCATCAAGAACTACGTGACGCTGTTCACGACCTACCCGTTCTTCTGGCCGGCCGTCGCCCATAACCTGCTGTGGTTGCTCTTCCTGTCGTTCATCGCGACGCCCATCGGGATCTTCATCGCCGTCCTGCTCGACCGCGAGATGCGCGGGACGCGGATCTACCAGAGCGCGTTCTTCATCCCGGTCGTGCTGTCCCTGGCGGTGGTCGGGTTCATCTGGCAGCTGATGTACACCTCCCAAGGCTTCATCAACAGCGTCCTCGGCACCAACGGCCGGGACAACACCATCGATTGGCTGGGCAACCCGTCGCTGAATATCTGGGCCGTCCTCGTCGCGGCCAGCTGGCGCCACGTCGGCTACGTGATGGTGCTGTACCTGGCTGGGCTCAAGAGCGTCGACCCGACCCTCCGTGAGGCGGCCGCGATCGACGGCGCGAACCAGCGCCAGACGTTCATCCGGGTCGTATTCCCGGTGATGCGGCCGATCAACATCGTGATCATCGTCATCACGGTCATCGAATCGCTGCGGGCGTTCGACATCGCCTACATCATCAACCGCGGCAAGAACGGCCTCGAGCTGCTCTCGATCCTGATCACCAACAACAGCCTGAGCGAAGCGAGCCTGATCGGCTTCGGATCGGCCATCGCGGTGGTCCTGCTGGTGATCTCGCTGGTCCCGATCGTGATCTTCCTGGTCCGCACGTCACGCTCATCGGCGGCGGACCAGATATGACGGCCGTCGCCACGACCACCCCGGTCGCCGTCCGCCGCACGAAGCGGATCCGCTGGCAGCGCGTGGTGCTGCACCTGTTCCTGATCAGCCTTGCCCTGGTCTGGCTGTTCCCGCTGCTGTGGGTCGTGTACACGGCGTTCCGGCCGTACAGCGACACCGCCGGGCCGGACGGCTACGTCTCGATCGCGAAGACGCTCACGCTCGACAACTTCACCTCCGCCTGGAACGGGGCGCAGCTGCCGCAGAAGTTCCTGAACACGCTGATCGTGGCCGTGCCGGCCGTGATCGTCACGCTCTTCGTGTCGTCGATGCTGGGGTTCGTCTTCTCGCGGTTCAGCTTCAAGCTGAACATCTTGCTGCTGATGCTCTTCACGGCCGGGAACCTGCTGCCCCCGCAGGTGATCATCGTCCCGCTGACGAAGCTGTACCTGTTCCTGCCGCTGCCCAAGCTGATCAGCGACAACGGCGTCTGGTACGACCAGTACTTCGGCCTCATCGCGATCAACATCATCTTCCAGACGGGCTTCTGCACCTTCGTGCTCAGCAACTACATGAAGACCCTGTCCAAGGAGCTGGTCGAGGCCGCGCTCGTGGACGGTGCCTCGGTCTGGACGATCTACCGCAAGGTCATCCTGCCGCTCTGCCGGCCCGCCCTCGCCGCCCTGGCCGTGCTCGAGTTCACGTTCATCTACAACGACTTCTTCTGGGCGCTGTTCCTGATGAAGTCCGGTTCGAAGCGGCCGGTGACCTCGGGGTTGAACGACCTCCAGGGGGCGTTCTTCACGGACAACAACCAGCTCGCCGCGGCGGCGCTGCTCGTCGCGCTGCCCACGATCGTCGTCTACCTGGTGCTCTCGAAGCAGTTCGTCCGCGGCCTCACCCTGGGGTCCGCGAAGGGCTGATCCGCCGGCTGCGACCGGCGGCGCGTCCACTCGCCTCGAGCACGAAGAGGCGCGCCCGGAAGTCGCCCAGCGATGCCGCCTCGAAGCGGTCGACGTCGAGCCGCAGGCCCGCGGCCATCAGCTCCGCCCCGGTCCGCTCGCCAGCGTTCGCCCGCGCGACCGTGTCGTCGCCGCCCGGCCAGGCCGACACGCGGTAGACGGTGGCTGGGTCGAGGCCGCGCAGCCGCAGCCGGTGCGGGCCGGGCGATGGCCGGCGGAGGACCTGGTACGAGCCCACGACCGCGGTCCGCCGATCGGGCGCCACCGTCATCCACGCCACCTGGTCGCGGTCGCCCTCGAACGGGCTCTCGAGCCGATGGAAGCGGCCGCGCTGGAACAGGTCGCGGTGGCCGACGTAGAACGCGACCTGCTCGGCGATCTCGGCGCGCTCGGCCTCGCTGAGGCGGGTCGGGTCCAGCTCGTAGCCGAACACCCCGAAGAAGGCGACCATCGCGCGGGTCGAGATGGGCGTCACCCGCCCGGTCTGGTGGTTCGGGACGGCCGACACGTGGGCGCCCATCGCGCTCAGCGGGTAGGCCAGCGACGTCCCCCACTGGATGCGCAGTCGCTCGATGGCGTCGGTGTCGTCGCTCGTCCAGCCCTGCGGCGCGAACGCGAGCATCCCCGGGTCGAACCGGGCGCCGCCGCTCGCGCAGGACTCGAAGAGCACCTTGGGGAACCGCGTCGTCAGGCGCCGGTAGAGCTCGTACACGCCGAGGATGTAGCGGTGGAAGAACTCGCCCTGGCGATCCGGTGGCAGGGCGAGCCCGTACGGCTCGGTGATGTTCCGGTTCATGTCCCACTTGATGTACGAGATCGGGGCGCTCTCGAGGACCTGGCCGAGGACGCGGTCGAGGTGGTCGACGACCTCGGCGCGGCCCAGGTCGAGGACCAGCTGCTGGCGGCTCTCGGTCCGCGGCCGGCCGGGGATGCCGATCGCCCAGTCCGGGTGTGCCCGGAACAGCTCGCTGTCCGCGCTGACCATCTCCGGCTCGATCCAGAGCCCGAAGTCGAGCCCCAGCGCGGTGATCCGCTTCGCGACGCCGTCGAGCCCGTCGGGCAGCTTCGCCCGGTCGACGAACCAGTCGCCGAGCGAGGTCGTGTCGTCGTTGCGGGCGCCGAACCAGCCGTCGTCGAGGACGAACAGCTCGACGCCGAGCTCGCGCGCCGACGCCGCGATCGCGACCAGCCGGTCGGCGTCGAAGTCGAAGTAGGTCCCCTCCCAGTTGTTGATGAGGACCGGCCGCGGGCGGTCGCGCCAGTACGCCACGGGCCAGGCGCTCGCGGTAGAGCCGGTGGAACGTGTCCGACAGGCCGCCGAGCCCGTCGGCGCTCCACGCGATGACCGCCTCGGGCGTCGTGAAGGCCTCGCCGGGGGCGAGGGCCCAGGCGAAGGTCTCGGGCTCGATGCCGATCCGGACCCGCGTCGTGTCGAAGGCGTCCACCTCCGCCTCGGCGAGGAAGTTGCCCGAGTAGACGAGGCTGAACCCGTAGACCTCGCCCCTGGCCTCGTCGGTGGTCGGCCGGCGGAGCGCGAGGAACGGGTTGTGCTGCGCGCCCGATGCGCCCCGCGCGCTCGAGACGGCCTGCCGGCCCTGGACCAGCGGCCGCTCGGCCACGTGCGCCTCGCGCGCCCACGCGCCGGTGAGCCCGATCATCACCCAGTCGGCATCGGGCAGGTCGAGCGAGGCGCTCATCGCGGTCCGGACCTCGACAGGGGCCGTGCCGGTCGCCCGGACCGTGGCGCTGCGGGCGATGGCGTCGTGATCGCGGAAGAGCGTGAACCGCAGGTCCACCTCGATGCCCGCCACCTCGTCGCCGAGCGTGACGGTGAGCGTCTCGGCCTCGCCGTCCTGCTCGACATAGGTCGAGGGGAGCCCGTCGAGCGCGGGCTTGCCGGCGGCCGTCGCGTGTCGGACGTAGCGGGGCGAGAGCGCGGTCGCGCCGTCGGGCGCGCGGACCACGAGGGCGGGGACGCGGAAGTCGCCGGTCCCGGCCGTCGGGTACGCCAGCGGGATCGACTCGCCGACCCGGTTGGCGAAGCCCTCGAACGGGTCCGGGCCGAGCTGGCGATACGAGCGGCCGGTCGGGAGCGCCGCGCCGAGGTGGAGCTGGCCGAGCGTCCCGTCCTCGAAGACGCGGAGGATCAGGCTGAGGCGACCGTTGGTGAGGTGGGCCTGGCGGTCAGCGGCGCGCCACTCGACGGTCATGCGCCGCCGGGCTCGAGCCGGTGGATCGTCCAGCGGTACGAGTAGGTCCCCGGGTCGATCTGGTATTCGGGGAGGGTGTCCGGCCCGCAGCTCGCCGTCCCGAGGCCGCGGTGCGCGACGTCGAGGTGGACGACCGTCTCCGGCCGCGGCCGGAGGTCCACGGCGTGGGTCGCCTCGGCGAGGTCGGTCGCCCGCAGGTGCGTCGCCGACACCTGGCTCGGCGTCTCCAGCGAGACCCGCAGGCCGCGGCCGGTGCCGTCGGTCAACGTGAACCAGCGGACATCGGCGTGACCGCCGTTCTCCTGCGGGCGGATGTACGGGACGGTCTGGTCGGCGACGGTCGAGGTCCAGCGGCCGACGATGCCACCGCGCTTGCGGTCCGGGTACGTCTCGTGCGGGCCGGTCCCGAACCAGTCGAGCTGCTCGAGTCCGGGCACGACCTCGAAGGTCGTCCCGATCCGGGCGAGATCGCCCAGCTCGGCCGGGACCCCGACGCTCTCGTCGATCCGGATCCCGCCATCCTCGAGGGTCGTGAGCCGCTGCTCGTGGTCGATCTCGTGGCCGGCGGCCGTGCGATAGCGGCTGCGCACGATGGTCGCCTCGGCGCCCCGATCGGTCGATTCGACGATCCGCTCCAGACGATCCACCCCGAGGTCCGTCCAGCGTCCGCCGAACCCGCCGATGCGGTCGTTATCGGTGGGCGCGCGCCACAGCGAGAGGCGCGGCGGGCTCGCGAGCAGGTCGTGGACGAGCGAGCTGTCGGCGTCCAGCGCGACCGCAGGATCGGCCGCGGCGCGCGGCTGCGGCGCGGCTCGGCCGAGCCGTCTCGACCCGCACCTGGCCGACCGCGACCTCGAAGCCGGCCGGCGCCCACGGCCGTCTCGGCGGCGGTCGTGAACCGGACCGTCAGCCAGATCTCGCGGCCGTCGGGCCGAGCGCCGTCCAGCCCCGGGATCGCGACGAGCGCGCCCTCGCCCGGGCGCGACGTCGGGCAGGGCCAGGTCGCCCTCGTGGACCGACGTCGCCGTCGACGGCGAGCCTCGAACCGCGCCCGCAGCCAGCCGAGCCCGGTCCAGTCCTGGTGGTTGCGGATCGTGACGTCGCCGCGGCGCCAGGCCATGGTCGCGTCGAGCCGACGCGGACGGGCGCGGCCAGCGCCTTGTGCTCCCACATCGCCGGCTTGGGGGTGCGGTCCGGCCAGACCATCCCGTCCGTGACGAAGTTCCCGTCGTGGGGCTCCTCGCCGAAGTCGCCGCCGTAGGCCCAGTGGGTCGTACCGTCGGGACGCGTCTGGATCAGGCCGTGGTCCCACCACTCCCAGATGAAGCCGCCCTGCAGGCCCGGCGTCGATTCGATGGCGTCCCAGTACTCGGCCAGCGTCCCGTTGCTGTTGCCCATCGCGTGCGAGAACTCGCACATGATCAGCGGGTGCTGCTGCAGCCCGGAGCGCGCGTGGTCCACGATCGCGCCGATCTCGGGGTACATGGGGCAGACGATGTCGCTGCCGCCCTGGTCGTCGGTCCAGTCCCAGCGGATCGCGCCCTCGTAGTGCAGCGGGCGCGACGGGTCGTAGCGGCGGACCCACGCGGCGGCCGCGGCGTGGTTGGCGCCGTAGCCCGACTCGTTGCCGAGCGACCAGGCGATGATCGAGGGGTGGTGCTTGTCGCGCTGGACCATCCGGGCGACGCGCTCGACCCAGGCCGACAGGTAGCGCGGGTCGTCGCACAGCGTGCTCTGGAACGCGTGGCTCTCGATGTCCGCCTCGGAGATCACGTACAGCCCGAGCTCGTCGGTCAGGTCCGTGAACGCCGGGTCGTTGGGGTAGTGCGAGGTCCGGACCGCGTTGAACCCGAACTGCTTCATCAGGACGAGGTCGGCGCGCATCGACTCGACGGAGATGACCCGGCCCGGTGACCTGGTCGAAGTCGTGGCGGTTGACCCCGCGGAGGAAGACCCGCCGGCCGTTGATCAGGAGGTCGACCCCGCGGATCTCGACGCGCCGGAAGCCGATCCGCAGCTCCGCGGTCTCGACGACGTCCCCGCCCGGCGAGCGCAGCGCCACGGTCAGCGGATAGAGCGTCGGCGTCTCCGAGGTCCACGGCGCGACGCCGGGGATCTTGGCCCGGAGCTGGACCATCCCCTGCCGCGGCGGCTCGAGCGCGCGGTCGAGCTCGGCCCAGGCGGCCCGGTCGGCCGCGTCGAACCGGCGCCCGCCGTCGACGGTCATGCGGCGCATCAGCGAGCGGCTCGTCGGGTCGAGCGGGTGCGCCGGGCCGGCGAACGCCGGCGCCTCGCCGCGCAGCGGGTCGATCAGGTCGCCGACGCCGCGCCTCGACCGTCCAGCCGGCCTCGAACGCCGTCCCGTCGAAGCCGACGTCCACGGACAGCTCGAGCGTGCCGGTCGTCGAGGTCCTCGGCGAGCCCGCCGATGGCCTTGATGTCCGCCAGGTACGGGCGGCCGGTCGCGTACAGGAACACCGAGCGGGTGATCCCGCCATGCCACCACTGGTCCTGGTCCTCGACGAAGGTCGCGTCGGACCACTTCACGACCCGCAGCGTCAGCGTGTGCGACCCGGGCGCCAGACGGTCGGTCAGGTCGAACTCCGAGGCGAGGTGCGAGTCCTTGCCGATGCCGACCTCGACGCCGTCGAGGGTCACGATCAGCACGCTCTCGGCGGCCCCGACGTGCAGCACGATCCGCCGCCCGGCCCACGCCGGCGGGATCTCCACGGTCCGCTCGTAGACGCCGGTCGGGTTCAGCTCCGGGATCTCGTCGGGCGGCTGGCCGGGAAACGGCATCTGGACGTTCGTGTAGTGCGGCAGGTCGAACGTGTCCTGCCGGGTCCAGCAGCCGGGGACCTCGATGTCGCGCCACGCGTCGCCGGTCGCGGCGTCGGGCCGGGTCAGCAGCTGGAAGCGCCACGTCCCGTCGAGGTCGAGCCGGTCGTGGTGCGGCACGCTGTGCATCGGCACGCGGCCGACGCCCGTCACCGCAGGGTCGATCCAAGGGTGTTCCACGTTCAGGATTGTCGCACGGACGGGGTCGGACGGACGCCCGGCCGGCGCGGCAGGACGAGCCATCCGCCGATCGCGGCGGCCACCGCCAGGACCGCGCCGAGGCCGAAGACGGCGGCGTGTCCGGCGCGTGCCGTAGAGCAGCCCGCCGAGCACGTTGGCGATGATCGCCGCGATCCCGAACGCGGTCGTCTGGAAGAGCGCCTGGCCGGTCGCCTGGAGGTCCGCCGGGAGCAGGGTCGCGATCGTCAGGACGGTCGCCACGATGACCGACGCGAACGCGAATCCGGTCAGGACCCGGCCCGCCAGGATGACGCGTCGTCGAATCGGCGACGGCCCAGGACAGGAACGACACGCCGTAGAGCAGCGCGCCGATGGCGAACAGGCCGCGCAACCCGATGCGGACCGCGATCCAGCCAGCGACGAGCATCGCGGGGATCTCCGCGAAGGCGGAGATCCCCGCCGACAGCGCCACGACCGACGGGCTCCCGCCGAGCTCGACGAGCCGCAGGCTGAGGAACGTGTAGCCCGAGATGATCCCGACGTGGAGCATGGCGACCACGAACAGCACTGCCCCCAGTCGTGGCGCGACGCGTAGGGCGACGCCGACCGAGCCCAGCCGCCACGTCCTCGTCGGCGTGGCGCTGCGCGCCTGATGGGCCGAGAGGTCCGCGCGGCTGACGTCCGGCACGAACCCCGCGGTCACGACGATCAGCGCGGCGCCGATGGCGAGGAGCACGTAGCTGGCGTCGTAGCCCGTCCGGTCGTAGAGGAAGCCCGCGCCGATGGCCCCGATGGCGAAGGTGAGGCTGGCGAGCAACCGGACGCGCTCGTAGCCTCCCCGACGCGCGCGCAGCGCGTTCACGGCGATCGCGTCGCTCAGGGGCTGCCATGAGGAGCTGAACACCCAGTACACGACGATGAGCAGGACGACGACGGTCATCGACCAGTCGCGGAGCAGCGCGGCCACCGCGACCCCGGCTCCGATGGCGCAGATCTGGAGCGTCCGGGGCCGGCCGAGCCGGACGTCGGCGAGATGCCCCCATGCCGGCACGGCGATCGTGAAGCCGAGGGCGCCCAGGGACGCGACGAGCCCGATCTGGGCAGGCTCGAACCCGCGAGAGGCGAGGATCACCGAGATGAAGGGGACGAACACGCCGATCGCCAGGCCGAGGGACAGGTTCAGGACCCGCAGGGCGATCACCGGCCAAATCCTATCGACGCGGCAACGGATCGGGGCGGCACGGGGTTCATGTCAGTATCTGGCACCTTCGCCTGCCAGTATTGGCCTAACGACATAGGCCAACCACGGAGTATCATCCGCCGATGCAGGACCGCGCCAACCGGATCGACTGGGGCATCTTCCTCGCCCTCGGGTTCATCTGGGGCTCCAGCTACCTCTTCATCAAGCTCGCGGTCGACGACTTCGGGACCTTCACGCTCGTCTCGCTCCGCCTGCTGGTGGGTGCCGTCCTCCTCTGGATCGTCATCCGAGTCGCCAGGCAGCCCCTCCCCCGCGACCGGCGCATCTACGGGCACCTGCTCGTGATGGCGATCATCAACATCACGATCCCGTTCCTGCTCATCACCTGGGCCGAGGCCTCCGTCGAGTCATCCCTCGCGGCGATCCTGACGTCGCCCGTCCCGCTCTTCGCGATCGTGCTCTCCTCGCTGTTCCTCCCCGACGAGCCGATCCGCGTGAACGGCCTGGTCGGCCTCCTCGTCGGGTTCGTGGGCGTGGTGATCGTGACGAGCCCGGGGCTGACCGGCGAGAAGTCCTCGCTCGCCGGCGAGCTGGCGCTCCTCGGCGCCGCATTCAGCTACGCCGCCGGCGCGGTCTACTCGCGGCGCAACGTCCGCGGCCTGCCGCCCATGATCCCGGCGGTCTTCCAGGTGACCTTCGCCGCGATCATCGTCACGACCCTCGCGGTCCTCGTCGAGCACCCCTGGACCGCGTCGCCGGACGCCGAGGCCATCTTCTCGATCCTGTGGCTGGGCATCGCTCGGATCGGGCGTCGCCTACCTGCTGGTCTTCCGCCTGTTCGCCCACTGGGGCGCGACCCGGACGACGCTCGTGGCGTACCTGCTGCCGGTCGTCGGCATCGTGCTCGGGTACCTCGTGCTCGACGAGGCCGATCGACGGCCGCCTGATCGTCGGGACCGCGCTCATCATCGCGGGCGTCTTCCTCGTCAACAGCAAGTTCGGCCGGCGCCGGGTCTTCGGGCGCGGACGCGTGCCGACCATCGAGGCGACCTAGCCGCTCAGCCGCCGATCGCGAGCAGGATCGCGCCCGCGACGATCAGCACGGACGAGCCCACGCGGCGCGTGACCTCGCTCCGGTCCGCCGCCTCGCCGAGCTTCACCGATCCCCAGGCCGCAGCGAGGACCGTCGCCGACTCGCGCAGCGGGGCGACGCCCGACAGCGGCGCGACGCTGAGGGCCACGAGGATGCAGACGTACGCGCCGAGGGTCAGCCACCCGCCGACCGCGGCTCGCCGGTTCTCCTCGCGGCCGCCCGAGAAGATGCCGCCACCGGCCACGAGGGTGACCCACAGCACCAGGCAGACGCAGGTCACCAGCCACAGGATCGCCGCGTACGACAGCGGCGCGATCAGGCGGGTGCCGACCCGGTCGATGGCCGTGTACGTCGCGATCGTCACGCCGACCGCCAGGGCGAAGAGGATCGATGCGTCGACCACGCCCCTCCGCGCACCCGATGGCGCCGCCATCGCGGCCGCGACGATCCGCCACGGCCGCTGGAGCCAGAGGAACCCGGCCAGCAGGGCGACCACCCCGACCGACCCGGCGACGCCGAGCCGCTCCCCGAGGATCAGGACCCCGATCGCGACCGCGATGAGCGGCGCGGTCCCGCGGGCCAGCGGGTAGACGACCGAGAGGTCGCCGCGTCGGTAGGCGGCCGCCAGCAGGACGAAGTAGCCCGCCTCGATGGCGCCCGAGGCGATCCCGAGCGCGATCCCGTCCATCGGCAGCTCGGGACGGCCGTCGGCGATCCACACGAGGATCCCGACCGGGATGATCCCGACGGCCGCCGCGAGCATCCCCACGGTCGCCGTCCGGAGCGGGTCCCCCGCGGTCTTGAGCCGGACGTTCCAGGCGACGTGCAGGATCGCCGAGAAGGCGACCAGCCCGATGATCAGGGGGTCCACCCCCGGACCTTACCTGCCGATGTCCCTCCGCCGCAGCCCCCACGCGCCGACCAGCAGCCCGCCGAACGCGAGGACCGCCGCGATGGCGATCCCGACCGGGTCGAAGGAGCCCGCCAGCGGCTTTCCGAGGTGCTCGTAGATGGACAGCTGGAGCAGGGCGTCGGGGAGCTTCAGGGCCGGCCCGAGGATGTCGATGACGAACGTCGCCAGGACCGCGAGGGCGGCGACGGGCGCCGCCAGGCTCGAGCGGACCAGTCCGCCGGCAGCCAGCCCGATGCCGCACAGCCCCATCACGGCCAGCCCGATGACGAGGATGCCGACGGCCGGGGACACGATGTCGGCGTTCTGCGACGCGATCGGCAACGCCACGAGGCCCGCCATCGTGATGGCCGCGATCAGGATCGCGACGTACAGCGCGAGCCCGGACCGGATCATCCAGGTCGTCCGCCGGATGGGGGTCGTCAGCACGAGGTCCGTGCGGCGGCGGCCCTCGTCACTCGCCCAGCCCGCCACGAAGAACGCGCCGAGGAGGCCGAGGATCATCGAGGCGAACCCGGCGAAGGCCAGCTGCAGGAGGCCGGATGGCTGGGTCAGGTCGATCGTGGGGTAGACCTGCTTGATGAGCTCGAGGAGGTTCGGGCTCTGCTTGAGGATGTCGAGGAACGATGGCGCCACCGAGGCGATGAGCGCGGCGTAGAGCCCGATGCCCGCACCACCGGCGAGGGCGATCCCCGTCCGGTCGGAGAGCTGGCGGCGGAACGGGCCGCCGACGCCGCCGGGCAGGCTCGGGGCACGCAGCCAGCGCAACGCGGTGGCGGAGCCGATGTCGCGCCGCTCGAAGGCGACCACGCCGGCCACCAGGAGGGCGACGGTCACGATCAGGAGCAGGCCGACCGACGGCCAGTCGGTGACGCCCGCCATCGGCCGGTGGTGGGCCGTCCAGCTGTACCACGAGATCGGCGACAGGGACTTCAGGGCGGGCGCGATCGATCCGAATGAGTCGATCAGGTACCCGCCGATGAGCGCGACGCTGCCGAACGCCATGGCCCGCGAGCGGCCGACGAGCGGCGCGGTCGCGAAGGCGACGGAGCCGGCGGCAAGGATGAGGAGCCCGTACAGGAAGACGTGGCTGAGGACCGTCGGGAGGGGCAGCTCGTCGCCCGGCAGGACGGCGAACACGAGCCCGGCGACATAGACGAGCGCCGCCAGGATCAGCATCGCGACGACCAGGGCGGTGACATGGGCGGCGACCTTCTGCACGGCGATCGACCGCCGGCTGTGCGGCGTGGCGACGACCAGGTCCAGGCTGCCGCTGGCCGCCTCGCCCGCGAGCGTCCCGGACAGGGCGATGACGGACCACAGCCCGAGGAGGACCGGCAGGAAGTTGCCGACGCGCCATGACAGGAACCCGCCAAGGGTCTCGATCCGGATCGGCTCGCCGAGCAGGCCCTGGAAGACCGGCGGCAACGAGGTCATCTGCGATGCGAACAGGGCTCGCATCGCCGGCGTGGTGAACTCCGTCCCGTATGGCGCGGCGGTGAGCAGCATGAAGAGGCCGCCCACGACCCCCACGACGAGCGCCGCGCGGCGGCTGTCGCGGAGGGTCTTGCCGAAGATGGTCCCCAGGCCCATGACCCGTGACCAGGGGCGGGCAGGGGCGACGGCCGTGGAGCCGGCGCTCATCGCTCGGCCGCCTCGGTGATCGGATGACCGCCGTACTGGGCGAGGAACACGTCCTCGAGGTTCGGCTCGCGGCTCACGACGTCCACGATGCCGTGCTGGGCCGCCGCGGCGATCACGGCGCCGATCGGCCCGTTCACGCGCATCGACACGGTGTCGTTGAGGGCGGTGACGTCGCTGACACCCTCGATGCCCTCGAAGACGGCGGGCGCCACCGGCGACGCGAACGTCAGCTCGACATGGTGGAACGCCAGCTCGCGGATGGCCTCGATGCGGTCCACCTGGACCAGCCGGCCCTCGCGGATGATGGCGACCCGGTCGCAGGTCCGGTCGACCTCGTCGATGATGTGCGACGACAGGAAGATCGTCCGACCCTCCTCGCGGGCCTCGCGGACCAGCCCGAAGAACGTCTGCTGGACGAGCGGGTCCAGGCCCGACGTCGGCTCGTCGAGGATCAGCAGGTCCGGCCGGTGCTGGAGGGCCACCACGAGGCCGACCTTCTGCTTGTTGCCCTTCGAGTACTCCTTGAACTTGCGGCTCGGGTCGAGGTCGATCTTCTCGATCAGCTCGGCGGCATAGCGCGGGGTCGACGCCGCCGCGGAGGTTGGCGAAGTACTCGATGGTCTGGGCGCCGGTCAGGCGGTCATAGAGGTCGAACTCGCCGGGCAGGTAGCCGATGCGGCGGTGGATCGCCACCGGGTCCACGGTCGTCTCGATGCCGAACACCTCGGCCCGCCCGGACGTGGGCCGGATGAGGTCGAGCAGCACCCGCATCGTCGTGGTCTTCCCCGCCCCGTTGGGCCCGAGGAACCCGAAGATCTCGCCCTGCTGGACGTCGAGGTCCAGCTCGGTGATGCCCCGATGGGCGCCGTAGGCCTTGGTCAGCCGTTCGGTCTGGATGACCGCGGTCATCGCGTCGCTCCCTTCTTGCCGGACCGCGTCGCGCGGTCCCGCTGGTATCGCTCGAGGAGCGCGGGCACCTCGGTCTCGATGAATGCCATGACGTCGTGGAGCTCCTGGACCCGGGCCCGTGCCTCGGGTGGCCGGTCGGCGATCGCCGTCAGGCCACGCTCCATCAGCTCGCGGATCTGGCGGTAGATCAGGCCCGCGCTGCTCATGAACTGGTCGAGCGCCTCGGGCGGGGCCGAGAAGTATTCGCGCCGGTCGCCGCGTCGCGTGGTCCGCCGGATGAAGCCCGCGCTCGAGAGGATGCGCGCCGTGCCGCTGATCGCGCCACGACTGGCGTGCAGCGCCTCGGCGAGGTCGGCCGCGGTCTGCTCGGGCGGGTCGCAGATGAGCAGCCAGCCCCACATGCGGCCGGCCATCGGCGTCATGCCGTAGGAGCCGAGCACCTGGCCCATCTCCTCGACGAACGCGCTCTCCCGGTCGGTCACATGGTCACTGAAGTATGGTGCCACTGTTCCGAATGTTCAGTCAATGCTGAATATTCAACGAGCGGCGGGGGCGTGGGGCCTGCCCTGCTGACCCGACCGAGCCCGGGGCCCGCCCTGAGGCCGCCGCGGATCCGTGCCGCCCGGGCGGTTGCGACGACGTCCAAGACTCCCAGTCTTACGCCACGCACACCGAGCCGAAAACGGCTGTCGGCGTCGCCTCTCGAGCGATCCAGGGCCGATCCGCTCGCGTGGCCATACACGTTGAGGGGCACCCGCGTAGGAGGTCGCGCGGCCCCGCGGCTCGGCCTCCGCTCAGGCTACGACTCTCAGTCGTACGAGCCGGCACAAGGCCCCGGGCGCCGGACGCGCCCCGGACCCCTCGCGCCCGCTCCCCCCGCGCCCGGCCCAGGGTCAGGCCGCGGAGCTGGTCGACGACTCCGTCGCTTCGGCGCGCTCCTTGAGCGCCCGCAGGTGCGCCTCGACGCGGCTCTGGACCGAGGAGCCGCCGAGGCGGACGAGGATGCCGGTCCAGCGGTCGTACGGCTGGAACGTGGCCGAGTGGATGACCCGCGTCCCGCCGGCGGCGGGCTCGAGCTGCCAGCTCCATTCGCTGTCGAAGCCGGACCCGGTCACGCGGAGGCGGAACCGCGAGTCGGGCCGCGCCTCGAGGCTCTCCACGCGCGCCTGCTCGCGGAGCAGCCCGAGCCGCGTCGTGGCCGGGCGGGTCGTCGCGGCGGCCGGCCAGGACGGCGCCGCCGGACCGAAGCGGAGCTCCGGGAACAGCACCGCGGACGAGGCCGGGATCGTGGAGCGTCGCCCACACGATCCGCGGTGACGCCTGGACGAAGACGCGGCGCTCGACGCGGCCGTCCGCCATCCGGTGGTCGCCGGGGCGTCGGTAGCCGACCTCGGGATCGGGGCGGAGCGCCATGGGCTCAGACCCCGATCGGGTGCCAGACCGTCTTCATCTCGAGGAAGGCGGCGATCCATTCGGGGCGCTCGGCGGCGCGGTCGTCGAGCCAGTCGAAGCGGGCGTCGGCGACGGTCGTCGGGCGGCGCAGGATGCGCTTGATGTCGTCGGCGGCGAGCAGCTCGGTGTCCAGGCGCATGTCGTCCGGGACGCCCCACGTGTCGATGCGCGTCGACGTCGACGTGGCCGGCCAGGACCGGGACGAGCTCGCGCCTTGCGACCGGTCAGCACGTTGACGACGCCGCCGGGCACGTCCGAGGTGGCCAGCACCTCGCTGAGCGTCACCGCGGGCAGCGGTCGCGTCTCCGACGTGATGAGCACGACCGTGTTCCCCGACACGAGCGGCGGGGCGAGCCGGCTGACCAGCCCGAGCAGCGACGAGGTCTCCGGCGCGACGATGCCGACGACCCCCGTCGGCTCGGGGATCGTGAAGTTGAAGTACGGCGCGGCGACCGGGTTGGACGAGCCGAGGACCTGGGCGATCTTGTCGGCCCAGCCGGCGTACCAGACCCAGCGGTCGATGGCGCGGTCCACGACCTCGCGGGCCTTGCCGTCGCGCAGCCCTTCCGCGGCCGAGACCTCGGCGATGAACTGGTCGCGCCGGCCCTCCATGAGCTCGGCGACGCGGTACAGGATCTGGCCGCGGTTCATCGCGGTCCGGGCGGCCCAGCCGTCGGCCGCCTTGCGCGCGGCGCGCACCGCGTCGCGCAGGTCCTTGCGGGACGCGCGGCAGGCGTTGGCGAGCGGCGTGCCGTCCGCGGCGCTGACCAGGTATGAGCGGCCGGACTCGGTCCGCGGGAACGCCCCGCCGATGTACAGCTTGTAGGTCTTGCGGACCCCGATGCGGTCGGCCATCGCTCAGCGGTCCTCGAGCCGCACGTAGGCGTGCAGGCCGTGCATGCCGCCCTCGCGCCCGAACCCGGACTCCTTGTAGCCGCCGAACGGCGAGGTCGGGTCGAACCGGTTGAACGTGTTCGCCCAGACGACGCCCGCCTTCATCTTCGAGACCATCGAGAGGATCCGGCTGCCCTTGTCCGTCCAGATCCCGGCCGAGAGGCCGTAGGGCGTGTTGTTGGCCTTCTCGACCGCCTCGTCAGGCGTGCGGAAGGTCAGCACCGAGAGCACCGGCCCGAAGATCTCCTCGCGGGCGATGCGGTGGCTCTGGGCGACGTTGGTGAAGAGCGTCGGGCGGAAGAAGTAGCCGCGCTCCGGCAGGTCGCAGGCGGGCTGGTACATCTCGGCGCCCTCGGCCACGCCCGACGCCACCAGCTCGGTGATCTTCTCCAGCTGGCTCTTCGAGTTGATCGCGCCGACGTCGGTGTTCTTGTCGAGCGGGTCGCCGACGCGGATCGTCGAGAGGCGGTCCTTGAGCTTGTCGATCAGCGTCTCGGCGATCGACTCCTGGACGAGCAGCCGCGACCCGGCGCAGCAGACCTCGCCCTGGTTGAAGTAGATGCCGTTGACGATGCCCTCGACCGCCTGGTCGAGCGGCGCGTCGTCGAAGACGATGTTGGCGGCCTTGCCGCCGAGCTCCAGGGTCAGGGCCTTGTCCGTCCCGGCGACGCCGCGGTAGATCCGTCGGCCGATCTCCGTCGAGCCGGTGAACGCGACCTTGTCCACGCCCGGATGGGTCACGAGCGACATCCCGACCTCGCCCGGTCCCGGGACGATGTTGACGACGCCCGGCGGCAGGTCCGCCTCGCGGCAGACCTCCGCGAAGAGCAGCGCCGAGAGCGGCGTGGTCGAGGCCGGCTTGAGCACGACCGTGTTGCCCGCCGCGAGGGCCGGGGCGATCTTCCAGGCCAGCATCAGCAGCGGGAAGTTCCACGGGATGATCTGGGCGGCGACGCCGAGCGGCATGGCCTTGCGGCCCGGGAACGCGTAGTCGAGCTTGTCGGCCCAGCCGGCGTAGTACCAGAAGTGGGCCGCCGCGAGCGGGACGTCGACGTCGCGGCTCTCCTTGATCGGCTTGCCCGAGTCCATCAATTCGAGGACGGCGAACTCGCGGCTGCGCTCCTGGAGGATCCGCGCGATGCGGAACAGGTACTTGGCCCGCTCCTTGCCCGGCAGCGGGGCCCACGCGCGGTTCGCGGCGCGCCGCGCCGCGCGCACGGCCTTGTCGATGTCGGCGGCCGTCGCGCGGGCCACCTCGGCGAGCGGCTGCTCGGTGGCCGGGTCGACGCTGGTGAAGGTCGATCCGTCCGACGACGGGACGTCGCGACCGCCGATGAACAGGCCGTAGCGCTCGCGCAGGTGGACGATGTCGCGCGCCTCGGGGGCCGGCGCGTACTCCCACGGGACCGCCTGCCCGTCGCCCAGGCCCCAGCTCGACGCGGCACCGGACGCGGTCGTCACGATCGGGACCCGGGTGTCGCTGGCCATCGCGAGGCATCATACCGCTCGGACATGCGATGGCCCGGGCGTCAGCTCGGGGCCGGACGGTCGCCACGGATCGGAGACGCCACGATGGGACGACTCATCCGCCGGCTTCTTGGGATCGCGCTGCTGGTCCAGCATCGCCTCGGGGATCGCCGCATTCATCGCCAAGCAGCGGCTCGTCGTCGGTCGGCGAGCCCGAGGACGACGAGATCGCCCTGGTCGCGATCTTCGAGCCCCTGCAGTTCGCGAGCACTGCCTCCGCGTTCCGCGGCGGGACCGTCCTGCCTGGTACGGCGGCGGCGAGATCGACCTGCGCGGCGCGACGCTCGACCCGGCCGGCGCCCGGCTGACCGTCAAGGCCCTGTTCGGCGGCGCGCAGCTGATCGTCCCCGACGACTGGCAGGTGGACCTCCAGGCTGGTCAGCATCCTCGGTGGCGCCGGCGACGCCCGTCCCGCCGAGGGTCGGCTCGCCGACGCGCCGCGCCTCGTCATCGACGGCTTCGCCGCGTTCGGCGGGGTCGGCGTCACGTCCTCGACGGAGGCCCTGGAGATCGACGCCTAGCGACCTGATCGCTGGCGCGGGCCTGTCAGCAGCGGTAGCGCGGGTCCGCGTGCCACGCCTCGCAGAAGCGGACGTGGAGATGGTCGTCATGCCCCGCGGAGCGCCGCGTCAGGCCCTCCTTGATCAGCACCGGGTCGTTGAAGTAGATGAGCTTCACGTGGCCGGGCGCGAACGCTCGGATCGCCCGGATGAGCGCGCGCGTGCCGGCGCGGTCATAGGTCGAGAGCCGGTAGTTCGACCCGACCCGGCACTGGGCGCGGTCCTTGCGGATCAGCCGCACGTCGACATCGAGTCCGCGCTCGTGCGTGTCGTGGCCGGCGATGTCCCCGCCGTGCTCGAGCCCGATGTCGCCGAGCGCGACGCGGCCCGCGACCGGACGCGACCATCGTGCCGGGCCGCGCCATTGACGGCCGAGATGGCCGATCGCCGTCCCCCAGTTCGCGGTCCCGTTGCCCACGCTGTAGTCGCACAGCCCGGACCTCGTGAAGGTCGGCACCTGGAAGTGCCAGAGGAGCTAGCGCCAGAACGTCGCGGTCGACGACGTCCGAGGCCGGCAGGCCCGCATGGCGCTGGAAGGACCGGACCGCCGCTCGGGTCGACGCGCCGTAGACCCCGTCCTCCGGGACGGCGGCGCGTCGTTTCGCGCGAAGCTCGCGCTGGAGCGCCGCGACGGCCGGCGCCGGTGCTGGCGCCATCGATCGGGACGATGAGCTTGAGCCAGGTCGCATCGCGGACCACCCCGTCGGCTGTGAGCCCGTTCGCGGCCTGGAACGACCGGACGGCCGCGACCGTCGTCTCCGTGTAGTAGCCATCGATCGCGACCGTGATGCCATGCGCGGCCAGCAGTCCCTGGATGGCCTTGCACGTCCGCACCGCGATCGCCGGCGCTCTGGGTCGGGAAGCGAGCGGCCCAGGCGGCGGCCGTCGGGGTCGCGACCCACGACGCGACGGCGGCGAATGCCAGGGCGAGCGGCAGCATGCGGCGTCGGTCGTGGCGCATCGCGCCAAGGGTACCGGGCTGGGTCCAGCCAGCGGCGCGGTGTAGCCTCTCGCGATGCAGCGCATCACCGGCGTCGACGAGCTGCTGGATGGCGCGCTTGACGATCCGGCCGCCCTCGCCGGGAACCTCCGCGACCTCCGACGCACGAACCGCTGGCTCGGCGGCGTGGCGCTGACCGAGGGCGCCATCGAGGCGCTGGCCGCTCACCGGACCGATCTGACCGTGCTGGACGTGGGGGCCGGTGGAGCGGACATCCCGCTCGCGCTGCTCGCGCGGGCATCGGCCCGGGGCAGGAGCCTCCAGGTGGTCGCCCTCGACAGCCGCGAGGAGGTGCTGGCGGCCGCGACGCATGCGAACCCGGCGGTCGCGACGACACGGGGCCTGACGCTGCAGGTGGGCGACGGGCGCTCGATCCCCTTCCCGGACCGCTCGTTCGACATCGTCCACAGCTCGCTGGTCCTGCACCACCTCTCCGAGGTCGACGCCCGCGCGTTCATCGCCGAGATGGCCCGCGTCGCGCGGCTCGGCATCATCGTCAACGACCTGTCGCGCAGCCGGCTCGCGTGGGTCGGCGCGTGGGTGATGGCGCACACCCTCACGCGCAACCGGTTCACGCGCCATGACGCGCCGCTCTCCGTCCGGCGCGCCTACCTCCCGGCCGAGGCGTGGGCGCTGATCCTCGGCGCCGGCCTCGTGCCCGTCCAGACGCGCTACGCGTCGTTCCGGCACCGCTACGCGATCGCCGCGACCCGTGCCGGGATCCCCGACGACATCGGGGCCGGCGGGCTGCCGTGACCGACGAGCAGCGTCGAGGTCGCCGTCGTCGGCGGCGGTCCGGCCGGGGCCGCGATCGCCATCCGGCTCGCCCGGGCCGGTCGCGAGGTGGTCCTGCTCGAGCGGGACCCGGCCTGGCGCTGGCGGGCCGGCGGGGTCTTCGCGTCGCCGGCGGCCGTCACGGCGCTGCGCCGGCTCGGCATGGCGCCGGACGACATCGCGGCCGTGACCCGGCCGATCCCGGCGATGCGCGTCGAGGCGCGCGGGGGCGTCGCGTTCCGCCTCACCTATGGCGACGAGCCCGCGGTCGGGTTCGACCGGTCGCGGCTCGATCCGGCCCTCCTCGACCTCGCCCGCGCGGCCGGCGCCGACGTGCGGACGGGCCACGCGGTCGCGAGCGTCGACCTCGGGGCTCGCCGGCTCCGCGTCCGGCACGCGGACGGCATCGTACGACCTCGCCGCGCGAGCGGTCGTCGGCGCGGACGGGCCGCGCTCGGTCGTGGCGCGGGCGGCGGACGTCGCCCGGACCACGCGCCTGCCCGGCCGGCTCGGGCTGGCCTACCACGTCGCGGACGACCGTCCGGCCGCCTCGGACGCGCGGATCCACGTCCTCCGCGACGGCTACATCGGCATCGCCCCGGTGCCGGGCGGGCGGGTGAACGTCGGGATCGTCCTCGGTCCGTCGTGGCGGTCGACGGTGGCCCGCGACGGCGCGCGCGCGGTCGCCCGGACCGTGGTCGCGTCCGTGCCGGCCACCGCGGACGACCCGGGCGAGTGGCGCGCCGCGTCGCCGCTCGACGAGGTGGCCGGCGCCTGGCCGATCGGCGGCCGCGCGCTGCGGCGGGCCGGTCCCGGCTGGCTGCTGGTCGGCGACGCGGCGGGGTTCCTCGACCCGTTCACCGGGGAAGGACTCCACCGGGCGTTCGTGTCGGCCGAGCTCGGGGCCGCAGCGGTCCGGGCGTCGCGCCGCGGCGGGGACCGGGCGTTCGCCGCCTACGACCGCGCGATGGCGCGCCGGTTCATGGCCAAGGACGCGGTCTCGTGGCTGGTCCAGGCGTTCCTGGCGCGGCCGGCGCTCTTCGACTACGCCGCCCGCCGGGTCGCGTCGCGCGACGCCGTCCGTGCCACGATGGGTCTCGTGATGGGCGATCTCGTCCCGGCCGGTCGCGCGCTCGACCCGCGCTACCTCGCCGCGCTCCTGGCACCGTGACCGGACGGCCGATGCACTCCTCGATCGCCATCGACATCGACGCGCCGCCCGACCTCGTGTTCGGCCTCGCCCGCGACGTCGAGCGCTGGGCGGACCTCCTGCCCCACTACGCGCGCTCGACGGCTCGCGAGCGCCGCCCCGACGCGACGCTGGTCGTCGACTTCATCGCGCGCCGGCCGCTCGTCCCGATCCTCGGCATCGGCCTGCCGGTCGCGTGGCGCTCGCGGACGTGGGCCGAGCCCGCGGCACGGCGCCTGCGGTTCGTCCACGTGGCCGGGGCGACCCGCGGCATGGACGTGACCTGGCACATCGAGCCGACGGCGACCGGCTGCCACGTCCGGATCGAGCACGACTTCGCCCCGCGGCTCCCCGGGCTCGCGCGGGTCGTCGACCGCTGGTTCACGCGGCCGATCGCCGGGCGCACGCTCGCGACGTTCAAGGCGATCGCCGAGGCCGTGGCGACGGCGCCCGTCGCCGGATCCCGGAACCGAGGCCGGGCCCGTGGCCGCGCCGTCGGCGACCCGGCGATGACGACCGCCCGGCGGCGCGTCTGGATCACCGGCATCGGCATCATCACGGCCGCCGGGACCGGCGTCGACGCGTTCCGGGCGGGCCTCCGGCGCGGCCGCTCCCCGGTGACGCGCATCGACCGGTTCGACCCGAGCCCGTTCCGCTCGCAGGTCGCCGCCCAGGTCGACGACTTCGACCCGCTCGCGTGGATGCCGGCGAAGACCGCGCGGCAGCTCGACCGGTTCAGCCAGTTCGGGCTCGTCGCCGGCCGGCTCGCGCTCGAGGACGCGCGCATGGTGCCGGGCGCTGGCGGTGCCGCGGACCAGGAGCGCATCGGCATCTACCTCGGCTCGGCGCTGGGCGGCATCGCCTACGCCGAGGAGCAGCACGAGCGCTATCTCGAGAAGGGGATCCGCCAGGTGGCCCCGAACCTCGCGCTGGCGGTCTTCGGCGGCGCCGCCCCGGCCAACCTCGGGATCGCGCTCGACGTGCGCGGCCCGATCCTCTCGACCGCGAACTCCTGCGCGTCGGGCGCGGTCGCGCTCGGCGAGGCGCTCGGCGACCTGCGCGAGGGCCGCGTCGACGCCGCCATCGCCGGCGGCTGCGAGATCCCGCTGAGCCCGCTCGCGTTCGGCGCCTTCGACATCATCCGGGCGCTCTCGGCCGGGCACAACGACGCCCCGGCGACCGCCGCCCGGCCGTTCGATGCGGGTCGCGACGGCTTCGTCATGGGCGAGGGCGCCGCGCTGCTCGTGCTCGAGGAGGCCGAGACCGCGGCGCGACGCGGCGCGACCCCGTACGCGGAGCTGCTCGGCTACGGGGCGACGTCCGACGCCCACCACATGGTCCAGCCGCGCGCCGACGGGCGCGAAGCGGCGCGGGCCGCGACCATCGCCCTGGCCGACGCCGCCGTCGAGCGGCGACGAGATCGACTACGTGAACGCGCACGCCTCGTCGACGCCGATCGGCGACCTCGCCGAGGCGCGGGCGATCGCCGCGGCGCTCGGGGAGCCGGGCCGCCGACGTGCCCGGTCAGCGGCACGAAGGCGCTTGTACGGGCACCCGCTCGGCGCCTCGGGCGCCATCGAGGCCGCGATCTGCGCGCTGGCGATCCGCGACGGCTGGGCGCCGGCGTCGGTCAACCTCGAGACGCCGGATCCCGAGGTCGCGGACCTCCTGCCGGGCCTGCTGCGCGACCGGGCGCGACGGCGCCTACCGGCGCGTGCTGTCGACCTCGTTCGGGTTCGGCGGGCTCAACGCGGCCCTCGTCTTCGGCGAGCCGGCCGGCTGACCGCCGGCGCGGCCGTCAGCGCGGGCGGACCGGCTCCGGGAACCCGCCCGCGGTCGCGCGCCGGCCCGGTCGCCGTCGGCGCGCGGCCGTCGCCGGCGTCGCCGACGACGCTCTGGCGCGGGATCCGGTCCCGCCCGTTGCGGCGCATCCAGGCCAGCGCCCCGCCGCCGATCGCGAACGAGAGGACGCCGCCGACCGCCAGCGAGATCGCGATCCCGAAGAGCGAGGCGATGCCGCCCATGATCGGCCCGCCGATCGGCGTGGAGCCGGCGAAGATCGTGGTGTAGACGCTCATGACGCGGCCGCGCAGGCCATCGGGCACCGCCAGCTGGACGGTCGTGTTGACGGTCGCCGCCATCAGGATCGCGCCGAAGCCGACCGCGAACATCAGGACCATCGAGAGCGCGAAGACGGTCGACCAGCCGAGCGCGATCTCGGACACGCCCGAGGATCATCGCCCCGATGCCGATGAACGCGGGGCGGGCGGCGCCGCGGAACGCGAGCGTCAGGGCCGCCAGGAGCGAGCCGAGGCCGGACGCGGCCATGAGGAAGCCGTAGCCGGTGGCGCCGCTGTGGAGGACGTCCTCGGCGAGCGGCGGGATCACGACGCTGAAGTTCATGCCGAACGCGGAGACCAGGCCGATCACGAGGAGGCTCATCAGCACGATCGGCGTGCGGCGGACGTAGGACAGGCCCTCGCGGAGCTGGACCATCACGTCCGAGACGGACTCCGGGCGGGCGATGCGCGCCGGGCTCAGCAACTCCGAGTCGCGCATGAGCGCGAGCGCGACGATCACCGCCAGGAAGCTCAGGGCGTCGATGGTGAACGCCCACGGCACGCCGACCAGCCCGATGGTGATGCCCGCGACGGCGGGGCCGATGACGCGCGCGCCGTTGAACATCGCCGAGTTGAGGGCGACGGCGTTGCCGATGTCCTCGCGGCCGACCATCTCCACCGAGAACGCCTGGCGGACCGGCATGTCGACCGCGTTCACGGTGCCGATGGCGAGCGCCAGCACGATCAGCAGCGGGATCGTGGCCGTGTCGCTGAAGGCCAGGACCGCGAGGATCGTCGAGAGCGCCATCTTGATCGCCTGGGTCGCGATGAGCGTCTTGCGCTTGGGCAGCGAGTCGGCGTAGACGCCGGCGAACAGCCCGAAGACGAGGACCGGGATGAACTGCGCCGCGGCGACGACGCCCAGCCACAGTGGGTCGCTGGTGAGCTGCAGCACGAGCCATGCCTGGGCCACGGTCTGCATCCACGTGCCGATCAGGGAGATGCCCTGGCCGGTGAAGAACAGCCGGTAGTTGCGGTGGCGGAACGCGCTCGTCGCGCGCCGCGTCGCCGGGCTCATCGGTCGTCCTCGAGCTCGGCGAGACCCGCGCGGATCCGCGTCAGGCGCGCCTCCGCGTCGGCGATCATCGCGGCGAGGCTGCCCGCCTTGTCCTGGAGCAGCGCGACCTGGCGCTCGACGCGGGCCTCGGCCTCGGTGAGGTAGACGCGGCGCTCCGCGGGATCCGTGGTGTGCGCCAGCCGCTCGCGGTTGCGAACGCGCGCGGCCTCGTCCTCCAGCATCTGGCCGATCTGGGCGAGCGAGAACCCGGCGTCGTCGCGGAGGCGCTTGATGAACCGCAGCCGCTCGATGTCGGAGGGGTCGTAGAGGCGATAGTCGCCGTCGGAGCGGGCCGCCGGGGCGAGGAGGCCCATCTCCTCGTAGTAGCGGATCGACCGGGTCGTCAGCCCGAGCTCGGCCGCGACCTCGTTGATGCGCAGGAGACGCTCGGACGGGGCGGGGTCATGGGCGATGGTCGGGCGGGTCACGGTCATGGGCAGGCGCTCATCCTACCACAACCTTCACGTTGACGTAAAGGTTACGGTGCGCTGGAGCTGGACCACGGTTTCTCAGATTCTCTTCATGGAGCGGGCACCGCATCGGGCCTCCCGGGTCGCACTGTGTCCTGGATCGCGGGTGGCGATGACGCAGAACCCGCGGAGGATGAGAGGACCTGAGATGGATGCCATCGCCAACGAAACACCGACGCGGGCCGTGGAGACGGAGACGGCGACCTTCACGAAGTGGCTCGTCGGCGAGGGTCCGATCATGGCCGGCGTCGTCGGGGGCGCTGCGGGCGAGGGCGTCTTCGCCGGGAAGGTCCTCGACCTCGTCCCCGGGCCGACGACGGTCATCGCTGCGATCTACCAGTTCGACGGTTCCGACGCGACCATTCACCGCGCTCGTCCACGTCGAACAAACGGGTATGGAGGCGGACATCACGGGCGTCGTCATCGACGGCTGGGGGAAGGACAGCCCGGTCAAGGGTCGATACGACCAGATCAAGTGCGACCACGACGGGATCACCACGGACTGCTGGCGAGGCACGCTCGCGGTCTCGCCGACCCGCTGATATCTGCCGGCGTTGACAGGCGGCGCAGACTCCGCAGGTGACGCCCACGGCGTCACGGGTCGAGGGGCAGGACGACGACATGACCGTCACGGTCAGGCAGCGTATCGAGGACCAGGGCGCGGGCCTCGTCGGACGCGACCAGGAGCGCTCGATCCTGCACCACGTCCTGGACGAAGACGGCCCGATGGTCGTCTTCGTCCATGGCATCGGTGGCGTGGGCAAGTCCACCCTGGTCGAGGCGTTCGCGGGGGAGGCCCGTGCTCGCGGCGCGATCGTCCTGCTGTTCGACGGTGGCGCCATCGAGCCGACTTGGCGCGGGTTCATCGAGGCCATCTCCACCGCCATCGGCGGCGACCTGTCGACGGTCGAGGAGGTCGCGTCACGTCTCGCGAGCCTCAGCGAGCGCGTCGTGCTCGTTCTGGACCGCTACGAGGTCCTCCGGCCGCTCGACCTGTGGCTCCAGCAGTCGTTTGTCCCGGCGCTCAGCGACGGCATTCGGGTCGTGATCGCGGGCCGTGAGGGCCCGATGATCGGCTGGTCGACGGCGTTCGGTCGGCTGTTTCGGACGCTCCCGCTTGGCAATCTGCCACACGATGACGCGGAGACACTCCTCCGCCAGGAAGGCGTCGATGGCGACGACCTCGATCGCATCCATCGGCTCGCGCGGGGTCATCCACTCTCCCTGCGCCTGGCGGCGTCCGCGCTGGTCGCGGAGCCTGCGGGTGATCACGACGCACGGACGATCACGGCGATCGTCGAGGAGCTGACCGAGCTGTATCTCGCCCAGCTCGACCCGCTGACCCGCCGGGCGCTGGACGCCTCGTCCGTCGTACGGCGGCCCACGCTGTCCTTGATCGGCGCGATGTTGCCCGACACCGCGCCGCGGGACGCCTTCGAGCGTCTGCGTGCCCTCCCGTTCGTGGAACTCAGCAGCGACGGCCTCGTGATCCACGACACCGTCCGCGAGGTCGTCGCGGCCTACCTGCGGGCGACGGACCCGGACCGCTCACGTCGCTATCGGATCGCCGCATGGCGGCAGCTCCGTGACGAGGTCACCCGGGCGACCTCGCACGAGATGTGGCGCTATACCGCGGATCTGCTCTACATCCTCGAAAACCCGGCGGTTCGCGAAGCCTTCTTCCCGACGTCCGAACATCGGTACTTCGTGGACCCGGCACGGGACTCCGATTGGCCGGCCATCCACGAGATCGCGACGGCTTCGGAGCCGCCAGGGGCGGTGGCGATCCTCGAGGATTGGTGGAAACGTCTGCCGGACGCGTTCTACGCGGCCCGTGACGCCACCGGCCGGGTCGTTGGGTTTTCCGTGATCACGGAGATCGATCGCGTCCCCCGTGCTCTCTTCGATGCGGACCAGCTGAGCCGGATCTTCCGCGATCACGTCCGGCGGCTTCCGGTCCCCCGTGGACAGCGCGTCCTCGTGCTCCGCTTCCAATTCGCCCATCCGCTGGATCCGGATCACGCGCTGGTCGTCGCGGCGCTGATCCTGGACGTCAAGCGGGTGTACATGGAACTCCGCCCCGAGTTGCGGCGTATCTACAACGTGCTGCCCGAGCTCTACGGGCCGATGTCGCCGTGGACGCGTCTGGGCTTCCGGACGGTCCTCGACGCACCGGTGCAGTTCGGTGGCGTCGCCTATTACGCCCACGTCCTCGACTTCGGCCCGGCGTCGGTCGACGGCTGGCTCACGAGGATCGTTGCGACGGAACTCCAGGTCGACGACGACTCGATCCTCGACGTCGCCCAGCACCAGCTCGTGCTCGCCGACCGGCGAGTCGCGCTCACGAAGCTCGAGTTCGAGGTGTTCAAGTACCTCTACGAGCGACCAGGAAGCGTGGTGGAGCGAGCGTCGCTCCTGCGCGACGTCTGGGGCTACGACTATGCCGGCGGCAGCAACGTGATCGAGGCGCTCGTGAAGTCGCTGCGGCGAAAGCTGGGCGACCGGGCTGCCGCGATCGAGACCGTCCGTGGCCTGGGGTATCGGTTCGTCGCATCCGCTTGACCCCGAGCCGCCCGGGCTTGGACGCTGACAGGTTCGCGACCGTACCGCGTCGCTCGAACCGATCCTGCGCTGGATCCCGCCGGACGAATCGGGAACCTTTCGCCGCTTGGACCCGCCAATACACTCCAGACGCGACCAGACTGGCCGCGCGGAGCCGAGGGGCGACGTGCAGCGAGACCTCGTGGAGCGGGCTCGGAGGGGCGATCATGACGCCTTCGCCGTGCTGGCAGGCGCCACGATCGGTCGGCTGGACGCCGCGGCTCGACTCATCCTGAAGGACCCGTACCGTGCCCAGGATGCCGTCCAGGAGACGCTCGTCCGGTGCTGGCGGGACCTGCCCACCCTGCGCGACCCCGATCGCTTCGATGCCTGGCTCCACCGGCTCTTCCTCAACGCCTGCCGCGACGAGCTCCGGTCCGTCAAGCGCCACAGCATCGAGGTCGAGCTTCCCGAGATCCATCCGCTCGCGGTGTCCGATTTCCAGTCGGCTTCGGCCGAACGGGACCTGATCGAACGTGGCGTCCGCCACCTCGACCCGGACCAACGCACCGTGATCGTCCTGCATTACTACCTTGGCCTGCCGCTCCCGGACGCCGCCGCAGCCATGGGGATCCCCGTGGGGACCGCGAAGTCGCGCCTCCACCGGGCCACCCAGGCGCTGCGCGCGGCGCTCGATTCGGATGCTCGAGTCCTCCCAGGGCTGACGGAGGGTCGTACCTGATGACACAGCGCGACGACCTCGACCAGCTGCTCTCGGCGTGGGTCGACGACCCGTACACGCCGCCGGCTCCGCGCTACCTCGGGAACGTCCTCGAGCGGACGCGGACCACGCGGCAGCGACCGGCCTGGGCCAGCCTCGAAAGGTGGCTTCCCATGGCTGACAAGGTCCTCCAACCGACCACGGCACCGCCGATGCGGCTGGCCTGGCTCCTGCTCATCGCCCTCCTCGTGGTGGCCCTGCGTCGCTGGCCGGCGCGATCGTCGGATCGCGGCTCCTCAGCTCGACTCCACGCGATCCCCACAAGGCGGCGCGGCCGTGCTCGCGTTCGCGTCCGACGAACGCCGGATGCAGGACGGGCGACATCTACACCGTGCGGGCCGACGGTACGGACCTGCGCCGAGCTGACCAGCGCTGCCAGCGCTTCCGGCTCGGATCAGGCCCCCGCATTGTCGCCCGACGGCACGCGCATCGCCTTCCGCGCTACCAGGAGTCGAGAGCACTTCGTCGTGGTGATCGACGCGGCTGGCGGGAACCGGACCACGTTGTGGGCGACGACCCGGCGCGAGACGTGTCGCCTGCGCCGAGCACGACGACCTCGCGTGGTCACCGGACGGGCAGACCATCATCTTCGCCGACCAGCGTGGCGTGCCCCGGCCAACCCGACCTCTTCATCGTCCCGGTCGGACGGGTCAGCGCCAGGCGATCAGGCTCCTCGCCATCCGGCACGTACGGCGTCTTCCCGAGGTTCTCGGCCGACGGGACGTGGATCGCCTTCCTGGGCAGCGATGGCGGCGGCGCCAGGGCCTCTACGTGGTCGATGTCGGATCGGCCGGCGCCGGTGCGGGCGGGCTCCAGGCCCGTCGGATCGGACCGGATCTCGCAGGGCAGCCCGGGGGACCAGTGGTTCCCGCCGCAATGGTCGCCTGATGGCACGGAGCTCGCGGTCGCGCAGTCGGATCGCTCGCGGGGAGGGGCCCAGATCGTCGTCGTCAAGGCCGACGGTTCGGGGCAGCGCGTCCTGGCGGCCGGCCAGGAGTACAACCCCACGCTGGTCGCCGGACGGCAAGCGCCTCGCGTTCCACCGCATGGTGGATCCATCGGAGTACTGGAAGGATCGACCGTGCACCATGCGCGTCTGGGTGATCGACGCGGACGGCACCGACGAGCGCCGACTCGATCCGCTGGTCGACGGATGCGTGCTGCCGCCGATCTGGTCGCCCGACGGGACCCGGCTCGTCGAGCCTGCTGATCGCTCGGACGAGCTCTTCCATCTCGGTGTCGTCGCCGCGGACGGCGACGAGCCCGCCGGTCGTCTTCCATCGACGTCCTACGGCGCGTCCTGGCAACCGGTCGCGGCGCCGCTGCCTCCGGCACCCTCGTTCAGCGCGACGCCCTGATCGTCGCGCTACCCACCGCCCAGCGCCGCCTCGAAGAACGCGTCGAGGCGGCGCTCGTACTCGGCCGGTTCGACGACGATCGCCTGGGTGTGTTCGGCGCCGTCGACGATCCACGGCTCGACCGTCCCGCCATCGGCGCGGACGGCCGCCGTGAGGTCGGCGGCGTAGGACGGCGAGAGCGCGCGTATCGGCACTCCCGTGGGTGATGAAGATCGGCCGGCCATCGAGCTTCGACACGGCCTGGAGCGGGCTGAGGCCCAGGAGGTCGTCGCCGGAGCGCACCCTGGCCATGGCGTACCCGCCGAACCGGAGGAACGCCGGATAGCCGTGTCGTGCCAGCTCCGCCTGGACGGCGACGTCGAGGTCCGCGTAGCTGCTGTCCTCCCAGACCGCCGCGACGCGCGGCTCCTCGCCCGTGGCGATGAGCGCCGTCGCGGCCCCCAGGGACATCCCGAAGAGCCCGACACGATCCGGTTCGAACCCCTGCTGGTCGACCAGCCAGTCCCAGCCGGCCAGGGCATCGCGATACTCGCGCGTCCCGCCCGCGTAGCGTCCGTTCACGACGGTCGAATCCCCGTGGTTTCGCAGGTCGATCATGAGCGCACTGATCCCCGCGCGATGCAGCATCCCGGCAGCCAGCAGCATCTCGTCCTGGCGCTTGCACGAGTCGAGACCATGCACCATGACCACGGCCGGACCAGCGGCTCCCCGATCGGCTGGCACGTACCAGGCGCTGATGTCGATCCCCGGGTCGCGGCTCGGAAAGGTCACCGCGCGGTACTCCGGCATCAGATAGGGCCTCGTGTCGACGCCCTCCGTGGTGAACGCCGCGGGCGTGTTGCCGACGAACCGGCCGCCGCAGTCGGCCACCGCGATCGACAGGTCGTCGTAGATGACGGCGCTGGCGTACGCGTACCCGCCCAGCAGGACCGCGAGCAGGCCGATGGTCGCCGCGACGGCGAGTCGGCGGCGGCGAGGTCGCTTCGGCGCGGTCTTCGGGCTGGTCGCGGTGTCCATCTCCCTGAGGACGCCCGCCTCGGACGTCCGTTACGCCAGGTCAGTCGAGCGAGAAGTGGTCCGGGTCCTGGTAGCGGCCGGTCCGCTGGAACTCGATCTGCATCAGGACATCGTTCAGGAGCGAGGACGCCCCGAAGCGGAACCAGTCCGGCGACATCCAGCGCGGCCCGAGGGTCTCGTACAGCATCACGAGGTACTGGATCGACTCCTTGGCGGTGCGGATCCCGCCCGCCGGCTTCATCCCGACCTGGCGTCCCGTGGCGCGTTCGAAGTCGCGGATGGCCTCGAGCATCACCAGCGTCACCGGCATCGTCGCGGCCGGGGTGACCTTGCCGGTGGACGTCTTGATGAAGTCGGCGCCCGCGGCCATCGCGAGGACGCTCGCGCGCCGCACGTTGTCGTAGGTCTCGAGCTCGCCCGTCTCGAGGATGACCTTGAGGTGCGCCTCGCCGGCGGCGTCCTTCACGTCGACGATCTCCTCGAAGACCGTGAGGAAGTCGCCCGACAGGAAGGCGCCGCGGTCGATGACCATGTCGATCTCGTCGGCACCAGCCTCGACGGCGGCCCGGGTCTCGGCCAGCTTGATGTCGCGGAAGGTCTGCCCCGACGGGAAGCCTGTCGCGACGCTCGCGACCTTGACCGTCGAGCCCCTGAGGGCCTCCTTCGCCTCGGCGACCAGGGCCGGATAGACGCACACGGCCGCGACCGACGGGATCGTCGGGTCGCCCGGCTGCGGGTGCATCGCCTTGACGCACATCGCCCGGATCTTGCCCGGCGTGTCCTTTCCCTCGAGCGTGGTCAGGTCCATCATCCGGATCGCGAGGTCGAGGGCCCACATCTTCGAGGCCTTCTTGATCGACCGGCGCTTCAGGGCGTCGACCCGCTCCTCGACGCCGACCTGGTCGACCGTCGTGACGCGGCCGAGCAGGCTCCCGAGGGGGCCCGGGCGGGCGTCCCACGCGGCGACCAGCTCGTGCGCGCGCTCGCGAGCGACGGTGTCCGGACGGCGGGTCGTGGTCATGGGAGGCGGAGGATACACCCGAGCCTCACGAGGACGACCCGCCTCGTGCGACACTCGCGCCATGAACCTGTTCGACCTGCCACTCGCCGAGCTCGAGCGGTACCGGCCCGACCTCGCCGAGCCGGCCGACTTCGACGCCTTCTGGACGGCGACGCTCGACGCCGCCCGGTCCGCCCCGGCCGAGTCGGCCCGCTACGAGCGCGTCGACACCGGCCTGCGCTCGATCGAGACCTTCGACGTCACCTTCCCGGGCTACGAGGGCCAGCCGATCCGCGGCTGGCTGCAGCTCCCGACCGGTGCGCAGGGCCCCCTCCCCTGCGTCGTGACCTACATCGGGTATGGCGGCGGACGAAGCCTGCCGGCCGACCACCTCATCTGGGCGAGCGCGGGGTACGCGCATCTCGTGATGGACACGCGCGGGCAGGGCAGCGGCTGGACCCCGGGCGACACGCCCGACGCCGGCGCCGGTGGTGACCCGCAGGCGCCCGGCGTGATGACGCGCGGGATCGAGGACCCGGCCGGCTACTACTACCGCCGGCTCATGACCGACGCGGTCCGCGCGGTGGACGCGGCGAAGGCGCACCCGGCCGTGGACCCGTCGCGGATCGCCGTTGGTGGCGGCAGCCAGGGCGGCGGGCTGGCGCTCGCCGTGGCCGGGCTGCGATCCGACCTGCGGGCCGCGTTCATCGACGTCCCGTTCCTGTGCCACTACCGCCGCGCCTCGGAGATCACGGACAAGGAGCCGTACGTCGAGATCGCGGCCTGGTGCCGCGCCCATCGCGACCGGGTCGACGCGGCGTTCCGCACGCTCGGCTACTTCGATGGCGTCCACTTCGCCCCCCGCGCGAGCGCGCCGGCGCTGTTCTCGGTGGCACTGATGGACGAGATCTGCCCGCCGTCGACGGTCTTCGCCGCCTACAACCGCTATGCCGGCCCGAAGCGCATCACGGTCTGGCCGTACAACGGCCACGAGGGCGGGGGCACGTTCCAGGTGCGCGAGCAGATCGCGTTCCTCGCGGAGCACCTGGCCTAGCGGCACGCAGTGGGCCGTCGCCGCGGCCGCAGCTCGAGCCGCCCGCCGCGATCCGGCTAGCGGCCGCCGCGGATCCTGGGCAGCGGCGGCATCCCGCGCTTCCCGTCGACGAGGAAGTGGCGGAACCAGCCCAGCACGACCTCGAGGTTCTCGATCCGCCGGTACGGCGTGCCGGAGCGCGTCAGCTCGTGGGTATCCTCGGGCACGCGCAGCAGACGGACCGGTCGGCGCTTCTCGCGCAGCACCGTGAACAGCGCCTCGGCCTGGCCGATCGTCGTGCGCAGGTCGCGCTCCGAGTGCTGGATCAGCAGCGGCGTCCGGATGGCGTCGGCGTACGTGACCGGCGAGATCTCGCGGAAGTAGGCCGGGTCGTCCCACGGCGTCGTGCCGAACTCGATGCGCGCCCAGGCGCCGCCCGCGATGTCGCCGGTCGTGAAGATCATCGTCATGTCGTTGACGGCCCGGCAGCTCATCGCGGCACGGAACCGCTGGTCGTGCCCGACGATCCATGAGGTCAGGTAGCCGCCGTACGAGCCGCCGGTCAGCCCCAGGCGGTCGGGATCCGCGAGGCCGTCCGCGACGAGGGCGTCGACCCCGGCCAGTACGTCGCGCGCCGGTCCGGGGCCCCAGTCGCGGTAGTTGCCCGCGTTGAACGCCTCGCCGTACCCCTCCGAGCCGCGCGGGTTGCAGTAGAAGACGCTGATCCCGTTCGCGGCGAGGACCTGGAACTCCCAGAGCGGCGACCAGCCGTAGAGCGCCTCGGGTCCGCCGTGGATCTCGGTCACGAGCGGTCGAGCGCCAGGTCCCGACGGGATCAGCCAGCCCTGGACGTCGTGGCCGTCGACCGTCACGTGCCGCTCGACCGCCTCGCGAAGCTCCAGCTCGCCGATGACGTCGGCGTTGAACGACGTGAGCCGGCGCGGCTCGGCGCCGCCATCGAGGAACCAGACGTCCGGCGGCTCGGTCGGCGATGACCGGAGATAGGCGGCCCGGGACCGGCCGCGCGTCCCCGCCCGCACGTCCCAGCCCGAGATGTGGTGCCGACCGTGGGTCAGCCGATCGAGGCGGCCGTCGCCCAGCGCGACCCGCCAGAGCTCGTACGACCCGTCGGTCGGGGCGGTCACGAAGGCATGGGTCCCGTCGGCATCGACGACCGGGTGCGCCTGCTCGCCGATCGTGACGTCGCTGGTCATCCCCGAGAGCGGCATCAGGTCGTGACGGCGCGAGACGTTGCGGCCGCCGGTCGGCGTGGCGTCGGAGCCGTCCGCCGCGAAGACCCACAGGTCGTTCACGAACGCGCCGTTCCCGGGCAGCCGGCCGCCCATGGCGAGCGAGCGAGCGCCCGTCCGGCGTCCACGTGGCGAACCCGAACATCGTCCGCTGCCCCGCGGTGATCGCGGTGACGGCCCTCGTCTCGACGTCGACGACGTGGATGTGCGAGCGCAGCACGAGGTCCGGGTCGCGGCCGCGGTCCGAGGTGAACGCGATGCGCCGGCCGTCCGGCGACCAGGCGGGCTGCGTGTCGGAGACCGGTCCGTCGGTCAGGCGGCTGGCCACCCCGGTCGCGACGTCGACGAGCCACAGGTGGTCGACGCGGTCGTAGACGAAGTCGGCGCCATTGAGCATGTAGCGGAGGCGGTCGATGAACCGATAGTCCGACGGCGGCGGCGTCCCGGGCGCACGTCCGCGATCCAGGCCGCGACGGCGACGATCGGCCTCCCACGTCGCCCCGTGCGACGACGAGGTCACGACGAGCCGCGTGCCGTCGGGCGACCACTCGAACCCGGTCACGCCGCGCGGCAGGTCCGTCAGGCGGCGCGCCTCGCCGCCGTCGAGCGGCAGCAGGTGGACCTGGGTCCCGTCCTCGCGGTCCTTCGCCTCGCCGCGCGTCGGCTCCTCCTCGACGATCGTCCGGCGGTCCGAGAGGAACGCGAGCGTCGAGCCGTCCGGCGAGAAGCGCGGATGATGGTCGTGCCGGGCGCCGAGGGTCAGCCGGCGCGGGGGCGGCCCGTCCTCGGCGGTCGCGACCAGCCAGAGCGCGGTCCGGTAGCCGTCGTAGGTCGGCGACACCGTCTGGAGCGTCACCACGACCCAGCGCCCATCCGGCGACAGGCGCGGCTCGGTCGCGATCCGGAGGCGGTACAGGTCGTCGGGTCGGGGCGGACGGGGCACGGGACCTCCGGCGGACGGGCAGGACGATGGGGACGGGCCAAGTCTACCGGGCTACCATCGGGCCACGATGTCCGACCAGCTCTCGCTGCGGCTCGAGACCGACCTCCTGCCGGACCTGCCGGACCACCGGCCGATGCTGCCACGCCCGCTGCCGGAGGCGTTCGATTCGGACGAGCACCTCTTCGAGCCGTGGTGGGGCGGCCGGCGCGTGCTGGTCGGGCATCGGCCCGGCCGACCTGCCCGGGAACGGCGAGGTCCGGGTGGTCGACGCGGACGGGGCGGACCTGTCCGCGGCGTTCCCCGAGCTCGCCGGCATGGCGGTCCGCGTCGCCGCGCGCTCGGCGCTGCTCGACGGCGAGCTGGTCGTGGTCGATGCCCACGGCCGCGCGGACGCGGCCGCGCTCGACGCGCGGTTCGGCGGCAGCAGCGGGCCACCGGCCGCGTTCCTCGCGTTCGACCTGCTCGACCTCGACGGGCGGTCGCTCCTCGCGATGCCGCTCGTCAAGCGCCGCGAGGCGCTCCGCCGCGTCCTCCGGCCGGGCGACGAGGTGGTCGCGGTCCCGGCGATCGCCACCGAGGGCCGGGCGCTCTACGACGCGGCCGTCGCCCAGGGCATCGCCGGGATCCTGGCCCGGCAGCGGATGAGCCCGTACCTGCCGGGCGTCCGCAGCCGGCTGTGGCGCTACGTGGCGGCCACCCCGGGGAGCGCCGTGGCCGACGACGGGTCGCCGGTGCCCGCGCCGACGGTCGCCTCCGCCCCGGTGCTCGCGCTGATCAGCCGGCTGCCGCTGGACGACGAGGCCTAGCGACCCGGCTCAGCCCGCGCGACGGGCCGCCGCGATGAAGGTGCGGATCCCCGGCCGCTGCCCGTAGAGCAGCACGCCGGCGGCGTACATGCGGGTCGCGAGGATCGCGGTGAAGACGACGGCCAGGACGAGGATCGCGACCGACGAGACGATCTCCCAGGGCTTGCACCTGGTCGACCATCAGTCGCGCGAGCATCACGAAGGGGCTGAACGGCGGGATGAACGAGAACATGGTCGTGATGTCCGACGCGCCGCGGCTCAGCGTCATGATCGCCAGCAGGTAGCCCGACATCGCGACCAGGCTGAGCGGCAGCGAGAGCGTCTGCAGGTCGTCGGGCCGGCTCACGAACGAGCCCATGGCCGCGTAGATCAGCGCGAACAGCGTGAACCCGAGCAGGAAGAACACGCCGTATCCGAGCAGCAGCCCAGGCGTCAGGCCGACGATCGGTGCGCCGGACGCCCAGCCCGAGCCGAGGATCCCCTCGGCGATCTGGTCCTGGAAGGCGAGCACGAGCAGCGCCGGCACGGCGATCAGCAGGTATTGCGTCAGCCCGGCGCCGCCGATGCCGACGACCTTGCCGGTCAGCATCTGCCGCGGCGAGGCGGCGCTGATCATCAGCTCCATGACACGGCTGCTCTTCTCGGTGGCGACGCCGGTCGCGACCCACATGCCGTAGATGATCACGGTCAGGAACAGCAGCACGACGAACACGATCCCGAGGAAGGCGCGGCTCGCCACCTCCTGCGGGTCGATGGGCTTCCCGCCGTCGGTCGGGCGCATGCGTCGCGTCGATCGTGAAGGCCGGGGTCTGGAACGCGCCGAGCTGCGAGTCGGGCGGCAGCGAGGCCGTCCAGTCGTAGATCCCGATGCCGAGCGCCGCGAAGCCGATGAGCTGGCTGCGCACGCCGTCCGGGGACCCGTTCGTCCGGAAGTTGACCGCCAGCTGGCCGGTCGGCAGCCGCGTGATGCGCAGGACCCCGCTGATCGCGCCCTGCTCGAGCTCGATGTCCGCGGCGGCCGCGTCGGTGGCGCGCTCGATCTCGAAGGCCTTCTCCCAGACGGCCGGGTCGGTGCCGGCCGGCGGGATGTTGAGCATGCTGTCGGTGATGGCCACGGCCTGCGACGCGAGGCGGTCGTCGTCGGCGACGACCGCGATCCGCGTCACGGTCTGGCGGTCGACGAACCGGATGGCGATCGGCGCGATGGCGACGCCCAGCGCGAGCGCCATCAGCAGGATCGTGGAGACCACGAAGAACGGGCTGCGCACGCGGTCGCGGTACTCGCGGCGGGCCACGATCAGCGCGTTCGGGAAGAGCGGGTCCTGCCGGCTCATCGGGACGTGCCGGCCATCAGGCCGCCTCCGCGGGCGTCCGCGACGGCGACGCCGCCTCCGGCGACCGCGGCCGCCCCGCCATCGGCCTCGGACGGCCGGCCGACGACCTCGACGAACAGGGCCTCCAGGCTCGGCTCGGCGACCTCGAACCGCGACACCGCCGCGCCGCGGCGGACGACGGCCGCGATGATCGCGCTCGGCTCGGCGCTCGGCGCGAGGTCGAGCTCGGCGTGGCCCGGCCCGGGCCGGATGCCGATCACGCCGTCGAGGCGTCGACAGCCAGGTCGGCACGACCTCGTCGTCGAGCGAGATCCGGATCGTGCGCCGGCCGCTGGCGCGCTTCAGCGCCGCGACCGTGCCGCCGGCGACCACCCGGCCGCGGTCGACGATCGCGACCGATTCGCAGAGGGCCTCGGCGGCCTCCATCTGATGCGTCGAGAAGACCAGCGTCCGGCCCTCGTCGCGCAGCTCGAGGAACGCCTCCCGCAGGATCGCGAGGTTCACCGGATCGAGCCCGGTGAACGGCTCGTCCATCAGCAGCACCTGCGGCTTGTGGAGGACCGCGGCGATGAACTGGACCTTCTGCTGGTTGCCCTTCGAGAGCTCCTCGGCGCGCCGGCCGGCCATCTCGCCGATCAGGAAGCGGTCGAGCCAGACCTTGGCCTCGCGCCGGGCGCTGGCCGCGGGCTCGCCGTAGAGCGAGGCGAAGTAGACGAGCTGGTCGAGCACCGGCATGCGCGGGTAGAGGCCGCGCTCCTCGGGCAGGTAGCCCCAGGTCCGGCGCGGGACGGCCGTGACCGGCTCGCCGTCCCAGCGCACCTCGCCGCGGTCCGCCCGCAGGATCCCCAGGCAGATGCGCATGGTGGTCGTCTTGCCGGCGCCGTTCGCCCCGAGGAAGCCGAAGATGGCCCCGCTCTGGACATCGAACGTCAGCTCGTCCAGGGCGAGCGTGGACGCGAAGCGCTTGGTGACGTGATCGATCTCGAGTCCCACGGCCGCGACTATAGCCCCGGACCTCCGCCATCGACGACGAGGCGATGGTCCTGGGCGCGGATTCCGCTGCCGCGACGCACCATGCCCGACCGAACGGCGGGACGTGGCCCGCGTGCCACAATGACCGCATGCCAACCCCCGCGAGGATCCATGGCGACCGTGCCGCCGGCACGCTCGAGATCGACTGGGACGACGGCCATCGATCGGTCTACGGGACCGTCGAGCTCCGCTGGCTCTGTCCATGCGCGCACTGCCGCGGCGAGGCCGGCCTCCCCGGCTGGCTCGACAGCGCACCGACGCTGACCGCCGAGCAGACCCGGCTCGTCGACCTGCAGCTGGTCGGCAACTACGCGCTCGCCCCGTCGTGGGGCGACGGCCATCACACCGGCTACTACACCTTCGAGTCGCTGCGCCACCATTGTCCGTGCCCGACCTGCACGGCCGTTCGCCAGAAGGAGCCCGCATGATCGTCGTCACGACGCCGTACCTGACCGGCTATCGCGTCACCGAGTCGAAGGGGATGGTCTTCGGCCTCGTCGTCCGGAGCCGCGGGCTCGGCGGCAACCTGATGGCCAGCATCCGCTCGCTCGGCGGCGGCGAGATCCACGAGTACACGAGCCTGCTCGAGGACACCCGCCGGCAGGCGCTGGACCGGCTCGTCCAGAACGCCACGATGGCGGGCGCGAACGCGGTCCTCTCGATGCGCTTCGACAGCTCGGAGATCGCCAACTCGATGAGCGAGATCGTCGCCTACGGCACGGCCGTGATCGTCGTCCCGGACGCCGGCGCGCCGACCGCGACGGAGTGATCGCATGGGGGTGACGATCTCCCGCGGCCTGGTGATGGGCTGCGGCCTGCTGACCGCCGTGGGCGGGCTGCTGCTGATCGTGGCCGGGCCGGGCTACGTCGTCTTCGGGCTGATCACGCTCGCGATCGGCGCTGCCCTGATGGTGGCCGCCCTCGTCGAGCGGCTGCGCTACCGGTCCGCGGACTCCGAGCGCCAGGCGAGCCCGCCGGGCCCTGGCGGCGGGGAGCCGACCGACCGGCCGATGGAGCCGCGCTTCCAGCGGACCGACGAGCGCTTCGTGGACCCGACCACGTCCGTCGTCATGCGCGTGTGGCTGGATCCTGCCACCGGTGAGCGCCGCTACCGGGCCGAAGAGGGGGCGGGCGGGTAGCCCTTCCGGGCTCTGGCCCGTTCACCGGGAGGTGCTATCCTCGCCGGCCGGGGCTGCATGCGGCCCGATCCGTAGCACCAGGAGCCCATCCGCCGAATGGCCGCCGTCGAACCCGGCGCTCTCCCCCGCCCGACGCTCGCCGTCCGGACACGCCGAACCCCGCGGACCCGCCGACAGCGCCCGTACCTCAACCGAGAGCTCTCGTGGCTGGAATTCAACGCCCGCGTGCTCTTCGAGGCACGCGACGAGCGCAATCCGCTGCTCGAGCGCGTCAAGTTCCTGGCCATCTTCGCCGGCAACCTCGACGAGTTCTTCCAGGTGCGGATCGCCGGGCTGCGCCAGCAGGCGCAGGTCGGCAGCGCCGCCCACTCGCCCGACGGGCGAACGCCCCAGGAGCAGCTCGACGCCGCGCGCGACCGCGTCCTCGCCCTCGTCGACGAGCTGTCGACGATCTACGCCGACGTCCGGCGGGAGCTGGCGGTCGAGGGCGTCGAGGTCGTCGACTACGCCGCGATCCCGGAGCACCACGACGCCCTCCGCCAGCGGTTCCTCGACGAGATCTTCCCGGTCCTGACGCCGCTCGCGGTCGACCCTGGCCACCCGTTCCCCTACATCACGACGCTCACGCTCTCGATCGCGGTCGGGCTGCGCGACCCGTCGACCGGGGAGCGCGGGTTCGCCCGCGTGAAGGTCCCGCAGATCCTGCCGCGGCTGCTCGAGGTCGAGCCCAGTCGCTTCGTGCTGATCGACCAGGTCATCGAGGCGAACCTCGACCTCCTGTTCAGCGGCATGGAGGTCGAGGAGCACCATCTCTTCCGCGTGACCCGCAACGCCGACCTCGCGATCGAGGAGGACGAGGCGGACGACCTGCTGATGGCCATCGAGGAGGAGCTCCGCCGCCGCCGGTTCGGCGAGGCGGTCCGCCTCGAGGTCGAGCGCTCGATGCCGCCCGGACACGCGGCTCCTGCTGCTGCGCGGCCTCGGCCTGGCCGACGCCGACTGCTACGAGGTCCGCGGGATGCTGGACCTCACCGGCCTGCGCCAGCTCACCGAGCTGAACCGGCCGGACCTGCAGATGCCGCCGTGGACGCCGGTCACCCCGACCCGCCTGATCCCGCCGGACGAGGACGAGCCGGCCGACGTCTTCGCCGCGATCCGCGCCGGCGACATCCTGGTGCACCACCCGTACGAGTCGTTCACGGCGTCGGTCGAGCGGTTCATCACGCAGGCCGCCGAGGACCCCGACGTCCTCTCGATCAAGCAGACCCTGTACCGGACATCGGGCGACTCGCCGATCGTCCAGTCGCTGATCCGCGCCGCGGAGCGGGGCAAGCAGGTCGTCGTGCTGGTCGAGATCAAGGCCCGCTTCGACGAGGAGGCCAACATCGTCTGGGCGCGCAAGCTGGAGCGGGCCGGCGCGCACGTGGTCTACGGGCTGGTCGGGCTCAAGACGCACTCCAAGACCGCGCTGGTCGTCCGCCGCGAGGGATCGGGGCTGCGCCGCTACGTCCACATCGGGACCGGCAACTACAACCCCAAGACCGCCCGGCTCTACGTCGACCTCGGGCTGCTGACCTGCCGCCCGGAGATCGGCGCCGACGTGACGGACCTGTTCAACGTCCTCACCGGCCTGTCGCGCCAGCGCACGTTCCGCCGGCTGCTGGTCGCGCCGCACAGCCTGCGCTCGCGGTTCCTCCAGCTCGTCGAGCGCGAGGTCGCGCACGCGCGGGCCGGCCACCCCGCGCACATCATCCTGAAGCTCAACGCGATCGTGGACGAGGCCTCGATCGAGGCGCTCTACGACGCCTCGCAGGCGGGCGTCCGGGTCGACCTGATCATCCGGGCCGGCTGCTCGCTGCAGCCCGGGCTTGCCGGGCGTCAGCGAGGGCATCACCGTCCGCTCGATCATCGGCGAGTTCCTCGAGCATTCGCGGATCTGGTCGTTCGAGAACGGCGGCGAGCGCGACTGGTACATCGGCTCGGCGGACCTGATGGACCGCAACCTCGACCGCCGCGTCGAGGCCCTGGTCCCGGTCGAGGACACCGACGCGCGGGCCCGGCTCGCCGGGATCCTCGACCTGATGCTCGCCGACGACCGACGCTCGTGGCAGCTCCAGCCGGACGCCACCTGGGTCCGGACCGAGACCCTCGAGGGCCGGCCGGGGACCATCGACACCTTCGAGACGCTCAAGGCGATCGCCCTGGCGCAGGGCGCGGTCGCCGACGTCCCGCGGCGCCCCGGCACGGGTGCCGGCTCGCTCGACCCGCACGCGTGAGGCCGCGCTCGCCCATGATCGACAGGCCACGATGACCGAGACCGCCGAGCCGACGTCCCGCCCCATCGAGACCGAGCTGAAGTACCGCGTCTCCGATCCCGACGCGGCCGCGCGGTACCTGACGGCGCCCGACCGTCGGGCCGTTCAGCGGCAACGCCTCGACGCGGTCCACCCAGATGGAGGATCGCTACGTCGACACGGCCGACGGCGCGTTCCGCCGCGCGGGCTTCGCGGTCCGCCTGCGGATCACCGGCACCGGCACGATCGTCTCGGTGAAGTCGCGCGCCAAGCGCGACGGCGCGGGTGGCGCCATGCGGCGCGAGGAGATCGAAGGCCCCGCCGACCGGGCGCTCGGGCCGTTCGAATGGCCGGCGTCCGACGCCCGCTCGCTCGTGCTCGAGCTGGGGGGCGACGCGCCGCTCGTCGAGGTCGTCACGGTGCGGCAGATGCGTCGCCGGCGGCAGCTGCGCGACCGCGGGACGCGCGTCGAGCTGAGCCTCGACGACGTCGATGTCGTCGTCCGCGGTCGGGTCGTCGCGCGGTTCGTCGAGCTCGAGGCCGAGCTGCTCCAGGGGAACGAGGAGCTGCTGGACGGCCTGGCGACGTCGTTCGACCGTGATCCGGCGCTCGCGCGATCGACCAGCAGCAAGCTCGAGACCGCGCTCGCCGCGATCCAGGGGACATCGCCCGCCGTCCCGGACCGTCCGGTCTGCCGCGGCCGAACCGGCCGAGGCGGACGAGCCGGACGAGCCCGTTGCCGAGGCGGACGAGGCCGAAGCGGCCGACGGAGCCGCCGGCGATGCGGGGCCGGCGCCGGAAGCCGAGGCTCCGGCCGACGACGCGCCAGCCGCGGAGACGCCGGCCGATGCACCGGCCGCCCCCGACCCGGTGGCCGAGATCGAGGCGGCGATCGCGCGCGACGAGGGCACGCCCGACGAGGACGACCCGCTCGACGATCCGGACGTCGAGGACGACATCCTCGACGCCGACCTGGACCCGGTCGAGGACCCGGATGCCGCCGAGGCCGAGGTGATCGGCGAGGCCGCGACGGTGGTGGATGACGCCGAGGCTGCGCCGCCCGCCGATACGAAGCTCGTCGTCGGCAAGACCGCCGGGGTCACGGCCGAAGACCACGTCGCCGAGGCCGGCCGGAAGGTCCTCCGCTTCCACCTGGCCCGGATGCTCGCCCGCGAGCCCGGGACCCGGATGGGCGTCGACCTCGAGGAGCTGCACGGGATGCGCGTCGCCACGCGACGCCAGCGGGCGGCGTGGCGGGTCTTCGGCGACTCGTTCCGCCGCAAGCGGACCAAGCGCTACCGCAACGGGCTGCGCGAGATCGCCGCGCGGCTCGGGCGCCGTCCGCGACCTCGACGTCCTGCTCGAGGCGGCCGACCACTACCGCAAGGACCTGCCGGTCACGGAGCAGCGCGCCCTCGAGCCGCTCCTGTCGGACTGGCGCGCCCACCGCGACGACGCGCTCGTCCTGCTGACCCGCGAGCTCGACTCCGAGGGCTACCAGCGCTGGGTCGAGGACTACCGCGAGTTCGTGCGGACCGACGGCGCGGCCGTCCTGCCGGTCGGGCCGGTCGAGGCGCATCGGGTGCGCGACACCGCGCCGTCCGCCATCTGGGCCGCGTACCAGCAGGTGCGCGCCTACGAGCCGGTGCTGCGCTGGGCCGACATCGAGACCCTCCACGAGCTGCGGATCGCCGCCAAGTGGCTGCGCTACAGCCTGGAGTTCGTCCGCGAGGCCCTCGGGCCGGAGTCGGCGCCGCTCATCGCCCGCGTCACCGCGCTGCAGGACCACCTCGGGCTGATGCACGACGCCGACGTCGCCGCCTCGATGGCCCGCGCGTTCCTCGTCGCGCACGCCGGCGACCTCTCGACCCAGGAGAGCGCCGCGATCGGCCGCTACCTCGTCAGCTGCGAGCGGGAAGTCACCCGTCTCCGGCGGTCGATCGCCGTGCCCTGGCGCGGCGTCGCGGGCATCGGCTTCCGCCGCGGCCTCGGACGGGTGGTCGCGAGCCTCTAGCCCAGCCTCAGGCCCGCCAGCCGTGGGCCAGGTCCGGGAGCCGGTCCCGCCAGGCCACGCCCGCATGGGCGCGGGCCAGGATCGCGCCCTCGCGGATGCCCGCCTCGGAGACGCGCATCGAGTCGACGCCGTAGCGCCGCAGGATCGCGTCGACGATGACCGCCCCGGCCGGCAGGATCCGCGCCCGGGCCGGCTTGATCGCGTGCCGCAGGGCGGCGAGCTCGGCGGGCTCCGCCGTCAGCAGGGCGAGCGCCTTCGCGGTCCCGTCGCGGGTCAGGACCCGGCGCGACCGACCGAAGCGGACGACCTTGACGAGGTTCGACGCGGTCCCGCCGACCGCCACGATCTCGCGCGGCCTCGCGTCGGGCGCCTGGTCGACCAGGCGGCGCGCCTCGACCAGCATCTCGTAGAGCTCCTCGGCCGTCGGGGGATCATGCGCGGCGAGCCGGTCGGTCAGACGGGCCGAGCCAAGGCGAAGACCGGCCGCCCGGGGTGGACCGTCGGGACCGACCACGCAGAACTCCGAACTGCCGCCGCCCAGGTCCACGACCAGCGTCTCGTGGGCGACAGGTCGACCCTCCATCACGCCGACGACCGTGAGGAGCGCCTCCTCCTCGTGCGTGAGCACCTGCACGGGGACGCCGAGCGCCGTCTCGACCTCGTGGACGAGCGTCCGACCGTCGCCGGCCCGGCGAAGCGGCTCGGTCCCGACCAGCGTCACCGCGTCGGCCCCGAGCGTGCGCGACGTGTCCACGTACGTCCGCAGCGCGTCGATCAGCCCGGCGCGGGCATCGGGTCCGAGGAGCGCACTGGCGGCCACCGCGGCGCCGAGTCCGAGGAACACGGACTCGTCGGCAAGCGGCTCGACCGCGTGGTCGGCCACGTGGGCGACCAGCAGGTGCACGGAATTGGAGCCGATGTCGATCGAGGCGCCGACGGTCGGGGGCATGGGGACGGCGGAGGCCGGGGCGACCGCGAAGGTGGGGTCAGGCGCCGGCCGCCGGCGGACGCGGGGTCCTCGGCTTCGGCTTTGTCGCCGCTGGCCCGGCCGTCGCCGGCTTGGCCGTCGCGGGCTTGGCCGCCGCGGGCTTGGCCGCCGACGACCCGGCGGCCGCGGTCGTCGCCTTCGGGGCCGCCGGCTTCCGCGCGGCCGCGGTCCGGGTCGTCGTGGAGGACGTGGTCCTGGGCTTGGCGGCCGTGCCCGCCGGCTTCGCCTTCCCGGCCGTCGCGGCCGGCCTCGGCTTCGCGGCGGCCGCGTCCGGTGCCGGGGCCGGAGCGGTCGGGCTTGGTGTCTTCACGGGCGCGAAGGCCGCCGCCGCGGTCGCCGACGCGGAGCCGACGTCCTTGACCGCGCCACCCGCCGCCCGCGCCGCGCCGGATGCCGCGGCGTCGGCCGATGCCGCGACCCGCTTCGCGAGCGAGGCGACATCGTCGGCCGCGGACTTGGCCTGGCGACTCCGCTTGGCGATCTCCTTCTTGCCCTTGCCAGCCTGTGCCGCGGCCAGCTGCGCCAGCCGGTGGGCCTTGACCTCACGCGCGGCAGCGAGCTTCTTCTCGAGCTTGCGCACCTCGCGGGTGGCCGTGTCGGCGGCCGCCTTCGCCTCGGCGACGGCAGCGTCGGCCGCGCCCTTGGCAGCCGCGACCGGAGCCTTGCGCTTCTTCGACGACCCGCCGTCCGCCTTGGCCATCCGTCGGTCTCCCTCATCGTCCGTCGTGCGCTCAGCCGCGCGCCTATCCTCACCGTAGCATCCGTCGAGCGGCGGGCGCATCGAACGGAGGTCCGGTGCCACTCCTGCTCATCGGGCTCGGCGGGTTCGCCGGAGCCATCGCGCGCTATCTCGTAGACGGCATCGTGTCGGACCGCACGGGCGGCGGGTTCCCATGGGGCACCTTGGTCATCAACGTCTCGGGCTCGTTCGTGCTGGGCCTGCTGTTCGCGATGACCGCTGAACGGGCGATCCTGCCCGCCGAGATCCGCGGCCCCGTGATGATCGGGTTCCTCGGCGCCTACACCACGTTCTCGACGTTCATGCTGGAGTCCTGGCGCCTCATCGAGGCGGGGTCGTGGGCTGCGGCCATCGGCAACCTCGCCGGGTCGATGGCCCTTGGCCTGATCGCGGTGATCGCCGGGCTCACGCTCGGACGGGCCCTGTGAGGAGCGGCTGATGCGGATCGATGGACCCGCCCTCCTGGTCCGCATCTACATCGGCGAGGCCGACCACGCGTCGGGCAAGCCGCTCTACCAGGCGATCGTGGAGCGACTCCGGGAGCGGGGCGTCGCCGGAGCGACGGTCATGCGCGGCATCGAAGGCTTCGGCGCCAACGCCCATCTCCACACCACGAGACTCCTCCGCCTCTCCGAGGACCTGCCCGTGGTCATCGAGGTCGTCGACGAGGCCGAGCGCCTCCGGGCCGTCCTGCCGGAGCTCGATGCGCTCGTCGGCGATGGGCTGATCACCGTCCAGTCCGTGGAGGTCGTCGCCTACCGCGGGACGCCGCCACTGCCGTCCCGGCCCGCCACCGACGGGGACCCGCCGCAAGGCTAACGGGACGTTAACGACCGCCGAACATCGGGTTATCCGGGACCCGCGACGGTGACAGGTATGACGCACCACCCAGCCGGGCCGTCGGGCCCCCGTTCCGTCTGGATCGCCCTGGCCTCGGGCGAGCCGGTGACGGGGTGCGGAGACGCCATCACGACGGCCGTGGACGCGCCCGACTTCCTGTCGCTCCTCGACCGCGTTCGGCCGCGGATCGCCATCGTCATCGAACCACCGGCCACATCGGCTCTCGTCGAGCGCGTCGCGCTCGAGCGGCGGCGGCGGCCGACGCTGCGCATCGTCCACCTGGCGGCCGACGACGCCGTGGACGAGCGGCTGCACGCGCTCCGGCTCGGCTTCGACGATGCGCTCCCGCTCGGGATCCCGCACGACGAGTTCCTCGGGCGCCTGGCGCTCCTCGACGAGGACGCGAGGGCGAGCAGCCACCGGCCGACCCGGATCGCGCTCGGCGACGACCTCGAACTCGACCTCGCCGCGCGTGACTTGCGCCGGGACGGCCTGCCGATCCATCTGCGGCCGAAGGAGTTCGGCCTCCTCGCCATGCTCGCCGGCCACCCCGGCCGGGCCTATACGCGGCGCCAGCTCCTCGACCGGGTGTGGGGCGCGGACCATGCCGGCGACCCGCGCACCGTCGACGTCCACGTGCGCTGGCTGCGATCGAAGATCGAGGCCGAACCGGGCCGTCCTGTCCGCCTCGTGACCATCCGCGGCATCGGCTATCGCCTCGATCCGCCGGAACCGCGTTAATCGAGGGTTAACGGAGCGCCAACGACGCGTTGACCCCCGTCCCGGACCGTGGACCTGTCAGAACAGGCAAGCCGTGACGCCCGCTGGAGTGGAGAGCGGGTCCATCGAGCCCCAGCCTCGCCACCCCGAGACCGCTCGCGCGCCATGTCGCGCGGCACGTGCAGGAGGATCCTCGAGTGACCACGTCAACCCCGAAACGCCTGACCGCCTTCGCCTTCGCGGCGGCGTTCGCGTTCGCCGCGTGTTCGAACTCCGGTTCGAGCGCGGCCCCGACGACGGCGTCGACCGCTCCCACGGCCGCCGCGTCCGGACCCGCCGCCAGCGCCTCGGCTCCGGCCGCCGTCTCCGGTTCGATCAACGTCTCCGGCTCGTCCACGGTCGAGCCGATCTCGACGGCGATCGCGGAGGCGCTCGCCGCCAGCAACCCGGACTTCAAGTACAAGATCAACGGTCCCGGCACCGGTGACGGCTTCAAGCAGTTCTGTGCCGGTGAGACCGACATCAGCGATGCCTCCCGGAAGATCAAGCCCGAAGGCGAGGCCGACGTCTGCAAGGCCGCCGGGATCGAGTACGTCGAGCTCGCGATCGCCTATGACGGCATGACCGTCATGACCTCGCCGGACAACGCGTCCGTGACGTGCCTGTCATTCGCCGATCTCTACGCCCTGATCGGGCCGGAGTCGACCGGCTTCAAGAAGTGGGGCGACGCCCAGGCGCTCGCCAAGGAGCTGGGCAGCAACACGACCTTCCCGGATGCCGACCTCACGCTGACCGGCCCGGGCGAGGAGTCCGGGACCTACGACAGCTTCATCGAGATCGCGTTGGCCGGGACCGCCACGAAGCGGAGCCAGGATGCGAAGAACACGCGGCCCGACTACATCGCGAGTCCCAATGACAACACCATCATCGAAGGCGTCGCGGGCTCGCCGAGCTCGCTCGGCTGGGTCGGCTTCGCGTTCGCCCAGGAGAACGCAGACAAGGTCAAGGAGCTCGGGGTCAGCAAGGACCCGAACGGGACCTGCGTGATGCCAAGCGCCGAGACGATCTCCGACGGCACCTACCCGCTCGCCCGGACCCTCTACATCTACGTCAACAAGGCGAAGGCCGCGGCCAACCCGGCGATCGGCGCCTACGTCGACTTCTACCTCGCTGACGGCACGATCAGCAAGGCGCTGGAGACCGTCCCGTACGTGAACCTCCCGGCCGACAAGCTCGCCGCGAGCCAGGCTGCCTGGGCATCCAGCAAGTAACTCCTCCCTCCCTGAACCGGCCGGACCAGCTCGGAGGTCCGGCCGGTTCCTCCATGCCGAGGATGGTGGCAAGATGACCGCGATGGCGGAACCGGGATCCCCGATCGATCTGCGCGGCAGCGCCTCGCGGCGTCGCAACGAAGGCACGATCCGCGCGATCCTTCTGGCCGCCTCGATCCTGTCCGTCCTGATCAGCGCGGGCATCGTCCTGACGCTGATCTTCGAGGCGATCTCCTTCCTGACCTCGATCGACCTGAGCCAGCTCTTCGCCCCGGGCTGGTTCCCGCGTCGAGGGATGTACTCGATCTCGACGCTGCTTGCCGGCACGCTCATCGTGACGGTCATCGCGATCACCATCGCCGCGCCGATCGGCCTCGCGAGCGCCATCTACCTGTCCGAGTACGCCAGCTCGAGGACCCGGAAGACCATCAAGCCGATCCTCGAGATCCTCGCCGGCATCCCCAGCGTGGTGCTCGGGTTCTTCGCGCTCACGTGGATCAGCCCCAATGTCGTCGAGACGATCTTCAACACGAGCAGCAGCTTCAGCCTGATGGCCGCCGGCATCGGCGTGGGGATCCTGACGATCCCGCTCGTCGCGTCGATCTCCGAGGACGCCATGCGCGCGGTGCCGGTCTCGTTGCGCGAGGCGTCCTATGGGCTGGGTGCCCGCCGCCTGACGACCAGCCTCCGCGTCGTCGTCCCGGCCGGGATATCCGGGATCGTCGCGGCCATGCTGCTCGCCGTCTCGCGCGCGGTCGGCGAGACGATGGTCGTGGCCATCGCCGCGGGCGCCAGCGGCGGCTCCCTGTTCACGCTCGACCCGCTCGGGCCTGGCCAGACCCTGACCGGCGCCATGGCCGCGCTCGCGACCGGCAGCGACCAGGTCACGGGCGCCTCGTCAGCCTTCCAGAGCCTGTTCTTCCTGGGCATGCTGCTCTTCCTGATGACCCTTGCCCTCAACGTCATCGGTGACGCGTTCGTGCGGCGAACGCGCCAGACCTACTAGGAGCCCCGCGATGACGATGACCGTGACCGCCGACCGCGCGGCCCGCCCGCTGGCCACCGGGCACCGGGACGTGGCCGGCACGGTGTTCGCGATCCTGATGCTCCTCGCGCTGCTCTTCTCCCTCGCCATCCTCGGGATCCTCGTCGCGTCGCAGCTCGCCAAGGGATTGCCGGTCTTCGCCGAGCGCGGCACCGATTTCCTGACGTCTCCGCTCTCGAGCAACCCGGACAAGGCGGGCGTCGCCCAGGGACTGATCGGGACGGCGCTGCTGGCCACGATCGTCGCGCTCGTCGCATTCCCGATCGGGATCCTGACGGCCGTCTATCTCGAGGAATACGCGCCGACGAACGTGTTCTCGCGCTTCATCGACATCAACATCCGGAACCTCGCCGGGGTCCCGTCGGTCGTCTACGGCCTGCTCGGGCTGGCCGTGTTCGTCACCTTCTTCGCGGCGATCGGCGCGGGTGACGGGAAGAACGTCCTCTCGGGCGGGCTGACCCTGGCCGTCCTGATCCTGCCGCTCGTGATCATCACCGCCGCCGAGGCGATCCGCGCCGTCCCGCGCGGCCTCCGGGACTCCGGCTACGGGCTCGGTGCGTCGCGCTGGCAGGTCGTCCGCCAGCTCGTCCTCCCCGCGGCGTCGCCCGGGATCCTGACCGGCACCGTCCTGGCGCTCTCGAGGGCTCTCGGGGAGACGGCCCCGCTCGTCCTGGCGGGTGCCATCCTCGGGTCGTACTCGTCCGGCGGCAGCCTGGCCGACCTGTTCACCGGACCGTACGCCGCCTTGCCGACGATCGTCTTCGACTGGGCGCGGAAGCCCCAGGAGCAGTTCCGGGCCAACACCTCGGCCGCGATCCTCGTGCTGCTCGCCGTGACGATCATCGCCAACGCCTTCGCGATCATCCTCCGCAACCGGTACGACCGCCGATGGTGACCGAGGAGCCGACCGACCCGATGGTGACCGAGCACGACCACGCTTCCAGCCGCGACGGAGATCCGATGACCACGCTTTCGCTCGAACCCGCACCGACCAAACCGGATCAGGCCGCGCTCCGTCATCCCGATGTCCGACCGCCCGACGGTTCGTCGAGCGAGGCCGCAGCGCTCGCGCCGGTCCTTCGGATCGAGGACGTGAGCTTCTATTACGGGACGTTCCGGGCCGTCAAGGACATCACCTTCGATATCCCGACCAACCGGATCACCGCGCTCATCGGACCGTCCGGCTGCGGCAAGTCGACGCTCCTCCGGACCCTCAATCGCATGAACGACCTCATCCCCGGGACAAGGGTCACCGGCCGCGTCGAATACCAGGGCCAGAACCTCTACGGGCCATCGGTGGACCCGGTCGAGGTCCGCCGCCGGATCGGGATGGTGTTCCAGAAGGCCGAACCCGTTCCCGAAGTCCATCTTCGACAACGTGGCCTTCGGCCCTCGCCTGACCGGCTACAAGGGCGATATGGGCGAGCTCGTGGAGCGCAGCCTCCGGCGCGCCGCCATCTGGGACGAGGTCAAGGACAAGCTCAAGCAGTCCGGGCTGTCGCTCTCGGGCGGGCAGCAGCAGCGGCTCTGCATCGCGCGGGCGATCGCGACCGAGCCCGACGTGATCCTGATGGACGAGCCCTGCTCGGCCCTCGATCCTCGCTCGACGCTGCAGATCGAGGAGCTGATGGCGGAGCTCAAGCGGAACTACACGATCGCGATCGTGACCCACAACATGCAGCAGGCCGCCCGAGCCTCCGACACGACCGTGTTCCTGAACATGGCCGAGGATCGGGCGGGCTACGTCGTCGAGCAGGGCGAGACGCTGGAGATCTTCACCAACCCCAAGGACCAGCTGACCGAGGACTACGTCTCGGGTCGCTTCGGATGAGCGGCGAGGAGCCCACCATGACCGACGAGCAGCGCAGCGCCGCCGAAACGCTCACCGAGCAGGTCAACGAGATCGTCGACCGGGCCGAATCCGCGCCGACGTCGGCGGATCCGCATCCTCGCGAGGGAACCGCTCGACCGCGAGCAGCGTGAGGTCAAGGACAGCGTGCTGCGGATGGGGATCATGGTCGAGGAGGCCATCCGGGCCGCGATCAAGGCGCTCACCGACCACGACGCCGACGCCGCGCTGGCGGTGATCGCCGGCGACGGGCGCATCAACGAGGCGCAGCGCCACGCCTCCAGCCTGATCGCACGCACCATCGCGACCCAGGGGCCCGGTCGCGCGCGACCTGCGGTTCCTGCTCTCGCTCGACCACGTGACCTACGAGCTGGAGCGGATCGGCGACCACGCCGCCTCGGTCGCCAAGCAGGCCCGCAAGCTCGCGCCGGAGCCGCCGCTCAAGCAGAACCTGGACCTGCCGGCCATGGGCGAGATCGCCGCGTCCCTGGTCCACGGCATCCTGCGCGCCCTGGTCGACATCGACCAGGTCGAGGCCCGCGCCGTCGCCGCGCGCGACGACGAGATCGACGACCTCTATCACAAGACCTTCGCCGAGGTGGTCGACCTGATGCGCGCCGACCCCGACAACGTGGAGCGCGGGACGAGGATCCTCTTCGCCGCGCACTACATCGAGCGGATCGGGGATCGCGTGACGAACATCGCCGAGGACGTGGTCTTCCTCGCGAGCGGCGAGGTCGAGGACCTGAACCCGTGACGCGACGCCGGCCGGGCGCCGATCCGGGTGCTGTTCGTCTGCACCGGGAACTCGTGCCGCAGCATCATGGCCGAGGCGCTCCTGCGCGAGATCGGCGGTGCCGACTTCGAGGTCCACAGCGCCGGCACCCACCCGAAGGGGCTCAACGAGCGATCGCTGCGGACGCTCGCCCAGGCCGGGCTCGACGCCTCGTGGGCCCGCTCGAAGTCGGTCGACGAATTCCTCGGCCAGGCGTTCGACTACGTCATCACGGTCTGCGACCAGGCCCGCCAGGTCTGCCCGGTCTTCCCGGGCGGCGGCGAGTCGCTCCACTGGGGCTACGAGGACCCGGCGGAGGCGACCGGCACGGACGAGGAGCAGATGGCGGTCTACCGGCGGGTCTTCATCGCGCTCGGCGAGCGCATCCACCTGTTCGTGCCGCTCGCCCTTCGGGCACGGGCCGCCGCGGACGCCGACGCCGCCACGTCGCCGGCCTGACGGTCTACGCTCAGGCCGACATGACCGAGCTGTACCTGCTCCGACACGCCCATGCCGGCGACCGCTCGACGTTCGAAGGGCTCGACGCGACCCGGCCGCTCACCGAGAAGGGCGAGCGGCAGTCGAACCGGCTCGGGACGTTCCTCGCGGGCGTCGGGTTCGTGCCGGACGCCATCATCTCGTCGCCCAAGGTCCGCGCCTACCGCACCGCCGAGATCGTCGCCCTCCACCTCGGGCTCCCGGTCGGGATCGACCCGCGGCTGGGCGAGGCGCTCGAGCCGGAGGACCTCGACGCGATCCTGACCGAGGCCGGCGACCCGGCGCCGGCCCGTCCTCGTCGGCCACGATCCGGACTTCAGCGAGCTGGCGGCGCTGCTGTCGGGGGGCTCGCACCTGCCGATGCGCAAGGGCGCGATGCTGCGCATCGACATCGAGCGCCCGCTCCGCGCCGGGATCGGCACGCTGCGCTGGCTCCTCCCGCCCGACCTGCTCTGATCAGGATCCCGGTCGACACCGGGAACGGCAGCGCGATCGGGTCCGCGGCGAGGCGGCTGCGGCCCTCCGCGTCGAAGCGATCCAGCCCCAGGTCCGTCACGTCCACCAGGTCGGTCCGGCCGTGCGACGACGAGGTCCGCGGCCACCCTGGCGACGCCCGGTCCCCACATCATCCCGTGCCCGCCCGGCGAGGCGACCGTCACGCCCCCGATGGCGGTCCCGCCCGCGTCGAGCGCCGGGCCGAGGATCGGCAGGTGGTCGGGCGTGTAGTCGATGGTCGCCGCCCAGATCCGGCGGAGGCCGAGGTCGCGCGTGACCGGCACGAACCCGGCCAGCCGCTCGCGCATCCGCTCGTAGAACGACCAGTCGATGCGGCGGGCCTCGCCCGGCTCGTCGTCGGGGTCGCTCCAGCCGAACAGCAGCCCGCCCTCCTCGAGCCGCCAGTACAGGCCGGCGCCGATGTCGAAGACCATCGGGGCGCGCGTCGACCGCGAACGCCGCGTGCGGCTCGAGCACGGCCACGGTGTGGCGGACCGCGCCGGCCGGGATCCGCACGCCGGCCGCCTCGCCGACGGCGCGCAGCGACGGGCCGCCGGTCAGCAGCACGCGGTCCGTCTCGATGACGCCGCGGTCCGTCTCGACCGCCGTGACGCGCGAGCCGCCGCCGGGGGCCGGCGCCGTCCGCAGGCCCGTGAACGTCGTGCGCTCGCGCAGCTCGACGCCGGCCGCCTGCATCGCGAGCGAATAGGCCCGCACGTTGCGCGGCGGGTCGATGTGCCCGTCGGTCTCGATGTAGCTCCCGCCGCGATGACCGCTCGGCGACAGCGTCCCCGCGGTCTCGGCCGCCGCCGCGGCGTCGAGCCAGCGCACGCCGAGGCCGTTCGCCTGCTGCATCGCCACCCGCTCGCGGCCGGCCCGCTCGTCCTCGTCGGTGACGGCGAGGATCAGGTAGCCGAGCTCGCGGAACCCGGAGTCGGTGCCGTAGGCCGCCTGCTGGCCGTGGTAGAAGTCGATCGTCCAGCGGCCGAGCGCGACCGTCGCCGGCGTGCCGCCCTGGGCGCGGACGATGCCGGCGGCCCGCGACGACGCGCCCATCCCGGCCAGCCCGCGCTCGACGACCACCACCCGGCCCAGGCCCGCCGGCTTCGCGAAGACCGACGCCCAGCCGCCGACCGTCCCCGCCCCGACGACCACGAGGTCCGCGCGCTCGGTCATGTCCGACTCCTCCGTCCTGCGCTCATCGCGAGGATAGGCCGGGTCGCGGCCGCGGGCCGCCGACGTCGCGTGCCGTGCGCCGGCCGTCAGCCGTCGAGCGCCGCGGCCTCCACGCACACCGCCGCGACCCCGAGGCGGGCCAGCCGGTCGTAGGTGGCCCGGCGCCGGACGGTCCAGGCGGCGACCTCGAGCCCGGCCGCCGCGGGCCATCGCCATCGTCGCGCTCGTCGATGGCCTCGAACCAGACCGAGACCCCGCGACAGCCGAGCCGAGGTCGCCGTGGCGACCACGTCGGCGTCGAGCGTCTGGCTGTTGAGCCAGCACGACCACGCCGGCGCCAGGCCGCGGACCCGCTCGAGCGTCGCGGGTTCGAACGACGACACCACGGTGTCGCGCAGGTCCGCGCCCGCGCGCGGCCGCCAGCACCTCCACGACCGCCCGGTCGTGCGCGCCCTTGAGCTCGACATCGAGGAACGCGCGCCGGTCGACCGCGGCCAGCAGGTCCACGAGCGTCGGGATGCCGTGCGTCTCGAGGACCGCGGCGGTCAGGGCGTCGACGCGGTCCGGGCGTCCCTGGACGCGCTCGAGCGTCTCGTCGTGGATCACCACGGGCACGCCGTCGGACGAGCGCCGGACGTCGAACTCGAGGCCGTCGCAGCCGGCGATCGCGAGGGCGGCCGTCATCGCCTCGATGCTGTTCTCCGGGGCGTGGCGCCAGTCGCCCCGATGGGCGAGCCGGAGCGTGCGGGCGCGGACCTGCATCCCCGCCTACCCGATCTCGAGGTGCGCGCTGATGCCCGAGGTGGTCGCTCGGGTAGACCGTCGGATCGAGCGGGTCGGGCCGGTCGAAGACCAGCCGGGCATCCGACGACGCGGACCGCGCCGCGCAGCCAGATGTAGTCGAGGCAGTCCGGGTCGCCGTCGGTGTCCATCGCCGGCGCCTGGAGCCCCGACGGCCACGTCACGGCCGGCTCCGCGCCGTTGGCCTCGGCATAGGCGGAGACGAACCCGGCCGCGCGCATCCGCGCGTACGTGGGCTCGGCCGGATCGGCGTTGAAGTCGCCCATCGCGATCGATCGCGTCGGCCGGCGGGGCGCCTCGTCCAGCCAGCCGAGGAGCGCCGCCGCCTGCTCGTCGCGCTGCGGCGTCGCCGTCCACCGTGTGGTGGAGGTGGGTGACCACGACCAGCACGGTCGAGCCGCCCGGGCAGCGCCACGACCGCCCGATGCGCCGAGCGGCCGAGCCCGAGGTCGAGCCGGTCGACGTCGGCTCGCGGCCAGCGGCTCCCTGACCAGCAGGCTGTTGCCGTACTCCGGCCGGCCGGCCCAGCCGCGGACCGCGCCGTACCGGCCCTCGCCCGCGGCGCCGATCAGGCGGTCCTGCTGCATCACGTAGACGACCTCCTGGAGGCCGAGCAGGTCGGGCTGCAGCGCGGCCATGTCGGCGAGCAGCAGCGGCAGCCGCTCGGGCCAGCGGTCGGCGAGGTTCAGGATGTTGAGCGTCGCGACGTGGAGGCGGTCCATCGGTCCCTCGGTTCGGTGCGGTCGTCGGTCCGGCGTCGAGCCGGCGGTCGGTCAGTCGGGCGGCTCGGCGATCGGGATGGCGAACGAGAACGTCGAGCCGGCGCCCTCGTCCGACTCGACCCAGATCCGCCCGCCGTGCTGCTCGATGACGTGGCGCGAGATCGCGAGCCCGAGACCGGTCCCGCTCGCCTCGCCGCGGACCCGGGCGCGGTCGACCTTGTAGAAGCGCTCGAAGATGCGCGCCTGGGCGGCCTGCGGGATGCCGACCCCGTGATCGATCACCGACGTGACCACCGAGCCGTCCTCGACCGCGACCCGGACGACGACCTCGCCGCCGTCCGGGCTGAACTTGACCGCATTGTGGAGGAGGTTCACCAGGACCTGCCCGAGCCGGCCCTCGTCGCCGCGCACCGGCGGCAGCCCGTCGGCCAGGTCCGTGCGCAGGGTCACGCCCTGCCGCTCGGCGAACAGGCGGAGGCGCTCGGTCGACGCGACGGCGAGCGGACCCATGTCGACCCAGTCGAGGACGCCCAGGCTGCCGCCGCTCTCGATCCGCGAGAGGTCGAGGAGCTCGTTCACCATCTGGACGATGTGGCCGGTCTCGACCTCGATCTTCGCGATCCGGTCGCGCATCCGGCCGGGATCGCCTCGCCGGCGGCGTCCGCCTCGCGGGTCAGCGTCTCGGCGAGGAGGCTCACCGTCGTGAGCGGCGTCCGGAGCTCGTGCGACAGGTTGTCGATGAACTCCGCCCGGATCTGCTGGAGGCGGCGCAGCTCCGAGACGTCCTCGAGGACCAGCCACAGCCCTTCGACCGGCGAGCGGCGCGCCCGGACGACGAGCATCGCGGCGTCGGGCCGGAGCCGGACCTCGCCGGACGCCGCGCCGGTCTCGTGGGCGGCCTCGACGATCGCGTCGATCCGCGCGTCGAGGAACGCGCCGGTGATCGTCAGGCCGCGCAGCGACCCGGCCGGGCGGTCCAGGAGCGTGTGGGCCGCGGCGTTCGCCGACGTGATCCGGCGGTCGTCGCCGATGCCCGACGATGCCGACCCCGATGATCTCGATGAGGTACGCGAGGTCGCGCCGGGCGCGGTCGAGCTCGAGCGTCGGCGGCATCCGCCTCGGCCAGCAGGCGGCGGACCCGGCCGGCCGGGTCGTCGCCGGGCGACGCGCCCCTCCGTGAGGCCGCGGATCTCCTCGAGCGTCCGGCCCCGCGAGGTCGCGATCGCGATGGCGATGGCCAGCAGGATGGCCATCGCGACGAAGAAGACGATGACCGCGCCATCCACGGGCCGAGCATGGCACACCGGGCCCGGGTGCGGGCGGAGGTCCCGGCGTGCCGTGTACCCTTGGCCCGTGCGACTGCGTCTGATCCCGCGCGAGGAACGCTTCTTCGACCTCTTCGTCGAGGACGCCGCGAACGTCGTCGGCGGCGCCCGACTCCTCGAGGCGATGCTCCGCTCGTGGGACGAGGTCGAGCGTCGCGCCGGCGAGATCCGCGACGTCGAGCATCGCGGCGACGAGATCAGCCACACCATCGGGCACAAGCTCGAGGCGACCTTCGTCACGCCGTTCGACCGCGAGGACATGCACGCGCTGATCAGCGCGCTCGACGACGTCATCGACGGGATCGAGGAGGTCGCCGACACCTTCCTGCTCTACAAGATCGACGCCCCGTCGGCCGCCGCCGTCGAGCTGGCGGCGATCATCGTCCAGCAGTGCGAGCAGATCCACGAGGCGCTCGGCCACCTGCGCGGCTTCAAGGGCCTCGACACGCTATCGCATCGAGATCCACCGCCTCGAGAACGAGGGAGACCGCGTCAGCCGGCAGGCGATCGCCGGCCTCTTCGACACGAACGACCCGATCCACATCATCAAGTGGCGCAAGGTCTACAACCAGCTCGAGGACACGATCGACCTCTGCGAGGACGTCGCCGACATCATCGAGCGGATCACCCTCAAGAACTCCTAGCTCAGCGACCTCCGGCCGGACGCCGCACGCGTGGTCCCGAACCCGCCGGCAGGAGCCACGGTCGCCACGGCGCCGGTCAGCGCGTCGAACGCCGCCGGCGCGAACGCGTGGCGCAGCACCAGCAGGTGGGCCAGCCGTCCGGCCGCCAGCCGCGCCCTCGCCCGCTCCGGCGCCGGACAGCCCGGCCGGGACCGCGGCCTGCGGCGTCGCGCGCGGCGAGGATCGAGGAGATCCGGAGCGCGTCGTCGTCGTCGGGCGAGACGTCGGGCGGCCAGGGGTCCTCCGTGCCGCGGAGGTCGGCCCCGGTCGCCGCGAGGCGCTGGAGCCCGGCCGCGTCCAGCCGGGCCGATGCGCTCGACGAGCGCCTCGACGGCCGCGCCGTTCGGGCCGTAGCGCGGCTGGCCGACGGCGGCGTCCCAGCCGCGCGTGAGCCGCTCGTGGGCGCGCTCGCGGAAGGGCTCGGTCAGGAGCTCGTCGAGGAACCGGCCCAGGACGAGCTCCGTGGCGTAGCCGTCGATGGCGTCGCGGATCGTCGGGCGGTCCGCGCCCGGCGGCAGGCGGCCACCGACCGCGTCCTCGACCTCGTCGAGGGCGGCGCGCTGCTCGGGCGGCAGGAACCGCCGGATCGTGGCGCCGAAGGCGATCGGCGGCGGCTCGGCGAGGGCCAGGCGGTCGATCTCGGTCGGGGTCAGGGCCGCGACGCGGTCGAGGAACCGGGCGACGACGCGTGGCCTGGTCCACGGGCCGGCGCGCGGGCGGGCGCGGGGCGGGCGGCCGGGGGCCCGGCGCCGTCGCGCGCGTGCCAGGCGCGATGTCCGTCGCCGCGCGGGCCGATCCCGCTGCCGCAGGCCGTGCTCGCGGTCGTAGCGCGCCCGAAGCGCCGGGTCGCTCAGCCAGTCGTGGGCGACGTTGATGCGCTTCGCCTGCTCGAGGCCGTCGGGTCCGGCGACGTCCGGGTGATGCCGCCGCAGGAGCGCTCGCCAGGCGACCTCGATCGCCTCCGGGCTCGCGTCGGTCGGGACGCTGAGCCGGGCATAGAGGTCGTCCGCGGGCAGGGCAGGCTGGGGCATGGTGCCCATCCTAGTGTTCCCGTCACGCCAGACCGCCCGCTATGCTCCGCCGGTGCGGGCCGGGTCCATGCGCCCGGACCGCGGGAGGATGGGACCGTGAGCTTCATCAAGCGCGCACAGGACGTGGCCAAGAGCGCGGCCGAGCAGGCCCAGATCGCCGCCGGCCAGGCGAAGGTCAAGGCCGGCGAAGCGGCCGCGGTGGCCAACCAGAAGGCCGCCGACCCGGCGACCCAGGAGCGGTTCAGCAAGGGCGCCCGCGAGGCGATGGGGATGGCCCGCCGCGGCGTCTCGACCGTCGTCGAGCGGATCGACCCCGGGACCCTCGCCGAGGTCATCATCAAGGCGACGGCGCTCCAGGAGATGACCAACGCGTCGCTGCGCACGAAGGGCTCGCCCTACCGGATCGCCGAGATCTCGATCTCGGCCTCGATCCCGCCCGGCGTGACCTTCGCCATCGGCCGCATCGACGACCTCGAGGAGACCGTGACCGGCCACGAGGTCTCATCCGCGGCGCTGGTCGAGGGGATGGCCGAGGACGCGGACGCGGTCATCGCGCTCGATGGCACCACGCTGGATCGGAAGGGCCTCGGCGAGGTCCGCGCGGCGCTGGTGGCCGAGCTGCCCGAGGAGCTCGGCGGACCCTCCTGAGCGTCGCTTCAGCGAGGGGCGGTCAGGAACGCCTCGACGTCCTCGATCGAGCGGGTCGACCGGTCGCCGGTCGCCCGTTCGGTGACCTCGATGCCGCCCGCCGCGAGCGACCGGGGCGACACGGTCAGGATCCAGGGCATGCCCGAGCAGCTCCGCGTCGGTGAACTTGACGCCGGGCGACTCGTCGCGGTCGTCCCACAGGATCTCGTGGCGCGGGCCGGCATCCTTGGCCAGGTCGTGGAGGCGCTCCGCGATCTCGGTCACGCGCGGCTCCTTCGCCCCGCCGATCGAGACGAGATGGGCCGCGTAGGGCGCGACCTCGGCGGGCCAGACGATGCCCTTGTCGTCGTGGTGGGCCTCGACGATGCAGGCCGTGTTCCGCCCGAGCCCGATCCCGTACGAGCCCATCACGATCGGGTGGCGCATGGCCGTCCTCGCCCAGGTACACCGCGCCGAACGCGTCGGTGAACTTCGTGCCGAGCTTGAAGATGTTGCCGACCTCGATCCCCTTGCGGAGCCTCACCGGCGAGCCGCAGCTCGGGCAGGGGTCGCCGTCGCGGGCGTTGGTGATCTCGGCGACATGGTCCGGCGTGTAGTCGCGCGGGACGTTGACGTTCCTCACGTGCCAGCCGGGCCGATTCGCGCCGGCGACGAGGTTCGGCGAGCGGGCGACGAGCTCGTCGACGACGACGATCGCGTCGCGGGCACCGAGCGGCGAGCCGTAGCCGGGCTCCATGCCACGGGCCTTGATCTCCTCGACGGTCGCCGGCCGGAGGCCCTTGCGCGCCTTCACGAGGTTGACGAGCTTCGTCTCGTTGACGTCGTAGTCGCCACGCACGATGGCCACCACGAACCGATCGTCGCCGGTGACGAAGAAGGCGGCCTTGGCGGTCTTCGACTTCGGGACGCCGAGGAAGGTCGCCAGCGCGTCGATCGTCGTGGCGTCGGGCGTCTCGACATCCTCCATCGGCAGGAGTGCCTCGGGCGCGGGATCGGGCTTGCCGACGACCGCGATCTGCTGGTTGTCGGAGAAGTCGCATGCGTCGCAGATGACGAGGGTGTCCTCACCGAAGTCGTTGACGACCATGAACTCATGGGCGCCGGTGCCGCCCATGATCCCGACGTCGGAGCGGACCATGATCGCGTCGAGACCGAGCCGCTCGAAGATCCGCTCGTAGGCGACGCGGTGCTTGCTCGTAGCTCACGTCGAGCCCGGCGTAGTCGAGATCGCAGGAATACGAGTCCTTCATGACGAATTCGCGAACCCGGATGAGGCCGCCACGGGCGCGCGGCTCGTCTCGGAACTTCGTCTGGAAGTGGTAGACGATCATCGGCAGCTGGCGGTAGCTCTGGACGAAGTCGCGGAGAAGGATCGCGACGACCTCCTCGTGGGTCATCGCGAGGACCATGTCGCGCTCGCCGCGATCCTTGAACCGGACCAGCTCCGGCCCGATCTTGGCGTACCGCCCACTCTCCTTCCAGACCTCGGCCGGGTGGACGACGGGCATCTCCATCTCCTGCCCGCCGATCGGCATCGATCTCCTCGCGGATGACCTGCTCGACGCGGTCGCTGACCCGCTTGCCCAGCGGCAGCAGCGAATAGATGCCCGATCCGAGCTGGCGGACGTAGCCCGCGCGCAGCAGCAGCCGGTGCGAGGGCATCTCCGCATCGGCGGGGTCGTCGCGGAGCGTGGCGAAGAACAGGTGGGAGAGTCGCATGGGCGACAAGGATAGCGGGCCGCGCCCTTCCCCCGGCCGCCCACCTGCTAGGCTCCCGTCGTGGTCGAAGGCGTCACCCTTGCGCTGCTCGTCGTGCTCGGCCTGTCGGTCGTCTTCGACTTCATCAACGGCTTCCACGACACCGCGAACGCGATCGCGACCTCGGTCTCGACACGCGCCCTCCGGCCCGAGCCACGCGATCCTCCTGTCGGCGACGGCCAACTTCGCGGGAGCGCTGACCGGGACCGCGGTCGCCGAGACGATCGGGGCGGGCCTCGTCGACTCCACGGACACGAACCAGGTCGTGGTCGCGGCCGCGCTCCTCGGCGCCATCTTCTGGAACCTGCTCACCTGGCGGCTCGGCATCCCGAGCTCGAGCAGCCACGCGCTGATCGGCGGCCTGCTGGGCGCCACGATCGTGGCGGCCGGGACGCAGGCCGTGATCTGGAGCGGCGTCTTCTGGAAGGTCCTGGTGCCGCTCGTGCTGTCGCCGATCCTCGGGATCACGATCGGCTTCGTGTTCATGGTCGTCCTGCTGAACGTGTTCCGGAAGGCCGCGCCGCAGCGATTGAACGAGCGGTTCCGACACCTGCAGGTGGTCTCGGCCGGGCTACATGGCCTTCGCCCACGGATCCAACGACGCCCAGAAGACGATGGGGATCATGACGCTGGCGCTCCTGAACGCCGGGGTCATCGACGAGTTCGTGGTGCCGCTGCCGGTCATCCTCGTGGCGGCGACCGCGATCTCGCTGGGCACGGCGGTCGGCGGCTGGCGGATCATCAAGACGATGGGCCAGCGCGTGGTCAAGCTCGACCCGGTCCACGGCTTCGCCGCGGAGACGACCGCCGCGACCATCATCCTGAGCGCGTCGCACGTCGGCGTGCCGGTCTCCACCACGCACGTCATCTCGACCGCGATCATGGGCGTCGGCTCGAGCCAGCGGCTGTCGGCGGTCCGCTGGGGGATCGCCGGCGACATCGTCACCGCCTGGGTGCTGACCATCCCCGCGTCCGCCGTCGTCGCGGGGATCGCCTACGTGCTGCTCGACCTCGTGCTGTAGACATCGCGGCCCACGCGGGTCGCGGGTCGCCGTCGCCGAGCTCCAGCCAGCGGACCGCGTAGGCGATGCGGACCGGCCCGAGCACGGCGGTCTCGTCGATCGTGGCGCGGCGAACGTGGAACGCCTCCCGTTCGAAGGAGGCGGTCAGGGAGCGGCGGGACCGGATGGGTTCGAGCTGCCGGCGGACCGCGTCGATCTGCCGGCCGAACGAGATGTCATCCCAGATCGTCGTCGGTCGCGATGGTCCCCCGCATCCGGCGGAGCACCTGGAGAGCGTCCAGCGCCAACGCCCGCTGGGGCGTCGGCGCCGGCGCGGGAGCGGGAGCACCATCCGGAGGGAGGAAGCCCGCGGACGGCCCAAGGGCATCGATGGCCGGGTCGTCGCCGGTCCGCGACCCTCGCGGCGGGCGGGAACCGGGCGGACGAACGACCATCGACATGCCCACAGTCTCGAAGGGCGACATCAACGGCGCCTTATCGGCGGGTGAACGCTTGAGCCGCGTTCGGGTCCGGTCGGCCGAGCTCCCGGGCCCGTCAGGCCGGCCGGCGGAACACGTAGCCGACGCCGCGCACCGTGTGGATGAAGGCCGGGTGGCCGGCGTCCTCCTCGATCTGGCTGCGCAGCCAGTGGACGTGGACGTCGACCGTCCGGGTCTCGCCGGCGTAGTCGTAGCCCCACACGTGCTCGAGCAGCTGGTCGCGCGTGAAGACCTGGCCGGGGTGGCGGATGAGGAACGCGAGGAGCTCGAAGGCCTTCGGCTTGATCGGCAGCACCTCGCCGTCGCGCAGCAGGCGATGCCCGCCGAGGTCGGCCTGGACGCGGCCGAGGTCGATGACCGCGGGCGGCCCGTCGACCGCGACGCTCTGCTCGGACCGGCGGAACATGGCGCGGATCCGGGCGGTGAGCTCGCGCAGGCTGAACGGCTTGGTCACGTAGTCGTCGGCGCCGAGCTCGAGGCCGACCACCTTGTCCAGCTCGGAGTCCTTGGCGGTCAGCATGACGATCGGCACGCCCGACTCGGCGCGGATGATGCGGCAGACCTCGATGCCGGACAGCTCGGGCAGCATCAGGTCCAGCAGGACGAGGTCCGGGCGCTCGGCGCGGAAGCTTGGTCAGGGCCTCCCGGCCGTCGGCGGCCGACACGACCCGGAATCCGTCGGCTTCGAGCGCGTCGACCAGCGTCTCGCGCAGGGTGGGCTCGTCGTCGACGACGAGGATCGTTCGTGCCATTCGAGGCTGATGATACGGACCCGTGTTAACGCGGCGTTCTCGTCGCGACGTGGGCGGCCGGTCCGAGGCCCGATCAGCCCCCGCCGCCGCCCAGGCGCTTCGGCAGCTCGTTGAAGTACTCGACGAACTCGGTGCAGCGGCCGTCGCCGTCGAAGCGGAGTGTCCAGAGGTTGTAGTAGACGGTCCGCGGCGAGCCGTCCGGCTTGAAGTAGTGGCTCTCGCCGACCGCGACGGCCCGGTCGCCCTCGACCGCGAACGGCTCGTAGTGCGCCGTCCAGGAGCCCGGCGCGTCCTGGTTCTCGACCTCGATCCAGTCGGCGACGATCGCGGCGCGTCCGCGGATCGGCTCCGGGTCGTACGCGTGATAGCGGTGGGTGGCGTCCTCGGCGAAGAGGTCGCCGATCGCGACCGGGTCGTAGGTCCGCCAGGCGTCGACATAGCGGTCGAGCCAGGCCTGCACGTCGTCGTGGGTCACGCGCGGTGGCCGTCCTAGCCGCCGCCGAGGCGCTTCGGCAGCTCGTTGAAGTACTCGACGAAGTCGACGCAGCGGCCGTCGCCATCGAAGCGGAGCGTCCAGAGGTTGTAGTAGACGTCCGGCGACCGTCGGGCTCGAAGTAGTGGCTCTCGCCGATCGCGCGGCGCCTCGACGCGAGGTCGAGCGCCTTCATCGGCGCGTCCTGTCCTCGGTCCAGTCGGCCACGATCGCCGCCCGCACGCGACCGGCCGCGTAGCGTGATAGCGAGGTGGCGCTCGGCGAAGAGCGCCGATGGCGGCCGGGTCGTAGGCCGCCAGGCGTCGACCGGTCACGTCGTCGCGTCGCATCCGTGCCGGCCGAGCACGCGATGTCAGACGCGCTGGTCGACCCCGACGCGAGCCCGAACGCGAGCGCGGTGCACAGCGCGACGTACCCGCCAGCCGGTCTCGCGCGACCGCCCGAAGACGAGCGGCACCAGCAGCCCGGACGATGAACGCGACCGACGTCGCGTGGTCGACGACGAGGACGTTGTCGCCCCTTCGGCGACGCGACCGCCCGAGGAGGCCGATGGCGATCGCCCGCCGTCGATGGACCGGCCCGCGCCACCAGTGGCCGGCGACGCCGAACACCGGACCGCCGACCACGCGCGCCGAGCCCCAGAAGATCCAGGACCCCGTCCCGCCGCCGTAGCCGTAGCGGAGCTGGACCATGCCGTAGTAGCCGACCAGCGCGAGGAGCAGCGCCCCGGCGCCGGCGGCGGCCGCCCAGCGGGTGTCGGGCATGACCGAGCCCGAGCAGGAACGCCACCAGCAGCCACGGCGTGATCGCGTTGGCGAGCTGCGACCAGTCGCCGGGGAGGGCGCCCTGCCCGATCTGGGTCAGGACGCCGGTCGCGAGCCCGGCCGCGACGATCAGCGCGACCCGGGTCGCCGGGGTCGTCGTCACGCCTCCGGGAGGATCTCGATGGCCCGGTCCAGGCGCTCGAGCGTCCGGTCGCGGCCGAGCGCGACCAGCGTGTCGAAGAGCGGCGGCGTGGCCGTCCGGCCGGTCACCGCGACGCGGATGGCCATGAACAGGTCGCCGGCCTTCCAGCCGCGCTCCTCGGCGAGCGCCCGGAGCGGCGGCTCGAGCTCGTCGGCCTCGAACGTCACCGCGCCGGTCTCGGCGATGACCTTGCGGGCGGCCGTGAGGCCCGCCAGGGTCGTCGCCGCGTCCCAGCGCTTGGGAACGAGCGTCTCGACGTCGACCGGGACCGTCTCGACCCACAGGAACCCGACGAGCGCCCCGATGGCGCCGAGCGTCGGGAGCCGTTCCTGGACCACGGGGAGCAGCGAGCGAAGCTCGTCGTCGGACGGCATCCGGTCGATCCGGCCCTCGGCCAGCTCGGTCTCGACGAACGGCCGCAGCCGCTCGATGAGCTCGTCGGGCTCGAGGCGGCGGATCCACTGGCCGTTCAGCCACTCGAGCCGCTCGCGGTCGAAGACGGCGCCGCCCTTGTGGATGGCGTCGATGTCGAACAGCGCCGAGAGCTCGTCGATCGCGAAGACCTCGTCCTCGGTCTTGCTCGACCAGCCGAGCAGCGCCAGGTAGTTGACCAGGGCCTCGCGGAGGAACCCCTCGGCGATGTAGTCCGAGACCGCGGTCTGGCTCTTGCGCTTGCTCATCTTCGTGCGGTCCGCGTTGAGGATCAGCGGCAGATGGGCGAAGCGCGGCTCCGGGTGGCCGAGCGCGCGGAACAGCAGGATGTGCTTCGGCGTGTTCGAGAGGTGGTCCTCGCCGCGGATGACGTGGCTGATCGCCATCTCGGCGTCGTCCACGACCACCGTGAAGTGGTAGAGCGGGCTGCCGTCGCCGCGGACGATGACGAAGTCGCCGCCGAGGTTGGCCACGTCGATCTCGACGCGGCCGCGGACGATGTCGTCGAAGGCGACGACCCCCTCCCCCACCCGGAAGCGAAGCGCGCCGCGTCGGCCCTCCGCCTCGCGAGCGGCCCGTTCCTCCGGCGTCAGCGTCGCGCATCGGCCGACGTACTTCGGCGGGAGCCTGGCCGCCTCCTGGGCGGCGCGGTCGGCCGCAAGCTCCTCGGGCGTGCAGTAGCACGGATAGACGCGGTCCTCGGCAAGGAGACGTTCGGCTGCGGCCGCGTACAGGGGCAGGCGCTGCATCTGGCGATACGGGGCGTGCGGGCCGCGGGCTTCCTCGCCGGCGACCTCCGGGCCCTCGTCCCAGCGCAGCCCCAGCCAGTGCAGGCCGTCGAGGATGTCGGTCTCGAAGGCGAGCGTGCCGCGCGCCTGGTCCGTGTCCTCGAGCCGCAGGATGAACGTGCCGCCGACGTGGCGGGCGAACAGGTAGTTGAACAGCGCCGTCCGGGCGGTCCCGATGTGCAGCGGCCCGGTCGGGCTCGGGGCGATCCGGACGCGCACCGGCGCGGTCGAGGCCATCACGCGCTCAGCGAGCCACCGCGGCGGGGACCTTGTGGAACAGGCCAGGGTCGGCTTCGCCGGGCAGCACGCGGACGAGCCCCGCCGGCCGGAGCCCGAGCGTCGCACGACCGCGCGGCCCGTCGAGCGTGAGCGAGTCGAGCGACTCGGAGCGGGCCAGGATCGTGACGTGGGCGCCCGGCATCAGGGCGCGGGCCTCGAGATAGGAGAGCAGCCCGGCATCCTCCTCGGCCTCCTCGGTGATGCGGTAGATCGTGGCCCGGTCGCCGGCGCTCATCTTGCTGAGCGGGGTCCCGGCCGGACGCCGCTTCGCGGTCTCCGCGTCGATGGGGTTGCCGTGCGGGCACGTCTCGGGGTGCCCCAGCATCTCGTCGAGGCGCGCCTCGACGCGCGGCGAGATCGCCCCCTGCAGCCGCATCGCCTCGTCATCGGACTCGGCCCAGCCGAGCCCGATGACCGTCGTCAGCAGCCACTCGAGCAGCGCGTGCCGCCGGAAGATGGCGTCGGCCGCGGTGCGACCAGCGGTCGTGAGATGCAGGTCGCGGCCGCTGTCCGCGTGGGCGACGAGCCCGTCGGCGAGCAGGCGTCGGAACATCTCGCTGGCGGCCTGGGTGGTGACCCCGAGGCTGCGCGCGACCTGCGCGGCCGTGACCCGGCCGCCCTCGGCCGTCCCGGTCATGACCCGGAGCGCCAGCAGGTACTGCTGCGCGGCCGTGGACAGCTCGTGGGAGCCCGGGCGGGATGGCATGCCCTCAGGATACGGGACCGGCCCTCGGTGGCATCGTGCGGACGCGGCGAGCGACGGCGACCCCGACACCGACCAGCCAGGCGATGACGATCGTGACCCCGAGCGCGGTGGCGCGGGCCTCGAGGTCGGCGGCCTCGCCCGTCGCCGACAGGATCAGCGCCGTCGGGACCGCGGCGACCACGACCGCGACCGCGCCGGCGGCGGCGAGCGCCGCAAGCCGGGGGACCAGCAGGAACAGCCCGAGCAGGGCCACGGCGATGATCGGCTGGAGGACGGCGCTCGTCGTGCCGTCGCACGACGCCGCGAACCGGCTGCAGCCGGTCAGCTCGCCGATGAGCCAGCCGATCCCGAGCGCGAGCGGCAGCCATCCGACGATCGCCTGGACGATCCGCCAGCGGCCGTGGGCGGTCCGCTCGTCGGTCAGCGCCCGACCCAGGTCCGCGGCCGCTGCGCCGAGATCGGGCGCCGCGGGGCCGGCCGCGCTCCCGGCCGACGCCTGCTCCCGGCGCGCGCCGGCGGTCGGGCGGCGGGTCGCCCTCGGAGGCGGCGGCTCGGTGGCCTCGGCCGGGCCGGCGGTCGCTCGCCACCACGACGACGTCGTGTGCTCGGGTGGCGGTGGCGGGTCCGGTGCCGGGCCGGACGTGGCCTCCTGGTCCTCCCCGATGGTCGACGCGCCCTGGGCGTCGACGCCCGCGCCGTCGATCGCGCCCGCGTCGCCGGCGCGGTGGCACCCCGGCCCGTCCGGCGGCCGCCCGGCGAGCGCGCGCCTGGTACTCGGGACCGTGCTTGCGCGGGTCCGCGTACTCCTTCGGGTTGATGGTCCAGTAGGTCCCGCTGGTGGTCCCGTACCAGCTGGCGCCGCCCCAGTCGGGCTCGAACTGGCTCGCGTCGGCCCCGTCGTAGGACGTCGAGCCGAGCGTGGCCTTGCCCTTCGGTCGCGCTCCGGGCACGCCGGTTGCGCCGGGGCCCTCGGTCGTGCCGGCGCCGTTGGTCGGGCCGCTCGACCCGGCGGGCCGGGCGCCGGCGCTCGAGCCGGCGCTGCCGGCACCCGACGCGGAGCCGGCGCCGGATGGACGGGTGCGCCGGGTCCGCCCGCCGTAGGCGCGATGCGTCGCATCGGCACGGGCCGGATCCGCCGACGAGGGCCGGGACGGCGGGCGCGGGACCGCCTTCGACGGCCCGTCGCCGGTCAGCTGGTCGTACGCGGCCTGGATCGCGAGGAACCGCGGGAGCGCCTGCTGGCCGGCGGCGTCGGGATGGTTCTCCTTGGCCAGCTTGCGGTAGGCGCGCTTGACCTCGTCGAGGCTGGCGCCCGCGCGTCAGGCCGAGCGTGCGGTACGGGTCCGTGGCTGGGGTCATGGCTTCGCTCGTCTCGACCGGCCCGTCGGCTCAGCCGATGAGCTCGCCCACGGGCGCGAGCACGAACTCGGCGACCGATTCCGCGCCGACGCGGCCGTGCGGGTCCAGGATCGTCGGCCGGTGGTAGCGCGCCAGCGCCCGGAGCCCGGCCCCGTCGAGCAGGCCGGTCTGGCGCAGCGCCTCCACGGACGCGGCCCAGGTGCCGCGGTCGTAGCCGTCGCCGTCCTCGATCTTGACGGCGAGACCCGAGGCCTTCGCGTAGGTCGTGCCGGTCCGCGTCCCGGGCAGGATCGCGATCCCGCGCAGCGCCTCCATCCCGGCCTTGCTGATGCAGCGGTCGGGCGCGGCCTTCATGAGCGAGGTGTCGAGGCGATCGTGCCGGCCGCCGACCATCTCCGGCTCGGCGAGCATCGCGTCGCGGATCACGGTCAGCCCGGCCGCGACCGCGCTGCGCGGGTCCTTGGCCGGGAGCGCGCCGGGGTCGGCGAGCATCGCGTAGGCGCGGGCGACCTCGCGGAGCGGGAACGCGTAGGTCTCGACCCCGCAGCCGTCGATGGCGGTCACGAGCTTCTCCGGCGTCGTCCCGAACGCGCGCGCGACGGCCGCCCGGTAGGCGACCTGCGACGGGTGCGCCGGCTTCCAGTAGTCGGTCGGGTCCCAGCCCTGGAGCTTCGAGAGCACGAGCGACACCGCGTGCTGGCCCGAGCACATGTGGCGGATCGGCGCCGGCCTTCTCGCCGTCGCGGGCGAGGCGGGCCGCGGTCAGCGCGTCGAGCGGCATCCCCTCGGCACCGCAGGCGAGGAGCTGCTGGCTGACGCCCGAGCGCCGGAAGATCCCCTGGAGCGTGCGGACGTGCAGGTCCTCGCCCGAGTGCGAGCTCGCGAGGATGGCGATCTCGGCCGGCTGGAGGTCGAAGGCGGCCACGCCGCCGGCCTCGATCAGCGCGAGCGCGCCGAACGGCTTGACGGTCGAGCGGAGGGTGACGACCCGGTCGGGATCGCCGAGGACCCGGATGAGCTCACCGCTGGCATCGGCCTCGACGATGTCGCCGCGGTGGACGCTCTCCTCGATCCCGTTCCGGAGCTGGCGGACGAGGACGGGCGTCACGGTGCTGCGGCGGGCCGCCGTGCGGGCCGTGGGTCGACGAGGACGATGCGCCGCGGGTGCGGTCACGACTCGGACGATCTCCGTGGATGGTCGGGCACTCAGGACCGCGAGGATACCGCGGCGGCGGGGCGGGCGCGTCGGTACGATGCGTCGTGACGCCGCGCCATTCGTCGTCCCGTCGCCGGAGGTCCGCCCGTGCCAGCCCCAACGCTCCACGTCTCGCAGCATCCGGCGGTCCTCCACAAGCTCGCGGTGCTGCGCGACGAGGACACCGAGCCGAAGAAGTTCCGCGAGGTCGTGCGCGAGCTGTCGTGGCTGCTCGGGTACGAGGCGCTCGCCGACGTGAGCGTGAAGCCGCGCGAGATCGTGACGCCGATGGAGCCGATGACGGCGTCCGAGCTGGGCGAGCGCATCGGGCTTCGTGCCGATCCTGCGCGCGGGGCTCGGGATGGTCGACGCGATGCTCGAGCTGATGCCGACGGCGCAGGTGTGGCACCTGGGCCTGTTCCGCGACGAGCGCACGCTCCGGCCGGTCGAGTACTACAACAAGCTGCCGGACTCCGCGTCGGTGGACCTGTGCCTGATCCTCGACCCGATGCTCGCGACCGGCGGGTCGGCGACGGCCGCGATCGAGGTCCTCAAGAAGTGGGGCGCGGTCCGGATCAAGCTCGTCAACCTGATCGCGGCACCCGAAGGGGTCGAGGCCGTCTCGTCGGCGCACCCCGACGTCGAGATCTACTGCGCGGCGCTGGACCGCGGCCTCAACGAGAAGGGCTACATCCAGCCGGGCCTCGGCGACGCCGGCGACCGCCAGTTCGGGACCGGCAAGGCGGGGTAGCCGAGGCGGGCTGCGACGACGGTCAGTCGGAACGATCATCGGGGAGGCGTTGTCGGATCCGGTCAGACCTGTTCGTGGTAGGGGTGAGTGGCCGCCCACGAGGGCGCCCCAACGGGACGAGGCCCGGCGAGCAGAGGGACCAAGATCATGAGACTGACGACCATGACGCAAGTCACCGTCGATGGGGTGATGCAGGGAAACGGCGGCGCGACCGATGAGGACCGCAGGAACGGGTTCGAGCGCGGCGGATGGGCCATGGGGGCGGGCGACGACGAGACCATGACGTTCATCAACCAGACCTACCAGCGCGCCGACGCGTTCCTGTTCGGCCGTCGGACCTACGAGCTCTTCGCCGGCTTCTGGGGCGCGGTGGAGCGAGCTCGCGCCGCCGCGGAGGATCCGGTCGGCCACCCGATCGCCGCTGCCTTGAACGCGAAGCCCAAGTACCTGGCATCGACGACGGTCACCGAACCGGGCTGGGCGGACACGACCGTCCTCCCCGGTGACCTCGCGGCAGCCATCGGCGAGCTGAAGGCCACGCGGGAGGGTGAGCTGCAGGTGCACGGGAGCGGGACCCTGGTCCGCTGGCTGCTCGGACCACGACCTCGTCGACGAGATCACGCTGCTCATCGTCCCCGTGATCCTCGGGCAGGGCGCGCGGCTCTTCCCCGATGCCGGCCCGGACATCGCGCTCGACCTCGTCGACTCGCGCACCGACTCGAAGGGCGTGACGATCCAGGTCTACCGGCCGAACGGGCGCCCGCAGTCCGCCCCAAGTCACAGGAGCTGATCCGACATGCAGTACCTGTTCTCCGTGATCCACGACTCGGACGAGCTCGCGACCTCGGCCGAGATGGCGGCCATCGACGTGTTCAACGACCGGCTCCAGGCCGAGGGCCACTGGGTCTTCGCCGCCGGCCTCGGTGGCCCGAGCACGGCCACCGTCATCGACAACCGGGGCGACGAGGCGGTGGTCACCGACGGGCCGTTCGTGGAGTCGAAGGAGTACCTCGCCGGCTTCTGGGTCATCGAGGCCCCCGACCTCGACGTGGCGCTCAAGCTCGCCACCGAGGGGTCGAAGGCCTGCAACCGGAAGGTCGAGGTGCGACCGTTCCTGACCGAGTAAGCGCATCGCCGTCCGGAGGGGATGCGCGGATCGACGTCCGGACCGTGTCGGAATCGGTCAGCGGTGTTCGTAGAGAAGATGCGAGGCGGCCCAGCGAGGGCGGCGATGAGACGAGAGGAGACGATCCGATGACCCGATACATGATCCTGTTCGATGACGGCGACATGGTCTTCCCCGAGGAGGACCTGCCCGACGTGGCCAAGGCCGCCCACGCGGTGGTCCGGGAGGCCAGGGACGCCGGGGTCTGGGTCTTCGGTGCCGGGCTGGAGCACCAGGACCCGAGCGTGGTCGCCACCGACGGGACGGTCACCGACGGCCCGTATCCGGAGAGCAAGGAGCACATCGGCGGGTTCGCGGTGGTCGACGTGGCGTCGCGCGAGGAAGCGCTGGTGTGGGCCGCCAAGATCGCCGTCGCCTGTCGCTGTGCCCAACAGGTGTTCGAGCTCCTCCCCGACGTAGCGCCTGAGCTTGTCGCCGAAACGCTCACCCGGTGGACCGGGCGTCCCGACGCCTGAGTCAGGAGCACGAGGAGCGCCATCGACGTCCGGGAGGCGATCACCCAGGCCCACCACGAGGAATGGGCGCGGGTGGTCGCCGTCCCTGACCAGGCGGTTCGGTGACCTCGACATCGCCGAGGAGGCGGCGGCCGAGGCGTTCGCGACCGCCGCCGAGCGGTGGCCGGCCGACGGCGTCCCACCCAACCCGGGCGCCTGGCTGACGACCACCGCCAAGCGCAAGGCCATCGACCGGATCCGGCGCGAGCACAAGCGCGACGACAAGCAGCGGGAGGCGCAGATGTCGGTCGACGACGACCCGCCCGAGCCGCTCGGTGCCATCGACGACGACCGGCTCCGGCTCGATCTTCACGTGCTGTCACCCGGCGCTCGCGATGGAGACCCGCGTGGCGCTGACGCTGCGCATGGTCGGCGGCCTGACCGTGCCCGAGATCGCCCGCGCCTTCCTGGTGCAGGAGGCCGCCATGGGCCAGCGGATCACCCGGGCGAAGGCCAAGATCAAGGCGGCTCGCATCCCGTACCGGGTGCCGGCCGCGGAGGATCTCCCGGGACGTGTCTCCGGCGTGCTCGCCGTCCTCTTCCTCGTCTTCAACGAGGGCTACCTGGCGACCGGCCCGGACACCGATCCCGTCCGTCACGACCTGACCGCCGAGGCGATCCGGCTCACGCGCCTGGTCCGCGACCTCCTGCCGGAGGACGGCGAGGTGGCCGGGCTGCTGGCGCTGATGCTCCTCACCGAGGCCCGCCGACGCGCCCGGGTGTCGGCGAACGGCGAGCTGGTCGCGCTCGACGAGCAGGATCGCGGGGCCTGGGACGCGGCGCTGATCGCCGAGGGTCACCGGCTGGTGCGCGAGCGCCTGGCCACCGGGGTGGCGCCGGGTCGCTACCAGATCCTCGCGGCGATCAACGCCGTGCACACCTCGGCCCGCGACGGACGCGACACCGACTGGTCGCAGGTCGTCGCCCTCTACGACCAGCTCGTCCGCCTCGACCCCTCGCCGATCGTCGCCCTCAACCGGGCCATCGCGGTCGCGGAGCTCGACGGGCCGGACGTGGCCCTGGCGGCCGTCGACCGTCTCGAGGACCGACTGGCCGGCTATCACGCCTACCACGCGACGCGCGCCGACCTGCTGCGCCGGCTGGGCCGGAGCCAGCAGTCGCGCGCGGCGTACGACCGGGCCATCGAGCTGGCGGGCAACACCGCCGAGACCGCCTACCTGACGCGCCGCCGCGACCAGCTGGGGTAGTGCCCGCCCCGCCGACCTCGACCGAGCGCGTCAGGCGGTCGACGACCGCGGCCCTCGCCCGGGGCCTAGGCGATCGGCTCGTTGCCGTCCCGGCCGAGGCCCATGGTGCCGTTGACGCGCGGCGGCGCCGTGCACGGCCGACCACGCGGTCACGGCCTCGAGCAGGGCGGCCGATCCGGGCCGGACCGCGAGGCGGTCGTCGGCGCCGCGGATGCCGGCGCCGAGCTCGGCGATCCGCCCGCGGTAGGCGGGCTTGTCGCCGTTGGTTCGTGCGGTGGTCGGGTAGACGTCGAAATAGCCGTCGCTGCACACGACGATGGTCGCCTCGGGCGACGAGAAGGGCGTTCGAGCCATGTGGGTTCCGATCCGATCGCGCGCTTCGGACAAACGGACGCGGGAGCCCGGCGAATGCGACCTGTGGCCCCACCATCGGGCCGCGAGGCGATTCCGTCAACCGCGGCGCAGGTTCAGGGCGTCGCGGCCGCGGCCGCCGCGAACGACGCCATGTCCGGGAAGGTCAGGTCCGGCCGGGCCGCGGCCGGCGGCGTCGCGCCCGCGCCCGGGCGATCGTGGCGGCGGTCGATCCAGACGGTGCGTCAGGCCGAGCGCCTTGGCCGGCACGTGGTCGTGGTACAGGCTCTGCGCGACGTGGAGGATGCGCTCGCGCGGCAGCGCCGACGCGCTCGAAGAGCACCTCGAAGTTGTGCGGGTCGGGCTTGTAGCCACCGCACTGCTGCGCGGTCACGACCCAGTCGAAGTCGACGCCGAGCCGGCGGTTCGAGGCCGCGAACAGGTCGTCGTCGCAGTTCGTGAGCACGCCGAGGCGGAAGCGCGTCTTGAGCCGGGCCAGCGCGGCCGGGGAATCGTCGAAGGCCGGCCAATCCACGACCGAGCCGCCGAACCGGCGATCGACCTCGTCATCGGTCGGCTCGGCGTGCGGCGGCGGCCGCGACCCCGCGTCCGCCGATCGCGAGGACGTCGCGGTACGTGCGGTAGGGCGGTCGCTCCGCGTCGGCCTCGAAGCCGGCGTAGGTCTCGAGGAGCGCATCGGTGTCGATGGCGTCGCCGGCCGGTCCGAGCAGCCGTCGCAGGGCGGTCGTCAGCCCGGCCTCCCAGTCGATGAGCGTGCCGTAGCAGTCGAAGGTGAGCGCCTCGAAGCGCCCGAAGTCGAAGGTGTCGGTCATGACGGCATCGTGCCGCATCCGACGGGGTCGGGTGCGCGGCGTCAGCGACGGCGCCAGGCGGTGATCCGGCGTGTGGTCGGGTCGAACCAGACGAGGCCTGGACGCTCGGGCGCGGTCGCGCCGCCGGTCAGGGCGGCGGTCCAGGCGCGCGACGAGCCGTCGAAGGCGGTCGCGAACAGGTGCGGATAGCGCGCCAACAGCGCCCGGTTCGCAGCCGACGCGCGAACGACCCAGACGGCCGCGACTCGAGTCGGCCCGTCATCCCGCGCCGAGCACGATGGCGAGATCGCCCGCCTCGGCCTGCTTTCGATGGGTCGAGCGGATCGCCGCCCCGATGTCGCCGAACGTGTTCCATGCCTCCTGGATGATCAGGGTGCGCTGCGGTTCGGTCCCAGCACGGCGACGTCGATGGAATGCGCGGGATCGAGCGGCCGCGTCGGGAGCTCGACGACGGCGCGGCGTCCGGCCGCGGCCGCAAGCTCCAACAGGGCCTCCTGCATCTCGAGATGGCCGGCATCGGTCGGGTGCGAACCGTCGATCGGCCTCGAGAACGAGACCGCGAGCGGCCGGCCGATGCCCACGCCGATGGCGACCCAGGTTCCAAGGGAAACACCATCGCCGCGACCGAGTTCGATATCGCTAACCCACGTCTGGTGGATCCCGACCAGCTCGCCGAGTGCCGTCTGCGTCATGCGTGCGGTCGAACGGCCAGCTCGCACATCCCGACCCAGCGTCGCCGTGATCGAGGCGATGCGGCGTTCGATCTCGCGGTCGAGTTCGGTCGGACGACGGCGTCCACGCCTGGCGGGCGCGGTCGGCACGTCGGATTCGAACGATGTGCTCTTCCGGTCGGCCGGAAGGGCGTCATCTGATCGGTCCTTCACGACTCCGAGTCTTACATCCAGCCCTTACCCGGCGATTAGCCACTGCGATCGGTCCCGTGAGGCGTCCGCCAGCAGCGGGTGGTGCACGGATCGGGGATTCCGGGTCAGTTGGACCAGCCCCCGACACGGCTTCCGGCCATGCTTGCCCAGCAGGTACGACCCCAGGTCGTACGAGCCGGCTCAAAGCTGTCGAGGACCCGCGTCGAGCGTGAACTCGGCTATGGACCGCCTCGATCGGGCCGTGGGCACATACCGCCTCGATGGGGCCGTGGGCGCGCCGACACGCGCCTGGAACGCCGAAGGCCGGCCCTCGCGGGCCGGCCTTCGTGCCACTGAACGATGTCGAGCGACGACCGCCGCCCAGCGGGACGATCCGCTACTTGCCGCCCTCGGTGAGGGTGACGGTCTGCTTCTGCCACGAGGCGCCCTTGGTGTCGGCGCCGCTCAGCGCGTCGAGCGCCTTCTGGGCGAGGTCGTTGCGCCACGGCGTGCCCTCGACCGGCTTGGTCAGGATCTTGCCGTCGAGCGCCACCTGGACCGTGCGGTCGAAGGCGGCCTTGTCGGTGATCCCGATGCCGTTCGGGGCCGGCCAGATGATCCCGTTGACCTCGTTGAGCTGCCACGTCTGGTGGCCCTTCGGGAGCTTGGCGTCGTGCTTGAGCACGATGTCCACGCACTCGGCCGGGTTGTCGCGGCAGAAGATCCAGCCCTTGAACGACGCCTGTCAGGAACTTGACCGCGACGTCCTCGTTGCCGGCCTGCTTGAGCCACGCATCGGAGGCGAAGATCGCGTCCTGGAGCATCGAGGTGCCGTACTGCTCCCACGAGATGACGTTGAGGTCATCGGGGGTGTAGAGCTTGCCGGTCGCCGGGTTCTTGGTCTCGAGGACCTGGGCGTACTCGTTGTAGATCATCGCCTGCGCGGCGTCGATCTCGCCGGCGCTGAAGGCGACCATGTCGAACTGCTGGGCGACGATGTTCACGTCGCTCTTGTTCGTCGGGTCGATGCCCGCCTTGTTCAGCCCGGCGTACAGCTCGGCCTCGTTGCCGAAGCCCCACGAGCCGACCTTCTTGCCCTTCAGGTCCTCGGGCTTGGTGATGTTCCTGTCCTTGAACGAGACCTGCAGCGTCGGCGAGCGCTGGAAGATCTGGCCGATGACCACGCCGTCCGCGCCCGACTCGCGCGGGGCGAGCATGCGCGGCACCCAGCTGATGCCGAACTCGGCCTGGCCGCCGGCGACGACGGTCGCGGGCACGATCTCGACCGCGCCGGGCAGGATCGTGACGTCGAAGCCCTCGTCCCGGTAGTAGCCCTTGTCGAGGGCCGCGAAGTAGCCCGCGAACTGCGCCTGCGGGAACCACTGGAGCTGGAGCCGGATCGGCTTCAGCACCTGGTTGGTGATGCGACCCGGACGGTCCGCTGCCGCTGCTCGAACAGGCGGCGAGCACGAGCACCGCGACGACGAACGTCGCGATGACACGGAAGTTGCGCATGGAACCCTCCTCCTTCGGACCGCAGCCTCGGAGCCGGTCCGTCCTTCCTCCGACTTGGCAGTCTAGCGAACGCCGGACCCAGCCGAGACCGACATCCGCGACGCGGGCCGGTGACGCTTCGGCGTCAGCTCCACTCGCCGCGCGAGCGCGCCCACGGCATGACCAGCCACTCGACGACGGCCACCAGGACGTACAGCCCGATGCCGATCGCGCACGCGAAGACGATCGCCGCCCACGACCGCTCGAAGTTGAGGAACGCCGAGTACGTCGCGATGTACTGGCCGAGGCTGGCGCGCGGCGCGGCGAAGTACTCGCCGACGACGGCGCCGATGGTCGCCAGCGTGGCGGCCAGGCGCAGCGCCGTGAAGATGTACGGCAGCGCGTTGGGGACCCGCAGCTTGCGGAAGACCTGCGTCTCCGAGGCGGCGTAGGAGCGCAGCAGCTCGACGGCCGCCGGGTCGACCGTCGTGAGCCCGCGGACCGTGTTGATCATCACCGGGAAGAAGCACAGCGCGGCGGCGATCATCGCCTTCGACAGCTGCTGGTCGAGGCCGAACCAGTTGTTGAACAACGGGGCGAACGCGAGGATCGGCACGGAGCTCGCGGCGACGGCGAACGGCATCAGCGAGTCCTGCATCGAGCGGTAGCGCGCGGTGATCGCCCCGACCACGATCCCGGCGGTGCAGCCGATCACCATGCCGCCGATGATCTCGAGGAACGTGTAGCTCGCGGCCTGGTACGAGCTCGGGCAGGTAGGTCTGCCAGGCGACCGCGATGGCGATCGGGCCCGGGCAGGATGAACTGCTTGACGTGGAGGGCCTGGACGGTCACCTCCCAGAGGACCAGCAGCCCGATCAGGAGGAGGGCCGGCGGCCCCCAGTCGCGCAGTCGGCCGCGGACGCCCGCGGCTCGCGACCGCGTCGGCACCGGGGTCAGCGGCGCGATCGCGCCGGTCACCCGGAGAGGCCCTCGGCGGCGACGCGCCGGCCGTCGCCGCGCCGGCGTCCCGCTCCCCTCCTCGCCGCGGAGCGCCTCGCGCACGACCGTCACGAGGCGGAAGTAGGCCTCGGTCTCGCGCGTGTCCGCGGTCCGCTCGCGCGGGCAGGTCGATGTCCACGATCGAGGCGATCCGCCCCGGGCGGGCCGACATCACGACGACCCGGGTCGAGAGGAACACGGCCTCGGCGATCGAGTGGGTGACGAACAGGACCGTGGTCTGCGTCCGGTCCCAGATCTTGAGCAGCTCCATGTTCATGCGCTCGCGGGTCATCTCGTCGAGCGCGCCGAACGGCTCGTCCATCAGCAGGATCGCGGGATCGAGCGCCAGCGCCCGGGCGATCGCGACGCGCTGCTGCATCCCGCCCGACAGCTGCCACGGGTAGTGGCCCGCGAAGTCGGACAGCTCGACCAGCGCGAGGTGCTCGGCCGCGCGTCGGACCCGCTCGTCCTTCGGCGTGCCGTTGATCTCGAGCGGCAGCTCGACGTTCCCCTGGACGCTCCGCCAGTCGAACAGGATCGGCGCCTGGAAGACCATCCCGTAGTCGCGGTCGCGGCGGGCCTGCGGCGCCGGCTTCCCGTTGACGAGGACCTGGCCGGCGGTCGGCGAGGTGAGGTCCCCGACGATCCGGAGCAGGGTGGACTTGCCGCACCCGGACGGGCCGATCAGCGAGACGAACTCGCCGGCCTGGACCGACAGGTCGATGCCGGTCAGCGCCTCGACGGCGCGGGTCCCCTGACCGCGCGGCGCGAACACCTTGGAGACGCCGGAGATCTCGACGACCGGCGCGGTGTCGGCACGCGCCGGGGTCGTGCCGTCACCGGCGGCGTCGCCCTCGGGGCGGGGCATCGGTTCCATCGTCACGCTCCCATCGGCTCGACCCGCCGCTCGTGGCGGAGCACCCACGTCTCGACCGCCACCACGAGGAGATACACCCCGATCCCCAGCAGCGACGAGATCACGATCGCGGCCCACAGGAAGGCCGCGTTGAGCGAGTAGTACTGCATCCCCGTGATGATCTGGCGGGCCAGGCCGTCCTGGATCAGCGACGGCAGCTCGCCGACGATGGCGCCGACGACCGCCGCCGGGGCCGCGATGCGGAACCCGGTGAACAGGTACGGCCGCGAGGCCGGCAGGCGCAGCTTGCGCAGGATCGCGCCGCGCGACGCCGCATACGAGCGCATCAGCTCGAGCGCCCGGGGGTCGTAGGCGCGGAGTCCGCGGAGCGCCGCGATCGTGACCGGGAAGAACGTCAGGTAGGTCGACACGATCGCGACGCCGAACCAGTCGGCCTTGAGCCCGATGACGATGAGCGGCGCGATGGCGATGATCGGGATGGTCTGGCTGGCCACGATGATCGGCACGACCGAGCGCTCGAGCAGCCGGACGTGCACCAGCACGATCGCCAGCGACATGCCCAGCAGCGACCCGAGGGCGAACCCGATGGCCGCGTTCCGGAGCGTGAAGAGCGCCGCGCCGACCAGGCGCGCGAGCGTCGTCTGGCCGTTGGCGTCGACATCGAAGAACTCCATCGCGATGACCCACGTGTGGGGCAGCTTCACGTCCGTCGCGAACGCGAACTTGAACGGCGGCACCCAGTCGATCGACAGGCCGCTCCCGAAGAGCGAGTCGACCTTCCAGCGCTCGCCGCCGAGCGCCTTGAGGACCTCCCAGACGACGAGCAGGAGGACCAGGACGGTCAGGAAGCCGATGAGCGGCCGGAGCCGCCGGCGCCACGTCCGGTCGTTCGCAGGCGGGGCGGCCGCGACCCCCGCCATCAGCGCCGGACGGGCATCGTCACGCCCGGGACTACCCGACCGCCTGGTCGGCGATCTCCAGGGCCGCGTCGATGATCTCGAAGCCCTCGGCCAGCTGGTCCTCGGTGATGCACAGCGGCGGGTTCGTGTGGATCGAGTTGTTGGCCAGCATCGTGTACAGGCCGTTCGTCCGCAGGTACTTGCCGATCGCCTTCATCTCGTCCGAGGTGCCGTTGAACGGGGTCAGCGGCGTCCACGGGTCGTGGCTGCGCACGAGGTCGATGATCCCGAAGAGCCCGAGGTTGCGCGTCGCGCCGACGCTCGGGTGCTTCGCCGCGAGCCGCTGGTGGTGGCCGCGCAGCACGCCGTCGAGGCGGGCCGCGTTGCCGATGAGGTCGTCCTCCTCGTAGACCGAGATGGTCGCGAGCGCCGCGGCGAGGCTGACCGGATGGCTGCTGTAGGTCAGGCCGCCGAAGAACATCTTCTCCTGGAAGACCTCGGCGACCGACGGGCGCATCGCCACCGCGCCGAGCGGCAGGTACGACGAGGTGAGGCCCTTGGCCATCGTCATCAGGTCCGGCGTGACCCCGGCGTGGTCGATCGCGAACCAGCGCCCGGTCCGCCCGAAGCCCGCCATGACCTCGTCGGCGACCATCAGGATGCCGTGGCGGTCGCAGATCTCGCGGACGCCCTGGAGGTAGCCGTCGGGCGGGATCAGGATCCCGTTCGTGCCCACGATCGTCTCGAGGAACACGGCCGCGATGGTGTGCGGGCCCTCGTAGCGGATGACGTCCTCGAGGCCCTGCAGGCTCTCCGCCACGGGCCGCGGCTCCTTCTCGCCCCAGCGGTGCGTGTCGGGATAGCGCACGACGCCGACGAGGCCCGGCTCGTTCGCCCAGCGGCGCGGGTCGCCGGTCAGCGTCATCGCGCCGAGGGTCGCGCCGTGGTACGAGCGGTAGCGGGCCAGGACCTTGTAGCGGCCCGTCGCGTGGCGGGCGAACTTGATGGCGTTCTCGACCGCCTCGGCGCCGCCGAGCGTGAAGAAGACCTTGTCCATGTCGCCGGGCAGGATCTCGGCCAGCTTGGCCCCGAGCCGCGCGCGGATCTCGGTCGCGAACGCCGGCTGGACGTACTGGAGCTTCAGCGCCTGCGCGGTGATCGCGTCGATGACGCGCCGGTCGCCGTGGCCGATGTTGACCGACATCAGCTGGCTGTTGAAGTCGATGATCCGCTGGCCCTCGGGCGTGTAGAGGTAGATGCCCTCGGCGTGGTCGATGGCGATCGGGTCGACCGCGCCCTGGATCGACCACGAGAAGATCGTGTGCTGCTTCGAGAGCGCGGCGATCTCGTCGCTGCTCATCGTGCCGGGAGCGGTGCTGATGCCCATCGGTTCACCTCGGGGGCGGCGGGGCATCGGGCCCTCGGCCGGCCGCCATTACAGCACATCCGGCCCGCACGACGGGCGTCGTCCCGAGGCTCAGCGCGTGGTGCGGCGGCGGAGCTCCCCCACGTTGTCGGCGATCAGCAGCACGCCCAGCGCCGCGAGGCCCACGAGGAGCAGCTCGCGCAGGAACGTGACCGCCAGGATCAGCATCGTGATCCCGGCCAGCAACAGGCTCAGACGGAGGATCAGCTTCGCCACGTCCTTGCGGAAGAACGACTCGATCGCGAGGTAGATGCCGAACAGCACCACGATGGCGACGACCGGCGACAGGATGCGGAACCAGAGGACCACGGCGAGGGTCGCCACGAGCAGGCCGACGCTGAGCGCCGCCCAGGTCTCGGCCAGCCGGCGTCGCTTGGTGACGTCCGGTGGCTCGGGGACGGCGGCGTGGTGCAGGTGGGCGCGCGGATCGTCGACCAGCCCGGCGCGCAGCTCGCCGACCCGCCGCTCGCCCGCCTCGATCGGCCGTCGCGAGCTCCACGAGCCTGGTCCGACTCGCCGGCCAGCGTCGCCTCGCCGGTACGCAATTCGAGAACACGCGCTGCCCGGTACTTCTCGACACCGGGCTCGACCCGGACCGCCGCCACCTCCGCCTCCAGCAGCGGCAGGCTGGTCTCGAGCGCCTCGATCTCCGCCTCCGACGGCGGCATGCTCGGCGCGGAGCTCCACGAGTCGCGCCTCGAGGACCGGGACCGCCTGCGACGGCGGCGCCACCTTGTCGAGGCCGGCGAACCCGAGCGGGTCGTGCCAGGACTGGCGGACCGAGCCGGTCCGGGTGTACTTCGGGCCAGCCGGCGCGCGCTCGCCCGCGAACCGGTCGCCGGTGTCGAGCCCCCACAAGCCGTGGTAGCGGTCGACCCATGGGTCGTCGTCGCTGATCAGCTGGGGCGTCCATGCGATGTCGCCGCCGGGGCCGATCTTGATCCCGTCGCCGCGGGCGTAGTCCACGAACGGGACGCTGAACGCGCGCTTGGCCATCTCGGCGAGGTCGCCGGGGTCCGGCTGGTCGAGCGTGTCGCGCCAGACCCGCCGGAGGAGGTCGAGCGGCCCGTGGATGTAGCGCTCGCCCGGGAACGGCAGCCGCATGATGTACTCGCCGGGCTCGAGGTAGTCGGCGTGCGAGCCGGCGCCCGGGAAGACGTTCGGATGACCGTCGATCGTCTGGAACTTCGGGTCGTCCCAGCGACGGCGCAGGTCGTCGCCCTTCTCGTCGTGGGTCGCCGCGCAGAACCACGCCGGCTCCAGCTCCCCGTCGTCGAGCTGCTCGAGGACGACGAAGCACTGCTCCCAGTCCGCCTCGTGGTCGTTGGCGCCCTCGAACGTGGACCGCCAGTCGTTCATGGCGTACAGGAACATGTAGTGGAGGATCACCCAGCGGTCCTCGCGGATCACCCGGCCGTGGTAGACGACCGTGGGGTCCGTCGCCCGGATCGAGTCGTAGCGGACCTGCGCGGCGGCGGCCGTGCCGCCCGGGACGCGACCGCGCGCCAGGAGCGAGAGCACGAGCCCGGCATCGACGAGGCGCGCAGCCAGGCCCACGCGGGCGAGCCGGCCCGGGGCCGAGAAGACCTGCCGGTCCGGCCGGTTCCGCCATCGCCCGAGCTCGATCGACCCGAGCGGCCGCGGCGTGAAGCGCAGGAACTGGGCCTGGCCGGGCGGCGGGTCGCCGGCCGCGGCGAGGCTCTCCAGCGTCAGCGAGCCCGCGGGGATGGCGACCTTGGCGTCGCGCAGCGTCGGCCCTTCGAGCAGGTCGGCGTGCTCGACGTAGGACTGCGCCGACATCGGGAAGAACATCTCCCCGTAGGTGAAGTTCAGGCGCGGCTCGTGCCGCTGCAGCAGCTCGAGATCCTCGGCCTCGGTCATGGCTCGAGGTCCTCGGGTCCCTCGGGTTCCTCGAACACGATCCGCACGTCGCGCTGGTTCAGGTAGAGGACCCCGATCGAGTTGATGGCCATCCCGAGGTAGCGGGGCTCGCCGCCGAGCCACCAGCCCAGGTTGAGCGCGAGGATGAGGCCGGTCGTGACGATCGCCATCGTCCAGCCCCAGTGCTCGTGGCGAAGCATCCCGACGATGGCGACCAGGGTCGCGACGAGGAAGATCGCGACCACGATCCGGACCACGAGGCCGACCGGCGTCCCGGCCGGGTACGGCGGGATGAAGGAGACGGTGCCCAACCAGTCGACGACCTCGAGGGACGATCCCTGCAGCAGGGAGCCGATCAGCTGGAGGGCGCGGAGCACCAGCAGGGCCACCACGATGTAGATCCCGACCGGACGCGCCTCGGACCTTGGGGTATCCGCCGTTTCCATCACGGCTAGGCTAGCAGGGGCTGCGGCGTCCATCGCGCCCGAATCCCGGCTCCTCTCACGACGCCGGCACCAGGACCTTGAGCGCGCCGGGCAGGACGCGTGCCTCCAGCCAGCCGGGCGGCTGGTCGTCTCCGTCGATCTCGATCGGCTGGGCCGGCTCGGCCTCCACGCGGACCTCGCTGACCGAGCGGCGGATGACCCGGCCATCGAGCTCGTCCTGGCTGAGCAGCAGCGACGCCGCTCCGCGCAGGCCGTCGAGCGGGTTCTCCGCCCCGAGGACCATGAGCTGCAGGCGCCCGTCGGCAGGGTCGATGGGCCGTCGCGGACCGATGCGGCCGGGCACGATGTCGCCGGCGTTGGCGATGAGGACCAGATAGCCGCGGATCTCGAGCTCCTCCCCGTCGGCGGTGATGTGGAAGACCGCCGTCCGAAGCCGCGTCATCTCCGTGAGCGCGGCGCCGACGTACGCCCCGAACAGCATCCGGCGCTTCCACTCGTGCTGCGCGGCGGCCATGATCCTCGCGTCGAGGCCCATGCCGCAGGCCACCAGGAACAGATGGTCCTGGGCTGGCGCAGCCCCGTGCTGACCCATCGGCCCCCAGCTGGCCCGCCCGAGGTCGATCATGTGCTCGGGACC
>CAVUIE010000002.1:0-102359 GCA_963741445.1 uncultured Chloroflexia bacterium | reverse complement strand
GTCGCCGCGGAAGAGGTGGCGTCGTAGGCGCCGCCGCCCACGCGTCGGCGCCGCGGCGCGTCCCGACCCGCTCCTGCGTCGTCTGCCGGACGGCCTATCCGAAGCGGGAGCTGTTGCGTATCGTTCGTACGCCGGACAGGCGCGGTCGTCGCCGACCCGACCGGCCGACTCGCCGGACGCGGCGCCTATGTCTGCCACCAGGACGCCTGCCGATCGCAGGCCATCACCAAGGGTGCCCTGAGCCGGGCACTGCACACCGCCGTCCCGACCGACGTCAAGGCGACGCTCGAGGCGGCCTTCACCACCGACACCATCGAAGGAGGAGCCCGTGGCCAGGAGTAGGAGCGGCACGCGCGGCCGGCGCGGGCCCCGCAAGCCACCGCGCCGAGACGGCGCATTCAACGGCGGGAACGTCCAGGTCCTCGATCCGCGCGAGCGCGGCGCGATCGAGCTGCCGGGCACCATCACCGTCAAGGAGCTCGCCGAGCTCCTGGCGGTCAACCCGGCGGACGTCATCCGCGAGCTCATCAAGAGCGGCATCTTCGCGACCATCAACCAGCTGATCGACCGCGACACCGCGTCGCTGGTCGCCGGCGAGCTCGGCTACGAGGTCGCCGAGGCCGTCGCCGTGACCGCCGGGGTGGCCGATGCCGATGGCGAGGCCAAGGTCGACGCCGCGACGAAGGAGGTCCTCTTCGAGGAGGACGACCCGGCCGAGCTCCAGCCGCGTGCCCCGATCGTGACCGTGATGGGCCACGTCGACCACGGCAAGACGAGCCTGCTCGACGCGCTGCGGTCGACCGAGGTCGCGGCCGGCGAGCGCGGCGGCATCACCCAGCACATCGGCGCCAGCGAGGTCACCCACGACGGCAAGCGCGTCGTCTTCCTCGACACGCCGGGCCACGAGGCGTTCACCGCCATGCGCGCCCGCGGCGCGAAGGTCACCGACATCGCGATCGTCGTGGTCGCCGCGGACGACGGGGTCATGCCCCAGACGCTCGAGGCGATCAGCCACGCCAAGGCCGCGAAGGTGCCGATCATCATCGCGCTCAACAAGATCGACAAGCCGGACTCCAACCCGGACCGCGTGAAGACCGAGCTCACCGAGGCCGGCATCGTGGTCGAGGAGTACGGCGGCGACGTGCCGCTCGTGCCGGTCTCGGCCAAGAGCCGCCAGGGCCTCGACGAGCTGATCGAGATGGTCCTGCTGGTCGCCGACCTCCAGGAGCTCAAGGCGAACCCGAAGCGGAGCGCCGTGGGCACGATCGTGGAGGCGCGAGCTGGACAAGGGCCGCGGCCCCGTCGCGACCGCCCTCATCCAGACCGGCACGCTCAAGGTCGGCGACATCATCGTCGTCGGCGAGACGTTCGGCCGCGTCCGGGCGCTCGAGAACGACAAGGGCAAGCGCGTCACCAAGGCCGGCCCCGCGTCCGCGGTGGTCGTCCTCGGCCTCGCCGACGTCCCCCAGGCCGGCGACATCCTCCGCGTCGCGTCGCGACGAGAAGGAAGCCCGCACGCTCGTCGAGACGCGCAAGGCCGAGTCGGCGGCGCGGAACGGCGACGGCAGCGGCCGCGCGACCCTCGAGGACCTCTACCGCCAGATCCAGGCCGGCCAGGCCAAGGAGCTGCGGATCATCCTCAAGGCCGACGTGTCCGGGTCGCTCGGCGCGATCACCCACGCGCTCGAGCAGCTCGACCAGGACGAGATCCGGGTCAACGTCCTGCTCGAGGGCGCCGGCGACATCACCGACAACGACATCATGCTCGCGACCGCGTCGGACGCGATCGTGGTCGGCTTCAACACCAAGATCACCGACACGGCCCGCCGCTCCGCGGAGGCCGAGGGCGTCGACGTCCGGCTCTACGACATCATCTACAAGCTGACCGACGACATCGGGGCGGCCCTCAAGGGCCTGCTCGAGCCGGTCGTGGTCGAGGTGGTCGAGGGCCGCGCGGAGGTCCGCCAGATCTTCCGCGTCGGCAAGAGCACGGTCATCGCCGGCTGCTACGTCACCGACGGGCGGATCGTCCGCGGCGGCGCGCGCGTCTGGCGTGGCGGCAAGATCGTGGCGACCGACAAGATCGAGTCGCTGCGCCGCTTCCGCGACGACGTCCGCGAGGTGCTCGCCAACTACGAGTGCGGCATCGGCCTGGCGGACTACCACGACCTCGAAGAGGGCGACATCATCGAGTGTTTCACCTCCCAGACGGTGAGCCGCGCCGTCACCGGCTGACGGGTCGCCGCCCGACGCCACGCGTGCGTTGCCATCTGCGCTCCTCGCTCACGCACCTTGGGGTGCGCTCGCTCGGTGCTCGATGGCGCCTTCGCGGGACGCCCGGCATCGGCGCGAAGGACCGTCGATGACGCAACGCACGAACAAGGTCGACCAGTTGCTCCGTGAGGAGATCGGGTCGATCGTGACTCGGGATGTCGCCGACCCGCGCATCGGGTTCGTGACGATCACCAGCGTCGAGACCACGCAGGACCTGCGGCATGCCAAGGTCTGGGTGAGCGTCATCGGGCAGCCGGCCGAGCGGACCGCCGCGATCGCCGCGCTCGGCCGGGCGATGCCGTTCGTCCGCCGCGAGCTGGGCCTCCGGCTGCGCCTCCGGCGGATCCCGGACCTGCACGTCCACGAGGACGACACCGCGGAGCGGGGGACCCGCGTCCTCCAGCTGCTCAACGACCTCGAGCGCGGCGAGGAGCCGCCCATGGACCTCGAGACCGGCGAGTCGCTGCCGACGCCGGTCGCCCGCCTGCCCCATGAGGGCGACCTCGGCGAGGAGCCGCCATCGGCCGTGCGCCCGCCCGTTCGCAAGAAGCGCCCGCCCTCGAAGGCGCGCCGGTGACGGTCGACCTCACCCCCTATCTGGACGCCGTCCCGGACCTCGTCGTCGAGCGGCTCCGCGGTGCGCGGCGCGTCCTCGCCGTGGGGCACGAGAACCCCGACGCGGACACGCTCGGGGCCAGCCTCGCCATCGTCCATCTCGTTCGGGCGCTCGGGGGGACGGCCGACCCACTCACGTCCGACCCGCCGCCTCCGCTCTACGACTTCCTGACCGGCGTGGACCGGGTCCTGACCGATCCGGATCCGGCCGCCGACTACGACCTCGTCGTGATCTCCGACTGCGGCTCGCTCGAGCGCGTCGGGTCGGTCGGCGTCCGGCACGCGGACCTGTTCGCCCGGGTGCCCCGGATCGTCATCGACCATCACGCGTCGAACCAGGTGGACGGCGATGCCGACTGGGTGGATCCCAAGGCGGCCGCGACGTGCGAGATGGTCACGCTCCTGGCCATCCGGCTGGGCATCCCGCTCGACATCGACGGCGGGGCGATGGCGACCGCGTTGATGGGCGGCATCGTGATGGACACCGCGACCTTCGCCCACCCGAACGCGACCCCGCGGACCTTGGCCGTCTCGGCAGCCCTCGTGGAGGCCGGTGCGCCGCTCTCGGACATCTCGAGGCGGCTCTACCGGACCAAGCCGGACGCCCAGCTCCGCCTGTTCGGGCTCGTCCTGGGCCGGATGCAGAGCGTCGGACGGCGGTCGCATCGTCTGGTCGACGCTCGCGGACGCCGACCTGGCCGCAGACGGGGACGCAGCCGCCGCACTCCGAGGGGATCATCGACCTGCTCGCCCAGGCCGAGGACGCCGAGGTGGCCATCCTGTTCAAGGAGGACGCTCGCGGCACCCGGCTGAGCGTGCGGACGCGGCCCGGGCGGCGTGGACGCGACCGTGCTCACCGGCGCGTTCGGCGGGGGAGGGCATGCCCGGGCGGCGGGCGCCACGATCGCCCTGCCGGTCGCGGAGGCCGTGCCGGCCGTGCTCGCCGAGTCGCAGCGCTCGTGGTCGAAGCGGTCCGGCGCTGACGATGGCCCACAACTCGCTCGGCCCGGGGCTCGACGGGATCCTGGTGATCGCCAAGCCCGCCGGTCCCACCTCGCACGACGTGGTCGCGCTGGTGCGGCGACTCGCCGCCACCAAGCGGGTCGGTCACGGCGGGACGCTGGACCCGTTCGCGTCGGGCGTGCTGCCGGTCTTCCTCGGGCACGGGACCCGGGTCGTGGAATACCACTCGGGCGATCGCAAGGGCTACCGCGCGACGGTCTGCTTCGGCGCGTCCTCATCGACGGACGACCTCGAGGGCGAGCTCGTGCCGTCCAGCGGGCCGGCGCCGACGCGCGACGCCGTCGAGGCGGCGCTCGCCGGCTTCACCGGCGCGATCTCGCAACGACCACCCGCGTTCAGCGCGATCAAGGTGGGGGGCCGACGCGCGTACGCCATGGCCCGGGCGGGCGAGACCGTGGTGCTCGCCGAGCGCGAGGTCACGATCCACGAGCTGACGATGCTCGAATGGGACGGCTCCGACCCCGAGCGACCCGATCGCGATCCTCGACGTCGACCTGCTCCGCGGGCACGTACATCCGGGCGCTCGCCCGCGACCTCGGCGAGACCCTGGGGAGCGCCGCCTACCTGGGCTCCCTCGTTCGCACGGCCTCGGGGCCGTTCGAGCTCGGAGACGCCGTCGCGCTCGACGCGGTGCGCGAGGCGGCCGCCGCGCGGTCCGGACGGGCTCCTGCCGCTGCTCCGCACGATCGACACCGGCCTCGACGCCTTCCCGGAGGTCGCGCTGACCGCCGAGGAGACCCTCGCCGTCGCCCGCGGCCAGTTCGTCTCACCGGCGGCGGGCCTGCCCGGTCCGTCGGAGCACTACCGGCTGCGCGGGCCCGACGGCGCCCTGGTCGCCATCGCGACCTCGTCGGGTGGACGGCTCGCCCCCGACAAGGTGTTCGTGTCGCCGCCGCCGGTCGCGGCCGCCAGGAGCTGACGCCGGCGATGCGGGTGGTCCACGGCGTCGACGCGCTGCCGCGGGAGGCGGGCCCGGTCTTCGTCGTGGTCGGCGTCTTCGACGGGCTCCACCTCGGCCATCGCTACCTGCTCGAGCACCTCGTCGCCGAGGCCGGCCGGCGCGGGGCCGCACCGACCGTGATCACGTTCGACCACCACCCCGACGCGGTCCTGACCGGCAGCGCGCCGCCGTTGCTGATCGACCCCGAGGAGCGCCTTCAGCGGCTCGACGCCGCCGGCGTGGCGCGTCACGGTCGTCCAGCATTTCGACGACGCTCTTCGCCACACTGCCTACGACGCCTTCATCGAGCGCATCCGCGCCCGGGTCGCGCTCAGCGGGTTCCTGATGACGCCCGACGCGGCGTTCGGCTTCGAGCGCCGCGGCACGCCCGAGGCCGTCGCGGAGCTCGGCGCCCGCGACGGCTTCGAGGTCGTCGTGGTCCCGCCCTTCACGCTCGAGGGCCGGCCGGTGCGCAGCGCGGAGATCCGTGACGCGATCGCGATGGCCGATATCGAGGCCGCGGCGACCCTGCTCGGCAGGCCCGTCACCTTGAGCGGTCAGGTATCGGAGAACGGTCGGCTGACGTTCGAGCTGCCGATGGCATTACCGCCGGATGGCGCGTACACGGGCCACCTCGGGTCAGATGTGCTGGACCTGCGGATCAGGGACCAGATGGCCGACCTGGGACCCCCACCGGCGCCGGGGCGATGCACGATCGAGCTGCGTCCGAGGTGACGATGGGGTCGGGGCGCTGGACCAGGCGGATCCGGACCTCCGGGATCTTCTCGAGCACGCCGTTGATGATCGGTTGGATCGGCGCGGCCGCGCTCGCAGGCGTGGCGAGCTGGTTGACACGAACCATCTGGATCGACGTCGCGTCTGACGTCCTCATGATCGGGCTGGAGGCTTCGGTCGGAGCGTATGCCGTCTGGGAGCTCCGTCGTTGGGGATCCCTGTCGTTCCCGATCAATGCCACGGCCGTCGCGACCGTGGGTCTCTGTCTCCTCACCGTCGCGCCCCTGTTCGTCCACGGCGGGCCGACGAAGGCGATCGAGGTCGGCCTCCTGGGGATCTTCGGCATCATCGTCGTGTCGTGCTGGTTCGCACCCCGCCGGGTGGTCGCCCTCACCGGGGGGCCCCGCGTGGAGTGGCGACTCCTCGAAGAGCGGTGCCTGATCGCTGCGGAGGCTGCGGAGGCGGAGCGGGATGCCAACCGCGACGCCCCTGGCTTCGATCGCGTGCAGGCGCTCGATCGCTTCCGGACGCCCAGGACGGCCGACTACATCGACACCTATCAGCGACTGGCATTCGCCGGTCCCGACGGCCCGATCCCCGCCCCGGAGTTCCGAGCGCTCGAGGAGCATTTCGCTGACGCGGAGCGAGAGCTCTTCAGGTTCCTCCGCGTTCGGCCGGCATGGGTAGAGGAGCTGGATGCCCGGATCCGAGGCCCGGGATCCTGGTGCGTCCCGCCGAGCCGGGGCGAGCCGGTTGACGCCCGTCAGGCCCCCGGCTGCCACAGGGGCTCGCTGACGCCGCGCTGCTGGTTCTCGTAGCGGGCCATCACGAAGAGCGCGTCCGAGAGGCGGTTGAGATAGGCGAGCACGAACTCGCCGATCGCCTCGTCGCGGCCCAGCCGCACGGCCTCGCGCTCGGCGCGTCGGCAGACGGTCCGCGCGACGTGGAGCTGCGCCGCGCCCGGCGAGCCGCCCGGGAGCAGGAAGTTGGTCAGTGGCCCGACCGCATCGTTGAACTCGTCGATCAGTCGCTCGAGCTTCTCGACGTGGCGCGCCTCGACGGTCGGGATCCGCGCCCGTCGCGGGTCGTCGGACGGCCAGCACAGGTCCGAGCCCGAGGTCGAACAGCTCGTTCTGGATCTGACCGGCAGCTCGGTCGCGAGCCGGTCGCATAGCCCGCCGGCCAGGGCCACGCCGATCAGCGAGTTCAGCTCGTCGACGGTGCCGTAGGTCACGACCCGGCGCGAGTCCTTCGGGACGCGTTGACCGCCGCCCAGGCCGGTCATCCCCTCGTCGCCGGTCTTCGTGTAGATCCTGTCAAGCTTGGGCACCGCGACCTCCGGCTGGCGACGCGCCCGCACGGGATGCGGCGCATCGGAGAGAGCGTAGCGCCTCGAGGGCCGGCCGCCGGCCGTTTGCCGCATCCGGCCGAGCCTGCTACCATCCGTCGGTCATAGATTGGAAGACACCGCATATCGCCGTGTTCGGAGGAACGAGTGCCGCTCGCGCGGGAAGAGAAGCAAGAGATCATCACCGGGTATGCCACCACTGAAGGTGACACCGGATCGCCGGAAGTCCAGATCGCGCTCCTGACCGAGCGGATCAAGGAGCTGACCGGGCATCTCCGAAGCTTCCCCAAGGACAATCATTCGCGCCGCGGCCTCCTCAAGCTCGTCGGCCAGCGCCGCCGCCTTCTTGCGTACCTGATGAAGAAGGACAGCGCGCGCTACCGCGTCGTCATCGGACGACTCGGACTCCGCCGCTAGCGACGCCGCTCCCGGACCCCGGGTCATCCCGGGGTCCTCTCGCGTTCGACGCCAGATGGCCGAGTCGGCCGACCTGCCGCAGGTCGCCAGCCTCCTCCACGGTCAAGGAGGATCGATACCCTTGTCTCACACGTTCGAGACGCAGATCGGTGGTCGCACGCTGACCATCGAGACCGGCAAGCTCGCGCGCCTCGCCGGCGGCGCCGTCACCGTTCGCTACGGTGACACCCTGGTGCTCGGCACCGCCAACCGGTCGGATCCCCGCCCGGGCCTCGACTTCTTCCCGCTCACGGTCGAGTTCGAGGAGCGCATGTACGCCGCGGGCAAGATCCCGGGCGGCTTCATCAAGCGCGAGGCGCGCGCGTCCGAGGCGGCCACCCTGGCGGCCCGCCTGACCGACCGCCCCATCCGCCCGCTCTTCCCCGAGGGCTACAAGGACGACATCCAGCTCGTCATCACGGTCCTCTCGACGGACCAGGAGAACGAGCCGGACGTGCTCGGCACGACGGCCGCCTCGGCCGCGCTGAGCATCAGCGAGATCCCGTTCGCGGGTCCCGTCGGCGCCGTCCGCGTCGGCCGCATCAACGGCGAGTTCGTGGTCAACCCGACCTACAGCGAGCTCGCCGAGTCGGAGCTCGACCTGATCGTCTCCGGCACGCGCGACGCGATCATGATGGTCGAGGCGGGCGCCAAGCTCCTGCCCGAGGACGTGATGGCCGAGGCCATCCTGTTCGGCCACCGCGCGCTGCAGCCGCTCATCGACATCCAGGAGGAGCTCCGCGCGGCCGTCGGCAAGGCGAAGAGCACCCCGTACCTCGAGCCGGGCACCGGCTCGGTCCTCGACTACACGAAGGCCGTCGCCGCGGGCGACGCGTTCGTCGTGGTCGACGTCGAGACCACCGGCACCGACCCGAAGATGGCCGACCTCCTCGAGATCGCCGCGGTCAAGGTCCAGGGCGGCAAGATCGTCGACCGCTGGTCGACGCTCGTGAACCCGGGCCGGCCGATCCTCGGCAACCAGATGCACGGCATCACCGACGCGGACGTCAAGAAGGCCCCCAAGCCGGCCGACGCCGCGAAGGACGCCCTCAAGTTCATCGGCGACTCGCTGGTCGTCGGGCACTCCGTCGGGTTCGACCTCGGCTTCATCGAGGCCGCGCTCGGCGACGGGACGCACTTCGAGCAGGGCCGCTACCTCGACACCCTGGTCCTCGCCCGCGAGGGCTACCCGGACCTCGAGAACTACAAGCTCAACACGCTGTCGAGCTTCTTCGGCATCGAGCTCGCCCAGGCGCACCGGGCCGCCCCCGACGCCGAGGCGACCGCCAACCTGCTGATCTGGTTCGGGAACGACCTTCCCGGCCGCATCGCCGCCCTCAAGGCGGGGATCGCGGACTCGGTCCGGGCCAACCGGACCGGCGGCGACCCGAAGGCGATCCTCGAGGCCGCGCGCCGCGAGGCCCGCGTCTCGAAGAACCTCTACAACCTGCTCTTCAAGAAGACCTGCCGCGAGCTGGCCCTCGACGAGGGCATCCGCATGGACGGCCGCGGCCTGACGGAGCTCCGCCAGATCTCGGTCGAGGTGGGCCTCCTGCCGCGAGCCCACGGCTCGGGGCTCTTCACCCGTGGCGAGACCCAGGTCATGACGATCGCGACGCTCGGCGCGTCCTCGGACGTGCAGCGCATCGACACGATCAGCCCCAAGACCGAGAAGCGCTACATCCACCACTACAACTTCCCGCCCTATTCGACCGGCGAGAACAAGCCGATGCGCGGCCCCAGCCGGCGCGACATCGGGCACGGCAACCTCGCCGAGCGGGCGCTCGTCCCGGTCCTGCCGGACCACGAGGAGTTCCCGTACGTCATCCGGCTCGTGTCCGAGTGCATGTCGTCGAACGGCTCGCACCTCGATGGCCTCGACCTGCGGCTCGACCCTCGCCCTCATGGACGCGGGCGTGCCGATCAAGGCGCCGGTCGCCGGTGCGGCGATGGGCCTCATCAGCGAGCCGGACGGCCGGTTCGTCGTCCTGACCGACATCCTCGGCAAGGAGGACTCGGTCGGTGACATGGACTTCAAGGTGACCGGCACGCGGGACGGCATCACCGCCCTGCAGATGGACATCAAGGTCCAGGGCATCAACGAGGCGATCATCCGCAACGGCCTCAAGCAGGCCCTCGCGGCGCGCCTCGAGATCCTCGACAAGATGGTCGCGGTCATGCCCGAGGCCCGCGTGGAGATGAGCGACTTCGCGCCGCGCATCACCACGATCAAGATCAACCCCGAGAAGATCCGCGAGATCATCGGCAAGGGCGGATCGATGATCCGCAAGATCCAGGAAGAGACCCAGACCGAGATCAACGTCGAGGACGACGGCACCGTGGAGATCGCGGCCGTGTCCGGCGAGAACGCCCGCAAGGCGATCGACTGGATCAACAGCCTGACCCGTGAGGTCGAGGTGGGCGCGCTCTACATGGGCAAGGTCACCCGCATCATGGGCTTCGGCGCCTTCGTCGAGATCATGCCCGGCAAGGAAGGCCTGGTCCGCATCGGCGAGCTCGCCGACTACCACGTTCCCACCGTCGAGGACGTCGTGTCCGTCGGCGACGAGATCATGGTCGTCGTGATGGAGATCGACCGCCAGGGCCGCGTCAACCTCTCCCGCCGCGCCGCGATGCAGCGCCACCTGGCGAAGGATCCGGCCTAGGCACCCCGGCGCCTTCGGGCGCCACCCCATCCGAGCGCGAGCGAGCGGGTCGTCCACCGGACGGCCCGTTCGTGATTCCCGTGTCAGGTTCCTGACCGGCCATCACCGCCCTGAACGCGACCGGGCGTGCGCGACCGACACCGCTGGTGACCGAGGGCACATCGCCGTGGCGGAGCGGAAGGGCCCGCTGGTATACTCCGGCCGTGCCCGAACTGACCAACGACCCTGCGGAGCCGTGTCCTCGATGAACCAGAACGCCCTCACCGTCGCCGTCGTCGGCGCCACCGGCGTCGTCGGTCGGACGATGATCGCCGTGCTCGGCGAGCGCGGCTTCCCGGTCGGGGAGCTGCGCCTGCTCGCCTCGGGCCGCTCGGCCGGGCGCACCGTGTCGGTCGACGGCCGCACCCTCGAGATCGGCGAGGCCGTGCCCGATGCCTTCGACGGCGTCGACATCGCGCTCTTCTCGGCCGGCGCCGACGTCTCGCGCGAGCTCGCCCCGGCCGCCGCGGCCCGCGGCGCCACCGTCATCGACAACTCGTCCGCCTGGCGGATGGACCCGTCGATCCCGCTCGTCGTCTCGCAGGTGAACCCCGACGACCTCGAGGGCCATCAGGGCATCATCGCGAACCCGAACTGCTCGACGATGCAGCTGGCGCCGGTGCTCATGGCCCTGCGCGACAGCGTCGGACTGGAGCGGGTCGTGGTCGACACGTACCAGTCGGTCTCCGGCACCGGGGCGGACGCCATCGCCGAGCTCGAATCGCAGATCCGCGCCCACGTGTCCGGCGAGCCGGTCCGCGCCGAGGTCTACCCGCACCCGATCGCGTTCAACGCGCTGCCCGAGATCGACGTCTTCCTCCCCAACGGCTACACGAAGGAGGAGTGGAAGGTCGTCATGCGAGGACCGCAAGATCCTGGGCCTGCCGGACCTGCGGATCTCCTGCACGGCGGTCCGCATCCCGGTGTTCGTGAGCCACTCCGAGGCCGTCCACGTCGAGACGCGCGACCCGATCACGCCCGGAGCGCGCCCGCGCGCTGTTCGCGGCCGTCAAGGGCGTCGTGGTCCAGGACGACCCGGGCACGCACGACTACCCGCTCGCGACCGAGGCCGCCGGCCACGACGAGATCTTCGTGGGCCGGGTCCGCCGCGACGAGTCGATCCCCGGCGACCGCGGCCTCGCGCTCTGGATCGTCTCGGACAACCTGCGCAAGGGCGCGGCCACGAACGCGGTCGAGATCGCCGAGATCCTCCTCGAGCGGAACTGGGTCGAGCACGCGTCGGCACGAGGCGCCCGCCCGTACCGGGCGCTCGAGCCCGTGGGGGTCTCCGGGGGGAGCGGCGCGTGACCGACGCCGAGCGCCGGGCGGCGCTCGAGGCCATCGCGGCCGAGGTCCGCGACTGCACGCGATGCCGGCTCCACGTCGGCCGCACCCGGTCCGTGCCGGGGGAGGGGAACCCCTCCACGGAGGTCGTCTTCGTCGGTGAGGGGCCGGGCTTCAACGAGGATCGCCAGGGCCGGCCGTTCGTCGGCCGCGCCGGCGACCTGCTGGTCAAGCTCCTGGGCTCGATCGGCTGGCGCCGCGAGGACGTCTTCATCACCAACATCGTCAAGTGCCGGCCGCCCGACAACCGCGACCCCGAGCCCGACGAGATCGCGGCCTGCGCGCCGTACCTCGTCCGCCAGCTCGAGATCCTCGACCCCGCGATGGTCGTGACGCTGGGCCGCTACTCGATGGGCCGCTTCATGCCCGGCGCGCGCATCTCGCAGGCCCACGGCACCGTGCGACCCGCGGATCCCGCGACCGGCGCCCGCGACGCGCTGGTGTTCGCGATGTACCACCCCGCGGCCGCGCTCCGGACCCCGGCCATCGAGCGCGACAGCTACGCCGATGCCGCCACGATCCCGGCCGTCCTGCTGGACGCGCGGGCCCGCAGGGCCGACCATGCGAGCACCGCCGCCCAGGAGCCCCCGGAAGACCCGATCCAGACCCGCGCCGACCGATGAGACCGACCACGGTCGTCGCCGCGCCGCCACCGGATGCCGCGACCGCGACCGCCGACACCGACCAGCTGACCTTGTTCTAACCCGCTACAGGGACCGAATGCCATGCCAAGAACGACCATCCGCTCCGCATCATCCCGCTCGGCGGGGTGGGCGAGATCGGCAAGAACATGTACGTCTTCGAGTACCGCGACGAGATCGTGGTGATCGACTGCGGCCTGATGTTCCCGGACGAGGAGATGTTCGGGATCGACCTCGTCATCCCGGACATCAGCTACCTCAAGGAACGCCGCCACATGGTCAAGGCGTTCCTCATCACCCACGCCCACGAGGACCACGTCGGCGGGCTGCCGTACGTGCTGCCCGAGTTCCCGGGCGTGCCGGTCTACGCCTCGACGCTGGCCCGCGGCCTGCTCGGCAACAAGATCAAGGAGCACAAGCTCCACAACAACCCGGTCCTCGCGCTCGACCCGGGCGACGAGATCGACGTCGGCGCGTTCCACGTGATCCCGTTCCGGGTGGGCCACTCGATCCCGGACGCGATGGGCATCGCCCTGCGCACGCCGGTCGGGACGATCGTCCACACCGGCGACTTCAAGTTCGACCACACGCCGGTCGACGGCAAGCTGTCCGACTTCGCGATCCTGGCCCGCCTCGGGCAGGAAGGGGTCATCTGCCTCCTGTCCGACTCGACGCGCGCCGAGAACCCGGGCTACACGCCGTCCGAGCGGACGGTCGGCGAGGCCTTCCGCGAGATCATGGAGCCGCTCGAGGGCCGGGTGATCGTCGCGACCTTCGCCAGCAACATCGCCCGCATCCAGCAGGTCCTCGACGCGGCCGCCGACATGAAGCGGAACGTCTCGGTCATCGGCCGCTCGATGGAGCAGAACTTCCGGATCGCGACGGACCTCGGCTACCTCAAGTACGACCCGTCGATGATCGTCTCGAAGGACAAGATCAAGGACCACCCCGACGCCCAGCTGGTCATCGCCACCACCGGCGCCCAGGGCGAGCCGATGGCCGGCCTCGCCCGGATGGCCAACCGCGACCACCGGTTCGTGGAGATCCAGCCCGGCGACACCGTCATCGTCAGCGCCAGCCCGATCCCGGGCAACGAGGAGTACGTCTCGCGGACGATCGACAACCTGTTCAAGGCCGGCGCCAACGTCTACTACCACACGATCAAGCGCGCGCACGTCTCCGGGCATGCCAGCCAGGAGGAGCTCAAGCTGATGCTCGGGCTGACCAAGCCGAAGCACTTCATCCCGATCCACGGCGAGTTCCGGATGCAGGTCCAGCACGGCCGTCTCGCGATCGAGACGGGCGTCGCCCCCGAGGACGTCTTCATCATCGAGAACGGCACGCCGATCGAGCTCTTCGCCGACGGGTCCGCCCGGCGCGGGACGCCGGTCACGGCCGGGTACGTCTTCGTGGACGGCCTGTCGGTCGGCGAGGTCGGCGAGATCGTCCTGCGCGACCGCCGCTCGCTCGCCAACGACGGCATGTTCATGATCGTGGTGACGGTCGACAAGCAGACCGGCGCCATCGTCGGGCGGCCCGAGATCGTGACCCGCGGCTTCGTCCACCTCAACGAGAAGGACCCGATCATGGACGAGGCCGTCGAGCGCGTGATGAGCGCGATCGACACGCCCGGCGACCACATCAGCGAGATCGCGCTGCTCAAGACCCAGGTCAAGGACGCCGTCTCGCGCTACCTGTACGAGAAGACCAAGCGCCGCCCGATGGTCTTCCCGGTCGTGGTCGAGGTCTAGCCGATGGCCACGCGCAAGCGCGCCCCCAGCCGCACCACGACCGGCACGCGCGGCCGCCGCCGGTCGAGCCGGCGGCCTCACGAGCCAGTTCACGCCCGACGTCGTGCGCTCGATCATCGGGATCACCCTGCTGATCCTCGGCGCGATGACGCTCATCGCGCTGCTGCTGCCCGGCAAGGGCGCGCTCACCAGCTGGTGGACCGGCGTGTTCGCCCCGTGGTTCGGGGCGATGCGCTGGCTGCTCCCGTTCCTGCTGCTGGCCGCCGGCGGCTACCTCGAATGGCGGCGGCCGAAGGGCTGGGGGCTGACCCTGCTGGGCATCGGCCTGCTCTACGCCGGGGTCCTGGGGATCGGCCAGATCCTCGTCGGGAGCCCCACGTTCGCCGGCAGGCGGGCGCATCGGCCGGTTCTTCGAGGGCCTGCTCGAGCCGCTCCTGACCGCGCCGGGCGCCATCGTGGTGCTGCTGGCGATGGTCGTGATCGGGCTGATGCTCGCCTTCAACCTGCACCTGGACCAGATCATGCGGCCGTTCGTGCAGGGCCGGCGCGTGGTCGAAGACGACCGCCGCCGACGCGCTCAAGCGACCGCCGAGCACCGACACGAAGCCGGCCGAGAAGACGCCGGCCGCCAAGGCCGCCGGTCGCGGTCCCCATCAAGCCCGGATCGGGCGATCCGGCCGTCCCGAGCATCCTGGACGCGCCGCCCGCCCCGGCGATCAGCTCGGCGCCCGATCAGCCGGACGGTCTGGACCGGCGAGGGCGCCGCCCCGCTGCCCGCCGCGGGCGCGGTCGCCGTCGCGACCCGGCCATCGTCGGTCGACGCGGACGACGAGCCCGCCGACGGCCTCGCCTCGATCGACTGGGTCCTGCCGTCCATCGAGCTGCTCGAGCCCGCCCGCCCGTCGACCGGCAACGCCGGCGTCGACCACGAGGCCAACATCCGCCGGATCGAGGAGAAGCTCCGCCACTTCGCGATCCCGGCCAAGGTCGTCGGCCAGAACTCCGGGCCGGTCGTCACGCAGTACGAGGTCCGCCCCGACAAGGGCGTCAAGCTGTCGCGCATCGAGGCGCTCAGCGACGACCTCGCGATGGCCCTCGCCGCGCGCTCGATCCGCATCGAGGCGCCGATCCCGGGCAAGGACCTCGTCGGCATCGAGATCCCCAACACCGTCAGCGAGGTGGTCGCCTTCCGGCCGCTGGTCGAGGACAGCAACATGCTCGCGGCCAGCCAGCTGACCTTCGCGCTCGGGCGCGACGTGTCGGGCAAGGCCATGGCGGTCGACCTCGCCAAGATGCCCCACCTGCTGATCGCGGGCGCCACCGGCTCGGGCAAGAGCGTCTGCGTCAACGCGGTCATCACCAGCCTGCTGATGCACGCCCGGCCCGACGAGGTGCGGCTCATCCTGGTCGACCTCAAGCGGGTCGAGCTGGCGCCCTACGACGGGCTGCCGCACCTGCTCCAGCACGTCATCGTCGAGGCCAACGAGGCGAAGGCGATCCTCAACTGGGCGGTCCACGAGATGGAGGACCGCTACAAGGCCCTCGCCTCGCGGACCGTGCGCAACATCGAGGCCTACAACGCCCTGCCCGAGGCGGTCCGCGGCGAGCGCCTGCCGTACATCGTGCTGATCATCGACGAGCTGGCCGACCTGATCATGCGCGAGGGCCGCAAGGTCGAGGACCCGGTCGTCAAGATCGCCCAGAAGGCCCGCGCGGTCGGCATCCACCTGGTCCTCGCCACGCAGCGGCCGTCGGTGAACGTCGTGACCGGGCTGATCAAGGCCAACGTCCCGTCGCGCATCGCGTTCGCGATGGCGTCGATGGTCGACTCGCGGACCGTGCTCGACTCGCCCGGCGCGGAGGACCTCATCGGCCGCGGCGACATGCTCTACCAGCCGGTCGACCTGCCGCGCCCGATGCGGCTGCAGGGCGTGTTCGTGAGCGACGCCGAGGTCAACGCCGTCACCCACCACTGGCTCGCCCAGGCGGACGGGCGGACCTTCTACGAGGAGGCGATCCTCGAGTTCAGCGACGGCGAGGGGAACGGCAACGGCGAGTTCGCCTGGCTCGCCGCGCTGGACGTCGACGACATGACCCCGCACGCCGCCGAGCTGGTCATGCGCGAGCAGAAGGCCAGCACGTCGCGCCTCCAGACCAAGCTCAAGCTGGGCTTCTCGCGGGCGAGCCGCGTCATGGACGAGCTGGAGCGCTACGGCATCGTCGGGCCCGCAGGATCCGCGCAACCCGGCGACCCCGCGCGTCATCTACGGGCCCGACAACTGGCTGCGCTCCACCGACGACGTCGACCGGGACGATTGAGGGTGCCGGATCGCCGTCAGCCGGCCCTTCGAGACGCCTGGGGTATGCTGACCGGCCTGAGGCGGACCCGGACGGCCGCCTCGCGATCGACGCCGACGGACCACCGATGACGACACAGGACCGAACGAGGCGGACGACGTCGGGTGACCGCCCCGATGCGCCCAAGCCGGCCCCAGACGCCGCCACGAGCCTGCCGGAGCGCCTCTACGAGGCGCGCGAGCGCAAGGGCGTCGACCTGTACCGCGCCGAGCGCGACACGAAGATCCGGGCGCGCTACCTCGACGCGATGGAGCGCGGCGACTGGAAGGAGCTCCCCGGCGCGGTCTACACGAAGGGCTTCCTGCGCAACTACGCGCTCTACCTCGGCCTCGACGCCGACGAGGTCCTCGAGCAGTGGCGGCGCGAGCGCGGCGAGCCCAAGGAAGTGCCCGCGACCATCTCGGTGCCGCGCCCGCTGGCGGCGCCACGGCAGGGCCTGACCTTCTCGCCGTTCATCGTCGTCCTGGCGCTGATGACCATCGGCGTGCTCGCCTTCGGGGCCTACCTCGGCGTCCAGCTCCTGCGCTTCGCGAAGCCGCCCACGATCTCGGTCACGGACCCGGCGACGGCGGTGGTCGAGGTCGACGATTCGGCGACCTCGTACACCCTCCGCGGCGTCACCCTGCCGAACGCGACCGTCAACATCGACGACGGGACGCCGGACCGCGACCCCTACCAGGTCACGGCCGAGGCGACCGGGCTGTGGTCGGCGACGCGTGGACCTGCGCCGCGGTCGCAACCAGTTCGACGTCAGCGCCATCGATCCGGAGACCGGCAAGCACTCCGAGGACACCATCCGGATCTACATCACGGTGCCGTTCCCGACGGTCGAGGCGCCGACGCTCTCGGTGGACCAGCCGGCCGAGGGCGCGACGTACGAGAACGGGGCGATCCCCGTCCAGGGGATGACCACGAACGCGACCTCCGTGGTGATCACCTCGGCCTACAGCGGGCCGGTCACGGCGCCGGCGGCCGGCAAGCCCACGCCCGCGCCGCCGAAGGACGCCGGCCCCGAAGCCGGCGCCGATCGCCGACGACGGGACGTTCTCCGCGCCGCTCGAGCTCACCGCCGGCCACTGGGCCATCACGATCACCGCGTCCAGCGCCGAGGGCAAGAAGACCGCGCTGACCAGGAACGTGACCGTCGCCTACCAGGGCGTCAACGTCGTCGTGTCGGTCCAGGGCAGCCGGGCGTGGCTCAAGGTCTGGGTCGACGGCAAGGTCTCCGACCTCACCGGCTCGGCCGGGCGCGTCTATGCCCCGGGCAAGGTCCTGACCTTCAACGCCGAGCAGTCGGTGGAGGTCCGGACCGGCAAGTCCAGCGCCACGTACTTCACGGTGAACGGCATCGACCTCGGGCACATGTCCGAGCAGGGCAACCCCGAGACCTGGCTCTTCGCGCCGCCCGACGACCCGAAGCAGACCGACCGGCGCTGACCGGTCGATGGACACGCCGCCCACCTCGCACGCGGACCTCGCGGACCTCGCCGGCCGGCTGCAGGCGGCGTGCCTTGCGCGCGGCCTGACGGTCGCGACCGCGGAATCCTGCACCGGCGGGCTCGTCGCCCACGCCATCACCACGATCCCGGGTGCGTCCGCCTACTTCCTCGGCGCCGTGGTCAGCTACAGCGACGCGGTCAAGGCGGGCCTGCTCGACGTGCCCGCGGACCTGCTCCGGACCCACGGGGCGGTCAGCGCCCAGGTCGCCCTCGCGATGGCCGCCGGCGCGCGCTCGCGCGTCGGGGCGGACCTCGGCGTCGGGATCACCGGGGTCGCGGGACCCGACGGCGGCACGGACGAGAAGCCGGTCGGGCTCGTCTACGTGGCGGTCGCCGACGCGGACGGCGCCGACGTCCGGCGCTACCAGTGGACGCGGGACCGGGCCGGGAACATCGTCGAGAGCGCCGCGGCCGCGCTGCGGGCCCTCCTGGAGCGTGCCGAGCGACCTGCCGAGGTCGCCAGCCGGTGACGCGCACCTCCGAGGAGATCGGGCGCGGCCTCGCGGCGCCGCGGCCGGCGCGCCCGATCGTGCCCGGGACCCGGATCCACGTGATCGGCGTCGGTGGCGCCGCGTCGTCCGGCGCGGCCATCCACGCGGCCGCCGCCGGGCGCGGTCGTGACCGCGTGCGACGCGGGCGGTCCGGACCCGCTGACCGCGGCGGTCGCCGCGGCCGGGATCCCGATCGCCTGGTCGCACGACCCGTCGCACATCCGCGGCGCCGACGGCTCGCCGCTGGTCGACCGTGTCGCGGTCACCAAGGCGATCACCTCGGTCGACCCCGACCACCCGGAGCTCGTGGCCGCCCGCGCGCTCGGGCATCGAGCCCGAGAGCGTCCAGCAGGTCATCGCCGACGCGGCCGCGACCCACGGCCGACGCCTGGTCGCGGTCACCGGCACCCACGGCAAGTCCACGACCTCGGGCTGGATCCTCGACATCCTCGTGGGCGCCGGCGCGGACCCGTCGGGCTTCGTCGGGGCGATGCTGCCGGCCGCGATCGCCGGCCCGCAGCGGGGCGTGGCGCGGATCGGCGCCGGCCGCGACTTCGTCGTCGAGGCGGACGAGTACGCCGGGCAACTTCGACCCGTACCGCCCGGACATCACGGTCCTGATCTCCGCGGAATGGGACCACCCGGACGTCTTCGCGGACGAGGCGGCCGTCGTGGCCGCGTTCGCGGCCTGGATCGGCCGGAGCGGGTCGGCGACCGGGGAGCGCCCGACGCTCGTCGCCAACGTCGGGGATCGCGGCGTCCGCGGCGTGCTGGAGGCCCTGGCGGGACTGGCCCGGGCGGCGGATCGGCGTCCAGCTGCTGGCCGACGGCGAGGTCCGCGCGCGACGGCGCGACCATCGTCGGGACGGTCGTCGGCGAGGACGGCGAGGGCACGGACCTCGAGGTGCGCGGCCTGCGCGGTCCGGACGACGGGCCCGACCGGGTCCGCCTGCGGCTCATCGGCCGGCACATGGCCATCGACGGGCTGATGGCGGCCGGCGGCGCCCTCGCCACCGGCGTCGACCCCGACGCGATCCTGGCGGGCCTGGCGTCCTTCGACGGGGTGGGTCGCCGGTTCGAGCTCAAGGGCGAGGTCGGCGGCGTCGCGGTGCTCGACGACTACGCCCACCACCCGACGGCCATGCGGGCGACCTTCGCGGCGGCCCGGCGGCGCTATCCCGGGCGACGCCTGTGGGCCGTCTACGAGCCGCTGACCTACCACCGCACCGCCGCGATGCTCGACGACTTCGCCGAGGTCCTCGCGGAGGCGGACCGCGCGGCCGTCATCGACATCTGGGCGGTCCGCGACCCGGACCGGACGATCACCTCGGCCGCGGCGCTCGCGGACGCCGTGACGGCGCGCAGCGCGGTGCCCGCCGCGGCCATCGGGAGCCCCGAGGCGGCGGCCGCGTGGCTGGCCGGCGCGGTCGAGCCGGGCGACGTCGTCCTCGTCATGGGCGGCGGCCGGTCGTACGTGGCCGCCGAGCAGCTGGTCGAGCGCCTGCGCGCCCGCGGCTAGTCGCGTCGCGCGGCGACGGCCGCGATCAGGCCCCGCCGGCGGTCGCGGCGGTCTCGCCCTCGGCGGCGCGGTCCGCGTCGTCGGCCCGCGCGCCGATCGGGCGCGCGTACAGCGGGTGCCCGTCCGAGGTGATGCACGTCCCGGTCGCCAGCTCCCACTGCCAGCCGTGCAGGGCGCAGGTCATGACCCCGTCCTCCTCCGAGGCGAAGCGCGTCAGGTCGGCCTTCATGTGTGGACAGCGGCGCTGGACGTCGTAGCCGGCGAACTCGAACGTGCCCTGGGTCGGCCCGTGCTCGGCGTAGAAGCCCTCGGCGTACTGCAGCCGCTCGACGTTCAGGCACTTGAACCACGTGTAGACGTAGTCGTTGTACGGGCCGCGCCGCCGCGCCCGGAAGCGCATCGACAGGAACAGCTCGTTCACCCAGTCCTCGACGTGCTCCCGGACGAGGTGGTCGACGAGCTCGCGCTCGACGAAGAACTGGTAGCGCGGGTCCTCGTCCTCGAGCGGCCGCCGCACCTCGCGCGTCGCGAAATCGATGACGATCCGCTCGTCGCCGACGTCCACGAGCACCGGCTGGTCGATGCCCGCGCAGATCATGTCGGCCTGCTCGAGCAGCGGGTCCCACCACGCCTTGAGCTCCGGCAGGAGGTCGACCCGCGGGCCCTTCCACGCGGCTCGCTCGGCGGCGATGACCGGCGCCTTGCGCGCCTGGTACGCCTCGAGGTACGCGCGCTTGTCGGCGAAGATCGGGGCCGGGTCGACCGGGTGCGTGACGTCGAAGCGGCCCTTGCCGACGTCCGCGACGCTCCCCGGCAGCATGAGGCGGCCGCCGTCGCGGCCGTGCTCGGCCATGTAGTCGAGGAAGGTCGGCTGGTCGGGGAACGTGTTCCACTCGTTGCCGTGGAGGTCGTTGAACTCGAACAGGTCCGGGTCGAGGAAGCACGGCGGGCCGGCGGACGGCACCACGAACGCCGGGTCGAGGACCTCGACGTAGCGGAGCGCCCGCGCCGACTGGGCGACGCGCTTCTTGTGGCCGAGGACCTGCTGGGCGTTGTCGGGGTAGTCGTAGACCATCGGGTACCAGATCGCCCCGGAGAACTGCAGGAACGCGGCGTCCAGCGGCCCGCCGGCCAGCAGGAGGTCCGGCTCGGGCGGCCGCGAGTCGTTCATGTTGAGGACGCGGACCTCGCCGTCGTCGATGAGCAGCGCGGAATCGCCGATCGGGCCGTCCGTCGGGGCCACCAGCGCGTGGATCGTCAGCGTCAGCGGCCCGGCCTGGAACGGCTCCAGGTCGACGCTCTCGATGAAGCGCTCGAAGCCGAGCCCGTGCAGCGCCTTCTTGAGGTCGTCGAGCGGGTACGCGGGCAGCAGCACCGTCGTGTCCTTGTCGACGTGGTCGCGCAGGAAGCGCGGGTCGAAGTGGTCGTGGTGCAGGTGCGACACGTAGAGGAACGTCGGGTGGCCGATCCGCTCCGGGTCGATGCCGTCGTTGGCCGGGAACGGGTACCACGACCCGAAGAACGAGGGGTTGAACCACGGGTCGCACAGGATGCTGACGCCCCTGGTCTCGACGAACAGCCCGGCCTGGCCGAGGAAGGTGATCTGCACGTGCGAAGGATACCGGCGGGGGAGGGCCGGGCGCCGACGGGCGCCCGGCAGGGCGGTGGCCTACCATTGCGGGACCGCAGCACGAGGAGCACGGCTCGCCCATGTCCGTCGACTACGCCACTGCCGGCACGATGCTCGAGACCTTCGGTCGCGCGTGGGCGACCTTCGATGGCGACCTGATCGTCTCGATGTTCACCGACGACGCCGAGTACCACGCCGACCCGTTCGCGCCGCCGATGGTCGGCCACAACGCGATCCGGGCCTACTGGCTCGACGGCTCCCTGACGACCGGGGACGTCGAGTTCGTGCCCGAGCGCCACTGGGTCTCGGGCGACACGGTCCTGACCGCCTGGCACGCGAGCTACAGCGAGACCGCGACCCGGGCCCGGGTGCACCTGGTGGGCTTCATGACCTGGGAGCTGGCGCCGGACGGGCGCATCGCGAAGCTGCGCGAATGGACGCTCCAGGCCCCCACGGGCGCCGGCGCGGGCTAGGAAGAGGAGGAACGGATGGCCGGAGAGGTCTCGTTCGACGTCGTCAGCGACTTCGACGAACAGGAGCTTCGCAACGCGCTCGACCAGGTGCGCCGCGAGGTCCAGCAGCGCTACGACTTCAAGGGCGTCACCGTCGACCTGACGCAGTCGAAGGACGAGCTCGTCCTGCTCACCGACGACGAGTACCGCGCGACCGCGGTGAAGGACCTGATCGAGTCGAAGGCGATCCGGCGCAACCTGTCGCTGAAGATCTTCGACTGGGGGCACGGTCGAGCCGGCCGGTGGCAACAAGGTCCGCCAGACGATCAAGCTCCGGCGCGGGCTCGGCGAGGTCGTCGCCAAGCGCATCACCAAGCTGATCCGCGACGAGTTCCCGAAGGTGAAGTCGCAGATCCAGGGCGACGCGGTGCGCGTCTCGGCCAAGAGCAAGGACGACCTGCAGCGCGTCATCGCCCGGCTGCGCGAGCTGGACGAGCCGGTCCCGCTCCAGTTCGAGAACTACCGGTAGGTCCGCCATGCCCGGATCGCGTCTCGCCCAGGCCGTGATGCTGGTCGTCGCGGCCGTGATCGTCCTCGGGCTCGTCCTCTCCGCCATCGCCGTCCCGCTGGCATACTGACCCGCCGCACGAGGGACGATCCGACCATGACCGAGCCAGATCCCATCCTGCCGACCGACCCCGCGGGGATCGGCGATGCGGAGGTGGCCGACGCCCCGGCGGCCGAGCCCGAAGCGGCCGCCGAGCCCGAGCCGCGAGCCGAGCGCCGAGCCGAGCGCCGGGGCCGTCGAGCCCGACGCGGCCGAGCCCGAAGCCGTGGAGCCCGCCCAGCCGCGGACCGTCGGCCGGTTCATCGCCGACAGCCTGCGCGCCGCCGGCGTGCGGTACGCGTTCACCGTGCCGGGCGAGTCGTTCCTCGGCCTCCTCGACGCGTTCGCCGACGCGGGGATCCGGGTCGTGGCGACCCGCCACGAGGGCGGTGCCGCGTTCATGGCCGAGGCGCACGGGCAGCTGACGGGCCGCCCCGCTGCCAGCCTCGGCACCCGCGCCGTCGGCAGCGCCAACCTGGCCATCGGGATCCACACCGCCCGCCAGGATTCCAGCCCGATGTTCGCGCTGGTCGGCCAGGTCGAGCGCGCGTTCCAGGGCCGCGAGGCCTTCCAGGAGATCGACCAGGTCGCGACGATCGGCGGCCTCGCCAAGTGGGCGGCGGAGCCGCGCCGCGCCGAGGACGTCCCGGGGGTCATGGCGCAGGCCGTCCGCGAGGCCCTCTCCGGCCGACCGGGCCCGGTCCTGCTGTCGCTGCCGGAGGACCTGCTCGACGAGGTCGTGCTGCTCGAGCGCGCGGACGCGGACCGTCCGAGCGTCCCGCGCGCCGCGCCGGAGGAGCTGGCGGCTGTCATCGAGCTGCTGGCGAGCGCCCGTCGGCCGGTGATCCTCGCCGGCGGCGGCGTCCTGCGCGCCCGGACCTCGACCGAGCTCCTCCGCTTCGCCGAGCTCCTCCACGTGCCCGTGATCGCCGCCTGGCGGCGCGCGGACGTCATCTCGAACGACCATCCGCTGTACCTGGGGATGGCCGGGCTGGCCGCCCCGCCGTCGGTCCGCCGACGGCTCGACACGGCCGACGCCGATCCTCGTCATCGGCTCGCGGCTCAACGAGGCGACCAGCTACGGCTACACGGTCCCCGCCGACGGGATCCCGTGGGCGCACGTGGACATCGAGCCGGGGCGCGCCGCCGGCCTGGCGCCGGCCACGGTCAGCATCGCCTCGGATGCGCGCTCGTTCCTGAAGGGTGCCAACGACCGGCTCCTCGGCGGCGCCGTCCTCGACGCCGAGCGCGTCGCGACACGGGACACGGCCAACGCCGAGGATCGCGCGGCGTGGGAAGCGGACACGATCGTGGACGACTCGCCATGGGATGGGCCCGGCGTGCATCCCGGGCGCGTCGTCAGCACGCTCCGCCGCGTCCTCGCCGACGACGCCATCCTGGCCATCGACGCCGGCAACTTCGGCGGGTGGGTCGCCCGCGGGTTCCGGTTCCGGCGTCCCGGCACGTTCCTCGGCCCGACGTCCGGCGCGATGGGCTACGGGCTGCCGGCCGCGATCACGGCGGCGCTCGTGCACCGCGACCGCCAGGTGGTCGCGGTCGTCGGCGACGGCGGCCTGGCGATGACGATGGGCGAGCTCGAGACCGCGGTCCGCGAGGGCGCGCGGGTCGTCGTGCTGTGCTTCGACAACGAGCGCTACGGCACGATCCGGATGTGGCAGGAGCGGCGCGGCACCGGCCAGGGCGTCGCGACGGAGCTCGGGCCGTTCGACTTCGCGGCGGTGGCCCGCGCTGCCGGCGCGCGCGGCGTTCGCGTGGATGCCGACGCCGAGTTCGAGGGAGCGCTGCGGACGGCGCTGGCCACGGACCGGCCGACCGTCATCCAGCTCGCCCTCGACCGACGCTGGGTCTCGGTGGACGACCCGGCCGCGCCCGAGTGACGCGCCACACCTTCCATCTCTCGCCGGGCGAGGCCTGGGCGGCCGCGGTCGCGGCCTTCGCCGATGGGCAGCGCCTACGAGGCGGCGTCGCTCGCGAACGAGGGCTTCATCCACTGCACCGACGGGGTCGACGAGCTCGGCGCGACGTTCGACCGCTACTACGCCGCCGATCCACGGTCGTACGTGGCGCTCACCGTGGACCTCGACACGCTCGACGCCCACGACGTCCCGTGGCGCTACGACGTCGCCGATTCGCCGTATCCGCACATCTACGGCGCGATCCCGCACGGGGCGATCGTCGCGGTCCAGCCTGTGCTGCGAACGGCGGACGGGCGCTTCGATGGCCTCGAGGACGACGGCCGTCTAGGGCGTCGGCAGGTCCGACCGCTCGCGCAGGTGGAACGAGACCCCGTAGACCTCGCCGGTCTCGGGGTCGACGCGCGGGGCGGCCGTCATCCGCCACTGCTCGTCATCGCGGTCGATCCAGCGTGCGAGCGGCTTGCCCCGCGCGTAGACGGCGTCGAGCAGGGTGAACGCCTCCGTGGGCAGCCCCAGGATGCCCTCACGGGCCGGCAGACCGACCGAGACGTCCCCGAAGGCCGCCCGGAGCGCCGGATTGCCGTAGACGACCATGTGGCCCGGCCCGACGCACATGCCGGCCGGTCGCTGCGGCGCCGACGGGCTCCGGCGCGCGCCCGTCACGCGTCGCCTCTCGTCGCGACGACCGAGAACGACAGCGGGATCCGGCCGCGCTCGTCGTCGCGGACGTCGCCGTGGCCGCCCCACCAGTCGACCGGATGCTCGGCGACGGCCTCGAGGCGGAGGCCGGCCCGCAGCAGCGCCGTGACGACCTCGCCGAGCGTCCAGGCCCGCGCGAACTTCCAGCTCTGGTCGTCGTCATCGATGGACAGGTGGTCGATGTAGCCCGGCGCCCAGCCCTTCGAGGCCTCGGGACCGGCGAAGTAGTCGTAGTCGGTCGCGATCCAGCGCCCGTCGTCGTCGACATCGAAGAGCCACTCGGCCGGGATGGCCCTCGAAGAGGACGAGTCGCCCGCCCGGGGCGAGGAGCCGGTGGAGCACCGCGGCCCACGCGTCGAGGTCCTGGAGCCAGATCAGCGAGCCGCGGCCCGTGTAGAGAAGGTCGGCCGTCCCGTCCAGCTCGTGCGGCGTCTGCAGCACGTCCGACTCGACCCACCGCGCCGGGGCGCCGACCGCGGTCGCGAGCCTGGACGCGAGCTCGAGCATCCGCGGCGAGAAGTCGACGCCGACGACCTCCTCGGCGCCGAGGTTCCAGAGCGACAGCGTGTCGCGCCCGCCGGCGCACTGGAGGTGGATCGCCCGCCGGCAGCGGCCATGCAGGTCGCCGATGAGCTCGACCTCGACCGGGAAGAGGTTCGTGCCACCCGAGCGGATCAGCTCGATCGCCTCGGGAAGCCAGCCCTCGTAGCGCTCCGCTGCCTCGTCCCAGGCCGCCCGGTTGGCCGCGTGCATCCCCGCGACGTCGGCGCGCTCGGCGGCCGTCGCCGGCCGGACATGGTCGTGGTCGTGCTGGTCGGTCATGTCCCGGCATCCTAGCCGGTCGTCGCGGCGGGCCGGATGCTATCGTCCGGCCGATGGCCATCGAGATCCGCCGGGTCCGCCCGGACGAGCTGGGCGAGAGCGTCGAGGCGCTCACGGCGGCCTTCCTCGAGCGACCGGACGTCGACGCGGTCGTCGAGGAATTGAGCCCGCGCTGGGACCTGGATCGAGTCTGGATCGCCCACGACGGGGAGCGGGTCTGCGGCACGTTCCGCTCGTGGGCGACCGAGATCACCGTCCCGGGTGGCGCGACGCCTGCCGGCCGCCGCCGTATCCGGCGTCACCGTGCTCCCGACGCATCGCCGACGCGGCATCCTGCGCGGGATGGTCGCCGCCGAGCACGCCGCCATCCGCGAGCGCGGCGAGGTCATGGCCCTGCTCCACGCCGCCGAGTACCCGATCTACGGCCGCTTCGGGTACGGCCAGGGCACGCTCGAGGCGACCTGGACCCTCGACACGCGGTCGGCGGCCGTCGTCCGACCCGGCGACCGGCCGGGTCGAGTACGTCGTCCCCGGGCCGGCGAGCCTCGCAGGCGATCCGCGACGTCTACGAGCGGTACCGGGTCGGGCAGCCCGGCGAGATCCGCCGGGATGGACTCACCGCTGGGAGGGCGACCTGGGGATGTCCCCCGGCGTCTGGAGCCCGGCCTGGAAGGGCTTCCTGGTCCTCCATCGCGACGACGGCCGACGTCGTCGACGGCTACGCCCGCTTCAGCCGTACCGATGACCGCTGGGACGGGAACCGGCCGACGAACGTCGTGACCCTCGACGAGCTGCACGCGCTCACGACCGACGCCTACGCCACGCTCTGGCGGTTCCTCGCGGAGATGGACTGGGTCGCGACCGTGAAGGCGCCCCGGCGGGCCCGCGACGAGCGCCTGCCCTGGCTGCTCGCGGACGCCCGCGATGCGCAGCTGACCGACGTCACCGACGGCCTCTGGGTCCGCCTGTTCGACGTGGCGGCCGCGCTGGCCGCACGGACCTACGAGCGCGAGGGCCGCATGGTCATCGAGGTCGTCGATGCGGAGCGGGCCGAGGGTCGGTACCGGGTGCGCCTGGACGCCGGGCCCGATGGGGCGACGTGTGTCGAGACGACCGAGACCGCCGAGCTCGACCGTGCCGGTCGAGGCGCTCGGGGTCGCGTACCTCGGCGGTCCGAGCCTCCGCAGCGCGGTCCTCGCGGGCGGCGCCGACGAGCATCGGGCGGGGGCGGTCGATCGCCTCGACGAGATCCTGCGGATGCGCGACGAGCCCTGGACGTCGACGTTCTTCTAGGCGCCGCGGTTCATGCCACGTTCCGACCGCACCGCCGCGCGATGATGGCCGCATGGACTCGCTGCCGCCCGAGGCGCTGCTCGCCGGGTATCCCGCCCCGATGCGCGACCATCGCCGAGCGGCTGCGCCGGATCGTCCGGCGCGCGCTGCCCGACGCCATCGAGGCGGTCCGGCCCGGCTGGCGGCTGATCGGCTACGACATCCCGTCCGGGCGCCAGACCGCGTTCTGCTGCTTCGTGTGGGCCGAGCAGGAGCACGTCCACCTCGGGTTCCAGTACGGCGTCTTCATGGACGACCCCGATCGCGTCCTCGAAGGGGAGGGCGTCACCCAGCGCGCCCGCTGGCTGACGTTCGAGCCCGGTGACCCGATCGACGAGCCGCCGGCTCGGCGTCCTCATCCTCGAGGCGGCGCGGATCACGCGGCTGTCGAGGTCCGAGCGATTCGCGGCCCTCCTCGACCGGCCGGACCCGATAGCATCGGGCGGGTGACCGACCAGCCACGTCGATGGCCGCCCGCGGCCGGACTCCTCGGGGCCGCCTCCTTCCTGCTCATCGGCTGGAGCGGCCTGCTCATCCCGTCGCTGATCCGCTCCGTGAAGGACGGATTCGACCAATCGGACGCGGGGATCGGCGTCTTCTACTTCCTCTACGCAGTCGTCTACGCCGCCGGGTCGCTCGGCGGCGGGCTCCTGACCGAGCGCGTCGGCCGGCGCACGGTGCTGTCGCTCGGGGCCGTGGTCCACGGCGCCGGGCTCATCGCCCTGGGCGATCTCGCCCTCATGGCCCGTCTTCCTGCTCGCAGCGCTGCCCGCGGGCCTGGGCGTCGGCGTCCTCGACGGCGGCGGGAACGGCCTGTTCCTGGACCTGTTCAAGACCGAGCGCGGTCGGGCGCTGAACCTGCTCCACCTGTGCTTCAGCCTCGGGGCCCTGACCGCGCCGCTGGTCGTCGGTCGGCTCGTCGAGGGCGGTGCCGCGTGGCAGGCGATCCTCGTCGGGACCGGCGTGGTTGCCATCGTCGTCGGGATCCTGTTCGCGATCGTGCGCGATGCCGTCCGGCCGTCACCGCGCCGCGGCCGCCGACGCCACCGATGACGCGATGCCCGTGACGGCGGGTCGGCGCCGCCTCCCGACCCCGCTGCTCCTGCTCGCCCTCGCGATCGCCTGCTACGTGGCGTCCGAGGTCGGCGTCTCGAACTGGCTGGTCCGGTTCCTCGAGCCGGCGCCCCTGACCCACGGCCACCACTGCCCTCGCGCTGTTCTGGGCCGGGCTCACGCTGGGCCGGCTGACCGCGGCACGGCTGGCGGACCGCTACGACCACACGCGGTTCACGATCGTCTCGGCCACCGCGACCGGGGTCGTGCTGATCGGCGCGATCCTCATCCCATCGCTGCCGGTCTCGATCGCCCTGTTCGCGCTTGCGGGGTTCGCGACGGGCCCGGTCTTCCCGATGATCATCGTGATCGGCGGCGACCGCTACCCGGAGCGCTCGTCGGCCGTGTCGGGCTTCCTGGGCGGCTCGGCGGTCGTCGGCTCGATCATCTACCCGCCGGTCATGGGCTTCCTGTCGGTGACCGTCGGCCTGACGATCGCGATGCTCGGAACGGTCGTCCTGGCCTTCGCCTGCGCCGGTGCCCTGGTCCTGGTGAGCCGGCAGCCGGTCGCCGAACCGGGCCTCGCAACCGCGTAGACTCGGGCCCATGCGATTTCGGACCACCATCCTGGGCACCGGCAAGAACGCCGCCGGCATCGAGATCCCCGAAGACGTCGTCGTCGCGCTCGGCAAGGGCAAGCGGCCACCGGTCCGGGTCACCATCAACGGCTACACCTACCGCAACACGGTCGCCGTGATGGGCGGGGTGTACATGGTCGGCGTGAGCGCCGAGCATCGCGCCGCGGCCGGCCTGGCGGCCGGCGACGAGGTGGACGTCGACATCGAGCTCGACACGGCGCCGCGCGAGGTCGTCGTCCCCGACGACTTCGCCGCGGCGCTCGACGCGGACCCGGAGGCCAGGCGCACCTTCGACGGCCTCTCCTACAGCAACCGCTCCTGGCACGTCCTCTCGATCGAGGGTGCGAAGACCGCGGAGACCCGCCAGCGGCGGATCGAGAAGTCCATCGCCACGCTCCATGAGGGACGCCCCCGATGATGACGACGGACGAGGCGCGGACGGCCTTCCCGGGCGGCTGGATCCTGCCCGACGACGCCGACTACGACGAGGCCCGCTCGACGTTCAACGGGACGATCGACCGGCGGCCGGCCGTGGTCATCCGCCCGACCTCGACGGCGGAGGTCGCCGCGGCCGTCCGCTGGGCCAGGGACGAGGGGCTGCCCATCGCGGTCCGCGGCGGCGGTCACAACGTCGCGGGCCACGCCACGGCGGACGACGCCGCGGTCATCGACCTGCGCCACCTGCGCGAGGTCGTCGTGGACCCGGAGCGGCGGCGGGTCCGGGTCGGCGGCGGCGCCATCTGGAACGACGTGGACGCGGCGACCGTGCCGCACGGGCTGGCGATGACCGGCGGGACGTTCGGGGACACGGGCGTCGGCGGGCTCGCGCTGGGCGGCGGCCTCGGCTTCCTGATGGGCACCAACGGCCTCACCTGCGACCACCTCGTCGGCGCCGAGGTCGTCACCGCCGATGGCTCGGTCGTGATCGCGGGCGGCGGCGGCGACCCGGACCTGCTCTGGGCGCTCCGCGGCGGCGGCGGCAACTTCGGGATCGTGACGACGTTCGAGTTCGCGCTCCATCCGCTCGGTCCGCTCCATTCCGGGCTACCTGACCTATCCGATCGAGGCGGCGCGGGACGGTCCTGGAGGGCGTGGCCGCCCTGGCCGCGGTGATGCCGCCCGAGATGGTCCTCTTCGTGACCGGCCCGCACCTGCCGGAGGACGACCCCACGCCCGGCGGTCCGCTGACCATGGCCGTCACGGTGGTCTTCCAGGGACCGGCCGAGGATGGGCGACGCGCTGATCGCGCCGCTGCGCGCCATCGGCGCCGTCGAGGACGACATCGGTCCGAAGACCTACCTGGAGGTCCAGGCCGCCAGCGGCCAGCTGCCGTTCGGCCTCCGGCACTACTGGAAGGGCCACTTCGTCCGAGAGCTCGATGCGGACGTGATCGACGCGACGGTCGCAGGCGATGGCGTCGCGGCCCGGCGTGGTGTCGTTCGTGCTGATCGAGGCCATGTCCGGGGTCGCGCGCCAGGAGCCGCCGGGCGGCGCGGCGTTCGGGCAGCGCGGGGCCGGCTGGAACATCAGCGGGATCGCGATCTGGGAGGATCCCGGCCGAGGACGCCGAGCAGATCGCCTGGGCCCGGCGCTACGCCGATGCCCTCCTGCCGGCATCGCTGAGCGGCGCCGGCTACGCGAACTACGCGCCGGTGGACGAGACGCCCGACCGGGTGCGGGCGGCCTACGGACCCGAGCGGTACGCGCGGCTGACGGCGATCAAGCGCCGCTACGACCCGGACAACGTCTTCCGCTACAACCTGAACATCAAACCGGAGTAGCAGGCGTCCTGAAGGTTCACGCGCCGGCGGCGATCCTCGCGTCCACGCCGGAGATGCCGTACGCCGTGAGGGCCGCGGCGAGACCCTCGAGGTCGTCGACGGTCACGTACAGCGCGGGCGGCCGGAACGGCCCGAAGTGGACCGGCTCGCGGAAGTCCAGTGCGCACGCCGCCATGCGGGGAGCCGCCGAACGTCACGTCGCCGTTCCGGATGCTGCGGCGCACGCCGATCGCCGTGATCCACAGCCACGGACCCTCGATGCGCCACGACTCGATGTTGCTGATCGACGTCCGGATGGACGACGCCCCGAACCGTGCGTCCAGCAGTCCGCCGCCGAGGTCGACATAGGCGGTCTCCGGCCCGGTGACCCCGAACAGGCGCAGGACCGGCCTCGACCGCGCGCCGAGCCGGATCGGGAACGTCTGGGGCATCACGCGGCGAGCCTACCGCGGTCGGCGAGGCGGCGTTCGCGGCGTACGATGACGCCAGCCCATGTTCGAGCAGCTGGACTACGTCTACATGCCGAGCCGCGACGTCGCCGCCGACGTCGGCTTCTTCACCGAGGTCCTGGGTGGCCGGCTGGTCTTCGCCATCGACGGGATGGGCACGCGCGTCGCGATGATCGAGCTGACCGATGGGCCGCCGCAGCTCCTGTTGGCCGGCCACCTCGAGGGCGATCGGCCGGTGCTCGTCTACCGCGTCGCCGACCTCGACGCCGCCGCCACGGATCTCGAGTCGCGCGGCTGGACCAGCCGATCACGCCCTGGAGATCCCGCAGGGGCCCGTCCGCTCGTTCGCGGGGCCCGGCGGGCACCGCCTGGCGATCTACCAGCTGACCCGGCCCGGCGTCGTCGAGACGTTCGCCGGTCGCCGCGACTTCTGAGGGCGACCGTGACCGCAACGGACGATCGGCGTCCCGCCACGGGCCTGACGAACTGGGCGGGCAACCACGCCTACGTGGCGCGCGACCTGCACGAGCCGGGCTCGCTCGACGAGCTCCAGGAGCTCGTCCGCCGGAGCGGCTCGCTGCGGGTCCTCGGGCTCGCGGCACTCGTTCAACGACATCGCCGACACGACCGGCGACCTCGTCTCGCTCGCGCGCCTGCCGCGCGTCTTCGAGCTGGACCGGGCCGCGTCGACCGTGACCGTCGACGGCGGCGTCCGCTACGGCGAGCTGTGCGGACCGCTGCACGCGGCCGGGTTCGCGCTGCACAACCTCGCCTCGCTGCCGCACATCTCGGTCGCCGGGGCGTGCGCGACGGCGACCCACGGATCGGGCGACCGGAACGGCAATCTCGCGACGGCGGTCACGGCCGTCGAGCTGCGTCACGGCCGATGGGGAGACGGTCGCGCTCTCCCGGGCGGCGGACCCGGAGACGTTCCCGGGGGCCGTCGTCGGGCTCGGAGCGCTCGGGGTCGTCACCCGGGTCACGCTCCGCCTCGAGCCGACGTTCCAGGTGCGCCAGGACCTGTACGAGGACCTGCCGCTCGCGCCGTTGCCGACCACTTCGACGAGATCACCGCGCTGGCGGACAGCGTCAGCCTGTTCACCGAGTGGCGCGGACCGGTCTTCGAGGAGGTCTGGCTGAAGCGCCGGGTCGATCGCGGCGACGCCGTTCGAGCCGCCGCCAACGCTCCACGGCGCCACCCGGGCCACCGTCCCGATCCACCCGATCCGCCGGATGCCGGCGGATGCGTGCACGGAGCAGCTCGGGGTGCCCGGGCCGTGGCACGAGCGACTGCCGCACTTCCGGATGGACCACACGCCGAGCGCCGGTGCCGAGCTGCAGACCGAGTACCTGCTGCCGCGCCGCCACGCGGTCGACGCGCTGGTCGCCGTCGACGGCCTGCGCGACCGGATCGCACCGCTCCTCATGGTGTCCGAGGTCCGCACGGTCGCCGCCGACGACCTCTGGATGAGCACCGCCGTCGGCCGCGAGTCGGTCGCGCTGCACTTCACCTGGCAGCCGGACTGGGCCGGCGTCCGCGAGGTGCTGCCCGCCCTCGAAGCGGCGCTCGCGCCGTTCGAGCCGCGACCGCACTGGGGCAAGCTCTCGACGATGGCGCCCGAGGCGATCCGCGCCAGCGTACCCGCGGCTGCCCGACTTCGTGGCGCTCGTCGACCGCTTCGACCCGGACGGCACGTTCCGGAACGACTACCTGCGCCGCGTCGTCCTCGAACGATGAGCGACGTCGCGGACGCGCGGCTCCGACGCCGCTCGACGCCGACCGCGACGTCAGCCGCCGGACCTGCTGGCCGATCCGGCGACTCCTCGATCTCGGCGTTCGGCGCGGACTGGAGGAGCGGTTCACGACAGACCGACTGGGACCATTCGCTCGGCGGGACGCACTTCGTGGTCGACACTCGACGGGGCGATCGTCGGCGCACGCCTCGGTGGTCGAACGCGTCGATCGAGATCGGCGGCCGGCCCTCCGGACGGGCTACGTCGAGGCGGTCGCGGTCGCGCCCGACCGGCAGGGTCGGGGATCGGGTCCGTGCTGATGCGACGAGGTCGACGGCGTGGATCGAGCGAGCGGTTCGAGCTGGGCGTGCTCGGCACCGGGCGGCACGCCTTCTACGAGCGGCTCGGGCTGGACGACCTGGACGGGGCCGGCGTTCGTGCGGACGCCGGACGGACCGAGGCGGACGCCCGACGAGGAGGGCTTCATCCTGGTCCGCCGGACGGCGTCGACGCCGCCGCTCGACCTCGACGCAACCATCAGCTGCGACTGGCGACCGGGCGATGTCTGGTAGGAGGAGGCACCCGTGACGGCGACAGCACCCGCGTTGCCCAGGGCCATCGGCGGGCATCCCGGTGCCACAGGACGACGTCTCGGCCGCCACCTGGCGCTGGGCCCATCGCTCGCTGCCGGACTACCTGCTGACGCACTCGGTCCGCGCCTACTGCTGGGGCGCGGCGATCGCCGCGGGCGAGGGCTGGGCTTCGACGCCCAGATCCTGTGGACCGCGTCGCTGATGCACGACTATCGGGCTGACCCGCATCCCGAAGAACACGATGTGCTTCGAGGTGGAGGGCGCCGAGATCGCGCGCCGCTTCCTCGAGCGGGCGGGCATGGACCCGGACGCCGCCGACCGGGCGGCGATCGCGATCATCCTGCACATGGCGCCGGGCGTGGACCCTCGGCGACGGGGTCGAGGCCGTGCTGCTCGACCGCTCGACGGGGCTCGACGTCCGTGGCGACGGCTACGAGCTGGTGGACGCGGTGCGCGACGGGGTCATGCGCGAGTTCCCGCGACGCGCGTTCGACCGCCACTTCCTGGTGGCGATCCGGCACGAGACCGAGATCCGCTCGGACTGCCAGAGCACCCGTCTGCTGCATCGGAACGATCTGGCGGGCTGGATGGCCCGGTCGCCCTGGGCCGCGGCCCCGGACTAGACCGTCCGCCGACTCGATCGCACGGAACGTGCACAATGGCGGCCGATGAGCGAAGCCACCTCTCCCGTGGACGACGCGACCGACGATCTCCTCCAGGCTGGACGGGACGCCCTGGGCCGGCACGAGTGGAACGAGGCCTTCGACCGGTTCACCGAAGCGGACGCGGCCGGCCCGCTGTCCGGCGAGGACCTCGAGCGCCTCGCCCAGGCCGCGTTCTTCGTCGCCAGGGCCGACCTCGAGCGCGAGGTCAAGGAGCGTGCCTTCAAGGTCTACGAGGCCGAGGGCAATCGAGCTCCGGGCGGCCTACATCGCCCTCGACCTGGCCCGCGACTACGCGTTCTCGGGCAACCACGCGATCTCGACGGTCTGGGTGCGCCGTGCCGAGCGGATCCTCGGACCGGAGGGCGACACCTACGCCGCACGGCTACCTGGCCCTCATCAAGAGCCTCGGAGCGGCTGTCGCGGGCGACGTCGATGCCGCGCTCAGCCTCGCCGAGCGTGCCATCGCCGATCGGCGAGAGCGCGGCCGACGCCGACCTCAAGGCGTTCGGGCTGATCAACATGGGCTCCCTGAAGATCGCGAACGGCGAGACGACCGACGGCATCGCGATGATGGAGGAGGCGTCGATCGCCGCGGTGAACGGCGAGCTGTCGCCGTTCACGACCGGGGTCGCGGCCTGCTCGATGATCAGCGCCTGCCGGGACCTCACGGACTACCGGCGCGCGAACGAGTGGATCGAGGCGACCGAGCGCTACTGCCATCGCCAGGCGCTCTGACCGGGTTCCCGGGCATCTGCAAGATCCACCGCGCCGAGATCGCGGCGGTCGGGGGCGCCTGGGAGCGCGCCGAGCAGGACCTCGAGAAGGCCACGACCGAGCTCGGCGCCTTCAACGCCACGCCGCCGCAGGCCGACGGCTTCTACGCGATCGGCGACATCCGCCGGCTGCGCGGCGACTTCGCCGGCGCCGAGGCCGCGCTCCGCGAGGCGCACGCGCGCGGCCGCTCGCCGCAGCCGGCCCTCGCCCTGATCCGCCTGGCCGAGGGCAAGGTCAAGGCCGCCGCGACCGCGATCGACGCGGCGGTCGCCGAGCGCGGCTGGGACCGATGGGCGCGGGCGCGCCTCTTCCCAGCGCAGGCCGAGATCGCCATCGCCGCCGGCGACCTGGCCGTGGCGCGCTCGGCGGTCGAGGCCCTCGACGAGATCGTGGCCGTCGTATCCGTCGCCGGCGCTCGAGGCCGGGCGACAGGCGACGCTCGGCCGCGTGCTCCTGGCCGAGGGCGATGCCGCGGGCGGCGGCCGAGGCCCTTCGGGCGTCGATCAAGGGCTGGCGCGAGGTCGGCTCGCCCTACGAGATCGCCCGCGCGCGGGCCGTCCTGTCGCGCGCCCTGCGCGCCGTCGGCGACGACGATGACGCCGACCTCGAGCTCAACGCCGCGCTGGACGAGTTCCGCCGGCTCGGGGCCAGGCGTCGACATCGAGGGCGCCGAGCGCGAGCTGCGCGATGCCGAGGATCGCCGCAGCGGCCCGGTCTCGGCGCGGATGACCTTCATGTTCACCGACATCGTCGGCTCGACGAACCTGGCCGAGGCCCTCGGCGACCAGGCGTGGGAGCGGCTGCTGCGCTGGCACGACGACGTGCTCCGGAACCTGATCACGACCGGGGGAGGGGTCATCGTCAACTCGACCGGCGACGGGTTCTTCGCGGCCTTCACGTCGGCGAAGGCCGCCGTCGACGCCGCCGTCGCGATCCAGCGAGCCCTCCGCGCGCAGCGCGAATCGAGCGGGTTCGCGATCGCGGTGCGCATCGGGCTGCACACGGCCGACGCCAACCGGCGCGGCGACGACTACAGCGGCAAGGGCGTCCACGTCGCGGCACGGGTCGCGGCGCAGGCAGCGGGAGGCGAGATCTATCGCGTCGACCGAGACGCTCGCCGAGGCGGGCGACGTCCGCGCCGGGCCGGCCACCCCGACCGCTCCTGAAGGGCGTCACCGACCCGGTCCCGCTGGCCCTCGTCGACTGGGCCTGACGGGCCCGATGCGACCCGACCGGTCGCGGGCGGCGGCGCGTCATCGCATGCCTGCTCGTCCTCGGCTGCGCGCCGCGTCACGCCGAGTCAGACGGCGACCGCGGGGCCGTCGCGACGGCCTAGCGTCGAGCCCACCGCGTCGGCCGCGCCGTCGCCGTCGGCGACCGCCGCACCGACGGCCGCCGAGCTGATCGGCCAGAAGCTCGTGGTCCGGATGAGCGGCACCACCGCGTCGGCCGCGCTGCTGAGGCGGATCGAGCGCGGCGAGGTGGGTGGGGTGATCCTCTTCCCGCCGAACATCAGCACCCCGGCGGCGACTGCGCCAGCTGACCGCGTCGCTCCAGGCCGCGGCCGCCAACGGGCGGACAGCCGACGCTGCTCATCGGCGTCGACCAGGAGGGTGGCGAGATCAAGCGGATCCCCTGGGCGCCGCCGACCCTCGCACCCGGCGAGATGGGCCGCGACGGCCGAGCCTCGGTGGCGCGCGACCAGGGACGGGCGACCGCGGATGCGCTGCGCGACCTCGGCATCAACGTGGACTTCGCGCCGGTCGCGGACGTCCCCGCCGGCCCCGCCTCGTTCATGGAGGCGGCAGGGAGGACGTTCTCGATGTCGTCGGCGACCGTGTCGGAGCTCGCGGACGCGTTCGCGGCCGGTCTCGTGGCCGGCGGCGTCCTCCCGTCGCTGAAGCACTTCCCGGGCATCGGCCTCGCGACGCAGAACACCGACAGCCACGCCGTGGTGATCGGCGCGTCGAAGGACCAGCTGGGCGCCGGTCTCCAGCCGTACCAGGCCGCGATCAGCGAGCGGATCCCGCTGATCATGCTGTCGAACGCGACCTACCCGGCATACGACGCCACGGACGCCGCCGGCTGGTCGAGCGCGATCGGCGATGGGCTCCTCCGCCGCGAGATGGGGTTCGAGGGCGTGACGATCACGGATTCGCTCGACGGCACCGCCAAGGCCCGCGGCGTCTCGAGCGGCGACCTGGCCGAACTCGCGGCGGGCGCGGGCACGGACCTCCTGCTCGTGACCGGGACGGAGGTGACGTCGGCGGCGGTGTTCAAGCGGCTGGTCGGCGACGTCACGGACGGGTCGCTCGACCGCGCGCCGCTGCTCGCCTCCTACGAGCGGATCCTGGCGCTGAAGACGAGCCTCGCGCCCGGCTAGCCCTGGCGGAGCAGGTCCTCGAACGGCACCGGGTCCGTGAACGGGTCGCGCGGCGTCCCCGGCATCCGCGCGGCCATGGCGGTGGCGAGCTCCCTGGCGGCGCGATCGATGCGGTCGACGAGGCGCCCGTCGGCCGCGACCGCGCCCTCGCCCCAATCCTCGGTGGCGGCGTAGACCGCGGTCGGGACGGTGGCGGCGTTCAGGTACGCGAACAGCGGTCGCATCGCGTGCTCGAGCGCCAGCGAGTGGCGGGCGGTCCCGCCGGTGGCGGCGATGAGCACGGGCTTGCCGGCGAAGCCGCCGCGCTCGATCACGTCGAAGAACAGCTTGAAGAGGCCGCTGTAGGAGGCGCTGAAGATCGGCGTGACGGCGATCAGGCCGTCGGCCCCGAGGACCGCGTCGGTCGCCGCCTGCAGCGTCGGGCTCGGGTATCCCGTCAGCAGATGGTTGATGAGCTCGTGCGCGTGGTCGCGGAGCTCGATGACCTCGACCGCCGGTTCGACGCCCGCGTCGCGAAGGTGGCGTTCGGTCGAGGCGGTGATCCGGTCGGCGAGGAGGCGCGTCGACGACGGCTGGGCCAGCCCGCCGCTGACGACCACGAGCGACCGCCGGCGATCCCCGCTCATGCCGGGACGGGTTCCGCCAGGTGGCCGGACGGGGCGTCGCTGCCCGTCGTCGCGGCCACGCGTGGATGCACCGGGGCGTCGGGGACATCGGCCGGCCGGCCGACAGCGAATTCCCGGCGCAGGACCGGGATCACGAGCTCGCCCAGCATCTCGATCTGGTCGAGCGCCTCCTCGAGCGGCAGGCCCGCGTGATCGACGAGGAACATCTGGCGCTGGTAGTCGCCCACGACGTCGCGGAACGCCAGCGTCCGGTCGATGACCTGCTGCGGGCTGCCGACGGTCAGGGGGGTCTGGTCCATGTAGTCCTCGAGGCTCGGTCCGCCGCCGTAGACCGGGGCGTGGTCGAAGTATGGTCGGAACGTCTTGACGGCCTCCTGCGAGTCGGCGCGCATGAAGACCTGCCCGCCGAGCCCGACGATCGCCTGGTCGGCCGGCCCGTGCTCGTAGTGCTCGAAGCGCTGGCGATAGAGCGCGACCATCCGCTGGACGTGCTCCTTGGGCCAGAAGATGTTGTTGTGGAAGAACCCGTCCCCGTAGTAGGCCGCCTGCTCGGCGATCTCCGGGCTGCGGATGGAGCCGTGCCACACGAACGGCGGGACGCCGTCGAGCGGCCGAGGGGTCGAGGTGAAGCCGGTCAACGGCGTGCGGAACTTGCCCTCCCAGTCCACGACGTCCTCGCGCCACAACCGGTGGAGCAGCGCGTAGTTCTCGTAGGCGAGCGCGATCCCGTTCCGGATGTCCTGGCCGAACCAGGGATAGACCGGGCCCATGTTGCCGCGGCCCAGCATCAGGTCGACCCGGCCGTCCGCCAGGTGCTGGAGCATCGCGTAGTCCTCGGCGATCTTGACCGGGTCGTTCGTCGTGATGAGCGTCGTCGCGGTCGACAGGATCAGCCGCTCGGTCTTCGCGGCGATATAGCCCAGCATCGTCGTGGGGGAGGACGGCACGAAGGGCGGGTTGTGGTGCTCGCCGGTGGCGAAGACGTCGAGGCCGACCGCCTCGGCCTTGAGCGCGATCGCGACCATCGCGCGGACGCGCTCCTCGTCGGTCGGTGTGCGGCCCGTGGTCGGGTCCGTCGTCACGTCGCCGACCGTGAAGACCCCGAATTGCATCTGGTTCATGGGCGGAGTGTACACGATAGATGGTTGCGTGTGCAACTACCTGTCGCCAGGGCCCGAGCGGAGTGGTCCGAAGGTCCGGCTGGTCAACGGGACCGGCTGAACAGCGACGATGTCAGCCCGCCGCTCGCGACCCCAGCCACGCTGTCTGCAGGAGGACCCCCAAGATGATCCGAGGACCGAAGACGCTTGGGCGACCCGTTCGAAGGCCGAGGCGCCAAGCGAACGCGCGTCCGCCTGCGCATCGAGGGCGTCGTCGCCCTGACGTTGGCCGTCGCCGCGTTCAGCGCAGCCCTGGCCCTGTGGATCGGCACGCTGGCGCCCGGTCGCGACCAACCTGTTCCGCTGACCGGCGCTCGGCGGCCGTGACGCCCGGCCCCGGGGACGGGCCGGCGCAGCTCAACCGCGGGCGAACGCCGTCTCCTTGACGACCCGACCCGAGCGGTCGTAGGTCCGCCACGTCCCGATCTGTTTGCCGCGGTCGAAGTCGCCCGTGCGCATGATCGAGCCGTCGCGCCGGTACCAAACCCACGGTCCGTGCATCTCGCCGTCGAGGTGGGAACCGGTCATCTTGAGCTGGCCGTTGTCGTAGCGAACCGTCTGCTCGATGGGTTCGGGATCGCCGGTCATGGCACCAGTATCGCGGTCGGATGCATGGTTCGTCGCCGCCCGGCGTCATCGTCCAGGAAAGAAGCGGGACCCGCGCGCTTCCCCGTGCGCGGGTCCCGCGGGCCGCTATCGCGTGACGATCACGGCTTCGAGATACTCGCTCGGCACGGCCATCGTGCCATCGTCCGCGAGGTTGGACTGCTCGATCAGGTCGACGATGTCGGCCTCGAGCGCGGCGGACCCGTCCGCTCCCACGGCGTCGAACGCCTTGAGCGTCGGGCCGTAGTAGCGGCGCCAGTAGTCCACGAACGAGTGGGCCGAGCGGTCGCGGAACGTGTAGTGGCGGGTCTCGGTGCGCAACTCCGCGATGGAATCGCCGAAGAGCTCCTCGAGGCGCTCGACCGTGCCCCACTGGATCGGCGAGCGCAGGCCCGCCGGCGGCGGGACGTGGCGCCCGATGGTCTTGAACAGCTGGCCGATGAACCCGTGCGGCGTATGCGCCACGAGGCCGATCCGTCCGCCGGGGCGGGTCACCCGCACGAGCTCGCGGGCCGTCTGCTCCTGGTCGGGCGCGAACATCGCGCCGAAGACGGAGCTCACGACATCGAAGCTGTCGTCGGGGAAGGGGAGGGCCTCGGCGTCGCCCTCGACGTACTCGATCTCGAGGCCTTCGGCCTCGGTCCGCCGGCGTGCCCGGTCGAGCAGGGACGGGACGTAGTCGACGCCGACGACGTCACAGCCACGCCGCGCGGCTGCGAGCGCCGCGTTGCCGCTCCCCGTCGCGACGTCGAGCACCCGTTCGGTCGAGTGGACGTCCAGGGCCTCGATCATCAGCTCGGAGACGATCAGGATCTGCGTCCCGATCATGTGGTAGTCGCCGCTCGACCAGGTCGCCTGCTGGCGCTGCTTGATGGCGGCCAGGTCGGGCCGCGATGCCATGACGGTCATGTGTCACTCCTTGGTTCGGATGCCTTGAGCTGGAAGTGGAGGTGGGGCATGGGTCGTCCGGCTACCGCCGGAACCCGTCCCGCGTGTCGGCCCCGAAGGCCGCCGCGAGCATGCCAAGGAACGCGAGCGCCGCGATCGCTGCGAGCAGCAACATGGAAGATCTCCTTGATGCGCATCGTCCCTTGGTCTGCCAGCAGGGTCGGGCCTTTAGGTCGTGGAGCACATCGGGAGGGTTGGCTATTTCCACGGGCCGACACCCTTTAGGCGTGCGGATCCGTCGCCGGAGGGCGTGCGATGATCGAGACGATCCCCGCCGACCGAAGGAGCGATCCGTGGCCGGACCCGCGACCGTCGAGGCATACCTGGCCGACCTGCCGTCCGACCGGCGCGCGGGCGTCGAGACCCTGCGTCGGACGGTCAACGCGGCGGCTCCCGACGCCACGGAGACCATCGCCTACCAGATGCCCGCGCTGCGCAGCCACGGCGGGCAGTTCCTGGTCTCGTACGCCGCGTACAAGCAGCACTACAGCCTGTTCCCGGCCAGCGGCGCGGTCATCGAGGCGCTCGGCGACGAGCTGACGCCCTACCTGGCGGGGAAGGGGACGATCCGGTTCCCGGCCAGCCAGCCGATCCCGACCGACCTCGTGACGCGGATCGTCAAGGTCCGGCTCGCCGAGAACGAGGCCCGCTGACCGCGTGGCACCGGACGGCGCCGAGGCCGACGAGCGGGTCGCCCGCGAACGCGTCCTGCGCCTCGCGCGGGTAGCTGCACGGTCCGACGATCGCCGCCTACCGGCTGCAGCTCCGGACGATCATCGTCGCGGTGATGGTCGGCATCTTCGTCGTCCTGGTGACGCGTCAGGTCCCCCTGGCCGTCCTGACGACGGCAGCCGTGGCCACGGCCGGATCGATCGTCGCGTGGTCCTGGCTGCGGCGAGCCGGAGGATCGCCGGGTCTTCGAGATCCTGCGCGACCACGACGACTACGAACGCGTCGAATGGAAGAGCGGACAACGACGGCACGGCCCGGCCGCGCGGTCCCGATGCCGCCCGGCGGTGGCTCGACGCGAACGCGGGCCGCCCGGGCACGGCGGTGGTCCTCGCGGACCTGGGACGACTCGATGCCGCTCGCGCGGCGTTGGACGTCGAGGTGGAGACCGGGCCCGAGGACGCCTTCACGCGCGAGGTGAACCGTCGCTTCTTCGAGCTCTACGCCGGCGGCCGGCCGGACACCTCGGACCTGCACGATCGATGGACGACCCTGCCGGATGGCGCGAAGCGTCGCCATGTCCGGGAGTGCCTGGCCCTGCTGGACGCCCAGGTCGCGATCGCCGACGGGCGCGCGCCGTGGCCGGTGGTCGCCGCGGCCGGACCGGAGATCGGCGCCGTCGCCCCATCGATGACGACCGGGTGGTTCGCGCTGACCATCGCCGTGGTCTGTCTCGCCGCCACCGGCGTCGTCGGCATCGTCGGGGCGTTCATCGCGCGCTGACGCCGGCACCGGCACGTTCGCCCGCGGCGGTTTCTGTCACGCTGCGACCATGCGCGCGAGCGGGTCTTCGGCATCGTCGGGGGGACGGGGCCGGAGTCGACCATCGACTACTACCGGTCGCTGGGCGCGACCTGGCGGCGGCGCCGGCCGGACGGCACGCACCCGAAGGTCATCATCGACAGCGTCGACGGCGGCACCGTCATCCGCCTGCTCGGCGAGGGCGAGTACGCGGCCGTCGGCCGCGGTGTTCGGGGCCGCGATCGAGGCGCTCGCCGCGGCCGGCTGCGGGGCGGCCCTGATCGCCTCGAACCTCGGCCACATGGCATTCGACCTGATCGAGCCGCCGCCGTCCATCCCGCTGATCCACATCGTCGAGGCGGCACGCGAGGCCGCGGTCGCCGGCGGCTATCGGCGGGTCGGCATCATCGGCACGCGGTTCGTGGTCGAGTCGAGGCTGTACCCGGATCGGTTCGAGCCGGCCGGCATCGCGATCGTCCAGCCGACGGCCTCCGAGGAGGACACGGTCCACGAGATCTACTACGGCGAGCTGCTCGACGGCGTCATCCGCGACGACAGTCGCCAGCGGATCGTCGACGTCATCGCGGCCATGCGGGCGCGCGACGGGATCGACGCGCTGCTCCTGGGCGGCACCGGAGCTGGCCCTGATCCTCACCGAACCGACCTATGCCGGCGTCCCGATCCTGAACACCGCGCAGATCCACGTCGAGGCGGCCGTGGACTGGCTGCTCGAGGGGTCGCCCGGGTGACCGACGGCAGTCTCAGCCCGGCGCTCCTGTTCGCGGCGGTCTTCCTGTGGGTCTGGACGATGGGGTTCCTGATCGCCGCGATGTACCTCGGTGGCGGCACGGAGGCGATCCGACGCCAGAGCGGGATGCTTGCGCTCGTCGCGGTCGGATCCGTGATCGCCCTGGCCGCCGTCGCGATCCTGCCCGCCTTCATCGGCGACGCGGCCTGGTTCCTCGTCCTGATCGGGGTCAACGTGGTCGTGCTGGGGTGGAACGCGATCGCGTCGCGGCGGCGTCCGAAGGGGCCACCCCCGGATCCCGAGCGCATCGCGAGGACGCAGCCGGCCCGCCGGGTGCTCGTCGTCCTGTACATCGCCGGGCTGGTGGTGATGGTCGTCGCGATCACCCAGGCGACCCGGACCGCCGCCTAGCCGACGCCGCAGCGCCGCACGGTCACCACGGCGGCGTCCCGACCGCCTACTCTCGACGCATGACCGACGACCGCACCGACGCACTGCTCTATCGCTGGACCGACGACGCGCTCGCGCGGCCGCTCCACCCGGCCCTCATCGGCGCTCGTGCCGACGTCGACCGCCGCCGCGCGCGGCCTCCTCGCGATCCCCGAGGCCGCCCTGCCACGCCCTGGGCCTGGATCGGCGGCAGCGAGGAAGAGGTCCGCTACGGCGCCTACCGCGCCGCCGAGGCGCTCGAGCTGGCCGAGATCGAGGCCAGGACCGCGGCCTCCGCCGGGGATCCGGCCGAACGGCGTGCCGCCAGGCTGATCGGGCCGACGACCGCCGCGCGCTGGGACCTGCACGGCCTGCTGCTGCCGCTCGAGGACACGCTCCTCGATGCCGACCCCGGCGGCGGCGAGTGGTCGATCCGGCTCACGATGGGCCACATCATCGGCGGCCAGCGCGGCTACGGGTGGGGCTCGGCGTGGTGGCTCTCGCAGGGATACACGGCGGGCGACCCGGCGATGCCCGGCGGCGCGCCCGACGACCTGTGGGGCGGGCTGCCGGACGAGGCCACGAGCGAGGCCGCCGGCGGCGTCGCGGAGCTCCTGGCGCGCCTCGACGAGGTGACCGATCGTCACGGTCGAGCGCCTCGCGGGCATCTCCGACGAGCAGGCCGGCTTCGGTGCGACCTGGGCCGGCTTCCGCGTGACGCTCGCGTTCCGCTTCGGTCGCTGGTCGTCGCACATCCGCGAGCACGCGATCCAGATCGAGAAGACCTTCGACATGATCGGGCACGTCCCGGACGAGCGCGCTCGTCTCGTCCGCAACCTGCTGGCCGCGTACGGTCGTGCCGAATCGGTGGTCTACGCCCGGACCGGACGTCGACGGTGCCGTCGAGCGGATCGTGCAGGGAGCCGCCGAGGCGAGGGCTGCCGTCGAGTCGGCGGCGGCGGCGGCCGGGTAGGGCGACAGGTCGGGGCGGGAGCGCGTGCGGTTCTTCAAGCGGACCGACGCACGATCCGGTCCGACGCGATCGCGCGGTTCTGGGGCTGGTGGGCCGGGGCTGCCGACCGGGTCGCCGCGGCGATCGAAGCCGGCGATCCCGGGTTCGATGGTGTCCCGAGATCAGCGCGAACGTCGACCAGCTCCACGGGGCCTCGCCTGGGAGCTGTCGAAGGGCGCCGACGTCCCGGCACGCGCTGGTGGTCTCGCCGGAAGGCGACCCGGCGCTGCGCCCCGTCGCGCTGGCCTGGCTGGCCGCCGCGCCGGCCCCGGATCCGACCTGGGAGTACCACGCGAGCCGTCAGCCGGGCCCGCTCGGCAGGCTGCAGCTCGACGGGGTGGACGTGGACCTGGCCGAGTATCCGGGCGATCGCGGGCTGGGACGAGGGCCGGGAGCGGGTCGACGTCCGGCTCTGGCACCCGGGCCTGGCCGGGGCATCGCCGCCGACCCGGATCCGGGCGTCCTACCTGTTCCTCGACAACCTGCTCGGGGAGGACGGCGTGGAGCGTTGGGTCGGCACCATCGACCTGCTCGACGACCCGACCGGCGGACGGACCCCCGACGAGCTTCGAGCCGAGATCGAGCGCCGGGCGGCCGATGCCACGGGCGAGGCCTGGACGCTGATGCAGCGGAGCGACGGCGCCTCATCAGCGCCAATGCGGCCGTGAAGCCGATCGACCACCCGTTCTGCCAGCAGCACCTCGTCGTGACCGTGGAGCGCGGGATCGAGCACTTCCGGGGCACGAACGAGCTCGAGGCCGTCGGCGAGGCCCAGGACCGGCTCTCCGAGGCGATCGTCGCGCTCGGCGGCGTGTCCGTCGGCCACGTGACCGAGCGCCGCCGCCGGCGGATCCACTTCATGTGCCCGGACGCCACCGGCGCGCGTGACGCGGCGACGGCCTGGGCGAACGATCACCGGGCGTACAGCCCGTCCGTCGAGGTCAAGCCGGACCCGGGCTGGACGTTCCGGCGCGACCTCGGCATCTGACGCACGGCCCCGACCGCACGACGATGCCCAAGGTCCTGCTGATCGACCCGGCGCTCGCCACCTTCCGCGAGCGCTTCGCCGAGCGGCTCCCGGCCGACGTCGAGGTCGTCGCGGTCACCAGCTTCGACGCCGGCGAGTTCGCCCGGCTCGCCGCGGATGCCGAGATCTTCATCAACGCGCGCCGCCCGGTCGACGCCGCGCTGTTCGCGCTGGCCCCGGCCGTCCGCTACGTCCAGCAGATCGGCGTCGGGACCGATCCCGTCGACCGGGCCGCCGCCGAGGCCGCCGGCGTGCTCGTGGCGTACAACCCGGGCGTCAACAAGACCGGCGCCGCCGAGCACGCCGTGATGCTGATGCTCGCCCTGCTCAAGCGGCTGTCCTCCACGGAGCTGGCGACCCGGGCCGGTCGGTTCGAGCCCGCCGAGGTCATCGCCGCCGGCATCGACGACCTGGCCGACGCGACGGTCGGGCTGATCGGCCTCGGGCCAGATCGGGCAGGCCGTCGCCGAGCGGCTGCGTGCCGTTCGGGCCGCGGATCCTCTATGCGACGCGGCATCCGGTCCCCGAGGCGGAAGCGCGGCTCGGCGTCGAGTGGCGCACGATCCCGGACCTGCTCGCGGGCTCGACGATCGTCAGCCTGCACCTGCCGCTGTCCGACGAGACCCGGCACCTCATCGGCGCCGCCGAGCTCGCCTCGATGCCGCGCGGCAGCTACCTCGTCAACACCGGCCGTGGCGGCCTGGTGGACGAGGCCGCCCTGCGTGCGGCGATCGTGAGCGGCCACCTGGCCGGGGCCGGGCTCGACGTCATCGACGGCGAGACCGAGGGCGTCAACCCGTTCGCCGACCTGCCGGAGGTGATCGTGACCCCGCACATCGGCGGCGGCAGCCGGAACAGCATGGCCAACGTGGTCGAACGCTGCACCGCGAACATCCGCCGCTACCTCGCCGGCGAGCCCGTCCTCGACGTCGTCCTCACGCCGGCGGGGTGACCACCTCGCCCTTGACCGTGACGTCGAAGACCGTCTTCGACACCCCGACCGGGACGGTCTTCTTGATCTTCAGCGTGCCGCCGTCGCCGCCGATGGTCATCGTGCCCAGCAGGTCGATGAAGTCGCCGGTGAACCCGTTCGGCCCCGACTGGATGACCTGCTCGATCGGCACGCCGAAGCAATCGCCAGACGTCGTGAACTTGCTGCCCGGTGCCAGGGTGATGAGCCAGTTCGGCGGCGGCCGCCGGGTCCGGGGACGGCTCACGGGTCGCGCGCAGCGTCACCGTCCCCTTCTCCTTGAACGCCGACTGGGCACGGGATGTCGCCGAGGAGCTGGATCGACGTCGTCGCCGGCGCCGAACCCAGGTACGACCCGTCGGGCTGCCTCGCGAGCCGAAGGCCGTTGACCTTGACCGTCGTCCGATAGGACACCCCGAACGCGCTCGTCGTCGACTTGCCGTCGATCGGTCACCGCGAGCTCCTTGCCCCCGACCGTGAACGTGGCCGTCGTCTCGCCGATCCCGCGGTTCGAGACCGACTTGAACGTGACGATGCCGGCGTCCTCGGGCTTCGGGCCGGCGGTGTAGGTGAACGATGCGGGCGACGGCACCTTCGAGCCCGCCGGCTCGATCGACTTGACGCCGGTCATCGTCGCCTCGACCGGCTTGTCGAGCTCGGTGTTCTCGAACCTGTGCCGGACCTTCGCGGTCACCTTGGTCGTCGAATCCGCCCCGACGTCACCGCCATTCGGGTCGACCACGACCTCGACGCATTTCCCCGATTGCCAGAACTTCTTGGCGGATCCTGCCGCGATCCACATGGACCCGGAGATGAAGGCCGACGCGTCGCGGAGCTGACGCGTTGATCGCACGCATGGTGGTGCCGTGGCCGACGTACGTGGTCTCGACGCCAGTAGGCGTGACCGGCGGCGTCAATGGTCATCCGGGGCGTGTTCGTGCTGATCGATTCGTCCTGCAGGGTCGATCTGACCGGCTCCCGCAGCCTTGGTCCCGCCCTTGATCGCGTGATCGGTCGCCATGCTGAGGACCAGGTGGTCGATCTCGGCCTCGTCGTTGGCGAAGATCTGCCCATCCGCCTTGTTCGTCGTCCTGCCACGACAGGCCGATCCGATCGCCACCGCCCGAGACGAAGTACAGCTCGCTCGCCGAGAACTCCAGGTTGACGGGGGCGACGCCGCCGGCGTCCGGGCACGCCTCGATCTCGATGCGGGCGTGGCCATTCCCGTCGATCCGGAAGATCAGGCGGCCGTCGGCGTCGCTCGCCTCGCCCTTGGTCTTGATCACGACATCGACGACCAGGCGGCTGCCCGATCGGTGTCGCAGACACCGTGGTGTCGGTCGTGACCGTTCCCTTGTTCGCACCCAGCGTGACGGACTCCGCTTTGTGCTTCGTGCTTCGTGTAGGCGGCCTTGCCGAGCCGCTCATCCACGAGCATGAGCGCGGTGATCCACGGGCCGAGGAGGGCCATGCCCGGCGGTGGGATCGACGCGACTCGCGCCTCGCGGCGTGGTGGTCGGACCGAGGCGAGGATCATCGTCGGGCCGCGGGACACGCTTGCCGTCGCCGCGTCGTCGACGCTCGCCCAGAGCTGATCCGATGCCTGCTGGTCCAGCGCGGTCGCCAGCGTCGCCGCGTCCGGCCCCAGACCCTCGGTCATCGCCGTCTGGGCCCGACCCCTCGCGCGGACGGCGTTCTCCTGCTCGGCTGCCGGTGATCCGGTAGTCGCCGCTGGTGTCGACCGCGATCGGGTCGCCGGTGAGCGTGCCGCTCGGCGGTGCCGACGCGTCGTCGGCTTGGCTGGCCGCGACCGGGAAGCGGCGATCGGTCGAAGCCGGGGCCGTGGTCGTGGTCGTCGTGCCGCCGCACGCCGACACGAGGAGGGCGAGCATCGGGACCAGGATCCGCCATGACCTGCGGCTGCTTCGGGCCATCGTCGCCCTCCGGCATCGGCGGCCACCCGGGTCGTCCGCGGATCGGGAGGGATCCCGACGCGGCCATTGTGGCCCTCGCGGGCGGGCGACGTTCGACCGGTCGCCGCGCGTAGCATGTCGGCCATGGCGAGCCTGCCGGCCGACCTCGCGGACCTTGTTCGTCCGGTGAGTGGCTTCCCGTCGAGTGCGTCGAGGGGTGGCTGACGTCCCTGGAGGGGTGATCCCATGGTCGTGCGCGAACGTTTCGATGTCGCGATCGTCGGCGGGGGAGCGGCCGGCTGCGTGGTGGCGCGCCGGCTCGCGGAACGCGGCGATCGGTCGGTGATCCTGCTCGAGGCCGGGCCGGACCTTCGAAACGCCACGCCATCGGACTGGCGGGACGGCTGGACCCTGCCGGTCCCGCTGGACTGGGGCTTCGAGTCCGAGCCCGACGAGGCCGGGGCACCGGCAAGCTCCGGCGCGGCCGCGTGCTTGGCGGCACGTCGTGGCTGACGCGGTTCGCCGTCCGCGGCGCTCCGAGTCGACTTCGATGCCTGGGCGGCGTCGCGGCAACCCGGGCTGGGCCTTCGCGGACGTCCTGCCGGCGTTCCGTCGCGTCGAGGCCGACGCCGAGTTCGGTGGCGAGCCGTGGCACGGCGCCGATGGGCTCGTCCCGGTCACCCGATATCCGGCGCTCCCGCGGTCCGACATCCATGCTGCGGCCCTCGAGGCGCTCTCGGCGCTTGGGATTCCACGCCGTCGCCGACCACAACGCGCCGGACGCGGTCGGCGTCGGGCCGATCCCGATGAGCTCGCGGGACGGCGTGCGCGTCACGTCCGTCGACGCGTACCTGCCGTCCGATCAGCAGCCGGCCAGCGCTCGAGATCCGCGGCGACTCGCCGGTCGACCAGGTCGTCGATCGACGCCGGGCGTGCGACCGGCGTGCGGCTCGCCGACGGCACGCACGTCGGGCGGGCCTGGTGATCCTCGCCGCGGGGACCTACGGCAGCCCGTCGATCCTCATGCGCTCGGGCATCGGTCCGGCCGGCCACCTGCGCGAGCATGGCATCGAGGTCGCGCGTCGACCTGCCGGGCGTCGGCGCGAACCTCGCCGATCATCCGGGCGTCGACCTCGACACCGGCTGGCAGGGCACGGCCACGGTCGGACCGATCCTCCACTCGATCGCGACCTTCCGAAGCGAGCGGCGCCATCGGACGGCGGCGCCCGACCTGATGTTCTGGGTGAGCGATCCGGCCGGCGACGAGCCCGGCTTCTACGCCGATCCGATCCTGCTCAAGCCGCGCTCGCGCGGCACCGTCCGACTCCGCTCGGCGGATCCGACGGCGCCGCCGCGGATCACGCTGCCGGGGCTTCGACGACCCCGCCGACGTCGAGCGACTGGCCGAGGGCTACCGGATCGGCGTGGAGCTCGCGAACCGACCGGAGATCCGGCGCCTCGCCACGGGACCGCACCGACGGTGCCCGGCCACGCCCGAGGAGCTGCGCGCCAGGGTGCTCGAGAACGCCTACTCGATCCCGCACGTCGTCGGCACGTGCCGGATGGGGCCGTCACCGGACGACGGCGACGTGGTCGACGCCCTGCGGCCGGGTCCACGGTGTCGACGGGCTGCACGTCGTCGACGCGTCGATCATCCCGGATGCCCCATCCGGCTTCCCGCACCTGATCACGATCATGCTGGCCGAGCACCTCTCGGCGCGCCTGCTGGCCGGCTGACCGCGGCCGGGCCGCCGATCGCCCGTGGCGCCGCTCCACGGGGTCGGGTCTACCGGGTCCAGAACCCGATCTGGGCGTCGAGCGGCCTCGGGTCGCCGCCGTCGGGATAGAAGACGTCCGTGCGGGTCGCGCCGGACTCGTCGACCTGCGGGACGAGCAGCGTCGAGCTGTCGGGCGCCCACATCCGGTGGCTGAGCGCGTACTGGTCGAAGTAGGTGAGCACCTGGTTCGTGTAGCGCGAGGCCGGCGCGATCTCGGGGTCGGAGCGGAGCCGCCCGCGTGGCGACGTCCACGAAGGCGAGGTGGATCGCGATCGTGACGCCCGGGCGACGCGGACGGGCCGGGGCTGGTGCTCGCGCGGTCGACGGACCCGCGCCGGGACTCGGCGCCGGCGCGTCGATCGGGACGACCCGGATCGCCGCGATCGTCTTGCCGTCCGGGGACCAGTCGAACGTGATGACCTCGCCGTCGAGCAGCGTCCGCGTCTCGCCGGTCCTGGCGTCGAGCAGGCGGAGCGGGCCGAGCGGGATGCCCGGCGACGACGTCGACCGGCGTCGGCGAGCCGATCGAGGCGAGGACGTCGTCGACGGGCGAGAAGCCCACCGCCGTCGAGCCCGACGACCGGGATCGAGTGCTCGCTCGACCCGTCGAGGCGTCGCGGTGACCACGGCATCGGTGCCGGCCTTGCCGGCCCGCACGTAGCCCACGTACGTGCCGTCGGCGCTGACGTCGGGCGAGCGGAACGACCCTGGGGACGCGAAGGTCGCGCCGACCGGCTTGCCGTCCGTGCCGATCTCGCCGAGGAACGCGTCCGCGCCGTCCCCGATGTGGGCGAACAGCCGATCGGCCCCCACCCAGTCGAAGTAGAACGGCGAGCCCTTCCGGATCAGGGCGCCCGGCGCCGCTCCCGTCGATCGGCATCGAGCCGTCCGCGGCCGCGTTCGCGCAGCGAGATGTCGCCCGGCCTCGTCGGCGAGGAACGACACGGCCGTCCCGTCCGGGTGCCAGAACAGGTAGAACGGGTTCACCGTCGGCGTCTGGAAGATCACCTTCGGCGTGATCGAGGTCGCCGGTGCCCGCCTGGGCGACGTCGATGACCACGATCGCGATGTCGCTCCCGCTCACGTCCGACCGGAGGACGGCGATCCTGCGAACCATCGGGCGACCAGGCCGGGAACCCGTACAGCCCGAGGGAGGCGTCGAGCGAGTCGTCGTCGACCGGCCCCGCGCGTCGACGACCGACAGCGACCCGTCGGAGCCCTCGAGCGCGATCGATCCCGACGTGGCCAGCGGCCGCGGATCCGGGACGGTGCTGGCGCGCGGGCGTGGCGGCGGGCGTCGAGCCGTCGGCGGGAAGAGCGGCCCGAGGGTGGCGTTCGCGGCGGGGCTGGCGGGCGGCGCCGACGGTCTGGTCCGGCGTGGACGGTCCGCACGCGGCGGCGACGACGGTCATCGACACGAGCAGGACGGCCGACGGCCCGATCGTCGCTCGTCGTCGGGTACGCCCTGTCTCCATCACCCCACGATACGCGCCGGATCGACGAGCGGATGCCGCCGCCGCTTGGGGAGAGCCGGTTGGTATCCTGCCGCCGGTGCGACGCCTTCCGAGCCGGATCATCGATGCCATCGCCCCGACGCGGCTCGGCGGAGTTTCCGCTGGCTGCTCGCGGCCGAGACCGTGTCCAACCTGGGCGACGGGGTCGCCATCGCCGCCGGCCCGCTGCTCGTCGCGTCCCAGACCCACGACCCGTTCCTGGTCTCGATGGCGCTCCTGGCCGAGTACCTGCCCACGCTCCTGTTCGGCGTCGTCGCCGGTGCCATCGCCGACCGGTTCGACCGCCGCCTGGTGGTCGCCGCGGTCAACATCGTCCGCGCCGTCGTCCTGGCCATCCTCACGGTCACGATCGCCACGGCACTCGGTGGAGATCGCGGTCATCCTCGTCGCGCTGTTCGCGCTCGGCACGGCCGAGACGTTCGTGGACACGGCCGGGAGCTCGCTGGTCCCGCGCCTGGTCGAGCGAGAGGACCTCGGGACCGCGAACGCCCGGATGGAGGGCGCGTACATCCTCACGAACCAGCTGATCGGGCCGCCGATCGGCGCGTTCCTGTTCGTGGCGGGCATGGCACTGCCGTTCGCGACCAATGCGGCCTGCTTCGCGCTGGGGGCGCTGCTGGTGACGCGCGTGGCGGCGAGCGCGACGCAGGTGCGCGAGGAGCCGGGGGAGGGGGCCGGCATCGTGGCCGAGATGCGCGACGGGCTGCGTGGCTCGTCGGACACGCCCCGATGCGGACCCTCGCCCTGACGATCTTCGCCTTCAACGTCACCTATGGCGCGGCATTCGCGGTGCTGGTCCTCTACGCCTCGGAGCAGCTTGGGCATGGACGCCGTCGGGTTCGGCCTGCTGACCACCGCCGTGGCGATCGGCGGCATCGTCGGGACGGTCTCGTACGGGTCGCTCGAACGCCGCTTCCGCCTCGCCGACATCATGCGCGTCGGCCTCGTCATCGAGACCCTGACGCACCTCGTGCTCGCGCTGACGACCTCCGCCGCCGTGGCGCTCGTCGACGCTGGGCGTGTTCGGCGCCCACGCGTTCGTGTGGGGGACCACGTCGACCGTCGTCCGCCAGCGGGCCGTCCCGGACGCGATGCTCGGCCGCGTGACCGGCATCTATCACGTGGCGCTCGTCGGCGGCCTGGTGATCGGCGACGCCGCTCGGCGGACTCCTGGCCAGCGTCTACGGCATCACCGCGCCGTTCTGGTTCGGCTTCGTCGGCTCGGCGATCCTGGTGGTCGTCCTCTGGCGCCAGTTCGACCTCATCGTGCATGCTGGCGACATCGCAGCCGAGCGAGGGCGTGCCCGTGGGGACCACGACGTGAGGACAGGACGCGTGCGGGACCATCGATGGCGGCGGTGTCGCCGCGATCCTCGTCGCGCGGCGCGATCGCGAGCGGCTGTTCCGTGGCGGCCTCGCCCAGCCCGCAGGCGACGTCGACCTCGCCCATCGACGCGACCGCGAGCCCGGGACCGATCGCCTCCGCGACGGACGCTGCCGCCCGACGACGGCCTCCGCCGTCACCGCGAGCCGCGACGGCCTGACGCTGTCGGTCGTGCCGGACCGGACGACCGTCGGCCCGGGCGAGGTCGTGACGTTCACCGCGACCTTGACCAACGATTCGGCGAAGACCGTCGACTACGGGTCGAGCTCCTGTCCGGGCGCGGCATCCGGATCGGTCGACCTGCCGCTGCCGGCCGGTCCTGCCGGCAAGGATCTGGACGGGGATCAAGGGCCAGTTCAAGGACTACGTGCTGACCCGGGCGCCGGCCCGGGCGGCGTCCCGGCCCTCGACCCGCTCCGCGTCGAGATGCGCACGGCGGCGTGCCCCGGCGACCCGTCGTTCGAGCCCGTGGCGCTCCGAGCCGGGCGAGTCCGTCACGAACACGCTGACCTGGCGTCCCGAGCTTGTCGCCGGCGTCGACGCGCTCGGCGGGACGGTCCCGTTCGTGGTCTCCGCGGGGTACACCGAGCACCATGACGAGCCAACGCCCGCGCCGACGGACCCAGGCGGCCCGATGCCATCGAGGCAGTCGCTCTTCGAGCAGGTGCAGGTCTCGGGCGAGGTGACCGTGGAGCCGGGCGACCAGCGGCTCAAGAGCCCGGGTCAGGTGATCGACGCCCTGCTCGCCGACAAGGCGTTCTCGAAGTGGCTCGCCAAAGAACCGAAGCGGACGTGGTCGAACACGAACCTGTTCCTGCTCAGCTGGCCGAAGCACGAGGGCATCATCCCGAAAGGTCCGTCTTGGGAGATCGACCTCTTCCGCGAGGTCGGCGTCCCCCGCCAATGGGCGATCGCCTTCGTCGACCCGTTCGATGCCACGGTCCGGTCCGTCACCTACTGCAACGTGCCCTGCGACCGCTGACGGGCTCGTCGCCCGTCGAGCCTTGATGTCGACGCTCGTCGAGGGCGTCCGACCACCGCGATCCATTCTCGGGCAGGGGAAGCGGCGGTCTCCTAGAGCCTGAGAAGCCAGACCAGAGATCCTGGAGCTCTCAGGGACCAAGGAATTTCATCAATGCCCTCCGCTTCCTCGCGACTGACGCCCGCCCGGGCCGCCGTCGCCGCGTCCATCGCCATCCTCGTGCTCGTCATCGTGGCCGCCGGCTTCGGCCGCCCGACCGACGCCGCGAGTCCATCCTCCACCCCGGCGCCGACGTCGTCGGCCAGTCCTTCTCCATCGCCCACCGCGAGCCCCACGCCCAATCCGAGCGTGAACCCGACGTCGAAGCCGACCCCGACCTCGTCGCCGAGCGACCCGTCCGATGAGGGGCCGATCCCCGGCGACGTCACGGTCGACCTGCAGGCTCCGGCCGGACACCACGTGACCGCCACCGTCCGCGACGAATCCGGCGACATCGTCGGCGTCCGCTCCGGTGTCCCGGGCGACGGCATGTCCGTCCGCTGGCACGACATCGTCGTGAAGAACGTCGATCCCCGCACGGTCAGCGTGACCTGGGTCGGCATCACGATCGACGAGAACGTGTTCGTCGGGGTCTCCGCCGACGGCGACGGCTACCTCGTCGACATCGTCCAGCGGGGCCGTATCCGAACTCCGATGCCCTCGGGTCGGACCGCGTCCTGCTCCTGACGTTCGACCAGCCGGTCCGCGCGGCCGATGTCACCGGTGGGGTCGCCGACCGCTCCGTCGACTAGTCCGACGCCGCACACGACGCCCCGGCCCGGGATCCCCGGCCGGGGCGTCGCGCATGTCCGGGCCTCTACACTCGAACGGACCCGGAGCGATCCGCCGGGCAGCAGCCGGGGTAGGGGATGCAGGCAGCGATCCGCGAGCGGTACGGCTCACCCGACGTGGTCGAGCTGCGCGAGATCGACCGCCCGACGCCGACCGGCGAGCCAGGTGCTCGTCCGCGTCGTGGCCGCATCGGTGAACCGCGCCGACCTCGACGGGATCGAGCCGCGGCCGGCAGTTCACGCGACTGTTCCTCGGGCTGCGCGGCCCGCGGAACCACCGGCTCGGCATCGATGTCGCCGGCGTCGTCGAGGCGGTCGGTCCGGACGTGACGCGTTTCAAGCCGGGCGACGCGGTCTTCGCCGACCTCTACCCGTTCGGGCAGGGGAGCTTCGCCGAGTACGTCGTGCGCGCCGGAGCGGGCGTTCCTGCCGATCCCGGCCGGGATGTCGTTCGAGACGGCGGCGACGATGCCGCATTCGGCGACCCTCGCGATCCAGGGGCTCCGGCGGCGGAACGGCCGGACGCTCCGGCCCGGCGACCAGGTCCTGATCGACGGCGCGTCGGGCAACGTCGGCCCGTTCGCCGTCCAGATCGCCAAGGCGCTCGGCGCCGAGGTGACCGCGACCGCCAGCACCGGCCAAGCTCGACTTCGTGCGCTCGCTCGGCGCCGACCACGTGCTCGACTACACGGCCGTCGACTACACGCGGACCGGCGAGCGCTACGACTGGATCCTCGACACGGACTCGCACCACTCCGCTGTTCCGACTGCCGGCGCGCGCTCAAGCCCGGCGGCACCTACGTCACGCTCGGCGGCACGGCCGTGGCCGATCCTCGTCGGCGCTCACTGCTCGGGCCGCTGATCTCGCTCGTTCACCGAGTCGCTGGTCGGGCCTGATGCTGTGGTGGAAGCCGTTCGGCGCGGCGGACATCGCGGCGCTCGTCGGCGCTGATCGCCGACGGCAAGGTCGTCCCGGCCATCGACCGACGCTTTCCGCTCAGCGAGGTCGTCGAGGCGCTCCGCTACGTCGATGACGGGCACGCCCGGGGCAAGGTCCTGATCGTCAGCGCCGGACGACGTGGGCGCCGATAAGGCCGCACCGACCGCCGTCGCCTGACGACAACGTGCGTCGAATGACGATGCCGCATCGGGACGACCGTCGATGGCGGAGCGTGTCGACCACGTCGGACGTCGAACCGATCGCCGGACACCATGACCACGACCCGCCCGCGCGCACCGTCACCCTCGTCGACCTCGCGTCGCTGCTGTTCCTCGGCGCCGTCTGGGGAGCCGCGTTCCTCTTCCTGCGCATCGCCGCGCCCGAGGTCGGCCCGGTGTGGGCGGCCGAGATCCGGCTGCTCATCGGCGCCTCCGTGCTGCTCGCTGGTCGCGGGACGCCGGACCCTGGCCGCCGCTCGCGGCCGCGTCACGAGCTTCCTCATCGTCGGCGCGCTGTTCTCCGCGGTGCCCGTTCACGCTGATCGCGATCGCCAGCGCTCACGCTGCCGGCGGGCTTCACGTCGCTCCTCAACGCCGCGACGCCGCTGTTCACGGCGGCCATCGCGATCGCCTTCTTCGGCCAGCGGATCGGGCCTGCGGGTCGCGGCGGGGCTCGCCGTCGGGGTCCTCGCGGTGGTCGTGCTCGTCGGGTTCTCGCCGCTCGAGCCGGGCGCCACCACGCTGCTCGCCGTTGCCGCCGGCCTCGGCGCGCCGCTGAGCTACGCCGTCGCCGGCAACTTCGTCCGCGCCCGGCTGTCGGGCGTGGAGCCGCTCGAGCTGGCGACCGGCATGCTCGTCGCGGGCGCCCTCGTCGCGCTCCCGGTCGCGATCCTGAGCGGGGCGCCCGGCATCCCCGACGACGGACGGCCTCGTCTCGCTCATCGCCGTCGGCACGCTCTCGACCGCGCTCGCGTGGCCGATCTTCTTCCGCGTCCTGCGGCGCACGACGCCGACCGCGGCGAGCACCGTGACCTTCGTCGTGCCGGCCTTCGCGCTGACCTGGGGCTCGATCGTCCTGGCCGAGCCGATCGGCGTCGGGCTCGTGGTCGGCTTCGGCCTGATCCTGCTCAGCCTGGTGCTGGTCCTCGGCATCGTCCCGGCGCGACGGCCGATCGTCCTGGTCCGCGCGCAGGCCTGGGTGCACGCCGTCGTCGGCTAGGTCGGGCCGACCGCCGCGGCGACGCGATCCGGTCAGGCGGAGAGGTCCCGGTCCTCCAGCTCCCACGCGTGGTCCATCGCGTGGTGGGCGGTGCGCCGCACGAGGAACTGGATCGGCCACGAGCGGGCCGCCTTGCCCTGCGCGTTGTAGGCGCGGATGGCCTCGAGGTACGCCTGCCGATGCGCCGCCAGACCGTCCGGGGTGAGCACGAGATCGAACGGGGTCCGGACCTCGACCTTGCGCGAGAACTGGTCCGGCTCCGTGAGATAGACGTGGCGGATGATCTCGTCGCGGCTCCGCCCGCCGCCGCGCGAGCCGGGCCGGAGCTCCTCGGAGACGCGGGCCGCCGGCGTCGTCGAAGTAGGCCCAGCACGCGCGCAGGAGGTCGAGGCGCCGCTCCAGGTCCGCTGATCGCGAGCACCTCGCGCTCGATCTGCGACGGCACGTGGGCGACGCCCCAGAAGTCGGTCGAGCTCGATCCCGGGACCCGTTCGACCACCTCGACGTCGCGCGCCCGCGCGAACTCGCCGCCCAGGCCGGCCCGCTCGGCCACGGCCGCGTAGCGAGGGACGTACGACGACAGCTTGTCGAGCGCGTCCGCCTCCGACGTGCCCCAGCGATCGAGTCCCGGCCAGTCCATGGCCCCGGCCACGACCCGGCGGCTCTTGCCCATCTCGAGGATCACCCGGAGCCGATCGGTCATGGCGACAGGTTACGGACGTCGCGTGCGCCGTCGGCAGGGCGGGGATGACGTCCGCCGCGAGGCGCTCGATCTGCTCGAGCTCGTCCCCGACCGGCCAGACCAGCACCCGGCCCACGCCGGCCGCCTGGTAGCGCGGCGAACAGGTCGGCGCAACGAGCCGGCGATCCGATCGGCAGGCGCGTACGGACCTCGTCCTCGGAGCGGCGCAGCATCCGGCTCAGGAGCTCGACGACGGCTCGCTCCCTGGCGGGATCGTCGGTGACGTAGAGCCAGCACGTCGCCAGCGTCGACGGGAAGGCCGACGGGTCGCGGCCGTCGGCCCGCAGCAGCTCGTCGAGCGACGGCCCGGGTCGTTCTCGAAGTCCTCCGGGCTCGTGTTGTACCCGGACGCCAGCCAGCCGTCCCCGAGGCGCGCCACGCGCCGAAGCCCCGCCGCGGAGCCCCAGCTGCCGATCCAGATCGGCGGGCCCTTCGGGCGTGCCGGCGCGCGGCGACTGGATGACGTCGGTGGTGTCGTAGAACCGGCCCGACGAAGGGCGGACGGTCGGGGTCCCAGAGCGCCCGCATCGTGGCGACCGCCTCGTCGAACCGTGCCCACCGCTCCTCGAACGGGATCCCGACCAGGGCGTAGTCAGCGGCCGACGAGCCGGGACCGAGACCCGCGTCCACGCGGCCGTCCGAGAGCTGGTCGATCGCGGCGAGGCTCTTCGCCAGCGCGAACGGACCGCGGACCACCGCCAGCGAGACGCTCGTCATCAGCCGCACGCTCGGCGCGGCGGCCATCACTGCGGCGAGCGCGGTCGGGCCGTCCAGCCACGGCCGTCCGTACACCAGATGGTCGTTGGCCGTCAGCGTCCCGTACCCGAGTCGCTCGGCGGTCGTCGCGACCGCGAGCAGCCGATCCAGCGTGACGCGCTCGCCGTCCCATTCGATCTGGGGCAGATGGACGCCGAATTCCATGGTCGGTCACCCGTCAGGCGCCGATCGAGGCGCTGCGAGAACCATACTCGCGTGGGCCGCTCGCCGGACCCGGAAGCGCCCGCCTGAGATCGGATGCGCCGGACCCGGCCGCGCCCGTGGGGCACGTCGGATCCGGCGCCGGATGACGCGAAGGGGTCGAGGGCTATCCCTCGGAGAGGACCTCGCGCAGCTTCGCCGCGAAGGCATCGGGCTCGCCGGTCTGGCCGTACTCGCCGCCGAGGAAGCCGCCGTGGTCGCTCGGGAAGACGACGGGATCGATGCCGAGCCGCTCGGCGACCGCCTCGCCGCCGCGATGGGCCATCTCGCCGTCGGACTCGACGCCGACGGCGATGACGATCCGGGTCGAGGCCGCGCGCGAGCGCCTCGAAGTCCGGCTCGTAGTGCGTGCAGGTGATGATGTTCTGGAAGAGCAGCGGGTCGGTCCGCGTGCCGTCGTCGTCGGCCGGCATCCCGAACATGGCCGGATCCGGGCCCGGCTGCGCCGCGAACTCCGGCGTCGATCGGCCCCTTGTGGCTCACGACCACGATGAAGTGCGCCATCCCGGCGCCGAAGCCACTGCGCTGGTAGGTCTCGCCGATGGCCTCGGTCAGCCGCGAGGGCCGCCCTCGCGGTCGGGCAGGATCGAGGCGAGCGGCGGCTCGTGCGCGACGAGCGTCCGCACGTCGCTCGGGATGCGCGGCCACGAGCGCGAGCGCGTTCACGGCGCCGCCGCTGCTGGCGAAGAGGTCGACCGGACCGAGCCCCAGCGCCTCGATGATCCGATGGACGTCGTCCGCGTGCTGCTCGGGCGTCGACTGGCTGGTCGGATCGGCCTTGGTGCTGCGCTCGACGCCGCGCGGGTCGTAGGTCACGACCGTGCGGTCCGGGAAGTGGCCGGCGAGCGTGCCGAACCCGCACGCGCCCATCGGCGAGCCGATGAGGAGCAGGGCCGGTGCGGCGTGCCGTGCGCCCGGGTCGGACGTCGTAGGTCAGCGACGGCGCCGGGCGCCTCGAGGGTGTGCGTGGTCGGCTCGGTCATCGTGGTCATCGTGCACCTCCGCTGGTCACGGCAGTCCTCGGCCAGGATCGCGTCGATCTGGCCGACCGCCTGCGTGAGGCCTTCCTCCATGCCCATCGCCAGCACCTGCTCCATGGCCTCGAGGCTCGGGAAGTGGCTCTCGATCGACATCCGCGTGCGACCCGCGTCGATGGGCTCGATCGTCACGCATCGCCTCGCCGCGCGGGAAGTCGTCGTTGGGCGTCCCGTCCTCGTTCGCGAACCCGTCGACGAAGACGAGCCGGCGCGGCGGATCGACCTCGACGATGTCCCAGAAGCCGTGCGGCTGGTCGCCGCTCGGTCCGGTCATGTGGTACTCGACGTGGCTGCCGACCGCGAGGTCGTGCTTCGTGAAGGTGGCGGGCTAGGTCGGGGGACCCCACCAGCGCTCGAGCTGGCGCGGATCGGCCCACAGCTCCCAGACGCGCGTCGGCGACGCGTCGAACTCGGCGGTCAGGCGTCATGGTCAGGGCGTCGGGGTCCTTGTGGACGGCGGTGACGGTCATGCGATGGGTCCCTCCGTGCTGGTCGATGAGGTCCGTCATGCGGTCGAAGCGGTCGCGCCACAGCGCCTCGTACCGGTCGAGCAGCCGCGCGCCAGGCGGAGCCCCTCGATGTTGGTGCGCACGACCTTGCGGCGGCCGGTGCGCTCCTTGGTGACCAGGCCGGCTCGCTCGAGCACGGCGACGTGCTTCTGCACGGCCGCGAAGCTCATGGGGTAGTGCCCGGACAGCTCGGCGACGCCCTCGCTGCCGTTCAGCGCGCGCAGGACGATGTCGCGCCGGGTGGCGTCCGCAAGGGCGGCGAAGATCTGGTCGGCGTTGAAGGTGAGCTGCATTGATACAACCATACGGTTGTATGACGGCCGTTGTCAACCCCGGATGGACGGCGAGGACCCTCGACCGCGGCCGCACGGCTCAGGGTGGGACGAGCCCACAGTTCGGGCGTGGTGCACAGCTCGAGGCCGAGCGCGTCCATGACCCTCGGCGAGGGGCGTGAAGCCGAGCTTGCCGCCGAAGCTCCGGCTGGCGACACCGCCGGCAGCCCGCGGACGAGCACGGCACCACCCGAGTCACCGACGCCGACGTCGATGTCCGCCGCGGCCACCATGCACGGGAAGTAGTCGCCGTCCTCGGAAAGCTCGTGGCAGGTACTCGCCCGTCTCCGCTACGTCGTCCGGCACGGAAGCTGCCACGCCCGTTGATCTCGACGGCGTCGCCGATCCGTATCTCCGAGCACGACAGTGGCGCGGTGCCGGGCTCGATGGTGCGCACACCGCCATCGCCCATGTCGACCACGTTGAGGCGGCCCCACGGGATACGGTCCGGAGCGACGACGAGGTAGTTCATGTCGGATGGACGGCAGGTGTGGTCCGGGTGCTCGCATGGCGCGAGCGTCGCGGCCGGGCCGAACACGCCGCGCACCCCGCGGCCGTCCGGATCGGTGGCCGTGGTGCCCTCGTTGGCGCAATGCGCGGATGACGTGAGGACGACCGTTCCGCCACGTCGGGCGTAGAACCCGGCAGCGCACGATCCCCAGAGCTGTTGCCCGGCCAGGACGGGCGGGCCGCTCGTGGGCGTCGTGCGCGGTGACGCCAAGCCCCAGGCGAGGAGGACTGCGAGACGACCGCGACGGCAGCGAGAGCCAGCAGGAGCGCGCGCCTCGAAGTCGTGGACCGGGCCTCTGGATCGACCATCTCCCGAGCGTATCTGGTTTCACGCTGGAGACCGGTAGGATCGAGTCGAAGGACGCAGCCGCCACCTGGGCGATCGAACGCCTTCCCGCTGGGGCGGGTGCGGCGTTCCGCATGGCCCGGGCGGGCTACCTTGGCGAGGCGCCGGACACGTGGGACGAGCCGGCGCGCGCGGCCGCCCGGCGCGACTGGGATGCCATCCTCGCCGTGCTCGAACCCGACGATGCCAGGCGTCGCCCACCGTCGACCGCGGGAGACGGTGGATAACCCCCTTGCCGTCCCTAGCGCCGAGGTCCACTGTGGTCGTCCAAGCCAGTCGGAGGACACCACGATGGGCGATACCAGGGAGATGGCCGCAGCGTTCGAAGCGGTCCTCAAGACCGGAGACTTCGCACGGCTGAGCGCGCTCGTCCAGGAGTACGCCACGGACGACTTCGTGGAGGAGTGGCCGCAGTCCGGCGAACGGATGACGAAGACCGCCGCGGTGCAGATGGCCGAGCACTATCCGGAGATGTCCGGGACGAGCCCGAAGATGACCTACAAGCGGATGCTCGGCAGCGATGACTTCTTCGTGGTCGAAGGAACGATCGACTACGGTGACGGCGTCCCGGTCAGCTACGTCGGGATCGGCGAGCTGCGGGGCGGCAAGGTCGCACGCATGACCGAATACTTCGCCAACCCGTTCGAGGCCCCGGCGTGGCGGGCGGACTTCACCGAGCGCATGGAGCCCGCCGCGACCTGACGGCGTCAGGGCATCGCACGGCTCATCCCGCGGGGGTGGGCCGATCTCCACCCTGGGCATGATGTGGACGACGGTCCGGGCCCCTACGCTTCACGACGTGACGACCGCCCGCCGTGCGCCGCTCCCCGTGATCCCGTGGCTCATCGACTCGACGATCGCCTTCGGGTTGGCCGGACTGTCCCTGCTCGCGGTGGCGAGCGGCTCGCCCGATGCCGGTCAGGGCGATCCGCTCAGCATCACCCTCCTCCTGCTCGAGACCCTGCCGCTCCTCGTCCGCCGGCGTTGGCCGATTCCCGTGCTCATCGTGACGTTGACCGCCACCGCGCTCCACGCGTCGCTGGTCCAGGGACCGGTGGTCAATGAGAGCCTCGGCGCCCTCGTGGCGCTCTTCACCGTCGCCGAGCGCTACCCCCGGCGCGTGGCGATCATCGCGGCCATCGTCGTCGCTGCCGTGTTCCTGGCGGTCATCGTGGGGAAGGCCGGGACCCAGGTGGCCGTCGCCGGGACCATCCAGACGATGCTGTCCGTCGCCATCATCCTGGCGCTCGGCGACTGGGCCCGGACGCGGCGCCAATACGGCGCGGCGATCGAAGAGAACGCCCGGCTCCAGGAGGCCGAACGAGAGGAGCGATCGCGCCGCGCCGTCGAGGACGAACGCGAGCGGATCGCCCGCGAGCTCCACGACATCGTCACCCACCACGTCAGCGTGATCGTGATCCAGGCCGGGGCCGGGTTGACCGCGCTCGATCGGCGACCGGAGGGTGCCCGGACCGCGCTGCAGGCCATCGACCGGACGAGCCGCGAGGCGCTGACCGACATGCGGCGGATGCTCGGGATCCTCGGCGATGCGCCCGGGTCGCCAGCGCCTGGCGATGAGGCGCGGGCGCCGATGCCCCGCCTCGAGCGCCTCGGCCAGCTCATCGAGGAAGTCCGGGCCGCCGGCCTGCCGGTCGAACTGTCGCTGGACGGCGATCGCCGGCCGCTCGACGCCGGCGTCGAGCTGTCCGCGTACCGGATCATCCAGGAGGCATTGACCAACGCGCTCAAGCATGCGCGCGGCGCCCGGGCGCAGATCCGCCTCGCCTACGAGCCCGGGGCCATCGACATCGAGGTGACCGACCAGGGTGGGGCGGGCGAGCGGGACCTCGGCCGATCCGCCAGCGGCGGTCGCGGCCTGATCGGGATGCGCGAGCGCGTGGCGCTCTATGGGGGCGAGTTCCACGCAGGCCCGACGCCCACCGGATTCCGGGTCCACGCCCGCCTGCCGCTCGACCCCGGACCGGCGGCTGGCGCATGAGCGCGATCATCCGGGTGCTCCTCGTCGATGACCAGTCGCTCGTGCGGACCGGGTTCCGGATGATCCTCGAGGATGAGTCGGGCATCGAGGTGGTCGGCGAGGCGGCCGACGGCAAGGCAGGTGTCGAGGCCGCCGAGCGCCTCCATCCCGACGTCGTGGTGATGGACATCCGGATGCCGGTCCTCGATGGCATCGAAGCCACACGTCGGATCGTCCGCGACGGGGCCGCGCCGAACGCGCGAGTCCTCATCCTGACCACGTTCGACGCGGACGAGAACGTCGTCGAAGCCCTGCGAGCCGGCGCGAGCGGGTTCCTGCTCAAGGACGTGACCCCTGCCGACTTCGTGGTCGCGATCAAGACGATCGCGGATGGCGATGCGCTCCTGGCCCCGACCGTCACGCGCCGCCTGCTCGATCGGTACGCGGACCGCCTGCCGCCCGTCAACAACGAGCGCAACGCGGCGCTGCGGGACCTGACCGAGCGCGAGATCGAGGTCCTGAAGCTCGTCGGGCGCGGTCTCTCCAACCGCGAGATCGCCGAGCGGCTCGTCCTCGCCGAACCGACCGTCAAGACCCACGTCTCGCACGTGTTCGACAAGCTCGACCTGCGCGATCGGGCCCAGGCGGTGGTCCTCGCCTACGAGGCCGGGCTCATCCGGCCCGGCTCGGTACCGGATGCGACCGATACCACGGGATGAGCTGACCGCCCGGGACCGAGCCGAACAGCGTCCGGATTTCGAGACCCGGGACCGACGACGCCAAGGGCCGCACCGCCGAACCTGATGTCACCGCGAACCTCCCGTTTCGCACCACATCAGGAGAGCACCCACGATGACCCCCGACTCGGCCATCTCGATGGCCGGACTCACCAAGCACTATCCAGGCGTGGCGGCGCTGACGGACCTCAGCCTGGAGGTGCCGGCCGGTTCCATCTACGGCTTCCTCGGCCCCAACGGCGCCGGCAAGTCGACCACCATCAAGATGCTGGCCGGGCTCACGAAGCCCACGAGTGGCAGCGCCTCGGTCGCGGGGATTCCCGTGTCCGCCGGCCCCGGCTATCGCCGCGAGGTCGGGTATCTCGCCCAGGAGCCCCGCTTCTACGACTGGATGACCGGTCGCGAGACGCTCCGCTTCGTCACCTCGCTGTATCCCGCCAAGGACCGGGCGGATGAAGCCAAGGTCTCGGCCGTCCTCGCCCGGGTCGGCCTCGCCGATGCGGCGGACCGCCGGACCGCCACCTACTCCGGCGGCATGCGCCAGCGCCTCGGCATCGCCCAGGCCCTGATCGGCTCGCCGACCGTGCTGCTGCTCGATGAGCCCGTCAGCGCCCTCGACCCGATCGGCCGCCACGAGGTCCTCGACCTGATGCGCGAGCTGCGGGGTGAAGTCACCGTCTTCTACTCCACCCACATCCTCGACGACGTCGAGCGCGTCAGCGATCACGTCGCGATCCTCGATGGCGGCCGGCTCGTCCGCTCCGCCCCCACCGCCGAGCTCCTCGGGAGCTTCGACCAGGACCAGCTCCGCGTCGTCATCGGTGGCGCCGATGACACCACCGCTGTCGCGATGGCATCGATCCCGGGCGTCGTCTCGGTCGAGCCGGGCGAGCGCGCGGCCGACCTCCGCAGCTATGTCGTCCGGATCGCGCCGGGCGCCACCAACGCCGTCCAGGCAGCGATCACCCGATACGCCGCCGATCACGGCCACACCGTCACCGAGAACCACGTCGTCCGCCTCGGGCTGGAAGACGTCTTCCTTCGCCTCGTCAACACCAAGGAGCGTGTGGCATGACCACCTCGATCTCGCTGCCCGCCCGGACCTCCGGGACGACCTCCAACGACCGCTTCGCCGGCTTCGGACCGTTGTTCCGCAAGGAGCTCCGCGAATGGGCGCACAGCAAGCGCCCGTGGGTCATCGTCGCGGTCACGACCGCGTTCATGGCGTTGACCGCGGCCAACGGAGCCATCACGAGCTGGATCGTGGCCAACGTCCCCGATGCGGAGACGGGCAGCGCCCAGATCTCGCTGGATCCCGCGACGAACTTCCTGGCGGCGATCGGGTCGCAGATCTCCGTCATGGTCGCGATCTTCGCGGCGATGAGCCTGCTGGTCGTCGAGCGCGATCGCGGGACCCTCTCGTGGGTCGCGTCCAAGCCGGTCTCGCGCGGCGCCATCTGGCTGTCGAAGTGGGCCGCCGCCGCGATCGTCGTCACGATCGTCGCGGGCATCGTCCCGCTGGCGGCGACGTTCGCCCTCGTGGCCGTGCTCTATGGCCCGGTCGCCCTCTCGACGTTCGCCATCGCGGCCGTCGGGGTCGCCGCCTCGATCGCGTTCATGATCGCCGTCGTCCTCGCGGCCTCGACGGTCATCTCGAACCAGGCCGCCGTCGCGGCCATCGGGTTCGCGGTGCTCTTCCTCCCGCAGATCGTGGTGGGGCTGGTGCCGCTCGACATCGAGCCGTTCCTGCCGACCTCGATCATGGGCTGGGCGATCGGCCTGGCCGGCGGAGCGGACGTAGGCTTCATCACCCCTGTCGTCTGGGCGGTGTCGATCGTCGCGCTGGCCGGGTTCGCCGCCTGGAGGATGGAGCGCATCGAGTTCTAGTCGCGGGGCTCACGGCCCCTGGTTCACGTTGCGCCCGGCCGATCCGTTCGGCCGGACGCTTCGCGTTCGGCCCGCGCGGTTCGGCATACTGGCATCGACCCTCAGCGAACGCGCAAGGAGGCACCCGATGGCGAACCTGGTCGTCCATTTCGAGATCCACGGCTCGGAGCCGCTGCGGCTCATCGACTTCTATTCCGAGCTTCTCGGCTGGAAGTTCAGCCAGTTCGGCGACGTGCCGTACTGGTCGATCGAGACAGGCGAGGGGGCCATCGGCAACGTCTCCGGCACCCCCGGACACGGGATCAACGGCGGCCTCAACGAGCGCCGCGGCCCGAAGCCCGAGATCGGCGCACCCGTGATGGGTTGCAACTTCGTGGTCGGCGTCGACGATGTCGACGGCCTGATGGCCCGCGGCCTCGAGCTCGGCGGCACGGAAGCCCTCCCGGCACAGGACATGCAGGGCGTCGGTCGCGTCGGGTACCTGTTGGATCCCGACAACAACGTGTTCGGCCTGATCTCCGCGGTCATGTCCGACGGGACGGTCGGCATGGGTGGAGGCTCCTAGACCGTCGGAACGCGACCTCCGGCACTGGCCGCGACAGGCTCCGGGCGGCACGCTGGCGTGGCAGGAGGTCCGCCATGCACATCCTTGTCGCCTATGCGAGCCGACACGGCGCCACCCAGGGCATCGCCGAGCACATCGCCCACACGCTCGAAGCGAACGGGCTCGACGTCACCCTCCGTCCCGTCGAGGAAGCCGACTGGGTCGACCATTACGACGCGTTCGTGATCGGGAGCGCGGCCTACCTGGGCGGCTGGCTCGATCAGGCGACCGCCTTCGTGCGCCGGCACCGTGACGTCCTCGCGGCCCATCCCGTCTGGCTCTTCAGCAGCGGCCCGGTCGGGCCTGATGCCGTGGACGCCAAGGGGCGGGATCAGCTCGAGGCGGCGACGCCGAAGGAGTTCGCGGAGTTCGTCCGGACGATCGGACCACGCGACAAGCGAGTGTTCTTCGGTGCCTACGACCCGGATGCCCCGCCATCCGGCCTCGCCGAGGGCCTGATGCATCGCTTCATGCGGGTGATGCCGGCGGCGCGGAATGCGCTCCCGGCGGGCGACTATCGCGACTGGCCGGCGATCGAAGCCTGGGCCGAGGGCATCGCCCGCGAGCTGCAGCCGGTCGGCGTGATCGCCTAGGGCCCCGGTAGCTGGCGCGGTCAGCGCCTGAGGGCTACGCCCCGCTGACGCAGATGCCGGGCGGCTCGGGCGTGTCGCGCGCGGCGCCGGCGGGATACTTCCGCGTCCAGGCGTAGAGGTCCGGACAGGTCCTTTCCGGTGCCGAGGACGCCGATGTAGCACGCCGCAGGTGACCCGGACGTTCGCGATGCCGTTCTCGTTCCGGAAGCAGCCGTTCCGATCGGGGCTCAGGACCGAGTTCTCCCAGTTGAAGACGCCCGGATCGGTGTACTCGCCCGACGCCGTCGCCCGGCGTCCAGGCCGCGTCGCCCGGCACGTCGCGCTCGCAGTCGCCCGCGCTCACGTCGACGCCGTAGTCGGCCAGCCGGTTCATGTAGGTCCAGGCGGCGTCGTTCTCCTTCTTGAACTCGTAGACGCCGACGCTCGCGACGAGGGGGTCGTCCGGGTGGCACTCGACCGCCCGGATCGCCTCCTGTGGAAGATCGGTTCGGCGCGGCGCGCAGTCGATCGCGGCGTCGGGGCGGAGCATGGCGACGAGCTTCCGCTCCGGCGGCGGTCATGTCGGACGCCGGGCCTCCTGTCGGAGCGGGCGTCGCCGTGGGCTCGACCGACGGCGAGGGCGTCACGGCGGGGGAGGGGGCCGGCGTGACGACGACGGCGGGCGACGCCGACGGGGCAGGGGTCGCGGACGGGGTCGGCGTGCCGGGCTGCGAGGTCGCACAGGCGGCGACGAGCAGCAGCGCGGCCGGGAGGAAGGCGAGACGGCGCATGGATGGTGCCTTTTCGAATCTGCGGATGATAGATGGGGGCGGCACCCTCAGCGTGCATTCCCATCACCGCGGCGTCGCCCGACAGGCGTCGTCATCCCGGCATGGACGATCGTCCATCCATCGGCCGGCTATCCGAGCCCTGGTGAGCTGTCTACAGCGAGTTGCGTCTCAGTGCCGCGTGGGCAGCATCGCCATGGCTCGCCTTGCGAGTGGTCCGCCCTGGGAATCTCCGTGGAGGATGGCATCTGCAACCTGATCGGCCTCATCCCGGCGAAGCGCGCGACCCGCAAGGACGTCGGCCAGCTCACGCCAGGCTTCCGTCCACGCGAGGCCGACCGCCACGCTACCGATCGACCTCACATAAGGGACCAGGGCGCCCAGCTGACGCGTGTTCCGTTCGCTCAGTGCGACCTTGGCGAGCTGGTCAGCCATCGACCCTCGTTCGAGCGGCTCGCGGATCCTCGCGAGGTGGCGCATCGCTGAGTCCCAATCCCCCGAGGAAGCGACGTTGCCGATCACCTGACGTCGGACGTGGACGCTGACCTCCACGCCGACGGCATCGAGAATGTCAAGGAGGGCGGCGACATCGACCTCAACTGGCGGGACTCCGTTTGGCGTCAATGGAGTCGCCAACCGAGCGATCTCCTGACCTACATGGCTCCGGTCGCTGGACGATAGCGGCGAGAGGAGGCGCGAGACTTCGGCGGGCCGGTCGGAGCGGAGAAACCACATCGCGGCCGCGCAAAGTTCACGACGAGTCTCCGAATGTGAAGCGTGGAGCACGTCGATGTCGATGTCGCCGTCACGGTAGGCCACCGACAGGGCGGCCACCATCGGTTCGAGGAAGCTCCTGGTCCAGCGATCAGGCGGATGGTGGGGCCAGGCACTCAGGGCACCGGCGATGTCGCCCCGGTCCAATCGACTGCTGACCATGAGTCCGATGACTCGCAGCCGCGCGTCAGGCGCGAGTGGCGACAGGAAGTCTTCGAGCTCACCGGACGCGTCGAGGTGCGCCAACTCGATGACGGTCATGAAGTCAGCACTGAGGCGCGACCGAGGTCCGCGGGCCAGGTCAGCGCGCACCTCCTTGATGGCCCGGCGTCGCAGGCGCCGCGCGGAGACGGGGTTCGTCGAGTACCGGGCGGATCCAAGCAGGTCCGCTGGCGTCTTCTTCAGCCTCGAATGCCGGATCGCCCCTCGCGCGGTGGCGAAGTCGCCATGGAGAGCAAGGCTCGCCAAACGAGTCGCCCTGCCAACCTTTGTCGACACGGTGCGCGCGCCCCACTCGACGAATTCTGGCGACCGTCGAAACGATCCCGCCGATGGCGCCAAGCAACCGAGCAGGCAGATGCGCCAGCCTTGCGTCCCCGACGACGGGCGCGGCCGACCAAGACTCCGACGTGGCGAGATCACCCACCACGCATCGCGCAAATAGTCCGATCGCTTCCCCTTCGGCGCCGCGACGCGTCAACGCGGCACCGATCTGCGCGTCCGCGGTCTGCCGGCCCACAGCAGGGCTGCGCTCGATGACCGCCACGGCAGCGTCCACATCCCCTAGCTCGATGAGACGCCCGACGGCGGCACCGCGGTGGATGAAGATGCTCCCATCGTCCGGTAGACGGTCCAGGACACGACGGACCTCTTGGGGACTCGTCGCGATCGAGATCGCGGCTTCGGCGACACGTGAACCCGCGTATCCGTCACCGAGCAGATCGGCTGTGTCGTGCGCCTCTTTCGGAAGACCAGCGACGACCAGCGCGACGGTGACCTCCCTGGCAAGCATCGAGTCGACATCGCGGAGGGCGTGAGCTCGCGCCTCGAGAAGCCGTCGGCGAACCTCCGGGCGGACCGCAGGGTAGGCGGCCGAGACCCAGCCGAGGAGATACGGCTCGGCGATGACCGAGAGGTCCAATCGATCACCAAGTGATCGCACGATGTAATTGAACATCGGTATGGACTTGAGGAGGCCGCGCACCACGTCCGAGGGGTCCGCCCCCTGTTCGATCATTCGGCGACAGACCTGCAGCGCGTCGTCGCGCCGATCGACGTCCCAGAGCGTCTGGGCCAGTTCGAGCGCCTCCCTTGGGTCGGTCATCGTATCGGCGATGCGAACCAACGTCTCGTCGACCCCCGGTGCGTTCGCGACGATCATGGCGTATAGGGACGCCGCCTGGACGAGTCCCGGCGACAGGTCGGGATGCTCCGACTGGTCGACGGGGAGCCCGCTGCGAAGTGCGATCAAGGCCGTGAGGTCGCCAATCCCAGCCACATCACGGCCGATCTCACGAAGGAGCGGCAGCGTTCGTTCCACGGTCGCTCTGGACGCCCGCTGCGGCGGACCCTCGCTGCGGGCCAGATACCACGGCTCCGAGCCCAGGCCGTAGCTGTAGCCGTAGGACAGTCGACGTGCGCTCATCGCACGGTCGAGGCCCTCCGCGATCGCAGTCACGAGAACGCGGAGGCTCGAGGGCTCGACCAGCGTTTTCGCCAGATCGCCGGCCGGAGTTCCGTAGGTCAAGATCATCCGTGCCAACGCGCGAGCAGGTCAGCTCTCCGAGGAATCCGGACGGCTCGAGTCCGGTCGAACTGGCCGCTTCGAGGATGCGCTCCGCGGTCGCGACGTCGCCGTCCATCGCGGTACGCCAGGCGATCAGGACCTTGAAGACCTGCGACGCTTCAGGCACGTGCATGTCGGCGACGCCCAGGGCCGCGTTGACCCCATCGCGCGCCAGGACCTCTGTCGGGAGCATCCGGCGCGCCGCTTGTCGTCGGTCCGCCTCGAGCAGGATGAACTCCACGGCTTCCCGAGCCATGCCAGCGCGAAGCAGCTCCTGCGTCGCCAACTGGGTCGGCCGGAATGCGAGCTCGGGCTCGTCAGGGAGTCGGTCACGCTGCGCCTGGTGGTAACGGTCGTCTCGCGCCAGTTCGATGAGACCGTCGATATCTCGGGCATCGACGAGATGGTCTCCGAAATGGCGGAGCGAGTATTCGCCGCCGGGTACATCCCAGACCCGGCAGAAGGACAATAGCTGCGACAACGCTGGCCCGACGGCGCCATGTTCCCGGAAATGCGCCTGTGAATTGAAGGTGTCCGAAGGCGTAGTGATCCTCGTCGTCGAGCTTCAGGAATCGGATGGCCACCGCCAGCGCACGCTCGGATTCCACGAGGCGAGCCGACATTTGCCAGACGGGGAACGACCGAACGCAACTCGTCGATGTCCAGCGGACTTCTAGCAACCGCCAGCACGCCCAAGGTTTCCCGGACCGCCTCCGCATCGACCGTCGCTGAATTCAGGTCGTCAAGCCATCGATCGAGGTACTCGGCCAGACGAACCGGCTCCGTTTCGATCTCTGCGGGACCGAGCCGACCCGACGCGATGTCCGACGCCAGAAGTGCGACGTAGAGCGGATCCTTGATCCTTGATCGGCATCCTCCAGGGCTGCGACAGCAAACGATCCTGTCGATGACGGCCGGATCGCTGGCGAGCGCCGCCGCGTCACCTCCTGCGGCCCGAACGACCGCAGCCACGTCGTCACGGTTGAACCCTCGCAGCATGACTTGACGTGTCTGCTCGTCCGGAAACCGGTATCGCGCGGCCATGTCGACGCCGACATCCCGAACGCTCGCGACGACATGCACGCCAAGACGCCAGGAGCGAGCTGACGAAGGGGCTGATGTCCCATGGACACTCGTCGAGGGCATCGATGACGAGGAGACGGCCAGGCGTCACCTTCGTCTGCATCAAGGACTGGAACAGCGCCTGCAGGTCGTCGGGGTCGGTCGGGATCACATCCGCATTGCCATGCCAGGCCGCGACCTGCTCGACCACGCTCCGGAGGAAGAAGGTTCGATCCAGGCTGCGAGCGAGCGTCGACGTGAAGAAGTGCCGGGAGGCCGCCGGATCTGCTGCTGAGCCAGCTCTGCGCCAGATCGACGTCTTGCCGAACCCCGCGGGCGCGGTCAGCAGGAGATAGCCCGCGGGTGTCGACCTGACCCATTCGGCGACGATCCCCAATTCCGCTTGCCGGCCGCCGAATATGTCGTGCGCGTTTCGGATCAGTCCTGCAAAGAGCTCATGGGGAGGGACCCGAAGGACTGGCGGCGGCGCGACGCCGATGTAGTTGGTCGTGTGCGAGGTCCGACTGTGGTCGTAGACCGTGTTGTCGAACCCGATGACGGGCCTCGTGCCGCCAACGGTGCCGGAGATGTCCAGGCTCGGCCCGGACGCCTTTGACGTGCGTCCCGTCCGACGACTTGGCATCGACCGCTACGTCGCTGAGGAGGGACCGGCGGCGGCGATGGTCGGCGCGGCCGAGGCCCGTGCCTCCTTGCTCCGAATCGCCACCTTTCGGGCGACCATCCCAAGGCCGGCGATCGGGTTCGTCAGGGTGGCGATCAGGACATCCCAGACGTCTGGAGCCATGTCCGCGACGAACCCGATCCAACGGTCCAGCTTGCTCTCGTCTGCCTCGGCGCCCTTCGCCGCCTCCTTTTCGATCCGGTCGACGGTCGCTGTCAGTTCCTCTTTGTCCACCTTCGGATCTTCGGGGCGGCGCTCGATCGCCTCGCGCACCGGAGCAAACGTGTTGCCGCTTACCTCGCTGTAGGTGACCTTGTTGCCATGGCCGATAACGGTCTGATTAGCATCGACCGTGCCGGAAATGTCGATGTTGCCGTTGCGGGCCTGAGACCCCTTCGCCATGTCATCCTCCAGAATCTGCAGCCGTCAGCATGGACATGCGACTGGGCACAGCGTAACGACCTTGTGTCGGGTTCCCATCTCATAATCTGCAACGGACCGATGGCCCCAAACGGGTCGCCTGATTCGTTGGGTACGGAGGGCAGACGATGGCGCTGGCGCCGAGCGGCCTGACCGGCGACCAGCTCACCCGGCTCCGTGACACGTTCACGCGGCGCCGTCATCACGCCGACGGACGGCTCCTACGACGAGGCCCGTCGGCTCTGGAACGCGGTCCACGACCGCCGGCCGGCCGTCATCGTCCAGCCGCGGTCGAGCGCGGAGGTCGCGACCGCCATCCGGTTCGCCCGCGAGCACGACCTCGCCCTGGCGGTCCGGTCCGGCGGCCACAGCCCGGCGGGTCACTCGACCTGCGACGGCGGCCTCGTGGTCGACCTGTCGCAGATGCGCGGCGTGACCGTCGATCCGGCGACGCGCACGGCCAGGGCCAACGGCGGCGCGTTCCTCGGCGAGCTCGACGTCGCCGCCCAGGCGCACGGGCTCGTCTGCCCGATCGGCGTCATCGGCCACACCGGCGTCGCGGGGCTCACGCTCGGCGGCGGCGTCGGGCGGCTCCAGCGGCAGTTCGGGCTCACCATCGACAACCTGCGGGCCGTCGAGCTCGTGACCGCCGACGGCCGGTCCGTCCGCGCGAGCGAGACCGAGGAGCCCGAGCTGTTCTGGGGCATGCGCGGCGCCGGCTGGAACTTCGGGATCGTCACGGCGTTCGAGTTCGGCCTGCATCCGTTCGGACCGGAGCTCCACCGCGGCGTCCGCGTCGTATCCCGCGTCAGCCGCTCGCGAGGTCTGGGCAGGTCTTCGAGGACTACGCCGCGGGCGCGCCCGACGCCGTCTCGATGATCTACTCGATCGCGCCGGCCGACGCGGACACGGTCGGCGATGGCGCCGGCGGCCTGGCGATCGGCGATCCGATCGTCATCACGTCGTTCAACCACAGCGGCCCGGCCGAGGACGTCGAGCGCGACACGGCCGGCCTGCGCCGCGGTCCGGAGCCCGATCTCCGTGAGCGGCGGCAGCCAGCCCTACCTCGAGGTCCAGACCGCCCACGACCTCGTGCTCGGCGGCGGCCACCGCTCGTTCATCAAGGGCCTGTACGCGGACGTCTTCCGGCCCGAGGCGCTCGACGCGCTGGTCGACCACGTCGCGGACGGGCCGGCCGGCGGATCCTTCTCGGTCACGGCGCAGGGCGGCGCGATCGGCCGGGTGGCGGAGGGGGCGACGGCGTACGCCGGACGGGCCGCCCGGTACGACCACAGCGCCGACGTCGCCTGGGAGGACCCCGCCGAGGACGACGCCAACCGCGCCTGGATCCGGCGGGCGATGTCGTTCGTCGAGCCGGACGCGATCGAGGGCCGCTACGCGAACGAGAACGCCGACGACGGCCCGGACGAGTCGCGCCTGATCTACGGCGACGCGAAGCTCGCCCGCCTGGCCGCGCTCAAGCGGACCTGGGACCCGGACAACGTCTTCCGGCTGAACCACAACGTGGCGCCGGCGGGGGACTGACCGTCGCCGTGTCCGGCGACCCGACTAGCGCTTGGGATGGTCGACCAGGAATCGGACCACGGCATCCCCGAAGGCCGGCGTGAGCGCAGGGGAATGGCGGCCTGACGGGATCGTCCAGAGCTGGACGCTTGCGCCGCCATCGCACCCGGACCACTCCTGAACGGACGTTTCCGCCGGGTCGGTACCCTCCGCGAGGCCCGCATCGACGTCGATCCTCGTGCTCAGGACGTCGGGGCGTGGCCCGCAGCCGTCGTACGTCGCCCAGGCCTCCGCTGTCGTCGTGGCGCCGGCGATCGGGCGGCGTCCCCGAGTGTCGGAGGAGTTAACGGCGTCCCCGCGCCGTCGAAGCTGGACTACCTCATCGGCCGTGCGCCTGGACCTGGGCGATGGACTGACGGGCTCGCTCGGCTTCGTGCAGTCGGCCGAGATCCGCGAAGACGTCGATCGCTCGTGCTCAGGCGTCACGATGCGCGGCGACGCAGCCGTCAGACCGTCGCCTTCGGGCCATCCGATTCGCGCCTGCGTACCGACATGAACCCGTTCGTCGTTCGATGTCGCGCCCGACGACCGCGATCCGCTCTCGGATCGATCGCCGCAGCGCGCCGCCGTCTTCGCTGTCGACTGCTCGGCCGATCCGCGTAGGCCGCCGGACAGGCTCAGATGGCGGCACGTCGTTGATCGACCCGTTCCAGGCGATCCGATCGACACGTCCTGCGTCGAGCGCGCGTCGGCCGCGATCCCGCTTCTCATCGAATCGGTTATCCGTGCGCTGACTGATCGTCGGCAACGTCGAGGGGTGGACAGGTCGTAGACGAAGCCGCGTCGCTCACGTCCGCGTGCCCGTGAGGCGCTGCAGCGTACGGTAGCGGTTCGATCCTATCGTCGCCCGAGCTGCCGACCGTACCCATGCAGGAGGATCGGCAGTGGGGCGGGCTGGCTCGCGTCGTACGAAGCCGGCACGTGCCGGTGACCGGGCGATCGCCACCGACGATCGATCTCGGCGCTCGCGGCTGCGCTCGCGGCTGCCCGTGGACGAGGGCGCCGCGGACGAGGGCGCCGTGGACGAGGCGCGCGATCGTCGACGAGGCTCGCCGACGTGCACGTGACCTGGCGATCGCCACCGACGACGAGATCGTCGCCGCGGTTGCTGTTGCGATCGCCGTCTCGGTTGCTGTGGACGCGGGAGGTGCCGCCGACGGTTGCGTGGTGTCCGCGCTGCCCTGCCCCGCGACGAGGGCCGCGACCGCGAGGACCAGGACGTGACATCGTGCCATCAGTGCCCATGATGGACCTTCGTGCCCGAGCGCCCATCCGCTCGCCCGAGCACGCAGCGCCGGATCAACTGGCCGGTTCGTACACCAATGTCCCGCCATCCTGGAGCGTGATGGTCAGCACGTTGTTCGCGATCGCGTAGCTGGCGCTGTTCGTGAACGCGAGGATGTACACGTCCGAATAGGACCCCTCGCCGCAGATGACGATGCTCGACGGCGCCCGGCACGATCGCCAGGCCGCCGGTCGCGGTCGCCGTCCAGGTGCCGACCAACGTGTTGCAGTCGGCCGTCGCGCTGAAGGTCCCGCCCTGGGCGAATGAGGCCGTGTACTTGAAGCGCTCGGCGGCCGGGACGTCGCCAGCAGGACACGGGTTCGCGCGTGGTGAACGACGTGAGCTGCCAGCTCGTGCCGACGAGGTCGCCGCCGGGCGGCGGCGTCGGTGCGGGCGTCGGGGTCGGCGTCGGTGCCGGGGTCGGCTTCGGCGTCGGGGTGGGTGTCGGCGCAGGAGTCGGGGTCGCGGTCGGCGTGGCCGTTGGGCCGGCACTCCCGGATGCCGTCGCCGTCGGGGAGGCCGTCGGGCTCGGTGTCGGGCTGGGCGTCGGCGACGGACTCGGGGTCGGTGTCGGTGTCGGGCTCGGCGTCGGGGACGCGGTCGGCGTCGGACTCGGACTCGGAGATCGGCGTCGCCGTCGGGGCGGCGGGCGCGGTCGCGGCGTCCACGAAGGTGCCCGTCCCCTCATCGGTCGTGGTCAGCGTCAGCTCGGCTCCCGTGATCGCCCAGGTCTCCACGGTGCTGAGGGAGTGCGCGAACAGGCTGCCGTACGACCCTTCCGGGCAGGCCACGAGCGTGCTCGGGCCGGCGGTGATGGTGATGCCATCGGTGCGACGCAGGTCGTAGGTGCCGCTGATCGCGTTGCAGTCCGCCCGGGCGACGAAGGTGCCATCCGTCGAGAAGGCGATCGTGTACAGCGGCTGCTCGGCAGCCGGGATGACGCCCTGGAAGGCGGGCGTCTTCCCGGTGATCGCGGCCAGTTGCCATGTCCGGCCGGTCAACGACCCGTTGTCCGATCCTCGGTTGAGGAACGCAAAGAGCAGCAACCCGGCGACGATCACGCCGACGACCGCCAGCACGATGGTCGTGTTCTGCGACTGCTTCTCTTCCATCGGAACCCCCTGACGACTCGGGATCCGCCAGCACGGGACGGGCGGCAGGCCCAAGATGCTAGCGGAACTCGCGGCCACGATGGGGCTGGTCGCGTACCCTGTGACCATGGCGCACGTGATCGACTACATCGAGTTCGCGGTCGACGACCTGGAGCAGTCGAAGGCCTTCTACGCGACGGCGCTCGGATGGTCCTTCAACGACTACGGCCCCGACTACGCGGGCGTCAAGGACCCGAGGACCGGCGGCGAGTTCGCCGGGCTCAACGCCCGGCCGGTCGCCTCCCGTGGCGAAGGGGTGCTGGCCCTGATCCGCACCGACGACGCCGACGCGGCCCTGGCCAGCGTGCTGGAGGCGGGCGGCCGGGTCCAGACGGCGATGCACGACTATCCGGGCGGCCGCCGGTTCATGTTCGCGGACCCATCCGGGAACGTCCTCGGGGTCTACGAGCCCTCCGAGTAGCGGTCGGCGAGGCCGCCGAGCACGTGCACGCCTGATCGGGTCGAGATCCACCCGGAGCGGAGCGGCGTAACGTCTGAGGGGCCTCCCGCGTCCCAGTCCCCGCCGGCCGAACCGACCGCCGCGTGACAAATTCGCGTCCACACGCGAAGATATCGCGGCTGCCGGGGACGAGGCCCGGCACCGGCCACCCGCGCATGAGCACCTGATGACCGACGAGCCCAACGCCGCAGCCGACCCGGTACACCTCCACCCCGTCGACGGCGAGACCCCGGCGACCGGCACCACGACGGGCCGAGCTGCGCGACCACGTCCCGACGACGCTCCGACACCGGACCGCGAACGGCGACGCCGCCCACGGTCCCGTGGACGTCGTACGGTCCCGCTCGCCCCAGGCGACCGCCGGCTCGAACGGCGATCCCGACCGTGAGCTCGCCCGGGCTCGGGCCGGCTTGAACGCGGAACCGACGCGCCCGGAGGCATCGACCGCTCATCGTGCCCACAGACGCGAAGTCGCAGGCGCGCGCCCGCGGCTCGGGTCGATCGGCACCGGGCCGATCCCGTCGACGTCGCGGCGCACGCCGGAGCCCAATCCTCGCTACCCGACAGGCCGAGAGCGACCGTGGCCCTCGACCCCGCTCAGGTACGACCGCGACGCTGACCGCTCCATCGAGGGGGTCGCTCCGTCGACCAGGGGCGGCCCTCGTGGCGGCGCTCGACCAGCAGCTCGCGGCGCTCGACGCGCCGGCGTCGATCACGGTGCCCGTGCCGGTCGTGCCGTTGCCACCCGCCGTCGCGACCGCCTCGGCCGAGAAGGCGAAGGCGGCCGCGGACCGGATGGCCGCCGACGTGGTGATCGCCCGGGGCGAGGACAGCTGGAAGATCGCTGGCAAGAGCCTCGCGCCGCTGATCTCGTTCTCGACCGCGGCCGACGGGAGGGTCACCCCGGTCGTCGACTGGTCGGGCCTCGACCCGATGCTCACGACGCTGGCCAAGAAGGTCAACCAGACCCCGCAGGACGCGAGCCTCAAGATGGTCGGCGGACGCGTCGTGGCGACCGGCACCAGCCGCGAGGGCCGGACGCTCAACGTCGACCGCATGAAGGCCGAGATCATCAGCGAGATCCTGGCCCGCCAGGATGGCAAGGCGCCGACGGAGATCGGGGCCATCGTCAAGGCCGTCAACGCCGAAGCTGACCGCGGCGGATGCCAAGGCGTACGCCGCCAAGATGAAGCCCATCAGCTCCTACAGCGTCTTCTACTGGGTCATCGTCAACAACCACTGGGGCGGGAACATCGAGGCGCCGGCCACGAAGATCAACGGCACGGTCGTGCCGGCCGGCACGGTGTTCGACTTCTGGAAGGTCGTCGGCGACCTGCGCAAGCTCCCGGGCACGGGCCCCGGCAACGCGATCGAGGGCGGGAAGATCACCGTCACCGGGGCGTTCGGCGGCGGCATCTGCACCACGTCCACGACGCTGTTCAACGCGGCGTTCCGGGCCGGCATGGTGCCGCTCGCCCGAGCGAACCACAACGAGTACATCACCCGGTATCCGGCGGGCCTCGACGCCACCGTGTGGATCGTCGGCAATACCAAGCAGACGATGAGCTTCAAGAACGACACCAAGTACCCGATCCTGATCACGCGGAGCGTCAGCAACGCCGGCGGCAAGCGATGGCTCACGTTCAAGATCTGGAGCGTCCCGAACGGACGGACCGCCAAGGTCACGAACACGGTCATCCAGCACGGGCCGCGCGCGATCCACCGGACCGTGAACGATCCGACCAAGCCCGTCGGGTACCGGTTCTTCAACAACGCCCCGGCGGACGGCGCCAAGGTGTGGACGACCGTGTCGATCTACGACCACGGCAAGCTCCACTGGAGCAAGCGCTACTTCTCGAACTACCCGGCCGTGGACGGCGTCACCGTCGTGGGAACCAAGAAGAGCTGACGCCGGCCTGGCCGGCGCCGGAAGCGCGGTCAGCCGATCGGCGTGAGCCGCGCGATCGGGATGATCCGGTCGGTCTTCGACGGGTATTCGGCGAACTGCGGGTGTTCCGCCAGGTGCCGATCCCACAGGGCGTCGCGGTCGGCGCCTTCCGCGACCGTCGCGGTGGCCTGGAAGCTCCGGCCGTCGGTTTCGACCGTCACGACCGGGTTCGCGACGAGGTTGCCGAACCACGCCGGATCCTCGGGTTGGCCGCTCTTCGACCCGACCACGACGTAGTCGTCGCCGTCGCGCGAGAAGGTCACGACGGCCTCTCGCGGCTCGCCGCTCTTCGCCCCGGTCGTCGTGAGGACCATCACGGCCTGCCCCTCGAAGAAGCCGCTGGTGGGCCGGCCGTTGGCGCGGATGTCCGCGATCAGGTTCTTCGTCCAATCCGCGTAGTCGGTCATCGGGATCCTCGGGTTCGGGCGCACTACCGTTGCGAGAGCAACCATCCCACAGATGGGCCGACCTGGGCCGCTCGCACTCAGCGCTCCCGCTTCCCCTGCCTGGTCAGGTCGACGAGTTCGGCGATGCGCTTGGCGCGGGTCTCCGGACGCTTGGCGCCCTCGATCCAGCGCGCGTAGTTGTTGCGGTAGAACGACGGCAGCGAGTCGAAGAACCGCGCCGCCGCCGGCTCCGCGGCGAAGGCCGCCGCGCACGTCGGCGCCGAGCGTGGTCGATTGCGAGCCTTCCGGGCCCATCAGGACCTCGACCTCGTCGCCCGGCTTGAACCCCGGGGACCGGCACCAGGACGGGCCGAGCTGCAGGGACCACGTCCCGTCCACCTCCGATAGCGGGCCGCGATACGGGTGTCCGCCCACGGTGCCGTGCACGTGGTACTGGTCCCGCTCGACCCCAGGCGACGGCCGGATCGAACGGGATCGCGATCGTGAGCCCGCCGCGCGAGCGAGGCACGGCCGGAACCCGGAACCGTCGCAGCCCCGACAGCATCGTTGCTCATCGCAGGCACCGTAGCCTCGCTGCCTCGGTGCGGCAACCGATTCGGTCAGCCGCTCGCTCCATCGCCACTCAGCACCGAGCGTGACGCAGGTATGGTGCTTCCACGGTGAGGCGTGGCGATCACATCGATCGCCGTCTCCACCCTGGAGGTCCCTTGGCTCGAACAGCCCGCAGAACAGGCGGCCCAGATCGCCGCCGGCCCAGCCGGCGCGATCCTCCTCGCAGTGGCGTTCTATCCGGTCGGTTGCGCCGACTCGGGGTGCGGACCGGGAGAGAAAGTGAACATCCTGGGTTTGACGATGGGCGGCCTCGTCGGGACCTTGGACACGGTCGAGCTCGCCATCCTTGGCCTCGCGATCGCGGTCGGCCTCTACCTGTTGGTCGGGGAGTGGTCGAAGCGCAAGTCTTGACCGCACGCATCGTCGATCCCGCGCCGAGTTCGCTGGCGAGGATCAGCTCGGCCACCTCACGTAGATCGTCACCCACCTGGTGATCGCGTCCGGCAGCAGGTGCAGGTGCGCCTTCGGGATCGCTCGGGCGTACAGGTCGGCATGCGACGGCGGTACGGTCTCGTCGTCGAGCCCGTGGACCACGTGGACGGCCAAGCCGGGCGGCAGCCTCGCCCCGAGGTCGCTCGGCAGCTCGAACTCGTCTGCGGGCCAGCCGCCGTCACCCACGAATGGAGCGGCGATCAGCACGACCGCCGCAAGTCGCCGCGCCAAGGGCGGCTCGGCGAGGACATGGATGAGGATCGCCCCACCCACCGAATGACCCACGACCACCGCGCCGTCGTCAAGGTCCGCCAGCTCACGGCGGATCGCCGGGCTCCCACGCCGCAAGCACGCGGGTCGTCCTCGTCGGGCATCCGTGGATAGCGGACCTCGCGTCCGTCCCCTAGCGACCGCCGAAGGCTGTCGACCAGCTTGTCGTCCCAAGCGTCGTGCGTGTCCGCGCCGCCGCCCTGGATGAAGAGGACTTGCCGATCAAGCCTGCTGTCCCTCATCCGATGCTCCTTCGCGGCAGCGAGCCACCGTCAAGAATTGGTGCCTCCATGCGCTCGAGGAGCGCCAGCGTCGTCTGCCAGCTGCGGATCGTCATCGACTTGTACGCCGGCGTCCCGACGATCTTGCCGAGCCGGCTCTTCGTCCGCTGAGCGCTCAGCCGCTGCGAGTAGATCACGCCGGTCCCCGGCCACACCTCGTCGACGCCGGGCCGCGGGTCGAAGACCTGCATCGCCGTCGGCGGCGTCGATGTCGATGAGGAAGACCGCGTCGCTGTGGTACGTCTCCGGATGGTCGCCGAAGCCCTTCGGCCGCTTCCGGACGACCGCGCGGAGCTGGGCCAGGGTCAGGATCAGCACCGAGATCAGCTCGCTGTCGAGCTTGAACGTCTTCGGCAGCGCCTCCTCGAGCTCTCGCTTGATCGCGGCCGCGGACTGCGATCGGAGCTCAGGATCACGTTGCCGCTGGCGATGTAGGTGGAGACTTCGCGCGTGGCCGTGTGACTCGAGGAGGTCGCGCAGGGCCGCCATCGGCACCTTGTTCCTGCCGCCGACGTTGATGCCGCGCAGGAGGACGAGGTATCGGGTCATCGTGGCCAGGAGGATGCCACGACGACGTGGATCGCGACAGGACTTGGGCGGTGTTCGAGTTGTTCGCCGACTGGTGGCGTTTAGAATGTCCCGGCCATGAACGATTTCCGCGCCCCGCGTCCCGAGGACGACCTGGGCCGCCACGATCTCCAATAGAACGTACTGATCGGCCCCTTCCACACCAGCGTCGAGGGAAGGGGCGGGACAGACGCGTGCCGCCGAGCAGGGAGGAGTCCTGCGCGCGCCGCGCCGTCCCGCGTGATCAACGGGAGATCGAGATGCCGATGCCGCATCGAACCTTCGCCCAGGTGGCGAAGCGACGGCTCATAGGAAAAGAAGGCAGGGAGCGGATCCGCGAGGTCAATGCGCTGCTCGCGGAGCTGCCCGACTACAAGAACGGCCCGTATGCCGACCTCCGGAAGTGGCTGACCTCGGAGATCGACGAGTCCCGCGTCCGGTCGAACGCCGTCCATCGCGACTCGATCGCCGTGCGGCGCGACGGCGCGGCCCAGATCTGCTCTCGTGGGACCGCCGAACGTGGGCAAGTCGTCGATCCTCCAGGCGCTCTCCGAGATCCAGATCAAGACAGGCGACTACCCATTCACGACGCTGCGGCCGATCCCGGCGCTCACCCGGATCGGGGGCGTCCTCGTCCAGCTCGTCGAGATCCCAGGGCTCATCGAAGGCGCGAACGACGACCGGGGTGGGGGCCGGGCGCTACTCGGCGTCCTCCGCTCTGCCGACGCGATCGTCTACTGCACCGGGCCGACGCCGATCCGGAGGAACTCCGGCCGGTCATGGCCGAGGTCACCCTCGCGGGCATCGACAAGCCAGCCTTCCTCGCGGCGACCCGCGCCGATGAGGCAGGGAGGGGCAGCATCGAGCGCATCCGTACGGCGTTTCCCGACCTCGAGGTCGTGCCCGTGTCGGTCCTCGATGAAGCCAGCCTCGAGGCGTTCCGCGACACCGCGTGGCGCCTGACCGGCCTGATCCGGATCTACCTTCGAACGATGGGAGAGACGGACCCTGAGCCGGTCGCGCTCGATCCCGGCTCGACCGTCGAGACCGTCGCCGACTGGGTCCACCACGACCTCGCCGCGAGCTTCACCGGCGCTCGGGTCTGGGGTCCCTCGGCCCGCTTCGACGGCCAGCGCGTCGGTCGCGACCATGGTGTTCTCGATGGCGACGTGGTGGAGATCCTGCGATAGCCGGAACGGTCAACAACTCCAGAACGCGAACAGGAGTGACGAAAGAGCGAGCCAGACCCGATGACCGACGTTCGGGACCACATCGAAGGCTTGAACCGGGAGATGGATGCCTGCCTGGTGCGCGGCGACCTGCTCGGATACGCGGCCTTCTACTCGGACGATGCGACATCATCGAGTTCGACAAGCGAAAGATCCAAGGTCGCGAGGCCATCGATCAGTTCCGTCTGGCGATGACAGGCGTGGTGGAGGAAGCGAACGCCGTCGTCCTGGATGTCGGGGCGAGGGGCCTCGCTGCTCCAGTCAGTCGGCGACAGACATAACTCACCTTATCGGAAGTACTAGGACAGGAGGCGCGCCTCCGCATCATGTCGCCGGATGGCCGCTCGCACCTAAACCGCGAGACGCCATGTGGTGACTGCGGCGCCGATCGCAGCGGCGATGGCGACGGCGCCGATCCAGATGTTGTCGGCGTGACTTCGACCGATCCGAATCGCGAGCGGGGCGGCCGCAAACGTTGCGATAAGGCCGACGACGACACCGACGACGAACCCTGCCCCAAAACCGACGACGAGCTCCAACAGCGGAACTTCAGGGAGCATGCGAGCAACGACTGCGACCGTGCCGATCACGGACCCGACTAGCGAGCCGGCCAGTGACAGGAAGCAGCCGGCGAAGATGTCGCCGACGTCCGAATCGGTCGAACTGCTCACCTGAACCTCGAGTTCCCCGCCGCCGTTGGCGGATCCATCATCGTCGATGCTCCCCCAGAAGTCTTTCGGTCCTCGAACACGCGCCTACGATGCCCGGCACGCCAGGTACGCGTACAGCGGCAGGTCGAGCGCGATGTGCCACAGCATCGGCAGCAGCAGCGAGCGCGTCCGCAGCGTGATGAGGCCCGCGATGAAGCCGCCGAACCCGAGCGCGACCATCAGCACGATCGGCGACCCGCCGACGTCCGGGCCGCCGTGCGCGAGCCCGAAGACGACGGCCTGGGCGATCAGCGCCGTCCACGTCCCGGTGACCCGTCCCGTCCAGGCCATCAGCGCGCCGCGGTAGGCCAGCTCCTCGGACGCGCCGTTCGCGACCGCGAAGACGAGCGCCGGCAGCAGGAACCAGAGGTCGCCGAGCTCGAGCGAGAAGCGACCCGAAGAACGGCTGCGCCAGCACGGCGCCCACGAGGAGCCCGATCGGCCCGAGCACGATCGCTCCGACGACCGCCCAGCGCACCACGGCCTTCGCCGGCCGGCGAAGCCCGAGGTCGCTCCCCTTCGCCCGCAGCACGACCGCCAGCAGCGCCAGCACCCCGATGACGAGCACGCCCTCGGCCAGCCGCCACACCGCGGGCGGCGAGCCGATCGACGTGCAGTCGGCGCCGCCCGGGTCGGCGACAGGCGGGGGGAGCATCCCCCAGGTGAGCCCCACGGCGACCGGGATCGGGGCCGCCCAGGCCCAGCGGACCGGCGCCTCGCGGCGGACCGCGACCACGACGCCCCCGACCAGCACGGCGAGCACGAACGGGCGCGTCTCGCGGATCGCCGCGGCGAGGATGATCAGCGCGAGCGGGACGAAGGAACGGGCGAACTCCGCGGGGTCGGCAGGCAGCGCGCGCAGGCTCCGCACGGGGTCCCCTTCCCTGTTCCAGGGCCGGCCGCTCGTCGCGTCCGGGACGCCTTTCGGCGACCGCCCTATCATGGCGCGCGACGGGCCGCGTTCCGAGCCGGCCCCGCATCCCCGAGGTGATCGTGGCACCGAGTCCGTCCGCGCGCCCCGCGGCACGCTCCCTGCCCATCCACCCCGTCCTCTTCGCGGTCTACCTGGTCCTCTTCCTCTATGCCCAGAACCTGGGCGAGGTGGAGCTCGGCGAGGTCCTGCCGATCCTGGGGCTGGCCATCCTCGGGTCGAGCGTGTCCCTGCTCGTCACCAAGCTCGTCTGGCGTGACCTGCGCCGCGGCGCCATCGTCGTCTCGGCGCTGGTCATCGCCTTCTTCGCGTATGGGCATGTCGCCAACGCGGTCGTCGGGCTGCACGTGCCGGGGTTCGTCCAGCAGGTCGGCTGGATCGCATTGATCGGCGCCGCCGTCCTCGTCGCCTGGCGCATCCGTGACCGGCTCGACCCGCTCACCCGGGCCCTCGACGTGGTCGCGGCCATCCTGATCGCGGTCAGCCTCGTGACCATCGTCCCGCACGAGCTGGAGCGCGCGTCCGGGGGTGCCACGACGGTCTCGCCGCTGCCGCTCGTCGCCGGTGCCGGCCAGACGGCCCAGAAGCGCGACGTCTGGTACCTGATCTTCGACCGCTACGCCTCGGACGACCAGCTCCAGGCGGGCTACGGCATCGATGGGACGCTGTCCGACTGGCTCGAGTCACGCGGCTTCTTCGTCGCTCGCGACGCCCACGCCAACTACGTCAAGACGTCGCTCTCGCTAGCCTCGTCGCTCAACCTCGAGTACCTGGACGACGTGGCCAAGCGGATGGGGCCCGACAGCGACGACCACGGGCCGATCTTCCAGATGATGAAGGACCACGTCCTGGGCCAGTTCCTGAAGTCGCAGGGCTACACCTTCGTCCAGGTCGGCTCGCCGTACGGCCCGACCAACATCAACCCCTACGCCGACGAGAACCCCCGCATCGACTCGACCTCGGACTTCGCCGGCGCCATCTACGACACCTCGGCCGTCCCGGCCGTGGCGCGGCGTCTCGGGCTGATCAAGTCGACGCCGGAGCGCGAGCGCTACTACCGCATCGCGAAGTACCAGTGGCAGACGCTCGACGGGCTGGTCGACGCCCCCGGCCCCAAGCTCGTGTTCGCCCACTTCCTCCTCCCCCACCCCCCGTACGTCTTCAACGCCGACGGCTCGTTCCACGCGGAGGACGACGGCCGGGACGTGGCCCCCGACTACGAGCGCCAGATGCGCTACACCGACACCCGGATCGAGGCCCTGGTCAGCAAGCTCCAGGCGCTCCCCGAGGCGGAGCGGCCGATCATCGTCCTGCAGGCCGACGAGGGCCCCTACCCCACCCGCTACAACGGGGACACGGTCCATTTCGACTGGTCGCAGGCGACCCAGGCCGAGCTCCACATGAAGTACGGGATCCTCGACGCGTACGACCTGCCGGGCCTCACGGGCGACAGCGGCCTGTATCCCTCGATCACCCCGGTCAACAGCTTCCGGCTGATCCTCAACCGCTACTTCGGGACGGACACGCCGCTGCTCCCCGACCGCGAGTACACCTCGAAGGGCAAGTTCCGCCCGTACGACCTGACGGACGTCACCGAGCGCCTGGCGCAGCCCTGAGGGGCTAGCGCCGGCGCAACGAGAACAGCGTCCGCGCGGTGCCCGGGATGGGGGCCTCCTCGACGGTCGCCCACTCGGCCGCGAACGCCGCCCGGAAGTGCTCGATCGTGTAGTCCTCGAACACGTCCTCGCGGGTCGCCAGCAGGGTCCTGACCATCGCGTCCTCGCGCGGCACGAACTCGATGACCAGCTGCGGCGCGAGGATCGCGAGCCAGGCGCTGATGCGCTCGAGCGGGACGTTGCGCCCGATCGCGAGGTGGTGGACCAGGGCGAGGGCGAGCAGGGCGTCCGCGTCCGCGCGGTCCGCCAGCGAGCGACGCTCGACGTTGGCCCACCCGAGCCCCGGGCTCGGGTCCGCGAGGTCCATGACCACGGGCAGGATATCGGTGGTGCCGTCGGCGCTGACCGTGCGGTACAGGCGCTCGGCCGCGGCGGGATCGATGTCGAAGGCCACGACGTCGCGCCCGGTCGCGGCGGCGACCCGGCTGTAGTGCCCGGTGTTGGCGCCGAGATCCCAGACCACCCTGCCCGTCGTCGCCCCGATGAACCGCCCGACCAGGGCCTCCTTGGCGGTGGTCGCGTCGGTCGAGTAGCTCGTGCGGTCGTCGTAGTCGGCCCACTCCGTCCCGCTCGGCTCCCAGCGCAGGCCGGCCGTCGTCCGGCGGAGGCTGTCGAGCAGCGCGACCTGGTTGACCTTGCGGGTCTTGCGCACCTCGGCCGCCGCCTGGTCGGACTTGTCGGCGTAGCGGGTCTGGGCCCGGGCGTGCAGGTGGATATGGGTCCCGAGACCGAGATTGAGGCGCGTCGAGCGCGGAAGGAGCCGGCTCGCCAGGTCGAGCGGGATCCCGTCCAATCGGTCGCGCAGCATCCGTGACAGCCGCGCATCGCGCTTGGCCATCAGCGCCAGCGGTGCGAGGAAGTGCTCACAGAACTGGCGATAGGCCGTCCAGGGGAGCCCTGGCTCGACCGGCTCGAACGAGAGCGTGTCGAAGTGGATCGGGCGACCGCGCAGGAAGGCGATGTTGTAGGCGCTCGCGTCGCGCAGCGTGAAGCCGTGCTCGATGCCCAGGATCTGGATGTCGAGCGTCAGCAGGGCGGCGTCGCGGAGCTGCCCGAAGGTCCATTCGTAGGGGTAGCTGACGAAGCCGATCCGCTCGGTGCGGATGACCGCGTGGGCCCCGGCGTCCTCGGGTGTCGGCTCGACCGACTCCCAGCGGCAGGACCAGCCTCCGCTCGATGAGCGCCGTGGCGTAGGGACTCTGCGGAGAACGCGTCCCATTCGGCGGCGAACCGGGGCTGGATGCGCCGATGCGGCTGTCCGTCCCGCCAGAAGACGAAGCCGCTGGGGTCGCGATACGAGGCCGGGTCCCGCCCGGCCGTCTGGTCGGTGGCCGTGGTCACCGCCCGATCAGTTGGTCTTGTCGGAGCCGTCGACCGGCGACGGGGTCTCCTCGTTCGAGCCTCGACCGCGGAAGGTCGCCGCGGCCCGGGCGATGTGGGTCCGGAAGAAGAGCGGGATCGCGACGAGCGTCGCGATGACGGCCTGGATGATCAGGCTGCCGGACCCTGGGTCGATATAGGCGGGGTCGAGATGCATCGACGCCTCCTGCAGGTCCGAATCGGCGGACCGGCCGGCCAGAAGATACCACTCTGTTGATATCGCGTTCATCGGAGGGTCGTACGGGGTGGTCCGCGCCGTCGGTCACCCGTCGATGAAGCCGGTGCAGCCGCGCGAGCAGCGCCGGCCCGGCCGGGTCGTCCGGATGGACGCTGGATCCGGGCCGCGAGGTTCGTCGCCGCCGCCTTCGCGTCCGCGCTGCCGTCCGCCTCGAAGTCGCCGAGCAGCCGCTCGAGGGCGCCGGCGCTCGACCAGACCGTGTCGTCGAACGCGAGGGCGTCGCGGTCCACCTCGTAGACCGTCGCGTCGATGGTCCCGTCGGCCGCCGGCCACGTCCAGTGCGCGCCGGTCGTGAAGCCGTGATCCGGCGTCAGCGCGGCGTCGACGACGAGGGGCTGGTCCTCCTGCGCTCGACTCGACCTGGACCCAGGCGTCGGTCGTCGGTCTCGCGCAGCCGTCGAGGTCAGCGTCGAGGCCCGGTAGCCGTCGAATGGCGCGGGCGCTGCTCGGGTTGGCCATCATCGCGATCCAATCGTCCGCGGGCTCGCCGCGACCCTGGGCCTGATCCCGAGCGGGCCGCTGGATCGACCGTGGGCGTTCCGACCGTCTCCCGGACTTGGACGATGTCGTAGTCGTCACGTAGCCCGCACGGCTGCCTCCTGCGCGAGGGCGGCCCCGAAGGCCACGGTCGACCCGCTCGGCAGGTTGCGCGCGGATCCAGTCGTTCGATCTCGCGTCACCGCCTGGGCCTTCGCGACGTCGATCTGCGACTCGGTGTCGGACGCCGACTGTCCGCGCGACCAGCGAGCCCGTCGCCGCGACCGCGACGATGGCGAGCGTCGAGGACGACCGCACCGCCGGCGCGCAGGGATCCGCGCCGCGGCCTTCCGGCTGGACGCTCTGGCGCCGATCGCCGACGGCCACGACGATGCCGATCACGGCCATGGCGGCCACGCCGACCTCGAGCACCCGTCGCCCCGCTGCGAGCGGCGCGAGGAGGATCGCGACCGCGAACGCCGATCGCCGCGACGAGCGCGACCAGGCCGAGCCGGCGTGGGTCGTCGGGCGGTCGCGTCGACGACCGCCAGCCAGCCGCTCGCCCCGACGACCGGCCAGCAGCACGATCTGGCGCGACGTAGTGACGCGGCAGCTCGCCGACCCCGACGACCACCAGGACGACCGGCACGCTGCAGTACAGGGCGAGCCAGACCTCGTCGGCGGTCGGGTCGTCCACGGCGGGTCGTGCGGTCGCCGTCCCGCGTCGCACGACGACGTGCCGCGAGCTCCAGGGCCGCGCCGATCCCCCCGACCGCGATCACGGACCCGGAGCTGGTCGAACCAGATGTCCAGACGTAGGCGCCGGATCTGGACCTGGATCGAACAGGCCGTCGCCCGCGCAGGTCCGCCGGTGCTTGCCGAGGAACCAGGACAGCAAGAGCACCCAGGCGGTCGCGAGGCCCCAGCCGAGGGCTCGCGGACCGGCCCGGATCCGGGCGAGTCGTGGCCGCCGGGCAACCCAACCGCGGATCGGCGACACCACGCGATCCCACCGCAGGCCGATGAAGCGACCGCGACGAGCACCCCGCCAGGAGCGGCAGCAGCGTCCAGGCCGGCGTCCCCAGCCGGTAGGCACGACCGGTCTCGGCGGCGAAGATCCACCACCACCACGACGTCACGATGGCTGGCGACGAGCGCCGGTCCAGGCGGCCACCCGGGCCGTCGGCCGCGCCGGGCCGGCCGGCGGCGATCGCGATGAGGAACGGGACCGGGGCACAGCGGCAGGATGGATTCCTTGATGAGGAACGCGGCGCCCAGCAGCGCGCCGGTCGCCCAGCGCCCAGCCGAGTCGTGCCGCGCCGGATCGCGGCTGCCGCCGACGATGAGGTAGCCGATGCTCAGCGCGGCGATCGGCATGTCCAGCCCGAGCCGCCGCGACAGCTCGAACAGGTACGGGAAGGCCAGGATCGCCGCGACGGTCATGGCGCCGACCGCCGGCCGGATGCGCCACCCGAGCCAGGCGCCGAGGCCCAGCAGCGTGGCCGACGACACGATCCCAAGGAGGTGGGCCAGCCAGTACGGGTCGATCCCGACAGCCCGTTCCGGTGCGGTCAGGATCACCGGCCAGAGCGGCGAGTGCGGCTCGAAGAACCCTCCGAATACGGTGACCGGGCCGCGCCCGTCGAGGACATTGGTCCCGATGCCGACGTACTTCGCGTCGTCGTAGCCCTGGAAGCGGGCCGGGAGCCACGCCAGGGCGGCGCACCACAGGGCGATGCCACCGAGGACCACGAGGAGCGACAGCCGGCGTTCCAGGTCGGCGAGGGCGGGCGGCGTCGCCGGGTTCGACAAGGACGGGTCCGTCACGGGCGGATGATGCCACGGCCGCGACCATGGATCCGGTGCGGCGGGCACGAAAACGCCCGAAGGAACCGCCGATCAACAGTCGACCCCACCAATGCAAGCACCGGCAACATCGCTCGTTGTTCAGGGCCCCTTCGGGCAAGACCTACGATACCCGGGCGGACCACCGGAGCGGAAGGGGTGTTATCCACGAGTTTCCGAGTTCGTGGCGCCCATCCGCGATGGTTATCCACACGCTGTCCACGACGGAGCCCTAGACGTTGCTCCCGGTGATGATCAGGAGCGCCGCGCCGCCCTCGACGGGGCGCTGCAGGGCCGCCGCCCAGGACGCGGCCGCGGCGCCTTCGACGGTGATCCCGAGCTCGCTGGTGAGCTCGGCCTGGGCGTCGTGCAGCGCCGCCTCGGAGACAAGCAGCATCTCGTCGACCCGGCCGGCCATCAGCTCGACGGCCTGCGGGATCGAGACCCGCGCCGCGATCCCGTCGGCGTAGGTCGAGACGGTCGGCGTGTCGATCGCCCGGCCGGCCCGCCAGCTCAGCGTCATCGCCGGCGCGCCTTCGGCCTGGACGCCGACGACGGCACAGCCGGGCGCCACGTCCTTCAGCCACGACCCGACGCCGTTGATCAGCGCCCCGTTGCCGACCGGCACGAACGCGGCGGCCACCTCGGGGAGACGTCCGGCGGCGACCGCGTCGGTCACCTCGAGCGCCATCGTGGCCGCCCCGGCCGAGATCGACGGGTCCTCCCCGTCGACCAGGAACATCGCATCGTGCTCGACCGCGTACGGCGCGCGCCGCCTCGACGGCCCCGTCGAAGTCCTGGCCGACCTGGTGGACCGTGGCGCCGAGGGTCCGCATCCGCGTCACCTTGCCGGGGTTCGCGTGCAGCGACGCGAAGACCACGGTCGCGACGCCCAGCGCGCGGGCCGCGTAGGGGATGCCCTGCCCGAAGTTGCCCGCCGAGGCCACCACGATCGGCCGGTCCGGGCCCGATCCTCCCCTCCCCCGCCAGGCGGTGGACCGCGACCCACGTCCCGCGCCCCTTGAACGAGCGGATCGGGTTGTCGGTCTCGACCTTGACGATGACCGGCGCGCCGAGCCGCGCCGACAGCCCCGGATGGACGTACTGCGGCGAATCGGTGAAGGCCGGGTCGATCTCGCGGTGGACCGCCCGGATGGCGTCGGCCTCGAGCGTGGGGACGCGGATCATCGTTCCTCCATGTGGGCGAGCTCGAGCGGCTCGACGCGGGCGTCGTGGAGCTGCGGGACGCCGTCGGCGTCGATGGCCACGACCAGCGGGGTCGCGGTCGCGCCATCGACGATCGAGACGCGGGCCGCGCCATCGATGACGACCATGCGCAGCGATGCGCCCCGGTCGAGCCCGTCTCCTGCCACGCGGCGGCCGCGGCGGCGATGACCGAGTCGTCGATGAGCACCGGGCCGTCGGGATCGAACGCCACGCCGATCACGTGCTCGATGCCGTCGCGGTCGACCCGATTGCCGTGCAGCGTGCCGTTCGCCTCGGGATGGAGCGTCAGCAGGGCGCCGCCGGTCGACAGCTCGAGGTGGCTGAAGCGCCGGTCGGCGTCGGTCTCGAGCAGCAGCGAATGGACGATGCTGCCGTCGCGCGGTCACGAGCTCGCGCCAGCGCCGGCCGCGACGGCCCTCGGACATCGTCCAGACGACGGTGCGGTCGCCCCACCGGCCGCTCCCGGCCAGCCGGCGTGGCGCGGTCATCGGTCCGCGGCGACCGCCGCCGCTTCCGCCACCGCGCCGTCCCACGCATCGGCCACCGCGACCAGCTCGCCGGCCAGGGACGGGGCGACCCGACCGGCGATGCGCACGTCGCGCTCTCGATATTCGACCTCGACGGTCCCGCGCTCGCGGACCCTCGCCAGCAGCTCCCCGGCGGTGTAGGGCAGCGTCACGTCCACGTCGACCCAGAGCGAGGCCAGCAGCGCCGCCGTGGCCGCCCGGAGCGTCTCCATGCCGTAGCCGGTCGTCGCGGACACGAAGACCGCGCCCGCGATCGACGGCGCCGGGCGTCGCGCCATCGGCCGAGCCGGTCGAGCAGGTCGACCTTGTTGAACGCGACCAGCCGCGGCTTCTCCCCGGCCCCGAGCTCGTCGAGGACGGTCTGGACGGTCGAGCGGTGCTCGTCCATGTGCGGGTCCGACGCGTCGACGACCTCGATCAGGACGTCCGCCCGGTTGACCTCCTCGAGCGTCGCCCGGAACGCGTCGACCAGCTGGTGCGGGAGCTTGTGGATGAACCCGACCGTGTCGGTGACGATCGCCGTCTGGCCGTCGCCGAGCTTGACCTGCCGGCTCGTCGGGTCGAGCGTCGCGAAGAGCTTGTCCTCGGCGAGCGCGACCTCGGAGCCGACGAGCGAGTTCAGCAGCGTCGACTTGCCGGCGTTCGTGTAGCCGACGATGCCGACGGTCGGCCACAGGCGCCGGTCGCGGCCGCGGGCCGCGGTCTCGCGCTGCTGGCGGACCTGCTCGACGCGCTCCTTCATCTTGGCGATGCGCGTGCGGATGATCCGGCGGTCGGTCTCGAGCTGGCTCTCGCCGGGACCGCGGGAGCCGATGCCGCCCTGGGTGCGCGAGAGGTGCGTCCACATCCGGGTCAGGCGCGGCAGCTGGTACTCGAGCTGGGCGAGCTCCACCTGGAGCCGGCCCTCGTGGGTCTGGGCGTGGAGCGCGAAGATGTCGAGGATCAGCCGGCTGCGGTCGATGACCTTGACCTTGAGGTGCTCCTCGAGCGCGCGCTGCTGGGCCGGCGACAGCTCGTCGTCGGCGACCAGCAGGTCGAAGTCGGTCTCGCGCTTGGCGGCGACCAGGTCGTCGGCCTTGCCCTTGCCGACATACCAGTTCGGGTCGATGTGGCGGCGGTTCTGCCATTCGGCGCCCACGACGTCGGCGCCCGCGGTGGTCGCCAGGTTGGCGAGCTCCGCGAGCGACTCCTCGGCGGTCCAGCCGTCGTCATCGCCGGTGTCGACCGCGACGAGGAACGCCTTCTCGACGGGCGTGGTGAGGTCGATCAGGTCCTTGGGCACCGGCGAAGTGTAGCGGCTGCCTTTCCTCGGCTCTGTGCGGACCGCCGCCTCGGATCCGGCATTTCGCCGCGATCGAGCGATAAAACCCGTGACACGCGGGCTATGCTGGTGGGAACCGCGCTCGCACCCCTGAAGAGGCGGCATGACGGGAGGCCCACACACAGATGCATCGCCCTATCGGCGTCACCATCCTCGCGGTCCTGGCCGGCGTGGCCGGGCTGCTCGAGATCTGGCGCACGCTCGTCTTCCTCGGCATCGCCAAGTTCACGTTCGTCGGCACCGAAGTCGCGTTCAAGGACCCGCAGTGGGGTCAGGCGTTCTTTGCCATCCTGCTCGCCGGGATCTGGTTCTGGGTGGCGGCAGGCTTCTGGAACGTCCGCGCCTACGCGTGGTCGTTCGGCACCTTCATCGCCATGTTCACCCTGATCTTCGGGTTCTTCGCCGTCCTCGGTCAGTCGACCCTGGAGGCCGAGTTCGCCCCGATGTTCATCGCGTTCGTGCATGTTCTTCTACCTGAACTACCCGGGCGTCCGCGACCAGTTCATGAAGCATGAGCTGGAGTTGATGACCCCGGAACAGCGTGCCGCCTATGACCAGATGATGGCCGCGCAGCTCGCGATGGCCAAGGCATCGGTGCCACCGACCGCAGCGCCGGCCGCTCCGGCGCCGGCTCCGACCACGCCGCCGGCGCCCCCGGCACCCCCGGCCCCGCCCGCCGGCTGACCGGCACCCCGCGCCCGCCGACCGCGGCGGCGTTCGCGATCCACGATCGAACGGCCGACCCGCGCACGCGGGTCGGCCGTTCCTCATGTCAGGCCCCGATCAGCCGAGCGCGGCCGCGACCGCGGGCGATCGCAGCGACGTCCCGGCGGTCAGCCCTGCCGAGGCGTCGAGCCACTCGATGTCCGCCTCCGAGCGGAACCACGTCGCCTGGCGCTTCGCGAACGCGACGTTGCGCCGGATGTCCTCCTCGATCGCGGTCCTCGAGCGTGCGCGTCGCCGTCGAGGACCGACCACGCCTCGCGATAGCCGATCGCGCTGAAGGCCGGCAGGCCCGGGTCGAAGCGCTCGCGGAGCGCTCGGGCTTCCTCGACGAGCCCGGCGTCGAACTGGGCCCGCGCCCGGGCCGCGATCCGCTCGCGATGGACGTCCGGCTCCAGCCGAAGCCCGATCCACGCCACGGGACCCGGGTAGCCGCGGGCCGGCGGGCGCGGGGCGTCGCCGCGCAGCTCGGCGATCTCGAGGGCACGGACGACGCGACGCGGGTTGCGCAGGTCGACGCCGGCCGCCAGCTCCGGGGCGAGCGCCTCGAGCCGCAGGACCGACGCCATCAGCCCGTCGTGGGTCAGGCGCGGCCTCGAGCCGCGCCCGGACCGCCGGGTCGCTCGGCAGGGCGTCGGTGTCGAGGCCGCGGGCGACGGCCCGCAGGTAGAAGCCGGTGCCGCCGGCCAGGATCGCGATGCCGCCGCGCGCGGCGAGGTCGGCGAGGACGCCTCGGCATGGCCCGCGAAGTCGGCGACGCTGAACGGCTGGTCCGGCTCGACGAGGTCGAGCCCGTGATGCGGGACGCGGGCGCGCTCCGCGGGGCTCGCCTTGGCCGTGCCGATGTCGAGGCCGCGGAACACCTGCCGCGAGTCCGCGGAGATGATCTCGGCGATCCGACCGTCCGATCGGAGCGCCTCGGCCAGCTCGATCGCGAGCGCGGTCTTGCCGGTCGCGGTCGCGCCGGCGATGACGAGCGAGCGGCGGCGCGGCCGTCACGAGGCGACGACGGCGCCGCGCAGCGCGTACGGGCCGGCGTGGTCGATCCGGACGGTCACCAGCCGGCCGACGAGGTCGGCGGCCCCGGCGAGATGGACGAGCTTGTTGCCGCGGGTCCGGCCGGTGAGGCCGTCCGCGCGACTGGCCGTGCCCGTCTCGTGCTCGTGGGAGCGCGGCTCGCGCGACCGCCTCGACCAGGACCTCGACGTCGCGGCCGAGCCACGCCTGGTTGCGCTCGAGGCCGATCCCCTCCTGGAGCGCGAGCAGCTCGTTGAGCCGGCGGCGCTTGGTCTCGGGCGGGACGTCGTCGGGGAGCCGCGTCGCGGGCGTGCCCGGGCCGCGGCGAGTACGCCGCCGCGAAGACCTGGTCGTAGCGGACCGCCTCGAGCAGCCGGAGCGTCGACTCGAACTGCGCCTCGGTCTCGCCGCAGAACCCGACGATGACGTCGGTCGAGATCGCGATCCCGGGCACGGCCTCGCGGATCCGCGCCAGCCGCTCCTGGTAGTGCTCGATCGTGTACTGGCGGCCCATCCGGCGCAGCACCGCGTCGTCGCCGGACTGGACGGGCAGGTGGAGGTGCTCGCAGACGCTGTCGCAGTCGGCGAGCGCGGCGATCAGCCGGTCCGAGAGGTCCCACGGGTGCGACGTGACGAAGCGCAGGCGCCCGATGGCCGGACGCCCGTCGGCGGTGCGCAGGCCGTCGATCGCGCGGAGCAGCTCGGCGAGGTCCGGCCGCCCGTGGAGGTCGAGCCGGTGGCCCGCCCAGCGCGCCTCGTCGACGTGCCCGAAGCGCGCCTCGGGCGCGAGGTCGTGGCCGTAGGAGTTGACGTTCTGGCCGAGCAGCGTGACCTCGTGGTAGCCGGCCGCCGCGAGCGAGCGGGCCTCGTCGACGATCTCGTCGAACGGGCGGCTCCGCTCCGGGCCGCGGCTGAACGGCACGATGCAGTAGGTGCAGGTCTTGTCGCAGCCGTAGATGATCGGCAGCCAGGCGCTGATCGCCGAGCCGCGCGCGACGCGTCCCGGCCTCGACGGCCGTCGCGCGCGTCGCCGAGAGGCCGTCCGCGACGCCGACCGTGGTCCGATGCACGACCGTCGTCGCCGCCGACGGCGCCGATCGGCGCCTGCGCGGACGCCAGGCCGAGCCGGTCGACGAGCTCGGGCTCCTCGTCCGGCCGCAGGAACAGGTCCACCGCCGGGTAGCGGCGGCGCAGGCCGTCGCGCTCGGGCTCGCGGACGGCGCAGCCGGTCAGCACGACGCGCAGGCCCGGGTTCGCGGCCTTGAGCTTCCCGAGCTGCCCCTGCCGGCCGATGACCTTCTGCTCGGCGCCCTCGCGGATCGCGCACGTGTTGATGACGATGAGGTCGGCGTCGTCGAAGCCGGTCGCCTCGGCGCAGCCGGCCTGGAGCAGGCGCCCGGCCATCTCCTCGGAGTCGCTGCGGTTCATCTGGCAGCCGAGCGTCCAGACGTGGAAGCGCGGCAGCGCCCGGGTCTCCGGCAGGTACTCGGCGAGGCGCTCGTCGTCGGGCGTGGCCGGGCGGCGCGGGTCGGCGACCGCCGGCGGCGGCAGGATCTCGAGCATCGGCAGGGCGCGGTCGAGCGTGCTGCGATCGGTCATGGGCGTGCCGACTGTACGCCGAGCGCGGCCCGGACGCCATCGGCCACCGACGGGCGGCACCCACAGGTAGGCGTGGGCGTCGGCGTACGGCCGAGGTCGCCGTGGTAGTCGGTGCCGCCGGTCTGGACGAGGCCGAGGTCGGTCGCCACCGTGCGCACCGACTTCGTCGTGGCGGCGTCGAAGGAGCGGTAGTAGACCTCGAGGCCGCGCAGGCCGCCGTCGACGAGCTCCCGGACGACGTCGATGCGGCCGCGCGCCTCGCCGAAGTGCGCGAGCGCCGGCGAGGCCGCCGGCGGCGCGGATGGCGTCGATCGCCTCCTGCGGGCCGAGGCCCTCGCGCGGCACGTAGGCCGGGCAGCCGTAGCCGAGGAGCCGCCGGAACGCGTCCTCGACGCTCGCCGCGTGGCCGGCGGCCATCAGGGCCCGCGCGATCGTCGGCCGGCCGAGCGCGTCGTCGTCGACGGTCCGCAGCTCGGCGACCTGCGCGTCGATCGACAGGTCGAGCTCGCGCAGCCGCTCGACCGTCCGCTCGAACCGGATCCGCCGCCGGCCGCGCTGCGTCGACGAGCGCGGCCTCGAAGGCCTCGTCGTCGGGGTCCATGCCGAACCCGAGGATGTGCAGCTCGCCCTCCCACAGCCCGAGGTCCCGGGTGACGAGCGCGTTGATCTCGACGCCGGGGATCAGCTCCAGGCCGGGCGGCACGGCGCCCGCGCGACGACCTCGCGGTAGCCGGCGAGCGTGTCGTGGTCGGTGAGCGCCAGAACGTGACGCCGCACGGCGGCGGCGGCCGCGACGAGGTCGGCCGGGGCCAGGACGCCGTCGGAGCGGGTCGTGTGCGTGTGGAGGTCGACGGTCGAGGGGAACGGCGACGGGCTGCGGGCCTGCGTCGCGGCCAGCGGGTCGTGGCGCCGCCGACGCCCCGGGCGTCGCCACGGTCAGCCCTCGACGAGCCGCTGGATCCGCTCGATCTGGAGCGCCCGGCCGGTCGCGGGGTCGATGTCGATCTGGGCCGCGTTGAAGATGACCGGCCCCTCCCCCACCTCGAACCGGGTCGGCAGGGCGTTGATGAAGCGCGGCAGGACGGTCCGCGGCGCGAACCCGATGACGCTCCAGATCGGCCCGGTCATGCCGAGGTCGGTCTGGTAGGCGGTCCCGTTGGGGAGGATCCGCTCGTCGCCGGTCACGACGTGCGTGTGCGTGCCGACGACCGCGCTGACCCGCCCGTCGAGGTACAGGCCGAGCGCGTTCTTCTCCGAGGTCAGCTCGCAGTGGAAGTCGACGAGGCGGACCGGCGGCAGCGGCTCGGACGACTCGTCGAGCAGGCGGTCGGCGTCGGTGAACGGGTTCTCGATCTGCTGCATGTACGTGCGGCCCTGGAGGTTGATCACGGCGATGTCGGTGCCGTCGAGGCCGCTGTAGACGCCCCAGCCGCGGCCCGGGACCTCGTGCGTGCCGTAGTTGAGCGGCCGCAGGACGCGGTCGTTCGCCTCGAGGAACGGGTAGATCTCGCGCTTGTCCCAGATGTGGTTGCCCGAGGTGATGACGTCGACGCCGGCGGCCAGGAGCGATTCGGCGGTCGAGGGCGTCAGGCCCATGCCGCCGGCGACGTTCTCGCCGTTGGCGGTCACGAAGTCGATGCCGCGCTCCTCGCGGAGGTCGGGCAGGAGCGCCTCGACCGTCTCGCGGCCGGGCTTGCCGATCATGTCGCCGATCATCAGGACGCGGACGGCGCCCTTGGGCCGCGGCGCGTCGCCGTTGGGCGGGTTCCCGAGTCGCGTCCGCCCGATGGGCGCGGTTACTTCGCGTACTCCACGGCCCGCGTCTCGCGGATGACCGTGACCTTGATCTGGCCCGGGTAGGTCAGCTGCTCCTCGATCTTCTTGACGATGTCGCGCGCGAGGCGCGTCGCCGTCAGGTCGTCGATCTCCTCGGGCCGGACGAGGATGCGCACCTCGCGGCCGGCCTGGACCGCGAACGAGCGCTCGACGCCGGCGAAGCTCTCGGCGATGGCCTGCAGGTCCTCGAGCCGCTTGACGTACGTGTCCATCGACTCGCCGCGGGCGCCCGGGCGCGACGCGCTGATCGCGTCGGCGACCTGGACGATCGGCGCCTCGAGGCAGGCGTACTCGACTTCCTGGTGGTGCGCGGCGATCGCGTTGACCACCTTGAACGGCAGGTTGTGGCGCTGGGCGATCGCGGCGCCGATGGCCGCGTGCGGCCCCTCGACCTCGTGGTCGACCGCCTTGCCGATGTCGTGGAGCAGGCCGCCCATCTTGGCGATCTGGACGTCGGCGCCGATCTCGGCGGCGATGACCGCCGCCAGGTGGCTGGTCTCGACGACGTGGTTGAGCACGTTCTGGCCGTAGCTCGTCCGGAACTTGAGCCGGCCGAGCAGCTTGATGATCTCGGCGGGCAGGCCCGGGACGCCGGCCTCGTAGGCGGCCTGCTCGCCGGCCTGGCGCATGACGAGGTCGACCTCGGCGCGGGCCTTGGCGACGACCTCCTCGATGCGGCCGGGGTGGATGCGGCCGTCGGCGATGAGCTTGGTGACCGCGATCCGCGCGACCTCGCGGCGGACCGGGTCGAAGCCCGAGAGGACGACCGTCTCGGGCGTGTCGTCGATGATCAGGTCGACGCCGGTGGCCTGCTCGAGCGCCCGGATGTTGCGGCCCTCGCGGCCGATGATCCGGCCCTTCATCTCGTCGGACGGCAGGTGCACGACCGAGACCGTGTGCTCGGCGGTGTGGTCCGCGGCCACGCGCTGCATCGCGGTGATGACGATGTCGCGGGCCTTCTCCTGGGCCTCCTCGCGCGCGGCGCGCTCGATGGCGCGGCCGAGCTTGACGGCGTCGTGCTCGGCCTCCTCGCGGACGGCCTCGAGCAGGACGCCCTTCGCGTCGTCGGCGGACATGCCGGACACGCGCTCGAGCGCGACGACCTGCTCCTGCTGGGCGCGGGCGAGCTCCTCGCGGGTCTTGTCGAGCTCGCGCTCGCGCTCGAGGAGCTTGCGGTCGCGCTGCTCGAGCATGTCGGTGCGCTGGTCGAGCTGCTCGTCGCGGGCGAGCAGGCGGCGCTCGAGGCCGGAGAGCTCGTTGCGCTTGGCGCGGGCCTCGTCCTCGGCCTCGCCCTGCAGGCGGAGCTTCTCGTCCTTCGCCTCGAGGATGAGCTCCTTCTGGCGGGCGCGGGCCTCGGCCTCGATGCGGCGCGCCTCCGACTGGGCGGCCTTCATCGTCTGGGAAGCCCACAGGCTCCGGACGAGCACGCCGAGTACGGCTCCGCCGACGGCGGCCACGAGGGCCACCGCCACCACGACCGGTGTGTCCATCAGTGATCCTCCCATCCGACCGAACGGATCGATCGGAGGTCATCTATGCGGGTTCGGTCGGTCTCGATCGCGAGATGCGGGCGACAGGGTCGCTCGGATGCGTCCGTGATCCCTCGGTGGGCCGCGATCGAGCCCGGGCTGGGTCGCAACGCCGCTCAGCGGCGCTGTTGATGTCTGCTGCGTAGCCTACGGTCCGCGGCGCGGAGGGTCAACCGAACCGCAACGTGACTGGACCGGAGTCGAGCTACGGCGCCTCGGCCACCATCGTGCCCTGGTGGTAGAGGATCCGCCACGGGCCGTCGTGCCGCTGCCAAACCGTGAGGCGGCGGGTCACTCGCGCGTTCTGCCGCAGCGTGTACGTCAGCAGGTACGTGTCCGGCGCGATCCGTCGGCACTCGAACTCGCTGGTCTCCCAGGGGTCGCTCGAGGCGCGGTCGGGGTCCGCATATCGCGCCTCGAGCACGGTCCAGACGGTCTCCCGGTCGTAGATCGCCCCGGACGCCCCGACCTCCCAGAAATCCGGCGCGGTCTGGGCTTCGAAGTCCGCGCGAGTCGTCCCGAGCTCGAGCCGGTGGAAGATGGGCTCCCGGGCGATCAGCTCCGCGAGGACGTCGCCGAGGTCGGCGTCATCGCCGGTCACGGCTGGATGATCGTGAGGTCGCCGCAGGTCTGCCACGTCTCGGGGGCGACCTCGCCGCCGCCGAGCGAGACGCGATCCCCGACCTTCGCGATCCGTTGGCCGTTCTCGTTCGTCACGAACGCGGGGTTGCCGGTGACGCCAGCGAACCTCGGTGGCCAGATGACCGCCTAGCGGGTCCCGTCGTCCGTGACGAGGCCGATCCCCGACGCCTCCTCCCGAACCAGGACGCCCTCGATCAGCGCCGTCATGCAGGCGAGCGGCGAACCCCGGCCGACGGGCTCCGACGTCCGCAGCTCGATGGTCGGCACGGGCTCGAGCATATAGGCGCCACATCCGAGGAGACTTGCCACCAGCACCCCAAGCAGCGCGCCGCGGAGCAGGGCCCTCATCCGTCGTCCCTCTCCTCCACGTCGTCGAGGTCGTTCAAGGTCGCGGCCACCTCCCGGCAGGTCTCCGGGTCGAACCCATTCCGTGCCAGGAGCGCGTACGCCCGCTGCCGGCGCTGGCGCGGATCGGCGACGCGGGCCAGCGCGCGCTCGTGCTTCCGGATCAGCCGCTCCGCGGCGGTGCGATCCGGCGAGTCGCCGGCGGAGCCGTCATCCGACGGCGACCACGGCCTCGCGACGCTCCGCCAGCACGAGGTCCATCGTCGTGCGGTCGATGCCCTTGAGCCGGAGCTCGTCGCGGATCGCCCGCTCGCCGCGCGGCCGGGCGCGGTCGCGCGACTCCACCCAAGCGCGGGCGAAGGCTTCGTCGTCGAGCACGCCGAGGTCGAGCAGGCGGGCGATCGCGCCATCGACGAGTTCGGGCCGGTAGCCGGCCGACGACAGGCGCCGCCGGACCTCCGTCACCGATCGCGACCGCGCCTCGAGGAACCGCGCGGCCGCTTCGAGCACGACCTGCGGGTCGTCGACCTCGGCGCGCTCCGCGCGCCGTTCCGCATACGTCTTGGAGGATCTACCAGTCAACCCAGACTCGCCACCATCCTGCGGCTGCGGTCAGGCGGCCGAGACGCAAGGCCGCGTCGAGCACCGGCGCGAGCGCACCAAGGGGTGCGTGAGCGCCGGAGCGGAGACACGAACGCGGCAGATCGATCGCATCACCGCAGTCGCTATTCGGCTTCTTCGATGCCCTCGACCGGGATCGTCACGTCGTTGATCTTGCCGCGGATCCGGCCTTCGATCTCGTCGGCGACGACCTGGTTGCCCTTGAGGAAGTCCTTCGACGCCTCGCGACCCTGGCCGAGCCGGGTCTCCCCGAAGTTGAACCAGGCGCCGGTCTTGCTGACGACGTCCATCGCGACGCCGACGTCCAGCAGCCCGCCTTCCTTGGAGATGCCCTCGCCGTACATGACGTCGAACTCGGCGACGCGGAACGGCGGCGCGACCTTGTTCTTCACGACCTTGACGCGGACCCGGTTGCCGACCGACTCGGTCCCGGTCTTGATCGTCTCGACGCGGCGGATGTCCAGCCGCACCGACGCGTAGAACTTGAGCGCCCGGCCGCCGGGGGTCGTCTCGGGGTTCCCGAACATCACGCCGATCTTCTCGCGCAGCTGGTTCGTGAAGACGAGCGAGGTGTTCGACCGCGACACGGCGCCCGTCAGCTTGCGCAGCGCCTGGCTCATGAGCCGGGCCTGGATGCCGACGAACGAGTCGCCCATCTCGCCCTCGATCTCGGCGCGGGGCACGAGGGCCGCGACGGAGTCGACGACGACGATGTCGATGCCGCCCGAGCGGATCAGGGTCTCGGTGATCTCGAGCGCCTGCTCGCCGGTGTCCGGCTGGCTGACGAGGAGCTCGTCGACGTTGACGCCGCAGGCGCGGGCATAGCCCGGATCGAGGGCGTGCTCGACGTCGATGAAGGCCGCCACGCCGCCACGGGCCTGCGCCTCGGCGATGACGTGCTGGCAGACCGTGGTCTTGCCCGACGACTCCGGGCCGAAGATC
>CAVUIE010000001.1:0-688398 GCA_963741445.1 uncultured Chloroflexia bacterium | reverse complement strand
CGAGGTCTACGAGCTCCGGTTCTGAACCGGTTCGGGGACGAGCTCGCCGCCGCGGACCGTGGCGCCCAGCACGATCGCGGCCGACACCAGCACGATGTTCTTGATGATGTACTGGCCCTCGAGCGTGGGCGCGATCGGGAAGATCACCCACGTCTCCGCGGGGAACAGGAAGAGCGGCGTGATCGTGCCGAGCATCTGCACGAACAGCAGGGCCAGCGTCAGCCGCATCCAGCGGCCTACCAGCAGGCCGATGCCGATGGCCACCTCCCAGAGCGCGAGGATCGGCACCGCGACCGACGCGGGGACCACGCCGAGGGTGAGGGTCTCGATGGTCCGGCCGGCGAGCGTCTCGGCCGGACTGAGCCCGGGCACCAGCTTCAAGCGCCCCGAACCACAGGAACACCACGCCGAGCGCGATGCGCAAGAGGGTGACCCCGTGCGCGGCCATCCACTCCGTGATCCGCCGGTCCACCCGGTCGAACCTGGTCATCGTCGTCGCGACCACCGTCGAGACCTCCATGCTGCGTCAGCCTTGGTTCTAGCACGAGCGCGGCGAGCGTGCTGCGGACGGGTCAGCCGCGGGCGTCGATCCGGGCGACCGCGAAGGCGGCGAGGGCTCCCTGCGCCGCCGGCGAGGCGAACGCCGACGCCGGCACGTACGACAGCAGGACCGGTCCGCGGAAGAACGCGACCGTCCGTCGGGTCGAGTGGACGGTGTCGATCGACGACCAGGGCAGGAACGACGTGCCGAGCTCGTTCTCGGAGCGGACGCCGTCGTCGTCGATCGTGACGGTCGTCGCGCGGCCCAGGATGCTCCGGAATCGCACGGCGATCAGGGTCCGCTGGAGCGGATGCGATCGCCGTCCCAGGAGCGACACCACCGCGACGACGGCGACGAGCAGCCCGAGCAGCACGCTGCCCGCGACGAGGAGCACGGCCGCGAGCAGCAGGCCGATGCGCGTCCACGATGAGGTCGAAGCGGGACAGGCCGGGCCGCGCGAGCGCGTGCGCGTCGGCGGACGCCTGCGCCGTGGTCGTGAACCGCAGGACGAACGGCGGGCCGGGCGCGATGGCGCTCGCGGTCGTCACGACGCGCGCTCGATCTCGGCCCGTCGCCGATCGACGAAGGCGTCGAGCGCCTCGGCGGCGGCGGGCTCGAGCGGCGGTGGCTCGAACTCGGCCAGCAGCTGCTTCCAGACGCCGTTCGCCCGCTCCGTCGCGGTCCGCGCGCCGTCGGCCTCCCAGGTCTCGTAGTTGCGCCAGTCCGAGATCAGCGGCTGGTAGAACGCGGTCTCGTAGCGCTCGAGCGTGTGCGGCGGTCGAGAAGAAGTGCCCGCCCGGGCCGACGTCGGCGATCGCGTCGAAGCCCAGGCTCGCCTCGTCGACGGGGAGCGGCTGCATGACCTCGGCCATCATCTGCAGGATCTCCGCGTCGACGATGAGCTTCTCGAACGACGCGGTCAGCCCGCCCTCGAGCCAGCCGGCGCCCTGGTAGAGCAGGTTGACCCCGCCCATCAGGGCGCCCCAGACCGCCATCTCGGCCTCGTACGCCGCCTGGGCATCCACCGTGTTCGAGGCGGTCGCGTTCGAGGACCGCCACGGGAGGCCGTAGCGCCGCGCCATCTGGCCGCTGGCGAGCTGGCTCTTGACCGACTCGGGGGTCCCGAAGGCCGGCGAGCCGGTGCGCATGTCGACGTTGGAGGTGAACGCCCCGTAGACCATCGGCGCGCCTGGGCGGACGATCTGGGCGAGCGCCACCAGGAAGAGCGCTTCCGCGTTCTGCTGCGCGAGCGCGCCCGCGAGCGACACCGGGCTCATCGCCCCGGCCAGCGTGAACGGCGTCGCGACGACCGGCTGGCCCCACGTCGCCATCTCGATCAGGCCGTCGCTCATCGGCCCGTCGAGCCGGAGCGGCGAGTTGGTGTTGATGATCGTCATCAGGCTCGGCTCCGCGACGAGCCGCTCGCGGTCCACGCCGCGGACGATCGAGGCGACCTCGAGCGCGTCGTCGACGACGGTCGCGCCGAAGCCCAGGCACTGCCAGGTCTTGTCGAGGGTCGTCGCGAAGGTCCGGTACATGTCGAGGTGGCGCGTCGGGACCGGCAGGTCGTTCGGCTCGAGCGGGCCGCCGCCCTCCTGGTGGACGATGTCGAGCGCCCCGATGACGCGGACGTAGTCCTGGAAGTCGGCGAAGTTGCCCGGCCGCCGGCCGCGGTCGAGGTCCGTGACGAACGCCGGCCCGCCGACCGCGCTGATCACGACGTTCGGGCCGCCGAACACGACGTCGCGCGCCGGGTTGCGGGCGTGGAGCGTGAACTCGCTCGGCGCTGTCGCGATCAGGATCTCGACATGCGCGGGATCGAGCCGGACCCGTCGCGTCTCGGCGTCGACGGTCGCGCCGGCGGCCCGGAAAGCGTCCAGCGCCCGGTCGCCGAGGATCTCGATGCCGATCTCCGAGAGGATCCGCAGCGACGCGAGCGTGGACGGCCTCGACGTGATCGGCGGACAGGATCTCGAGTGGCCGGAACGGGTTGACCAGGCGGCGCCACGGGAGCTGCCGGACCCCGGCCTGGACGCGTCGCGGGCGGCGGCGGTGCGCCTCGGGCGGCGCGGCCTCGGCGGGGACGGGGTCGCCGTCGATCGGGTCCATCGCCGTCGATGCTACCGCCCCCGAACGCCCGCTCCGGCCCTGTCCCGCCATCTGCCCCGGCCGCGCGCGCCGCGACGCGAAATCTCAGAGGCATCTCAGAGACCAGGGGCGGAATGGACACGACAGCCGCCCTGCTCGGGCGGCCATCCGGGCGCGAGTCACGGAAAGGGACGGCATGAAGCTCAAGATCCTCGCGGTGGTCGTGCTCGGCGCCGTCGGCGTCGGCGCGGCGGTCTACGCCATGGGCGGCATCTCCGCGAACGCTGCGGCCGCCACGCGATACCTGACGAGCGCGGCGACCACCGGCGACGTCACCGACGAGGTCGCGGCGACCGGCAGCGTCGCGGCGGCCGCCACCTATGGCCTCGCCTTCGGGACCGCGGCCCACCTGCCCGGTGCGACGACCGGCGACGCGGGGACGGCCACCTGGACGGTCAAGGACGTCACGGTCAAGGTCGGTGACGCGGTCAAGCAGGGGACCGTGCTCGCGACCGGCGTCTCCGCCGACCTCGCCCGCCAGCTCGACGAGGCCACCGCGTCGTGGCGGTCGGCCCGGATCCAGCTGACCATCGCGAACGGAGAACCTGGACGACGCGACCACCACCGACGCGACGCGCCAGGCGCAGATGAACGTCTACAACGCGCAGAACCAGGTCTCGCAGGCCGCGCAGACGCGGAACGACCTGATCGCCCAGGTCGCCCGCGGGACGCTGAAGGCGCCGATCGACGGCGTCGTCACCGAGGTCAACATCGCCAAGGGCCTCGCGGTCCCCAGCGGCGACGCCATCGTCGTCGAGTCGTCCGACCTGCAGGTCACGACCGACGTGGTCGAGAGCGACCTGAACGCCCTCAAGCTCGACCAGGCCGCCACCGTCAGCATCTCGGCGGTCGACGCGACCGTGACCGGCAAGGTCACCTCGATCTCCCCGGTCGCGACCACCGACTCCGGCAACAGCGGGGTCGTCTCGTACGCCGTGACCGTCGCCCTCACCGACGTCCCGGCCACCGTCCGGTCCGGGATGAGCGCGGACGTGACGATCACCATCGACAGCGCGACCGGCGTGCTGACCGTCCCGGCCGCCGCGCTCCGCGGCGCGAACGGGGACTACAGCGTGCTCGTCCTCGACGCGAGCGGGACGCCGCAGGCCCAGGCCGTCGAGGTCGGGCTCGTGACCAACACCTCGGCCGAGATCAAGAGCGGCCTGACCGAGGGCCAGGAGGTCGTCACCGGCACGGCGACCACGCAGACCAACGCGACCACGACCGGCGGCGGCGCCGGTCGCGATCCCGGGCGGCGGCGGCACGTTCGTCGGCGGCGGCAACTTCCCCGGCCGCGGCACCCGCAACGGGAACGGGAACTGAGCGATGACCGACGCCCCGACGCCGATCATCGACCTCGAGCGCGTGAGCCGCGTGTACCAGATGGGCCACGTGGACGTGCCCGCCCTCGCCGACGTGAGCCTGCGGGTCATGCCCGGTGAGTTCGTCGCCATCGTCGGGCCGTCCGGGTCCGGCAAGAGCACGATGATGAACATCCTCGGCTGCCTGGACCGGCCCACGGCCGGCCAGTACCGGCTCGCCGGCACGCCGGTCGAGGACCGCTCCGACGACGAGCTGGCCCAGCTGCGCAGCCGGACCATCGGGTTCGTCTTCCAGTCGTACAACCTGCTGCCGCGCACCTCGGCCCTGGACAACGTCGCGACGCCCCTGCTCTACCAGGGCGTCTCGCGGGCGAAGCGCGCCGAGCGGGCCAAGGCGGCACTCGAGCGCCTCGGGCTCGGCGACCGGCTCACCCATGAGCCGACCGAGCTGTCGGGCGGGCAGCAGCAGCGGGTCGCCGTCGCCCGCGCGATCGTCACCGAGCCGGCGCTGATCCTCGCGGACGAGCCGACGGGCAACCTCGACAGCCACGCCGGCGCCGAGGTCATGGAGCTCCTCCACGAGCTGAACGCGGCGGGACGGACGATCGTCCTCATCACCCACGACCCGGCGATCGCGCAGGCGGCCGGCCGGCAGATCCACCTGCTCGACGGGCGGGTCGCGGCATGAGCCTCATGGAGCTGCTCCGCCTGGCGCTGTCGCGCCTGCGCACGAGCCGCCTCCGGGCGGCGCTGACGATGCTCGGCGTGATCATCGGGGTCGCCTCGGTGGTCGCGCTGGTCGGGGTCGGCCAGGGCACGACCTCGAACATCACGAACCGGCTCTCCAGCCTCGGCACGAACCTGCTGACGATCAGCCCGACCGGTGGCGGGGCCTCCTCGGGCACCCTGACCCTCGACGACGCCGACGCGATCGCCGAGCTCCCGACGCGTGGCCGGCGTCGCGCCGGAGGCCATCGACCAGCCAGCTCGTCGCGGCCGGCGACAAGACGTCCACCACGACCATCATCGGCACCACCCCCGCCTACCCGACCGTCCGCGCCTACGACCTCTGGCAGGGCACGTTCCTCACGGACCCGAGCGTCGACCGGGACCTGCGCGTCGCGGTGCTCGGCGCCACGACCGCGACGAACCTCGGGCTCGGCGCGGCCGACCTCGGGTCGGAGATCACCATCGGCGGGATCCCGTTCCAGGTGATCGGCATCCTCCAGGCCAAGGGCGGCAGCGGCTTCCAGGATCCCGACGACCAGGTCATGGTGCCGGTCGGCGTCGTGCAGAAGTACTTCGTCGGCGGCGACACGGTCCGCACGATCGGCGTGAGCGTCGCCGAGGCGGACCAGATGACCGCGACCAAGACGACGCTGACCGCGCTGCTGCGCGATCGGCACGACCTCGCCGCCGCGGACGACGCCGACTTCAACATCTTCGACCAGGCCCAGCTGCTCGAGACCGCGTCCTCGATCAGCGCCACGCTGACCCTGCTGCTCGGCGGCATCGCCTCGATCTCGCTGGTCGTGGGCGGGATCGGGATCATGAACATCATGCTGGTCTCGGTCCGCGAGCGGACGCGCGAGATCGGCATCCGCAAGGCCGTCGGCGCACGCGGGCGCGACATCCTCGCCCAGTTCCTGGTCGAGGCCCTGACCCTCTCGCTCCTCGGCGGGCTCATCGGCATCGCGGTCGGCCTCGGCGTCTCGGCGCTGATCGGCCGGCTCGCCGGCTGGGGCTTCACCTTCAGCCCGGCCACCGTGGCCGTCGCCGTCCTCTTCAGCCTCGCGGTCGGGGTGGTGTTCGGCGTCTGGCCGGCCCGCCAGGCCGCCCGCCTCGACCCCATCAGCGCGCTGCGCTACGAATAGCAAGGAGAAGCATCGACATGGCCGACGATCCGACCACCTCGCACCCCGTCACCCCCGAGCCGCAGCCGGCGGTCCCGGCCACGCCCGGGGGAGCCCCGTCCCCCGCTCCGCCCCGACCTGGTCGGCATCGACGATGCCACCTGTCGAGCCCGTCCAGCCGGTCGCGACCCCGGCCAAGCCCAAGTCGGGCTCGTCGGGGCGCTGGCTCAACGTCCTCCTCGGCGTCGCCCTCGTCTTCGCCATCGGCGGCGTCGCGTTCGCGATCGGACGGACCACGGCGCCCGCCTCGGCGGCGACCGGCCCGTGGCAACTTCCCCGGCGGCTTCGCGCCCGGCGCCAATGGCCCGACCGGCAGCTTCACGCCCGGGGCGAACGGCGGCGCTTCTTCGGCGGCCGCGGGGGCGGCGGTCTGTCGATCTCCGGCACCGTGAAGTCGGTCGACGGCGACAAGCTGACCATCACCACCGACAACGGCCAGACGGTGACCCTCACGACGGGCGACTCGACCACCTATCACACGCAGGCCGCCGCCTCCGCGTCCGACGTGACCAACGGGGACAAGGTCTCGGTCAAGGTCGACCTCGCCGGCCGCCTCACCGGCAACGGCGGCAACGGGAACGGCGGCAACGGGAACGGCAACGGCGGCGGCAACGGCGAACGGCGCCACCGGGCCCACCGGGACCGCGTCCGACGTCACGATCATCCCGTAGTCCCGAGAGGTAGGCTGACCACCATGCACCTGCTCGTCATCGAAGACGATCCCCGTCTCAGCCGGCTGCTGCGCCGACTCCTCGAGGAGGACCGGCACGTGGTCGAGCTGGCAATGGACGGCGTCTCCGGCGTCGAGATCGCGGCCGCCGCGCCCGGCATCGAGGCCATCGTCCTGGACGTCGGCCTGCCGGACATCTCCGGACTCGAGGTCGCCCGCCGGGTGCGCGCCAGCGGCTCGGACGTGGCGATCCTGATGCTCACCGCGCGCGACACGGTGGGCGACCGGGTCAGCGGCCTCGACGCCGGCGCCGACGACTATCTCGTCAAGCCGTTCGCCTACGAGGAGCTCGCGGCACGGCTGCGTGCCCTGGGGCGGCGCGGGAACGGGTCGCGCCGGCCCGAGCCGAAGCTCGTCGTCGGTCCGATCACCCTCGACGAGACGGCCCGGCGGGTGACGCTCGACGGCAAGACCGTGGACCTCTCCCCGCGCGAGTTCTCGCTGCTCGAGTGCTTCCTCCGCCATCCCGGCCAGACCCTGTCGCGCGACCAGCTCCTCGACCAGGCCTGGCCGTTCAGCGTGGCCGTCACCCCGAATGCGGTCGACGCCTACATCCACTACCTCCGCGAGAAGCTGGGCGCGGCCGGCCGCCTCATCGAGACCGTTCGCGGCGTCGGCTATCGGATGGCCGATGCCTGACGGCGCGCCCACGCCGACCGAGCCGACCACCGGCGAGCGCGCCGCCGACATCGCCGACGCCGGGCTGATCCGGCGCGTCCGGCGCAACCTCGTCCTGTGGAGCGGCGGGACGACGCTGGTCGTCCTGCTGGTCCTCGCCGTCGCCCTCTACCTCGCGGTGGCCGGCTCGCTCGCCAGGAGCGGCACCGACCAACTCGAGGACGCGATGGCGGTGCCGCGCGCGGTCCTGTCCGGGCAGAGGCCCGATCCGGGCGACACCTCGCCCTACGAGCTCCAGCTGGGCTCGCCGACGTTCGCCTTCGCGCTCGACGAGAACGACCACGTCTTCGCCGGACCACGCGGCTTCCGGATGCCGGCGGGGCTGCCAGACGAGGATGCCGTCGCAGAGGCCCGAGCCAGCGGCTCGGACCTGCGGACCGCGACGGTCGGCACGAACGAGGTCCCGGTCCGGATCCTGACCGAGGCGGTCACGACCCGACAGGGCCAGCAGGTCGTCATCCAGGTCGTCGGCGACCGCACGACCGAGGTGCAGACCCTCCAGGCGATGCTGGTCGTGCTGCTCATCGGCGGGATCGTGGTCGTACTGGTCGCGTTCGGCTTTGGCGCCGTCTACGCCCGCCGAGCCTTGGTCCCGATCCGCGAATCGCTCGCCAGCCAGCGGTCGGCGCTGCGCCGCCAGCGCGACTTCGCGGCCGACGCCAGCCACGAGCTCCGGACCCCGCTCACCGTCGTCCGCAGCAGCGTCGAGCACCTCAACCGCCATCAGGACGAGCCGGTCCGCGAGGTGGGCTCCGCGCTCGACGACATCGACGCCGAGGTCCGCCACATGACCGCGATGGTCGAGGACCTGCTCCTGCTGGCACGCTCCGACTCCGGTGCGGTCGCCCTCGACCGCGTGCCCGTGGACCTCGGCGATGTCGCCGCGGACGGCGCCTCGGCGCTGGCCAAGCCCGCGTCCGATGGCGGGGTCGCGATCGCGGTCGACCCGCAGCCTGCGGTCGTCACCGGCGACCCGGCACGGCTCCGCCAGCTGGTGATGATCCTCGTCGACAACGCGATCCGCCACACGCCGTCCGGCGGTCACGTCGCGGTCGCCGTCCGGTCCGACGCGACGGGCGCGACCCTGACGGTCGAGGACGACGGACCCGGGATCAGCGCGGAGGACCTGCCGCACGTATTCGAGCGCTTCTATCGGGCGCCCGGCGCACCCGGTGGCGGGACCGGGCTCGGCCTCGCGATCGCGCGCTGGATCGTCGAGCGGACACGGCGGGCGGATCGCCGTCGCCAATCGACCCAGCGGTGGGGCCGCTTTCGCCGTCCGCCTGCCGCGCGACGGCGGTCAGGCCAGGCCGGTCGCGGCGCCCGTCCCCGAGACCAGGTAGCGCGCCAGACCTTCGGTCCAGACCAGGCGACCGTCGTCCGTGATGGCGAGCGCCTCGTGGCCGGGATGCGTCGCGACCCAGCGCAGGCCGGCGAGCCCCATCACGAACGCCGCGGTCGCGTAGGCGTCGACGAACCCGAGGCGTGGCCCGACCACGGTCATGCTCCGCAGCCCGCGCGCCGGCCGACCGGTCCGAGGATCGACGATGTGGTCCCCGCGCTCGTACGTCCCCGACGTCGCGACGGCACCGTCGCGGACGGCCACGACCGCGGCCACCTTGTCCGGCTGGTCCGGGTGGCGGATGCCCACCCGCCAGCGGTGGCCCGGGGATGCCTCGCCGCGCGCGATCACGTCGCCGCCGGCGTTGATGAGGTAGTCGTGCGCCCCGGCGTCATCGAGCCGCCATGCCGCCTCCTCGACCGCCCAGCCCTTGACGTAGCCCGATGGATCGAGGCGTCCGTCGCGTCCGGCGCGACTCGGCGTCGAACGCGCCGCCGCTGTCGCGGCGCAGCTGCTCGCAGACCGCCAGGACGTGCCGGACGTCGGGGCTGGCGGCCGAGCTGTCGAGGTCGCCGCGTGCCAGCCGGCTGACCTCGCTGTCGGGCCGGTAGGTGCTGAACCGCGCGTCGATGTCATCGAGGTGGTCGAAGACCGCGTCGACCGCATCCGCCGGGATGTCCGGGTCGCGCAGGTCGAGGCTGACCGCCGTGCCCATGACCGCCTCGACCCAGCGGGCCACGCGGGTCAGATCCCTGCCTGGTCGAGCGCCGCCTGGAGGCTGCGCTCGTACGCATCGCTCGTGTAGGTCGCGCCCGAGACCGTGTCGATCTGCGCGCTCTGCGCGGACAGTGCCTCGTCGTGGAGGATCGGCTCGGCCACCTCGGAGATCCGGCCCGACCGGCCGCCCGACGGGAGCTGGAGGGCGGTGATCTCGGTGACCTTGCCGCCGCTGACCGCGATGCGGACCTGGACGGGACCGAAGCGCGTCGAGACGGTCGGGCCGGTGACCGTGGTCGTGCCGGACGCGGCGCTTGGTGCGGGCGTCGCCGTCGGCGCGGTGACGGCGCCAGAGTCGGCCGAGCCGGAGCCGGCCGAGCCCGAGCCCGACGAGCCGGACGACCCGCCGCCGCCCGTCGTCGTGCCGCCGTCCGCGACGACATCCGCGGAACCGCCGGTCGTCGCACCGATCGACTGGTCGGGCGTCTTGAACCCGAAGAGCAGCAGGACGACGACGACCGTCCCGACGAACGCGGTCGCGGCACGGCGCGGGATCACGACCATCGTTCGGTCATGGCGCTAGTACGCGAACCGTTCGGCATGGACCTGCCGGCGCGGCACGCCGAGCGTGCGCAGCGCCGCCTCCGTGGACCGCATCATCGACGCCGGTGCGCAGACGTAGACGTCGCGCTCGAGCACGTCGGGCACGAGCGTCACGATCCCGCGTGCGTCGAGCGGATCGCGCGGCAGCGCGGGTGATCCGCGCTGCCCGATCAGGTAGTGGACCGCGATCCCCCGCCGGCGCGCCAGGACCTCGAGCTCGTCGCGGAAGATGACGTCCTGCGGGCGGCGGGCCCGGTAGAGCAGGGTGATGTCGCCGGGACGCGCCGGCAGCGCCTTCGAGCAGGGCGCGGAGCGGGGTGATGCCGATGCCGCCGGCGATCAGCAGCACGCCGGGCTTGGTCCGCTTGACGTCCGTGAGGATGCCGTAGGGCCCCTCGACCATCACGCGCGTGCCGATCGGGACCCTGGTGAGATCACGCGACCCGTCGCCGAGGTCCTTGACGGTGATCCGCAGCCAGTCCCCGTTCGGCGCGGCCGAGATCGAGTACGGGTGCGAGCGCCACCAACCGTCGGGGGTCAGGAACCGCCAGAGGAAGTACTGCCCGGCCCGGACGGCCAGACGGTCGAGGTCTCGTCCGGTGAGGTAGAGGCTCACCACGCCGGGAGCCTCGGGGACCACGTTTGCGACCCGAAGCCGGTGCCGCAGGGAGGTGCGGATCGGCTGTCCGATCCGGAAGGCGAGGATGAGGGCCACGGTCGCGACATACAGGAGGATCCAGTAGATCGCGGCCACCTGGTCGTGCATGAAGTCGGCGCCCACGAACAGCTGGTGCAGGAACCCGAGCGCGATCGCGAGATACGCGTACAGGTGGAGTCCGTACCACGTCTCGTACGCCAGCCGCCGGCGCGCCGCCTTGATCGACGTGATCGCCACCAGCGCGAACAACCCGCCGCTGACGGTGGCCATCAGGACATAGGGATAGGTCGTGATCAGCGTCACGAACTCCTGGACGACGTTCACCCCGTCGCCGAGCGCATACCCGACGGTCGTGGCGATCCCGTGGCCCAGCAGCAGCCAGACCGTCGTGAAGCCGAGCCAGCGGTGCGCGACGGCCAGGCCGTCCATGCCGAAGGTCTCGTCCAGCCAGGGGCTGCGCGACATCAGCACCAGCTGGATCAGCGCGAGGTACGTCCCGTAGAGCGCGGTCACCTGGCCGATCGCCGTCAGGATCCCGGCCGGGCCCTCGGCGAGCTGGTCCGGGCCGCCGTGGGCGATCCAGAGCGCCGCGATGACGACGGCCTGCGCCGCGAGCACCGCGACGACGTCCGAGCCCCGCAGCCGTGCGCCGCGGGCGGACCCGGTGGCGGTCACCGCCCGCGGTCTCGCTCGCCCGGCCTGGATGGTCATGATCGGCCCGCGTCCCGTCGCGCGGGGCTCAGCTGGCGCCGGCGCCCGTGCCGGTCGCCCGGGCGATCAGCGAGGCGGCGACGTCGATCGGGATCGCGAAGCCCAGGCCGTTGGCGCCGCTCGAGACCGCGGTGTCGATGCCGATGACCGCGCCCGTCTCATCGAGGAGCGGTCCGCCGCTGTTGCCCGGGTTGATCGCCGCGTCGGTCTGGATCAGCCCGGTCAGCGTGTGCGGCTGGCCGGTGGTCTCGTCCTGGACGGTGATCGTGCGGTCGAGGGCGGACACGATCCCCTTCGTGACCGTCTCCGTGTAGGTCCCGAGCGGGCTCCCGATGGCGATCGCGGTCTGGCCGACCTGGATCTTCGTCGAGTCGCCGATCCGTGCCGGGGTGAGTCCGGTCGCCTCGACCTTGACCAGCGCGAGGTCGTGGTCGGGGTCCGCGCTGACGACCGTCGCGGGGTACTGCGTGCCGTCCTCGAGCATCACCGTGAGCGACGAGCTGTCGGCGATGACGTGGTCGTTGGTGAGGATGTAGCCGTCGGCCGTGAGGATGACCCCGGAGCCGACGCCGGTCGCGGGCACCTCGAACGGCGAGAGCCCGCGGCGCGCCTCGGTCTCGGAGGTGATGGTGACCACGGACGGGGTCGCCGCCGCGACGACCGCGGTGATGTCGGTCGGGCCCTGGTTGACGGTCGCGCCGGCGGGGACCGCGTTGGCGGACGCCGGCGCCGACGCGGCGGCCGATCCGGCGTTCGAGGCCACGCCCGCGACGATGACCGCGGTCGAACCGGAGGCCAGGACCGCCGAGAGCAGCGAGATCGCGAGGACCGAGGCGCGCCGGCCGGACCGTCGCGGCGCCGAGTGCGGGGTCGGGGCGTCGGCGGGCGTCGGCGTGGCGGCCGGCGTCGAGGACACCGGGGGGATGGCTGCGGCGGGCACGGCCACCGGGGCGGTGGGATACAGGTCGTCGATCATCGCGGGATCTCCAGTCGAGTCGAGCTGGGCATCGGTTCGTTGCAACCCATGGAAGCCCCGCTGCCTGAGACGCTGCTGAGAATCAGCGACGCGACGACCCGGGTGGATCGTCGCGTCGTCTCGGCGCTGCCCATCGGCCGGTCGGAGGACCGGCCTCGTGTCAGCCAGGCGTGCCGGATGGCGCCGCGCTCGGCGCGGCCTTGTTCGGGTCGTCGGGGCCGCCGTGGCCGTCGCGGTGGCCGAAGCCCTTGTCGAACCCGCTGTGGACCGCCTCGGCGTCGAGCGAGCCGTCGGCCCGCTGGGTGCCCGTCGCGATGATGAACGCGTCGACCTTGATGTCGGCCAGGGTCGGGTTCGTGACGCCGGCCACCGTGTAGGTCGTCGACGAGTCGACATGGACGACCTGGGTGGTCCCGTCGAAGCGCTTGACCGTGATGGTCGAGCCGTCGATGGCGGTGACCTGGCCGGCCACGCTCGGCAGGACCAGCTGGATCTTCGTGACCGTGTAGGTCCCGTCGTCGTTCTTCGTCTGGGCGAAGCGGATCTCGTCGCCGACCTTGAGGTCCGCCAGCGTGATCGCCGTCCCGGCGCGCGTGATGGTCGTGTCCGTGGTCACGGTGATGGTCCGCGTCCAGCCGTCCGCGGTCTTGAGCGAGAGGTCCGAGCCGTCGATGGCCGTGATCGTGATCTCGCCGAAGCCGAAGCCGAAGCCGCCGCGACCGAAGCCGAAGCCGCCGAAGCCGAAGCCCGGGCCGCCGTCGTGGTCGCGAGGCGCGAGTTCCGCTGGCCGCCGGCGCGGTCGAGGCGCCCGCCGATGGATCGGCCCCGGTCGGCGTGGACGGTGACGGTGAGGCGCCCATGACGGCGAGCGCACCCACCACGAACAGGAGGGCGGACCCCAGGACGATGCCGCTCCGCGCGGCCGTCCCGGAGAGGAACGGACGGCGGACCCGCTCGCGGAATTCGATCTCGTTCGGTTCGGTCATCCGGTACCTCCGATGGGTCGTGCGTGACGTCGCGGCGATGCGGTGGCGCGGGCCTGACGTGACCCGCTCCGCCGACTGTCTGCCCGGTTCCTTCAGGGTTTCTGAGAATCGGCGGGACGCCATACTTGCGGCGCAGGAGGTGGTGCGTCGATGCACGTGGTGGTCACCGGCGGGAGCGGCAAGGGCGGCGCGTACGTCGTGCGCGAGCTGCGCGAGCACGGCCACGACGTCCTGAACGTGGACGTCCGCCACGACGGGAGCGCCTTCGGGCTGACGATGCTCGCCGACCTCACCGACCTGGGCCAGACGCTCGACGCGCTCGCCGGTGCCGACGCCGTCGTCCACTTCGCGGCCATCCCGGCGCCCGGCCTGCGGCCGGCCGGCGACATCTTCCGGATCAACGCCCTCTCGACCTACAACGTCTTCGCCGCCGCCGAGGCGCATCGGATGCGGCGGGTCGTATGGGCCTCGAGCGAGACCGTCCTCGGCCTGCCGTTCGAGCGGCCGCCCGACTTCGCGCCGATCGACGAGACGATCGAGCCGCGGCCCGAGACCTCGTACTCGCTCTCGAAGCTGGTCGGCGAGACGATGGCCGGGCAGTTCGCGCGGCGGACCGGGATCGGGTTCGTCGGCCTGCGGATCTCGAACATCATGGAGGTCGGCGACTACGCGCTCTTCCCCTCGTACTGGGACGACGCGCAGCTTCGTCGCTGGAACCTGTGGGGCTACGTGGATGCGCGCGACGTCGCGGCGGCGACCCGCCTCGCCCTCGAGGCGCCGGTCGACGGCAGCGAGATCGCCATCGTCGCGGCGGCGGACACGGTCATGACCCGGCCCAGCGCGGACCTCATGGCCGAGGTCTTCCCGGACGTCCCGATGCGTCGGGCCGTCGAGGGCCGCGACACCCTGCTCTCCATCGACCACGCGCGGCGGCTGCTCGGCTACGAGCCCGCCCACCGCTGGGCCGATCACGTCACGGCCTAGCGCGCCGGCTCGAGCGGATCCGATGCACCTCCTCCTTGGTCGCACGGCCGGCGCGGACCGGCTCATCCGGCGGGACGACGCCGGGGCGATGACCGCGCTGACCGGCATCTCGTCGGTCGCGGCGCTGCTGCGACACCCGCTCGCCGAGATCCGGGCACTCGTGGAGGCAGCCGGCGAGCCGGTCGATGCGGCCGCTGTCGAGCCGCGGTCCATCGTCGACGGCCGGATGGAGGTCTGGGCGGCCGGGGTCACGTACAAGCGGTCGCGGACCGCGCGGGCCGAGGAGAGCACCATCGCGGACGTCTACGACCGCGTCTACGACGCCGAGCGGCCCGAGCTGTTCTTCAAGAGCGTCCCGTGGCGTGTGGTCATCGGCGGCGAGCCGATCGGCGTCCGGGCGGATTCGCCGATCAACGTCCCGGAGCCGGAACTGGCGATGGTCGTGGACTCGAGCGCGGAGATCGTCGGCTACACGATCTGCAACGACGTCAGCTCGCGCTCCATCGAGGGCGAGAACCCGCTCTACCTGCCGCAGGCCAAGGTCTACGACGCGGCGTGCGCGGTCGCGGCGACCATCAGGCCCGCCTGGGAGGTCGAGGATCCCTACGACCTGGCGATCGAGGTCGCGGTCGAACGGGCGGGATCCATCGTGTGGGAGGGGACGAGCTCGACGTCGCTCCTCCATCGGCGGCTGCCCGATCTCGTCGCCTACGCGTTCAAGTCGATGGCCTTCCCCGACGGGCTGGTCCTCTCGACCGGGACGCCGCTCGTCCCGGAGATGACGTTCGACCTTGCCGCCGGCGACATCGTCACGATCCGGATCCAGGACGTCGGCGAGCTGCGCAACCCCGTCATCGAGGTCGGCCGGGCCTAGCCCGGCCCGGCAGGATCCCGGCGATGTCGATCTTCGGGCGCGACGGCGACGGCGTCGCGTGGCGGCCGACGCCCGAAGTGGCCGAGGCGACGCGGCTGGCCGGGTTCCTGCGGGCGACCGGTGAAGCCTCCCTCGAGACGCTCCAGGCGCGCGCCGTCGCGGATCCCGGCTGGTTCTGGGGCGCGGCCGCCGACGACATCGGCATCGCCTGGGACCGCCGGCCGACGCAGGTCCTCGACCTGGCGGGCGGATCGGCGTGGGCCCGCTGGTGGCGCGGCGGCGCCTTCGACTACGCTCGTGCGGCCACGGACCCAAGGGCCGCGAGCGACCCGGACGGCGATGCGCTTGTCTGGGAGGGCGAGGACGGCGAGGTCCGTCGGCTGACGAACGCGGAGCTCGCGACGACGGTCGAGGCCGCCGCGCGACGGCTCCGTGCCCACGGCGTACGACCGGGCGACCGCGTCGGGATCCTGCTGCCGATGCTCGTCGAGACGGTCGTCGCGGTGCTGGCGCTCGGCCGGCTGCAGGCGATCTACACGCCGATCTTCAGCGGCTACGGCGCGCCGGCCGTCGCGACCCGCCTCGCCGACTGCGAGGCGTCGATGCTGATCACCGCGGACGGCTTCCTCCGCCGCGGGTCGTGGGTGCCGCTGAAGGTCGTCGCCGACGAGGCGGTCGCGGCCGTCGCCGTCCGTCCGGCGCGTGCTGGTCGTGCGGCGCGCGGGCGATGCCATCGAGACGCCCTGGACGCCCGGCCGCGATGCCTGGTGGGACGATCCGGTCGCCGGCGAGACGGACGCGCCCGTCGGCGGCGAGGTCGATCCCGAGACCCCCTACATGCTGATCTACACCTCGGGCACCACCGGCCGGCCGAAGGGCGCCGTCCACGTCCACGGCGGCTTCCCGATCAAGGGCGCCCAGGACCTGGCCCACCAGTTCGACCTCGGCCGCGGCGACACGCTGTTCTGGTTCACGGACCTCGGCTGGATGATGGGGCCGTGGGCGATCTCCGGGTCGCTCCTGCTGGGCGCGCGGCTGGTCCTCTACGAGGGCGCGCCCGACTTCCCGGGACCGGACCGCCTGTGGTCGCTGGTCGAGCGCCATCGCGTCACCCACCTCGGGCTCTCCCCCACCGTCATCCGAGCGCTGATGGCCCACGGCGAGGACGCCGGTCCGCTCGCACGACCGCTCGTCGCTGCGGGTCCTCGGCTCGACCGGGGAGCCCTGGAACCCGGACCCGTGGTGGTGGTACTTCCGCGAGGTCGGCGAGGGCCGCTGCCCGATCGTCAACTACTCGGGCGGTACCGAGGTCTCGGGCGGGATCGTGTCGGGCAACCTGCTCGGGCCGATCAAGCCGGCGTCGTTCTCCGGGCCGTGCATCGGGACCGCGGCGGACGTCGTGGACGAGACCGGCACGTCGGTCCGCGGCGCGGTCGGCGAGCTGGTGATCCGCGCGCCGATGCCCGGCATGACCCGCGGGTTCTGGCGGGACCGCGAGCGCTACGAGGAGACGTACTGGTCGCGCATCCCCGACACCTGGGTCCACGGCGACTGGGCGAGCATCGAGGACGACGGGTTCTGGTACATCCACGGCCGCTCCGACGACACGCTCAAGGTCGCCGGCAAGCGCGTCGGCCCGGCCGAGGTCGAGAGCGCGGCCGTCTCGCACCCGGCGGTCCTCGAAGCCGCCGCGATCGGCGTGCCGCACGAGATCAAGGGCGAGGTGGTCGTCGTCCTCTGCGTGCTGCGTCCGGGCGAGACCGACGACGCCGACCTCCGCGCCGTCGGTCGCGCAGGACCGTCGCCGAGCAGCTCGGGAAGCCGCTCAAGCCCGAGGTGGTCGCGGTCGTCCGGGCACTCCCGAAGACGCGTTCGGGGAAGGTGATGCGCCGCGTGGCGCGGGCGGCGTGGCTCGGCCTCGACCCGGGCGACATCTCGACGCTGGACGACCCGCTGACGCTCGAGGCGATCCGGGCGGTCGCGCCGCCACGACCGTAGCCATCAGGCTCGCCGACGGCGGCTAGCCGGGCGTCACCGACGATCCACCCGTGGCGCCGACGTCGATCGTGCCGCCGCCCAGCACCGTCGCCTTCGAGCCACCCGTCGCGGTCCCCGTGACCTCCACCGTCGCCGAGACCGTGGCATTCGAACCGCCGGACATGTCGAGGGCCACGTGCATCGCATGGAGGGTTCCGAGGTCGGCCCGGGATCCGCCACTGGCCTGCAGGGCGAGCGCGGAGGTCGTGCCGGTCGCTGTCATGTTCGAGCCGCCGCTCAGGGCGATCTGGAACGAGTCGATGTCGCCGGTCGTGACCTCCGCATGGGAGCCGCCGCCGAGCGAAACGAACTCGATGTCCGGGTTCGTGATGTCGACCTCGACGGCCACGTCGGTCTGGTACGTCCCGGTGGCGTGGACCCGGAGCGTGCCGTCCGCCACGTCGGTGGCGACCAGCGGCAGGATGTTGGGCTGGGCCTTGACCTGGACGGACGTGACGGGACCGACCGCGATGGTCGCGCGGATGCCGTTGTCGACCGCGACCCGGACGAACGCGGGGACGGTCCTCGACTCCGTCTGGATGTCGCCCCCACCCTGCGTCCCGAAGACCGAGCAGGCGACCAGCCCCGCCATCACGGCCGACATGGCCGCGAGCGCGAGGAGGATCCGGATGGGTCGCATGGGCGACGAGTGTACGCCCGGGATGCACCGGGCTGACACGGGCCCGTATCCTTGTCCGGTGACCATCCCGACCGCCGCACCCGAGCGCGACATCGTCAGCTGGGAGGACCTCGACCGGCTGGTCGCCGACCTCGCGAGCCGGCTCGCGGAGCATCCGCTTCGACGCGATGCTGGCCATCACGCGCGGCGGCCTGGTCCCCGCCGGGATGCTCGCCTATCGGCTGCGGATCCGGAACATCCTGGTCGCGGCCGTCGAGTACTACGACGACGAGGGGCAGCCCGGCCCGCACCCGACGTTCCTGCAGTTCCCGGCCGACCCGCTGCTCCGCGGCCAGCGCGTCCTGATCGTCGACGAGGTCTGGGACAGCGGCACCACCATCCACGCGGTCACGGACCGCGTCCTCCAGGCCGGCGGCATCCCCACGACCGCCGTCCTGCACTACAAGCCCGAGCGCTCGCGCGTCCCCGGCCGACCGAGCGTCCACGCCGTGGAGACCGACCGCTGGGTCGTCTACCCGTTCAAGGCCGGCGGTTGAGGACCGCCGACGATGACACGAACGCTGCTGCTCGTCGGCACCAAGAAGGGCGCCTTCATCCTCGAAAGCGACGCCGACCGGCGCGACTGGTCCGTGCGCGGGCCGCTGTGCGAGGGCTGGCCCGTCCACGACCTGATCGTCGAGCCGGGCGGCGCCATCCTGGCCGGCGCGGGCAACGCCTGGTACGGCCCCAGCGTCTGGCGCAGCGAGGACCTCGGCGCGACCTGGACGCAGTCCTCCGCCGGGATGACGCTACGGCGAGCAGGCCGAACCGATCAAGACCGTCTGGAGCCTGGCCGCGACGCCCGACGGCGGGCTGCTGGCGGGCGTCGAGCCGGCCGGCCTGTTCCGATCGGGCGACGGCGGCGCGACCTGGAGCCACGTCGAGGGACTGACGAACCACCCGACCCGCGAGACGCTGGCAGCCGGGCGCCGGCGGCCTGATCCTGCATTCGATCGTCCCCCACCCGGACGACCCGGCGCACACGTGGGTCGGGCATCTCCTCGGTCGGCACCTTCGAGACCGTCGACGGCGGGGCGAGCTGGGAGCCGCGCAACGTCGGCGTCCGCGCCGGGTTCAACCCGGACCCGTACCCCGTCACGGGCCAGTGCGTCCACAAGCTGGTGATGGCCGGCGGCGGCGAGACCGACCACGCTCTACCAGCAGAACCACTGCGGCGTGTACCGCTCCGACGATTCGGGCGCGACCTGGATCGAGCTGACCGACAACGGCCTGCCGAGCGAGTTCGGCTTCCCGATGGTCTCGCACCCGCGCGACCCCGACACGGCCTGGACGATCCCGCTCAACGGCGCGGACAAGGGCCGCTTCGTGCCCGACGGGAAGCCGGCCGTGTGGCGCACGCACGATCGCGGCGCCTCGTGGATCCGCGGCGACGAGGGGCTACCGCCGCAGGACGCCTACCTCACGGTCCTGCGCGAGGCGATGGCCCGCGACACGCTCGACCCGGTCGGGATCACGTTCGGGACCGAGACCGGCCAGCTCTGGCACAGCTCGGACGAGGGGCGCTCGTGGCGGATGATCACCGACACGCTGCCCGAGATCTGGGCCGTCGAGGCCGTCGTCCTCGACGACTGACGGTCGAGCGATGGCCACCGTCCTGCTGCCGCGCTCGCTGCTGGCCCTCTTCCCCGGCGCCGAGCGGCGCCACGACGTGACCGGCGCGACCGTCGGGCGCGGTGCTCGTCGAGCTCGATGCCAAGGTGCCCGGCATGCGCGACCGGCTCGTCCAGGAGGGCCCGCGACTGCGCCCGCACATCAACGTCTTCGTCGACGGGTTCCCGGCCGACCTCGCCACGCCCGTCGGCCCGGCCGCGACGGTCCACGTGATCCCGGCCGTGTCCGGGGGCTGAACGCAAGACGATCCGCCGCCGAGGAGGAGGTTCGGCAGCGGATCGAAGAAGAGCGGTTCGGTCGGCGACGACTCTCCCGTCAGACCTCGCGGGTGAGGCTTGGTCCGAACATCGTCACCGACCTGGATCGAATCATCGGCCCGGCGACACGCGAATGGCATGGTCGGATGCGGAAGACCGGGGACTGGACGATTGCCGGGTGTCGGCAACCCGAACGTCCATCCCGCGTGGCGCCGGCCCCGCCGGCGCGCTAAGGTCCGTGCATGGTGACCCGCCGCACGATCGACCCCGGCGTCGAGGTCGACATCGACCGGCTGACCGCGATCGTCGCCGCCGATGTCGGCGAACCGGCGGAGGCGGTCCGCGCGGTCGTCGAGCGCGTCGTCCTCCTCGTCCTCGAACCCGCTGAGGTCGATGCGGCAGCGGTCGTCGCGGCCGACGGCGAGCAGGCCGCTCGCGACGGGCTGCTCCCGGAACAGCTTCTCGACCGCTACCTCTCGACCCTCTGGGCGCTGTGGGAGATGCGCGTGGCCGGCATCCGCGACCCCGAGGCGCTGACATCGCTCGGGGACCGCCTCCTGCGGACCGCGGACGAGCTCGTCGCGGCGGTGGCGGTGGGCTACCGCTCGGTCGAGCGCGAGCTGATCGTCAACAACGCCGACGCGCGACGCGCGTTCCTCGACGAGCTGTTCGGGACCGTGTCCGTGGACAGCGCGTCGATCGGCCGGCTGCGCCGGATGAGCGCCCGGAACGGCCTCGAGGCGTCCGGGTCGTTCCGCCTCATCGCCATGGCCGGGCCGATCATGGACGACGATGCGGTGGCCGACGACCTCGCGGCCCGCGTCCGCAAGCTCCTGACCGGCCCGTCGTCGGTCGATCGCGCCCGGGCCGGCGTGGCGCTGCCCCAGGTCGTCGCGTGGCGCGGCCGTGTCGTGGTCCTCGCACGGGTCCGCTGGCCGGGGCTCGACCAGCTCCGGAGCGGGCTCGAGGCGTCGGACGGCGAGTGGACGGCCGTCCAGTCGGGATCGGTGGCGGGCGTCGAGTCGCTGGCCCCCGCGCTCGCCCGCCTCGTGGACACGCTGCGGACCGCGCACCGCCTCGGCCACCGCGGCTGGATCGAGCACCCCGACGACCTGGCGGTCGAGCGCCTGCTGCTCGCCGACGACGCGCTGCTGGCGACGGTGGTCGAGCGCGAGCTCGGGCCGATCCTCGCCGACGCCCGGATGGGCGACGAGTTGATCGAAACGCTGCGCGCCTACTTCGATGCCGGGGAGAACATCCGCGAGACGGCCCGCAAGCTGCATCTCGCCGACCGGACCGTCGCCTACCGGCTCACCAGGATCCAGCACCTGCTCGGCCACACGATCGACGGCCCGTCACGACAGCGGCTGGTCATCGCCCTGCTCGCCCGCCGGATCCTGGAGGGCGCCTCGGACTGAGACGGCCTTTCGGCCCGAGCGCGCCCCCGCACCCGGCCCGGCGGCGCATCTCAGGCGAAGGCGTCGAAGGGCTCGGTCCGGGGTGCGACCCCCTCGGCCCCGATGGACCGCGGGCCGGCCTCATGCGGATCGGGTGACACCGCCCGCCAGCCGCGCTCCGCCAGCATCTCGAGCGTGGCGAGCGCCACCTCGACCGAGCTCCGAGCGTGCTCGGCGGCGATCCCGGCCAGGTCGCTCGGGACGCGTGCCGCGGCGGCCTCCGCGGCCACCCTCGCGGCCGCCCGCGTGTCGCGCACCACGCCCGCGGCCCGCCCGGCCCGACGCATCACCAGCGCGGGGTCGCCGGCACGGACCAGGACCGCCGCGAGCAGCTGCGGCCAGTCGGCGGCCGCCTCCGGGGAGACGTCGGGTTCCGAGAACGCGAGCGGATGGCCCGGGAAGAGCGCGCGGCGCACCTCGACCTCGGCGATCGCGCGGGCACCGGCCCACGGCTCGTCGGTGATCCATGGCGGGAGCGCGTTCACGGCGACGCGTGCGGGCGCCATGCCCTCCGCGAGGGCGAGGGACACCGCCAGCAGCTGCAGGGCGAGCGCGCGGCCGGAGCGCGTCGCCGGATCCGACGGGACGCCGACGCGGAGGTCCGGGGCGACGACCAGCGAGCCGGCGCCCACCACCACGATCGTCCCGGCGCGCCGATGGAGCCGATAGGCGAAGGCGTGGTCGGAGAGCGTCCGCTCCGGGTCGACACCTGCCGCGACGATCTCGGCCATCGGGTCCACCTCGACGAGGTCCACGCGCTCGAACGCCGCCACGACCGCGTGCTCCGGCGCCCAAAGGGCCTGCGCCGCGGTCTCGAGGCGGACGTACGCCGCGGCGCTGCGCGGCCAGCCGGTCCGCGACCCGGCGGACCTCGGCGAGGGCTCGCTGGCTGCCGGTCGGCGCCGGCTCGATCCGGGCTTGCGCGCCGGTCGACCGCCGTTCCGTCGGTCGCCATTCCCGGACCTCGAGACCGGCGTCGTGGAGCCGGTCCGCCAGCTCGCGACCGATCGGGACCTCGACTCGAAGGACGTCCGCCCCGGCGGCGACCAGCGCGGCAGCCTCGTTGAGCGCCCCGGCCAGCTCGGTCTCCACCATCGTGACGCCGACCCACGGACGCGACGCGTCGCCCAGGAGCCCGGTCAGCTCCTGCCGGGCGATGCGGTCGCTGTCGATCCGGTCGAACGCCTCGCGCGCCAGCCGCCTCGCCTCGGTCTCCGCCACGGCGCGCCGGTCGGGTTGGAGGAGCAGCTCCGACTCGAGGGCCAGGTCGATCGCTCCCGGAGGCGACGTCGAGGGCCAGGTGCTGCGGGTCGAGGTCGTACTCGAGCAGGCCCATCGCGAACGGCAGGGTGATCCCGGAGCCGAGGCCCTCGCGCGACCCGCGCATCCAGCGGTCGACGACGGCGCCGGCCAGCGGGCGGCCCTCGCGGTCGAGGCCGGCGACGCCGAACAGTCGCAGCACCGCCCGCTCCTGGCCGAGCGAGGTCGCGGCCCGGGCCGTCGCGCCGAGCGTGCCCGCGAGCGATGTCGCCCGCGCGAGCGAGCTCGTCGATCGGCCCGAGGTCCGTGGTCATCGCCAGCCTCCCGGCGGCCGCGAGGAGCTCGAGCGTGCGCTCGACGGGGAGGGCGTTGACGACGTTCCCGTCGCGCCCCTCGACGGTCTCGGCGCGGAACAGCGAATCGACGACCGCGGCCTCGGTGGCCTCGACGACCGCGTCGAAGAACGGGTCGAGGTACTCGTCGTCGACCACCTCGAACGTCCGGAGCGGCTGCCCGCTGGCGCGCGGGATCCGCAGGCCGGTCGAGAACGCGATGAAGAAGTCGCCGGAACCGTGCCCGGCACTCGAGCCGGTGCGCGCGATGCCGAGGCCGGCGCGGCGGGCGAGGCGCTCGAGCGCCTTCGGCAGCAGCGGGGCGTCCGTCGCCACGACGATCACGCAGCTGCCGCGCTCGCGGCCGGTCGATTCCTCGGCGAGGCCCTCCGCGATCAGCGCCTGGCCGACCCGGACGCCGTCGATGGTCAGGCGGGGCAGCCGGCCGAAGTTGGTGAGCGCGAGCACGCCGACCGTGTACGACGGGGCGATCGGTGGCCGCCCGTTCTCGTCGGTCCGCAGGTCGTATGCGTAGCGCCGGTCGACCGGCATCACGACCCGCGAGGCCGTGCCGATCCCGCCCTTCAGGTCGAAGCAGCTCATGCCGGTCCCGGCCCCCACGACGCCGCCCGCGACAGCCCCGCGCTCGGCCCCGGCGAGGTCGGCGAGCGCGGCCCGCACGTCCGCCTCGTCCACCTGGACCCGGCGCGACGCGTTGAGGTCGCCGTCGTCGCACTCCGCGACGACCGGCAGGAGCGCGTCGTCGTCGCCGGCCGCATCGTCCAGGTCGACCAGGACCGAGACGGCGGCGTCGAACACGCGCCCGATCGCCATCGAGCTGGTGAGGAAGATCGGCGACTCCAGCACGCCCCACTCGTCGATCGTGGTGATGCCGATCGCCTCGCCCGCCCCATTGAGGACCGAGGCGCCCGCCGGGACGCGGTCGCTGAACAGCGCGCCCGGCTCGAACGGCGCGATCACCGTCACGCCGGTCCGCGCCACGCCGCGACCGTCCGGCGGTGGCGGCTCGTCGCGCCAGACCGTCGCGTGCCCGACCTGGACGTGCGCGACGTCGACGATCGAATCGGTCGGGCCCGGTGGGAGGATGCCGATGCGGACGCCGAGGTCGCGCGGGCGGGCTCGCGGGAGTGGCGGGGTCACGGGCACCTCCGAGCGGGCGGCTCGCCCGGTCGCGCGCCCCGGGGAGCTGGTGGTTGCCACCAGAGTATGACCGGCGCTCAGTCGACGGTGCCCGCCACCCGGTTGCCCGTGAGGAAGCCACGGAACGCCATGACCGGGTCGTCCGACGTGTAGCGGACGCCGAGGGCGCCGACCCGCTCCCCGCCCGGCACGAGCGCCGCGAAGTCGGCGATCACGCCCTTCGGGTAGTCGATCTCGATCACGACCGGCGGGTCGACGCGCAGCAGCCTGCAGCTCGCCGGCGGCGGCCCGTCGGACGGCGCGCTCGGCCCCGGCGCGGACCCGCTCGCAGGCGACCGACGGGTGGACCGAGGTCGCGCTGTGGCCGCCGTCGACGACCTTGACCACGACCCGCTCGGCCCACGGCAGCCAGCCCTCGACCTCCTCGGCCAGGGCGTCGTCGCCGGTGACCATCCCGACCGGGATGCCCCACGCGCCGAGCACGAGGGCATTGAACCCGTACTCGCCGGTCGGGCGGCCGTCGAGGCGCGTCTCGACGGGCGTGCCGGAGTACGTGTGCGCGATCGTGCCGGTCGGATGGCCGGCCCGGGCGTGGTAGCCGACGAACAGGGCGACGTCGAAGGATGGCGCTCCGTCCGGGCCGGGCTGCCCGCCGGCGACCATCGACCACGCCTTCTCGCCCTGGAGGACGCGGGCGGCTGGAGTGCAGCGTCGACGGGCAGCAGGTTGTACATGTTCCAGTGGCTGTCGTTGACGAGGACGTCGGTCGCGCCGGCGGCGAGCGCGCCCTCGATGGCGGCATTGGTCTCGGCGACCATCAGCTCGACCGAGGCCGGGTAGCGGACGTTCGCGGGATCGGTCGGGTGCGGGTGGCTGATCCCGCCGATGCCCTCCATGTCGACGCTGATGTAGACCCTCATGCATCCTCCTCCATGGGTCCGGTCCGCGCCGGGTGGCCGATCCAGACATGCCCGTCGGCGAACCGCTCCGCCTTCCAGATGGGTGCCCGGGCCTTGGTCTCGTCGATGGCGTAGCGGGCGGCCTCGAACGCGGCCGCGCGATGCGGGCGAGACCGCCATGACCGCGATCGAGACCTCGCCCACCGGCACCGTCGCCCGTCCGGTGGACGATGGCGACGCCGGTGACCCCGAACCGGGCCTCGATCTCGTCGGCGATGGCCGTCGAGGGTCGCGAGGGCCATGGTCTCGTGGGCCTCGTACTCGAGCGACTCCACGCTGCGACCGGCATGCCGCGCGGCCTCGGCCTCCTGTCCCGGCGCCGGCGTGCCCGGGGTCTCGCGGGTCCGGCCGAGGAACCCGACGACCGCGCCATCGCCCGGGTCGGCCAGGCGATCGGCCAGCTCGACGAGGATGCCGGCGTCGAGCGCCGTCGCGGAGCTCCAGGACCCGGGTCCCGGAGCCACCCGAGACCGGCGGGATCATCGCGACCTCGTCGCCGTCCTCGAGTGCCGTGTCGGCATCGGCATAGGCGCCGTTGCGCGCGAACCGGACGGACGGCCGGCCCGGCGCGAGGACCGGATGCCGCTCGACGAGCGCGAGCCACGCATCGTCGACCGTCGCGCCGTCGGCGAGCTCGACCGCGACCTCGCGCGTCCCGGCCAGCTCGCGCTGGACCGCGAAGAGGCGGATGCGGACGCGGACGGCCATCCCGGTGTCGAGCCCGTTCAGCCGCGCCACGTGGCGATGAGCAGCCCGTCGCCGAGGGGCAGGATCGTCGAGGTGAAGCGCGGGTCGGCGAGGACGGCGGCGTCGAACTCGCGCAGAGCCGCCGTGTTGGCGTCGTCGGCCGCGACCGGCCTGGAACCCGACGCCCGGCCGCTCCACAGGACGTTGTCCGCGGCCACGAGCGCACGCGGCGCCAGCCGGCCGGTCAGCGCCTCGAGGTAGCCGAGGTACTCCGGCTTCATCGCGTCGATGAAGACCATGTCGAATGGCCCGGCGAGCGCCGGGTCTCCGGCGGCGAAGGCGTCGAGCGCCGGGGCGTTGACGACCGTGATCCGCTCGTCCGCGATCCCGGCCTCGCGCCACCATGCCCGAGCGAGGTCGGTCCGCTCGCGATCGGGGTCGATGGTCACGATGGTCCCGTCGGCGGGCTGGCCGAGCGCCATCCACAGCGTGGAGTAGCCGTACGCCGTCCCGACCTCGACGATGCGGCGCCGGTCGCCGGCCAGCACCGAGAGGACCCGGCCGCAATCGCGGTCGACGATCGGGATGCCCAGCGGCACGGCTGCATCCTCGATCGCGGCGAGCGCCGCCGGGACGGGCGCCGCCAGGGACTCGATCCAGTCGAGGTCGACGATGTCGGGGATCCACTCGCGGTCGTTCTTGGCCATCGCTTCGGTTCCTTTCGTCAGACCAGCAGGCCGGCGCCGAAGTACAGGCCGGCCGCGAGGATGGTGCCGGCGGCGATCGTGCCGACGTTGATGTAGAGGAGCCCGGTCGCGGACTCCATCGAGCGGGTCCGGGCGGTCTGGATCGCCGCCCACGAGACGATCAGCGGGAAGACCAGCCCGACGATCAGGCGGAGCCAGACGTAGAGCGCCCACTGGCCGCCGAGCGCCGCGAACGGCCCGACGTCCGCCGGACCGGCCCCGGTCGCGATCCAGGCCCAGAACAGCACCAGCTGCAGGGCGATCACCGCGGTCAGGCCGCGGGCGAGCAGGATGAGCGGCGCCTCGGGGAGCTTCGGGGTCACGAGGTACCAGTGGCCGAGGATCATCGCGGCGAAGACGCCGCCGATCGCCGCGGTCACGACCGCCAGCTGGGTCAGGAGCGAGACGGTCCCCATCGGTCCGCCGCCCCAGGCGAGGGCGCCGAAGACGAGCGTGGCGGCGGCTGCCGCGACGGCCGCCCACTCGATCAGCGTGCCGGCCGTCGGCCGGATCCGACGGGCGACGAGGCCGACCACCGCGAGCGCGCAGAACGCCACGAGGGCCGAGTGGCGCGGCCCGTCCCAGGCCGGGTCGAGCACCACCGGCGAGGCCCCGAGGGTGTCGGGCAGCGCGCCGTCCGACAGCCAGGCGAGGATGCCCGAAGCCGATGGCGCAGGCCGTCGTGAAGCCGAGGTAGCCCGATGTCGCCGACGTGCGCCGGCGGAGCAGGATCACCGACGCGTACGACCCGAGCGCGAGCCCGGTCAGCACGGTCCAGTTGATGAAGGCCAGGTTCGTCGCGATCTGGGTGGCGGCCACGTCCCGAGTGTAGCCGCGGCCCGGCGTCGCGGGGCTCGCGGGCCATCCGCGGCCGCTCTACCATCGCGCTGGAGGTATCACTCGATGACGTTCGGTCGCGACACGACATTCACCTGGTACGGCCACGCCTGCGTCGAAGTCCGGACGCCCGGCGGCAAGGTCGTCCTGATCGACCCGTGGTTCGGCAATCCGCAGTCGCCGAAGTCGGCCGATTCGGTCGAGCAGTGCGACGTGATGCTGGTGACCCACGGGCACGGCGACCACCTCGGCGAGTCGGTGGCGCTCGCCAGCCGGCTGCCACCCGCCTGGCCGTGCATCCACGAGATGAGCCTGTGGCTCGTCCCGCCGCCTCGCGGGCGGCGCCGACGCGACGCTCGGCTTCAACAAGGGCGGCACCGTCGAGGTCGCCGGGATCACGGTGACGATGGTCGGGGCCGACCATTCGTCCGGCGACTGGAACAGCGCGGGCGACACCACGGTCTACCTGGGCGAGCCGGCCGGGTTCGTGGTCCAGGCTCGAGAACGGCTTCACCTTCTATCACGCCGGCGACACCAACGTCTTCACGGACATGGCCCTGATCGGCGAGCTGTACAAGCCCGATGTCGCCTTCCTGCCGATCGGGGGCCACTTCACGATGGGCCCGCGCGAGGCGGCGCTCGCCGTCCAGCTGCTCGGGGTCCAGCACGTGATCCCGATCCACTACGGCACCTTCCCGATCCTCGCCGGGACGCCCGACGAGCTGCGGGCGGCCCTCGAGGCGCGCGACCTCGGCGAGGTCCAGGTGCACACCCTCGAGCCCGGCGTGCCGGTCGACTGACCGACGCGGGTCCTGCGAGCACCGAAGGTGCCAACGCGCACCAACGTCCCGGCTCGCGCGCCTCGGACGCTGGCCTGACGCGACCTCGCCCGTATACTCCACCGGACACGGAAAGGGGACCATGGAACTTCGTTCGCTCGTCGCATTGCTTCGCGGCTGGATCTGGATGGTCATCGCGGCCGTCATCCTGTCGGTGATCATCGCGGTCGTCGGGACGTCGCAGATCGCGCCGACCTACCAGAGCTCGACCACGCTCATCGTCGGCTCGTCGCTCACGAACACCCATGTCGATTACAACGAGCTGCTGGTCAGCCAGACCCTCGCGCAGACGTACGTCGACATCGCGGTCAGCGGTCCGGTGCTGGAAGCGGCGGCCACGAGCATCGGCCTGACCGGCAGCGACGCCGATCTGTCCGGGACGGTCACGAGCCGTTCCCCCAGCGGCAGCTCGTTCGTGATCATCACGGCCGAGGCGGCGTCCGGGGCCCTCGCGGCGTCGGTCGCGAATGCGGTCGGGACGGCATTGATCGCCGTGAGCCCGACCGACAAGGGCACCGACCAGTCGGCTCAGGACGCGTTCGACGAGCTCGTCACGGCGAATGCCCAGGCGATCACGACGACGCAGAACGAGCTCACCGCCCTCCGAGCCAAGCCGGACCCCACGCCCGAGGAGGTCACCCGCATCACGGCCCTGGAGACGCAGCTGGTGGCCCTGCAGACATCGCGGATCTCGCTGCTCGGTTCCGCCCCGACGCCCGGGACCAACACGGTGGCGGTCGTCGAGCCGGCCACGGCTCCCAGCGCAGCGGTCGGTCCGCAGCTGCTCGTCAACGTCGCGCTGGCCGTCATCATCGGACTCGTCGCCTCGCTGGTCATCATCTTCGCGGTCGAGGCGCTGCACAGCGATCGCCGACCGACGGATGCCGAGAGCAAGGCGGCCGCGAAGGGCGCGTGACCGCGAAGGGCGCGTGACCGCTAGGGGCGCGTGACCGCTAGGGGCGCGTGACCGCCGCGAGGCTTAGGTCAGTGGGGCTTCGACGGCCTGCGACATCGGCTGGAGGCCGACCATCGCGGCCGTCTCCACGGGAGGCTGTTGCCCGTTCGTCGCGATCGCCTGGCGTGCCGCCGATGAGCGCGCGACCGGGGCCGGTTCCAACACCGAGACGTCTGGCATCGCGGACCGGTTCGAGGAGACGGCATCGAACAGCATCGAGCGCAGCTGGTCGTCGTGCTCGCCAAGGGCGAGCTGCAGGAGTCGCGAGGCCCGCAGGCGCACGTCGCTCGGCGGGGCGCTGTCCTTGACCCGGAAGATGCGCTCGACATCGGTGTGCTCGACGATCTCGGTGTCGTAGAACAGCTGCTCGTGGAGCTTCTCGCCCGGCCGGAGACCGGTGATCCTGATGGGCACCGTGTCGATATCGCGGCCGGACAGGCGGATCAAGTCATTGACCATGTCGACGATCTTCACCGGTTCGCCCATATCCAGGACGAACAGGTCGCCCGGCTGGCCGATCGCGGCCGCGTCGAGGATCAGCCAGCCCGCCTCGGTGATCGTCATGAAGAACCTGGTCATCTCCGGGTCGGTGATGGTGATCGGCTCGCCGTGCTCGAGCTGGCTCTGGAAGATCGGCAGGACGCTGCCCGCTGACCCCAGGACGTTCCCGAAGCGCACGGCAACGTACGGCCGGCCGGTCCGAGCGGCGGCATCGGCGACCAGCCATTCGGCGAGCCGCTTGGTCGCGCCCATGACGCTGGACGGCTCCACGGCCTTGTCGGTCGAGACGAGGACGAAGCGGGGTACGCCGGCTTCGACGGCGGCGTTGAGGACCGCGCTGGTCCCGCCGACATTCACCTGCACGCCCTCGGAGGGGTGCTCCTCCATCATCGGCACGTGCTTGCAGGCGGCGGCGTGGAAGATCACCGCCGGCGTGGTCTCGTTGATGAGCCGGCTGATCACCGCGCGGCTCGCGACGTTGGCGAGGTGGACGGACAGCTCGCCCGAGCCACGCCCATCGGTCCGCCGCAGCTCCAACTCGCGCTGGATCAGGTAGAGCGGGCTCTCGGCCCGATCGACGAGCACGAGCCGCTTCGGACCGAAGCTGTAGACCTGGCGGGCCAACTCGGATCCGATGGAGCCGCCGGCACCGGTCACCATCACGACCTGGTCGCGGATGGTCGATGCGACGCCCGGAGCGTGGATCGTGACCTGGGGGCGGGTCAGGAGGTCCTCGACCCGGACCTGCCGGACGCGAAGGGCGTCCCAACTCCCGTCGAGGAGCTCGTGCACGGCCGGCACGGTGCGGACGTCCAGGCCGGCCGCGAGCGACCGGTCCATGACGCGCCGGATCGCGGGCCCGGAGGCGTTCGGCATCGTGATGAGCAGCATCTTGGCGCCGGTCCGGCGGATCGCCTCGTCCAGGGACTCCAGACCGCCGAAGACGGGCAGCCCGTCGACCGTCACCCCCTTGCGGGCGGGGTCCTCGTCGAGGAACCCGACCGGGTGGACGCCGGCTCGCGGCTCGTGCCTGGCCGAGCGGGCCATCAAGACGCCGGCGCGCCCGGCGCCGAACAGGAGGGCCGGCGTCATGGAGACGGTCGCGCCGCCGACCCGGACCGTCGTCCCGACATCGTTGAGGGCACGGATGAAGAAGCGGGTGCCGCCGATGAAGGACAGGCTGAGGAGCAGCTCGAGGATCCAGAACGACCGAGGGAAGCCGGCGGTCGAGCGCACGTCGAGCGGGATGAGGACGAAGGTGAAGATCGCGAGCGAGATGGTCGTCCCGACGACCATCGCCCAGAGGATCTGGGTCAGGTCGGGCACGCTGGCATGGCCCCACAGCCGGCGGTACAGCCCGAACCGGTCGTTGACGATGGGCCGGACGGCCAGCGGCAGCAGCGCGGTCGGCAGGAACGCGATCAGCTCGACCGGCTCCAGCGAACCATCGCTACGAAGCCAGAGCGCGAGATAGATGGCGATCGCGATCGAGGTCAGGTCCAGCAGGAGCAGATGCCTGCCTCGGACCTTTCGTGCTGCGTTCGCGGCGCGCACGCCGATATTCGATGTCCAAGCGTGGACGGGCGCCGTGCCGGCGCGCATGACGGCGGGTGTTCTCATGGCTTTGCCTTGGGTCGCTCGTGTCATTCTGCCGCCGGCGAGGCGGCCATCGGTTCGCTGCGCGTCCCCTGGGTCACGTGCATCCCCACGCACGATGGAACCCATCGCAGTCCATACATCTCAATAGAGTGCCCCCATCCCCAGCGGTCGCTCCGACCAGATGAATGAAATGGATGCCGGTGCGGGGTGACCTCTGCGGCGCTAACTGTAAGTACTTCTGGCGAACCGCGCTACGGAGAAGTACCAGTCTCGGTGCGCCGGTGCACCAGCGAGGTCGAACATCGCTCAGGCCTGCTTGCGTCCGGCTCCCCAGGCAGGGCTGAAGCGCCCTTTCAGAAGACGCATCCGGACCCCCCAGGACGGCCCCGGAACGCTCCCGAACCGCGCCACCGCGGCGGTCGTCGACTCGGCCAGGAGACGCTCGCGGAGCCGCCCGTCATGCTCGTCGAGGGTATGACTCAGACTGGTCGGGTGTTGCCGGTAGAGGAACGTCGCCGACCGGTTCGCAACGAACCTCCGGCCGTCGAGGAGGAGTTGGAGCCAGACGTGGTACATCATCGTGTTCTCGCGTTCCGGGTCCCACTCGACAGATCTCGCCACGTCCGTGCGCAGCATCGACTGGTCGTTCACCGACTGGAAGCCACGCAACAGGTCGCCGAGGCGCGGCTCCCGCAGGAGCTGCCGCCGGAGCGGGACGAGGCGCGTGGGATCCTCCGGGTCGGGCTCGGCATACCAGTACCCGGTGGACACGACGTCGGCGCCGGCCGCGATGTGCGCGGCGAGCCGTTCGATGTGGTCGTCGAGCATCAGGTCGTCATCGTCGAACAGGGCCACGACTTCGGTCTCGACCTGCTGCAGCCCCCAGGCTCGCGCCGCGGACGGGTTGCGCCGTCCGTCCCGGATCGGATTACGGAGATAGTCGACGCCGGCGGCGCGCGCGACCCGCTCCGCACTGCCGCTCTCCGCGTCGTCCACGACGAGGACCCGCGACCGGACGGCCGGGGCGGCTTGATCGGCGCTCGCGAGGACCGACCGGACGGCGCCCTCGAGGAATCGCGGGCGATCGGCGGTCGCGATCATGACGGTCAGGTCCATCGGGTGAGGCACTCTACCACCCGATGAGGAACGTCCCCTGGTTCCTGCCGACGCTCGGCCTGATCATGCTCGGCGCGGTCGCGCTGGCCCGGCCGGCCGCCCGTCACCTGCGGACGACCTCGGCCCTGGCCTGGTCGCTGATCGTCGCCTTCGGCGCGGTCGCGGCCGTCACGCTCACGCCTGGAGCCGGCGCGCTCGAATTCGGCGCCATCGGCCCGTCGACATGCGACACCTCGCGGATCGGCCTGGCCCCGATCGCGGACATCGTCCGGATGACCGATCCCGGGTTGAACATCCTGCTCTTCATCCCGTTGGGTGCCGCCCTCGGCCTGCTGCCTCGATCGCGGACACGCGTGCTCCTGATCGTCGTCGCGATCGCCCTGCCGTTCGTCATCGAGGCCATCCAGCTCCTCGCGTCCGCGCTCGACCGGTCCTGTGAGACCGGCGACATCGTGGACAACCTGACGGGCCTGGCGATCGGCCTCGTCGCGGGCGTCATCATCGGCCCGGTCCAGTCCCGAGGCGATCCCGACTGACCGACCTCAGCCCTGGTCGTCCGCCGGCCCGGGGCGATCGACCGGCGGGAGCGGGAAGCCGAGGGCCAGGTCCTCGGTCGCGCTCGCGTCGGTCCGCCGCAGCACCTGCCCGATGGTCATCCACAGGATCCGGACGTCGAGCCGCAGGCTCCAATGGTCCACGTACCAGACGTCGTAGACGAGGCGCTCGCGGAACGGGAGCTGGTTCCGTCCGTTGACGACAGCCCAGCCCGTGATCCCCGGCCGCATCTCGTGGCGGCGCCGCTCCTCGTCGGTGTACTCGGGCAGGTACTCCATCAGGAGCGGGCGTGGGCCGACCAGGCTCATCTCGCCGCGCACGACGTTCCAGAGCTCGGGCACCTCGTCCAGGCTGCTCGACCGGAGGAACCGGCCCAGCCGGGTCAGCCGCTCTTCATCCGTCGCGTACCAGACCTCATCGTCGCGCGGCGCGCGCATCGTCCGGAACTTGACCATCGTGAACGGCCGGTCGCCGAGACCGGGACGGACGTGACGGAAGAGGACGGGTGCGCCCTGCGTCGTCCGCAGCGCGACGGCGACGACGAGCATGACCGGCGACAGGACGATCAGGCCGGCCAAGGCGAGCATCACGTCCAGGGAGCGCTTGATGGCGAGACCTGCCCGCCGTCCGGCCCCGCGCGGCCGCCCAGCCGAGGTTGTTCCCACGACGACATCCTAGCGGCCGCACGGCCAGGCGAGCGACGGAACCGGACGCCGTCGATGGGGTACCCTCGCGACGCGCCGCCACCTGACCTGCCCGGCGGCGCGGCAGCGGAGGCGGCATGCCCACGTCGCGACCGGTCGATCGCCGGATCCCCCTTGCACGGCCGGACATCGGCCCGCGCGAACTCGAGCTCGTGACCGAGGTCCTGCAGAGCGACACGCTCGCGATGGGCGCGTTCACGGAGCAATTCGAGGCCGGCATCGCGGCGCTGGCGGGCCGCTCCCACGGCATCGCCTGTTCGAGCGGGACGGCCGGCCTGCACATGGGTGTCGTCGCCCTCGGGCTCGGCGAGGGCGACGAGGTCGTGACGACGCCGTTCAGCTTCGTGGCCTCCGCCAACTGCCTGCTCTACGAGCGCGTGGTGCCCCGGTTCGTCGACATCGAGGAGGACAGCCTGGGCATGGACCCGGCACTGGTCGACGACGCCGCGAACGACCGGACGCGGGCGATCCTCCCGGTGCACGTCTTCGGACGCCCGTGTCGGATCGTCGAGCTCGAGGCCGACGCTCGACGGCGCGGTTGGGCCGTGATCGAGGACTCCTGCGAGGGCCTCGGGTCATCCGTGGGCGGGCGGCCCCTCGGCAGCTTCGGGGACGTCGCGGCGTTCGCGTTCTACCCCAACAAGCAGATCACCACCGGCGAGGGCGGCATCGTGGTCACCGATGACGAGGAGCTCGCCCGGACGATGCAGAGCCTGCGCAACCAGGGTCGCGACGCCGACGGGACGTGGCTCCGACACGTGCGGCTCGGGTACAACTACCGGATCGACGAGATGTCGGCCGCCCTGGGGGTCGCCCAGGTGGAGCGTATCGCCGAGCTGCGCGCCGGACGCGACCGCGTCGCCGCGGCCTACCAGCGCGAGCTGGGCGGACGGGACTGGGTGCGCCTGCCGGCGGCCGGGCCGGACGAATCGGTCGATTGGTTCGTCTATGCCATCCGGCTCGACGCCAGCATCGACCGGGATCGCGTCATGGACCGCCTGGCCCGTTCCGGCGTCCCGTCGCGTCCCTACTTCGCGCCGCTCCACCTCCAGCCGGTCTACCAGGAGCGGTTCGGCTATCGGGCGGGCGAGTTCCCGGTCACCGAGCGGGTGGCCGCGTCGACCCTGGCGATCCCCTTCTCGAGCCGGCTCGACGACGAGGATGTCGGGTACGTGGCGGCCGCACTGACCGAGGCGGTGGATGCCCACGGCTGAGGCCGCGAGCGCCCGCCCCCGACGTCACCGGGTCTGGATCGTCAACCACTACGCGGACGCACCCGACCGGCCGAGCGGGACCCGCCACTACGACCTGGCGCAACAGCTGATCGGGCAGGGTCGCGAGGTGACCATCTTCGCCGCCGGGTTCAGCCACGTGACCGGCCGCGACGAGCGGATGCGCGGCGCGCGGCTCTCGCGTACGGAGACGTTCGATGGCGTCCGCTTCGTGTGGCTCCGGACCGTGTCGTACCGCGGGAACACGGCCCGTCGCTCCATCAACATGCTGTCGTTCGCCGCGGTGTTCCTGCTCGTCCAGTGGCGGTCCGCCCGACCGGATGCGGTGATCGGCTCGACCGTCCATCCGTTCGCCGCGTTCGCGGCCTGGATCGCCGCGAAGCTCCGGCGGGCGATCTTCCTCTACGAGGTCCGCGACCTGTGGCCCCAGACGCTGGTCGACCTCGGTGCGATCCGCGACGGCTCGCCCGGCGAGCGGTCGCTGCGCTGGATCGAGGCCTTCCTGGTGCGCCGGGCGAGTGCGGTCATCACGCTGCTTCCGGGGATGCGCGACTACCTCGCAGGCCGAGGACTCCCGACCGACCGGGTCGTCTACATCCCCAACGGCGTGGACCTCGAGCGGTTCGACGAAGCGGTCGCGGCTGGCACCCCGGGCACGGCTGGCACCGCGGCTGCTGCGCCCGCGTCGCCGCCCGGTCCCGCCGACGTCGCGCTGGCACGGATCCGCGCGACCCGCGACGCGGGACGGTTCGCGATCGGCTACGTCGGGGCCTTCGGGCGCGTCAACGAGCTCGGCGTCATCGTGCGCGCCGCGATGCTCGCGGAGCGCCGCGAACCGGGACGGATCAGCTTGACCCTGATCGGGGACGGCCCGGAGCGGGCCGGCCTCGTCGCCCTGGCCGGCAGTGACCCCGCGATCGCGTTCGGCGCGGCGATCCCGAAGCGCGACGTCCCGCGGCTGCTCGCGGCCCTGGACGGCACCGTCGTGCATGCCACAGAGACACCCGTGTACCGGTATGGCATCAGCTTCAACAAGCTCTTCGAATATCTGGCTGCCGGCCGGCCGGTCGTCTTCGCCTGCGCGAGCGCCTACGACCCGGTCGGGGCCGAAGGCGCCGGCCTCTCGATCCCGCCCGACGACCCCGAGGCGCTCGCCGACGCCATGCTGACCCTGGCCGCGACGCCGGAGGCGGAGCGACAGGCGATGGGCCGGGCCGGACGGTCCGTCGTCGAGCGCGACCATGACATGGCGGCCCTCGGAGCTCGGCTCGGCGCCGCCCTCGACGGCGAGCTCGCGCCATGACCACCGGGCCGCGGACCCGACTGCTCCGGGCGGACGACCCGGGCTGGGATGCGGCCATCTCCATGGCCGCCCACGATGTCTATCAGACGGCGGGCTGGCATGCGGTCGCCGGCTGGAATGGCGAGGGGGACCCGTGGCTCGCCGTCGTCGAGGACGACGACCGTGGGATGGCGTGGCCGTACCTGCTCCGCACCATCGGGACCGGGGCCGGCCCCGAGCGCGACATCACGTCCGTCTACGGATACCCCGGCCCGGTAGCGTGGGGCCCGCTCGACGAGGCGTTCCGGGCCGCGGCCTGGGCCAGGATCGTCGACGCGTGGCGCGGCCAGGGCGCCGTTTCCGCGTTTACGCGCTTCCATCCGGTCCTGGAGAACGTGCGCCTGCTGGACGGGGTCGCGGGAGCCGCCTCGAGCGCCGACGGACGGCCGGCGCTGCTCGACGGGGGCTCCACGGTCTCGATCGATGCGACCGTCGACGACGAGACCGCCGCGCGAGGATATGTCGGCCATATCCGTGCCGCCGTGAAGGTCGCGCGTCGGGACGGGATGGTCACGCAACACGACGACGATTGGGCGGCGCTGCCGACCTTCATCCGCCTCTACCACGAGACGATGGATCGATACGGTGCGGATGCGTCCTACTACTACGACCAGGCGTATGTCGAACGGCTGCGGGACGCCCTCGAGGGGCATCTGCATCTGTTCGTGACCTCGCTCGACGGCGTCGCCGCGGCGGCGGGCCTGATGACCGAGTCCGGCGGGATCGTCCAGACGCATCTGGTCGGCACGGAGGCGACCATGCTCAAGCGCTCGCCGTACAAGGTGCTCGTCAATGACGTCCGGCACTGGGCCCATGATCGTGGCGACCGCCTGTTCCACCTCGGCGGCGGCCGTGGCGGACGCGCCGATACGCTCTTCGACTTCAAGGCCGCGTTCTCCGATCGGCGCCACACCTTCATGACGGGACGCTGGATCCTCGATGCCGAGGCCTACGATTCGCTGGTCCGCGAGCACGGTCGGGCGGCGGGTCCGCGCGGCATCGACGATGCCTTCTTCCCGGCCTACCGCGCGCCGATCCGGACGGACGACGACGGGGGCAGGGGCGGCTGATCGCTCAGTCCAGCGCTCGGCGGATGAGGTTGGCGGCCACCCGATCCAGCGCTGGGTCGTGGCCGAGCAGGCGGGTGAAGGTCACCGACCCCGCATTGAAGATCCAGCCGCCCGCCGGGGTCTCGCTGATCACCATGTAGGCCGGTCCCTCGGCGTTCAGCCCGACCGCGAGGACGGTCGCGTTCGCGCCCTCGGGGCGGATCTTGTCGGTCTCGTGCCCGCTCGCGCCCCATGCCGACCCGTCGGGCGCGGTCCATGCACCGAGCGGCCGGCCGGGATCGACCCCCTCGAACGCCCAGTGATCGGGGCGCTCGATCCGGTAGGGGGCCATCGACCCGTACCCGTAGGCGTCATAGGCGGCCCCGATCAGGCGCGCGACGCCCGCCCCGTCCGTCTTCTGCTCGGTGACGTGGATCGCGGCGTCGGCGAGTCGGACGCCCCGATACAGGTTGTTCCCGGAGAAGAACATGATCCGCGCCCCACCGGCGATCGCGGCCGTCAGGCGCGCCGTCATCTCGGGCGACCAATACTCCGGGTGGGTGTTCATGACCAGCGCGCGGGCCGCGCCCGCCCCCTCGAGGGCGAGGTCGCGATCGGAGCACAGCTCATACGGGATGCCCTCCCGCTCGAGCAGCCGGAGCAGGTTCCACTCGGCGGCGACCAAGTGGCCCTCGATGGGCGCGTCGCCGTCGACCTGGCGGAGGTCCTGATCGATGGCCTCATTCGGCCGCAGGTGGGAGAGTGGCACGATCGGGATGACGTGCCGGTCGCCGACCACCCACCGCAGGTTGCCCTCGCGCAGGATCCGGATCAGCGGGTTGAGCGGCCAGGGGGTCGCGCGGTCCTCGTAGTTGCCGAGCCCTCCGAACGCGTTGTAGGCCTCCCAGGTGTTGGTCGAGCAGACCACCTTGAGCGGACGCGGCTCCCGCGGTTGCACGATGAGCGCGCCGCGCCAGTCTCCACCCGATCCGTCGACCGGGGCGAGGCTGGCCAGGTAGAGGCCAGGCTCCAGGCCGTCCGTGGGGATGCGCACCGAGAAGCCCCAGCCCATGCCGTGCCACGGCTCGAACCCGTCGGGCTGGACCGTCGGGTCGACGTCGACACTGCACACCACCGGCCCCAGCTCGGCGCCCATCCGCCGGAGGGTCATGCGCGACAGGACCGGCGCATGCGCCGCGATCCGGAACGGCGTCCCCTGCCGCACCGAGATCGACGCCGGGTAGAAGGACGACGCCGGCACTCGCACGGGGCGCCGCCAGCGCCGGCGGAGATACAGCTGGAGATACTGGCCACCCGCGGCGGCGGCCGCGACCAGCGTGAGCGCGGTCAGCAGCGAGACGATCCGACGCACCGGCGATCCTCATGCATGGCGGAGGGCCCGCCATGGTGCCACACCGCCCCGCCATCCGAGCCTGGCGACCGTGTATGGTCGATCCGATGTCCGCGACCACCCGTGCCCGCCGGCTCCAGATCGCCATGGCGACCTACGGGGATCTCGCATACGACAGCCGGGTCCAGCGCGAGGCGATCAGCCTCGCCGCATCCGGTCACCAGGTGACCCTGTACTGCATCGAACCGGGCGGACCGCTCCCGGAGGCGCTCACGGGCACGGTCCGCGTGGTCGCCTACGATCCGCGCGCTGCGCCACCGTCGCCGGCCGACCACCCGTACGCGGGCGAGCAGCGCGAGGGCGTCCTGCGCCGGTCGGTCGCCCGGGTCAGCTGGATGCGGCGCTACCGGCGCGACCTCGCCCGCTGGGGCCGCTGGGTGGCCGACGCCGGCCGGGGTGCCGACGTGTGGCACCTGCACGACTACCCGGCGCTGTCGGCGGTCGCACCGCGGATCGGCGGGACGCCCTACGTGTACGACAGCCACGAGATCTTCATGGAGTCGGGGACCGCCGCCCGCCTGCCGGGGCCCCTGCGGCGGTGGCTCAGCGCCGGCGAGACGCGGCTCGCCCGCCGCGCGGTCGCGGTCGTGACCGTCAATCAGGCGTGTGCGGACGCCCTCGCGGGATTGAGCCCGGAGCCGATCGTCGTCGTCCACAACTGCGCGCCGCGTCGCGAGGTCGGACCCCCGCCGGTCGGGCCGGACCCCCTCCGGGCGGCGGCCGGGATCCCGCCGGGGACGGACGTGATCCTCTACCACGGGGGCCTCTTCGCGGATCGAGGCGTGGAGCAGCTCATCGCTGCCGTCGGCCGGCCCGGGTCGACCGGGGCGCACCTCGTCTTCCTCGGCTACGGGTCACTCCGTGACGAGATCGCCGCGCGCGCGGCCGACCCCGCGAGCGGTGGACGGATCCATCTGCTCGATCCGGTCCTCCCGTCAGCCCTCCTCGACTGGGTGGCCCGTGCCGACGTCGACGCGATGCCCATCCAGCCCACGACCCTCAACCACCGCCTGTCGACGCCGAACAAGCTCTTCGAGAGCCTGGCTGCGGGGGTGCCGGTCGTCGTCAGCGACTTCCCGGGGATGCGCTCCATCGTCATGGACGACCCGGACGGACCGCTCGGCGCGGTCTGCGACCCGGGCGACCCGGCGTCCGTCGCCTCCGCCATCGCCTCGATCCTCAGCCTGGGTCCCGACGGTCGGGCGGAGCTCCGCGAGCGATGCCAGACGGCCGCGCGAGACCGTTGGAATTGGGATGGGCAAGCACGGCGGCTCCAGTCGTTGTACGATTCCATCGAGCGAGAACGCTCATCCACGCCACCCCCCGGTGGCGCCGGCTCCGATCGACCGGGATCGTCAGAGCCGACGCCCCCATAGTCGGCAGTCCCATGTGTCGCGGCTATGGGTACGGTCGGGCGCTTCCCCCAAGTGCCCCGGACGTGACCGGACTCGACCGCTCACCGGCCATCTCCTTTGGCGTGGGTCCGCTGGCACCGGGACCATCTTCCCGGTAGGACTTTGGAGTCAGCCGGGCTAGTCTGCCCGGGCACATCTCCATGCCTCGAACGAGCACACCCGTCGTGAGGCGGGGCCGCAAAGCCACGGGACTCGTCGGAGTCAGCCGGGTTGCCGAAAGGACTTGCCGATGTATTGGGACGGGACACGTTGGGTCGAACGACCCGCACGACCGCGAACCCTCTCCGGGACACGACTCCTCAGATGGACGGCCCTCGTGGCCATCGCGGTCGGGATCTTCGCCTATACGAGCCCGCCATCCCAGACAGCCGCCTCGACGACCTCGCCGAAGGCGGTGCTGTCCACTTGGTCCGCCGGGTACGCGACGAAGTCGATCCAGGACAACAGCGCCTCGGTCCACTACTCCAGCGGCTGGATCCGGGTCTCCCATCGCGGCTACTCGCACGGCACCGTGCGATCGACGAACAAGCGCGGCGCGACGGCCAGCCTGACCTTCACGGGCACGGGCGTCTCGTGGGTCGGTCCGACTGGTCCCACCCGCGGCAGGGCCAAGGTCTACGTGAACGGCGTCTACAAGGCCACGGTCAACCTGTTCTCGACGACCTTCCGCCCGTCGCGCGTGGTCTTCCGGATGACCTGGAAGAGCTCCGCGACGCGGACGATCAAGATCGTCGCCGCCGGGACCGCCGGCCGTCCGACGGTCGCCGTCGATGCCCTGCTGGTGCGGGGCAAGGCCAAGACGACCACGAACAAGCCCGCGACCACCAAGCCGAAGCCCACGTCGGCCGCCCAGCCCCGGACGACCACGACAGCCGGCGTCACCGTGACCAGCATCGCCGCGCTCAAGAAGGCCCTGGCCGACAACTCGATCACGAGCATCGTCGTGAAGAACGGGACGTACCACGTCAGCGCGGCATCGGCCAACAAGGCCGACTCCCTGTGGATCGGCGACAAGTTCGCGGGCCGCACGAACCCGGTCACCGTCCGCGCCGAGACGCGCGGCGGGGTGATCTTCGACGGCGGCGGCTCCTCGACGTTCGGCGGGATCAGCTTCGAGGACGGCGCCCACCACCAGACGTGGGACGGCTTCACCTTCGCCAACGGCAAGCCGACCGCGACCGGGGTGGTCGTCTTCGGCGGCTACCGCAACGGCAGCGTCTCGCCGCACCACATCACGATGCGCCACATCAAGGTCCTGCGCAGCGTCACCGGCAGCGTCCCCCAGGACCACGCCTTCTACATCTCGGCGTCGCCCGGCGCCGGGCCCAACAACCTGCTCTTCGAGGACATCGACGTCGATGCCCGGGGCGGCATCATGAGCGCCTTCAACTTCGGCCACGACTTCGTCCACAACGCCTGGAACGTGACCGTCCGGCGGCTGACCGTGACCGGCGCCAACACGGCGATCGTGGTCTGGCGTGGCGGCGGCGACCCGATCCACGACCTCACCTTCGAGGACATCACCATCAGCAACTCGGCCCGCTTCGCGGTCCGCTTCGAGGACTCCCAACGACAGCGACATCCTGTTCAAGGACATCACCTCGACCGGCTCCGGCACCCAGGGCTTCTACAGCTCGTACGGGGACAAGCCGCCGGGCGTGACCCTGACCGGGAACCACTTCGACTAAGGAGGCAGCCGCTCCTCGATCGCCTGGCCGGCGCGATCTGCGCCGGCCAGCAAAGGCACACCCGTCGTGAGGCGGGGCCGCAAAGCCACGGGGCTCCGAGGAGGAGTCAGCCGGGTTGCCGAAAGGACTTGCCATGTTCTGGGACGGTCGACAATGGGTCGACGAGCGCGTCGTCACCCATCGCCCCCACGCCCGCTCCCACTCACGTCTGCGTGACTGGGCCGCCACGCTCCCGATCCTGCTCCTGATCCCCGCCCTCGTCATCCCGATCATCGCGACCGACGCACGGACCCGAGGGTCGAACCGGCCCACGTCGGTCATCGGCCGATCGGCCACGATGGTCAACGGGAAATGGGTGTTCACCCCGCGGATCGCCAAGGTCAAGAACCCCGTCGTCAACATCTCGACCGGTCGTTCCAACGGGCGGGTCAAAGCGACGCCGAAGCCGACGACCCGTCCGGCGGCGGCCACGCCGCCGACGCCGGTGCCGACACCGCCCCCCGCCGATGGCGCCGCGTTGCCGCCGATCCCGGTGCCGACCCCGGTACCGACGCCGACACCGACACCGGTCGCGACCCCGAACGCGACCCCCAAGCCCACGCCGACGCCGGATCCACCGTCGTCAGGGACGGTCCGCGTCGACACGATCGCCGAGCTCAAGCAGCAGCTTGCGAACAACTCGGTCGACGAGATCATCGTCGAGAACGGGACGTACCGCGTCAGCCCGGCATCGTCGAACAGCACCAATTCACTCTGGATCGGCGACAAGTTCGCGGGCCGCACGAACCCGGTCACCGTCCGCGCCGAGACGCGCGGCGGGGTGATCTTCGACGGCGGCGGCGCCACCTACTTCGGCGGGATCAGCTTCGAGGACGGCGCCCACCACCAGACGTGGGACGGCTTCACCTTCGCCAACGGGACCCCGACGTCGACCGGGGTGGTCGTCTTCGGCGGCTACCGCAACGGCAGCGTCTCGCCGCACCACATCACGATGCGCCACATCAAGGTCCTGCGCAGCGTCACCGGCAGCGTCCCCCAGGACCACGCCTTCTACATCTCGGCGTCGCCCGGCGCCGGGCCCAACAACCTGCTCTTCGAGGACATCGACGTCGATGCCCGGGGCGGCATCATGAGCGCCTTCAACTTCGGCCACGACTTCGTCCACAACGCCTGGAACGTGACCGTCCGGCGGCTGACCGTGACCGGCGCCAACACGGCGATCGTGGTCTGGCGTGGCGGCGGCGACCCGATCCACGACCTCACCTTCGAGGACATCACCATCAGCAACTCGGCCCGCTTCGCGGTCCGCTTCGAGGATCCCAACGACAGCGACATCCTGTTCAAGGACATCACCTCGACCGGCTCCGGCACCCAGGGCTTCTACAGCTCGTACGGGGACAAGCCGCCGGGCGTGACCCTGACCGGGAACCACTTCGACTAAGGAGGCAGCCGCTCCTCGATCGCTCGACGACAGCCCCCGCGACCTCGGTCGCGGGGGCTGTTGCCATGCCGTTTGACCGTCCTGCCGTGGCCCGCTAAGGTGCCGGGACGCTCCGCGGCCGAAGCCCTCCGCGCATGACCCGGGAAGGACCCAGTGAAGACCCGTCTCGTCGTGCTGGCCGCCATCGTCCTCCCGGTCGTGATCCTCGTCGCCAGCGGCGCCGCCGGATCCTCGCTCCCCGGCACCCCACCGACGGACGCGCCCGCGGCCTCGTGGTCGCCTGTCGCGGAGGCGACGACGACACCCGACCCGCGGACCCTCAAGCAGGTCCGGGTCGATTTCGATCGCGGCACTGCTGGACGCCCTCGCCGACGACTCGGTCGATGTCGTCGTCGTCGCGGACGGGACGTATGCCGTGTCGCCGGCGTCGGAGCGGGCCGCCGACTCGCTCTGGATCGGCGCCGACTTCGCGCCGAGGACCCGACCGGTGACGGTGCGCGCCGAGACGCCGGGCGGCGTGAGCTTCGACGGGGGCGGGGCGACGTACTTCGGATGCATCAGCTTCCAGGAGGGCGCCCACGACCAGACCTGGGACGGATTCACCTGTCGTGGCGGTCAGGCGACGGCGACCGGGATCGTGACGTTCGGCGGCTACCAGGACCTCGACCCGCCGTACCGCATCACGATGCGACACATCACCGTCACCTCGACCTGTACGGGCTCGGCGGTCGGCAAGCTGAGCGAGGCGAAGGACCACGCCTTCTATCTCTCGGATGGCCCGGCCGACGGCCCGCACGATCTGGTGTTCGAGGACATCTCCGTGGACGGGTCCGGTGGCCTGGCCGGCGCCTTCGCCTTCGGCCACGACTGGGGCGTCGCCCCGCATGACGTCGTGGTCCGCCGGCTCGACGTCGTCAGCACCCAGCAGGCGATCATCCTGTGGTCGACGCCGCCGATCCACGATGTCACCTTCGAGGACGTCCGGATCACCGGTGCATCGCGGTTCGCCATCCGGTTCGAGGATCGCGACGACACGGATATCGTGTTCCGCCGCGTGCAGTCGAGCCGATCGGGTGTCGACGGCTTCTACAGCTCGCTGGGCAGCGCCCCGGACGGCGTTACGTTCGAGGACTCGACCCTGGACTGACGGGGCCGATCAGGTCCCGCAGCCCGGCCGAAAGCGTCAGGGCGGGTTTCCAGCCGATCCCCCGCAGCCGGGCCGCCGAGATCGAGGAGTGGCGGACGTCGCCATCCCGGGCGGGGCCGTGCCGCCGCTCGAAGGCGATCCCGAGCGCCGCCTCGAGCCGGTCGGCCAGTTCGAGGATCGAGACCGGCCGGCCGGCCGCGACGTTCCAGACGCCGCCGCCCGTCGCCGGTCGCCCGAGACGGCAGAGCGCCTCGACCGTGTCGCGGACGTGGATGAAGTCGCGGGTCTGGCGGCCGTCGCCATGGATCTCGAGCCGGCCGTGCTCGCGCGCCTGCTGCAGGAACGCCGCCACGACTGCCCCGTCGGTCCCGCCCCGTTGCCGCGGACCGTAGATGTTCGAAGGCCGCGCGATCGCGGACGAGATCCCCGCCAGGGCGATGTGCCCCTCGGCGGCCAGCTTGTGGACCCCGTAGTAGGAGCTCGGGGCGGGTCGGGTCGCCTCGGTCGCCGGCCGATCGCTCTCGCCGTACACCGCGCCACCGGACGACACGAAGACGATCCGGCGTGCCCCGCCGTCCCGCGCAGCGGACGCGACCCGGTTGGTCCCGATGACATTGACCGCCAGGTCGCGGAGCGGCTCGCGCTGCGACAGCGGCACGCTCGCCTGGGCCGCGAGGTGATAAACGACCTCCGGCGCGAACGCCACGATCGGGCCATCCAGGTCGCCGTCGGCGATGTCGCGGCGCTCGAAGCGGGCCTCTGGCACGAGATCGGCCTCGAGCCCGGTCGAGAGGTCGTCGATGACGAGCACGTCGACGCCGTCGGCGGTCAGGCGTTCGACGAGGTGGCTGCCAAGGAAGCCCGCGCCCCCGGTGACGACGGCGCGCTGGCGGCTCACGTCGACGGAGCCTGGCCGAGGAGGGCGTCGATGTAGAACTTGGCGGCCCAGTTCGGGAGCGCCAGCCTCGTGTAGGCACCCCATACGGGATCCGAGCCCGGGACGCCCCCGCGGATGCCGTCGTTCGATTTGTCGATCTGCTGGGCGGCTCCGACCAGCTCGATGACCCGGTCCGACGCGGCCGTCATCGCGGGGTCCGGGGCGAGCCCGACCAGTCGCTGCCAGACCAGTGCCATCTGGGCGTTCCCGGTCAGGCAGGCGTACGAGGAGTGACCCTCATTGTCCGCGCCGACCATCCCGGGCAGCCAGCCAGCGCGCTCGACCAGGTCGGCCATCCGCCGTGCCGATCGTCGAGACCCCTCCACCGCGTCCTCGCGACCGATGGCGAGGCCGCCGTGCAGTACGCCCCACAACGTGTAGGCATAGGTGTGCGTGACCGCCTGGCGGACGCCGTGGTCCTCGACGCTGAAGCCCGAGCGCTCGAACCAATCGGTGTCCGGGTCCTGTTGCGACAGGCACCAGTCCAGGTGGCGCGAGGCCGTGGCCTTGAACCGGGGCTCGTCGAGCACGGCCCCAAGTTCGGCCACCCAGCATGAGGAATGCGCGGTGTAGGTGACCGGGTAGCCGAGGTACCCGTGCCGGCGCCACGCCCCGTCGTCGTCCTGGACGGACCCGAGCCAGTCGGCGGCCGCGCAGGCGGCCCGTCGGACGACCTCGTCGCCGGTCGCCTGGTACCAGGCCGTCAGGCCGCAGATGATCTGGCCGGTGTTGAAGATCGAGGGCTGCGGCTCGCCGCCGTCGAGCACGCCACCCGGGAACGCGCCCCCGGGGAGCTGCAACGGCAGCAGGAACCCGATCGCACGCTCGGCACGCTCCCGGAATGTCGGGTCGTCGAGACGGTCCGCGAGGGCCAGGAACGTGGGCACGATGTACCCGGTCGTCTCGGGATAGGACGGCCCCCAGCCGTAGCGCAGCTGGTAGGCCCAGCTCACGCCGCCGTCGCCGGTCGCGTCCTGCGCGCGGCCGAGCCAGCGCCCGGCGGCCTCCCACCGCTCCGCAGCCTCGGTCTCCCCCGAGGATCGCTGACGCCAGGGTCGGGTCGCCACCAGCAGGCGGGCGTTCGACGGCCGCCAGAACGCGGAGTTGCGAAGGTATCGGGAGGCATCGCGCAGGTCGGTCATCGGCGGCCGGTCATCCTTCCTCATCGGGTGTGGACGCCATCGTACGGCGACGGCCGGCCACGACCTGACGGGCGCGCACCACGCGGCGGACGGCGCCGCGTCCCTGGTCCAGGATGCCGAAGCGGGAGGCGCGGAATTGCGGCGTCTGCACGACCACCGCTCCGAACTTGGCCTTGTACTCGCCGCCACCGCCCATGTCGTAGGTGGTCGCCCCGCGGGCACGCCAATGGCGCATCGCGGCCCAGTGCAGCAGCTCGTTGGGATGGAGGTCGGCATCGGCGCGCCGGAATGCCGCGCCCCAGAGGATCGCCGTCCGGCCACGGCCCACGGTGATGGACGTGGCGATGCATCGCCCGTCCGGCGCCAGGATCCGCAGCAGGGCCAGATCCCCGGACGGACCGACCACCTCGATCAGCCGCTGCACCCGGTCGAGGCCATAGGTCGTGCCGAGGCCCTGCCGTCCGAAGACTTCGCCCAACTGGTCGAAGTACTCGGGTGCGAAATCGGGGTCCGCGGTCTCGAACGTCGCGGTGAGCCCCTTGCGCTCGGCCTGGCGGACGTAGTTGCGGGTCGTGCTTCGCATCGCCTTGAGGATGTCACCCTCGTCCGGCGCCAAGTCGACCTGGTAGGTGATCCCAGGATCGACCGTGTACCGGGAGCCCGTCATGTCGTCAGGCATGAGTCGGAGGTCGCCGAGCTCGACATGGAGGCAGCGGAGGTCCTGGAACGCGAATGGCAGGAGCGCGTCGGCGAGCACGCGCCGGTCGGTGACATCCTCGGCCAGGAACCCCATGTGCTGGGTCCCCCAACCCCGGAGCGGGCTCCCCAGGATGCGGATGCCATACCGCCGGACGATGGCCCCGACGAAATGGCCGATGGGGCGATCGCCCTCCTCGACGGCGGCCACCACCGGCTCCGCGCCCTGCGACGCCGCCAGGTAGGCCAGCCATGCGGAACCGTGGAAGGGCAGGACATCCGGGTATCGCTCGACGATCGCGTCCCATGCCGCCGGCTCGTACGGGATCCTGCGGATGCGCGTCGTCGAACGGGTGGTCGCCATGGCCGATGTCACGATGCGGCGATGCGCGGGGCCACGGGCTCCCGCTCTGACAGCGACTCCACCAGCCCTGGCGACATGGCCTCGTAGCGCGCGAGCAGGCGAGCGGCGTTGCGATCGACGTCGTACTCGCTGCGGACATGCTCCCGCAGGCGTGCCGCCCGACGGGCGGCCTCGGGCCGATCGGCGAGGAAACCGGTGAGCGCCGCCGCGATCTCCTCGCTGGACGCACCCTCGAGGATGCGGCCTCGCTCGTCGGCAAGCAGCTCCGGGATGCCGCCGACCGGGCTGGCGATGACCGGCAGGCCCAGGGACCCGGCTTCCACGAGGACGGTGGGCAGTCCCTCGCGGTGGGATGGAAGGACCAGCACATCGGCCGCCGACATCAGGCCCGGCACCTCGTCGTGCGGATGCGTGCCGAGATAGCGGACGCGCGCGCCGGCGTGTCCATCCGCGCCGTGCCCGAAGGCGGGGCCCTCCCCCACGATCAAGGTGAGGAACGGGTCGCCGAGGCGCCGGACGGCGTCGGCCAGCTCCGGCACACCCTTCTCCGGCTTCAACGTCCCGACGTACAGCACGACGACCTGGTCGTCGGCGATCCCGAGACGCTGACGGGCCTCCTCGTGCGGCAGGGCGGCCTGTTCGAGGGCGACGTGGTCGCAGCCGATGGGCAGGACCCAGGGTTCGACCCCGGTCACCTCGGCGACCCTGATGGCGAGCGCCGCGCTGACCGCGATCACGGTCCCGGCGTCATGGGCCGCCGCCCGCAGATCCGACCGTCGCTCGGGGAAATCGTCGGGCCACGTGTTCATGTCGCTGCCGTGGAATGTCAGGGCGAAGGGGAGCCGCGCGCGCCGGGCGACCCGCCAGGCGGCCAGCCCGGTGAGCGCGTAGTGGCCGTGGATGAGGCGTGCGCCCCGCCATGACGGGCGCGTGCCCCACACGGAACGGGCGATGAGGCGATCGGGTCTCGCCCGGCTCGGCTGGTTTGGCAGGTTGAGATACCGGGGCCGGATGACGGTCACGCCCTGGACGGTGTCGCGGCGAGGGGCGATGGCGTACCGACGCCACCGTTCGCTGAGACGGGACACTGGCCACGGGGACCACGGGGTGGCGGCATCCACGGTGAGGTCGACGCCGAGACGGGCCAAGGCCGAGGACTGCGTCTGGTAGAAGATGCCGCCGACGGGCTCCTCCGCCCACGGGAAGGACGGGGTGACCCAGAGCACGTCGGTCACGTGCCGTCTCTGGGCGCGCCGTCCTCTCGACCCGGTGCGGCGATGAGCACGCCGTGCGACTCGTTGCGCCGGCGCACGCGATCCATGAAGGCGAGACCACCGGCGATCCCGATGACCAGCCACACCTGCTTGCGGTTGAGGACGTCGAGGAACAACGCCGCGGTCATCAGGGTGACGAGCGTCGCCTGGACGACGCCGGCATCCGGTCCCCAGCCGCGCCGCCCCACGAGCGGCAGGATGAAGGCGCCGAGGAGGACCAGCCCCACGATGCCCAGCTCGCCCAAGGTGCCGACGATGATGCTGTGCGGACCACGCGCGCTCCCCACGTCATCTGCGATGTCACTGGATTCGCGGACCAGCTCTGGGGTGAACGCCACCGGGAAGTTGCCGTAGCCGACGCCGACCACCGGGGATGTCCCGTAGATGTTCAACCCGACCGTCCAGATGTCCGTGCGGCCAGCGCCACCGGTGGGGACGGCCAGATCCGCACGGCGGATGATCTGGTCCGCGACACCCGGGATCTGGCTGACGATGCCGATGGCCACGATGCCGCCGAGGACGACGGCGATCACGCGCGGGGCGCCGCCGGACGAGACGACCGTCCAAAGTCTCGGGACCACGAAGAGCAGGAAGACGACCGCGAGGCCCAGCCATGCGCCGCGGGTCCCGGAGAGCAGGACCGCGATCATGCAGATCCCGGCGACGCCGGCACTCAGAACGGCCCGCCGGCCCGCGAGCAGCTCGAAGGTCGCGAAGACGATCGCTGGCAGGAGGATCGCGGCGAACTGGGCGACGTCCTGGTCGGCGAAGGCCGCGACCCGATCGCCCGAGATCCCGCCGGAGAAGTATTGGACGGTCGCGTACACGGCGACGAGGGCCGCCGAGATGCTGTACGCCCACAGGAGCGGCCGGATCATCGTGGGGCGGCGGACCACGGCGTCGGCCACCAGGACCGCGATCAGGAAGAGCTGGACGAGCGTCCCGAGCGCCGCGAACGTGACGGTGCGGTCCAGCGCCCACGTGGCGCTCATGACCGCCCACCCGACGAGCGCCCAGCCCGCGACCGGCATCGCCGTCGGTCGGATGGTCGGCAGCCAGCGGATCGTGTAGCCGACGGCGAAGAGGATGCCCGCGTACCGGCTGATGGTCCCCGCCGTCCCGAAGCTCGCGAGCTCCTCGATGGGGATGAATGCGGCGAACGCGAACAACGGGACGAGCGGATAGCGGATGGAGATGGTGACGAGGATCACGCCGAGCGAGACGACGGTCACCTGGTACAGGCGGCCGGTCGCGATCGCCCCGAGGATCACCACGGCGACGGTGATCCACACCGTGAGCATCGCGGCGAGCGTCGCCCGTTCGCTGGCGGCGACCGCGTCGCGCCCGCGTTCGAACCGGCTGCTCATGCGGCGCTCTCGGCCGGCGCGACCGGCATCGGATCCACCGCCGCATCGAGCACGTCCGCGAGCTGCGCGGCGAGCGCCGCCCGGTCGAACCGGCCGTCCGGGTCCGCCGGCCCGGTCGGGGCGGGGCCGTCCATCAATCGCTCGATGGCGCTGGCGACCCTGTCGGGCTCCGGCCGGGCGAGCGTCCCCCAGCCGATGTCCTCGAGGAGGTCGCGCGCGTCCCCGTCGGGGAGCATCGCGAGGACCGGACGGTCCTGGCCGAGGTAGTCGTACAGCTTGCCCGGGACGAAGAGGTCCATCCCCGGGCCGGGTCCCAGGAGCACGAGGGCGGCATCGCCGGCAGCCACCGCGTCGAGCACCTCGTCCCTGCCGACGAAGCCATGGAACTCGACGATCCCATCGAGCCCGTTCGCCGCGTGGCGGTCCGCGATGACCCGACAGCCATCGGCGACGCGCCCGTAGATGTCGATCCGGAGCCGCTTGGCAAGGTCCGGGCGGCGTCCTGCCAGGTGGGCGACCCCGTCGAGGAAGGTCGCGAACTCGGCCGGTCGGTCGAGCGTCCCCGTGTACACGATCCGGTAGCGATCCGCCGCGAGGGTCGGCGGGTGCGGCCGGGTCTCGCTGCGGTCATAGCCGTTCCGGATCAGGGTGACGCGAGCGCCGGGGTAGCGGCGCCGGTACATCTCGGCCAGCGTGGGCGTGACGCAGATCAGCTCGTCCGCCGAGCGCACGACCCACCGCTCCATCTTGGTCCGGAGTCGGCGATAGAACCAGGATGGCGGCGCCTCGAGCGCGTTCCCGATCCACGGGTCGCGGAACTCGGCGACCCACGGGACGCCGGTGATCCGTCGGAACAACCCGGCGATCAGGTGCGACGTCATCGGCGGGAACGTCGAGAACACCGCGTCGACCGGCGTCTGACGGTGGGCCCGGAGCGCCGCGATCAGTCCGAACGGCAGCCAACCGACCTGGTTGTCCGGGAAGAAGATCGCGCGGCGCACGCGCGCGAGCACGTCCGTGAGCCCCGTTTCGCGTACGACGCCCGACGCCGGGACCGCGATCGGGGCGACGGGATCGTGGCGCTCCTGGTCGGGTGCTGCCAGTCCGTCCTCCCCAGGGGCCGCGGTGGCCGGGGCGCCACGACGGATGCCCCGGATCATCGAACGCATGCCGCCTGTTCCCGAGGCGACACCACGAACGAGCCGGACGGCAGGGCGAAGGTCCCCGACCTCGAATGCGCGGGTGCGGACCACCGATGTCTCGGGAGGCACCAACGCCAGGGACCGCGGGTCGTCGAGGCCGGTCCCGGTCAGGTCCGGCGCGATGACGATCGGAGTCCACCCGTGCCGCGGCAGGTAGCCGGCGTTTCGCACGTTCCGTGACATCGAGATGCCCCCGATCGGCGGGAAGTGGTAGAGGACCATCATGACGGAGCGGCGGGGGGTCCCGGTCGTCATGCGATCGCCGTGGCGCGAGTCGCCGCGGACCGAGCCGCCGACCAGCGCGCGATGGAGGCCATGTCCGTCACCCACACGTCGGGCCGGCCGGCCAACCCGCCCAGGATCTCCTGGTAGGCGATCCCCCATGATCGGAACTCGGGGTTCGCGGGGTACGACGTCTGGATGTGCCAGTCGATCGACCCGACGCCACCGGTCGCGACGATCTCGTCGACCAGCGCGTCGACCGCGGACACGCCGGCCTCGACGTCGTCGGACGTGTAGAAGAGGTTGCCGTCCATGCAGAACGTCGGGATCTGGATGGTGCGCAGCGGTCGGCCGAGGACGGGATCGAATGGATGGAACGGCAGCGCGACGCTTCGCCGGAACCCGACGTGGTCGTTGAACGCGATGGAGCTGTCGAACTCGAACCCGGCCGCCTCGTGACCGCGGAGGGTCGCCGCGATGTCGGGGCCGAGATGCCAGTAGTGATGGCGGATCCCCGGGATCGCGGTCCTGGCAGCCCCGGCCAGGGCTGCCCGCTCGGTCGCGAGCCGCTCCGGTTCCTCGAATGCTCGATAGCTGGCATGCAGCCCGATGTCGAACCCGTCGTCGAGGAGGCGTTCGAACACCGGGCGGAAGCGCGGATCCCGAACGTCGTAGAGGACGTCGACCGGATCGCCATGGGCATGGTGGAAGGGCACGGCCGAGAAGAAGAACGTCGACCGGAAGCCATGGTCGCGCTCGGACCGCGCCACGTCGTCGAAGAGCCAGAAGTCCCCGGGCGTCCGGTCGCCGAGACGGGCCCGGGCGAGGCGGGCGGTGCTCCGAGCGTAGCCGCGCGCGTTCCGGCGGAGCCGCCACGGCCGGAGACCGCTCTGGAGCAGCGCATACCGGTCCGGCATGTCGACGTCGTGCGAGAGGGCGATCGCCGCCCGTTTCCCGTCGGGCCACCGCGGCCGTCCGACGACGCCCAGTCGATCGCGCAGGAGGCGCTCGAGATAGCCGACGTAGACGTTCACGATGGGGATGTGGCCGTAGCCCGTGCGCGCCGGCAGGCTGGCCGCGTAGGTCAGCCGGCCATGGGCGTCCGACGCATCCGGTGGTGCATCCGCGTCGGCCTCGTCGCGAAGGAACGCGCCGATGGCGCCGACGAGATCGAACGGCACCCGGCCATCGTCCGCACGTGGATCCGGTCCGACGTCCAGCAGTTCATGCCACAGGAGGTCGCCGGCCCGCTCCACGATGCTGACGCCGTCCGGGCGGACCGCGGGATCGCCCCCGTACACCAGGTGCGGACCGTCCCACAGCTCGGGCGGTCGAGCTGGCTCCGCATCGATCCCGAGGCTGTCGAACAGGAACGCCAGGACGGCTTCGACCGGCGCGCCCGGACGTTCGACGTGATAGCGGAGATCAGCCATCCGTCGCCGGCCCCGCCCTCCCGTCGACCGGTGCGAGCGGCGGCGCGTCCGGGCCGGCCGCCACATCCGATGCCGGGCGCAGGACGAGGCCGATCTTCGTGTAGACGGCCCCGAACCCGCGGTCGACGTGGCTCGTCCCGTAGAGCGGACTCTGGCCGATCTCGAACGTGATGCTGTCCTCGACGTGGGCGTAGATGTGGCCCCCCGGTCCCTGGACCGAGAAGTCCACGCGGTGCGTCCCGGGAAGGTAGGGGACGTTGCCGAGCCGGATCGTCATGACATGCTCACCGGCCGGCATTGGCGGCAGGTCGACGCCGAGCTGCGTGGTATCGACGCTGGTCAGCAGGACACCGGTCGGAGACCAGGTCGAGACCCCGGCGGCCGGACGGTTGATGTCGGCGAGCGCACGCATCCGGACGTGGATCAGGACATCGTCGCCGGTCACCGGGGCCGGCACCTGGCTGCCGTCCGCGTTGGTCACCGTGTAGGAGACCAGCTCGACCGTGCCATCGCCCATGACGTTCGCGTCGGCGAACGTCCCTGAGGCCGTCGGCGCGAAGCTGGCGTTGTACTGCTCCACGACCTCGGCAGCGGGACCCAGGGCCACCGTCCGCCCCCCCTCGAGCCACAGTGCAGTCGTGCACAGCTGCTCGATCGCGACGAGGTTGTGGCTGACGAGGATGACCGTCCGCCCCTCGCGCGCGACCTCGCCCATCTTGCCGAGACTCTTCTTCTGGAACGCGGCGTCACCAACGGCGAGGACCTCGTCCACGAGCAGGATGTCCGGTTCGAGGTGGGCCGCCACCGCGAAGGCCAGTCGGACGTACATGCCGCTCGAATAGCGCTTGACCGGTGTGTCGAGGAACTTCTCGATCTCGGCGAACGCGACGATCTCGTCGAACTTGCGGCGGATCTCGGCCCGCTTCATCCCCAGGATCGTGCCGTTGAGGTAGATGTTCTCGCGACCGGTGAGCTCCGGATGGAACCCGGTGCCGACTTCCAGCAGGCTCGCGACGCCGCCACGGAGGCGGACCCGGCCCTCGGTCGGCTCGGTGATCCGGCTCAGGACCTTCAACAGGGTCGACTTGCCCGCCCCGTTCCGCCCGATCAGCCCGAGGCGGTCGCCGTCGTGCAGGTCGAACGACACGTCGCGGATCGCCCAGAACTCCTCGCGCGTCCCATCATCGGCCGGATCGCGCCGGGCGATCCTCCGAGCCAGCTTGCCGGCCCCCTCGGACAGCACGTCGCGGAGCGCCACGTAGCCGTAGACCCCACCATGCCGGATCGTGTACTTCTTGCCGATCCCCTCGACGCGGACGACGTAGTCGCTCATATCAGGTCCGCGAACGTCCGCTCGGTCGAGCGGAAGTACATCAGCCCTGACGCGAAGATGGCGATGACGATCAGGATCGACAGCAGGAAACCGGGCAGATAGATGGGCACGTCCTGTCCGAGGATGGCCCAGCGGAAGCCGTCGATCACGCCGACCATCGGGTTGAGCGAGTAGATCAGGCGGAGGTCCTCGGGGACGATCGAGCTCGAGAACCCGACCGGCGACACGAAGAGCCCGAACTGGATGCAGAACGGGACGATGTAGCGGAAGTCGCGATACCGGACGTTGAGCGCCGCGAACCAGAGGCCGGCACCCAGCGCCAGTGCCGCCGCCATGAGCGTCAGGGGCCCCAGCGCGATGATCCGCCACGTCGGCCACACCTGGTAGAAGACCATCAGCACCAGCAGGACGCCGAACGCGATCAGCAGGTCGACGAAGCAGACGACGATCGAGCTCGCGGGCAGCGCGACCCTCGGGAAGTAGATCTTCGAGATCATGTTGGCGTTGCCGACGAGGCTGTTGCTGCTGAGCGCCAGCCCGTTGGCGAAGAACTGCCACGGCAGGAGTCCCGAGAAGACCAGCAACGGGTAGGGCACGCCGTCGGATGGCAGCGCCGCCAGTCGACCGAAGACGACCGAGAACACGATCATCGTCACGACCGGCTGGATGATGCTCCACGCGACGCCGATGACCGTCTGCCGATACCGGACCGAGATGTCGCGCCAGGCGAGGAAGGCGAACAGCTCTCGGTAGTCCCAGAGGTCGCGCCAGTAATGGCGGAACCCCACCCCGCGCTCGATGACGATCTCGCGCTTCATGCTCGGGCTCCGACGCGGCGCGATGCCAGCGTCCGATAGTAGCTCTCCATGAGTCGCATGTTGACGGAACGCTCGGCTCGCTGGAGGACTTCCACCCTCGCCCGCTCGCCGAGCGATCGCCGCTCCTCCTCGGGCATGACGAACAGGCGGGCGATCGCCTGCGTGAGGCCCGCATGGTCACCCGGCTGGACGACCGGCCAGATGTCGGTCAGCCACTCGCGCGGACTGGCCAGGTCCGAGGCCACGATCGGCCGACCGCAGGCCATCGCCTCGAGGATGGTCACGGCCGTCGCGTCGCTCCGCGGCACGGAGGCGACGACGTCCGCGATCCGGTAGTAGTCGGCCATGTCGTCATGGGGGATCTCCGGGGACGACCACGAGGCGGTCGCCCAGACCGTTCGCCGCCGCCGTCTCCAGGATCTCGGCGAGGTAGCCGGGATCCGCCGCCTTGGCGCTCATCAGCACGGCGATGTCGGGACCAAGCTCCGACGCCGCCTGCACGATGGCCGACTGGTCGTAGAGCCGTGCGATCTGGCGCGGCGCGAAGATGACCTTGCGACCCGCAAGCCCGAGACGCGCCTTCAGGCCCTCGTCGGGATCGCCCGGCCGGAACCGGTCCGTGTCGACCCCGAACTGGACCAGCCGCATCCGGTCGTCGTTCGCCCCCTGCCGGACGGCAGCGACCCAGAGGTCATGCGAATTCACCGTCACGAGGTCGGCCCCGCCGAGGGACAGACGCCCGATCAGCCGGGATGCCCGGGTCGCCGGCATCAGGCGGTAGAGATCGGATCCCCAGGCCGTGAGCACCACCGGATGGAACCCCGACACCCGAGCCAGCCACCCGAAGCCGGTCGTCAGGTCGTGGACGTGGAGCACGTCGGGATCGACCTCGCGAAGCGTCGCGCCGATGGCCCTTCGGGCATCGACCGCGCGCAGCCGGCCGAGGACCGGGCCGGCGTACGGCCGCATCCGCGCGACGGTGATCCTCGCATCGAGTCCGGGGTGGATCGTCGCTTCGGCCGTCGCGATCATCGTGATCTCGTGACCCATGTCGGCAAACCAGGCCATCCACTCGCGCGCAGCGAGCTCATTGGGCTGGCAGAGGTAGGCGAGTCGAAGCGGTGCGCTTGATATCACGGGCCGGTGAGGATACCCGACATCGGCTCGGGAGCCATGCGGCGGTGCATCGAGGGTCAGGGCCTGGCCGGTGGGAGACCGCCCGCGGGCCGGGTCACGACGAGGGCCCGGCGTGGCGTGTCGTCGCGCCGTGCGATCCGGACCTGGACGTCGTGCCGTTCCGCGAGCCGTTCCGCGAACCTGGCGAGTGGCGGGTACGCTGCGTGCACGTACCAGCGCGGGACGAGGGCGATCGGCGTGTTCCGGGTCACCCATTTCTTCATGGCCATCGTCCGGCCGTACCTGGAGCGCCCGTCGTGATCGAAGACGACCAGCGTGCCGCCCGGACGGACCTCGCCAAGCATCGTCTCGACCGCTTCGAACCGGCGGGGTTCCGGGAGCTGCTGCACGACATCGAAGGCATAGACCAGATCGCTGCCCACGACACCGTCCGACCCGTAGGTCGCGGCGTCGAGGATGTCCCCGATGCCGAGCCGGATCGAGCGATCGAGCGGTTCGAGGCGCGCCTGGGCGAGCGCGACCATCCCCGGGGTGATGTCGAACCCACGAAGGTCGGCCGGGCCGACCCCGAGGTCGGTGACCAGGCCGGCGACGACCTCGAGCCACTCGCCGGGACCGCAACCGCAATCGAGGACGCGGATGGGCCGGCTCGCGGTCGCCGCGAGGATCGGCCTGAGAACCTCGTCGACCATCGCCCGGTCCGGGATCCCATGCCGGGTCCGCTCGGTGTAGACCCCGTCGCCGATCAAGGTCTCGTACCGCCCGACCAGTGGCGCACCCGCGTCGGGGTCGGTCACGGCAGGGCTCCCGGGGCAGCGAGCACGCGCTCGATCGCCTCGAACTGGAAGAGCGTGATCGTCGCGAGCAATGGCAATTGCAGGCGCCGCCGATCGTCCGCGGACGGGACCTCGAGCAATCGTTCCAGGGCCTGCCGGTCGAGATAGGCCCACAGATCGGAGGTCCGACTCGACAGGCACAGGTCGCGGATCGACGTCAGGTTGGCCTCGATCCAGGCCGGCTCGTCGTACGGCGACGTGACGGCCCGGCCGACCCGGGGGGGACGGACTCGGCCGTAGGCGCGGACCATGGACCTGCGAAGACCGAGCGGGATCCTGGGCACGAGGGCGTTTCGCGCGAGTTCGGACCGCGTCGGCCACTCGGTCGCGTCCCGCCACGGAAGATCGAACGGCGGGTCCTCCTCGAGGCCGGGCACGAGTCGGCCCATCGCCCGACGGTGGAAGCGCTCGAGCCACGAATCCTCGGGCGTGAGGCTGAGCGCCGTCTCGACATATGGGCGGGTGAGATAGATGAGGGCCTTGTCTTCGGTCTGCGCGAGCTCGCGCGGATTGTTGGCTGCCCAGCGACGGGCGCGCTCAGTCAGGTAGAACGCCGTCGGCAGATTCGCGACCGCGACGCCGACGCCGTCGAGGCGATCCAACTCGTCGCGGACGAACGACACGGCGGTCGCGAAGGCCTCGGGGCGAACGAGCTCGTTCGGTCGACCGCTGAAGACCCCGGGCAGGTAGGACCGGGTCCGGCGAAGGGACGCGCCCGGGCCGAAGAGGTAGGGTCGGCCGTAGACCGCCCGGGTCGATTCGCCGGAGAGCCCGGCCAGGGTGACCGCGATCTCGTCGATCCGGGTCGGTTGGCCCTGGATGTTCCCGATATAGGTCAGACTCGCAAGGCCGTCGTTCTGGGCGACGAACCGCTCGCTGAGCGAGGTCCACTCGGTCGCGATGTCGAGGGTCGGATCGCGATCGGACTCCGGCTGGGTCGGGCGATTCGCGAACCGGTGCTCAAGCCCGAGCTTGGCCACGACCTCTCGCGCGATGGCGACGTCGCGACTCCCTGGGTCCCCCTTGGTCCAATACCGCGTCGGGATCCCGCCAGCCTGTGTGAGCGCGACGATCAGCCGCGAATCGCGGCCCCCCGAGATCGGCGCATTCACGTGGCCGTTGACCGCAGCGGCGGCCGCCGCGAAGCCGATGAGCCGGTGCGTGGCTGCATCGACCATCGCGTCGTCGACGGCGCAGATGGGTTGGATCGCCTGCTCCACGCTCCAGTAGCGGCGCCTCGTCCACTGGGGATCGCCCGCCGTCCAGGTCCAGCGCTGGCCCCCCGGAATCACCCGGACCGCCCGTCGGATCGTTCGGTCGGACCCCACCCAGTCGAGGGTCAGGAACATGCTCACGCCGAGGGGATCCGGCTCCGTCGCATCGATGACCCGCTCGACGAGCCCGGCGCTGTTCGAGATCAGCGACCATCCCTCGCCTTCGTGGACGAACACCTGCTCGAGCCCGATGGGATCGGTCATCAGCTCGATCCGGACGGGACCGTTCGTGACCCGCACGATGCAGAATCTGCCCTCGAGACGGTCGTGGAGATGCTCCCAGTCCGCGGCGAGGTCCGCGGCCCGGATGACGGGCTGGCGCGCCGCCGGGTCGAGGGGCAGGCCGTCGAACAGGGTGATCCCCGAGGGCGTCTCGTCGACGTAGATCCGGGGTGCGGCGGTGGCCGCCGCGGTGGCGACCGCGCCGACGAACACGCCCGCGTCCAAAGCCCGGCCCCAGGCGGCCTCGTGATCCAGCAGCGGATAGAGGCGAGCGGTCCGCGTCAGCTCCGCGCGAACACGCGCTACCAGGTCCGGCGTGAGGCCACGGCCGACCACGAAGAGGTTCAACGGGCGATCTCGCTGGTTCGTGGTGCGTGGCTGGTCATGCGTCGGTCGGTCAAGGTCGGCTCCCCCGAGGCGTGGATGGAATCCGTCGTCGAGACGGCGGCCCGGACTCACGAAAAAACGCGTCCGAATGGTACTCGGGGCGATCCCGGTCGCAGGCGAGCGGTGTCCGGACGCACCGAATCGTCCGCCGTGGCCATTCTGTCGTGCGTCCGTACCGTCCCGGTATCACACTTCAGGTATGGATTGAGGGCGTCTTGGGCCGTACTATCAGCGACGCGGCGCCGTGCCCATCTCGATGGCGCTGCCTGATCCCAAAAGGCGTCCCGTGCCCGACTCGCCTCGACAGCGTCTGCTCCCAAGCCGTGTCCGCCTGCGCCGGACGTGGCTTGTCGCCGTGACCTCGTTGGTCGTCGTCGCGTCCAGCGTCGCCGTCGTGGGACCGGCCCCCGTCCAGGCCGCAGGGCCTGAGCACCGATTCCTGGCCGACGACAGCGCGTCCGGCTCGTCGAAGTCGGTCACCGCGGCGGTCGCGGCCGCCGGGACCGGGCCGACCGGGTTCACGGACAACCAGGTCTGGTCGGGGTTGACGACGCCGATCGCGATCCGCTTCGCGTCGGACGGTCGCATCTTCGTCGCCGAGAAGACGGGCCGGATCAAGGTCTTCAACGACCTCAACGACCAGACGCCGACGATCTTCGCGGACCTGAGCACGAACGTCGACGACTACTGGGATCGCGGCCTGCTGGGGATGACCCTCGACCCGACTTCCCCACCAAGCCCTACGTGTACGTCCTGTATGCACTTCGACGCCCCGATCGGTGGGACCGCGCCGGTCTGGAACGATGGCTGCCGAGCCCCCCGGGCCCGACGACCGACGGCTGCGTGATCAGCGGGCGGACTCTCGCGGCTGACCGCCTCGGGCGACACGATGACCGGACCGGAGCAGGTCCTCATCAACGACTGGTGCCAGCAGTACCCGAGCCACTCGGTCGGCGACCTGCGGTTCGGAGCGGACGGGGCCCTGTACGTCTCAGGCGGTGACGGGGCGAGCTGGACGGATGCCGACTACGGGCAATTCGGTGGCAGCGACGGCAGTCCCACGCCGAAGAACCCGTGCGGCGACCCGCCGGGCGGCGTCGGGGTCGCGAGCACGACGCCGACGGCCGACGGGGCGGTGCGCTGCGATCCCAGAGCCTTCGGCGCCCCGGTCGGAGCCGGTCCGGCTCAACGGCGCGCATCCTGCGGGTCGACCCGGCGACCGGCCTGGCGCTGGCGGACAACCCGTTGCGGCCGGCAGCCGACCCGAACGCGCGCCGGATCGTGGGCTACGGCTTCCGCAATCCGTTCCGCTTCACGGTCCGCCCGGGCACGAACGAGCTGTGGATCGGCGACGTCGGCTGGGACGACTACGAGGAGATCGACCGAATCACCGAACCCGCTCGCCTCGACGGTCGCGAACTTCGGGTGGCCGTGCTACGAGGGCCCGGCGCGGCAGCCGGCGTACGAGACCTGCGGCCTCGACATGTGCACGAGCCTGTACGCGCGCCGACGGGCCTCCGTCCCCGTACTTCTCGTATACGCCACGGTGCGCCGGTCGTGGCCGGCGAGACCTGCCGCGGTCGGAAGGCTCGGCGATCGCCGGCGTGACCTTCTACCAGGGTCGGCACGTACCCGTCGAAGTACGCGGACGCGCTCTTCTTCGCGGACCACTCGCGGAACTGCATCTGGGCGATGAAGACGGGAACCAACGGGCTGCCGGACCCGACCAAGGTCGCGACCTTCGTCACGGCGCGGTGAACCCCGTCGACCTCGAGATCGGCCCGAACGGCGACCTGTTCTACGTCGACTTCGACAGCGGAACCATCCACCGCATCACCTACGCGGCGCCCGGCTCGGCGCCGACGGCTTCGATCTCGGCGACGCCGCCGAACGGGAGCGCCCCGCTGGCGGTGGCCTTCAGCGGCGCTGGGTCTTCGGATCCCGACGGCGGGGCGCTGACCTACGCCTGGGACCTCGATGGGGACGGGCAGCTCGACGACTCGAACGCGGTCGCCCCGTCATGGACGTACGCGTCCGACGGGAACTACGTGGTGACCCTTCGGGTGACCGATCCCACCGCGGCGACCGGCACCGCGACGACGACGATCGTCGTGGACAGCACGCTGCCACAGCCCGTGATCGACACGCCGTCGGCGAGCCTCACGTGGGCGGTCGGCGATCCGATCGCCTTCACGGGCCACGCGACGCGCTCGAACGGCTCGGCGCTGCCGGCGTCCGCCCTGACCTGGTCGCTCGTCCTGCACCATTGCCCGTCCAACTGTCACACCCACACCGTCCAGAGTTGGGTCGGCGTCGCGGGCGCGACCGTCGCGGCACCCGATCACGACTATCCGTCGTACCTGGAGCTCGTCCTGACCGCCACGGACGGGACGAAGCAGGCGACGGTCAGTCGGCAGCTCGATCCCAAGACGGTCGCCCTGTCGTTCGCGACGAGCCCATCGGGGCTCCAGCTGTCGGCCGGCACGACGACGGCGACCGCGCCGTTCACGAAGACGGTCATCCAGAAGTCCGCGATCTCGATCACCGCGCCCCCCAGTCAGACGGTCGGGGCGACGACGTACGCCTTCGCATCCTGGTCGGACGGAGGCGCTGCGACCCACCAGATCACCTCGCCCACGACCGCGGCGACCTATACCGCCACCTACTCGCCCGTCGCCGGCACCACGAGCTACCTGTCCGATCTGGCCTACACCGTGACGGCCAACGGCTGGGGCCCGCCCGAGAAGGACCGCAGCAACGGCGAGGACAGCGCCGCGGACGGGCTGCCGCTGACCCTCGAGGGGGTCGTCTACGCCAAGGGCATCGGCGCCCACGCCGCGTCGGACATCCGCTACACCATGAGCGGCTGCACCGCGTTCAGCGCCAAGGTCGGGGTCGACGACGAGGTGCTCACCCGCGGCTCGATCGTGTTCCAGGTGTACGCCGACGGGACCAAGGTGTTCGACTCGGGCACGATGACCGGCAGCAGCCCGACCCAGACCGTCGCCCTCGACATGACCGGCCGGGCGGCCCTCCGCCTGGTGATCACCAACGCCGGCGACAACTTCACCTCGGACCACGGCGACTGGGCCGACGCCAAGCTGACCTGCGGCGGGACCGCGCCCGACACCACGCCGCCGACGGTGACCGCCACGTCACCGGCCAACGGGGCGACCGGGGTGCTCGCCACGACCGTCCCGAGCGCGACCTTCTCCGAGGCGCTCAACGCCGCCACGGTGACCGCCGCGAACGTGACCCTGACCGACCAGGCGACCAGCGCCGCGGTCGCGGGCGCGGTCAGCTACGACAGCGCGACGCGGACCGTGCGGTTCACCCCGACCGCCGCCCTGGGCGCCGGCAAGGCCTACCTCGCCCGGGTCAAGGGCGGGGCCAGCGGGATCGCCGACAGCGCCGGCAACCGGCTGGTCGCCGACGTCACCTGGTCGTTCACCGTGGCCGCCGCGCCCGACACCACGCCGCCGACGGTGACCGCCACGTCACCGGCCAACGGGGCGACCGGGGTGCTCGCCACGACCGTCCCGAGCGCGACCTTCTCCGAGGCGCTCAACGCCGCCACGGTGACCGCCGCGAACGTGACCCTGACCGACCAGGCGACCAGCGCCGCGGTCGCGGGCGCGGTCAGCTACGACAGCGCGACGCGGACCGTGCGGTTCACCCCGACCGCCGCCCTGGGCGCCGGCAAGGCCTACCTCGCCCGGGTCAAGGGCGGGGCCAGCGGGATCGCCGACAGCGCCGGCAACCGGCTGGTCGCCGACGTCACCTGGTCGTTCACCGTGGCCGCCGCGACGGGCGGCACCACGAGCTACCTGTCCGATCTGGCCTACACCGTGACGGCCAACGGCTGGGGCCCGCCCGAGAAGGACCGCAGCAACGGCGAGGACAGCGCCGCGGACGGGCTGCCGCTGACCCTCGAGGGGGTCGTCTACGCCAAGGGCATCGGCGCCCACGCCGCGTCGGACATCCGCTACACCATGAGCGGCTGCACCGCGTTCAGCGCCAAGGTCGGGGTCGACGACGAGGTGCTCACCCGCGGCTCGATCGTGTTCCAGGTGTACGCCGACGGGACCAAGGTGTTCGACTCGGGCACGATGACCGGCAGCAGCCCGACCCAGACCGTCGCCCTCGACATGACCGGCCGGGCGGCCCTCCGCCTGGTGATCACCAACGCCGGCGACAACTTCACCTCGGACCACGGCGACTGGGCCGACGCCAAGCTGACCTGCGGCGGGACCGCGCCCGACACCACGCCGCCGACGGTGACCGCCACGTCACCGGCCAACGGGGCGACCGGGGTGCTCGCCACGACCGTCCCGAGCGCGACCTTCTCCGAGGCGCTCAACGCCGCCACGGTGACCGCCGCGAACGTGACCCTGACCGACCAGGCGACCAGCGCCGCGGTCGCGGGCGCGGTCAGCTACGACAGCGCGACGCGGACCGTGCGGTTCACCCCGACCGCCGCCCTGGGCGCCGGCAAGGCCTACCTCGCCCGGGTCAAGGGCGGGGCCAGCGGGATCGCCGACAGCGCCGGCAACCGGCTGGTCGCCGACGTCACCTGGTCGTTCACCGTGGCCGCCGCGCCCGACACCACGCCGCCGACGGTGACCGCCACGTCACCGGCCAACGGGGCGACCGGGGTGCTCGCCACGACCGTCCCGAGCGCGACCTTCTCCGAGGCGCTCAACGCCGCCACGGTGACCGCCGCGAACGTGACCCTGACCGACCAGGCGACCAGCGCCGCGGTCGCGGGCGCGGTCAGCTACGACAGCGCGACGCGGACCGTGCGGTTCACCCCGACCGCCGCCCTGGGCGCCGGCAAGGCCTACCTCGCCCGGGTCAAGGGCGGGGCCAGCGGGATCGCCGACAGCGCCGGCAACCGGCTGGTCGCCGACGTCACCTGGTCGTTCACCGTGGCCGCCGCGACGGGCGGCACCACGAGCTACCTGTCCGATCTGGCCTACACCGTGACGGCCAACGGCTGGGGCCCGCCCGAGAAGGACCGCAGCAACGGCGAGGACAGCGCCGCGGACGGGCTGCCGCTGACCCTCGAGGGGGTCGTCTACGCCAAGGGCATCGGCGCCCACGCCGCGTCGGACATCCGCTACACCATGAGCGGCTGCACCGCGTTCAGCGCCAAGGTCGGGGTCGACGACGAGGTGCTCACCCGCGGCTCGATCGTGTTCCAGGTGTACGCCGACGGGACCAAGGTGTTCGACTCGGGCACGATGACCGGCAGCAGCCCGACCCAGACCGTCGCCCTCGACATGACCGGCCGGGCGGCCCTCCGCCTGGTGATCACCAACGCCGGCGACAACTTCACCTCGGACCACGGCGACTGGGCCGACGCCAAGCTGACCTGCGGCTAGGAGATCAGGCCGGGTCGGAACCTCGGCCGGTCTCGGCGAGCCGCTCGTCGTAGCGGCGGTCGCGCCAGGCGAGCGCCGCCTTGAGCCCGTCGCGCCGGACGATCTCGTCCCACTCGCGCTGCTCGGGGGTGTCGGCGGCGTTGATGATCGCGCCCAGGTCCAGGCCGGCCTCGACCGCCGCGCGGAAGCCGGCCGCGTCCATCGCCCGGTTGAGCATCTGCTTGGTCAGGGACATGACCTCGGGCGGCGTGCGGGCCAGCCGGTCCGCGAGGGCATCGACCTCCGCCGCCAGGCGGTCGGCCGGGACCACGCGATTGACGAGACCGATCCGCTCCGCCTCGACGGCGTCGATGAGGTCGCCGGTCAACAGCAGCTCGCGGGTCTTCTTCTGCCCGATGAGGTACGGCATCAGCAGCGTCACGGGCGCCGAGCCGTAGCGGATCTCCGGCTCCCCGAGCCGCGTGCCCTCCGCGGCCACGACCAGGTCGCAGGCCATCGCGATCTCCAGGCCACCCGCGAGGGCGTACCCGTGCACCTGGGCGATCACCGGCTTCGGGCAGTCGAGGATGCGCAGGGTCGCGGCGACATCGGCCGCCAGGAGCGACCGCCACTGGACCGGGCCCTCGACCCCGCCCTCGACCTCCTCGCCGAGGTCGTAGCCCGACGAGAAGGCCCGACCGGCGCCCTCCAGGACGATGACCCGGACCGCCGGGTCCGCGACGGCCGCGTCGAGCGCCGCCATCAGCTCCGCGACCAGCGGGCCGGAGAGCGCATTGAGCTTGGCCGGCCGGTCGAGGACGATCCGCACGCCCCACGGCGTCGCGACCGTCCGGACGAGCGGTCCGTCCGACTCGGTCATCGGAGCGCCTCCTCGAGCACCACCAGGGCGTCGACCGCGACGACGCCCGTCGGCGTCGCGACCACCGGGTTGAGGTCGACCTCGAGCAGGTCCGGGCGGGCCACGCCGAGCCGCCCGAGCGCAGACCAGCATCGCGGCGATGGCCGCGCGGTCCGCACCGGGCCGGCCGCGGACCCCGTCGAGGATGCGCCCGCCGCGAAGGTCGTCGAGCATCGTCATCGCCACGCGCGGCGTGATCGGCGCCAGGCGGACCGCGACGTCGTCGAGCACCTCGGCCAGGATCCCGCCCAGCCCGACCAGCACGACCGGGCCGAACTGCGGATCACGCCGAAGGCCGACGATCAGCTCGATCCCCGTGTCCGCCATCGGCTCCACGAGCAGCCCACGGACGTCGAGGCCGCGTCGGCGGCCACCGTCGAGGATCCCGAGTGCGGCCGCGTAGACGGCATCATCGCCCGAGAGCCCGAGGACGACGCCCCCGTGATCGCTCTTGTGGGTCAGACCCGTAGCCTCCAGCTTGAGCGCGACCGGGCGGCCGAACCGCCGGGCAGCCGCCACCGCGGACGCGGCGTCCGGGACGAAGGTCGGCGTCGGTGACCGCGATCCCGGCGTCGCCGAGCAGCGCCAGGCTGTCGCGCTCGGTCAGGCTCCTCGAACCCGCAGGCGACGGAGGCGGCGGCAGCGCTGTCCGCGCCGTAGCTGACGTGGTCCGCGGCGAGGGCCGGCCAGCCGGCCCGCCACGGCCCGACCTTCCGGCGCAGGTCGCGACGGCCCTCCCAGCGGGCGAGGCTCGCGATCGCGGTGAAGGCCTCCAGGCCGCCGCGCAGCGAGGGTGCCCCGCCGCCGTGCTCGTCGAGCAGGGCCTTCGTCTCGGGTGGCGGCTCGCCCGACGTCAGCGACACGTAGATGGGCAGGATCGCGGGCCGGTCCGCGGTCGCCGCGAGGAGCTGCGCCGTCACCTCGTTGGCCGTCGCCACCTCGGACGGCAGGGAGCGGTACGGGAAGTCGTGGACGATGACCAGCGCGTCGTACGCACCGGATGCCGCCATCGCCTCGAACGTCGCCCCGTAGGCGGTCGCGGGGTCGTCGGCGCCCCACGGATCCAGCGGGTTGCCGACATAGCCCATCGTCGGGAGCGCGGCCAGGATCGCCGCCCGCGCCGTCGCCGGGATCGGCGGCAGGTCCACCCCGGTCTGGCCGGCCTGGTCGGCGATGAGCGACGCCTCCCCGGTCGAGACCGTCACGACCCCGGTGCGGCCGCGCCCGATCGACCGGCCGGTCCGGCGGATGCCCTCGACCAGCTCGGCCGTCTCCAGCAGCTCGTCGAGGTCCGCGCAGCGGATGACCCCCGCGGCGTCGAGCGCCGCATCGGTCGCCCGGGCCTCGCCCGCGAGCGACCCGGAGTGCGCGACCGCGGCGACCTGCGCCTGCTCGCTGCGGCCCACCTTGACCGCCATGATCGGCTTGCCCAGCTCGAGCGCGCGATCCGCCAGCGCGAGGAACCGCTCGGGACGCTTGAACCCCTCGACGAACAGGATGACCGAGCTGGTCTCGCGGGTCCTCGAGGCAGTAGTCGAGGAAGTCGCACACGTCGAGGGCGACCTCGGAGCCGCAGCTGATGATCCGGCTGAACCCGACCCGCGAGCCCGAGTGGACGAACGCGTCGGCGACCGAGCCCGACTGGGCGATCCCGGCCACGCCGCCCCTCGGCAGGTACGGCGAGACGTCGCCGATGTAGGTGGCGGCGTTGGCGACCAGGTCGATGACGCCCATGCAGTTCGGGCCGACGAGCGCGAGCCCGTGCTCGCGCGCGATCCGTCCGACCTCGGCCTGCATCGCGGCGGCCGCCGCGCCGCCCTCGACCACGCCGCCGCCCGGGATGATGACCGCCGGCACGCCGGCCGCGGCGGCCTCCTCCGTGATCGTCGCGGATCGCAACGGGTTGAGCGCGAGGATGGCGACATCGGGGCGCTCCGGGAGCGCGTCGAGGCTCGGGTAGCAGGGCTGGCCGTGCAGCTCCTCGTACTTCGGGTTGACGAAGTGGCAGCGCGTCGCGCTGTCCATCACCCGCAGGTTGTCGCGCACGGTCTCGGCGATCCAGCTGCGCGGCGACGCGCCGACGACGGCGACCGAGGCCGGCGCGAACAGGGGCCGCAGGTCGATGCGCCCGCCGGAGGCGGTGGCGCCGGGCGGCTGCCGGCCGAGCTGGCCGAACCGGCCGCGCTCGATGCGTCGTCGACCGCGGTCATCCGACCACCCGGTCCACGCCGCGCTTCTCGAGCGCCCGGGCGACGATCAGCCGCTGGATCTCCGAGGTCCCCTCCCAGATGCGGTCGACCCGCAGCTCGCGGAAGAACCGCTCCGCGGGGTACTCGCGCATGTACCCGCGGCCGCCGAAGACCTGGACCACCCGGTCCGCGCAGCGGAAGGCCGCCTCGGACGCGAAGAGCTTGGCCAGCGACGCCTTCGCGTGGACGACCTTGGCGTCCGCGCCGGTGTCCACGAGCCACGCGCACTCGCGCGTCAGGAGACGGGCCGCCGACGCGTCGGCGGCCGAATCGGCGAGCGGGAACGAGACGCCCTGGAAGTCGTAGATGCGCTCGCCGAACTGGACCCGCTCGGTGGCCCACTCCACGGCAAGCGTCAGGAGGCGTTCCATGGCCCCCGCGCAGCGCGCGCCGATGTGGATCCGCTCCTCGACGAACCACTCGTTGGTCAGCTCGTCCGCCCGGCCGACGCCGCCCAGGACCGCCCCGGCCGGCACGCGGACGTCCTCGAGGACGAACTGCGGGTGGCGGTCGGCGAACGTGTGCATGTAGTCGGGGTCGTGCTGGACCCGCACGCCGGGGACGTCGTAGTCGACGAGGAACAGCGTCGGCAGCAGCCGGTCGCCGTCCACGACGTTGGCGTGGAAGATCATGAAGTCCGTGTCGTCCGGGCCGGTCACGAACCACTTCTCGCCGTTGAGGACGTACTCGCCGGTCGCGGCATCGCGGACCGCGGTCGCGCGCAGCGCCCGCGCATCCGATCCGGCGCCGTCCTCGGTGATCGGCGTAGCTCCCCGAGCGCTCGCCGCGCATCGACGGGTCGAGGTAGCGCGCGCGCTGCTCCGCGTCGCAGTGGATCAGGGCGTTGTACGGCCCCGGGATGTACGACCACAGGCCGCCCGTGCTCTGGCCGAGCTGCTCGTGGACCAGGACCTGCTCCAGCGCCGACCAGCCCTGCCCGCCGAGCGCCACCGGGAACGAGCCGCCGTGGAGCCGGGCCTCGATCGCGGCCCGGCGGATCGGGGCGCCCCACTCGCGCGGGACCCGGCCGTTGGCGGCCTCGAACTCGGCCTCGCGCGGCTGCAGGACCTCGCGGACGAACGCGCGAGCCCGCGCCTGGAGCTCGAGCTGCGCCGGGGTCAGGGTGAGGTCCATGCCGCCAAGGATGGACCACGCCACCTGTCGCCCGACGGGGCCCGTCGCAGGCCGCGGGACGCGGTGTGGCCTCGCCCAAGGGCGGCGCAAGGATCAACGCACGTGGTGCGTCTTCGAAGCACGTGCCGCCCCGTCAGCGCCGGTGCGGGATCAGCGCCGGTGCGGGATCAGCGCCCGAGCAGGCCCAGCGTGGCCTCGACCACCTGACGCTGTTGCTCGGTCCGGCTGATGGTGGCCGCGGCATCGTTCGGCTGACCTGTGTACCAGCCCATCTGCTCGTGGTTCCCACCGGCGATCGGCGTCACGGTGATGTCCTGCCCGAGCTTCGGCCAGGTTCTCGTCGCTCGTGAACGACGAGACGCCCGGATCGAGCGTCCCGTACGCGGAGAGGACACGAACTGCGCTTTCCGAGACATCGGCCGCCGAGTAGGACGCCCAGAGCACAAGGCCGACCACCGAGCCGGGATGCCCGACGACGAACTGGGCGGCCATGGCTCCCCCGAGCGAGTGTCCGCCGACGACCCATGAGGTGATCTCCGGATAGTCGTCGATGACGGCCTGCGCCGCGTCGATGTCGAAGACCGCGAATCCGAAGGGCACCGCGACGATCGACACGAGATCGCCGTGCTCGGCGATCGCCTGTGCCTGCGGGGCGTAGGCTGCGGGCGGGACCTTGCCGCCCGGATACAGGATCAGGCCCCGCGTCGGAGCGGAGTCGACCGGCATGTACGTCAACCGGCCGTTGGGTCCCTCGCTGAAGGTCACGTCCGGCGTCGAAACGAGGGCCGCCGTAGCCTCCGGGAGGATCGGCTGCGGTTGCGCATACCAGAGAAACCCGGCGAGGGCCATCGCCACCAGCACGGCGAGACCGAGCAGCAAGCGACGCAGCCACCGCCTGGGTGGTCGAGGAGTCTCCGCGTCGGCGTCCGTCGCCGCGGCGCCCACGGTCACGGCTGCTCCCGGTCAGGCCGGCTGGGCCAGCACCATGATGCGGATCTCGGTCATGTCCTCGATCGCCCAGCGCAGCCCCTCGCGGCCGAGGCCCGAGTCCTTCACGCCGCCATAGGGCATGTGGTCGATCCGGTAGGTCGGGACGTCGTTGATGATCACGCCGCCGACCTCGAGCTCGGCGAACGCCCGCCAGGCGCCCGGCGAGGTCGTTGGTGAAGACGCCGGTCTGCAGCCCGAACATCGAGTCGTTGACCATCGCGATGGCCTCGTCGAGGTCGCTGAACGGGGCCGCCACGACGAGCGGCGCGAACGCCTCGTTGGAGCACACCTGGGCCGTGGTCGGGACGTCGGTGAGGATCGTCGGCGGGAAGAACGTGCCGTCGGCCTTGCCGCCCACGACGACCGTGCCGCCGAGCGCGACCGCCTCGTCCACCCAGCGCTGGGTGCGCGCCGCGGCGTGCTCGTCGACCATCGGGCCGAGGTCGGTCGTCGGGTCGAGCGGGTCGCCCAGCTTGAGCCCGCGGACGCCCTCGGCGAACTTCGCCATGAACGTCGTCCCAGACGGCCTCGTGGATGAACGCGCGCTGGACGCTGATGCAGACCTGGCCGGCATAGGTGAAGCCGCCGACGAGGATCCGCCGGACCGCCCAGTCGAGGTCGGCCGTCCGGTCGACGATGACCCCGGCGTTGCCGCCGAGCTCGAGCACGACCTTCTTCTTGCCGGCACGCTCCTTCATCCGCCAGCCGACCGACGGGGATCCCGTGAAGGTCAGCAGCTTGAAGCGCTCGTCGGCGACCATCCGGTCGCCGAGCTCGCGGGTCATCGGCAGGATCGAGACCGAACCGGCCGGGACGCCCGCCGCCTCGATGATCTCGGCGACCGCCAGCATCACCAGCGGGTCCTTGGACGGCGGCTTGAGGACGATCGGGTTGCCCGAGGCGATCGCCGGCGCGAGCTTGTGCGCGGCGAGGTTCAGCGGGAAGTTGAACGGGCTGATCGCCGCGATCGGGCCGATCGGGAACCGGCGGGTGATGCCGACGCGGTCCTTCGACGACGGGAGCAGGTCGAGCGGGATCAGCTCGCCGGTCATCCGCTCGGCCTCCTCGGCGCCGAGGCGGAACGTCAGCGTGGCGCGGTCGACCTCGATCAGGGCGTCGCGGATCGGCTTGCCGGCCTCGAGGGCGATCAGCCGTCCCAGCTCCTCGCGCCGCGCCTTGAGCCCGGCGCTGATCTCGCGCAGGATCCGTCCGCGCTCGTACGCCGGCAGCTTGCGCGTGACCTCGAACGCGGCGACCGCGGCCTCGACGGCCTCCTCGTACTGCGCCTCGGTGGCGTGGTAGGTGCTGCCCGCCGGCGTGGTCGGGTCGGCCGGGTTGGCGACGACGAGCGTGTCCGGGGATTCGACCCAGCGGCCGGCCAGGAAGATGGGGTGCGGCTTGGTGCCGGCGGCGATGGCCATGGGGCGGATCCTCAGAGCGGCGGGACGTCGTTGCGCGATGGTACCGCGAGGTTCGGGCGGGCGACGGCCGCCCCGCTCGGGGCCGCATCGCGGGCCTGCGGCCGTGCGACCATACGTCGATGCCGGACCTTCGCTCGCGACTGGCCGTCGAGCCGGGACGCAAGGTGCATCTCGAGGACCTCGACACGTCCGCCACGCACGGCTACGACAAGCCGGACGCGCTCAAGACCACGGCCGAGCAGCTGGCCCGGCTCGGCGCCCTCCAGGACCGCTTCTGGGCGGAGGCGAAGCGCTCGGTGCTGGTCGTCCTCCAGGGGATCGACGCCGCCGGCAAGGACGGCACGATCAACAAGGTCATGGAGGCGTTCAACCCGCAGGGCTGCCCGGTCACGTCGTTCAAGGTGCCCAGCGCCGAGGAGCTCGCCCACGACTACCTGTGGCGGGTCCACAAGGCGGTCCCGCGCAAGGGCGAGATCGGCATCTTCAACCGCTCGCACTACGAGGACGTGCTCGTCGTCCGCGTCCACGACCTCGTCCCCAAGGCGGTCTGGTCGAAGCGCTACGACCAGATCAACGCCTTCGAGCGGCATCTCGCCGACAACGGGACGACGATCGTGAAGTTCTTCCTGTCGATCTCGAAGGACGAGCAGCGCGAGCGGTTCCAGGCACGCTACGACGACCCGACGAAGCGCTGGAAGTTCTCGCTGGGCGACCTCGAGGAGCGCAAGCGCTGGGACGACTACCAGAAGGCCTTCGACGACGTCCTCTCGAAGACGTCCACCGCCTGGGCGCCGTGGTACGTGATCCCGGCCGACCGCAAGTGGTTCCGCGACATCGCGGTGTCGACGATCCTCGCCGACACCCTCGCCGAGCTCGAGCCCGCCTACCCGGCGCCGGCCGACCTGCCGCCCGACCTCGTCGTCGAGTAGCGCGCGACCGCTCAGCGGGACTTGCCGCCCCCGAACAGCGTCCCGAAGATCCCGCGGACCACGTCCTGCCCGAGCCTCGAGCCGACGATCTTGCCGCCCGTCCGGATCGCGGTGTCGATGGTCTTCTGCTGTGCCTTGGCGGCCGCGACCGCCGCCTTCTCCTCGGCCCGCTGCTGGCGCTCCGCCTCGCGAGCCGCCGCCTTCTGGGCGGCCTCGATCTCCTTCTGCTGACGGGCGACCTCGCGCTGCTGCTGGGCCGGCGTCATCGAGTTCATGCCGGCCGCGGTCGTCGGGTCCACCCCGGCGCGCACCGCGGCGTCCACGGCGGCCTGCCGCGCCGCGGCGATCCGGCCGGTGATCCGCTCGTACGCGCTGTCGCGATCGATCGTCTGGCCGTACTTCGCCTGCAACGGGCTCATCGCGATGGTGCCGCGGAACAGGACCTCGTCGATCGGCGCCATGCGCGAGTCGGGCGGGATGCAGCCGGGTCGCGGCGAGCGGCGTCGGGACGCCCTTCGGCGACAGCACCGTCACGAGCGCCTCGCCGGTGCCGAGCGAGGTGATGGTCTTCTCGACGTCGTAGAACGTCGGTCATCGGGAACGTCCGCGCGGTCTTGCGCAGCGCGTCGGCATCCTCGGGGGTGAACGCCCGCAGGGCGTGCTGGACGCGGTTCCCGAGCTGGGCGAGGATCGACGACGGGACGTCGGTCGGCGCCTGGGTCACGAAGTAGACGCCGACGCCCTTCGAGCGGATCAGGCGGGCCGTCCGCTCGACCTGGTCGAGCAGCGCCTCGCTCGCATCGTCGAACAGCAGGTGCGCCTCGTCGAAGAAGAAGCACAGCTTCGGCTTCGGCAGGTCGCCCGCCTCGGGCAGGCTCTCGTACAGCTGGGCCAGCATCCAGAGCATGAACGTGGAGAAGAGGCGCGGCTTGTCCATGACGTCGGACAGCTCGAGGACCGTGATGATGCCGACGCCTTCCGGCGTCGTCCGCAGGAGGTCCTCCACCTCGAACTCGGGCTCCCCGAAGAAGATGTCCGCGCCCTCCTGCTCGAGCACGACGATCGAGCGCAGCAGCACGCCGACCGAGGCCGGCGACATCCCGCCGTAGTCGGCGAGGATCGGCTTGCCCTCGTCGGAGGCGAGGAACTTGAGGACCGCGGTCAGGTCCTTCAGGTCCAGCAGCGGCAGGTCGTTGTCGTCGCAGTACTTGAAGACCAGCGCCAGGATGCTGGTCTGGGTGTCGTTGAGGTCCAGCACCTTGCCGAGCAGCAGCGGCCCGAACGAGTGCACCGTCGCCCGGACCTGCGAGCCGAGCGCCCCCGACAGCGAGACGAACTCGACCGGATGGCCCGCCGCCTCGAACGTCCAGGCCATCGACGTCGCACGCTCGACGACCTTCGGGTTGGTCGCGTCGCCCGGCCCGGCGAGCCCGGTCAGGTCGCCCTTGATGTCGGCGACGAAGACCGGGATGCCGGCCTTCGAGGCCTGGCCGGCGAGCGAGCTGCAGGGTCTTGGTCTTGCCGGTGCCGGTGGCCCCCGCGATGAGCCCGTGGCGGTTGAGCATCGACAGCGCGATCTGGACCCGCGTGTCGTTGAAGAGCTCGCCGTCGTGCATGGCGCTGCCGATGATCAGGCTCGGTTCGGTGAGGGTGTAGCCGCTCGTCATCGCGTCGCGGAACGCCTGGTCCATCTCGCCCTCCAGCAGCGCGCGGACGGGGTCACGGGGAGGCTCAAGGGTATCATCGGCCGACCGCCGCGAACCGCTCGAGCTGGCGATCGGCGACGCGATCGCGGTCAGCTGCCGAGCCGACGGACCATCGTGGTGACCGGCGAGGCCGTCGAGCGCGGCCGTCATCGCGGGGTCGCTCGCCTCGCCGTCGAGGTCGATCCAGAAGACGTACTCCCACGCCCGCTCGCGGCTGGGCCGCGACTCCAGCTTGCGCATGTTGAGCCCGTGGTCGGCGATGACCCGCAGGACCGCGAGGAGCGTGCCCGGCTCGTTGCGGACCGCGACGACGATCGTGGTCCGGCGGTGCGGCAGCGAGTCGATCAGCGCCGGGCCGCCGGCCCCGTCCGGGCGGCCGAGGACGAGGAACCGGGTCCGGTTGTCGCGCAGGTCCCCGATGTCGTCGGCGAGGACCTCCAGGCCGAACAGCGCCGCCGCGCGCGGCGAGAGGACGGCGGCCGCCCCGCGTTCCCGGGCGTCGGCGATGGCCTTGCCCGCCCCGGCCGTGTTGTAGGTCGAGAGGAGCTGCCACGGGCGGGCGCGCAGGAACGCCTCGGCCTGGCCGAGCGCCTGGATGTGCGAGTAGACGCGCTCGATGTCCTCGATCCGCTGCCCGGGCAGGGCCGCGAGGGCAGAGCGTGACCGGCACCACGACCTCGCCGCGGATCGTCAGGTCGTGCTCGAGCAGCAGGTCGTAGTTCTCGCGGACCGTGCCGTGGATGACGTTCTCGATGGGGACCACGCCGGCCGCGGCGTCCGCCGCCGGCGACCGCCTCGAAGACCGCCCGGAAGCTCCCGAGCGGGGTGCGCTCGACGTCGCCGAACGCGGCGAGGACCGCGTCCTCCGCGAAGGCGCCCGGTTCGCCGGCGTAGGCGATGACATCGGCCATGGTGGCCGAAGTCTAGCGGCGCGCCGGGTCGCGACGGACCACCCGCGCCGCGCCGTGATGGCGCCGGTCAGCCCTGGCGGTTGAACCAGTCGGTCGTGTCGATCTCGCGCGGCGTCCTCGTCGAGCTCGGCGCGGCGCGCCCGCGCCTTGTCGGCCGGGACCGGCGCGGGCTTGGTGGCCTGCGTGCCGCTGGCCGCCGCGGCCTCCGGCGCGCCGCGCCAGTGCGCCTCGGCGAGCATGGCGTTGAGGGCGACGACGTAGGCCTCGATCGAGGCGGCGATGACGTTCGTCCCGCTCGAGGTGCCGGGATACTCGCCGCTCCCCCGCTCCCCGCCGACCGCCGGCGGCGCGATCCGGACCGAGACCGCGCCTTCCGCCTCGGTCCCCTCGCCGAGCGAGTGGATCTCGAATGCCACGAGCCGCGGGTGCCCGTCGAGGATCTCGGCGAGCGCCTTGTCGACGGCCCGGTAGAGCGCGTCGATGGCGCCGTTGCCCTCGGCCGAGGCGCGCCAGTGGTGGTCGCCGGCGGTGATGACCACCGCGCCGCGGCTCTGGCTGTTCGAGCCGGACGTCACGGTCCAGCGGGTCAGGTGCAGGGTCGGCGTCGGCGTCAGGGTTTCGGTCATCCGGCTACCTCCGCGGGGTCGCGCTGGGGTTGGCGCTCGCCGACCGCACGGGCTCGGTCCGCGACGTCGTGAAGTGGCGCTCGTCGCGGCGCCGGAGCTCCGACCCCGCCTTCCAGATCGCGTACTCGAGCGAGTCGGCCAGGGCGGCCGCCGACGCGGCGATGATGTTCGTGTCGCTGCCCATGGTCGACCAGGTGCGCGCGCCGTCGGCGGAGTCGATGATCACCCGGGTCCGCGCCGCGGTGGCCGCACCGCCGTCGAGGATGCGCACCTTGTAGTCGACGAGGTGGATGTCGTCGATGCCGGGGTAGAACGCGCTGAGCGCCTTGCGCAGCGCGGCATCGAGCGCGTTGACCGGTCCGTTCCCGTCCGCGGCGGTGTGCAGGACCTCGCCGTCGACCTCGACCTTGACGGTCGCCTCGGCGAGCATCTCGCGTCCGTCGCGCTGCTCCACGAGACAGGTGTAGTCGACGATCCGGAACGGCGCGGCATAGTCGCGACCGTGGCGGCGGATGAGCAGCTCGAAGGACGCCTCGGCGCCCTCGAACGCGAGCCCCTCGGACTCGAGCTGCTTGATCAGCACCGACAGCTCGCGCGGGTCGACGACGCCCTCGAGCTCATGGCCCAGCTGCTGCGCGCGGATCGAGGTGTTCGCGCGACCGCCGAGCTCGGAGACCACGAGCCGGCCGGCATTGCCGACGGCCGTCGGGTCGACGTGCTGGTAGCTCCGCTCGACCTTGGCCACCGCCGCGCCGTGGACGCCGCCCTTGTGGGCGAACGCCGAGCGGCCGACGTACGGCTGGTAGTCGGACGGGTTGATGTTGGCGATCTCCGCGACCGACCGCGACAGCTCGGTCAGGCCGGACAGGTCCGCCGCCGGACGGCACGAGCGCGTGCGGTGTCTTGAGCGCCAGGTTGGCGAGGATGCTGACCATGTTGGCGTTGCCGCAGCGCTCGCCGTAGCCGTTGATGGTGGCCTGGACGTGGCGGATCCCGGCGGCGACCGCCGCCATGGAGTTGGCGACCGCCAGCTCCGCGTCGTTGTGGGTGTGGATCCCCCACGTGACCTCGGGGGCGTCCGGGTCGCCGTCGAGCGCGCCCTTGACGTCGGTGACGATGCGGACCAGCTCGTCGGTCAGCGTGCCGCCGTTCGTGTCGCACAGGACCAGCGTCCGCGAGCCGGCCTGGCGCGCCGCGCGCAGGGTCGAGAGCGCGTAGTCGCGGTCGTCCTTGTAGCCGTCGAAGAAGTGCTCGGCGTCGTAGACGGCCTCGCGGCCGCGGTCCACGACGAAGCCGACCGAGTCCGCGATCATGTCGAGGTTCTCGGCCGGGCTCGCGCTCAGCACCTCGACGACGTGGAGCAGCCAGCTCTTGCCGAAGATCGTGACCACCGGCGTCTCGGCGGCGACCAGCTCGCGCAGGTTGGGGTCGTCGCCGGGCTTGTTCGAGCGGTGCCGCGTCGAGCCGAAGGCCGCCAGCTTCGCGTGCTCCCAGCGCATCGACCGCGCCGCCGCGAAGAACTCGATGTCCTTGGGGTTCGAGCCGGGCCAGCCGCCCTCGATGAACGGCATCCCGAACTCGTCGAGCATCCGCGCGACGCGCAGCTTGTCGGCCAGCGAGAGCGTGATGTTCTCGCCCTGCGTCCCGTCGCGCAGGGTCGTGTCGTAGAGGATGACCGGCGCGTCGCTCATGACGCCACCCCCGCCGGCGCGCCGAGACGCTCGATCACCGCGGTCGCGAACGCGGTCGTGCCGACCACGACGAGGCCGTCGTCCCGGTTCGCGGGATCGGCCAGGTCGCCGGTCCGCCAGCCGTCGTCGAGCGCGCCCGAGACGGCCGCCTCGATCGCCGCGGCCGCCGCCTCGTTCCCGAGCGAGATCCGCAGCAGCATCGCCGCCGACAGGATCGTGCCGATCGGGTTCGCGATGTCGCGCCCCGCGATGTCCGGCGCCGACCCGTGGATGGGCTCGTACAGCCCGAACGTGCCGTGGGCCGTCCTCCGCTCGCCGAGCGACGCGGACGGGAGCATCCCCAGGCTCCCCGCCAGCACGGCCGCCTCGTCCGAGAGGATGTCGCCGAAGAGGTTCTCGGTGACGATGACGTCGAAGTCCGCCGGGCGGCGGATCAGCAGCATCGCGCACGAGTCCACGAGCTGGTGCGCGATCGTGACCTCCGGGTGCTCGGCGGCCACCGAGTCGGCGACCGTCCGCCACAGCCGGGACGTCGCGAGGACGTTGGCCTTGTCGACGGAGGTGACGTGGCCACGTCGCGTCGCGCGCCAGCTCGAACGCGAGCCGGACGATGCGCGAGATCTCGGCCTCGCTGTACGGCAGCGTGTCGAGCGCGGTGCGATCGCCGGCCGGACCGCTCGCCTCGGTCCTGGCCCCGAAGTAGATCCCGCCGGTGAGCTCGCGGACGATCAGCAGGTCCACGCCGACCAGCAGCTCGGGCCGCAGCGGCGACGACGCCACGAGAGCGGGGTGGACCGTGACGGGCCGCAGGTTGGCGTACAGCCCCAGCCCGCCGCGCAGCGCGAAGAGCGCCTGCTCCGGACGGACGGCCGCCTTCGGGTCGGACCACTTCGGCCCGCCCACGGCCCCGAGGAGGATCGCGTCCGCCTCGCCGCACGCGGTCACGTCCTCGGGCCGGATGGCGACGCCGTACGTGTCGATGGCCGCCCCGCCGACGAGGTAGTCGGCCCAGTCGACGGCGAAGCCGAGCGCGTCGCCGGTGGCATCGACGACGCGCCGGGCGGCCGCGATCGACCTCCGGCCCGACCCCGTCGCCGGCGATGGTCGCGACGCGGTACGTGTTCAAGGCATCCCTTCTTCGGAGCGCGGCGCGACGAACGCGACCGCGACCCCGTTGATCTCCGCGCCGTGCAGCTTGTTGACCGCGGCGAGATAGGCGTCGAGCGACGCCTCGATGATGTTGGTGGATAACCCGTGCCCGACGACGACGAGCGCCCCCGGCCCCTCATCGGACGAGCGGCGGCAGCGCACCAGCACCTGGCCCTGCGCGTCCTCGCCGGCGGAGACCGCCTTGATCTCGTACTCGGTGAGCGTCGGATGCCAGCCGAGGACCGGCTGGAGCGCCTGGTCGACGGCCCCGAAGAGCGCGTTGACCGGTCCGTTCCCGGTGGTCTCGGCGCTCCGCTCCTCGCCGGCGATCGACAGCGTCACCGTCCCCGTGGCGTTGCCGCCGTGCGACGAGGTCACGCTCCAGCCGACGAGCGCGACGCTGGCGGGCACCTCAGAGGCTCGCTGCTCCATGAGCGCGAGGAGGTCCGCGTCGGTGACCTCCTTCTTCGCGTCGGCGAGCGCCACCGCCTGGCGGTAGACCTCGTCGAGCGCCTCGCCCTCGACCTCGTGGCCGAGCTCCTTGAGCTTGCCCTGCAGGCCGCGCCGGCCCGACAGCTTGCCGATCGTCAGCTGGCTGCCGGACAGCCCGACCGACTGCGGGGTCATGATCTCGTAGGTCAGCGGGTTCTTGATCACGCCGTCCTGGTGGATCCCCGACTCGTGGGCGAAGGCGTTGCCGCCGACGACCGCCTTGTTCGGCTGGATCGCGAAGCCGGTGAGATAGCTCACGAGCCGGCTGGCCGCGGTGATCTGCTCGGTCGCGACGCCGCTGCCCAGGTCGGGGAACTGCGTCGGGCGCGTGCGCAGCGCCATCACGACCTCCTCGAGCGACGCGTTGCCCGCGCGCTCGCCGAGGCCGTTGATCGTGACCTCCACCTGGCGCGCCCCGGCCTGGACCGCCGCGAGCGTGTTGGCCGTGGCGAGGCCGAGGTCGTTGTGGCAGTGGACGCTGACGGTCGCCTGGTCGCCGACGAGGTCCACGACCTTGCCGACGAGTACGCCGAACTCGGCCGGGATGGCGTAGCCGACGGTGTCGGGGATGTTCACGGTCGAGGCGCCCGCCTCGACGACGGCCTCGTAGACCTGCAGCAGGTAGTCGAGGTCCGTGCGCGAGGCGTCCTCGGCGCTGAACTCGATCTCGGCGTCGCGGCCGAGCTGCTCGCGGCCGTGGCGCACCCAGCGGACGGCCTCGGCCAGCGCGGTCTCGCGGTCGATGCGCAGCTTGTGCTTGAGGTGGATGTCGCTCGTGGCGATGAAGACGTGGAGGTGCGGACGCTCGGCGACCTTGATGGCCTCGATCGCCCGCTGCGGGTCGCCGTCCTTGCAGCGCGCGAGCGCCGCGACCGCGATGCCGCCGCGGGTCTCGAGGGCGATCCGCCGGACCGCCTCGAAGTCGCCCGGCGAGGCGGCCGGGAAGCCGGCCTCGATGACGTCGACCTTGAGCCGCGCGAGCTGTCGCGCGACCTCGAGCTTCTCGGCGGCGGTGAGCCCGGCGCCGGGCGCCTGCTCGCCGTCGCGCAGGGTCGTGTCGAAGATGCGGACGCTCCCCGCCGGCACGAACGGGCCGGCGGGACGGGGTACGGCGGCGCTCATCGCGATGCGCCCGGCGTCGTCGCCGCGGCCTGCGCCTGACCGGCCTCCACCTCGACCGGGTTCAGGAACGGCATCTGGGCGCGGAGCCGCCCGCCGACCCGCTCGATGAGGTGCGCGCGGTCCGCCGCGCGGAGCCGCTCGAACTCGTGGCGGCCCGACTCGTTCTCGGCGATCCAGCGATCGGCGAACGTGCCGTCCTGGATCTCCTTGAGCACCTGCTGCATGGTCTCGCGCACGTGGCCGTCGATGATCCGCGGCCCCGACACGTAGTCGCCGTACTCGGCGGTGTCGCTGACGCTGAAGCGCATGAAGTTCAGGCCGCCGCGGTACATCAGGTCGACGATGAGCTTGAGCTCGTGCATCGTCTCGAAGTACGCGAGCTCCGGCTGGTAGCCGGCCTCGACGAGCGTCTCGAAGGACATCTTGACCAGCGCCGCGGTCCCGCCGCAGAGCACGGACTGCTCGCCGAACAGGTCGGTCTCGGTCTCCTCGGCGAACGTGGTCTCGAGGACGCCGGCCCGGGTCGAGCCGATCGCCCGGGCGTAGGCCAGCGTCCGGTCGCGCGCGGTCCCCGACTGGTCGCGGTGGACGGCGAAGAGCGCCGGCACGCCGCCGCCCGGCCTGGTAGACCGAGCGGAGCAGGTGGCCGGGGCCCTTGGGCGCGACCATCGCGACGTCGACGATGCCGGGCGGGTCGATGCGCCCGAAGTGGATGTTGAACCCGTGGGCGAACATCAGGAGGTGGCCGGCCCGCAGGTTCGGGCCGATCTCGTCGTCGTAGACGGCCTTCTGGGCGGTGTCCGGGACCAGGATCATGACGACGTCCGCGGCCTTGACCGCGTCCGCGACGTCGAGGACCTTGAGCCCGGCGTCCGCCGCGATCTCGCGGCTCTTGGAGCCGGGCGCGAGCCCGACGACGACATCGACCCCGCTCTCGTGGAGGTTCAGGGCGTGGGCGTGGCCCTGGCTGCCGTAGCCGATGATCGCGACCGTCTGGCCGTCGAGGGCCGACGGATCCGCGTCGCCGTCGTAGTACATCTTGGCTGTCACGACTTGTCTGCCTCCACAGGTGTGCCGCCCGCGATGGGGTGCTTGATCGATTCCTCGATGGAGCCCGCGCCCCGGGCCATCACGACGGCACCGGTGCGGACCATCTCCTTGATGCCGTAGTTGCGGACGAGGGCGACGAACGCGTCGATCTCCCCCTCCGTGCCCGTGACCTCGACCACGAGCGAGCCGTCCGCGAGGTCGACGACGCGGCCGCGGGACAGCTCGACGAAGCGGAGGATCTCCGCGCGGTTCGACTCGCTGGCGCGGATCTTCACGAGCGCCAGCTCGTGCTCGACCGTCGGCTCGGACGTGACGTCCTGGACCTTGAGCACGTCGATCAGCCGGTACAGCTGCTTGGCGGCCTGCTCGACGGCGACGTCGTCGCCGTGGAGCGTGATCGTCATGCGGCTGACGCCCTCGCGGTCGGTGTGGCTGACCGCGAGCGAATCGATGTTGAAGTTCCGGGCGCGCATGAGGCTCGCCACCCGGTTCAGGACGCCCGGCTTGTCGAGCACGATGGCGATCAGGACATGGCGCCGATGCTCCCCGCCGCCGGGCAGCGCGCGCGGCGGCGGCGCCGCGTGCGCGGGACCGCCGGCCGCGGTGCCGGGGAGCTGGCCGTTCGAGCTCGGGATCGCGGTCACTCGTCGGCCCCGCCCCACTTCTCGATCAGGTCGGACAGGCCCTTGCCGGCCGGCATCATCGGGAAGACGTTCTGCTCCTCGGCGATCTCGAACCAGATGAGCGCCGGCCCGTCGACCGCCTGGGCGGCGCGGATCGCGGTGTCGACCTCGTCCGGCGTCCGGGCGCGGAAGGCCGGGATCCCGTAGGCCTCGGCCAGCTTCGCGAAGTCCGGGCCGGGCAGGCTCGCCGAGTGGTAGTTGCCCGCGTAGATGATCTCCTGCCACTGCCGGATCATCCCGAGCTTCTTGTTGTCGAGGAGCGCGATCTTGACCGGGATCCGGTCCGCGACCAGGGTCATCAGCTCCTGCGAGGTCATCTGGAACCCGCCGTCGCCGGTGATCGCCCAGGTCTCGCGGTCGGGGCGGCCGAGGGCGGCGCCCATGGCCGCCGGGACGCTGAAGCCCATGGTCCCCAGCCCGCCCGAGCTGACGTGGCTGTTCGGCTGGCGGAAGCCCGTGTAGCGGGCGAGCCACATCTGGTTCTGCCCGACGTCCGCGACGTAGGTCGCGGCGTGGTCCGACAGCTCGCCGATCCGCTCCACGACGTAGTCCGCGGAGAGGAGCCCGTCGCGCCACGCGCCGGAGCCGTGCCACGACGACGCGACCGAGTCGGTCTTCCACTCGGCGAGCTGGTCGTGGTAGGCCTTGCGCGTCGCGGGCTCGACCGGCTCGACCAGGCGGGTGAGGCCGGTCGAGGACGCGCTTCGCGTCGCCGACGATCGGGACCTCGACGGCGACGTTCTTGCCGATCTCGGCCGGGTCGATGTCGGCGTGGATGATCCGCGCGTACGGCGCGTAGGTCCGCACGTTGCCGGTGACGCGGTCGTCGAAGCGCATCCCGACCGCGATCAGCAGGTCCGCCGACTGGATCGCCCGGTTGACGTGCTTCCAGCCGTGCATGCCCATGTAGCCGTAGGCCAGCGGATGGGTCTCGTCGATGGCCCCGATGCCGAGCAGCGTCCAGGCGACCGGGATCTGGGTCTTCTCGGCGAAGGCGAGCAGCTCGTCCCACGCCTCCGCGTGGAGGACGCCGTGGCCGGCGAGGATCACCGGCCGCTGGGCCTTGGCGATCTCGGCCGCGGCCAGCTTCAGCTGCCGCGGGTGGCCGTCCATGTTCGGGCGGAAGCCCGGCAGCCCGGCGACGACCTCGTCCTCGGTCGGGTGCTCGGCGCGCGTCTCCTGCTGGAGGGCGTCCTTGGTGATGTCGATGTGGACCGGGCCGGGACGGCCGGTCCGGGCGATGTGGAAGGCCTCGGCGATGACGCGCGGCAGCTCGTCCGCGTCGCGCACCAGGTAGTTGTGCTTCGTCATCGGCAGGGTGATGCCGTTGATGTCGATCTCCTGGAAGGCGTCCTTGCCGATCAGCGCCGCCGGGACGTTGCCGGTGATCGCGACCATCGGGATCGAGTCGAGGAGCGCGGTCCCGATGCCGGTGACCAGGTTGGTCGCGCCGGGACCCGAGGTGCCCATGCAGACGCCGACGCGGCCGGTGACGCGGGCGTAGCCGTCGGCGGCGTGCGCGCCGCCCTGCTCGTGGCGGACGAGGATGTGGCGGAGCTCCGGGTAGTCGCCGAGGACGTCGTAGAGCGGCAGGATGACGCCGCCCGGATAGCTGAAGAAGACGTCGACGCCCTGGCGGAGGAGCGCCTCGCAGAGGACGTCCGCCCCGATGCGGGTCCGCTTGAGGTCGCGGCCCTCGTGGAGCATGCCCTTGCGGGCGCGCTCGACCGCGGCCGCCTCGGCGGTCCCGTCGCCGGGCACGTGGCTGCGCCGCGCGCCGCCGGTCCCGGGCGCTCTCGCCGGTTCGCTCTTCGCCATCGTCATCGGATCTGGTCCTTTCGTGCCGCCTCGACTGGTCGGATACACAGAAAGACCCTCGCCTCCCGGCGAGGGTCCCGTAGGTCTTCGGTGGTGCTGCGCGCTAGCGGCGCTCGCTCCTCCGTGTCCCTCCGTTCTCCCGCCGGGAGCCGGTAATCAGGCCGAGAAGGCCGTCAAGCCCCAGGAGCGAGCGGATAAGGGAGAGGAGCGATACGTCGGTCCAATCGGCGGGCTCGATGGGCACGTGGACGCGCCGACCATCTGTCGTGGCGACGACAGCGACTCGACGGCGATCCTGCCGATCGAACTGGCCCAATCTGGCCTCCCGGTAACGCCCACGTCCCCGGTGTCCGGGCGACGTGGGGCGCAGTCTACGTTCCGAGCCGCCGTGATGCAACTCTTCGGTCATGCCGGCATCGTCCGCAGACGCTCCATGAGCCAGTCCGTGCCCTTGCTCAGGCCGGCGAGATCGATCGACTCGGTGCTGGGACGATCGGTCGGGCGGCCCGAGCAGGTAGCCCTGGCCGGCGCCGATCCCGAGCGAGCGGACGACGTCGAGCTGGGCCGGCGTCTCGATGCCCTCGGCGACCACGAGCGCGCCCCAGCGGTCGGCCAGGTCGCGCAGCGTGCGGACGATCTCCAGCGAGGTGTCGCGCACGGCGCCGCCCTGGACCAGCGACAGGTCGATCTTGACGATGTCGAAGCGGAGCTGGCTGAGCAGCCGCAGGCCGGCGTTGCCGGCGCCGACGTCGTCGGCCGCGAGCCGGATGCCCGCGACGCGGCACGCCTCGACGGCCTGGCGCAGCCGGTCGAGGTCCTCGACGGCCTCGCGCTCGGTCAGCTCGAGGACGATCTGGCGGGGGTCGAGGCCGAAGCGGTCGATCATGCGCAGCAGGGCGTGGACGCTGAAGTCGTCGCGCTCGAGCGTCCGCGGCGACAGGTTGACCGTCAGCGAGCCGGGGAGGCGCAGCCGCGCCGCCGTCTCCATGACCGTGCCGAGACAGGCGATGTCCAGCTCGCCGGTCCGGCCGGTGGCCTCGGCCGCCTCGAACATGGAGCCCGGGTCCGTGAACCCGCTGTCGGGCAGCGGCCGGACGAGGCCCTCGTAGCCGCGCGGCGCGCCGCTCGTGAGGTCGTAGATCGGCTGGAAGACCGCGCGGATGGCCCCGGTCGCGGCGACCTGGGCGACCGCCGCCGACAGCTCGGCGCGGGGCCGCTCGGCCATCGGGCCCTCGTGGCGGGCCGCGTCGTAGATGGTCACGCAGGTCCGGCCGTGGCGCTTGCTCCAGTACAGCGCGGCGTCCGCCTGGCGGTAGAGCGCCTCGCGGTCGCGCGCGCCACTCGGCCCGGCGCTGATCCCGGCCGAGAAGGAGACGGTGTGCGCCGCGCCGCGGCCGGTCTCGCCGTCGAGGCAGGCCGCCAGCAGCCGGCGGATGATCGCCTGCGCCTGCTCGACGTTCGTGTCGGGCATCACCAGCGCGAACTCGTCGCCGCCGACGCGGAAGGCCCGGTCGCCGCGGCGGACGTACGTGGCGATGGTCGTCGCGGCCTGGCGGAGGACGAGGTCGCCGGCCGCGTGGCCGCTCGAGTCGTTGATCCGCTTGAAGTCGTCGAGGTCCATGATCGCGAGCGCCATCGAACGGCCGCCGCGGGTCGCCACGGACCACTGCCGCTCGACCTCCTCCTGGAACGCCCGGTGGTTGCCGAGGCCGGTCAGGGTGTCGCGCAGCGCCTCGGCGCGGGCGCGGTCGTACGCGTCCTCGAGGATCCGGCGCGTCTGCTCGAGGCGCTCCGCGGGCTCGAGGACGCGGCGCGCCAGCCAGACGGTCAGGGCGCCGAGGACGAGGGCGAGGGTCAGGATCGCGGCGGTCGGGACGACGAGCGGCGTGCCCATCCCCGAGGTCAGCCCGTAGATGAACGGCGCCGCGATCACGATCGGGATCGCGAACATCGTGACGAGCGCGAGGAACAGGCGAAGACGGACGAGCCGAAGGTTCGTCGATTCGCCAAGGAACGCGTCCGGACCCCCCGGCGTGTCGCGGATGAGCAGTGACCTCCCAGCGTGGGACGTTCGTTATATCCGGCGCGAGCCGGAAGTGGCACACGCGAGTGGTACCGAACGGTCTAGGACCAACGGGTGCGGCATCGGGGCACCGATGGCCCGCGGGCCCCCTCCGGGTCCGGCTGGTACGCTGTCGGCCCGTCGGAACCAGACGCACAGCCCACGCACGCGAGAACCCGCCCCGATGACCGAACCGCGCACCATCGTCTCGAAGATCTGGGACGACCACGTCGTCACGCAGGACCCCGGCGCTCCGGCGGTGCTCGCGGTCGACCTCCACCTCGTCCACGAGGTCACCAGCCCGCAGGCGTTCACCGGGCTCCGCACGCGCGGCCTCCGCGTCCGACGCCCGGGCCAGACCGTGGCGACCGCCGACCACTCGATCCCGACGACCCCGCGCGACCTGCCGATCCTCGACGAGATGGCCGCCGCCCAGGTCCGCCAGCTCGAGGACAACTGCGCCGAGTTCGGGATCCCGCTGCACGGCATCGGCTCGCCCAGCCAGGGCATCGTCCACGTCATCGGGCCGCAGCTGGGCCTGACCCAGCCGGGCATGACCATCGTCTGCGGCGACTCGCACACGAGCACGCACGGCGCGTTCGGGGCGCTCGCGTTCGGGATCGGCACCAGCGAGGTCGAGATGGTGCTGGCCACCCAGACGCTGCTCCAGCGCGACCCGAAGACCTACGAGGTCCGCGTCGACGGCCGCCTCGCGCCCGGGCGTCAGCGCCAAGGACATCATCCTGAACCTGATCTCGCGGATCGGGGTGGGCGGCGGCACCGGGCACGTCTTCGAGTACCGCGGCGACGCCATCCGGGCGCTGACGATGGAACAGCGCATGACCATCTGCAACATGAGCATCGAGGGCGGCGCGCGCGCCGGGCCTGATCGCCCCGGACGACACGACCTTCGAGTACCTCCACGGCCGACGCCACGCCCCGCAGGGCGCCGCCTGGGACGCCGCGGTCGCCGGCTGGCGGACGCTGCCCTCCGACGACGGCGCCGCCTTCGACAAGACCATCAGCATCGACGCGAACGCCCTCGAGCCGATGGTCACCTACGGCACGAACCCCGGGATGGGCATCCCGATCACCAGCCGCGTCCCGTCGCCCGACGACCAGGCCGACCCGGCCCAGCGCCGCGCGCTCGAGCATGCGCTCGAGTACATGGACCTGCCGCCCGGGCCAGGCGATCCTCGGCCAGAAGGTCGACGTCGTCTTCGTCGGGAGCTGCACCAACGGCCGCATCAGCGACCTGCGCCTCGCCGCCTCGGTCCTCAAGGACCGCCACGTGGCGGCCGGCGTCCGGCTGATGGTCGTCCCCGGCAGCGACGAGGTGAAGCGCGAGGCCGAGCAGGAAGGGCTCTCCGAGATCTTCAAGGCCGCCGGCGCCGAGTGGCGCGAGGCCGGCTGCTCGATGTGCATCGCGATGAACGGCGACCAGCTCCAGCCGGGGCAGTACGCCGTCAGCACCAGCAACCGCAACTTCGAGGGCCGCCAGGGCAAGGGCGGCCGGACGTTCCTCGCCTCGCCGCTGACCGCGGCCGCGAGCGCCATCAGCGGCGTCGTGACCGATCCGCGGACGCTCCCCGGCATCGAGGCGCTCGCCGCGGTGGGGGGCCGCTGACGATGGCCGAGCCGTTCACGATGTTCCGCAGCCGGATCGTGCCGATCGCGGCCGAGAACGTCGACACCGACCAGATCGTCCCGGCGCGCTACCTCAAGGTCACGACCAAGGAAGGGCTCGCCGACGCGCTCTTCCGCGACTGGCGGTTCGAGGAGGACGGCTCGCTCAAGGAGCCGCGCTTCGTGCTCGACCAGCCCGGGATGGCCGGCCGGCAGATCCTGCTGGTCGGGGACAACTTCGGCGCCGGATCGTCGCGCGAGCACGCGCCGTGGGCGCTGACCGCCTGGGGCGTCCGCGCGATCATCTCGACGTCCTACGCGGACATCTTCCGCGGCAACAGCCTCAAGAACGGCCTGCTGCCGATCGTGGTCGACCCCGCGACCCACGAGCGACTGCGCGACCTCGTCGCGACGGACCCGGAGGCCGAGCTGACGATCGACCTGTCCGAGCAGGGCATCCTGCTCCCGGACGGCTCGACCATCGACTTCGACATCGACCCGTTCAGCAAGCACATGATGCTGGCGGGCACCGACGAGCTCGGCTACCTCCTCACGAAGGAGCCCGAGCTCGAGGTCTGGGAGGCGGCCCACCCGCCGCGGATCGATTCGCTCGCCGGAGCGCGCTGACCGACCGCGGCCGAGGGTCGTCGTTCGGGTTCAGCCCTGGCGGGGCGAGGTCCAGCGGATGTCGAGGGCCTTCATCGGGGAGCGGCGGATGCACAGCGGGCAGCCGAGGAACGGCGAGAATGCCCGCGGTGGGCTTCGGCGGCCGAGGTGGTGATGCGGAACGGGCGCGCGGCGGCGTGCTGGACGGGACGGGTCATGGTGGGCGGTCTCCGGATCGGTCTCGGTGGTGCGGCACGGGATGCGCCGACGACCCCGAGAGTGGCCGACGCACCGGTCGCGGGACATCGGCAGATGCCGGGAACCGGCCATCGACGGATGTCCAGCCGCAGCACGGGCCGGAACCTTCGGCGGGTCGCGCCCGTCTGCGGGGCATGACCACCACTCGCCGGCTCGCCGGCCTCCTCGCCGTCGCGGCCCTCGTCGCCGCCTGCAGCAGTTCCGCGGCGCGAGCGTCTCGCCACCGATCGAGTGCGGGCCCCGCGCCGAGCGCCACGCCGACCGATCCGAGTGGCGCGGTGCCCGCGCCGAGCGCCACGGACGGGGTCATCCCCGGCCCGGACGAGCCGATCACCGATATCCCGGGAAAGCCGCATGTCGACCCGGGGCCGGGCGGTGCGACCCTCGTCACGCCGAAGCCCGGCCAGCTCGACGTCCACCCGGTCGCGATGGACTCGATCAGCGCGGTCGTCGACGGCCGCCACGTCGTCCTGACCGCGTTCTGGACGGAGCGGCGTCGAGCCGTGCTACGTCCTCGACACGATCGTCGTCGCCCGGGGCGACGGGTCCGTTCACGATCACGCTGCGTGAGGGGCACGGCCCGGGCGAGGTCGCGTGCATCGACATCGCCCAGCTCAAGGCCACGCGCATCGACCTCGGCGACCTGGAGCCGGGCACGTACACCATCTCCGACGGCGGCGGCGGTACCGCGAGGACGACCTTCGAGGTCTCCTGACCGATCGAGGCCCGCCGAGCGGCCGGTGGCGCGCCGGACCCACGTCCGGCCGACCTGTGCGACGATCGGCGCGTGAACCCGATCGACCTGGCGGCCATCGTGCTGCTCCTCGTCGGGGCGGCCCTGGGCTTCCGCTCCGGCGCGCTCCCGCAGCTCGGCGGCCTCGCCGGCGCCATCGGCGGTGCCGCGCTCGTCATCCTCGGCCTCCCGCTCGTCATCGACGCCATCGAGGGCCTCGACCCGGCCGTCCGTCCCTTCGTCGTCCTGGTGGCGCTCCTGGTCGCGGTCATCGTCGGCGAATCGATCGGCTCGACGCTCGGGCGTCGCCTGACGACCATCGCTCGGGACCGGCGTCCTCGGTGCGGCCGACCGCGTCGCCGGCGCGTTCGTCGGCGTCGCCCAGGCCGTGCTGATCATCTGGCTCGTCGGCGGGCTGCTGGCGGTCGGTCCGATGCCGCGCCTGACCGAGGCGGCGCAGACCTCGAAGGCGCTGCGAGCGCTCGGCGTCGTCCTCCCGCCGCCGACCGACTTCGCGCTCGAGCTCGGCCGCGTGCTCGATGCGACCGGGCTGCCGGCCGTCTTCGTCGGCTTCGAGCCCATCCCGGCCGCACCGGTCGACCGGCCCGACGATCCGACGGCGAGGGCGCATCGCCAAGGCCGCGCTCGCGAGCGTCGTCAAGGTCTCGGCGGCAGCCTGCGGCTACACCTCGAGCGGGACCGGCTTCGCGGTGGCGGGCGAGTACGTGGTCACCAACGCGCACGTCGTCGCGGGCGCGATCCGTCGCTCGATCCGGGTCGCCGACAGCGCCGGCAAGCTGTTCGACGCCGAGGCGGTGCTCTTCGACCCGGAGCTCGACGTCGCGGTCCTGCACGTCGACGGGCTCGGCGCCCGCGGCCTCCGGTTCGCCGCCCACGACCCGGCGCGCGGCGCGCTCGGCGCGTCGATCGGCTACCCGGGTGGCGGCGGCGCGGGTGATCCTGCCGGTGGCCGTCGCCGGCGCCTATCCGGCGGTCGGACGCGACATCTACGACCAGAGCCGGGTCAAGCGCGACATCCTCGAGCTGCGCGCCGAGGTGGACCGCGGCGACAGCGGCGGGCCGTTGATCCTGAAGGACGGCACCGTGGGCGGCGTGGTCTTCGCCGAGTCGCGGACCGACGACCAGGTGGGCTACGCCCTCGCGCCGACCCCGGTCGCGGCCCGCGTCGCGCCGGCCCTCGGCCGGACGGGCCGCGTCGACACCGGCGACTGCATCCGCTGACCCGCGACCGGCACCGTCCCGCGCCGCTCGCACGCCACTACACTTGGGGCCCTCCCCGACCCGTCGAAGGAAGCAGCCTCGATGCCCGACCCGACCCACCCCTACGACCGGCCATCGGATCCCGCCAAGCGCCACTCGGCCGCCCTCACCGACGGCCCGGATCGGGCCGGTGCCCGGAGCATGCTCAAGGCCGTCGGGTTCACCGACGAGGACCTCGCCAAGCCGCTGATCGGCGTCGCCACGACCTGGATCGAGACGATGCCCTGCAACCTCAACCAGCGGCGGCTCGCCGAGTTCGTGAAGGAGGGCATCCGCGCGGCCGGCGGCACCCCGATGGAATTCGGCACGATCTCGGTCAGCGACGGCGTGACGATGGGCACCGAGGGGATGAAGGCGTCGCTGATCAGCCGCGAGGTCGTCGCCGACTCGATCGAGCTGGTCGTGCGCGGCCACCTGCTCGACGGCGTCGTCTGCCTGATCGGGCTGCGACAAGACCACGCCCGGCGCCGCGATGGCGCTTGGCCGCCTCGACGTGCCCGGCCTGATCCTCTACAACGGCACGATCTACCCGGGCACCTACAAGGGCCAGCGCAACGCGACCGTCGTGTCGGTCTACGAGGCGATCGGGCAGTACCGGGCCGGCAAGATCACCCTCGACGAGCTGTACGAGATCGAGAACGTCGCCTGCCCGGGCGCGGGCGCCTGCGGCGGCCAGTTCACCGCCAACACCATGAGCACGGCGATGGAGTTCCTCGGCATCAGCCCGGCCGGGCTCAACGGCATCCCCGCCGAGGACCCGGCCAAGGACGAGGCCGCCCGGCGCAGCGGCGAGCTGGTGATGGACCTGGTCCGCGCCGACCGGCGGCCGTCCTCGTTCATCACCCGCGCCTCGATCGAGAACGCCATCGCCTCGGTCGCGGCGATGGGCGGCAGCACCAACGGCGTCCTCCACCTGCTCGCGATCGCCCACGAGTTCGGCATCCCGCTCGCGATCGACGAGTTCGGGGCCATCGCCGACCGGACCCCGATCGTCGCCGACATGTCGCCCGGCGGCCGGTACCACGCGTCGGACCTGTACGACGCCGGCGGCGTGGCGCTGGTCGCGCGCGAGCTGCTCAAGCGCGACCTCATCGACGGCAGCACCCCCAACGTCGACGGTCGCACGCTCGGCGAGATCGCGGCGGCAGCCGTCGCCACCGATGGCCAGAAGGTCGTCTACCCGATCGATGCCCCGCTCAAGGCGACGGGCGGCCTGTCCATCCTCCACGGCTCGCTCGCCCCGGACGGCTGCGTGGTCAAGCTCGCCGGCCACGAGCGGCGGCTCCACCGCGGGCCGGCGCGCGTCTTCGAGTCCGAGATCGAGTGCTACAACGCGGTGCGCGAGCAGCAGATCGTGCCCGGCGATGTCGTCGTGATCCGCAACGAGGGACCGGTCGGCGGGCCCGGGATGCAGGAGATGCTCGGCGTGACCGCGGCGCTCGTCGGCGAGGGCCTCGGCGACCTGGTCTCGCTCATCACCGACGGCCGCTTCTCCGGGCGGCACCCACGGCCTGATGATCGGCCACATCGCCCCCGAAGCCGCGCTCGGCGGCCCGATCGCCGCCGTCCGCGAGGGCGACACCATCGTGATCGACGTCGACCGCGGGGCGCTCGACCTCGAGATCCCGGCCGACGAGCTCGCCCGCCGGCTCGCCGGATGGACGCCGCCCGCGCCGCGCTACACCGGCGGGGTCATGGCGAAGTACGCCGCGCTCGTCGGGCTCGGCGTCGAGCGGCGCGGTCACGACCGGGCCGCGGATGACCGCCAACCTCGGCGGCCGATGACCGAGGCGCGCCGCCTCTCCATCGGGATCAAGACCTCGCCGCAGGCGGTCGACTGGGCCACCCTCGAGGCGACGTGGGCGCGCATCGGCGAGCACGACGTCTTCGAGTCGGTCTGGATGAACGACCACCTGACCGACATCGGCCTGGACCGCGCGGGACCGTCCTGGGAGGCGCTGACCGCGATGGCCGCGCTGATCCACCACGTCCCGGGCAAGTGGGTGGGCCACGCCGTGCTGTCCGCGACGTTCCGGCATCCGAGCGTCATCGCCAAGGCGGCGACCGTGATGGACCACGCGACGAAGGGCCGCTTCATCCTGGGGCTCGGCGCCGGATGGTTCGAGCCGGAGCACACGCCCTTCGGGATCCCGTTCGTGCCGATGCCGGAGCGGTTCGACCGCTTCGAGTCGGCGGTCCACGTCGTCCGCGCGCTGTTCTCCGACGACGCGGCCACCGACGCCGGCGTCACCCGGCCGGACCCGTTCTACCCGCTCGACGGCGCGACCAACGACCCGCCGCCGCTGACCCCGGGCGGCCCGCCGATCTGGCTTGGCGGCCAGAAGCGGCGCGGGATCGCCCTCGCGGCGGCGACGGCCGCAGGGCTGGCTCCTTCCCGCCGTGCTGCCCGACAAGGCCCCGTCCGACATGGCCTACTTCGGCGAGCGGCACGATGCGCTGCTCCGCGCGATGGCGGCCATCGGCCGCGACCCCGCCGGGCTTCGCGATCGTCGCGCAGGTGCCGGCCGGCCGGACCGCCGAGACCCGGCGGGACGCGCTCGACGCGGCGCACGTCGCGGTCGGCCTCGGGGCGACGCACGTCATCGTCGGGATCGCCCCGAGCCTGGGGCCCGCCGCGGTCGACGCCGCCGCGACCGAGATCGCCGAGCCGCTGCGCCAGGCCTTCGGGTGAGCCTCGCGATCCGCGAGGCCGCCGGTGACGCGGACCTCGCGACCTACGCCACGATCGTCAACGCCGCGAGCCCCGAGGACCCGACCTCGGTCGAGGAGCTGCGCTGGAGCGACGCCACCTACCCGGGCGGCCTGCGCATCCTCGCGGACCTCGACGGGCGGACGGTCGGGGCCGCCAGCGTCGGCCGGATCTATGTCCACCCGCCCGAGTTCCCGTACCTGTGGGGCACGCTCGACGTGCGTCGCCGATGCGCGGCGGCAGGGCGTCGGGACCGCGCTGCTGACCCGGATCTCGGCACGGGCGGCGGCCGACGGGAAGATCGGCCTCCACATCCCCGCGAGCGCGTCGAGACCCTTCGCGGTCGAGTTCCTGCTCCACCGCGGGTTCGAGGAGCACGAGCGGATGACGGGCGCTCCGGCTCGACCTGACCGGCCTCGCGCCGCCGGCGGTCGAACCGCCGGCGGGGGTGACGATCACCACGCTGGCCGCGCGCCCGGACCTCGTCACCGGCGTCCACCAGGTCGCGCTCGAGGCGTTCATGGACATCCCGGGCGGCGATGAGCCGATGACCGTCGGCGACCTCGCCGAGTTCCGCACCCGCGACGTCGACCGCGACTCGATCCCGGCCGACGCGTTCTTCGTCGCGCTGGACGCGGCCACGGGTCGCGTCATCGGCTACTCGAGCCTGATGCTGACACCCGGCTCGACGACCAGCGCCTGGTACGACATGACCGCGGTGCTGCGGGCGTGGCGCGGCCGCGGGGTGGCCGTCGCGCTCAAGCGCGCCACCATCGGCTGGGCCATCGCCCACGGCCTTGTCGCGCTCGACACCGGCAACGACGTCGAGAACGCGCCGATGCGCGCGGTGAACGCGAAGCTCGGCTTCCGGCCCCTGCCCGATCTCCTCACGCTGCGCGGTCCGCTGTTCGGCGGCATGATGACGCCATGACCGACGCATCCCGGCCCGGCGCCCCGATCCCGCCCGACCCGATCGCCTACGACTCGGAGCGCAACAAGCACGCCCGGGCCCGCGGCCTCCCGGGGCCGGTCATCGTCGGCGGCGCCGACCCGGACCCCGAGGCCGGCCTCCGCGAGGAGCGCAAGTACCTCCGGCTCCTGGTCTGGATGGTCGTGGTCATCGTCCTGGCCGGGTTCGTGCTCGGCATCGCCATCGCGCTGGCGTCCGGCGCGTGACCCCGGTGGCGGCGGGCCCGTCGAGCCAGGTCCCCGCCGAGGTCTGGGCCACCGCCCACGACACGCTCGTCGCCACGCTCCGGGCGCTCATCCGGATCCCGTCGGTCAACCCGGTGGACCCGGCCGCGCCGGACGGGGAGCTGCGTCGCCGCGCGGTCCATCGCCGACCGCCTCGTCGCCGCCGGCCTGACACCCGAGGTCCTCGAGCCGGTGCCCGGTCGCGGGTCGGTCCACGTCCGACTCCGCGGCGACGGGACCGGCGGCGAGCCGCTGCTGCTGCTGTCCCACCTCGACGTGGTCCCGGCGCCGCCCGAGCGCTGGACCCATCCGCCGTTCGCGGCGGACCTCGCCGACGGCCACGTCTGGGGCCGCGGCGCCGTCGACATGAAGGGCATGGTCGCGCTGGAGCTGGGCGTCGTCGAGCTGCTGGCGGCCGAGACGCGCGCCGCCGGGCTGGACCCCGCCCGCGACCCGGTCCCGGGCCTGCGTCGCGACGTCCTGTTCACCTGCACCGCCGACGAGGAGGCCGGCGGCCACGCCGGCGCGCGCTGGATCGCCGAGCACCGCCCGGACTGGCTGCGCGCCGCCGGGCGCGCTCGAACGAGTGCGGCGGCGTCTCGGTGACGATCGCCGGGCGGCGCCTCTACCCGATCCAGGTCGCGGAGAAGGGCTATGCCGCCTACCGGATCCACGTCACCGGGACCTGGGGCCACGGGTCGATGCCGCGCGCCGACAACGCGGCCGTCCTCGCGGCGGCGGTCATCGAGCGGCTCGCGGCCCCCGGACCGATCCGCCTGACGCCGGTGCATGTCGCGGTTCCTCGAGGCGGCGGCCGCGGCGCTGCCCGACGACGCCGGCCGGCTCCTGGTGGCGCTGGCCGGCGACGACCCGGCGCGCGCGGAGGCGGCCCTCGAGCGCCTCTGCGACCCGATGTACGCGCGGGCGCTGCGGGCGCTCGTCCGCGACACGTTCAGCCCGGACGTCGTCCACGCGGGGATCAAGTACAACGTCATCCCGGGCGACGCCACGGTCGAGGTCGACAGCCGGCTGCTGCCCGGCATGACCGAGCCCGACATCCGCGCCGAGCTGCTCCGCCGGCTGGGACCCGAGCTCGCGGCGGCCTGCGAGCTGGAGCTCATCTCCTTCGGGGCGCCGGTCGAATCGCCCGCCGAGGGGCCGCTGTTCGAGCTGCTCGGCGAGGTCATCCGCGACCACGACCCGGACGGCGATCCCGCTCCCGGTGATGGTGCCGTTCGCGACCGATGCGAAGCACACCGGGCCGCTGGGCGTCCCGACCTACGGGTTCTCGCCGCTCCGGCTCGATCCCGACGAGCGCTTCCTCGAGCGCTTCCACGGCGTGGACGAACGCGTCTCGGTCGAGGCGCTGCGCTGGGGACTGCCCGTCCTCTACGACGTGGTCCGCCGCTTCTGCGGCTGACGGCGACGCTAGGGCCGCGGGGCCTCCTCGTCGCGGTGCCGGACGCGGACCTGCTCGTCGCAGCCCTTGCAGACGAAGACCACGCCTTCCTCCCAGCGAGCCTCGTCATCGTGCGACGCCGGATCGTGGTGGGAGGCCTCCATCGTGGACCAGGACCCGTCGCTGTGCCGGTGCTCGAATCGCCGCAGCAGGTCCGCCGTGAACAGGTCGTTCATCGATCACCACCTCCGTCGCGCCGCGGCCGGCCGATCGCCCGGCGCCCTCGTGTCCGGAGCCTAGCACCGCCGCGGGAAGGTACGGTCGCCGATCAGTCGCGGGGCGTCCTGATCAGCCGTCCGCGGCGATTGATCGCATGGGTCGCCAGCGCGGCCACGCCCATCGCGACGATCGCGCGCTCGGCCGTCGGGAGCGGCCGGACCGCGCTGAGGAACTGGTCCGCGCGGGAGCGGTCGACGACCCGCAGGATCGCGTGGCCGCGCGGCGTGAGCCGCAGCGTGCGCTGCCGGCGGTCCTCGGGCTCCTGGTGCCGCTCGACGAAGCGCCGGCGCACCAGCCCGTCCACGAGCCGGCTCGTCGCCGACGGCGAGCGGCCGATCTCCTCCGCCAGCTCGCCGACCGTCATCGTGCTGCCGTCGGCGAGGACGTAGAGCGCCGCGAGCTGGGTGAACCCGAGGCGCAGCTCCCCGAGCTGGCCGGCGAACCCGATGACCAGCTCGCGCCAGAGGGCGCGGCCCATCGCGACGCGCTCGCTGATCTGGCGGACGTTCGGGAGCCGGTTGCCGGCGGCCAGGACCGGCGCGGACAGGTCGGCCTCGAACTGGCGGGCGACGGCGCGGCGCGGGACGGTCCGCCGGCGGATCGGGAGGGGTTCGGACACGCCGACAAGCGTAGGTCGAGCTGGCAGGTCCATGCAACCGTGCACGCGAATCCGGGGGTCGGGCGATCAGCGGCCCTACCCTTGAGCCCGATGACACGACTCGCCTACGTCTTCCCCGGCCAGGGATCGCAATCGGTCGGGATGGGACGAGCCCTGGCGGAGACGTCCCCGGCGGCAGCGGCCGTCTTCGCCGCGGCCGACGACGCGCTCGGCGAGGCGATCAGCGCGCTCGCGTGGGACGGACCGGCCGAGCTCCTCGACCGCACCGAGAACGCCCAGCCGGCGCTGCTCGCCACCTCGATGGCGATCCTCGCGGGCATGCGCGAGCGCTGGGCCGCCGCGGGTCTCGCCGAACCCGTCCCTGCGGTCGCGGCCGGGCACTCGATGGGCCAGTACTCCGCGCTCGTCGCGGCCGGCGTCATCTCGCTCGCCGACGGCATCCGGCTCGTGCGCGAACGCGGCCGCCTCATGCAGGCCTCGGGTGACGGCCGCGACGGCGCGATGGCCGCGCTCATCGGGCTCGACGACGCGAGCTCCCCGAGCTCGTCGCCGGGGCGACCGCCCACGGCATCTTCGTCGTCGCGAACCGCAACGCGCCCGGGCAGGTCGTGGTCTCGGGCGAGCGGGCCGCGGTCGAGGCCGGCGCCGAGCTCGCCAAGGGCGCTCGGCGCCAAGCGAGCGATCGTGCTGCCCGTCTCGGTCGCCGCGCACTCGCCGCTCATGGCCGAGGCGGCCGCCGGGATGGCCGCGGCGCTCGCCGACGTCGAGTTCCGCGACCCGGCGGTCCCGCTGCTCGCGAACGCCGACGCCCACGCCCTCACGACCGCCGAGGCGTGCCGCGCCGAGCTCGTCGAGCACCTGACGGCCGGCGTCGACTGGGTCGCCGCGGTCGAGCGGATGACCGCGGACGGCGTCACGACCTTCGTCGAGGTCGGCCCCGGCCGCGTCCTGACCGGCCTCATCAAGCGCATCGCCCCCGACGCCGAGACCATCGTCGCCGACGATCCCGCGACCCACGACCGACTGCTCGAGCTCGCCGGCCCCGGCTGACGAGCCCGCCCCCGAACCCCGAAGGAGCCTCTCTTGCGAAGACCCGATTACGACCGCCGCGTCGTCGTCACCGGCCTCGGCGTCATCAGCCCGGTCGGCAACGACGTCGCCACCGCCTGGACGAACCTGACCGAGGGCCACACCGGTCTGGCGCGATCACCAAGTTCGACACGGCGCGCTACGAGGCCAAGCTGGCCGGCGAGGTCAACGGCTTCACGGCGACCGACTGGATGGACGCGAAGGCCGTCCGCCGCAGCGAGTCGAGCATGCACTTCGGGGTCGCCGCGGCGAAGCAGGCGCTCGCGGATTCCGGGTTCGAGCTCACGGACGAGAACCGCACCGAGGTCGGGGTCATCTTCGGGTCGGGCGCCGGCGGGCAGACGATGATGATCGAGAACTACATCGCGCTCCACGAGCGCGGACCGCGCACCGTCGCGCCGACGTTCATCGCGAACGCCCTCGTCGACAGCACCTCCGGGATGATCGCGATCGAGACCGGGGCGATCGGCCACAACGTGTGCATGGTCTCGGCGTGCGCGACCGGCACGCACAACGTCGGCGAGGCGGCCGAGGCGATCCGCCGCGGCGACTGCATCGCGGTCATCTCGGGCTCGACCGAGGCGCCGCTGCTCGAGGTCGGCCACGCCGGCTTCTCGAACATGCGCGGCATGGGCCTGCCCCGCCCGGGCGAGGACCCGCAGACCGTCTCGCGGCCGTTCGACCTGACGCGCGACGGGTTCGTGCTCGGCGAGGGCGCGGGCTCGCTCTTCCTCGAGGACCTCGAGCTCGCGAAGGCCCGCGGCGCGACGATCTACGCCGAGGTCGTCGGCTACGGCTCGGCGGCCGACGGCTGGGACATGGTCCAGCCGATCGAGGCCGGGATCGGCTCCGCGCGGGCGATGCGGATGGCGCTCGAGCGCCGGGGCGTGCCCGCCGACGAGGTCGACCTGATCAACCCGCACGGCACGTCGACCCCGCTCGGCGACAAGCGCGAGACCGAGGCCATCTGGACCGTCTTCGGCGATCGCTCGTCGGCCAAGGCGCGATCCCTGGCGATCAGCGCGACCAAGTCGATGACCGGCCACATGATGGGCGCCGCCGGCGCCTTCGAGGCCTTCGCGACCGTCAAGTCGATCGCCGAGCAGACGGTCCCCGGCACGCTCAACTACCGCGACTTCGACCCCGACTGCGACCTCTGGGTGCTCCCCGAGACCGCGCGCATGCCGATCCGCTACGGCCTCTCGAACAACATCGGCCTCGGCGGCCACAACGGCGCGGTCATCTTCAAGCGCTTCGACGACTGACCTCGGCGGACGCTACGATCGGTCGACGATGAGTCAGTGGAGGCCACGTGCCTGAACAGGATCCCGCGCAACGGGCCGTGGTCACCGGCCTCGGCGCCATCATGCCGATCGGCAACGACTTCCCGACCTACTGGTCGAACCTCGTCGCCGGCGTCACCGGGACCCGGCTGATCCAGAGCTTCGACCCGTCCGCGTTCGAGGTGCGGATCGCCGCCGAGGTCCTCGACTTCGACCCGACGACCGTGATGGACGCGAAGATGGCCCGCCGGATGAGCCGCTTCATCCAGCTCGCGATGGCCGCCGGCAAGGAGGCGGTCCGCGACTCCGGGATCGACTTCGAGGCGATGACCCCGGAGCAGCGCGACCGCGTCGGCGTCGTCGTCAACACCGGCGGCGGCGGCATCGAGCAGATCATCGACGGGACCCACATCCACGACACCAAGGGCCCGCGCTTCGTCAGCCCGTTCGCGGTCCCGGCCCTGTCGGGCTCGATGGGCGCCTGCATGCTCTCGATGGAGTACCACCTCACCGGCCCGGTCATCACCCAGGTCGCCGCCTGCGCCACCTCGATCATCGCGTTCCACGACGCCCTCCGGCTGATCCGCTCCGGGCGAGTGCGACGTCGTGGTCACCGGCGGCACCGAGGCGCCGATCTGGCCGATGGGCGTCGCCGCGCTCTCGAACATGACCGCGCTCTCGAAGCGGAACGACTCGCCGGAGACGGCCTCGCGGCCGTTCGACGCGACGCGCGACGGCTTCGTGCTCGGCGAGGGCGCCGGGGTCGTGGTCGTCGAGTCGCTGGCCCACGCCCGCGAGCGCGGCGCGACGCCGATCGCCGAGGTCATCGGCGGGGCGCTGACCGCGGACGCGTTCCACATCAGCGCCCCGGAGCCGACCGGTCGCGGCCAGGCCATGGCGATGACCAAGGCCATGCGCCACGCCGAGGTCGCGCCGGACGAGGTCGACTACATCGTCGCCCACGGCACGTCGACGCAGCTCAACGACGTGACCGAGACGCGCGCGATCAAGGCGGCCTACGGCGAGCACGCCTACAAGGTCGCGATCAGCTCCCCGAAGTCGATGATCGGCCACCTCGTCGGGGCGGCCGGTGTCGCGAGCGTGCTCGCGGGGATCGGCGCCATCCGCGACCAGGTCATCCCGCCGACCGCGAACCTCCACACCCCGGATCCCGAGTGCGACCTCGACTACGTGCCGCTCACGGCGCGACCGGCACGGGTCGACACGGTCGCGGTCGACGGCTTCGGCTTCGGCGGCCAGAACGCGGTCGCGATCCTGCGGCGCGTCATCGACTGACGGGGCGCTCGCGACCGAGGCGTATGCTCCCGGGACGCAGGGGCGCTGACTCGGCGTCGGCGCGGTTGCGTGGGTGACGGGAGGACGAGATGGACGAGTCGCTTGCGCCAGCCCTGAAGCGATGGCGATACGGGATGCATCCGCAGGCATCCGAGATGCGGATCGGCTCGCTCGGGCGCGTCCGAGCTGCCGCTTGGCGAAGCGCTCCGCATCGAGATGACGTACGCCGACGGGTCCCAGGACCACATCGTCCACCTGCAGTACTACATCGCCACCGAGCTGGGACCCTGGGCGCTCTGGCTCTCCTGCGCACGGGAGGACGTCGAGGACTGCGAGGCGACCCTTCGGGAGCTCACGCCGCCGATCGAGGAGGCGGGACAGCCCAAGCCACAGAGCGGGAGCGTGTGGTCGTCACTCACCGGTCGCCAGCCGTAGCTCGCGCAGCACCTGCGGGTCGATCCAGCCCATCGCGGCGGCGCGTTCCTCGAGGTTCGCGAAGCCCATCCAGGCCAGCAGCTCGGCATCCCACTCGGTCGTCCACGCGTCGGTCGCCGGCCGCGGCTCGCCGACCCGGCGCGACTCGGCGGTCGCGGCCCGGATGACGGCGGCGACCGGGTCCGCGCGGCCGGGCCCCCAGCCGGCCCGGGCGAGCCGCGTCTGCAGCTCGGTCGCGAGCGCATCGTCGATCGGCACGAGGTCCGCCGGGTCCGGCGGCTCCGAGAGCAGCCGCCACACGCCGTAGAGTCGCCCGAGCTCCGGCACCGGGTCCGGATGGTCGTCGACGCGCAGGTCGATCCAGCGGTCGTTGCCGCCGTTGTAGCCGGCGTCGGCCCGCACGATCAGGATCGCGGCGGACTCGCGGCCGCGGGCGTCGCCGCCGGCACGGTCCGCGGCGAGCAGCGCGGCCAGCAGCCGGTCGGTCAGCGTGCCGGCGCTCGCCTGGAAGGTATCCACCAGCGCGTCGACGACCTGCGGGCCGGACAGGATGTTGCCCTGGGCCGCGACGCCCTCGACGGCGCGGCCGCCCGCCCACGGGAAGCACCCGCTGCCCGTGTAGGTCGCCGAGCGCCCGGTCGCATCGACCATGCCCAGCTGGCGGTGGATCCGGCCCTCGTCGGCGCCGGTCAGGCGCTCGATCGCGGCCGTCGGCTCGATGCCGGACTCCAGCGAGGTCCAGCCCGTCCGCGCCGTAGCTCACGTTCGCCCACGCCTGGGTCGCGACGGCGCCGACCCCGGCCCGCGCCCACGGCACGACCGAGCCGACCGCGAGGAACTTCGAGGCGACCGCGACGCCGAGGTCGCCGGTCTCGGGGTCGAGCGCGACGATCGAGAACGTCATCGTCGCGGCGACCAGCGGGCGCCCTTCGAAGGCCTCGATGGCGGCGACGTAGGCGGCCGGAAGCTCGACCGGGACGTGGTCGGCATAGTCGTAGCGGACCAGGATCGATTCGCTGACCGCGACCAGCCGCTCCGGCCCGTCGGGGACCGCCGCCAGCAGCCGGTGCTCGAGCGTGAACGACGAGCGCCCGATCCGGGCCGCGCGGGTCTCGACCGTGACGGTCTCGCCGTGGAACGCCGGCGCGCGGTAGGTGATGCGCGCCTCGGCGAGGATCAGGCTCTCGGCGCCCTCGGTGCCGAGCGCGATCGGCTCGCCGGTCACGTCGGTCCAGTAGCGGATCCGGGCGATCTCGCAGTAGGTCAGGTAGACCGCGTTGTTGACGTGGCCCATCGCGTCGGTGTCGGCGAACCGGACGGTGATCCGGACGCGATGCTTGAACTCGCCGGGCAGGTCGCGCGGGTCGTCGGACACGACCTGAGTGTAGTCCGCGGGTCGGACGCGGCGACGACGCGCGGCGGCACACTGCGGGCATGCCGCGACCGACCGACGACGCCGTCCTGACCCGGGTGATCGCCGCGCCGTGGGGCCCGGTCCACATCGCCGCGACCGAGCGCGGGATCGTCGCCGTCGAGCAGGTCACGACCGACGACGCGTTCGAGGCGATGCTCCGGGCGCGGCTCCATCGGCCGGTCGCTGGCCGCGACCGACGCGGGGGCGACCGACGACGACCCGCGGGTCGCCCACCTCGACGAGGCGAGCCGGGCGCTCGAGGCGCTGTTCGCCGGCCGTCGCCCCGACGTCGACGTGCCGATCGACCTGTCCGACCGGCCGGCCTGGGACCAGGCGGTCCTCGAGGCCGTCCGCGCCATCCCATGGGGCACGACCGCCAGCTACGGCGAGATCGCCCGGCGGGTCGGGCGCGGCCGGCGCGGCCCGGGCCGTCGGCGGCGCCGTCGGCCGCAACCCGGTGAGCCTGCTGGTCCCGTGCCACCGGGTGATCGCCGCGGACGGGACGCTCGGCGGGTACGGCGGCGACGGCTGGGGCGGCGCGGGCGGCGGCCCTCGAGCGGAAGCGCGAGCTGCTCGCTGCGCGAGGGCGTCAACGTGGCCGGCACGCGACCGCTAGACTCCGCCGAGATCGAGGTCGGCGCCCGGCGCCGACGGCCTTGCAGGAGGACGCTTGACCGCCGCCGTCACGCCGGCCCCGTCCATGTTCGCCGTCTTCCGCCGACGCGACTTCTCGCTCCTCTGGCTCGCCCAGCTGATCTCGACCGCCGGCTCGTCGCTGACCGACCTGGCGGCCGGCATCTGGGTCTACCGCGAGACGCATTCCGCGCTCGCCGTCGGCCTGACGCTGATGGCGACCGCGATCCCGAGCCTCATCGTCGGGCTGCTGGCCGGCGTCTACGTCGACCGCCACGACCGGCAGCGGATCATGACGGTCACGTGCCTCGTCCAGGCGGTCATCGTCGGGCTCATCGCCTTCGTGATCGGCCTCTCGGGCTTCGCGCTCGTCGGGCTCTATGTCCTGCTCCTGCTGAACGCCGGCGTCAAGCAGTTCTTCGACCCGGCCCACGACTCGCTGATCCCGGAGATGGCGAGCGACGAGGAGCTGTCCGCGGCCAACGCGTTCCTGTCGATCGCGGCGTTCGGCTCGACCGCGATCGGCTTCGCGGGCGCCGGCCTGCTGGCCAGCACGGTCGGGCTCCAGTGGGCGTTCATCCTCGACGCCATCTCGTTCGTCGTGGCGGCCGGGCTCATCACCCTCATGGGCCGCTACACGCTGCCGATCCCCGATGAGGACGCCACGCCGGCGGTCATCCTCGCCAACCTGCAGTCCGGGCATGTCGACGCTGTTCGGGACGCCGATCCTGCGCTCGCTCTTCCTCATCGGCTCGTTCATGTTCGTCGCGTTCGGGCTCTGGAACGTGCTGCTGCTGCCGTTCTCGATCACGGTCCTCGGCGCCACCGAGTTCGAGTACGGGCTCCAGGAAGGCCTCACGTCCGTCGGCTTCGTGATCGGCTCGCTGTTCATGGCCCGCTTCGCCGGCCGGCTGCCGGAGCCGGTCTGGATCGTGATCTCGCTGGTCGGGCATGGGGATCGTCGGGATCCCTACGGCCTGTCGACGACCGTCCCGGTCGCCATCCTCCTCGTCGCGATCAGCGGCTTCCTCCAGCCGCCGTCGTCGGTGTCGCGGGCCGTCCTCCTGCAGCGGAACACGCCGCGCGAGATGCGCGGCCGCGTCTTCTCGGCGTTCTACGTCATGCGCGACGTGATCTTCCTGATCGGCATGGCCGGCGCCGGTCTCGCCGACGTCGTTCGACATCCGGGCGCTGATCGTCGTCGCGTCGTCGCCTCCTCTTCGTCTCCGCCGCTCGTCACGGTCTTCGCCCCGGGTCTCGGCTACAAGACGTGGGGCGCGGCCGCCGCCCGGCTCCGGACGGCGAGCGCGGCGGCCGGTGCGGCCGCGGCCGTCCGGCCCGCGACGCTCGCCGACGTCGACCGGCTCGTCGGGCGCATCGCGGCGTTCGGACGGCTGTCGCCCGAGATGCGCGCCGACGCTGGTCTCGTCCGCGACGGTCCGCGAGGTCCCGGCCGGGACCCGGATCGTCGAGCACGGCGACGCCGCGACCCAGGCGTACTTCATCCTCGACGGCTCGACCACCGCGGGCGTCCCGGACGGGGACGGCTATCGCGGCCTCTCGACGATGGGCGCCGGCGACTTCTTCGGCGAGATCGCGGCGCTGACCGGCAGCACGCGGACCGCCGACGTCGTCGCCGACGTCGACACGACGCTCCTCGAGGTCCCGGCCGAGACGCTCCGCGCGACGATGGCGGTCCCCGAGATCGACCAGCTCGTGCCGCTCGACGCTCACGACCCGGCTCTCGCGGACGCAGGCCGCGGACCTGCCGCGCCTCGCCGGCGTCGACCAGTCCGACCTGCGCGACCTGCGGACGCCGCGGCCGACCGCCGAGGCCGCTCCCGCGGACGTACGCCGATGGCGACGGCGGGGCTGTGTCGTAGGCGACACCGCGGGCGTCGCGCGGGTGGTGGCAGGACGCACCGCCCGGCCATATGGTTCGGAGGTCGGCGCCGAGCGCGCGCGGCCGGGCCGCACGGCGGCCACCGGACACGCATCACATCGGGGAATGAGACGACCGTCGGGCCTTGGTCCGGCGGTCGTCTCACGTTCGAGGCATGACGGCCGCCGGCCCGGCGCGCCCAGCCGACCGGGCGGGCCGCTATCGGCGGGCGGCGGCCGCCAGTCGTGCGGGATCCGGGATCACGAGCACGTCGCCCTCGAAGCGCAGGAGCCCCTGGTCGACGAAGTCCGCGAGCAACCGGTTCACGGACTGGCGGGCGCCCCCGATCATCCCGGCGAGCTCGGCCTGCGTGTACGGCCACGGGACGCGCTGCTCGGCGGTCGGCTGCATCCCGTCCCAGCCGACCTGGCGCAGGAGGTGGTGGGCGAGCCGGCCGGGCAGGTCCAGGAAGTGGAGGTCCTCCACCTGGGCCGTCAGCCGGCGGATCTCGCCGGCGAGCGTGACCAGCAGCGCCCGGCGCATCTCCGGCTCCTCGTCGAGGAGCGCCTCGAACGCGTCGCGCCGAAGGACGAGCGTCGACACGGCGTCGAGGGCGATCGCGGTCGCCGACCGCGGCGCGCCGTCGAACAGCGCCAGCTCCCCGAAGAACCCGCCCGGGCCGATGGTCGTCAGGATCGCCGGGTCGGTCCCGTCGTGCGGCGGGACCACGATCTTCACCGAGCCGCCGGTCACGACGAACAGCGAGTCACCCGGGTCGTCGACGTGGAAGATGACCTCGCCGCGACGGAAGCGGCGGACGCGCATCGCGGCGGCGCAGCGATCGAGCGTGGCGTCCTCGACCCCGGCGAAGAGGCGGCAGGCCCGGAGCGCCTCGCGGCCGACGGAGCGTTCCGTCGAGCTCGTGTCCACCGCGGCGTCGGAGCCGCGCGCCGCCATCAGGACCGCGGGACCGGACGCATGGGATAGACGCCGATGACGATCGGGGTCCGCGGGTCCAGCGACAGCTCGTAGCCGATCTCGCCGGAGCGGAGCAGCTCGCCGAGCAGCTGGCCCTCGCGGTCCGGCAGGCCGACGAAGACGGTGCGCTGGTCGAGCGAGACCGGGCTGACGTCGTCGTCGCCGCCGTCGATGGCGAACCGCCGCCGGAGCTCGTGCATCGGCACGTACGGGCGGCTCTTGATGAAGCGGCGCAGCTGCGGCGCCGTGCACGGGCCCGCCGCGGTCGCCGCCGTTCATCCGGACCGCGGGTGGGCCGCCCGGGCCGGGTCGGTCGTTGCGGCGCGCCGTTGGACGGCCGCGCCGGCTGGGGCGGGGCGCCGTTCGTCGGGCCGGGTCGCGGGCCGGGCCGCGCCGTGCCGGGCCGTGCGGCCGGGCGCGCGGCTGCGCCGTGCCGGCTGTGCGGGTCGGCGCGCTGTCGGCGGCGTCGCCGCCTCGGCGGGTCGTGGTCGTCGGCCGGCGCGGCGTCGGGGCGGCGCGGCGGGTCGCCGCCGGCGGGCGCTGCTCGGCGGCCGCGGGCGTGGTCCCGGGCGCTCGCACGTCCGTGGACGCGCCGGGCCGCGGCGCGTCCTGGCGCGGGCGCTCGTGATGATGCGGTCGGCCGTGGCGTCGGCTCATCGACCGTCGGCCCCCGGCTGCGGGCCGCGGACCCGGAACGCGCCGTCGTGGCGGCGCTGGATGGTGCGGGTCATCTGGTCTCGGACGCGATGGTGGACCGCTTGGGCGCGGGCCGTGGGCGGGATGATAGCGCAGGACCCGCGATCGACCCGCATCAGCCGTCGACGACGTAGAGCTCGTGGGCCGCCTCGTTGAGCGGATCCGGCCCGTCGGGGCCGCACAGGACGATGTCCTCGATGCGCGCGCCGTACTCGCCGGGGAAGTAGATGCCCGGCTCCACGGAGAACGCCATCCCGGGTCGGAGCGGGATGTCGTTGCCCGCGATGATGTACGGGTCCTCGTGGCCGTCGAGGCCGATGCCGTGCCCGGTCCGGTGGAAGAACGCCTCGCCGTAGCCCTCGGCCTCGATCGGCTCGCGGGCCGCGGCGTCGATCGCGCTGCACGCGACCCCGGGCGCGACGGCCCGCACGGCGGCGGCCTGGGCGCCGTGCAGCACCCCGAACAGGTGGCGGAAGCGCTCGTCCGGTCCCTTGGCCGGGTCGCCGCCCGTCACCCACAGCGTCCGCGTGATGTCCGAGCAGTAGCCGCCGAGGACGCCGCCGATGTCGAGGACGATCGGCTCGCCCGCCCGGATGACCCGGTCGGACGCCTCGTGGTGGGACGACGCCGAGTTCGGGCCGGAGGCGACGATCGCGAACAGCCCGAGCTCGTGCCCTTCGGCGACGAGCCGCTCGCGGACCTCGCGCGCGACGTCGGCCTCGGTCCGCCCGATGAGCCGGCCGGCCGCGATCGACGCGACGACCCGATCCGCCGCGTGGGCGGCCTCGCGGAGCAGGGCGATCTCGTCGGCGTCCTTGACCATCCGGAGGTCGCGCAGGATGGGCGACGCGGGCTCGAAGCGGGCGGTCGGCCCGAGATGGGCCTGGAACCGGAGGAGGTGGGCGGCCCACAGGCCGTCCGAGACCGCGACCCGCGGCCCGGCGTCGCCCGCCGGCGCCGGGATGCGCCCGGCGATGATGCCGTGCGCGTCGTCGAGCTCGTCCCAGGTCACGATCTCGACCGGCGCCCGCAGGCCCGGCCTCCGCCGCGCCGCGCTCGAGCCGCGGGACCACGATGAACGGCGGCTGGCCGCGGATGATCGCGAGCATCGTGAGTCGCTCGAGCGGCATCGCCTCGTAGGCCGTCAGGTAGCGGAGGTCCGACCCGACGCCGATCAGCAGCGCATCGAGGCCGTGGGCCTCGGCGGCCTCGACCGCGCTGCGCAGCCGCTCGGCGTACCTGGCCTCCGGGATGACCGGCCGAGCCGCGACCGCCGTCACGACGCGGCCTTCACGGCCGCGACCCGGTCGATCCACGCCGCGATCGTCGCCGGGCCGTCGTCGGCGAGCTTGCGGTAGGCGAGGACGCGGTCGGCGCCGCGCGGCGAGGGCGCGCTTGCGCAGCTCGAGGTCGTCGTGCTGGCCGACGGCGAGGACGTGCGCGCCGAGCGACACGGCCCGCTCGATCGCGACCAGCGGGTCGTAGGCGCGCGCCGTCAGGTCGACGATCGCGAGCGTGCGCGCACTCGAGCGCGCGGTCGAACTCGGGAGCGGTCTTCGCCCGCATGGCCTCGCCGCCGGCGGCCTGGACCGAGCGCGCCAGCCGGTCCTGCCAGATCAGGTCCTGGGCGAGGACCGCGACGCGGGTGGTCATCCGAATGCCTCCGCGAGGTGGTGGAAGACGTCGCGCGCGGTCACGACCCCGGTCGGCTTGCCGTGCTGGAGGATCGGGATGTGGCGGAACCCGCCGACCGCCATGCGGTGGATGGCCAGCGCGATCGGGTCGTCGTGGCGGAGCGTGACCGGGTTCGGCGTCATGACCTCGGCGATGCGGGATGCCTCCAGGCGCTTGCCCGGCGACGCGGACCACCGCGTCGCGGTCGGTGAAGATCCCGACCAGCTTCCCGTCGTCGACGACGAGCAGGCAATCGATGCTCGGCGTCGTGCATCGTCTCGATGGCGGCGTCGACCGGCGTGTCCGGCGTGACCGTCGCCGGGGCGGGCGCGCCCGAGGTCGTCGAGGTGCTCGCCGAGGAGCCGGCCGTGGAACGTGCTGGCGGCCTGCGGGACGTCGGCGCCGCCCAGGTCGGCGCCGCAGTTGTCGCAGACCTCGGCTCCCGTCAGGTTGTCCGTGCCACAGACCGGGCAGATCACGTCCCATCCTCCCGCGTGCTATTCGACCGTCCAGGTCTCCCCGCCGTTGAGGACCGCCGCCAGGTCGCCCTGGCCGCCGCGCGCGACCGCCGCCGTGAGCTGGTCCTCGATGAGCCGGTCGTGGGTCGGCCGGCTGACCGCCCGCAGCACCCCCACCGGGACCGGGAAGTCCGGCCACGACATGCGCGACAGCATGAGCGCCAGGTACGGATCGGCCGCGGTCTCATCGTGGACCAGCAGGTCCGCCTCCGTGACGCCGTCCTGCCCGATGGTGACCACCTCGGGGTGGAGGCCGTCGAGGCGGATGCCCTTGTCGCGGTCCTTGCCGAAGATCATCGGCTTGCCGTGCTCGAGGACGAGCATGCGGTCCTCGCGGACCTCGCGGTCGGTGAAGTCGCGCCACGCCCCGTCGTTGAAGATGTTGCAGTTCTGGAGGACCTCGACGAAGCACGAGCCGTGGTGCCGGCCGGCCCGCTCGAGCGTCTGCTGGAGGTGCTCGGTGTGCGTGTCGACCGAGCGGGCGACGAAGCTCGCCTCGGCGGCGAGCGCGATCGTGAGCGGGATGATCGGCGTGTCGACCGAGCCCAGCGGCGTCGACTTCGTGCGCTTGCCGAACTCCGAGGTCGGCGAGGCCTGGCCCTTGGTCAGCCCGTAGATCCGGTTGTTGAACATGATCATGTTGATGTCGACGTTGCGGCGCATCGAGTGGATGACGTGGTTGCCGCCGATCGAGAGCGCGTCGCCGTCGCCGGTGATGACCCAGACCATGAGGTCCGGTCGCGCGGCCTTGAGCCCGGTCGCGAGGGTCGGCGCGCGGCCGTGGATCGTGTGGAAGCCGAAGGTGTTCATGTAGTACGGCAGGCGGCCGGAGCAGCCGATGCCCGAGATGAAGACGATGTTCTCCTTCGGGAAGCCGAAGTCGGGCATCACCTTCTGGGTCTGGGCGAGGATCGAGTAGTCGCCGCAGCCGGGGCACCAGCGGACCTCCTGGTCCGAGACGAAGTCCTTGCGGGTCAGCTGGATGACCGCCGCATTCTCTGGACTGAGCGGCGGCTGGGGCGGGACGGCCGCGGCTCGCCGAGTTGGCCGTTCGTGTCGGTCATGCGTGGATCTCCGCGAGGAGGCGCTCGGCTTCGGTGACGATCTCGGCGATGCGGAACGGCTTGCCGCGGACCTTGTCGTAGCCGACGGCATCGATGAGGTACTTCGCGCGGACCAGCAGCAGCAGCTGGCCGAGGTTGACCTCCGGGATCAGCACCCGGCGATAGGAGCGCAGCACCGCCTCGGTGTTCGCCGGGAACGGGTTGAGGTGGCGCAGGTGGGCGTGGGCGACGGACGCGCCCTTCGCGTGGAGCGTCTCGACGGCGGAGCGGATGGCGCCGTAGGTGGAGCCCCAGCCGAGGATCAGCAGGTCGCCGCTCGACGGCCCGAAGACCTCGAGCGGCGGGATGTCGTTGGCGATCCCCGCGACCTTGGCCGCCCGCAGCAGCTGCATCTGGTGGTGGTTGTCCGGGTCGTAGCTGACGTTGCCGGTCACGTCGGCCTTCTCGAGCCCGCCGATGCGGTGCTCGAGGCCGGCCGTGCCCGGGACCGCCCACGGTCGGGCCAGCGTCTCGGGGTCGCGCAGGTACGGCCGGAACGGGCCCTCCTCCGTCGACCGCGTTCGCGACGCGGATGTCGGGCAGGTCGGCGACGTCGGGGATCCGCCACGGCTCGGAGCCGGTCGCGAGGAACGCGTCGGACAGGTAGACGACCGGGGTCATGTACTTGAGCGCGATGCGGACGGCCTCGATGGCGAGGTCGAAGCACTCGCCCGGGGTCGCCGGCGCGACGATCGGGATCGGCGAGTCGGAGTTGCGCCCGAACATGACCTGGAGCAGGTCCGCCTGCTCGTTCTTGGTGGGCATGCCGGTCGACGGGCCCGGCGCGCTGGACGTCGATGACGACGAGCGGCAGCTCGACCATGACCGCGAGGCCCATCGCCTCGGTCTTGAGCGCGATGCCCGGGCCGGACGAGGCGGTCAGGCCGAGGGCGCCGCCGTAGCTCGCCCCGATGGCCGCGCCGATCGCGGCGATCTCGTCCTCGGCCTGGAAGGTCTTGACGCCGAACGTCTTGTAGCCCGACAGCTGGTGGAGGATGTCGCTGGCCGGGGTGATCGGATAGCTGCCGTAGAACAGCGGCCGGTCGGCCAGCTTCGACGCGGCCAGGAAGCCGAGCGCCGTGGCCTCGTTGCCGGTGATGTTCCGGTACGTGCCGGGCGGCAGCTTCGCCGGCTTGACGCGGTAGTGCGTGTGGAAGATCTCGGTCGTCTCGCCGAAGGCGTAGCCGGCCTTGAGCGCCCGCTTGTTCGCCTCGGCGATGACCGGGCGCGCCGAGAACTTCGCGTCGATCCACTCGATCGTCGGCTCCATGCTCCGCTCGTACAGCCAGAACATGATCCCGAGCGCGAAGAAGTTCTTCGTCAGGTCCTTCTGCTTGCTCGTCATGTCGAGCCCGTCGAGCGAGCGCTCGTTGAGCGTCGAGATCGGGACCTCGAAGACGGTGTAGGCCTTGAGCGAGCCGTCGGTGAGCGGGTTGCTCGCGTAGGCCGCCTTGTTCAGGTTCTGCTGGGTGAACGCGTCCGTGTTGACGATGAGCGCCCCGCCGGCGGGCAGGTCGCCGATGTTCGTCTTGAGCGCGGCCGGGTTCATCGCGACGAGGACGTCGGGCTGGTCGCCCGGCGTGTGGATGTCGGTCGAGCTGAAGCTGATCTGGAAGCCCGGACACGCCGGGCAGCGAGCCGGCGGGCGCCCGGATCTCGGCCGGGAAGTCCGGGAGGGTGCTGATGTCGTTGCCGAAGACCGCGGCGGTCCGCGTGAACTGCGTCCCGGTGAGCTGCATGCCGTCGCCGGAGTCGCCGGCGAAGCGGATGGTCACGCGCTCGAGTTCGGTGATCTCCTCGGGTGCCCGGTCCGCGACCTCGCTCGTCACGCCCCCTCCGGCTGCTTCATGCGCTGGTGGAGCCGCGGCGGGAGGTTGAGGAGCTCCTCCGGGAACGACTCGGCCAGGTACTTGATGATGTCCTGCTGGCGGACGACCCCGACGAGCTGCCCGTCGCCGTCGACGATCGGCACGTTCCGGTAGCGCCCGGTCTGCATCAGGTCGATGGCGTCGCCGATCGTCTGGTCCAGGTCGAGCGTGCGCGGCTCGGTCGTCATCAGCGTCTCGACCGGCTGCGCGAGGTCGACGTCGCCGCCGACGATCCGACCGAAGATGTCGCGCTCGGTCAGGACGCCGACGAGCCGTCCCGACGGGTCGCAGACGAAGACCGAATCGCCGGTCCCGGTCCGCTGGATGGCGTGCAGGCACTCGGCCAGCGAGGAGCCCGGCGCGACCGTCACCGGCGCCCCCCGGCTGAGCACGCGGAGGCGCTCCTCGAGGATCGCCGGGACGCGGCGGACGACGGCGGCTTCGGTCAGATCGGTCACTCCGGCAAGTGTAGTCGCTCATTGCCGGACGCGACCCGAAGCGGCCATGATGCGACCGATGCGGCGGCGCGTCGCCGTGGCCATCGGAGGGTGTGATGCGCACACGCGGCCCGCGGGCCATGGCCCGTCGACTCACGCCGCCCCTCGATCGCCGTCCTGCTGGTCGCCGCCTGCGGCGGTGCCGCGGCGAGCCCGACGCCGGCGCCGACCCCGGTCGCCGACCGCCACGCCGGCCCCGACCCCATCCCCGTCGCCGAGCCCGGCCGACGTCAGCGCGGCCTTCGTCAAGGCCATCACCGCGCCGGACTACTCGGCGGCCGCCAAGATCCGCGGCACCATGTCGATCGCCGGCATCGAGGGCACCCTCAGCGGGGACGCGGTGATGATCGACGAGTCAAGCCAGTCGAGCACGACGATCCAAGATCGCCGGCAACAAGCAGACGACCGAATCGATCGAGCAGGGCCCGAAGCACCCGGACGGCGCGAAGTCGTGGACCCGCCAGGATCAGGGACCGTGGGTCGAGCGGGTGCCGAAGGATCAGCCGTCGCTCTTCGAGACCATCGAGGCCCTGTCCGGCATCGAGGACGTCGGCGTCGTCACGAAGGACGGCAAGCCGCTCCACCACCTCCAGGCGAAGGGCGGCAACGAGATCTCGCCGGAGGCGCTGGGGTTCGACGTCGAGGGCGCCACGGACCCGTCCTTCACGCTGGACCTGTACGCGACCGAGGACGGGACACCGGCGATCATCGCCGTGAACGGCAGCTGGTCGCAGGACAACGACGGGACACCGGTCCCCGTCGACATCGACGTCGAGTACGTCCTGAGCGAGCCGACCGCCTCCCAGTCGATCGTCCCGCCGCTGGACCCATGGACGCTCTTCACCTCGAAGCCCTTCAAGTACGAGATGGCGCATCCGGCGGAGTGGACGGTCGAGTCGGCGAAGAACCAGGACGCGTACCTGCTCGACGGGCAGCCGTACGTCTACGTCGCGCCCGAGCCGAAGGCCGGGTCGATGACGACCGCCCAGTTCGCCACTGCGCTCAAGAAGACCTACAAGGCCCAGTTCGGCGCCCCGACCTCCGAGGCGGACACGCGGCTCGGCGGCCAGCCGGCGAAGCGCATGATCTTCGAGTTCAAGAACGAGAGCGGGCAGGACGTGACGCTCGTCGATGACGTCACCGTCCGTGACGGGACGGGCTGGGAGGTCTTCGTGGCGACGACCGGCGGGCGCGAGGACATCCCGATCTTCGACCAGTTCGTCTCGACCTTCCGCTTCACCGACTGACCCGGCGGGGGCGCCCGCCCGGCTGCTAGCCTCGGCGGGTGCCATCCGAACATCGCGGCCGGTGGGCCGGGATCGTCCTCGTCCTGCTGTCCGCGGCCGCGTTCGGGTCCGGCTCGCTCTTCGCCCAGCCGGTCTACGGGTCCGGGGTCGACTGGCTGGTCCTCTCGTCGTGGCGGTTCGTGTTCGGGGCGAGCCTGGCGTGGATCTGGCTGCTGGCGTCGCCCGAGCGTCGCCTCGGCCTCCGGGCGATGGACCGCCGCGGGGTCCTGGTCGCGCTCGGGCTGGGCGTCCTCTACGTCGGCAACTCCGGGACGTACTACGCGGGCCTCGAGACGGTGTCGCCGTCGCTCGCGGCGCTGATCGTCTACATCTACCCGGCGGTGGTCGCGGTCCTCACGCTGCGGATCGGCCGCCGGCTCGAGGGGCGGCGGGCGTGGGGCGCCCTCGGCATCGCGCTGGTCGGCGTGGTCCTGGCGATCGGCGGCATCGAGGCCGACGCCATGCCGCCGATCAGCGGCCTCCTGCTGGTCCTCGTCTCGCCGCTGATCTACTCGGTGTGGATCGTGCTCGCGGCCAAGCTCTCGGGCGAGCGGACGCGAGATGGTCGGCCAGGCCAACGACGGCGGGGCCGCCGCGGCGACGGCGACCGCGCTGATGATGACCGCGACCGCGGCGGTGTACTGGGGCTGGGCCCTGGTCGGCGGCCGGCCGGTCCTGCCGGCCGAGATCCCGTCGGCGGCCTGGGGCGGGCTGATCGGCGTGGGCGTCGTGTCTCGACGTTCATCGCCATCCAGACCTTCTACGCGGGGACGCGGCGGATCGGGGCCGCCCAGGCCGCGCTGATCAGCACCGTCGAGCCGTTCTACACGATCACGCTGGCGGCGCTGCTGTTCGGCATCGCGCTGACGCCGGTCCAGCTGCTGGGCGGGGTCCTCATCATCGTGGGCGTGGTGATCGCCCAGACCGGGCCGGGCGCCGCCGCGCGACCGATGCCCGAGGTCCGCGTCGCCGACGAGTGACGGTCAGCCGCGACCCGCCGCGGCGAGCATGGCCTTCGCCCCGGTCGCCACGAACGAGCCGTCCGAGCCGAGACCGATGAAGCGGAACCCGAGCTCGACGTGCCGGGCGATGACCGCCGGGTCGTAGAGCAGGATCCCCGCCGACTTGCCGTGCCGGGCACAGGCCGACACCACCGTGTCGAGCGCCGCGAGGTAGGTCGGGGTCGTCGAACCTCCCGGGGACGCCGAACGAGTGCGACAGGTCCGTCGGGCCGACGAAGAGGACGTCGACGCCGTCGATGGCGGCGATGTGGTCGACCTCGGCGACCGCCGTCGCGGACTCGATCTGGATGATGCCGAGCGTCAGCTCGTTGACCTCGCCGACCTGGCCGTGGCCGCGCGAGCCCAGCCCGGCGCCGCGGGTCCGGAGCGCCACCCCGCGACCACCGGCCGGCGGGTAGCGCAGGTAGCCGACCGCCTCGCGGACCTGGTCGGCCGTGTCGAGCCGCGGGACCATGACGCCGTCGGCGCCGAGGTCGAGGGCGCGGCCGATGCGCAGCCGTTCGCCGGACTGCGGCCGGACGAGCGCGGCCGCCGGCGTGACGCCGACGGCGTGGAGGTGCGCCAGCAGGTCTGGCCTCGGTCGCGGCGCCGTGCTCGAGGTCGATGAGCACCCAGTCGTAGCCGGCACGGCCGCAGATCTCCGCGGATAGCGGCGAGTCCAGGTCGAGGAAGGCGCCGAGGAGGGTCTCACCGGCCAGGGCGCGGGCACGGATGTCAGTCATCGCCCCATGATGCGCGATTGCCGGCGCGCGGGTCGCGGTCTAGGGGCCGTTGACCAGCCCGGTCGTGTTCACGACCTCCAGGTCCGAGCCCTTGATGACGTCGAGCTGGTGGAGCACGTCGTCGTCGAACCGCGGGTCGCTGGCGCCGGTCACGTACCAGTCCGAGCCGTTGTCCGCGAGGATCATCCCGTAGTGCTTGAGCGCCTCCGCGATGACCCGCGCCTGCGGCGAGAAGCCGGACGTGTCGTAGGTCGCCTTGAGCCGCACGCGAAGACCCATCGGCGGCAGGCTGAGCGAGCTCGACTCGCCAGCCTGGTGGCGCGCCGGATAGATGTACGACGTGCGGGTCCGGTCGGTCGTGAAGCGGAGGGCGTGGGCGATCTCACCGGCGGCGACCTCGTCGTAGCGGACCAGGCCCGGGAGGATCGGCAGGCCCGCGGCGTCGGCGCTGGTGTAGCCGGCCGTCCGCAGCGCGTTCGATGTCAGGCTCCAGATCGCTCCGCTGCCGGCCTGCCACGCGCTCCCGACCTTGTGCGCCGCGAATAGCTCATAGAGCGTGCAGGCGTCCTTGTCGACCAGGAGGATGTGGGCGTCGCCGACGCCGCCGCCCTCCTGAAGCGGGCTGGCCGGGATCGGGTACGGGACGTGGTCGGAGTCCTCGTCGTAGTCGAACGTGACCGTCGAGCGAGGCGTGGCCGAGGTCACGATGTTGTACGGGATGCCGTATCCGGCATAGGAGCCGAAGTCCATGTGCAGGCCCTTGGTGAGGCCGATCGTCGAGATGAGCGTCGCGGAGTCCGACGCCACGGCCCGGCCGTCGACCGCCACGTTCCAGACGTTGTCGGCCGGGAAGACGGTGCACGCCGGGGCGCCCGGCAGGGTCGGTGCGTCGCCCGACCCGGGCGGCGGCGGGGGCGGTGGAGGCGGTGGAGGCGGGGGCGGCGGTGGCGGGGGCGGCCCGGAGCCCGCAGGATGGCTCGCCGCGCTGCGCGGATCGGTCCCGGCGTGGTATTCGGTGCCGTCCAGGTAGCCGTCGCCGTCGGTATCCGGCCTTGCGCGGGTCGGTCTTGATCGCCTGCTCCATGGTGTTGGTGAGCCCGTCGTTGTCCGGGTTCTCGCGGTCGTCGCGGAGCTTGTCGCCGTCGGTGTCGGCCTGTCGCGGGTGGGTGTCGCCGCGACTCGAAGCCGTTCCGGAGCCCGTCGTGGTCCGGGTCCTCGCGGTCGTCCCGGAGCTTGTCGCCGTCGGTGTCGGCCCTTGCGCGGGTTGGTCCCGACGATGAACTCCTGGCGGTTCGTCAACCGGTCGTGGTCGGGGTCCTCCTTGCCGTCCGGGAGGCCGTCGCGATCGGTGTCCGCCCGTGTCGGGCTCGTCAGGGTCTTCGTCTTCTCGTAGGTCGTCGGGAGGCCGTCGCCGTCGGGATCCGTGCTCGAGGCGGACGCGAGGGCCGGCAGGCCGGCCAGCACCAGCGTGGCGAGCACGGCGACGAGCCCGGAGCGACGCATGGGGGTCATGTGGGGATGGTGGCGCGCCGCAGGTCGCACGGGCACCCACCAACTGGTCCCGCCGTTGCGCCCCCGTGGTCCGGTTCCGCGAGGCACCGGTTGAACCTTTCGGCGGGTGCGACCATCTGTACTGGGTGAAGCGCCCGATCAGGGTGCCATCGGGAGTGATCGCCGATGCGGACGAGGCTGGTCGAACGGGCACGGGATGGCGACGAGATCGCCTTCTCGGAACTGGTCGACCTGGACGGCGACCGCTGCTACGCCATCGCGTACCGGATCTTGCGCGACGCGGAGCGGGCTCAGGACGCCGTCCAACAGGCGTTCCTCAACGCATGGCGGGAACTCCCCAGGCTGCGTGACCCGGAACGCTTCGGCCCATGGCTCCATCGGCTGCTCGTCAATGCCTGTTACGAGGAGCTGCGCCGGCATCGGCGCTGGAGCACCCGCATCACGGCGCTCCCGGTCGACGGACCGAGCGTGCCGGATCCGATGGTCCTGGTCGACGACCGGGACGCCCTCGATCGCGCGTTCCTGCGCTTGACGCCGGAGCACCGTGCGGTCTTCGTCCTGCACCACCATGCCGGGCTTCCCCTGGCCGACATCGCCGACATCGTCGGTGCGCCGACCGGAACGGTGAAGTCTCGACTGCACTACGCCACCCGAACCCTGCGCGCGGCGATCATCGCTGACAGCCGACTCGATCCCACGGAGGCACGACTGGCATGAATGTTCAGCGTGATCCTGACGCCGTCCTCGCCGCCTGGCTGGAAGAGGGGCCGAACCGGCTCCCCGAACTGACCCGGCGAGCGATCTCCTTCACCACCCGAACGACCGAACAGAAGCGGCGCTCCACGTGGGTGCCGTGGAGGACCCCTCTGATGCCAACGTACGCGCGGATCGCGTTTGCCACCGTCGCGGTGATCGCCATGCTCGGTGGGGCCGCCTACTTCATCGGACCGCAGCAGCACGCCGGCGGTCCCACGCCTTCGCCATCTCCAAGCGTCACCGCGGCGCCATCGTCGGCGCCGCCGTCGCTGCAGGCCCAGGCGACCGGCGCGACGGACTGGACGACCTCCACGTCGAGCCGGTTCGCGTACACCTTCGACCATCCGGCGTCCTGGTCCCTGACCCCCGCGAACTTCGACTGGCCCAAGATCGGTCTTCCGGAGAAGGGCGGCTGGACGATGGATGTCTTTCGCCAGATGCCGACTGGCATCGAGGTCTACATCACGTCGGTCCCCGTGGCGTCCGCCAAGGACGCGGCGGCATTGCTGGCGGAATTCGATGCCCAGAACACCGCCTTCTGCAACTCGACGTCGAATCGGCACGACATCACCCTCGATGGCGTGACCATGCGCCAGGAGGACCAGGTCTGTGCCCAGAGCGTCCAGGTCGTCGAGGTCCTCGGCGCCAGCAAGGACCGCTTCTTCGAGATCAACCTCGTCACCTCGGTCGACTCTCCGTTGACCGCCACGGATCGAGCGACCTTCGATCGGATCCTGGCCTCGTTCAAGTTCGGCACCTAGGAAGCACAGCGACCGACCACGATCGGTCGGTGCGCCCGCCAACCGCCCGGTCCTGAACGTTTCGGGACCGGGCGGTCCCATACTCAGTGACGCGGCCAGACGGGCTGCTCGCCCCGAAGGGGCCGATGCCGTGCAACGCGATCTCGTGGAGCAGGCGGCACAGGGGAACCAGACGGCATTCGCCGACCTGGCGACCCAGCACGTCGACCGCTGCTACGCCATCGCGTACCGCATCCTCCGTGACGCCGACCGCGCACAGGACGTCACGCAGCAGGCCCTGCTGAGCGCCTGGCGCGACCTCGCCACCCTTCGCGATCCGGACCGCTTCGATGCCTGGCTGTATCGGATCGTCGTCCACGCGTGCTACGTCGAAGGACGGAGCCAACGACGCTGGACGGCCCGGGTCCGGTCCTCTCGATCGTCCCTCCTACGACGCCCGATCATGCGACCTCGGTCGTCGATCGCGACGCCCTCGAGCACGCCTTCCGACTGCTGACACCGGAACAGCGGGCGGTCGTCGTGCTGCACCACCACCTCGGGTACCCGCTCACCGAGATCGCGGCGACCCTTGGGATCCCTGAAGGGACCGCGCGGTCCCGCCTCCACTACGCGGTCCGTCAGCTGCGGGTCGCGCTCGATGCGGATGCTCCATCCGCGATCACCCGGCAGGAGCGACCAGCATGAACGACCAGGACCGGGCGTCCTTCGATCCCCGCATCGCCGACTGGCTCGAGGACGACCCGAACGCCGCACCCGAACCCACGCTCCAGATCGTCCTGGCGGCGTTCCCATCGATCCGACAGCGGCATGCCATGCGCCTGCCGCGGAGGTTCCCGACCATGAGCACCATGCCCAAGCTCGCCCTCGGGGCGGCGGCGGTCACCGCCATCGTCCTCGGCGGAGCGCTCCTCACCCGGCCACCGTCGTCGCTCGACGGCGTTGGGGTCCCGCCGCCGTCCGCGAGCCCGAGTCCCTCCCCGCGCTCATCGACCCCCCTGGACACGACGACCTGGAAACCGTTCACTTCGTCGCTGTACGGGTATTCCGCGGCGGTCCCGATGGATTGGATCGCCACGCCCGCGCAGGCGTTCTGGACGGTGTCGGCAGACAGCATCGAGAACACGGATATGTTGATGGGCCTGTCTGGCAACGAGTACATATACCTCTCGTCGGTCTCGACCGGCTTGAGGCCAGGTGAGACCCGGGACCAGTTCCTGGCGAAGTACTTCACCAGCGACCCAGCGGCCGACAAGACCGTTTGTGACAGCGGTCCGCCGGACGGTACCGCGATGACGATCGATGGCCATGTCGGCCATGTCGGCGTGGGGTGCAACTTGATTGACGCGTATGTCTGGGTCGACGACCGGTTCTACGAGTTCGGAGGTTGGGGCCAGGACTCGACCACGGCCGGGACCACCGATGCGTTCCGAGCGCTGTTCGACAGCTGGATCTCGACGGTCAAGCTCGACCCGGCCTCGGCCGTCGACCCGCCGGCGCCAAGCCAGAACCCGGCCCCGAGCTGACGACAGCGGGCTCAGTCCGGGAACGCCTCCGGTCCGCGGTCCGCGAGTTCGCGGGCCTCGCCGGGGGCGTCCTCGGCCGGCAGCCACGAATACGGGTAGCGGTCGTCCTCCAGGGCGGCCGCTTCCTTCGTCAGGCGCAGCGGATGGAAGGTGTCGACCATCACCGCCAGCTCCTCGGTGGCCTCCTTGCCGATCGACGCCTCGGCGGTGCCCGGGTGCGGCCCGTGCGGGATCCCCGCCGGGTGGAGCGTGAACGAGGAGATCCCGACCCCGCGCCGGCTCATGAAGTTGCCGGCCACGTAGTAGATGACCTCGTCCGAGTTGATGTTCGAGTGGTTGTACGGCGCCGGGATCGCGAGCGGGTGGTAGTCGAACTTGCGGGGCACGAACGAGCACACCACGAAGTTCCGCGCCGCGAACGTCTGGTGGACCGGCGGCGGCTGGTGGACGCGCCCGGTGATCGGCTGGAAGTCCGCGATGTCGAAGGCGAACGGCCAGAGGTAGCCGTCCCAGCCGACGACGTCGAACGGGTGATGCCGGTAGTGGTAGGCGGTCAGCCGGTTGCGCATCTTGACGTGGACGACGAAGTCGCCCTCGTCGGTCCGCGGCGGCACCTCGTCGGGCACGCGGATGTCGCGCTGCGAGTACGGCGCGTGCTCGAGCAGCTGGCCGTAGTCGTTGCGGTAGCGCTTCGGCGCCTCGATCTCGGACGGGCACTCGAGGTAGAGCATCCGCTGGGCGGATCCGGCGTCCGGCTCCAGCCGCCAGGTCGTGCCGATCGGCAGCACCAGGTAGTCGCCCGGCCCGTAGCGCAGCGGCCCGAAGTTCGTGTCGAGCAGGCCCGCGCCCTCGTGGACGAAGAGCAGCTCGTCGGCCTCGCCGTTGCGGTAGAAGGTGCCGTCCGGCATCGACGTCGGCCGGGCGGACCACGCCCATCACGATGTCGTGGTTGAAGAACAGCGGGATGCGCCCGGTGACCGCGTCGCCCGCGACCGGGACGCCGGCCGAATCGATCAATCGATGGTGGTGGTAGCCGTCGTCGGCCTCCTCGAGCGCGATGGTCGCGCCCGGCTCGATCCGGTGCGTCCGCGTCGGCGGCACGAGGTGGTAGAGCAGCGACGAGCGACCGGTGAACCCCTCGACGCCGAACAGCTCCTCGGCGTAGAGCGAGCCGTCGGCCGCGCGGTGCTGGGTGTGCCGGGTGTGCGGGACGCTGCCACGCGAGGCGTAGAACATCGGCGACTGGCCTCCTTCGTCCGTGGAGGTCAGTCTAGGTCGTGGCGGCGTCGGTCCGGACCGTCATCCGCGAGCCCGGTGACGGGGCGTAGAGTCGCGCCATGCCCGGGACGTGGACCAACGAGGAGTTCCGGCAGATCCTGACCGGCGAGCACGAGGGGTTCGCGAACGTTCCGCAACAACATGAAGCGCATCCCGTCGTCGCCGCGCTGCAAGCTGTGCAACGCCCCGTTCGGGGGAGCCGGCGGCGCGGTCATGAAGCACCTCGGCTTCGCCCGCTTCCCGGGCAACCCGGCCATCTGCCAGAACTGCATCGCCAGTACCGCAAGATGGGCGTCACCGGGGCGGAGATCCCGATCACGCTGCTCTTCGCCGACATCCGCGGGTCCACGGCGATCGGCGAGCGGCTCAGCCCCACCGGCTTCCACGACTTCCTCGCGTACTTCTACCGGCTCGGGTCGTCGGCCATCCTCGACCACGGCGGCATCGTCGACAAGCTCGTCGGCGACGAGGTGATCGGCCTGTTCTTCGGCGGGGTCAGCGGGCCGCGACCATGCCGCGGCGGCGATCGCGGCCGCGACCGAGCTCGTCGCCAGCGCCGGGCGCGCCGACGCGACCCCGATGGGCGCGATCCCGATCGGCGCCGGGGTCCACACCGGGATCGCGTTCGTCGGCCCGACCGGGCCGGAGGGGCTCGTCGACGACTTCACCGCGCTCGGCGATCCCGTCAACACCTCGGCCCGCCTCGCGTCCGCGGCCGCGGCCGGCGAGCTGCTGGTCAGCGTGGACGCGGCCGAGGCGGCGGGCACGGTGGCGTCCGGCGCGGAGCGCCGGACGCTCGAGGTGCGCGCGGGCGGCGAGCTGGCGCACGAACCTCGCTCAGGGGTTGATCTGGATCGAATCGACGATCGCCTCGAGTTCGGCGCGGTGCTCGGCGGACGTCCCGGCATAGTCGTTGGTCTGGACCACCACCCGAGTGCCATCGACGTCGATGATCCGAAGGTGCCAACGCTGGCTCGGTCCCTGGACATAGCAGCGATGACTCCCACGGGAGGGCCGCATGATCGTGGCCGGCAAGCCGGAGAGGTCGGCGGCGCCTGGAGCTCCACGAACTTCCCGGAGTAGCCGTCGATCGCGACATCGACAGGCGTCGTCGCCCCGAGGGTCGGGTGCTCCGCAAGCGCGGTCGCGAAATCGTCGACGCTCGGTCCGACCGGGATGTCCCCGCGTGCCTCCGCACGGATCGTTCGACAGCCGACCGCCGCTCTCGAAGATCAGACTCGCGCCGTCGGGAGCCGAGTTGTTCGCGACACGGGAGCCAGATCGAATTGAACGATGCCCTTCCCAACCGTCGGGGACGGTGAACGTGAAGCGGATCGCGTCGATCGGCGGCTGTTTCGGTGCATCCGGGCTGATGGCGGCGCGTGCACAGGCGGTCGTCCCGCCCGAACGGCGCGACGAGTACGTCCCCGCCTCAGCGGACGTCATGGAGCGCCGCGGGCACTCTGGCCGACGGCGATGCAGGCTGGCTCGGCGTCGGCGACGGGCCGGGCCGCCGACCGGCCGATCGGACCGGGACTGCCGAGCATGAAGAGCGCGCCGCCGATCGCGAGCACGCCGATGACGGCGGCCGAGGCGACGCGAGCCGGAGTGGTCATCGTGGGGAACCTCCACGGGACTCCGAGATCCCGCTCCTGTGGTGTCGTTTCGATGCGGAGGAGCGCGGCCTCGACGGCGCGGTCGGGCGCCTGGGACGGACCGGCCTCGAGCCACGACCGAGCGGCGCGTTCGAGCGAGCGATCGTCGGTCATGCGAGTCGTCCTCCGTGGACAGCGGGCTCCGCCTCGGCCATCGAGGGCGTCGCGGAGCCCGCGCGTGGCGTAGTGCAAGCGCGATCGGGCCGTCCCGCGGGGATCTCCAGCATCTCGGCGATCTCCACGAGCGGCAGCCCGAGGTAGTGGTGCAGGACGAAGACCGCCCGCTGGTCGACCGGGAGCCGGCGGAACGCTCGCTCCAGTTCGTCGCGGTCGGCGATGGCGTCGCTTCCGTCCGGGGTCGATGGCCCGTCGACGGGCAGGACGCGGACGTTGGCGACCCAGTGGCGTGCCCGCTGCGCTTCGTCGTAGCAGGCATGGACGAGGATCCGATGGATCCAGGCTTCGAACCGGTCCGGCTCCCGCAGATGCGGGATCCGGCGCCAGGCGAGGACGAGGGCGTTCTGCAGCGCGTCCTCGGCGAGGCCGAGTCGCGCAGGATCCGCTGGGCGACCGCGTAGAGCGAGTCGCTGACCTGGTGCACCAGGACGGCGAACGCCTCGCGATCACCCCGACGGGCCTGCTCGACCAGGTCTCGATCCACCTGGACCTCCGGTCGTCGCCACCTCGATGGCCGCGGACTACCCACTATGACGGGAGGCGGCCAGCGCGAACGTTCAGTCGTGCTGGCAGCCCGGCTCAGCGCCGACCGTCGAGCTCCGCCGCTCGAGCAGGACGACGTCGCGCCAGCGACCGCGTCGCGTCCTGGCCCAGCCGATGCTGGACGCCGACGCGGACGAAGCCGACCCGCTCGTGGAGCGCGAGGCTCGCGGCGTTGTCCGCCAGGACCCCGGCGAGCAGCGTCCAGAACCCGGCCGCCTCGGACGCCGGGATGAGCGCCTCGAGCAGGGCGCGGCCGACGCCCGTGCCGCGGGCGGCCTCCGCCACGTAGACGCTCTCCCAGGCGACGCCCGTGTAGACGCGCCGTCCCGAGTACGCGCTCAGCGCGGTCCAGCCGACGATCGCGCACGTCCGCGTCGGGATCGACGTCGCCTGGCGACCAGCCGGCAATCGGGGCGATGCGGACCGGTCGAAATGGTCCCAGTCGGGCGCCTCGCGCTCGAGCGTGGCGTCCCCGGTCGCGATGCCCTCGGTGTAGATGCGCCGGACAGACGGCCAGTCGTCGACGGTCATCGGCTCGATGCGGAGGGTCATGCGCCGATGATGCCCGCTCGGCTGGTGCTTCAGGGCTGGGGCGACGGGTCCCCCACGTCGGAAGGCGCGAGCTCGCATCGTCGCGACGGAGCGCATCGAAGTAGGCGCGTCAACGTTCCCGTCCAGTCGGAGGTCGTACGCCACGTTCGCGACGATCACGATGGCCTGCATCGAGCCGGCGTTCGTCGTGACCGGGATCGCCCGCTGCTCCTGGTCGCCGATCCGTGACGACGTACCCGGGCATCGCCGACGATCTGGACCGTGGGCCATCTCGCCGGCACGTTCGTGCATTCGACCTCGCGTCGCGAGGCTGCGACGCCAGGCCGTCAGCCAATCGGCGTCGGTCATGCCGTCAGGTACGAGCTGGGCGGCGGCCACGAATCTGGCGTCCGGGCCTTGCAGGACGTCGAGGGCAGCGCTGCCGTACCGATCACTGCGTCCCAGGAAGCCATCCCGATGTGGCCGGCGTCACCGTCCGTGCCCCCGGGTAGTTCACGCGCAGCCCGTTCCGGGGCGAGATGAATGTGCGCGTCGAGGTACGGGAGGCGGGATCGGGGCGAAGGTTGCGTCTGCTGCCGCTTCCGGGGACGGCGTGTTGGACGGGGCAGGACCGCGCCCTGCGCCGCCGACGACGGCCAACCCGGCCACGGCGACGAGGGCGGCAAGCACGAGGATCGCGGCGGTACGTGCCGGGATGAACATCGGTGGGAACCTCCGCGGCAGATGCAGGACATGCCGCTGTCGGGTGTGATGGATCTCGTCCGCCACGGCGTCCACCACGCGTTCGGGCAGCTCGTCGGGCCCGGCGGTCAGCCAGCATGCGGGCGATCCGGTCGAAGTCGCGGTCCGTGGTCATGCGAGTCGCTCCGCGATGGTGGCCGATCGCGCATCGGCGTCGAGCGCCGCACGAAGGCCCTGGGCGGCGTGGTGAAGGCGCGACTTGACCGTCCCAAGCGGCACATCGAGCATCGCCGGCGATCTCCGCGAGCGTCAAGCCGAGGTCGTGATGCAGGACGAAGATGGCGCGCTGCTCCGGCGACAGCCGCCGGAAGCCGCGCTCGAGGCGGTCACGTTCGACGACGGTCGACATGTCGTCGCGCCCGTCCGGTCCGTCGACCGGCAGGACGCGGATGTTCGCCGCCCAGCGCCGGTGTCGCCGCGCCTCCGCGTAGCACGCGTTGACGAGGATCCGCCGAAGCCAGGCGTCGAACCGGTCGGGGTCGCGCAGCGTCGGCAGCTCGCGCCAGGCGATCACCAGGGCCTGCTGGACCGCGTCCTCGGCTCGATCCGCGTCGCGAAGGATCCGGTACGCGATCGCCATGAGCCGGTCGCCGACCGCACGTGCGAGGTCGGTGAACGCTTCCTCATCACCCCGACGAGCCAGGTCCACGAGTCCTTGATGCTGCACCCGGCGGTCCTCCGTCGATGCGTCCGACGTGGACGCTACGCCCCCGATGAGTCGCCAGCGGCGGCGATGGTTCAGTCTTCGTGTCAGGTCCCGGGCGGGCGCGCCACGATCGGGGTCGTCAGCGCGCCGAGCCGGTCGATGCGGAGCGTGACCTCGTCACCGGGTTCGAGGTAGCGACCGAGCGTCGCGTCGCGGACCTCGAGCAGGCAGCCGGTCCCGACGGTCCCGCTGCCGATGAGGTCGCCGGGCCGCAGGCGGGCGTCCGCCGAGGCGCGCGCGACCATCGCCCCGAACGAGAACTGCGCATCCGACCAGCGGCCGCGGCTGGTCTCGGTGCCGTTCACCTCGGCGGTCATGGCGAGGTCGTAGCCGGTCCCCGACCGCGCGTCGGCCAGCTCGTCCGGCGTCACGAGCCACGGCCCGAAGGAGCTCGCGAAGTCCTTGCCCTTCGCCGGCCCGAGCCGGACGGTCGTCTCGTCGCGCTGGAGGTCGCGCGCCGACCAGTCGTCGAAGATCGTGTAGCCGCCGATCGCGTCCTCCGCGTCGCCGTCGGAGAGGTCGATGGCCGGGGTGTCGATCAGCGCCGCGACCTCCAGCTCGTAGTCCAGCTCCGACGACGCCGCCGGCGCCCAGACGGGATCGCCGGGACCGCGGACCTCGGAGGCGTTGCTGAAGTAGAAGATCGGCAGCCGGTACCACGCCTCGGGGACCTCGCCGCCGCGACGCTCCCACATCGTCCGGACGTGCCCTTCGAACGCGTAGAAGTCGCGGATCGACGGCGGCTGGAGCACGGGCGGCCCGAAGACGAGGTCCGCCGCATCGAGGAGCGCCGGGTCGTCGTCGCCGCGGGCGGCGAAGCCCTCGACGAGGTCGCGCAACGCGTCGACCCGCATCCGGCGCGCGAGCAGGTCGTCGAGCGTCGTCAGCGGCTGGCGATGCAGCGCGCTGTCGTGCGCCAGCTCGGGCCGGTCGGCGACGGCGCGACGACGGGCCGGCTCGAGGTCGATCCAGCGGGTCGGATCGCCTACGCCGGCGCCGCCGACGGGTCAGCCGCGGCCAGCCGCCAGGGCGCACCCGCCGGGGCGTGCCGCTCGCGGACGTGGGCGATGCGCATCCGACCCTCCAGCGACGGCCGGCGTCGACCGGTCGATCCGGGACCGTTCGATCAGGTGGCGGCGGCGCCCGGCTTGGCCACGATCTCGGTGGCGCCCTTGATGGTCAGGTTGCCGTCGGAGCCGATGGACCAGCTCGTGGCGCCCGTGAGGCCGCCGTGACCGCCGCCTCCTGGGTGTTGACGGCGGGGTCCGCGCAGGCCTTCCTGGTCATGGCCAGCTGGGAGACCGTCAGCTTGTCGCCGTCGACCGTGTACGTGCCCGAGTACGTGTTGCAGCCGGTCGAGCCGCTGATCGTCCCGTCGCTGCCGAAGGCGATCGGTCGGCTGCGCACCGGGCACGGTCGCCTGGCCGCCGATGGTGCTCACGGTCCAGGCGGTGCCCTTGATGTCGTGCGTCCCGGATGACGATCCGCCGCAGGCGGTCAGGACCAAGGCGAACGTGGCGACCAGCAGCCACACGGTTCGAGTCATCGCGTCTCCTCGGGTTCGGGCGGGTCGAGGATACGCGGCGGCAGACGCGGACGTCAGGCCGGCTTGAGCACCATGAGCCAGATGAGGATCAGGAGGCCGCCGCCACCGATCGCGAGCAGGATCTCGGGACGACGCGAGTCCAGGGCCTTGGCCAGGGCCTCGCCCTCGGCCGGCGCCGCGCCGTCCTTGCCGTACACGAGGTCGCGCAACGGGTAGTAGTAGCTCCCGCCGACGGCGTACATCGCCACGATGACGGCGATGAACACGACGATCGACCACGTGATCCAGGCCGCGCCCCACAGGTTCGCCGACGACGCCGCGCCGATGCCGCCGACCGCGAGCAGGATCAGGCCGATGTACATCAGCCGGCTCGACTGCGTCGCCAGCTCGAGCTGGCCGCGGACGGCCGCCGTGTCGCGCAGGCTGCGGATCCGGAACGCGCTGAAGATCGCCACGCCGTGGCACATCGCGAAGAAGACCAGTCCGACCAGGTGGGCGAACACGAGCCACTGATACACGACGTCCCTCCTCTCCGGCGGCCGCTGTCGGCCTCGAATCATGCCTAGACCCGACGCGAGCGCCGAGAAGAATGAACGCGTGACCGGGCGACTCGACCATAGGAGTCGGACGGCGCCCCCGCTGGGCGCGACGACCGAGGCGGCGCAGGTGGATCGCGATCTCGTCGAGGCGGCACGGAACGGGGACCAGGCGGCGTTCGTCGACCTGATCCGCGTTCGCAGCGACCGGCTCTTCGCGCTCGCACAGCGGATCCTGCGCGACGTCGATCGGGCCGAGGATGCCCTCCAGGACGCATTGGTGATCGCCTGGCGCGACCTGCGGGGACTCCGCGATCCGGACCGCTTCGATGCGTGGCTGCATCGCCTGGTCGTCAACGTCTGCATCGCCCAGGCGACGCGCGAGCGTCGTCGCACCGCGAACCTGCGGGTCCTGCCGGTCGATGGACCGGCCGCGCCCGATGACCTGCTCACCATCGCCGAGCGCGACCTGCTCGAACGCGGGTTCCGCCGGCTGCCGCCCGAGCATCGGGCGATCCTCGCCATGCACCACTACCTCGGGTACGCCCCGTCCGAGATCGCCGAGACCCTCGGGATCCCGGCCGGGACGGCCCGCTCCCGCTTGTACAACGCCCATCGCGCCATGCGCGCCGCGCTCGACGCGGACGCCCGGGTCGCGCTCGAAGGAGGCCGTTCGGCATGACCCACGATCGCGACACCGAACGACTCCTGGATCTCTGGTTCGCCGACGGCCCGACCCAGGCCCCCGACCGCGTCATCGACGTGGTCGCCGACCGGATCGGCCGTCAGCCGCAACGACCCGGATGGCGCCTCGACCTGGAGGCGACATCCCCATGAACACCAACCTCAAGATCGCCGCCGGGTTGGCGGCCGTGCTCGTCGTGGCCGTGGTCGGCTACAACGTTCTGCCCGGTGCCTCGCCGGCTTCGGCGGTCCGGCGCCGACCGCGACGCCCGACCGCGTCGCCCTCGCCATCGCCGATCGCCGGATCGCCGTCCTGACGGACGCCTGACGCCGGGCGACTATCTCATTCGGATCGCTCGCCGAGGACCCGTGACCGTCCGCGTCCCCGTGCCCGCGGGCTGGTCCGCGTACGGCGACTGGGCGATCTCGGGCCGAAGGGCACGTCGGCACCGGACGGCGATCGGGTCTCGCGCTGCTGATGGCCACGTCGCTGTTCACGCGATCCATGTCATGGATGCGGACCCGTTGACGCCGAGGCCGGCGACGAGCCGATCGGCCCGACCGGTCGACGACCTGGCGACCGCGCTCGTCGGCCACCGGGCCATCGAGGCCTCGACGTCACCGTGCCGGTGTCGGTCGACGGCTTCTCCGGCAAGCGGATCGACCTCCAGTTGCCCGACCTCGGCTGATGCAGCGGCGACTCCTTCGTCTTCGGCCGACCCCGGCGGCAGCCTGTACGCCCAGGGCCCGAATGCCATCTGGCACCTGTGGATCCTGGACGTCGACGGCGGACGCGACGTCATCGTGATCATCGACGACTACGCCGGGACGCCGGCGGCGGACCGCGCCGTCGGCCCAGGCGATCGTCGATCTCGGCTCAGGTTCACCGCCGTGAGGCGGCGGTGACGTGTGGCGCGGGAGCCTCGCCTAGAGGTTCCCGCGCTTCGCCTGTTCGCGTTCGATCGCCTCGAAGAGCGCCTTGAAGTTGCCGACCCCGAAGCCGCGCGAGCCGTGGCGCTCGATGATCTCGAAGAAGAACGTCGGGCGGTCCTGGACCGGGCGCGTGAAGATCTGGAGGAGGTAGCCCTCCTCGTCGCGGTCGGCCTCGATGCCGAGCTCCTCGAGGACGTCGATCGGCACGCCGACGTCGCCGACCCGGTCGGCCAGCGTCGCGTAGTACTCGTGCGGCAGGCCGAGGAACTCCACCCCGTTGTCGCGGAGGCGGCGCACGGTCCCGACGATGTCCTCGGTCCGCAGCGCGATGTGCTGGCAGCCGGCCGAGCGATACCAGTCGAGGTACTCCTGGATCTGGCTCTTCTTGCGCCCGGCCGCCGGCTCGTTGATCGGGAACTTGATCCGCCCGTTGCCGTTGGTCATGACCTTCGACATCAGCGCGCTGAAGTCGGTGTGGATGACCTTGTCGTCGTAGTGGATGAGCTGGGCGAAGCCCAGGACGTCGCGGTAGAAGTCGACGAAGCGGTCCATCTCGCCGAGCTCGACGTTGCCGACGCAGTGGTCGACCTCGAGCAGCGACAGCCCGTCCGCCGCACGCCGCCGGACGCTTCACCGCGCGGTAGCCCGGCGCGAAGGCACCGTGGTAGTCGCGCCGGTCGACGAACGAGTGGAGCACCTCGCCGTACGTGTGGATCGAGGCGCGACGCAGGACGCCGTCCTCGCCGCCGTCGATCTCGGTCGGCGCCAGGGCGCTGACCGCGCCGCGCGAGGTCGTCGCCTGCCAGGCGGCATCCACGTCCTGGACCGCGAACGCGATGTCGTGGACGCCGTCGCCGTGCTCGCGGACGTGCTCGGCGATCTCGCCGTCCGGCGTCAGCGGGGCGGTGAAGACGAAGCGGATGTCGTTCTGGACCATGACGTACGAGGCCCGGTCGCGGACCTTCGTCTCGAGGCCGCTGAAGGCGACCGGCGTGAAGCCCCACAGGGCGCGGTAGTACGCGGCGGCCTGGCGGGCGTTGCCCACCCAGAACTCCACGTGGTCGATGCCGTCGAGCGGCAGGAAGTCGGCCGCCTTGGCGTAGGCGTCCGCGTCGACATGGGCGCCGGCCTGGTTGGCCGCGCCACGCGACAGGGTCTCGGTCATCGCGTCGCTCCCGTGCTGCGAGCCGGCGGACGGCCGCGGGTCTCCCCGCGACGGCCCGGTGATGTGGCCACCCATGCTACGCCGGTCGTGCCACACTGCCGCCATGGCGACGAACGACGCTCCTGCACGGATCGAGGCGGGCCGGGCGCGGCTCGCCGCCCTGCGCCCCGCGGTCCACGCCGGGGCACCGTGGCCGCTCTCGGAGCGGTTCGACGATGCCCCCGAGGCGACGTGGGGCCCGCCCGAGGTCCTCGCCCACGTCGACGAGATGATCGGGTTCTGGCACGGCGAGCTGGGCCGGATCGTCGACGTCCCGGAGCGACGAGCCGGTCCCGTTCGGCCGGATCTCGAGCGACGCCGCCCGCCTGGCCGCCATCGAGCGCGAGCGGCGACTGGCCGCTCGACGAGCTCGACGCCAGCATCGACGCGAAGGCCGCGGCCCTCATCGCCGCGTGCTCCGCCTGGTCCGACGAGGATCTCGCCCGCGTCGGCCTCCATCCGCGCCTCGGCGAGGTGACCGTCGAGTTCGGGCTCGGGCGGTTCATCTACCGCCACCTCGAGGACCACGCGGACCAGCTCGAACAGGCCCTCGGGATCAGCCCGCCCGTCCGACTGACCGTCCGTGTTCATCGTCTACGCCGTCCCGGTCGGACTGCTCGTGGGGCTCCTGATGGGCGGCCGGATCGGGGCCCTCGCCCGGCTGCGGATCCGCTGGGCCTGGCTCGCGGTCGCGGGCTTCGTGGTCCAGCTGGCGATCTACTCGATGGCGGTCGGGGACGCGCTCGGCGACGCGGTGCCGGTCGTCTACGTCCTCTCCAACGTGGCGGTCCTCGCCGCGGTGCTCCGCAACCTCCCGCTGCGCGGCATGCCCGTCATCGCCGCCGGCGCGCTCTGCAACATGGCCGCGATCGTCGCGAACGGCGGGTACATGCCCGCGGATCCGAGCGCGCTGGCGACCGCCGGCGTGGACACCAGCGGACCGACCAACAGCATCGTGGTCGCCGACCCGGCGCTCCGGCTCCTGACCGACATCTTCGCGATCCCCGCGGCGATCCCGCTGGCCAACGTCTTCAGCATCGGCGACGTCCTGATCGGGATCGGCGTCGCGACGGTGATCGCCGTCGGGATGCGCGCGGATCCGGAGCCGGCGGCCGCCTGACGCTCAGTCCTCGGGGACCTCGTCGAGCACGTGCGTGCGCAGGAATCCGAGCGTGCGCTCGTAGGCGTCGCGGCGGTTCTCCCGGCGCTCCCAGCCGTGGCCCTCGTCGTCGTACCAGTGGACCTCGAAGGTCTTGCCCTCGATCTCGAGCGCCTCGACCATCCGCTCGGTCATCAGCGGCACCACCCGCTTGTCCTTGCGGCCGTGGAGGATCAGCAGCGGTGCCTCGATCCGCTCGGCGCGGTAGACCGGGGACCCGCGGCGGTAGGCGGCCGCGCGCCCCGCGTCGTCGGGCGAGCCCATCATCCGCTGGAGGTCGAGCCGGCCGGGCCGGTCGCCGTGACGGAAGCTCTCGGCGATCTCGGAGTCGCCGAAGAGGTCGACCCCGGCCCGCCACAGGGCCGGCTCCTCGACGAGAGCGCTGAGCACGAGGTAGCCGCCGTACGAGCCGCCGTAGACGGCGAGCCGGCCGTCGGACCAGGGCTGCTCGGCCGCCCAGCGGGCGGCGTCGATCACGTCGTTCACGTCGGCGTGGCCCCACTCGTCGTGGTTGGCGTGGCGGAACGCTCGCCCGTAGCCGGTGGACCCGCGGAAGTCGATGTCGAGGAACGCGAACCCGGCCTCGGCCAGCAGCAGCTTGAACGGCTGGAAGCTCCGGAACGACTGCCAGGTCGGGCCGCCGTGCGGGTAGACGACGGTCGGGACGCGCCGGCCGCCGCGCTTGCCGGTCGCGGGCACGGGGCGCCACAGCGTGCCCTCGAGACGCAGGCCGTCGCGCGCCGTGACGGTCACCCGCTCCCCGGCCGGGACCCGGCCGGCCGCGAGGGCGGCCGCCGAGCACGGCGGGCATGGAATCGGTGACCCGGCGCGGTCGCGCGTCGTCCGGGCGCGACCCCCGGGACCGGCAGGAGCCACAGGTCCTCCGAACGGGTCTCGCTGTCCCCGACCGCGGCGATCCACGCCCCGTCCGACAGCCAGCCGACCGAGCGCCAGACGCCGTCCCACGGGTTGATCCGACGACCGGTGCCGGCCGCCGCGACCGTGCGCGGCACCTTCGGCGGACGGCCGCGGCCCCGCTTCGGGGCGACGCTCCCGGCCAGGTCGCCCGACGACCAGGTCGCACAGCCCGTCGTGGACCTCGACATGCACGAAGCGGGTGCCGTCGGGCGACGGCAGCGGGGCGTAGCCGAACCCGCCGGACGGCTCGCCGTGCTCGCGGTCGCCGGCCGTCAGGACGATCCGGTCGTGGCCGTCGGCGGTCAGCCGCACCACCTGGAACCAGCCGTCCGCGTCCGAGACGTAGAGCAGCGACCCGTCGGGCAGCCAGCGCGCACCCGTGTCGAGGCTGGCTCTCGCCGGCCACGACCTGGGTCGCGCCCGTGGCGACGTCGACCAGCGCGATCTGGGCGGTCTCGAGGTCGTCCGGCCGGCGGCGGGCCGTGACCGCCAGGCGGGTCCCGTCGGGCGACCACTGGAAGTCGTCGACGTCGATCCCGGGCTCGGTGAGGACCGTCGCCTCCGGCGCCTTCGGGCTGTTCGCCGGCCGGCCGCGGCGCGGGACCGGGGCGTCGATGAGCCAGACCTGCGACCAGCCGCGTCGCCGCGACAGGAAGGCGAGCCGCCGCCCGTCGGGCGACCAGCGTCCGGCCTTGGCGCCGCCCGGCTTGGCGACCACGCGCGTGCTCCGCGAGCCGTCAGCCTCGACCACCCAGAGCTCGTCGTCGCGGATGAACGCGAGACGCCGCCCGTCGGGCGACCACTGCGGGTCGCCGACCGGCTTCGACGAGGCGGTCAGCTGGGTCGGCGTCCCGCCGCGGAGCGGCATCGTGAACAGCTGGCGCGCGCCGCCGACATCGGCCGTGTAGGCGACGACCCGGTCGCGCGGGTGGAGCCGGAACTCGCGATGCGGGTCGACCGAGGTGATCGCCTCGATCGTCAGCCCGGTCGTCGACGTCCTGGACGGCTCCGGCATCAAGCCGTCGGGTCCGGCCAGGATGCCGCGGCGCACCACGGTCCGAGCATCGCGAGGTGCTTGCGGACGTGTCCGTACGTGCAATCGTAGGCCCAGCTCCAGCCGTCGGGCGACCGCAGCTCGGCGAGGGTCAGCGTCGCGACCGCGTCGTGCATCGCCTCGCGCGCCTGCTCGTAGCGGGCGAGGGTCGTGGCGCGGGCTCGACCGATCGCGATCCGGCTGACCATCCGCTCGTTCCAGGCGTCGACCCCTCGTCCGGGTCGGCGAGCCAGCGATCCGCTCGTCGCGGTAGACCTGGATCGCCCGGGCGCCCTCCTCGGCCCAGTCGGCCAGGTGGGCGACGTGGTCGCGGATCGTCCAGCCGGGCGTGACCTCGACGGTGCTCCCAGCGGTCGAACGGCACCGACCCGAGCAGGCCTCGAGGGTCGTGTTGGCGAGCTCGTCGCTGTGCCATGAAGGTGTCGAGGTCGGGCGTCCGCGGGTCCGCGACGAACGGGTCGCCGTCGGCCTGCCGGGCGCGCAGCGCGCCTGTCCACGTCTCGATGACCGTGAGGTGGTCCAGATAGTGGCCGTGCAGGGCCAGGTAGACCCAGCCCCACTCGTTGTCGCCGCGGATGGCGGTCGCGGTCAGGCGGTTGGCCTGGCGGAGGAGGCCTCGACGCGACGCCGCGAAGCGGGCGACGATCGCGTCGCTCGACAGCGACCGCCACGGCTCGCGGAGGCGCTCGTTGAACTTGTCGAAGTCGCCGCCGTCGAAGCTCCTCGTCCGACGGCCAGCGGCCCGTCGCGATCGCGTTCTGCGTGTAGACCTCGGCGAGCCCCTGCCAGGCGGCGAGATGCCCGACGTGCTCGGCCAGGGACCAGTCCGGGCCGCCGGCATCGGAGGTCGAGGCGCCGGGGATCCGCCAGGCCGCGTCATCGAGGCCGGCCCACGTCGAGACCAGCCGATCCCACAGGGCCGCCTCGTCCGCCCAGAAGTCGCGCTCGGGCGCGCGCATGTCCACCGCCCGGAGCTCGGCCAGCGGCGCTCGTCGCAGGTCGATCGCGGGGGCGATGCCGACGAGGCTCACGTCGTGCGGTCCGTCCCGGCCTCCTCGGATCCCACAGACGCCTCGAGCTGCTCGCCGAGCTCGACCGTGCGCCGGTAGGCGGCCCACACGGCCTCCGACAGGACCGTCCGAAGCCGGCCCGATTCGAGCTCGTGGAGCGCCGCGGCGGAGGTCCCGCCCGGCGAGGTGACCATGTTGCGCAGCTCGGCCGGGTGCATCCCCGACTGCTTGGCGAAGACCGTCGAGCCCTCGAGGGTCTCGATGACGAGGTCGTGGGCGACGTGCCGCGGGAAGCCGAGGTGGACCGCAGCGTCGATGAGCGCCTCCATGACGAGGAAGACGTAGGTGGGGCCGGTGCCGCTGACCGCGGTCGCCATCGCGACGAACTTCTCGTCGTCGACCTCGATCTGGGCGCCGAGCGACCCGAGCAGGGCGGCCGCCTGGGCGCGCTGGGCCTCGGTCGTCTTCGGGGTGGCGTACCAGACGGTCATGCCGCGGCCGAGGCGGGCCGGCGTGTTCGGCATGCTGCGCACGACCTGGTCGTGGCCGAGCAGCCCGGTGAGCGCCGTCGGTGGTCGCGCCGGCGAGGACGCTCAGGACGAGCTGACCGCGGCGGAGGCCAGGCCCGATCTCGCGGCCGACCTTGGCCAGCATCTGGGGCTTGATCCCGAGGAGGATGACGTCGGCGCCCTTCACGGCCTCGGCGTTGCCCGCGACCGTCCGGATCCCGAACTCGCGCTCGAGATGCTCGCGGCGCTCCTGGCGCGGATGGCTCGCGACGACCTGGCCCGGCTCGACCAGCTTGCCGCGGAGGATGCCCGCGATCATCGCCTCGGCCATGACGCCGGAGCCGACCGTCGCGATCGTGGCCTTGGAGAGGGGGGACATCGGCCGGAGTATAGGTCAGGCGGTGGCCGTCCCGAGCACGAAGAAGCGACCCGATGTGATGACGTCCGCCGTCGCGAATCCAGCGTCGCGAAGCGCGGCGGCGAGCTCGTCCGGCCGGTAGTAGACCTTGACGATCGTGAACTCGCGGCCGTCGGCCAGGCGGCGCAGCGAAACGTCGTCCGCCGGCGTCGGGTGATCGGCCGCCGACGACTGCGGATCGGGCAGCGAATCGATGAACGCGAACCGCCCGCCCGGCTTGAGCCAGCGGCGGACCAGCGCGAGGAAGGCCGGCAGGCGCTCGCGCGGGACGTGGCTCAGCCAGAACCCGGTGTAGACCGCGTCGACCGGGCGGTCCGGCTCGGCCCACGCGTCGCGCACGTGCAGGTGCGCGCGCAGCCCATGCGCCACGAGGCGGTCGCGCGCCTTCTCGAGCGTGGCCGGCGCGGCGTCGTAGATCGACAGCTGGCCCTTGGCGGCGAGCAGCGGTGACCACCACCCGGTCCCGGCCGCGAGCTCGACGATCTCGCCGCCGATGGGCAGGCCGTCCAGCCACCGTCCAGCCATGTCGAGCTCGGTGTTCCAGACGGCATCGTGGACGGCGCCGCGCGCGTACCGGCCGCGGCGGAGATACCAGTCGTCGTACTCGCCCGCGCGGGCCTCGTAGTACGGGATCAGGGCGGCCTCCGGGTCGGACGGCGACGTCGCGGAGGCGCCGGCGGGCGACGCGGCCGTCGTCGCGATCCCAGCCGGCGGCGCGTGCTCTGCCGGCGCCGCGTGCTCAGCGGGCGCCGCGTCCTCGGCGTTGGATCCGCCCACTGCCCGGCCGCGCTCGGTGATCGCCTGGTGGAGCCGGAAGCGCAGGAAGGTGTTGTCGCCCGCCTTGCCCAGGCACGACGAGCACAGCTGCGCCCAGCCCTCGAGGTCGTCGGGCGCGCGACACGTGTGCGGCGCGCCGCACCAGAGGCAGCTGAACGACCCGAGGAACGGCATGGCGATCCGGGCTACGACGTGACCGGGGTCCACGACCCGATCGGCGCGATCTCCTCGAACGCGTCGGGGTCGAGGATCTCGGCCAGCAGCTCGATGCCGTCGATGACCCGCGGTCCCGGCCGGCTGAAGTAGGCCGACCCGTCGACCGCGAAGACCTGCCCGCGACGGACCGCCGGCAGCTCGCCGTACCAGGCCGGCCGCGGCGTGCGCGCCCACTCCTCGACGGTCTCCGCCAGGTGGAACCCGCACGGCATCAGCACCAGCGTCTCGGGGTCCATCTCGGCGACCGCGTCCCAGGTCGTCTCCTGCGACCGCTCGCCATCCTGGCCCAGGACGTCCCAGCCGCCGGCACGTCGCACCTGCTCCGGCACCCAGTGGCCGGCGGAGAACGGCGGGTCGAGCCATTCGAGGCTGACGATGCGGGGCGCCGCCCGGCCGCCCTCGCGTCGCTTCGCGACGGTCGCCTCGATGGCGCCGAGGCGCTCGCGCAGCGCCTCGACGAGGTCGATGGCGGGATCCTCGGCCTCGGCCATCGCGCCGACGGTCGTGATCGTGTGGAAGATCCCCTCGATCGAGCTCGGCTCGAGCGAGACCACCGTGATGTCCGCGTCGATCGCCCGGGCGACCTCGTTGACCTCGCGATAGCTCACCGCGCAGACACGGCACAGCTCCTGGGTGAGGATGAGGTCGGGCTCGGCGGCCTCGAGCGCCTCGGCATCGAGGGCGTACAGCGAGGACCCGCCGTGCATCGAGTCGGTGACCAACCGGTGGATGTCGCGCGACGACGTCTCGGTGAGGTCGTGGACGCTGCGGGTCATGACCGGCTTGCCGATGACCTCGGGCGGCCAGTCGCACTCATGGGTCACGCCGACCAGCTCGTCGCCGAGCCCGATGGCGCAGACGATCTCGGTGGCGGACGGAAGGAGGGAGACGATGCGCATACAGACCTCGGTACTGGCACCCTCAGCGGGGTACTGACCCGCACGCCCCGAGGCCTGAGGCCGAGCCCCGCGAGGCCATCAGCCCGAGGGTTTGATCTCGTCGACCGCGGCGCGCGCGGCGGACTTGTCCGTGTACCAGGTGGCGTCGATGGTCGTGAACTTCGCCCACTCGGACGGCAGCGACTCCTCGGGGAAGATCGCGTTCACCGGGCACTCCGGCTCGCAGGCCCCGCAGTCGATGCACTCGTTCGGGTCGATGAACAGCTTGCGATCGGTGCCTTCGTCGTAGTGGATGCAGTCGACCGGACAGACGGAGACGCACGAGATGTCGAGCACGTCGATGCAGGGCTCGGCGATCACGTAGGCCATTCGGGTCCTCCTGAAGGCGGGGCGGCTCGGCGTACCCCAGCCGGCACGCACGAAGCGTACCACCGGCGCCCCTCACGAGGGCGTGTCTGACGACCCACCGGATGGGGATCCACATGCCCTTCGCGAGGTGCCCGGGGATGTGGCATTCGACCGTCCAGGCCGATGGGTCCGGGGTGGCGCTCGCGCTCGGGAGCGGCAACGTCGTCGGGACGTCCGCCGGGACCTCCCAGAGCAGGTCGACGCGCTGGCCGGACGGGACGACCACGCGCACGCCGCCGAGTGTCGGGCGCGACGCTCACGACGGGCGTGGGACCGGGCGGCGCCCCGTCGAGCGCCGCCTCCGCGGCCTCCCAGGCGTCCTGGACCGCGCCGTCGCCGATGACGACCTCGTGGACGTCGAGCCCGCCGTTGACGATGTGGAGCATCACGGTCTCGCCGGGGACGAGGTCCAGGACCGGCGGCACGAACGTGTAGTCCTTGGCGATGAGGTTGACCTCGCGCGGGGCGTCGTTCGTGCCGCCGACCGGGATCGGCGTGACCGCGACCGGCTCCGGGTCGCAGGCGGCCAGCAGCAGCGGCACGAGCAGGACGAGCGAGCGGACGAGGCTCGAGGGACGGGGCACGCGCGGAGTCTACGGCGGGCGCCCGACGCGGTCCCCGGAACGTGCCGCCGGTTCCCTTGACAGCCCCGCCCGCGCGACGGCACAGTGCCCCGAACCGCACCCGGCGAGGACCGCATCCGGCGCGATCCGCCCCCAGCTGTCGAGGTCCGATTGGCCATCCCGACCACCGTCCCGGAACCGGGACCCAGCGCGATGCCGACGGCGCCCGTCGCCGTGCGACTCGAGGGGGTCGAGAAGCGCTACGGCGATGTCGTGGCGGTCGACGGCATCGACCTCGACGTCCGCGACGGCGAGTTCTTCTCGATGCTCGGCCCGTCCGGCTCGGGCAAGACCACGATGCTGCGGATGATCGCCGGGTTCGAGCTGCCGACCGCGGGCCGCGTCCTCCTGCACGGGACCGACGTGACCACCGTGCCGCCGTTCGACCGCGACGTGAACACGGTCTTCCAGGACTACGCGCTCTTCCCGCACATGACCGTCGGGGACAACGTCGCGTACGGGCTGATGGTCCGCAAGGTCGCCAAGGCCGATCGCGCCGCCCGCGTCACCGAGGCGCTCCGGATGGTCCGGCTCGAGGGCTACGAGGGGCGGCAGGCCGAGCCAGCTCTCGGGCGGCCAGCGCCAGCGGGTCGCGCTCGCGCGCGCGCTCATCAACCGGCCGCGCGTCCTCCTGCTCGACGAGCCGCTCGGGGCGCTCGACCTCAAGCTCCGCGAGGAGATGCAGATCGAGCTCAAGGCCATCCAGCAGCAGGTCGGCATCACCTTCATCTACGTGACCCACGACCAGGAGGAGGCGCTGACCATGAGCGACCGGCTGGCGGTGTTCAACCGCGGCCGGATCGAGCAGGTCGGGGCGCCGGCCGACGTCTACGAGCATCCGGCGACGCGGTTCGTCGCCGGCTTCGTGGGGACGTCCAACCTGCTCACCGGCGACGTCGCCCAGGCCGTCATCGGGACGGCCGGCACCTTCACGATCCGGCCCGAGAAGATCCGGCTGGCCGACGCCGGGCGCCGCGGTCGGCGACGACGAGATCGCGGCCGACGGCCGGATCCACGACGTCGTCTACCTCGGCTCGGACACCCGCTACATCGTCAACCTCGACGCCGGGGCCCGCCTCGTCGTCCTTCGCCAGAACCTCGACACGTCGTCGATGGAGGCGCTCGCACAGGAAGGCAACGCTGTCCGCCTGATCTGGAAGCGACAGCACGCACTCCCCGTCGCGGACGGGGCGTGACGCGAGGAGGAGGAGCAACGGGATGAGGAAGCACAGGATCCTGGCGCTCGCCGCGGTGGCGGCGGTCGTCGTCGGGGCGTGTTCGAGCGGCGGGACGGCCAGCACGGCCCCGTCCGCTGCGGCCAGCGTCGCAGCCGAGCGCGGCGGCCAGCGCGGCCGCCAGCGAGGCCCCGTCGGCCGCGCCGAGCCAGGTCGGCCCGACGTCCGTCGGCGAGGGCGAGGGCGCGCTCAACCTCGTGGCCTGGACCGGCTACGTCGTCGGCGGGACCGGCGGCGAGCAGGTGCAGGGCTACGACTGGGTCACCCCGTTCGAGACGGCGACCGGCTGCAAGGTCAACGTCGAAGGTCGGCGTCGACTCGGCCAACATGGTCCAGCTCATGAAGACCGGCCAGTACGACGGCGTCTCGGCCTCGGGCGACGCGACCCTCCGGCTGATCGCCGGCGGCGACGTGGCCGGGGTCAACCTCGAGCCTGATCCCGAACTACAAGGACGTCTTCGAGGGCCTCAAGAACCAGTCCTACAACACCGTCAACGGCGTCAGCTACGGCGTGCCCCACGGTCGCGGCGCCAACGTCCTCATGTACGACCCGACGGTCGTCACCACCGCGCCCGACTCCTGGAGCGTCGTCTTCGACGCGAGCTCGCCCTACAAGGGCAAGGTCACCGCCTACAACTACGCGATCTACATCGCCGACGCGGCGCTGTACCTGATGAAGACCAAGCCGGACCTCAAGATCACCAACCCGTACGCGCTCGACGAGGCGCAGTTCGAGGCAGCGGTCGACCTGCTCAAGCAGCAGAAGGCCCTGATCGGCAAGTACTGGGGCACCGCCCAGGAGGAGATCGACGGGTTCGCCAACGGCGACATGGCGATCGGCACGCGCCTGGCTGTACCAGCAGAACACCATCAACGCGGCCGGCGGCAAGCAGGTCGCCAGCGTCACGCCCAAGGAAGGCGCCACCGGCTGGTCCGACACCTGGATGATCTCGTCCAAGGCCAAGCACCCGAACTGCATGTACAAGTGGATGGACTACATCATCTCGCCCAAGGCCAACGCGGACGTGACCGTCTACTTCGGCGAGGCGCCGGTCAGCGCGCCGGCGTGCGCCGAGGCCGAGAAGCAGACCGCCGGCCACTGCGAGCAGTTCCACGCCGACGACGAGGCGTACTTCAAGAACATCTACTACTGGAACACGCCCACGACCGAGTGCCTCGACGGCCGCGGGCCGATCTGCAAGGACTTCGACGCGTGGACCAAGGCGTGGACGGAGATCACCGGCGGCTAGCCGCCGACGCTGACCGACCGCGGCCAGCGCCGCCACGCGGCGTGACATGACCGCACTCGACACCGCCGCCGCCCCGCCCGCCTCCCTCGGCGCGGCGGGTGGCGGCGGTGCTCTATCGCCATCCCCGGGTCCAGCTGGCGGGGCTGCTCGCCGCGCCCATCGGCTGGCTCGTCATCGCCTATCTCGGGTCGCTCGCGCTGTTCCTGATCTCGTCGTTCTGGTCGGTCGATTCGTTCAGCGGCAACGTCGATCACCGAGCTGACGCTCGAGAACTACCAGCGGATCTTCGGCGAGCGAGATCTACCGGACGATCGCGATCCGGACGGTCGTCATGGCCGCGCTCGTCACGCTGACGACGATCGTCCTCGCCTTCCCGATCGCCTTCTACATGGCGCGCGTGGCCTCGCCGCGACGTCCGCGGGCATCCTGGCCGTCTCGATCCTGCTGCCGCTCTGGTCCGGCTATCTCGTCAAGGTCTACGCCTGGCGCCTGATCCTGGCCGAGAACGGCGTCCTCAACTCGATCCTCGAGCCGTTCGGCCTCAAGGGGCCGGGCTACAGCGATCGTCGCGGTCTGGCTGGTCGAGAGCTACCTCTGGCTGCCCTACATGATCATCCCGATCTTCGCCGGCCTGGAGCGGATCCCGAACTCGCTGCTCGAGGCGTCGTCGGACCTCGGCGGCACGGGCCGGCATGACGTTCCGGCGGGTCATCCTGCCGCTGGCGCTGCCGGCCGTCGATCGCCGGCTCGATCTTCACGTTCAGCCTGACCCTGGGCGACTACATCACGCCGACCCTGGTCTCGAACACCAAGTTCATCGGCAACGTCGTCTACGACTTCGCGGGTCGCCGGGAACCAGCCGCTGGCGGCCGCCTACGCGATGGTGCCGGTGACGATCATGCTCGTCTTCCTGCTCGTCGCGCGCCGGCTCGGCGCGTTCGAGGCCCTCTGATGGGCTACGGGCGCGGCACGCGGATCGCTCCTGCGGGTCGCGACCGGCCTGCTGCTCGCGTTCATCTACATCCCGATCGGGATCATCGTCCTGTACTCGTTCAACGCCGCCAAGGTGGCGACCTGGCCGATCACCTCGTTCACCCTCGAGTGGTACGCGAAGGCGCTCTCGGACCGCGGCATCCGCGAGGCGATCCTGACCTCGCTCGCAGGCGGCGATCGGCGCGACGATCGCCGCGCTCATCCTCGGTTCGCTGATCGCGCTCGCGGTCCAGCGCTACAAGTTCTTCGGGCGCGAGACGATCTCGTTCGTCGTGATCCTGCCGCTGGCGCTGCCGGGCATCGTCACCGGCCTGGCGCTGAACACGGCGTTCCGGACGATCGGCATCGACCTCGGGATGCTGACGATCATCATCGGCCACGCGACGTTCTGCATCGTCGTCATCTACAACAACGTCATCGCCCGCCTGCGCCGGACGTCGCGCTCGTTCGAGGAGGCCTCGGCCGACCTCGGCGCGGACACCTTCACGACGTTCCGGCAAGGTGACCGGTCCCGGCCATCCGGACGGCGCTGATCGCCGGCGCCCTGCTCGCCTTCGCGCTGTCGTTCGACGAGATCATCGTCACGAACTTCACCGTCGAGCGCGGGCACGCAGACCCTGCCGATCTGGATCTTCAACAACTACCAGCGCCCGAACCAGCTGCCGCTCGTGAACGTCGCGGCGGTCTTCGTGCTGGTCCTCTCGATCATCCCGGTCTACCTCGCGACGCGCCTCACGTCGGATCCGGCGGGCGTGGCCGGGACGCGCACCTAGCGGGGCCGGGCCGGGTTCAGCCGCCGGTGCCCCACTTGGTCCCGAAGGCGATCCCCACGGCGAGGACGGTCGTGGCCAGGGTCGCGGCGGCATGGATGATCCGGGCACGCATCGGGCACCTCCCGCCGGCCGTCCGGCCGGCGACGTCAGCAGCGCTGGACCCCGAGTCGCGGAGTGCCCGGTCCGTTCGATCGCTGGCCGCCAGTGTCCTCGGCGGCGCTTATCTGCGGCTTATGCCAGGTGGCCGTAGGACCATCGGGGTGACCGACATGGGCGGTGCATCGCCGCGCCGACCCTATTGTTCGGCGGGCTGGACCCGCCTACGCTGACCCGCAGAGCGCGACGGAGGGACAGGGATGGTTCGGATCGAGCGCACGCCGAAGAGCGGGTAGGTCCTGCTGTCGGCCTGGTGATCGCCGGCATGACGACGGCGCTCCTCGCCCGGCGCCCGCCGTCTTCGCCGCGGATGGACCGCCTGTCACGGTCATCGTCACCTACACGCATCAGCCAGGGGCTGTCGAGAAGGCGGCGATCATGGCGCTCGGCGGCAAGGTCGGCCGTGGCGTCGGGCTCATCAACGGGCTCGTGGTGACGCTGCCCTCGAACATCCTCGCCAAGGCCCGACTCGGGAAGAACGTCAAGACCGTCGAACGGGACGCGACCATCGCCGCCTTCGAGCCGGTGGGTTCCGCCGCATCGACCGGTGACTTCGAATACGCCAACGCCTGGGGCGTCGCGCATATCGGCGCCAAGGCGGTCCATGACGCTGGGATCACGGGCGCCGGCGTCAAGGTCGCGGTCATCGATACCGGGATCGACTACGTCCATGACGTTCCGCCGAACGTCGATCCCGAGTTCCTGGGCACCTACAAGGGGGGCTACGACTTCGTCAACCACGACAGCGACCCGATGGATGACAACGGCCATGGCACGCACGTCGCCGGCATCCTCGCGGCAGAACGGAACAACTATCTGGTCGTCGGCGTGGCGCCGGGCGTGGACCTGTATGCCCTGAAGATCCTCGACAGCACAGGACAAGGCGAGGTCTCCGACCTGATCCTCGCGTTGCAGTGGGCCGTCGACAACCACATGGACATCGTCAACATGAGCCTCGGGACGCACGAGGTCTCGCCGGCACTCGAGACCGCGGTGGCGAATGCATCGGCCGCCGGCCTCCTGATGGTGGCCGCCTCCGGCAACGCCGTCTCGATCCAGGACATCCTCAATGGTTGCCCGGTCGCGTATCCGGGCGCCTATCCACAGGTCCTGTCGACCACGTTCACGAACCCGAGCGATGCGATCACGGGCTATTCGTGCACCGGCCAGGAGGTCGACATCGCCTCGCCGGGCGACAGCATCATCTCGACGGTCCCCGTCGGCGGGTGCCAGTTCTGCTCGCCGAATGGCTACGCGGCAGAGAGCGGCACGTCGATGGCGTCCCCGCACGTCGCCGGCACCGTCGCCCTGCTGCTCGAGTGCCGGGGTCACGGACACCGGGGCCCCGGGCCTCTTCGACGACGTCCGAGCGAAGCTGTGCGCGACCGCCAACATGACGAATGGCGGCCTGCAGGGCATCTTCGGCTACACGCCGATCCCCCAGAGCGACCCGCGATATGCCTCGTTCTTCGGCTGCGGCGAGCTTGACGCAGCCGAGGCGGTCCTGGGCTACGTACCGCCGCCCCCGCCGAACGACCCGCCGGTCGCGGTCGATGACGACCTCGCGACCTACCAGTACACCGCGGCCGATGCCAACGTCCTCGCCAACGACACCGACCCCGACGGCGACACGCTGTCGGTGTCGACCGTCTCGCCCGCGTTGCACGGCGCCACGAGCATCAACGCGAATGGCACGGTCCACTACGTGCCCGAATCCGGGTACGTCGGCGGCGATGCGTTCACGTATACCGTCTCGGACGGTCATGGCGGGATCGACACCGGCGCGGTGACCGTCACGGTCACGCAGCTCTCGCACCCGCCGCCGAACGCGCTGGTCCTTGCCTTCCCAGGCGTCCAGGCGACGGCCGGAACGACCGTGAACCGGCTGTCCGACTTCTTCACGCCCGCGATCGGGACGGCCATCGAAGTCACCCTGACGAAGCCGCTGAGCGACGCCGGCAATATCGGGGTGTTCTGCCAGGGAACGAATGAGAACCACTACGAAGCCGCGACGGTCGGCTTCCATCGCTGGGGCCTGACCTCGAGCGGCGGATCGTGCTTCGTCTATTCGTGGAAGGGGTCGACGTATCGACCCGGGCTCGACGGGGCTGGCTGGTTCACGATCTCGTCGACCGAGCCGCCACCTGCGACTCCGAACGGCAGCCTCTCGTTCGCAGGCGCCGCCGAAAGTCGACCCACGTTGTCGAACCGGTTGACCGGCTTGTTCACGCCGACCGTCGACTCGACCGTCTCCATCACGCTCACCAGCCCGCTCAGCGATTCCGGCAACATCGGCGTCTACTGCGCGACCAGCGGCGAGAACCACTACGGAACGGCCGCTGTCGGCATCACGAGCTACACGATCGCGAAACCGGGCGACTGCTTCGTCTACTCGTGGAAGGACAAGACCTACCGGCCGACCCTGACAGGCGCAGGGACGTTCGCGTACACGCCGAGCGCCGCGCCGACACCCACGCCGACACCCACGCCGACGCCGACACCCACGCCGACGCCGACGCCGACACCCACGCCGACACCCACGCCGACACCCACGCCGACGCCGACACCCACGCCGACCCCGACCCCGACGCCGACCCCGACACCCACGCCGACCCCGCCACCCCCCTCCGCCGCCACCACCTCCAGGGCCGACCGCGTTGACGTTCCCGGGCGTCACCGACACCGCAGGCACGCGCGTGAACCGGCTGTCGGACTCCTTCTCGCCGAGCTACGGGCTGGGCGTGGAGATCACCATCACGACGGCCCTCAATGATCCAGGCAACATCGGTGTCTTCTGCGCGGCGACCGGGGAGAACCACTACGAGAACGCCACGGTCGGGACGCATCGCTGGGGCCTGACGACCACCAGCGGCAACTGCTTCGTGTACTCGTGGCGAAACTCGACCTATCGGCCCGGCCTGACCGGCGCCGGCTCCTTCACCAGGAAGGTCCCGATCGAGCCGCCGCCGGCGTCGCCCGGGCGAGGCACTCTCGTTCGCGGGGATGCCCGACACCCGACCCTCGCTTGCCAATCGCCTGAGCGGGTCTCTTCAACCCTCGTGCGGGGACCACCGTCACGATCACGCTGACCGGGCCGCTCGACGACTCGGGCAACATCGGTGTGTACTGCGTGGGTAGCGGGGAGAACCACTACGGCCCGGCGACACTCGGAAGTCGGAGCTACACCATCTCGTCGCCCGGGAGTAGCTGCTTCATCTACTCGTGGCGGAACAATCAGTTCCGGCCGTGGCTGACCGGCGCCGGGACCTTTACCTACTCGCCCTGACCAAGCGCCAGTGCGGCGCGCCGCGCCGGCATCGGGGTCGACCTACCCGGCGGTCTCCGGCGCCGCCGGCACCTGCGCCAGCACGGACTGGATCGCCTGCACCGCGCCCATGAGGGCCGCGGACTCGGCCGGGATCACGATCTTCGTGTTCGGGCTCGCGGCGAACTTCGAGAGCGTGTCGAGCTGGAGGATCGCGACCAGCGTCGGGTCCGGGTTCTGCGCGGTGATCGCGGCGTAGACCGTGGCGATCGCCTGCGCTCGACCCTCGGCCTCGAGGATCGCCGCCTGCCGGTTGCCCTCGGCGCGCAGGATCGCGGCCTGCCGCTCGCCCTCGGCGTTCTTGATCGCGGCCTGCCGGTCGCCGTCGGCGACGTTCACCGCCGACTGCTGGATGCCCTCGGACTGGAGGATCTTCGCGCGCTTCTCCTGGTCGGCCTGCTTCTGGAGGGCCAGCGCCTGGAGGATCTGCGGCGGCGGGGTGATCTCGACGATCTCGATCCGGTTGATCCGGATCCCCCACTTGTCGGTCACCGCCTCCATCTGCTGCTGGACGTCGATGTTGATCCGCTCGCGCTCCGACAGCGCCTCGTCCAGCGAGAGCGTCCCGATGACCGAGCGCAGCGCCGTCCGCGCCAGCGCGTCGATGGCGACGTCGAAGTTGGCGATGCTGAAGAGCGCCTGCTTCGCGTCGACGACCTGGGTGAAGATCGTCGCGTTCACCGCCACGACGACGTTGTCCTTGGTGATGACCTCCTGGCGGTCGCCGGGCCGCGGGATCTCGCGCATGTCGACGAAGACGATCGCGTCGATGAACGGCGCGATGACGACCATCCCGGGCTCGTGGATCCCGTGGAACTCGCCGAGCCGCTTGACGACCCCGACCGAGCCCTGCTGGACGAGGTTGACCGTCGAGCGCAGCAGGTAGATCGCGAAGACGAAGATGAGCAGGAGCGTGATCGCCGCGACGATCGCGGCGACGGTGGTGGGTTCCACGGTCAGACCTCCGGGATCTGGGCCGGGGCGGGCGCCGAACCGGCGGGACGGACGATGAGCGTCGTCCCTCGAACGGCGCTGACGACCACGGGGACGCCGCCGTCGATCGTCTCGTGGGTATCGGTGAAGGCCATCCACACCTCGCCGGCGAGCCGGACGTGGCCGGGATGCAGCTCGTCGCCGATCGCGTCGGTGGTCAGCGCGCGCTGGCCGACGAACCCGCCGTGGGTCCCCGGGGCAGATCGCGCCGGACCCGTGCCGTTGGAGGCGGCGCCCGAGGATCGGTCGGACGAGCACCACGCCCGCGATCGCGACGGCCACGGCGAGGACGGCCTGGACCCAGGCCGGGGAGTCAGGGACGAAGAAGGCGAGCAGGCCCGCCGCGGCCGCGCCGACGGCCAGGAAGATCGCGTAGAAGGTCGTGCTCGCCAGCTCCACGACGAGGAGCGCGATCGCGATCAGGAACCAGACCACGTGGACCGGCATGCGCCGAGTGTAGGCCGTTCCCAGCAACCTGCACGGCGCATCGGCGCCGCGCCGGCCGACGCCTCACATCGACGGGGTGTGGTCCGGGTCCAGGTACTTGGCCGGGTCGTCCTGGAAGTCGAGCATGCAGCCGCGGCCGCAGAACCAGTACGTGGTCCCGTCGTGTTCCCACGACAGCTCCGACGTGGTCGTGTCGACCTCCATGCCGCAGACGGGATCGATCGCGATGGCCATGGCGCTCCTCCGGGGCTGGTCGAGTGTGGCGGTACTGGAGGGGAGTATACGGTGTCAGGCGCGGCCACGGTCGATGGCGGGGTAGCATCCGCCGATGGGATCCACCGACACCGACGCCGCGCGCACCGCCCTGCTCGCCGAGCGCGCCCGTCTCGCCGCCGAGGTCGGCGAGGCGATCGTGGCGCCCGGGCAGATGACCTACGGCTCGCAGGCCGCCGCGGCGAGCCAGGTCTTCGAGCAGCAGCGCGACCTCGCGCTGCGCGACCGTTCCGCCGCGCAGCTCGCGCTGGTCGAGGCGGCCCTGGCGCGGCTCGACGACGGATCGTTCGGGGTCTGCGTCCGCTGCGGCAAGCCGATCGCGCCGGCGCGGCTCGAGGCGCTGCCGTGGGCCGCCACCTGCATCGACTGCCAGCGCGACCTCGACCGCGGCGCCCGCTGATGGGCGACGCGCCGCTCGTCACTCTCGAGGACATCCGCGCGGCCGCCGTGGTCCTGCGAGGCGTCGCGACCCGCACGCCGCTGGTCCCGTTCGGCCCGCCGGCCGACCGACGCTTCCTCAAGGCCGAGTCGCTGCAGCCGATCGGTGCCTTCAAGATCCGCGGCGCGTACGCGATGGTCGCGTCGCTGCCGACCGCCGATCGTGCACGCGGCGTCATCACCTACTCGTCCGGGAACCATGCCCAGGGCGTCGCCCGGGCCGCCCGGCTGCTCGGCATCCCGGCCGTCGTGGTCATGCCATCCGACGCCCCGGCCATCAAGCGCGAACGGGTCGAGGCCGACGGCGCCGAGGTCATCGTCGTCGGCCCGGCCAGCGACGAGCGGCGGATCGTGGCAGAGCGGCTGGCCGCTGAGCGATCGCTGACCGTCATCCCGCCGTTCGACGACGACCGGATCATCGCCGGCCAGGGCACGATCGGCCTCGAGCTCCTCGAGGACCTGCCCGACCTGGCTGCCGTGCTCGTGCCGATCGGTGGCGGCGGGCTCGCGAGCGGGATCGCGACCGCGGTCAAGGCGCTCCGGCCCTCGGCCCGCGTGGTCGGCGTGGAACCGGAGCTTTCCGCGGACGCGCGCGACTCGCTGGCCGCGGGCGAGATCGTCGAGTGGCCGGCGGCCGACGTCTCGCGGACCATCGCCGACGGGACGCGCACCCAGGCCATCGGCGTCCGCACCTTCGCGCACCTCCGCGCGCACCTCGACTCGATCGTCACGGTCAGCGAGGCCGAGATCGCCGCCGGGGTCCGCCTCGCGGCCGAGCAGTCGCGGCTGGTCGCCGAGCCGTCCGGGCGCCCTGTCGATCGCGGCCATGGCGTTCCGTGCCGAGGAGTGCCGGCTCTGACGGGCCTCGACGGTCCGGTCGTGGCCGTGGTCAGCGGCGGCAACGTGGACCCGGACCGCTACCGCGAGTACCTGGCGGCGCCGATCCCGGGGGAGGCTGACCGGCGCGCGCGATCCCGGTGGAGAGGCGCGCCTGATCGACGGCCACGCCTGCCCGACGGCGCTGAGGCGGTCGGCACGGTGCCGCTAGGCCGCGAAATTCGACCCGGGGACGGCCGAGAGTCGTACCCGCTGGGCGATCGAGGTCCGAACGGCGAGGACTCGAGGCGCCGGACGAGTGAGATCGAGCCTGACCGGGCATCGTCGAGCGTGATCGAGTCGGTCGAGCCGGCTGTAACCGAAGGCGTATACCTGCGTTTGTGCGTGGCCTAAGACTGGGAGTCGTGTCGGGGCAAGCATGGGGACGACCGCGTGCGACGAACCTGGCCGCGGAGACTCGCGGACCTGCGGCCCTACCCCGGCGTCTCTCCGCGCTCGCGGGCCAGCCGCTCGGCGAGCCGCTGCTCGCGGACGCGGATCTCGGCCATCTCGACCGCGGCGTAGCGGTCGGTCCGGGCCGTGTCGCGGGCGTCGGTCCGGATCCAGCCCGCGACGATCGCCATGATCGCGGAGAGGAAGATCAGGTCGCCGACGAACCACATGATGCCGGCGGCCAGACGCTGGTCGTCGAGCGGGGTCGGGCCCCAGTCGCGGACGACCGTCGCGTAGTGCGGGTAGAGCACGCCCGAGGCGAACAGGATCACGACCGCGAGGAACGTGTTCTGCATCATCTGCATGAAGACGTGCATCGAGCCGTCCCGGATGGCCCATCCGCCACGGGGCGGGGTCGAGCGCGACCGCCGGCCACCAGAAGAGGAGCGCGCTGGCCAGGAACAGGACGTGCTCGAGGGTGTGGACGAACGGGTCCTCGAGGGCCGCGTTGAACAGCGGCGAGAAGTGCGACACCCACATGACGACCGCGAAGAGCAGCCAGGCGACCACCGGGAAGGCGAGCACGCGCATCACCCGCGAGTGGAGGACCGGCAGCACCAGGCGCTTGCGCGTCGTCGGTGACGAGACGCGCAGGATCAGCGTGATCGGCGCGGCCAGCGCGATGAGCGGCGCCGCGACCAGCATCAGCAGGATGTGCTGGACCATGTGGACCGAGAACAGCGTCGTGTCGTAGCGCTCGATCCCCGAGATCAGCGCGAAGGCCAGCGCGAGCATCGCGAGCCCGAACGCGACCGACCGACGGCGCGGCACGGGGTTGCCCGGGTGGGCGGCGTCGACCCGCCGGACCGCCCACCACCACCAGACCAGCGAGACCCCGATGGCGAGGGTCGGGAGCGGCTCCCAGGTCCAGCCGAGGAGCAGGTTGGCGAGCGTCGGCGGCTCCGCCGGGGCCGGCGCCGTGGGCGGCGGCCGACGGGGCGGCTGCGAGCCAGATGACGAGCGGCCCGGCGACCCAGCCAGCCCGCGCGAGGACCGATCGACGGCGCATCGCGGCATCGTCGCACGAACCGTCGCGGACCGATGTCGGGCGGCCCGGAGGTCGGGGCCGCGCGAACGTCACGCTTGCGCTCCCGCTATCATGGCCTCGGTCCGTCCTCGGGCCGATCGAGACCCTGCTCCTGACGGCGAGACGCTCCGACCGGGCGTCCCGTGTGACTCCGCTGAGGACCCTGGATGTCGAGCACCCGAAGCGCGCGCCCCACCGGCTCGATCCTCGCGACCGTGCTCGTCGCCTTCGGCGTGGCCCTCCTCCTGGTCCTGGCCCTCATCAGCGGCGCCGGCGCGCGGATCGTCGAGAGCCTGTTCCCACCGGTCGCGGTGACCGAGCAGGGAGCCCACATCCGGGACCTCTACACCATCGTCTTCCTCATCGCCGCGATCATCTTCTTCCTCGTCGAAGGGCTGATCGTCTACACGGTCCTCCGCTACCGGCGCAAGCCGGACGATGTCGAACTCCCGGCCCAGACGCACGGCAACGCGATCGCCGAGCTCGTCTGGACGGTCGTCCCGACGATCATCGTGGCGGCCCTGTTCGTGGTCTCCTGGCAGACGCTCAACGTCGTCGACACCAAGACCGCGGTGCCGGACCTCAAGATCCGGGCGGTCGCCGGGCAGTTCCAGTGGCAGTTCGACTACATGCCGGACACCTACACCACGGTCAAGGATGCCAACGGGAACATCCCGCCGGCGCCGGATCCGCTGTTCAGCCAGTTCGTCCCGACCGGCGCGGACGGCGGCCTGGTCGTCCCGACCGGTCGGACCGTCCAGCTGTACCTGACCAGCCACGACGTCATCCACGCGTTCTACGTCCCGCAGTTCCTGTTCAAGCGCGACGTGGTCCCGGGCCGGATCAACCAGTTCGACTTCAAGGTGGATGACAAGGACGCCGGCCAGACGTTCCGCGGCCAGTGCGCCGAGCTGTGCGGCACCGGCCACGCGATCATGCTGTTCGACGTGCACGCGCTGTCCGGCTCCGACTTCGATGCCTGGCTGGCCCAGGCAGACGGCGCCGAAGCCGTCGCCGTCCCCGGCCCCCTCCGCGAGCGGCGGCACCGGCGGCGGCCCGGCGGCACCCCCGGTCACGGTCGACATCGTCGCCAAGAACGTGGCGTTCACGACCCCGGCCGTGTCGGCCCCCGCGAACGCGCCGATCACCATCAAGTTCGACAACCAGGACGCGTCCGTGCCGCACAACGTCAAGATCTTCAAGGACTCGATCGGCGGCCAGGTCGTCTTCGACGGCAAGGTCTTCCCGGGCGTGGCGACCGAGAACTACCCGGTCGGACCGCTGCCCGCGGGCACCTACCCCTTCGAGTGCTTCGTCCACCAGAACATGACCGGCACGCTGACGGTGCAGTAAGGGAACCCGATGGCAACGACCACGTTGACGCCGGCCGCCACGACGTATCGGAGCAGCCTGTACGACTGGATCACGACGACCGATCACAAGAAGATCGGGATCATGTACGTGATCAACTCGTTCGTCTTCTTCTTCATCGGCGGCGTGCTGGCGCTCTTCGTCCGCTCCGAGCTCGCGTTCCCCGGCCTCCAGCTCGTGACCGATCACGGCTACAACGAGCTGTTCTCGATGCACGCCACGTTCATGATCTTCCTGTTCGTGATCCCGATGCTGGCGGGCTTCGGGAACTACGTCGTGCCGCTCCAGATCGGCGCCCCGGACATGGCGTTCCCGCGCATCAACGCGCTCTCGCTGTGGATGCTGCCGCTGGCCGGCGTGCTGCTCCTCGCCGGGTTCGTCACGGGCGGCACGGCCGCCGCGGGCTGGACGAGCTATCCCCCGCTGTCGGAGGACCATGCCCTGGCCGCCACCGGGTCCGGCCAGGACCTGTGGATCGTCGCGCTCGTCCTGATCGGCACCAGCTCGATCCTGGGCGCCATCAACTTCCTCGTCACGATCTTCAAGATGCGCGCCCCGGGCATGACGCTCTTCCGGATGCCGATCATGGTCTGGACCGTGCTGGTCACCTCGGTGCTGGTCCTGATGGCCACGCCGGTCATCACCAGCGCCCTGATCATGCTGTTCATCGACCGGAACCTCGGCGGCGCCTTCTTCGACCCGCGCAACGGCGGCGACCCGATCCTCTACCAGAACGTCTTCTGGTTCTACTCGCACCCGGCGGTCTACGTCATGGTCCTGCCCGCGATGGGCATGATCAGCGAGATCCTGCCCGTCTTCAGCCGCAAGCCGCTGTTCGGCTACAAGGCGTTCATCTTCGCCACGGCCGGAATCGGCGCCCTCGGGTTCTCCGTGTGGGCCCACCACATGTTCACGACCGGCGCGGTCTTCCTGCCGTTCTTCAGCCTGATGACGTTCCTCATCGCGGTCCCGACCGGGGTGAAGATGTTCAACTGGATCTTCACGATGTGGCGCGGCCAGCTGATGCTGCGGACGCCGCTGCTCTTCGCCCTCGGCTTCCTGACGATGTTCCTGATCGGCGGCATCAACGGGGCGTTCAGCGCCGCCGTCCCGGTGGACTTCGCCCTGCACGACACCTACTGGGTGGTCGCGCACCTGCACTACGTCCTGTTCGGCGGCTCGGTCTTCGGGATCATGGCCGGCTTCTACTACTGGTTCCCGAAGATGACCGGCCGGATGCTGAACGAGACCCTGGGCCGCGCGCAGTTCCTGCTCATGTTCATCGGCTTCAACATGACGTTCTTCCCGATGCACGAGCTGGGGCTGGTCGGCATGCCGCGGCGCATCGCCGACTACTCGTCCGCGGCCGGCTGGCAGGACCTCAACATCGTGGCCACGATCGGCGGGTTCACGATCGCGCTGTCGATGCTGCCCTTCCTCTGGAACATCTTCATCTCGCTGCGCAGCGGCAAGCCCGCCGGCGACGACCCGTGGGAGGCCAACACGCTGGAGTGGGCGACCAGCTCGCCGCCGCCCGCCTACAACTTCGACCACCTGCCCGACATCCGCTCCGAGCGCCCGCTCTTCGACGCTCGCCACCCCCAGACCAGCGGCCACTGAGCGGACGACGACGATGACGACGAACGCCAGCGCCATCGCCCCAGTGGTCGACGCGACGCCCGAAGGGGACCATCGCTTCGGCGGCCTGGACCACGACGTGAGCGGCGGGATCAGCAACCCGGTCCTCGGGATGCTGCTGTTCATCACCTCGGAGGTGATGTTCTTCTCCGGCCTCTTCGCCGCCTACTTCAACGTCCGGGCCAACGCCAGCCAGTGGCCGCCCATCGACCCGGAGACCGGCGCGGCGTTCCACGTCGACATGCTGCCGCTGGTCCTGCCGGCGACGATCCTCCTGATCATCTCGTCGTTCACGTGCCAGTTCGGCGTCTGGGCGATCCGGCGCGGCGACCGCACCGCGTTCCTGCGCTTCTTCGCGGTCACGCTGGTCATCGGCGGCGTCTTCCTCGTGATGCAGCTGACCGACTACGCGCTGCTCGGCCAGGAGGGCGTGACGCTGACGTCGGGAACGTTCGGGACCACGTACTTCACGCTCACCGGGTTCCACGGCGCCCACGTCTTCGGCGGCGTGATCATGCTGGGCGTGGTGCTCTACCGCGGGATCGCCGGCCAGTTCTCCCCGAAGCACCACGATGCCGTCGAGGCCGCCTCGCTCTACTGGCACTTCGTCGACGTCGTCTGGATCCTGCTGTTCTCGCTGCTCTACATCCTGCCCGGCAACGCGCCGCACTGAGGAGAGGGCGCCATGCATCCGCTCCGACACCCGCGCAACTCGGTCTTCGTCGGCCTCGTCTTCGTCGCGATCGCCATCGTCTACTGGGCGGTCCCGACGATCGGCGGCTGGGAGGTCGACTATGCCGGCGTGACGATGCTGCTCTTCCTGGGGATCGCGATGAGCCTCATGGCGTACGTCCTCATCGCCGGTTCGCACGAGTGACCCGCCCGACCCCCGTCGCGCGGGGCTGACCCTTGGTCGAGATGCTCGAGCAGATCTGGAACTGGTTCCTGGATCTGACCAGCAAGCTGGTGATCCCCGACTGGGGCGGCCTCATCCTGCTGCTGCCGGTCGGCGTGATGGCGGTCGTCATCGTCTGGCTGATCTACACGATCCGGCGTCTGCGCGGGGCCCCGCCCGCCCGGCGCGGCAAGATGCCCGTCCCGCCGAAGACACCGGCCGGCATCCACATGCCGGGGCCGTCGTTCGCCCCGGTCTTCGCGGCCGTCGGGTTGTTCCTGCTCTTCCTCGGCATCGTCTTCCCCGGCCCGATCCTCTGGCTGGGCATCCTCGCGCTGGTCCTGACGCTGCTGTACTGGTTCCGCGAGTCGATGCGCCTCTACGAGCACGATGTCGAGGAGACGATCCCCGCGCTCCCGGCCGTGGTCCACGACGGCCCGCCGCCCGGCGTCCACATGCCCGGACCGTCGTTCCGGCCGATCATCGGCGCCATCGGGCTGGCGATCCTCATGTTCGGGCTCGTCTTCGGCGGCTGGCTGCTCCTGGCCGGTGTCTTCGCCCTGATCCTGACGCTGGTCCCGTGGCTCTTCGACGCGATCGGCGAATACCGCCGGACGGTCGAGGCGGACCGGACCGGCCACCTCGAGAATGCCCCCGACCCGCGCGTCCCGAGGCTGATGGTCACGGCCCTGACCGTCCTGTTCGTGGGCGGGGTGCTGTTCCAGACCGGGATCCTGCCGCCTGGCACGGCGAGCGCCGGCGGGGCGACGCCATCGGGGTCGCCGGCCCCATCCGGTCCTGCGCCGTCGGGCGCGCCCCCGCCCAGCGCCGGCCCCGCGTCCCCGGCGCCGACCGGTGACGTGAGCATCACCGCCCAGGGCCTCAAGTTCATCGAGTCGAGCGTCACGGCACCGGCCGGCAAGCCGTTCACCGTCGTCTTCACCAACCAGGATGCGGGTGCCAACCACAACGTCGAGTTCAAGGACGCGTCCGGGGCGAGCGTCTACCAGGGTGAGCCGTTCCCGGGCGTGAAGACCGTGGTGTACGACGTCCCGTCACTGCCCGCAGGTTCGTACACGTTCGTCTGCACGATCCACCCGGACATGACGGGCGCCGCCACCCTGCAATAGGCCGGGTCCGCCACGCCACGTCGTCCGATCCTGCTCGCGGTCGCCATCGCCCTGGTCACGACCATGGTCGTCGTCCTCGTCGCCGGCTCGATCCGCGGCGGCCCGAAGGCGGCGGTCGGCGAGGCGGCGCCGCCGATCGCCGGCACCACCCTCGACGGGGCGGCCTTCGACCTGGCGTCGCTGCGCGGTCATCCTGCCGTCGTCAACTTCTGGGGACCGTCCTGCGTGCCCTGCCGCGACGAGTTCCCGCTCCTGGAGGGGAAGCTGGCCGAGCACGCCGCCGACGGGCTCGAGATCGTGGGGGTCCTGACCGACGACCCGGTCGTCCCCGCCCGGGAGTTCGTCGCGCGAGTACGGCGCCACGTGGCCGACCGTCGTCGATCCGGACAAGTCGCTCAAGATCGGCCTATCGCGTCGCCGGGCGACCGCAGACCTACTTCGTGGACGGGACCGGCGTGATCCGGTCGATCCAGATCGGCGAGCTGACGGACGCCGACTTCGAACGCCAGTACGCGCGGATCGCGCCGTGACTGCCGCCATCGAGCTCGATGGCCTGGTCAAGCGGTACGGCGATCGAGCGGTGGTCGACGACGTCTCGATCCAGGTCGGGGCCGGCGAGATCGTGGCGCTGCTCGGGCCGAACGGCGCGGGCAAGACGACGACCGTCGAGATCGTCGAGGGCTATCGTCGCGCGGACGCCGGGAGCGCCCGGGTCCTCGGGCTGGACCCCGCCGCCGGCGGTCGCGAGCTGCGCGCCCGGGTCGGGCTGATGCTGCAGGGCGGCGGCATCGACATGCGCGCCCGGCCGCGCGAGACCCTGCGCCAGTACGCGGCGTTCCACGCTGGACCCGCGCGACCCCGACGAGCTGCTGGACCTCGTGGGGCTGCGTGGCGTCGCCGACACCCGCTACCGGCGCCTGTCGGGCGGCGAGCGGCAGCGGCTCGGCCTCGCCCTGGCGCTGGTCGGGCGCCCGGAGGTGGTCCTGCTCGACGAGCCGACCGCCGGGATGGACCCGGAGGGCCGCGCCGCGACCCGCGCGGATCGTCGCCGACCTGCGGGCCGGCGGGCGTCGCGATCCTGCTCACCAGCCACGACCTGGCCGACGTCGAGCGGCTCGCGGACCGGATCGCGATCCTGGTGGACGGGCGGGTCGTCGCCGCGGGCACGCCCGCCGAGCTCGCCGCCGGCCTCCGTCCGCGGCTGCGGCTGCGCTTCGAGCGACCGCTGACGCCCGCCCAGGTGGAGGCCCTGGCCGCCGCGGCGGGGGCAACGGCGGGCGCCAGCGTCGTCGTCGAGGCGGACTGGTACGCCATCGCCGGCGTGCCGCCCGACCCCGGACCTGACCGCGGCGATCACGGCCTGGGCCGCGTCCGAGGGCCTGCTGGTCGTCGAATCGCGCTCGGTCGGCGGCTCGCTCGAGGATGCCTACCTCGCCCTGGTCGGCGCGGCATGAGCGCCGCGGCAAGCTGGCCACGGGCGACCCTGGCCCAGGTCGCGATGGAGGCGCGCCTGACCTCGCGACGTGGCGAGAACCTGCTGGCGCTGGTCGGGATCCCGGTGGCGGTCCTGCTGTTCTTCGGCTCGGTCGATCTCGTGCCGGTCCCCGCGGGCCAGGCGCGGATCGACGTCCTGCTGCCGGGCACGCTCGCCCTGGCGGTCATCGCCGCCGGGCTCGTCAACCTCGGGATCGCGACCGCCTACGAACGGTCGTACGGCGTCCTCAAGCGGCTCGGCGGGTCGCCGCTCGGGCGGACCGGGCTGATCGCGGCGAAGCTCGCTGACGATCCTCATCGATCGAAGTCCTCGTGGTGCTCGTCCTGATGGCGATCGCCGCCGCCGTCTTCGGCTGGCGCCCGGGATCGGGGGTCTCGTGGCCGCTGTTCGCGATCACGCTGCTCATCGGGACCGCCGCGTTCGCCGGACTCGGGCCTCGCGCTCGCCGGGACGCTGCGGGCCGAGGCGACGCTGACCCTTGCCAACGCCTTGTTCATCGCCTGCCTGCTGCTCGGCGGGGTCGTGATCCCGCTCGACCACCTGCCGGCCCGTCTGGCGACCCTTGGCGGACTGCTCCCGGCGGGCGCCCTCGTCGAGGCGTTCCGGGTCGCCCTCGGCGGGGCCGGCGAGGCCGGCCCGGCCCTCGTCGTCGTCGGCGCGTTTGGGCCGTCGCGGCCGTCGGCGTGGCCGTCCGATGGTTCCGATGGGAGTGAGTCGAGGACGCCTGGACGCCAGCCGGCTCGCCTATCATCGCCCGATGCACCGACGACGCTCGCCCGCCGTCCTTGCCCTGCTGGCCTTCGTCACGATGCTCGGCGCCTGGGCCGCCGCTCCGCTGACGGTCCTGGCCGACGCCTACGACGACGCGTGCGCGAGCCCGACCACGACGATCGGCGTCGAGCTCGACGACGGCCATCGACGTGACCTCGACCAGCGTCGTCCTCATCTCCGCCGGCACGTTCCAGGGCGGCGTCAACAGCTGGGCGAGCGGCGGCGTGATCTGCGTGGCTGCCTCCGCGACCTTCCAGCCGCCGTACATGAACAACGCGGCCGGCTCCCTGTACAACCGCGGCCGAGTCGTGATGCCCGGGACGTCGGTCCAGGGTGGCTTCACCTACGACAACTTCGGCCTTGCCGACTTCCCGAGCGGCTTCAACACGAACGGCCCGGCGACGCTGACGAACCACGCCGGGGCCACGTGGACGATGCCGAATGGGTTCAACACCTCGGCGACCTTCGTCAACGACGGCACGGCCACGATCTCGAACGGGTTCAACCAGAACGGCGGCGTCGTGCAGAACGGCGGGACGCTGACCATCAACGGATCAACGAACCTCAACGGCGGCGTGCTGAACACCGGGTCGCTCGACTTCGCCGGGAGCGTGAACCTCAATAGCAGCGCGCTGCTCGGCAACGCCTGCGTCATGCGGATCCGCAACGGCCTCAACAACGGCTCCCAGGTCCTCAACGGCGGCTGGATCCAGCTCGATCCCGGGACGACGTGGCAGAACAACGGCACGTTCTTCCAGGGGATCGTCGGCGTCACCACCGGTGCGAACATGACCAACAGCGGCTCGGTGACCGGCTTCGGCGAGTTCTCGTTCACCGGCAACGACGGTCACCCAGAACGTCTTCAGCGGGCTGTCCGCCGCCCAGCCGATCGTCTTCGACGACACGTCGCCGACCGGCAGCCAGATCTTCGACACGCAGAACGGCACCGTCACGAACGTCGTGGCCGCTCCGGTGACGAGGACGGGCCTGGCGGACCTGCCGTTCGGCTGCGGCACGGTCCCACCGGCGACCGCCGACGTCTCGGTCGTCCAGGCTGGACCGGCCATCGTGGCTCCGGGCGGGACGATCACCTACACCATCGTGGCGGTCAATCGCGGGCCGACCACAGCGACCGGGGTGGTCGTCACGGAGGCGCTGCCGCCGGCGCTCGGCGGCGTGGCGGCCGATGGTGGCGGCGTGATCGGCGGCGGCACGGTCACCTGGACGGTCGGCACCTTGGCCCCCGGCGCGACCCGGATCTTCACCGTGACCGGGACCGCGCCGGCGTCGGGAACCCTGGTGGCCGTGGTCTCCGCCACCTCGACGTCCGTCGACGGGCGGCCGGGGAACAACGACGGCTCGAGCCCGAACGCGATCGTCACCACGGTGGTCGATGCGGCCCCGCCGGCAAACCAGCCACCGGTCGTGGACGATGTGAGCATCGACTGGATCCCGACCTCGCGGCTCACCGGCGTCGTCCCGATGAGCGATCCGGACACCGGCCAGGTCGTCACTGCGTCGCTGACGACGCCGCCGGGACACGGGACGGCGACCGTGGGGCCTGACGGCTCGTTCGAATGGGTGCCGACGGGTGCGTTCACGGGCATCGACACGTTCGTCGTGACGGGCTGCGACAACGGCAGCCCGAGCCTGTGCGACAGCGGCACCGTCACCATCACGATCGCGCCGATCCCCGCCGACGACACGGCGACCACCACGGACGGGGTCCCGGTGAACGTGGACGTGGCCGCCAACGACCTGGGCGACACCGGAGCGCCGACGGTCGTGAGTGGGCCGGCGAACGGGAGCGCCACGGTCGAGGCCGACGGCTCGATCACCTACTCGCCGACGCCAGGCTTCACCGGTACCGATACCTTCGTCTACGAGGTCTGCAGCACGATCTCGCCGACGGTCTGCGGACAGGCGACGGTCACCATCGAGGTGGGCGCCGCGCCGAACCAGCCGCCGGCCGTCGGTGACGCCACCGCGACGACCGCCGCGACCATCCCGGCCACCGGGAGCGTGGCCGTCAGCGACCCGGACGCCGGGCAGACCGTGACGTTGTCCGTGGCGGTCGCGCCGGCGAACGGCACGGCGACGATCGACGACACCGGCGCGTTCACCTACACGCCATCGGGCACGTTCACCGGGATCGACGAGTTCGTGGTCGTCGGCTGCGACGATGGCGACCCGGTCCTGTGCGACAGCGGCCACGTCACGGTCACGGTCCGTCCGCTCGCGGTGGACGATGCCGCTTCGACCACGGACGGGGTCGCGGTCAACGTCACCGTCACGGCCAACGACATCGGATCGGCCGGCGCGCCCACGATCGTCAGCGGACCCGCGAATGGCACCGCCACCGTGCAGCCAAACGACTCGATCACCTACGCCCCGACCCCAGGCTTCACGGGCACGGACAGCTTCGTCTACGAGATCTGCAGCGTGGCCGCGCCCACGGCCTGCGATCAGGCGACCGTGACCGTGGACGTGGCCCCGACGCCGAACCAGCCGCCCGTGGTCGGCGACGCGACGGCCGCGACGACCGCGACCGTCCCGGCGACCGGAAGCGTCACCGTCAGCGACCCGGATGCCGGACAGACGGTGACGATGACCGTGTCGGTCGCCGCGATCAACGGGACCGCCACCATCGACGACACGGGAGCGTTCACCTATACGCCGACCGGGGCGTTCAGCGGCACCGACACGTTCACGGTGCAGGGCTGCGATGACGGGACGCCGAGCCTGTGCGACACCGGCGTGGTGACCGTGACGGTGAGCCCGCTCGCCGGGGACGACGCGGCGACGACCACGGACGGCGTCGCGGTCAACGTCGACATCGCGGCGAACGACCTGGGCGATACCGGTCCCCCGACGGTGGTGAGCGGCCCGGCGAACGGATCGACCACCGTCGAGGCGGACGGCACCATCACCTACTCGCCGACGCCGGGCTTCACCGGGCACGGACACGTTCGACTACCAGATCTGCAGCACGGTGTCGCCGACCGTCTGCGCGACCGCGACCGTGACCGTCGACGTGGCCGCGACGCCGAACCAGCCGCCGGTCGTCGGGGACGCGACCGCGATCACGACCGCGACCGTCCCGGCCACGGGGAACGTGGCGGTCAGCGACCCGGATGTCGGGCAGACGGTGACGATGACCGTGACGGTCGCGGCGATCAACGGCGTCGGCACCGTCGACGACACGGGGGCCTTCACGTACACGCCGACGGGCACGTTCACCGGCATCGACACCTTCACGGTCCAGGGCTGCGACGACGGGACCCCGAGCCTCTGCGACACCGGGGTCGTGACGGTGACCGTCAACCCGGTTGCCGGTGACGACGCGGCCACGACCACGGACGGGGTGCCGGTCAACGTCGACATCGCGGCCAACGACCTTGGCGCGGTCGGCGCGCCGACGGTCGTGGTGGCGCCCGGGAATGGCACCACGACGGTCGAGACAGACGGCACGATCACCTATTCGCCGACCCCGGGCTTCACCGGCACCGACAGCTTCGACTACCAGGTTTGCAGCACCGTCTCGCCCACCGTCTGCGCCACCGCGACCGTGACCGTCGACGTCGCCGCGATCCCGAACGAGCCCCCCGTCGTGGGCGACGCGACCGCGTCGACGACGGCCACCGTCCAGGCGACCGGGAGCGTGGCCGTCAGTGATCCCGACGCGGGCCAGACCATCACCATGTCGGTGACGGTCGGCGCGGCGAACGGCACGGCCACCGTCGACGACAGCGGCGCATTCATCTACACCCCGACGGGCACCTTCACCGGCACCGATACGTTCACGGTCGAGGGCTGCGACGACGGTACGCCCAGCCTGTGCGACACCGGAACGGTGACGGTGACGGTCAGCCCGCTCGCCGTGGACGACGCCGCGACGACCACGGACGGCACGCCGGTCGAGGTGGATGTCGAGGCCAACGACATCGGCGACGCCGGCGCGCCGACCATCGTGACCCCGCCGACGAACGGGACCGCGGTCATCGGCTCGATCATCTACACACCGAACGCCGGGTTCGTCGGCACCGACCAGGTGACCTACCAGGTCTGCAGCCCCAACGACCAGGCGGTATGCGACACCGCGGTCCTGACCATCATCGTCACGGCTGCCGCGCCGACGCCGGTCCCGACTGCCACCCCGCCACCGACCGACGCGGCCCGTGACCCATTCCGGGCGGTGCCTGGTGGTGCCGCGATGATCGCGGCGTGCGCGGTACTCGCGGCGACGATCGCCGCCGCCGGCGCCGTCGCCTACCGCCGCCGGACCGGGGTCCGCTGACCACGCGCGGCGGCCGACGATCGATCCCGGGTCACGCCCTGGCCGACCAAGAACCGAAACCGCGGCCCTGACGCCATACCCTAGTGAGCACGACCTCCAGGCCGTGCCGATGTCGAGGCGACCGTGGACCAGCGTGGACTCGTCGAGCGAGCCGGGAAGGGCGATCATGACGCCTTCGCCGAACTCGCCCGTGGGGCCGTCACGCGGCTGGACCAGGCCGCCCGCCTCGTCCTCCGGGATCCGGAGCTGGCCCGCGACGCGGTCCAGGAGGCGCTGATCCGGGCCTGGCGAGACCTGCCGAGGTTGCGTGACCCCGACCGGTTCGATGCCTGGCTGTACCGGCTGACCATCAACTCGTGTCTCGACCAGGCGCGTCGTCGACGACGCCGTCCGATCGAGGTCGAGCTCACGCCGATCGACATGCCGGCCGCGTCCGACATGTCCGGCGCGCTCGCCGACCGCGAGATCGTCGATACCGCGATGCAGCGGCTCGACGATGCGGGCCGCGCGATCGTCGTCCTGCACTACTTCCTGGGGCTGCCGCTGACGGACGTCGCGGCGACCCTCGGGATCCCCATCGGCACCGTCAAGTCGCGGCTCCATCGCGCCCTGGGCGAGATGCGGATCGCGGTCGGCACGGAGCCGCCCACCCCATCGCCGGTCAAGGGAGCGCAGGTCGCATGACGACCCCCGAGCGCCTCGAGCGCAACCTCCCGTCGATCCTTGGCGACCTGGCGATGGGCCCCAACCCTGACTACATCGACGACGTCCTGGGCAAGACCGCTCGCGAGCGGCAGCGCCCTCGCTGGACGTTCCCCGAAAGGTGGCTTCCCATGGCGGACATCACCGGCCGCTCCGCGTTCGCGCCGCGCATGCCGTGGCGGACGATCGTCCTGGCCCTTCTCCTCGTCGCCCTGGTCATCGCCGGCACCGTGGCCTTCATCGGCGCACTACAGCCGAAGCTGCCACCGCCGTTCGGCGTGGCCGGCAATGGGCTGATCGCCTTCGAACAGGCTGGTGACATCGTCACCGTCGATCCCGCGACGGCGGCGATGCGGGTGCTCGTCGGCGGCCCGGAGCGCGATGGCGCGCCCGTCTACTCGAATGACGGGACGAAGATCGCGTTCGAGCGAGACCTCGGCCCCGGCGGCCGGGCCGTCTTCGTCGTCAAGGCCGACGGGTCAGGCCCGATCAGGGTGACACCGAACCCGGTCGATGACCTTCTGGACTGGACCTTCTCGCCCGATGGCCGTGCCCTCCTCGTGACGGCGATGGTCGACGGGCGTCCGCAGATCTTCGCGGTCGCCAGCGATGCCTCCGGCCAACCACGGACCCTCGACGTCCGACTCCCGGCCTCGGCAGACCAGGCCGAGGCACCGCGCTATCGCCCGACCGACAGTTCTCAGGTCCTGGTGACGGAGTGGCTACCCGGTGCGAGGACGCGGAGCCTGTCCCTCGTCGACCTCGACGCCGGCACCACCCGCACGCTTGTGGCGCCATCGGCCTCTTCGGACATCTTCGGCGCAAGTTGGTCCCCGAATGGCGAGTGGATCTCGTACGGCAAGTTCGACACGAATGCCGACACGATCACCGCGCGCGCCCATGTGATGGCTGCCGACGGGACGGGAGACCGCGAGGTCGACACGCTTCCCGGGACCTTGTACGCCGCCGGGCCCATGGCCTGGTCCAACGACTCCACGCGGATGGTCCTCGTCCGGGGGTTTCCGCCTGACGGGTCGATCGTACGCACCGTGGTGGTGCCGATCGACGGGACGGGTGCGTCCCTCGAGCTCGTCTGCCCGACGAGCGAGGTCGCCAGCTGCGGCGAAGGGTGGTCGTGGGCGCCGGACGACCGATCCCTGCTCGGCGGCATCGAGGGGGACGGGACGACGTCCCACTACGTCACGGCCGATCCAGCCACGGGTCGCGTGACCGAGACGCCCTGGACGGGAGACGGCGAGGGCAGCTGGCAGCGCGTCGCCCCCTGACGCGATCCTCGATCGTCGATCCGCGGCCCGGAAGGATCTGGGTCTCGCCTCGTCCTGGGCGGGCGAGGTCCCGAACAAGGAAGAACCCCGGGTGGTCGGGCCCGGGGTTCAGGAAAAGGCGTCTTGGTTGCGGGGACTGGATTCGAACCAGTGACCTTCGGGTTATGAGCCCGACGAGCTGCCGCTGCTCCACCCCGCCCGCGGATGGTAGTCGCCGGGGCCGATTCGGTCAAACGGTCCGGCCCCGCAGACGCGGCCCACCGATCAGCAATCCGAGCACGAGCGAGCCCAGAAGGACGGCCGAGAAGACGTAGAACGGGTAGTAGATCGACGACTCCGCGAGTACGCCGGCGAGCAGGGACGCCGTGATGAATCCGAGCGTTCCCGCCGCCCCGAACAGGCCCTGCGTCGTCGATGACCGGCCGGCCGGCGAGTTGGCCGCGACCACCGCGTAGAGCGCCGGATTGAGGAACGCGAAGCCCGTCGCCTCGATCAGGATCAATGGCACCGCCAGGATCGGGTCGCGGATGAGCGTGTACGCGATGCCGCAGAGCGCGGGCAGGATGGACCCGATGACGATGAACGCGAACGAGCCGCGCCTGTCCACGATCGCCCCTGCGACCGGCGAGAACAGGAGGACCGGCAAGCCGAACATCATGAACGTGAACCCGATGAGCCCGAGGCCCGCCCCGAGGCCCTGCAGGAAGATGCTCCAGATGACCTCGTACGTGCCGCCCGCGAAGTACCCGCCGGCGTTGATCACGATGACCGCGATCAGGCCGCGGTTCCAGAGGCTCGTGGGGAGCGTCGGGTCCGGGGCGCGGTCGCGATCGGCATCCACGTCGCTCGCGGCGCGACGGACGAGGGACGCCGAATTGGGCGGGAACTCGGTCGAGTCGGGCGAGGGCGCCGGGTGCGTCCGGCCCGGTGTCTCGCGGACGCGGAGGCCGATCGCCAGGGCCGCCGCGAATGCGGCGATCGCGCTGAAGATGAACACGAAGCCGATGCCGCCGAACCGGTCGGCGCCGAACGCGCCGATCGCCGGGCCCAGCAGCAGGCCGCCCATCTGCGCCGCGCCGTAGAGCCCGAACGCCTCGCCGCGGCGGCCCGGCGGCGTCGCGTCCGTCAGGTAGCCACGGGCCGCCGGGTCGTAGATCGCGGCGCCGACCCCCGCGCCGGCGCGGAGCAGCAGGAACGGGAGGGCGCCGGTGAAGACCAGGGGCAGCGCCCCGAGGACGCCGGTCACGAGCAGTCCGATGACCATCAGCCGGACCCGCCCCGTGCGGTCGGCGAGCCACCCGAAGATCGGCTCCGACACGAGCCGCGCGGCCGGCCAGGCCGCGACGACCAGCCCGAGCGTCGCGAAGTCGAGGCCCTGCTCGGTGAAGTAGATCGGCAGCACCGGGAGCAGCCCGCCGAACCCGAGCCACACGACGAACTCGGCCACCAGGAGCGGCACGATGTCGCCCCAGCGGTCGAGCCAGGTCGCGATCCGGGATGGCGTCGGCGCGTCGGTCATCGGGTCCAGGCAGCGTGCGGGTGCGGCGAGCCTACCCGGATGGCTGGGTCCAGCGCGCTCCGGCGCGCGGCGCAGGACGCCCCGTATACTCGACCACCCCACGTCGCCGCCCCAGCCCACGCATGAGAGGCCATCGGATGACCCAAGCGACCACCGCGGAAGGCCTGGTCAAGGTCTACCGCTCCCGGAAGAGCGAGGCCCACGCCCTCGACGGCGTCGACCTGACCGTCTGGCCACGACGGAGCCGGTCCTGGTGACCATCGCCTGGGTCGTCGTGATCATCGCGGTCTTCGGGCCGCTCGCGGTCCGCCGCTATCGCTCGATGAGCCGCTGAGGTGGTCCCGCCCGAGTTCCTCGCGCTCGGGCTCGTCCTCGTCCTCCTCGTCCTCGTCCCGGCGCGCCGGCTGCAGCTGGCCGGCTTCGGCGCGCGGACGATCGGCGCCTACGCGACCAGCCTGTGGCTCCTGGCCCTCGTGGTCGCCATCCGCCCCGGCCTGTTGCGGATCCTGATCCCGATCCTGCTGGTCGCCTACCTCGCGCCGTTCGTCGCGTCGCCCGACGGCGCTCGACCGGATCGTGCGTCGCGGCGGTCGCGGCGCGGCGCCCCCAAGCCCCCGCCACCGGGTGGGCGGCCGCCGATCAAGAACGTCACGCCGCCCGACGAGCCTGGCGCCCCCGGCTGATGCGGACGGATCTCGGCTGGCAGCTCGACCCCTCGGTCGTGTTCTTCAACCACGGCTCCTACGGCGCGTGCCCAAGCGACGTGCTGGCCGTCCAGCGCGGCTTCCGCGACCAGCTCGAGCACGAGCCGATCGCCTTCCTGACGCGCGGCCTCGCGGCCAGGCTCGACGAGGCGAGGGTCGCGGTCGGGGCCTTCCTCCACGCCGATCCCGAGGGCATCGCGTTCGTGCCGAACGCGAGCACGGCGATCAACACCGTCCTCCAGAGCCTGCGCTTCCAGCCGGGCGACGAGCTGCTCACCAACGACCACGAGTACAACGCGACGATCAACGCGATGCAGGCCGTCGCGGCGCGGGACGGGGCGCGCGTCGTGGTCGTGCCCGTCCCCTATCCGATCGCGGACCCGGCCGCCGTGGTCGAGGCGCATCTGGCCGCGGTCACGCCCCGCACGCGCCTGCTCGTGGTCAGCCACGTGACCAGCCCGACCGCGCTGGCCTTCCCGATCGAGTCGTTGATCGAGGCCTTCGAGGCCCGCGGGATCGACACGTTCGTGGACGGCGCCCACACGCCCGGGATGGTGCCGCTCGACCTCGATGCGATGGCGCCCGCCTACTGGACCGGCAATGCCCACAAGTGGCTGTGCGCGCCCAAGGGCAGCGGGATCCTGTGGGTGCGGGCCGATCGGCGGGAGCGGATCCGGCCGCTGGTCATCTCGCACGGGGCGAACGAGCCGCTGGCCGACCGGTCGCGGTTCCGGCTGGAGTTCGACTGGATGGGGACCGCCGATCCGACGCCGTACCTGACGATCCCGGCGGCCATCGACTGGATGGCGGCCCAGGTGCCGGGCGGCTGGCCCGAGATCATGGCGGCGAACCGGGCGCTGGCCCTCGTCGGGCGGGACCGCCTCGTGACGGCGCTGGGGATCGGGGCGCCCTCGCCGGACTCGATGATCGGGTCGATGGCGACGGTGCCGATCCCGATGGCGGCCACCGATGCCGGGGCGGCCGCCCTGCATGAGCGGCTGGTCGGGGAGCGGCTCGAAGTGCCGGTGCTCGGCTGGCCGGTGCGGGCGGCGCGCCACGCCCCGACCGATCCGCCACGGCTCGTCCTGCTGCGGCTCTCCGCCCAGCGCTACAACGAGCCGGCCGACTTCGACCGGCTGGCGGAGGCCGTGGCGGCAGCGATCCGATAGGTCTCGCGGCCAGATGGGATCCGGCGGCCCGCCACGGGCAGACCGCCGGATCGAGCGGACCTAGGTCGCCGGGGTCGGCGCCGGGGTGGCCGGCGTGGCCGGCGTGGCCGGTGCCGGGGTGGCCGGTGCCGGGGTGGCCGACGACCCGCCCGACGTGCCGCCGGACGAGCCACCGGAACCGCCCATGTTCGGGCAGTCCCTGGTCGAGTGACCCGTGCCGGCCGGCGGCCGGGCTGACGGGTCGGTCGTGCCCGGCGTGGTCGATGGGTCGGTCGTCGTGCTCGGCGCCGTCGAGGGGCTCGGGCTCGCGGCATTCACGATCGCCGCGGCACCGCCCACGAGGAGCAGCGCCGAGACACCCGCCGTCAGGACCGCGCGGCGGATGCCGCCCGGTCGCGTGGCGAGTGCCGCCGGCGCGGCCGGCGTGGTCGGTGGCTCAGCCGGCGCCGCCGGCGTGGTCGGTGGCTCAGCCGGCGCGGCCGGCGCGGGTGGCGGAGCCGGGGTCAGCGGCTCTGGGATCCATTCCATGTGCATCTCCAGGTTCGTGGCTGCGTTGGTCGAGGGATCGATCGATCGGACCCGACCTTGGCGATGCCGCCTGAGAGGGTCGTGAGGACGACGCGACCATCGCTGACCGTCAACGACCCGGCAGGATCCTCACCGGGGGACCCGTATGGCCGAACCGCGAGCCGAACCCAACGCGGAAGGGCTGGCCGTATGCAAATCCGTGCAACGAACTGCATACGGGGCCGGTGGAACCCTGCCCAACGAAGCCGTGCGGCCCGAGTACCGGCCATACCGTTCACCTGGCGAGCGTTGTGCCAGCTACCCGAGTCGGCACGGCTGGCCGGCGCGCCCCGCATCGACAACGAGTGGACCCGCCCGCGCGGCGCGGATCCGTCCCGTCAGGGGCGCCGCGCGACCGCCGCGTAGATCGCCCCGAGGAACCGGCTCGGGACCCGGCCGACGGTCCGTGCCTCGACCAGCCCGGCCGCCACGGCGAGCCCCGGCCACGACCCGGCGCTGAACGGGTTCGGGACCCACGGGTTGCCGCGGTCGGCGTCGTACTCGACCACGAGGAACGTGCCGCCAGGCCGGAGGTTGGCAGCGAGCCCGCGGATGACCTCCGCCTGCCGGTCGCGGGCGACGAAATGGAGGCTGTTCGCGGCCACGAGCCCGTCGAGCGTCGGCAGCTCGAGCGGCCCGGTCAGGTCGGCGACCTGCGTCAGCAGTGCCGTCCCGGGGAAGCGCTCGGCCATCCGCCGGTCGTTCTCCCGGAGGGCGCTCCGGTCGCGGTCGACGGCGACGATCGTCGCGCCCGGCCCGAGCAGGTCGGCCAGCGCCAGGGTGAACGCCCCTTCGCCCGCGCCGATGTCGGCCCAGGTCGCCGGGCGCCCGGCGTCGGCGTCCGGTCGCGTCACCCCGTCGCGGAGCAGCGCGACGTGGTCGCGGTGGTCCACGGTCAGCCCGTGTTCTGGAGCCCGGCAGCCACGCCGTTGACGGTCAGCTGGACCAGCCGGAGCACCCGGTCGCGCTCCGAGTCGTCGGCCGGCAGCGCGCGCAGCCGCGCCAGCAGGCGGACCTGAAGCTCCGAGAGCGAATCGACGTACGGGTTGCGCAGCGCGATCGAGCGCTGGAGGACCGGCGCCTCGTCCAGCAGGCGCTCGCGCCCGGTCACCCGTCGGAGCATGGCGACCGTGCGGTGGAACTCGGTCTCGATGGCCGCCCAGCGGCGCCCGTCGCCCTCCCCGTGTGCCAGCGCCGCATAGAGGCGTGCGACGCCCATGTCGGCCTTGGCCAGGCTCATCTCGGCGTTGTCGAGGAGGCTGCGTAGGAACGGCCAGTCGCGCCCGAGCCGGGAGATGGCGTCGAGCCCGGCCTCGCCGTGCACCTCGCGGTAGCGCTCGAGGGCCGTGCCCAGCCCGAACCAGCCGGGGAGGTTGATCCGGGCCTGCGACCAGGCGAACGTCCAGGGGATCGCCCGGAGCCGGTCGATCGACGGGGCCTCGTCGGAGCGGCCGCGGGCCGCGGGTCGCGACCCGAGCCGCAACGCGGACAGCTCCGCGATGGGCGTGATGTCGCGGAAGAACGACGCGAAGCCCGGGTCGTCGTGGACGAGCGAGCGGTACGCGGCCCGCGACGTCGCGGCCAGCTCGTCCATGATCGGGGCGCCGAGCGACACCGCCCGGCGGAGCGCGGCGTCGTGGTCGGGTGCCGAGGCGAGGAGGACCGCGGCGGTCACCTGCTCGAGATGACGGCGCGCGATCACCGCGTCGGAGTAGTTGGCGGCGATGACCTCGCCCTGCTCGGTGAGCTTGAGCCGACCCGCCACGGATCCCGGCGCCTGGCCGAGGATCGCGCGGTTCGTGGGTCCGCCGCCGCGCCCGATCGCCCCGCCACGGCCGTGGAAGAGCGTCAGCTCCACGCCGCGCTCCGCGGCGACCTCGACCAGGCCCGACTGCGCCCCGTGGAGCTGCCACGCGGCGGCGAGGAAGCCCGACTCCTTGTTCGAGTCCGAATAGCCCAGCATCACCTCTTGCCGGTCGCCGCGCGACGCGAGGTGGGCGCGGTACACGGGGTCGTCGAGCATGGCCGCAAGGATCGGCCCGGCGCCCACGAGGGCCTCGGACGACTCGAAGAGCGGCACGACGTCGAGGACCGGCGGCTCGTCGCCGACGGACAGCCGGGCCAGCTCGAGCACGTCGAGGACGTCGGTCGCCGACGCCGTGAAGCTGACCACGAGCCGGTGGCAGGCCTCGACGCCGAACCGCGCCTGGATCGCCGAGATCGCCCGGAACGTGGCGGTGACCTCGTCGAGCGGCACGTTGGGGGCCACCTCGACGAGCCCCGTCGCCCCGTCGCGCAGCGCCTCGAGCGCGGCCCGGTGCACGTCGGCGTGCTGGCGGACCTCGAGCGACGCCAGGTGGAACCCGAACGTGCCCAGCTGCCAGCGCAGGTCGGCGACCTCCCCGAAGGCGACCCGCTCGAGGCGGTCCGCGACCAGCGCGTCCTGCACCTCGGCCAGCTCGGCGTCGAGCTCCGCGGCGTCCGCGTACCGGCCGCTGATGGGGGCGGCCTCGCCGGTGAGCGCGGCACGGGTGCGGCGCAGCCGCTCGGCGATGAACCCGAACCGCTGCCGGTACGGCTCGTCGGGGAAGCGCCGCCGGAGCAGCCGGTCGGTCTCGGGGAGCGCCTCCGCGTCGCGGGCCAGTCGCAGCGCCAGCGAGCGCGCAACGCGATCGCCCGACACCGCCGCCGCGAGCGTCTGCATCAGCCGCGTGGCGACCGCCTCGTAACCGTGGAGCACGTGCTCGGCCTGGATCCGCAGGGTCCGCTCGGTCACGTCCGCGGTGACCTCGGGATTGCCGTCGCGGTCGCCGCCGATCCAGCTCCCCCAATGCAGGTATGGCCCGACCCGGGGCGGTCGCGTCCCGGTCCGCCCGGAGTCCGAGGCCGCGCCGAGGCCGCGCCGCGACGAGGCGGTCGGCGGGTCGAGCGCGCCGTCGAGCGACCGGTAGAGGCGGGGGACGACCGTGAACAGCGTCGCATCGAAGATCGCCATCGCCGTGCGCACCTCGTCGAGCGGGGTGGGCGCCACGGCGCGGAGGTCGGAGGTGCGCCACAGGAGCGTGATCTCCTCCCGGAGGCGGCGGCGGACCTCGCGATCCTCCGCCGGGGTGAGCCGCGGGTCGTCCAGGCGTTCCAGCAGCGCGGCGCACCGGCGCAGGGCGACGAGCGCGGTCCGCCGGCGGGCCTCCGTCGGATGGGCGGTCAGGACGAGCGCGATCGACAGCCCGCCGAGCAGCTCGTCGAGTCGATCGTCGCCGGCGCCGCCGCGACGCAGGGCGACCACGGCCTCGGCCACGGAATCGTCGAGGACGCCGTCACGGGCCGCGCGCTCGCGACGGCGGAGGGCGCGGACGCGGCCGCGGGCCTCGGCGAGGTTGACGAGCTGGAAGTAGAGCGCGAACGACTCGATGACCGCCTCGGCGGACCCGAGGTCGAGGTCGGCGAGGTCCTCGTCGAGGCGACGCCGCTCCTCCGGGTCGTCGTCCTGGCGCAGGGCGATCGCCCGACGGCGCACGCGCTCCACGAGCTCGAAGAGGTCCGGCCCGGCCTGCTCGGACACGACCTGGCCGAGGAGCGAGCCCAGCAGGCGGACCTCCGCGGAGAGCGTGTCGTGCGCCCCTGCGGTCCCGATCCCGGCCGGTTCCGCGCGCACCGCGCTCGAGGGCGTGCGCCGCTCGCGCTCGCTCATGCCGCCCAACCTTGCGGACCGCAACGGTTCGCAACCTTTCCCGCGTCGCAACCTTTCGGGGCCATCACCTTCCCTACGCTTGTAAGGTGATGGCGATGACGCCGGCCCGTTCGACCGCTCCCCGTGACCGCGCCGCCGCCCCGGCGGGTGCCGCGACCCCGGTCGCGCGCGCCTCGGACCAGGTGGACCGGCTCGGCTTCCTCCACCACGTCCTGCGCCTGGCCACGACCGCGCGAACGTGGGACGAGCTGCTCGAGACCGTCGTCGACGGGACCCGCGACGCGCTCCACGCGCACGTCTCCTCCCTCTACCTGCTGGACCGCGATGGAGCGTACCTGACGCTGGCGGCCACGACCGGGCTCGACCGTTTCCAGATCGGCCGGGCGCGCGTGCCGTTCGGCGAGGGCGTCACCGGACGCGTCGCCGCCTCGCGCGAGCCGCTGGTCATCCCGGACGTCAAGGCCGACACGCGCTTCCTGTGGGTGCGCGGCATCGACCAGCGGCGGTTCGTCGCCTCGATGCTCTCGGTCCCGCTGACCTGGCACGACCAGATCGTCGGGGTCCTCAACGTCCAGACCGAGGAGCCGCGCGACTTCAGCCAGGCCGACGTCGATCAGCTCCGCGCGATCGCCGACGTCCTCGCCGGCATCGTCGAGAAGGGCCGCCAGCAGGCCGAGGCGGAGGCGCGGGTCGAGTCGCTCAAGGCCATCGACCAGGCGCGCAGCGAGCTGATCGCCCTCGTCACCCACGAGCTGCGAACCCCGCTCGCGGTGGTCCGCGCGTACGCGGACCTGCTCGCCGAGGAGCCGCCACTCGTCGGGCGACAGTCGCGCGACATCATCCGGCGCGATACGCGTGCGTCGTGGCACCGCGCGACGCTCGAGCAGATCGAGCGGCTCGACCGCCTCGTGGACTCGATCCTCGCCTCGGTGCGCGTCGTCCCGGAAGGGCCCGGCCGCCGTCGAGCCCATCGATGTCGAGGCCGCCGTCGGCGAGGTGCTGACCGGGCTCCGGCCGCTGCTCGCCAACCACCGGGTGGAGGTCCGTCCGACGGCCCGTCTGCAGGCCCTGGCCGATCCGCCGCGGCTCCGCCAGATCATCGAGCACCTCATCGAGAACGCCGTCAAGTACGCCCCGCCCGAGACGACCATCACGATCGACTGGGACCTCGTCGAAGGGCATCGTCCAGCTCGGCGTGAGCGACGAGGGCCCGGGCATCCCCGAGGAGTGGCGCGAGCGGATCTTCGAGCCGTACGCCCGCCGCGACACCCACACCGCCCGGGGATCCGGGATCGGTCTCTACGCCGCCAAGCGCCTCGGCGAATCGATGGGGGCCCGCCTGTGGGTCGAGCCATCGAGGACCCAGGGCGCGCGCTTCGTCGTCGCCCTGCCCGCCGCCGTGGCGGTCTGAACCACGATCGAGAGGAACATGATCACGATGCCTACCCGACCGCTCCGCATCCTCGTCGTCGATGACGACCCGGCGATGGTCGGCGCCGTCACCGCGCTCGTCGGCACCGAGGGCCACCAGGTCATCACCGCCTACGACGGGCTCACCGCCGTCAAGCGCTTCCGCGAGGAGCATCCCGACCTCGTCCTGCTGGACCTCGCGATGCCGGGCCCGGACGGGTTCAGCGTCGCCGGCCAGATGCGCGCCGTGGGCCAGGCGCCGATCCTGATCGTCTCGGGCGAGAGCGGCGAGGCCGCCAAGGTCCGCGCGCTCGGCATCGGCGCGGACGACTACCTGACCAAGCCGTTCGGCAAGGCCGAGCTGCTGGCCCGCATCGCGGCGATCATGCGCCGGGTCGACCGGCCGGGCGTCGGCGGGTCGGCGGGCGGGCCGCTCGAGGCGGGCTCGCTCGTGCTCGAGCCGGGACGCCACGAGGCCAAGGTCGGCGAGACCGCGCTGACCCTCACGCCCACCGAGTTCCGCCTGCTCGAGGCGCTCGTCCGGGCAAACGGCGACATCGTCCCGCACCTCCAGCTCGCGCGTGCCGGCTGGCCGGCCGAGACCGATCCGGACCTGCTCTGGCTGAAGCCGCACCTCGCGCGCCTGCGCTCGAAGGTGGAGGCAGCCGGCGGGCCGCACGTGGTGGCGGTCCGTGGCGTGGGCTATCGGCTCGTCGTCGACGAGTAGCGGGGGGACCACCGGCGGGCCCGCGCGATCGGGCCCGCGACCGTCAGACGGGGACGGCGAGGCGGCGGCCGCTGGCGTCGTGCGCGGCTTCGGCGCAGTCGACGCGGCAGCCGCGGGCATCGCGGCCGCCGAGCGGGCTGAAGTGGAACCAGGCGTCGCCCTCGGGGGTCAGGCGGCAGCCGCACGACGCGCACGTGACGGGTCCGCTGCGGCCCTCGCGCACCGCGGTCGTGTCCCGGAGTCCTGGGTCGCTGGGGTGGATCATCTGGTCGCCTCCGGGGAGATCTGCGTGCGGGCTGGGGGACCCTGGCTCGAGGGCGTCGGCCACCCGCGGGTGACGGGACCCCATCGTCGAGCGAGCGTAGGCCCGAACGGGGCGCTTCGTCGGCGTCGGAACGGCGACGGTGGGGTTGCGGTCCGGTTACGAGGGCGAGTCGGTCCACCACTCGAATACGGGGGATGGCGCTGCCGGCGGGTCGACGCCGCCATCCAACAGGACCCGTGACCCGAGGGGCTCGGCGAGCCGCATGATCGCGGGGGTCCCGGGCGGCAGTGGGCACGTCTCGAGCGTGTCGGCGCCCGCCCGTCGCTGTCGGACGCCGATCGAGATGATGACCCTGGATCGGTCGGCCATGACGACGGGCGCCGACATCCGTCCGGTCGCGGGCGACCCACTCGAGCACGCCCGCTCCCAGACGAGGAGATGGAGCTCGGTGGAACCGGGCGTCGGCGCCGGATAGGCGGGATCGAGTCCCCAGGTCGCCGTCCCGAACCCCGCGGGCATGGCGTCGGCGACCGGCGCCAGCACCTCCGGCGGGACCGGCCAGGTCGGAAGCGGTTCGGCCGAGACGACCGGTCGGAGCGTCAGCGAGATCGAGAACGCGGTCAGGCCGATCATCGCCACGACGCTGGCGACGATGAGGGACGGGAGAAGTCGACGGCGGGCCACGGCCCCGACACCATCGCGCCACCCGACGCCGTCGTCAATCGCCTCCTTGGCGACCCGCGGTCCTAGATGCCCGGCGCGGAGACCTCACCCGGGGCCGACTCGATCGGCACGGCACCCGGGACCACGGGCGCGGCGCGCCCGACGGCCGGGACCACGGGGATCGCCACGGGGACAGCGACCGGCTCGACCACCCACATCTCGGCGGGCAGGTCGGCGTCGTCGAGCAGGCGGCCGGCCAGCGCCGAGCCGGCCTGGCGATGCGCCTCGAGGAGACGCAGCAGCTCGGCAAGCCGCGTCGGCCCGTCCTCGCGATCCGCCACGACGGCCGCCAGCCGGATGGCCTGCACGCTGCCGTCGGCCAGCGCGGCCACGTGCCGTCCCGTCGGGTCGTAGAGGTAGGCCCGCCCGCCGGTCATCCCGGCGCCGAAGTTCGCCCCGACCGGTCCGAGGACCACGACGGTCCCGCCGGTCATGTACTCGCAGCCGTGCGGGCCGATCCCCTCGACCACGGCCTCGGCACCGGAGTTGCGGACGGCGAAGCGCATCCCGGCCCGGCCGACGAGGTGGAGCCGCCCGCCGGTCGCCCCGTAGAGGACGGTATTCCCGGCGATGGCCTCGGACGACGCCGTCGCGGCCAGGTCGGGCTCGGGCACGATCGTGACGGAGCCGCCCGAGAGGCCCTTGCCGACGTAGTCGTTGGCCTGCCCGACGAGCCGGAGCTCGACGCCGGGGCTCGCGAACGCCCCGAACGACTGGCCGGCGGCGCCGCGCAGCGACAGGTGGATCGGGCCGTGCAGCTCGCCGCGCTCGAGGGCGCCGGTCAGTGCCGCGCCGAACGAGCGATCCGCGGTCGTGACCTTGCAGGCCCGCGGCGGTGACCGATCCCTGGCCGCGGAACGCCGCCGCGATGGCGGCCTCCATGCGCGATGCCTGGGCGTGGCGGATGTCGCGACCGGCGCCGGCGGGGTCGGCTCGCCGCGCCGCGCTCGCGCCCCACGATGGGGCGCCGATGACCGGCGCCAGCTCGGCGCGCGCGGCCGGGACCGCGCTGAGCAGCCGCCGGCTCTCGCCGACGATCTCGCCCGACGGACCGGGCGCCCACGGCGGCCAGCTCGCGACGGACGTCCTCGGCGATCGAGGTGAAGTAGCGGACCACGTCGTCGGGCGTGCCGGCGAACTTCGCGCGCAGGTCCTCGCGCTGGGTGGCGATGCCCGGTCGGGCACGTGTCGAGGTGGCACTGGCGGGCCATGTCGCAGCCGATCGCGACGAGCGCGGCGGTCCCGAACGCGTACTCCTCGGCGCCGAGCAGCGCCGCGATGAGGACGTCGCGGCCGGTCTGCAGCCCGCCGTCGGAGCGGAGGACCACCCGGTCGCGCAGGTCGTTGCGGAGCAGGACCTGGTGGACCTCGGCGAGGCCGAGCTCCCACGGCGCCCCGACGTGCTTGATCGACGACAGCGGCGACGCGCCGGTCCCGCCGGAGTGGCCGGAGAGGTGGATGTACGACGCCCCGGCCTTGGCGACGCCGGCCGCCACCGTCCCGACGCCGCGGCTCGCGACGAGCTTGACGCCGATCCGCGCGGCCGGGTTGATCGCGCGCAGGTCGGCGATCAGCTGGGCGAGGTCCTCGATCGAGTAGATGTCGTGGTGCGGCGGCGGGCTGATGTAGCGACTGGCCGGCCTGGCCGCGGCGGAGCGCGGCGATGTACGCGGTCGCCTTGCGACCGGGCAGCTGGCCGCCCTCGCCGGGCTTGGAGCCCTGGGCGATCTTGATCTCGAGCTGGTCGGCGCGGGCGAGGTAGGCCGCGGTGACGCCGAACCGCGCCGAGGCGACCTGCTTGATCCGCGCGTCGCGGCGCCGGCCGTCCTCGCCGGGCACGTACCAGGCCGGGTCCTCGCCGCCCTCGCCGGTGTTGGCGGCGCCGCCGGCGCGCTGGATGCCGATGGTCAGCGCCTGGTGCGCCTCGGGCGACAGGGCGCCGACGCTCATCGCCGAGACGACGAACCGGCGCACGATCGAGCGGGCGTCCTCGACCTCGCCGAGCGGGACGGGCGTCGACGAGCGTCGGACGCGCAGCTCGTCGCGCGGGACCGCGCGATCGGACGCGCCGCGGGCGAGCGAGGTGCGATAGCGCGCGAGCGCGGCATCGATGCCCTCGGGGTCGTCGGTCGTGGCGAGCGCCGTGATCTCCTTGGCGATGGCTCGGCGAGAAGAGGTGGGCCTCGCCGTCGGCGCGGAAGCGGGCGAAGCCCGGGTCCGGGAGACGCGGCTCGCGGCCCGGAGCGGCCGGCGCGATGGCCGCCGCCGCCTCGGCGCGGCGGAGCTGCCGCGTGGCGAGGTCGGTGAAGGTCGTCCGGCCGGGCCACGCGGCCGCCATCGGGAAGCAGCGCGCGACGACGGACGCGTCGAGGTCGACGACGTCGATCAGCGAGCCGCCGATGTACGAGGCGATGGCGCTGATCCCCATCCGGGCGAGCGTCTTGCGCAGACCGGCCTCGAAGGCCGCGACCAGGCTGCCGATGGTCTCGGCCGGAGGTCATCGTCTCGGCGCCGCGCGTGCCGGCCAGCTCGGCCGCCAGCTCGATCGCGAGCCGCGGATGGACGGCCGTGGCGCCCACGGCGAGCAGCATCGCCATCGCGTGCACGTCGAGGACGTCGGCGGCGTCGACCACGAGATCCGTCCGGCCGCGCAGGCCGGCTTCGGTCAGCGCGGTGTGGATCGCGCCGGCGCCGAGGATCGACGGGATCGGCAGTCGGTCGAACGAGAAGCCGAGGTCGGACAGGACGACGACCTCGGCCCCGGCGCGGCGGCCGCGACGGCGTCGAGACCGAGCCGGTCGAGGGCGGCCTCGAGGCCGCCGGGACCGTCGGCGGCGGGCCACGTCGCGTCGAGCTCCTTGACCCGGGTCCCGGCCGTGCGAAGCGCGCCGAGCAGCCCGTCGAGGTCGGCGACGATCGGCCGGTCGAGGCGCAGCGTCCGCGGCCCGCGCGGGAACCCGCCGAGCAGCGCCGGCCGCCGGCCCAGCTCCACCCGCAGGTCCATCACGATGCGCTCGCGCTCGGGGTCGATCGCCGGGTTCGTGACCTGGGCGAACGCCTGGCGGAGGTGGTCGGCGACGGGCCGGTCGAGCCGGCCGCGACCGGCGGTCGGCGTGTCGTCGCCCATGCTCCAGAGCGGCTCGTGACCCTCGAGCGCCATGGTCTTGATGTCGAGGCGGGCGCGCTCGGCGTCGAGACCGGCGAGGTAGCGCAGCGGCGCCTCCATCGGCAGCGACTCGTGCGCCAGCTCGCGCGCGACCGCCTCCGGGCGGTCCTCGTGGACCGGCCGCGGCGCGTCGTGGATCGGCAGCGAGCGGAGCGCTCGCGCCTTCGCCTCCGCGTCCTCCATGATCGACCGGCGGCCGGGCTCGACCAGCAGCAGCTCGCCCGGCCCGAGGCGGCCGCGGCGGATCGTGTCGGCGGCCTCGAACGGCACCGCGCCGGCCTCGGAGGCCACCGCGACCAGCCGGTCGCGGGTCACCGCGAACGACGCGGGCCGCAGCCCGTTGCGGTCGACCAGCGCACCGACGCGCAGGCCGTCGGAGAAGACGATCGCGGCCGGTCCGTCCCACGGCGCCAGGAACCCGGCGGTCCGGCGGCGGAGCGTGGCGACGTGCGGATGGGGCGAGCGCCGGAGCGCCGGCGCCTCGGGGATCGAGGCCAGCAGGGCCGGCGTCAGCTCCCAGCCGGTCGTCATCAGCAGCTCGAGCGACTCGTCGAGCGAGAGCGAGTCGGAGCCGTCCGGCGAGAGCAGCGGGCCGGCCGCGAGCAGCTCCGCCGCGATCGGCTTGGCGCCCTGGTCGCCGCTGCGGCCGCGGACCTGCTCGCGGTTGCCGCGGACCGTGTTGATCTCGCCGTTGTGGGCGATCGAGCGGAACGGCTGGGCGAGCTTCCAGACCGGGTGGGTGTTGGTCGCGTAGCGCTGGTGGAAGACCGTGTACCCGACCGACAGCGGCGCGCGGAGGTCGGGGAAGAGCTGCGGCAGCCGCGCGCCCGTGACCAGCCCCTTGTAGACGATGGTCCGGCACGAGGCGGACGGGACGGCCAGCTCGGCGAGGGCGCCGCCGGCGTCGCGGACCGCGGTCTCGAGGCGGCGCCGGGCGACGACCAGCCGGCGCTCGAAGGCGTCGTCGGTCAGCGGGCGAGGGTCGTCGGCGGCGCGGGCGGGTCGCGCCACGATCGCGTGCGCGAAGCCGGGTCGCGAGGCGGCCGCGGCCGCGCCGAGCGCCGACGGCATCGAACGGGACGTCGCGCCAGCGGGCGACCGGCAGCCCGGCCTCGGCGAAGACCGTCTCGACCAGCCGCCGGCCGCGCGCTTCGAAGACGCGGCCGCGGGGCAGGAACACCGACACGACGGCCGGCCGGCCGTCGGCGAGGTCGCCGGCCAGCAGCTCCAGGACGGAGCGGTCGAGCGGGAGGGCCACGCCGGCGCCGTCGCTCGACTCGCCGTCGGCCCCGAACGCGCCGCGGTGGCCGAGCGAGGCGAGCCCGGCGAGGGCCAGCGGGAGGACCCGGTCGCGCGATCGGCCGCCCGCGTCCGCGACGAACCCGACGCCGCACGCATCGTGCTCGTACCGCGCGTCGTAGAGCGGCACGGCGATGGGGCGGCGGTGACGGGATCGGTCTTGGCGGGTCGTGGCCATGGCCAGGTCTCCGGAGATGGATGAGCGACCGGCTGCCGTCGTTGGGGGACGGACGGCAACCAGTCGCAGGGTCAGCGATGGGTCCGGGCGCGGGCCCGGTCCCGGTCAGCTCTGGTAGGCAGCCTCCCCGTGGACGGCGAGGTCGAGGCCGGTCTCCTCGGAGGTGGCCGAGACGCGGAGTCCGAGGACCAGGTCGACGACCTTGACGATGATGAACGTGGCCACGACGGCGTAGACGATCGTCGCCGCGACCGCGATCAGCTGGATCACGACCTGGCCGGGGTTGCCGTCGATCAGGCCCGAGTAGGCCTCCTGGATGGCCGACGTCGCGAAGACGCCGGTCGCGATGGCGCCGAACATGCCGCCGACGCCGTGGACCGCGAAGACGTCGAGCGCGTCGTCGACCTTGACGCGGGCCCGCAGGAGCGTCGCGCTGTAGCAGAGGCCGCCGGCGACGAGGCCGATGATCAGGGCGCCGCCGGCGGTGACGTAGCCGGACGCCGGGGTGATCGCGACGAGGCCGGCGACGGCACCGCACGCGGCGCCGATGACGCTGACCTTGCCCTTGTGCAGGTAGCTCGCGAGGACCCAGGTGATGGTCGCGGCGGCGGCCGCGGTGTTGGTGACCACGAAGGCGCTGGCGGCGAGGCCGCCGGCGGTGACGGCCGAGCCGGCGTTGAAGCCGAACCAGCCGAACCACAGCAGGCCGGCGCCGAGGACGGTCATCGGGACGTCGTGCGGCTCCATGCTCTCGCCGTTGACGACGCGGCGGCCGATGAGGATCGCCACGATCAGCGCCGAGACGCCCGAGCTGATGTGGACGACGGTGCCGCCGGCGAAGTCGAGCGCGCCGAGCTTGAACAGCCAGCCGTCGACCGACCAGACCCAGTGGGCGATCGGCGAGTAGACGAGGATGGACCAGAGGATCGTGAAGAGGACGAAGGCGCCGAACCGCTTGCGCTCGGCGAAGGCGCCGGTGATCAGGGCCGGGGTGATGGCCGCGAACATCAGCTGGAACGCCGCGAACAGCACGAACGGGATCGTCGTGGCGTACACGGTGCTCGGCTCGAGGCCGACGTTGTTGAAGCCGACGAAGTCGAGGCCGCCGATCCAGCCCGTGCCGAGGATCGGGAGCGAGACGTCAGGCCCGAAGGCGAGCGAGAAGCCGATCAGGACCCAGACGACGCTGACGATCGCCAGCCCGAAGAAGCTGTGCATGATCGTCGAGAGGACGTTCTTGCGGCGGACGAGGCCGCCGTAGAAGAGCGCGAGGCCCGGGAGCATGATCATCACGAGCGCGGTGGATGTGAGCATCCACGCGGTATCTCCGGTGTCCATCCCTGACGTTCCTCCGACGAAGACAAGCCCCCCGGCACAAGCGGGGCGATGGCGAGAGGCTACGTTTCGTGCGTGGGACGGTCGCCACCTTCGAGGGACCGATTAGGATGCGGTTCGGGTCCGACAGCACCCGAATCGCCGGTCACGGTTGCAGACGGGTGTCGAAACGCCCGATTCGCACGCTCAGGACGCCCTCGCCTCCGTCGCCGCGCGGTCCGTCCGAGCCGCGATACCACCCAGCGTCCGAGCCGCCAACTTCTGTCAGATGACCACTACGCGGTCCTTGGTCAGCTCCCATCCGTCGAATCCGGACCGACTCGCCCTCCGACCCCGGGGTGATGCACCCAGAGATGCATCACTAGCCGAGCCGCAACGCCGGGAATGCCTCGCCGGGCTTCCGAGCCGTGACGAGCGACCGCCTGAGGATCATCTGCCGGTTCCCGTTCCTGCGCGGGCGGGTCCCGTCTAGGTGGTCGGCCGAGCGATGCGCCGCATCGCTCGCATCATCTGCCGTGGGGTCGGCGGTGGCGGGATCGGTGTGCCCCGTCGCTTCGCAGCCCGTCGAGCATCAGCCCCACGAAGCGCCGCCACGCCTCGGGTGCCACCGCCCAGGTGCCCTGGACGACGCCGGCGTTGGCCATCATCACGAGGACGACATCCTCGGGGACGAGATCTCGCCTGAGTGTTCCCTCGGCCTGTGCCCGCTCGATCACGCGCACCAGGAGCTCGTATCCGTGCCGCCGATGCGCCTCGAGCCGTTCCGCATTGGGAAACGTCCGAGTCAGGACGTCCTTGAGGCCCCGGTCGATCGACTGCATCTCACAGATCCGCTCGACATAGCCGGCAAACCCCGACCAGGCGTCGTCCGCCTCGAGCGCCTCTTCCGTTACCCGGGCGTACTCGGCGAGCCGATGCTCGAAGCAGGCGGCGATCAGGTCGTCGCGCCCTGGGAACCGGCGGTAGAGGGTCGCGATCCCGACGCCGGCGCGATCGGCGACGGCCTCCAATGACACGTCCAGACCTTGCTCCGCGAACGCAGCCTGAGCAGCCTCGATGATCCGGACGCGGTTGCGCTCGGCGTCGACCCGAAGGGTCGTCCTGGCATCGCCGTTCTTCACGCGGTCGCGATCTCCTCGGCGGGCACCCGCTCGCGTTCGGCGACCCGATGCCCGAGGCGCGACCCCTCGACGTCCATGTTCGGGAGGAACCGGTCCAGCCAGGCCGGCAGCCACCAGGCGCGCTCGCGCAGCAGCACGAGCACCGCGGGCATGATGGTCATCCGGACCACGAAGGCATCGAAGAAGACGGCCACCGCGAACGCGAACCCGATGGACTTGACGAAGGCGTCGGCGCCGAGGATGAAGCCACCGAAGACGCCCATCATGATGGTGGCGGCGGCCGTCACCACGGGCGCTCCATGGGTGAAGCCCACGATCACCGCCCGGACGGCCTCCAGGCCGTGGACGTGCTCCTCGCGCATGCGCGTGACCAGGAACACCTGGTAGTCCATGGCGAGCCCGAAGACGACGCCGACCATGAACAGCGGCAGCAGGCTGACGATGGCCGACGGTTGCTCGACCCCGAACACGCCCCCGAACCAGCCCCACTGGAAGACCGCGACGACCGCGCCGAAGGTCGCGAGGACGCTCAGCAGGAACCCGAGGGTCGCGGTCAGCGGCACGAGCAGCGACCGGAAGACGAGGGTGAGCACCAGGAAGGCGAGCCCGACGACCACCAGCAGGTAGGGCAGGAGCGCGTCGCCCAGCTTGCGCGAGATGTCGATGATGATCGCCGTCTGGCCGGTGACGCCGACAGTCGATGCCGGTCTCCGCCTTGATCGCGGGGCGGCGGCCCGGATGTCGCGCTGACGAGCTGGACCGTCTCGGCGCTGCTCGGGGCGCTCTTCGGGATGACGTTCAGGATCGCCGTGTCGCCGGCCGCGTTGAAGACCGCGGGCGCGACGAACAGCACGTCCTCGAGCTCGGCGATGTCGCGCCGCCACCGCCTGCGCGGCGGTCGTGGCGTCGGCGACGCCGGTTGCGTCGAGCACGACCGTCAGGGGGCCGTTGAAGCCCGGGCCGAAGCCCGCCGCGAGCAGGTCGTAGGCCTTGCGCTGGGTCGTGGACGTGCCCGGCGACGCTGTCATCGGGCAGACCCAGACGAAGGTCGAGGGCCGGCAGGGCGATGACGCACGAGGAGCGTCACGGCGCCACCAGCACGAGCAGCGGCCGGCGCGAGATGAAGGTCGGCCAGCGGAGCCACACGGTCCGGCGCTCCGGCTCGGCGCTGCCCTTGGTCGCGACGCTTGATGCGGCGCCCGAGCACCCGGAGCCCCGCGAACCCGATGAGGGCCGGCATGAGCGTCAGCGCGACGAGGACCGCCAGCGGCGACGGTCACGGCCGCCGCGACGCCCATCTCGGTCAGGATCGGGATGCCCACGACGGCCAGACCCGGTGAGGGCGATGACGACCGTGAGGCCCGCGAAGAAGACGGCGCTGCCGGCCGTGCCCACGGCCCGGCCGATGGCCTCGAGCGGGTCGAGGTCCGCGTCATCGGCGAGCTCCGAGCGGAACCGCGACAGGATGAACAGCGCGTAGTCGATCGACACGGCCAGGCCGATCATGACCGCCAGGATCGAGGTCGTGGCGCTCAGCGACACGAACCCGCTGGCCGCGGTGATCAGCCCGACGCCGGTGCCGATGCCGAACAGCGCCGTCAGCAGCGGCAGGCCGGCGGCGACGAAGGACCCGAACGTGATGAACAGGACGACCGCCGCGATCGAGATGCCGATCGCCTCGGATGCGCCCTGCTCCGGGACGGGCTGGAGCGCGGCCCGCCGACCTCCACCGTGAGTCCCGACGCCCGGCCGGCTGCCGCCGCGGCCAGCGAGGGTCTCGCGGTCGGCATCCGTCAGCTCGATCGACGGGCACCGTGTAGGTCACCTGGGCGCAGCGCCACCCGTCCGTCGGGGCTGACGGTGCCGGTCGTGAACGGGTCGCTCACGAAGGCGACCTTGGGAGCCGCGCCCAGGGCGGCCAGCACGTCGGTGACCTTGGCCGCGTTCGCGGGATCGGTCAGCGAGCCGCCCTCCGGCGCCGCGAACACGACGCGCGCCGATGGCGCCCGTGGCGTTCGCCGCCGGGAACCGCGCCTGGAGCGTGTCGATGGCCTGCTGTGCCTCGGTGCCGGGGATGGAGAAGCTCGTGGAGCGTGGGGCCCTTGAGCGTCGCCGCGCGCGACGCTGGACGCCGACGAGGATCAGGACCCAGAGGCCCAGCGCCAGCCTGTCGGTGCAGGAAGGCCGCCTGGCCGAGCCGGTAGAGGAACAGCGCCATGCCTTGGGACTCCTTGTTGCGTGGATATCGTGCGACGGTACGAGGGAAGGGGATCGTCGCCGATCCGCCGACGAACCCCGGTGCGAAGACGCAGCCTGCGACCCGCCGGCACGAGCGTACCATGAACTGGAGGACCACCTCCGGTTATCGGAAGTGGGGCCGCCGCATGGACCCGTGGGTTCGCGAGCCGGGAGGGATTCGAACCCTCGACCCAGGGATTAAAAGTCCCCTGCTCTGCCACTGAGCTACCGGCCCGTGGAAGAGCGTACCCGACCGAGGTGCGCGCGGCACGCCGGCGGCTTCCGCGCGCGGCCCTACCCGAGGTCGGGCGGCGGCACCGCGGTCGGCAGCGGCTCGCCGCGGACCCCGGCGATCAGGTTCGCGGCCGCCATCTCGGCCATCCGGCCGCGGGTCGCGGTCGTCGCCGACGCGATGTGCGGCACGATCAGGCAGTTGTCGAGGTCGAGCAGCGGGTCGTCGGGGAGGATCGGCTCGGGATCGGTCACGTCGAGCCCGGCCGCGCCGATGACGCCCTCGCGCAACGCCACCGCGAGCGCCGCCTGGTCCACGATCGGGCCGCGGGCCGTGTTGACCAGCACGGCCGTCGGCTTCATCCGGCCGAGCGCCGCCGCATCGATGAGCCCGCGCGTCTCGGCGGTCAGCGCGCAGTTGATCGACACGATGTCGCTGGTCTCGAGCAGCTCCTCGAGCGCGGACGTGCCGCGCGCCGAGCGCCGCCTCGATCTCCTCCGCGACGCGATGCCGCGAGTGGTAGACGCACCGGCATCCCGAACCCGACCGCGCGCCGCGCCACCGCCTGCCCGATCCGCCCGAACCCGACGATCCCGAGCGTGGCGCCATGGACGTCCTGCCCGAGCAGCGTCTGCGGTCCCCAGGTCTTCCACTCGCGCGCGCGCACGATCCGGTCGCCCTCCCCCACCCGTCGCGAGGCGGCCAGGATCAGCGCCCACGCCAGGTCGGCGGTCGTCTCGGTCAGGACGCCCGGCGTGTTCCCGACCGCGATCCCGCGCCGCGCGCACGCGGCGACATCGATGTTGTCGTAGCCCACCGCGTAGTCCGACACGACCTTGAGCCCCGGGCCGGCGTGATCGAGCAGCTCGTCGTCGATCCGCTCGCTGAGCAGGACCAGGATCCCGTCGCAGCCGCGGACGAGCCGCAGCAGCTCGGCGCGCGAGGGCGGCAGCTCGTCGGTCCAGATCTCGGCGTCGCAGGCCGCCCGGATCGGGTCGAGCCCGGCGTCGGGGATCAGCCGCGAGACGAAGACCCGCGGTCGTGCGCCGGCGGCACCACCGTCCCTACGGCAGCATCGAGCGGATCGCGAACGTCACGTTCGCCGGCCGCTCCGCGAGGCGGCGCATGTACCACGGGTACCAGTGCTCGCCGTAGGCGATCAGCGTCAGCACCCGGTAGCCCGCCTTGGCCAGCCGGACCTGCTCGTCCGCGCGGATGCCGTAGAGCATCTCGATCTCGAAGGCGTCGCGCGGCGACCCCGGCCGCCGCGACCTGCGCCTCGATCTGCTCGATCAGCGCGACGTCGTGCGTGCCGAGGCCCAGCCGGATCGGCTTGCCCCGCCCGTCGAGCAGGAACCGGACCGCGAGCCCGAGGTAGTTGGCATCGACCGCGCGCCGGTCGCGATAGGCGATCGCGGCCGGCTCGTCGTAGGCGCCCTTGACCAGGCGGATCGCCGGGTCGAGGGGCAGCAGGCGCTCGATGTCGGCGGCCGTGCGCTTGAGGTACGCCTGCAGGCAGATGCCGGTCTTCGGCTGGACCGCCTTGACCTGCTCGTAGAGCTCGATGGTCGCGTCCGTGTAGGCGCTGCCCTCCATGTCGATCCACAGGAACGAGCCGGCGGCGGCCGCGTGCTCGGCCAGGCGGATGACGTTCGCGAGGCAGGCGGCGGGGTCGTGGTCGAGGCCCAGCTGCGTCGGCTTGACCGAGATCTCGCCGTGGATCCCGGCCGCCACGATCCGGTCGGTCAGCTCGAGGTAGTGGGCCACGACGGCATCGGCCTCGGCCAGGCTCTCGAGGTTCTCGCCGAGCCGCGTGTAGAGCGTGGCGATCCCGGCCGCCTGGAGCGGCGCCGCCGCCTTCAGCGCGTCGTCCATCGTCTCGCCGGGCATGAACCGCCGGACGGCTCGCTGCATGAACCACAGGTTCGGCAGATGGGCCTTCAACCAGCTGTTCCGGGCGGCCCACAGGAAGACCCGCCGCATGCTTCCTCCTTCACGACTCGGTCGATCGCCATGCTACGCGACGACGCGGACTAGAATCCGCTGGCCCATGACACGCTTCTACGACATCGACGACGCGAACGCCGCCCTGCCCGACCTCGACGGCATCCTGACGACGCTGGCCGAGCAGCGCGACGAGCTCATCCGGCTGCGCGACCAGGTGAGCCGCCGACGAACAAGCCCGACGCCGAGGAGCTCCGCCGCATCCGGCTGCGGATGCAGGGCCTCGTCGACCAGATGGCCGCGGGCGTGGCGCGCATCGAGGAGCTGGGCGTCACGCTCCGCGACATCCCCGGCGGGCTGATCGACTTCCCGGCGCTGGTCAACGGCCGCCAGGTCTGGCTGTGCTGGCGGCGCGGCGAGGCGGACGTCGGGCACTGGCATCCGGTCGACACGGGCTTCGCGGATCGCCGGCCGCTGAGCGAGCTGGTATGAGCGGCGGGTCCGGGCCCGAAGGGCGCCGTCATCGTCGGCGCGGACGGTCGCGCGAAGGCGTACCGGCCGCTTCCGCTCGAGGCGCGTGCGGCCGCCGTCGGCGAGGGTCTCGACGCCTACCGGCGCGGCGACTTCTTCGAGGCCCACGAGGCGCTCGAGCCCGCCTGGATGGGCGAGCGACGATCCCGGCGAGCGCGCGGCCCTGCAGGGCCTGATCAAGCTGGCCGCGGCCTACGTCCACGACGTGCGCGGCAACCCGCCGGGCATCGCCAAGAACCTCGACGGCGCGCGCGCCCGGCTCATCGAGGCGCGCGACGCCGGGTGGCGCCCGCCCGCGGGCCTCGGGCTCGACGTGGACCTCGACGTCCTCATCGCCGACATCGACCAACGCCTCGCCGACCTGGCCATCCATCCCGCCGACCCGACGCTCGGGCCGCCGCGCCTCCAGAGGAGTCCCGCATGACGATGCCCGCGCCGATCCCGACGATCGATGTCACCGAGGCGGAGCGCCGTCAGCGCGAGGACCCGGCGCGGCCCGTCCTCGTCGACGTCCGCGAGCCGGTCGAGTTCGCCGAGGTCCGCGCCCCGGACGTCCTCCACATCCCGATGTCCACGTTCGCCGGACGCGTCGGCGACCTGCCGACCGACCGGCCGCTGCTGCTGATCTGCCACCTCGGCGGGCGGTCCGCGGCCGCGGCCGGGTTCCTCATCCGTGCCGGGCGCACGGACGTCGCCAACGTTGCGGGCGGCATGGACGCCTGGGAACGGGCCGGGCTGCCGTCCGGCGCGGACCCGTGGCGCGCGGGGAGGGCGAGCTCGCGGGCTGAGGCAGGATGGGCGGGCGACCGGCGACCGATGTCGCCCGGGACGGACCCGGCGCCGGTCAGTGCCGGCGGAGGACCCTGGCGATCAGCTCCCGCGCCCGAGCCTTGTGGGCAAAGCCCCACCCGATCAGGATCAGGATGATGAAGTCGAGGGTCCCGGCGCCTGCTGCGTTCAGGTAGCCCAGCTGCTGGCCGATCTCACCCTGGATCGTGAGGCCCGGCACCGTCGCGCCGACCAGGCCGAGCCGGAAGAACGGGGCCTGCGGGGCGATGTTCGCGCGGATGCTGCTCTTGACGACGCCTGCGTCGGTCGTGCCGCCGACGATGATCGCGTCGGGGCCGGAGACGACCGGGGCGCCGCCCTGGGCCGGGACCGGCAGGTCGCTGACCGCGAGGTGCTTCCACTCGGCGATCGTGCCGTCGTTGGACGGCGTCGCCCAGTAGACCTCGTTGTGGAGCGCGGTGCCGTCGGTGCCGCCGGCGACGTACATCGCCCCGTTGACCGCCCAGTTCGCGCCGTTCGAGCGCTGGCGCCGGGAGGTTCCAGACCGGGTCGCTGACCCAGTCGCTGACCTTGCCGGCCTCGGGGTTCGCCGGGAGACCGGCCGCAGCCGGCTTGGCGATCGTGCCGCGCTGGACGAGCGCGACGGGCCCGGTGGCGTCGCTGCCGCCGTAGAGCCAGAGGTAGTCGCCGACGATCGCGGCGGTCGCATCGGTCTGCGGCACGTCGAGCGCCTTCTCCTCGGCCCACTTCTGCAGGACGCCGACCTTGTCGAAGAGCGACTTGTACGTCGTCGCGACGGGACCGGAGGCGTTGGACCCGCCGACCAGCAGCATCCCGTCGGCGGTGGCGACCGCGGCGGCCCCGGCTCGCGCCTCGGGCAGCGTCAGGTTGTCCGGCGCCTTCTTCCAATCGCCCAGCTCGCCCGTGGTGCCGTCCGGCGTCAGGACGAAGGTCGTGGTGGTCGGCGCGCCGTCGGCGCCCTTGCCGCCCATCACGTAGACGCTCCCGGCGACGAACGCGACGGCCGCGTCGGTCCGCGGCTCGGGCAGCGGCGGTCCGGGCGCCCACGCGTCGAAGTTGCCGGTCCCGACCGTCTGCGCGACGTAGACCGTGGACTGCGCGGTCGTGCCGTCGGACCCGCCGATGTAGAGGAGCCGCGTGCCGATCTGGACGACGTTGCCGTCGGTCCGCGCGGCGGGCAGGTCGAGCTGCGTCGGCGACGCCGCCCACGGGACGATCGCGCCGACCGGCGCCGGGCACGGCAGGGTCTGGTTCTCGGGCGGGCAGAGGTTGATCGGCGACCAGGCCAGGACGCCCAGGTCGACGGTGCGCGACACCGTGAGGTAGTAGGCCCGGTCGGGGATGTAGCCGAGGATCAGGATGATGAAGGTCAGCCAGGCGATGGCCTTGGCCGTCGCCCAGGCCCAGCCGTCCGCGTCGAGCAGCCCGAAGAGGGCCCGCTTCCGCGGCACCGTCGTCCCGGCTGTGAGCGCACCCTGGGCCATCGTCCTCCATCCTCGACTGCGAGCCGTTCCCGGCCGGCGGTCATTCCTTGGCGGTCATCGTTCCCGTCATGTTGGCGTGGACCGAGCAGATGAACGTGTAGTCGCCCGGATCGAGCGCCGGCACGTCGTACGTCTTGGTCGCGACGCCCGCGAAGACCTCGCCCTTGAAGACCTCGGTGCCGGCGTTGTCCTTGATCGCGACGTTGTGCTGGACGCCCGCATCCTCGTTGTCGAAAGCGATCTGGAAGCCCTGGTTCGGCGGCACGATCACGCTGGGCGTGGTGAACGCGATGCCCTGTGCCACGATCGAGATCGGCGGGGTCCCGGTGCCGCCGCCCGCGCTCGCGGACGGGGCCGCGGCCGACGGCGACGCGCCGGGGGCAGCCGAGGCGCCCGGGCGACCCCGAGGCGCCGGCCGACGCGGACGGCGTCGTGAACTCGTCCTCCCAGCAGGCCGGATACGGCGTCGCGTCCGGGGCCGGCTGGTACTTGGGGTCGCGCCACCCGGTGAAGGTCTTCACCTTGCCGGTCAGCGGGTCCTTCAGGGGCGTCCCGAGCTCCGCGTCGCGGACGGTGTAGGTGACGTCGTTGGTCGCCCGCAGGTACGCGATCAGCTCGTCGATCTGGCGGTAGTTGAGCGGCCCGGGCGGCGTGGACAGGTTCGACCAGACCGGCATCAGCGAGTTCGGGTTGCCGCAGACGTAGCGACCGCCCGTCGCCAGCACGGTCCGGAGGTAGTTCTCGTTGAGATGGGCGAACAGCTTGTCCTGGCGATTGAGGGCCGGGCCGACGCCGCCTTCGCCGTTCACCCCGTGGCAGCGGGCGCAGTTGGCCTCGAAGACGTTGTAGCCGCGCTCGACCGCGGTGACCTGCTGGGCGGTCAGCTCGGCATCGAGCCGCGGCTCCGTGATCCCGAGCGGGCCCCCGACCTCGTAGAACCAGTAGAGGGCCGTGAACAGGATCACGACGATGATCGTGAGGAAGCCGACCCAGCGCGCGTTCGACGACTGCCGGACGATGCGCGCGGCGCGCTCCGGCGACAGCTCGTTGGCGAGGACCGACGGGGACGCCGAGAAGCGCTCGACCGGGCGCGGGCTCGGCCGGCGGCCGGGGCGCGGGCAGGTTCTGCCCGGGCTCGAGCTCGGGGGTGTCGCTCATCGGGTCCGCCGGGCGGTGGGTCGGGTCACGATCAGATGCACCCGGTCGGCGTGCGCGGCGGGATCAGGCCCGGCTGTCCCAGGGCCACCGGGAGCGGTCCGAGCGTGATCTTGCCCGTGTTGATGGTCAGGGCGCCCTTCGGCGTCGACCGTGATCGAGAAGCGGTCCATGCCGCGCGGCGCCGGACCGTACTGCGCGCCGTCGGCCTTGATCCCGAGGCGGTCGTAGCGCGAGCCGTGGCACGGACACTCGAACCAGAAGTTCTTGAGGCACGGGTTGGGCTTGCAGCCCAGGTGCGGGCAGCGCTGGTACAGCGCCCGGACGTTCAGGGCCGTCCCGTCGCCGGTCGTGTCCTCGCCCGGCAGGAACTGCTGCTGGCCCGGGTCGATGAGGATCACGAACGCGCGGGCCTCCGGGTAGTAGGCCGGGAAGCCCTGCTCGATCGGCAGGACCGCGTTCTGGACCTTGATGACGTCGAGCGTGCCGATCTCGAGCGGCGCGCCGAAGCCGCCGGTGAGGTTCGGCCACAGGAAGGCGACGGTCCCGGCGAGGACCTCGGTCATCCACAGCCCGAGCCCGGCGCCGATCGCGCCGCGCATCAGCTGCCGCCGCGACAGCCCCTGCACCTGGTGCGACCGGAGCGACTTGATCGCCTCCTTGGTCAGGGCCTGCGGCTGGTCGATCGGCTCGACGTGGTAGTTGCTCATCGGGGGATCCTTCGCTCGGCCATCACAGGGAGAAGTACACGCCGGGGGCGGTCACGAACGGGATGATGAAGGTGTAGCCGGGGCCCCGGAAGAAGATCCCCACGAACGTGAGGGTCAGGCCCAGGATGCAGAACAGCGTGAAGAGCATGACCGCGGTCTTGCGCTGCGACGGGCGGATGGCGAGGATGTCGCCGCGGTCGACGTACGGGATCAGCGCCGCGCCGACGAGCACGAAGCCGGGCACGAGCACGCCCGCGACCGTCGGGTGGAAGTAGGCCAGCAGCTCCTGCAGGCCGAGGAAGTACCACGGCGCCTTGGCGACCGCCGGCGTCACGTTGCCGTTGGCCAGCTCCTCGAGCGGGGCGTTGATGAAGAGGCCCATCAGGAGCAGGAGGATGCTCATCATCCCGGCGGCCACGAACTCGATCGTGAGCAGGTGCGGCCAGGTCATGACCGTGTCGTCGGGTTCCTTCTGGACCCGGACGACGGCGTCCTGCTTGACGAGGGCGAGCAGCCGGTACGGCCGCGCCGACATCGGGACGCGCTGCTTGTCGATCTCGGTGCGCCGGGTCGGGTCGACCGGCAGCACCTCGCGCTTCTCGGGCGGGGACTTCACGTCGCTCATAGCGGCCCGCTGATCCCGCCGTCCTTGCGGATCCGCCAGAAGTGGACCGCAAGGAAGATCGCCACGATCAGTGGCAGGAACATGATGTGGACGACGTAGAACCGCAGGAGCGTGTTCTGGCCGACCTCGAGGCCGCCGAGGAGCAGGCGGTTGACCGGCGTGTTGAACAGCGGCGCGTAGCCGCCCATGTTCGTGCCGATGGTGATGGCCCAGAAGGCGATCTGGTCCCACGGCAGCAGGTAGCCGGTGAAGCTCAGCATGATCGTGCAGAAGAGCAGGATCACGCCGACGACCCAGTTGAACTCACGCGGCGGCTTGTAGGCCCCGTGGTAGAAGACCCGCATCATGTGCAGGAAGACGAAGAACACCATCAGGTGGGCGGCCCACCGGTGGATGTTCCGGGTCAGCAGCCCGAACGTGACCGAGCTCTGGATGTTCAGGATGTCCGTGTAGGCCTGGTTGGCCGACGGCACGTAGAAGAACATCAGGTACACGCCGGTGATCGTCAGCACGAGGAACAGGAAGAAGGACAGGCCGCCCAGGCAGAACGTGTAGGCGAACTTCACCGCGTGCTGGCGGACGCGGACCGGGTGGATGTGCAGGAAGACGTTGTTCATGACCGCGTACGCCCGCGACCGTTCGTCGCGGGGGTACGGCTGGCGGAACAACGAGCGCCAGACGGGGCTCCGGCGGATGGTCTGGTCCACCCGCTCGAGGAAACTCACCGGGCTCCTCCTGCGACGCCGGGGGTGCCGGCGAGTTGCGCGTCACGGTACGACTCCTTGTAGAGCCGACCGTCGGTCGAGACCTCCTGCAGTTCGAACCGCTCCATCGTAATGGCGTCGAACGGGCAACGCTTGACGCACAAGGCGCAGCGGATGCAGCGCTCCTCGTCGAGGATCATCGCGCCGCCCTGGTCCCAGCCGTAGGCCTCCTCGAGCTCGGGCAGGAGCCCCTCGGACTTGAGCGTGTTGACGTCGACCATGTGGATGACGCCCTCGGGGCAGACATCCGCGCAGGCCCCGCAGAGGACGCAGCGGAAGGGGTCGAACCAGATGTTGTAGTTGCACATCAGGCAGCGGGTCGACTCGGCGACCGCGGCCGTCGCGTCGTAGCCCAGCTCGACCGGGGTGTTGAAGTTGACGACCGGCTCGGTCGACGGCATGCGCGCCTGGAGCGGGACCATCGGGATGTGCTGGCGCGGCAGGACGTCGTAGAACTCGGGCATGTCGTGGCGCCACGAGCTGGTGATCTTGACGTTGGCGTCGACGGTCACGTCGGTCCGGCCGGCGAGGTAGCGGTCGATCGCGTAGGCGCACTTCTTGCCGTGGCCGGCGGCCTCGATCAGCGTCGTCGGGCCGGTCACGAAGTCGCCGCAGGCGAAGACGCCCTTGACGTTCGAGGCGTAGGTCGCCGGGTCCACCTTGACCCGGCCGCGGTTGATCTCGAACGTGGCCTCGACCGGCAGGAACGTCAGGTCGGCGGCCTGCGAGACGGCCGGGATGACGGTCTGCGCCGGGATGACGAACTCGGACCCCTCGATCGGCACCGGCGAGCGGCGGCCGGACGCGTCGGGCTCGCCCAGGCGGTTGCGGATGAACTTGACGCCGGTGACCTTGCCGTCCTCGCCGAGCACCTCGATCGGGCTGGCCAGGAACTCCATCCGGACGCCCTCGCGCTCGGTCTCGCCCAGCTCCTCCTCGTCGACGACCAGCTCGGAGCGCGTCCGGCGGTAGACGATCGAGACGCGGTCGGCGCCGTGGCGGAGGCTCGTGCGCGAGCAGTCCATCGCGGTGTAGCCGCCGCCGATGACCACGACGTCGGTGCCCACCTCGAGCGGCTGGCCGAGGTTGGCCTTCTTCATGAAGTCGACGCCGTAGTCGACGCCCTCGAGCTCGGCGCCCGGGATGTCGAGCGCGACCGCGTCCATCGCCCCGGCGGTGATCGCGATCGCGTCGAAGTCCTTCTGGAGCTGCTCGAAGGTGATGTCGACGCCGATCGTCGTGTCGTAGACGAACCTGACCCCGAGGCGCTCGACCAGCTTGACGTCCATCTCGATGGCCTCGCGCGGGAGGCGGAACGCGGGGACGCCGATGAGCATCGTCCCGCCGGCGAACGGCAGGCTGTCGAAGACCGTGACCTGGTAGCCCTTGGTCGCGAGCTCGCGGGCGACGGACAGACCGGCCGGCCCGGCGCCGACGACCGCGACCCGCTCCTCGCGGGCGGTGATCTGCGGCATGACGTCCGGGATGCCCGACGCCTCGTGCCACTCGACGAGGAAGCGCTTCATCGCGCGGATCGCCAGCGGGCGGTCGATGTCGCCGCGGCGGCAGGCCCGCTCGCACGGGGCCGAGCAGACGTACGAGCACATCGCCGCGACCGGGTTCGGGTCGCGGGACAGGATGTAGCCCTCTTCGAACCGTCCCTCCGCGGCGAGGTTCAGGTAGCCGCGGCAGTTGGTCCCCACGGGACAGGCTTCCTGGCATTCGATGTTGCACTGGAGCCAGGAGGCGTCGACGGGCTGGACGAGGAATTCCTGGGGCGGTTCGATGGCCAAGCGGGGTCGTGCCTTTCCGTTCGGAGCTGGCTCGGGCGCAGGCGGAGGATCGGTGGTCACCGACGGCCCCGAATCTACCATCCGCGCTCGACGCCCTGCAAAAGCGCGAGGCGGGGCGCGGCGCCGCGCGCGAGTTGACGCTGGCCCGGGCCGCAGCTACATTGCCAGCGGAGCGCGCCGCCGCCCACCAAGGAGTTCGACCCGACAGATGCGGGTAGCGTGACCGCGAACGAAGTCGCCTTCCTGGCCCTTGGAGCGACCCTGGGGCTGGTCGCCGGCGCGGCCCTGCATCGAGGTCTTCCGCGGCCGAACCCACGCTCCGCACGTGGTCCGCGTGACCGTCACCGCCGATGCGATCCCCCGCCGCCGGTCGGCGACGCTCTCCGATGACGCCTTCGCCGTGGCCGACAACCAGCCCGCCCGCGGCGGCCCGGCCGACCGCCGGATCGAGGAGCTGCCGATGCCGGTGTCCGGCCCGGATCGTCGAACGGCTGTTCGCTACGGTCCAGCGCTCGCGGGCCCGCGCTCGGGCGCGCTGTCCGAGACCGGCGTGACCTGGACGACGTCGGCGGTGGCGGGAGCCGTCGCGCCGGGCGACGGCCGGGCGTCGGCATCCCGGTGGCTCCGGCACGCCCGCTGAGCTCGACCGCGCCGACGGACGACGACGACCCGGCGTCGGGATCCCCGTGGGATGACCGATCCGCTCATGGCCGCGCTGCGGATGCATGCCGTGACCTCGCTCCTCGCCGACGACCGCGACGCGACCGGCCGGGCGGCGATCGCGGCTCCTGGCGGCGCCGCTCGTCGCCGCGCCGTCGACCCGCGGGCCGAGGCTGCCCCGAAGGTCCTACGGCCGATCACGGCGATCGCCCTGCTCGACCCGCCGGACGAGTCGGTGCATGCTTCGATCATGGCCATCGACGAGACCGCGGCGCCGGGCGCGGCCCCGACCACCACGAGCGGCGACGCGTCGACCGGATCCGTCGTCGGCGCGCCCGAGGGCGGCGCGGGTGCCGTCGACCGCTGCGCCGACGAGCGGCGCGTCGCCTCCGAGCGCTGCGAGCTCGCCGTCCGGGCGCGGGCCGGCGCGGGCACCGCCGACGAGGCGCTGCGCGCCGCCCAGCGCGCCTACGACGAGCACCTGTCGCGGGCCGACGCCGCCGCGGCGGTCTCCGATGCCCGCGGCGGTCCGGCGCGAGAAGGAGGCGGCCCAGGCCCGGTTCCGCGCCGCGTACGCCACCTCGGCCACGACCGACGACGCCGAGACGGCGGCCCGCGTCTGGCTGGAGGAGATCAACGACGTCAACAACGCGGCCCGCGCGGCCGCGACCACGGCGACCCGCGAGCGGGCGGCCGCGACGAAGATCGGCGCCACGCTCGAGCACCTCTCGCTCGAGGCGGACGCGGCGCGGATCGCGGCCGAGACCGCCGAGGCGGCGTGCCTCATGGCCCGCCAGGCGCTGGCGGTCTGCGACGAGCGCGTCGACGCGGACGTCGCCCAGGCCCAGCCGGCCGCGGGCCCGGCGCCGTGGGCGGAGCGACCGGGCGTCGCCATCGAGGAGGACGAGCCGCTGGTCGCCGCGCTGAGCACCGGCGGCACCCCGACGATCTTCCGGCTCCTCCGCGGGGACCGCGACGCGATGACCCGGCTCGTCGCGCAGCTCGCCGGGACCGACGCCGGCCGAGCAGCGGCGCTGGCAGCTCAACATCGGCCGGCTGGTGGACGCGATCGTCGCGGTCGCCATCGAGGCGACGTCGCTCGAGTTCCCGCCGGACCACACGTTCTGGGGCGCCTTCACGCCGATCCAGGACCGCGAGATCGCCGAGGCGCTGTCCTCGCTCGGCTACCGGTTCGACGGGCTGTCGGGCTTCGTCGACGACCGCATCCCGACCCAGCGCGACCTGTCGCTCGCGCTCGGCTACGCGGGCCTGGACCCGATGCGCATCCGGCACTGGCCGACCGAGGCCGAGATGGCCGCCCTCTACGCCGAGGTCTCGGTCGCCGCCGACGAGCACCTCGCGGCGACCGCCGGCGACCTCAGCCTGGGCGAGCTGATCGCCCTGCTCGGGCGTCGCGCCGACCCGCTGGCCGAGCTGTGGAACGAGTGGGGCCACGTCCGGCCCCTGCTGCTCGAAGGCGCCTGACCGAGACCGGTCAGCCCGGGCCTTCGACCTCGTCGTCGTCGATGACGATCAGCCGCAGCGCCTCCGCGGCGGCGACCCCGATCGGCGGCGCCCTCCTCGGCCGCCCACGACCGGATCCGCTCGCGCCAGCTGCCCGGGCTCGTGGATCTGGCTGGCGTGCGCGGCGAGGGCCTCGATCTTGCGCTCGAGCGTCGCCGTGATGTCGACCCGGACGTCGGGGCGGGTCGACCAGAACAGGTACATCCGGCGCACGCGGTGGGCCGCCAGGCCGCCGCGCGCCAGGGCCGGGAACGCCATCGGGTTGCGGGCCGCCGGGTAGACGGCGTCGACCGCCGCGAACCCGGCCGCGCGATGGTCCGTGTGGTTGATCCCGCCGTCCCGATAGAAGAGCGCCTCGGGGTCGGTCGCGAGGACCGCGTCGGGCTGGAACGTCCGGATCTCGCGGACCAGCATCTCGCGCAGCGCGAGGTCGTTGGCGAGGGCGCCGTCGGGCTGGTGGAGGAAGGTCACGCCCTCGTAGCCGATGACGGCGCACGCGGCGCGCTGCTCGGTCTCGCGCAGGGCCGCGAGCTCGAGCGGGTCGGCATCGGGGTCCTCGCCGCCCTGGTCGCCGCTGGTGCAGCAGACGAGCCAGCCGGTCGAGCCGGCGTCGATCCAGGCCGCGGCCGTCCCGGACGGCCCGAACTCCGCGTCGTCGGGGTGCGCGGCGATGACCATGAACCGCGCCGGGCGCCAGTCGTGGGGGGCGGTCGCGGCGGATCCCCGGCCGGCGTCGGGTCGCTCATCCGGCGGCTCGCGCAGCCGGGCCGGACATGGGGCCGGGGCGCGGGTCGGTGTCTTGCGCGGCACCGGTCCCGGCAGTACCCTTCCGGCCGAGGCTTCGCTCGTCTCCCCCCACGAGCGAAGTCTCTTTCCGTGTCCGGCGCATCCCGGCCGCGGTCACCGCCCCCGCGCCGCCTGCTGGTTGTCGAGCTCGGCGAGGACCTCGGCGGCGTGCCCCTCGGGCTTGACCTTCGCCCACGTCCGGACGATGCGGCCCTCCGGGTCGACGAGGAACGTGGTCCGCGCCGTGCCCCAGTAGGTCTTGCCGTAGTTCTGCTTCTCGACCCACGAGCCGTACGCCTCGGCGACCTCGTGCGCCTCGTCGGCGAGGAGCGTGAACGGCAGGTCGAACTTCTCGCGGAACGCCTTCTTGCTCGTCGCGCCCTGCGGGCTGATGCCCCAGACGTCGGCGCCGCGCTCGTGGATCGTCTCGTTGGCGTCGCGGAACTCGCAGGCCTCGACCGTGCAGCCGGGCGTGTCGTCCTTCGGGTAGAAGTAGAGGATCGTCCAGCGGCCCGCCTGGTCGCTGAGGCGATGGATGGTGCCCGTCTCGTCGGGCAGGGCGACCTCGGGAGCCTGGTCGCCGGCGGCTGGCATGCTCATGCCGGGATGGTACCCGCCGTCTCGATGACGAGCAGCATCCCGCGCCGGACGACGACCGACGCGTCGGCCGCCACGCGCACGTTCGAGAGGCCGCGAGCCGGGCCGGCGGCCAGCGGCTCGTCGCGGAGCGGGTACTCCAGCCCGTCGGTCGTGACGCCCTCCGCGCCGTCGCCGAACGGCAGCAGCGTGACCAGCCCGCCGACGCGCCCGGGCAGCGGATGGCGGACCGGGCGACCGTCCTCGTCCGGGGCGCGGACGAGCGCGATCCGCGTCGAGCCGTCGAGGAGGACCGCCCGCCGGCCGACGAGGGCCGGATGGGCGAGCAGCGCGACGTTGGCCAGCGAGTGGTCGAAGCGCGGTCCGCCGAGCGCGCCGACGACGACGATCGTGTCGGCGCCGCGCTCGACCGCCGCGAGGACGGCCAGCTCCGTGTCGGACTCGTCCTTGGCCGCGGCCACGCGACGGATCTCCACCCCGGCCGCCGCGAGGGCCGCGAGCCGCTCGGGCTCGATCGAGTCGCCGTCGCCGACCCAGAGGTCGACCGCGAGGCCGAGGGGCGTCGGCGTGGCGCGCGCCGCCGTCCGCGGCGACCACGAGCGCGGTCGGCTCGGACCAGCCCGGCCACGCGCGCGTCGAGGGCGGCGCGCGGTCGCGGTATCGCCATCGGCAAGGACGATCGCCTGCATCGTGGCGGGATGCTAGCCGATGCTAGACTCCGCGCCGTGCCCGACCCGCTCGATCATCCCGCCATCCGGCGTGTCACCGACGCCGCCGCCCGCAAGGGCGTGACCATCGAGGTGACGGTCTTCGACGAGTCGACCCACACGGCCGCCGAGGCCGCCGCGGCGGTCGGCGCGGACCTCGGCCAGATCGTGAAGTCGCTGGTCTTCGTGACCGACGGCGACGACGGTCCCGAGCCGATCGTCGCCCTCGTCTCCGGCCCGAACCGCGTCGACCTCGCCCGCCTGGCGGCCGTGACCGGCGCGTCCGACGTCCGCCGCGCGACGGCGCGCGAGGCCAACGAGCTGACCGGCTTCTCCATCGGCGGCATCCCGCCGATCGGCCACGCCCGACCGACCCGGGTGGTCATGGACCCGGACCTCGGGCGCTACCAGGTCGTCTGGGCGGCGGCCGGTCTCCCGACGGCGGTCTTCCCGGTCCCGCCCGGCGACGCTGCGGACCCTCGCCAACGCGACGGTCGCCCCGATCGCCGAGGTCACGGCCGCGCGTCGCGGCGAGCCCTCCGACGCCGACGCCGGCCTGACCGCGCCCGCGCGACCGACGCCGACCCGACCGCGACGGATGGCCCCCGAACCGCGCAACGCGTCGATCACCTACCCGGGCGGGCTGCGCGCCCGATGGCGCTGGGGCGGCAGCGGCCAGGGCGCCGAGGTCTTCGCCCTGTCCGAGGCCGGCGGTCACCTCGTCGACCTCGGGGAGCGGGTCGCCGCGGATCCCGGTGCCGCTCTGCCGGGCGGAGCTCCGCCTCGAGGGCCCGCGCGGCGCCTGGACGGCCCGCTTCGCCTCGACCATCAGCGACGAGCCGCGCGGCCTCCACTGGGACAGCGAGGGGCTGCTCGTCGTGAGCTACGGGTTCCACACGTTCGGCCTGACGGTCGCGTCCGGCGAGGCGGCCTGGGAGCACCGCTCGGCGACGCCGATCGTCGCGCTCCTCGGGTCGTCGCGGCTGGCCCATGTGCTCGTCCAGGCCGAGATCGAGACGTTCGCGATCGAGGCGGACGGGACCGTCGCCTGGCGGGTCGCCCACTCCGACGTCGTGACCGCGGCCGAGCTCATCGGCGGGCGGCTGATCCTGACCGGCTACGACGGCCAGCTGAACGCGCTGGACCCCGCGACCGGGCGGTCCTCGAACTGAGCGGCCGACGCGCGCGGCCGGGCGCCGCACGCCGTCCGGGTGTGGTCGCGCTGTGGATAACCGTCCGGCCCTGCCCCGGAACTGGTGGATAAGTCCCCTTGCCACGGTGTCGCGGCGCACCGTACCGTTCGCACCAGCCCGGAGGGGTCGAGCGACACTAACGGCGGCGATCGCATCAACGCCCACGTGTCGGGTAGGTTCCTTCGGGCCCTTTCATGTCCGGCGCTATCATCGCCGCCGTGATCCCCCTCCTCCCCGTCGCCGCCGGCCTGCTGGCGCTCGTGCTCGGCGCCGCGCTGCTGCGCTCGTTCGGTCCGCGCTATCGCGTCGGCCGGCTCATCGGGTCCACGCCCGAGGTCGGCGTCGCCGAGGCCATCGCGCTGGTCGGCGGCCCGGCGCGCTACGTCCGGATCGGCGGCCGGATCGACGCCGAGGACACGTTCGAGGACCACGCCCACCGCCCGCTCGTGCTCCGCCGCTCGCGCGTCCAGGTCCGGGACGGCGACGGCTGGCGGACGGTCGAGGACGGCCGCGAGACGAGGCCGTTCGAGGTCCGCGACGGCCTCGACGGGATCGCCATCGACGCGGACGCGCTCGACGACGGCCTCGTCGTCATGCCGCGCGAATCGGTCGGGACGGCCGCCGACCTGCCCGACCGCGTGCCCGAGGGGACGCCGCCCGACACCTCGATCCGGATGCTCATCGAGCAGGTCTCCTCGATCGACCACGCCCTCGTGATGGGGGTCCCGCAGGCCGGCGCGGACGGGCTCCCGCGGATGGGCGCCGGGCTCGGGCGCCCGCTGGTCCTCACGACCCTCGCGCCCGACGAGGCGATGCGCGTCCTGGCCGGCGACCGGTCGCGACGGGCGCTGGCGGCGGCGATCTCGCCTGGCCGCCGGCTTCGTGCTGATCACGCATCGGCATCGTCTGGGCTGGTCGTGGACGCGGTCCTGTGAGCCAGGCGCTCCGGCGCGACCTCGCCGGGACGGCGGCGCCGTCTCCGCGTCGTCCTCGGGACGGCGTCGCCGCGCTGCTGCTGCTCGCGGTCGCCGCTGCCCGCGCTGGCCGCCACGCCGACCCCGGCGACCGGGCGGCGACCCGCGCAGCTCCGGGCAGGGACCGGGGCTCGTGGGCGACCCGGCGTTCGCCATCCTGGCCGTGCGTCGCTGATCGCCGCCGGCGCGGTCGTCGCCACGCTCGCCTACGTGCGCCTGACGGGTGGCCGCCGCCCTGATCGGATCGCGCGACGGTCGGCGCGCCGCACCTGCGACCGGGGCCGGGACCATCGGCCTATTGGCAAGAACTGTGAGATTGGTAGGCTCGGCCGGCCAACTTCACATTTCCTCCAAGAGTCGTGAGCGCAACCCTCCCGTCACGCCCGATCGACGCGACCCTCACGGTCACCAAGGCCGCCCGCCTGCTTGGCGTGCACCCGAACACGGTCCGGGCCTGGAGTGACGCCGGCCGGCTGCGCTACTACCGGATCAACCAGCGCGGGCGACCGGCGCTACCGGCTGGGCGACCTGCAGCGGTTCCTGGCCGCCGCCGAGATCGGCCCGCTCGACCTCGCCTCGCCCGTCGCCGATCCTCCCGCCGGGCGGGCGGCGCTCGTCGCTGGCCGCGGCCGCGTTCGCCGCCGGCGGCGGCCACGCATCGAGCCGCGGCGGCGACCGCCAGGCACGCCGAGCGCCCTGCGCGGCCCGGACCGCTACGCCCTCGACCTCCTGCTGATCGACCGGCGTCACCCGCCTGGCGGGCGAGGCCACCGACCTCGATGCCGAGCTCGGCCGCGCGGTCGGCGCTGATCCGCGACGCCTACGACCACCACCTCGTGGCCCTCTGGGAGCTCCGCGACGACCGGCTGGTGCCGCGCGCCGTCGCCGACGCCGACGCGACGCGGCCGGAGCGGCTGGTCGACCGGCCCAGGACGTTCGGCGTCCTCGGGGAGGCGCTCGGCGCGGCGGCGGCCGGCGACGAGGTCGCGACCGCGATCGCGGACCGCGAGGACGGGACCCCTGCCGATCCTGCCGGGCGACCGGCCGGAGCTCGCCGCGGCGATCGTCGGCCCGGACGGGCCGTGGGGCGTGCTCCATCTCGTGGCCGAGACGCCGTCGTCGCTCGCCGCCGCTGGCCGCCGAGGTCGCGGCGGTCGTCGCCCGGACCATCGGCGACGATGGTCGCCGCGGCGCACGCGCGGACGCCGTCGGCCGTCAGCTCCACCGGGCCGAGGCGCTCCACCGCGTGTCGGGCGACATCGGCAGCCGGCTCGACCTCGACCGGATCCTCTCCGGGCTCGTCGACCACGCCATGGTCCTGTTCGAGGCCGACCGCGGCGCCGTCTTCCTGCGCCAGCCCGACGGCACGGTCACCGCCGCCGATCAGCCGCGGCCTGTCGGCGTCGTTCCTCTCGAGCGTCCGCGACTTCCCGGCCCACTCGCTCCCGGCCGAGGCGGTCGCCCAGCGCCGACCGCTCTTCGCCGTCGACTACCGCGACGACCCGCGCGGCCGGGGCGTCCGGGCCGCGGTGGTCCAGGAGGGCTTCGACACGATCTGCACCGCGCCGCTGTTCGACGGCGCGTCGCTGCTCGGCCTGCTCAACGTCTACCACGACCAGCCGCACCCCTGGATCGGACGACGACCTCGAGACCATGGCCGCCCTGGCGACCCAGGCCAGCGTCGCGATCCGGGCCGCCCAGGACTTCGAGCGCATGGCGACCTGGGCCGCCCAGCTGCAGTCGATCCAGCAGCTCGGGACGCGGCTGAACCGCCTGTCCGGCGTCCAGGAGATCGGCATGGCCATCGCGACCGAGCTCCGCCAGCTCATCGACTACCACAACGTCCGGGTCTACCGGCTGGTCGGCGACGACCTCGATCCCGGTCGCGATGAAGGGCCAGGTCGGCGAGTACGTCGACGAGACGCCGGACCAGCTCAAGGTCTCGGTCGGCGAGGGCATCACCGGCTGGGTCGCCGAGCACGCCATCGCCCAGAACCTCGCCGACGCGGCCAGCGACCCGCGGGCCGACACCATCCCCGGCACCGAGTCCGACCTCGACGAGTCGATGCTGCTCGCGCCGATGACCTTCGACGACAAGGTCCTGGGCGTCCTCGTCCTCTCCAAGCTCGGGCTCGACCAGTTCTCCGACGACGACCTGCGGCTGCTGGTGATCTACGCGAGCTTCGCCGCCCAGGCGATGGCCAACGCCGACACGACCGAGCGCCTGCGCGAGCAGAGCGCCGCGCTCGAGCGCCAGGTCCGCAGCCAGCGCGAGCTGCTCCAGATCACCGAGTCGATCCTGACCCAGTTCGACGGCCGGATGGTCCTCGAGAGCATCACCGAGCGCCTCGGCGCGCTCGATCGCCTGCGACAACATCGCGATCGAGGTGGTCGATCCGGCGACGCGGCCTGCTGACCCCGCTGACCGCGCGCGGCGTCCACGCCGCCGAGTACCTCGAGCCGTGGGAGCCGGGCGAGACGGGCATCGCGACCTGGGTGGTCGAGCACAACGAGCCGACGTACATCGAGGACGAGCGGGCCGACCCGCGCGTCAACGACTTCCGCGCCGTCGATGCCCAGGAGGGCAGCCTCATCGTCGTGCCGCTGCGCGGTCGCGACGGCGCGGTCGGCGTCCTGACGATCGAGCGGCTCGGCAAGGACAACCCGTTCTCGCCGAACGAGTTCGAGCTCGTCCAGCTGTTCGCGGCGCAGGTCTCGATCGCCCTCCAGAACGCCGAGGTCTTCCGGGCGGTCGAGATCCGCGCCCAGACCGACGACCTGACCGGCCTGCTCAACCACGGGACGTTCGAGGAGCATGCTCGAGCGGAGCGTCCACGCCGGCGGCACCTTCAGCCTGATCATGCTGGACCTCGACGACTTCCGCGAGGTCAACAACCAGCTCGGCCACCAGGCCGGCGACGAGCTCCTCCACCGCATCGCCCGGGCGATCGGTCGGAACGGCCGCGACACCGACCTGGTCGTTCCGCTACGGCGGCGACGAGTTCTCGATGCTGCTGCCCGGGCACCGACGCGGCCGGCGCGATGCTGGTCGCCGAGCGGACGCGGCAGGCCATCCGCGATGCCGGCGGCGGCGTCAGCGCGTCGATCGGCGTCGCCACGTTCCCGATCGACGGCACGACCGCCTCGACCGTGCTGCTGGCCGCGGACCGGGCCTGCTTCGTCGCCAAGCGCGGTGGCCGCGACCGCATCGCGACCGCCGCCGACGGCCTGGCCCTCGCCGCGGACATCTCGCTCCAGGAGCCCACGCCGGTCGACTCGCCGAGCCGCCCGGGCGAGTAGCGCGCGCCGCCCGGGCGAGACCGCCGGGCATCGTCACGCACCGTGACGGGGATGCGTCACCATGGGCCGAGATGCGCGGTCGTCTGCTCCTCGCGCCGCTGCCGCTCGTGATCGCCCTGGTCGCGTGCGTGCCGGACCCGCCCGGTCGTGTCCCGGCGAGCGGGCCCGACGCGGCGCTCGGGACCCCGGCCGCCCACCGCGGTCGCCGACCCCGACCGGCCGACCCCGTCCCCTCGTTCGTACCGCCCGACCCCGACGCCCGAGCCGACCTTCGCGCTCTACACGGTCAAGCGCGGCGACACCCTCGTGAGGATCGCCAAGCGCTTCAAGACCAGCGGTCGGAGCATCGCGTACTGGAACCGCGTGACCTACCCGTCGCTCGACCCGGACTCGCCGAAGTACCAGCCGGACCGGCTCGAGCTCGGCTGGGTGCTGCAGCTGCTGCCGGGCCAGGAGGTCGACCCGGAGGACGCTGCCGACGCTGACGCCGAAGCCGACGCCGAAGCCGACGCCCGGGCCCGCCGAGCGCGGCGCCGACGGCGTCGCCGCCCGGGTAGCCGAGGTCAGAGCCGGCGCGCCGCGGTGACCCGCTGGAGGAACTGACGCGTCCGGGGCTCGCGCGGGTCCTCGAACAGGACCTCGGGTGGACCCTCCTCGAGGATCAGCCCGGCGTCGAGGAAGCAGACCCGGTCGGCGATCTCGCGGGCGAAGCGCATCTCGTGGGTCGCGATGATCATCGTCATCCCGCTCGCCGCGAGCTCGCGGATGACGCTCAGGACCTCGCCGACGAGCTCCGGGTCGAGGGCGCTCGTCACCTCGTCGAGGAGCAGCAGGTCGGGCTGCATCGCGAGCGCCCGGACGATCGCCACCCGCTGCTGCTGGCCGCCGGACAGCCGGTCGGGGACCTCGTCCCGCTTGTCGGCCAGCCCGAACCGCTCGAGGAGGCGCGTCGCGTCGGCCTCGGCCTGCGCGCGCGGCGTCTTGAGCACCTTGCGCGGTGCGAGCGTCACGTTGTCGAGGACCGACATGTGCGGGAACAGGTTGTACGCCTGGAAGACGATGCCGATCCCCCGGCGGACGCGGTCGACGTCGACGTGCGGGTCCGTGATCTCGCGCTCGCCGATGAAGATCCGCCCGGCGTCGATCGGCTCGAGCAGGTTGATGCAGCGCAGCAGCGTCGACTTGCCGCTCCCCGACGAGCCGATCAGGCAGACGACCTCGTGCGGCGCGACGACGAGGTCGATCCCGCGCAGGACCTCGAGATGCCCGAAGGCCTTGTGCAGGCCCTCGATCCGCAGGGCGGGCGCCGTCCCGGTCGGCCGTCGTCGTCATCGGGCGCCCGCCGCGTTGCGCCGCCGGTCCCGGGCGACCAGCCAGTCGACGAGCCGGGCGAGGGGGATCGTCGACCACGATGAAGATCAGGGCGGTCGCCATGTAGGGCGTGAAGTTGAACGAGCCGGCCTGGCGGATCTGCGACTGGCGGAAGATCTCGACGACGCCGATGAACGACACCAGGACGCGTGTCCTTCTGGAGGCCGATGAAGTCGTTGAGGAGCGGCGGGATGACGCGGCGCACCGCCTGCGGCAGGATCACGAAGCGAAGGGCCTGGAGATGGCTGAGCCCGAGCGAGCGCGCGGCCGCGCCCTGGCTCGGGTGGACCGAGTCGATCCCCGCGCGGTAGACCTCGGAGACGTAGGCCGAGTAGATCAGGGTCAGCGACGAGGATCCGCGTAGAGACCGCTGATCCGTGGGAAGCCCCGGCAGGCCCAGGGCCGGCATCCCGAACCCGAGGATGAAGATGACGAGGATCCCCGGGCAGCGCCCGGAAGATGTCGACGTAGACGGTCGCCAGGATGCGGACCGGGAGGAAGACCGGTCCCGGCGTGCTGCGGAGGACGGCGACCACCAGCGCACAGCGGCAGGACCAGCAGCTCGGCGGTGACGAACAGCTGGATGTTGACCCAGAACGCCGCGAGGATGAGCGGCCAGGACTCGGCGAAGACCTTGCCGTTGAAGAACGAGGCCTTCACCTCGGGCCAGCCGGGCGCGTTGACGACGATCAGGCCGAGCAGCGGTGAAGAACACCACGGTCGAGACCGCGGCGATGAGCAACGGGCGCCACGCGATCCGGCGCTGGACCATCGACGCGGGTCGCTGGGAAGCCCGGCTCGGCGCCGGGCTTCCGCTGGCGGGTCCGCCCCCGACCGGATCGTCCACGGATCGGGGGCCTGCGGCGTCCGCTACGGAGCGATCACCGGGGTCGCCGCGAACGGCAGGTACTTGATGACGAGCTTGGCCAGCGTGCCGTCGCCGTCGAGGGCCTTGATCGCGGCGTTGACGCACGGCGTCAGGGCGCTGCCCTTGGCGAGCACGGCGCTGAAGTGCTCCGGCTGTCCCTGGTCGAGCTGGCCGACGATGGTGGAGCCGTCGAGCTGGACGTTCGTGATGAAGTCCGCGGTCGGCAGGTCGACGACGATGGCGTCGACCTGCTTGTTGCCGAGGGCCTGGATCGCGGCGTCGTTGGTGTCGAAGACCGCGGTCTCGGTCGTCGGCTTGATGGCGTTCGTGATCGCGTCATAGCTGGTCGTGCCGACCTGGACGCCGAACTTGGCGCTCTGGAGCTCGGCGATGGTCTTCGCCTTGGCGAACTTGCTGGTCTTGAGCGCGACCACCGTCTGCGGGCCGAAGTAGTAGCCGTCCGAGAGGTCCGCGGTCTGCGTGCCGATCGGCCGTGTAGGTGACCTGGTTCAGGTCGATGTCGAAGGTCTTCGGGCCCGGCGCGAACGAGTTCGCGAAGGGCACGACGACCCACGCCACCTTGTCCTTCGCGAAGCCGAGCTTGTCGGCGATGGCGTAGCCGACCGCGCTCTCGAAGCCCTCCCCGGTGGTCGGGTCGCCCTGCGACGCGTCCCACGGCGGCGGTGTTCCCGCCGGCCCTCGGCGCGAAGTACGGCGGGTAGGCCGGGTTGTCGGTGCCGATCGTGAAGGTCCCCGGCGTCACCAGGGCGAGCTTGTCGGCGGCGCACGCGTCGGGGGTCGGCGATGGGGCGGCCGACGCCGACGCGGCGACGCTGGGGGCGACCGTGGGCGCCGCGCTGGCGGCGCTCGGCGCCTGGGTCGCACCGGTGCTGGTGCAGGCCGCCAGGACGACCGCCAGCAGGGCGGTGGCCGGGGCGAGGAAGCTCTTGCGCATGGGGTCTCCGATCTGGGGTTGCCGAACGGGCGAGATTGTACCCGGAGAAGGTCTAGTCGTTCAGTAGGAGATCGCCCGTCAGACCGGCTCGATCCGGACGACGTCGTCGAGCGCGAGCCCGAACGATTCGGCGGCCGACCCCTGGTTGACGGCGATCGCGAGCCCCGCGGTCTCGGCGTCGTCGTAGGCGATCGCGGTCCCCGGCGGGACGTCGGCGAACGTGGCAGCCCACGTCAGGTCGATCGACCGCTTGGCGCCCTTGAGCCGCACGCGCAGCGGACGGCCGGTCGCCAGGGGTCCGGCGATCCGCTCGAGGTCCTCGCGGCCGCCGGCGATCCGGACGTTCCCGAACGGGTCGATGAAGACGACCACCGAATCGAGGCCGCCGTCGCGAGCGACCGGCACCGGGCAGCACCAGGTCGACCAGCGTGGCCGCCTCGACCAGCGGACCGACCGATGGGAACGGCAGCCCTCCGGCGAGCCGGGCGGCGACCGGCGCGAAGATGTCCCGGCCGTGGAACGTGCTCGACACCCGCGGCAGGAACAGCTCGGCGTTGGTCAGCTCGCGGGCCTCCACGATCCCGCCGAGCGCCCGGACGGCCGGCCGCAGCAGGCCGTTGTCGGGACCGACCAGGATGTCGCCGCGCGACGCGAGGATGGCGATGGCCCGGCGGTCGGTCCCGACGCCCGGGTCGACGACCGCGAGGTGGACGCCGACGGGCAGGTAGCCGATCGCCCGCGACAGGAGGAATGCGCCGTCGCGGATCGAGTGCCGGCGGACAGCGTGGTTCAGGTCGAGGATCCGTGCATCGGCGGCGATCGACCAGATCACGCCGCGGCAGATCGCGGGTGCCGTCTCGCCGCCGAAGTCGGTCAGGAACGAGATGAAGGGTCCGGCCATCGCGCGATGGTACGCGGCCGACCCGCGGGTGCGCGACCAGATGCGCGGCTCGGTCCGCGGCTCGATCCGGACCCCTGAACGTGCCGAAGCGGCGCCGGGAGGAGGCTCGGCGCCGCTTCGGCGGATCGGCCGTGACGGCGGGAGGAGGGATTCGCCGCCAAGGCCGGGGAGATGCAGGTCAGGGCGTCCGGTGGGTCCGTCCGTCGGTCGGGCCGAACCTTCCGGTCCGCTGGAGTTCGCGAAGGAAGAGCAGTTCGTTGACCTGGCGCAGCGACCAGTGCGCCTCGTCGATCGGGATCCCCGCCAGGTAGGCGGTCAGGGTCGCCGCTTCGTCAGGGGTGAGGCCCCGGCTGATCAGGCTCCGGTAGGTCCGACGCGGGGCCGGGCTCTCGGCCGGCGCTGGCGCCGGGGTCGGTCGGGACCTGGTGGAGCCTCGCCCAGGTGCGACCGCGGAGGGCGCCGCGGGGACTGCCCAGGACGAGCCGGGGCGAGACGGTCGCCCGCGTCCCCGTGACCCGCGAGGTACCTGGCCGGCCATGTCCCACGTATCCCCGATCCCTCGATCCGTCCGCCCGGTCGGTCCGTGCGGTCGGTCAAGTCCACGACAAACGGGTCCCCCCAACGATGACCCGGCGGTCCGGTGGCGCCCGGTACTTCCGGTGGTGCCCGACGGGCGTCGACGGGTCGTTCGCTAGACTCGGCCGCATGCGGGTCCGCCGGTTCGAGCTGCGATTGGTCGGAGGCGCCCTCGTCGTCGGCTGGACGATCAGCGCGAGTCCTCGTGCTGGTGGGCTACCGGCCGGGCGGTCCGCTGGACCTGCTGGTCGGCCTGACGATGCTCGTCCCCGTCGCGATCGCCATCGCAGGGCTCGTCTGGCCGCCGGTCGCCCGCGGATCCGGCGCGTTCCCGATCATGGTCTGGCTGGGGATCGTGGCGCTGCTCTGCCTCGTGCCGTCGATCATCGGCATCGTCGAGCTGCTCCAGACGTCGGCGTCCAGCGCGCTCGTGCCGTCGCCTGAGGCGGCCTACCCGTGGCTGATCGCCCTGGCCGCGACCAGCCTGTTCAGCGGTCTCGGGATCGCCCGTCACCTGCGCGGGGCGGCGGCGTTCCGACGTCGCCGGTTCATCGACGGGGCGCTCGATCGGGACCGCGCTCACGGTGCTGTCCGCGTCGATCTTCGCCGGGGCCACGCTCGCCAACGCCGCGGCGATCCGCGAGACGGTGCCCGTCGCGTCGCGGTTCGGGCCGACGGACCCGACGGGCCAGCCGCCGCTCTGCGACGGCCCGCTCGCCGCCGGGCCGACCGCGACGGCTCAGCGAGACGCTCGACGGCGTGGTCGACCTGCGCTCGATCGGCTCGGTCGACCTCGACGGCGTCCGCGACGACACCGACTTCCGCTGGAGCGCGTACGTCGCGACGGACCGCCAGCTCGGCCTCGCCGGGGCGATCCGGATCGCTCCCGAGGCCTGGGTCCAGGGCCCGGGCCAGCCGTGGGCCACCGCCGCGCCCGAGTCGGTCGACCCGCTGAGCGTCGACCTCCAGGTGCTCGCCACCGCGCTGGCCCCGGCCAACCGGACGACGGCGGAGGACCGCGGGGTCGACGTCATCGAGGGAGCCCGCGCGCGGCATTGCGTGGTGGCCGTCGACGGGACGACGTTCCGGGAGGCGTTCCCGCAGATCCGGTGGCTGGTCGGCGACGCCGACATCCACCGCTGGCGCGGCGAGCTCGACTACTGGGTCTTCATGGACGGCCAGCTGGGTCAGGTGGTCGGCGACGCCGAGCGGCGACGCCATCGAGATCGTGGACGGCGCGATCCTGGCCACCGTGAGCGTCAAGCTGACGGCGACCGAACGCGGCGACACCGTCGTCATCTATCCTCCGTGACCCATGGCCCATGACGACGACCGCTACGCGGCCAAGCGCGACCGCCTGGCGCGGCTGCTGCGGCTCGTCGCGATCCTCCAGGCGCACCCGGACGGCATCCGGACCCCGGACATCGCCAAGCGGGTCGGCATGTCGGTGCGGACCGCCTATCGCGACCTGCGCGCCATCGAGGGCGAGCTCGACGTCCCGCTCTGGTCCGAGGACGGCCGCTGGGGCGTCGACCAGGAGCGCGCCTTCCTCCCGCCGCTCAAGCTGACCCAGCCGGAGGCGATGGCCGTCGTCCTGTCGGCGCGGCTGATGGTCCGCTACGCGGACAAGTACGACCCGGACCTCGCGGGGGCCTTCGAGAAGCTCGCCCAGGTCCTGCCGGCGGCCCTGGCCGAGCACGTCGAGGGCACGATCGACGTCCTGTCCAAGGCGCCGCGCGACGAGCGCTTCAACGCCCACGTCCGCCAGCTGACCAAGGCGTGGGCGGACCGCCGCGTCGTCTCGATCGACTACGAGCCGGCGCGCTATGCGCCCGACGCCGCGGCCCGGCGCGCGATCGTCCGGCCGTACCTGATCGAGCCGTCCCTCCAGACGCACGCGCTCTACCTGATCGGCTGGGACGAGACCCGCGACGCGCTGCGGACCTTCAAGATCGAGCGCATCCGGGACGTGGCTGTCACACCGCGCCGATTCGAACCGCCCGAGTCGGGTACCATCGAGTCGGAACTCCGGCGGGCCTGGGACATCATCGCTGACCAGGCGCCCGTGGACGTGATCCTGCGATTCACCCCGATGGTCGCAGCCCGCGTCCAGGAGACCACCTGGCATCCGACCCAGCGGGTCGATGTCGCATGCCGATGGATCGCTCGAATGGCGGGCGACCGTCGCCGGGACCATCGAAGTCCGGCTCTGGATCCTGTCGTGGGGCGACGAGGTGGAGGTCCTCGCACCCCCGGGCCTCCGCGACGACGTCGCGGCGACCCACCGACGAGCTGCAGGGCGCTACGCGGAGGTGGAAGATCGTGAGACGGCTGGCCGCCTGCCTGGCGGTGCTCGCGCTGTTCGTGCTCGTCGTCGCCGGCGACGGCGTCGACGACCGATAGCGCGGAGCATCGGATCGTCGACCAGATCAACGCAGAGCGAGCCGCCCGCGGACTCAGACCGTTGCGGTCCGACAGCCGGCCTCTGGGACCTCGCCGGTGACCGGGCCGCGCGGATGGCCAGCACCGGGATCATGAGCCACAGCGTGGCCGGCAGCCTCAGCGCCTCGCTGACGGCGCGCGGCATCCAGCGCTACGTCGTACGGCGAGGACATCGGCTACAGCACGGCGGCCCGCGGGTCTGGCCTCGACCAACGAGCTGTTCAACCTCTGGCGCGCCAGCCCCGACCACTGGGCCCTGATGATGAGCAGCCGCTACAACTACGTCGGCGTCGGACTCGCCTTCCGGTCCAGCACCGGCCAGACGTTCGGCGTCGATCGTGTTCATCGGAGGCGCGCGACCACACGCGGCCCGATCGCCGCGATCGCGACGCGTCGTCCGCGACCGGCCGACGACATCCGCTGGACATGGACCGGCGCGCGACCTCGTCCTGCAGACGCACACGGCCGGTGTGGCGACCTATCGGGTCGCAGATCCGGGTCGACGGCGGTGCCTGGCGGACGGTCGGTCGAGCGCCGACCAGGGCGACGGCGCGAACGATGCAGGGACCTCGCCAGCGGGCCACCGGTACGGCCTGCGCGTGCGGGCGACCGACAAGGCCGGCAATGTCGGCGCGTGGACGGCGAGATCGCGGATCTGGCTGCCCTGACCGATCGTGCGCCGGCAGCCGTTCGCCGCGGTCAACCTCATCAGCGACCCGATCCACGGGTACGTGGAGCTGACCAAGCGACTGGCGCCGGACGAGTCGGCGGCCGCCGGGCTCCCCGCCGAGGACGCCGCCGAGGAGGACCTGCTCGACACCGCGTGGCTCCAGCGGCTGCGCCGCATCAGCCAGCTCCAGAGCGCCCGCTGGGTCTTCCCGACGGCCGAGCATTCGCGCTTCACCCACGGCCTCGGGGTCATGCACGAGGCCGGCCTCTGGGCGCGAGCGCTGTACCCGAGCCTGCGGACGGCCCTGCGCGGACGCGCACGAGCCGATCCCGTCGGAAGGGCTCGTCGTCGAGACGCTGCGGATGGCCGGGCTCCTCCACGACGTCGGGCACGGGCCGTTCGCCCACTTCTTCGACGACCACGTCCTGGCCGACTTCGAGGCGCCGGCCGACCCGCGGCGGCCGGACGGCAAGCGGCTGACCCACGAGGACCTGTCGGGCCGGATCATCGAGGACGAGCTCGGCCCGCTGCTGCGCGGCGCTGCGCCGGGCGCCGGGCGCCGTGGCCGAGCGCGACGGCTTCGCCGACCGGCGAGTCGATCGATCCCGCGCTGGGTCGCGTTCCTCATCTCCAAGCCCGCGCTGGTCGACGACGCGATGCCGCGCTGGGTCCGCTGGCTGCAGCCGCTCCTGTCCGGCGTCTTCACGGTCGACAACCTCGACTTCGTCCGTCGCGACGCCTACCTGACGGGCGTCTCGATCGGGCCCGGTCGACGTCGAGCGGCTGCGCCGCTACGCGTTCATCTCGGACCGCGGGCTGACCCTCTACGGCTCCGGGATCGCCGCGCTCGAGATGTTCCTGACCGCCCGCCGGTTCATGTACCAGCAGGTCTACTTCCACCGGACCGTGCGGGCGATCGACCTGGACCTGCGCGACGTCTTCGGGCCCGTCCGTCCGGGCGATCTTCGGCGACGGCTCCCCGGCCGACCACCTGTCGGCCTACGCGGACCTCGACGAGTACGCGCTGCTCCACCAGGCGGCCCGCTGGGCGCGCGGCGAGTCCCTCGCCGACCGGCCGGTGCCCGGCGACGGGACGGTGACGCGGGCGATCGCCGACGCGTGGCGGGCGATCCTGCTCCGCCGGCCGACGTGGCGCGCCGAGGCCGAGTTCCGCGCCGAGTACGGGGCCGGCGGACGGCCCGACGACCGGATCGCGGCGCTCGGCGCCGCGGAACCGGGCGCGGTCGCGATCGACCTGGCCGAGGTGGACGCACGGCCCGGCGATCCGGCCGCGGCCGACCGCGCCCTGGCCCTCGAGGGCCGCGACGGCGCGCCGATCCCGCTCGAGGTCGCGCTCGGCTCGATCCCGCCCTACTGGCTCATCGCCCGCCGCTACCGCCGCCGCGAGGCGCGCTGATCAGGGCGAGATCGGCTGGTCGGTCACGGGCGAGGCGGACGAGACCGGCGGCGCGTTCCGGTCGGGCAGCACCAGCAGCGGGTCGATCCGAGCGGTCTGGAGGCGCGGCACCTTCATCCGCTTCACCACCGCCGGGCTCGACCGCGAAGGTCGTCGGTCTCGAGCGGGCTGAACAGCCCGTAGTGGACGTGGCAGCCGGTCGCCCGGCCGGTCCGGCCCTCGTGCCCCAGGAACTGGCCGGCCTTCACCATCTGGCCGCGCTTGACCGCGACGTCGCTGAAATGCGCGTAGATGCTCCGGTAGCCGTTGCCGTCGGCGACGACGACCACGATCGGCAGCTCGTACCAGAGGTGCCTGGCGTCGAGCCGCCGGTAGTACGGCTGGAGGTCGCCCACCCAGCCCATCGCATCGTCGAAATGGCGGCCGACGGCGATGACCTTGCCGGCGTGCGCCGCCACGACGCGATCGCCGCAGAACGTCGCCAGGTCGATCCCGTCGTGGAAGAGCTCGCCGTCGACGACGCGCGTGCCCCAGGCGGTCGGACCGAACGGCAGCGTGATCCGGCCGTGGGCGAGCGGCCAGCGGTAGCCGGTCAGCGCCTCGGGCGGGAGCGGGGTCGCGACCGGCGCGCGATAGCCGTCGGGGCGGTCGAGCGCCGTGATGGCGATGGCCGGCGGCGAGGCCGGACCTGTGGGTGGGAGCGTCGGGGCCGCCGACGGGGCGGCGGATGGCGCCCCGACGGCGCGACCGATCCCGCCGCGGCGAGCGACGGGACCGCCGTGGCGCGGGCCAGAACGGGATCCGGCGATGCGGTCGCCACCGCGCCGGCCACCTCGCCGACCGGCGGCACCAGGGCCGGCAGGATCGCGTGGGCCACGACCGCGGTCACCCCCACGATCGCGGCGAGCCCGACGATGCTCGCGACCCGGCGGCCACGTCCGCGGCCGCGCTCGCGCTCGTCCAGCGGACGCGGCAGGTTGGCCAGGGGCCCCGGCGTCCGGGGGCGGAAGGGTGCGGGCACCGGCGATGTGTACCACCGCGCGAGGGCCTCCCGCAAGCGCCGTGGCAAATGGTTGCATCAAATCCGGAATATGCGTATGGTTCTCACATGCACCGCCACACCTTCTCCGAGGAGTCGAAGAAGAAGCTCTGGCGGCCCTGCCGGGAGGCACGGGCCCTGGGGCTCTAGACGGCGCGTCCGACACGACGAACCGGGGCCTCCAGGGAACGGAGACTCCAGGGGCCGCGGCACCACGACGGTGACCGCGGCTTTTTCGTGTCTCCCGAACCGGCGGCCCTCCACCACGCGAAGCGAGGGACCGACGACATGCACACCATCACCATCCTCGGCGACGGCGGCCTGGGACGGGCCGTGGCCGCCGGCGCCCGCGAGCGCGGCCTGACCGTCCACGTCCTCGGTCGACCGGCCGACGGACGTCACCTCGCCGCGGCGCTCGCCGGCGCGGACCTCGTGGTCGAGGCGTCCCGCGGCGACGCGGTCGCGACCAACGTCGCCAGTGCGCTCGACGCCGGGGTCCGCCACTTCGTCATCGCCACGACCGGCTGGACCGCCGACCGGCCGCTCGTCGACGGCCTGCTCGCGGGGCATGACGCGGCGGCCGTCGCCGCGTCGAACTTCAGCCTCGGTGTCGCGCTGTTCGGCCGGCTCGTCGACGCGGCGGTCGCGCTGTTCGGCCCGGTCGAGGCGTTCGATCCCTACCTCGTCGAGTGGCACCGGCGGACCAAGCTCGATCGACCGTCCGGCACCGCGCGCGAGCTGGCGGGCCGGATCGTCGACGCCCATCCCCGGCTGACCGGCGCAGGACGACCTCGAGGTCGTCTCGATCCGCGCCGGCGCCTCGCCCGGCATGCACCTCGTCGGCTTCGATGCCGTCGGCGAGACCGTCGAGCTGCGCCTCACCGCCCGCGACCGGTCCGCCTATGCGACCGGGATCCTCGCCGCCGCCGACTGGCTGGCCGGCGAGCCCCGTCCGGCGGGCCTCCACCCGTTCGATCCCGATCGTGGACGAGCTCCTCGCCCGTCCCGCCATCGCCGCCTGACCATCCCGACCCACCCACGACACCCGGAAGGAGCACCCCGATGACCCGCACCACCACGACGACCACGACCACGACGACCCGCCCGGACCACCCCCGCACCACGCCGCCCGACCGGCCCATGCTGCGCGGCGCGTTCACCGCGCTCGTCACCCCGTTCACCGCGGACGGCGAGCTCGACGAGACCGCCTTCCGCCGGCTCGTCCGCTGGCAGATCCTGGCCGGCATCGACGGCCTCGTGCCCTGCGGCACGACCGGCGAGTCGCCGACCCTCAGCGAGGGCGAGCGCGAGCGGCTCATCGCCGCGACCGTCGAGATCGCCGCGGAGCGGCCCTCCCGGACGCGGGTCCGCGTGGTCGCCGGGACCGGCTCCTACGACACCGCGGCCACGATCCGCGCGACCCGCCGCGCCGCCGAGCTGGGCGCCGATGCCGCGCTCGTCGTCGCGCCGTACTACAACCGGCCCGACGGCCGGATGCTCGAGGCGCACTACCGGGCGATCGCCGACGAGGGCGACCTGCCGATCGTCGTCTACAACGTCCCGTCGCGGACCGGCACGAACGTCGACGCCGACACGTTCCTGCGGCTCGCGGAGCACCCGCGGGTCGTCGCGGTCAAGGAGGCCAGCGGCAACCTCGAGCAGATCGCGCGGATCTGCCGCGACCGGCCACGCGACGTCGCGGTCCTCGCCGGCGACGACGCCTGGACGCTGCCGGTCCTCGCGATGGGCGGCGACGGCGTCGTGTCCGTCGCGTCCAACGAGATCCCGGGCGAGCTCGTGGCGCTGTGCGCGGCGGCCATGGCCGGTGACTGGGAGACCGCCCGGCGGACGCACGAGCGCTGGCTCCCCCTGTTCCTCGGCAACTTCCGCGGCGGCCCCAACCCCGTCCCGGCGAAGGCCGCCCTCGTGCTGATGGGCCTGCTCGAGACGGACGCCGTCCGGGCCCCGCTGCTGCCGCTCGACCCGGACGCCCGGGCGGCGATGGCGGTCACGCTGCGCTCGCTCGGGCTCACCGAGGCCGCCGGCGGTCGGATCTCGACGCGCGTCGCAGCGACCCGCGAGGCCGTCGCATGACCGCGACCCTCGAGGCGGGCCTGCGACCGAGACGCTGCTCGACGACCTCGAGGCCGGCCGTCTCCGCGCGGCCGAGCCGGACCCGGACGCCCCCGACGGCTGGCGGGTCCGGCCCGAGGTCAAGGCGGCCATCCTGGCCTGCTTCGGCGACCGGACGATGGCGACCTGGACGGTCGGGCCGCTGACGTTCCGCGACCGGGCCGCGGTCCCGCCGCGCGACCTGACCGACGGTCCGTGGCGGATCGTGCCCGGCGGCACGGCCGTCCGGCGCGGCGCCTACCTCGCGCGACGGCGTCGTCGTCATGCCGCCGTCGTACGTGAACATCGGGGCGTGGATCGGCGAGGGGACGATGGTCGATTCGCACGTCCTCGTCGGCTCGTGCGCCCAGGTCGGCGCGCGGGTCCACCTCTCGGCCGGCGTCTCGATCGGCGGCGTGCTCGAGCCCGCCGGCGCCCGCCCGGTCATCGTCGAGGACGAGGCGTTCGTCGGGGCCGGCAGCGCGCTGCTCGACGGCGTGCTGGTCCGGACCGGCGCGGTCATCGCGGCCGGCGTCACGCTGACCGGGACCTCGCGGATCTACGACCTCGTCCGCGAGCGCGTGATCGAGGGCTCGACGGAGCGCCCGCTGGTCGTGCCCGCCGGCGCGGTGATCGTGCCGGGCGCCCGGTCCGTGCCGGGGTCGTTCGCGGCCGCCCACGGGCTGTCCGCCGCCGTCGCGCTGCTCGTGAAGGACCGCGACGCCCGGACGTCGGCGCGGGTCGCCCTCGAGGATGCCCTCCGATGAGCCTCGTCCGACTCCCACCGGCGGTGCCGCGTCCGCTCCCACGGAGACGGCGCCGCGCCTCGACGCGGGCGGCCCCCAGCCCGCAACGAGATCCTTCGGGCCGGCCGCCTCGGCGGCCTGGCCCCGGAGGAGCTGGCGACCGATTCGGCACGCCGCTCTACGTCTACGACCTCGACGTGATCGACCGCCAGGTCGAGTCGCTGCGGGCCGTGCTGCCCGCGGTCGTGGACCTCGCCTACGCGGTCAAGGCCAACCCCGCGCTCGCCGTCGTCGCCCACCTCGGCCGTCTCGGTCTGGGTGCGGACGTCGCCTCGGCCGGCGAGCTGGCGACGGCCGTCCGCGCCGGCATCGACCCCGGGCGGATCGTGATGACCGGTCCGGGCAAGCGCGACGAGGAGCTCGCCGCCGCGGTCGCGGCCGGGATCCGCGCGGTGACGGTCGAATCGCCCGGCGAGCTGGCACGGCTGGAGCGGATCGCCGCGGAGTCGGGCCGCCGCGTCCCGGTCCTGCTCCGGGCGGCGGTCACCGAGGACGCCCGGCTCGAACGCGTCCGCCTCGTCGGCGACGACGGCGCGGGCAAGTTCGGGATGGACGCCCGGGACCTCGTCGCGGCCGCCCGTCACGCGGCCGGCTCCCCGCACCTGGAGCTGCTCGGGCTGCACGCCTTCGGGGCATCCAACGTCCTCGATGCGGCCGCGCTCGTCGAGCACGTGGCGGCGACGGCGCGGGCGGCCGCCCAGCTCGCCCGACTGGCCGGCACGACCGTCCGGCTCGTCGACGCGGGCGGCGGCCTCGGCATCCCGTACGAGACCCACGAGGAGTCGCTCGACCTGGTCCGGCTGGGGTCCGGGATCGGCGCGATCGTCGCCGACTGGCCCGAGGACCCGGTCCTGGCCGACGCCCGGCTCCTGCTCGAGCCCGGCCGCTTCCTGGTCGGGCCGGCGGGTGCGTACCTGGCCCGCGTCGTCGACCGCAAGACGGTCGAGGGCTCGACGGTCGTCATCCTCGATGGCGGCGTCCACCACGTGCTGCGGCCGGTGCTCGTCGGACAGGAGCACCGGGTCCGGCCGGTCTCGGGCCGGACGCCCGGACGGCTCGGGCCGGTGACGGTCGCCGGGCCGCTGTGCTCCGGGCTCGACGTCTTCAGCCAGCACGCGATCATCGCGGCCCCGGAGGTCGGCGACCTGATGGCCGTGCTGGACGTGGGGGCCTACGGCTTCACGGAGTCGATGCCGCTCTTCCTGTCGCACGCGATCCCGGCCGAGGTCGTCGCGCGTGACGGCCGGGCGGCGCTCATCCGGCCGCGGCAGGAACCCGGGGAGTGGCTCGACCGCCAGCTCCTCGTCGAGCCGTAGATCGGGCCACGACTCGGCCGTCCGGAGACGGCCTCAGATGACGCGGCGCAGGTGCCCCGTCTCGACGTCGAAGATCAGGCCGCTCACCGGCCCGTCCTTGATCCAGGGGTGTCGTCGGATCCGCTCGACCTGGGCGACGAGGTTCGCCTCGAGGTCCACGAACGGCTGAAGCGGCAGGTCCACGGCGGCGCCGGTCGCCTCGGCGAGCTTGGCGCGCTCCGTCTCGTCGTCGAACGTCAGGAGACCGCAGCCCGTGTGCTCGATGACGATGACCTCCTCGGTGCCCAGGAGGTGCTGGCTGATGACCAGCGAGCGGATGGCGTCGTCGGTGGCGAGGCCGCCAGCGTTGCGGATGATGTGGGCCTCGCCGGACCGGACGCCGAGCACCTCCTCGACGGTGAGCCGCGAGTCCATGCAGGCGACGACCGCGAGCCGGCGCGAGGGCCGCCGAACCCCGCCGCTGGTGCCGTCGAACCGTGCGGCGAACCGAGCATTCTCGACGAGCGCGCGCTCGGCCTCGGGTGCGCGGCGGAAGGTGTCGGCCATGGCCCGAGTCTGGCAGACGGCCGAGCCCCGGCGCAACGACGGCGCGGGCCGCAGCGGGGCTCAGCCGACGCCGCGCGTGTCGAGGATGCGGCCCCAGTGGAAGACGCGGACCGCGATCAGCACGCCGAACGCCGCGAGGATCAGGATCGTGGCGGCGGCGATCGAGGCGTCGAGGCTGACGCCCTGGAACTCGCTGTACACGAGCAGCGGCAGCGTCTGGGTGGAGCCTTCGAGGTTCCCGGCGAACATGATCGTCGCCCCGAACTCGCCCAACGCCCGGGCCCAACTCATCACCAGCCCGGCGGCGAGCGCCGACGACGCGAGCGCGACCGTGATCGACTGGAAGACCTGCCGCTCGGATGCGCCATCGACGCGCGCGGCATCCTCGAGGTCGTGGTCCACGCCGGCGATCCCGGTCCGCGCCGAGCGGATGAAGAACGGCATCGAGACGAACGTCTGGGCGAGGATGACGGCGACGGTCGTGAACGGGATGGCGATCCCGAAGATCGCGAGCGTCCCACCGAGCAGGCCGTTGCGACCGAACGCCAGGAGGAGCGCGATGCCGGCCACCGACGGCGGCAGCACGATCGGCAGGTCGACGATCGCCTCCAGGAACGACTGCCCGCGGAACGTCCGGCGGGCGAGGACGATCGCCATCGGCAGGCCCAGTCCGACCGTCAGGACCAGGCTGATCGCCGTGGTCACGAGGCTCAGCGCCAGGGCGTCGAGCACGACCTGCGTCGTGAGCGCGTGCGCCAGGGCGCCATCGACGATCGCCCGGACGACGAGCGCGGCGACCGGCAGGCCGAGGAAGAGCGCGGTCAGCCCGGCGATCGCGCGGATCGACCATTCGCCCCACGAGGTCCCGCGGCGCGCGTGGCGCGTCGACGCCGCCGCGCCTCCCCCCTTCGCGGCGCGGGGCGGCGTCGTCGGTCCTGACGCCCTCGATCACGACGGCGGCAGGAACCCGAAGCCGGCCAGGATCGCCTGGCCGTCCGGACCGGCGAACCAGGTCAGGAACCTGGTCGCGGCGTCGACGTTCGGGGAGGCCTTGAGCACCACGCCGGCGTAGGTCGCGGGCACGTTGGCGCTGTCCGGGCACGTCGACCGGGCGTGACCTTCGTCGAGGCCTTCGCGTCGGTCACGTAGACGATCCCGGCATCGCCCTCGCCGAGCTCGATCTTGCCGACGACGGCCTTCACGTTGTCTTCCTTCGAGACGACGTTGGCCGTGTACCTGGCGGCGAAGTCGGCCGGGTAGCCCGGCTCCTTGGCCAGGTTCGCGACGAGCTGCGTCGGCGTACTTGGTGATCGGCACGTCGTCGCCGGCGGCGATGACCTTGAGGCCGGCCTTGGCGAGGTCCGCCGGGGTGGTGACGCCGCCGGGGTTGGCGGTCGGGACGATGACCGTGAGCTTGTTGCCCGCGAACGTGACGGCCGGTGCCGGCCGCGAGGACCTTGTCGACGAGCTTCTTGGGGTTCTTGGTGTCGGCGGAGAGGAAGACGTCGGCCGGGCGCGCCCTGCTCGATCTTGGTCTCGAGAGCCGACGACGAGTCCGTGGAGACGTTGACGGTCGTGCCGGGGTTGGCCGTCTCGTAGGCGGCCTTCGCCTTGTCGAGCGCGCCCTTCAGCGACGCGGCACCGAAGACCGTCAGGCTGACCGGCGCGGCGTCGGCGACGGCGCAGACGTCGCGGTCGCGTCGCCGAGGCGGTCGGCGCGACCGAGGCCGGAGCCGAGGTCGAGCCGCCGCTGGTGCAGGCGACGACGACCAAGAGCAGGACGGCCAGCAGGCCGACGAGTCGCGGCGTCACGAGCGCGGCTCCTTCGGCGACGGCACCTCGATCATCACGTTGGTCGCCTTGACGACGCCGACCGCCTCGTCGCCGACCTTGAGACCCATGTCGTCGACGGCCTCGGCCGTCATGAGGCTGACCATCCGATGCGGGCCGGCCTGGATCTCGACGACGGCCGCGACGCGGTCCTTCTCGATCCGCGTGACGATGCCCGGGAACCGGTTGCGCGCCGACTGGGCGACGATCGGACGATCGGTCGCGGCCCTGCGGCGCTCGTCCATCAGCCGGGCGACCTGCTCCATCTCGACCAGGCGCTGGCCGCCCTCGGAACGCGTCATCGTGAGGCGGCCGTCGGCCTCCCAGCGACGAAGCGTCTCGACCGACACGCCGAGCATCTCGGCCGCCTGGCCAACGCCGAAGGACGCTGCCGTCAGATCGGTGATCGTTCCATACCGAGGAAGTATCGGCAGATGGACGACCTGTGTCTAGATGTCTGCCAGTATTTCTCAGGATTGCAGTCGATCGGCGAATCAGCGCCGGCCGACCAGGAAGCACGTCTCGACGAGTCCCTTGCCCTTGAGCTCGACGGCGCCGCGCGGCGTCAGCCGGTAGCGGTCCCCGAGCTGCGCCGCCAGCGTGCCCGGAGACGTGGATGCGGTTCGGCTCCGAGGCCGCTTCGAGCCGGGCGGCCACGTTCACGGTGTCGCCCCAGACGTCGTAGGCGAACTTGGTGGTGCCGATCACCCCGGCGACGGCCGGCCCGCGGTGGATGCCGATCCGGATCCGCCAGTCGGCGCCGAGCCCGGCCCGCGCCTCGACCTGCTCGACCATCTGCAGCGCCGTCTCGGCGACGGCCGCCGCGTGGTCGGTCCCGCCGTCGAGACCGCCGATCACGAGGTAGGCGTCGCCGATGGTCTTGATCTTCTCGACGCCGGTCCGCTCGCAGATCGCGTCGAAGCCGGAGAAGAGCTCGTTCATCTCCTCGAGCAGCGCCGCCGGCGTGAGGCGGGCCGCGGTCTCCGTGAAGCCGACGATGTCGCTGAACAGGACGCTGACCGCGTCGTGGCGATCCGCGATCAGCGTCTCGCCGGCCTCCAGGCGGTCGATGATCCGCTGCGGCAGCACGTTGAGCAGCAGCTGCTCCGATCTCGCGCGCTCGGCCTCGAGCTCGGTCGAGCAGGCGCGACGCGAGCGTCGAGTTCGAGTCCTGGAACTCCTCGAGCCGCCGGACGTTGGCCTCGAGCCGCTCGAGGCGGCGGGTCAGGCGGAGGTTCTCCTTCTCCAGCTCGTCGGGCGAGCGCGGGCCGGCAGGCTCGGTCGTCAAGCCGATCCGATCCCGTCCGCCGGTGCGGATCCGAGCAGGACCGAGACCATCGTCGCGTTGTGGAATCGCGTCCCGTCGGCCGAGGCCATCGGCGCGATCTCACCCATGCAGTAGATGCCGCCGATGGGCAGCGCGTCCCCAAGGACCTCGCGCGCGAGCTCGATCTCGCGACCGGCTCGCGTCCCCAGCAGGAACTTGCGCGTGGCGCACGAGAAGAGGAGGGCGGCGTCCGGCCGGGCACCATCCGGGAAGCCGGCCAGGGCGTCGGCGATCGAGGCCTTCGCCCCCTCGAAGATCTGGTCGGTGCCCGCCATCGTGAGCTGGACGGTCGCGCCGTCCGGGACGGCACCGAAGAACGCTGATCGACCCGTGTTCGCGGTCGTACGCGACCGGCGTCCGGAGGTAGAAGCGATCCGAGCCCGGCTCCTCGAAGACCGCCAGCGGGTTGGCGACCGGCGGCGGGCCGGCGCCGACGTACCGCTCGTAGAACTCCAGCGCGGGTCGTCCGTCGATCTCGAGCACGCCGGCGTCGGAGATCCGCGGTGACCGTCGCCCGGGGGCCGACGCCGCGCCAGCCGGTCTCGACGCCGAACGAGAACGCGATCGGGCCCGCGAACAGCAGGATCGCGAGGGCGTCGCCGGTGAGGATGTCGCCCGCGAACTCGCGGCTGCTGGCGCCGTCGCCTTCGGTGCCCGGGTCGCGCGGCGCCGCGCCGCCGCCGAGGATCGGGACGCCCGGGCCGAGCGCGGTCCGGAGGGCGTCGAGGATCACGCTCGCCTCGACGCCGCCGATCGTCGACAGCACGATGCAGAGACGTGGCGGGAGCGCCGTCTTGGCGGTGGCCTCGGCGACGGCCTGATGGGCGGCCGCGAGGCAGTCGGCCTTGAGGTCGCGCCCCAGCCCGACCACGATGTCGATCGCGTCCGACGCGAACAGGGTGAGGGCGACGGAGTCCTCGCGGAAGCCACAGGACGGAGGACATCTCGCCGGCGCTGCTCGAGCCGGCGAGCTCGATCCCCGGGTAGCGGGCTCGCACCTGGTCGATCGCGAACTGGTGGTCGATCCCCCAGGCGCCCACCAGGAGGCCCGGCCTTCGGGCCGTGCTCCCGCGAGACCCGCGTCGCACTGCGCGAAGACCGCCTCCATCGCGCTCGCGAGGTCGACGTCGTCGCTGTGCCCGACGGCCATCCTGAACATGGGCGAACGATACGCTTCCGGCCGCCGATCGGCCGGACGGCGGTCGGAGCGCCTGGCTAGCGAAGCGAGCGGAACGCGGCTCGGAGCTCCGACGTGAAGAGCTCCGGCTCCTGCCAGGCCGCGAAGTGGTTGCCCCGGTCGAGCTCGTTGAAGTAGATGAGGTCGGGGTAGGCCTGCCTCGGTCCAGCTCCGCGGCGCCTGGTAGAGCTCGCGCGGGAAGACGCTCACGGCTGCCGGCACCTTGACGTCCTTGACGTCGAAGAAGCCCAGCGTGTTCTCCCAGTACAGGCGACCCGACGAGATGCCCGTGTTCGTCACCCAGGTCATCGTGATGTTGTCGAGGACCTCGTCGCGGGTGAGGTCGTCGACCGGGTTCCCGTCGAAGGCCTTCACGATGTCCTCGAGGCTGTAGGCGTCGTGATCGAGCATCCAGGCAGCCAGGGCGACCGGCGAATCGGCGAGGCCGTACAGCGTCTGCGGGCGATTCCCCATCTCGAGCGCGTAGCCGACGCCCTTCGTGAAGAGGAAGCTCAGCCGGTCGTACGCGCGCTGCTCGTCCGCGGACAGGCCCGTCGGCGCCGGGTGCCCGGTCCCGAAGACGTTGGACGTGAGGGCCCTGGAGACGTCGGGCGCGACGGTGCCCGGCATGTTGGAGTGGATGCCGAGCAGCTCCGGCGGCGCCTTGGCGCCGATCACGTCGGTGATCTGCGCGCCCCAGTCGCCGCCCTGCGCGACGTATCGCGTGTAGCCGAGGCGTCGCATCAGGACGATCCAGGCGTCGGCGATGTGGACCGGGCCCCAGCCGGTGGTCGTCGGCTTCCCCGAGTACCCGTAGCCGGGCATCGACGGGACCACCACGTCGAAGGCGTCCTCGGCGCTGCCGCCGTAGGCGGTCGGGTCGGTCAGCGGGCCGATGACGTTGAGCATCTCGATGATCGAGCCGGGCCAGCCGTGCGTGATGATCAGCGGCAGCGCGTTCGGGTGCGGCGACTTGGCCTGGATGAAGTGGATGTCGAGGCCGTCGATCTCGGTCAGGAACTGCGGGAACGCGTTCAGCCGCGTCGCCAGCCGAGTGAAGTCGTAGTCATCGGCCCAGTAGCGAGCGAGCTCCCGGGCCGTCGCGAGGGGCACGCCCTGGGTCAGGTCGGAGACCGTCTCCTTCTCGGGCCAGCGCGTCGCCCGGAGCCGCTGGCGGAGGTCGTCGATGTCCGCCTGGGCCACCTCGACCCGGAAGGGCCGGATGGCGTCCGAGTCGCCGGAGGCTCGATCCGGGGTCGGTTGCCACGTCCGACATCGTTGATCCTCCAATGGATGTCGCGCGGGGATCGCGCGGCGGACATGCATCATGAGCCGGATCGGCGGGGTTCGTCAGGTGCCTGGCGGAGATCGACGCGGTATCATCCGCGGGCATCCGCCCGTAGCTCAGTGGATCAGAGCGACTGACTTCGGATCAGTAGGTCGGGGGTTCGAATCCCTCCGGGCGGGCCACGTTCCTTGCGCGCCGAGATGGCGCCATCACCCAGGAACGTCCCCGGAACCAACGAGGCGCGCACGATTGGTTGCGCATGACCTACTACCTCGATAGGATTACTTCGTCATGACAGCGACCGTCCGCTCTCGATCGACCCACAGCGTCGTCCTGGCGTGTGCGTGTCCGTCGCGGCCCGCGACGCTGGCGGACATCGGCTCGACATGAGCTGTCCATCGGTCACCTGACCGTTCCCCTCCAGCCCTCCCGAGGCCGCGATCCAACCAGGATCCGCGGCCTTGCTGATTCTCGGCAGGAGCCATCCGCCCATGTGACCCGACCGCATCGCTTCCCAGCGCCCACGCCGAATGTCGTTCGTTCAGGAGACGCTTCCCATGTCTGTCGTCCTCGATTCCGTCCTCGCCGCCAACACCGCCTACGCCGATTCGTTCGGGGTCGAAGTCCGAGCTGGCGCTCCCGCCCGCGCGCGGCTTCGCGATCCTGACCTGCATGGACGCCCGCCTCGACCCGGCCAAGTACGCCGGCCTTCGCGAGGGGGACGCCCATGTCATCCGCAACGCCGGCGGCCGCGCCAGCGACGACGCCATCCGGTCCCTGGTGATCTCGTACAAGCTGCTTGGCACGTCCGAGTGGTTCGTCATCCACCACACCGATTGCGGGATGGAGTTCTTCACCAACGACGTCATCCGCGGGCTCCTCGCGAGCAGCCTCGAGACGGCCGCGCTCGGTCCGGACGGCTTCCACGACGTCGGCAAGGGCCCTGGCTCGACCGCCGGCGACGACATCGACTGGCTGACGATCGCGGACCAGACCGGCAGCGTCATCGACGACGTCGAGCGCATCCGGTCCCATCCGCTCGTCCCGGCCCGCATCCCGATCTACGGGTTCGTCTACGACGTCCGCTCGGGGCGCCTCATCGAGGTCCCGGACGCGACCGCAGCCGGTCTGGCCGCGTAGCGCATCCGAGACCGCGATCGCCGCCGATCTGGGCGGCCGCCGGGCTGGGTCGTGCTGCTACGGTGCAACGATGCCGCAGCAGCCTCCGATCCGCCCGGCGACCGTCGCGGACATCCCGTTCCTCTGGGACATGCTCTTCGAGGCCGCGTTCATCCCGGACGACGAACGCGCCGCGTGGCGCCGCGCTCCGGAGCCGCCACCCGAGCTCGTTCGCTATCTCGATGGCTGGGGCCGCCGAGGGGACGCCGGCGTCGTCGCGCAGGCGGCGATGGCATCCCGCTCGGCGCCGCCTGGTATCGCCTGTTCGCGCAGTCCGACCGCGGCAACGGCATCCTCGCGCCTCGGGGCGTCCCGGAGCTGTCGATCGCGGTCGTGCCCGAGCACCGCGGTCGCCACATCGGCCGCGAGCTGCTGACGGCGCTGGCGCGCACGGCGAAGGCCGACGGGTTACGACACCTCATGCTCTCCGTCGATCCGGACAACGTCCGCGCCGTGCGTCTCTACGAGCGAGCGGGCTTCGTCCTGGTCGACAGCGCGGATCCGGCGCGAGGTACGTCGCTGATCATGCAGCTCGACCTGTGACACCGTCCGCCGAGCTCGACCGCTTCGTGACGGCGCAAGACGGCGTCTATCCCGGCGTGCTCGACGAGCTGCGCCGAGGCCGCAAGACCGGTCACTGGATCTGGTTCATCTTTCCGCAGATCGCCGGCCTCGGGCGGAGCGAGGTCTCGCGCTACTACTCCATCGCGTCGCTCGACGAGGCGCGCGCCTACCTCGCGCACCCGGTGCTCGGGGCTCGCTTGATCGAGTGCGCGACGGATCGTGGCCGCCATCACCGGGAGCACGGCGATCGAGATCTTCGGCGGCGTCGACGCGATGAAGGTCCGCTCGAGCATGACGCTGTTCCGCCGCGTCGCCCCCGACGAGCGCGCGTTCCAGACGGTCCTCGACCGCTTCTATGACGGGACGGCCGACGAGGCCACGGACGCGCTGCTCGCGACCGCGACTGGCCCGGAGACGAGCGCCTGAACGACTTGCTCGGTCACGCCCGCCGGTCGTCGATCTCCCAGGCGACCTCCCCTTGTGGGTGCCCCGGTCAGGAGACGGCGGGGACGGACACCCTACCCGCATCGATGGCCGCCACGTAGGCCGCGTGGTCCTGTTCGTTCCGGGCGGCATAGGTCTCGGAGAAGTCGGCGATCGCCCCGTCGAATCTGTCGCTCGTTCCGAGGTATGCCGCGATCGCGACGGCATCGCCGGTCACGGCGTGGGCCCTGGCGAGTGACCGGCCGCAGATCGCGCCGTAGAGGCCGAGCCCGCCGGGCTCCATCGAGTCGATGTCGACCGAACCCTTCATGTCCCAAAGCTGTCGCAGGTAGAAGTCGTGGCCGCCCGGGGTCCGGGTCCAGCCCAGGAGGATGTCCGGGGTCGCTTGCATCCGTTGCTGCCCGACCACGACCCGCTCGGCATGGTTCGTGTGCGCACCCTGGTCGACGAACGGCGCGAGGACCGATGCCGACGCCTCCTTCGCTTGAAGGATGAGCGGGTCGTTCTCGTCCCGGCCCTGGAGAACGATCACATAGCAGCGCGTCCCGACGCTGCCGACGCCGACGACCTTGAGGGCGAAGTCCACGAAGCGGTAGCGCTCCAGGAAGGCGCGTCGGCTCTCGGGCATCGTCGCTCGGTAGTCGTCGAAGACGCGCTCCAGGGCCGTGCTGCCACCAGACTCTCGGAGGTCGACATGCGTGATGACGGGCGGGTCATCGAGGATCACGCGACGTCCGTCCACGACGGCCGTCAGCTTCTCGAACGCGCGCATCCCGTCGCGCTGCCGCGCCTTGCTGAAGATGGCCTCCAGGTTCGTGCGGTGGGTGGCGCCAGCGCGGCCCCGGAGCCTGCCGCTCGCCTCGGCGGCCTCGCGGATGTCCGCCTCGGTGATCGAGGCGTATCTGACGGCCATGAGGCTCATGCCCGGCGTACCGGTCCATCCACTGGCGGTAGCTGCGGACCGTCGACATCGCCGCCACGCGGTTCTGGGCGACGCTGCAGCCCCGCGCCCGGCCGGCGATGACGACGCTCGCGGCAAGCCGTTTGACGTCCCACTCCCAGGGACCGGGAAGCGTCTCATCGAAGTCGTTGGCGTCGAAGACGAGGGTCCGCTCGGGCGACGCGAACAGGCCGAAGTTGCTGAGGTGGGCGTCACCGCTCGCCTGGACGATGATCCCGGTGCGAGGGGTGGAAGCGAGGTCGAAGGCCATCACCGCCGCGCTGCCGCGGTAGTAGGCGAATGCTGATTCGGCCATCCGCTCGTGGCGGAGGGGCACGAGGTCCTGGAGCCGGTCCTCCTCCTGGGCGGCCAGGGTCGCGATCGGGTCGCGGCCGGGTGCGACCGAGAATGCGGCGTGGTCCACTCGTGGGACCCGCTTGCGGGCCGCCCTGCCCGCCGCCGACCGCTCACTCGGCGGGACCCAGGGACGAGCCGTCCAGGTAGCGCCCTGGGCCGGCAGGTCCGCCTGCCAGGCAGCGTCGAATGCGGCGGAAGCCTCGCGGCTGGGCGTCGTCGCGTGCGACCGTCGCGCCGGTCGTGTCGTGTCAGTCAACGGAGATGTCCTCGCATCAAAGGGGATGTTCCTCGAATCAACGCTGACAGGAAGGACTGGCTCCATTCAAGGGCCTCGCGACGGCCGGAGCATCCTCCCATTCGGAGGATGCCAACGGCACCTGACCCGGCCTACGGTGCAAACGTCCGGGTGGCCTCGCATGCGGCCGACGTGCCCGGACGGTCTCGCATGCGCGACCAGGTATCCGTTGCGCACGAGAACCGGGCCGCCACAGGGCGACCGATGCGTCGACCGCGAGGACCCGAGGGATCGATGTGACAACCCAACAGACGACTCCCGAAACGACACCGGCTGCCGATGCCGACGACACCGTCGTCGTCGCTGCCCAAGGACCCCACGCGCTCATCGTCGCCCGCTTCGCGGACCCGACGCTGGCGCTCAGTGCCTATGACGATCTCATCGACGCCGAGGTCGCGGGGCTCCTCGAGGTCGACGGCGTGCTCGTGGTCAAGGCCGATGCGGAGGGCAAGCTCCACGTCCAGAAGTTGACCGACCACAGCACCCGTACGGGCCTCAAGTGGGGCATCGTCGGTGGCGTCGTCGCGGCGGTCTTCCTGCCCGCCACGATCGTGGCCGGCGCCGTGGCGCTCGGCGTCGCCGGTGCCGCGGCCGGCAAGGCTCGCAACCTCTACCACCGGGTCGAGGTCGAGAAGGAGCTGGCGGGCGTCGTGACCCCGGGGACTTCGGGGATCCTCGCGTTGGTCTCGGCGCTGGATGCCGACGCCGTCGCGCGGAAGCTGCCGGCGGCCGAGCAGGTCAAGACGGTCCCGGTCGACGAGGAAACCGCGGGAGCGATCAAGGCGGCCGCGACCGCGGCCGCGGCGCACAGCGCAAGCGCGACCCCAGTCTGAGTCGAGGGCGAAGGACCCGTTCGGTGCACGACCGGCGCCGGACATCGGGGAGCAAGGTCACCGGAGGCACAGGGACATGACATGACAAGCACGTGACAGGCCCGATCCAGGTATTCGTGGTCGGGTTCGACAAGTTCGAGGCGACGGGCCGGATCATGGCCGAGCTGCGCCGGGCGCGGAAGCGCGGCGTGATCCGCCTCGTGGACGTCATCTTCGTCCAGAAGGACCGGCACGGCGACATCGAGAACTCGATGCACATGACCGACCTGTCCGAGAGCGAGCGGATGCGTCTCGGATCCATCGCCGGCGGCCTCCTCGGGCTCCACGCCGATGGCGTCGAGGGCATGGTCGAGGGAGCCGAACTCGGAGCGCTCGCGGTCGCAGAGCGCGACGCCGGGCTGTCCATCGACCGGATCCAGGAGCTGGCCGACTCGATCCCCGCCGGCAGCGCCGCGGCGATCCTGGTCATCGAGCACCACTGGGCGGCAAGTCTTCGCGAAGCGATCGTCGCCGCCGGCGGCCGGACCCTGATGCAGGCCATGATCTCGCCCGATGCCCTCGCGATCGTCGGTGACGAGCTGCGCGTGAAGATGGAGGCGGAGGACGCGATCGAAGCGGCCGAGCAGGTCAAGTTGGCCGCCGCCATGGAGATCGCCCAGACCCTCGTCGAAGCGACGTTGATCGAGGACGCGGCCATCGCCGAGGCGGCGGACGTCGTCGCCACAGCGCTCGCGATCGAAGACGCGGCAGCTGAGGACGTCATCGACACCCTGTTCGCCGCCTCGCTGATCGAGGAGGCGGCCAGGGAAGAGGCAAAGAACGTCGTCCGGATGTCGCTCGATGTCGAGGAGTCGGCGACGGAGGAGGCCGAGGATGTCGTGGCGGCCGCCGACGAGGTCGAGGCAGCGGCGGCCCTTCGCGCGGTCCGGGCGCTCATCGCGGCCGACCTCATCGAGCGGGAGGCCGCGACGGAGGCGGTGGACGCCCTCATCACCGCCGACATGATCGAACGAGAAGCCGCGGACGAGGCACTCGCGTCCATCCTGGCCGCGGAGGAGGTCGCGGTCGGAGTGAGCTGAGCGGGACTGACCGGCAAGTTCGAGTGCCCGACGCGGGCACTCGCAGATGGATGGAGAGGTACTCAGATGACTGACAAGACGAACGACACGGCGGCAGCGCCGGGACAGCCGATCGATGCGGCCGTGGCCACCCTGTATGACGACCGCGGCGTCGAAGCGGTCGCCGGGATCGCCGTCCAGGGCAACCAGGCGCTCATCGTGGCGCAGTTCGCCGACCTGGACGCCGCCAAGGCGGCCTACGACGCGCTGGTCGACGCCGAGGTCAACCGGGCGCTCGACATCGACGGCGTCATGGTCGCCAACGCGGACTATCAGGGCCAGATCCACATCCAGAAGATGACCGACCACAAGACGCGCAATGGCTTCCTGTGGGGCGCCGTCGGCGGTGCCGTCATCGGCCTGATCTTCCCCCCGACGATCCTCGCGGGCGCCGTCGCCGTCGGGGTCGCCGGTGCGGCGGTCGGCAAGGCCGGCAACGTGCTGATGAAGAGCGAAGTAGCCGACGAGCTCGCCGGGGTGATCACGCCAGGCACGTCGGGCATCGTGGCGCTCGTGTCGATCACAGCGGTCGACGCCGTGGAGGCGACGATCCCGGACGCCAAGGTGGTCAAGTCCGCGCCTATCAGCGACGAGGCCGCCACCGCGGTCAAGCAAGCCGCCAAGGCCGGGGGCGACCAGGCGGCAGGCTGACGCCGCCGGACGGCGACCCGTCCGGAGCAGCGCGAGGGACGGAGGCGACTCGGGATCGTGCCGAACGAACCCGGGTCGCCTCGACCCTTCAGCGCAGGGTTCCCGAAGATCAGACCGACGCCACGTCGGTCACACGCACCTAGGAGCTGTACCCGATGAATAGCCTGGGCGATTTCCTCCTCTGGTCGATCGAGGTGTTCTTCCTGATCCTCGCTTTCTGGATCTTCATCGCGATCTTCGCGGACATCTTCCACCGGACGGACATCAGTGGCGGCGTGAAGGCCGGCTGGATCTTTCTGATCATCATCCTGCCCTTCCTCGGCTGCCTGATCTACATCGTCATCCGACCCAAGGTCACCCCCGGCGATGTGCAGATGATGGCCAGGGCCGACGCGGCCGACGCGGCTGTGGCGGGCGTATCCACGGCCGACGAGCTGGCGAAGCTGCAGCAGCTCAAGGATGCGGGCACGATCACCCAGGTCGAGTACGACCAGCTCAAGGCGAAGACGATCGCGAGCTGAGCACACGCGCTGATCGCCTGCGCGAGGGGCGGCCGGCCGTCCACGCCCACCCGACGGCCGGTCAAGCGCTCCGCACCGCCGATCCCTGACCGACAAGCCCGATGCGTTGACCGACACCCGGCGATCGAACGTCGCCGACCCAAGGGGATACCGATGTCCAGAGCTCTTCACGTCCTCGCCCCAGTGCTCTTCTTGTCGCTCGCCGTCGCCGCTTGTGCGGCTTCCTCGTCGCCGACACCGGGCGCGCCGACACCTGGCGCGCCGACTGCCCAGGCCACGACGGAGACGTCGGCAGCGCCGACCGCTTCGGGCGCCGCCGCGATCTGCTCGGATACGGCGCGGTTCCGCGCCTCGATGACCGCGCTCACCGAACTGAAGCTCGCCACCGTCGGCGTGAGCGGCGTGGCGGCGGCCCTGACCGAGGTGCAGGCGTCCGCCCAGGCCCTCGCCGTGTCAGGGCGCGAGCTCGTCGGCCAGCCGATCAGTGATCTCGTGACCTCCGTTCAGGCACTCCAGACCACCCTGACCGGACTCGGCGATCAGTCGAGCCTCGGCGCAAAGGTCGTCGCGGTGAAGGCGGCCATCGAGCAGATCAAGACCGCAGCTTCGGTCGTCGAGTCCGCGCTCGCGACGACTTGCCCGGCCGAGTGACGAGGCACCGTCAGGCACCCGCCCAGAAGGTCGTCGAGGCGCACGAGCGGCCTGGATGCGCCGTCTCCTCGAGTGCCGTCCACGATGCCGCGGTGGTCACGCGCGACCCGGAGCCCTCGGGCGGTGATCTGGTTTCCGCTACGATGCGTGCCTGACCATCGGGCTCGGTCGATGGATCGTGCCGCCACCGGTAGACCACATGCCCCCTGCCACCCCCTCTGCTGAGATCGAAGCGTCCGAGCCCGGAAGCCTCGCAAGGGGCGAGAGCGCAAGCGTCCTCCACGATCCTCTTCTCGAAACCAGGCTCGTGGTGCCACGCCGGCACGTCGGGACGTTGCGCCGGACAAAGCTGTTGCGCCAGCTCAGGTCGACCCGGGCTCGACCGGTCATCTTGATGGTCGCGCCTCCTGGCTACGGGAAGTCGAGTCTCCTCGTGCAGTGGGCGATCGAGGACTCCGGGCCGGTCGCATGGCTGACGGCCGACGACACCGACAACGACCCGGTCAGCTTCCTGACCGATCTCGCCGCGGCGATCGACCGCCACATCCCGCTCGGCTCCGAGCTCTTCAGCGCGATCGCGTCGAACACGATGTCGCACCGGACCGTGGTCGGGCGGTTGCTGGCCGCGATGTCCGGACGCCCGGAGCCCGTCCGGATCGCCATCGACGACGTGCACCGGATCACATCACGCGCATGCCTCGACATCCTTGCGGAGCTGGTCGAGCACGTGCCCGAGCGGTCGCAGGTCGCGATCGCGGGACGCGTCCGGATGCGCCTCCCGTTCGCCCGCTGGCGTGCCGCCGGTTCGTTGATCGAGATCGGGCCCGCGGAGCTGGCGATGGACGAGCGCGAGGCGATCGGGCTGGGCCGCGAACTCGGGCGACCACTGCCCGCCGAAGCGGCGACCCGCCTGACGCGAGAGACCGAGGGATGGCCAGCGCTGCTCGCACTCGCGATCCTGGGAACCGGGACGTCCCCAGCGTGGCCCGATCGGATGGACCCCGCCACCGACCACCTCATCGACGACTATCTGCGATCCGAGGTGCTCGATCGTCGCTCGACGGCTGAGATCACCTTCATGACCCGCACGTCGATCCTGGACGAGCTGCCCGCGCAGCTCTGCGATGTCGTGGCGGATCAACAGGACTCGATCGATGTCCTGCGTCACCTTGCAAGCTCGACCCTCCTGGTGGACGACTACGGCGGGTCCTATCGCTACCACACGCTCCTGCGCGAATTCCTGCAGCGTGAGCTCGCGGTCCGCGAGCCTGAACGGGTGACCGCCTACCATCGGCGAGCTGCCGCCTGGTACCACGCGAACAACGCCATCCAGCGTTCCGTCGACCACGCCTTTGCGGCGGGCGACACGGACCTCGTCGCGACGCTGGTCGGCAACGGCTTCGTCCGCTACCACTGGTCCGGCCATCGTGCGACGATCCGAGCCTGGGCCAGGCGTCTGGATTCGGACGCACTGGAGGCCCACCCGTGGCTGGCCGTGCTGGCAGCCTGGGAGGAGATCGCCGCGGGCGACGTCGCAGCGACGGTGCGCTTTGCGGAGGTCGCCGAGCGGGGAACGTTCGACGGAACGCCACCTGACCGCACGGCGTCATTCGAGTCCAGCCGGGCCATGCTCCGAGCCGGCATGGTTCGACTCGGGGCCGACGACGCGCTTGCGAACGCCACCCGAGCGGTCGAGCTCGAGGGGGACCTTGGCGCGTGGCGGGGCTTCGCGCTGTGGCAGCTGGCCTTCGCCCGCCTCACGATCGGTGATGTGGCGGGCGCGGACGCCGCCTTGACCGACGCGGTCATCGCGGCGAGATCGGCCGGCGACGTCGCGGTCCGGTACTGCGTGCTCGGGCACCGCGCTCTTCTGGCCGCTGAGCAGGGCGCCTGGGAAGCCGCTGCCGCCCTGCTCGCCGAGAGCGACGCGATCGACCCGGCTCCGCAGATCGACGGGTACCTCTCGAGTGTCCCGTCGCGCGCGGCCCGGATCAGGATGATGATCCATCGCGGCGACATCGCTGGTGCGCGTCGCGAGCTCGCTCGAGCGACAGGCTTGCGACCACTGCTGACGGCGGCAGCGCCGGGCGGAGCGGTCCAGCTCCTTCTCGCGCTCGCGCGCGCCCACGTCGCGATCGACGACCCTGCCGGCGCGCGCGCCCTGATCGCCCAGGCCGATGACGTGGCCCGGGATCGTCCCGACCTCGGCGTCCTCCCTGCCGAGGTGAACGCGCTGCAGTCACTCCTGGACGCACGACCCGTCCACGGCGGGGGCGCGACGAGCCTCACGGTCGCCGAGCTCCGCGTCCTGTCATTCTTGCCGTACTACCTCTCCTTCAAGGAGATCGGCCAGCGCCTCGGCGTCAAGGAGACGACCATCAAGTCGCAAGCGCTCGCGATCTATCAGAAGCTTGGCGCGGCGACTCGCAGCGACGCCGTCGACCTGGCCGTCGATGCCGGACTCCTCGAGCGCTTCTGGCCGGTCGAAACCTCTCCGCCGCCGCGTCGATCGACCTTCAGGGAGTCATGACCGCGCGAGTCCGAGCGTCTCCTCCGAAGGGGAGGATGTTTCCTGATGCCGGGGGGCTCGAAATGGACGATGCGCTCGACCCTCGGCAAGCGGGCGTGAGGCCACGCCGCCCAGTCCTCTGTCGCCGAGGAGGTCGGAACGACGGCCCCCTGGCCAGGACGAGGTGTAGTCGATGAAGCGACAGTCCGCGCTGATCGCCCTGGCTGGCGCTCAGTTCGTCATGGTCCTCGACCAGACGGTCATGGGTGTCTCGATCAGCCAGCTGGTGGCCGACTTCGACACGACGGTCACGACCATCCAGGCGATCATCACCCTGTACTGCCTCGTGATGGCCATGCTGATGCTCGCGGGCGGCAAGATCGGCGACATCATCGGGCGCCGCCGCGCCTTCAAGATCGGCCTCGTCATCTACGGCTGCGGCTCCGCCATGACGGCGCTCGCCCCGACGGTGGCGATCCTCACGCTCGGCTGGTCGATCCTCGAGGGCATCGGCGCCTCGCTCGTGCTGCCGGCGATGGTCGCGCTGATCGCCGGCAACTTCGAGGGCAAGGACCGCAAGGTCGCCTACGCGGTCATCGGAGGCGTCGCCGGCGCCGGCATCGCCGTCGGTCCGATCGTCGGGGGCTGGGCCACCACGGTGCTCAGCTGGCGGGTGGTCTTCGCTGGCGAGGTCGTCCTCGTGATCGGGATCTTCGTCATGACCCGGTTCGTCGCCGACGCCGTTCGGAGCGGGCCCAAGCCCCGGCTCGACGTCGTCGGTGCGGTGCTGGCTGCCGCCGGTCTCGGGCTGATCGTCCTCGGGACGCTCCAATCCAGCGTCTGGGGCCTGATCACGCCGAAGGATGCGCCGGTGGAGCCGTTCGGCCTCGCTCCCACCCTCTTCGTGATCGCCGGCGGCGGCGGTCCTGCTGTGGGCATTCGTGGCCTGGCAGCGGCACCGTGAGGCGATCGGGAGCGACCCACTGGTCCACCTCGATCTGCTCAAGATCCTGCCGCTCCGATCCGGGCCTCATCGGTCTCTTCACGCAGAACCTCCTCCTGATGGGCGTCTTCTTCACCATCCCGCTCTACCTCCAGCTCGTCCTCGGCCTCGACGCCCTCCAGACGGGCCTCAAGATGCTGCCGGTCTCGATCGCGATGTTCGCGGCGTCCGCCGTCGGGTCGCGCCTCTCGACCCGCTACTCCGTGCGCGTCGATCACCAGGGCGGGGCTGATCCTCTCCGGCATCGCGTGCGCGATGCTGCTCGCGACGATCAAGCCCGACCTCGCCGATCTCGCCTTCGCCGCATCCATGGGCGTGCTCGGTGCCGGGATGGGGCTGATGGCGTCGCAGCTCGGCCTCGTGGTCCAGTCGTCGGTCGACGCCTCCGGCCGAGGCGAGGCCGGCGGCCTGCAATTCACCGGCCAACAGCTGGGCTCGTCCCTCGGCGTCGCCCTCATCGGCGCCATCGTCCTGGCAGGCCTCACGACGACGTTCGTATCGAGCATCCAGGACGACCCACGGATCAGCCAGGAGGTCGCGGGACAGGTCGGGACCGCCGTCGGGTCGGGGCTCGACTTCGTCTCGTCCGCGGCCATCGAGGCCGCCGCCCAGCAGGCCGGGCTCGACGCCGCCACGACCGTCGCGATCGTGGACGACTACGAGCAGGCGCAGCTCCGGTCGCTGAAGGCTGGCCTGCTGGCGGCGGCGATCCTGGCGCTCGTCTCGCTCGCGTTCACCGGAGGCCTGCCGGGGAAGGTGCCGATCGGCGCGCCCGCGCCGAGCGATGATGCGGCCCCCTCGGACATCGTCGCGCCGGCGACCGCGTAGGGAGGCGTCGATGGAGCCTGAACGACGAGCCGATGACGCCGCGACCGATCACACGGTCCGGCCGATCCGTCAGGGGTGGGCGCACGTCCCGTGCCGCCGACGTCCTGCCGCTCGACCGCTTCAACGCGTTCACCGACGGCGTCTTCGCGATCGCCATCACGCTCCTCGTCCTCGAGCTCTCCGTCCCGGCGGTCGGTGGTCGCCTCCTGCCGGCCCTCGCCGAGCAATGGCATGAGTTCCTTGGCTACCTGATCAGCTTCGTGTTCATCGGGGGCATCTGGGTCAGCCACGCCGGGATGACCAAGCTGATGCGACACGCCGACACGCTGGCCTACGGGATCGACCTCCTGATGCTGCTCTTCGTGGGCGTCCTTCCGTTCTCGACCAACCTGATGGTCACCCACCTCTCCGGTCCGGACGTCGAGGCAGCCGTCGTGATCTACGGGGTCAACGTGCTGCTGGCATCACTCGCCCTGAGCATGCTGATGTTCTACATCGCCAGCGAGCGGTCGCTCGTGGTGGACGGGGTCGCCGACGAGACCCTGGACGCAAAGGTCCGGCAACGATGGGTCCTGATCGCCCTGAATGTCGCCGCGATCGCCCTCGCCTTCGTCGCCCCGCTCGCTGCCGTCGGGGTCTATCTCGTGATGACGATCCTCGCGCTGGCCCTCCCGCTGATCCACCTGCGGCGGCGCCGGCACTAGGCCGATCCTCGGCGTTCAGCCCGCGGCCTTTGCCTCGCTGATCTCGAGCAGGTGACCGTCGGGGTCCCGGAAGAAGCCGCGGATCTCCCAGTCGGACTCGGCGAGCGGCGCCAGGAACACCGCGCCGCGCTCCACTAACGCCGCGTGGGCCGCGCGGCAGTCCGGCACCCGGATCGTCATCGAGTGGCTGACCTGGTCGGGATCGGCCGGCTCCGCGAACGTGACGGTGGGCTTGTCGGCCGTGGGTCCGCCGCCCGTGACCAGCAGCAGCCACGTCCCGAAGGCCTGGAGCACGCACGAGGTCCCGCCGTACTCGCGGTAGACGGTCGCACCGAGCACGTCGCGGTAGAACGTCCGCGCCCGCGCGATGTCCGCCACCACCAGGATGTGGGTCAGCTCCATGCCGTCGGACGGGAAGGCAGCGGCCATGGCCGCAGCGTACCCTCTCGCGATGGTCACCTCCCCGCCCATCCGCGACGAGCGGACCGGGCTGCTGTTCGCAGCCGGGGCGGCGATCCTGTACGGGGCGGCCTACCCGGCGACCGGGGTCGCGCTCCGCTCGTTCACGCCCGCTCGGGATCGCCGCACTGGCGTGCACGATCGCCCTGCCGGTGGTGATCGTCGCGGCCGCCCTTGGCGTGATCCCGCGGCCGACGCGTGCGGCGTCGGAACGGCCCCAGCCTGCTCCGCCTGCTGGTCCTCTCGATGCTCGGCGGGCTCGGGTTCATCGCCGCGGTCAATATCGCGGTCTCGCTCAGCGGCTCGACCGTCACCGGGTTCATCGCGCCGCTGTACGCGGTCGCCGCGGCCCTGTTCGCGATCCCGATCCTCGGTGAGCGCGTCCGGCCGGCCGCGATCGCCGGGTTCGTGCTGGCGATCGCTCGGCACGGCGCTGCTCGCCGGCTTCGATGCCCACGGGACGAACGTCGCCGGGATCGCGATGGGCCTCGCCGCTGCGGTCATGTTCGGGCTGTACATCGTGCTCGCTCGTCGATGGGGCCGGCGATACGCCCTCGACGGCACGCTGGTGACGATCGCGAATCTCGCGACACGCGGTCCGCTCCTCCTCGCGATCGAGTGGCTGCGCGCGCCCGCGCACGCTGATCCCCGCGAGCCCGGACCCTGGCGCCGTCGTCGCGCTGCTGACGATCGCGTTCGGGGCGAGCTCGACCGCCAACCTCCTGCTGATGGCGAGCGTCCGACGCGTGCCGGCGGGTCGCACGTCGGCGGCGCTCCTGCTGACCCCGATCTCCTCGGCGATCATCGCCGCGGTGGTCCTCGGCGAGCGGCTCACCCCCATCGCGCTGTTCGGGGCGGCGCTGATCCTCGCGGGGATCGCCGGCGCCGGCGGGATGTTCGACCGTCTCGCCGGGAACCGGCGGGTCCCCGGCTCCGACCCGGAGGACGCGGCGGCGCGGAGCGGCGGGTGATCCGTCAGCACACCTGGATCTTCAGCCTGCTCATCCTCGCGTCCGCGCCCTGAGGGTCGCGCGCGCAAGTTCGACGGTCAGGCGCGCGCCGCGCCCTCGGCACCCCAGCGGCGGACCTCGGCGTCGAGGTCGAGCGGCATCACCGCGCCGTTGTTCTCGTAGCCGCCCCACGCCTCGCGTGGGACGCGCCACATGATCTCGAACTCGTTGCCGTCGGGATCGGCCGCGTACAGTGACTTCGACACGCCGTGGTCCGAGGCGCCCCCGAGCGCGCCGGCCTCGGAGAGGATCCGCGCCGCGTCCGCGAGGTCGTCGATCGTCGGCACCTCCCACGCGAGGTGGTAGAGCCCGACCGTGCCGCGCGCCGGACGCGGGCGCGTCCGGACCGACCGAGAACAGACCCAGGTCGTGGTGGTTGTCGCCGCCACCCGCGCGCATGAAGACGGCACGGCCCGCCGAACGCGCTCTCGACGACCTCGAAGCCGAGGACATCGCGGTAGAACGCCGCCGCTGCGGTGGCGTCGCGGACGTACAGCACGGCGTGGTTGAGACGCGCGACCGGGATGCTCACGCGCCGCAGTCTGCCCGACGACCGCGGCCGTTTCAACGGTGCCGGTCACGCGGCCGCCGCCGTCGGCTCGGGCGCGCCGACGAGCTTCCAGCCCGACTGCCAGGTGCCGCCGTTCACGATGTTGAGGGTCATGTTGAGGAACGACAGGCCCTCGAGCTGGCGAGCCCGGACGAGCGGCCCGACGTCGACCGAGTGGAGCCCGATCGAACCGACGAGTTCGAGCACCGACGCCTTCGCGGCCTCGTCGTCGCCGGCGACGAACCCATCGAGCTGGACGCCACCGGTGATCGGGTCGGCCATGTTGGAGCCGAAGAGCGTGTTGAACGCCTTGACGACGTTGGCCTCAGGGAGCAGCGCGGCGAGGGCCTCGGCGTTGGACGACGTCGTGTCGATCTCCGGGCCGTTCGCGCCGAAGCCGATGCGGTTGGTGACGTCGACGACCGGCTTGCCGGCGACCGCGGGGGCGATCTCGGCGGCGACGTCGGCGAAGCTCGTGACGGGGATCGCCAGGACGACGATGTCGCCGGCCGCTGCCGCGGCGGCATTGGAGGTGGCGACGGTCGCGCCCGTGGCGGCGGCGACGGCGCCGGCGTCCTCGGGATCGCGCGACGCGATCGTCACGGTGTGGCCGGCCCGAACGAACGCGGTGGAAAGGGCCTTGCCGACATTGCCGGCGCCGATGATGCTGATGTCCACGGTGGGACCTCCCTGCCAGTCGTGACGAGTTTGTCCTCGTCAATCGATGTTTGCTATGGACAGACCGTACGCCTTCGGAGTAGGCTGTTGTCAATATGAGTTTGTGGAGAGCAAAGTGACGACGACCGAGACCACGGCGCAAGCCCGCCGTGGGCGTGCAGATCAAGCGCTGGCGCACCGAGCGCGAGCTGACGCTCGCGAACGTCGCCGAGCGGAGCGGTCTGAACGTCGGCTACCTGTCCCAGATCGAGAACGACAAGGCCTCGCCGTCGCTCGGCTGCCTCATGGCGATCGCCGACGCGCTGGAGGTCCCGGCCGCCTGGTTCCTCATCGACGACGTGCCGGCGCCGCTCGTGGTCCGGGCCGACGAGCGTCCCGCCAGCGAGTCCGAGATGGGCCGCGTGTCGCACGTCGACGGGCGGGCGTCCCGCGACGTCTCGATCCTCGAGATCACCTCGACCGGAGCGGGCGGCCGCGTCGGGCTCCACTCCCACGCCGGCGAGGAGCACCACATCGTCCTGCGCGGGCGCTTCCGCATGACCCAGGGCGAGCACGACATCGAGATCGGGCCGGGCGACTACGTCCGCTGGGACGGCACGATCCCGCACGACGGCGAGGTCATCGGCGACGACCCGGACGCGGCGATGCTCATCATCCGGATCCACCCGAGGGACTGACCGGCCGCGCCGACCGGCGCGTACCATCGGCCGCGTGACCCGCCGAGCCGTCACCTACGCGTCGTACCTGCGGATCGCGGACCTGCTGTCGCTCCAGGTCGAGCGATCGAGCGGCCCCGACGGCCCCGAGCACGACGAGCTGCTGTTCATCGTCATCCACCAGGTCTACGAGCTCTGGTTCAAGCAGCTCCGCCACGAGCTGCGGCGCGGTCCAGCGGGCGATGGAGGCCGGCGACACCGACCGCGCCCTCCACCTGCTGAACCGGATCCTCAAGATCCTCAAGACGCTGGTCGCGCAGGTCGACGTCCTCGAGACGATGACCCCGCTCCAGTTCCTGTCGTTCCGCGACCGGCTCGACTCGGCGTCGGGGTTCCAGTCGGCCGGGTTCCGCGAGATCGAGGCGATGCTGGGCTCCCGCGATCCGGGCGCGGCGGCCGCGCAGCCCAACGGGATCCGCCGCCGCGACGGGCGATCGAGGCCGCGCAGGCGGCGCCGTCGGTCTGGGCGTCGTTCCTCGTCTACCTGGCCGGCCGCGGCCACCCGATCCCGCTCGACGCACCGCGGCGACCCGTCGCCGTCCCGAGCGACGACCATCCAGGAGATCCTGGTCGCGGTCTATCGCGGTGACCCGGATGCCGCGCTGGTGGCGGAGCGGCTGGTCGACCTCGACGAAGGCGTCCAGGAATGGCGCTACCGGCACGTGAAGATGGTCGAGCGGACGATCGGCACGAAGCGCGGCACTGGCGGCTCCAGCGGCGTCGAGTACCTGCGCTCGACGCTCTTCCAGCCGGTCTTCCCCGACCTCTGGGAGATCCGCTCGCGGCTGTGAGGACCGGCCCGGCGGCGACCCGCGACCGCCGCGGCCGGTCGCATCCGATTCGCAACCGTCGCGAGGGCGCAACCTTCGGGGCGCTCGCGGTAGACTGCCGTCGACCCCAGGCGTCACCCGCGGATCGCTCTCGTCCGCGGCCCCCGTCCCCCGCAACCCAATCAAGGTGGTGCTCATGAAGGTCGGAGTGGCCAAGGAGAACGCGCCCGGAGAACGGCGCGTCGCCCTGGTACCCGAGGCGCTCGGCAAGCTCAAGGCGGCCGGGCTGGACATCCTCGTCGAGGCCGGCGCCGGCGCTGGATCGGCCCTGCCGGACGCGGCCTACCAGGAGGCCGGCGCGACGATCGTCTCGACCGAGGCGCTGTACCGCGATGCGGATGTCGTGCTCAAGGTCGCCAAGCCGTCCGCCGCCGAGGTCGCGATGCTGCGCTCCGGCCAGGCCATCGTCGGGTTCCTCGCCCCGCTCATCGACCCTCGGCTCGCGAAGTCGCTGGCGGACGCGGGCGTCACGGCCATCAGCCTCGACGCGATCCCGCGGACCCTCTCGCGCGCGCAGACGATGGACGCGCTCAGCTCGCAGGCCAACGTCGGCGGCTACAAGGCGGTGCTGATCGCCGCGAACGCGTACCGCGCGCTACTTCCCGCTCCTGACCACCGCGGCCGGCACCGCCAAGCCCGCCAACGTGCTGATCCTCGGGATCGGCGTGGCGGGACTCCAGGCGATCGGCACGGCCAAGCGGCTCGGCGCGGTCGTCAAGGCGTATGACGTCCGGCCCGAGACGCGCGAGCAGGCGGAGAGCGCTCGGCGCGCAGTTCGTGAAGCTGAAGACGACCATCGACGCGACGGGCGCCGGTGGCTACGCCCGCGAGCTGACCGCCGAGGAGCGCGCCGCCCAGCAGGCCGAGCTCAACGAGGTCATCGGCGGGATGGACGTGGTCATCACCACCGCCCAGGTCCCCGGCCGCAAGCCGCCGGTCCTGGTGACCGCGGAGGCCGTGAGCCTGATGAAGCCGGGCTCGGTGATCGTCGACATGGCCGCCTCGAACCTCGGCGGGAACTGCGAGCTGTCGCGGGCCGGCGAGACGACCGAGACCTCGAACGGGGTCACGATCATCGCGCCCGACAACCTGCCGGCCTCGATGCCGGCCGGCGCCTCCGCGTTCTACGCCCGCAACATCTCCGCGCTGCTCCTCGGGATGGTCAAGGACGGGAACCTCAACCTCGACTTCGAGGACGAGGTCACCAAGTCGACCGTCATCACCCACGGCGGGGCGATCCTGTCCGATGCCGTCAAGAAGCTGCTCGAGCCGGCCGCGCCGGCAGCTGGAGGCCCCGCGTGAGTCAAGAACTCCTCACCTCGCTGGCGATCTTCACGCTGGCGATCCTCGTCGGCTTCGAGGTCATCAGCAAGGTCCCGGCGACCCTCCATACGCCGCTGATGTCGGGTGCGAACTCGATCCATGGCATCGTCCTCGTCGGCGCGATGATCATCGCGGCCGAGGCCGACAACCCGGTCAGCTACCTGCTCGCCTTCGTGGCGATGGTGTTCGGGGCGATGAACGTGGTCGGCGGCTACGTCGTCACGGACCGGATGCTCCAGATGTTCCGCAAGAAGCCGACGGCCCCCAAGGCCGGGACCGAGGGCGTCTCCGACGCCCCCGGCGCCTAGCCGAGGAGCACGCCGATGTCACAAGAGTGGATCTACACCATCGTCTACCTGGCCTGGCTGGCGGGCGCCGTCCTGCTTCGTCCTGGGCCTCCACCGCATGAACTCGCCCGCCACCGCCCGCGACGGCAACCGGCTCAGCGCCGCCGGCATGACGGTCGCGATCGGTCGCGACGCTCGTCTACCTCATCACGCGTGAAGGCGGCCTGAGCGGCATCGCCCTCGGCGATCATCCTCGTCGGCTTCGCCATCGGCGGCGGCGCCGGCCTGTACACCGCGCGGACCGTGAAGATGACCGCGATGCCGCAGCTGGTGTCGCTGTTCAACGCGGTCGGCGGCGGCGCGGCGGCCCTGGTCGCCATCGACGACTTCATCCGCCTCAACTCGGGCGCCCCGGTCGACACGACGATCTTCGTGCGTGCTCGGCGCGCTCATCGGATCGGTCACCTTCAGCGGCTCGCTCATCGCGGGCGGCAAGCTGCAGGGCCTCATCCCGGGCAAGCCGATCTACGTGCCGGGCGGCCAGCTCGTCACGGTCCTGCTCGCCGTCGTCGCGGTGGCCGGGACGGTCGCGCTGATCCTCGGCGCGGCAGGCGCCCTGACCCTCGACAGCTCGGTAACCCTCGCGCTGCTCGGCCTGGTCGTGCTGGCCGGGCTGATCTTCGGGATCACGATGGTCCTGCCGATCGGCGGCGCGGACATGCCCGTCGTCATCAGCCTCCTGAACTCGTTCACCGGGACCGCGGCCGCGATGGCCGGCTTCGTCCTCGGCAACCCGGTCCTGATCATCTCCGGCGCCCTCGTCGGGGCGTCGGGCGCGATCCTGACCAAGCTCATGGCCGACGCGATGAACCGCTCCGTGATGAACATCATGGTCGGCGGGTTCGGTGGCGGCGACGAGGCCGCGGGCGCGACGACCGCCGGCGGCGGCACGGTCCGCGAGATCGGCGCCGACGACGTCGCGATCCAGCTGGCCTACGCCCAGTCGGTGATCATCGTGCCCGGCTACGGCCTCGCCGTCGCCCAGGCGCAGCACGCCGTGCGCGAGCTCGCCGAGCTGCTCGAGTCGAAGGGCGTCGACGTCAAGTACGCCATCCATCCCGTGGCCGGCCGGATGCCAGGGCACATGAACGTCCTCCTCGCCGAGGCGAACGTCCCGTATCCCCAGCTCAAGGAGATGGACGAGATCAACCCCGAGTTCGATCGATGCGACGTGGCCCTGGTCATCGGCGCCAACGACGTGACGAACCCGGCGGCGCGCCGGCCCGGCTCGCCGGTCTCGGGGATGCCGATCCTCGACGTCGACCACGCCAAGTCCATCGTCGTGATCAAGCGCTCGATGGGCAAGGGCTACGCGGGCATCGACAACGAGCTGTACAGCGACCCGAAGACCGGGATGCTGTTCGCCGACGCGAAGGACGGCCTCGCCGCCCTGACCGCGGCGGTCAAGGCGCTCTAGCCGGCGGAACATCGCCGGGCGGGCCCTCGCCCGATTTGTCCACATCGGCGAGTGGCGGAACGGCGGCACATCGGCCGGCGGTGCGGTGCAAAATGCCGAGATCGTCTGCCGGGTCCACCGACCGTGATCGTCGGCAGATCGTTGGTGTGATCCCGTCGACCCTGGCCGCCTCGCCCGGGTGGCGAAACCCACGGGGAGGCTGGTGTGGATCTCTTGCCATGGGCTGTCAACGGGCCGCAGACCCCACCGGCTGACCGACGATGAGCCAGGCGGGAGGCCTGCCGGATCCGCCGCGCCGGCGGGCAAGGCTGACATCGGCAGTGGTCCGCAGAACGCCGGTCTGGTCCTCGGCTCGCTCATCCTGGTGGCGGCCGTCGCCAACCTGAACCTGTCCGTGGCGAACGTCGCGCTGCCGTCCATCGGACTGGCCTTCGACGCCTCGCAGACCGCGCTCGACCTGGTCGCGGTGGGCTATTCGCTCGGGCTCGCGGCGTCCGTCCTCTGGCTCGGCGCGCTCGGCGACCGGTACGGCCGGAAGCTGATGCTGATCCTGGGCGTGCTGCTCTCGATCCCGGCCTGCCTGCTGGCCGCGTTCGCGCCGACCATCGAGGTCCTCGTCGTCGCGCGGATCCTCGGCGGCGTGTCCGCTGGCATGGCCTATCCCACGACCCTGGCCCTGATCGCGGCCCTGTGGTCCGGTCCGGCGCGGACGCGCTCCATCGCCCTCTGGTCCGCGCTCGGCGGGGCCATCGCAGCCATGGGTCCGCTCGTCTCCGGGTTCCTCCTGGAGCACTTCGACTGGAGCTCCGTCTTCCTCGTGACGCTGCCGCTCGCGGTCGTCGCGCTGGTGATGGCGATCCGCTTCGTGCCGGCGCACGTCAACGAGACGAGCGATTCGGTCGACAACCTCGGTGGCATCCTGTCGGCGGTCCTGGTCGGCTCCGCCATCCTCGCGATCAACTTCCTGCCGGTCCCCGGCGAGCGCGCGCTGGCGCTCGGCCTGATCGTGATCGCCGTCATCAGCGGGGCCGCGTTCATCTTCCGCCAGCAGCGGGCCGAGAGTCCGCTGTACGACCTCCACATCGCCGGTCGGCGCGTCTTCTGGGTCGCCGCCTGCGCCGGGATCATCGTGTTCGGGTCGCTGATGGGCGCGATGTTCATCGGCCAGCAGTTCCTGCAGAACGTCCTGGGCTATTCGACCCTTGCGGCGGGCGCCGCGATCATCCCGGCCGCGATCGCGATGGTCATCGTCGCGCCGCGCTCGGCCAAGCTCATCGAGGCCCGCGGCGCCCGGTTCACGCTGCTCATCGGCTACGTCTTCGTCCTGCTCGGGTTCGTCACGATGCTCCTGTTGTGGAACGAGGGCATCGGCTACTGGGCGGTCGCGCTCGGCTACGGCTTCGTGGGCATCGGCGTCGGGTTCGCGGGCACGCCCGCCTCGCACTCCCTCACCGGGTCCGTGCCGGTGCATCGCGCCGGGATGGCCTCGGGGACGGCGGACCTGCAGCGCGACCTCGGCGGCGCCTTCATGCAGTCGATCTTCGGGGCGTTGCTGACGGCCGGCTATGCGGCGGCCGTCGCGGCCGCGCTGGCGGCCGACCCGAACGCCGACGCCATCACCAGCAGCGTCCAGGCGCAGCTCACCAAGTCGTTCTCGAGCGCCGAGCAGGTCGCCCAGCAGTACCCGCAGTACGCGACGGCGATCACCGAGGGCGCCAAGACGTCGTTCCTTGCCGGTGCCGACTGGGCGTACGCCGCCGGGATCATCGCCGTGCTGATCGGCGCGGCCGTCGTCTTCCGGTTCTTCCCGAAGCAGGCGGACGAGGAACGGCTCCTCGCCGAGTACCACGCCGAGGACCAGGCGGCCGCGGCATCCCCCGCGCCGCCGCCGACCCCGGCCGCCCAGCCGGCCTGACCCCGACGGGTCCGGCCGAACGAGACCCCGGAGACATGGAGGAGGCAGCGATGACGACCTCGGCAAGGACACCGGCATGGACCTGAGCCACTGGGCCCAGATCGACCTGGGCAACTTCACGATCATCGACCTGATCGCGGCGACGACCAACGCCTTCAACGGGGCGCTCCTGGCCCGCCAGCCATCGCACTACCGGCGCTTCACGATCGTCGGGATCCTGCTCATCGCGATCTTCGGCGGGATCGGTGGCGGCGTGTCGCGGGACGTCCTGCTCAACGACATCCCGTCCGCGCTGACGAACCCGCTCTACCTGATCCTGTGCGCGGTCGCCGGGTTCCTGGCCCTCCGGATCTCCGGTCAGCTGGACGCGGCCCGGTCAGCCCGACTCTTCGACTTCATGTCGGCGTTCTCGCTGCCGTGGTATGCGGCCATCGGCACCAACAAGGCCCTGGAGACGGGCCTTCCATATGTCGCGTGCATCCTGATCGGCGTCGTCGGCCCGACCGCCGGCCGGTTCCTCATCGACCTCACGTGCGGCGTGACCCCGCAGCATTTCGTCCGCGGGGAGTGGTTCGTCGGGACCGCGATCCTGACCAGCATCATCTATCTCATCGCGGACGCGGGTCTGGGTCTCTCCATCTGGCCGGCGACCCTCATCGCCTTTGCCGTCGGGTTCGTGTTCCGTGTCGCCTCGCGACGCTTCAAGTTGGAGGAGCCCATGCCCCACGATGAGGCCGGCCAACCGGTCTTCGCCTCGTGACCGGGCTCGTCGGGCAGCTGGTCCTCTACGGGCTGGCTGCCGCAGCGGCCGCGCCCATCGCGGCGGTGGTGTCGGCGCTGATCCTCGGGAAGTCGAAGACACCGCTCCCCAGCGCGTTCACCTTCGTCGCCGGGGCGGCACTCCTCGATGCGGTCGTCGTGGTCGTGTTCTTCGTGCTCGTCGCCTCGGCGATCCAGGACAACGGCGACATCGGCGCGTTCCTCGACATCCTGCTCGGGGTGATCTTCGGCGGGCTCGCCGTGATCGCGATCTTCGAGAAGGAGAGCCCGGAGAAGGACGCCAAGCAACGGGCGCGGGCCGACCAGATCGCCTCCGGCAGCCTCGCCACGCTGATCGTCGCCGGCATCGCGGTGCAGGTCATCAACTTCGACGCGATCGCCGTCTCGATCGGCGGACTCAAGGAGATCGTCGAGGCCGGGATCTCGACCACCGAGGTCGTGGTGGCGGTCGTCTTCCTCATCGCCCTGATGCTGCTGCCGTACTGGGTGCCGGCTGCGTTCTACGCCATCGCCCCGCATCGGGCCAGCATCGCCTTGGGCCGGATGAGCGAGTGGATCATGTCGAACGCGCGGATGCTGGAGATCGTCGTCGGGTTCGGGTTCGGGGCGGTCTTCCTGATCAAGGGCGTGACCGCGCTCATCGGCTGAGCTGCGGTCACAGGCGGGACGCCTGGGCGGACGGGACGCCTAGGCCGACGGCACCGCCGAGGCCGACTGTGGCGGCATCGTGGCGTCGCGCATCTTGAGCGGCGCGAGCGTGCCGAGCGACTCGGCGACGACGATGGCATCGTCGCCGACCTCGAGCCGGAAGTCGGACGCCGGGTTCACGTACGAGTGGCCGCCCCGATTGACCGAGAGCAGCGTCGCGTGGTGCTCAAGACGGAGCCGGGTCGACGCCTCGTCGATGGCCATGCCCGCGAAGTCGTCGGGCACGGCGATGCGGTACAGCTCGGACCCCTCACCGCCGGACACGATGTCCGTGACGATGGCCGTCAGGCCCGGATAGAGCGCCGAGCGGGCGAGCAGATGCGACGCGACCTTCGAGGTCACCAGCAGCTCGTCCACATTGGCCCGTCGGAAGTGCGGCTCGTGGCGCGGGTTGTTGACCTCCGCCACGGTCCGCACGCCGGGCGCCACGGACTCGATCGCCATGACGGCCAGGATCGAGTGCATGTCGGCCTCGTCGGACGGATCGATCGGGAAGACCAGGGCGGCCGCGGCATCGTCGATGCCGGCGCGCTCGAGGTCCTCCGCGTTCGTGGCATCGCCGCGGACGAAATAGACGCTGGGCCCGGCCGGGTTCTTCTCGTAGTCGGCGAGGACGACGACCTTGTGGTCGTAGTCGTCGCCCTTGAGCTCCTCGATGAGGTCCCGGGCGGTCGTGTTCCAGCCGCACACGATGATGTGGTCCTTGAACCCGGACGCACCCAATCCCTGGCCCTCCTTCAGCAGGAAATCGATGACCATCGCGACGAGCGCGCCGGTGATCATCCCGAGCATGGCGACTCCGAAGAGGATCAGCAACCACCCGATGATCCGGCCGGCCGGCGACGTCACGAACGCCGAGTCGCCCTGGCCGAGGACGGTGGCGATCCCCCAGTTGAACGAGTCGAAGACGGACTCGATCCTCCAATCCTTCTCGAAGAGCGTGATGAGCACCGCGGCGACCAGCACGAACCCGACGATGCCCTCGGCGAGCGTCAGGAAGAACCGCCGGTCGAGCGAGCCGCCGACCCGCCGGATGTGCCACGCCACGCGCCGGATGAGCGGGCTGGCGAGCACGGGCATCGGCAATCGGGCCATCGCCCACGATCGTGCCACACGCGCACATCGCGATGCGCGGTCGGCGCGCGATGGGCGCTTCGACTGGTGCGCGACGGGCGCACGCGCGGCTTCTCGGAACACGTATAGTCGGGGACCCCAGTGGCTCCGGGCGGAGCACGCCCTCGATGGAGGATGTATTGCCGAAGCGGTCCCTCCGCTCCGCGTCCGCGCGCGTCGCTGCCGCTGCGGTCCTCGTCCTCGGGCTGCTGCCCGTCGGGCTTGGTGTGGGCGTCCCGGCGGCGAACGCCCTGGTCAATCCCGCCCCCAACCCCCTGGTCTCCGAGACCTGCGGGATCAACGTCACGCTGATCCTCGACGCCTCCGGCTCCGTCTCCCAGGCGCATGCCGTCGAGAACGTCCGCGATTCGGCCAGGGCCTTCCTCGAGGCGCTCGCCGACACCAGCTCCACTGCCCGGGTGATCGACTTCGGCACGGTCGCCCGGGTGAGCGCTCCACGGACCATCGTCACGACCGCGTCGCTCCAGGAGGGCGGGGTCTTCGCCGACGCCCTCGAGGCCTACTACAACCCGAAACCACCCCTCCAGCCGGGCGTCACGGGGCACCAGTACGACGGCTCCGGCAACCCCCTCAGCACGACCAACTACCGGAACGGCAGCGACCCGCAGTACACCAACTGGGACCAGGCGCTCCGCCTGGCGCGCGAGGACCTCGCCGACATGATCGTCTTCGTGACCGACGGCGAGCCGTCGGCCATGGATGCCGATCAGGCCGGTGACCCGTTCCGCGTCATCGGGCAGAACCCGCCCAACGTGCTCTACGGCCTGTCCTCGGGATCCGCCGTCGACCTGGTTCGCGATCGCGCGGTGGAGGAGGCCAACGCGGACAAGGCCCTCGGGACCCGGATCATGGCGATCGGGGTCGGGAACGCGTTCGGCAACGGCACGGCTGGCGCGGCTGCGCGGGCTCGCCTCGTCGCCGTCTCGGGACCCCAGGTCGTCACCGACGCGAACGACATCACCAGCCTCAACGAGGTCGACGTCGCCCTGGTCGAGGAGTTCGACGAGCTGCAGGACGTGCTGCGCCAGGTGGTCACCCAGTTGTGCGCCCCCTCGCTGACGATCCTCAAGCTCTCGCAGACGGCGGGGAACTCTTTCTATGAGCCGACCCCTGGCTGGGACATCACCGCCAGTCCGGCCATCACGACCGGCAACGTCCCGCCATTCGAGTGGGTCGTGCCAACGAGCGCCGCCGGGGTTCCGGCGACGGTGGCCACCAATGCCGACGGGTTCGCGAACTTCCAATGGGACCCGCTGCCACCGGACCGGGTCAGCGTGGTGACCGTGACCGAGGAGGACACCGCGGACACGACGCCGCTCGACTGGTCGTGTCGCGTGAAGCTCCCGAATGGCACGGTCATCGACTCCGCCGGGACGCTCGACCCCGTGAATCCGACCTTCGACGTGACGATCGGGCCGCAGAACTTCGGGACGTGCACGATCCGCAACTCCTTCGACTACGCCCCGGGCCTCAATGTCGTCAAGACGAATACGCCGAACCGCATCCGTGGTGACGGCCCAGGCACGCTGGTCACCTCGACCTACGTCGTGACGAACACCGGCAACACCCCGCTCGCGCCGATCGACGGCGTCGATGACAAGTGCGCGCCGATCGTCTTCCAGGGCGGTGACACCAACGACGACGGCCGGCTCGACGTCACCGAGACCTGGACGTTCACCTGCGCGCACATCGGGAAGTCGGCGACTCGGGCGGCCGCCCTGGTGGTCCCCAACACCATCGACATCACGGCATCGGCCCCGGACAACACGGTCGTCCCCGCCACCGACACCGACGACGTGACGATCCTCGTCCCGAACATCCACGTCGAGAAGACCGCGACCCCGACCTCGCTGGTCGGGTCTGGGTCCGTCGACTACACGTTCGCGGTCACGACGACCGGCAACATGCCCATCGACGACGTGATCGCCACCGACGACCAGTGCACGCCGCTCGCCTTCCAGTCGGGCGACACGAGCGCCGACGGCCTCCTCGACAACGGCGAGATATGGATCTACACGTGCACCGCGACGGTCGCCGAGCCGACAGCTGACACCGTCACGGTCACGGGCCAGCCGATCGACCTCGGCGTGCCCCTGGGCGGGCCGGTGTCCGCCACCGATACCGCCGAGGTGAACGTCCTCAACCCGCGCATGAACCTCACCAAGACCGCGAATCCGACGACGGTCCTGCCCGGCGAGACCGTCACGTACACCTTCGACGTCTCCAACGACAGTGTCGACGCCACTGTCTTCGTGCCGATCGCACCGGCGACCCGCGCCGACGTGGTCACGGACGACACCTGCTCGCCACTCGCGTATGTCTCCGGAGACACCAACGACGACAGTCGGATGGAGCCGGGCGAGACGTGGACGTACACCTGCGCGAGGTCGTATGCGAACCCCGGGAGCGTGCCGAACGCGGCGACGGCGGCCATGGAGATCGAGGCGGATGGCACGGACCTCGCCGCGAGCGCGGACGAGATCGTCCAGGTCCTGGGGCCGGACATCGCGCTGACGAAGACCGCGTCACGGGGCGTCGTCCACTCGGGCGATGCGGTCACCTACACGTACGAAGCGACGAACCCAGGGGACGTGCCGCTCCAGGATGTCTCGTTGACCGACGATCAGTGCGCCCCCGTGACCCTCGACTCAGGCGACGACGGCGACGACCTGCTCGAGCCGGGCGAGCTCTGGTCCTACACCTGCACCACGACGCTGACCAAGCCCGGTGGGAGCGCACCACCGCAGCTGACCGTGACCAACACGGCCACGCTCACCGGCACCCCGACGCTGAATGGCGACACGGGCCCTGCGATCACGGACGAGGCGACCGCCGACGTCCTGGTCATCCAGCCGGCCCTCGAGATCACGAAGGTCGCGGATCCGACGGAGGTCCGCCTCGGCGAGGCGGTCACCTACACCGTCACCGTCACCAACACGGGCGACAGCGCGCTCTTCCTGGTCCTGCTGCGGGACGACACGTGCCAGCCGCTCGAGTACCAGTCAGGGAACACCGGGAACCTGTTGATCTCGTCCCCCGGTGAGGCCTGGGTCTTCACCTGCACGATGGTCCCCGACGGGGACACGACCAACACCGTCGGGATCTTCGGCGTGGACCGGCTCGGACGCATCCTCAACCCGACGGATACGGCCGACGTCACGACGTTCGACTCCTCCATCGCGCTCACGAAGACGGTCTCCGATGACCTCGTCCAGACCGGCTCGACGGTGACCTACACGTTCACCGCCACGAATACCGGCGACGACCCCCTGACCGACATCGTGCTCGACGATGACCAGTGCGCGAACCGTGTCCTCGTGGACGACGGCAACGGCGACGCGATCCTGGACCCGGCCGAGGTCTGGACGTGGACCTGCGACACCGCGATCACCGTCGAGACGGTGAACCACGCGACGGTGACCGGGCTCGACCACACCGGCGCCTCCGTCGACGATTTCCAGCACGCCACCGTGGCGGTCTATGAGGCCGGTCTTGCCATCACCAAGACCGCGGACCCGACCCAGCTCGTCGGACCCGGGGACGTGACGTACACCTACGAGGTCACGAACACCGGCAACGTTCCGCTGGCCAACGTCAAGACCAGCGTCGTCGACGACACCTGCCCGACCGTGACCTACGTCTCGGGCGACGACGACCTCAACGAGCTGCTGACCGGCGACCACGACCTGTTCGAGACCGGTCCGCCCGAGACCTGGATCTTCACGTGCACGGTCCTCGTGTCGCAGACGACGACCAACACGGCCGTCGTGACCGGCACGCCGGTCGGCCCGACGGACATCCAGGACGGGACGTTCGAGGTCCTCGGCCCCGACGTTGACCAGGACACCGACGCGACCGTCGAGGTCCTCGATCCGGCGACCATCACCATCACCAAGAACCTCGTGGGCGGCACCAACGCCACCTTCCACTTCGACGGCGACCTCGGCCCGATCGCCCTGCCGGTCCTCGACACGACCGCCAGCCAGTCCGTGCCCGACCTCGGCCCGGGGACCTATGTCGTGGCCGAGCTCACGACCAGCGGGTGGGACTTCACGAGCCTGGCGTGCGAGGACGAGACCGGCGGGACGACCGTGAGCGGCTCGACCGCCACGATCGGCCTCGCCGAGGGCGAGACCGTGACGTGCACCTTCACGAACACCAAGGCCCTGCCGCCGCCGACCAATACCATCCTGCCCCTGCCACCGGAGATCGGGCGGATCGTCGGCTCGACGTCGCTCTGGCCGTTGCTGCTGCTCGTCGGCGGGCTCGGCGCGATGGCGGTGATCGCCCGGCGCCGGCGACATCCTGCGACGGTCGCCGCGATGGTGTTCGTGCGGCAGGCGCATCCGCTCGATCCGCCACCGGGCGTCGACCACCCGATCGGCTGACCTGACCGCCGGCCCGGCCCATACCGGCCCTCATGCGTGACGACGGCGGCCCGGGTGTCCCCGTGCCGCCGTCCCCTGGACCAGTCCCGCCTACCCCCCGAGGGTCGAGATGATCCCGTTCGTGTCGACGACCCGGATGCGATTGTTCGCGGAGTCGACGATGTAGACCCGCCCCTGGCTGTCGATCGCGGTGTTGACGGAGAGGTCCCGGCTGTTCAGCTTTGCGGCCGTGGCCAGCCCGCCGTCGCCGGCGAACCCGACCTCGCCGCTTCCGGCGAACGCCGTGATCCTCCCTGAGGCATCGATGCGGCGGACGCGGTTCGCGGTCGCATCGCCGACATAGAGATTGCCGGCGCCGTCGAACATCATGCTCTCGACATCCGAGAATGTCGCCGCGGTGGCGAGACCGCCGTCACCCGTGACGGAGCTGACGCCGGTCCCGGCGATCGTCGTGATCACCCCGGTCGGGTCGACCCGCTGGATCCGGGTCCCTTCGGAGATCAGCAGCCCCCCGTGGCCGTCGAGGGCGACGCCGAATGGCTCGATCGAGGTCGCGGTCGCCTGGACGCCGTCCTTCGTGGTACCAGCAAGGCCATTGCCGGCAAACGTGGTCAGGATGCCGGCGGGGTCGACCTTGAGCACCCGGTGCCCGTCATGGCACGCGATGTAGAGCGTTCCGTCAGCGTCCACGGCGACGTCGATCGGCTCGATGAGGCGCGCCTGGGTCGCGGGTCCGCCCTCGCCGCTCTGGACACCCGGGATGTCGTCGGCCGCTCGCCGCACGCCGCCGGCGACGATCGTCGTGACGCCCCCCGGCGTACGCTTCAGGACCTGTGCCATGCCTAGGTCCTGGAGATCGTCCGTGAACACCACGAACAGGTTGCCGGTCGCGTCGAGCGTGACGCCGAAGGGGCAGAACAAGCCGCCTGCGTCCGCCACGGCCATGCCTTGGCCCATGATCCGAACCGGTGCCTGCGACGGGGTGATCCGGTAGACCGCGCTCGCGCCGCAGTCCGAGGCATACACGGTCCCGTCGGGCGCGACCGCGATACCGCTGGGTGAGAAGGGTAGGAGACCTGGTGTGGGCAAGGCACCGACGCTAGCCGAGGCAGTCGCGCTCGGCACGGCGGTCGGGGGCACCGGGGATGCGGCCGGTCCGCCGGACGATCGGTCGGAGAACCGGCCAAGGACGGCGAACCCGCCCACGACGACGAGGAGGATGATCGCGGCCGCGGCCGCGAAGCGCTGGTTCGGCTGCATGTCGGAGAACCTCAGGTGGAGCCGCGCGATGCGCGCCTGGGGCACCCGCTCGATCCGGTCGGTGATGGCGTCGAAGAGCCGGTCGGGCATCTCCGAGTTCCCCTCGGACAGCCACGTCTCGAGGACGCGATCGAGATCGCGGTCTCCATTCATGCCGGCTGTCCTCCGATCGCGGTCTCGCGGGCGTCTGCCTCGAGGGCGGCGCGCATCGCGCGGTGGGCATGGTGAAGTCGGGAGCGGACCGTGCCGACGGGGATGCCGATGATCTCGGCGATCTCCGGGGTGTCATGGCCCTCGAAATAGCGCAGGACGAGGATGGCGCGCTGCTCCGGCGGCAAGCGTCGGAAGCCACGCTCCAGCTGGTCGCGGTTCGCGACCGTGACGTAGTCGTCGACACGACTCGGGATGTCCATCGGGAGCACGCGAAGGTTGGCGATGAGGCGACGCTCCCGGGACGCCTCGGCGATGCAGACTGCGAACGAGGAGACGGCGGAGCCACGCGTCGAATCGGTCCGGATCGCGGAGACCGGGCAGGGCACGCCAGGCGATCACCAGGGCGTCCTGTACGGCATCCTCGGTCCGATCGACATCGCGGAGGATCCGGTGGGCGATCCCGAAGAGCCGGTCGCCACGGGAACGGATCAGGTCGGCATACGCCTCCCGATCGCCGTGCCGAGCCGCCTCGACGAGGTCCCGATCCACCGGCACCGTCCTTCAGTGACGCCCGTCGGGGGCGCCGTCCGACCACTATGAGGGTCCGGTTTCCGGTGACGTTCAATCGCGGTCCCGTTCCCGCTCAGGCCGGCGCATCCGGCTCGGTTCGCCAGCCGCGCATCGACCACCTGCTCGGCCGACCGGACCGACTCCCGGTCGCCCGTCACCGCGGCGACGAAGTCCGCCGCGGCCAAGCCGTAGGCGGTCACGTCGGTGAGCGTCCGCACCGTGGCCGTCCGGGGGATCCCGCGGAGCAGGGCGATCTCGCCGACATAGCCGCCGGGCCCGATCGTGCGGACGATGGCACCGTCGGCCTCGACCTCGACCGTCCCGGTGTCGATCAGCAGGAACCGGTCGCCGATCTCGCCGGCGCGCATCAGCGTCTCGCCGGGACCGAAGCGCAGCGGCTCGAGGCTGCCGGCCAGCTCCTCGATCGCCGTGATCGGCAGCGGCGCGAACATCGCGACCCCGCGGACCAGCTCGAGCTGGCGAGCCGGGACGAGCGCGATGTCGTCCACGCGCAGCGCCCACCGCGCGGCGACGAGGACGGCGACGGGCAGGATCGCGCCGGCGACCACGAGCGAGCCGGCGACGCCGAACACGGCGACGAGGACGGGGGCCACGATCCCGCCGAGCCCGGCCATCGCCGCGACGTAGCCCTCGAAGAGGCCGAAGACGCTCGCGCGGACGTGGTTCGGGATGGTCCGCTGGAGCACCGTGTACCCGGCCACGTCGAGGACGGCGTTCGAGACGCCGACGACGCCCATCGCGACGACGGCGACCAGGGCGATCGGGGCGACGCCGACGACCACGATCGGGAGGCCCCAGAAGACGAGGGCCAGGAGGAAGACCGGGGCCAGTCGCCGGCGTCCGATCAGGACGACCGTGCCGACCGAGCCCAGGATCGAGCCGAGGCCGATGGCCGAGTTCAGCAGGCCGACGCCCGGGTCGCCGAGCCCCAGCAGCTCGATCGAGGCGACGACGATCAGGACGGTGAGGATCCCGCGGACCATCGGCTGGAGGCCGAACAGCGCCATGACCAGCGCTCGGGACGGGAAGCGATCGAAGGGCGCGGATCCCGGCCAGGAGGCTCGGCCGGTGCCGGGAGCCGGCGGCGGTCGCCCGGCCGACGTGGACGCGCCGGCGTCCGACCGGACCTGCGTGAACGCGAGCGTCGCGAGGGCCATCCCGACGGCGCCGGCGGCGGCCACGACCGGGGTGCCGAAGACCAGGAGGATGCCGCCGAACCCCGGCCCGATCAGCACGCCGAGACCCTCGCCGGCGCTCGAGGTGACGTTCGCCGCGACGAGCTCCTCGGGCGACCTCGCCAGGCTCGGGATGATCGCGTTCTGGATCGGCCGGATCGCCGCGGATCGCCACCGCGTTGGCCGCCGCGATCACGAGGATCGCCACGAGGCCGGCGTCCAGCGCCAGGCCGACCGCGGTCGCGATGGCGGTCAGCGAGGGCGATCCAGGTAGACGGCGACGAGGACGCGGGTCCGGCGGCCGCGGTCGGCGAAGGTCGTGGCGATCGGCACGCCGACCAGCGTCGGGAGCGTTCGGGCGACGCCCAGCAGGCCGACCGCGACGGCGCCGCCCAGGTCGTAGGCATAGACCAGCAGGGCGACGATCAGCGCCCATTCGGCCGCGACGACAGCGTCCAGGCGATCTCGAGCCGGCGCAGGTCGGGATTGCGGAGGACCCGCTGGACCGCCGCGACCGAGGTCCCGAGTCGCTGTCGGACCGCTTCCACGTCCAGACCCCGCCGGCTGGCGGGCGGTCACGCGAGCGCGATCCGGATGCGCTTGTTGATGCGCCCCTTCGATTCGTAGCCGGTGACCCGGATCGCGCCGACCTCGCGGGTGTTGGCGACATGGGTCCCGCCGTCGGCCTGGAGGTCGAGGCCGACGATCTCGATCGTGCGGATCTCCTCGATGCCCTCGGGCAGCAGGTTGACCTTCGTCCGGATCAGGTCGGGGATCGCGAACGCCTCGGCGCGCGGCAGGACGTTGACCCGCACGTCGCGCTGGGCGGCCAGCTCGCGGTTGACGGTCGCCTCGATCTCGGCGACGAGGTCGCCCGACATCCGCTCGAACTCGAAGTCCATCCGCGCCGTCCCGGGCTCCATGTTGCCGCCCGTCACGTGCGCGCCGTAGTCGCGCCACACGACGCCGCAGAGCGCGTGCAGCGCGGTGTGGGTCCGCATCAGCGTCAGGCGGCGCGCCCAGTCGAGGTCGACCTCGACGAGATCGCCCACCGCCGGCGGGCCGTCGTCGTCGGGCTCGAGCTCGTGGACGATCTCGCCGTCGGCCTTGCGCGCGGTCCGGACCGTCCACGAGCGCCCATCGGCCGTCCGCAGGATCACGCCCCGGTCCGCGGGCTGCCCGCCGCCGCCGGGATAGAAGACCGTGCGGTCCAGCACGACCAGGGCGGCCTCGCCGGCCTCGACCGCGACGACGCGCGCCGCGACGCGCTGCAGGTAGGCGTCCGAAGAGGCGAGCTGCTCGCCGCCGGGGGTCATGCCGTGGCCCCGGTCACTGGACCGTCAGGGTCCCCACCATGTTCGCGTGCACGGTGCAGTGGAACGTGTACGCGCCGGGGGCGAGCGCCTGGACGTCGTAGGTCTTGTGGGCGACGCCCGGGAAGATGTCGCCCTTGAAGACCTCGGCGCCGGCCGCGTCCTTGATCGCCACGTTGTGCTGGACGCCGGCGTCCTCGTTGTCGAAGTCGATCTTGAACGGGGTGTTGCCCGGGGCCGTGATGGCCGTGGTCGTGAACGCGACGCCCTGGGCGACCACCGGGATCGGCGGACCGGCGGCCCCGGCCGAGGCGCCCGCCGAGGACCCGGCGGAGGCCGACGGCGCGACCGACGACGAGGCGCCGGCGCTGGCCGACGGGGCGGCGCTCGGGACCGGCGTGGCGGGCGGCGCGGGCGTGTAGGTCCATCCGGGGGCCGTACTGGTGCATGCAGTCACCGCGAGAACGGTCAGGAGGGCGAGGGCGCTCAGGGGCAGTCGACGCATGGGTGGTCGGGAACCTTTCATCGGGCGGGGATGGTCGATCGGGTGGTCGTCACTCGTGAATCTAGCCGCCCGACCGCGTCCTGTCGCGCCGTCGAGGGCGGCCCGCGCGTGTCGGCCCGGTGACACCGACTGGTACTTCTGGGCTATGCACCCCGGACCATCGTGCCGGTTGTGACGCTTCGCGCTCGCAGCCTAGTCTCGGCGTCCACCTCCCGAACCGGGTCGGTGGCATACGACACCTCAAAAGCTGGATCGGAGCTTTCCCGATGATCAAGCACTACACGGAGCGGGCCTGGAAGCTCGCCGTCACCGTCGGACCGCTCGTCGCGGTCGCTCTCGCTCTCGCCGCCGGAACCAAGTGGCACTAAAGGCGGATCGATAGCTTCCTTTGCTGTCTCATTTCGCTGCTTCGCCAGGAGCTAATTCCGAAACGAAGCGATAGGCGACCCTCGAAGCCCGGAGACCCTCCCTCCGGGTTTCGTGGTGTCCGGGGCCGGAACATGTCCCGGGTCCTAGCGGACCCGCTCGGTCAGGCCCAGCCGGATCGCCACCGCCGCGGCCTCGACGCGGCCCGACACCTCCAGCTTGGACAGGATGTTCCCGACGTGGACGCCGACCGTCTTCTGGCTGATGAAGAGGCGCTCCCCGATCTCGCGGTTCGTGCGGCCCTGCGCCACCAGCGACCAGCACCTCCCGCTCGCGCCCGCTGAGCCCGAACGTGTCCGGGCGGCGCGTCGCCGGGCCGGGTCGCCGGCGATCGTCCGGACCAGCGCGGACCGGCCGTTCCCGTTGCGGTCCGCGTCCGCCGTCGACGAGGGCGGTCGACGACGGCTGCGGGGCGTCGGCCGCCCCGTCCCCGCCGCGGAGCATCGCGGCGACCTCGGTCCGGTAGCTCGATCCGCGCCCGGCCGGCCAGCTCCTCGAGGTCGCGGACGAGCGGCCGCGCCCCGAGCGCCACGGCCAGGCGGACCGATTCCAGCAGCGGCCGGCGAGCGGCCGCCCGGCCGGAGCGGGCGCCGTCGGTCGAGAGCAGCGCCTCGGCCTGTCGCCAGTGGGCGAGCGCCTCCTCGTACGGCGCGTCGAGGTCGTTCCACATCGTCGCGACCTTCGCCCAGACCGCCGCGTCGTCGTCGCCCTCGAGCCGCCGCTGGTACCCGCGGGCCGTCGCGAGGTAGGCCTCGGCGATCCGCCGCGAGCCGGCGCTCGACGGCGCCCCGGCCGCCTCGACCAGCGTCGTCGCCACGGCCAGGACCTCGGCGGTCCGTGACCGGGCGGCGGCCAGCGGCGCGAGCTGCCGACGCTCGCGCGCCTCGGCGCCGGTCGCGGCGTCCACCCGCGCGACCATCGCGGTCATCCGCGCGGCGAGGACCCACTCCTCGGTCGTGCGGACCACGGCCCAGCCGCGCTCCACGGACCGGCCCGCGTCGGCGACGTCGCCGCGCCACAGCCCGTACGAGGCCGCCGCGAGGTAGTACGGCGCCGCCAGCTGCGGCTCGCGCAGCGCGTCGAACTCGAGCACCGTCTGGCCGAGCAGCCGCCCGGCGCGCTCGCCCGACTCGGTCTCGATCTCGATCGTGGCGAGCTGGACGATGCCCATCAGGAAGGCGACCCCGGTCGGCCGCCAGGCGAGCGCCCGCGCGCTCAGGCGGCGCGCCTCCGGCCAGCGGCCCAGCAGGACCAGCGATTCCATGACGTTGCCCGCGAGGAAGTTGCCGTAGACCGCCTCGAGACCGGCCCGCCGCGCGTCCTCGATCCCGCGATAGGCCACCTCGACGGCCTCGGCGCGCCGCCCGACGAGGTCCAGCACGGTCGTGAGGTTGGCGGTCACGCGGAAGAGGGCATCGGGGTCGTCGACCTCTCGCGCGGCCGTCTCGGCCTCGCGGAGGAGCTCGATCGCGGCGTTCGGGTCGCGTGCCCCAGGCGAGCGCGACGGCCAGCGTCGTCGTCGCGTGGATCTCCTGGTCGCGGGCCGCCGGTCCGCAGGCGCGGGCCACCTTGATGGCGTCGCGGGCGAGCCGCTGCGCATCCGAGAAGAGCCCGTCCAGCATCGACATCTGCGCGTACGAGGCGAGGACCGTGGCTCGTTCCGGGGTCGCGTCGCGCGGGATCAGCTCGACGGCGCGCCGCGCCGCGGCCCGCGCGCCGACCGCGTCACCCGCCGCCCGGCGGACCACGCCAAGGCGCTCGTAGAGCAGCCCGATGCGCACCCGGTCGCGTCGGGCGTCGAGCGCCCCGATCGCGGCCTCGAGATAGGCCGTGGCCCGCGAGGTCCGTCCGATGGCGAACGCGGCCTCGGCCGCGCGCTCCTGGAGGTCGGCCCGGTCCGAGCCGCGGACGTCGTGGGGTCGGCGTCGCGACGCGGCGCCGGTCGACCCGGGCCGGTCGCTGAGCGAGAGCGCCAGCTCCAGCGCGTCGAGCTCGTCCGCGGCGGCATGGCGCGCCGCCGCCAGGTCGGCCGCCTCGATCGCCGCCCGCCGGGCGGACGGCGCGTCGTGCGCCTCGAGCCAGTGCTGCGCGGCCGCGGCCGGCACGTCGGTCAGGGCCGCCGCCAGAGAGGCGTGGTGGCGCGTCCGGGCGAGCGGGAGCAGGTCCCGCTCCACGGCCGTGCCGATCAGCTCGTGCCGGAACCCGACCGCGCCGTCGCGCTCGACGAGGTACCCGTGCTCGATGGCCTCGGCGAGACCGGCGGTGATGTCCGCGTCGAGGATCCCGTCACCGCGGCGCGGCGAGCTGGTGGACCGCGGCGCCGGGCGCGACGTGTCGATCTCGAAGTCGGCCGCGATCCGGGCCAGCCGCTCCGGGTCGACCAGCCGGCCGGCCGGGCGCCAGCAGCCGGAGCACGCGCCGGCACTCGACGGAGCGGATGCCCAGGCGTCCGACGACGAGCTCGTCGAGCGAGCCGGAGAGCGACGCGGTCGGCAGCTCGCGGCGCGCGGCCAGCAGCTCCTCCGCCACGAGCGGGCTGCCACCGGATCGCTCGGCGACGAGCAGCAGCAGGCTCGCCGACGTCCGTTCGCCCTCGATCCCTTCGATCAGGGCCGCCAGCTCGCCTCGGTCGAGCAGCGGCATCGAGAGCCGCTCCAGCGGATGCGGGGCGTCGGTGATGGTCGCCACCGCCGCGACCCATGGGTCGTCGTGCGGGATGATGTCGGGCTGGTCCGAGGCGACCAGCACGAGGCGCTGGTCGGCGGCGATCCGCGCGAGGAACATCACGAGGGCGCGGGTGGCGGCATCGGCCCGGTGCAGGTCCTCGAGGATCAGGACGACCGGGCGGTGCTCGCCGAGCCGGCCGAGCATCCCGAGCACGCCCTCCATGGTCCGCGCCTGGCGGCGCTCCGGCGCACCCGGCCGGATGCCATCGAACGACCAGCCGCCGGCCTCGAGCCGGGTCCGCAGCGGTGGCAGCAGCCTGGCCAGCTCCACGGCCGCCGGGCCGAGCACCGCATCGAGCTCGTCGTCCGGGAGCGCGGCGATCGCCGGCCCGATGGCCCGCACGAGCGGCCCGTACGGCTCGTCGGTGCCGGCCGGCATCGCGCCGCCGCGCAGGACGGTCATCGGTTCGCTCAGCTCGGCGATGCGGACCGTCGCCTCGTCGAAGAAGCGGCTGATGCCGACGCCGGCGGGGCCGCTCACCAGCATCGCCCGGGCCCGTGCCGTGGGCCGCGTCGTCGAGCACGGCGGCGAGCCGCCCGAAGGCGTCCTCGCGTCCGACGTACCGCGCGCTCACGTATCGGGCGGGCATGACCCATTCTAGGCACGCCTCCGCAGCGCCGAACGACACCCGTCGCACGCGGCGCCCTGCCCTGCCCTACGCTGCCCGACGATGACCGACGGCCGACGCGCCCCCCACCCGGACAACACGCTCAACGAGCTGACGCGGCGAGGAATGGCTGTATTTCACCAAGTCCGTCCTGACGACCGCCTACCCGTCGGAGCTGGGGCACGCGGCGCGGCGGGTCCACGGGGCGAACAAGCCGCCGCGGCTGATGGCCCGGCTGATCGAGTTCTTCACCCGGACCGGCGAGCTGGTCCTCGACCCGTTCGCGGGCGTCGGCGGCACGCTCCTCGGTGCGGCCATCGCGCGCGGCCCGCGGCGGGCCATCGGCATCGAGCTCGAGCCGCGCTGGGTCGAGGTCTACGAGACGGTCGCGCGCGAGCTCGCCGGCGAGCGCGACGGGGTCGGGCCGGAGATCGCGGACCTCGGCCCGACCGATCCGGGCGGGCCGCGCGGCTTCGACCCGTCCGGCTGCGAGCTGCGGCTCGGCGACGCGCTGGCGCTGCTGCCGTCGATCCCCGACGGCTCGATCGACTTCGTCGCGACCGATCCGCCGTACAACGTCCAGCTGCCGCTGACGATGGCCGGCGGCAAGCTGTCCGAAGCGCACGCGAACCGCCGCACCGACTACGCGATGGTCACCGATTCACCGGCGGACCTCGCCAACGCCCCCGACTACGCGACGTTCCTCGACCGGATGGGCGACGCCTTCGGCGAGATCGAGCGGGTGCTGCGGCCGGGGCGCTACGCGGTCTTCATCGTCCGCGACGCCTACCAGGACGGACGCTACCTGTTCACGGCCGCGGACCTCGCGGCGCGCGCGGCAGCCGACGGGCCTTGTCCCGAAGGGCGACCTGATCTGGTACCAGGCGGGCACCCGGCTGCGGCCGTACGGCTATCCGCGCGCCTTCGTCCCGAACATCGCCCACCAGCACATCGTCGTGCTGCGCAAGGACCCGGGGCGGCCTCAGACGGCGCGCTGACGCGCGGCGAGATAGGCGGCGAGGACGTCGTCGTCGAGTCGCCATCGGCGTCGGACTCGCCCATGGTCCACGTGTCGGCGGAGACCGGGAGGCTGGCGGTCGGGACCTCGACCGGCTCGGGCGCCGGCCCGACGATATCGCCGAGGGTCATCTTGTGGATCCAGCCGCGGCCGCCGTTGGGCGCCTGGACCAGGCAGTAGACGCCCTGCCGCTCCAGGACCACGACCTCGTCGCCGGTGCCGAGGACGCCGATCTCGTTCGCGCGCAGCTCGTCGGGCGCGTCGAGCAGGCGGACCACGGTGTAGCGGACGAACCGCCGCTCCTGGCCGGCGAGCGTGCCGGACAGGCCGTCCTCGAAGCGCAGCCGCGGGGCGTCGTCGGTCTGCCGCGTCGGGATCCGCCTTGCGGGCCTGCATCAGCGACGGCCGGCGCCAGCGCGGCATCAGCGATTCCATCTCGGGGGTCAGGTCGTCGCCGGCGAGGTCCGGATCCTCGGCCTCGCGCATCGGCGGCACCGGCCGCGCCGCCCGCGCCGACCCCGATCCCCTGCGCGGCGAGGTCGGCCAGCTCCTCGTCGGTGCCGGGCTGCTGGTCGTCGCGGCGCTTGCGGCCGAAGATCCCGAGCGCCATGGACGCGGTCGCGACGCCGGTCGTCGTGACCAGCGTCGGCGCGAGCGGGAGCGGCGGCAGGTGAGGCGGCAGCCCGAAGAACGTGAGGGCGGCCGCCATCGGCCCGAACGCGGGCGGGGGGCGGGCTCGCCACCGGTCGGTTGCGGGCCGGCGGGCGGGCCGGTCGGACCGCCGGTCCCGCCGCCGGGGTGTCCGTGCCGCTGCCCGGCGGGACCACGGCGATCGCGGCCGGGGACGGGCTCGCGGCGGGGGTCGGCGTCGGGACCAGGCGACGATCCACGGCGGCGGCGTGCCGTCCGGGCGTCGTGTCGACGCCGTCGATCGCGCCGACGACCGTCGGGACGACGACCCCGCCGACGGCGGGTGTCGCGCGTCGGCGACGGCTTGACGAGCAGGACCGGCCTCGGCCGGGGGGTCGGGGCGGCGTGGTGGGTGGCGACCGGGGGCCGGACCGTCGGCCGTGGCGTGGGCCGGGGCGTCGGCTTCGGCGTCGGCTTCGGCGTCGGCTTCGGCGTCGGGGTCGGGGTGGCCGGCTCGGCGACGACGATCGTGCCGGCGGGCAGGCTGACCATGACGTTGCGGTCGCTGCGGGCCTCGAAGGCGATGTCGTTGCTGCCGAGCGGCAGCTTGCCGGACCAGCGGTACGTGATGCCGTCGCTCCAGTCGCGATCGCCGTTGCGCGACATCCAGTGGGTGACGCCGTCGATCCGCACGCGGACCCACGTCGGCGCCCAGTGCCGGCCCGACGAATCGTCGGTGTAGGTCACTCGCAGGCTGAAGGTCGTGGCAGGGGCTGCCGGTGCGCGGATCGACGACCGGATCGCGGAGCGTGGGGCCGGCCGCGGCGGCCGGTCCGGCCAGCATCGCGAGCAGCCACAGGGCAGCCAGACCCGCCACGATCGGAGCGGACGCTCGTGTGGTGACTCGCGTTCGATGCGCGACGCGCACGCTGGCATTGCCTCCTGCAGCCTCGGGCAGTCTTCGGTGCCCGTGCGAGGATGGCTTCGGAACGGGGGGTCCGACAATGGTACGGGGGTCACGCGGCGCACGGGACCACCGGCGGTCGGGACCGGACCGGTTCGGTCCGTGGTGGTCTGGTGTGGCGAGTGGTCCGACCGGCTCGGTCGTCGGTAGCCCGGAGTGGCCATGGGCATCCGGCGGCGCGAGGGCGCACCATCCGACCATGCAGTCGATGACGATGCGGATGGAGGGCACTCGAGGAGGCGGATCCGTCGTCGCCGGGACGATCCTGGGCGCGACCCTCGTCTTCGGCGGCCTGTTCGTCGCCTTCCTCGCGTTCCGCACCTCGTTCCTCGCGGTGCTCACCTACGCGCTGCGACCGGGGGCGACCCCGCCCGACGGGACCCTGACGATCCTGGTGCTGATGGCGATCCCGCTCGCGTTCCTGGCGGTCGGGACGGACCGGCTCGCCCACGTCGTGGCGGCGATCCGCGAACGGCGACGCCGGCGCGACTGGATCGAGCTGCTGCCGGCCGGCATCGTGGCGTCGCGCACCGTGGACCTCGGCGACGGCCGCCCGGCCCCGACGCTCGTCGAGCGGCCCGTTCGGGCTGGCGGTCATCCGCGAGGTGGCCGACGCCACGGCCGAGGACGTCGAGCTCGCGACGCGGGACACCGACCGGATCCGTCGCTGGCTCGCCCGCCAGGAGCAGGACTTCGTCGTCCGCCTCTACACCGCGGTCGCCGCACCGGAGCACGATCTCGTGCGGACGCCGGCGTGCGCGCTGGTCACCCCGGAGCAGCTGCCCTCGTGGCTGGCGCTGCTGCCGACCCAGCGGAGCCTGTCATCCAGCCGGCGCGACCGGCTCGCGCGGATGCTCGAGGGCGTCGACGGGGCTTGGTAGGGGAGCCAGGACTCGAACCTGGAACCAGCGGGATATAAGCCCGCCGCTCTGACCGATTGAGCTACTCCCCCGCCGGGATGCTACACCCGTGGTCCACGCGGTCCGGACGATGCGGGCCGGGGCCGAGCCTCAGTTGTTCCCGCCGAGCAGCTTGCCCGCGATCGCCCGCAGGCTGAACGGCCGGCCCTGGAGGGCGTCGTGGCCGTTGCCGTTCCCGTTGTCGAGCGCCATCGCGTACGAGCCGGTGGTGCCGTAGGCGCGCGCCGGGAGCGACGACGCGTAGCGGCGCTCCTCGGGGGTCTGCTCCATCTCGAGCGGCAGCTCGTCGGGGTCGAAGGGCCGCGGCGTCAGCTCGACGGGCGCAGCCGGGCGCGCGTACGCGGGAGCTCCGTAGAGCTTCGGGAGCGCGACGTGCTGTTCGTCGATGGACAACGCGGGACCTCGATCTGGACGGCGAGGCGTCGGTCGGGGGGCCGAGCCTACCGGATGATAGCGTCGGAGGATACCTGGAGCATAGTACCGATGGGCGGCCATTCCCGTGCGCGAGCTGGGCAGGACCCGTTGCGTCCGGTCAACCCATGAGCGGACGGATCACCTGGACGGCGACGACCATCACGAGCCACGCGATGGGGACCGCGGCGAAGAACCCGAGGGCCGCGCTCCAGCCGCTCCGCCGGACGACGGTCCCCGAGCCGGTCGGCTGCGGGACGATCAGGTACGTCACGACGCTGCCGATCAGGAGCACGAGGACCGCGTAGATCGCCACGGCGAGCAGGCGCAGGTCGCCGCCCGGGAGCACGACGCCACGGCTCAGCGCGACGTCGTAGGCCACGTAGGCGACGGCCAGCACGACCGCGACCACCAGGCTCGAGGCGACGGCGCGGACGATCGGCCGCGGCGCGTTGCGGAACTGGCGCCAGCGGATCTCGGCCCACGAGCGCTGGCGGACCGGGCCGGCCGGCGGGACGGGGCGGCCGGTCGTCATCTCAGTCGTTGCCGAGGATCGTCAGGGTCCGGCGCGGCGGGATGGTCTCCGGCGTGTGTGCCGCCAGCAGTTCGACCGTCTCGGCGAAGCGGTCGAGCTCCTCGTCCGAGGTGAAGAAGCCGACGCTGATCCGCAGCGCGTCGAGGCTGTCGATCGTGCGGGCGATGACGAAGGCGCGGCTCCCGAGCTCGGCCAGCGCCGCCGCCGCCGGCCAGCCGGCGATCCGGAACGTGACCAGCGTCGCCATCTGGTGGGTCGGCGTCAGCACCGTGACGCCGGGGATCGAGGCGAGGCGGTCGGCGGCGGCCGCGGGCGGTCGCCTGCCCCCGCGCGTGGATCCACTCGAGCCCGACGAACATCGACAGCCACGAGATCGCCCGCGCCATGCCGACGACCGACGGCCGGTGCATCCCCGACCACTCGAAGCGGCGGGCGCTCGGATGGAAGACCGCGGTGCCGTCCGCGGCCAGGCGCTCGAAGCTGAAGTGGCCGGCGAGCGCCGGCGTGAGCCGCTCGACCAGCCACGGGCGGACCGCCAGCGCGCCCATCCCCTCCGGACCGAGCAGCCACTTCTGGGCCGCGACGGCGTAGGCGTCGGCGCCGGTCGCCTCGAGGTCCACGCGGATGGCGCCCGCGCTCTGCGCGCCGTCGACGACGAGGACGGCCTCGTGCTCGTGGGCCAGCTCCGCGATCCGGGCGATCGGCAGGACCGCGCCGGTCGTCCACAGCACGTGCGACGCGAGGACCAGGCGGGTCTTCGGCGTGATCGCGGCCTCGATCGCGGCGAGCGTGCGCTCGTCGTCCCCGCCGTCGCCGATGTCGACGATGTCCGCGCCGACGCCGATCGCGCGGGCGGCGTAGACCGGTCCGAGGACGCCGGCGTGCTCGGCGTCCGTCGTGACGACGTGGTCGCCCATCCCGAGGCCGAGCGCCAGGACGATGGCGTTGATGCTGTCGGTGGTGGAATGGGTCAGCGCGATCGCCGACGGGTCCGTGGTCAGCAGCGCCGCCACGGCGGCCCGGGCCTCGGCGAGCCGCTCCTGGAACTCGAGCCAGTCGTCCATGTGGGCGCGGCCCTGGGCCAGCTCGCGCGCCGACGCGTCGGCCATCGCGGCCGCGACCTCGACGGGGAGCGGGCCGACCGAGCCGGTGTTGAGGTAGATGCCCGCGGCGAGGGCCGGCAGGGCCGCGCGGACGGCTGCCAGTCGCTCCGGCTCGGGCATGAACGGGGCGACCACGGCCGTATCATATCGACGATGAGCGGCCTCGCCCGTCCCGAGCACCTCGCCACGACGGACTGGCTGGCCGAGCAGCTGGGCCGGCCGGGGATCCGCGTGGTCGACGCTCGCTGGCGGCCCGACGGCAGCGCCCCCGCCGTCTACGCGACGGGACACATCCCGGGCGCGGTGCCGATCGACTGGCGGGTCGACCTGAGCGACGACGAGTCCCCCGGCGAGACCATCCTGCTGGCCGGCCCGGACCGGATGGCCGCGCTCGCGTCCCGGCTCGGGATCGCCAACGGCACGACCGTCGTGGTCTACGACGACACCCAGGGCCTGTACGCGGCGCGCGTCTGGTGGAGCCTACTGGCCTACGGGCACGAGTCGGTGCGGATCCTCGACGGTGGCTACCCGGCGTGGGTCGCCGCCGGCAACCCGGTGTCGAACGCCCAGGTCCAGGTGCCGGCGACGCCCGGCTTCGACCTGCGCGGTCCGGGTCGGATCCGGTTGACGACGGCGGACGTGCGCGGCCTCCTCGGCTCGCCCGACGTGACGCTGCTCGACGCGCGGCCGGCGGCCGACTACAAGGGCTTCGAGGGCAACACCAAGCGCCTCGGCCACATCCCGGGCGCCCTCAACGTCCCGGTCGGCGCGATGAGCCGGCCGGGCGAGCAGCGGCTCCGCGACGGATCCGAGCTGCGCAGCCAGCTCCACGCCGCGAACGTGAGCCGCGGCCGGCGGATGGTCTGCTACGACGGCTCCGGCGTGGCGGCCGCGAAGCTGGCCTGGGTCCTGACGCTGCTCGGCCACGAGGACGTCGCGGTGTACGACGGCGGCTGGGCCGAGTGGGGCGACCGGCTGGACCTCCCGGTCGACCGCTAGCCCCGGCGGGCTCCGGCCCGGGCGGCCGTGGGCCTCGGCGCTACCTCTTGCGGGCGCTCGCGGTGACCAGCTGCTCGGCGCCCTGCTGGAGACCCTCGTAGAGCGCGGTCACCGTCTCGACCGTGTCGATCTCGTCGGGCGACTTGTCGGGCCGCAGCGCGACGATCCGCGGGAAGCGGAGCGAGAACCCCGACTTGTGGCGGTTCGAGCGCAGGATGACGTCGAAGCCGATCTCGACGACCACCGTCGGCTCGACCTGGCGGTAGCGTCCGTACTGCGCGACGGTGTGCGCCTCGAACCAGCGGGTCATCTCGGCGATCTCGGCGTCGGTCAGCCCGCTGTAGGCCTTGCCGATCGTCACCAGCCGGTCCTGCTCCGTGTCGCGGACCGCGAACGTGTAGTCGCTCAGCACGCCGTGGCGCTTGCCGTGCCCGACCTCGACGCCGACCACCACGCAGTCGATGGTCGCGAGCGCCTTCTTCATCTTCAGCCAGCCGAGCCCTCGCCGCCCCGGGGAGTAGCCGCTCTCCGGGTCCTTCACCATCAGGCCCTCGTTGCGACGCCCGCGGGCATCGAGGAAGGCCGCCTCGAGCGCGTCGGCGTCCGCCGCGACCGCCAGCGTCGAGCGCGCGAACCGGCCGCCGTCGCCGGCCAGCGGGAGGTCGAGCGCGTCGAGATGCCGGCGGCGCTCGGTGAGCGGCACGCGGAGCAGCGGCTCGATCGGCGCCTCGGCGCCGGGGCCCAGCGCCAGCACGTCGAAGGCGACGAAGATCACCGGCACCTCGGCCTGGATCGCGGCCGACGGCGTCTTGCGCCCGAGCCGCGCCTGGAGCGAGACGAACGGCAGCACGACCCCGTCCTTCCAGCCGAGGATCTCGCCGTCGAGGATGCCGTCCCACGCCAGCGTCGGTGGCGGCGGCGGCGACCTCCGGGAACTGCGTCGTCACGTCGTGCAGGTCGCGCGAGAAGAGCCGGACCTCGCGGCCGCGCTTGTGGAGCTGGGCGCGGATCCCGTCGTACTTGTCCTCGACCCAGACCTCCGGCCCGAGCCGCCGGACGATCTCCGCGGCGTCCTCGGCCGGTGACGCGAGCATGAACTTGAGCGGATGGAAGAGCGTCATCTCGGCGTCGGCGAGCCGGTCGTCGCGGGCCAGGCTCGCGAGCCGGCCGACGTCCCCGGTCAGCATCCCGGCCCACTTGACCTCGTCGAGCGGCCGGTCGAAGGCCTTCGCGATGGCCGCCTCCAGCAGCCCCTCGCGCAGGCCGATCCGGAGGTCGCCGCCGAGGACCTTGACGATGCCCTTGACCGTCGCCGGGTCGGATCGCTCGAGGATGGGCCGCAGGATCACGACCTTCCTGGCCGGGCCCGAGGCCGCCTCGATCGCGCTGAACGCGGCGGCCACCTCGGGGAGCGTCGGGCTGACCTCGGGCGGCGGCGCGTGGCCCACCCCGACCAGGACGTCCTCGACGGCCAGGCCCAGGTCGGAATGGCGGTCGTAGGCCGCGCCGAGCGCGTCGCGATCGACCCCGGCGATCTCCGCGATCGCGGTCGCCATCGCCGACCAGCCCAGGCCGATCGACCGCTGGTCCGCCTCGGCGAACGGCCGGCCCGTGAGGAAGACCGCCGCCACCGGGAGCTCGTCCGGGGAGAGGCCGCGGAGGTAGTCCGCGAGCAGGGCGGTCTTCTCGGAGGTCCTCGTCGTCGCCGCGACGCGCCCCGTCACCTCGCTCCAGCGTCGCATGGCGGCGATGGTATACCGTGCCCCAACGATGGCGGATCGAAGCTGGTTCCCCGGATCGCTGCCCGGCGAGAAGGTCGTCCTGCGTCGGCACGTGTCGGGCAACCTGCCCGCGTTCCGGCGCTGGTACGCGGACCGCGAGATCGCCCGGCTCGCGCGCTACCAGGAGACCCCGATGCGCGAGGAGGAGATCACCCGCTTCTTCGAGTCGCGGGTCATCGGCACCGAGGCGCTGGCCATGGCGGTCCACATCCGCGAGACGGACCGGCTCATCGGCACCTGCGCGTTCAGCCAGCTCGACGCGGAGAACGGCTCGGCGCTCTACCACATCACCATCGGCGAGTCCGACGCATGGGGCCAGGGCTACGGCACCGAGGCGACCCAGCTGATGCTCGACCACGCGTTCGGGACGCTCGGGCTGCACCGCATCGCGCTGTTCGTCTTCGAGTTCAACGAGCGGGCGGTCCGCGCCTACCAGCGCTGCGGCTTCGTCATCGAGGGCCGTGCGCGAGAGTCGATCTGGCGCGACGGCCGCTGGTGGGACGAGCTGGCCATGAGCGTGCTCCAGACCGACTGGCGCCGCACCCGCGGCCACCTGGTGACGGAGACGACCGGCGACGACGTGGGCGACGCCGGGACGGCCGCCGACGCGGACGCCGAGACCCCGGACGACGCCGTGGCCGCCGGCACCTCGGACCGGCTGCGCCGGGTGATGGGGAAGTGGCGATGACGTCGACCGGAGCCACGGCCGATGCCGCGCGCGCGGAGGTACGCGAGCTGATCGCGGCCAAAGGCCACGCGGTCGACAACGCCCGGGCGGTCGTGGACCGTCTCGAGGCCGCGTTCGCCGCGGGCGACCTCGTCCGCACGCCCTCGATGGACCTCTACCTGGGCGACCTGATGCGCGCGCTCGAGCAGGACGACGGCCAGAAGCTCGGCGGCAAGAGCGCCGAGGCGTCGCGGTTCATCCTGCGCGCGATCGACCGCGAACTCGACCAGGCCTGACGCCGGCGAGGGCCGGTCCGGCACGGCCGGCGGCCGTAGACTGTGGGCCTCCCCCACGACACCGCCCGGAGGCGCCCTCCCGTGACCGACCTCAAGACCGGCATCCTGCTCTGGAACCAGGCCACCTCCTGGCCCGACCAGCTCGAGGCGGCTCGCCTCGTCGACCGGCTCGGTTACGACCACCTCTGGGCGTGGGACCACCTCTACGCGATCTTCGGCGACCCGTACCAGCCGATCTTCGAGGGCTGGACCTCGCTGGCCGCGTTCGCGATGGCCACGGACCAGACCCGCGTCGGCCTGCTCGTGGGCGCCAATACGTTCCGCAACCCCGGGCTGGTCGCCAAGACCGCGGCGACGCTCGACCACATCAGCGGCGGGCGCTCGATCCTCGGCATCGGTGGCGCGTGGATGGAGCCCGAGCACCGCGCCCACGGCATCGAGTTCGGCACCGGCTTCGGCCAGCGGCTGGACTGGCTGCACGAAGCGGTCGGCGCGATGCGCGGCGTCCTCGACGGCGCGTCGGTGACGTCGGCGCCGGGCGGCCGCTACCACTTCGACGACCTCCGCCATCAGCCGCTGCCGCTCCAGAAGCGGCTGCCGATCATGATCGGCGGCTCGGGCGAGAAGAAGACCCTGCGGACGGTGGCGACCTACGCGGACATGTGGAACGCGATGGGCTCCGTCGAGAAGATGCAGCACAAGATCGAGGTGCTGCAGGGCCACTGCGACGCGGTCGGGCGCGACATCGGCGAGATCGAGTTCACGCTCGGCGTGAAGCTCACGATCCGAGACTCGGCCGCCGAGGCGGAACGCGTCCAGCACGCCGCCATGGCCCACAACCGCACGCCGCTTTCGGACGTCGAGGACGACGACACGTTCTGGAACGGCAGCTCCGAGCAGATCGCCGACCGGCTCCGCCCCTACGTCGAGATGGGCTTCCACACGGTCATCTCGGAACAGCCCGCGCCGTACGACACCGAGACGCTCGAGCGGTTCATCGGCGAGGTGAAGCCGCTCATCGACGCGGGGTGACCGCAGCGCCGGTCCGAGGTCTCGCCGGCGTGCTGCTGCTGCTGGCGGGTGCCCTCGTCGCGACGACCGGTTGCTCGCCGACGGCGTCCGCCGACCGCTCGAGCGCCGCCGGGGCGGACCAGCCGTCGACGACGTCGCCCGCGGCGCTCACGTCGCCCGCGGCGCTCACGGTCACGGCCTCCGGCTCGGTGCGGTGCGGCTCGTATGCCTGCCAGGCGTCGATCTGGTTCGAGCCGGTCGGCGAGCGGAAGGCGACGATCTCACCCGACTGGTTCGGCCACGCCAGCCATCAATTCCACCTGTCGACCGAGACGGCCCGCGACGGGAGCGTGCGGGTCGGGAAGATCGTGAAGCCCCCGGCCACGCTCGACCCGGGCACCTACCTCGTGGTCGCCGCGACCGAGATCCTGTCCGATATCGCATCGGAGGCGCCGGGTCCCACCAAGGTCTACCCCGTCCTCGGCACCAGCCTGGAATGCTCGGCGCCCGTCACGGTCGGGCCGGCGACGACACGGGTCCGAGTCAAGGTCGCCTACCAGCTGGATGAACCCTGCCGCATCACCGCGACGGTCGACTGACCCGCGACGGCGCCGCGAGCGAGGGCCGGGCGATCCACGAAGATTGAAGGGCAGCCGGTGATGGGGCCCCATAGTGGCCGGACAGCGCCCCCGACGGGCGCCACCGAAAGCTGGCGCGATGGATCGCGATCTGGTCGAGGCGGCACGTGACCGTGACCGGGAGGCGTACGCCGACCTGATCCGGGCTCGGGGCGACCGGCTCTACGCGCTGGCCCACCGGATCCTCCGCGACATCGATCGAGCGGAGGACGCCCTGCAGGAGGCGCTCGTCATCGCCTGGCGCGACCTACCGGGTCTTCGCGATCCGGACCGGTTCGACGCGTGGCTCCATCGGCTCGTCGTCCGGGCGTGTCTCGTGGAGGCGAAGCGCGAGCGACGCCGGATCACGAATCTCCGCGTCCTGCCGATGGACGTCCCGACCGCGACCGACGACTACCGGCGCGTCGCGGATCGGGATCAGCTCGATCGGGGATTCCGCCGCCTGCCACCGGAGCAGCGGGCACTCCTGGTGCTCCGCCATTTCGAGGGCCGCGACCCGGCCGAGATCGCCGAGATCCTCGACATCCCGGTGGGGACGGTCCACTCGAGGCTCCATCACGCCCATCTCGCGATGCGCGCGGCCCTGGACGCGGACGCCCGCGTGATCGCCGTCGGAGGACGACCGGCATGACGCAAGAACGTGATATCGAGCTCGTGCTGGAGCACTGGTTCACCGAGGGTCCGACCAGCATGCCGAGCCGCTTCCTCGACGACACGCTCGAGCGCATCGAGCGAGCCCCTCGGCGGCGTGTGGCCGGTCTCGGGCGCCGGTTCGTCGCTGGCAGGCCGATCCATCGCCTCGTGGCCGCGGCTGCCGTCGTCCTCGTCGTGGTCGGAGCGGGCGCGGTGCTCCTCGACCGGAACGATGGCGTCGGTCGCCCGTCCGCGGAGTCGGGCGCGGTCCCACCCGAGATCCGAGCCGATTGGCACCCCGTCGGGACCCATCTCGCCCCGACACGGTCAGGCACCGACAACCTCCGCTGGGACATCGTCTTCGACCAGACGTCGCTGACGATCCAGGACCGCGTCGACGTCCACAGCTCGGCGATCCTCGTCGGCCCCGGCCGCCTCGAGCTCCGGATGCTCGATGTGGCGGAGTACTGGGACTGCCAGGTCGGCGATACCGGCACCTACACGTTCGGCCTCTCGTCGGACCGTCAGCGACTGACGCTGACGCCGCTGGGCGACGCCTGCGCGGACCGGGCGACCGTCCTCTCGGGCGACTGGTCTCGAACGGACCTCGGCGTCCTGCAACCGGGTCGCCATGACGCCACCCGCTTCCGACCGTTCGCCTTCGGCGCCACCGGACGCCTCACCTATACCGTGCCGACCGGCTGGGTCGGAACCTCGATGAACGATGGCCTCTTCGTCCTCGGGAAGCCCGGCATCCTGGACCACGCGGAGGTCAGTCTGATCTCGAATGCCTATGCATCGGATCAGGTTGCGCCATGCAGCGAGAACCGGGGTGCCGCCGGCATCGGGCGGACGCCCGCCGCCCTTGCGGAGTGGCTCCGGACCATCCCGGGGCTCAGCGTGTCGACCCCCGTACCGACCACCATCGGCGGCCTCAGCGGCCTCATGGTCGACCTTGCCGTAGCGCCGGGCCAGGGGCCCGCGTGTGCCCCCGGGCTGTACACGTTCTCGCTGTCGGGTTCGGATGACGGCGGTTGGTCGAGCCGTCTCAGCCTCAGCGGGACGGAGCGGGCGAGATACGTCCTGCTGGATCGCGGCGACGGGACCTCGCTGGTCATCGAGATCCACGCACCATCGAGCGACTGGGACGCCTTTCTGGCCGACGCCGATGTCGTCGTCAACGGACTCCAGTTCACCCGATAAGTCGATCCCGGCCCTGCCGACCGCGACGTCGCGGCGGGCCCGTCCGCCGGCGGCTCAGCCGGTGACGGACGACAGGATCGCCCGCGCCTGCCCGAGCGTGGCGAGCCGTGGCGAGTTCCGGATCGCGGCGTCGGCGACGGCATCCGCGGCGACGAGGTCGAGGGTCGCCTCGTCGAAGCCGAGCGAGTTCAGCGTCGGTCGCTGATCGACCGCGGCACACAACGCGCGGACGGCCTCGATCGCCATGGGGACGGCTGCTGCGTCCCCGTCGGCCGGTGATGCCGCGCCGAGGGCAACGCCGACCAGCGCCAGCTCCCGGTCGCGCAAGCCGGGCTCGGCTGCGTAGAACGCCAGGACCTCGGGCAGGACGACGGCCAGCGCGGTCCCGTGCGGCAGCCGTCCGCGCGTCCCGAGGGCGTGGCCGAGCGCGTGGACCAGCCCGACGCCCGTTCCGCTCGCCTGGCCGACGCCTGCGAGATGCGACGCCATCAGCAGCCGCGAGCGGGCCTCGAGGTCCGCGCCATCCGCCACCGCGGCCGGCAGCCACGCGCCGACCGTCCGGACCACGGCCAGCGCCATCGCCTCGGCGAAGGGGTTCGGGTTCGCCGAGAGCAGCGACTCGAGCGAGTGGGTCATCGCGTCGATCCCGCTGGCGGCGGTCGCGGCCGGCGGCAGCCCGACGGTCAGGGCCGGGTCGAGGATCGTCGCGACCGGCAGCAGCGACGGGTGGCCGACATACGACTTGCGGCCGGCCGCCTCGTCGGTGATCACGCCGAAGCTGTTGGTCTCGGCGCCGGTCCCCGCGGTCGTGACGACCGCCACGATCGGCCGCCCGGGCGATGAGGGCCGGGTCGTCGTAGCCCAGCTCCCAGACGGGCGCCTCGTTCGTCGCGCGGAGCGAGAGCGCCTTCGCGGTGTCCATCGCCGACCCGCCGCCGACCGAGACCACGACCGTCCCCTCGAGCCCGAAGTCGCGCAGCGCCGCCGCGCCGCGCTCGACGATGGACGCCCCTGGGTTGGGTTCGACCTCGGCGAACAGCCCGGTCGGGATCCCGGCGTCCGCGAGGACCGCCATCACCGTGTCGATGACCCCCGACGCGCGGACGCCCGGGTCGGTCACCACGAACGCCCGGCCGCCGCGTGCGCGGACCGTGTCGCCGAGCGACGCGATCGAGCCGACGCCGAAGCGCACGTGGTCGAGCAGCGACAGGTCGATCGTCCGGCCGGCCAGCGGCGACGACAGCGACACGTCAGCGGACCTCGAGGACGACGGTCGACGCTCGTGTCGCGGCGGACCGTCAGCCAACGGCGGCAACCGAAGGCGTGGAACCAGCGCTCGGTCGTCTCGCCGTCGGGGTTGTCGAAGATCCAGACCTCGTCGAGGTCGCGCTCGAACGGGTCCTCGATGGTCGAGGGCGTCGTCCGCCGCTCGCCGCCGAAGACGTACTCGTCGAGCGGGCGTCGTCCGCAGCGCGGGCAGTCGAGCCAGAGCATCAGCGGGTCCCCGCGGAGCCGGCGTCGGCCAGGACGTGGTCGCGGCGGAACCGCTCGAGCGTGAACGGCGCGATGAGCGCCGGCGGCCGGCCTGTCGCGATCAGCTCGGCCATCCCCTCCCCGCCGGCCGGGATCGCCTTGAAGCCCCACGTGCCCCAACCGGTCGTGACGTAGAAGCCGTCGACGGGCGTCGCGCCCATGATCGGGCTGAAGTCGACGCTGATGTCGCAGATGCCGGCCCACTGGCGCAGGATCCGCATGCTCGCGAGGAACGGCAGCAGGTGCGTGATCTTGTAGCTGTACGAGCGGAGCGCCGCGAACGACGCCTGCCGCGAGTACGAGGGCTGGGCGTCGAACTCGGCGCCGATGAGCATCTGGCCGCGCTCGGTCTGGGAGACGTAGCAGGCGAGCTCGGTGCTGGCGAGGATGATCGGGAAGCCCGGGGCGTGGTCGTTGGTCACGAACGCGTGGAGCGGATGCGTCCGGACCGGCAGGCGGACGCCGGCCATGGCCGCGACCTGCGTCACGCGCCCGCCCGCCGCGCTCAGCACCGCGCCGGCGGCGATCGGCCCGCGCGACGTCTCCACGCCGGTCACCCGGTCGCCGTCGCGCCTGATGCCCGTCACCAGCGTGTGCTGGAACAGGTCCACGCCGCGCTGCGATGCCCCGCTGGCGTAGGCCCACGCGACCCGGTCGTGGCGGGCCGTGGCGCCTTCGACGTGGTGCGAGCCGCCCAGGACCGGGATACCGGCCGCCGCCGGTCAGGTCGAGCTGCGGGACGAGCTCCTTGAGCTCCTGCGGCGTGCGCATGAAGGTCTGCGCGCCGCAGGCCTGGTTCATCGCCGCCCTGGCGCGCTCGGTGCGCATCGCCATCTCGGTGTGGGCCAGCCAGACGATGCCCTTGGTCTGGTGGAGGATCGCGGCCCCGGTCTCGGCCTCGAGGCCCTGGTACAGCTCGAGGGAGTGCTGGTAGAACCGGATCGCCTCGGGGATCCCGTAGTTCGCGCGGATGATCGTCGTGTTGCGGCCGGTGTTGCCGCTCGCGATGTAGTCCGCCTCGAGGACCGCGACGCTCGTGATGCCATGCCGCGCGGCCAGGTGGTAGGCGGTCGACAGCCCGTGGCCGCCGCCGCCGATGATCACGACGTCGTAGGCGGGCGTGGGCTCGTCCGCCCAGCGGATCGGCGGCAGGGTCTCGGTGTACTCGCTCACGTCGCCAGTCCCAGCCGCTCGGCCAGCTCGTCGGCGTAGGCGGCGGCGGTGATCAGCGTCGCCCGCCCGTCGTCGCGGACCAGCGAGAGGCGGGCCGGCACGCCCGCGATCGAGCCCTGCGCGAAGGCCGGCCGCTCCGCCGGGATCGGCCACTCCGTGTGGCGAGCCACGACCGCGAGGTCGACGTCCGCCGCGACGAACCCGGTCTCGGGCTCGACGATGGCGTCGGGGTCGTCGAGCACGATCCCGACCGTCGCCGACGACGAGGAGGTCGTCGGGCGCCAGGCGCAGGTGCGGTGCCGGGCCGGCAGCGCGGCGACCAGCGCGTCGAGCGTCGCCGGGTCGGCCACCACGCGGACGCCGGGGAGTGGCTCAAAGACGGGCACGATGGCCCTCCGGGTCGTAGAACGGGGTCGGCGTCACGACCGCCTGCCCGGCCGTCGATGGTGACGCGGTCGGCGTGCGGCGGACGCCGCTGCCAGCCGAGCATCAGCGCCTTCCCGAGGACCGGCGAGGTCCAGCTGCCGGTGACGTTGCCGATGACCTCGCGGCCGTCGACGTCGAAGATCGGCGTCCCCTCGACCGGCGCCGGCCCGTCCATCGAGAACCCGACCCAGCGGCGGTCGTCCGGGATCGAGGCGGTCCGCTCCAGCGCGGTCCGGCCGATGAACCACGGCTTGTCCATCCGGGCCGCCCAGTCCATCCCGATCCGGCGCGGCGTGGTGTCGAGCTCGGTGTCCATGCCGACGATGACGTGGCCCTTCTCGAGCCGGAGCCCGAACAGCGCCTGGAGCCCGTGCGGGGCGATCCCGAGGTCGGCGCCGGCGTCCATCAGCGCCCGCCACAGCTCCACGGACCGGTCGATCGGATGGTGCAGCTCCCAGGCCGCCTCGCCGGTGAACGACAGGCGCATCGCGTGGCACGGGACGCCGGCCACCTCGACGTGGGCGTGGCCGAGGAAGCGCGGGGGGTCGGCCAGCCCGAGGCGGCCCAGCAGCTCCCCGGCGAGCGGCCCCGTGACGTTGATCGCGGCGAGCGACATCGTCCGGTCGAGGACGTGGACGCGGAGGCCCCACGTGTCGATCCAGTCGCGGAGCCACATCTCGGCGTTCGCGGCGCCGCCGCTCGTGAAGGTCAGCGCGAACCGGGTCTCCGACTCGCGCAGGATCATCCCGTCGTCCATCACGTGGCCGCGCTCGTTCAGCAGCAGCGCGTAGCGCGAGCGACCCGGCTTGATGTCCGCGACGTGGCACGGATAGATCCGCTCGAGCGCCTCCACGACGTCCGGGCCGCTGACGACGATCTTGCCGAGCGTGCTGACGTCGCCCACCGAGACTGCCTCGCGGACCGCCCGGTACTCCGCGAGCACGTCGCCGTAGTGCCACGGCCGCCACCAGCCGCCGAAGCGGTCCATGGTCGCGCCGAGCGCGAGGTGCTCGTCGTGGAGCGCGGTCCGCCGGAAGACGTCGACCGAGGCGTCGGCGGCGGCCTCCGCGAGGCTGATCTGTCGGGCGCCCGGCCGGGCCGTGAACGGCTCCGGCACGACGCCCGTCCTGGCGGCGATCCACGCCCGGACGTGCGGCAGGCAGGCGCCGCCCTGGCAGGTGCCGATCCCCGCGTAGCGTCGCCCGCTTGAGCAACTCCAGCTCGGTGTAGCCGGCGCCCCACGCGTCGTCCAGGTCCGCGACCGAGACCCCCATGCAGCGGCACACGACGGCGGACGGGTCGCTCGGCGCTGCCGGTAGCGGATGGTCGGCGGCCGCGTCACCGACCACCTCGACCGGGATGGTCGGGCCGGCCATCCTCGCCAGCACGTCCCGTGGCGCCAGGCCGAGGTCGACCACCACGGTCCGGGCCTCGCGCGTGGACTCGCCGCCGTCGTCTCCGCGGACCACGACGGCCCGCACGCGCCCGGCGGCGTCGCCCTCGAAGCGGACCGGCGCCGTGGCCACGGTCACGACCGGCTCGAGCAGGGCCACGCCGGCGGTGCGCAGCCGGTCCGCCGCCCGCGCGGTCAGGATCCCGGACAAGCCATTTCCGGGGCAGACCGGCTGGAGCTCCGCGGCCCCAGTCGCGACCACGATCTCGTGCGCCTCGACGTGGAGCACCCCCGACGGCGTCCGCGCGACGACGGTCGGCCCGGGGTAGATGCCGGCCACCTCGATGCCGTCGCCCGCGTCGAGGACCAGGGCGTCGTCGCGCTGGCCGGCGGCCGCGCGGCCGGCCGACCCGCCGCCGATGACCACGGTCCCGACCGCGCGCCGTTCGACGGGCACGTCCGGGCGCCCCGCGTCGACGAGGAGCGGCGGGTTCCCGTCGATGGGATGCCGCGCCACGACGGCACCCGCCCGAGCGGCCGTCTGGCATGTCCGCACGAACGCGACGCCATCGACGACCGCGAGGCAGTTCCCGCAGTCGCCGGCGAGGCAGAGCGTCCCGCCGCGACCCGGCTCCTCGCCGGCACGCAAGATCGCGACCGCGAGCGAGTCGCCCGCGTGGGCCTCGATCGCCCGGCCATCGACGACGATCCGCGCGGAGCCGCCGCCCGGCGCCTCGGTCACTGGCGCATCCGGACGCCCTGGGGGTCGAACAGCGGCTCGGGCTGGAGCCGCGCCGGCCGGCGCCGGCCGATGATCTCGATCTCGAAGCGGCCGCCTGTGCCGTTCGGCGACGCCAGGGCGACCGGCACGTACCCGAGCGCGATCGACGCCTTGACATGATGCCCGTACCCGCCCGAGGTGACCCAGCCGACGACCTCCCCGTCGTGCCAGACGGGCTCGTCGCCGATGACGTCCGCCGGGTCGTCGGGATCGGGCTCCACCACGAACGTCACGAGCCGGCGGTCCGGCCCGCCGCGGGCGACCTCGGCCTCGTGCGCCGCCCGCCCGATGAACTCGTGGTCGAGCCGGATGTAGCGGGTGATCCCGCCCTCGAGCGGCGTGTAGATCGGCCGGTACTCGCGGAACCAGGTCCCGTAGCTCTTCTCGAGCCGGAGCGACATCAGCGCCCGCATCCCGAAGAGGCGCAGCCCGTGCGGCTCGCCGGCTTCCACGATGCGGTCGAACAGCTCGCGCTGGTACTCCGGCGTCACCCACAGCTCGTAGCCGAGGTCGCCGGCGTAGTTGATGCGGGCCAGCAGCACCGGCGTCATGCCGAGATCGACGCGCCGGAAGGTCATGAACGGGAACGCCTCGGTCGTGAGGTCGAGGTCCGGGGCGATCGCGCCGAGGACGTCGCGCGACCGCGGCCCCGCCACGGACAGCCCGACGAGGCCCAGCCCGAGGACCTCGAAGCGGACCGACCCGTCGGCCGGCAGGTGGTGGCGGAACCAGCGCGAGTGGTGGACCTCGGCCGGCAGCGACCCGAACAGGTGGAACTCGTCGGCCTCGGTGGCCCGGGCGACCGTGAACTCCCCGACGATCCGCCCGGCGTCGTTGAGCATCGCGGTCAGCGTGATCCGGCCGGGCGCCGGCATCCGCGCGGTCAGCAGCGACGAGAGCCACGCCTCGGCGCCGGGGCCGCGTGACCCGGTACTTGGCGTAGTTCGAGATCTCGGTCATCCCGACCCGCTCGCGGACCGCGGCGACCTCCGCGGCGACCTGGTCCCACGCGTTCGACCGCCGGAACGTGACCTCCTCGCGCGGCTCCAGACCGGGCTGCTGGAACCACAGCGCGTGCTCGAGGCCCGCGGTCGCGCCCCACACGGCGTTCGCGGCGGTCAGCCGGTCGCGGATGGGCGTCGTCAGCAGCGGGCGCGCGCCGGGCAGCTCCTCGTTGGGGAACGTGATCCGGAAGCGGCGGCGGTAGTTCTCCTGGACCTTGGCGTTCGTGTACGCGAGCGTGGCGTAGTCGCCGTAGCGGGCGACGTCCATCGCCCAGATATCCATGCCGCTGTCGCCGTGGTCGCCGGCGGTCATCCAGGTCGCGAGGGCCAGGCCCACGCCGCCGCCCTGCGACAGCCCGGCCATCACGCCGCAGGCCACCCAGTAGCCGCGCAGGCCGCGGACGGGCCCGACGAGCGGGTTGCCGTCGGGCGAGAACGTGAACGGGCCGTTGACGACGCGCTTGATGCCGATCGTGCCCATCGCCGGGTAGTGCTTGAACGCCACCGACAGCTCGGGCGTGATCCGGTCGAGGTCCGGCTTGAGCAGCTGCGACCCGAAGTCCCACGGCGTCACGCGCGGCGACCACGGGACGCACGCCTGCTCGTACGTCCCGAGCAGCATCGCGCCGCCTTCCTGGCGGATGTAGATCTCGCCGGCGAAGTCCAGGGCCATCGGCATCTCGCCGCCGGTCTTCGCCTCGTTGGCGGCGACCTCCGCCATGTTCTCGGTGAGCAGGTACATGTGCTCCATGGCCAGCACCGGCAGCTCGATGCCGACCATCCGGCCCACCTCTCGCGCCCACAGGCCGCCGGCGTTGACGACATGCTCGGTGTGGACCGACTCGCCGCTCTCGAGGCGCACGTCCCAGGTCCCGTCGGTCCGCTGCGACAGCCCCACGACCGGCTGGTGCTGGTGGACCTCGGCGCCGGCCAGCTGGGCGCACTTGACGTAGGCCCGCGTGACGCCGGTCGGGTCGACGTGCCCCTCGACCGGGTCGTACAGCGCGCCGACGAAGTACTGCGGGTCGAGCAGCGGGAAGACGTCCTGCGCTTCCTTGGGCGTGATCAGCTCGAGGTCCATGCCGAGGTAGCGGCCGCGCGCCTGGGCCATGCGCAGCCAGTCCATGCGGACCTCGGTGTCGGCCAGCATCAGCCCGCCGGGCAGGTGGATCGAGCAGTCCTGGCCCGAGACCCGCTGGATCTCCTCGTAGAGCTGGATCGTGTACTGCTGGAGCCGGGCCACGTTCGGGTCGCCGTTGAGCGTGTGCATGCCGCCGGCCGCATGCCACGTCGAGCCGGCGGTCAGCTCCCGCCGCTCGAGGAGCATCACGTCGGTCCAGCCTGCCTTGGTGAGGTGGTAGAGCACGCTGGCGCCCACGACCCCACCGCCGATGACGACGACCTGGACCTCTGACTTCACGGGCACCCTCGCTCAGTAATCGGTGGGGACGCCGCCCTCGGCGACGCGGCGCTCGACGAAGGCGTCCAGCGCCTCGCGCCTCGCCACGTCCAGCGGCGGCGGCTCGTACGCGGCGAGGAGCTCCTTCCAGATGCGGTTGGCCTTGCCGGCAGCCTCCGGCGAGCCGGCCTCCTCCCAGGTCTCGTAGTTCCGCCAGTCGGACAGCATCGGCTTGTGGAAGGCCGTGCGGTAGCGCGACTGCGTGTGCTGCGCGCCGAAGAAGTGCCCGCCCGGGCCGACCTCGACCATCGCCTCGAACGCGAGGCTGTCCTCGTCCACGGGGACCGGGTCGAGGAAGGCCGCGACCATCTGCAGCAGCTCGGCGTCGAGGATGACCTTCTCGAACCCGGCGTGGAGCCCGCCTTCCATCCAGCCGGCGCCGTGCATCAGCAGGTTGACCCCGCCCATGATCGCGCCCCACAGTGAGAAGACCGACTCGTAGGCGGCCTGGGCGTCGACCGCGTTCGCGGCGGAGACGTTCGACGAGCGGTAGGGCACGCGATAGCGCCGGGCGAGCTGGCCGCCGATCATCGCGGTCCGCATGTACTCCGGCGTCCCGAAGGCGGGCGCGCCCGACTGCATGTCGACGTTGGAGGTGAACCCGCCGTAGGCGACCGGGGCGCCCGGCCGGACGACCTGCGTCAGCGTCATCCCGGCGAGCGCCTCGGCGTTCTGCTCGACGAGCGCCCCGGCCAGCGTCACCGGCGCCATCGCCCCGGCGAGGGTGAAGGGCGTCATCACGATGACCTGGTTCCGGGCCGACATCTCGAGGATGCCCTGGAGCATCGGGGTGTCGAGCCGGAGCGGCGAGCTCGAGTTGATGACGGTGAAGACGGACGGCTCGCGCTCGAGCGTCTCGTCGTCGATGCCGCGCGCGAGGCGCACCATCTCGATGGCGTCGCGGTTGCGCTGCCGGCCCAGCGAATAGCAGTGGATCGCCTTGTCCGCCAGCGTGAGCAGGTCGTGGATCGCGTGCAGGTGGCGGACCGACGGGTGGATATCGATCGGCTCGACGGGGTAGCCGGCGAAGAAGTGCACGACGTCGAGCATCTGCGACAGCCGGATGAGGTCCTGGTAGTCGGCGCGGTTGCCCGACGCGCCGGCCGCGGTCGAGGTCGTTGACGTTCGGCGCACTGGCGACCGACCCGAACGCGATCCAGTCGTCGCCGATGACGAGGTCGTGGTCGGGGTTCGTCGCGTGCAGGGTGAACGAGGACGGCGCGGTGACGATGCGCTCGAGGACCATGCCGCGGTCGAAGCGGACGCGCTCGCTGCCCTCGCGGACGTCGGCGCCGGCCGTCTTGAGCAGCGCCCGGGCCTCGGGGTCGAGGAAGTCCATCCCGATCTCCTCGAGCACGCGCAGCGAGGCGAGATGGATCGATTCGAGCTCGTCGGCCGAGACGACCTCGGTCGGCGCGTAGCGGAGGCGCGGCTGCGCCCACGGCCGCTGGGGCGGCAGGCGGCTGCGCTCGCCCGCGGCGGCGTGACCGCCCGTGCGTCGGCGGCGCTCCGGGGCGCCCGCCTCGCGCTGGCCCAGGATCGCGTCGATGGCCGGGTCGCCGGCGGGCTCGACGGTCGGGTCGTCGCTCATCGTCCGCTCACTCGCCGGTCAGGTCGAACCAGGTCGTCTTGAGCTGGGTGTAGCCGTCGAGCGCGGCCAGCCCCTTGTCGCGCCCGAAGCCCGACTGCTTGTATCCGCCGAACGGCACGGTGATGTCGGCGGCATCGAAGGTGTTCACCCAGACGACGCCGGCCCGGATCGCGCGCGACAGCCGGTGCGCCCGGTTGAGGTCGCGGGTCCAGATCCCGGCCGCCAGCCCATACGGCGTGTCGTTGGCGAGACGCAGCGCCTCGGCCTCGTCGTCGAACTCGGTCACCGTCAGGACCGGACCGAAGATCTCCTCGCGCGCCACCCGCCAGTCGTTCGAGACACCGTCGAGGATCGTCGGCGGGACGTAGAAGCCGCCGGTCTCCTCCCGAACGCGCTCGCCCCCGGCGACGACCGTGGCGCCCTCCTGCCGGCCCAGGTCCACGTAGCCAAGCACCTTGTCGAGCTGCCGCTCGTCGACCATCGAGCCCATCCGCGTCGTCGGGTCGAGCGGCTCGCCGGGGGCGAGCCGGCGGCCGAGATCCGCGATGCCCTCCACCAGCGCCTCGCGCACCGAGCGATGGACGATCAGCCGGGAGCCGGCATTGCAGGTCTGGCCGCTGTTGTAGAAGATCCCCCACCCGATGGTCGACGCGGCCGCCTTGACGTCGGCGACGTCGGCGAGCACGACCTGCGGGCTCTTGCCGCCCAGCTCGAGCGAGACCGCCTTGACGTCGGTCTCGCCGATCGCGCGGAGCAGCGACCGGCCCACCTCGGTCGACCCGGTGAACGCGATCTTGTCCACCCCGGGATGCCGGGCGAGCGCATCGCCGATCACGGCGCCCGGCCCGGTGACCACGTTCAGCACGCCGTCCGGGAGGCCCGCCTCGGCGGCGAGCTCGGCGAGGCGGAGCGCGCTCAGCGGCGACTGCGAGGCCGGCTTGAGGACCACGCTGTTGCCGGTCGCGAGCGCCGCCCCGAGCTTCCAGGCGGTGATGATCAGCGGGTAGTTCCACGGCACGATCGCGGCGACGACGCCGATCGGCTCGCGGGTCACCAGCGACAGCGTCCCCGGGCCCGTCGGTCCGACCTCGCCATAGACCTTGTCGATGGTCTCGGCGTACCACTGGATGGTCTTCGCGCACGACGGCACGTCCACCGACAGCGCGTCCCGGATCGGATGGCCGACGTCGAGCGACTCGAGCAGCGCGAGCTCGTCGCGGTTCGACCGGATCAGGTCGGCGAGCCGAAGCAGGACCCGCTTGCGGTCGGCGGGGGACTGGTCGGACCAGCGGCGGTCGTCGAAGGCGCGACGCGCGGCGGCGACGGCACGGTCGACGTCCTCCGGTCCGCCCTCCGCGACAGCCGTGATGACCGAGCCGTCCCGGCCGGCGATGTCGTCGAACGCGCGGCCCGAGGCGGCGGGCACGAACGCGCCGTCGATGAACAGCTCGTTGCGTGGCCGGACCGTGGCCGCCCGTTCGAGCCAGTCGGCGAGGGTCGCCGTGGACGCCGGGCTCATACCGCGTACCGGGCGACCGCGGCCTCGTCGATGACCGCGCCCAGACCGGGTCGGGGCGGCACGCGCAGGACGCCGTCGGCGTCGGGCCGGATCGGCTCCGCGAGGAACGCGTCGCGGCGCTCCGGGGTCCACCCGGGCGGGTCGTACGGGACCTCGATGAACGGGCCGCCACCGACGCCGGCGGCCACGTGCAGGTTGGCCAGCAGGCCCAGCCCGTTCGTCCATGTGTGCGGCGTGAACCAGCGGTTTCGGGCGAGGGCGACCTCCGCCACGGTCCGCGTCCGGAGCATGCCCGCGGCGAGGACCACGTCCGGCTGGTACACGTCGAACGCGTCGGCGTCGAGGGCCGCGAGCTCCTCGGCGAAGGTCCGCGTCATCTCGCCACCGGCGATGCGGATCCCGAGGCCGGCACCGCGCAGCCCCGAGAGCCCGCGCAGGTCGGTGCCGGCCAGCGGCTCCTCCACCCACAGCACGTCCAGCTCGGCCAGCCGGGAGGCGATCCGCCGGGCGGCGGACGGGTCCAGCGAGGGGCTCGTGTCGCCCGCCATCCGCCAACCCTGGTTCAGGTCGACCATGATCGCCATGGTGTCACCGACGGCATCGCGCGTCGCGGCGACCGCGGCCAGGCCGTCGTCGAGACGGCGCGGGTCGACGCGGATCTTGAGCGCGCGGAACCCCTCGTCGCGGAGCCGGAGCGCGGACGCCGCCCGCTCCTCGGCCGGCAGGAGCATCCCGCACGAGGCATAGGCCGGGATCCCGTCGCTGGCGCCGCCGAACAGCGTCGCGACCGGGAGGCCGGCGACCTGGCCGACGATGTCCCACAGCGCGGCTTCGAGGGGCCAGTAGCGACCGGCATGGAAGTCGATGGTCTCGAGCGAGCGGACGTGCCGGGCGATGGCCAGCGGGTCCTGGCCGAGGAACAGGCCCTCGAAGGCCTCGAACCCGTCCATGGTGTCGCCCGAGCCGATCCCCACGACCCCCTCGTCGGTCTCGACCCGGACGAGCGTGACGGGGAAGACCGTCCGCGGCACGGGGTCCCACGCGGCCGGGAAGGGCGGGTCGAGGGGGACCCTCAGCCGCTCGAGCCGGATCGCCGTGATACGCATCGCCCGGGCAGTATCGCCGACCCGACCCGATGCGGTACTGTCGCCGGACGAGCCGGCCGAGCGGTTCGAGGAGGAGCCAGGACAGCCGATGGACCAGGGATCCACCAGCCGAGCCGCGGTGGTCGAATTCGACCACGTGACCAAGCACTACGACGCGCCGGTCAAGCGCAAGGACGGGCGAACGCCGCAGACGCCGGGGGCGGTGAACGACCTCTCGCTGACGGTGCCGGCCGGCAAGATCTGCGTGCTCGTCGGCCCGTCGGGCTGCGGCAAGACCACCAGCCTCAAGATGGTGAACCGGCTCATCGAGCCGACCGGCGGGCGCATCCTGATCGACGGCGTGGACGCCGCCACCCGCGACGTCACCGAGCTGCGGCGGAGCATCGGCTACGTCATCCAGCAGGTTGGCCTCTTCCCGCACCAGACCATCGGCGACAACGTCGCGACCGTCCCGCGCCTCCAGGGCTGGTCGAAGGACCGCCTGCGGGCGCGCTCGGACGAGCTGCTGTCGCTCGTCGGACTGGACCCGGCCAAGTACCGCGACCGATTCCCGAACCAGCTGTCGGGCGGCGAGCGCCAGCGCGTCGGCGTCGCCCGGGCGCTCGCGGTGGACCCGCCGATCATGCTCATGGACGAGCCGTTCGGGGCGGTCGACCCGATCGTCCGCGACCGCCTCCAGAACGAGTTCCTGCGGCTCCAGGAGGAGCTGGCGAAGACCATCCTCTTCGTCACCCACGACATCGACGAGGCCATCAAGATGGGCGACCTCGTCGCGGTCTTCCGGGACGGCGGCGTGGTCGAGCAGTTCGGCACGCCCGCCGAGATCCTGGCCAACCCCGCCTCGGAGTTCGTGGCGCGGTTCGTCGGCGCGGACCGCGGCCTCAAGCGCCTCGCGCTCAGCCGCGTCAGCGACCTCGAGCTGGTCCAGCCCGCCATCGGCATCGTCGGCGAGGACGCCGCGGGCGCTCGCGAGCGAGCGCACGCGGCCCCGTTCGGCTACCTCCTGCTCGTCGACGCGGAGCGACGGCCGCTGGGCTGGATCCCGGAGGGGTCCGTCCCCGCGAGCGGGCCGCTCGATGCGGCACTCGCGAACCCGGTCTCGCCGGCGGTCAACAAGCGCACGACGCTCAAGGACGCGCTCTCGATGATGCTCGATGCCGACGTGCAGGCGTCGATCGTGGTCGACCGGACAGGCGCCGTCCAGGGGATCATGACCGTCGAGCGGGTCATCGAGATGATGCGCGAGGGCGATCACGGACAGCCCTTCGCGGTCGTCGACGACGAGGGCGAGCCGATCCCGGGCGTGCCCGACGACCGCCTGGTCGGCGAGGCGGACTAGCCGACGATGGGAGATCAGCCACTCGTCGACTTCGGGTGGATCCTGAGCCACCTCGACGATGTCGTGGAGCGCGTGATCCAGCATGTCCAGCTCACGATCATCCCGGTCTTCCTCGGCTTCGTGATCTCGCTGTTCCTGGCGATCTGGGCGGTCCGCCAACCGCGCGTCTACGGCCCGATCGTGGCCATCAGCGGCATCCTCTACACGATCCCGAGCATCGCCGCGTTCGCCCTCCTGATCCCGATCTTCGGCCTCACGCTCATCACGGCGGTCATCCCGCTGACGACGTACACGCTGCTGATCCTGGTCCGCAACAACGCATCGGGGTTCGCGGCCGTGCCGGCCGATGTCCTCGAGGCGGCCGAGGGGATGGGCTACACCCGCTGGGAGCGGATGCGCCGCATCGAGCTGCCGCTGGCCGTGCCGCTGATGATCGCGGGCATCCGGCTCGCCGTGGTCACGACGATCGGCCTCGCGACCGTGGCGTCCATCCTCGGCGACTCCTTCGGCGGGCTCGGCCAGTTCATCACCGAGGGCCTGCAGACCTTCTTCCCGACCAAGATCTACCTCGGGGCGGTCCTGTCGGTGGCGCTGGCGTTCCTCGCCGACTTCCTGATCATCAAGGCCGAGCGGCGGCTGACGCCATGGGCCACCGCGCGGGCGGGACGTGTCTGATGCCCGACATCCTCGGCTGGCTGATCGACCCCAACAACTGGAGCGGGGACCAGGGGATCCCCGCCCGGCTGATCGAGCACCTCCAGATCTGCCTGCTCGCCGTCGGGGCGGCGACGGCGATCGGGCTCCCGGTCGGGCTCTACGTCGGACACACGGGTCGCCACGCCGGCTTGGCCATCAATCTCGCCAATATCGGACGGGCGGTCCCCTCCTACGCGTTGATGGTCGGGATCCTGCCGATCGCGCTGACCCTCGCGCCCACGATCGGCTACGACCCGGACCTCGGGCTGACGTTCCTGCCGCTGTTCCTCGCCATGACGCTCCTGGCGATCCCGCCGATCCTCGTGGCGACCTACGCTGGCCTGCGCGAGGTGGACCGCGACCTGATCGAGGCCGGCCGGGGGATGGGCCTGACCGAGCGGCAGATCCTCGGCCGCCTCGAGGTGCCGCTCGCGGTCCCGATCATCATCGGCGGCTTCCGGACCGCGACCCTGCAGGTCATCGCGACCGCGACCATCGGCGCGATCCTCTCGTTCGGCGGGCTCGGCCGCTTCATCATCGACGGGCTCGCCAACCGGGACGACGCGATGCTGTTCGCTGGCGCGGTCCTGGTGACCGTGCTCGCGCTGATCGTGGACGGGGTGCTCGCGGTGGTCCAGCGCCTGCTCACGCCGCGCGCCCTGCGCGGCAAGCCGGCCCCGCGCCGGCCCAGCGACGACGACGAGGACCGCATCGATCCCGCGATGTTCGGCGTTCGCACCGTGGATGTCTCCACCTAGGTGACAGAAACGGCGACGTTCCGCTGGTAAGGTACGCGGACCGTCAGTGCATCCCGATGACGGAGGAGGAAACATGAGGAGATCCGACATGCGGATGAACCGCTTGTTCGTGCTCGTCGCAGCGATGGTGGTCGTGCTGGCCGCCTGCTCGTCGAGCGGTACCAGCAGCGCGCCGAGCGCGGCGGCGCCAAGCGCCGCTCCCAGCGCAGCGGCAAGTGCGGCGAGCGCCGCGCCGAGCAGCGCCGCCCCGAGCGAGGCCGCCAAGGCCGAGGTCCGGATCGGCTCGGACAACTTCTACGAGTCCAAGCTCATGGCCGAGCTCTATGCGCAGGCCCTCGAGCACGCGGGCTACACCGTGACCCGCCAGTTCGGCCTGGGCTCGCGCCAGACGCGCGCCCCGGTCTTCACGAAGGGCCTGGTCGACCTCGTTCCCGAGTACGTCGGCTCCGGCCTCGGCTACTACGACAAGACCCTGGTCACCGGCGACGGTGAGGCCAACCGGACCGCCCTCCAGGCGCAGTACGACAAGCTCGACAACCTGGCGACGGTCCTCGCGATCGCCCCGGGCCAGGACACCAACGCCGCGGTCGTCCGCCAGGAAACCGCAGATTCCTTGAAGCTGACGAAGATGAGCGACCTGGCCGCCGTCCAGGACCAGCTCAAGTGGGGCCTCCCGCCCGACTGCGACAAGAACCCGCTGTGCAAGGACGCGCTCGAGTCCTACGGCATCAAGTACCCGCCGAAGGTCCGCAAGGCCCTCGCCGCGTGCGACGCGCCGATCGCCCAGGCCCTTCAGAACAAGGCCATCGACTTTGCGTGGCTCTGCTCGACGCAGCCGGCCATCGCGCAGTTCGGCTTCAAGGTCCTTGATGACGACAAGAAGACCCAGCCGGCAGAGAACCTCGCCCCGGTCGTCCGCAACGACTACCTGGCGAAGGTCGACAAGGCCGCCTTCTCGGCGGTCCTCGACGCGGTCTCGGCCAAGATGACCACCGACGAGCTCACCAAGCTCGGCGTCAAGGTCGGGGTCGACAACCAGGACCTCGAAGACGTCGCCAAGCAGTGGCTCACGGACAACGGTCTGCTCAGCTAGACGGGTCTCAGGCCCGCGCGATCAGTGAGGCCCGCCCGGTGACGGACGGGCCTCATCGTTCCCGGCCGATCCGAACCCCGCTGCCCGACGAACCCATGCCCATGACCACCGCCCGCGACCGCCCACCCGAGGAAGCCGCCGAGGATACGTCCTTCGCGCGCGGCCTCCGTGTCCTGCTGACTGTCGCCGACCGGGGCGAGATCCGTGCCGACGACCTCGGGACGGCGCTCGACATGTCGATGTCGACGGTCTACCGCTACCTCCGGACGCTGACCGAGTTCGGCTTCATCGAACGCCACGAAAGCGGCTACGGTCTCGGCCCGCGGCTGCTCATCGGGACCGGTCGCCAACGTGAGCAGCGAGGAGCTGATCCGGGTCGCCGACCCGTTCCTGCGGCTGCTCGCCGAGGAGACCGGCGAGACGGCCGTCATCAGCCGCCGCATCGGCCTCGCGGCGGTCTGCCTGCACGAGATCCCATCCGCCCAGGCGCTGCGGGTGACCCTGGGCGCCGGCCACAGCGGCCCGCTCGACCAGGGGGCGCTCGCCCGGGCGCTGCTCGCCTACGCGCCGGCCGAGGTCTTCGACGAGGTCGTCGGCGGGGCCACCGGCGTGCCCTTCCCGCCGGCCGACGTCCGGCAGCTGCGCGACGACCTCCGCGAGATCGCCGACCGACGGCATCGCGCGGAGCGCCGGCGAGTTCATCTCCGGGTCGGTGGCCATCGCCGTTCCCATCATCCGGGACGACGGCATCGTCGCCGCCATCGGGGTCATCGGACCCGAGTCGAGGTGCGGGCTCGCGTGGCGCGCGCGGGTCGGCCGCGTCGTTCCGGAAGCGGCGCGGTCGATCGTCGCGGCGCTCTCGGTCCCGCAGCCCGTCTGATTCCGGCATGCGACTTTCGTATATCGGGATTGGTACGTCCCGCTATTTGACAAGTCGCGTCCAAGCGCGGATGCTGCGCCCGCGATGGACATCCTGCGCCACCTCGCACCCGTCTCGGACGCCTACGCGAGCCTCCCGGTCGGAGAGGCCTTCGACTGGTCCGTCGCGGGCGGCGATCTCGGCACCGGTGAGTGGTACATGGTCGCGTTCCGCTCCATCCGCCGGGCCGGCGCCGACGAGTCGAAGCTCTCGATGTACGACGAGTTCGCCCACCAGGAGGCGGCGACGGCGCCCGGCTTCGTCCACTACTTCAAAGGCCCGATGGGCCCCGACGGCTCCTGCCTGTCGTTCTGCCTCTGGCAGGACCGCGACGACGCCCGGAGCGCGGCTCGCCGGCCCGCGCACGTCGAGGCCGTCGGGCTGCTCGACGAGATGTACGAGTCGTACCGGCTGGAATTCCTCCGCGTCCGGCGCCTCCATGACCGCGCGCCGCTCGAGTTCGAGCCCTGGTTCGCCACGCCGCCAGCAGACGGCCATCCGGCCATCGACGGCGGCGTCCTCCCCGACTTCCAGCCCGGCGCCCTCCCCTCCTGACGGCCGTGACGGCCGCTGAGGGCGGCCAGCGGTCGTTCGACCCGCGGGCGACGATCGGCCGGCTCGTGCCCGGCCTCCTGGCGGCGACCGCCGTGGCGACCGTGGCGCGGCTGGTCAGCGCGGCCGCTCCCGTCCGCGATCTCCGAGGTGACGATCGCGGTCCTGCTCGGCATCCTCGTGGCGCAGACCGCGCTCGGGCGGTCCGCGGCGCTCCGGCCCGGGATCGCGTTCTCGGCGCAGCGGGTCCTCCGCCTCGGGATCGTGCTGCTGGGCGCCCGGCTCAGCGTCGACCAGATCCTGCGCATCGGGCTGCCCGCCGCGCTGGTGATCGCCGTGGTGATGGCCTGCGCGCTGGCCCTCGTCCTGGGGTTGTCGCGGCTCGCCGAGGTCGAGCCGCGGCTCGCGGTGCTGCTCGCGGTCGGGGCCGCGGTCTGCGGCAACTCGGCGGTCGTGGCCACGGCGCCGGTCATCGGAGCGCGTGGCCGCGACGTCGCCTATGCCGTAGCGGTCGTGACCCTGTTCGGGACGTGCGCAGTGTTCGTCTACCCCATCGTGGGGCACGCCCTCGGACTCAGTGACTCGGCATTCGGGCTGTGGTCGGGGACCGCCATCAACGACACCAGCCAGGTCGTCGCGGCCAGCGCGGCGTACTCACCGGGCGCGCTCGAGGTCGCGACCGTGGTGAAGCTCATCCGCAACGCGCTCATGGCGCCGCTGCTGATCGGCATCGCCTGGTCGTGGGCCCGCACCGCGACCGCGGCGGACGGGACCGCCGGCGACACGAGCGCCGGGATCCGCAAGGCCGTGCCGCTGTTCGTGCTCGGCTTCCTCGCGATGGCCGGCCTGCGCAGCATCGGCGTCATCGGCCCGGACCTCGCCGCGGTCCTCGACACGATGGCGAAGATCTGCATCCTGATCGCCCTCGCCGCGGTCGGGCTCTCGGTCCGCGTCGGGGAGCTGCGCCAGACCGGCCCGCGCGCCCTGTCGGTCGGCTTCGCGGCCGCGATCGTGATCGGCGTCGGCACGCTCGCCGCGATCGTCGCGTTCGGGCTGGCCGACGGCCTGGTGGTCTAGCCGCCCTCGCCGGCCCTGCCCGCATCTGCGGGTCGCGCCGGGTTCGTCCGGCCCGGGCGGCGCGATCGTCATCCCCGGCGCCGGTCGTGATGCCGATCCGCATCCGGATCGCCGCGATCGCGCCGCCGACCGAGGTGACCACGAGGATCGTCGCGTGGACCAGGACCGCCATCGCGACCGCCGTGTCGTGGTCGATGCCGAACGGCGTGATGATCGCCGCGGCCGTCAGCTCGAACGTCCCGACGAAGCCCGGCCCCGACGGCACGATCGTCGCCAGGGCGACGCCGGTCGCGACGAGCGCGCCCTGCGCGAGCGTCAGCTCGATGCCGACCGCCTGGCCGCCGGCGAGGAACGTCGTGATCGACGCGCCCCAGGCGAGCACGCTGAACCCGATCGCCGCCGCGAGCGTCCGTGGCCGGCCGGCCACGCGCAGGCCGTCGCGCAGCCGCCGGCCAAGCTCCACCATCCGCGGCCATCGATCGAGGAACGCCACGACCCGGTCCGCCCCAGGCAGCCGATGGGCCGCCATGCCGAGCCCGAGCCCGACGACCAGCAGCGTCACGAACGCGAGCCCCAGCAGGACCGCACTGCTCATCACGCCACGGGCGCTGAGCACCAGCACGCTGACCGCCGCGATCGACACCACCATGACCGTGTCCACGATCCGCTCGACCACCACGGTCCCGAGGACGGTGGTCCGGCTGATGCCCTCCCCCTCGCCGAGGGCGTGGCTGCGGACCAGCTCGCCGAGCCGCGCCGGCAGGATGTTGTTGGCGAGGTAGCCGACGTACGTGTAGCCGAGCACCCGCCGGTACGGCAGGGCCGCGATCGGCGCGAGCAGGGCCTGCCAGCGACCGCCCCGGGCGCCGATGTCCACGAGCGTGGCCAGGACCATCACCCCGATCCACGCCGGCGAAGCCCCGCGCAGGATGTCGACGACCTGGGCGACGTTGATGGAGCGGAGGAGGATGACGATCGCGACCACGCTGATCGCGATGCCGATCAGCCCCCGGATGAGCGCGCCTCTGCCGATCCGCATGGTCGCGGCGACCCGTCAGTCCGTGCGGTCGTCGCGGGCGACGAGCTTTGGCGAGCGCCGGACCTTGAGCCGGTGGAGCAGGTAGCGGGCGACCACACGCAGGGTCGAGAGGCCGTAGACCACGCTCCGCTTGAACCCGACCGACGACGCCTCCTCGAAGTAGCGCGTCGGGACCGCGATCTCGCCGATCCGCCGGCGCATCCCGGCGGCCACGACCTGCGCCACCAGCTCCTGGTCGAACACGAAATCGTCGCTGTTGCGGTGGTACGGGATCGTCTCGAGCAGATGGCGGCTGTACGCGCGAAGCCCGGTGTGGTACTCGGAGAGGTGGAGCCCGAAGGCGGCGTTCTCGACCCAGCGTGAGGAAGCGGTTCGAGACGTACTTCCAGCGCGGCATGCCGCCCGCCAGCGGGTCGCCCATGAACCGGCTGCCGAGCATCAGGTCGCGCTCGCCGGCAGCGATCGGCGCGATCAGCGCCGGGATCCGCGTGGCGTCGTACTGGTAGTCGGGATGGAGCATCACGACGATGTCGGCACCGGCCGCGAGCGCCGCGTCGTAGCAGGTCTTCTGGTTGCCGCCGTAGCCGCGGTTCTGGCTGTGGATGATCACGTCGAGGCCGAGGTGCCGGGCGACCTCGACGGTCTCGTCGCGGGAGACGTCGTCCACGAGGATGATCCGCTCGACCACGTCATGCGGGATGTCGGCGTACGTCCGCTCGAGCGTCCGGGCGGCGTTGTAGGCCGGCATGACGATGACCAGGCGAGGCTTGGGCACGAGCCCGTCCGCGGCGGGCGCGGGTGGGGACGGCCTCACATCGTCGGTCACGGGCGGCTCCGCCTGGTGCATCGAGGGTGGGCTCCTTGCGCCGGCGGATTCCCGCTCCGGGCTTCGGGCGCCCGTATGATACCGGGTATGCCGGCGCCGCCGACCCGCCTGAGCCGACTCGGCTGGTTCGGTGCCTCGTTCGCCGGCGTCGCTCGCCGTCCTGGCGTGGATGATCCGCCCGCTGAACGACGGCCCAGCGGCCGTAGACGCCGCTGCGTCGGTCTTGTACTTCGACCGGATCGTCGCAGGACGCCACCTCGAGGCGTGGGTCAACACGACCCCGAAGCCCCTGCTGACAGTGGTCTACGGGAGCCTGCACGAGCTGACCGGTGGTTGGGTCGGGGTCTCCATCGTCACGGTCCTCGCGACCGCCGCCGGGATCGTCATGGCCGCCGAACTCGTCCGTCGGTTCGCGGGTGTCGAGGCGGCGGTCTTCGCCCTCGTGTCGCTCGTCGGGCTGGTCTCACTCGCGTATGAGGCGAGCGAGGCATTCGGGCTCCCGTGGGCGTTCGCCTTCTGGTGTGCCGCTGGCCTTGCCCTCGCGCGGCCGGCGCCGGCGTACGGATGGGCCGGTGCGTTCCTGCTCCTGGGTGGCCTCGTCCGGCCGGAGACGTTCGTCTTCCTCGCGGTCGCGACCGTGGTCCTGGCATGGCGCGCCATCCGTGGGCCGCGCCCGGCCGATGGGGCCTGGCGGATCATGGTCGGATGGCTGGCCATCGGATTCCTGTGCCTCCACGACCTGCTCCTGACCGGCGATCCGCTGTGGTGGACGACCGTCGGGTCGCATTCCGTGGAGCTCCTCGGCGGCCGCCCCGCCTCCCCGGCACGGATCGCTCTGAACGCCGTCCTGCACGTGCGCCCACTGACCGGGCTGGCCGTCGCTGCGGGCGTCGGCATGGTCGTCCTCGTGCGGCGACGGACCTGGCTCCCGATCCTCGGGATCCTCGCGATGGGCGCGGGTGTCGCGGCGTTCTGCGTGTTCCTCGCGTGGCGCCACCTGGCCATCCTGGCCCATTACTACGACCCGATCGATCTGGCCGTCGTCCTGGCCGCGGCGGTCGGTGTGGGGACCGCCGTCCAGGTGGCCAGGCGACACGTGATGACGAGGTCGCCCGGCCTCCCGCCGGCGATCGAGCGCGGGGGCGGTGTGCTGGTCGTGATCGTGGCGGCGATCGTCCTCGCGAACCCGTTCGCACCACGCTCGTCGCGAGCGCTGTCCGCGATCGGCCGCCAGGCGGCCGAGGCACAGCGGCTCACCCTTGTTCGACCGGAGCTCGAGGCGGCCCTGGCCCCCCTGCGACCGGTCGATCCGGGTGGACCGGGCCCCACGGTCGACCGGAGACCGGCGGATGCCGTGCTGTTCGCTCCCGCGTTCCAGGTGAATCGCCTCGCCGTGGACCTGGACCTCCCGATCTCGCGGGTGATGCGGCTGGAACCCGACGACATCGACCTCGCCGGCGGATATCCGCGGGTGGGGTCGGTCGTCTACGTCGATCGGCTCCTCGGTCCCGCGTCGATCACGCCCGCGACGAGCGTCCTCCTCGTCTCGGAGCCCACGGAGGTCGCCGGGGTCCGTATCGTCCCGGTCAGCGTCGATCCGACGCTGGGTGTCTGGGTCGTACGGATCGAGGCCGGTGTGGCACCATAGCCACCCCCTGCCCTAGTGGAAGCGCACGCCCCATGTTCGAACGACTCTTCGGATCCGGTGAGAAGGACCCCGCCATGGCCGCCCGGATCCCGCCGGGCCAGTACAAGACCGACAAGTTCCCGGTGCTCCATTACGGGTCCGTGCCGAAGACCGACCTCGCGACCTGGGACTTCCGCGTGTGGGGCGAGGTCGACTCGCCGTTCACGCTGACGTGGGACCAGTTCAAGGCCCTGCCGCGCAAGACGGTCCACGCCGACATCCACTGCGTGACCCGCTGGACCAAGCTCGACACCACCTGGGAGGGCGTGCCCATCCAGGCGATCCTCGAGCTGGCCGGCGTCCGTCCGACCGCGACCCACGTCGTCTCCCATGCGGAGCAGGGCTACACCGCGAACGTGCCGCTGTCGGTGCTCGACGACGACGACGTGCTGCTCGCCGACACCTTCGCGGGCGAGCCGCTCGAGCTCGAGCACGGCTACCCGCTGCGCCTGTTCATCCCGAAGAAGTACTTCTGGAAGAGCAGCAAGTGGGTCCGCGGCCTCGAGTTCCTCGACCATGACCAGCTCGGCTTCTGGGAGCGCTACGGCTACCACAACGACGCCGACCCCTGGAAGGAAGAGCGCTTCAGCGAGTAGGCCGGCGAGACGCCTGCGGTGGCCGTCTACGCGACGTGCGTCTCGCGCATCCGCACCAGGACGACCAGGCCCGACGCCGCGGTGAGCGCGGCGACGGCGCCGATGGCGAAGGGCATCCCGGCCCGATCGGCCAGGATCCCGCCGACGACCGCCCCGATCGCGAAGCCGAGGTCCCGCCACAGGCGATAGACCCCGATCGCCGAGCCCCGCCACACGGGCGCGGCGACGTCGGCGACGGCCGCCAGGAGGGTCGGGTAGACCATCGCGGTGCCCAGGCCGAGGAGGGCCGCCTCGACGAACCACGGCCCGAACGCGGACGAGGCGGCCATCAGGCCGATGGCGAGCGCCTGCAGCAGCATGCCGGCGACGATGAGCCCCTTGCGGCCGATCCGGTCCGACAGGGCGCCGGTGCCGATCTGGGCGATGCCCCAGACCGCCGGATACACCGCCACGAGCACGCCGATCTCCGCGACGCCCAGGCCGTGCGACGCGAAGAACAGCGGCAGGAGCCCCCACGCCAGCCCGTCGTTCAGGTTGTTGACCAGGCCCGCCTGCGACGCAGCCGAGAGCGACGGATCGCCGACCGTGGTCCGCGCGAACACCGTGCGCCATGGGAGCGGCGAGGCGTCCGATGCGCTCGAGGGCCACGTACCCGCGCGTCTCGCGCACGAACACGACCGAGACGCCCAGGCCCAGGCCGGCGATCGCCAGGCCGAGGAAGAACGGCTCGGGCCGGAGCCCGGCCTGCGCGGCGATGTAGCCGGTCGCGAGCGCCGTCAGGGCGACCGCGAGATAGCCCGCCGCCTCGTTCAGTCCGAGTGCGCAGGCCGCGCCGAGCCGGGCCGACGAGATCGATCTTCATGATCACGGTGCTGGACCACGCCAGCCCCTGGTTGATCCCGAGCAGGACGTTCGCGACGATCACCCAGCCCCACTCGGGCGCCCAGATCAGCAGCAGCGGGACCGGCAGCGCCGACGAGCCAGCCGGCGACGAGGACCGGCTTGCGGCCGTACCGGTCGGCGAGGGCGCCGGCGGCGAGATTGGTGATCGCCTTGGTCACGCCGAACGCGAGGATGAACGACAGGATCGCCGTGAACGCGGTCAGCCCGAAGACGTCGCGGGCGATGAGGGGCAGGATGGTCCGCTCCTGGCCGAGCATGCCGCCGACCAGGCCGTTGACGCCGACCAGCAGCGCGAACTGGCCCGCGTTCGCCCGGAGCCCGAGACGCGGGGGCCGGCTGGGGCCGTGGTCATCGCCCGAGTATGGCGGCGGCCGTCTCAGCTGCGGCGGGCGCCGCCGAGCACCCGCGCGTCGGGGCTGAACAGCCGCAGCCGCTGGCCGAGCAGCAGGATCTCGCGGTCCAGGATCCGGATCAGGCCTTCGAGGCGCGACACGGTGGTCTCTGCTTCGAGCAGCGCCTGGCGGCGCGGCAGCTCGATCGAGACGATGCCCGAGAGCAGGTAGGAGAGGACCGTCGGGTCGTCGGGGATCACGAGGTCCGCCGCGGACACCTCCTCCGCGTCGTCGTCCTCGTCGTCGTCCGCCCCGGCGGGACCGCGCTCCGCGACGGCGGCCGTCATCGCCGCGCCGATCGCCTCGTCGATGACGGCCTCGTCGTCGTCGTCCTCGTCGTCGTCGTCGGACGATCCGGCCGCCTCCACCTCGACCTGGATGTCGAGCACGTCCGCCGTCTCGCCGTCGCGTGCCCGCATGAGCTCGAGATAGCGCACGAACCGGCCGATCGCGGTCGCGGCCAGCCGCTCGGCCCGTGGCTCGTCTCCCACCTCGTCGTCGAGCGGTGTCACGTCAGCGACGAGGTACGCCGCGCTCCCGGCGTCGACGGATTCGATCATGAACCGCCCGGTCCCGGCCGCGAGCAGGTCGTACCGGCCGTCCGGGTAGCGGCCGGCCCGGCGGATCTCGGCGAAGGCGCCGACACCGGCCAACGTCGAGACGCTCCGCGACCCGACCTCGCGGCCGTCGCGGATGAGGACGACCCCGAACGGCTCGCCGGTGTCGAGGCAGCGACGGGTCATCTCGCGGTACCGCTCCTCGAAGATGTGCAGCGGCACCACGATCCCGGGGCAGAGCACGGTGTGGAGCGGGAACAGCGGGATCTTCATCTGACCGGGACCTGCATCGGCGCGACGCTCGGACGTGGTCGCAGCCCCATCGAGTCTAGTCCGATGGCCGGGTGCTAGCCGGCCCCCGGCTCCAGGCGCGCGGGGCCGAAGGCCGGCCGCCGGACCGTCCGCTGGTCGTCGGACCAGGGGCGCTCGGCGGCGACGCGGCCCTCGGGGTTGCCGTCGAAGACGTGCAGGCGGCGCTTGCCGAGGGCCTTCGCCTGGTACATCGCGACGTCGGCGTCGCTCAGCAGGTCGTCCACCCCGTGCATGGCGTCGGTGTCGACGGCCACGCCGATGCTGGCGTTGACCTCGACCGGGATGCCCGCGACCTCGAGCGGGGCCGAGATCTCGGACAGCAACCGCGTCGGCCACGGTCGAGGCGTAGGACGCGTCCGGGATGTCGAGCAGGAGGACGCCGAACTCGTCGCCGCCCAGGCGCGCGGCGAGATCCGTGGAGCGCAGGCCGTCGCGGATCCGCGCGGCGACCGCCACCAGCAGCTCGTCACCGGCCGCGTGCCCGAGGCTGTCGTTCACGGTCTTGAAGTCGTCGAGGTCCACGAACAGCGCCGCCACCGACCCGATGCGGCTGCGGCCGCCCAGCGCGGCTTCGGCCTGGTCGACGAACCGGCGGCGGTTGGCCAGCCCGGTCAGCGGGTCGTGGAAGGCCTGGTAGCTGAGCTGCGTCTCGAGAGCTCGGCGCTTGGCGACGTCGCGGGCGAGGATGCCGACGAGGCCGTACAGGCGGGCGAGCACGAGCAGCGAGAGCAGCGCGGTCCCGGCCGCGATGACGGCAAGTCCGCCGTCCGAGTCCGGGCCGATCGTGACCAGCAGCGGCCCGGTGACCATCGCCGCGGCGAGGCAGATCATCCGGACCGGGCCGAGCCAGGTGACCGCGACCGGTGCCGGGTCGGTCAGCCGCCGCATCGAGGGATGCGCGACGGCCGTCCCGAACAGGATGTAGGCGATCAGGTACAGGCTGTCGAGCGTGCCGCCCGCCACGTACGACTCGTCGAGGTTCTGGAACGCGTAGATCTGGTCGGCGACGAGCAGCGCGACGAGGCTGAGACCGAGCATCCGGAACGCCGGGGTGCGGGCGCCGGGGGTGGTCAGCAGGCCCATCGCCACGCCGATCAGCAGGAGGTCGGCGACCGGGTAGGCGAGGCTGATCGCCAGCGAGAGCGGGTCGAGCTCCGTGTCGATGGTCAGCGGCCGGATGAAGAAGGTCCAGGACAGGATCGCCACCGCGGTCGTCAGGATCGACGCGTCGAGGAGCCCGCCGCGGTCGCCGTCGCCGATCCGGCGCTTGATCAGCAGCAGCAGGCCGAAGGCGATGAACGGGTAGCCGGCCAGGTACAGGACGTCGGCGAGGGACGGGAACGGCGACTCGCCGATCGTCTCGTACCAGTTCCACATGATGTCGCCGGCCACGAACAGGGCCTGCCCGGCGGCCATCGAGCAACCAGGGCATCCGCCGCTCGGGCTTGTTCTGCGCGATCCCGATGAACGCCACCACGACCGCGGACCCGCCGACGATGTCGTAGAACCAGCTCTGGGTCAGGCTGCCGCTCTCGAGCATCCGGTGGACGACGAGCGCCAGCGCCCCGAGCGCGAAGTACGCGGCCCAGAGCGGGACGTGAACGCGGGAGCGTCGTTCCGTGGTCAAGTTCGGCACCACGGGCAGCGTCGGTCAGCGTCCCCGCTCCGGCCCATGGGTCGACAGTACCGGCGCTGCCGCGCGATGGTCCGACGCGAGGTCCGCACAACGACCGGACCCGCCGGTCGCCCGGCGGGTCCATCGCATCAGTCGAGGGGTCGCGGCGCCTCCCGGCGCCGGGCGGGATCGTCAGTGCGCGCAGGACCGCGCGGTGCCCTCGTCGTCCGCGGTGCGGAAGCTCGAGCCGCAGCCGCAGGCCGCGACCGCGTTCGGGTTGTTGACCGTGAAGCCGGCGCCCATGAGCGTGTCGACGTAGTCGATCTCGGCACCGGTCAGGAGCTTCACGCTGCCGTCGTCCACGTACACCTTGATCCCGTTCGAATTCGAGGATCCGGTCCTCGGGGGTCGGCGCGTCCTCGAGCATCATCCCGTAGCGGAACCCGGAGCACCCGCCGGAGTAGACGTAGACGCGCAGGCCGATCGCAGGATTGGTCTCGGCGGCCGTCAGCTCCTGGAGCTTCGAGACCGCGGCGTCGGTGAGGGACACGACCGTCGTCCCCGGATCCGTCGTCGTCTGCTGATCGATCATGCGGGCAGGTCCTCGATACTGATCGCCGTCGGGTTGCCGGCGTGCCCGGCGTCTCGGCGTTGCCGCTCATCGTACGCACGTCAACCGGTTTCGACAAGCACCCGCGTCGAAACTCTTGGGCTATGCCTCGATCCGCTCGACGACGGTCGCGATCCCCTGGCCGACGCCGATGCACATCGTGGCCAGCCCGTAGCGGCCGCCGGTGCGTGCCAGCTCGTGGACCAGCATCGTCACGAGGCGCCCGCCGCTCATCCCGAGCGGGTGGCCGAGCGCGATCGCGCCGCCGTTCACGTTGACCTTCGCCGGGTCCAGGCCCAGCTCGTCGATGCAGACCAGCGACTGCGACGCGAAGGCCTCGTTCAGCTCGACCAGGTCGAGGTCGCCGACCTCGATCCCGGCGCGCGCGAGCGCCTTGCGGGTGGCCGGCACGGGGCCGACGCCCATGACCGCGGGGTCGACGCCGGCCACCGCCGTCGAGAGCACGCGGGCCATCGGACGGAGACCGAGCGCCCGGGCGCGTTCCGCCTCGACCACGAGCACGGCCGACGCGCCGTCGTTGATGCCCGACGCGTTCCCGGCGGTGACCGAGCCGCCGTCCGGCCGGAAGGCCGGCCGCAGCCTGGCGAGCGCCTCGAGGCTCGTGTCGGCACGCGGGTGCTCGTCGCGGGCGACCACGACCGGGTCGCCGCGCCGCTGCGGGACCTCGACCGGCACGATCTGCGCGTCGAAGCGGCCGGCCTCGATGGCCGCCACCGCGCGCTGCTGGCTCTCGAGCGCGAACGCGTCCTGGCGCTCGCGGCTCACGCCCCAGCGCTCGGCGACGTTCTCCGCGGTCTCGCCCATGGAATACGGGTAGTGGCGCTCGGCGAGCCGCGGGTTCACGAACCGCCAGCCGAGCGTCGTGTCGGCGAGCTCGCGCGCGCCGCGGTCCCAGGCGCCCTCGGCCTTCAGCTGGACGTACGGGGCGCGGGTCATCGACTCGACGCCGCCGCCGATGAAGACGTCGCCGTCGCCGACCGCGATCGCATGGGCGGCCGTGTTGATCGCCTGGAGCCCCGACCCGCAGAGCCGGTTGACGGTCAGCCCGCCCACCTCGACCGGGAAGTCGGCGAGCAGCAGCGCCATCCGCGCGACGTCGCGGTTGTCCTCGCCGGCCTGGTTGGCGCAGCCGAGGATCACGTCCTCGACGAGCGCCGGGTCGACGCCGGCGCGGTCGACGACCGCCCGCAGGACGATGGCCGCGAGGTCGTCCGGGCGGACGCCCGCGAGCGCGCCGCCATAGCGACCGATCGGCGTGCGGACGGCCTCGACGATCCACGCCTCGCGAACGGGTCGGTTCGGGTCTCGCGTCACCGATCGATCGTATCCCAGCGACCGGACGACCGGGTCCTGCCGCCGCGGGCCGATCGTCGGCGGCCCTATGGCAGCTGCGCGATGAGCTCCTCGGCTTCCTTCTTGCTGCCGGCCGTGAAGATGATCACGCCGTCGCCCTTGATGTACGTGTAGCCGAACTTCGTCGGGTCGTCGGTATAGACGGTCTTGCCGCCCAGGGACGTCTCCTGGAACGTCTGGTTCTCCTTCTTCGCCTCTGCGATCAGCAGATCCCGCAACTGCCCCTCGTCGATCCCGTCGATCCGGATGATGATCACGGAACAGTCCGAGTCCGGCGCGAGCGGGATCCCGGCCGCGGCGCTGACATCGGCGGTGGACTTGCCGACCGCCTGCAGCGCCGCCTCGATCCCGGCGGCTGCCTCGTTGTCGGAGTTGAAGACGTCCTTGCCCTTGAGGCTGAGCTTCTGGGCCTTCGCCCCGCAGATCGTGTCGGGGATGACGGCCTCGAGGTCCTTGGCCTCGCTCGGGAACGTGTATCCCGGGACGGGCTGGCTCGCGGCGGGCTCGCTGGCGGCCGCCTGGCTCGCTGGCCGCGGCGCTCGGCGTCGTCGGCGCATTGCCGGCCGAGGCCCCGGCCGATGTGGGTGCCGCCGCCGACGCACTCGGCGCAGCCGATCCTCCTGAGGCCCCGCTGCATCCGACCAGTGCGATGAGCGCGATCGTCAACAGCGCGGGACCGGCGATCCGGGACCGCATGTCGAACCCCTCTCCTGGCTATCGGCAGACGCGGTGCCTGCCGGTCAGGTGGAGGATAGTCCTGGTCGTCTCGACATCATCGCGGCCGCTCGAACGGGCCTTGCGGATGCCCGGCGCCGAGGCGGAGGGCCAGGTCGATATCCGACTCCGACGCGACGCCATCGGCGACGGCTAGACGGGCCTCGCCGTCGATGGCGTCGAGGATCCGTGCCGCGATCGCCACGCCGGACCGGATCGGAGCCGGTCGCCGGCGAACTCGGGCGCGACGGGGCCACGCGTACCATCCGGGATAGCCGTAGAACCCCTGCCCGGTCGAGCGCCCGAGCCGCCCTTCGGCCACCAGGCGCTCCTGGATCGGCGACGGCCGCAGGCGGTCCGGTCGGCCGAGCCGCTCCCAGATGCTCGTCGCGGCCGCGAGGGTGACGTCGATGCCGGTCAGGTCCATGAGCTCGAACGGGCCCATCGGGAAGCCGGCCGCGCGCATCGCGGCGTCGATGGCCTCGACACCCGCGTCACCGGCCTCGAGCATCCGCAGCGCCTCGATGGTGAACGGCCGGTTGACCCGATTGACGATGAAGCCGGGGGTGTCGGCGGCACGGACCGGGGTCTTGCCCCAGGCCGTCATGAGCGCCGCTGCCCGGTCGGCGACCGCCGGGTCCGTCGTCGGCGGCGGCGACGACCTCGACGAGCGCCATCAGCGGCGCGGGGTTGAAGAAGTGCAGGCCGAGGACGCGCTCCGGCCGGGCCGACCCGGCCGCGATGGCGGCCACGGACAGCGCGCTCGTGTTGGTCGCCACGATGGCATCGGGCGCGAGCACCCGGTCGAGCGCCGCGACGATCCCGCGCTTGACGGCGAGGTCCTCGACCGCGGCCTCGATGACGAGGTCGGCGCCGGTCGATGTCGTCGAGCGTCGCGACCGGACGCAGGCGGGCGAGCCGGCCGTCGACCCAGGCGTCGATCGAGTCCGGGTCGAGGTCGAGGCGGGCGGCCCGGCGACCCAGCCCGGTCCGGACCGCCGCGACCCCGCGCGCGACGGCGGCCGGGTCCGCGTCCTCGAGGACGACGGCGTGCCCGGCTTCGATGGCGACCTGTGCGATCCCGGCGCCCATCCGGCCGGCGCCGACGATGCCGACCGTCCCCACCGACGAGGCGCCCACGGTCAGACGGGCTTGATGGCTTCGAACGGCTGGCGGCACGCCCGACAGAAGAACAGCGATCGGCACTGCGTGGGACCGAACGCGCTGTCCATCACGACCCGGCCGTCCCCGCAGTACGGGCAACGGACATCGGCGGGCTCGGTCGGCGGCGCGATGCCCGCGGTCGCCAGGGCGGCCAGGCCGGCGGCCGTGATCCGGTCGCTGGTCCATGGCACGGCGAAGCTCGCGACCACCTCGACCGCCTGCCCCGTCCCGGCCGTCCGCGCGAGCCGCTCGACGACGGCGGCGCGGATCAGCTCGAGCGCCGGGCAGCCGACGAACGTGGGCAGCAGCTCGACGCGGATCGATGCCGGGTCGACGGCCACATCGCCGACCATCCCGAGGTCGACGATCGAGACCATGGGCAGCTCGGGGTCCATGACGTCAGCGAGGGCCGCGACGACGGCCGCTGCATCCGCGACCACGGCAGTCCGAGGCATCGGCCCGCCGACCACCCCTGCCCGTATGCGCGCCACCGCGACGTGGATCCCGCCCTCGCTCACCAGGTCGCCCCCGGGTCGCTCGAGCGGACCATCGTGAACTCGCCCCAGAGCCAGTCGAAGTCCGCGCCGTGGCCCTCGCGGCCGTCGGCCGGCGCCGGGCGACGATCTGGCTCGGGCAGGTCGAGCCCGCGCAGGGTCGGGACGATCGCTGCCCGCCAGCGCGCCTCGAGCGCTCGCATCGGGACCGCGAGGACCTCCGCCTCGACCAGTGCCGGCTCCCCGGGGAGTGGCGTGAAGACCGAGGCCGCATCCGGGGCCAGCGTCTCGAACGCCGCGCGCAGGCGGTCCGTCGACTCGCCGCCAGCCGTGGCCAGCCGGGTCAGCCACGTGTCGACGTGCATCCGGTGATAGCGCTCCTCGCGGACCAGCTTGCCGACGAGGTCGGCGAGCGGGGCCCACGATCCGCCGGTCAGCGCCTCGAGGCGCACCGCGTCGGCGGTCTCGTAGAGGAAGCGCCGCGCGATCGTCATGGCCCAGTCGCCGCGGCCGTGGTCGAGCAGCCGGGCATGGCGGTACTCGGCCGGCTGGCGGTCGTACGCGAGGGCGTCGGCATCGAGGCCGGTCAGCCCGCCGAGCAGCCCGTAGAGCGCGGCCGCGTGGCCCAGCTCGTCCTGCGCGAGCGAGCTCATCGCGATGTCCTCCTCGAGGATCGGCGCGATCCCGGTCCACTCGGAGTCGCTGAAGCCGATGACGAACTCGTCGTCGGCCATCGAGCGCAGCAGCGACTCGAGACCCAGACCGGCGGGTGCCGCGATCGTCATCCGGACCGCGCCTTCGGCTTCGCCTGGCCGGCGGCTTCGCGGGCGGCGGCCAGCTTGTCGCGCATGACGTAGCCGCCCGGCTTCTTGAACGAGCGGTCGAGCGGCGGCTGGAGGAGGTCCGGGTCGGCGATGTCGACGATGTCGGCCCGGCGGACGACCCACAGTCGGATGCTCTCCTGGCGACGGCCGTAGAGCTCGCGGGCGTAATGGGCGGCGAGCACCTCGTCCGGGGCCATCACGCTCCCGCCGTGGCGCATCGCGTCGCCCTCCTTCTCCTGGCGGAAGACCTCCCACGGCTCGAGCGCCGGAGCATCTGCGACGGTCCCCGCCGCGGCCGCCGCGGCCGGCTGCTCGCGCGTCATGCGGCTCGTGGCGCCGCCAGGATCGCCTCGCGGACCCACCGCGTCTCCGCTCGGGCCAGGCGCCGGAACGCGAGCCGCGCCTCGGACATCGGCCCGTGGTTGGTGACGACGGTCCGCAGCTCCGCCCAGTCGGGCTCGCCGTAGGTCCACGTGCCGGTCGTCTCGTCGAGGCGCAGGTCCGGGTCCGGGATCACGAGCCCCAGCTCGCGGATCCGCGGCACGTAGATCGTGAGGAACTCCTGGCGCAGCTCCTCGCTGGTCTTCGCCTTGATCCGCCAGTGCAGGTCGCGGTCGGTCTCGCGCGGCGAGCGCGGGCCGTGCATCTGCATCAGCGGGCCCCACCAGCGATCGAGCGCGTCCTGGATCGCGGCGCGCTGGCCCGTCGTGCCGGTGACCATGGTCACGACGACGTCGCGCCCGTGCATGATGTGGACCGATTCCTCCCAGCAGATCTTGCGCATGGTCCGCGCGTACGGGGCGTACGACGAATCGCGGAGCGCCTGCTGGGCGACGATCGCGGCCGCATCCACGAGCCACGCGATCATCCCCACGTCGGCCCAGCCGACGGTCGGGTAGTGGAACACGTTGTGGAACTTGGTCCGACCGGCGAGCAGGTCGTCGAACATGGCCTCGCGCGGCTTGCCGAGGTCCTCGGCGATCCGGTACAGCAGCTGGGCGTGGCCGACCTCGTCCTGGACCTTGGCGGTGAGCGCCAGCTTGCGGCGGAGCGTCGGCGCGCGCATCAGCCACTCGCGCTCGGGGAGGACGCCCATCAGCTCCGAGTTCGCGTGCATCTCGACGAAGCGCAGGACGGCGGTCCGGTACTCGTCGGGCATCCAGTCGGTCGCCTCGACGTAGCCGCCGTCCGCGATGTGCACCTCGAACAGCGCGAAGCGCTCGTCGTGGGGCAGCTCGGCGTTCGATGCCGGCCGGCTCCGCTCCCGCGGCGAGAGGATGGGGTCGAGCGCGAGCGGATCGGTCATCGCGGCGAGCCGTCCCGGCGCACGGTGGTGGCGCCGCCGACCGCGCCGAGCGCCAGCGCCGCGTAGGCATCCGCGACGGCAGCGGGTCGCAGCCGGCCGCTCGGGCGGTACCAAACCACCAGGCCGTTGAGCGCGGTGAGGATGAACGCAGCGGCCGCGACAGGATCGACGTCGCGCGAAGGCCGAGCTCGCGACGCCCTGCTCGATCACGCCCGGAAGCGCGCCTCGTAGGCGTCGCGCCGGCGGGAGATGCTCGAGCGCTTGCCGCTCGCGAGCGAGCGCCACTCGTGGACGAAGACGCTCGTGCGCTCGACGTCCTCGGTGACGACGCCGACGTGCGCCCGAACCAGCGCGTCGAGCCGGGCGGCCGCATCCGCCGGGTCGATGCCCTCCGTGGCCGCGTCCGCCGCCGCCTCGAAGCGGGTCGCGGTCCGCTCGACGATCGACCACAGGACCTCCTCCTTCGACGTCACGTGGGCGTACAGGCTGGCGCCCTGGATGTCGAGCGCGCGGGCGATGTCGCGCACGCTCGTCCCCGAGTAGCCGCGCTCGTGGAAGAGCGTGCTGGCGGCGGCCTCGATCTCGCGTCGGCGGGTGGTTTCGACCACGGGCTCCCCGATTCCTAACGAACGCTTGTTAGGACCAGCCTACGGCATGGGCCGTGCCGGCGGCAAGAACGACGAACGGCGGCGGACCACCGGGTGGGTCTCGACGCCCGCTCCGATCCGGCTACTCCCCGGTGAACCGCGGCGGCCGCTTCTCGAGGAACGCGGCCATGCCCTCGGCATGGTCCGCGCTGGCGCCCGCGACGCCCTGGCGGTAGGCCTCCTCCTCGAGCGCCCGCTCGAGATCGATGTCCCAGGCACGGTCGAGCGCGTGCTTCGTCGACGCGAGGGCGACCGGGGCCAGGCCCGCCAGCCGGACCGCGACGGCCCGCGCCGCCGCGACCACCTCGTCGGCGGGGACGACCGCAGCGACCAGCCCGAAGCGTTCCGCGTCCGCGGCGGTCAGCGCGTCGGTCGTGAGCGCCAGCTGGGCGGCCTTCGCGCCACCGACCAGCCGCGGCAGCAGCCACGTCGCCCCGCTGTCGGGCACGAGGCCGATCCGTCCGAACGCCAGCAGGAAGCTCGCCTCGGTCGCCGCGACCCGGATGTCGCACGCGAAGGCCAGCGACGCGCCGGCCCCGGCGGCCACCCCGTTGATCGCTCCCACGATCGGCTGGTCGAGCCCGCGCATCGCCCGGATGATCGGGTTGTAGCGCTCGCGCAGCTCGACCGCGAGCGGCGCCGCATCCGGCGCCTGTCGCTCCTTGAGGTCCTGGCCCGCGCAGAACGCGCGGCCGGCGCCGGTCAGCACGACCGCGCGGATCGACCGGTCGCGGGCGATCGCCCGGAACGCCGCCAGGAGCTCGCCCTTGAGCCCGACCGTCAGGGCGTTGAGGGCCTCGGGGCGGTCGAGCGTCACGAGCGCGACGGCATCGGCGACCTCGACGCGCAGCGTCTCGAAGGCCGGCATCGCGCCGCCGGGCAGCCGCCATCAGGCGGCGGCGCCCCCGTCGAACTCGACGAGCCGGCCGTCGACCAGCTCGAACACGCGCCGGTCGATCGGCTCGTCGGCGCCGCCGGACTGCTCCACGGTGAACTCGGCGAAGAGCGAGGCGAAGTCGGGGTCGTCCGGGCGGAGCGAGGCCGCCGTGAGCAGGTGCCGCTCCGGCAGGCCGATGAGGATGCGCCCGTTCGGTGCCAGCTCCGCGGTCAGGTGGGCGGTCACCTCGGGGAGCAGGATCCGGGCCGCATCCCAGCCGTCGCCGGTGTCCGAGCTGACGAGCCGCCGGTCGCCGGAGATCTCGTCGGTCCACGGTGCGCTCGCCGACCAGCGGCCGAGGTTGGCCATCGCGGCCTCCTGGATCGCCGCGGGCTCGACGCCCCACGACAGCAGGTGGTCGCCGTTGACCACGATGTCGTAGGCGCCCGCATCGAGGGTGTAGACGATCGGCAGGCCGGCGGGACCGATGTCGAGCAGCGGCTGGGCGTGGCTCATCGCGCCTTGCGACGAGAGCCGGTCGCGGTCGAGCGACTCGATCGAGAGGCCCTGCGTGCCGACCGGGTCGGAAGGCCGGGTAGATGAGCTCCTTGGCACGCTCCCAGTCGTGCTCCGGGGAGTCCACGGCGGACTCGGTCGCCTCGGGCGCCGGCGTGTGGCCGCTGACCGGCGAGCTGTCATCGAGCGGGGCGAGGTAGTCGGGGGCGGCATCGCGGTACGCCGGCGCCGGCTCGTCGCCGAACTCCCGTCCCAGGTCGCTGCCGACATCGCTCCCACCGGGCAGATCGCGCTCCATCGTTCCTCCTCGCGTCCCCGCGCTAGCGTCCGGACCAGACCGGCGCACGCTTGTCGGTGAAGGCCTGCATGCCCTCGGCCTGGTCCTCGGTGTCGAACAGCGCGAAGAACGCCGCTCGCTCCTCGGCGAGGCCGATGCTCAATGGTCGCTCACTGGCGTCGCGGATGGCGGCCTTCGCCGCACGCACCGCCAACGGCGGCATGCTCGCGATCCGGGCGGCCAGCTCGAGCGCCGCGTCGACCGTGGCGTCGGCCGGCACGACCCGCGTGACCAGCCCGAGCCGCTCGGCCTCCGCCGCGCCGATCGACCGTCCGGTCAGGATCAGCTCCATCGCCCGCGCCGACCCGATGGCCCGCGTCAGCCGCTGCGTCCCGCCCGCGCCGGGCATGACGCCGATGGCGATCTCCGGCTGGCCGAACGTCGCGTCGTCGCCGGCCACGATCATGTCGCAGGTCATCGCCAGCTCGCAGCCGCCGCCGAGCGCGAACCCGCGCACGGCCGCGATCAGCGGCGTCCGGACGGCCCCGAGCCGGTCCCAGACCTCGAAGCGCCGCCCGTCGGCGAGCGATGGCCGACGTCTGCGTCGCCAGTTCCTTGATGTCGGCACCGGCCGCGAACGCCCGAGTCCCCGCGCCGGTCAGGACGATCGCGCGGCACGAGGGATCGGCGTCGAGCGCGTCGAGCGCGTCGGCCAGCGCGTCGAGGAGGTCGAACGAGAGCGCGTTCAGCACCTCGCGCCGGTCGATCGTCACGAGGGCGACGCCCTCGAGCGACCCGCGCGGGCGCCGCCGACGCCGGGTGCCGGCGCCGGGAACGCGACGCCGACCGACGTCGCGGCGCTGATCGCGGCAGGGGGATGCGTCACTCGGCTCCTTCGCTCGGCGTGCTGACAGTATCCACACCCGGGGAAGCCGCCTCGTCCAGTTCGGGCGCATCCTCGAGCACGAGCAGCGTGGACGAGCCCGGGCGCGATCTCGCGCAGGTTGCGTCCGGCCGCGCGCATCGCGTCCGAGGCGAGACCCGGCATCCATCGCGGCGCGGTCGTCGAACTCCATCGCCGTCACGAGGACCAGGTCGGTCTCCGCGCCGAGCGCCTCGACGACGCGCCGGACCCGGGTCGCGCGGAGCCCGGGCGTCGCCGCGACCAGCGGCAGGTGCTCGGTCGCGTACCGGCGCTCGAACTCGGCGAGGGCATCGGGGCCGCCGTCCGGGTCGGCGGTACAGGGCCAGCAGGGTCGTCATGGGGCGATCTCCTCTCGATCGATGGCGTCGAACGCGGCGGCCAGGATCGCCGGGCCGCTCCCTCGGAAGCTCGTGGCCGCAGTCGGGTGCGACGAGCAGCCGGGCATCGCGGCAGCTCGCGGGCGAGCGCCCACGCGTGCCCGACCGGGACGAACGGGTCGCGGTCGCCGCACGCGATCAGCGTCGGCACGCCGATCCGCGTGGATCGCGGCCGCCGTCAGCAGCGGCTGCTCCGCGACATCGGCGGCGATCGCGGGCAGCAGGCGATGCCACGCGCCCGGCCCCTGGACCGGGTCGTGGAGCGCGTCGAGACGGCGCGCCCACGACGGGTCGTCGCGCTCGATGCGCTCGGGGTCCAGCGCGTGCCGCGCGACGCGGGCCCGCGGCTCGCGGTCGGGGCTGATCCCGATCACGACCAGCGACCGGAGCCGGTCCGGCGTGCGCGGCCGCCAGGTTGAGCGCCGTCGTCGCCCCCATCGAGAAGCCGAGCAGGTGGAAGGTCTCGAGACCCAGCGCGTCGGCGAAGGCGATCACGTCGGCGACGAGGTCGGCGGTGGTGAAGCCGTCGGCGGCATCCCAGCGGGTCGCGCCGTGGCCGCGGGCGTCCGCCCGGAACACGCGGAACCGCGACGACAGCCCGTCGACCGCGGGCCCGAGGCTGACGGCCCCGGTCGAGCCGGCCTCGTGGAGCACGATCAGCGGCGGCCCGTCACCGTCGGCCGCGTAGGCGACCTGCAGACCGTTCGCCTCGACCATCGGCATCGTGCCGCGATGCTACCGCCCGGGCGGATCGCCCACCGCCCGTATCCTCCGCCCCCGCGCCAAAGCCCTAGTCGGCGGTCAGGTCCCGGGCCGGCAGATCAGCGGCGGCTCGCCCCCCGGGTCGGTCGCCGGGTCCCCGAACGTCCAGACCCACGGGTACATGCGCTTGAGGTCACCGTTCCGACCGAGCACGCCGACGTAGGTCGATCCGCAGACCACCCGCAGGTTCGCCGTGCCGTTCTCGTCGAGGAAGCAGCCGATCCGGCCGACCGCCCGCCCCTCGCCGTCCTTCCAGATCGCGTCCCCGGCCTTCCCAGCCGCGCAGTCGCCGGTCCCGGGCTTGACGCCGTCGGACGCCAGCCGCGCGAAGTACGTGGTCGTCGCGCGGCCTCCGCGTCCGGGAAGCCGTAGATGCCGACGCGGACGGCGGTGGCGGCGTTGACGGTGCAATCGACACCGGCGATCGCGCCGGGCGGCAGGTTCGTCCGCCTGGGAGCACAGTCGAACGACACGTCCTTGCCGAGGCCACCGAAGAGCGTGGCCTCGGCCTCGGTCTTGTCCGGGGCCGGCTCGGTATTCAACTCGGAGGCGACGATCCAGGGCGAGCCGTCATGGTCCGCCGCGGCCACCCAGCCATGGTGCGGCCAGCCGATGGCCTGGACCTCGTACCAGTCGTAGTCGTCCGCGGTCACGGGGCCGTCGAGGACATGCAGCTTCGTCCCGTTGCCGAGCAGTGGCTCGAGCTTCGCGGAGGTCGCGTCGTCGACGGTCGGCGCGGTCCGCACCCGCAGCCCGTCGACGACGATCTCGACGATCGTGTTCGGCGCGAAGGTCCCGGGCCGTGCCGTCGCGCTGGGCGCCGGCGCCGATGGCCGTCGTGGTCGGCGAAGGGTCCGGCGTCGGTGATCGTCGTCGGCGGGCTGGCGGTCGGACCCGGCGGCACCACGCTCAGATTCGGGTCCTCCTGCCGGCGCAGCAACTCGGCGCCGACCGCCAGCGCCCCGAGGGCGAGCAGCGCGAGCAGCGCGGCCACCGCGACGAGGCGCAGCGGGGATCGCCGTCGCCGCCTGGCCGCGCCCGATGCGCCGGGCGACGCGATCGACCCGTGCCTGGCGCAGCGAGTAGCGCGGCAGGTGGGCGATCGCGCGCTGGTCGGCCGCATGCCCGGCGATGTGCCGCGCGCATGCCACGCAGTCGCGCAGGTGGTCGGACGAGCGTCGAGTGCTCGGTCGGGCTCAGCTCGAAGTCGATCGCGGCCGCTGCCAGCTCGAGGATCTCGTCGTGGTTCGACGTCATCGGACGTCCCCCCGGCGCTCGAGCTCGAGTCGGACGCGAACCCGGGCGCGGCACAGCATCGTCCGCGTGGCGCCGTTGCTTCGCCCGATCGCCTGGGCGATCTCCTCGCCGCTGAAGCCCTTGCGCGGAGAGCAGGAGAGCCGTCCGGTCGTCCGCGGGGAGGTCGGCGAGCACCGCATCCAGCGCCGGCGGTCCGCTCCCGGCCGAGGACGTCCGATTCGGGCGACTCGACGGTGCACCGCCCGATGCGGCCGTACCGGCTCATCCAGTCGAGCCGTCGGTCCGCGCGCCGTCGCCCGCGACTGATGGCGAGGTTCGAGCCGACGCGATAGAGCCAGGCCCGGACGTTGTCGGGTGTCCGCCCGGCCTCGACCTCCTTGAACAGTCGCAGGAAGGATTCCTGCATCAGGTCCTCGGCGGCGCTCTCGTCGCGGGTCGACCGCCGGAGGTAGCTGTAGAGCTCGGCGTGGTACTGCTCGAAGGCGGCCGTCACCACGGCTGCCTGGCCGCGAGGGCTCGTCGCCGAGACGCCTTCGACGTCGACTGGGCTCGGCTTCATCGAATTCCGGCATCCGATAGCGGGATCGCAGGACGCGCGGTGACGGGATCTCGCCCGAGGATACGCCGGCGGTGTTGGAGATCATCTCGGGATGAAACGCGCGAGACCGGCGGATGTTTCATCCCACCGCCCGGCCGCGATCGGCTGCTACGATCGGCGCGTGAGCGACGACACGACCGAGACCGGCCCCGCGACCCGCATCGAGCGCGACTCGATGGGCGAGATGGCCGTCCCGGCCGACGCCCTGTACGGCGCCTCGACCCAGCGGGCGGTGCTCAACTTCCCGATCTCCGGCGAGCGGTTCCCGCGGCGGTTCATCCGGGCGCTGGCGCTGGTCAAGCTGGCCGCGGCCGAGACGAACGGGGCGCTCGGGCCTGCTCGACGCCGACGTGGCGGACGCGATCGCCGCGGCGGCACGGGACGTCGCCGACGGCGGGTACGACGACCAGTTCCCCATCGATGTCTACCAGACCGGCTCGGGCACCTCGACCAACACCAACATGAACGAGGTCGTGGCCCACCTGGCGGCGGCGCGGCTCGGCGGCGGCGCAAGGTCCACCCCAACGACGACGTCAACCGCTGCCAGAGCTCGAACGACACGATCCCGACCGCGCTGCAGCTGTCGGCGGCGATGGCGATCGAGGAGGCGCTGCTGCCCGGCCTCGAGCGCCTGCACACCGCGCTCGTCGCCAAGGAGCAGGAGCTCTGGCCGGTCGTCAAGACCGGGCGGACCCATCTCCAGGACGCGACGCCGATCCGCCTCGGACAGGAGTTCCGGGGCTATGCCGGCCAGGTCGAGGAGTCGCTGCGGCGGGCGAAGGCCGCCCAGGCGGAGCTGCTGTCGGTGCCGTTGGGCGGGACCGCGGTCGGGACCGGCATCAACGCCCACCCGGAGTACGCCCTGCGCGCGTGCGCGCGCCTGTCCGCCCTGACCGGGCTCGACGTCCGCGAGACCACGAACCACTTCCACGCCCAGTCGACGCTCGACGCGGCCATCGCGGCCCATGGCGCGATCCGGACGATCGCGCTGAGCCTGTGGAAGATCGCCAGCGACGTCCGGCTGATGGGGATGGGGCCGCGCGCGGGCATCGCCGAGGTGGCCCTCCCCGAGACCCAGCCCGGGTCGTCGATCATGCCGGGCAAGGTGAACCCGGTCATCGTCGAGTCGCTGACGATGGTGGTCGCGCGGGTCGTCGGCAACGACGCGACCGTCGGCCTTCGCCCAGACCGGATCGTTCCTCGAGCTCAACGTGATGCTGCCGGTGACCGCGGTGGCGATGCTCGAGTCGGTCGACCTGCTCGGCGCCGCGGCGGCCAACTTCAGCGAGCGCTGCATCGAAGGGCTGACCGCGACCGACCGCGGGCCGCGGCTGGTCGAGCAGGGGCTGATGCTCGCGACCGCGCTGGCGCCGGTGATCGGCTACGACGACGCGGCGAAGCTGGCCAAGGAGGCCTTCAAGAGCGGCCGCACGATCCGCGAGCTGGCGCTCGAGCGCGGGATGGACGCGGCCGAGGTGGACCGGCTGCTCGATCCGGCAGCGATGACCGAGCCCGGCCTCGGCGGCGGCCCGGCCGGCGGCTGAGCTTCCGGCGGCTGACGGGCGGGCGGCTGACCGGACCAGCGGCTGACGGCCCCTTGCGAGGCGACGACCAGCGACTACGATGCCCGCGATGACCGAGTCGCCCACCCTCGAGACCCTGCGGACCTGGCGCCCGGAGGCGTACGGCCGGAAGGGGACGAAGGCCGTCTCGAACCCGATCATCGAGCCCCTGTGGGTCGGGCTTCGGGTGCTCGCCGGCCTCGATCACGGCGGCGGTGACGGCAGCGCGGGACGGTCGGGACGATCGGGATCGTCGACGAGGACGGCGACCCGATCCTGGACCGGCCGGACATCGAGGCCGCCCTCGCGGTCGCCGCGCGTGCCGACAGCGTCATCGTCGACGGCTACCTCACCAAGCAGGTCGCGCGCGACGGGACCGGGCTCTACGTCGGGCCCGAGAAGGTGTCGTTCAACCTCGGCGCGCGGATGACGCAGTTCTTCGTCGGCGGCCGGATCTCGCAGACCGCCGAGCGGGCCGAGGAGCAGCGCCAGTTCGACGAGGCCTCGTACTTCGCGCCCGGCGACAGCGTGAGCCTCGTCGTCGTCGACGTGCTCTGGCTCGACGGCGAGTCGCTGCTCGACGTGCCCCTGCTCGAGCGCAAGCGGCAGCTCGAGTCGATCATCGAGGAGTCGGAGCTGATCCGCCTCGGGGCGTACGTCCTGCCGCCGATCGAGACCTGGATCGGGTCGTGGCGCGCGGTCGGCTTCCGCGACCTGAGCTTCCGCGGCGCCAACAGCCGATACCGGCCGGGCGCGGTCGGCGACGACTGGGCGACGGTGCCGATCCCGCGTCGGTAGGTCGCGCGCGGGCGCGCGGCCCCGGCGGGCGCGCGGCCTCGGCGCGCGGCTCGGCGCTCAGCCCAAGCCCGATATGCACGATCGGCGCCGGGTGGATCGCTCCGATTCCATATGCACCTCGGATGCATAGCGCAACGGACGACGTGCGCTGGCCCGGACTCGTCTCCGACCTGCGCGCGCCGATATGCAGCCGAGGTGCATACGACATCCGGACGCACATGCCCGGAGGAGAACGTGCATATCGCGGGCAGCGGCCGCGGCGCGGCCGGCACGACCGCGCGTGGGCAGCGCCCCCACCATGATGGTACGGTGGGCTCGTGCCCCAAACCGCCCTGACGCCGGCCATCCGCGACGAGATCGCGCGTCTCGGCCGGGCCGACATCATGGTCGGGATCCCGAGCTTCAAGAACGCCGCGACCATCGGCTACGTGGTCCGCGCCGCCCAGGCCGGCCTCGTCCAGTACTTCCCGGACCTGCACCCGGTCGTCGTCAACTCGGACGCCGGCTCCCCCGACGGCACCGGCCGCGTCGTCATCGAGACCGAGCCGCCGGACTACGTCGAGCAGATCCTCCTCGTCCGCCCGAACCAGCGACTCGAGCGCGTCAGCCTGACCTACCCCGAGATCGACGGCGTCGGCGGCAAGGGTGCCGCCCTGCGCACGATCTTCGAGATCGCCGCCGCCCTCGAGGTGCAGGCGCTCGTCGTGGTCGACTCGGACCTGCGGAGCATCGTCCCGGAGTGGATCGAGCTCCTCGCCGGCCCGATCCTCAAGGGCGGCTACGACTTCGTCGCCCCGCTCTACGCCCGCTACAAGTACGACGGCACGATCACCAACACCGTCACCTACCCGCTGACCCGGGCCCTCTACGGCCACCGCATCCGCCAGCCGATCGGCGGCGACTTCGGGGTCTCGGGCGACCTCGTCCGCCACTACCTCGAGCTCGACGACTGGACGTCGGACATCAGCAAGTTCGGGATCGACATCTGGATGACGACCTCGGCCCTGGCCGGCGGGTTCGCGGTCTGCCAGACCCGGCTCGGGGCGAAGATCCACGACCCGAAGGACCCCGGCTCCGACCTCGGCCCGATGTTCCGCCAGGTCGTCGGCACGATCCTGCGGCTGGCCGACCGCTACGCCGACCACTGGCTCCCCATCCGCGGCAGCCACGACGTCCCGGCCTACGGCTTCGAGCGGATCATCGACCCGCCGCCGCTCGAGGTGAACACGCTCCGCCTGCTGTCCGAGTTCCACGCCGGCTCGCTGACCCTCGCCGACTCGTGGCGGCACATGCTCGCCCCGGCCACGGCCGAGACCGTGCTGACCCTGGCCAAGGAGGCCGGCACGCTCGCGGACCAGGCCCGCTCCAAGCTCGGCATCGGCGGGGACGTGTCGTCCACCTCGGCCACCACGCTCGAGATGGCCGAGGCCGTCTCCACGTTCCACTTCCCCGACGACCTGTGGGCGCGCGTCGTCTACGACCTGGTCGTCGCCGCGCGCGACCTCGATCGAGGGGCCGGACCAGGGCGCCGCCGTCGAGTCGATGGTCGCCGCCCTCGTGCCCATCTACTTCGGGCGGGTCGGCTCGTTCGTCATCGAGAACCGCTCGGTCCCGACCGACGCCGCCGAGGACCGCGTCGAGCGCCAGGCGCGCGAGTTCGAGCTGCTGAAGCCGTACCTGATCGAGCGCTGGGAGGCGGCCGGCGCCGCAGCTGGCCGCCGACGGGGCGCCGCGGATGACCGCCAAGCCGCCCCTCCCCGGTCGCATCCTCATCCCGGTCGCGAACCCGATGACCGCCGAGGAGCTGGTCCGCCTCGGGGCCGCGATGCTCGACCCGAAGCACGGCGAGATCTCCGCGCTCGGGATCGTCGAGGTGCCCGAGGGCATGCCCCTCTCCGAAGGGCGCGACCCGCGCCCGCCACGCCCGTCGGCTGCTCCAGCGCGTCCTCGACTACGCCCCCGACGGGACGACGATCCACCCGATCGTGCGCATCGGCCGGCACGCCGCCGAGGGCATCGTCGAGGCGGCGGCCGAGCAGGAAGCCGACCTGATCATCTTCGGCTGGGGCGGCCGGACCGGCACCCACCGCGAGGGCAACGGGTCGTCGGTCGTCTCGCCGACCATCGACGAGGTGGTCCGCGACGCCCCGTGCGACATCGCGGTCGTCAAGCAGCGCGGCTCGAAGGAGATCAAGCGCATCCTCGTGCCGGTCCGCGGCGGGCCGCACGCGGAGCTCGCGATCCGCTACGCCGACGCCATCGGCCGCTACCACGACGCGACGGTCGTCGTCCTCCACCTCGTCCCGCCCGGGATCACCATCGCGGTCCGCGCCCAGGCCGAGCGAGCCCTCGCGGCCTTCGTGAAGCAGCATCTCCACGGTCGCGGCGAGGCCCTCCTGCGCGAGGCGCCGAACGTCCGCAACGCCATCCTGCGCGAGGCCGAGAAGTCGGACCTCGTGGTGATGGGCGCCTCGGCGAACCCCGGCAGCACCGGCGGGGAGAGCCACCTCTTCGGGGCGCTGCCCGAGTCGATCGCCCTGCGCGCGCGACCGTCGGTCGTCGTCGTGCGCACCCGCGAGGCCATCGGCCGCACCACCTTCGAGCAGCTCGCGTCCCGGGCCGAGACCCTCGCCGCGGCCGACCGTGCCGCCGAGGAGGCCCGTGCCGTCCCGGCCCGCGTCGAGCGCTGGTTCGGCGAGGCCAACTTCCACCATGCCGAGTTCGCGGACCTGCGGCGGCTCGTGACCCTCAAGGAGAAGCAGGGGCTGACGATCAGCCTGGTGCTGCCGACCCTCGACGAGGAGGAGACGATCGGCCCGATCGTGCGCAAGGCGATGCGCGAGATGGTCGGACGGGTCCCGCTGCTCGACGAGGTGCTGGTCATCGACTCCGCCTCGACCGACCGGACCCGCGAGATCGCCGAGTCCGAGGGCGCCCGCGTCGTCCAGCACCCGGACGTGCTGACCCGCTACGGCTCGTTCCGGGGCAAGGGCGAGGCGCTCTGGAAGTCGCTGTACGAGACCAGCGGCGACATCGTCGTCTGGGCCGACACGGACGTCCGCAACTGGCATCCGCGGATGGTCTACGGGACCCTCGGTCCGCTGCTCCACGAGCCGCGCCTCCAGTACGTGAAGGGCTACTACCAGCGGCCGATCGTCGAGGAGCGGCGTGCTCAAGGAGGGCGGCGGCGGGCGCGTCACCGAGCTCGTCGCGCGGCCGCTGATCAACCTCTTCTACCCGGAGCTCTCGGGGATGATCCAGCCGTTGAGCGGCGAGTACGCCGGCCGGCGCTCGCTGCTCGAATCGATCCCGTTCTTCACGGGCTACGCGGTCGAGATCGGGCACCTCATCGACGCCACGGATCGGCTCGGCATCGAGGGCTCGGCCAGGTCGACCTGGAGCGGCGGATCCACCGGAACCAGGAGCTCGAGGGGCTCAGCCGGATGTCGTTCGTGATCCTGCAGGCCGTCATGAAGCGGCTCGAGGAACGGCGCAAGGCGCGGCTGTTCGCCGAGATGGGATCGACGATGAAGCTGCCGCGGTCCGGCCACGGGCGGCTGTCGCTCGAGGTCATCGAGCTGGCCGACCAGGAGCGCCCGCCGATGATCCGCATCCCCGAGTACCTGGAGCGCCGCCAGTCGCGATGAGCGTCGTGGCGCTGACGGCCGACGAGTACGAGGCCGCGATCCCCGGGCTCGGGGCGCTGCTGGTCGACGCGGTCGACGGCGGGGCCGGGGTCAATTTCCTCGCCGGCGTGACCGTGGAGGAGACGTCGGCCTGGTGGCGCGGCCGCCTCGACGCGGTCCGCGACGGCGTCGTCACCGCGTTCGTCGTCGCGCGACCCGGACGACCCGGACCGCATCCTCGGCTCGACGATCCTCATCCGCTCGACGAACCCGAACTCCCCGCACCGCGCCGAGATCGGCAAGGTCCTCGTCCACCGTCCGCCCGGCGGCACGGCCTCGGCCGAGCCCTGATGACGGCCGCCGAAGACGCCGCCCGGGCCGAGGGCCGCTGGCTGCTGCTCCTCGACACCGCAGGCTGGCAGCCCCGCCGAGGCGATGTACCGCGCCCTCGGCTGGCAGGCGTTCGGGGTCGTGCCGAACCACGCGATGCTGGTCGACGGCACGCTCTCGACGACCACCTACTTCTGGAAGGACCTGCGGTGAGCGGGCCTGCCGACGGTCCGGCGGCCGGCGCCGATCGCCGCCTCACCGTCCTGATCGCGCCCGACTCGTTCAAGGGCTCGCTGACCTCGGTCGAGGTCGCCCGCGCGCTGGCCGATGGCTGGGCGCGCGCCCGCCCCCAGGACGAGATCGTCCTGTCGCCGCTCGGCGACGGCGGGGAGGGGACGCTCGCCGCGGTCGAGGCCGCCGGCGGCTGGGCGTGGCGGACCACCACCGTCCACGACCCGCTCGGTCGCCCGGTCGATGCGCGATGGCTCTGGCGCGAGGTCGTCGGGACGGGCAGGGCGTATCATCGAGATGGCCCAGGCGTCGGGCCTCTCGCTGCTGGCGCCCGGACGAGCGTGACCCGATCGGGGCGACCAGCATCGGCACCGGCGAGCTGATCGCGGCCGCGGCGGCCGCGGGCGCCCGGCAGATCACGCTCGGCATCGGCGGCAGCGCGACCACGGACGGCGGGCGGGGCCTCATCGGGGGGCTGGGCGACACGGGCGAGGTCGAGCTCGAGGTCGCCTGCGACGTGTCGAACCCGCTGCTCGGACCGAACGGGGCCGCCGCCGTCTACGGCCCGCAGAAGGGCGCGACGCCGACCCAGGTGATCGAGCTGGACGCGCGCAACGCCGGCGTGGGCCGACGAGCTCGAGCGCACCACGGGCCGACACGAGCGCGACACCCCGGGTGCCGGCGCGGCCGGCGGCGTCGGCTTCGCGCCTGCTCGCGATCCAGGACCGCTTCAAGTCGTTCGCCCTTCGCCCCGGCGTCGACCTCGTGATGGAGGCGACCGACTTCGACGCCAAGCTCGCGCGCGCGGACCTCGTGATCACCGGCGAGGGCCGCATCGACGCCCAGACCGCGTTCGGCAAGACCGCGCTCGGCGTCGCGAAGCGCGCCCAGGCGGCGGGCGTCCGATGCATCGCCGTCGGTGGCGGCGTCGAGCCCGAGGGCATCGAGGCCCTGGCCGCCGTCGGGTGCGACCGCCGTGCCCGTCTCGGACCCGCCGCTCCCCGTCGAGGAGGCGATGGCCGCGGGCGCCGCCCCGGTCGAGCGCTGCGGCGAGCGCCTCGCCCGGCTGGTCGGCGCGGAGGCCCCGGCATGACCCCTGCGCCGACACCGGCCCCGAAGCCGAAGCCCAGGCCACGCCCGAAGAAGCGCAAGTTCTCGGATCCCGCGCGCACGTACGCGAAGCGCCTCGAGCGCTACCGGCCCGGCCTGGTCCCGTTCGTGCTCGATGCCCTCGCGGAGCGCTACGGCCGCGAGCCGTGGGCGCGCCGCCTCGACCCGACGAGCGAGCTGATCCTGACGATCCTCACCCAGAACAGCGCCGACACCAACGCCGAGGTCGCCTTCCAGCTCCTGCGCGAGGCCTACCCGTCCGGGCTGGAGCCGCAGGTCCACGTGCCCGGCATCGGCTGGGGCGGGGTCGGCCTGCCCGATCGGGCGCGCCGCCGGACTGGGCCGCGGTCGAGTTCGCGCCGATCCCCGAGCTGACCGACGTGATCCGACCCGGCGGCCTCGCCAACCAGAAGGCGCCGCGGCTCCAGGCGACCCTCCGCCACGTCCGCGAGCAGCGCGGCGACTACTCGCTCGAGTTCCTCGGCGACATGCCGCGCTCGACGCCCGGGCGTGGCTCACCCAGATCGACGGCATCGGCAAGAAGACCGCGTCGGTGCTGCTGATGTTCTCGTTCGGGATGCCGCTGATGCCGGTCGACCGGCACGTCGAGCGGGTCTCGAAGCGCGTCGGGCTGATCCCGGCGAAGACGCTCCGCGGACGATGCCCACGACCTGTTCCTCGCGATGCTCGAGCCGGACCAGATGTACGAGGCGCACGTCAACCTGATCCATCACGGCCGCGTCGTGTGCCACGCCCAGCGCCCCGCCCACGAGCTCTGCCCGCTCCGCGATCGCTGCCGCTTCGTCGACCCGAAGGCGCCCTGACCCCGGACCGACCCAGGACTTCCGGCGGGAATCGCGACCTCCCCGTATCATCCCGATGCGCCCCGGACCCCAGCCCACCGCACCGTGCCGTGGTGCGCCCGACCACCGATTTCGTCGATTTCGGGCCCTACTTCCGTAAGGTCTCAGGCAAGGTTCGTGTGCGGTACTTGTGGGCCGCAGCAACTAGGACTAAAGTCCGCCGTCCGCGGACGCTTCGAAGGGGAGTCCCGACATCGACGCACCTGATCGAACGCACCCCGTCACGGGTGTCGCCGATCCGCTACCCATCCACTCGCGAACCCGCCGACGCCGTCGTGGCCGCCGGCAGGAAGGCCAGACCCTGGTCGAATTCGTCCTGGTCTTCCCGTTCTTCCTCGTCGTCCTGTTCGGGGTCGTCGAGTTCGCCTTCGCGCTGAACGCGGTCCTGTCGATCGACTTCGCCACCCGCGAGGCCGCCCTCACCGCCGCCGAAGCCGGCAAGCGAGGGCGACGCGGACTGCTCGATCCTCCGGGCGGTCCAGCGCAGCGTCGCGGCCCCGGCCGACAACGACCGCATCACCGAGGTCCGGATCTTCAAGTCCAACGCCAACGGCGATCCGCTCGGACCCGTGAACGTCTACGTCCGCCCCGGCACGCCGGTCTCGTGCCCGCTCGCCGACGGGACCCCGGCCACGCTCCCCTATCACCGGCTGTCGCATTCGTACGACACCCGCTGCGCGATCCTCGCCGGCTGCGGCGGGTCCACGACGGTCGACACGATCGGCGTCCAGATGACCTACGACTACGACTGGAAGACGCCGCTCCACACCCTCCTGCCGATGGCCGGATCGGGCTACACGATGACCAAGGCGAACGCCATGCGCATGGAGCCGATCCTGTGACGCACGATCGACGCCGCAGTCGTGGCCAGGCGATGGTCGAGTACGCCGTCGCGATCCCCGTCTTCCTGTTGATCCTGCTCGGGATGCTCGAGTTCGGGTTCGCGTTCTCGCACCACCTGACCATGGAGTACGCCACCCGCGAGGGCGCCCGTGCGGGTGCCGCGCTGGCGAACGGCTCGAACGAATACCCATGCGCCGTGGTCGACAACCAGGTGATCGCCGCGGTCCAGCGCGTCATCACCGCCGGCGGCTCCCAGGTCGACATCAACGAGATCACCGAGATCCGCATCTACAAGGCGGGCGCCGACGGCAAGGAGCCCAAGAACGCTCCCGTCAACGTCTGGACGCTCGGCAAGGGTCCGGTCGTCGACAACGCGGCCCTGAAGTTCAAGCTCCAGACGTTCGGCTGGGATCCATGCCTGCGCAAGAACGCGGCCAACCCGGACTCGATCGGCGTCTCGATGAGCTACGGCTACAAGTACGTCACCCCGCTGGGCGGCCTCCTCGGGGCGACCGGCAATCCCACCCTGCCCATGAGTGACCGAACGGTCATGTCCCTGAACCCGGACTGAGAGAGCGGATCGACCGATGCCTACGACTGCCAAGCCCAGCTACCAGCGCCAGCCGCGGCTGACCGCCCCCGTCGAGGAGCCACGTCCTCGCCATTCCAAGTACGCGGACCCGGCCGGCGCCAAGCGGCGGCGGAGCCGTGGCCAGGTGCTGGTCATCTTCGCCGGCGCGATCTTCCTGCTGATGATGATGGCGGCCGTCGTGGTCGACGTCTCCTGGTACTGGGTGAACTCCCTGCGCATCCAGCGCGCCGCCGATGCCGCGGCCCTCGCGGGCGCGGTCCAGCTGCCCAACGCTCCGGCCACGGGTGTCGGCCTGGCGAAGCTGGAAGCGACCAAGAACGGCTACACCGAGATCCCGCTCCAGAACACCACCAAGGTCCGCCCCAAGCAGGACCCGCTCAACCCGCGCCGCATGGACGTGACGATCACGGCGGACGTCGGGACGTTCTTCATGCGCGTCATCGGCATCCCGACGATCCCGGCGACCCGGACCGCCAAGGCCGAGTTCACGCTGCCGGTCCCGATGGGCAGCCCGCAGAACTACTACGGCGTCGGCATCCTCAACCTGCCGACCACGCACCAGGAGCCGGACACGACCTTCGTCGACGCGTGACGACGGGCGCGCAGGATGCGACGGCCTCGATCGCCGGTGGCCAGTGGAACTCATCCGCGAGCGGCGTGAGCATCACATCGGCGATCCGGACGAATGACAACGTCTACGGTCAGGCGACTGGGAACGGCCAGTTCCAAGCCTGGAACAATTTTGGCTTCAATGTCCCGCCAGCGGGGAACCCTCCCGTCGATCTGTCACTGATCCCAGTGCCGGCCGCGAACCAGACGATCGTGATCCGCGGCATCGAGGTCCGCCTCGAGGACGCGTTCCTGTCGAATTCAATGTAACAACTCCCACGTGCAGATCGCCCTGTCGAAGAGCGGGACGACGCCACCGGCGTGGCTGAGCACCGTCACGTCGAACTCACTCAACAACAACCTCAACCAGACACTCGGCGCACCTGATAGCACTGCCGTGTGGGGTGGTGGCACCTGGACCCGCGACGATCTCGCCAACAACAAGTTCGCGATCAAGGCGACGTTTGACAAGGGCTGCAGCAACAACCGCACCCTGAGCGTGGACCGGATCTCGGTCACGATCACCTATCGCATCTACACGACGACCATGATCACCGTCGTCGATCCGCCCTCGCCGCAGCCGGTGAGGGATCCCTACAACCAGGTCACGCTCGCTCCGCAGAACTTCTGGGGTGCCATGCAGAGCCAGGGCGCGCCGAGTGTCCAGGGCGACGCCTACATGACCGGCTACGCCACCCGGACCAGCGCGACCAACCCGACGTACGATCCCGCCAAGTACTACAACTACGGGATCGACATGCCGTCGGGTGGCGGCGAGGTCTGGATCTTCGACCCGGGCTTCTGCGACACATCGATCGACGGGGCGACGCATCAGAACCAGGGGACCGGCGAGAACTGGACCGTCGGCGGCAGCAACGGCAACTCGTCGGCGCAGCCGGTGAGCGCCCAGTACGAGCTCTTCAAGGACGAGGCCAACACGCCGTACGAGTTGCCGGACGACGTCTGGCAGGCGTCGAGCGGCACGACCTTCCGGCGCCTCCACCTGGAGGACCCGAACCTGGGCGGGAACAACGGCAACGCGAGCTGCGCGGGACTGACCTGGCACAACAAGTGGTGGAAGCTCGCCAGCAACCTGTCTGCCGGCAAGTACCGCCTGCACACCACCTCGCGGATCTACACCGACAAGTTCAACAAGGTCATCGACCCGACCGACAACCAGACGAGCACCACGGCCCTGAACGCCTTCGCGATCTGGACCAAGTCCGCGACCGGCACGCCGAGGGTCTACGGCCTGGGCGCGATGGAGGCCTACTTCCCGCTCTCGGGTGGCAAGGTCTCGACCTTCTACCTGGCCCAGATCGAGGAAGTCCACGCCGGCAAGTGGATGGACATCGACCTGTGGGACCCGGGCGACACCGGTGAGCTGTCCGCGAACCTGCGGATCATGCAGCCGATGAACAACAACCAGCCCGGACAGCCCGGCTACAACGGCGGTCAGGCGTCGTACGTGGCCACGTCCTTCTACTACAACTCGCTCGCCGGGACGACCATCCCAGCCAACTTCACCTGCGGACCGGGCACGCCGGGCGGTTCCGGGCCGACGACGTCGGTCACCACCAACACCGGCGGGAACTCGCTCTTCAACGGCCGCTGGCTGCGGATCTGCATCCACATCGACGACAACTACATCGCCCCGGTCCCCAAGGGCGAGACGGAGCCGGGCTGGTGGAAGATCCAGTACTCGATGGGCGGCACCAGCTCCGACGATCCCGCCACGGACCTCACGACCTGGCAGGTCACGATCCGCGGCAACCCGGTCCACCTCGTCATCCCGTGATCAGCGATCTGGTGATGCACCCGCGCACCACCAGATGCGCCCGCCGAGCGGACAACGCCGACGGGAAGGACTAGAGTCGAGGACGAACGCGCGTGCGTTCGTTTTCGACGTTTCGAACCAGCCGAGCCGATCGACCAGCGCGAGGACCATCCGTGACCGAAGCCAAGCGACGGATCCGCCGAGCCGGAGCCTTCCGTATGGGGATGGCCGTCCTGCTTGTCTTCGCCATCCTGGTCCCGTGTCGCCGTCTTCGCGGCGTCCCCGGCGCCATCGGGCTCGGACGATCCCGGGCGCATCGGCATCGGCATCGGCTGACGCGTCGGCATCGGCTGACGGCCTCGACCGAGGCCACGCGCCTCGACCGAGCCGTCGGCATCCGCGTGCGGCATCGCCGCGCCCGCGGCGCCCCTGGCACCCCAGTCGACCACGAAGCCGGACGCCTCCAAGACCGACGGCTCGAAGGGCGACCGTGGCGGGCACGGGTTCGGCGGCATCACGATCACCGGGATCGCCGGCCCGAAGCTGAGCCTCGAGACCGAGGACGGCTGGACGCGCACGATCGTCGTCACCCCCGACACGAAGATCACCAAGGGCGGCAAGGCCGCCACCGTCAGCGACCTGGACCTCGGTGACAAGATCACGTTCCGCCAGAAGCGCAACGACGACGGCTCCTACACGATCACCTCGATCAACGTCCCGACGCCGAAGGCGGCCGGCAAGGTCACCGCGGTCGGCTCGACCACGCTGACCCTCGCGGCGGGTCGCGGCGACAAGACGCGGGTCATCACGGTCAACGGCTCCACCGTCTACACGTTCGGCAAGGACACGGCAGCGACCAAGGGCGACGTCGTCGTCGGCTCGCAGGGTCGTGGCCCTCGGCACCGTCAGCGGCGACACCTTCACCGCCACCTCCGTTCGGATCCAGCCGAGCGTGGTCGGCGGCGAGGTGACGGCCAAGACATCGACGAGCATCACGCTCAAGACCCGTGACGGGAAGAGCGTCACGGTCCACATCGACAGCTCGACGAAGGTCTTCGTGCGCGGCAAGAAGGACGCGACGATCGCGGACGTCGCGGTCGGCGACAAGGTCCTGGCCAGCGGCGCGCTCAACGCCGACGGCTCCGTCGACGCCGACATGGTCGGCGGCGGCAAGTTCGGCCGCGGCGGGCACGACGGTGACAAGAGCGCTCCGGGCGCCAGCCCGTCGGCATCGGGGCCGACCACCTAGGGTCCCGGTCCCCGGGCGCGCGACGACTACAATCCGGCCATGAGCTGGAACATGCCGATCGACGCCTTCACGGGCGACGAGCCGCTGGGCCGCGAAGAGAAGATCGAGCTCGTCGGGACGCACCTTCGGGTGAAAGGCCTGATGTACCTGGGCCGCTTCGGACGCCTGACGGACCTCATCAATGCGCAGAGCGGCTACATCCGCGTCCACGACGCGCGCCTGCTCCGCCGCAACGGCGACCCGACCACGCTCGTGCTGCCCGAGCTGATGATCGACAAGGACGAGATCTCGTTCATCGCCCAGGAGGACCCGGAAGCGCCGGCCGAGGCATCCGGGCTGGCCGGTGCCGGCGGGATGGGCGATTTCGGCGGTGAGACGCTGACCCGGCGGCCGCGCCAGTTCGTGATGTTCACGCCGGGCCACACCGTCACGGGCTCGGCGCACGTCTACGGCGAGACCGACCTGGCCGGCTTCGTCGACACCAGCGACCCGCGGTTCATCGCGCTCACCGAGGTCACGACCCGCTCGCTGGCGGATCGCCGGATCATCAGCCACTACAAGTTCGTCCTGATCAACCGGACCCAGATGATCGCCGCGTCGGAGACCGGCCGGCAGGGCGACATCGCCCCGGAGGACGTCCCGGACCTCTAGACCGCCGCCCGGACGAGCAGGACCGGCCCGCGACCCAGCCTCACCACCGCGACGCCGCCGAGACGCGGCCGAGACACTCCCCCGATACGGTTCCGCGACTCGGGAATCCAGGAGGGGCAACGGATGGCAGCGACCAAGGGGCCGGGCAAGCGCCGGGCCGTCGATACGAAGGTCGGCTCGGGAGCCGTCGGCAGCAAGTCGATCGCGGTCCTCGCAGCGCTCTACCTGCTGATCACGGTCATCCTCATCTACTCGGGCATGGCCTTCTGGCCACCGACGCAGGACCCATGCACGACGGCCCATCCCTGCACGGTGGTGGTCCAGGCGAACGCGGCCGCGAGCCCCACGCCCAGCCCGGCCGCCGGCGCCGGCCCCGACCAGACCCAGGTCGCGACCATCCCCGGCTCGCTGAGCACCCATTGGTTCTTCTGGGACGTCACGCTCGACCGGGAGCGGAGCCTGCTGCTGGTCGTGGCGATCGGCGGGGCGCTCGGCGCCATGGCGCACGTGCTCCGCTCCTTCTACGGCTACGTCGGCGAGCGGCACCTGGTGTGGAGCTGGGTCCCGTCCTACTTCATCATCCCGATGGTCGGCGCGCTGTTCGCGATCTTCGCCTACGTCTTCCTGCGCGCCGGGCTGATCACCGGCACCGGCACCGGCGACGGGAGCCCGTTCGGGTTCACGGCCGTGGCCATCCTCGTGGGCCTGTACACGAACCAGGCGGCCGGCAAGTTCAAGCAGGTCTTCGAGACGGTCTTCACGAAGCCCGAAGCCGGCAGTGAATCGATGGACTCGTCGTCGGCACCGACGATCACGGCGATCGCTCCGACGAGCGGCTCGAGCGGGGACCTGGTCGTCATCACCGGGACCCATCTCGAGCACGTCACCGAGGTGGCCTTCGGCGGTGGCGCGACCGCCGAAGCCACCTGGGACGCCGCGGCGTCCCAGCTCTCGACCCACGTCCCGGACGGCGCGATCAGCGGCCCGCTGACGGTCTCGCCCGACGAGGGCACCGCATCCTCGACGCAGTCGTTCGAGGTGGCATCGGCGTTCCGGATCGATTCGGTCACGCCGCCGCACGGGCCGGTCGGCACCGTCGTCGCGGTCGTCGGGACCGGCTTCGACGAGACGATGGACGAGATCGTGTTCGCGGACGGCCTCCCGACCGCCGCGACCTTCGACCCGGCCAAGCGATCGCTCAGCGCGGCCGTGCCGGACGGCGCGATCACCGGGACCCTGTCCGTCTCCAACGACGAACGGACGGCGACCTCGACGGACGCCTTCGTGGTGGATCCATCGCCACCGCCGACGGACGGCGACCCCGACCCCGTCGACCCCGGCCCGGCGCCGGTCGGCGAGCTGGAGGGTGATGGCGGAGCTGCCGGCCCAGACCCTGCGGCCGACGGCGGGGATGCCGTCGCCGACGCCGACCCGGTCGCCCCGGCCATCTCGAGGTTCTCGCCGACCTCGGGCCCGGTCGGGACGCTCGTGGAGGTGTTCGGGACGGGGATCGGCGACCTCGACGAGGTCGACTTCGGGGACATCCCCTCCGAAGCCGCGCCGTCAGCGGGCGGCGCCCTGGCCACGACGGTCCCGGAGGGCGCCGTCGACGGACCCCTGTCGGTGACCGTCGGCGATCGCCAGATCTTCTCGAGCGGCACATTCGAGGTGACATCCGATGCCTAGCCAGATCCCACATCGCTACGGCCACCGGGAAGTGATCGGCGGCCGGTCCACCTACTTCCCCCCGTTCGTCGATGAACGCTTCTCGACCAAGAAGGACGGCGGCTTCTGGGCATGCACCTTCGCCTCGCTGCTCAACGGCGCGAACGTCGGGTACCTGGGCGCCAAGACGCCCACCCATGCCGAGGTCATCCGACTCGCCGTCGCCTCGGGCGACATGGTGCTGCGGGATGGGGCGAACACGGAGCTGATGCTGACCGCGCTGCGCAACCTGTACGGACAGTCCCTCAAGAAGGAACACACCTCCGACGAGGAGGCCAAGGACCGCCTGTCGAAGGGCCGCGCCCTCGTGGCGGGGATCATCCCGCGGAACTACGCCCAGGCCTTCCGGGTGGGGATCACCGACAGGACGGAAGGGCATCGGATCCTCCTCGTGGGGATGGATGCTGCCCGAACGCATACGCGGGTCATCGACCCCATGGTGTCGATGGCCGCCGAGACCCGGAAGTACAGCGGACGCTGGATCCCGTGGAAGGTGGTCAGGCGGGCCGAGATGATCGGCGAGGAGGTCTGGTTCACCGAGGGGCAGTTCGTGGCGAACAAGGTCGTCCCGATCCTGACCTTCAAGCCGAGCCGCCGGTTCGGTGTGAAGGCCGGGACGCGGATCGATGGGTACGACGGCGGCCAACCGACCGTGATCGCCGACTCGATGGTCGTGTCGAAGGACAGCGGCGCCAGGTTCGACGCCCTGGTCGACGTCGTCAACTCGAAGACCGGCGCGCGCATCGGCCCATTCCTGCGGGTCATCAGCGGGCATTTCCAGGGGCAGCTCGTCAAGGTGGGCGCGAAGGGGATCGTCGCGAACGTCGCTCCGGATGCGAAGTCGGTCGTCGGCGCGCCTGGGGCGCTGGCGGCCATCGTCGCAGCCCATCCCGCGGCGCCACCGGCGATCGGCCCGCTGGAGATCACCAACGACGCCCTGGTGCTGCTCGACATCCCGGTCGGCGCCCCGTACTTCGACCTCTCCACCCGCAAGCCCATCGGGACCGAGACCGCGCTCCGGGCGGGCATCGAGTCCCGGTTCGAGAGCGGCGGGTTCCGGGTCCTGACGACGACGGTCCGCCACACGAAGGAGCTCGCGCTGGTCCGCACCGCCGACGTGACGGTCCACCCGGTGTAGGGCGTCAGTCGCGCTCGAACCCCGCGGTCGTGGCCCGGCGGTCGTGGCCCGGCGGTCGTGGCCCGGCGGTCGTGGCCCGGCGGTCGTGGGCCGGCGGTCGTGGCCCGGCGGTCGTGGCCCGGCGGTCGTGGCCCGGCGGTCGTGGCCCGGCGGTCGATGTTGCGTGACGCGGCTGAAACGACGGCTGGGCGGGCCGGTCGAGGCTCCCGGCGCACCGTCAGCGGTCGGATCGTGCGTCTTGCGGCACGGATGACCACCGAACCGGTCTCCGAACGTCGTTTGTGCCGCGTGGTGCAAGGCCGACGGTCGGCGGTCGGCAGTCAGCGTGGCCCGGCCGGTCGGCGGTCGGCAGTCAGCGTGGCCAGGCGGTCGGTACAGGCCGTCCGGCCGCACTGGAACCTGCCCGGACCACACTCGACCGCACCGCACCGACCGCGGCCGGTGCATCCGGTGCGCCGACGCGACGAGCCCGACCTCCGCCGACCGGCACCCTGGCGCTCGCCGTCACCGCTCGAACGACGGGCTCGTTGCCCCGGGACACGCCGTCCGGAGGGGTCCGGGCGGGTCTGGTCGGCTGCGTCGTGGGCCGATGGTCCTGCCCCGCCATGACCCGTGGGGCCCGTGGCGCCGACGCACCATCCGGGGTCGCCGAGGACCGGCGCGGGAGCGATGGCACCAACGACCCATAGCCATCCCGGTACGGCGCCCCCGTACAATCCGCCCGATGCACCACCGTCGTTCCCGCCGGTCGAGCCCGACGCACCGGGCCCCGGTCGCGATCCTGACCGCCCTCGCCGTCCTGGCCATCGCGCTCGTCGCGCTCGCGCCGGTCGTGCTGGCGCGCAGCCAGCAGGCGACGATCACCGACTCGGAGTACAAGCCCAACGACATCACGATCAACGTCAACGAGGTCGTGACCTGGATCTCCGACAGCGACCTCGAGCACACGGTCACCGCCGACGACGGCTCCTTCGACAGCGGCAAGATGGCCCGGGGCGAGGCCTTCGCGAACGTCTTCAGCAGGCCCGGGACATACACGTACCACTGCGTGGTCTACGGGTTCACCGGCAAGATCACGGTCGAGGGCTCCGGGCCGACGCCCAGGCCGACCGCGGCGCCGACCCCGACACCGCCGCAGGGGACGCTCCCGCCGAGCCTCGTGCCGGCCGAGACCCCGGTCGCGTCAGTGCCTGTGGCGACCGCAGAGGCGTCCGCGGCACCGGCCCCGGACGCGAGCCAGAGCGTGTCGTTCACCCCGGCTCTCCTGATCGGGGCGATCGTCGTCGTGGTGCTCGTCGTCGTCCTGGTGTTGTTCGTGATCCCGCGCCCCGGCGGATCCGACGAACCGGGGAGCTGACCCGGACACGCCGAGCCGCGGCCCGAAGGCCGCGGCCCGGATCGGCGAGGACCCTCGCTAGTTCGTCACGTTGAACGCGGACGACACGACCTGTGGGAAGGGATGCGGTGCGCCGCCGGCGGTCGAGTCCACCGCCTTGAGCGTGTAAGACCCGGCGGCGGAGCTCGAGCCGCTGATCCTGAGGTCCGTGAAGGTCGCCACGCCGCCGGACATCGTCCGGGTCAGCGTGCCGGAGAGCGTCCCGCTGCCACCGCTCGCCTTCGAGATGGTGATCTGCGTGGAGCCGTCGGACACGACGTTCCCGTACGCGTCGAGCAGCGAGACCTGGACGGCGTACATCGTCCGTCCGAGCCGGTTGGTGATCGGCTGGATGGACCAGCCGAGGTGGGTCGGATTGGCGACCAGGAAGTCTTCCTGCTCGAACTCCTTGTTGCCCAGCTTGTGGTCGATCAGCCGCGCGGGCAGGTACGCGATCGGCACGCCGCTCGCGCAGACGACCGCGTAGTACCGGACGCCCGACGGCAGCGTATTGGCCGTCGAGCTGGCCGGGGTGGTCTTGGTCTGGTAGATGAAGTAGAAGCCGTCGGCCTCGGTCGTCGCCTGGGCGACGAAGGCCGTCGAGGCGCACCGGTTCGAAGCCGGCGTCGGGGCGGTGTTGAAGAGCTTCACGAGCGCGCCGTCGATGCCGGCGCCGGATCCGTCGAGGACGAACCCGCCGATGGCGGTGAGTGGCTGGCCCGCGCCGACCAGCCCGGCCGTCGAGTTCCCGGCGTAGATCTTGCCGGCGAGCGTCGAGATCGGGAAGTCCGGATCGAGCGTGACCTGGGTCTGTGCCTTGAACGAGAAGCCAGCCCGGAAGAGCGACTGCGCGTTCGACGCCCAGCCGTCCGTCCCGCGCGGGGCGAACTCGAAGTTCAGGTGGACGCGGGCCTTGCGATGGCGCGGGATCTCGAGGCCCTCGATCTTGAGGCACTTGACGAGCGCGCCACTCGACGGGGTGCCGACCGTCCACGCGACCGAGGCCGCGAGGCAGTCGCCGTTCGCCGGGTTGGCCCAGCTGACGGTCATCGGCATGAGGTCGGACCGGTCGTCCGGGTTGGCGCGGACCGGTCGCCAGCCGCTGAGGCGGAAGGCCGGCGTGCCCGCGTTCGTGTAGCCGGTGGCCGAGTCGGGGATCGGCGTCCCGACGCTGGTCGGCAGCGACGGCACCGTGACGATCACCGCCACGGACCCGCCGTTCCGGTCCTTGATGGAGACCCCGTTCTTGACGATGTTCGGGAGCGGCTTGCCCCGGACGTGCATCGTCACGCCGGTCTCGTTGCGCAGGTCCAGCTCGTAGTGGAACGAGCCGGGGTTGGTGGCGCGGAGCTGCTTGCTCGAGCCCGAACCGTTGCTGAACAGGACATCGAAGCCGTCGATGCGCTGGAACTCGGCGTCCGTGGTGACCACGTCGGCCAGGAGCCCGTTGGTGACCGGGGTGACGGTCACGTTCACGGTGCCGGTCGCGCAGAGCGACGGCGAGCCGTTGTCGCAGACCGTGTAGGTGAAGCTGTCCGTGCCGACGTAGTCCGCGGCCGGGGTGTAGGTGACCGACGACGCGGTGAAGGTCACCGTGCCGTTGGCCCCGTTGGTCTTGCCGGTGATCGCCAGCGTCTGGGCGGACTCGCCGGGGCCAGCGCTGTCGTTGCCGAGCGGGCTGATCGTGACCGGGGTGTTGACCGGCGTGGTCGCGGTGTCGGTCCCGGCCGTCGGCGAGTCGTTGACCCCCGTGACCGTGATCGCGAAGGTCTGCGGGGCGCTGGTGTCGGCGCCGCCGTTGGCGGTGCCGCCGTTGTCGTGGAGGCGGACCGTGACGATCGCCGAGCCAGAGGCGTTCGCCGCCGGGAAGTACGTCAGCTTGCCCGACGAGTCGATGGCCGGCTGGACGAGGAAGAGCGCCGTTGTTGTCGTTGCTGACGAGGAAGTCGACCGACTGGCCGGACTCGTTGGACGGACCGGTGTTGATCCCGGTCGCCCAGCCGAGCGACGTCGCTGGTTGCCGGAGTCCTCGTTGACGGTCTGGTTCGGCGCCCTTGGTGAACGACGGGGCGTCGTTCACCGGCGTTGACCGTGATGGTGAAGGTCTGTGTCGCGCTGGTGTCGACACCGCCATTCGACGTCCCGCCGTCGTCCTGGATCGAGACCGTGACGGTCGCCGACCCGGACAGGTTCGCGCCGGCGTGAAGCTCAGGACCCCGGCGGCACTCACCGCCGGCTGGCCGCTGAACAGCGCGCTGTTGTCGTTGCTGACGTTGAAGGAGACGCGTCTGGCCGGACTCGTTCGACGGTCCACGCGACAGGCCCGTCGCCCAGCCACTGATGCTCGCCGCGCCCGAGTCCTCGTAGCACGGTCTGGTTGGCGCCCTTGGTGAACGACGGGACGTCGTTGACCTGGGTGACCGTGATCGTGAACGTCTGCGGGCCGCTGGTGTCGACGCCGCCGTTGGCGATGCCGCCGTTGTCATGGATGCGAGACGGTGACCGTGGCGGAGCCGACCGCGTTGGCCGCCGGGAAGTAGGTCAGCTTGCCCGACGAGTCGATCGCCGGCTGGACGAAGAACAGCGCCGTTGTTGTCGTTGCTGACGAGGAAGTCGACCGCCTGGCTGGACTCGTTCGACGGGCCCGTGCTCGATCCCGGTCGCCCAGCCGAGGACGTCGTGGTTGCCCGAGTCCTCGTTGACGGTCTGGTCGGCGCCCTTGGTGAACGACGGGGCGTCGTTGACCGGTGTGACCGTGATCGAGACCGTGACCTCGTCGGACTCATCGACCGTGTCGTTCGCCCGGTAGGTGAACGAGTCGGGCCCGACGTAGTTGGCATCGGAGTCGTAGACGAAGGACCCGTCGGAGGCGAGGCTCACGCTGCCATGGGTCGGGTTCACGAACTTGACCGCGTGGAGCGTGTCGCCATCGGCGTCGGTGTCGTTCTTGAGGACGCCGTCGGCCGCGTTGACGGTCAGCAGGCCGTCCTCGCCGATCGAGTAGCTGTCACCCGTCGCGACCGGGGGCTCGTTGGCCGACGTGACGGTGACCGTGAAGGTCTGCGGCGCGGCTCGAGGTATCGAAGCCGCCGTTGGCCGTCCCGCCGTCGTCCTTGAGCGTCACGGTGAGCGTCGCGATGCCATGGGCACCCGGCGCGCCGGTGAAGGTCAGGTCGCCGCTCGGCGAGATCGCCGGCTGAGACGCGAAGAGGCCGTTGTCGTCGCTGACCGTGAACGTGAGCGTCTGAAGGCCCTCGTCCGAGACGCCGTGGTAGATGTCGGTCGCCCAGCCGAGGACGGTGTGGGCGACCGGAGTCCTGATGACGGTCTCGTCGGCACCCTTGGTGAACGACGGGGCGTCGTTGACCGGGGTCACGTCGATGGTGATCGTGTTCGCGGTCGGGTCGGTGTCGACGCCGCCGTTGAGCGTGCCGCCGTCGTCCTGGACCGTGAACTCGAATGTGGCGTAGTCGTCGCCGTTGGCGTTCGCCGCCGGGGTGAAGACGAGGAGCGACGAGGCTGTTCGCGACCACGATCACCGGAGCGGTAGATCGGGTTGCCCGACAGCGTGAGCGTCCCGTTCGTCGGGTCGCCCGTGATGTGGACGTTCTTGAAGGTGCCGCCCTCCGGGTCGCTGAAGCCGAAGTCGGCCGGCGCGAAGGTGTGGCTCCCGTCCTCGAGGACCGCGATGGTGCCGTTCGTGCCGGACGGCGCGTCGTTGACCGACAGGATGTTGATCGTGAAGGTCTGCGGCGCGCTGGTGTCGGCGCCGAGGCCGTCGTCGTGGAGCGAGACCGTGAGGTTCGCGAGCCCGTGGGCATCCGGAGCCACGGTGTAGGTCAACGTGCCGCGGCGGAAACCGCCGGCTGGACGCTGAACAGGCCGGGGCTGTCGTTGCTCGACGATGAAGTCGAGCGCCTGGAGGGATTCATCGGACGGGCCGGCACTGATCGCTGTCGCCCAGAGGCTGGTGGAATGCGCGCCGGAGTCCTCGTTGACCTGCTCGTTCAGGCCCTTGGTGAACGACGGGGCGTCGTTGACCGGGGTCACGTCGATGGTGATCGTGTTCGCGGTCGGGTCGGTGTCGACGCCGCCGTTGAGCGTGCCGCCGTCGTCCTGGACCGTGAACTCGAATGTGGCGTAGCCGTCGCCGTTGGCGTTCGCCGCCGGGGTGAAGACGAGGAGCGACAGGCTGTTCGCGGCCACGATCACCGGAGCGGAGATCGGGTTGCCCGACAGCGTGAGCGCCCCGTTCGTCGGGTCGCCCGTGATGTGGACGTTCTTGAAGGTGTCGCCCTCCGGGTCGCTGAAGCCGAAGTCGGCCGCGCGCGAAGGTGTGGCTCCCGTCCTCGAGGACGGCGATGGTGCTGTTCGTGCCGGACGGCGCGTCGTTGACCGAGTTGACCGTGACGGAGACCTTGCCGGTGTTGACGCAGAGGTTCGGGGCCCGTCGTCGCACAGCGTGTAGAAGAACTGGTCCGGCCCGAGGTAGTCGGACGCCGGGGTGTACTTGATCGAGTCGCCGACCATCTCGGCCGTGCCGTGCGCCGGGGCGCTGTAGATCGAGGCGGTCAGGGTCTGGCCGCCCTCGTTCGGACCGGCGTTGTCATTCGTGCGGACGTCGGCGGTGACGCTGCCGTCCTCGTCGACGGTCATCGAGTCGTCGCCCGTGACCGGGTCGTCATTGACCGGGGTCACGTCGATCGTGATGGTGTTCGGGGTCGGATCGAGATCGACGCCGCCGTTGTCCGTGCCGCCGTCGTCCTGGACCGCGAACGTGATCGTCGCGTAGCCCGGGTCGTAGGTGTTCGGCGTTCGGCGTGAAGACCAGCTTGCCGTCCGAGATGTCGGCCACGGAGACGAGCGTGTCGCTGCCGACGAGGGTACCGTCGAGCTTGAGCGCGCCGGCGGTGGCCGGCGAGACCTTGACCGCGAGGAAGTCGTTGCCGTCCACGTCGCTGAAGCCGAAGTCGCCGACCACGAAGGTGTGCGACGTGTCCTCATCGATGGTGATCGTGCTCGTTCGTGCCCGACGGGGCGTCGTTGATCGAGCCCACGTTGATGGACATCGTGTTCGCGCTCGGGTCGAGGTCGGCGCCGCCGAACGCGGTGCCGCCGTCGTCCCGGACCTGGAACGTGAAGGTCGCGTACGGCTCGCCGAACTCGTCGGCGTCCGGCGTGAAGACGAGCAGGCCGAGCGCGATGTCGCCGACCTGGACGACGTTACCGTCCGAGACGGCGTTGCCGTCGAGCTTCAGCTCGCCGTCGCCGACCGCCGGGATCGTGGTGATCCGGACGGCTTCGAGGTCGTTGCCGTCCAGGTCGCTGAAGCCGAAGTCGTCGGCCGTGAACACGTACGGCGTGTTCTCGTCGGTCTGGACCGTGTTGTCCGTGCCTTCCGGGGCATCGTTGACCGAGCGGACCGTGATCGTGAAGGTCTGGTCCGCGCTGGTGTCGTGGACGCCGCCGCCGTTGTCCTTGACCGAGACCGTGACGGTCGCGGAGCCATGGGCGTTCGCGGCCGGGGTGAACGTCAGCGTGCCGTTCGGCGCGATCGCCGGCTGGCCGATGAACAGGGCGTTGTCGTCGTTGGTGACGGTGAACGCGACGGTCTGGCCGGACTCGTCCGACGGGCCCGTGCTGATCGGGGTCGCCCAGCCGGCCACCGTCGCCGACCCGGAGTCCTCGTTGACGGTCTGGTTGCCGCCGTTGGTGAACGACGGGACGTCGTTGACCGCGGTGACATCGATCCTGATCGTGTTCGGGCTGGCGTCGAGATCGGCGCCGCCGTCGCTGTCGCCGCCGCCGTCCTGGACCGCGAAGTCGAAGCTCGCGATCGCGGGACCGTTGGCGTTCGCGGCCGGCGTGTAGACCAGCTTGCCGTCGTCGATGTCGCCCGTGGCGACCGTGTCGCCGCCGCCGACGGCGTTGCCGTCGAGCTCCAGCGTGCCGCCGCCGAGGACGATGTTCGTGATCACGATCCCGGTGAACGTGTCATCGGGCGCGTCCTTGGGATCGGTGAAGCCGAAGTCGGCCGCATCGAAGGCGTTGGGGGTGTCCTCATTGGTCGTGACGGTCGCATTCGCGCCCGCCGGGGCGTCGTTCACGGACGTCACGTCGAAGGTGATGGTCTTCGCCGACGGATCGACGTCGACGCCGCCGTTGTCGGTGCCGCCGCCATCGCGGACCTGGAAGTCGAAGCTGGCGTAGCCGAGCCCGTGGGCGTCGGCGGCCGGCGTGAAGACGAGCATGTCGATGTCGTCGGCGTCGATGACCAGGGGCAGCGACGCCGCTGACCCGTTGAAGGTCAGCGTGCCGGGCGCCGGCAGGTTCGTGATCTGGACGCTGAGGAGGTCGTCGCCATCCGGGTCGCTGAAGCCGAAGTCGGCCGCATCGAACGTGTGGCTCGCGTCCTCGAGGATCGTGATGGTCTTGTCGGTGCCGGACGGCGCGTCGTTCACGGAGTCGACCGTGACGTCGACCGTCGCGCCGACCGTGGTGCACTTGAAGTTGTCGGCGCCAGACGTCGTGCCGTTGTCGCAGAGCTTGTAGCTGAACCCGTCGAGGCCGTTGTAGCCCGGATCCGGCGTGTAGGTGAACGTGCCGTCGCCGTTGTCGAGAAGGTCGCCGTGCGTCGGGTTCGTCTCGATCGTGGCGGTCAGGGTCTGGCCGCTCTCGTTGTCCGGTCCGGCCTTGTCGTTCGTCCGGACGTCGAAGGTGCGGCTGTCGTCCTCATCCACGTCGTACGAGTCGGGCAGGGCGATCGGCGTGTCGTTGACCGCGGTGACGGTGATCGAGACGGTCACCTCGTTGCCGAGGTCGCCGATCGAGTCCTTCGCGCGGTAGGTGAACGAGTCCGAGCCGTTGTAGTTCGCGGCCGGGGTGTAGGTGAACGTGCCGTCCAAAGCGAGCAGGAGCGTGCCATGGGTCACGGTCGTGCCGAGCTCCGCGGTGAGTTCACCGATGCCCTCGTTCGGCGCGCCGCCGTGCGAGTCGGAGTCGTTGGCAAGGACCGAAGTCCCGTTGAGGCTCTCGTCCTCGGCGACCAGGCCCGAGTCGCCCACCGCCACCGGGGCGTCGTTGACCGATGTGACCGTGATGGTCACGGTGGCCAGCGCGCTCAGGCCATCGTGCGAGTCCTTCGCGCGGTAGGTGAACGAGTCGGTGCCGTTGAAGTCGAGCGCCGGGTCGTAGGTGTAGGTGCCAGTCGGGTCAAGGTTGAGCGCGCCATGGGTCGTGGTGGTGCCGATGACCGCCGTCATCGGGTTGTCCTCGCTCGGCGCGAAGCCGTGCAGGTCGGAGTCGTTGCCCAGGACCGAGGTCCCGTTCAGGTGGCCGTCCTCGGCGACGCTGGCCGAGTCGTCGGTGACGACCGGCACGTCGTTGACCGACGTGACATGGATCGTGACGGTGGCTTCGAGGCTCTCGCCGCCGTCGACGTCCGTCGCCGTGTAGGTGAACGAATCGGTGCCGTTGAAGTCGGGGGCCGGGACGTAGGTGAACGTCCCATCCGAGGCGAGGACCAGCGTGCCGTGCAGGACGTCGGTCGCGACGGCCGCGGTGAACGGGTCGTCCTCGTCCGGCGCACCGTCATGGTCGTCCGAGTCGTTGGCCAGGACCGAGGCGTCGCCGCTGTCGAGGAGCGACGTATCGCCGCTGTCGAAGCTGCCGTCCTCGGCGACCGTGGCGCTGTCAGCGGCCACGACCGGCGCGTCGTTGACCGACGTGACCGTGATCGTGAGGATCGCGGTATCGCATTCCGACGGGGTGCCGTCGTCGCAGACCTTGTAGGTCAGCGTGTCGAGCCCGTTGAAGTCGAGGTCCGGGACGTAGTCGATGGTGCCGTCCGTCACGTCGACCGTCGCGGTCCCGTGGTCCGGGGCGTCGATGATCGAGACGGTCAGCCCCTGGGTGTTCTCGTTGGTCGGCCCGGCGACGTCGCCGTCGAGCACGTCGATGGCCTCCTTGGCGGTGTCCTCGGCCGTCGTGGCCGAGTCGGCGTCCGCGATCGGGGCGTCGTTGACCGGCGAGACCGTGATCGAGACCGTGGCCGGCAAGCTCAGGCCGTCGAGCGAGTCCTTCGCGTAGTACGTGAACGAGTCCGGGCCGAAGTAGTCGTCAGCCGGCGTGTAGGTGAACGTTCCGTCGGCATCGAGGTCGACTTCGCCGTGGATCGGATCGACGCCCATGACGGCCTCGAGCGGGTTGTCCTCGTTCTGGGCGCCGCCGTGGGAGTCGGAATCGTTCTCGAGCACGGATGCCGTGCCGCTGTCGTAGACGTCGTCCTCGTCGACCGTCGCCGAGTCACCGGCCACGACGGGGACGTCGTTGACCGAGTTGATGGTGACGCTGACCATCGCGATGACCGCCGAGCAGCGCGGCGCGTCGGCAAGCCCGTCCTTCCCGTTGTCGCAGACGATGTACGTGAACGCGTCCGTGCCGTTGTAGTCGGCGGTCGGCGTGTAGGTGACGTTGTTGCCGTTGTTGATGACCACGCCGTGAAGGGGCTGGACAACGTTGGTGACCGTCAGGGTCTGACCGCTTTCGTTCGGCGGACCCTTCGAGTCGTTGGCGAGGACGTCGACGATCGTCGGGCCGGCGTCCTCGTCGATCACCAGGACGTCGGCGACGCCAGTCGGGGCGTCGTTGACCTGGGTGACCGTGATGGACAGGGTCGCGGTGTCGCAGGGGAACGGCGTTTCGTTGTCGCAGACCTGGTAGGTGAGCTGGTCGGAGCCGTTGTAATCGGCGGCAGGCGTGTACGTGATCTTGCCGTCACCGTTGACCGACGCCGAACCGTTGTCGGGGTCGTCGACGATCGTCACGTCGAGGAGCTGCGTGCTCTCGTTGTCGGGGCCTGCGACGTCCCCGTCGAGCACGTCGATCGGGTCGGTCGCGACGTCCTCGGTCGTCGAGGCCGAGTCGGCGTCGGCGATCGGCGCGTCATTGACCGAGGTGACCGTGATGGTCAGGGTCGCGGTGGCGCTGCAGAGCGGGTCTGCGGTGATTCCGGTGACGCCGTCGTCGCAGATCCGGTAGGTGAGCTCGTCGGCGCCGAAGGAGTCGGGCGCCGGCGTGTACTTGATCGTCCCGTTGCCGTTGACCTCAGCCGTGCCGTGGTCCGGGTCGTCAATGATCTCGACCGTCAGCGTCTGGCCGGCCTCGTTCGGTCCGGCGCTGTCGCCGGTCAGGACGTCGATCGCGTTCGCGGGCGTGTCCTCGGCCGTGGTGGCCGTGTCGTCATCCGCTGTCGGGGTGTCGTTGACCTGGGTGACCGTGATCTTGAAGGTCGCCTCGCCGCTCGTGTCCAGGCCGCCGCCATCGTCGTGGAGGCTGACCGTGACGTTCGCCACGCCGTTGGCGTCGGCGGCCGGCGTGAAGGTCAGCGTGCCGTCGACGGCGATCGCCGGCTGGACGCTGAACAGGCCGTTGTTGTCGTTGCTGACGATGAAGTCGAGAGCCTGGCCGCTCTCGTCGGCCGGGCCGGCGCTGATGCCGCTGGCCCACGAGACGCTCGCCGCGCCCGAATCCTCGGCCACGGTCTGGTCACCGCCGGCCGTGAAGGTCGGCGTGTCGTTGACCGCGGTGACCGTGATCGAGACGGTGACGATGTTGCTTGGCGTGATGCCGTCGTACGCGTGGTACGTGAACGAGTCCGGCCCGTTGACGTTCGCGTTCGGCATGTAGGTGAACGAGCCGTCGGCGTTCAGGGTGAGCGTCCCGTGCGTGACGTCCGTCTCGAGGACGGCCGTCAGCCCGTCGGCGTCGACGTCCGAGTCGTTGCCCAGGACGCCGGGCGCGGCGACCGTGAGGAGCGTGTCCTCATCGGTGGTGTAGGCGTTGCCGGTGGCGACCGGGCACGTCGTCGACCGGGGTGACGGTGATCGAGACAGTCGCCGGCAGCGAATCCGAGAAGCCGTCGTTGGTCTTGAAGTCGAAGCTGTCAGCGCCGTTGAAGTTCGAGGCAGGCGCGTACTCGAGCGTGCCCGTCTGCGTGTACGGGACGGCCGCGATCGCCACGCCGTCGTCCGACAGCGTGCCGTGCGCCGGCAGGCTGGTGATGACGAACGTGAACGGGTCGCTGTCCGGATCGGAGCCCGTCAGCGTGGTCGACAGCGAGGTGTCCTCGGCCGTCGTGACGGACTGCGCGATCGGCCACCGGGATCTGGTTGCGGTCGAAGGTGTAGACCTCGCCGACCGCGTCGCCGTTGTCGCCGGGACCGCTCAGCACGTTGCCGACGCCATCGATGATCGAGTCGTCGTCGGCGAGGTCGAGCCCAAGGGTGCCGTTGCCGACGCCGGTGGTCGCCGTGAGGGTGTAGGTCTTGGCGTCGACCGGGGTGATGGCGAGGTTGCCCGCGCCGATGACGCCGGTCGCGACGAGGTGGAAGTCGGTCAGGTCGACGCCCGTGACGTTCTCCGAGAAGGTCGCGGTCCAGGCGACCGAGGAGGCCGTGCCGGCATCCGGGTCGGCGCGGACGATCGAGACGACCGAAGGCGGCTGGGTGTCGACCGTGAACGTTCGGACAGTGCTGTACGCGCTGTTCGCGAGGTCATCCGCGGCGCGGACGTGCCAGAAGTAGGTGCCGTCGGGCAGGGCCGAGCCCGGCGTGAACGAGGTCACGCTCAGGCCGGACTGGTTGACGGTCGGCGAGCTGAAGTCGTTGTTGTCGTCGATCTGGATCTGGTACGAGATCGTGTCGTTGTTGGCGTCCGTCGAGGCGGCCCACGAGAAGACCGGGGTGCCGGTGGCGAGGTGGGCGTTGTCAGCCGGAGCCGTGAGGGCGGGAACGGTCGGGGCCGTGTTGGCGACGACCGTAACGGTCTGCGTCGGGTTGGCTGTGAACAACGATCCGCACGCCGTGGTAGTCAGGCCCTGCGCGGGCCAGGCGATCGCGCCGGTCGCGGCAGTCGACGTCGCTGAGACGCGTGAACACGAGGCTCTCGTTCTGGGCCAGGTTCTGCCCGCTCGTCGGCGTGTTGATCTGCAGGGTCGTCGTGCCGGCAGTGGTGCTCGTACTGGTGACCCAGCCCGTGTGCCCGGACGTCGAGTTGATGACCGCGCTGACGCCAGTGAAGTTGGCTGAGGGGATCGCGATCCGGATGCAGTACAGCGCGCTGGTGGCGCTGGTGGTGTTGGTGGCGGTCAGCTGCCAGGTGAACGCCTGGGACTGGCGCACGGTCGTAGTGAGCGGGAACAGCTGCCAGTTGCCGGGCGCCACGATGAACAAGGTCCGCGAGGTCGTGTAGGCGCTCGACGCGATCCCGTCCGACGAGCGGACCCGCCAGAAGTACGTCGTGCCAGCGGTCAGCGTGGTCGTCGGCGTATACGTCGCGGCGGACAGCCCCGAGGCGGTCGGGCTGAGGACGACCGGGCTCGAGAAGTCGCTGTTGTTGTCGACCTGGATCTCGTAGGTGACAGCGTCACCTTCGGCGTCGGTGACGGTCGACCACGTGAAGGTCGGCGTCGTGTCCGACTGGCCAGCGTTGTTGACGGGGATCAGAAGCGATGGGGTCGGGGGCGCCGTGTTCAGCACGACGTTCTCGACCTGGGTCGCCGGGGTCAGGCCGTCGAAGGCGGCCGTGATCGTCGGGGCGCCGACAGTCGTGTCGCGGTAGCGGAAGCTCGCCGAGCTCGCACCCGACAAGATGTCGATGGTCGTGATCGTGGCGCTGTCGGCCGTGTTTCGGAACGCGCCCGTCAGCGACGTGGTCGACAGATTGACCGTGATCGTGCCGCCGACCGTGGTCGGGTTGCCGAAGAGATCGCGCCGCTCGACGGTGATCGTCCCGGACGCAGTCGTGGTCTTGAGGGTCTGCGGAGTTGTCGAGAACGCGAGCTGGGTCGCGCCGCCGCCGCTGACGGTGAGACTCGCGGTGATCGGGGCGAGGGTCGGCGACGTGCCGGCCGAGGTCGCCGTGATCACCTTGGCGCCGGCCGTGTCGATGCGCAGGTCGCTGAACGCGGCCACGCCGTTGCCGACAGAGGTGCCCATGTCCACGGTGACGGTGCCCTGCAGGGACCCGGTCCCCGTGGTGAGGGTCAAGGTCACGGTCCGATTGATCCCGAGGCCGACCGTCGAATTGTTGTTGAACTGGTCCTGCGTGCGAATCACCGGCTGGACGCCGAAGATCGAGCCGGCGACCGCGCTGCCCGGCGACGTCGTGAACGCCATCTTGCTGACGCTGGCCGGCGTGACCGTCTCGATCTGCGTGGCCGACGTCAGGCCCCCCAGGGCGCCGGTGATGGTCGGCGTTCCGGCCGTGTTGTCCCGGTAGCGGACCACCGTGACGCTCGAACTGGCGCCCGCGGCGATGCCGATGCTGGTGACCGTGGCCGTGTCGCCGCTGTTCCGGAACGCCGCGGTGCCGGACGAGCTGGTGAGGTTGACGGTGATGGCGCCGCCGAGCGTCGTCGGGTTGCCATTGGCATCCTGGCGCTGGACCGTGATGGTCGCGGCGTTGGTGACGCCGGCGACATTCGTCAGTGGCGCGTTCGTGAAGACGAGCTTGGTCGCGCCGCCGGCGGCGACTGTGAAGGTCACCGTGCCGGCCGTGAGCGTGTCACCGCTCGACGCCGTCCCGGTGATCGTCACCGAATTCCGCCTTCGACAGGGTCAGGCCCGGGAAGGCGACCGAGGACTGGCCCGGCGAGGATCGTCCGGGTCAACGTCCCGGCGAAGACACCCGTGCCGCTGGTCAGGCTGAGGTCGACGACGGTGTCCGCCACGACCGGGCTCGCGTTCCCGAACTGGTCCTGCGAGTTGACGGTCAGACTGAACGCCGTCCCGGCGGTGACCGCCGGTGCCGCGGAGAAGACGAGCTTGCTCGCCGCCGCGGCGGTGATGTTGAACGGCGAGCTGTCGGCGAGCTGGATCGCCGCGCTCGTGGCGCGAAGCGTGTAGCCCGTCCCCGCCTTGTTGATGGAGAGGTTGGAGAAGGTCGCCAGGCCGCCGACGGCGGCGACGGTCGTCGTGCCGCTGAGGGTGCCCGCGCCGGGGTTCGCCTGGATGGCCAGGGTCACATTGGCGGTGCTGCTGGTGATCGGGTTGCCTGCCGCGTCCTGGACCTGGACCGTGACGGCCGGGCTGATCGCGACGCCCGCGACAGCCGTGGTCGGCTGCTGGACGAAGACGACCTTGAAGGGCACACCTGCGCCGATGTCGAACGCCGAGGATGTCGGCCGGGATCAGCAGAGCCGCTCGTGGCGTGCAGCGTGTAGCCGATGCCGGCCTTGTCGATGCTGAGGTTGTTGAACGTCGCGATGCCGTTGACCACGGTCGCGGTCGTCGGTGCCGCTCAGGATGCCCACGTTCGGGTTGGTCCCGATGGCGACCGTGACCGAGCTCGAGCTGTCGTTGCTGACGAGATTGCTCGTCCACGTCGAGGAGCTGACCGTGACGGCCGGCGCGATCGCCGCGTTCGATGCGGCGTTCGTGGGCTGCTGGACGAAGGCGACGTGGGTCGCGGGCTTGGTGATCGTCTCGATCTGGGTGGCGGGGAGGATCGCGTTGCCATTGATCTCGCCGGTGGCGGTGATCGTCGGCGTGCCGGAGACCGTGTCGGTGTACCGGAAGGTGATGAACCCTTGCGTGCCGATGATGGTCTGGTTCGGCGAGAAGGTGCCGCCCGCCGAGGTAGCTCGTGAGATCCACCGAAACGGAGGGTCCGCCCGTCACCAGGTTGCCCCCGGCGTCGACGACCCAGAGGGACAGCGGACCGGACTGGACGCCAGCCGGCTGGTTGACGGGCGGATCGGCGAACCTGAGCCCGACACGCGGACCGACCTGGATGTCGAAGGTATCGCTGGTGATGATCGGGAAGCCGCCGCCCGACGCGGTCAGCGTGTAGTTGGCACCCTTGACATCGATCTTGCAGCCGGCGAACGTCGCCACGCCATTGACGGTCGTGACCGGATTCGTCGTGCAAGTGAGCGTCCCAGGGCCGGCGTTGTTGCCGATGGCGAGCGTGATGTCCGTGGCCGGCGCGCCGACGACGACATTGCCTGCCACGTCGGCGATGCCGATGGCCGGCTGGCTGGCCATCGGCGTGCCACCTGTCGCGGTGACCGGCTCCTGCACCCAGATGAGCTTCGCCGCCGCACCGACGATCACGATGTCCTTGTTGGTGCCAAGTGAACCCGTCGCGAGCAGGCCCGGCAGCGTCAGGGTGGCGTTGTTGTTGGCGGCGTCCCTGATCGTGCCGAGGTTGAGGAGGAGCGAGTTGATCGCCGCGTAGTTGAGGTCCGTCGTGGCATCGCCGACCGCCGCCGTGTAGGTGAAGGTGAGCGTGTCGGTATCGCTGCCGCTCGTGTACGGGATGGCGGTCGAGCCTGGCGCACCCGTCGTCAGGGTCAGGGTGGGCGCACCCGTGACCTTGACTGGCTCGCTGAAGGTGACCGTGATCGGGATGACTTCACCCGCCGTGAACGAGCCGTCCGCGTGTGGGGACGTCACGTTCAGGACCGTCGGCGCCGCGGCATCGATGACGATGGCCCTGTTGAAGCCGAGTGAGAACTCCGTGCCCGGATCCGCGAGGGTCAGGATCGCGTTGTTCAGCGCAGCGTCGCGGATCGTCCCGCTATTGAGGCCAAGAGCCGAGCTCGAGACGTAGTCGAGGTCAAGTGAGGCGTTCCCAGCCACGACCGTGTAGTTGAAGGTCAATGTCGTGGAGCCGGTAGCCGCTGGCATACGTGGCGAAGGCATCTGTGGCGCCGGTCTCGAGGGTGATCCGCGGGGTGCCCGGTGACCGTGACCGGTTCGGAGAACGTGACCTGGATCGGGACGACCTGACCGAGGCCGTACGAGCCGTCGCCAAGGCTCGAGGTGACGTTCGTGACCGTCGGCTGAACGGTCTCGATGACCAGGTTCCTGTTCGCACCGAGCGAGCCCGGCAGCGCCGGGCTGACGCGAGGACGATCGGGGCGACGTTGCCGGCGACTGTCCTTGATGGTCCCGCCGTTGAGGTTCAGCGACGCCGTGTCGGCGTAGTCGAGGTCGGCGCTGGCATCGCCGGCGGCGACGGTGTAGTTGAAGACGAGGGTCGAGGTGCCACTGCCGCTCGTGTAGTTGAGCGTGGTCGTGGCGGACGGCCCGGTGGTCAGCGTCAGCTGCGGCGTCCCGGTGACGACCACGTTCTCGTTGTAGACGACCTGGATCGGGATGACCGTCGCGATGCCCTTGGTGCCGTCCGTCGCCGAGGACGTGACGTTCTGAAGGATGGGCGGCGTCGTGTCTCCGGCCGCGAGAGCCCAGTCACCAGCGAGCGTCCCGGCCAAGACACCGGTCTTCTCGACGTAATTCGCGGTGGTGTCGTTCGAGGTCTTGCCCTGGGAGCTCCAGACACCGCTGCTGAGGTGCCAAAGCTCGAGCCCCCCTTCGGCGTTGCCGTTCAGCTCACTGTCGAGGTAGTGGAGGCGGACCGTCGCGGTATAGCCGGTGCCGCCGGTCGGCGTGATCGTGTAGGTGCGGGCCACCGCATCGGACTTGGCCGCGGGAACCGCCTTGACGAGGCGGACGACGACCGGGGTCGGGCGCGTGCCGTTGGCGAGGGCGAGCTGGTTGTTCGGGTTGCCGAATGCGTAGACCGTGGTGCTGCCGAATGTTCCGGTGCGGGACAGGTTGCCGATCACGTCGCCGGTCCCGGTCGACCCAGGGGCCAGGGCTGTCGTCGGCTGGGACAGCGTGTTCGTGCCGGACATCGTGATGTCGCCGCTGGTCAGGGCGAGCGTGCCATTGACGGTCTGCGTTCGCCGAGATGGTCGTCGCCGCTGCGCCTTGTTGACGGTCAGGTTGTTGAAGGTGTCGTCGGTGCCGCTGATCGTCTGAGCGCCCGTCCCGTTCAGCAGCGACGGTGCCGGTCCACGGCATCGTGAAGGTCGACGCTGCTACTCGATCGTGAGCGTGCCCGCCGAGGGTGAGCGGGCCGCTGAGCCATCTGGACGATCGGCGTGCGTCCGGACCGCTCGTCGACGGTCTGCGTCAGGAGGTCACAGTATGCCGCCGTAACGAATGACCGATCCGGTGGTTGCACCGAGGATGCCGTCAAGCCCTGTGGCGTGTCGCCACGGCATCGCCGATCGGTGTCCACCGTGACGTCGAGTTCCGCTCGATCGGGAGGTTGCCAGCGACGGTGAGCGTCACGTCCGGTCCGGCGACGGTGAGACAGCCACCGCGGGTGCTCGACGTTGCTTGACCGGCCGATGATCGTCAGGCGCTGTTCACCGTGACGTGATGCGTCGTCGAAGGTCGGATGCGCCCGGATACAGCAGTCCTCGGCCGCTGACCCGTCGTCCGCCGCGGCCGGGAACCCCGGCGTGGCGACCTTCCAGTTGGCCGGCCGTAGCTCCAGTTGCCGGTCTCGACCAGGTGCCGTCGCCCGCAGGTGCATGTGCGCCGCCGCGACATACGGCCCGACGAACGGCCCGCCGCTGCCGATCGGCGTCGCGCCGACCGGCTGGACGAAGTCCGTCTCGGTATCGGCGGCGGCGCGCGCCAGGTTGAGGCGGCCGTTGCCGGTCTGGGCCACGGTGCCGACCGCGTCGGCGGTCCGGGCGAGGCGCGAGACGATCACGCCGTTGGAGGCACCCGGGTCGATGGCGCGCAACAGGGCCGCCGCCGCCGCGACCGCGGCCGACGAGGCCGACGTGCCGACGACGCTGGTGGCGCCGCCGCCCGGGAGGAGCGTGACGATGTCGGACCCGGGGGCGGCCAGGAACACGCTGTCGCCGTCGTTCGACGACGGGTCGAGCGCGTCGGAGCGGTCGGTGTTGGAGACGCCGACCACGCCGCGGTCGCCGGCCGGGAAGGTGGCCGTGTGCGAGCCGTCGTTGCCGGCCGCCGCGACGACCACGACGTCGTTCGCCCAGGCGTAGTCGACGGCGGCCTGCAGGCCGGTCGAGAAGCCCGGGTTGCTGAAGGACATGTTGATGACGTCGGCGCCGTGCTGGACCGCCCACACGATGCCCTCGATGATGTCGCTGTCCTGGCCGAGGCCGTCGGGCCCGAGGACGGTGACCGGCATGACCCGGACGCCCCGGTAGCCGATGCCGGCGATGCCCGCTGCCGTTGTCGGTCGCGGCGGCGATGATCCCGGCCATCGCGGTGCCGTGGCCGTTGGGGTCGGTCGTGCCGTCCGAGCCGTCGAGCATGCTGCTGCCGGCCACGAGCTGGCCCGGCGAGGTCGGGTGGTCGACCGTCGACGCCGGTGTCGAGGACCGCCACGACCGCGGAGCCCGGCGGGTCGACCGTGCCGTACACCTGGTCCCAGCCGATGGTCGCGAGCGACCACTGGTCGTCGTAGCGCGGGTCGTCGGGCGTCGCCTCGGCGGCGCGGGTGCGGTCGGCCTCGACGCGCGTGACGTTGCCGTCGGCGCGGAGGGTCGCGACCGTGTCGGAACCACGGACGACCTCGATGACCTGCATGCGAAGGACCGCGATCGAGTCGATCGCGGTCGCGCCGGCGGCGGCCAGGCTGGCGGCCTGCGCGGCGGCGGAGGTGCCCGGGGCAAAGGCGACGATGAACGTGTCGGTGCCGGGTTCAGGCGTCGCCGCAGGGGTCGGCTCGGCCGTCGGCTCGACGGAGGGTTCGGGCGTGGGTTCGGCGGTGGGCTCGGCCGTCGGTTCGGCAGTCGACTCGGCGGTGGGCTCGGCCGTCGGTTCGGCCGTGGGCTCCGCGGTCGGTTCGGGGGTGGGCTCCGCGGTCGGTTCCGCCGTGGGCTCAGGCGTGGGCGCGGGCGTCGGCTCGGGGCTTGGTTCCGCGCCCGGATCGTCACTCGGTTCGACGGAGGGCGCCTCGGCCGGCATGTACGCCGACGCGGTCGGGACAGGCCCGAACAGCATCGCGACCAGCAGCAAGGTCTGGATGACGACCAGGGTTCGCTGGGCGGCGGTTCGTCGTCGGGTCGGTGAGCCGATCATCTGGAAAGTCCCTCCCCTGGGGGCGGCGGATGAGCGCGTGATGCGGGCCGGTGACGGATGCGATCCATGCGCGAAGCACGTCGAACACGCGCACCCCGAGCCAGGGCGACGCATGTCGAATGGGCCTCGCGCTCTCAGCGAGTTCTGGGCTATTCGGTTCCCCCGATCAGTCGGAACGAGGGAGCGCCAACGGTACTAGTCAGGCGGCTGGAAACAACCTCACCCGACTGTCACGGACCGCACCGGACCGGTCCTCAGACCACTTCTTGGTGCGACCCAGCAACAGGACCGATGGGCTATCGGGCCCGAAACCCGCTGCTATCCTCCGGGCATGCTCGGCGGCGGTTCGGACGGGGGTGCGCGAACGGGCCCGTACGGCTCGACCGGCTACGGCGTGGGCGCCCCGCGGATCCTCCTGGTCGACGACGACCCGGACCTGCTGGTGCTCCTCGCGGACCAGCTGCGCAACGACGGGTATCTCGTCACGACGGCACGGGACGGGGTGGAAGCCGCGCGCAGGCTGGAGACGGCGTGGCCGGATCTCCTCCTGATCGACATGATGATGCCCCGCCGTGACGGGCTCTCCCTCGCGCGCGAGATCAAGGCGATGGCCGACCTGCCGATCATCGTGCTGTCCGCCATCGACGCCGGCGACTCGAAGGCCGACCTCCTCGACGAGGTGGCCGAGGACTACATCACCAAGCCCTACCACTACCCGGAGCTGCGGGCCCGGATCAACCGGGTCCTGCGCCGGCTCGGCGACAAGGTGCCGCGCCGCAGCCTGGTCCTCGGGCCGGACCTGACCCTCGAGCTGCATCGACGCGAGGCGACCGTCGGCGGCCAGACCGTCAAGCTGACACCGACCGAGTCGCGGCTCCTCTACGCGCTGGCCGCGAACCTCGGGATCACCGTCTCGACCGACACGCTGCTGGTCCGCGGCTGGGCCGAGACCGAGGACGCCGACCCGTCGTACGTCTGGGTCACGATGCGCCGGCTCCGCCAGAAGCTGGAGCTCGACCCCAACAAGCCGACCCACCTGCTGACGGTCCGCGGCGTCGGGTACCGGCTGGTCGCGGTGGAGACGCCGGAAGGTGGCTGACGCCGCAGCCAAACCGCCACCGGACTCGGCCTCGCCGGTCCTCTCGGCGCCCGCGGTCCCGCCCGCGGCGAGCATCACCGGGAGCGCCGCGGCGCCGGTGTCGATGCGTGCGGTCCCGACCCGCAGCTCGCGGTTCGCCTTCCGCACGCGGCTGACGCTGGCGCTCCTCGCGAGCGCGATCCTGCCGCTCGCGCTCTTCTGCATCGTCGGGCTGCTGATCGTGCTGGTGCTGGTCCAGGGGCCGCTGGACCCGACGATCGCGCGGCTGCTGCTGTTCGCGCTGGCCATCGTGATCACCGTGGCGATCATCGGGTCGTACCTGCTCGTCGAGGACCTGACCGCGCCACTGCGCGGGTTCGCGCGGGCGGTCGACCGGGTCTCGGCGGGCGACCTGTCGCACCCCATCAACATCGCGGGCGACGACGAGCTGGCGCACCTGGCCGAGAGCCACAACCGGCTGGCGGCCGACCTGCTGCGGCGGAACCAGGAGCTGGGGCAGATCCTGGCGGCCATCGAGGCGGTCTCGCCACGGGACGGGGTCCAGTTCCTGGCCTCGCGTGCGGCCGACGACGCGAAGGCCGCGTTCGGGATGATCGACGCGGCCGTCTACCTGGGCAACCCCGCGCACATCCCGATCATGGATGCGGTCCCCGGCGAGTCGCGGCCGTTGCGAGCCGTGCTCCGGGCGGGCGGCGAGGAGATCGGGGTGCTGTTCGGGCGACTGCCCGCGACACGGTCCTGGGAACGCGCCGACGGCGACCTGCTGGAGCTGTTCGCGAGCCACGTCGCGGTCGCGATCCGCAACGCCCAGCTGTTCGCCCAGGTCGAGGAGCAGAACGCGCAGCTGATCGAGCTCGACGCGGCGAAGGACGAGTTCCTCCGCGGGGTCAGCCACAACCTGCAGACGCCGCTGACCTCGATCCGCGCCCATGCCGAGCAGCTGGACGAGGACCGGCCGGACCGCCGGCTCGGGATCATCGCCGAGCAGTCGGAGCGGCTGTCGCGGATGGTGCGGCAGCTGCTGACCGTGACCCGCCTCGAGTCCGGGGCGTTCAAGCCGAAGGCCGATGTCGTGTCGCTGGGCGGTCGGGTCAGGAAGGCCTGGGAGGCGCTCGGCGCCGACGGCGTCGCGTTCACCCTCGACGACCGCTCCGATGGCTGGCTGGCGATCGCCGACGCGGACCAGCTCGACCAGGTGCTGTGGGCGCTCCTCGACAACGCCGTGAAGTACGGCGAGCGCCAGCCGGTGTCGGTGGAGATCGTCGCGATCGTCGCGTCACCGGACGTCTCGCAGCTGCGGGTCACCATCACCGACGGGGGCCGTGGCGTCTCCGAGGCCGATCGCGAGCGGCTCTTCGGCCGGTTCCAGCGGGGCGTCCAGCCGGCGGCCGATGCGGCGGGCGGTCTCGAGGGGTCGGGCTCGAGGGGTCCGGGCTCGAGGGGTCCGGGCTCGGGCTCTACGTCTCGCGCGAGCTGTGCCGGGCGATGGACGGCGACCTGGTGCTCGAGCCGCCGGTGCGCCGGCAAGGGCGCGGCGTTCAGCATCTACCTGCCGGGCGAGGCGGCCACGGAGGGTAGCCGGGTCGTGGCGCCGGTCGCGCTTGCCGTCGGGCGCCGGTCGCTAGCCGGTCGGGCTAGCCCGTCGGAGCCCCCACGTCGTACGTCTCCGGTCGGCGGTTCGCCAGGGCCGGGATCTGCCGCCGGACCGCGGCGACGCGGGTCAGGTCCAGCTCGGCGCGGATGATCCCGACGGTGTCGGCGGCCTGCGCGACGACGGTCCCCCACGGGTCGACGACCATGCTCCGGCCGTAGGCGGGCGTCCGCGGCCCGCCGCCGGTCTGGGCGGGCGCGAGGACGTAGGCGCCGTTCTCGATCGCGCGCGCCCGGAGCAGGACCTCCCAGTGGTCGCGGCCGGTGCGCTCGGTGAAGTTGGCGGGCACCGTGAGGATCTCGGCGCCGGCCAGCGCGAGCGTCCGGTACAGCTCCGGGAAGCGGACGTCGTAGCAGATGGTCAAGCCGAGGATCGTGCCGTCCAGCAGGGCGGTCACGGCGCGGTCGCCCGGGGTCACGCGCGCGGATTCCGTGTCGGACGGGCCCTGGTCGACCGCGACGTCGAAGAGGTGGATCTTGCGGTAGGTCGCGGCGATGTCGCCGTTCGGGTCGATCAGCACGCTGGTGTTGGCGGGGCGCTGCGGGTCGTCGGTCCGTTCCGCCACGCTGCCGACGAGGATCCAGGTCCCGTGGCGGCGCGCCACGTCGGCGAAGGCGTCGGTGTGCTCGCCCGGGATCGGGCCGGGCGCTCGCGCGGAAGCCGTCGTCCGGGCCGCGGTACTGCAGGTACTCCGGCAGGGCGACGAGGCGGGCGCCGCCCCGGGCGGCCTCGTCCGCGAGGGCGGTGGCGCGCTCGATGTTGCCGTCGACGTCGTCGGTGGCGTCCAGCTGCACGAGCGCCACGGAGAGCTTCATGCGGTCATCGTAGGGGGTCGCGGCGCCGGCGCGTCGCGCGCTGGTCAGCGGCGCATCGCGTGCTGGGCAGCGGCGCGTCGCGTGCTCGGCAGGGCGCGTCGCGCGCTGGCCGCCGGCGCGTTGCGCGCTGGGTCGCCGGCCCCTGGTCCGCCGCATCGCGGATATGCACGATCGCCGGCCGGAACGTCTCCTAGTCTGCGTATGGATGTCGGATGCATACGTGGCCCATGGCGAGGCCGGCGGGCGGAGCCGGCGCTCCCGACATCCCCCGATATGCAGCCGAGATGCATATCGAATCTGGAGCGTTTCCCCTGGGCGAAACGTGCATATCTCCAGGCGCCGTCGCGCTCCGACGGGCGCCTGGCGGCCGCGGCGACGGCGCCCGACGCCCGGAACGATTGCGAATTCCAAACCGCTCCTCTCACCGAGCCTTCAGAAACGGACGCGATAGTGGGAGGCAACGGGCTCGACTCGAGCCATCACGACCAACCCACCCGAACCGTGAGATGTGCCGCCATGACCCTGTCACCCGATCCGCAGTCGATCCGCGCGCCGGCTGCGCCGACTAGCGCGCCCGCTGACGCTGCGCCGACCAGCGCGCCCGCCGGCTGCGCCGACCGCCGACGCGACACCGACCACCGCGACCCCGACGCCGCGGCCACCGACCTGCACGCCGTCCCTGACACGAGCGACGCCCGCGCCATCAGCGAGTCGATCCTCTTCGAGGTCCGCCGCGTCATCGTCGGCCAGGACCAGATGCTCGAGCGCATCCTCGTCGGCCTGCTGTCCGGCGGCCACATCCTCCTCGAGGGTGTCCCCGGCCTCGCCAAGACGCTGACGATCAAGACGCTCGCCGACGTCCTCGGCGGCTCCTTCAAGCGCATCCAGTTCACCCCGGACCTGATGCCGTCCGACCTGGTCGGCACGCGCATCTACCGCCCGGGCGCCGCGACCTTCGACACCGAGCTCGGCCCGGTCTTCGCCAACTTCCTCCTCGCCGACGAGATCAACCGCGCCCCGGCCAAGGTCCAGAGCGCGCTCCTCGAGGTCATGCAGGAGCACCAGGTCACGATCGGCCACACGACCTACCAGGTCCCGACGCCGTTCCTCGTCCTGGCGACCGAGAACCCGATCGAGGCCGAGGGCACCTACCCGCTGCCCGAGGCGCAGGTCGACCGCTTCATGCTCAAGATCCTCGTCGGCTACCCCAGCGCGACCGAGGAGGCCCAGATCGTGGCCCGCTCGCTCCGCTCGGGGCTCGCGCCGCGCAAGGTCCTCGACGTCGAGGAGCTGCTCCAGCTCCAGGAGCGCGTCAACGACGTCTACGTCGACCCGCGGATCATCAGCTACGCGGTCGGCCTGGTCGAGGCGACCCGCAAGCTCGAGTACTGGGGCGCGCCGGACCTCGCTCCGTACGTCTCGTACGGCGCCAGCCCGCGCGGCTCGATCAACCTCGTCAACGGCGCTCGCGCGCTGGCGGTCCTCCGCGGCCGCCGCTACGTCCTCCCGTCGGACGTGGCCGAGCTCGCGCCGGACGTCCTCCGCCACCGCCTCATCCTCAGCTACGCGGCCCTCGCGGACGGGATCACCCCCGACTCCGTCATCGCCCGCGTGCTGACCCTGGTCCGCGCCCCGTCCCTCGACATGGCGGGCGAGATCTCGGCATGACGAGCGTGGCACGGCCGGGCGGCGGGCAGACCGCCGCGCGGCCAGCCGCGGACCTGGCCGCCTCGGCCGGACGGGCACGGACCCCCGCCCGTCCCGGCCCCGGCCCGATCGCGGACGACCTCGTCCGACGGCTCGAGGTCTCGCTGACCCGACGCGTCGGTGGCCGGATGACCGGCGACCACCGCGGCCGCGGTCTCGGCGAGGGCCTGGAGCTCGACCGGCTCCGCCCCTACGAGCCGGGCGACGACGTCCGCCGCATCGACTGGAACGCCACCGCCCGAAGCCTGACCCCGCAGGTCCGCGAGGACGTGCCGGACCGGCAGATGACCGCGTGGCTGCTCCTCGACCAGTCCGCCTCGATGCAGTTCGGCACCGCCGACCGGCGCAAGGCCGACGTGGCCGAGGGCGCGGCGCTCGTGGTCGGTCGCTTCGTCGCCCGACGGACCGATCGCCTCGGCGTCATCACCTTCGGCTCGGGCGAGCGCGAATCGATCACGCCGCCCGCCGGCGGCCGGGTCGGGCTCACCGGCCTGCTCCGCGCGCTCGACGCCGAACCGGCGGACGAGGGCGGTGGTCCGACCTCGATGCAGCGGGCGCTCCGCGTCATCGCCGCCGCGCGCACGAGCCCCGGGCTCGTCGTCGTCATCTCCGACTTCCGCGGCGCCCAGGACTGGCGTCGCGAGATGAGCGCCATCGCCGGCCGCCACACGGTCCTCGCGATCGAGATCACCGACCCGCGCGAGGAGACCCTCGTCGACGTCGGCGAGCTCACGCTGATCGACCCCGAGACCGGGCGGACGGTCCGCATCGACACCGGCGACCGCCGGCTTCGAAGCCGCTTCGACGACGCCGCCGCCGGCCGAGCGTGCCGCCCTCGCGGCCGAGTTCGCCCGGCTCGGCGTCCGCCACCTCCGACTCTCCACCGACGGCCCCTGGCTGACCGCGTTCGCGCGCGGCCTCGACACGACTGGACGAACCGCATGAACTTCCTCGCGCCGATCCTCCTGCTGGGCCTCCTGCTGGTCCCGGTCCTCGTGGGCCTGTACCTGCTGGTCCAGCGCCGCCGGACCCGCTACGCGGTCCGCTTCACCAACCTCGACCTCCTCGCCAACCTGGCACCGAAGCGGCCCTCGTGGCGCCGCCACGTGCCCGCGGCGCTGTACCTCGTCGCCATCTCGTTCCTCGTCGATCGGGCTCGCCCGGCCGACGATGGTCCTCGCCGTGCCCGCGCGAGGACTCGACGGTCCTCCTCGCCATCGACGTCTCCGGCTCCATGAAGGCCACCGACGTCGCGCCGAGCCGGCTCGACGCGGCCAAGGCCGCGGCCCACTCGTTCGTGCAAGCAGCTCCCCGCGGGCATCCGCGTCGGGATCGTGTCCTTCGCATCGCAGCCCGAGACCGTGGTCGAGCCGACCGCCGACCACGCGAAGCTGGACCGAGGCGATCGACAGCCTGAAGCCGCGCGACGGCACCGCGATGGGCGACGCCCTGATGCGGGTGCTCGACATCGCCGAGTCGATCAAGGCCGACGCCGGCACGGGCTCGACGGGCACGGCCACGCCGGCCCCCTCGGCCGATCGGCCAGCGCGGCGCCGGGCGCCTCCGCGGCTCCGGATGCCTCCGCGTCGCCGGCGCCGTCGGCGAGCGGGGCGCCCGTCGACGGGCCGTCCGGCGAGCCGCTCGTCGCGGCGATCCTGCTGTCGGACGGGGCCAACTCCGTCGGCGAGACCGAGCCGCTCGACGCGGCCGATCGCGCCGCGAAGCTGAACGTGCCGGTCTACACGATCGCGCTCGGGACGCCGAACGGCCAGATCCAGGTCCGCGACGACAACGGCCAGCTCGTGACGCTGGACGTGCCGCCCGACACCAAGACCCTCGCGCAGATCGCCGAGGTCACCGGCGCGACGGCGTTCGACGCCGCGACCGCCCAGGACCTGAGCGCGGTCTACGACAACCTGCAGTCGCGCATCGGCTACACCGCAGGAGACCCAGGAGGTCACGTTCGCGTTCGCGGCCGCGGCCCTGGTGCTCGTCGTGGCCGGAGCGGGGCTGTCCGCCCTGTGGTTCGGCCGGCTGCCGTAGTCGGTCCGTGGCGGCGACGCCTCGGCGCCGACGATATGCACGAATAGCGCCGGGGTCGACCTCCGGATTTGATATGCACCTCGGCTGCATGATCGTGGGAACGCCGTCCGGGCGTACGTCCCACGTATGCAGCCGAGGTGCATACGACTTTCTAGCGCTTCCCCCAGCGTAGAACGTGCATATCCGGGGACGGGACGCACGCGGCGCGGTGCCGGGCTAGCTGACCTGCGGCACCTTGCAGGCGAACGCCGTCGAGCCGGCAGCCCGTGCCGCGGCGGCCACCGCCGCGCCACTGGCCGGTGCGCGCGAGACGGTCGCCGATGCGGCCGCCGCTTCCTGGACCACCAGCGCGGTGACCATCCCGAACATCCCGTTCTGGCCCTCGGCGTGCTGGAGGATGTGGCAGTGGAACGCCCACGCGCCCAGCTCGTCGCACTTGATCACGACGTCCCAGCGCTCACCGGGGTTGACGCCCAGCGTGTCGCAGGTGAACGCCGCGGTCCCGAGCGGATGCCCGTCCCGTGCCACGACCCGCATCGGCATCCCGTGGAGATGCCACGGATGCATCATGTTCCCCTCGTTCATGAAGCGGATCACGATGGTCTCGCCGAGGGTCGCCACGATCGGCGCGGTGGCGGGGAACCCGCGGCCGTTGATCGTGAACCCGCCGAGCGCGTCGTTGCTGATCCAGACGATGTCCTGGGTCGCGCCGTACAGCTTGTCGTAGCGCTGCTCGGGATCCTTCGGCTGGACGATGAACGCCCCCAGCAGCCCGCGCCCGACCTGGTCGGTGGCGTTGTGGTGCGAGTGGTACATGTGCGAGCCCGGTCGACCTTCGCGACGAACTCGTAGGTGAAGCTGCCGCCCGGCGGGATCGGGTCCTGGGTGATGTGCGGGACGCCGTCCATCGCGTTCGGCAGGCGCTGCCCGTGGAAGTGGATCCCGGTCGTCTCGGCCATGTTGTTCTTGAAGATCGCCCGGACCTTGTCGCCCTCGACGACGTCGATCCGGGGGCCCGGCCACGTCGCGTTGAACCCGAGGGCGTCGATCTCCTTGGCCTGCGCATCGATCTTGTGCTTGATCGGGTCGACCGTCAGCTCGAAGACCTTGGTGTCGCCGTCGAGCTTGGGCTCGAGCGGCTGGTTGCCGGTCCCCTCCATCGACGCGCTCTCGCCGCCGAGGAACCGCTCGACCACGGCCAGCGCCGCGGCGTCGTGGTCCATGGGCGGGCTCGCGCTCGGAGCCGGTGACGCGGACGCGTGGTCCATCGATGGGGCGGCGGACGCCGACGGCGCCGCGCTCGCGCTGGCCGATGGCGCCCCGACGGGGCCTTCGGTGGCGGCGGCGTCGCCCGGTGCGTAGGTCCAGCCCTGGGCCGCGGCGGGCGGGGCACAGGCCACGATGGTGGTCGCGACGAGGCCCGCGCCCGTGATGGTCGCGGCTCGAAGGAACCCCCGCCGGGAGAGGGGCCCGGCGGGGGTCGTGGTCTCCAGCGCCTCGGGTGCGGAGGAGGCCGACGGCGAAGGGAGGGTGTCGGTCACGGACGCGCTCCTGCAGTCGAAGAGGGTGCCGATCCGCCTCCGAACACGGTTCCGGGCTTCCACGGCGCACCGAGCGCCGGGAGGACGAAGCGGTCGAGTCCGTAGTAGCCGGCGACGCGCCAGGCCAGGATCAGCCCGATGGCCATCGTGAACAGGACCGGATTGGTGGACGACGAGCCGGCGAGCAGGAACGACATGTTCATCAGCGCGCCGAAGAAGGCCGCGAACCCGGTCAGGAGCCCGAGGAGCAGCCCGATCCCGACGGCCAGCTCGCCGAGGGTGATCAGCCACGCGAACCAGGTCTCGTGGTGCCCGGCGATCAGGAAGTTGATGAAGTCGCGGTACCACTCATAGGAGATCGGCGGGCGTCCCTGGCCGGCCTCGGGGACCTTCGCCGCGGCCTGCCAGAAGCCGGCGAGCGCGCTGCCGCCGTCGATCCAGCCGCCACCGGTGAGCTTGTGCCATCCGGCCTCGAGCCACGCGAAGCCGAGGAACAGGCGGATCGGCAGCCAGAAGAGCCCGGCCTGGGCGTTGTAGAAGAGGAAGCGCGCGAAGCGCGGGCCTTCGATCTGGACGTCCTGGGCGCCCGGGTCCTTGCGCGCCTCGAAGAGCACGACGAGGAGCGCGATGAACGAGACCCAGAACCCGATCGTCATCGCCTGGCGGAGCGGACCCTCGTCGATCTCCAGCCAGGGGTTGAACAACAGGATGAGCAGTGCTGTCGCGATGATCCCCAGTGGGATCCCCAAGCGACGGATCGTGTCCATCGGATCGCCTCCTTGTCCCTGGCCGGCCGTGGGCGGGCCGGGTCCCTCAGGACTGCAAGGCGATATTGCGCTTCCGGTGTCGGCCGGTCGATACGGCGATGTGGCCCGTAAAAAGGGGGCCGCATGGCCCGCGTGGCCCGCCTGGGAAGAGTCGCGGCGTCAGGGCGCTGCGCGGCATGACTTGACATGGGCGGCGCCGTGGGGAGTAGTACGTGAGGCGATATAGACTCCCCCGGACCCGTCCGACACGAGGGGCCGCCCATGGATCAACCGCTCCAGGAACTCGGCCGCTTCGCCGAGCCGTCGATGTACATCCTCGTCTCGCTCTCGGACGGGCCGAAGCACGGCTACGCGATCATGGCCGACGTCGAGGCGATCTCCGGCAGCCCGATGGGGCCCGGGCACGCTCTATGGCGCGGTCGCCCGTCTCGAGAAGCGCGGCCTGATCGAGGCCCTCGAACCCGAGGACCGGCGGCGGCCCTACCGGCTGACGGCGCTCGGGGCCACGACGCTCGAAGCACAGCTCGAGAGCCTCAGCTCGTTCACGCGGACCGGGCTCGCGCGACTGCGAGGGAAGGCGTCATGAGCCACCTGCTCCGGCTGTATCCGCGCCCGTGGCGCGAACGGTACGGCGACGAGTTCCTGGCCCTCATCTCCGACCGTCCGCCGTCGCTCGACGATCGCGTCGACATCGTCCGCGGCGCCATCGATGCGCGGCTCCATCCGCAGCTGACCGGGCCCGAGCGTCCGGTCGCCGACCGGTCGGGCTATCTCGTCCTCTCCGGCTTCGGGCTGTTCGTGGCAGCCATCCTCCTCGCGATCAGCGGCCCGGTCCTGCACGACGAGTACGGCACGTATCGCGACGGCGCGGCGGCCTTGCCGCTCTTCATCGGGGCCATGGCGCTGCTGTCCTTCGGGCTCTTCCGCCTCATCGAGCGGCTCCCGCCGGCCGGGACGGTGTCCGCCTGTTCGGCTGGCTGGCGATCGTCACCGGCTTGTTCTGGTCGGTCGTGCCGTGGGCCCTCATGATCGGCCTGGCCTTCTTCGTCGCGGTCCTCGCGTTCGCCGATCGGCGCCCGCCGCGCCGGGCTCCTGTCCAGCGCGATGACCGCGGCGTTCGGGCTCACCGGTCCTCGGCCCGATCCTCCTCTTCGCGGTCGTCTTCATCACGCCGTGGTACGAGAACCGCGAGTCGAGCGCGATGGTCCTCTTGCTGCCGATGGCCGGGCTGTGGCTGCTCGTGGGATTCCGCCTCCTCCGCGGCTTCCCGCGTGCGGTGGAAGCGCCAGCCGCTTAGCGTGTCCGCGTCAGCGACACTCGGCCGGCTCCCCGGCGCAGCCCCCCGGCTACTTGTCCTTGTACCCCTCGATCTTCGTGAAGTACTCGAGGGCGGTCCGCGTCTTCGTCTGCTGCTCGCCGGTGATGTCGACGCCCTTGCCGGCCAGGTACGCCCGCGCCTCGGCGGCGACCTGGAACCCCTCGTCTCGGCAGCGCCTTCGTCGACAGCTCGAGGATGCGCGAGCCGTCCGGGTAGAACCAGAGCTCCGCGACCATCGGGCGCGGGAACTCCTTCGGCTGGAACTTCAGCTTCATCGCGGTGATCGGCCCGAGCGGCCGGAGGTCGTCGAGCCCGAACCCTTCGGGCGCGTGGGCGGCATAGAAGGCCCGCTGCCCGGGCGTGAACAGCTTGCGGATGGGGCGCTCGCCGAACAGGACGTTCTTGACCGCCGACGGACCCCACGTCGCCTTGAACGAGCCGCTGCAGACGAACCCGCCGGGCATCGCGTCGACCTCGACGCCGAAGTCCGGCGACTTCCGAAGGCTCGACGGGCAGGTCGTCGGGCACGACGGGGCGCAGCTTGACGACCGAGTCGTCGCCCTTGCCCTGGACGCGACGGGCACGCACGACGACGCCGGCGTTGTCGAGGTCCAGGTCGAGCGTGTCGAAGAACACGATCTGGCGGACCTGGGCGTCCAGCGGGTCCATGCCCAGCGCCTGGATGGCCGACCGCTGCTCGCCGGCAGGGACGGTCAGCTTCAGTTCGATCGATGTCCGCGCCCTTGAGGAGCTTCAGCATCTCCGCGAGCTGCGCGCCCGTGAGCGGCTTGGGTCGCGCGGCTTTCTTGGCCATGACGGTGATCCTCCGTGCTCCTCGCCCGGTGGCGGGTCGGCTAGCATGCACCAAGCAGTGGTCGCGTGTGCGACCAGCCACACATCGTGGGTGCAGCCGGACACCATGGCGACGATCATCCCGCGCTGGGAATGGCGGACGTTCGGGACGCACTTCGGCGGGGCCGTCGCCAAGATCGAGGCGACGGGAACGACCGGCACGGCCGACAGCGACGAGACCTACCTGCTGGTCACGCGCCGGGGACGCGCCCGCCGCCATCGTCAAGATCCGCTTCGACCTGATGGACATCAAGCTCCTGCGCGAGGTGACCGCCGACGGCCTCGAGCGCTGGGAGCCGGTCCTCAAGGTCGGCTCCCCGATGCCCGCTGCCGACGTCGAGCGCGTCATCGAGGCGCTCAGCTGCCGGCGACCGCGCTCGCCCGCGACGCCTACACGCTCGAGCAGTTCCTCGACGAGGTGGCCGGGCCGAGCGGGCTGGTCCGCGCGGTCGAGGTCCACAAGCACCGGGTCCGCTACACCGTCGGCGGCTGCTCGTCCGAGGTCTCCGACGTGGTCGCGAACGGCAAGACCACGCGGACCATCGCCATCGAGTCGACGGATGCCGCCGCCGTCGTCGCGGCGGTGCGCTCGGTCGGCCTCGAGGGCTACGTCAACACGAACTACCCGCGCGGCGCTCGCCGCGCTCCTCGACGGCGAGCCCGAGCGCTACGCGGTGATCGACGTCGGCACGAACTCGATCAAGTTCCAGGTCGCCGAGCTCGGCGCCGACGGCCGGTTCCACGCCGTCGTGGACCGGGCCGAGGTGACGCGGCTCGGCCAGGGGATCGACGCCGGCGGCAGATCGTCCCCGAGGCGCTCGAGCGGGCCACCGTCGCGATCGAGGGCATGGCCGACGAGGCCCACGGCGCTCGGCGTCACGCGCGACCGCCGCGGTCGGCACGGCCGGGCTGCGGCGGCCGCGGGAACCGCAGGCCGGTCCTCGACGCGATCAAGGCGCGCACCGGCGTCGACATCCGGGTGATCCCCGGCGAAGAGGAGGGCCGGCTCGCGTTCGAAGCGGTGGAGGTCGGGCCTCGGGACTCGACCGTGGGAACCTCGTCGTCTTCGACACCGGCGGCGGCAGCTCGCAGTTCACGTTCGGCCACGACGGCCGCGTCGACGAGCAGTACAGCGTCCCGGTCGGGGCCGTGCGCTTCACCGAGCGGTTCGGCCTGGCCGGTGCGGTCTCGACGGAGGTCCTCGCCGAGGCGCTCGCCGCGATCGCCGCGGACCTGTCCAGCCTCGACGGCCGTCCGCGACCCGACGCGCTCGTCGGGATGGGCGGCGCCATCACCAACATCACGGCGGTCAAGCACGAGATGGCCGTCTACGACCCGACCATCGTCCAGGGCACGATCCTGGACCGCGACGAGCTGGACCGCCAGATCGAGCGCTATCGGGCGCTCGACGCGGACGGCCGGCGCTCGATCGTGGGCCTCCAGCCGAAGCGCGCCGAGGTGATCCTCGCGGGGGCGTGCATCGTGCGGACCGTGATGGACAAGCTCGGCCAGACGTCGCTGACCGTCAGCGACCGCGGCCTCCGCCACGGCGTGCTGGCGGAGATGTTCGGCCGCTAAGCCGCCGGGTCGCGGTCGTACAGCCGGCGCGCCCAGACGTAGCCGAGCGCCGAGATCACGAGGCACCACCCGACGGCCACCACGCCGCTGGTTCCGATCGGCGTCCCGAGCAGGAGCCCGCGCGCACGGTCTCGATCAGCGGCGTGAACGGCTGATGCTCGGCGAACCAGCTCAGGCCGGCCGGCAGCGAATCGGTCGGGACGAAGGCGCTGCTCAGGAACGGCAGCAGCACCAGGATCATCGGGAGGTTGCTCGCGGTCTCGACGCTCTTGGCCGACATGCCGAGGGCGACCGACAGCCACGAGATCGCGAACGCCGTCAGCACCAGCAACCCGGCCGCGGCGGCCCATTCGAGCGGACCCGTGGTGGCGCGGAAGCCGATCAGCACCGCGACGACCATGACGATCGCGATCGCGATCATGGTCTGGATCACGCTCCCGATGACGTGGCCGGTCAGGACCGAGACGCGCGCGATGTCCATGGTCTTGAACCGGGCGATGATGCCCGTCGTCATGTCCATCGAGACCGAGATCGCCGTGCCCTGCGCCGCGCCCGCGACGGTGATCATGAGGATGCCGGGGACGAGATAGGTGACGTAGTCGGCGCGACCGCCACCGGCGAGACCCAGCCCCGCTCCCATCGTCCCACCGAGGACGAACACGAACAGGAGCAGGAACACCACCGGCATCCCGGCGATGAAGAAGGTCAGCGAGGGGTAGCGGCGCATCCGGCGGAGGTTGCGCCGGAGCATCGTCGCCGAGTCGGCGACGACGAGCGGGTAGGCGGTCATCGGGGCATCACTTTCTGTGTGTCGTGGTCGCCCGTGAGCGACAGGAAGACGTCGTCGAGGTCGGGGGTCTGCAGCGAGAGCTCGCCGACGTCGATCGAGCCCGCCTCGAGCCGGTCAAGGATCGCGCGCAGCGAGTTGATCCCGCCGTCGCTCGGGACCTGGAGCGTGAGCGACTCGTCGTCGCGCGTCGAGCCGTCAAAGGCGGTCGCTGCCCGGTCGAGCTGCGCCACGTCCGCGAACGAGAGCTGGACGTGCCCGCCCGTGACCAGCCGCTTGAGCTCGTCGGGCGTCCCCTCGGCGATGAAGGTGCCGTGGTCGAGCAGGGCGATCTGGTCGGCGAGACGGTCCGCCTCCTCCAGGTACTGCGTCGTCAGGAAGATCGTGACGCCACCGGCGACCAGCCCCTGGATCGTCTCCCACATGGCCCGCCGGCTCCGCGGGTCGAGGCCCGCGGTCGGCTCGTCGAGGAAGATGATCCGCGGGTCGCCCACGAGGGTCATGGCGAGGTCGAGGCGCCGGCGCATCCCGCCGGAATAGGTGTTGACTGGCTTTTTCGCGGCCTCGACGAGGTCGAACCGCTGGAGCAGCTCGTCGACGCGCCGGCGGCCGGCCTCCTTGCCGAGGTGCCGGAGGTCCGTCATCAGCCGCAGGTTCTCTTCGCCGGTGAACAGGTCGTCCACCGCCGAGAACTGGCCCGTGACGCCGATGATGCCGCGAACCGCGTCAGGCTCACTGACGATGTCGTGGCCGGCGATCCGCACCTCGCCGCCGTCGGCGGAGATCAGGGTCGACAGGATCCGGACCATCGTGGTCTTGCCGGCACCATTCGGCCCGAGGAGGGCGAAGACCGTGCCTTCGGCGACGTCGAGGTCGATGCCGTCGAGGACGACCTGCGTCCCGAACGACTTGCGGAGCCCGGCGACGTGGATCGCGATCCGCGGATCGAGGGCCGTCATGCCGCACCTCCCCGAAGGTGGGTGTCGCGACGACCGGGATCAGATGTCGAGGTCTTCCACGGCAGGATGCTTGATGGAACTCGCCACGCTGTCGTAGAGCTTTTCCGGGATCCGAAGGAAGAGCTCATCGAGGTGTCTCGACGACCTCGAGGGTCGACTCCGCGGGCGTCGACCCGTAGCTGATCTCCCCGATCCCGAGGTACCCCCGCCAGCCGGCCGGCTTGCCCTCGGCGTTGAGCACCGAGAAATCGGGACTCCGCTCCGTGTGGACCACGAACTTGCCCGTTCGGCCACGGTAGACCCGGAAGGTCTCGACGCGGCTGTACGACGTGTTGACCCACTCGCCGAGGAAGACGCCGCTGAAGCGGACCTTGCGGCCCTTGCCGGGACCGACGCGGACGATGATCTCGTCGAACCCCTCGCGCCGACCCTCCTCGACGTCGACATAACGACGGAGGGCCGCCGCGATCGCGGCCGAGAGGTTGTCGCCGGCCAGCTCCTGGGCTCGCTGATAGATGGGAAGGTCTCCATCGGAGACGTAGATCGTCTTGTTCGGCACCACGACATCGTAACTCCAACGCTTCGAGCTAACTATACGTAGCAGTCTACGTATAGGTCCTCACTGCGTCAAGAGGCGAGCTGATCGACGCGCATCTCGAGGAAGTCGTCCGCGCCGATGATCCCCAGGACGCGCCCGACGATGGGCGGGACCTGGCGGCGCTCCGGGTCGTGGAACCGCCGCGGTTCCACGAGGTGCCGGGTCGAGCGTCGCGTCTCGTCGTCGCACGCGCCCGCGGCGATGACGTTCTGGACCCACTGCGCGTCCGGCCCGTACGTGAGCGCGAACACGATCCGGTCGCCCTCCTCGAACCCGAGGATCGGCGTCCGATAGACCGTTCCGGTGCGGCGCCCGACGTCGACGATCCGACCGAACCCCGGCCGGCGGGAGACGATCGGCCACCAGGATCGGGTTGGTCACGCGTCAGGTTGAACCGGCCGAGCGCCTTCGGGAGCGGCATACGCAGAGCATCCGCCATCCTTGGCCGCGGTGACGTGGCTAAGACTCATCGCGTGGAGGCCACGCCGGCACCTGATGGCCACACTCCCTGGCGTGCTGCTCTACGAGCGGTTCGGCTTCGAGAAGGTCGAGGAGACGACCGTGGTGACCCCGGACGGCAACGTGCTGGCGGCGGTCAGCATGCGGATGGCGATCCCAGGCGAGCGATCCCGGCCGATCCGCTGTAACGAGTCCGTTCCGGCCGGCATCTGTACGTCATGATCGAGAGCGCGATCGCGGGCGATGAGATGGCGTTCGCCCGATCGGGGGCACAGCGCCGCGCGTCGGCCCCGACCGCCGCCCTGACCACCCGCTGCACGTCTGGATCGACGAGGTAGCCGGTCAGCGCGTGATGGTCCGGGGCGTCGTTGCTGACCGTGAGCTTCTGCGTCAGCGGGGGCGATCGGGGTACTTGCCGGCGAGCGTCTCGCCGAACCAGCCGACCTTGTCGCGGCTGTCGTGGAAGTTCTGCCAACCCTTGGTCGCTGGCGGCATCGGTCCGGGGCCTGCCCATCGCGGACCTTTGCCCTGACGTTCTGGATCCCGAGCGGTGTCCCGGCGGTCACGAAGAGCTGCACGCCCCACGTGGCGAACGCGGGATCGGTCACGACGTCGTAGGCGAGGATCGAGCCGAGGCTGTGGGCGAGGACCACGAGGGGCCGGTCCTTGCCGATCTGGCGGAGTCGGGTGACCAGGGGCGCTCGCATCCGCTTCGCCCAGCCGTCGTAGAGATACGGCACCACGTCGGCCGACGCCTTGCCGGCCAGGATCCTGAAGATCCACTCGGGCATCTCCTCGGATCCGGCGAGGCTCTTGGCCGAGGCGTAATACCCCGGCGATCGCCTCCTGCGCGCGGTCGGGTCCGCCGGCCTGCACCGCCTCCTCGCCGCCGCCACGACGGCGGACCGGCGGGCGGGCCCTCCGGATCGCGGCCAGCAACGCGGCGGCATCGGCCTCCGGCGTCGAGGGGTGCTGGGCCAGCTCCCGGATGGCCTCGTCCAGGACGGCCTCCTTCCGCGGCCCGTCCTTGCGCTCCCAGAAGACCTGCCACCAGGGCACGGCCTCGGATGGCCCGGCGCCACCGAAGAGCGCCTGGTCGAACTCGGTCTTCAGCTGAGCCGCGTCCTTGTGCCCCTGGTCTCCGGCGCCATGGACATAGATCAGCAGCGCGTCCTTGGTCATCGTTCCTCCTGGCAGCCGGCGACTGACGGCTACAACACGATCTCGTCGACGGAGCCCAAAGGCAGGTAGAGCGGCTCGCCGCTCGCGACCGCCTCCTGCCCACCCTTCGCCTTGGGGAGGGCATCGGCGGCGAGAAACGCCGAGAAGTCGTACCCGGTCCCCTGGGCCAGGTCGGCGACGGCGATCTGGTAGGTCAGGTACTCGCCCAGCACGAACCCCTCGGTGCCCTCGACCTTCGAGCGATCCTCGAGCAGCTGGCGGATCAGGTCGCCCTGGCTCAGGAGATAGGCGGTCGCATGGAGCTGGTGCTGGTCGGCGTCCTCCATCACGACGAGCTTCCAGAACTCGCGCGGCGCGATGACCCCGGGACCGATCGACTCATCGGTGTCGCGCATCACCGGGCCGGTGAACACGCAGGCCTTGAACCCGTGCGTCTTCGCGCTCTGCAGGATGTATTCCTCGAGGCCGAGCCACTTGGCGCGTCCGGAGTTGAAGTCGCCGTGCTGGACGGCCGAGTTCGTGTAGTGGAACGTGTCGAAGTTGGCGCGCGTGGCGAGCTCCGTCACCACGTCGCCGGGGTTGCCCACCGGCACGGCCGGATCCCAGTTCGGATCCTCTCGGCGGACCATGTGGCCGCGGTCGATCTCCTCGTCGGCGTAGTCGTCCTTGCCGAGCTGGATCGCCGCCGGGATGCGCAGGTCGTGGAACCAGCGGTCGCCCTTCCGCTTGATCGGCACCTTGTGGGCGCCATCGATGTTGACCGCCGTCATGACGGGTTGTCGCCGGCTCCTCGAGAACCGCACGCCGAAATGCGTGTAGCGGATCTCGAACGGCTTGGCCGGGTCCTCGTCGCTCGGACGGGCCAGGTCGTCGGTGTTGGCCTTGGGGAGGCCGGGCCACGGCGCCTTGAGCTTGCCGGACCCGATGAACTCGGGGTCGTAGCCCGCGCGGTCGGCCAGCTCGGCCGGCTCGTGGCTCCCGTCCTTGACGGACTCGACCTGGCCCGCGGCGACCGCGACCGATGCCGGGCGATCGCCCTTGAGCAGCGACCGGAGGGTGTCGACCCCGACGGCCCGATTGGCGATCCCGAATTCCCCGGAGTAGTGGAGCCCGACGACATGGCCGTCGGACAGCCGGATCAAGGGCGAGCCGGAGTTGCCGCCGAGACTCGTGCAGTCGTGCTGGAGGACGGTCGGTCGCAGATTGCGTCTGGGTGACCTTGCCGGGCGCGTAGCGCTTCACGTCGTACAGGTCGCGGAAGTACTGGGCCATGGCGATGAGGTCGTTGCGATCGTCGAACGCCGGGTAGCCGATCAGGGCCACGATGCCCGTCGACTGCCGCCTTCGAGGCCAGCGGCAGGGCCGACGGCAGATGCTGACCGGTGATCCGCATGAGCGCGACGTCGGGGGCCGTGGTATCGGCGATGTACGAGGATCTCCGCGACGCTGAAGGACTCGCCTGGTCCGGCGAGGCTGCCGAACTCCTCGTTGAAGTCGATCGACGCGCCGAACTTCGTCAGCTTGCCGGGTCGCGCAGGAAGACGCCGCGACCGTCGACGGTCCGCCTCGCGACGAGATTGGCGACGTGGCGGTTGGTGACGATGATCCGATCGGCGCCGGATACGCCGATGACCCACCCCGTGCCGCCCCACTTCATCCGGAAGTTCACGAACTCGACGCGGCCGACCGAGGGGATGTCCTTCTCGGTGCCCTTGATCCGGGCATCGATGTCGTTGGGGAACTCGGAGAGATCGTCGTCGACCCCGGCGTCGAGCACGACCTGGTCGTTCTGGATCAGCAGCGGCGGACGACCGACGCGCTGGACGATGGCCTCGAGGGCTCCCGGCGTGTCCATGGCCTCGAGGCCACCTGCGGCGGCACCGGCCGCCGCGGCTTCCGCCGCAGCGATGCCCATGCGGTCGAGCAGCCCATTGTCGAGCTGCCGCTGGATCGCGGCGCGGAGCGCCGGCGATGCCTGGACCTGCTGCTTCGCAGCCTCGAACCCTTCGTCGGTCACGTCGAGCGTCCTCCATGCGGTTGATCCATCGCGACGATCACGGCCAGTCGCCGGGATGAAGGCCGACGGCACGTTTCCGTTCGAGCAGGACGGTCGCGGCACGGGTCGCGTCCGCGGCGGGATCGCCCTCGGTCGCCGCGTCGCGCGCTGCGCGGAGCGCGCCCGGCAGGCGTCGCTCGATCCTTGCGGCCAGGCCCTCGGCGCCGCGCGACGTGCCCCACCAGAGCCGCAGCTGGGCCTGGCTCGCCGCGACCGGATCACTCGCCTCGAGGAGCTGCGCCACCCGATCCGCGATGGTCGCATCGGGACGGCGTTGCCAGACGGGACGGGTGTCGCCGATCGACGGGTAGGCCCAGTCACCGGCCGTCGTTCGCCGCCAGCGCTCCGCGCTCATCGCGAGCAGGCGCAGGTCGGGGTGACGAAGGACGAACGCGGCGGCACCCAGCCACTCCGCCAGGACGCCAAGCGTCGCGAGGCTGGTCACGGAGCCGTCCGGCGAGACCGCCGGGGCAAGGGTCCACGGATCGGTGCCCGACGGCCGGAGGCCGCCGCTCTCGGAGAGGTCGAAGTCCACGCCCGAGAGGTGCGAGCCGAGGCGCTTGGACTCGAGCGTCCGGAGGGCCTCGACCGTCGAGGCGTACGGCGTCAACGTCGCGAGCAGGCGCGCCTGCCCTTGCGGGGTCGTGCGATCGGGCAGGTGACTCCCGGACGGTTGTGACGCCCCCTCGAGCGGGCCGTACTCGGGTCGGACGCGTGCACCGATCGTCCGCTCGCCGACGGACAGCGCGTCGCTCGCGCGCGGCGACGACGGCCCGGACGTCCAGAGCGCTTCGGCGCCGGCGATCGGATCGACCTCGCTCCACGACGGCTTCTCGCTCGACGCGCCGACATCGAGGATGGCGAACCCGAGGGCGCCACTCCCCAGCGCCCCCTTGAAGCCGCGCGTCCGGAGGTCGTCCGCGTAGACGGCCAGCGTGTGGTTCCGGTCGAACGCCCGGACGATCTCCGCGAACCGCGTTTCCGCCCACATCTCGAGCAGCGCGAGCGTCACCACCGGCGACCTCGTCCGGAGATCGTCCTCGGGTCCGCCGATCGGACGACGGTCCTGCATCCCGGCCGTCGCCGCGCGCCAGCGTCCGGCGCGCCACAGGAAGGCGGCGACGACCTCGGCCTCGGTCGAACGGGGATCGAGGGCGCGGCCCTTGAAGACCCGGTCGTAGACGTAGCCCGCCTCGATCACGTCGCCGCGCTCCAGGATCGCCTCGAGCTCCTTGGCCGCGGACGTCAGGTCCACGGCGACGTCGTCGGGCGGCGTCATGTGCCGGAACTGCGATGTCCGCTCGCCGCGCGCCGAAAGGACGAAGTCCTGTGCCGCCGTGGGCAGCTCGCTGATCGTCGCCGCGTCGAACTGCTGGAGGAGCGTCGGGGCGATGCTCGGCATCTCACCGCCTCGGCGGGTGGCCTGGAGCCGGTGATAGGCCGCCTCGAGCGGCGCGAACGGCTCCGTTCGATGGTCGAACCATGCGGCCGCCGCACGGTCGATCTTCGCGGCCGTCGCCGCTTTCCTGCCGCCGTAGAGGAGCGCGAGCAGGACCGAGCGGATGTCCGACCGGTGCCGGACCCAGCCGGCCGCGGTCGGGTCGGGCTCGACGAGCCAGAGGTTGGTCGAGAGCCGCTCGAACAGGGTGACCGCCTCTCCTGGCTCGAGCTCGAGCTTGAGCGCCGGCGCCAGCACGTCGGCGATGACGTCCGGATTGATCCTCCGGACGACGAGCCCGGGCTCCGCGAGGGTCAGGAGCCGCGCATCGCCGATCCTCGAGAGCAGGAACCGGTAGAGATAGGCCGCGGCGAGCTCGCGCCGGCCCTTCGCGGTCGCGAGCGCCTCGGTGCCCGCCTGGCGGACCGCGAGCCCGGCGAGCCGCAGCACGAGCGGGTTGCCCTGGGCGATCCGGTTGATCTCGGCAAAGGTCGCAGGGGGGACCTCGAGCTTCGTCAGGATCGCGTTCGCGTCGTCCGGATCGAGCCCTCCGAGGACGACCCGAAAGCCGATCCGGTCGGGCGCGCTGTCGAGCGCGTCACCGCGGCCGGCGGCGATGACGGCGAGGGGTGTCATTCCGCGGGCGCAGAGCTCGTCGAGACAGGCGAACAGGCGGCCGGGATGGGTCTCACCGCGGCTGCGCAGGACCTCGAGCGTGTCGAGGATCATCAGGATCGGCCGGCCGGCGCGGCGAATGGCATCGCTGAGGGCGCGCGCCAGCTCGTCCGGGATGTATTCGCGCACCTCGCCCTTCAGGTCGGGGTCCGGCGAGGACGTCGAGCCCGCGGCCGTCAGACGCGCGCTGCGCAGAGCGGCAGCGGCGTCGCCGAGTTCGATCGAGATCTGCCGGGTGATCTCCATCGTCAAGCCGACCCGGTCCTGGACGTCCAGGCCGCTGCGATCGAAATCCAGGCGGACGAGGATCCAGGGCGGCGTGGCCGTCGCGGCTCGCCGGGCGGCCTCGTCCACGAGGGTGGACTTGCCGATGCCGGGCAGGCCGCTGATGAAGAGGGCGCTCACGGGCGGCCTGCTGATCGGACGGCCGAGCCAGCTGGCGATCGCGGTGGTCTCGGCCACACGCCCGAAGAATCCCCGGGCGAGCATGACCTGGGCGCGGTCGCGGGCGTCCAGACGCCCGAGCGCGGAGCGCACGGCGCCGAGCGCTTCGTGCGCCGGCGCTTGCGAGCCGGCCCGTTCGAGCGCGACCGCGAGCCGTTCGAGCGTGGCACGGTCCTGGGATGCTTCGATGGCCTGTCGGACGTCCGGCGTCGTGAAGCCGGTCGAGCCCGTCAGTGCGGCCAGCAGGTCGCGGGTCGGTTCGTCCGCGTCCATCGTGCGGCGCCAGGCGATCGCGTCGTCGAGCTCGCCGGCCGAAACCATGCCGTCGAGCTCCCGCCGCCGGATGTTGCCGCGCATCAGCCACTGACCGCCGTCCTGGCCCGTGTCGCAGGCGTCGGCGAGGTCCGTCGCGACCGCCATGGTCACCCTGGTGTCCGAGCCGATGATGTCGCGGAGCACCTTCGGGTCGAACGACCCGGACAGCGCGGCGAAACGACGGGCCTGCGCCACGGCCTTCTGCTCGTCGTCGCTCGGCGGACGGCATCCTCCGCCTCCCGCGGCCTGGCCCCGAAGGACTTCGAGGTCGAGACGAAGCCGCTGCTCGACGGTCGCCAGCTGTTCGTCGGCGTACGTGTCATTGAAGCTCTCGAGGTTCACGAGGGCCCTCGTGACGGCGGCCTCGAGCGTCGCGCTGGTCCGACGTCCCCGTCAGTTCCTGCGACGCCGAGTCATGAGGTTGAGGAGGTCGGCCGGCGGAAGCCACCGACGAACTCGACGACCAGGCCCGGCGATCGGTCGCCTTCCGGCGGCGATGCAGCCCGCGAACTCCTGGCCCGGAGAGCGACAGCGTCTCGAAGCCGGCGATGACGAGCCGGAGGTGCGGCTGCACGAGCGCGGCATCGACGAACCCCTCGAAGGCCAGCCGCGCGGCCTCCGTCAGCGCCACCGTCGGTTGTCGAAGAAGACCCAGATCGTCTGATCGGTCGCTGCCGCGACCGCCTCGATCGCCGCGGCGAGAATCGCGGCCCGATCCTTCGCCGTGGTCTCCGGCGGCGCCTGGCCCTAGCGCCACGCCAGGTTCGGTCGCCGGTTCCGGGATCGTCAGGCCGTTAAGCCTGACGCGGCGGCGGATGTCGGCGACGAGGTCCGGCACGATCTTGTCCTGGGTGACCCGGACGAGGATGTGGTTCGGACCCTTGCGCGGCAGCAGCTTCTCCAGGATGTCGTGGCTGAACGAAAGACCGACCGCATCCGGCATCGATCTCCTTGCGCTTGATCCGGATCCCGCGGACGCGACTTGCTCGTCTCTCCGGCCGCCGCGATCGCCTCGAAGAAGAGCTCTCGAGCGACCACGAGCTGGCCCGTGACGGTGCCGTCCAGCGACCAGAAGGTCGGCGGCGTGGTGTCCGTTCTTGACATACTCGAGGACGTGGGCGAGGAACCGGTCGACCGGCACGAAGCGCCCGGCGGTATCGAACTCGCCCTGGTGGATCCCGACGTAGCGCAGCTCCTGATCGAAGCAGGCACCGCCCGAGGAGCCGCCCTTGGTGGTGATGTCGTGCGCCCAGCGGGCCGTGACGTTCGTGATCTCCCCGCGAGGCCGAAGTCGACGCCGACGTCCTCGCCGCCGGGGAAGTGGACGAGGACCACCCGGCTCTGCGACGTCGGGGATCGGGGCCGGGGCGGTCAAGCGGGACGAACCCGAGGTGCGCGGCGACCGGGCGGTCCATGGCGAGCAGCGCGACGTCGTTGCGATCGACGACCTGTGCGTCGCTGGTCGGCGCGATCCACTGGAACTCGTCGTCACCGCACTCGGACTGGAAGCGGGCCGGCACCAGCGCCGGCTGCTTGGTCTTGTCGGACAGAGCCGGACGGCAACGTTCGACGCCGTGTTGCCCGGCTCGCCGGGCTTCTTGGTGGCGATCACGTGCCAGGACGGTCAGCACCAGGCTCGGCCCGACGAGCACGCCGCTGCCCTTGATCTTGCCGTTCACGAGCACCTTGCACCGGAAGGCCTTCGCCCGTGGCAGGAAGTCGCTCAGCTTGTCGATCTGGATGGCGGCGTCGGGATCCGCCAACGCATCCTCCGCGAAGGCCACGCCGCGGGCCCGGAGCGCGAAGACGAAGGCCTGCAGATGACCGTCGGACCGCAATTGCTGGACCCAGAACTTGGCGCGGTCACGACCGAGCGACGCGGCGGCCCCATCGAGTTTCGCAGCGGTCAGCGGCTTCGACTGGCCGGGCGGGGGCGGCAGCGTTTCGACGGCCGCCGCGGCCTTGTCGGGAAACTGCGTGATCGCGTCGATGATGGTCCGGGCGTCCACCCACGTACCCCTTGCCGTTGGTCCGCGACCGCGACCCGTCCATCGGTGCAGACACCTTCGCGAGGTTGGCACCTCGCTGTCTCGGCGCCGTCTCGTCGGCGTCTCGGACCGGGCTCGATCGGCCGACCCCGGGGTCAGGCGCGGACCCCGCCGAGACGCTGGCGTGACGCTGGCGTGACGGCCCCGCGCTAGACCTTCCTGATCGCGCGGGCAACGCATGCGACACCCAAGCCGTTGCGCCTGCGCGGGGGTCGTCTGGGACGGCCCCACAGGTACGGAAGGGGGCCACCATGGTCATCGAGCAACGGACCGTCACGGACAGCTTGCATGCCGCCGTGTCGAACGAGCCCGACGACGAGGCCGACGTCATCCATGAGGAGGCATCGGAGGCACCGTCCTACGGACAGGGCGGCGAAGCCGGGCAGGTCAGCGGGGAGGGGATCGAGGTGGTCCCCGGCTACGAGCCGATCCAGACGGAGATGTCCGCGCTGGCCACGACCCCGGAGACCGGCGCGGCGGCCGACGAGCAGCGAGCCGCGATCGGTCGCATCGGCGAAGCCTTCGTCGCCCCGGACACGTCCGGCCTGTCGGATATCGCGGACGCGACGTTCGGGGCGCCGGAGGGCCTCGAAGCCGTCATCGGGACCGACGATCGTGTCCAGATCACGGCCACGAACATCTATCCGTGGCGTGCCCACGCGTCGCTGGTCATCACGGCCGGCCGACGACTCGCAGTGGGTGGGGACCGGGTGGTTCATCGGGCCGCACACGCTCATGACGGCCGGGCCACGTCGTCCACATCAAGAACAGCGGCGTGTCCGGACGCGACGGCTGGGTCCGGCGCATCACGGTGATGCCGGGCCGCAACGGCGCCAACCTCCCGTATGGCGCCATCACCAGCACGAGCTTCCGGTCGGTCGTCGGCTGGACGAGCAACGGCGACCAGAACTACGACTACGGCGCGATCATCCTGCCGAGCAACCTCGGGTTGACGACCGGATGGTTCGGGTTCGGGGTCTGGTCCGACTCCGAGCTCGGCACCGTGACCGCGAACATCGCGGGCTACCCGGCCGACAAGCCGTCCGGCACCCAGTGGTACACGCGCGTCGCAGTCGATGTCGGTCGGAGCCCGCAAGGTGTACTACGACATCGACACCTTCGGCGGCCAGAGTGGCAGCGCCGTCTACCGGATCATCAACGGGAGCCGCTACGGCATCGCGATCCACGCGTACGGCGGCGCGACCAGCAACAACGGGACGCGGATCGTCAGCCCCGGTGTTCAACAACATGGTGGCCTGGAAGGCCTGAGCCCAGGGGAGTGAGGTGGGAGCCGTCATCCGCGGGATCGTGACCGGCCCGGACGGCCGCCCGCTGTCCGGTGCCCGCGTCTATGTCCGGCGGGGACCGGGTCCCCTCCCCGATGTCGCCGGCCTCACGTCCGAGGCCGGCGACTTCGCGCTCGCGGCGCCGTTTGCCGGCGAGTACGTCATCGAGTCCTCGGCCGACGGGTTCGAACCGGGAGCGGCCACGGTCGTCGTCGACGAGATCGCCGGGGATGTCCGAGCGGACATCCGACTCGGCTACGCGATCGGGCCGACCTGACCCGTCGTCGATCGAGCGTGCTCTTGGGCGTCCGCGACGACGCTTGGTACACTGTCGCCCGCGCCGACATAGCTCAGTGGTAGAGCAGCTGTTTCGTAAACAGCAGGTCCTCGGTTCAAGTCCGAGTGTCGGCTCCACTCCCCCGACCGATCGGCGCCGCGGTCCGACGATCCGGACAGCCGATCGATGCGCTCACGCGCGCGGGTGGGCCCGCTCGAGGCCGTCGAGGACCAGGTCGAGCCCGTACTCGAACTCGTCGGCGTAGTCGTAGCCGGGCCGCATCGCGTGCTCGGTGAGGAACTGCGACGAGGTTCGGGTACTCGTCGAGCGGGAACGGCTCGAGCATGTCCTGCGCCACCTCCGCCGACGTCCTCCGTGGGTCTCGAACGGGAGGTTCATCTTAATCAGCGCGAAGCCGTAGACGTAGCTGTCGAGGAGCGAGTAGGCGTGGGCGACCGTCAGCATGTCGAAGCCCGCCGCCCGCAGGGTCGCCGATCACCGCGTCGTGGTGACGCAGATTGGCCGGACCGGGATGTCGGCCGCGACTCCATCAGGCCGATGGCCCAGCGGTGTCGCAGCAGGGCGTCGCGTACCGAGATCGCCCGCTCGCGCATCGGCGATCCTCCAGTCGGCACCGGGGGCCGGCAGCTCGATCTCGCCGAAGACGAGGTCGACGATGCCGTCGAGGATCTCGTCCTTGTTGGCGAAGTGGTAGTAGACCGACATCGGCTTGACGCCGAGCTCCTGCGCCGAGCTTGCGCATGCGTGAGCGACTCGAGCCCGCCCGATCGGCGAGGGAGAGCGCGGCCTGGAGCACGCGCTCGCGGGTCAGTCGCGGTCGCCGCGCGCCGTTCTCGGTCTGCCTCGCCCACGTCCTCTGCATCCCGTCCGCTCGCCTCGACGTCATCTGCACGTCCGGCGGTTGACAGTCGCTACTTTACACCGTACAGTCACAGATTACCAACTTTACACCGTACAGCGAAGAGGACACGGCACATGCAGGCGATCGTCCAGGACCGCTACGGCTCGGTCGAGGTCCTGCGAGTCGCGGGATCGACCGCCCGAGATCGCGGACGACGAGGTGCTGGTCCGCGTGCAGCGCGGCGGCCTCGACGTCGGCGACTGGAACCTGATGACCGGCTAGCCCTACGTCATGCGCCTGGCGACCGGACTGCGCAAGCCGAAGAACCGCGTCCCGGGCACGGACGTGGCCGGGACGGTCGAGGCGGTCGGCTCGGACGTGACGCGGTTCGCGGTCGGCGACGAGGTGTTCGGCGTGGCGCGCGGGCGCGTTCGCCGAGTACGCCGCGGCGCGCGAGGACAAGCTCGCCGCGCAAGCCGGCGAACCTGTCCTTCGAGCAGGCCGCGGCCGTTCCCGTGTCGGCCGCGACCGCGCTGCAGGCGCTGCGCGACGACGGCGAGTCGCAGCCGGGTCAGACGGTCCTGGTCATCGGCGCGTCCGGCGGCGTCGGCACCTACGCGGTGCAGCTCGCGAAGGCGTTCGGGGCCGAGGTCACCGGCGTGTGCAGCACCGCGAACGTGGACCTGGTCCGCTCGCTCGGCGCCGACCACGTCATCGACTACACCCGCGAGGACTTCGCCGACGGCGGACCGCGCGCTACGACCTGATCCTCGACATCGGCGGGAACCATTCGATGGCCAGCGACCCGGCGCGCCCTTGCCCCCGACGGGACGCTGATCTCGAACGGCGGAGGACACGCCGACGGCAAGCTCGGCCGGACCGATCCGGGCGATGCTCGCCTCGATGGTCGTGCGCCAGCAGGCGACCCCGTCGGTCAAGACCCAGAACCGACGATGACCTGGTGGCCCTCATGGGCCTCGTCGAGGCCGGCAAGGTGACCCCGGTCATCGACCGGACCTACCCGCTCGCCCAGGTCCCCGACGCGATCGCGCACGTCGCCGCCGGACACGCCCGCGGCACCATCGTCATCACGATGGAGGTCCCGCCACTGGCAGCCGTCGCCTGACCGCCACACTCCATCCCCACCGACCTCACATCGATATCGAAAGGGACCTCATGTCCAAGACCACCGTCACCAAGCTCTTCATCGGCAGCGGGATCGCGATCGTCGCCGGTGCCGTCCTCTTCGCCGCCGCCGTCTGGCTCGCGGTCGCCAACGGTGCCTTCGTCACGTCCGGCTCGGACATCGTCGGGCTGCGCGGGACGCCATGGCCGTCACCGCGCTCGGGCTCGGCATCCTCGGCTCGATCGCGGTCGTCGGCGGCTTCGCCGGCGGTCTCGTCGCCTGGATCGGCGCCCTCCTGAACACCTGGCAGCTCGAGAGCAAGGCCTGGTTCGTCGCGCTGCTCCTGCTGGGGGCCTTCAACCTCGGGTTCTTCGCGATGGTCGCGTACCTCATCGCCGGGCCGGACGGCGTGACCACGTCGGCCCCAAGGACGCGCGCGCTCGCCCGGCGCGTCAGCGGTCAGCCGGCGATGACGGCAAGACCGTCGTCGTGACCGGCGGAACCGGCGGGATCGGGCGGGCCACCGCGACCGGGCTCGCGATGCTGGGGGCTCGAGTCGCCATCATCGGCCGGGACCTCGCTCGTTCGGAGGCCGTGGCCGAGGAGATCCGTCGCGCAGCTGGCGATGCGTCCGCGGATGCCTTCGCCGCCGACCTCTCCTCGCAGGCCGAGGTCCGTCGGGTGGCTGACGCGCTGCTGGTCCGCGACCGGCCCTCGACGTGCTGGTCAACAACGCCGGGCGTCAACCCGGCAGACGCTGACCGGACGGCCTGGAGACGACCTTCGCCGTGAACCACCTCGCCTAGTTCCTGCTGACCGCACCTGCTGCTGGACCGGCTGAAGGCCAGCGGCCCGGCCCGCGTCGTCACGGTCTCGTCCGGAGCGCACCGATGGGGCCCATCGACTTCGACGACCTGCAGGGCGTGCACGGAACTACGGGGCAGGAGGCGTACGACCAGTCGAAGCTGGCCAACGTCCTGTTCACCTACGAGCTGGCTCGCCGCCTCGAAGGGACCGGCGTGACGGCGAACGCCCTGCACCCCGGCGTGGTCGACACGGCGTTCGGCGCCGAGGACCCGTCGGGGATCTTCAAGTTCGTCGTTCCGTTCATGCGACCGTTCATGAAGAGCCCCGAACAGGGCGCTGCCACGTCGATCCACCTGGCGTCTTCGCCGCAGGTCGAGGGGACGACGGGGGCGTTCTTCGCGAAGGGTCGGCCCAGGACGTCGAGCAAGCAGTCGTACGACGTCGATGCGGCCCGTCGTCTCTGGCAGGTCAGCGCCGACCTGACCGGGGTCCATCTCGTCTGACCGACAGCGCGAAACCGCCGTCAGCGGCGAACCACTCCGGCCGTCAGTCCCCCCGCGCATCAACCGTTCGGTTGACCCGGCCATCGACCGACCGCGCCGCGAGAACCGGCCGGCCCGCCGATGCCGTTCGCCCGGTCCGTGGCCGATGCTCGGGCCATGAACGTCATCGAAGTCTCCGACCTCACCAAGCGCTACGGCGACCGCGCCGCCGTCGACGGCGTGTCCTTCTCCGTCGAGGAGGGCGAGATCTTCGGCATCCTCGGACCGAACGGCGCCGGCAAGACGACCACCGTCGAGTCGATCGCCGGCCTGCGGACGCCCGACTCCGGCACGATCCGCGTCCTGGGGCTCGATCCCGCGCGCGGACCGCGACCGCCTGCGCACCGTCGTCGGCGTCCAGCTCCAGGAGAGCGAGCTGCCCGACCGGATGACCGTCCGGCGAGGCGCTCGAGCTGTTCGCCTCGTTCTACGACGATCCGGCCGACCCGCGCGAGCTGCATCGACGACCTGGGCCTCGCCGACAAGCGCGACACCGCGTACCGCAACCTCTCCGGCGGCCAGAAGCAGCGCCTGTCGATCGCCCTCGCGCTCGTCGGCCGGCCGCGGATCGCGATCCTCGACGAGCTGTCGACCGGCCTCGACCCGCAGGCGCGCCGCGACACCTGGGACCTCATCGAATCGATCCGCGACCGCGGCGTCACCGTCCTCCTCGTCACCCACCTGATGGAGGAGGCCGAGCGGCTCGCCGATCGCGTCGCGGTCATCCGCGACGGCCGGCGTGATCGCGCTCGACACGCCGGCCGGCATCGTCTCGATGGTCGACCCGGAGCAGCGGCTCCGCTTCCGGCCGTCGGCGCCGATCGAGGACCGGCTGCTCACCGACCTGCCCGAGGTCCGGAGCGTCCAGCGGACCGGTCCGACGCTCGTCGTCACCGGGACCGGCAACCTCATCGGCGCCGTCACCGCCGTCCTGGCGCGCCACGAGGTCATCGCCAACGACCTGCGGATCGAGCAGGCGAGCCTCGACGAGGCCTACCTCGCCCTCACCGGACGCCGGTCCGCCGCACCTCGCGAAGGAGCTGTCATGAAGGAGATGCGCACGCTCATCGCCACCGAGGCGAAGCTGCTGTTCCGCGATCCCATCACCTGGCTGGCGGCCATCGCCCTGCCGTCGGTCGTCCTGCTGATCTTCGGGTCGCTCTTCCCGCCGCAGCCGGATCCCGCCGCTCGGCGGCCAGCGCTGGATCGACCTGTTCGTGCCGTCGCTGCTCGTCATCACCCTGGGGACGCTCGGCATCCAGACGCTGCCGATCCGCCTCGCGACCTACCGCGAGAAGGGCGTCCTGCGCCGGCTGTCGACGACGCCGGCCCACCCGGCCCGGCTGCTCGCCGCCCAGCTCGTCATCTACAGCGTGACCTCGGTCATCGCCCTGGTCCTGCTGGTCGTCGTCGGGCACGTGGCGTTCGCGATCCCGCTGCCCGGTCAACCCGCTCGGCTACCTGGTCGCGTTCCTCCTCGGCATGACGTCGCTGTTCGCGATCGGGCTCCTCGTCGCGGCGGTCGCGCCGTCGAACCGGGCCGCGACGGCGATCGCCATCCCGATGTTCTTCGTCGTGATGTTCCTGGGCGGGGTGTACCTCCCGCGGGTGATGCTGCCCGAGGTCCTCGTCCGGATCGGCGACTTCACGCCCCCGGGCGTCCAGGGCCTCCAGGATGCCTGGCTCGGCACCGCGCCGCAGCTGGCGCCGCTCCTCGGCATGGCGGTCGTCACGGTCGTCGCTCGGCGCGATCGCGGTCCGGTCGTTCCGGTGGGAGTGACGCAGCCGGTCGCGCCACCCGTCTCGGCGGCCCCGGCGTGGAGTAGCGTTGCGGCATGAGCGCAGACGACGAAGCCGGCCTGGGAGCGCTTCGGCGACGTGATGGTCGGCGTGGTGCGGCTACGTGCTGCTCGCGATCGCGACGATCCTCGGCGTCCTCGGCGGGACGCGCCGGACACCGACCTGCCGGCTGACGACCCTCGCGATCGCGGCGGTCGCCGCCGGCCTGGATCTACGTCCTCTACACGCGGATGCCGGAGCCGCGGCGACGACGACCGCGTCCGGATCGACGTCTTCTTCGTCGGGGTCCTGGTCCTCGCCTCGATCCTCATGCTCCGCCAGCCGGTCGTTCTTCATCTTCATGATCAGCGGCTTCTTCTACGCCTCGATCCTCCGGCCGCTGCCGCTCGCGGTCGTCGGGGTCGGCGCGACCTCGATCCTCGTGAACACCCTCATCGCCGGCCTGCCGCAGACCGCCGGAGGCGTGGACCTTCTACCTCGTGATCATCGGCGTCCAGACGGTCGTCATCGGCGCCGGCGTGTTCGTCGGCGAGAAGGTCGCCGAGCAGAACGAGGAGCGCCGCCAGGCGCTCGCGCGGCTCGAGGCGGCGACGATCGAGAACGCCGGCCTGCACGCGCAGCTGCTGACCCAGGCCCGCGAGGCGGGCGTGCTCGACGAGCGGCAGCGCATGGCGCGCGAGATCCACGACACCATCGCCCAGGGCCTGATCGGCATCGTCACCCAGCTCGAGGCGGCCGACCAGGCGCGCGACCGGCCGGCCGATCGGGACCGCCACCTCGACAACGCCGAGCGGCTGGCCCGCGAGAGCCTCACCGAGGCGCGCCGCTCGGTCGAGGCGTCGATGCCCGCGGCGCTCGAGGCCGGGACGCTGTCGGATGCCCTCGCCGACGTCGCCCGCGAGTGGTCCGAGATCAACGCCATCCCGGTCGAGGTCGCGGTCACCGGCGACGTCATCGCGCTCCATCCCGAGATCGAGGTGGCGCTCCTGCGGATCGCCCAGGAGGCCCTGGCGAACGTCGCCCGCCATGCCGGCGCCTCGCACGCCTGGCTGACCCTGTCGTACATGGGCGACGTCGTGACGCTCGACGTCCGCGACGACGGGGTGGGCTTCCGCGTCGACGAGCCCGGGTCCGGGGACGGGGCCGGGTTCGGGCTGACCGGGATGCGCCAGCGGGTGGCCCGGGTCGCCGGCTCGCTCGCGATCGAGTCGGAGCCGGGCGGCGGGACGGCGGTCTCGGCCCGCGTCCCGGCGATCGTCGCCGGCTCGTCGGTCGGTCGCCGCGCCGTGAGTCCCATCCGGCTGCTGATCGTCGACGACCATCCGGTCGTCCGCGACGGCCTGCGCGGGATGCTCGCCGGCGACCCGGACCTCGAGGTCGTCGGCGAGGCGGCGGACGGGGGCGAGGCGCTGGCGCTCGTCGGCGTCGCTGCGGCCGGACGTCATCCTGATGGACCTGCGGATGCCGGGCATGGGTGGCGCGGCCGCCATCCGGCAGCTCGCCGAGCAGGGGGCCGAGGCCCGCGTGCTCGTGCTCACGACCTACGACTCGGACAGCGACGTGGTGCCGGCGCTCGAGGCCGGCGCGACCGGCTACCTCCTGAAGGACGCGCCGCGCGACGCAGCTCGTCCGCGCGATCCGGGCCGCGGCCCGCGACGAGGCCGTCCTCGCGCCATCGGTCGCCACGCGGCTCGTCAGCCAGCTGCGCGCGCCCGCGCAGGACGCCCTGAGCGACCGCGAGCTCGAGGTCCTGACGCTGATCGCCCAGGGGGAGACGAACCGCGGCGCGGCGGCCCGCCTGTTCATCTCCGAGGCGACGGTCAAGACGCACCTCCTGCACATCTACGCGAAGCTCGACGTCAACGACCGCGCGGCGGCGGTCGCGGCCGCCTACGAGCGCGGGCTGCTCGTCCCGCACCGGACCTGAGGCGGAACCGAGAGCGCTCGGTGCCGTGGGTCTCGACGACATCGAGGTGGTCGACTTCGTCGGCCTCGAACGCGACACCGGCATCGTCGTCCTGACCATCGCCGACGCGTGGGACTGGAGTGACGAAACGGCGCATCTCGTCGCCCTGCAGGCGAAGGTCTACCGGTATCTCGACTTCATCGAGTCCGGCCAGCTCATCGAGACGGAACCTGACGCGGCAGGCCGGCCGATCCGGATCGACCTGCTGTCTCGCCTGCCGATCAGCTCGCGCGGCGCGGAGTTCGTCGCGTTCGCTCGGGATGTCGCAGCAAGCGAAGGCGTCGCGCTGGAGTACCGCCACGTCCCGGGCTCGCTGTCGTCTCCCGAGTCCACCGCCCTTCGAATCGACCGTACAGACCCGCGCGGCCCGTCCTAGCCGCGGTCCGCGAAGGGCGCCCTCGACGCCTGGGCAGCGAACGGCGCGCCCCAGTACCCGGTCGCGTTCCGGATCCGGCCCTCCTCCAGCTCGAGCACCGCGACGTACTCGAGCACCTCGTCGCCGTAGCGCAGCGGCGCCATCAGCACCCAGACGCTGCCCGAGCCGACGAGCCGCGGCTGGCCCGCGAACTCGGGCTTGACCTCCACGGCAGCCATCGCCGCGAGGACGTTCGCGCGGCCCGTGAACCGCTCGCCCGACTGTGGCCATTCCATGACCATCTCGTCGTGGGTCAGCGCCGCGACCTCGCCGGCGTCGCCGCGCTCGGACGCCGCGAAGAAGCGCTCGACGACGTCGCGGTTCGCCTGATCCAGGCCGCCATCCGCCATGGTCAGGCCTTCGCCCCCCGCGAGGCCTTCGCCGGCTGGAGGACCCGGATCGCGTTGCCGAAGGGGTCGCGGATGCCCATGTCCGTGCCGTAGAAGTGATCCGTCGGCTCCTGCGTGAAGTCGGTGACGCCGCGCTCCTTGAGGGTCTCGTACAGCGCCCGGGTGTCGTCCGTGTGGATGACGAGCGAGCCCATGGCACCCTTCGCGATCAACTCGCGGAGCTGGGCCGCGGTGGCCTCGTCGTGGACGGGCGGGCCGGGCTCCTCCAGGAAGATCTCGACGTCGGGGTTCGCCGGGAAGCGCACCGTCAGCCAGCGAAAGGGACCCTGCTTGATGTCCTGGCCCACCTCCATGCCGAGCTTGTTGACGTAGAAGTCGAGGGCCTCCTCCTGGTCGAGGACCTTGACCGAGGTGACGGCGAGTGTGGTGGTCATCGTTCGTGTTCTCCTCTGCGAGTGGACGGATGACCCGATCCTAGGGAGCCGGGACGGCGACGGCTTCTCCGGGACTGCTCGTCTTCACGGGCGCCCCTGCCGCCACCCACGGCCGCATCGCCATCATCTGGAAGCAGTTGGGCGCGACCATCGGCCCGTGCTGCCGGCGATACCCGGATGGGGTCTCGCCGACGATCTCGCGGAACGTGCGGCTGAACGTCCCCAGGCTGCCGAAGCCGACATCGAAGCAGATGTCCGTGACGCTCCGGTCGGTCTCGCGCAGCAGGAACATCGAGCGCTCGACCCGTCGCCGCTGCAGGTACCGGTGCGGCGTCTCGCCGAACACCTGCCGGAAGCAGCGGCTGAAATGCGCCTCGGAGAGATGGGCGACCGCAGCCACCGAGCGGACGTCGAGCGGCTCGGCGTAGGCGCGGTCCATCGCGTCGCGGGCGCGCAGGAGGCGCCGGTTCAGGTCTTCAGCTTCCCGGGTCACGGTGCCACGCTACGCCATCCGGGAGGCTCGCGCCGCCGATCAGGAGGTCGACGGCGTGCTCGAGGCATGACCTGACGCGCGACGCGTGGCGAGCTCCGGCGTGTCGCCGAGCTCGGGCGCCGAGGTCGGGAGGCCCGTCGTGAACCGCGCGTACCGCTCCACCAGCGGTCCGGCCGACAGGCCGTGCAGGACGACGCTCAGCAGGACCGTGACCGTGACGGCGGCCGTGACCCCCGGCGCCAGATGGGGCGATCCGCCGTCGCCCAGCGCAAGCAGCGTCAGCACGATCGATGCCAGGCCGCGCGGACCGAACCAGCCGATGAAGGCCACGGTGGGCAGGGACAACCTCGTCCGGATCAGCGCGACGGCGACCGGGAGCATCCGGATGACCGTCAGCGACAGCACCGCGTAGGCCACCACGGGGATCGAGTAGCCGTCGATCAGCGTCACCAGCGCGCCGAAGAGGAAGAAGACCGCCAGCCCGGCGAGCTCGCCGGCCGTCTCGCCGAACTCGGTAAACGCGTCCGGGAGGCGTCCGCCGGCGGCCGTCGCGGACATGCCCGCCACGAAGGCCGCGATGAAGGCATTCCCGCCGAGCATCGGCGTGATCGCCCAGGCCAGGATCGCCAGCGCCGGGGCGGCCGCCCACCTGAACGATGTCGACAGGCGATCGTGCGCCCTGGCCCAGTGAACGAGCCGTGCACCGACCACGCCGAGCCCGATCCCGACGACGACCCCGATCCCGATCTCCGAGACGGCGAACCGGACCCAGTCCGTGCCCGCGCCACCGGACTCCGTCTCCTCGATGGCGACCGCGAACAGGACGAGCGGCGTGACGAGGCCGTCGTTCAGTCCGGATTCCACGTTGATCGCCTGGCGGATCCGGACCGGGATCCGGACGTCGTTCACGACGGCCGCGCCGAGGCCCGCATCGGTGGGCGCGAGCAGCACTGCGAGGAGGAACGCCCCGGCGAGCCCAAGGCCTGGGAGCAGGACCAGCCCGAACGCGACCCCGAGGGCGATCGTCAGCGGCAGACCGACCAGCAGCAGTCGAGTCGGCAGGCTCGCCATGCCCCGGATGGAGCGGATATCGATCCGCGACGCGTCCGTGAACAGGCACAGGACCAGAGCGATCTCGCCGACGAGTCGCACCTGATCGCTGGCGAGGTCGCCGGCGGTGATCTCGGTCGAGGCCAGACCGAGGAGGAGCCCTGCGGCGACGCTGACGATCTGCGGGGTGACGCTCCACGTCCCCAGCGATCGGGACACGACCGCGTACCCGAACAGGACCGCCGCGAACAGCCCGACGATCAGCATCTGGATCGCATGGCGCCAGTGTCGCCCACACGGTCACCGTCGCGCGCGACGGGCGCGGTGCTGCGCGGCACGACTCAGCCGAACGTGAAGCAGTAGGCCTCGACGCCCGCCCCGAGGAACTCGATCTCGAACCGCCGCTCCGCGATCGTTCCCGGCTGGCGGATGAGCTGGTACGTGCGCTGGGCGTCGACGATGCCGCTGCCATCGGCGGCCATGTCCGTGCCGAGCGCATCGGTCGCCGGCCGGCCGTCGAGGAAGACCCGGAACGGGACGGACGCCCCCCGGGTCACGGGTCCCATCACGAGGTTCACGTCGCGGGCATGGAACTGGAACGCGATGCGCCCACCCGGCTCGTTCGCGATCCCGGCGTGCCGGGCGACCGTCCAGGTCCCCGTCAGGTCCCAATAGTTGAGCGGGAGTCCCGCGATCGCCGTGTACGCGTGCGGCCGGTCCGGGGCCGCCACGTCGGCCGACGCGAACCCGGTCGCCTGGCCGTACCCGACGTACGTCTCCGGCGTCCGGAGCGTCCGCCAGTCCGCGGCGACCTCGAGGCCCGTCGGCTCGACGTCGACCAGGCCCTGGTCGATATCCTCGGTTCCCGCATCGGCCAATAGCTGCTGGACGACCATCTCGGTCATCGCGTACTCGCCCTCGCCGTAATGGTGATAGCGGATGCGCCCTTCGGCGTCGGCGAGGTAGATCGCGGGCCAGAAGTGGTTGTCGAACGCGCGCCAGACCCCGTAGTCGCTGTCGACGGCCACCGGGTATTCGACGCCGAGGGCTCGGACCTGCGGGACGACGTTCTCGAGGTCCCGCTCGAAGCCGAACTCGGGCGTGTGGACGCCGACGATGGTGAGTCCAACGTTCGCGTACTTCGCGGCCCACGCGCGTCGATACGGCGCGGTGCGCAGCCAGTTGATGCAGGTGTAGGTCCAGAAATCGACCAGGACGACGCGCCCACGCAGCCCTTCCGGCGTCAGCGGCTTCGACCCGAGCCAGCTCGTCGCCCCTCCGAAGGACGCGAGCTCGCCCTCGATCGGGAGTGTCGGCTGGTCGCCGGCGAGGCGATGGGCGAACGAACGGATCATGGCGGCGTCCCCTGGTGATGATTGACTTCACGCATCATCCCTCACTCGGCAAAGCCGTCGGGCGCGGCTACGTGAGACACTACTGTCTCATTTCGGGGCGGTGATGAGACATCGATGTCTCATCTCTGCTACGATCCGGCGATGACGACCGTCATCGACCGCGTGGAGACGTCGACGACGATCCTGGAGGCGGCGGCTCGTGTGTGGGCCGAGCAGCCTGACGCCACCGTCGCCGAGATCGCGGCGGCCTCCGGGGTTGGGCGAGCGACCGTCTACCGGCACTTCCCGACGCGCGAGGCGCTCGTGGACGCGCTCGAGCGCGATGCCGTGCACGAGGTTGCCTCGCGGATCGATGACGCCGGCCGGGCGGACGCGTCGGTCCCACAGGTGATCCAGGCGCTCCTGAGGGCCCTCCTGGCGGAGACCGATCGATTCGTCGTCCTGACCCGACCGCAGACCGGCCCGCCACGGTCGGAGCGCGAGGCCGAGGTGGATCGGCTGATCGGCGCCCCGTTGCGCGCCGTGTTCCAGCGCGGCCTCGACGACGGCACGTTCCGACGGGCGTTCGATGCGCACGTCCTGAGCACGTCGTTCGTCGGCATGGCGATCGCCGCGGTCGACGCCGGGCTGCCCGGGAGGCTGGGGATCGATGCCACGAGCGAGCTTGTCGCGTCGCTGTTCCTCGACGGGGCGCGTCGGTCGAAGTCCAGATCGAAGTCGAAGCGTACGACCGCCGAGTAGCATCGTCGGGTGCTGACGATCGACCAGGTCCGGACGCCCGACGAGATCGCCGCGGTCGGCGCGATCCTGCGCGAATACACGTCGTGGGTCGTGACCCTCGAGGACGACAGCGACGGGGCGCCGACCTTCGAGGGCCTCGAGCGTGAGCTGGCGACCCTGCCCGGGGTCTACGCGCCGCCGGGCGGCCGCCTGCTGCTGGCAGCCATGGACGGCGTGCCGGCGGGATGCATCGCCCTGAAGCCGCACCACGGCGACGCGGGCGAGCTGAAGCGCCTGTACGTGCGACCGGAGGCACGCGGCAACGAGGTCGGCCGCCACCTCGTCGAGCGCCTGGTCGACGAGGCTCGGGCATCGGGATATCGGCACCTCGTCCTCGACAGCCACATCTCGATGACGCGGGCCCACGACCTCTATCGCGGGGTGGGCTTCCGCGTCGTGCCCGCTCCGGACGACTTCCCCGAGCGCTTCCGTCCGGTCGTGGTCTTCATGGCGATGGACCTCGCCTAGGGCGAACCCCGCCGGCTCAGGCCCCGGCGGGACCGCTGAACGCCGCCAGACGGTCGCCCGAGGGCACGACGTAGTAGGCGCCTGTCAGCGGGGTCGTGAAGCGCATCAGCTCGTCGATCAGGCCGCCCGGCCGGCCGACCATGTTGTCGAGCATCCCGGCCAGGACCGCCTGCGTCGCGCTGAAGCCGACGAAGATCGTCCCGTGACGGGTGACCGACCCGTACGCGATGTTCCGCCGGAAGATGTCCCCGAACGCGTCCTGGTCCGTGCGGGCGACATGGGAGCCCTCGGGTCGCGGGTCCAGCTCGACGCTGTCCATCTTGCGACGGCCGATCACCGCCTCCTGGGCCTCCGTCGCGAGCGCCTCCCAGCTCGGGATGTCGTGCTCCCACTGCTGGAGCAGCAGGATCGAGCCGCCGGCGCCCGGCTCGCCCTCGGGGATCAGCGCGAGCGACATCGCCTCGATCAGGCTCGGGTTCTCGGTGCCGTCGATGAACCCGGTCAGGTCGCGGTCGTGGTGGTAGGGCCAGCCCACGATCTCATGGGCGAGCGTCGCGTGGCCGGCGAGCGCCGCGACGATGGCCCGCGACACGTCGAAGACCACGTCGTACCCGGATCCGGTCAGCCAGACCACGATGTCGTGCTGCGTCGCCGGCATCACCTGGCCGGTCGGACCGGTGACCGGCCGGTCGAAGCCGTGCACCCCCGGCGGCGCCGAATCGGGCGCGACCGATGCCCAGGTCTCCGGGCGGAAGCCGACCACGAGGTTGACCCCGTCGATCGTGGTCCGCGGCTCGCGGAGCGAGGCGACCAGCGCGACGGCGTCGGCCGGCGTGGCGGACGGGAGGACGTCGAACTCCAGCCAGGCGTGCGAGGACGTGCCGAGGGCGAAGATCCCGGTCTGGGGTGATGCCATCGGTCGTCCTCCGGGTGAGCGGCTATACGGGAGGGTAGCGGGTCCATGGCGGTGTGGGCGGCCGCTCCGTCGGGCCCCGGGACATCGGCTAGGCTCCATCCAGGAGGGTCAGGAGACCCGCCGGACGGGAGGGAGGACCGATGTCGGTCGTTGCCGCCACCACGTTCGATGACCCGGTGGTCTCGACGCTGATCGAGCGAGAGGCGGTCCGTCAGGACGCGACGCTGAACATGGTCGCGGCCGAATCCACGGCGCCGGCCGCGGTCCTCCGGGCGCTGGGCTCGGTGTTCAACAACAAACCGGCCGAGGGGTATCCCGGGCGGCGGTACCACCGCGGCTGCGAGATCGCCGATGAGCTCGAGGACCTGGCGGTCGCTCGCGCGACCGAGCTCTTCGGAGCCGGGCATGCGAACGTGCAGCCACACTCGGGCGTCCAGGCCAACGTCGCCGTGTATGCGGCGATGCTGGCGCCCGGCGATCCGGTCGTGAGCATGGACCTCCGCCACGGCGGTCACCTGTCGCACGGCGCGTCGGCGTCGATCACGGGCGCCTTTTACGACTTCCGGCAATACGGCGTCCGCGCGGATACCGAGCTGATCGACTACGACCAGGTCCGCGATGTGTCGCTCGCGCATCGGCCGAGGCTCATCGTCGCCGGCGGCAGCTCGTACCCCCGCGTCATCGACTACGCCCGGCTCCGCTCGATCGCCGACGAGGTCGGGGCGCCACTGCTCGTCGACATGTCGCACATCTCGGGGTTGGTGGCCGCCGGCGTCCTTCCGAGCCCGGTCCCGCACGCCCAGTTCGTGACGTCGACGACCTACAAGACCCTCCTCGGTCCGCACGGCGGGATCGTGCTCTGCGATGCCGAGCACGCGAAGGCCATCGATCGCGCGGTCTTTCCCGGGACCCAGGGGACACCGTCGATGGGACAGATCGCCGGCAAGGCCGTCTGCTTCGCCTACGCCCGGACCCCGGCGTTCCACGACATCCAGCAGGCGACGGTGGACAACGCCGCGGCGCTCGCTGGCGCCCTGGCCGACGCCGGGTTCCGATCCGTCTCGGGCGGGACGGACAACCACCTCGTCCTGCTGGACCTGCGGGAGACCGGGTTGACCGGCGACCGCGCCGAGGCAGCCCTCGAAGCCGTCGGGATCGTCTGCAACCGCAACGCCATCCCGTTCGATCCGGCCCCGATCCGTCAGACGAGCGGCATCCGGATCGGGACGCCCGGGGTCAGTCTCCGCGGCATGCGTCGCCCGGAGATCCTTGAGATCGCGGGCATGATCGCGGCGATCCTCCATTCGATCGACGACGAGGGCGTGGCCGCCCGCGCTCGGGAACAGGTCACTGCGCTGTGCCGACGGTTCCCGCAGCCGGGTCGACGCCTCGACTGACGCGCGGCACCGACCGCCGGCCGGCCTGCTCGACCCTCAGGCCGGGACGGTCGCCGCCCGCTCGTCCAGGTTGTCCCAGACCGTCCTGAGCGGGTCCTGGTGCCCGAACGCGATCAGCGCGATGGCTCCGCCGACCACGCCGATGACGCCGCAGAACAGGAACGCCGCGTGGAGCCCGGCCGTGTAGGCATCGATGTATGGCAGCACATCGGCGGTGCCGATCGTGGTCGCGACCTGGCTGAACGACGGGGTGCCGACCGCGATGAGCACGTCCCGGAACGCCGCGATGGCGGCGCTCGCGTCGGCCGCGGGGAGCGACGCCACCGAGTCCGTGTACGCGGACGTGGCCACCTGCGCGACGAGCGCGCTGACCACGACGATCCCGATCCGCGACCCGACCGAGATCGACGCCTCGTTGAGCGCCGCCGCGGTCGCCGGCAGGCCCTGCGGCACGCTCGCGAAGATGATCGCCGTGCGCACGGTCGTGGCCACGACGAAGCCGGCGCCGATGAGCAGGCACGGCAGGACGAACCCGAGATACGACGCCGTCTGTGTGGTCACGGCGGTCAGGACCAGGTTCCCGACCCCCACGAAGACGACGCCGCCGCCCACCAGCCAGCGCGGCGAGACGCGGCTGAGGAGATAGCCGGCGACCGGTCCCGCGAGCACCAGGGCGGCGAAGAGCGGCGCGAGCGCGGCCACCGCGAGCACCGGCCCGTAGCCGAGGACGAGCCGGAAGTACAGCGGCAGATTGAGCATCGCCGCGGTCTGCGAGATGGCGATGACGACGCCGACGAACAGGGCGATCGCGACGTTCCGCCGGATGATCCCGACTGGACCGACCTGCCGCCGCCGCGAGATGCGGTCGTAGAAGAGCACCAGCGCCGGCCCGCCGACGATCATCGCCCAGCGGATGGGGTTGTCGAGGCCGCCGCCGATCCAGGTGAGCCCGATGGTCATCGTGATGATCCCGAACGCCCAGACCGCCACGCCGACGACCAGGGGTCGCTCGGCGAGCGACGGCCGGTGCAGCTCGAGGATGTGGCGGGACGCCACGCGGATCGCGATGGCGCACGCGGCGATCGCGGCGACGTACGCGGGCCAGCGCTCGCCCGGGATGACCTGCAGGAGGACCGGTCCGACGGCACCGGCGGCCCCGTAGGCGCCGTAGGCGAGGCCGATCGCAGTCGCCCGCGCCGGGCCCCGATAGCTGGTTGCGACGAGCGCGATCGAGACCGGGATCACGAACGCCGCGCTCGCGTGACCCACGAGGCGCACGACGACATACACGAAGCCGTCCGGCAGGAAGAGCGCGCCGATCCCGGCGACCAGCTCCACGGTCAGCCCGCCGAGGATGATCGGCCGCGACCGGCGCGAGTCGCCGAGCGCGCCGCCGAGGAGCAGCAGCCCCGCCGCGCTGAGCGAGGCGAGCATGACGGTCGTCTCGAGCTGCGGGTTCTCGCGGACGGCCGCCTGGACCGAGGGCAGTGCGGGGCTCCAGACCTGTGGGTCCAGCGCCGCGGCGAAGAGCGCCAGCGAGCCCGCCAGCAGGGCGCCCTTCGCGACCGGGTCGACGAACAGGTCGCCGATGAACGCGGGAAGCGGTGGGCGGCGCATCGGCGTATTGGATGTCACGCGGCGTCCGCGCGCAACTCTCGTGCGCGGGGACCCAACGTCGCGCTCCGCCCGAGTAGGCTGGTCGCATGGGCAAGCTCATCTACTCGATGTCGGTCTCGCTCGACGGCTTCGCGGCGACGCCGACGGGATCGCTCGACTGGGTCGACATCGACGAGGAGCTCCACGAGGCCTTCGACGACGAGGCGGAGGGCGTCGGGACGATGCTCTTCGGCCGGCGAATGTGGGAGGTGATGGCCGCCTACTGGCCGACGGCCGAGACCGATCCGACGGCGACGCCGGCGATGCGCCGGTTCGCGCGGATCTGGCGCGACACGGCGAAGGTCGTGTTCTCGAGGACGCTCGAGCACGTCGATCGGGACGGACGCCTCGTCCGCGATGACGCCGTGGCAGAAGTCGCCCGACTCAAGGCCGAGGAGGATCGCGACCTGAGCGTTGGTGGCCCGACCCTCGCCGCCACCTTCCTCAGGGCGGGCCTGGTCGACGAGGTCCGGATCTACGTGCACCCCGTGGTCATCGGGGCCGGCCTGCCGTTCTTCCCGCCACTGCCCGAGCGGGTCGGCCTCCGGCTCCTCGAGACACGGACCTTCTCCGGCGGGGTCGTCTATCTCCGCTACGAGGTGGCCGGCGCGGCACGATGAAGGTCGCGGGCGGTGCCGCCATCACGGCCGTGGTCGCCGCCGCGGGGCGCTGTCGAGGTCGCGTTGCTGCTCGCCGTCAGGCCATGGCGTCGAGGATCCCGGCGAGCTCCTTCGGACGAGTGAGGAACGGCGAATGCGCGCCGTCGATCTCGACGGCGTCCACCCCGAGTCGCTGGCGACTCGCCGAGCGGACCCAGTCCGGGTTGATCGCTCGGTCGTCGCGGCAGACGATGGTCCGGGACTCGACGTCCGGCCACGCCTCGAGCGGCGTGGTCTCGTTCAGGACGCGGTAGCACTGCGGGCGAAGGCGGGCCTGCGCCCATGCGGTCACCTCGGACGATGCGTCGTGGAAGAAGATCTCCCGGGCGGTGTTCGGCCCGACCATCCAGACGTCGTCGCCGAGGTCGGTCCATTCGGCGGTCGTCGGGGCGACCTTGCCGCCGAGCGACTCGGTCGCGCGCTGGTCGTTGCCGCTCTTGCCCGGGACCGGCAGGAAGGCGGCCAGGAACACGAGCCGGCGGATCGGACGCCGCGCCGCGACGATCGGGGTGATCAGCCCGCCCATCGAATGGCCGACGAGCACCGGCTCGGGCATCGACGCGATCGCCTCGATCACCGCGTCCGCGTAGGCCGATGCACCGTACGTGGGGTCCGAGATCGGCATGTCCGCCGCGATGACCCGGTGCCCGAGCGCCTCGAGCTCCGGCGCCAGGCGGTCCCAGCACCACGCCCCGTGGTACGAGCCGTGCACCAACGCGAAGTCCATGGCCGCTCCCTCACCCGACGCGGTCGTGACGACCGACACGGAGAGGATGGAGCCCCTCGTCGATGATGTCGATGGCGCGCCTCGCGCCGCGCAGCACGCCGCCCCCGCCGCTTTCGTTCCCATCTTGACGCCCGATATCGGGCGGTGCTAGCGTGTTAGCGTTCCCGTTATCGATAACGGAAACGATAACGGCGCCGGGCGACTCCCAACGGCGACGGAGTCCGTCCCCGCAAGGCCACGAATGCAACGCCGTTACGCGCTCGATGAACGGATGCTCACGCGCCAGGCCGCCGGGAGGTGGTGCGCCAGGCGCACGGTGGACTCCGATCAGGAGGAGGAGGTGCCGATGGTGTCAAGGTCCGCGTGACTCGAGGCGCCACCCAAACGCTGCGACGAGTCAGACCCCGGATGCGCACTGGAAGCCCAGCGCCAGCACACGTATCGGAGACCAACACATGACGGTTACGAGATCGATCACCCGGCTGGCCATCCTGTCGGTGGCCCTGATCACGGTCGTGGGGTGCTCCACCACGGGAGCATCGTCCGCGCCAACCACCGCCGCCAGCGCCGCCGCGCCGTCCGCGGCCCCGTCGGCAGCGGCATCGCCGGCCGCGGCCCTGAAGGAATACAAGGACCTGACGGTCGGGTTCATCCAGACCGGCTCCGAGGGCGGTTGGCGCGCCGCCAACACGCAGTCCTTCAAGGAAGAGGCGACGAAGCTCGGCCTCACCCTGAAGTTCTATGACGCCCAGAACAAGTTCGAGAACCAGATCACCGCGTTCCGTAACTTCATCGCCGACAAGGACGTCGACGTCATCATCCTGGCCGCGCTGGAAGCAGCCGGTTGGGATCAGGTCCTGCAGGAGGCCAAGGCCGCCGGCAAGACGGTCGTCATCCAGGACCGACGGATCGACGGCGATCCGAGCCTGTACGCGACGTACATCGGGTCCGATTTCGTCGCCGAGGGTCGCAACGCCGCCAAGGAGATGTGCCGGCTGCTCGAGGGCAGCGCGAAGAAGAACGTCGTCGAGCTCGTCGGCAACGTCGGATCCTCGCCGGCGATCGACCGCGGCAAGGGCTTCCGGGAGGCGATGGCCGACTGCGGCATCACCGTCACCAAGACCCAGACCGCGAACTGGAGCGCGACCGAGGGCAAGGACGTCATGGCCGCGTTCCTCAAGGACAGCAAGGACATCCAGGGCGTCTTCGGCCAGAACGACGAGATGGGTCTCGGCGCCGCCCAGGCCCTCAAGGACGCCGGGATCAAGCCCGGTGTCGACGTCAAGATCGTCACGGTGGACGCCACCAAGGGCGCCTTCGAGGCGATGATCGCGGGCGACATCAACGTCGCCGTCGAGTGCAACCCGCTGCTCGCGCCGCAGGTGTACGACGCGGCGCTCAAGGCCGTCAACGGCGGGGATCTCCCCGATTGGGTCCCGTCGATCGAGAGCATCTTCCGCCAGGAGACCGCGGCAGCCGACCTGCCGTCGCGCAAGTACTAGGCAGCACTGTCAAGATCGGGCAGCGGCGCTCCGCGTCGCTGCCCGACGACCACCCACCGCACGCCACGATGTAGGGTCACGCCGTGTCCGAGACGGACCTCCTCCTGTCCATGCGCGGCATCTCGAAGGCCTTCCCGGGCGTGCAGGCCCTGGACGGCGTGGACTTCGACCTGGCCGCAGGCGAGATCCACGCCCTCGTCGGCGAGAACGGGGCCGGCAAGTCCACGCTCATCAAGGTCCTGACCGGGGTCGAGCGGCCGGACTCGGGGACGATCACGTTCGACGGCCGCGAGCTGTCGGTCAACTCGCCGGTGCACGCCCAGTCCCTGGGCATCAGCACGGTCTACCAGGAAGTCAACCTGGCCCCGAACCTCACCGTCGCCGAGAACATCCTCATCGGCCGGGCGCCCCGCCGATGGGGTCGGATCGACTGGCCGGCGATGAACCGACGGGCGACGGCCATCCTCGCCGGCCTCGATATCGACATCGACGTGACCCAGCCGCTGGGCTGGTATCCGGTGGCGATCCAGCAGATGGCCGCGATCGCCAGGTCGCTGGAGCATTCCTCCGCGCGGTTGCTCATCCTCGACGAGCCGACATCGAGCCTCGATGCCCACGAGACCGAGCAGCTCTTCCGGGTCATGCGCAAGCTGCGGGACGACGGGCGCACGATCGTCTTCATCACCCACTTCCTCGACCAGGTCGACGTGATCAGCGACCGCATCACGGTCCTGCGCAACGGCGGGCTCGTCGGGACGTTCGCGACGGGCTCGCTGTCGCGGTTCGACCTCATCGCCCGGATGCTCGGCCGGAACCTGACCGAGCTCGACGACATGTCCCGGCTCAAGCTCGCGGTCAGCCAGCACGCGACCGGCGAGGTCCGCCTCGCCGCGAGCCAGCTCGGCCGGACGGATGCGATCGAGCCGTTCGACCTGGAGCTGCGCGCCGGCGAGGTCGTCGGTCTGGCCGGACTCCTCGGGTCCGGCCGGAGCGAGATGGCCGGCCTGCTGTTCGGGATCGACAAGCCGGATAGCGGGACGTTGACGGTCGACGGTCGAGTGGTCGAGCGCCATTCGCCCCTCGCCTCGATCGCCCGCGGTGTCGCCCTCTCCCCCGAGGACCGCAAGGCCGAGGGCATCGTCGACGACCTGACCGTCCGCGAGAACATCGTCCTGGCGCTCCAAGCCGGGCGCGGCTGGTTCCGCTCCCTGCGCCTCTCCGAGCAGTACCGCATCGCCGACAAGTACATCGGCCTGCTCCGGATCGCCACGCCGACGGCCGACCAGCCCGTCCGGACCCTGAGCGGCGGCAACCAGCAGAAGGTCATCCTGGCCCGCTGGCTGGCCACCGACCCCCAGGTCCTCATCCTCGACGAGCCCACGCGCGGCATCGACGTCGGGGCGAAGGCGGAGGTGCAGCGACTCGTCCTGTCCCTCGCCGAGGAAGGCAAGGCCTGCCTGTTCATCTCGTCGGAGCTCGACGAGGTCATGCGCACCAGCCATCGGGTCGTCGTCCTGCGTGACCGGGTCAAGGTCGACGAGCTGTCGGGCGAGATCGACGAAGCGGTGGTGATGCAGGCGATGGCGGGGACCGAGGCATGACCGTCGCCCGGTCCAGCCGCTTTCATCGCTTCGCCGAGAGCAAGCTCGTCTTCCCGCTCATCGTCCTCGCGGCGATCCTGCTCTTCGACCTCCTCTTCGATCCGGACTTCTTCGGCCTCCAGGTCATCGACGGGCACCTCTACGGCAACCTCATCGACATCCTGCGCAACGGGGCGACGGTCATGCTCCTCGCGATCGGGATGACCCTCGTCGTGGCGACGGGCGGCGTCGACCTGTCGGTCGGGGCCGTCATGGCCATCAGCGCGTCGATCGCGGCCCTGCTCATCGACCCCGATTTCAAGGCCCTGACCCACGACCCGACCTTCTCGGCCACGCCGCTCTGGCTCATCTTCGTCGTGACCCTCACCGTGGCGACGCTGTGCGGCCTCTGGAACGGCGTCCTCGTCGCCTATGGCGGGATCCAGCCGATGGTCGCGACGCTGATCCTCATGATCGCGGGCCGGGGCATCGCGCAGCTCATCACGGAGAGCGTGCGCATCCAGATCTTCTACGAGCCGTACGCCTTCCTGGGCAACGGCTGGGTGATCCTCCCCTTCTCGCTCTTCATCGTCGCCGTGGTCTTCACGGTCTTCTGGCTCCTGACCCGCCGAACCTCGCTCGGCATGTTCATCGAGGCGGTCGGGATCAACGCCCGATCCAGCTTCTATAGCGGTGTCGACGAGAAGCGGGTCAAGCTGTTCGCGTACATGGCCTGCGGGTTCTGCGCCGGCATGGCCGGCCTCGTCGCGAGCTCGAACATCCGGACCTCGGACGCGAACAATATCGGCCTGAACCTCGAGCTCGACGCCATCCTCGCCGTCGTCATCGGCGGTACCGCGCTGGGCGCCGGCGGTCGATTCTCGCTCTTCGCCGGCATCATCGGCGCCCTGGTCATCCAGGCGATCACGACCTCGATGTACGCGATCGGCGTCCCGGCCAACGCCCTCTTGACGATCAAGGGCATCGTCGTGATCATCGTCATCCTGCTGCTGTCCGACCAGGTCCGCGGGTTCATCCGCCGCGCGGCGTCGCGCCAGGCCAGGTCGACGTGACCGACCGGTCGTCCAGCGTGTGGGTCCGCTATCAGCGGTTCGCACCGATGGGCGCGACGATCCTGCTCTTCTGCCTCGCATACGCGTACGGCGCGATCGCCTACGAGGGGATGCGCGACCCGCAGGTCTTCCTGAACCTCTTCCGGGCCTCCCCGTTCCTGCTCATCAGCGCCATCGGCATGACCTTCGTCATCCTGTCGGGCGGGATCGACCTGTCGGTCGGGGGCGTCGTGGCCCTGACGACGGTCGCCTCGGCGGCGCTCCTGCGCGGGGGTGGGATGGACCCGTGGCTCGTCATCGTCCTGATGCTCCTGATGGGCATGGCCTTCGGCGCGACCATGGGCATCCTCATCACGTACCTGAAGGTCCAGCCGTTCATCGCGACCCTTGCCGGCCTGTGGGTCGCGCGCGGCCTGTGCTTCTGGATCAGCGATGACGCCATCGCCATCGACAACCGCCTGTGGGACGTGCTCGGCCAGACGAAGCTGCTCATCCCCGGCCTGGCGGACCCGGCGACCAAGCAGGGCCCGTTCATCTCGATCCTCGTCGTCGTCGAGTTCGTCGTGCTCCTCGTGGCGATCTTCGTGGCCCATTACAAGGGCTTCGGTCGGACGGTCTACGCGATCGGTGGCAACGAGGCGTCCGCCCGCCTGATGGGTCTGCGGGTGAACCGCACGAAGGTCCTCGTCTACACGCTCAACGGGTTCTGCTCGGCCCTCGCGGGCATCGCGCTGAGCATCGACGTCTCCTCGGGCCACGGCCTGTACGCGATGGGCCTGGAGCTGACGGTCATCGGTGCCGTGGTCATCGGCGGGACGCTGCTGAGCGGCGGGTCGGGCTATGTCATCGGCACGCTCTTCGGCGTCCTCGTCATCGGCGTCATCCAGACCCTCATCCAGTTCAACGGCTCGCTCAGCTCGTGGTGGACGCCGATCGTCGTCGGTGGGTTGACGCTGGTCTTCATCGGGGTCCAGAGCTTCCTCATGGCCCGTCGGACCAAGCGTGCCTCGTCGCACCGGCGAGTCGCGCAGCCGCGGTCGACCGGCGATCCGCCCCTTCCCGAGCAGGCGACATGAGGCGGCCCGCCCGGCTCGGCGTCGGCCCGCTCGCCATCGTGCTCGTCGCCGCGCTGGCGGTCTGGGCCTGCGACTACGTCGTCGTGCCGCCCGAGGAGAGTGCCGGGACGGCGGTCAACGCCGAGGGCTGGAGCGCGGTGCCGACCGCCATCGGCCCCGGCGAGGACGGTGCGCTGCGGATCGACCTCGCGATCGAGAACGACACCAAGGCCTGGAGCACGATCGAGGCAGCCAGGGGCGCGGCTCGACTGCGCGGCGCCGATGGGTCGACGACCGACTGTCCGACGGTCGTCGTCGGCACCGGCGGGCACCGGCTCCCGCCCGGCTTCCGGATGCGCGGCTTCGTCGGCGGGACGAAGGCCAAGCCGGTGGTCGAGACCCTCCGCGTCGAATGCCCTGGCGTGACCGGCGTGTCGCCCGGGGCCAAGCTCGCACTGGATACGACCTTCTGGACCGGTGACTTCAACTACTACGACGAGGACGCGACGCGGACCGAGCGGACCATCGAGGTCGACCTCGACAAGGTCGCCACCGACCTCACCTACCCGGTCGCCATCCCGGTCGACGGGCTCATCCTGCCGGCCTCCACGCCGATCACGGCCATCAACGATGTCGTGCTGACGCTCGCGGACGCGGTCCGCACCGACGACGGCATGGAGATGACCTGGCAGGCGTCGAACCCGGGCGAGTACCCGTCCGCCGTCCACATCGGCCAGCCACCGGTCATCGGCGCCGACGGGATCCTGTACGGCCGCTATGAGAGCCCGGACATCGCCGAGGCGCCGCTCACGCCGCCGGGTGGCAAGGAGACCTGGACGACGACCGTCGCCGTCCCGCCCGAGGTCGGCGGGCTCATCGTCCCGCTCAGCGTCGAGTCGCAGGCCCGCTACTTCGTCAACTACGCCCTGGATCTGAGCGATCGCTGAGGGTCCGCTCGCCGCACCGCCTCCGGTCGTGGGCCGGTCAGGAAGGCGTCGCCCGATCGGGTTCGGCGCAGGGGCGCTCTCGCGCACGACGAGCGACGTCGGCAGCGACAGGCTGCGGACCGGACGGTCACCGTCCTCGCGCTGGGCGATGGCCAGGATCTCGCGGACGGCCAGCTCGCCGAGCTCGCGCAGGGGCTGGACGACCGTCGTGAGCGACGGCGTGAACTGGGCGCCCTTCCTCGAGGCCGTCGAAGCCGACGACGGCGATGTCGTCGGGGATGGCGATCCCCCGGCGACTGGCCGCATGAAGCAGGCCGAGGGCCATCTGGTCGTTGGCGACGAAGATGCCGTCGAGGTCCGGGGCGAGCGGCCGACAGCTCGTCGAGGGCCGGCTCGCCGCTTTCCGCCGACCAGTTGCCGGCGACGACCGGCCCGGGCTCGACCTGGCCAGCCAGCGTGAGCGCCTCGCGCCAGCCGTCGAGCCGGTCGCGCGCCTCGCGCCAGAGGAGCGGCCCGGACAGATGGCCGATCCGCCGCCGCCCGAGGGCGAGCGAGGTGCTCGGTCGCCTGGCGGGCGCCGCCCCGGTTGTCGATGACGATCGTCGAGAACGCCGGCGACGGCTCGGACTTGAGGAACACGATCGGCGGTGCGGCGACGGGCAGCTGGGCGCGCACGGTCGCGATGTTCGGTCCCAGCTCGGGCGCCGCGAAGATGATCCCCTCGACCCGGTGGGCGATGAGGAACTCGAGGACCGGGACGATGTCGACCGTGTCCGACGTGTCGATCTCGCGCAGGAGCAGCGCCGTAGCCGGCGGCCTGCGCCTCCTCCGTGATCCCGTTGAGCGTCTGGGCGACGCCGAAGTAGCGCAGGCCGGCGACGATCACGCCGAGCGTCTGCGAGCGTCGCTGGACGAGGCTGCGGGCGACGGCGCTCGGCTGGAACCCGGTCTCGGCGATGGCCGCCTCGACCGCCTCGCCGGGTCTCGCGGCGACACGTCGGGCCGGTGGTTGATCACCCGCGACACGGTCTGCGTCGAGACCCCGCACATGCGGGCGATCTCCTTGATGGTGATGCCGTGCTGGGGCGCCAAGCTCATCCCTCGAACGGTCGGTTCGACTTGTATCGGTGCCGTGCTGATGGTACCGTATCACGCATTGTGAACGTTAGCGGGAACGATAACATCCGCACGATCCTCCGGCATGCCGCCGGGTCCGGAGCGAGGCCGTGACGCGCTACGCGATCGGCGTCGATTTCGGCACCGAGTCCGGCCGCGCCGTCCTCGTCGACGTCGCCGACGGCCGGCAGCTGGCGACGTCGGTCACACCGTATCGCAGCGGCGTCATCGACGAGCGGCTCCCGGCCCCGAACCAGGACGTGGTCCTGCCGCCCGACTGGGCGCTCCAGGACGCCGACGACTACCTCGACGTGCTCAAGACGGCCGTCCCGGCGGTCATCCGCGAGGCAGCCGTGGACCCCGCCGACGTCATCGGCATCGGCGTCGACGTCACGGCCTGCACGATGCTCCCGGCCACGGCCGACGGCACGGCCCTCTCGATGCTGCCCGACCTTCCGCTCGAACCCGCACGCCTGGGTCAAGCTCTGGAAGCACCACGCGGCGCAGCCCGAGGCGGACCGCATCAACGAGGTCGCCCGCGCGACCGGCCAGGACTGGCTGGACCGCTACGGCGGCAAGATCTCGTCGGAGTGGTTCTTCGCGAAGTCGCTGCAGATCCTCGACGAGGCGCCCGAGGTCTACGCCGCCGCGGACCGCCTGCTCGAGGCGACCGACTGGATCGTCTGGCAGCTGACCGGCGTCGAGACGCGGAACGCGTGCACCGCCGGCTACAAGGCGATGTGGTCGAAGCGCGACGGCTTCCCCGACGCGGCCTACTTCGGCGCCCTCGACCCGCGGCTTCGCCGACGTCGTCGACACGAAGATGCGCCGGGACCTGCGCCAGGTCGGCGAGCGGGCCGGCGGGCTCACCGCCGAGGCGGCGGCCTGGACCGGCCTGCTGCCCGGGACCGCGGTCGCCGTCGCCAACGTCGACGCGCACGTGGCGGTGCCCGCCGCGACGGTCACCGAGCCCGGCACGATGGTCATGATCATGGGCACCTCCACCTGCCACATGGTCCTCGCCCCGGACGAGCGGACGCGTGCCCGGGATGTGCGGCCGCGTCGAGGACGGGATCATCCCCGGGCTGATCGGCTACGAGGCCGGCCAGTCGTGCGTCGGCGACCACTTCGGCTGGTTCGTGGACCAGGGACTGCCCGCCGCGTACCGCGACGAGGCCCGTGCCCGCGGCATCGACATCCACGAGCTGCTCCAGGAGAAGGCCGGCCGGCAGGTCGCCGGCGAATCCGGGCTGCTGGCGCTCGACTGGTGGAACGGCAACCGCTCGATCCTCGTCGACGCGGCGGTCGGCGGCCTGCTGATCGGGGCCACGCTCTCGACCACGCCCGAGGAGATCTACCGCGCGCTGATCGAGGCGACCGCCTACGGGACGCGCGTGATCATCGAGACCCTCGAGGCCAACGGCGTGCCCGTCCGCGACATCGTGGCGTGCGGCGGGCTGGCCGAGAAGAGCCCGCTCGTCCTGCAGATCTACGCCGACGTCACCGGCCGCCCGTTCCGCGTCAGCGCCTCCGACCAGACCCCGGCGCTCGGCTCGGCGATGTTCGGGGCGGTCGCCGCCGGCGCGGCGGCCGGTGGCCACGCCACGATCGAGGACGCCGCCCGGGCGATGGCCCGGCTGAAGGACGTCGTCTACGAGCCGAGCGCGGCGAACCGCGCGGCCTACGATGTCCTCTACCGTGAGTACGTCCGCCTGCACGACTACTTCGGTCGCGGCGAGAACGACGTCATGAAGGTCCTGCGCGGCCTGCGCGCGCAGGCGAAGACCGCCGCCCCCGTGTCGGTGCCGGTCTGACATGCGGCTCGAGGCGCTCCGCGAGGAGCTCGTCCGGCTTCACCTCGACCTGCCCCGCTACGGCCTGGTCGTCTGGACCGGCGGCAACGTCAGCGCCCGCGATCCCGAGACCGGGCTCGTGGCGATCAAGCCGTCCGGCGTCCGCTACGAGGACCTGACCGCGGAGTCGATGGTCGTGCTCGACGTCGACGGGCGCGTCGTCGACGGGGCGCTGCATCCCTCGTCGGACACCGCGAGCCACCTCTACATCTACCGCGAGCGACCGGACGTCAACGGCGTCGTGCACACCCATTCGCGCTACGCGACGGCGTTCGCGGCCGTCGGCCGCCCGATCCCGGTCTACCTGACCGCGCAGGCCGACGAGTTCGGCGGCGAGATCCCGTGCGCGGACTTCGCGTTCATCGGCGACGAGGCCATCGGCGACGCTCGTGGTCGACGGCATCGGCGACAGCCCGGCGATCCTGCTCAAGCAGCACGGCGTGTTCACCGTCGGCCCGACGGCCGAGGCCGCGGTCAAGACCGCGGTCATGGTCGAGGACATCGCCGCCACGGTGTGGGCGGCGCTCCAGATCGGGACGCCCGAGATCCTCTCCCGGACGGGGCCGTCGAGCGGCTCCACCAGCGCTACACGACCGAGTACGGCCAATGACCAGCGAGCGGAGGAGTCCGTCCATGCGCGACCTCGGGACGTACGAGGTGTGGTTCGTCACCGGCAGCCAGCACCTCTACGGGCCGGAGACGCTCGCAGACCGTGGCGGCCCACGCCACGGAGGTCGCCGCGGCCCTCGACGCGGCGGCGGCGATCCCGGTCAAGGTCGTCGCGAAGCCGGTCGTGACCGACGCGGATGGGATCCGGGCGCTCTTCCTCGAGGCCAATGCGACCCCGGCCTGCATCGGCGTCATCGCCTGGATGCACACGTTCTCGCCGGCCAAGATGTGGATCGGCGGGCTGACGGCCCTGCAGCGGCCGCTCCTCCACCTGCACACCCAGCACCACGGCGAGATCCCGTGGGACGCCATCGACATGGACTTCATGAACCTCAACCAGGCCGCCCACGGCGACCGCGAGTTCGGGTTCATGGCCGCCCGACTGCGCATCGAGCACAAGGTCGTCGCCGGCCACTGGACCACGACCGAGGTCCACGAGCGCGTCGGCGCCTGGACGCGGGCCGCGGCGGCGAAGCGCGACTGGGAGACGGGCCGGATCGCCCGCTTCGGCGACAACATGCGCGACGTCGCGGTGACCGAGGGCGACAAGGTCGAGGCCACGCGGCGGCTGGGCTTCCGGGTCGACACCTTCGGGGTGGGCGACCTGGTCGCGGTCATCGCGGAGAGCAGCGACGCCGAGGTCGACGCGCTGATCGCGACCTACCTCGACGAGTACGAGGTCGACCCGGTCCTGCGTCCCGGCGCCGAGCGCGCCGAGTCGCTGCGCGACGGGGCCAGGATCGAGATCGGCCTGCGCCGGTTCCTCGACGCCGGCGGCTTCTCGACCTTCACCACGACCTTCGAGGACCTCCACGGCATGACCCAGCTGCCCGGGCTCGCCGCCCAGCGGCTGATGCGCGACGGCTACGGCTTCGGCGCCGAGGGCGACTGGAAGACCGCGGCGATGGTCCGCGCGATGAAGGTCATGTCGAGCGGCCTGCCGGGCGGCGTCTCGTTCATGGAGGACTACACCTACCACATGACCCCCGACGGCGACCTCAGCCTCGGGGCGCACATGCTCGAGGTCTGCGAGTCGATCGCCGTGCGACGGCCGCGGCTCGAGATCCACCCGCTCGGGATCGGTGGCAAGGCCGACCCGGTCCGGCTCGTGTTCGACGCGCACCCCGGCCAGGCGGTCGCGGCGTCGATCGTCGACATGGGCACGCGCTTCCGGCTGGTGGCGACCGTCGTCGACGTCATCGACCCGCCGCAGCCGCTGCCGCGCCTGCCGGTCGCGCGGGCGGTCTGGAAGCCGCGGCCCGACCTCGCGACCAACGCGGCCGGCTGGATCTACGCCGGCGGCTCGCACCACACGGGCTTCGGCTACGCGGTCACGCCCGAGCACCTGGCCGACTTCGCGTCGATGTCGAGGGTCGAGTTCGTCCTCATCGACGAGGACACCCGGCTCGACCGGCTGCGCGACCAGCTGCGCTGGAACGACCTCTACTACCACCTCGCCAACGGGCTCTGATCATCCCAGCGGGCCGGGCCGGGTCCTCCTCCCACGGCCCGGCCCGCATCCATCCCGGGATGCGGGCCGTCGCGGTCGGCGAGGAGCTCAGGCGGCGACGGTGTCCTCGGGCTCCCCGATCTCGATCGGGTTGTTGATCGGGTCCTGGCTCCACTCGAACCAGCCGCCGTCGTACACCGCGATCCGCGGCCAGTCGAGCAGGAAGGCGTAGAACCACGTCTCCGCGGCGCGCCAGCCGGTGCCGCAGTAGAAGGCGACCCACTTGTCGCGGGTGATCCCGGCCTCCGCCCAGTTGGCGACGATCTCGGGGTAGGCCCGCATCGTGTTGTCCACGTTGCGGTAGTGCTGCATGTGATACGCGTCGGTGCCGCAGTTGCCCCACACGTCGCCGGCGATCCGGCCGGCCGGGCCGATGTAGTTGTAGCCGCTGACGTTTCCGATGTGCTCGCGCCAGGTCCGCACGCTGACGAGGGCCGCCCCGGCCTGGTCGGCCAGGATCTCCTTGGCCTCGCCGATGTCGACGATGTACTCGGGCTTCTGCGGGATCGCCAGGCCGAAGTCGGCGACCGGCGATGGCTCGCGGATGTCCGTCTCGAGCGGGTAGCCGTCGGTGACCCAGGCGTCATAGCCGCCATCGAGGATGCGGACGTCCGTGACGCCGGCGTAGCTCAGGATCAGCGCCGCCCGGGCGGCCGCGATCTGGCCGGCGCGGCGACCCGGCCACTTCTCGTTCGCGTCGCCGACCGTGTCGCGGCCATACAGCACGACCGTCGTGTCGTGGGCGATGCCGAGCGCCTCGAGGGTGGCGCCGATCTCCGCGGAGCTGCGGCGGTTCCAGTCCGCCGGGTCCTCGAGGCGGTTGGTGTCGAGGTAGAGCGCCCCCGGGAGGTGGTTCTCCTCGTACTCCTCGGGAACGCCGAAGTTGACGTGGACCAGCACGAAGCGGTCGTTGTCGTAGGCCGCCGGTCGCCCGCCGGCGAGCAGGTCGGCCAGCCACGCCGTGTAGACGAGGCGGTCGTAGCGCGGCAGGCCTTCGACCGGCAGGGCCCCGTCGGCGGCCCACGCCGGGAACCCGCCCTCGAGCACCTCGACCCCGTCGAGGCCGAAGGCGGTCAGGCGGTCGGCGAAGGCGCGGGCATGGCCGGTGTCGTCCCCGTAGGCCACGATCGACCGGTCCGGCGTGATGTGCTTGGCCTCCAGCACGCGCCGGATCTCGGCGTCGTCGACGCGGTCGAGCCAGGTGAACGGGAAGCTGGTCGCGCCGGGGATGTGGCCGCCGCGGGCCTCGTCGCGGAGTCGCCAGCCGTTGTAGGCGGGGAGCGGCCGGACATCGACGATGGTCGTGTTCGGATCGTCGATGCGGCCGCGCAGGTCGCCGGGCGGGAGACCTGCGCTCCCCGGATGGTCGTTCGTCGCCGTCATGGTTCGTCCCTCTCTGGTGTCGTGATGGTCTCGTGTGGCCGGATGGCGGATCGACGGCCACCCATCGCGTCAGTGGAAAAGGAAAAGCCGACGTCTCGTTCGTGACGTCGGCCCTGGAACTCGATCCGGGGTGTCCTCAGCCGAGCATGCAGCTCGGCGCGACCGACATCCGGACCCCATCCTCCGCACGGCAGGGCCGCCGCCGGCTACACATGTCCCGGGAGGTTCGATGCGCGATCACGAAGAAACCCTACCTGACCGGTAGGGTATTTGCAAGGGATGCGAGAGGCGTGTCCCGCAGTCCGGGAATGCGGATGCGGCCCGCACCATCGCGATGCGGGCCGCGAGGATCTTCGGGTCGGGTCGAGCGAGATCAGCCCTTCGCGATCTCCTCGGCCAGGCGGTCGTAGGTATCGAGCGCCCCGCCGACCATGCCGACGTCGAGCTGGGTCTGGAGGTCCTCGATGGTGTCGAAGCGGCTCCGCTCGGTCATCCGCGTCCGTCCACCGAGGTCCTCGAGCGTGAGCGTCTCGTGGCCGGCCTTGTCCTCGAACCCGGGGATGTCGACGATGAAGGTCCGGACGATCCGCTCCGGTGGCTCCACATCGAGGTATTCGCCGTGGAAGGCGACGTCCTCGCCGCCCGTGGTGTGGTTGATGTAGCGCCAGCGGCCACCGGTCCGGAGGTCCATCTCCACGACCGTCGTGGTGTAGCCCCGCGGGCCCCACCAGTCCGTGATCCGGTCGGGATCCGTGATCACCTTCCAGACCAGGTCGCGCGGGGCGTCGAAGTCGCGCTGGAACACGATCTCCAGGCCGTCCTGGTAGACCATGGTCCGGTCGTTGCCGAGCTGTCGTGCTGCCGTCATCGGTCGGCTCCTTTCGTTCGTCGCGGGCCGCGTCGGTCCGCGCGTCGTGGCAGGCGTGGTCGCCTGCAGCTCCTGGAGGTAGTCGTCGAGGCGGTCGAAGCTCGCCTCCCAATGGCGCCGGTACTGGCCGAGCCAGTCGCTCACGTCGCGGAGCGGCTCCGGCGTCAGGCGGCACGGCCGCCACTGGGCCTGGCGGCCCTGCTCGATGAGCCCGGCCTTCTGGAGCACCTTGAGGTGCTTCGAGATCGCCGGGAGGCTCACGTCGTACGGCGCGGCGAGCTCCGTGACCGTCGCCTCGCCCTGGGCGAGGCGCGCCAGGATGCCGCGGCGCGTCGGATCGGCCAGCGCCGCGAACGTCGTGCTCAGGGGATCGGTCAGGGTCTGCATTTCTCCTTCCGGTTAATTAACCTATTGGCATAATACGCCGGTCGGAGACGCTGTCAAGCCCCCTGTCGAGCACACCGCAGAACGGCTTGCGCGGCGGGTTTCGGCCGACCCGGCGAGAATGGCGGGGTCCCGGCGACCGAGCGACCCGGCGATCCGCAAGGAGACCAGTTGACCACCTCATTCGCCCTCAGCCCCACGCCGATGCCGATCGCCGGCATCGACCCCGACGCCGCCTACCAGCCGGGCGTCTGCAACATCGGCCCGGACGAGATCCGCCGGCGACGCCGCTCCGGCCACATCGGGCTGATCAGCGCGGTCGGGCTGTTCGGGGTGCTCGTCGCGGTCGGGGCGCCACCGGTCGCGCGGGCCATCGTCGGGCTGCCGGCGGTCATCGCCGCGTCCGGCTACCTGCAGGCGCATCTCCGGTTCTGCGCGGGCTATCGGGCAGGTCGGGGTCTTCAACTTCGGGACGGTCGGCGAGACCGACCAGGTGATCGACGACGAGGCCCGGGCGAAGGACCGAGCGAAGGCGCGCCAGATCGGCCTCACGAGCTTTGCGGTGGGTATCGCGGTCGCGATCGTCGCGGTGGTGGTGCCGCTGTGAGCTGGGCCGCCTTCGAAGCCGCCGCACCGGACCTGGCCGCGGCGGCCCATCGGCTCATCTTCCGGAGCGGGGAGGGCTCGGTGCTGCTCGCCACCGTCCGGGGCGACGAGCCGCCGCGGATCCATCCGATCTCGGTCGCGATCGTCGACGGGCGGCTGCTTGCGTTCATCATCCTGGCCGGCCCGAAGCACCGCGACCTCGAGATCGACGGCCGCTACGCGATGCACTCGCACGTGGACCTCGCCGCGCCGGACGAGGTCTCGGTCCGTGGCCGCGCGACGCTCGTGACCGACCCCGCGATCCGGGCCGCGGCGATCGCCGTCTGGCCGTTCGAGGCCGACGATGGCTACGCGCTGTTCGACTTCGCGATCGAGACGTGTGTGCTCGGCCTCCGAGGGGCCGACGAGTGGCCGCCGCGCTACACGGCCTGGCGAGCCACGCCGGCTTGAAGCCGCCCGCGCGACCGGTCAGGCTGGTGGCGTGACCCCCGACGAACGCCGCGCCTTCATCGCCGCGCACACCGTCCCGACCGCGCCGCCGGTCGTCCCCGAGATCACGCTCCTCGAGGGCGGCGACTCGATGACCCTCTGGGAAGCCGCCGCGCTCACCGACATGCGACCGGCCGTGCCACCGCCCTACTGGGCGTGGCCGTGGGCCGGCGGGCAGGCCCTGGCGCGCTACGTCCTCGATCATCCCGAACTGGTCCGCGGCCGCGTCGTCGCCGACATCGGCACCGGCGGCGGGGTCGTCGCCATCGCCGCGGCGCTTGCCGGTGCGACACGGGTCGCCGCCATCGACATCGAGCCCTTCGCGGTCGAAGCCTGCCGGCTCAACGCGGCGGCGAACGATGTGGCCGCGATCGTCGACCCGATCGAGGCAGACCCGACGGACACGGACGACGGCTGGGACGTCGTCCTCGTCGGCGACCTCTGGTACGAGTCCGAGGTCTCGCGCCGGATCGAGCCGTGGCTCCGGGCGCTGGCCCGCCGCGGCGCGACGGTCCTGACCGGCGACCTCGGCCGGGCCTACCTGCCGACGAACGGCCTCGAGACCCTCGCCACGGACGTCGTCCCCACCACGGTCGACCTCGAGGACACGACCTCCAAGCAGGTCCGCGTGCTCAGGATCCTGCCCGGCTGACCCCTCCGGCCCGGGCCTCGACCTCGCGCAGGCGGCCCTCGAGGAAGACGCGTTCCGGCGCGTTGGTGGTGAGCGCGAGCGCCCGGCGGTAGGCGGCGGCCGCCTCGGACCAGCGCTCGAGCCGGCGGAGGAGGTCCGCCCGGGCGGCATGCAGGTACGGGTAGGTCTCGAGGGCGCCGGTCGCCGCCAGCCCGTCCATCATCGCGAGCCCGATGGCCGGGCCGTCCGCCATCGCGACGGCGGCTGCCAGGTTCAGCTCCACGACCGGCGACGGGGTCATCCGCATCAGCGCGTGGTAGAGCGCGGCGATCTCCGCCCAGTCGGTGTCGGCCGGGGTGGACGCCTCGTCGTGGAGGACCGCGATCGCCGCCTGGACCTGGTACGGCCCGGGCCGGCCGGCCGCCACCGCCCGGTCGACCAGCGCGCGACCCTCCTCGATGGCCGCGCGGTCCCAGCGCGAGCGGTCCTGGTCCTCGAGCAGCACCAGGTCGCCGCCCTCGCGGACGCGCGCGTCGCGCCGGGCGTCGTGGAGCAGCATCAGCGCCAGCAGCCCGGTCGCCTCGGGCTCGTCGGGGAGCAGCGCCACCACGACCCGCGCCAGCCGGATCGCCTCGGCGCACAGCTCGCGTCGGATCAGCGCGTCGCCCGAGGTCGCCGCGTAGCCCTCGTTGAACACGAGGTAGAGCACGTGGAGGACCCCGTCGAGCCGCTCGGGCAGGAGCTCGGCCGGCGGCACGCGGTACGGGATCCCGGCGTCGCGGATCTTGCGCTTGGCCCGGACGAGCCGCTGGGCAAGGGTGGGCTCCGGCACCAGGAACGCCCGGGCGATCTCGGGGGTCGTGAGGCCGCCGAGCGTGCGCAGCGTGAGCGCGACCCGGCCGTCCATCGGCAGCGCCGGATGGCAGCACGTGAAGATCAGCCGCAGCTGGTCGTCCGGGATCGGACTCATCGCTTCCTCGCTCATGGTCTGCATCGCCGTCTCCTGCCGCTCCGCCTCGAAGGCCGCGTCCCGCGCCAGCAGGACCTGGCGCTCCGCGAACCGCCGGTCCCGACGCAGCCGGTCGATCGCCCGGTTCCGGGCGGTGGTGGTGATCCACGCCGCGGGGTTGTCCGGGAGGCCGCGGACCGGCCACGTCTCCAGCGCCGCGACGAACGCCTCCTGGACCATCTCCTCGGCGAGGTCGAAGTCGCCCAGCACGCGGATGAGCGTCGCGACCGCACGTCCCGAGCCTTCACGGAACAGGCGGTCGACGACCTCGTGCGTGACCTCGGTCGTCGGCAAGCGGGATCGTCGGGCGGAGGGAGGTCGGGTCAGTCGACGACGAGCGCGGCCGGCTCGTCCCCGGCGCCGCCACCGAAGTCGAAGATCGGTCGCACCTCGACCGCGCCGTTCCGGGCGGCCGGGATCATCGCCGCGTAGCCGATCGCCTCGTCGAGGTCGGCGGCCTTGACGAGGTAGAACCCGCCGAGCGCCTCCTTGGTCTCGGCGTACGGCCCATCGGTGGCCAGGGTCTTCCCGTCGACGACGCGCACCGTGGTCGCGGCCGTCGTGGGGTGGAGTGCCTCGCCGGCCTCGAGCGCGCCGCGGTCGCGGACGTGCTGGGTGAACCTGTCGTATTCGCCGATCGACTCGGCCATCGCCTCCTCGGGCGGGACCTCGGTCGCCTCGGCGGCGTAGATCAGGAGGAGGTAGCGCATCGGTCGGTCGCTCCTTCGGACTGCTGGGCCGCACTGTCGCGGCCGTTGTCATCACGACGAACGGGCACCCGCCGATTCGACCGGCGTCGTCAGATATCGGGCGGCGGAGGCGGCGACCTCGGGCTCCACGGCGCCCTCGATCTCGGCCGCGCGGCGAGCGACCTCCTCGACGAGGACGGACGACGAGCGCCGCCAGGTTGGTCGCGAGCGCCGTGCGGAGGATCGGCTCGACCATCGTCCAGATCCGCGCGATCCTTGGCGCTCCTCGGGCGCAGGACCCGGCCGGTGAGCCGGGTGCCGTCGCCTCTCCGCCGCGAACTCGTACATCAGCGTGAACTTCGGGACGCCGGGTTCCGGGATCTGCATGCGCTGGGTCCAGTACTCGTACGGCCGCCAGTCGACGATCTCCTCGACGATCGCGTCCTTGCCGTGGACGCAGTGATTGGTCGTGCCGACGCCGCGTCGCCCGCTGGCGGTCTCCTCGTCGATCCGGACCACGCCCGTGCTGCCACTGAGGCCGACGGGCCGGCGACGTCTGGTACTCCCACGCGAGCGGCGAGCGGCGCGGGCAGGAACACGGAGTCGGCGTAGATCGCGTCCTTCTCCTCGACGAAGACGCGGGTGCGGCCCTGCTCCTCGGTCCACGCCGCGTGCAGGTCGCGGACCCAGACCGTGATCTCGCCGAGATGCTCGTACGCCTCGCGGTGCGGCGACCAACCCGGCAGCCGCCGGATCGGCGAGGCCCATCGCCTCGACGCAGGCGTCCGAGTAGAGCGCGTACGCGGGCAGCCCGAGCGTCGCCTCCACCTCGTTCTTGAGCAGCCGGTGGACCTCGATGACCGGCCGTCCGGCCAGCTCCTCGCGGCCGGCGATCCGCTGCCGGGCGATCGTGCCGTGGTGCGCGACCAGCTTCAGGTCGAGCGTCGGCATCCGGGTGCACGCGTCGCAGTCGCAGATGGACGCCTGGCCGATGTCCCGGAGGCGGCGCCGGAAGGCGAAGTACGTCCGCTCCATCGCGTCCTGCAGCGCCGAGCCGTCGACGGTCGGCGCGATCGCGTAGACGAAGGCCGCGTCGCCCTCGAGCTTGGCGAGGCGGAACGTCGGCCGGAAGGCGGTCACGACCGTGTCCATGAGGTCGGCCAGGATGTCCTGCGCGTGGTCCAGCTCGACGCCGGCGAGATAGCTCGTGTAGCCGGAGATGTCGGCGATGACCAGGCAGGCGGGTTCGGGTGCGTTGCGCATGGCGTCCCTTCGTCGGGCCGTGGGGCCCTCATCATCTTCTCGGCCACCACCGCTGTCGAGCGGTATCGTGTCCCTCGATGGCTACGCCGAAGGAGATCGTCCGGATCGGCGATCGCGAGGTCGCGATCTCGAACCCGACCAAGGTCTACTTCCCGGAGACGGGCGACACCAAGCTGGACCTCGTGCAGTACTACCTCGCGGTCGCCGACGGGGCGCTGCGCGGGGTCCGCGGGCGCCCGATGGCGCTGAAGCGCTTCGTCGACGGAGCCGCCGGCGAGGCGTTCTTCCAGAAGCGCGCCCCGGACAACCGCCCGGACTGGATCCGCACCGCGGAGCTGACGTTCCCGTCGGGACGTACGGCCGACGAGATCGTCCTCGACGAGCCGGCGGGGCTCGCGTGGGTCGCCAACCTCGGCTGCATCGACCTCAACCCGCACCCGGTCCGGGCCGACGACCTCGATCATCCCGACGAGCTGCGGGTGGACCTCGACCCGGTCCCGGGCGTGCCGTGGTCGCAGATCCGCGAGGTGGCGCTGGGCTGCCGCGAGGCGCTCGAGGCGGTCGGGCTGGTCGGCTGGCCCAAGACCTCCGGGTCGCGCGGGATCCACATCAACGTCCGGATCGAGCGACGGTGGACCTATCCCGAGGTCCGCCGCGCAGCGTTGGCCCTGGCCCGCGACGTCGAGCGGCGGATGCCCGGCGCGGCCACCTCGAAGTGGTGGAAGGAGGAGCGCCACGGCGTCTTCCTCGACTACAACCAGAACGCCAAGGACCGGACGGTCGCCTCCGCGTACTCCGTCCGGCCGCTCCCCGACGCGCGGGTCTCGACACCGCTCTCCTGGGACGAGGTGCCGACCGTCGAGGCCGAGGCGTTCACGCTCAGGACCGTGCCGGCGCGATATGCCGAGATCGGCGACCCCGGTGCCGGGATCGACGAGGCGGTCGGGTCGCTCGAGGCGCTGCTGGAGCTGAGCCGCCGACACGAGACCGAGGGCGAGGGCGACGCCCCGTGGCCGCCGAACTACGCGAAGCAGGCCGGCGAGCCGCCACGTGTCCAGCCCTCGAAGGCGCGCAAGAAGCCGGCCGAGTACGAGCCGGGACGCGGCGAGGGTGGCGGTCCGCCGCCCGAGATCGCCGCCGAACGGGCCGCCGCCGTCGCCGCCGGCGACCCGAATGCGGGCCTCCCGACCGAATGGGCCGGCTCACGCCCGACGCCCACCGGGCGGCGCAAGTCGTCGATCCCGGTCATCGAGATCGCGCGGGCGGCCACGAAGGCCGAGGCGCTCGAGGGCCTCGAGCGCTGGAAGGAACGCCATCCGGGGGTCGCGGCCGCTGCTCGAGCCGGCGGACGTGCTGGTCGACGGGATGCGCGGCCGCTCGTCGCTCTGGTACCGCGTCCGGGTGAACCTCATCCACGTGCCCGAAGCGGACCGGCCGGCGCAGGCCGAGCTGGAAGTCGACTACGACCCGTGGGCCGGCTACGAATGGCCGGACCGGGCGGGCCAGCTCGAGCGGGCGCCGCGGACGAAGCCGAAGCCGAAGGCGCCGCCGCCGAGGCCGAGACGGCCGAGCGCCGGCGGGCGCATCGGCCCGGAACCCGGCACAACGACCACCCGCAGCACGCTATGGCCGATACGGGCCGTGGATCGCGCTCCAGGCGGCAGCCTGAGCGGCCCAGCACGCCCGTGCTCGAGGCCGATCGAACGCTGTGCCACCTCGGCTCGCGGCCCGACCGGCCATCGTTCTGTGGGCCGACGGATCGGCCCGGGTCGAGACGCGGATGACGGGCGTCAGGCGGGGCGGCCCGTCGCGGCCACGATGGCCCGGTCAGCCGATCCGTCCTGAGCGCGTCCGCGTACGTGGAGAGCACGCGCGACGGGTCGCCGGCCTCGACCGCGTCGAGGAACGCCTCGGCCTGGACCTCGTACGGGTCGCGGGTGGCCCGCCGCTCGACCACGGCCCTCGTCGCCCTCGAAGCGGAGCAGCCAGCGGCGCGGATCGCCGGTCGGCCCGTCGGTCTGCTCGAGCGCGAGCGTCGTCATCAGCCCGTCCGAGGCGATCGCGAGCTCGATGATCGGCGCCACGATCCGCCGCGTGGTCGTGAACTCGCCGATCGCCCCGCTCTCGAAGCGCAGGGTCGCCGCGGTCGCGTCGGCCACCTCGACCTCGGGCGGCGAGGCGGTCGCGTCGTAGGTCGAGGTGGCCCCGATGACCTCGGCCTCGCCGACGAGATGCCGCGCGAGGTCCAGGAGGTGCGTCGCCTGCTCGATGACCTGGCCGCCGCCCTGGTCGATCCGGCCCCACCAGGAGGGCGGTGGCGTGCCGCCGAGCCAGCGCGCGATGACGAGCCGCGCCGGCCGCGCGGCGAGGCGATCGCGGATCGCGGGGAGCAGGTCGAGCCCGCGCCAGTGATAGCCGACGGCCACGACCAGCCCGGCACGCGTCGATCGCCGCGGCGAGCCGCGCCGGACCGTCGGCATCGGCCGCGGCCAGCGGCTTCTCGACGAGGAACGGGATGCCGCGCTCGACGAGCCGCTCGCCGACGGCCACGGAGCGGTGCGGCGGCACGCAGACGTAGACGACGTCCGGCCGTGCGTCGTCGAGCATCGCGTCCACGTCGGCGTAGGCACGACCGCCCCAGGTCCCGGCCGTGGTCGCGGCCGCTTCGGGGGTCCGCGAGACGACGCCGACCAGCTCGGTCCGCCCGATCCGGGCCAGGTCGCCGAGATGCGTCGTCGCGATCCAGCCGGTCCCGACGATGCCGAGCCGGAGCCGCGACCCGCCGCCGGCCGTCACGCCGGCCTGCCCGGACGTCAGCGCGGGCTCGATGTCCGCGTCGTCCGACGGCAGTCGCCCGACGGCGCCGACCACCATCGCGGCGCCGATGACGAACGCCCAGAGCATCGCGAGCGGCAGCTTGGCGCCGCCGATCGTCCCGTAGACCTCCCACGGCACGGTCACGCCGAGGTTCTCCGGGAACGTGACCGCGACGTCGCCGAGTGCCGCCAGGCCGACCACGAACGTGAACGCGCCAAGCGCCCGATGTCCGGGCCAGAGCGCGATCCCGAGCGCGAGCCACCAGACGGCCGAGAGCCCGATCCACGACCACTCCGGGATGCTCGTCGCACTCCCGCCGGTCGCGGCCGCGGCCGCCCACAACGAGCACGACGCGACGCCGGCGACCGTCGCGATGGTCGCCGCGACCGGTGAGCGCCGGACGCAGCGACACCCCCAGCACCACCGCGGCCGGGATCAGCAGCAGGTTCCAGAGCAGGACGCCCTGCTCGACGGTCAGCCCGAGCCCGCCGAGGAAGAAGGCGCCGACCTGGACCGCCCCGGAGGCGATCGCCGCGACGCCCGCGATGACCGTCACCGCCCTCACGCGCCGAAGATCCGCGCGATCTCGAAAGCGGCCGTCTCCTCGAGCTGGTCGTATCGGCAGTCGGCCGGCGCCTTGTCCGGCCGCCAGCGCTTGAACGTCGTCCCGTGCCGGAACCGGTCGCCCTGGAGGTGGTCATAGGCGACCTCGGCCACACGCTCGACGCGGAGCGGCTCCCACGAGAGGTCCTTGCCGCGGTTCCAGCGCGAGGTCGCGCCCGGCAGCCGCTGGCCGGACGCGTCGGCCTCCCCGTAGCCGGCCCACTCGGCCCAGTCCTTCCAGGGGTGGCTCGCCAGCGCGTCGATCGCGAAGCGGTGCCAGCTCGGCCGTCAGCGCCTCGCGCTTGTCCCAGGTGAACGACGACGTGACGCCGACGTGGTGCAGCGTGCCGTCGTCGTCGAACAGCCCCAGCAGCAGCGACCCGATGTGGGTCCCCGGTCCGTTCTTGTGCCAGCGGAACCCGGCGACCACGCAATCGGCCGTCCGCTGGTGCTTGATCTTGAGCATCGCCCGCTTGCCGGGCTGGTACGGGGCGTCGAGCCGCTTGGCGACGACCCCGTCGAGTCCCGCGCCCTCGAACCGGTCGAACCAGTCGGCGGCGGTGTCGCGGTCGAACGTGGCCGGGGTCAGGTGGACCGGCGGTCGCGCCGAGCCCGAGCACGGCCTCCAGCCGCGTCCGGCGCTCGCCCTGCGGGGTCTCGCGCAGGTCCTCGTCGCCGAGCGCCAGGAGGTCCCACGCGACGAAGCTGGCCGGCGACTCCTCGGCCAGCATCTTCACCCGCGACGCGGCGGGATGGATGCGCAGGAGCAGCAGCTCGAACTGGAGCGCTCCGTCGCGCGAGATGACGATCTCGCCGTCGAGGACGCAGCGCTCCGGGAGGTTGGCCTTCAGCGGCTCGGCGAGCTCGGGGAAGTAGCGATCGAGCGGCTTGAGGTCGCGCGACTGCGTGAAGATCTCGTCGCCGTCGCGGAAGACCATCGCCCGGAAGCCGTCCCACTTCGGCTCGAACAGCCAGCCGTCGCCGGTGGGCAGCCCGTCGGACGGCTTGGCCAGCATCGGCTCGATCGGCGGGAGGACGGGAAGGTGCAGGTCGGCCATCCCGCCGAGTCTACGCGGGCGGCCGCAGCGGAACCACGTGGGGCGGCATGACGTCAACGCGCCGCGGCGCGAGCACCGTGCCCACGCCCAGCGATCGAGGCCTTTGGAGGGCTCGAGTGATGAAGATCCACCAACGCGCGGGCGGACGACGCCCGCTGTTCGTCTGGCTGTCGCTGATGACGCTCGTGATGGTCGTCGCGGCTTGCGGCAGCTCCGCCGCGGCAAGTCCCGCCGGCGGGGCCGGCGCCCCCGGCGAGAACGACCTGAGTGGGGCGGCGTACCCGTCCGCCGCCCCGAGCGCGGCCAGCGGCGTCGACACGAGTTCCGGAGGGCAACGTCCCGGCGGCGGCGACGCCGTGGGGCTCGTCGACGACGCCAAGATCGTCCGGACCGGCTCGATGACCCTGGACGTGGCCGACGTCGCGACGGCCGTCGCGACGGCTCGTGATGCCATCCGAGGGATGGGCGGCTACGTCGGCGCCTCGAGCACGAGCAACCAGGACGACCAGCCCGTGGCATCGGTCACGTACCGGATTCCGGTCGACCGCTGGGAGGACGCCCTCGCGGCCCTGCGCAGCCTCAACGGCCAGACCCGCAAGGTCGTCACGGAGGAGACGCAGGCGGTGGAGGTCACGGGGCAGATCGTCGACCTCGAGGCGCGGATCCGGAACCTCCAGGCGAGCGAACGGGCGCTCCAGGGGATCGCCGAGAAGGCGGTCCGGACCTCGGACGTGCTCGAGGTGCAGGCACAGCTCACCGACGTCCGCGGCCAGATCGAGGCGTTGACGGCGCAGCTGAAGGACGTCAGCGATCGCGCGGCCTACGCGACGATGACGGTCCGGTTCGGGACGCCGGTCGTCGCGGTCGAGGCGGCGAGGAAGGACTGGGATCCGGCCACCATCGCCGACGAGGCGGCCGCGACCATGGTCAGCGTGGTCCAGGGCATCGCCGGGGCCGGGATCTGGTTCGTCATCGTGTGGCTGCCGATCCTCCTCGTGTTCGCCGTGCTGGCCGGTGCGGGCGCGCGGGTCGTCCGACGGACGGGCCTCCGCGGTCGGCGGATGCCGCCACCCAGCAGTCCTGGCACGCCGCCCCCGCCGCCCGACCCGGTCGGCGCTGCCTGAGGAACGGCATCAGCCGGGTCACGGGAAGAGGGTGTCCAGCGACGTCCTGGCCCGTTCCCGGCCGAGGTTCCAGGCGAACGCGCTGTCGTACGACGGGTCGGCGGCCAGTTCGATGTGGCGCGCCCGGAGGATCGGCGTGAGCTGGTGGGCGACGTCGGACGGCAGGCTCGGGAGCGCCTCGACGAGGACCGGGATCGGCGTCGTCGGGGAGCACGGCCAGGTACTCGGTGTCGAGACCCGCATGGCCGTCCGGCGGGACCAGCGATGGGTCGATGACGCGGGCGACGTTCTGGCTGGCGACGAATGCCGCCGGCGCGACGAGGTTGAGCGCGACCAGCGAACAGATCCCGAGCACGGCCAGCGTGTGCGGGATCCAGCGGCTGCGGTCGGCCAGCACCAGCGCCGCCATCGCCGCGAGTCCGAGCCCGATCGTGACGATCGCGGCCAGGACATACAGCCGGAGCTCGGTCCAGCCGTAGGCGTCCTGGTAGAGCCGGAGGCGGAGCGCAGCCGACGCCAGGACGACCCCGGTCAGGGCGATCAACACCACGAGCGCCGCGAGATACGGGCGGGACCGGCGGACGACCGTCGACTCCAGCACGATGACGACGACCGACGACAGGCAGGCGGCCGCGACCAGTTCGAAGAAGCCACGCCGCGCGTAGTCCGCGTACGCCATCCCGTTCGCGGCGCGACCGCCGAACAGGTAAGCGAACTGGAGCGCGACGAACACGGCGATCACGATGTCGACCAGGGCCAGGATCACGAGCGCCTCCGGCAGCCCGAGGACCCGCGTCTCCGGGGTCAGCGCGGTCCGACTGGCCGCGCCGAGCGAGGCGCCCTCGAAGGCGGGGATGCCGCGGGCCGAGACCGAGACCAGGCCGGCGGCCAGCCAGCCCGTGGCGACGACGAAGAGGACGCGGCCCGGCAGCTCGCCAAGATCGATGCGGAACCCGACGACGGTTCCCAGCGCACGCCCGAAGACCGGATCGGCCGAGGCGAACAGGACCGCGAAGATGAGGGCCAGCGGGATGGCGATCACGAGGCCGCGCGCGACGGCGGCGACCCAGTCGGGGAGCCGGCGCGGCTCACCGCCGGGCTCCGGCCGGCTCTCGATGACGGCACGGAACGGGTCCGCGACCGCCGAGCCCATCACCCACACGCCCATCGCGGCGATGACCGATGCCGTTCGCCGGGTGACGGCCAGGCCGGAGAAGGCCGCGGCCGATGCGCCGCAGCAGGCGAACGCGACCATCGAATCGAGGACCGCGAGGAATGGATCGCCGCGCACCGCGACGAGGATGGCCAGGATCATGGCGCTCACCGGGAGCCACGCGTCGAGTGGGTCCGGGGCGCGGTCCCGCCGCCGCAGGAGCCATGCCGCCGCGAGGAGGCCGGCGGTCGCGATCGCGACGTTGATCCCGAAGGCGCGACCGTCGAACACGAGGTCGGCCAGCAGGCCGAGACCGAGGCCGGCGGCGAGGATACGGCGCGACAGGACGCGGTCGGCCGGGGACGTGGTGGGCATCGGATGGGAGCCTCCGAGCGGGCCGGTCGGTCGGGCTGCACGACCCCGGCGGTCGTGGTCTCGGACGATGCGGGCGACGGTCGTGTGTCGCGCACGCCCGTGGCACCATGCCGACATGCCCGACGTTACCGATCAGGCCGAGCGATTCGACCGGTTCGCGGCCGGTTACGCCCGGTGGTGGGCGCCGGTCCTGGCACCGGCAGTCGGGACGCTGATCGACCGGCTCGATCCGGACGTCGTTCGAACAGGGTCCCGCATCCTCGATGTCGGCACGGGGACGGGCCAGCTCGCGATCGCCGCGCTCGAACGCTGGCCGTCGACGACCGTCGACGGGGTCGACGTCTCGGCCGGGATGATGGTCGCCGCGCACGCCGAGGCCGACCGTCGCCTCGCGCCCGCGCTCCGCTCGCGGTTCCGCACGACGGTGGGCACCGCGGATCGCCTGCCCTTCGAGGACGGCACGTTCGACGTGGCCCTCGCCTCGTTCGTGCTCCAGCTCGTCCCGAACCGTCATCGGGCGCTGCGCGACATCGGGCGCGTCCTGCGCCCGGGCGGCACGTTCGCGTCCGTCACGTGGATCGCGGGCCGCATCGTGTTCGCGCCGGACGAGGCGTTCGACGACGCGCTCGAGGCGGTCGGCGAGGAGCCACGGGGATCGGATGGCCGGTCGGGTGACTTCGACACCGCGCAGGCGGCGCTCCACGAGTTCCGGCGCGCCGGCTTCTCGGGCGTCACCATCGAGGCGGGTCGGGTCGAGCACCGCTTCGGCGCCGACGACTACCTCGCGTTCATGACCGAGTTCGACGAGGAGACGCTCGTGGCCGAGCTGGATGACGATGTCCGGGCGAGGTTCCTCGACGACCTGCGCCGCCGCGTGGCCGCGCTCACGCCCGACGAGCTGACGTTGCGGCTGCCGATCGTCTTCGCCATCGGCCGGCGCTGAAGCCCGGAGACGGACCGATGCTGTTCATGATCGTCGAGCACTACCGGGACGCCGATCCGGTCCCGGTCTACCAGCGGTTCCGCGACCACGGCCGGCTCGCGCCGGACGGGCTCGTCTACATCGCGAGCTGGGTCGACGAGTCGCTCAGCATCTGCTACCAGGTGATGGAGGCACCCAGCCGCGACCTCGTCGATGCGTGGATCGCGCGCTGGAGCGACCTCGTCGAGTTCGAGGTCGTCCCGGTCATGACGTCGGCCGAGGCCGCGGCGAGGGTCGCACCGGCGCCCTGAGGCGCCGTCTGCGTCAGCCCGCGTCGCCCTCGCCGCTCGACGCATCGCCCGGAGCCTCGCCGCCAGCGGCCTCGCCCTCGGCGCCCTCGCCCTCGGCGCCCTCCTCGCCCTCGGCGACGACCGGCGCCTCTTCGACCTCGACGCGCGGCGCCTGGACCTTGGCGATGATCTCGTCGCCGTCGGTGATGAGCGTCACGTCGCCCGGGATCGTCAGGTCGCGGACGTGGAGCGTGGTGTCGAAGTCGACCAGCGATTCGACGTCGTAGGAGATCGACTCGGGCAGGTGGTCGGGGAGCGCGCGAACCTTGACGCTCTCGGTCGGGTGCAGCAGCGTGCCACCGCCGACCTCGACCGCCGGCGCGATGCCGGTGGCGATGAGCGGCACGTCCACCGTCAGCTCCTCGGTCATCTTGACCAGGAAGAGGTCGACATGGAGCGTGCGGCGGTTGACCGGGTGGACCTGGACCCCGTTCACGAGGACCGGGCGGGCCTTGCCGCCGTCGACACTGAGGTCGATCAGGGTGTTCGAGGTGGTATGCCGGCGCAGCTGCTCGAACTCGTGGGCGTCGACCGTCACGTTGTCGGAGCCTTCACCGGGCCCGTAGACCACGGCCGGCAGCTTGCCGGCGTGGCGCAGGCGGCTGACCGCCTTGCCGGTGATGTCGCGATGCGTGGCGACCAGCGTCGGTCGGGCAGTGGCCATGGGATGGGACCTCAGGACGTGGTGGTGGTGGTTCGTTCGGTTCCGGGCTGCGGCTCGCCGGCGGGGCCGGATCGGCGGAGGCGCCCGGGTGCGCGCCGTACCTTACCACGAGGCTCCGGCGACGGGCGAACGGGGATGACACGTCAGCCGGTGTAGCATCCCCGCGTGGCCGCCACCATCCTGATCGTCGAAGACGAGCACGCCGTCGCTCGTGGGATCCAGTACGCCCTCCAGCAGGAGGGGTACGAGGTCGCCGTCGCGCGCTCCGGTGAGGAGGGCCTCGAGATCGCCGTCGAGCAGGCCCCGGACCTCGTGGTCCTCGACGTCCGGCTGCCCGGCATCGACGGGTTCGAGGTCCTGCGCCGGGTCCGCGCCGCCGGCGCGAAGATGCCGATCCTCGTCCTCACCGCCCGCGACGACGAGGTCGACAAGGTGATCGGCCTCGAGCTCGGCGCCGACGACTACCTGACGAAGCCGTTCGGGCTGCGCGAGCTGATGAGCCGGATCAAGGCGCTGCTGCGCCGCTCGTACGGCGACCTCGCCGATGCCAGCGGCGGCCGGGTGATCCGCCACAAGGACCTGATCATCGACCTCGAGCGGCGCCGGGTGCAGCGCGGCGCCAACCGGATCAGCCTGACCCCGACCGAGTTCGAGATCCTGCGCCACCTGGCGTCGCGGCCCGGCCGCGTCTACACGCGCAGCGAGCTGCTCGAGCTGCTGCGCGACTACGAAGCGCTCGACCAGGACGAGAAGACCATCAACGTGCACGTCAGCCATCTGCGCGACAAGATCGAGGACGACCCGGCGATGCCGGTGTTCGTCCTGACGGTGCGAGGTGTCGGCTACGCCTTCGCCGAGCGCTGACGCGACCGGGAGTCGTCGGATCCGGCTCCCGAACCGCCTGCGCCGGCTCATGCCGCGGACCTTCCAGGGTCGCCTGACCGTCGCGTTCGTCGCGGTCATCGCGCTGACGCTGTTCCTCGTGACGGTCCTCGTGCTGAACCGGCTCGACGCATGGTTCACCGACCAGCAGAACGCGGACCTGCGAGTCCGCTCCGGTGCCGTGGCGCAGTACGTCGCCCTGCAGGCCGAGCTCGCGGCGGCCGGGGCCCCGGTCGTCGGGCTCGACAACGAGGTCAACCCCGTCGTCGTGGAGGCGATGGCCGACGCGCGGGTCCAGCACATCATCGCCGACTACTTCGGTCAGGCCGACGTCCGGATCGAGTTCGGCCAGTCGATCCAGAACGGCGAGACCTCGGCCTTCATCGCCATCGGCGGACGGCACCTTCCTCGCCCCGCTCCGCATCGCCCCGACGAACGGCCAGACCCAGGAGGCGACGACCGTCGACCCGTACACGGTGACCGGCGGCACGGTGTGGGGTCCGTACGCCGTGCGCGTGACGCTGTCGAACCCGTACACCTTCCGTGCCCAGGCCATCGGCAACGTCACCGGGCTGCTCGCGGTCGATCGCGCTCTTCGCCCTCGGCCTGAGCGTGGTCGTCTCGGCCTGGCTGGCGCGCCGGTTCACGACGCCGCTCCGCCAGCTCACCGATGCCGCACGCGGGCTCGCCGAGGGCGACCTCGCCCGGCGCGTGCCGATGCGCCAGGTGCGCTCGGGCTCGTCCGAGATCGCCGAGCTGGCCATCCAGTTCAACGCCATGGCCGACCGCGTCGAGGAGAGCGTCGAGGTCATCCGCCGCGACCGCGACCGCGACCGCGACTTCCTGGCCGACGTCTCGCACGAGCTGCGCACGCCGCTGGCGGCGCTGCGGACCTTCAACGACCTGCTCAAGGAGCGCGCCGGCGACGATCCCGAGGCACGCGCCGAGTTCCTCGAGTCGAGCGGCCAGCAGATCGACCGGCTGGACTGGCTGGCCCAGAACCTGCTCGAGCTCTCGAAGCTCGACTCCGGGCTGGTCCTGCTCGACCTGCGGCCGGACGACATCCGGGCCGCCGTCGAGATCGGCTGCGGAGCAGACGTCGGCGGCGGCCCGGAAGCGCGGCGTCCACGCTCGAGGTCCGCCTCCCCGACGCGCCGCTGCGGATCCGCCACGACCCGCAGCGGATCGGCCAGGTGGTGGCCAACCTCGTGGGCAACGCGATCAAGTTCACGCCGCGCGACGGGTCGGTGACCATCGACCTCGGGCCGTCGGCGGACGGGGCGCGGATCATCGTCGCCGACACCGGCGTCGGCATCGACCCGGCCGAGCTGCCGCACATCTTCGAGCGGTTCTACCGCGGGTCGAGGGCGAACGAGGCGCGCGGCAGCGGGAGCGGGCTCGGGCTGGCGATCGTGCGCTCGATCGTGGACATGCACGGCGGCTCGATCGTGGTCGAGAGCCGCATCGGGCAGGGGTCGACGTTCACGGTGGAGCTGCCGCGCGACCCGCGGCTGGTCGCCGGGACGCCGGCCGCGGACCAGGCGGCGGTCGCCGTCGGCAGACGCGCCACGCACGCCGGAGGCCGGGCGGAACGTGACGGAAACTTCACCGACCGACCGCCCGCAGGTGAATCCGGAACCCGCACCCTAGGGTTCACCAAACCCCGCGGCCGCTCACCGGTCGCCTGCCTTCAGCAAGGACCACCGACCATCATGACCGACGATCTCCACCACGACCCGGCGGACCCGGGCGAGCCGACCCAGCGCAACGAGCTCCCGCTCGAGACGCCCGCGGTCACGACACCCGCGGCTCCCGTCACCCCGACGCCGGCCTTCCCGGCGGCCACCACGGCGGCCGAGAGCTACTCGCCGACCCCCGAGGCGCGTCCGGACTGGATGCGCACGTACGACGCCCCGCCCGCGACCCCGACCCCGGAGCGCTGGTACGAGCCCGCGGCCGAGCCGGTCGCGGCCGTCGCCGTCGCGCCGACGACGTCGAGGCGGACCGGCGGACCGGTCATCGCCGCGGCGCTGCTGTCGGCGGTCCTCGCCTCGGGCGGGACCGTCCTGGCGCTCGGCGCCACCGGTGCCCTGGACCGCACCCTCCCCGGCGCCACCGCCGCGGCCGCGGGCACCTCGGTCGGCGCGGTCAAGCCCGTCACGATCGACGAGAACTCGGCGACCATCGCGGTCGCGGCGCGGGTCAGCCCCGCGGTCGTCCGCATCACGGTCACCGGCAACTCGAACAACGGCGACCTGGGGGTCATCCCCTCCACCGGCGTCGGGTCCGGCGTCATCTACAACAGCAACGGCTGGATCCTCACCAACAAGCACGTCGTCGAGGGCGGCGACAAGTTCGACGTCGAGCTCAAGGACGGCCGCGTCCTCGCGGGTACGGTCTACGGCATCGACACGCTGACAGACCTCGCGATCGTCAAGGTCGACGGCAAGGACCTGCCGTCCGCCGCGATCGGCGAGTCGGACGCGCTCAAGGTCGGCCAGCTGGTCGTCGCGATCGGCAGCCCGCTCGGCACGTACTCGAACTCGGTCACCAGCGGCATCGTCTCGGCGACCGGCCGCTCGATCACGACCGAAGGCTCGACCAAGCCGCTCAACAACCTGATCCAGACCGACGCGGCCATCAACCCGGGCAACTCCGGTGGCCCGCTCCTCGACGCCGACGGCAACGTCATCGGCATCAACACCGCGATCGCATCGGGCAGCAACGGCATCGGCTTCGCCATCCCGATCGACATCGCCCGCCCGATCATGGCCCAGGCCGTGGCCGGCCAGGAGCTGAGCCGCCCGTACATGGGCATCAGCTTCGTGACCATCAACCGCGCGTTCGCCGACACCCACAAGCTGCCGGTCAACCAGGGCGCGTTCGTCGGCGGCATCGACGGCAGCCGGCAACACGACATCGGGCACCGTCTCCGGGCAGCCTGCCGACAAGGCCGGCATCCAGGACGGCGACATCATCACCAAGGTCGGCGACAAGACGATCGACACCGAGCATCCGCTCGACTCCGTCCTGAGCCAGTACTCGCCGAACCAGACCATCCCGGTCGAACTGCTTCGCGACGGCAAGACCGTCACGGTGCAGGTGACCCTCGGCACGCGACCGGACAACCTCTAGTCAGGACGGCAAGGCGGCGGGCAAGGCGGTCAGGGCAAGGCGCCGGGGAGCAAGGGAGCGAGCGCACCTGACGGTGCGTGAGCGACGGGCGGACCCGGCAACGCGGCTCTGACCGAGCAGGGCCGTCGCCCGGACTTCTCGACTCTCACGATACCGGCGTCGCCATGAAAGCGACGCCGGTACTCCTTTCCTAGGAGCGGGCGCGGCGGATCTCGACGCTCGCGTGGTCCAGCGGGCCGCCGAGGCGGACCGCGGGCTTGCGGATGCGGACGACGACCTCCTCTACCACCTCGAAGCGGGCGAGCAGGGCGCGAGCGACCGCCTCGGCGAGCGATTCCAGCAGGTTCCGCGACGGTCCGTCGAGCACGCGGGCGACCTCGTCGTATACCAGCCCGTAATCGACGGTGGCGCCGAGGTCGTCCGAGCGGCCCGCGGGGGCGAGGTCCAGCCACAGCTCGACGTCCACCTCGAACGGCTGCGCGGTCTCGCGCTCCCAGCCGTGCACGCCGTGACGCGCCTCGAAGCGCAGGTTCGTCAGCACGATCCGATCGGTCATGGGGCCGCTCCCTCCCGCCAGGTGCCGCGGACGATCGCGTCGCTCATCCGGGCGACCCGGACGTTCGCTTCGACGTCGTGCACGCGGACGATGTCCACGCCCCCGGCGATGCCCAGCGCCGTCGTCGCGAGCGTCGCCTCCAGCCGCTGATCCGCTGGCAGGTCGAGCACCTTGCCCAGTGTCGACTTGCGCGACGTGCCGAGGAGGACGGGCCGGCCGAGACCGGCCAGCGCCCCGAGGCCCGCGAGCAGCTCCAGGTTCTGGGCGGCGGTCTTCCCGAAGCCGATGCCGGGATCGACGATGATCGAACCGAGCGGGACACCCGCCCCCACCGCCCGCTCGACGGCGAGCGCGCAGGTCGTCGACGACCTCGGCAACGACGTCCTCGTAGACCGGCTCCGCGCGGTTGTGCATCACGATCAGCGGCACGCCGCGTTCGGCGGCGAGCCGGGCCAGCGCGCGTCCGGGCCGACGCCCCAGATGTCGTTGACCGCATCGGCGCCCGCATCGAGCGCCGCCGCCGCCACGGCGGCCTTCGTCGTGTCGATGGTCAGCGGGGTCCACGGCAGCGCCGCACGTACCGCCGCGACCACGGGGACGACCCGCGCCAGCTCCCGGCCTCGCCCACCTCCCGGTGACCGGGCCGCGTGGACTCGCCGCCGATGTCGAGGAGGTCGGCGCCCTCGTCGACCATCCGGCGCGCCTGGGCGACCGCGGCGGCGACGGGGTCGGCGGCCGAGAGCAGCCCGTCGCCCGAGAAGGAATTGGGGGTCACGTTGAGGATCCCCATCACGAACGTGCGTGCGCCCCAGGCGAAGGTGGTCGGGCCGATGGTCGTCGGCTCGATCCCCCGGCGTGGGGTCGGCGGATCGACCGGGGCGGATGGATCGCGGGTCATCGGGTCTCGTCGATGGGGTCGCGGAGCAGCGGGTCGTCGACCAGCCTGGCGCGGACGGCCCCGACAAGATAGAGCGACCCGGCGACGACGACCGGGCCGCGCGGTCCCGACAGCGCCCGGTCGAGGGCGGCGCCCGCGTCCGCGGCGACGGCTCGGTGCCGGACCGCCGGGACGCGCTGCGCGCCAGCGACCGGCCAGCTCGGCGGCGGGCATGGCGCGTGGCAGGTCCACGGCGGTCGCGATGACGCGAGCGCCTGCGAGTGCCGGCGATGCGGCGAGCGCGGCGATCACGCCGTCCACGTCCTTGTCGGCCATCGACGCCGTCACGAGCGTGACGGGTCCCGGCGTGAGGTGGGGTCGGAGGTCGTCCAGCGCGACCGCGAGGGCGGCGGCACCGGCCGGGTTGTGTGCCCCGTCGAGGAGCACGTCGCGGTCGCCGGCAGCGAGCAGCTCCAGCCGACCCGGCCACGTGGCGCCCTCGTACCCGGCCCGACGAGCGGCATCGCCGACCCGGGCGATGCCCGCGGTCGCGAGCGCATCGAGGACCGCGTCGGCGACCGCGACGTTCGCGGCCTGGTGGCGCCCGAGGAGGCCGACGCGGATCCGGCCCAGCCGCGGCAGCTCGACGGTCAGCCCGTCGCGGTCCATCTCGAGGATCGCGGCCGGCTCGACGACGGTCAGCGGAACGTCCATCCGCCTGGCCCGTCGCCGGACCACGGCCAACGCGTCGCCGGTCGCCCCGGTGACCGCCACGTCGCCGCGCTCGATGATCGCGGCCTTCTCGCGGGCGATCAGCGGGATCGTCGGTCCGAGCCGGTCCATGTGGTCGAGGTCCACGTTCGTGACCGCGGCGACGCCGCCGTCCCAGGCATGGGTCGCATCGAGCCGACCGCCCAGCCCCACCTCGACGACGGCGAGATCGACGCCGACCTCCTCGAAGTGGCGGAACACGATCGCCGTCAGCAGCTCGAACTCGGTCGGCGGTCCGTGGCGTCTCGCGACGCGATCGGCGGCCGGCACGACCTCGCCGACCAGGCGCGCGAAGTCGGCCGCGGCGATCGGCCGACCGTCGACCACGATCCGCTCGCGGTAGCTGACGAGGTGCGGCTTGGGGGTCTCGCCGACGCGCAGCCCGGCCGCCCGGAGCGCGCTCCCCGCCAGGGCGAGGACGCTGCCCTTGCCATTGGTCCCCGCGATGAGCGCGCCGCGCACGGCCAGCTGAGGGTCACCGAGCTCGCGCAGGAGCGCGCGCGTCCGACCGAGGCCCAGGCGGATCCCGAATCGGCCGCGATCCGCGATCGCGCGCAGGGCGTCGGCGTAGGTGAGGTCACCGTCGGACGTCACGCTCGTCCCCCCGCATGCGTCACTCGCGGGTCAGCTCGTCCTCGTAGAAGACGCACTGGTTGAACCGGGGGGTCAGGCACACGTCGTTGACGTAGCCCTGGTCCAGGTGGACACCGCCGCGCAGCTGGCAGCGGCTGACGTTGGCGTCCTGCCGGATCAGGGCCTTCAGCAGGTGCGGGGCCTGGATCGGGATGGCGCCACGGGATCCGGTCATGTAGAAGTGGGGACAGACGTTGCGACGAAGGTTGGGCAACCCGAACCCGGGTCGGGGCGGAACGGTGGCATACGGGTTGGCGGCCGGCTCGCGCGCGACGAGCGGTGAGGGCGTCACCCGGGCGATGGGTCCGACGCCGAATTGCGGCCTCCCGGTCGCGCCGCTCGGCGGCTTGCCGGTCCGTGGATCGCGTGCCTGCACTCCAGCCCTCGTTGCGGGCGCGGGCGGTCATCCGTCACGCGCGCTGACCGCGCCAGAGTACATCCCACCGCAACGCAGTCGCTGGACGGACCGGTACGCGCCACCCGTGCGACAATCCGCGCGATGACGACCCGGCGCGGCGATCGGCCTACCCACGTCCGACCTCGCCCCCCATCCAGCGGTCGTCCATCCCCGGTCAAGGCCCGCCCGCGGACGCCGGCGCCCGGTCGACTGGCGACACACCGGCCCATCCAGCGGGGTCGCGGCATGCCGATCATCGTCCGCATCGCGCTGTCGCTGGCCATCATCGGCCTGGGCGCCGGCATCCTGTACATCGGGGCAGGCGGTCTCAAGACCGTGGCCGGGAGCGTCGGCACGACCCTGGCAGGCTTCGTCGACGACGTCACGGCCACCCCCTCGCCGATCCCGTCCGTCGCGGTGGTCAGCGGCACCCCGTCGGTGGAGCCGGTCGACGAGCCATACACCAATACGCCGCAGGTCGATCTCGTCGTGACGGTCCCCTCGTCCATGGTCGGCGACGAGACCCATCGGATCCGGGTCTACCTCGCGCTCCAGGACCAGAAGCCGTCACCGCTCATGGAGGTGCCGATCGGACCGACCGCCAAGACCGCCGTCCCGGTCCAACTCTCCAAGGGCATCAACGACTTCTCGGTCTCGATCGTCGGCGACGGGACCGAGTCCGAATCCTCGGCGGTCGTGCGCTACGTCCTCGACAACTCGAAGCCGAAGGTGACGATCACCTCGCCGAAGGCCAACGCGCTCGTCAACGGCAAGAGCGTCAGCATCAAGGGCAAGGTCCAGGCCCGCTCGACCTTGCTGGCCCGCAACGAGACGAATGGCGCGACCAGTGCCGCGACGGCCGGGACCGACGGGACATTCGTCCTGAGCGTCCCGATCGGGACCGGGCAGAACACCATCACGATCGACGCGACGGATCCTGCGGGGAATGCTGGGACCACCTCGCTGACGGTGCGACGCGGCAGCGGCAAGCTGACGGCATCGCTGTCGGCGTCGAGCTATCAGGTCTCCCGCAAGGCCCTGCCCGAGGGGATCCGGCTGGCGGTCAAGGCGACCGACCCGGACGGCAACCCGCTCAAGGGCGCGGACGTGACCTTCACCCTGAGCATCCCGGGCATCCCCACGGTGACCAAGGACGTTCGGACCGGTTCGAACGGGCGTGCGGAGTGGCAGACCACGATCCCCAAGGGCGCGAGCGTCGGACAGGGCAGCGCCACCGTCCTCCTGTCGAGCGATGCGTTCGGGTCCACGCAGGACTACACCGTCATCACCGTCGTCAAGTAACGGGCCGGCGGGCCGGCGGGCCGTTCGACAGCGCGGCGAGTCGCAGCTACCATCCGCGGCATGCCGATGTGGCGATGTCCACACTGCGGGACACCTCAAGCCGAGACGGCCAGGTGCTGGGTCTGCCGACGATCCAGCACGGCCTGCCTGACCTGTCGGCACTTCCGTCGCTCCGTCGCCGCGAACGTGGGCTACTGCGGTCTCGACCGTCGCCGCGCCCCGCTCCTCGGTGACGAGATCCGCGCGTGCTGGGAAGGCGGGCCGTTTTCGATGGCGCCGGCGATCCCCGCGGCGCGCGCCAGGCTGGCGGTCATCGACGGCGCGCCCGTCCGGCAGATCGAGTTCGTCGAGGTGACCGCCGGCCCCGTCGGCGCGTCGGCGGACCAGGCCGCCGCGATCGACGTGGCGGACAGCGGCCTGCCCGAACCGCGCTCGGCGGCACCCGACGAGCCCAGGTGGAGCCTCTGGGAGGACCCGACCGTCTAGGACCGCCCGATCGACCGTCCCAGGCGACCGCCGGGTCAGGCCGGCGGAGGGGTCGGGGTCGGGGTCGGGGTCGGCGTGGGGGTCGGGGTCGGGGTCGGCGTCGGCGTGGGGGTCGGGGTCGGCGTGGGGGTCGGGGTCGGCGTCGGGGTCGGCGTGGGGGTCGGCGTGGGGGTCGGGGTCGGGCTCGGCGTGGGCTCCGGGCCCTTCGAGACCACGTAGTCGACCGGCGTCTGCTTGGCGACGATCAGGCCCGGTCCCGGGCTCTGGCTGATCACGCTCCCGACGGGGATCGAGACGTCGAACGCATCGGTGCGTGCCCCGACGCGGAGGCCGGCTTCGTTGAGCGCATTCAGGGCGTCCGATTCGGGCAGGTTGCGGATGTCCGGGACCGGCGTCGTGTCGACGCCCGCCGCCACCGTCACGTTGACGGTGCTCGCCGGCCGGCAGCACGGTCCCGACGGGCTGGTCCTGGGCGAGGATCGTGCCGACCGGCTGGTCGGACGGCTCACCCGTCGTGACCAGGACGATGCCCTTCTGGTCGGCGACCCGCTGGGCGTCGGTGACGAGCTGCCCGACGAAGTTCGGGACGACGACGGCTGCGGGCGATTCGGACGGGCGGGCGTTGCCACCGCCCGACGCCATCTGGAAGACGAGGAACGCGATCAGCGCCAGCAGGATGACCGCGCCGATGCCGGCGATCCAGACGACCGGGCTGGTCTCGTCCGGATCCTCCGGGGGCATGATGGGCGGGGTGGTGCCGCCGGGAGGGGGCGGCGGCGGAGCCCCGCCGGTCCCGCCATCGTCGGCGGTGGCGTAGGCATCCGGCGGCATACGGGACGGCGGACGGGTTGGCGCGCGCGACGCCGCTCATGGCCATCGTGGCCCCCGCGGCGGCCGCACCGGCCACGGCCAGACCACCGACTCCGACCCCACCGCCGGCTCCGGCGCCGGCACCGCCACCGGCTGCAGCTCCGGCACCGGCCGCAGCCACGCCGGCCGCGCCCGCGGCGACGGCGGCACCGGAGACCGCGCCGTCGAGCGCGTCGGCCATCGCGGTCGCGGAGGCGAACCGGTCATCCGGGCTCGAGCGCGAGCGCCTTGCGCGTGATCGCGGCGAGGTCGGGCGGGACGGACGCCCGGACCGCCATCGGGTCCGGGACCGGGCCGGAGAGCCGGGCCAGCCCGACCGCCGCGGCGCTGTCGCCCTCCCAGGGCCGGACCCCGGTGAGCATCTCGTACAGGACGATGCCCAGCGCGTAGATGTCCGACGCGGCGGTCGCGGGCTCGCCGCGGGCCTGCTCCGGGCTGAAGTAGTGGACCGACCCGAGCGTCGTGCCGGGCAGCGTCGTCTGCGCCTCGGCGATCGCCCGGGCGATGCCGAAGTCGACGACCTTGACCTGGCCGTCGCGGCCGATCAGGACGTTGCCGGGCTTGATGTCGCGATGGACGAGGCCGCGGGCATGCGACGCGGCGAGCGCGCGGGCGACCGCGGCGGCGATGCGGGCGGCCTGCCGCGGCGGGAGCGGCCCGCTCCGGCGCAGGATCGTGGCGAGGTCCTCGCCGTCGACGAGCTCCATGACGATGTACGGGCCCGACGGGTCCTCCCCGTAGTCGTAGATCGTGACGATGTTCGGGTGGGTCAGCGACGCGGCGGCCTGCGCCTCCTGGCGGAAGCGGGCCGAGAAGTCCGGGTCGCGCAGGTACTCGGGTCGCAGGAGCTTGACCGCGACGTCCCGGCCGAGCTGCGTGTCCACGGCGCGGAAGATGGTCGCCATGCCGCCCTGTCCGAGCAACTCGACCAGTCGGTATCGACCGCCGAGGACCGTGCCGATCTCCGCCAAACCTCGCTCCTCATCGTGTCCGGGCTCAGCCCGGCGCGTGGGACGGCATCGTACCGTATGGCGCCGGGCCGTCCATGGGCCGGCTCAGGTCAGAGCTCGAGCCCCTGCAGGTAGGTGCGGAACTCGGCGCCGAGGTCGGGCCGCTGGAGCGCGAGCTCGACCGAGGCCTTCAGCCAGCCCATCGTGGTGCCGGCGTCGTAGCGGATCCCCTCGAACTCGTAGGCGAAGACCGCCTGCTCCTGCATCAGGTCCGAGATCGCGTCGGTCAGCTGGATCTCGCCGCCGGCGCCGCGCGGCGTCTGCTCGAGCTTGTCGAAGATCTTCGGCGTGAGCACGTAGCGCCCGATGATCGCCAGGTTCGAGGGCGCGTCGGCCGGCGGCCGGCTTCTCGACGAGGCTCGGTCACGCGGTGCAGCCGGCCGTGGTCGAGCGGGTCCTCGGACGGCTCGGAGCCGATGACGCCGTAGCGGCTGGTCTCCTCGGGCGGGACCTCCATCACGGCCACGACCGAGCCGTGGGTCTGCGTGTAGGCGTGGATCAGCTGGCCGATGCAGGGCCGGTCGCCGACGACGACGTCGTCGGGGAGGATGACCGCGAACGGCTCGTGGCCGATGAGGTCCTTCGCCATCAGGACCGCGTGGCCGAGGCCGAGCTGCTCCTTCTGGCGGACGTAGGCCACCTGGGCCAGGTCGCTGATGTGGCGGACCTGGCGGAGCATCTCGATGTCGCCCTTCTCCTCGAGCAGGTGCTCGAGCTCGTACGACAGGTCGAAGTGGTCCTCGATCGCCCGCTTCTGGCTGGAGGTGACGATGATGACCTGCTCGATCCCGGCGGCGACGGCCTCCTCGACCGCGTACTGGATGATCGGCTTGTCCACCAGCGGCAGCATCTCCTTGGGCTGCGCCTTGGTGGCGGGCAGGAAGCGGGTGCCCCAGCCGGCGGCGGGGAAGACAGCCTTGCGGACGCGCATCGAACCTCGCGAAGGACGGGTGGGGCGGTCGCCGGCAGTATACCGCGAGGGGCCGTCGCGACCCGTCAGCGACGCCGGGTCGAGCGAGCGCTCGAAGCGGCGGATGGCCTCGTTGAAGGCGGCCGGCCGGTCGAGGTTCGAGAGGTGCGTCGCCCCGGCCAGGCGGACCCGGTGCGCGCCGTGCGCGGACCGTCGCGAACGACTTCGAGAAGAGGCGGAACGGCAGGTCGAGCTCGCCGTTGACGATCAGCGTCGGTCCCTCGTACGCCTCGAGCAGCGGCAGGAAGCGGTGGCCGGCGACGGCGCGCAGCGCGCTCGCGCCCGCCGAGCGACCAGAAGCCGCCGTCGACGATCGGGTCGGCGACCGCCGCCGGGAAGCGCCGCCGGAAGAACCACCGGTTGACGACGTCGAGCCGGGCGCCGTCGACCGACGCTCATGACCCGCGCCAGCGCGAGGTACGGCAGCATCTTCGGGCCGGTCGGCTCGGCCGTCGCCCCGGCCAGCACGAGCCCGCGGACGCGCTCGGGCGAGCGGGCCGCCAGCTCCATCGCGACGTAGCCGCCGAGCGACAGGCCCACGACGATCGCCCGCCGGTCCGTGGCGGCCGCGTCGATCGCGGCCGCGAGGTGGTCCGCCGCGGCGTCGAGCGTGAACTCGCGGTCGGCCAGCGTCCCGTGGCCGGGCAGGTCCACGGCGATCGTCCGGTACGTGTCGGACAGGCCGGCCACCTGCGGGCCCCACGCGGCGCGCGTGAGTCGCGTCCCGTGGACGAACACGAGCGTCGGCGCCCCGAGCGGGCCGCTGACGGTGTAGCCGGGGTCGGCCGGGGTCGGGTCCGGCGGGTCGGGGCTCATCGGTCGGCGGGCGGGCGCGGCGCGTGGCCCGGGCGCGGACCCGCCGCCCGGCACCAGCCCGTGCTGGACGGCGAAGAGCGCGGCCTGCGTCCGGCTGGCGAGCCCCAGCTTGGCGAGGATGTTCGAGACGTGGGTCCGGGCCGTCCGCTCGGCGATGCCGAGCTCGTCGGCGATCTCCCGGTTCGAGAGCCCGCGCGCGACGCCCGACAGGACGTCCCGCTCGCGGGCGGTGAGGGTCGCGAGGCTCGCCCGCGCGCTACCCCGTCCGCGCGTGGCCGCGCCGTCCCCGCTCCCGGCGGCGCCGGCGGCTGGGCGTGCCCCGGGCGATCCCGGAGCGGCCGCCGGCCCCGGACCGGTCGCGCAGGCCGCGCGCGACGATCCCGGCGACCGCCGGGTCGAGGTGGACCTCGCCCGCGACCGCGGCGCGGATGGCGGCGGCCAGGTCGTCGGCCTCGGCGTCCTTGAGGAGGAACCCGCTCGCGCCGGCCTCGATGGCCGCGGTCACCCGGTCCTCGTCGACGAAGCTGGTCAGCGCGACGACCTCGACGCCCGGGTAGCGCGCCTTGATCTCGGCGGTCGCCGCGATCCCGTCCATCACCGGCATCAGCAGGTCCATCACGACGACGTCCGGGCGCAGCGCCTCGACCGCGGCCAGCGCCTCGACCCCGTCCTGCGCCTCGCCGACGACCTCGAGGTCGTCGTGGAGGGCGAGGAAGTCGCGCATGCCGCGGCGGACCATCGCGTGGTCGTCGGCGAGCAGGATCCGGATCCGGTCGGCCACGTCAGGGCCCGCCCGGGACGACGAGCGCGCGGCCGTCGTCGGCGAGCGCATCGGCGTCGGCCGCCGCGTCGCCGGACCCGCGCTGGAGGATGACCGCCGCGGCGAGGATCGCCAGCGCGCCGACCGCCTGGAGCGGCACGAGCGACTCGCCGAGCAGCCAGGCGGCCAGGGCGACCCCGACGACCGGCTCGAAGAGCATCAGGATGCCGGCCCGCGTCCCGCCGATCGCGCGGATCCCGGTCAGGAAGCCCATCGACGGGATGGCCGCCGCGAAGATGCCGGTGAACAGCAGCAGCGGCAGGATCGAGGGCGAGCGGACCGGCTCGACCAGCGCGGCCGCGTGGCCCGATGACGAGCGAGACGAGGGTCGCGCCGACGACCGTGACGCCCATGACGACGGCCATCGCCTGCTCGGTCGGGACGGTCGGGTAGCCGTCGCGGCTGACGACGACGAAGACCGTCTGGCTCAGCGCCGCGCCGAGCGCCAGGCCGAACCCGAGCGCGTCGAACCGGATGCCGGCCGCCGGGTCGAGCTGCGAGGCGACGACGGCGACCATGCCGGCCAGCGCGAGGGCCAGCGCGACGATCCGCCGTCGGTCGAGACGGTCGCGGCCCGAGCACGGTGTTCGCCACGCGCGACCATCGCCGGGTACGTGTAGAAGCCGAGGAGCGCCAGCGCGACGGTGATCCGGTCGAAGGCGATGAACATCGCCAGATTGAGCGTGAAGCCCATGAGTCGCGGCGAGCAGCAGCAGCCGGCGTGCGCTGCCCCGGCAGCGTCGCCCAGCGGGCGAGCGAGATGTCGCCGCGGCGGATGCGCCAGACGACGAACGCGGCCGTGGCGGCCAGCCCGACCAGGGCGCGCCACGTGACGAACGCAGGCGGCTCCATCCCGGCGTCGTAGGCGAACCGCGAGAGCGGTCCGAGCGTCCCGAAGAGCGCTGCGGACCCGACGACGATCGCCATGCCGGTCGCCGGCGAGACGGTCGCGCACGGGCGCGGCGGCGTGCGACGCGGCGGTCCCGGCGGCGGGTGGCGGCGACATCCGGCCATGGTAGGCGGACGAGCCGCCGCCGGCCGGGAGTCGACCCGGCCATCAGCCAGGCGCCGGACCCGAGGATCGACGTCAGCCGGGGGCTTGCCCCGTGGCCGCCTCGGGCGCCGTCTCGTTGGCCGCCGCCAACCGCTCCGCCGCCGGCGACTCATGGCGGACCCGGCCGAGGACGATCGAGGTGAACGGGATCCGGAACTCGCGGAAGACGTCGATCGAGACCAGGAACCCCGCGAACAGGAAGATCACGCCCGACGAACTTCCCGGACTGGAACAGCCCGGTCACGCCGAATCGGCTGAGGATGTCGCCGGTCGCGGCGACCAGCGCGCCGATCGCGATCAGGATCGTCGCCGGGACGCGGCTGTGGATCCGGCCGGTCACGAGCGCCCGCAGCGCGTCCGGCAGCGACGCGACGAGGTTGACGGTGATGGCCACTGGCGCGATCAGCAGGTTGAACAGGAACTCGTCGCCGGGCTGGTTCGGGTCGAGCGAGTAGGCCAGGACCCGCCGCTTCGGCATGAACACGTAGGCGGAGAAGACGGCCCCGAGGATCAGCGCGAACGCCCCGGTGATGTTCATGAACGGCGTGAGCAGCCGGAGCTGCGGCGGGAGCAGCGTGGCGACCGGGACCCCGGTCGCGGGGTCGAGCGCGTAGCCGGGGGCCGGCAGCGTCGCCGTCGCCATGAGGACGATCGAGAGGACGGTCGCCCCGACGACGGCGCCGACCGCGAGCATCGGCCAGCGGTCGTTCTGGAAGTACGTCTCCACCGCGACCGCCAGCGCGAGCAGCGCAGCCGCGATCAGGTAGAGCAGCGGGAGGGAGCCCGCGCCCGGCGTACTCGGGCTTGTTCCGGACGAGGAACGTGAACAGGCCGGCGAGGAACAGGCACAGCGCGAAGCTGTAGCCGAACCGGGTCCGGCCCAGCAGGACCGCGGTCCCCAGTCCCAGCCAGCCGGCGGTCCAGACGGCGCCGGTCAGGTACCAGGTCCGGTAGAGGGCCTCGTTCCAGCCGTTCGCGCCGCCGATCGCCTCGCAGGCCGGAGCCGATGCCGTAGAACAGCATCCCGAACGCCCAGATGACCTGGAAGCCGCCGCGACGGAGCCGCCACTGGTCGAACAGCAGCAGCGAGAACGCGAGCGCGAGGATCGCGGTCAGGGTCGGGAGCACGATCCGGGCATCCATCAGCGCGTCGCCGCCTGGTGGGTCGCGATCAGCCGGAGGAGCAGGCGGTCGAGCAGCGCAGAGGCGTCCTCGTACAGGGCGCCGAGGCGCGCCGGATCGAGCGTGCGTCGCCGGCCGAGCCCGGACAGCTCGGCGAGGAACGGGCGTCGCGCGGCCACGAACAGCGCGACCGCCTCGGTCAGGCTGACGTGCGCGGCGGCGAGCCGCCGGGCGAGGTCGTCGACGAGGATCTCGGCATCGGCCTCGGCCGACGCGCGCGCCGGGCCGTCGACCCGGATCGGCGTCCAGGTGCGCGACCAGGGCGGCGACCAGCCGCCGGCCGTCGCTCCGGTACGCCGCGCGGTCGTCGTCGTCGACCGCCGTCCTGACCAGGTCGGCCGGGGCATCGGTCGCGCTGTAGCTGCGTCGGTAGACCCGCTGGAGCCGCTCCGGGGTCGCGCCCAGCGCCGCCAGCGGACGGGCCGATGGGCGGGTGGTCCGCCGGCCCATGCCGGGACGACGTTCCGTGGCGAGGCGCTCCAGCGCGCGCCGGTCGAACCGCCGGTGGCCGCCCGGGGTCGTGTAGACGGTGACGCGTCCCTCGTCGGCCCAGCGGCGGAGCGTGCCCGGGTCGACGCCGAGCAGGGCGCTGGCGGGACCGAGCGAGAGCCACGCGCGACCCGCGGTCGATGCGGTCGGCGCGATCGGGGCGGGAGTGGGGGCGGGCGGCATCGGGCCTCGCAGACGGGACCGGCGGTCGCCGGGTCCGGGAGAGGGAGCCGACGGGTCGGCGGTGGCTGGGGGGAAGCCGAGACCGACCCGTCGACACGGGAATCTATGCAAATCTGGGGACGACTCGGCTGGCCCGAGCGGGCGCAGGATAGGTCCGGCCCGACGGGCCTGTCAAACCCGCGTCAGGCGGGGACGAACTCGTGGTCGTCGCGGTGGATGCCGTCGCACAGGCCCCAGCGCGTGGCGCCGTCGTCCCCGGCGATCGGGACCGGCCGCATGATCTCGCGGACCTCGCCGCGGCGGCAGAACAGGTAGCCCTTCGCGGCCATCCAGCGGCGGACGTGGGCGGGGTCGCCGTGGAACTGGAACGGCCCCGGATTGATCGCCGGACGACCGGCCCACGACACCGGCGTCTCGGCCGTGACGATGTCGAGGAGGTTGATCCGCCAGGGCGTGCCCTCGATCACCTCGAGGCAGCCGTCGCACCGCTTGGAGACGTTGTCGTCGGTGATCGTGCGGATCGTGACGCCCATGATCTCCATCGCGGGCGATGGTAGCAGGGGAGGCGCCGGCGCCGAGGGACGCGATCCGCGGGTCGGTCGGCGCGCGCGGGACCTAGCGGCTCGAGGTCGAGATCACGGAACCGCCGAGTGACGGGACGTGCGGTTTCGGCAGGGCCTTGCAGCCGGCGACCGACGTAGTCAGCGCGATCGCGAGGGCCAGGATCGCGAGGCGGGCGCGGAGGCGCATCGATGGTCTCCATCGGCGTCGGTCCGGAGGCCGTGACGTGGTACCCCCAAGGGGATTCGAACCCCTGATCTCCACCTTGAAAGGGTGGCGTCCTAGGCCTCTAGACGATGGGGGCACGGGCGCACGGACCGGGCCGAGTCTAGCAGAGGGTCCCCGTCAGCCCGCCGTCTGGCGAAGCAGGATGAGGATGATCGCGCCGGCCACGCAGCCGGCGCCGGCGATCGCCGCGAGACCGCCCGCCAGGGCCAGCGCGAAGGCCCGACCGTCCCGGCCGGCGAGGCTCGCCCGCCAGATCGCCCGCGCGCAGTAGGCCGCCAGCGCGATGAACACGATCGCGAGGATCACCAGTCCCGATACCAGCAGGGGGATCTGCGAGGCGTCGCGCACGGTCAGGACGAAGACGGTGTAGACGACCGACCCGATGAGCGCGATCGCGAGGATCACGACACCTGGCGAGATCCGGCGACCGGTGCCGCGCGGCTCGCCGGACGCGGTCGGCGTCCCACGCGAGTCCTGCCGGGCCTGTCGAGAGGAGGTCATCTCGGCGAAGCGTACCAGCCGATCCCGATGACCCCGGCTTCCGGCGTGCGGCGGACCCCTCAGGCGGCCGGCTTCCCCTCGCCGTCGAACGAGCGGTGGTAGACCGCCACGTTGTACGAGAGCCGGGGTCGCGTCATGGACGCGCCCAGCGCCTGCCCAGGCCCGCCGAATGCGTCGGCGAGGAACGCCCGGCCGTCCTCGATGGACTCGAAGGTCCAGAAGCAGTGGATCACCCGGATCTTGAACCCGCCGCGCAGGAACGGGCCGTCGCGCCGGCTCCACTCGGTGTACTCCGGCCGCTGGCCGTGCAGGCGCGACACGTCGTCGCGGCCGTAGTCGTGGATCGCGAGGAGACGTCCGCCGGGGCGCAGGACGCGGGCCACCTCCGTCATCTCGGTCGCGACGACGCCGCGGAACGGGGTCCAGCAGCCGACCACGACGTCCATCGATCCGTCGGCGACATCGGACGCCGGCGTCCCCTCGATCGGCCCGCCGACCACGACCCTGGCCCCAAGCGCCTCGAGCTGGGTCGCGCGGATCCCGCCCGGCCGTCCGTCGACGAGGTACACGTCCCGGCCCGCGACGGGGCCGAGCGTCTCGAGGGCTCGCGGGATCTTCGTCTCGACGTCGAGGGCGCGCTGAAGTCGCCCCGCCAGAGCAGCGTCAAGCTCGATCGGGTAATCGGCCATCGAAGGCGGCAGTATAGGGTCGCGCTCAGCCGAGTCGGAGCAGCGACCCGCTCCGTGGGCCGAGCGCGATGGCCGAGACCCCCTCGGGCTCGACCGACCATCGATCGATCCCGGTCGCCGAGCTCGGCGCCATCCGTTCGAGCCGCGCACCGTCGCCCACCCCGTCGAGGTGGAGGTCGAGTCGTCCGGGCTCGTCCGCGGCGTTGACCGCGACGATGAGCCTCGTCTCGCCGAGCCGCCGCTCGACCGCGACTGCGCCGCCGTGCGCGGCGACGATGGCCGTGCTCCCGGTCCGCAGCGCCGGCTCCGACCGGCGCAGGTGCACGAGTTCGCGGACGAAGGCCCGGAATGCCGCGTCCCAGCGCGACTCGTCCCACGGGAACGCGCCGCGGCAGCCCGGGTCGTTGCCGCCGGTCAGGCCCACCTCATCGCCGTAGTAGAGGCACGGGGCACCGGGCAGCGTCAGCTGCAGGAGCGTCGCGAGGCGGACCCCGTCAGGGTCCCCGCCGAGGATCGACCGCAGACGCGGGGTGTCGTGCGAGCCGAGGAGGTTCAACTGGACGGCGACGACATCGGGGTCGTAAACGGCCAGCAGCTCGCCTAGCCGGTTCGCGAACGCCGGCCCGTCGATCTGCCGGACGTTGGCGCCGTACTCGCGATGCGCCCCGACGACGCCCATGTCGAGGTGCGCCCCACCGGCGAACCCCAGGATCGCCTCGGCGAGCGGGTAGTCCATCACCGCGTCGAAGCGGTCGCCGGCCAGCCACTCGGGTGCCACGCGCCAGATCTCGCCGACCAGGAAGGCGTCGGGGCGGATCGCCCGGCAGCGCGACCGGAACTCCTCCCAGAACCCCGGCTCGTGGATCTCGTCGGGGACGTCGAGCCGCCAGCCGTCGATGCCGAACCGGAGCCAGTGCTCGGCCACCGTCATCAGGTACTCGCGGACGGCCGGGTCGGCGGCATTGAGCTGGGGGAGGTCCGGGATCCCCCACCAGGCGGCATACCCGATCTCGTTCGCCGGGGTGCCGAACGGCGGATAGGCGAGGATGGGCCGGCCCGCATCCAGCGCGCCCTGGTCGAAGTGGAACCAGCCGCGATACGGCGATGAGGCACCGGTCTCGAGGACGTGGTGGAACGGCCAGAAGCCGCGGCCCGTGTGGTTGAAGACGCCGTCGAGGATCACCCGCATCCCGCGCCCATGGGCCGAATCGAGCAGCTCGCGCAGGGCGTCGTCGCCGCCGAGGAGCGGGTCCACCGCGAAGTAGTCGTACGTGTGATAGCGATGGTTCGACGCGGACGAGAAGACCGGGTTCAGGTAGAGCGCGTCGACGCCCAGGTCCTCGAGGTACGGGAGGCGCTCGACGATGCCCAGCAGGTCGCCGCCCTTGAAGCCGGTGTCCGTGGGCGGACTGTCCCACGGCTCCAGCGGCCCGGGCTTGTGGACGCGCTCGCTCGCCGCGAAGCGGTCCGGGAAGACCTGGTAGAAGACCGCGTCCCGCGCCCAGGCCGGCGTGTCGACAGGCATGCCGCCAAGTGTGGCGGCTCGAGCGCCACGCTGCGGTACGATCGGCGCCCATGATCGACCGCGTCCGCGAGATGCCCGGCGGCATCCGCCTCTTCCTCGCCTACGCCCTGCTGATCCTGGCGGGGATCGGGCTCAGCCTGCGCTTCGTCATCGACCAGGCGATCAACGCTCCGGTCAGCCTGCCCGGCGTCGTCGTGATGATCCTGCTCGCCTACACGATCTTCACGACGACCCTGGTGATCCAGCGCAAGCAGGCGGCCCGGAACCTCGCCCTGGGGCTGGCCAGCCTGACGGTGCCGCTGATCCCGCTCCTGCTGCTGGGCGGGCTGATCCCGCAAACGATCTTCGTGACGGCCCTCTCGATCCTCCTCTTCCGGGGCCTGCTGCGACCCGAGGTCCAGGCGTACCTGAGCGAGGCCTGACCCGTGGGAGCCGGTGCGCCCGCGGCGCCGCGGTCGTGTGCTCCGCAACGCGACCCGGCCGGCCGGGGTACCCTCTCGGCGCGCGGCCACCGTCGCCGCCGGGTCCAGCGAGATCCCGCGACCCCTCCGACCGCACCTGAGGCATCCACGTGAGCAAGGCTTCCCGCCGGCGCCAGCAGCCCGGCACCCGACCGGCCACCGGGACCACGCCGGCGCCGGGCTCGACCCCGGCGTCACCGTCGCCCTCGTCGGCGACCCCGTCGTCCGGATCGTCCACGCCCCTGGGTTCCGGCACGACGTCGCGGACGAGCGGCCAGTCGACCCGCTCCAGCCAGGGGCCTGGCGGCAGCAGTCGCACCGGGCGCCGACCCACGGCACGGACGTACCGGCACCAGCAGCGGCCGTTCGTCGAGCGATACCGCGGCTGGATCGTCGTGATCGCGGCCCTGGCTGGCGTGGCCCTGATCGGGCTGTTCGTCTTCGCCTCGGCCGCAGCTCCGGCGTACGCCTGCTCGAACCTCTTCGACCCGGCTCCGACCGCGAGCCCGTCGCCCGGGCAGACGCCGGACTGGGGCTACCCGCAGGACGACATGGGGCACCTGCATGTCGTCCCGGGGTCCAAGGTCACCTACACCTACTGCCCGCCGGCCAGCGGCAACCACTACAACGCCGCGGGCCAGGGGCCGATCCAGCCACGCGTCTACGGGCCGAACGACAAGACCATCCCGCAGGGCTGGATCCACAACCTCGAGCATGGCGCGCTCGTCCTGCTCTACCGCGGCGACAGCGAGGGTGCCACGCCCGAGGGCCAGCAGCAATTGAAGGACTTCTTCGCGGTCTTCCCGCCGAGCCCGATCTGCCAGGTGCCACCGGGGACGATCGCCGGGCCGGTCTTCACCCGCTTCGACAGCATGAAGACGCCGTTCGCGGCGCTCGTCTGGGACCGCGTCCTGCCGCTGCAGGACCTGGACCGGGCGGCGATCCTCGCCTTCTATCAGCAGTGGGGCGAGCAGCTCAACCCGGAACTCACCCACCCGGTTGCACCCGCCCGACCCCGAGCCCCGGCCCGGGGGCGAGCGCCAGCCCGTCGGCGAGTCCGTCCGGCAGCCCGTCGGCGAGTCCGTCCGGCAGCCCGAGCGCGGCCGCGTCGGCCAGCCCGAGCTGACCGGCCGCTCGTGCTGGCCCTGGTCAAGCCCGACGCGGGACCGGGGCTCGTCCTGCGCGAGGTCCCGGAGCCGACGATCGGGATCAACGACGTCCTGATCCGCGTCCACAAGACGGGGATCTGCGGGACGGACCTGCACATCGAGTCGTGGGATCCATGGGCGGCGAAGACCATCCATCCGCCGCTGATCGTCGGGCCACGAGTTCGTCGGCGAGATCGTCGACGTGGGCAGCAACGTCGTGGACTTCCACGCCGGCGACCTCGTCAGCGGCGAGGGCCACGTCGTGTGCGGCCGCTGTCGTCACTGCCTCGCCGGTCGCCGGCACCTGTGCGCCAACACCATCGGCCTCGGCGTCGGGCGGGACGGGTCCTTCGCCGAGTTCGTCGCCCTGCCGATGACCAACATCTGGCACCACTGGTCCGGCATCGACGAGGAGATCGCCGCGATCTTCGACCCGTTCGGCAACGCGGTCCACACCGCGCTCGCCTTCCCGGTCCTCGGCGAGGACGTGCTGATCTCGGGGGCCGGCCCGATCGGGCTGATGGCCACCGCGGTCGTCCGCCACGCCGGGGCACGCCACATCGTGGTCAGCGAGCCGAACGCCTATCGTCGAGACCTCGCGATGCGGATGGGCGCCTCCGTCGCCATCGACCCGCGCGAGCGCGAGCTGCGAGACGTCTTCGGCGAGCTCGACATGGTCGAGGGGTTCGACGTCGCGCTCGAGATGTCGGGCAACGCCGCCGCGCTGCGCAGCGCGATCTCGGCCATGGCCCATGGTGGCGCGATCGCCCTCCTCGGCATCCCGACCGGCGAGATCCCCCTCGACATCAACGAGGTCGTCTTCAAGTCGCTGACGCTGCGCGGCATCTACGGCCGCGAGATGTACGAGACCTGGTACAAGATGACCGTCATGCTCCAGTCCGGGCTGGACATCCGACCGGCCATCACCCACCGCTTCGGCTTCCGCGAGTTCGAGGCCGCCTTCGCGGCGGCCCGCCAGGGCGACTCCGGCAAGGTCGTCATGGACTGGACCGCATGACCTCCCCCGCCGGCCGCCCCGACCCGCTGGCCTTCCTCGACGACGAGCTGGCGGCCCTGCGCGAGCGCCACCTCTACCGGCCGCTGCGCGTGATGAGCAGCGCCCAGGGCCCGATCGTCTCCATCGACGAGCGACGGCTGATCTCCCTGTCGTCCAACGACTACCTCGGGCTGACCCACCACCCGCGGCTGCGCGAGGCTGCGCTGGCTGCGGTCCGGGAGTTCGGCGTCGGGCAGCGGCGCCGTCCGCACGATCGCGGGCACGATGGCGATGCACGAGGCGCTCGAGGCGGAGCTGGCCGAGTTCAAGGGGACGCCCGCGGTCCTGACGTTCCAGTCCGGGTTCACCGCGAACACCGGCGTCATCCCGACGATCACCGGCGAGACCGACCTGATCGTCAGCGACGAGCTCAACCACGCCTCGATCATCGACGGGATGCGGCTCTCGAAGGCGCCGCGGAAGGTCTACCCGCACGCGGACGTCGAGGCGCTCCGCGACATCCTCGGCGACGCGGTCGAGCGCGGCCGCGACGCCTCCGGCGAGCCGCATCGGCTGATCCTGGTGGTCACCGACGGCGTGTTCTCGATGGACGGCGACATCGCGCCGCTCCCCGGGATCGTCGAGGCGGCCGAGGCGTTCGGCGCGGCCGTGATGGTCGACGACGCCCACGCCTCGGGGGTCCTCGGCCGGGACGGTCGCGGAACGGTCGACCACTTCGGCCTGCACGGCCGGGTCGCGGTCCAGGTGGGCACGCTCTCCAAGGCGGTCGGCGTCCCTCGGCGGCTACGTGGCGGGCAGCACGGCGCTGCGCGAGATCCTGACCCAGCGCGCCCGGCCGTTCCTCTTCTCGACGAGCCATCCCCCCGCCGTCGTGGCCGCCTGCCGCGAGGCGATCCGGGTCATGCAGGACGAGCCGGAGCTGCTCGAACGGCTCTGGGCGAACACCCGGCGCTTCAAGGCGGAGCTCGCGCGCCTCGGCTTCGACACCGGGCACTCCGAGACGCCGATCACCCCGGTGATGATGGGCGACCCGGACACGGCCGGGCGGTTCTCCAACCGGCTCATCGAGGAGGGCGTCTTCGCCCAGCCGGTCGTCTTCCCGACCGTCGCGATCGACCGCTCGCGGATCCGCACCATCGTCACGGCCGCCCACGCCGACGCGCAGCTCGACACGGCGCTCGAGGCGTTCGACCGGGTCGGCCACGAGCTGGGCCTGATCGGCGGGTGACCGAGGACCGTCGGGGCCGCCACCTGCCGCTGGACGCGCACCTCCACACGGACCTGTCGCCCGACAGCGACGTGCCGATCGACGTCTACGCCCAACAGGCCGCGGAGCTCGGCATCCGCGAGCTGGCGATCACCGACCATCTCGACTTCGAGCCCGGGGCGCCGGCCTTCGGCTACTCGACCTTCGCCGACCGCGAGCGGGTCGTGCGCGACGCCGCCGAGCGCTGGGAGCCGCAGGGGGTCACGATCCGGTTCGGCATCGAGCTGACCTACGACCGCTCGTGGGAGGGGGACATCCGCGACCACCTCGCGCGGCACGCCTACGACTTCACGATCGGGTCGGTCCACGACCGGGTCCGGTCGCCCTACCACCCGGCCAACGTGGGCGGCTGGGTCGCGGGACGGTCCCTGGCGGAGATCGTCGCCCCGGCCTTCGACGAGGTGGCGGCCGCCGCCCGCTCCGGGCTGTTCGACACGATCGGCCACATCGACGTCGTCAAGCGCTACCTCCACCCGCACGTCCTCCCGGAACGGTTCGCCGAGCAGCCCGAGCTGTACGAGCCGATCCTGCGGGCGCTCGTCGAGAGCGGCACGGCCCTCGAGGTCAACACCAGCGGCCTCCGCCACGGGCCGGCCGAGACCTACCCTGCCCAGGCGATCGTCGCCCGGTTCCGCGAGCTCGGCGGCGAGCGGGTCACGATCGGCTCGGACGCCCATCGGGCGAAGCACTTCGCCTGGGCGCTCGGCGACGGCTACGACGTCGCGCGCCGGGCCGGCTTCGACCGCCTCGCCGTTCCGCGACGAGGCTCGCCCGCTCCCGCCGCGCTAGGCTACGGGCCGTGGACCTCACGGTCATCGGCGCCGGACCCTCGTACACGGACCGCCCCGGGGCGACCGGCGCGGCCTACCTCCTGACCCGCGGCGACCGCGCCCTCCTGCTCGACCTGGGCCAGGGCTCGTTCAGCCGGCTCGCGGGGCTGCTGGACCCCGCGCACCTCGATGCCGTGGTCGTCAGCCACCTGCACCCGGACCACTTCGTCGACCTGGTCCCGCTCCGGCTCTACCTGCGCTGGGAGCCGCCACGCGGACGCCGGATGCGGGTCGTCGGTCCGGCCGGGCTCGCCGATCGGCTCGATGCCCTGCACGCCGAGCCCGGGTTCACCGCGGCGGCGCTCGACGTGGAGACCCTGGCCGAAGGGGCGTTCGTGGTCGGTCGGACCCGACGGCTTCTCCGTCGAAGCTCGCCACGTCACCCACGATCACCCGAGTTTCGGCTTCCGTGTGACGCGCGCGGACCGGGCCGGGCCGGGCCTCGTGTACTCCGGGGATTGCGGGCGGGCCGCCGACCTCGAGCCGCTCATCCGTCCGGGCGACGCGCTCCTGAGCGAGGTGAGCTTCGGGGCCGGACCCGTGCCGCCCGATGCCCAGCACCTCGACGGACCGGCGGTCGGCGATCTCGCCACGCGGACCCGCGTCGGGCGGGTGCTGCTGACGCATCTGCAGATGGGCTTCGACCGCGACGCGACGGTGGCGTCGGTCATGGCCCGCTACGACGGGCCGGTCGACCTCGTCGACCCGGGGATGCGGTTCGCGCTCGACGGCTGAATCGAACGGACCGGGCCCGAAGGCCCGGTCCGTTGCCGTTTCACGCGGGAGGCGTCGACCGGTGGCCGGCGCCGGCTGGGTCAGTCGCGGCGGCCCTTGCGGACGATCCGCGCCGGGGTCAGGAACAGGATGCCCGCGCTCAGGGTACCCATGAGCAGGAGCACGAGGCCCCAGCTGCTGCCGGTCGTCGTCTGGGTCGAGCCCAGGGCGTCGGTCGGCGGCAGGGTCGGGTTGTTCGGGCCGGAGGTCTCCGCCTCGACATCGCCGGGCGGGTTCGCGGAGCATTCCGGCTTGGACGTCGGGTAGTCGACTGCGACCGTTGCGCTCGCGCTCACGTTGCCTTCGAACAAGACCTGGACATCCTCGAGGACCCAGTCCCATTCGTCGCCGGCGACCCACTCGGAGCCGTTCCAGGTCCAACCCGGCCAATCGATCGGGTTGCCGCTCCCGTCGATCTCAGCGCCGGGCCACAGGATGGAGCCGGTGAGGGGAAGGTCGGCGTAGACGACGTTCTTGCTGGGATCGGTCGGGTGCAGGAAGGTGATGGTGACGGTCGTATTCGGCGAGTTCTCGACCGAGACCTGGTAATCGAGCCACGGCACGTCGCCGTCGCAGACGGGCGATGTCCCCAGTGCGCTGAAATGCGGTGTGACGACGGGGCAATCCTCCGGCGTCTCCTCCTTGTTCTCCGGGTCCGTCGGCTCGCACGGGTTCGTGCTCTGGCTCGGCGTTGCCGTCGGGTTGGTGCTCCCGCTCGGCGTGGCCGTCGGGTTGGTGCTCCCGCTCGGCGTGGCCGTCGGGTTGGTGCTCCCGCTCGGCGTGGCCGTCGGGTTGGTGCTCCCGCTCGGCGTCGGCCGTGGGCTCCGTGCTCCCGCTCGGCGTCGCGGTCGGGTTGGTGCTCCCGCTCGGCGTGGCCGTGGGCTCCGTGCTCCCGCTCGGCGTCGCCGACGGATGGTTGTCGTGTGCTGCCACCGACGACGGGCCGGCGAACGCCGCCAGCATCAGCATCGGGATGGCGAGCCAGGTAAGTCTGCGGGTCGCGGTACCCCGCCCGGCGCTTGATCGCTTCATCGATCAGGTTCTCCAAAGAGAGGCACGATGGCCCCGGATGAATGGTTTGCCGAACGGTGAGGGCGACGATCCCCGAGCCCTGCCTCCGACCGAGGCTGATGGTGTCAGAGGCGACTAGTACTCGTCCAGTACCACCGGATGAACCTGACCACACCAGTCCATTGCGGACTGTACCAGAACCCAGCCAAGAGGCGGTGCGGCGTGGCACCGAGGGTCCTGCCGTGAGCAGTACCAGGGTCCCAGCGGGCCCACGGCGGGCGCCGGACGCGGTCGCGCGGCTACCATTCGCGCCGTGACCGACGCCACGAGCGATCCCCTCTCATCCTCGATCCGGGCCCGGGTCAAGGCGGAGGTCGGTCGCGCCTGGGAGGCGGCGATCGCCGACGGGTCCCTGCCCGGCCTTCCGGCAGACGGCGCGCCCGTGGCGGTCGAGGTCGAGCGTCCGTCGAACCCGGATCATGGCGACGTCGCGACCAATCTCGCCATGAAGCTCGCCCGCCCGTACCGGATGTCTCCCCTGGCGATCGCCACCACGCTGGCGGCCGCGATCGAGCGCGGCGCGGCGGGCGACCCCGCGGCGACCATCGCCAGCGCGACCGTGGCGGCACCCGGGTTCCTGAACCTCCACCTGACCGACGCGGCACTCGAGCGGATGGTGGCCGGGATCCTCGCCGAGCCCGCCCGATGGGGGCGGCTCGCGGCCGCGTCCCCGCGGGCCGTCAACGTCGAGTTCGTCTCGGCCAACCCGACCGGGCCGCTCCATGTCGGCAACGCCCGGGGCGCCTTCATCGGCGACCTGCTCAGCCGCGTCCTCGAGGCCGGCGGCCAGCGCGTCACCCGCGAGTACTACTTCAACGACTCGGGCGGGCAGATCCGGAACCTCGGCGCGTCGGTCGCCGCCCTGCGGCGGGGCGATCCGGTCCCGGAGGACGGCTACAAGGGCGAGTACGTCCATGACCTCGTCGCCGTCCTGCCCGGTGACGTGTGGGTCGCCGCGACGACGCCCGGCGCCGACACGGACGGGCTCGTCGGGCACTGGGCGGCCGGCCGCGTCCGCGAGGGGATCGAGGAGAGCCTGACCGCGCTCGGCGTCCGGTTCGACGTCTGGACCAGCGAGGCCCGGCTGCACGACGACGGCTGGGTCGCGCGCGCGGTCGAACGGCTCCGCGAGCGCGGCCACGTCTACGAGTCCGAGGGCGCGGTCTGGTTCCGCTCGACGACGTTCGGCGACGACAAGGACCGGGTGATCTTCCGCTCGAACGGCGAGCCGACGTACTTCGCGGCGGACATCGGCTACGTCACCGAGAAGTTCAGCCGCGGCTTCGATCACCTCATCTACATCTGGGGCGCGGACCACCACGGGACGGTCGCCAGGGTCCGCAACGCGGCCGAGGCGATGGGCTATGCGCGCGACGCCGTCGAGATGAAGCTCTACTCGTGGGTCCGCTTCGTGCGCGACGGCGAAGAGGTCTCGATGTCGAAACGGGCCGGCGAGTTCATCACGCTCGACGACCTGCTGGCCGAGGTGGGCGTCGATGCCGCCCGCTGGTTCTTCGCCTCACGGGCGGCGACCACCGGCATCGACTTCGACATCGAGCTGGCCAAGAAGCAGTCCAACGAGAACCCCGTCTACTACGTCCAATACGCCCATGCGCGGATCGCCTCGATCGTCCGCAAGTCGGCCGACGCCGGACTGACTCCGGCCGCGACGGTCGACGGATTGCTGGCCGGGGCGCCGGAGGCCGCGCTGGCCCGGGCCATCGCGCGCTTCCCGGATGTCGTCGAGGACGCGGTCGCGCTCGAGGAGACGCAGGGCATCACGGCCTACGCCACGGACCTCGCCACGACCTTCCACGGCTTCTACCGGGACGCGCGCGTCGTCGACGCCGCCGCGCCCGGGCGATCCGCCGGGCGGCTCGCGCTGGCCCGCGCCGCGCAGGTCACGCTCGCGAACGCGCTCGGCCTGCTCGGGATCTCCGCGCCCGAATCGATGTAGTCGGGCGGTTCGTCCGGCCCGGGCGGTTCGTCCGGCCCGGGCGGTCGCCGGACGTCGGCCTAGCCCGCCAGGCCCAGGACGCCGGCGACGCGCGACATGGTGGCCGCGTCGCTCGCGACGAGGACCCAGCGGACCTTGCCACCCTCACCGGGCAGGACCCGGGCGATCCCGAGCGCGTTGGTCAGCGCGGTCGTCGCCGCCGTCTCGAACTCGGTGGCGTCGGCGGTCGTGTCCCATGCGGTCTTGATCGCCACCGCCCAAGCGTCGTCGGGACCCTCGATGACCGCCAGCCGGTCGCCGCCCCAGCCTGCGGCCGCGGCGTCGGCATCCTGCTTCGGGACGCCGCTGACGCGCAGCCAGATGCCGTCCTGGAGCTCGCCGAACGAGTCCGTCATCGGGACCGTCCAGCCGGACCCGAGCCGCGTGGCGATGTCGGTCGGCAGGCCGACATCGACCGGCCCCTCCTTCGCCGCGTACTTCTCGGGATGGAGGATCTGCTCCGTGGACTCCGGCATCCGGGCGTAGAAGTCGTCGACCGCGGGCCAGCCGCCCGCGAGCTGCGCCGACTGCACGTAGAACGCGCCGGTCGTGTACGGGTAGGTGAGGGTCTCGGTCATGATCGGGGGGAGCTTGGCCAGCAGGGCCTGGGTCGCCGGGTCGTTGCCCGCCGCCGCGTACTCGGCCAGCTCGGACGGGGTCAGGTTGGCGAGGGCCCAGTAGGACATCACGACCGTCGCGTCGCCTTCGAAGATGGCCTGCCGGGCGAGGAACCAGTCGCTCTGGTCCTTCACGTCCTTCTGGTCCTTGAAGACCGTGAAGTTCTGGTCCTGGAGCGCGTGCGTGTACTCGTGGGCGTAGGTGACCTGCTCGGCCGCCCCGACGCCACCCGACCGGGAGACGACGAACATCTTGCCCTGCTCGTCGTCGTAGAAGCCGGCCACGCCGGCCCCGAGCATCTCGAGGGTCAGCGCGTCGAGGTCCGCGTCCGCGGGCAGCAGGCCGAGGGCCTTGTACAGCCGCTCGTTCGCGGCCACGATCTCGGGCGGGGTCTGCTTGGCCTGCTCCTCGGCGAGCATCTTCTTGAGCGTCGCCTCGTCGATGACCTCGCGGTCCACCTTCTTCGTCGCCTGGAGCTCGCGCAGCGTGGCGACCTGGCCCTCGATCTCGTCGAAGGTGGCGGCGGCGTCCTGGCTGGAGCCGGGCGATGCCGACCCGGCGGATGGCGACGGGCCGACGGACGGCGACGGCGCGGCGGTCGGCGGCGCGGCGGTCGGGGACTGGCTGACGGCGGCCGGGTCGCAGGCGAGGACCAGGGCCGACAACGTGAGGATGAGGATGACGGAGCGGGTGGCGAGGGGTCGAGACATCGCGGGATTGTCGCACGAGGTCGCGGTTTTGCCCGATGACGCGATGGTCCTGCCGACCGCCGGCCGAGCACGTCTCGTCCGCCGCCCGCCGGACGTGTCGCTTTCTTAACCGGTTGGCATCTCGATGCTGAATCAGGCCGGCCTAGCGTAGTGCTCGGACGAACCCAAAAGGTTCCATCCTCCCTCCCTCCGACCGGGGGCGCCGATTGGGCAGGCGCCTCCGGTCTTTCCATGTCCGGCCGGTCCCCGATCCGCGAGCCGCCGTGCAGGGCGCTGTGTCAGAATCGGGACATGGAACTCACCTGGTACGGACGGAGCTGCGTCCGCCTGCGCGGCCGTGACGCGGTCGTCGTCGCCGACCCCTACCAGTCGGTCGTCGGGCCGACCGGCCGGGGCATCACCGGCGACATCGTCACGTTCAGCCATCCCGACGACACGAAGCTGCCGCGGGCCAAGGGCAAGGCCTCGCGCGACGGGCTCACCCTCCTGCCGTCCAGCCTCGACGCCGCGTTCGTCCTGGACGGGCCGGGCGAATACGAGGTCAAGGAGGTGCTCCTGACCGGCGTCCGCACCTATCGCGACGACGCCAAGGGCGCGGAATCCGGCAAGCAGGTCGCGTTCGTGGTGGAGCTCGACGGCCTGCACACCATCCATCTCGGCGACATCGGCCATCTCCTCTCGGAGGAGAAGCTCGGCGACATCGGCTCGGTCGATATCGCGTGCGTGCCGCTCGGCGGCGCGCTCAGCCCGACCCGCGCGGCGGCCATCGTGGCCCAGCTCGATCCCGAGCATCGTCGTCCCGATGCCGCTCTGCGACGACGAGGCCGACTGCGCCGAGGCCCTCGCCAAGTTCTTCCACGAGATGGGCGCGGAGCCGTCGACGCAGCCAAAGCTATCGGTCAGCTTCTCGAGCCTCCCGGCCGAGACCGCGGTGGTCCTCCTCGAGTCGCGCGGCAAGCAGGTCTGACCCTGCCCACGGTCCGCGTCACGACCGGTCGAGGACGACCCGCCCGCGCTTGATCACCGTCCGGACGAGGTCGGCCGCCGGCCAGTAGGGGAGCTGGACCGTGCTCGGCACGCGCCAGACCGTGAGGTCCGCCGCCTTGCCGGGCTCGATCGAGCCGATGTCGTCGGCGAGGCCGAGCGCCTGCGCGGCGTTGATCGTGACCGCGCTCAGGACTTCGTCTGGGGTCATGCGCAGGCCGATGCAGGCCGCGGTCATCGCCAGCGGCAGGCTGGCCGTGGGCGAGGTCCCGGGATTGAAGTCCGTGCCGATCGCGACCGGTACGCCGCGCTCGATGAAGGTCCGCGCCGGAGCGTGATGGTCCTTCATCAGGAACCACGTCGTCACCGGAAGGAGCGTCGCGACGACCGGCTCGTCGGTCTCGGCGGCCGCGGCGAGGGCCGCGATCCCGGCGTCCGACGGCGTCGCGAGATGGTCCGCGGACGCCGCCCCGAGCTCCACGGCCAGCTCCGCGCCGCCGGACGGGGCAAGCTCGTCGGCATGGAGCCGCACGCCCATCCCGTAGCCCGCGGCCGCCGTCAGGATCCGGCGCGACTGGTCCGCGGTGAAGACGCCGTCCTCGCAGAACACGTCGCAGAAGCGCGCGCGGCCATGGGCCGCGATCCCGGGCAGCTGGTCCTCGATGACCGAGCGGACGTAGGCCTCGGTGCCGTCTGGCCGGGCGCGGAACTCGGGGGCGACGGCATGCGCGCCGAGGAACGTGGGCACGATGTCGATGGGGCCTTCGGCCCCGAGCCGGAACGCCGTATCCAGCAACCGGATCTCGGTCTCGAGGTCCAGCCCGTAGCCGGATTTCGCCTCGACCGTGGTGACGCCGTGGGCCAGCATCTCGTCGAGCCAGCGGCGGCCGTGGGCAAGCAGGTCGTCGGCCGTCGCGGCGCGGGTCGCCGCCACCGTCGAGAGGATCCCGCCGCCCGCGGCGAGGATGTCGAGATAGGCCGCCCCCTGCTGGCGCAGGACCAGTTCGCCCTCGCGCGAGCCGCCGAACAGCAGGTGGGTGTGCGGGTCCACGAGTCCGGGCGTGACCGAGCCCCCGCGGGCGTCGATCCGGGCGAACCGGGCGAGCGGCAGGCCGTCCGCCACGACCACTGCCTCGACGGCGGCCCGCGGGCCGACCGCGACGATGCGGCCGTCCCAGCACGCGACGACCGGGGCGTCTGGCGCGTCCGGACCGGCCGCGGGATCCGCGCGCAACCGGCCGACGTCGCCCTGGTCGGGACCCGACCGGACACCGCCGGCAAGCGTCGCGATCTCGGCCGCACCGACGATGAGCAGCCCCGGCGGCACCTCGTCCGAGCGGCCGCCGTGGATCAGCCGGAACCCGCCGCTCATGCCGGGCCGGTCAGCGGGGCGACGCGGCGCGGGCGGCCTGGAGGCGCAGCTCGAGGGCCTGCAGCGGGCTGAAGTCGCGGAGCTGCAGGAATGCCGCGGCCGCCGCCAGCCGCTCCTCGACCCGCGCATCGCGCGGTGCCCCCGCGTGGTCGGCGACCGCGAGGAAGGAGGCGACCGGCATGAGCCCGATCAGCTCGGACTCGGCGAGCTCGACAGCGTCCTCGGCGGCCACCTCGCGGACCGTCTCCCAGACGACCCACAGCGGCGTGGTCTCGAAATCGAGGATGTTCATCGACACCTGGGCGCGGCCGAGCTCCTCGATCCAGAACCCGTTCGCCTGCACGCGCGGGAGCCCGCCACCCGACTCGCGGATGCGCCTGGCGATCCGTTTCGCGAGGTCCACGTCGCTCGAGTCCAGGTTGATGTTGTAGGCGATCAGGAAGGGACGGGCCCCGATCGCCACCGCGCCCGCGGACGGGTGGAGCCGCGCCGGCCCGAAGTCGGGCTCGCGACCGGGCTCCGCGATGTCGACCTTGAGGCCCTCGTACTGGCCGCGCCGGACATCGGAGAGCTTGACCCGATCCTCGCGCCGCGCGGCCGCCGCGTACAGGAAGACCGGCAGCTCGAACCGTTCGGCGACGCGGGCCCCGAACTCGCGGGCCAGGGCCGTGCAGTCCTCCAGCGTCGTGTCGCCGAGCGGCACGAACGGGATGACGTCGACCGCACCGATGCGCGGGTGCTCGCCGGTGTGGTCGTCCATGTCGATCTCGTGGATCGCCGCGGCGAGCAGTCGCTCGAGCGCCGTCGACGACCGACCCGTGCTCGCCCGCCATCGTGAAGACCGACCGGTTGTGGCTCGCGTCGCTGGTCCGGTCGAGGAGGAAGACGCCGGGCACGCTCGTGATGGCCTCGGCGAGGCGGTCGACGACGTCGAGCCGCCGACCTTCAGAGACGTTGGGGACCGATTCGATGAGCACGGGTCGATGCTATGCCTCTTCCCGGGGCGAGGAACGCCCGCGGCGCGTCGTCAGTCGTCGAGCATCGGGACGTGGACGCCGCGCTCGCGGGCGACGTCGCGAGCGCGTTGGTAACCTGCGTCGGCGTGGCGCAGGACACCCATCGCCGGATCCGTGGTCAGGACGCGCTCGAGCTTCTCCGCGGCCAGCGGCGTGCCGTCGGCGACGACGACCATCCCGGCGTGCTGGCTGTAGCCGATCCCGGTCCCGCCCCCGTGGTGGATGGAGACCCAGGTCGCGCCGGCCGCGGTGTTGACCAGGGCGTTGAGCAGCGGCCAGTCCGCGACCGCGTCCGAGCCGTCGGCCATGGCCTCGGTCTCACGGTTCGGCGACGCGACCGAGCCCGAATCGAGATGGTCGCGCCCGATGACGATCGGCGCGGCCACCTCGCCCGTTCGCACGAGCTCGTTGAAGGCGAGGCCCGCCTTGGCCCGCTCGCCGTAGCCCAGCCAGCAGATCCGCGCCGGCAGCCCCTGGAACGGCACCCGGGCCTCGGCCATCTCGATCCAGCGGTGCAGGCCGGCGTCGTCCGGGAAGAGCTCGAGGACGGCCCGGTCGGTCCGGAGGATGTCCGCGGGGTCGCCCGACAGCGCCACCCAGCGGAAGGGTCCGCGACCCTCGCAGAACTGCGGCCGGATGAACGCGGGGACGAAGCCCGGGTAGGCGAACGCGTCCTCGACCCCGGCCTCCTGGGCGACGGCGCGCAGGTTGTTGCCGTAGTCGAAGACGACCGCGCCGGCCCGCTGGAAGTCGAGCATCGCGCGGACGTGGGCCGCCATCGACGCCCGTGCGCGGCGCTCGTACTCCGCCGGCAGGTGCGCCCGAAGCTCGACCGCGTCGACCAGCGCGATCTCCGCCGGGACGTAGCCGGCCAGCGGGTCGTGTGCCGATGTCTGGTCCGTCACCAGGTCGAAGCGCTCCCCGGCGGCGGCCCACGCGGGCTCGATCTCCGCGGCGTTGCCGACCAGGGCGATGCTCACCGCCTCGCGCCGGGCGGCGGCCTCGCGCGCCCAGGCGAGCGACTTCGGCCGGATCGTGGGTCAGCCGGTCGACGTAGCCGATGTCGAGCCGCCGACGTGCCCGTGCCTCGTCGACCTCGACGACGACCGCTGCGCCGTCGTTCATGGTCACCGCGAGCGGCTGCGCCCCGCCCATCCCGCCGAGGCCCGCCGTCAGCGTCACGGTCCCGCGGAGCGTGCCGCCGAAATGCTGGCGGGCCGCCTCCGCGAAGGTCTCGTACGTGCCCTGCAGGATCCCCTGCGTCCCGATGTAGATCCACGACCCCGCGGTCATCTGGCCGTACATCATCAGCCGCGCCGCTCGAGGTCACGGAAGACCTCCCACGTGGCCCACTTGCCGACGAGGTTCGAGTTGGCGATGAGGACCCGCGGCGCCCACGGATGCGTGCGCACGACCCCGACGGGCTTGCCCGACTGGACGAGCAGCGTCTCATCCGCGCCAAGCGCCCGGAGCTCGCGGACGATCGCGTCGAACGCGTCCCAGCTCCGCGCGGCGCGGCCGGTGCCGCCGTAGACGACGAGGTGATCCGGGTCCTCGGCGACCTCCGGATCGAGGTTGTTCATCAGCATCCGGAGCGCCGCCTCCTGCTCCCAGCCGCGGCAGGTCATCTCGAGGCCGCGCGGGGCTCGGACGGGGCGTGCTCCGGACATCGGGACGAGCCTACTCCTGCAGGTCGGCGACGATCTGCTCGCCCAGCCCGCGCGGTCCGAGCGAGGTGACCGAGACGAGGAGGCCGTCGGCCAGGTGAACGTGGTAGGTCGTCGCCCCTCCCTGGCAGGTGCCGACCAGGACGTCGCGGCCGGCGATCTTCGTGGCCTCGGACCCGGTCGTGCCACCCGCCTGCTGGCACGCCACGTGATCGTAGGCCGCGCGGAAGACCTCCCGGAAGATCGGGTTGTCGACCCCCGGGCGAAGCTTGACCACGCTGGCCACCGCGAGGTCATCGCCGTTCGAGCCGCCCGGCGCCACGACGATCGCCATCGCGATCGCCTCGGCGTTCGCGGCGAGGGTCGGATCGGCCGCGACGGTCGACGCCGTGGAAGGATCCGGCACCAACGGGAACCCGAAGACCGAAGCGGGCAGGTGGCCGAGCAGGGACGGATCGACCGCAGCCGCCGTGGCGGAGGGGCTCGGGGACACGCTCGGAGGTGCGGAGGTCGGCGCCGGGTGTCGGGGCCACCGTCAGACGCGGGGTCGGATCCGGCGACACGCGGTTGACCGTCACGCAGCCGGTCATGGCCGCGGTCAGCCCGACGATCGACAGGAGCGGCAGCACGGCCGGCCGGAAGCGCCGCATGCGGGTCAGGCCAGCTCCCGGCGCATGACGGGGAACCGCTCGTCCGCCACGGCGAGGGCGAACCCGGCGGCCAGCCAGAACGCGGGCGTCGCCGCGCTCGTCTCGTCCGGCCCGGCGGCGGCCTCCGGATAGGCCTCGACGGCGGTGAACCCGCGGGCTTCGAGGTCGTCGCACACGGCGGCGACCAGCCGCAGGCCGAGCCCGTCACCGCGCGCCGCGGCGGTCGTCGCGATACAGGTGATGACCGCCGGGAGCGGCGCGTCCGGCAGGGCCGGGTACAGCTCGCGCGTGTGCTGTGCCCGCGGATACGCGGTGAGCGGGCCGAACTGGCAGTAGGCCGACGCGACCTCATCCAGCGAAGAGGACCTTGGCGTAGCTGCCGGTCGACCCGCAGGCCGCGACCCAGGAGCTGCCACTTGCGCGGCGCGTCGGCGTCGGCCGCCGGCGGCGGGGGCGGCGGTGGAGCGAACGGGTTCGGGGCGGCCGGGGCGACCTCGTCGAGGAACGGGTTCGCGGGCCGGCGATCGGCGGGCGGAGCGAACGGGTTCGCGGCCGGGGCGACGGCCGCGTCGGCAGCCGCGAGGAACGGGTTGGCGGCGCCGGCCGTCGCGCCTCGGGGCTCGGCGTGGCCGCCTCCAGCCATGCCGGCCGGGCCGTCTTCGACCCGCGGGCCGCGTCCTCCCAGTAGTCGCAGGTCCGATGGTCGAAGCCCGGGTCCGCGCATGGCGGGATGGCGCGGAATCCGTCCTCGTCGAGGATGTCGGCGATGCGGATCCGGGGGTCGGTCATGACGCCTCGGAGTCTACGGCCGGAATCCGAACGGCGGCGCTTGTGCCGATTTGCTACAGTCGAGCCCGCGGCGACCAGCGGCGGGCCTCCGCGACGGTGAGTCGCCCATGACGTGAAGGCAGGGACGGGTGTCCGGAGCCAAAGAGTTGGATGCCTATGCGGTCCTCGGCGTCGACCCCGCGGCGGACGACGAATCGGTGGCCGCCGCGTATCGCGCCCTCGCGCGCCGGCTCCATCCGGACGTGGCCGGCGACGGCGCGACGCATCAGATGTCGGTCGTCAACGCCGCGTTCGACAAGGTCCGCGATCCCAAGCGGCGGCGCGAGTACGACGACGAGCTCGCGGAGATCGACCCGTGCCCGGGCGGCCAGAGCGCGGGCGCGGCCCCGCGGCGCGCGGGTGCGGACCTCCACCGGCCGCACCGCCGCCACCGCCGCCGCAGGAGCCCGAGCATCATCGCGCGCCCTCGCCGTACCACGAGTTCGACGATTCCTCCGGCCGGGACGGCACCGGCGGCGCCGGACGACCGCCAGGCCGCCCGTCCGGGAGCGTGCTGACGTTCGGACGGCACGTCGGCTGGTCGATCGGCGAGATCGCCCGCGTCGACCCCGGCTACCTGATCTGGCTCGAGGAGCGACGCGAGGGCCGGCCGTACCTCGACGAGATCGACGAGACGCTCCGGCGCATCGGGTTCCGCGACGACCACATCCCGCCGCCGCGGCGGCGCTGACCGACCGACGCCGACCGCGGCGGGGCGTTCAGCCGGCGAGGTCGGCGAGTCCACCACCGTGGACGAGATCCGTCGCGGCGGCCAGGTCCGGCCCCGGCTCGCGGTCCTCGTCGAGATGGGCGATGACCGCCCGGACACGCGTCAGCGCCTCGCGGACCCCGTCCCCGGGGGCGGGCGAGCCGTCCGGCGCCAGCCGGAGGTCGAGCGCCTGCGCCGCGACCACGGCCTCGATCGCGAGGATCCGCTCGACGCCCTCGAGGACCAGCCGGGCGTGCCGGGCAGCGGTCGCGCCCATCGACACGTGGTCCTCCTGGTTGGCGCTGGTCGGGATCGAATCGGCCGACGACGGGATGGGCCAGGACCTTGTGCTCCGAGGCGAGGGCCGCGGCCGTGTACTGGTAGATCATCATCCCGGAGTCGATGCCCGACGACGCGGCGAGGAACGGCGGCAGCCCACCGTTGAGGCGCGCGTCGACGAGCAGCGCGGTCCGGCGCTCGCTGATCGACCCGAGCTCCGCCAGCGCGAGCTTCGCGAAGTCGAGCGCCAGGGCGATCGGCTCGCCGTGGAAGTTGCCGCCGCTGATCACCCGCCCGCCGCCGGTCGCGATCGTGTCGACGTCGGCGACGCCGCCGCCGGGGAACACCAGCGGGTTGTCGGTGGCCGAGTTCAGCTCGATGTCGAGGACCCGGCGGAGGTGGTCGAGCGCATCGCGGACCGCGCCGTGGACCTGCGGCACGCAGCGCAGCGAGTAGGGGTCCTGGACCTTGTGCGCCGAGGCGTGGTGGCTGCGCTGCAGCTCGCTCCCGCGCAGGACGTGGCGGAGCTCGGCGGCGACCGCGACCTGCCCCGGATGCGGTCGTGCCAGCTGGTAGGCCGCGGCGTAGGCGACGTCCGTCCCGAGCAGGGCCTCGACGCTCATCGCCGCGACGACCGAGGCCGTCCGCGTCAGGCGGTCCGCGTCGGCGAGCAGCAGCGCCCCGATCGCGCCCATGAGCTGGGTCCCGTTGAGCAGCGCCAGCCCTTCCTTGGCCTGGAGCTCCATCGGCTCGAGCCCGACCTCGCGGAGGGCGAGCAGCGCGGGCACGACCGACCCGCGGAGCTCCACGCTCCCCTGGCCGATGATCGGCAGCGCGAGATGGGCCAGCGGCGCGAGGTCGCCGGAGGCGCCGACGCTGCCCTGCTCGGGCACCACCGGGTGGATGCCGAGGTCGAGGAACGCCAGCAGCCGGTCGACCAGCTCGGGCCGGCAGCCGCTGTGCCCGAGGGCCAGCGTGTTGGCCCGCAGCAGGAGCATGGCCCGCACGATCTCGCGCGGGAACGGCGCGCCGACCCCGGCCGCGTGGCTCATCAGCAGGCGCCGCTGGAGCTCGGCGGAGCGGGCCGGGTCGACGAACGTGGTCGCGAGGTCGCCGAACCCGGTCGTCACGCCGTAGACGACGGCGCCCTCGTCGACGAGCGCCGCGATGACCGCCCGGGCCTCCGCCATCCGCTCCCGGGCGTGCGCGTCGAGGGCCGCCGGCGCACCGTGGCGAGCGACCGCCTCGACGTCCGCGATGGTGAGGTCGGCGCCGGTCAGGACGACCGTGGACGGGCCGTCGGCCGTGGGATCGCGATGGCCGCCGCCGCGGTCCGGGTAGAAGTGCGGGACCTCCGGCTCACTCACCGTTGCGAGGATAGTCGGGTATCCTCCGGGCCGTCCGCCTCCCCGTCACGCCTGAGGGCCGCTTGCTCGCGTTCATCGACCAGATCGTCATCCCGTTCCTGAACAGCCTGTACGGCGCGGTCGGCTACGTCGGCGTGATGCTCGCGATGGCGATCGAATCGGCGATGATCCCGCTCCCGTCGGAGCTGATCCTGCCGTACGCCGGGTTCCTGGTCTCCGACCCGAGCCAGCTCGAGCCGCTGACCGGCTCCCCGTGGAACTTCTGGATCGTCGTGGTCTTCGCCACGATCGGGAACACGCTCGGCTCGCTGGTCGCCTACGCCATCGGCGCGTACGGCGGGCGCCCGTTCCTCGAGCGCTACGGGAAGTACCTCCTGATCCGCCAGCACGAGATCGAGCTCGCCGACCGGTTCTTCCAGCGGCACGGCAACGCCACGGTCTTCATCGGCCGGCTGCTGCCGATCGTGCGCACGTTCATCAGCTTCCCGGCCGGCGTCGCCCGGATGCCCATCGGGCCGTTCGTCATCTATTCGACGGCCGGCGCCTTCCTCTGGTCGGCGCTGCTGGTCTACGCCGGGACCGTGCTCGGCGCCAACTGGGAGGACATCCGCCACGCGCTCCAGCCGTTCGACCTGGCGATCGCGGTCGCGGTCGTCGGGGCGGTCGTGCTGTTCGTCTGGTGGCGCCTCGGCACGCCCGGCAGGCCCGGTCGCTCCAAGCCGGAGGAGCCGCCGACGACCGCCGCCTAGGCTGGCTTCGGCCCCTCGGCGCGGAGCCGCTCCTCGGGCGGTCGCACGTTCCGGAACTCGCGGTAGAGCAGCAGGTCGTAGACGATCTTGCAGCCGCCCGCGAGGAAGAACGGCAGCGCGACATAGCCCGCGTTGGCCATCAGGACCGACGAGAACGACGGCGAGATGGCCGCGCCGGTCGTCCGGGCGACCCCCGTCACGCCGGCCGCCGCGGAGCGCTCGTCCGGGTCGACCACCGCGATCACGTACGACTGCCGCGTCGGGACGTCCATCTGGCTCAGCACGAAGCGCAGCAGGAGGACCGTGACCGCGAGCCCGAGCGTCGGCATCAGCGGGACCAGGATCAGCAGCACGTTCGACGGGAGATGGGTGAAGACCATCGTGTTGATGAGGCCGAACCGTGCCGCGATGCGCGCCGCCGAGAGCGACGACACCGCCGCCAGCAGGTTCGCGGCGAAGAAGATCACGCCGAGCCAGCCCGGTTCCACGCCGAACTGGATGTGGAACCAGTAGGCCATCAGGCTCTGCGGGATGAAGCCGCCACCGAAGGCGTCGAGCGAGAAGAGCAGCGACAGGCGGAGGACGATGCCCTTCGACCGCCCGAGCCCGAGCCGTCGCCGGATGCCGTCCGTGGCGGCCTCCGCCGGCGGGGCCTCGATGCCGCGGGCCGAGCCGCGAGAAGCCGACCGCCATCGCGACCCCGAAGACCGCGTAGCCGATGACGATCGCCCGGTAGGCGTCGACCGGCGCGGCCCCGCCGTCCAGCAGGGCCTGGCTGAGGAGCCCGGCGCCCAGCGCCCCCGTCGCGGTGGCGACGTAGCCCGCGACGTTGTACCAGGCGAACGTCGCGGTCCGGCGCTGGTCGGCGACGGTCTGCGAGAGCGAAGCCTGCTCGATCGCGAGGAACGGCCCGACCTCGTTGCCGGTCGGCGAGATGACGCCGATCGTCGCGGCGAGGATCAGCAGCGGGAGCCAGCGCGGTGCCCGCGAACACGAGCCCGGCGACCACCATCAGCAGCGACCCCGCGACCAGCGTCCGGCGCCGGCCGAGCCGGTCGGCGTTGGTCGTCAGCCACAGCGAGATCAGGGTGTCGCCGATCAGCGTGAGGGTCAGGACGATCCCGACCTGCGAGCGGGTCGAGGCCGAGCGCGTCCAGGTAGAGGACGAGGACGACCGCCAGGAACCCGTACGAGAACATGCGGAGGGTCCGCATCAGGAACAGCAGCCGGGCGTCCCGGTCGAGCCCGCGCAGGCTCGCGACCAGGCCGGGCGTCGACGGGTGGGGCGGTCACCATCGCGAGTCTACGAAGGCCGGCGGCGGCCGGCGCGGTCTGCGATGATGCCGCCGGAGGTCCAGACGAGACGATGACCCACGATCCCCACGCCGACGACGAGCCGGGCCACGCCGGATCCGCCGGCCTGCATCACGCGACGGACGACCACGGCGACGACGGCGAGCACGACGACCACGCCCATGCCGAGGAGCCGCTCGGCCCGATCGACGTGCGGGCGTGGGGCGCCGGCATCCTGGGCGTCGCGTCGCGGCGGTCGTGGTGGCCTGCTTCGCGATGGCGACCGGGGCGCTGTAGCCGGCCGTCCTGACCCGCGCGCGCGGCGCCCTCCCGGCTAGAAGAGCCCGACCACGTTCCCCTCGGCGTCGATGTCGATCTTCGTGCCGCCCGGCACGGACGGCAGCCCCGGCATCGTCCGCATCTCGCCGCAGATCGGGCGTGACGAACCCGGCGCCCGCCGACAGCCGCAGCTCGCGGATCGGCACGGTGAACCCGGTCGGGCGGTTCTTGAGCGCGGCGTCGTGGCTCAGCGAGTACTGCGTCTTGGCCATGCAGATCGGCAGGTGGCCGTAGCCCAGGTCCTCGAACTGCTTGAGCGACTTGCGCGCGGCCGGGAGGAACTCGATGCCGGCGCCGCCGTAGATCCGGGTCACGATCGTCTCGATCTTCTCGGCGAGCGGCATCTCGTCGGGGTACAGCAGCTTGAAGCCGGCGCCCGCATCCTCGGTCGCCGCCCAGACCGCCTCGGCGAGGTCGGTCGCGCCGGCCCCGCCGTCGACGAAGTGGGTCGCGACGACGGCGTCGCGCGCTCCGGCCGCCAGCGGCGACCTCGCGGATCGCCTCGACCTCGGCCGGCGTGTCCTGCGGGAACGCGTTGATCGCCACGACGGCCGGGATCCCGTAGACCGTCGACGTTCTCGATCTGCTTCGCGAGGTTCTGGGCGCCCGCCCGGACCGCCTCGACGTTCTCCTCGAGGAGCGCGGGGTCGAGCGGCTTGCCGGCCACGATCTTCCCGACGCCGCCGTGCATCTTGAGCGCCCGGACCGTGGCGACCACGACGGCCGCCGACGGCACCAGCCCCGACGCGCGGCACTTGATGTCGAAGAACTTCTCGGCGCCCATGTCGGCGCCGAAGCCCGCCTCGGTGCAGACGATGTCGTTGGTCACGAGCGCGAGCCGGTCGGCGATGATCGAGTTGTTGCCGTGGGCGATGTTCGCGAACGGACCGGCGTGGACGAAGGCCGGGCCGCCCTCGAGCGTCTGGAGCAGGTTCGGCTTGATCGCGTCGCGCAGGAGGACGGTCATCGACCCGGCCACGCCGAGGTCCTCCGCGGTGACCGGCGGTCCCGTCGCGGCCGCGTCGCCAGGACGATCCGCCCCAGCCGCGCCCGCAGGTCGAAGAGATCGGTGGCGAGCGCGAGGACCGCCATCACCTCGGAACCGACCGTGATGACGAACTCCGTCTCGCGCGGGATCCCGTCCTCGCGACCGCCCAGCCCGATGACGGTGTGGCGGAGCGCGCGGTCGCTGATGTCGACGACGCGCGGCCAGAGGACGCCGTGCGGGTCGATCCCGAGCGGGTTCTTGTGGTGGAGGCTGTTGTCGATGAAGGCGCCGGCGAGGTTGTGCGCGGCGCCGATCGCGTGGACGTCGCCGGTCAGGTGGAGGTTGAAGTCCTCCATCGGGATGACCTGGCTGTAGCCGCCGCCGGCGGCGCCGCCCTTGATCCCGAAGACCGGCCCGAGCGACGGCTGGCGGATGTTGACCGATGCCTTTCGGCCGATCCGGTTCAGGCCCTGCGCCAGCCCGACGGTCGTCGTGGACTTGCCCTCGCCGAGCGGCGTCGGCGTGATGGCGGTCACGACCACGTATCGCCCCTTCGGTCGCTCGGCCTCGAGCCGCGTGATCGCATCGAGCGTCACCTTGGCCTTGGTCGGCCCGTAGAGCTCCAGCTCGTCGTCCCGGATGCCGAGGCCCGCGGCGATCTCGGCGATCGGTCGGGGCGTGACGGACGCGGGCGATGTCCAGGTCGGACGGGAAGCTCATCGATCTCCTCCGGAGGTGACGGGGCGCGATGCTGGCGATCGGTCGGCGTCGCGGACGGGCGCGCCGGCTGGCGCTCGGCGGCGCGGATCAGGTGGGTCAGGAGGATCGCGTTGGTCAGCGGTCCGACGCCGCCCGGCACGGGCGTGATGGCCGAGGCGACCGTCGACGGCCGACGCGAAGTCGACGTCGCCGACGATCCGCCCGTCGACGACGTTGATGCCGACGTCGACGACGACCGCGCCGGGCTTGAGCATCGCGCCGGTGACCAGGCCCGGGTGGCCCGCGGCCACGACCACGATGTCCGCCCGCGCGACGTGGCCGGCGAGGTCGCGGGTCCGCGAGTGGCAGACCGTGACCGTGGCGTCCTCCTTGACCAGCAGGAACGCGGCCGGCATCCCGACGACCGCGGACCGGCCGATGACCACGGCCTCGCGGCCCTCGATCTCGATCCCGGAGCGCCGCAGGATCTCGACCGCGGCATGCGCCGTCGCCGGCAGGAATCCGTCGTAGCCGAGGCGGAGCAGACCGGCGTTGAGCGGGTGGATGCCGTCGATGTCCTTCGCCGGGTCGATCGCGTCGATGACCGCGCGGAGCCGGATCGTCGGCGGGAGCGGCATCTGGACGATGACGCCATCGACGAGCGGGTCGTCGTTGAGGGCACCGACCGCTGCCGTCACCCGGCCCTCCGTCGCCTCGCCGTCGAGCTCGACGAAGCCGGCCTCGATGCCGACCTTGCGCGCACCCGCGGAGGATCCGCTCGAGATAGACCATCGACGGGGCGTCCTTGCCGACGATCAGGACGCGCAGCCCCGGCGGCCGTCCTCGGGTGTCGCGGAACGCGGGCGACGTCCTCGGCCACCGCGAGCCGGATCTCGTCGGCGATGGGTCCGCCCTCGAGCAGTCGTGCGCCGCCCGTGGTCGACGTGGTCACGCCCCCTCGGCCGGTGCGATCGGGCTCGCGGGCCTCGCCGCTCCCGACCGCCTCCCGGGTGTCCGCGGCCAGCCGCTCCACCTGGTGCAGCAGCGTGTCGACGCGGGTCGATCATCTCGCCCTCGAAGCTCGGGGTCGCCGACCGACGGCAGGTTGATCAGCACGTTGGCGGCGGCCCCGCGGGCGGCGGCCTCGGCGAGGAGCGATGCGACCGCGAGGTCGCTCGACGCGTTCACGTTGCTCCGGCCGGCCAGCGCCTCCGAGACCTCGACGAGGTCCAGGCAGGCCTCGACGCAGGACAGTGGGATCAGCGACGCCTCGCGCGCCGCCGCCTGGAGCGCGGCCGATGCGCGCGGCCTTCTGCTCGTCGGTGTCGCGGGGGAGCTTCATCGCCGCCGAGAAGCCGGCGTAGGCGCGGGCGTCGTCGTCGGCGAGCGTCAGGAAGCGGTCGACCAGGGCGGTCCCGGTGGCGTTGGCCCAGGCGAGGAGGTCGGCGTGCTGCTCGTAGCGCGGCCGGCCGGTGGACAGGGACGCGACCATCGCGACGAGCCCGGCCCCGAGACTGGCCGCGACCGCCGACGCGCTGCCGCCGCCGGGGACGGGCTCGGCCGAGGCGAGGGCCCCGACGAAGCCGTCGAGCGTCAGGTCGCGAAAGCTGGATCCGCTGGTCGGCACCGGGCGATTGTAGGTGGCACGGCCACGGGCGGAAGGCCGCGGACCGAGGGGCGACGCGACCGCACCGGCGGCTCACGCCGGGACGGGCATCGGAACGGGGCGGGCGCGGTACCGGCGCGCCCGCCCCGAGGCCGACGTTGCCGCCGTGCGGGGGAGGGATCCGACAGCGGCGCGACAGAAGGCGACGGGTGGCGGCCTCAGGCCGCGCGGCGCTCCCGGTCGAAGCCGGTGACGGTCCATCGGCGCGACCGGTGGTGGAAGGTCAGGGAGAGGCGCGCACCGGGCGTCTCCACTTCGAAGAACGTCCGCGGGCCGGTCACGACCGGATAGGCCGCGGCCTCCTCGCGGACGGCCGCGAGACGGGTGACGGGCAGCCGGTGGTCGCCCCAGGTGACCTCTCGGGGTCGTCCGTCGAACCAGTTCGTGCGGACGTGGACGGAGACCGGATCGACACGGGTGAAGGCCATCGAGATGGCTCCTTTCGAGGGGGCGCTTGGGTCGTCGTCCGGGGCACTCGTCCGACAGAACGTCTGTTCGGTTATGACGCGAGACTAGACCGAACAGGTGTTCGATGTCAAGCGTCGTCGGGCGGAATGTCGTCGAGGTCCGTGACAGCCTAGCGTGTCACGGCTCGAGGGGTCGCCCGCCACCGCGTCCGGATCGGTCGGCATGCCCCGGGCGCGGCGGTCGAGCGGGTTCCGCGGGTCACGCTCGAAGGGTGCCGGCAGCCCGGTCCCGAGCAACCGCGCGCGGGTCACGGCGTCCTCGCCGTAGCGGCGTCGGACCGCGTCGGCCGCCTCCACCGCTCGCCGACGCTTCGGGTCGTCGGCGCTGAACAGCCCGAGCTGCTCGCGGTCGCCGAGGTTCGACGCGCGTCACCCCGAGCAGCCGGACCCGGATGCCGCGGACCTCGGGCAGGGCCAGCTCGAGCGCCACCCGGTAGATGGTCTCGGTCATGTCGGTCGGGTCGGCGAGCGTCCGCTGCCGGGTGATGGTCCGGAACGACGAGTCGCGGATCTTGACGGCGACCGTCCCGGCCCGCGTCCCCGACGAGCGCAGCCGCGCCGCCACGCCGTCGGCCATCGCGAGCAGCGTGCGCTCGATGACCTCGCGGTCGCGCGTGTCGACGTCGAAGGTGTGCTCGTGGCCGACCGACTTCGCCGGGTCGCCGTCGTGGACCGGGTCCGCGTCGATGCCGCGGGCGCGGTCGACCAGCGACGCCCCGTGCTTCCCGAACCGGCGGACGACGAGGTCGGGCGCCAGGCCGGCGAGGTCGCCGATCGTGCGCACGCCGTACTCGGCCAGCGACGCCCCGGTGCGCTCGCCGACCCCCCACAGCCGCGAGATCGGCAGCGGCGCGAGGAAGGCGGCCTCCTCGCCGGGCGGCACCACGACCAGCCCGTCCGGCTTGCGCAGGTCCGAGGCGATCTTGGCCACGAGCTTGGTGGTCGCCACCCCGACCGAGGCGGTCAGCCCGACCTCGTCGCGGACGCGGTCCTTGATCGACCGGGCGATGGCCGGCCCGTCGCCGAACAGGCTCGAACGAGCCGGTCACGTCGAGGAACGCCTCGTCGATCGAGATCGGCTCGACGAGCGGCGTGTACGAGCGCAGCACGGCCATGACGTCGCGGCTCGCCTGCTGGTAGCGGCGCCCGTCGACCGGGAGGAACACGCCGTCCGGGCAGCGCCGGACCGCCTCTCGCAGCGACATCGCGGAGAAGACGCCGAACTTGCGGGCCTCGTAGCTCGCCGCCGAGACGACGCCCGCGGCTCCCGGGTCGCCCCCGACGATGACCGGCCGGCCGCGCAGCTCGGGGCGGTCGCGCTGCTCGACGGCCGCGAAGAACGCGTCGAGGTCGACGTGGAGGATCGTCCGGTGGGTCACGCTCGGTATCATCGACCCGCTGTGGAAGCCCCCACCTCGACGGTGCCGGATCGCGGTCTCCTCGCGCTCGGCGTCGGGGTCGTCGCGGGCGTCGTCATCGCCTGGTTCCTGCCGCTCGCCGGTCTGGTCCTCGTCTGGCCGGTCCTCTTCGCCGTGCCCGGCTGGATCCTCGTCCGGCGCGTCGCCCCCGACCTGCCGGCCCCGGGCGCCATCGGCGTCGCGGTCGTCGCCAGCGTCTTCCTCTCGGCGCACCTCGTCGACGTCGTCGCCCGCGTCGTGGGCTTCGGCCGCCCGGCCGTGCTCGCCTCGGCGGTCATCCTGGTCGTCCTCTCGATGCTGTTCGCGAGGATCCGCCACCCGTGGCTGGCGCCGCTCGACCCGCCCGACCCGCGCCGCCATCGCCGGCTCGCTGCGGGCCGACTGCGGCGATCTGGCTCGTCGCGGCCGTCGTGGCGTCGCTGGTCGGCTTCGTCCTGTTCGCCAACGGCTGGCGGGCCACCGATGACGGCTGGATCTCCGGCGGCTGGAACTGGAGCGACCTGCTGGTCCACGTCGCCATCGGGTCGAGCATCCTCCACGGCAACTTCCCGCCCGAGGTCCCGTACTTCTCGGGCGAGTCGCTGACCTACCACTGGTTCGCGGACTTCCATGGCGCCATCGCGTCGAGCGCGAGCGGCGTCGACCTCATCCCCGTCTACTTCGCGACGAGCGCGCTGTTCGCGGGGGTCATGGCGCTCGTGACCTGGGCCCTCGCCTTCCGGCTCACCGGACAGCGACGGGTCGCGATCATCGCGACGATCCTCGTCTGCATCGGGGGCGGGATGGGCTGGCTCCGTCTCCTGGGCGACCTCATCGCCGGCGGGCAGGGATCGGACCTCGGGACGCTCCTCACCCACAACCCATATGACAACTCGTGGGCCGACGGCTGGCCCTTCTTCCGGATCGCGTCGGTGCTCGGGACCGGCTTCCTGCCGCACCGCGCGACCACGCTGGGCCTCCCCGGGCTGGTGGCCGTGGTCCTGCTGGTCTCGACCTGCCTCGACCGGCGCCCGGCCGGCGTCCTGCTCGCCGGGGTGCTGGCGGCGCTGCTCGCGCCGTTCCAGTTCTACGCCTTCCCGGCGACGTACCTGATCGTCCTGCTCTACGTCCTGACGACCGGCGCCTGGCGGCGACGGAGTGCGTGGCGTGACGCCGTCCTCTTCCTCGCGCCACTGGTCCTGGCCGTCCCGTTCATCGCCGATGCGGTCGTCCGACAGCGCGACATCGGGGCGTTCAAGTTCGTGACCGGCTGGAGCGAGGCGCGCTTCGAGCAGGGGCCGCTGGGTGTCCTGTTCTTCTACGCCACCAACCTCGGCCTGCCGTTCGCGCTGGCGATCGTCGCTTCGGCGACCTCACGCGGTCTCGCGTCGCGCCGGTTCCTCGTCGCCTGGATGGTGGCGCTGTTCCTGATCCCCAACGTGGTGCGGGTCAGCGCCGTCGACTTCGACATGAACAAGTACTTCCAGATCATGTGGATCGCCGTCGCGATCCTCGCGGCATGGCTGATCCGCCACTGGCCGCGGATCGCGATCGGCGGGGTGCTCGCGATCTCGGCGATCTCGCCCGGGCTCATCCTCGTCTGGCACCTCCTCAACCCGGCCGTGACCATGAGCCTCGCCCAGGAGGAGGCCGGCCGCTGGATCGAGGCGAACACGCCGGAGCGCAGCGTGTTCATCACCGACGCCTACATCAACAACCCGGTCGACCTCGCTGGGCGGCTGCGGATCACGACCTTCGGGCCGTATGTCGCGAACCTTGGCTACGATCCCGATCCGCGCGAAGCCGACGTGCGGGCGGTCTACTGCGACGGTCCGGACCGGGCGGCCGAGGTCATGGCGGGCTACGGGGCGACCTACGTCCTCTCGAGCGGGGGCGTGCTCGACTGCGACGACGGGACCGTCACCGACTTCGGGTCGAGCGACCGGTTCGAGGAGGTCTACGGCCAGGACGGGGTCTTCGTCTGGCGGCTGCGCGGGTCGTGACGACCCTTGGCGCGAGGTGGCCGGGCGATCAGCCCTTCGGCTCGACGATGACCGTGACCTCGGGCGTCAGCCCGGCGAGCACCTTGATCGCGACCTTGTAGGTGCCGAGCGACTTGAGCGGCTCCTCCAGGTCGATCTTGTGCTTGTCGACCTCGATGCCGCGGCGTGCGAGCGCGTCCGCGATGTCCTTGGAGGTGATCGAGCCGTAGAGCTTGCCCGCGTCGCCGACCTTGACCCCGAGGGTCAGGGTCGTGCTGGCGATCCGGGTCGCCGCGATCTCGGCCTCCTCGCGCTCGCGCTTCCGCTTGTCCTCGCGGCTGGCGATGTCGTGCTGCCAGGCTCGGTAGGCCCCGCCGGCGGCCGGGACCGCGAGCTGGTTGGGGATGAGGAAGTTGGACGCGTAGCCGTCGGCCACGGTCTTCATCTCCCCGCTCTTGCCGAGCGTCGCCACGTCCTTCGTGAGAATGACCTTCACGCGATGGGATCCTCCCTGTTGATCCAGGTCCGCAGCCGCGGCCCGAGACCGATGTTCTGGATGGTGTCCGCGGCCGAGCCGACCAGGGCGGGGACGCGGCGGATGGTCCGCCGGACCGGCCCAGGCGTCAAGCGCCGGATCTGGGCGATGTCGCGATCGAACGCGACCCGGTCGATGCCGAGCTCGTCGAGCTTCTCGGCGAGGAGCTCTTCGGGCGCGCCGTCGAGGAAGAGGTCGACCGCCAGGACCACGACGATCACGTCGTCGAGCCCGCCGATGACGGGCACGTCGTCCGGGATCAGATCCCGACCGAGGACCAGGTAGCCGGCCGCGCCGGCGAGCAGCGCCTTGCGCGTGGCCGGCATGCGCTCGTCGAGCGCGAGCGAGGTCACGAGCCGGGCGTACATCGGGAACCGGCTGGCGAGCGGCAGGAAGGCCATCATCGACAGCGCGCGGCCGAAGCCCGCCCGGCCGCGATGTGCCTTGGTCGGCTTCGCTCCCCGCCTGGTGACCGATGGCGCCATGACTGCTCCCCTGCCTCGCCGACGCGCGGACGCACGCACGCGTGTCGGGGACGCGGAGTCTACCAGTGATGCGCAGCCGGCCGACCCCGGCCACGGCCGCCGACCCGGCCTTCCGCTTGACATCGAACACCCGTTCGGTATGATGGCAGCAAGGAGGCGCGAGTGACGAAGCACGACGCCGAGCGCAAGGTCAAGATCCTCGACTACATCGCGGCGACGTTGCGCGCCCGCGGCTATCCGCCGTCGGTCCGCGAGATCGCCCGCGCGGTCGGCCTGGCCTCGACCTCCGCGGTCCATCACCACCTGCAGATCCTGGAGCGCGAGGGCTACCTGGAACGCGGAGCCGCGCAGTCCCGTGCGATCCGCCTCACACCCACCGCGGCCATCCGGCTCGGGCTCAGCAGCGAGCTCGTCCCGCAGGCGACCAGCGCGGACTCGCGCGTGCTGCCGATCATCGGCGAGATCGCGGCCGGCGGGCCGATCGAGGCCTACCAGGACGCGTCGGAGACGATGGCGGTCCCGGACATCCTCGCCCCGAGCGGCGACGCGTACGTCCTCAAGGTCCGCGGCGATTCGATGATCGAGGACCACATCGCGGACGGGGACTTCGTCCTCATCCGGCCGCAGACGACCGCCCGCAACGGCGACATCGTGGTGGCCCAGGTCGAGGAGAACGCCGTCACGCTCAAGCGCTTCTTCAAGGAGAAGGACCGGATCCGGCTCCAGCCGGCCAATCCGGCCTATCCTGCCCAGTACTACGACGACGTTCGAGTTCAAGGCAAGCTCATCGGGGTAATTCGCCGGTTGGACTGACGGGAGTCCGCCGGGATCGGCGATGCCCGCGTTGGCCGGCTCCGCGCCTCACTCACGCACCCTAGGTGCGCTCGCTCACCTGCTCACCGTCCGCCTTGGCCTCGACTGATCCGGGCGGACCTTCGCAGAACCTCGGTACGACGGCCGGCGCTGGATCAGCCACCGCTCCATCGGGGATATCCACAGGAAGTCGTCCACATCTCGCCAACATCGACCGGGAAACGGGGATGAGTGCCATCGGCTCGGGCCTGCTTCGTTGACCGGCTGACCCATCCGCCACCGGACAATGACGCCCCCAGCCATCCGTCGGAGTCCTGCCTGTGATCGACCGCCTCCCGCCGCAGAGTCTCGAGGCCGAGCAGTCCGTGCTCGGCGCCATCCTCATCGACCGCGACACGGTGGTCGAGGTCGCCGAGTTCCTGCGGGCCGAGGACTTCTACCGGCAGGCCAACAGCCGCATCTACGCCGCGATCCTCGACCTCTTCGAGCGACGCGAGCCGATCGATGTCGTCACGGTCGCGGAATCCCTGGAGCGGCGCGACGAGCTCGAGGCGGTCGGCGGGCGCGCCTACCTCTCCAGCCTGTCCAACGAGACGCCCACGGCCGTCCACGCCGTGCAGTACGCCCGGATCGTCGAGCGCAAGGCGGTCCTCCGCAACCTGATCGGCGCGGCGGGACGCATCGCGGGGATCGGCTACGAGGACCCGGCCGAGATCAGCGAGGCCGTCGATCGCGCCGAGGCGGAGCTGTTCGCCGTCAGCCAGAAGCGCATCTCGGTCGGGTTCAGCCCGCTGAAGGCTCTCCTCCACGACGCCTACGACCGCCTCGACTACCTTCACGCCCATCGCGGCGAGATCAGCGGCGTCCGCACCGGCTTCACCGACCTGGACACGCTCACGACCGGCCTGCAGAAGAGCGACCTGGTGGTCCTCGCCGCCCGCCCATCGGTCGGCAAGACGAGCCTCGCCCTGAACATCGCCGAGCACGCGGCCGTCAAGGAGCGCCGGAGCGTCGGCGTGTTCAGCCTCGAGATGAGCAAGGAGCAGCTGGTCCTGCGCCTGCTCTCGAGCGTCGCCAACATCGACTCGCAACGGCTCCGCAGCGGCTTCCTCGAGGAGCTCGACTTCGCCCGCATCGCCCCGGCGATGAACGCCCTGTCCGAGGCGCCGATGTACATCGACGACACGCCGAACATCTCGGCGATGGAGCTGCGGACGAAGGCGCGCCGGCTCCAGGCGGAGGCCGGGCTCGACCTCGTGATCGTCGACTACCTGCAGCTGATGCAGGCGACCACCACGAACCGCGACGCCAATCGCGTCCAGGAGGTCTCGGAGATCTCGCGCGGGCTCAAGGCGCTCGCCCGCGAGCTCGATGTCCCGGTCATCGCGCTCTCGCAGCTCTCACGCCAGCCGGAGATGCGCGAGTCGAAGGAGCCGCGGCTGTCCGACCTGCGCGAATCGGGCGCGATCGAGCAGGACGCCGACCTCGTGATGTTCCTCTGGCGCGAGAAGGACAAGCCCGGTGACGAGCAGGACGCCGACGGCGAGGTCATCAACCTCAAGCTGGCGAAGCACCGCAACGGTCCCACCGGCGACGTGCAGCTCTACTTCAAGAAGAAGCAGACGCGCTTCGTGAGCTACGCGGGCGAACGCTTCGTCGAGGCAGGGTGACCGGCGTCGTCAGCGGACGAGCGGCGGACGCTTCGGTCAGCCGCCCTCGTATTCGAAGCCGATCTTGACCTCGACGCGGTACTCGACGATCACGCCATCCTCGACCACCGCGCTCGACTTCACGACCTCGACGGTCTGGATGTTGCGGACCGTCTTCGAGGCCGTCTCGACGGCCTGACGCGCGGCGTCGCTCCACGATCGCGGGCTCGTCCCGACCATCTCCCGGATGATGATGACGCCCACGCTCGCACCTCCTGGCGCGGCGGATCCCGGACGTCATGCCGGTCGTCGCCGCGGCGCTCCCATGATGCCATGAGGCCGATCCGTCGCCGGACCGGCCTCGTCGTTCGCGGGGATGGGAGCGGCGTGTCGGCGAGTCAGACGCTCGCCGGTGTTGCCGAGATCGTCCCGGCGCGGACCTTGTCGAAGCAGGAGCTGCAATAGACCGGGCGGTCATTGCGCGGCGCGAACGGTACGACAGCCTGCCCTCCGCAGGCCCCGCAGATCGCGGCGTGGAACTCCCGTGGGCCCTCGTTCGACCGGGCCCGCTTCGCCGCGGCCCGACACGATGGGCACCGCTGCGGGTCGTTGGTCAGCCCCTTGCTGGCGTAGAAGGCCTGTTCGCCGGCCGAGAACGAGAACTCCTCGGCGCAGTCGCGACAGGTCAGCGAACGGTCCTCGAACACCCTCTCCAGACCCTCCTTGGGCAACAGCACGCCACCCCACCGGGAGTCGCGGATGCCCGAAGGTCTCGGGACGGCGCAGGGCACGCTACAGGAGGGCGCGCGCCCGGTCGGCCCGGGCACTGGGGGCCCGGAACTCTTAGGCGTGAAGATACGCGTGGCGTCAAGCCCTTTTCCACGCTCGGGCCCCGTTCAGGGAACCCAGCCCGGCGATGTGGCGTCCGGGCGCCATGCCAGCACTGACCCGCCACGCCCTGCTCCCGGTCCTCGCGCTCGCCGTCCTCGCCTGCAGCTCGAGCGGCTCGTCCCCGTCCTCCGGGGCCTCCGCCAGCCTATCGCCGAGCGCCCCCGCGGCCTCGCCAAGCCCGTCCACGACGCCCGTCGGCGCCATCGATCACAAGACGGGCGCGACCGACGTCCTGCTCCGCTACGACGTCGGCGGCGGGCTCATGATGGCCGGCTTCTCGGCCTCGCAGACCCCGATCCTCACGCTCTACGGCGACGGGACGGTCGTCTTCCGCAACCAGCTGATGCCGCCGATGCCGGCCATCGGCTCGGTCACCCCGATGAGCCCGCTGCGCACGGCCAGGCTCAGCGAGGAGCAGATCCAGGCGCTTCTCGAAGAAGCGCTCGGCCAGGCGGGCCTCGGCATCGCCCGCGAGAACTACGAGAACCCGATGATCGCCGACGCTGGCACCACGACCTTCACGGTCGACGCCGGCGGGGTCGACAAGACGGTGGCGATCGTCGCGCTCGGGAACGAGACGCCGGGCGTACCCGACGCGATCGCCCGGACCAACTTCCAGCGCCTCGCCGAGCACCTCGCGGACTTCGACAAGGGCGGGACCGTGACCACCGACGTCTACGCCCCGGCCGGGTACCGCGCGATCCTGATGGACGGCACCGGCCAGGTCGGCGCCGTGGCGTGGCCGTGGACGACCCTCAAGCCGGCCGACTTCTCGTTCCCGGCCGACCCGAACGCGTTCCAGCTCGGGACGAAGACCATCACCCAGGCCGATGTCGACGCGCTCGGGCTTGGCGCCGTGCCCGGTGGCTTCCAGGGCATGGTCGTGAGTGGGCCGTCGGACGGCAAGACCTACGCCCTGGCCCTTCGCCCGCTGCTCCCCGACGAGACGGAGTAGCACCGGCCGGTCGCAGCTGAATGGGCGGGTGAGGGTCCCTGGTCACCATCCCCCCATGTCCGGTCCGGATCTGCCCGTTGACACCCAGCGCGAGCGCTCCGTATCGTTCGCCCGGCCCACGCTGACCGGCCTGCGGCAGGCTCCCGGCGATCAAGCGCCGGTCCCGGTCGGACCCGGTCGACGATCCTCCATCGCCTCGCAGGTCAGCGGAGCCCACCGCGACGACGTGAGCGGCTACCCGATCCAGTACGCGAAGGTCCAGCCTCCGCCGTTGCGCGAGGAGACCTTGGCGCGCCATCGGCTCCTCGACTGGCTCGCCGCGAAGATCAACCAGCGCGTCGTGCTCCTCCTTGCCGACGCCGGGTACGGCAAGACCACGCTCCTCGCGGACTTCTCGGGCCGGACCCGGCTGCGGACGATGTGGTACCGCCTGGACGACGACGACCGGGACTGGATCTCCGTCCTCAACCACCTGGTCGCGGCCGGGCGCGAGGTCGACCCGTCGTTCGCGCCGAACACGGCGTCGATGCTCGCGGACCCGAGCCTTGGCGGGCCCACGCGCGACACCGTCGTGGATGTCTTCATCCGGGAGTTGCGCACCATCGCACCGTACGGGGCCGTCCTGATCTTCGACGACTTCCATCTCGTGGACGACGCGCCGGATGTCCAGTTCATCGCGCGCGAGCTCGTCGCGAGGGCGCCGGAGCGGCTGACCCTCGTCTTCGCCAGTCGACGCGCGCCAGCGATCCCGATCGCCCGGCTGCGGGCGACGGGCGAGGTTGCCGAGCTGACCACCGACGACCTCAGGTTCGACGCCGATGAGACCGATCGCCTCTTCCGGGAGGCCTACGGCCGAGACCTCGAGCCGGACGTCCTCGCCGACGTCGCGGCGCGGACCGAGGGCTGGGCGGCATCGCTCCAGCTCGTGAATGCCGCGCTTCGCGATCGGTCGCCGGGCGAGATCCGTGCATTCGTCCGCGGACTCACCGGTGCGGACCACGACCTGTACGACTACCTCGCGGAGGAGGTGGTCGGCGATCTTGCGCCGGAGCTGCAGGCGTTCCTGATGCGCACCTCGATCCTGCAGATCGTGACGCCGGACCTCGCCGAGGTCGCCAGCGGCATGGACACGTCCGAGACCGCGCGCATGACGGCCGCCGCCGAACGCGTGACCCTGCTGTCCCGCCGGTCCAAGGGCCTGCGCCGCGAGCTTCGATACCACCCGCTCGTCCGCGAATTCCTCGAGGCCCGACTGACGCGGGATTACGGCATCGAGGCAGTCAGGACGTTGCATCGGACCGTGGCGGTCCATGCCGAAGCGCTCGACTGGCGGATCGCGACCCACCACTACTGGGCGGCTGGCGACCGGTACCGAGCGCTCGAGATCATCGACGATGCGGCCCAGAGCATCATCGGACGCGGTGACTACCTCGTCGCAGCGCAGTTCGTCGACCAGGCGGCTGAGGAGGACCTGCGCGCCAGCTTCCATGTGGTGCTGTCTCGTCGGGACTTCAAGCTGGGCGACATCCGCGGCGCCCTGGCCCGCGCCAAACGTGCCGTCGAGACCGACCCCGACTCGGACATCGCGCTTGCGAACCTTGCGTCGTTGGCGCTGACGCTGGGCGACGCGAAGGCCGCCGTGGCTGCGGCCAACAGGCTGTTGGCTAGCACGAAGGACCCTGTCTGGCTCGGAATTGCTCGTGGGACGATCGGAGCCGTCTCCGACTCCGTCGATGGTGACGTCCGTGCCTCGGTAGTTCGACTACGCGAACTTGCTTCGGAGCAGGCCGCGAATGGCCAAACCCACTTCGAAGGCATCACGTACTTGAACCTTGCTGAGTCGTTGCGCACCTGCGGGCTGGCCGCAGAAGCACTTGATGCAGCGGTCCGGTCAATCGACCTTCTCGAGACAGGGTCAGGTGCGACCGAAATTGCCACCAGTCGCGCGATCGCAGCCTGGGCACTCCTCCACCTCGGACAGGTCGAAAGAGGGTGGCGGGAACTTGAAATCGCCCTGCGGGAGCCGCACAAGGCGATACATGCAGACGCCCTGAGAGAAGCAGCCGAGATGGAAGCCCGCTACGGAAGTTCGCAGCGCGCCCTGGATCGGTTAGACGACCTCCGAGCCTTGGGTGACGAGGGCCGCCGGGCGCTGGCCGCCTCGGCCCCGACTGCGGCCTTCGTCGCTATGCGACTGGGCGACACTGGTGCTGCGATGCGACTTATCGATGGGGTAGATCCGGACGCATCCACCGAGGTGTCTGGCCACAAAGCCCACGTTCTTGCCGTTCGAGCCCACCTATCCGTCGCTCGACGGGATCCGGACGGCAATGTTCTTCTCGAGAATGCGCTGCGGCATGCGAAGGCTACGTCCGCAGAACTCTGGCATGAGTATGTCCTCGCCCTCCATGCCATTTGGGCCGGAGACCTTGCTCGATATGTCAGGTCTAGGTCGGGCAAGGGAACTTGGTCTCTTACGTATGTGGCAGAACTCGTGGCGCAAAGACTCGACAACCTCGGCGACGAGGAGATCGAACTCGTGCTACGTGAAGCTACTGTCCGACCCGAACGATGGAGGCCCGCGCTACGGATGGTGGTGGATGGAAACGACATCTCACCCGTCCCCGCTGCAAAGCTGCTGGAAGTCGTTGGTGAGGCGGACGATGTCGGCCGATTGCGGCGCATTGCCCATCGGCACAGAGGCAAGCCGGAGGCCGAGCTTGGTCGAGCCTTGTCAAGGCGAGTTGCCGCCCCGGTGTACGTCGAAGATCAAGGACGTGTAGCTCTCCGCGTAGGGGACCGAGTCGTCGACGGATCCAGCGTCCGCAGGAAGGTCCTAGCGCTCCTGTGCTTCTTGCTAACCAAGCCGGGCTACGCCGCCACGCGCGACGAGGTTATGGAGGCACTCTGGCCGGAATTCGATCCAGCTGACGCACTCAACTCGCTCAACCAAACTGTCTACTTCCTGCGAAGGATCTTCGAGCCCGGGTACAAGGACGACCTGTCGCCCGGCTACGTCCATCACGAATCCGATGTGATCTGGCTAGATACCGAACTGGTCGGCTCGCGAAGTCGCGAGTGCCTCGAGCGCATGCAGGCAATGCCACCTTTGCCTTCGCCAGACGAAGTTGTGGGACTGTCCAGGGCTTATATGGGTCCGTTCGCGCTCGATTTCGCCTACGAGGATTGGGCCAGCGACTTCCGGTCCTCGCTCCATTCGAGATACCTCCAGATAGTCGAGCGGTCCGTAGCAAATGACACTGCAAGTGGGCACTTCGAGCGTGGAATCCTCATTGCCCGTCGTGCCTTGGACCTCGCCCCAGAAGCCGACCAGATCGAGCTCTCGCTGCTTCGGCTCTACCAGCTAACGGGGTCCCATTCGGCGGCCGCCGAGCAGTACGCACACTACTCAGCAGTCCTTCGCGACCACCTTGGCGTGGAGCCGCCGGCGTTTGAATTCGTTGTAGGGATAGGTAAGGTGCCGTATTGACCGGTTCGGTGCGGCGTCCCTATAGTCCGGCCCACTTCGTAGTACTCCGCGTACTAGGAAGCAATGTAAAGACCTCGGACGCGCCGAAGCACCACCTGAAATGGGCACTTAGGGTGGAGCGGAGCGAGTAGTGCAACCGACCGACCACAAGTGGTCGGTTTTCGTGTTCCTAGAGCACGAGGGCCGCAAAGGAGGATCGAGCGTGAATCCCGAGTCGGTCAAGGGCTGGTAGGAACCCAGTCATGAAGGCAAAGGTCCTGCGAATCGTCGTGACACTCTCGAGTGTCGCCATGATCGCAGCCGCAGGTGGAGCTTCTCTGAGGGGTTTCTAGTACGTTGGTCCCATTACCCGAGCGAACTCGGAGGGGATAGAGTTCCGGGGTAGTGGATCAGCGAACAAGGCAGTCCATGCCGAAGTCCCTGAAGCTGTACATCGCCGGAGTCGTGGCTCTGAGTGCTGTTGCGCTCGTGGCCGCGACTCTTGTGATTCCTGTCGATCCCAAGATTGCGATCCCGCTGAATGGTTCACTTAGCGTCAGCCCAGGACTCGGAACATTCCTAGGCGTGGCGTTCTGGACGCTGTTGGCATTGGTCGGGTCGGCCCTGCCCGTACAGCTTCCCAGAGGGACGCAGCACGCCGTCGCCATCGCCCCGATCATGGGGTCGATCTTCCTTGGCGGCCCGACCGCCGGAGCCTGGGTCGCGGCAATCGGGACCACGGAGGTCCGCGAGCTCCGCGGCCGAATCCCCTGGTACGGCACCCTCGCAAACCACGCGGGCTTGGTCATCCCTGCTGTCGCCGCCGGCCTCGTGCGCCAAGGCTGCCTAGGCGATCGCCGATGGCCCTGCCGGCGAATTCGTCGGCGCGATGATCTCTGCGGGCGTCTTCCTCGTGTTGAACCTGATGCTCGCCTCGATCCTGCTTGGGCTGCGAACCGGTCAACGCGTGTCGGAGGTCACCATCGGCGACCTCCGCGGGATCGCCGGAAGCTGGGTGGCGCTAGCGCCGCTGGCTTGGCTGATGTCGATGATCTATCTCGTCCAGTGGTGGGCCACGGTCCTGTTCGCGGTTCCGCTCTACTCCACGAGGCTGGCGTTCCATCGGTTCGTCGAGATGCGCGAGATGTTCGAGCAGACCATCGGCGCGCTCGCCGAGGCCGTCGACAAGCGCGACCCGTACACGGCCCTCCACAGCCACCGGGTCAAGGAGATCGCCGTCGACATCGGGCGGGTCATGCGCGTCAACGACGCCGAGCTGGAGGCCCTCGACTGGGGCGGCCTGCTCCACGACGTCGGCAAGATCGGCGTCCCCGACAACGTCCTGCTCAAGCAGGAGCGCCTCAACCGCGAGGAGCGGATGATCATGAACGCGCACCCGGTGCTGGGCGCGCAGATCATCGCCCCGGTCACGAAGCTCGCCCCCGAGCTGCCGATCATCCGCCACCACCACGAGTGGTACAACGGCTCCGGCTACCCGGACCGCCTCATCGGCGACGAGATCCCCAAGCTCGCCCGGGTCCTCCACGTCGCCGACGCCTTCGAGGCGATGACCGCGGCCCGCCCGTACCGCATGACGCCGCTGACGACCGAGCAGGCGCTCGCCGAGCTCCGCAAGTTCGCCGGCGTGCAGTTCGACCCGGTCGTGGTCGACGCCTTCGTGCGGACGCGGCACGTCGACGGCGTGCCCGACCCGGGCCGACGCCCGGAGCCGCGCCAGATCCCGCTGATCGGCCAGGCGGCCGACACGCATGACGGCCAGCGCGCGAGTCGACGAACCGGGGACCACCGGGGCGAAGCCCGCCCCCGAGCGGGTCTGAGCCCCCGGGTCAGCCACCCAGCCGCGCGTCCGCGGCTGCGCGCGTCCATCGCCCGGCGGCATGATTCCGCGATGCACCGCCTCCGGCCCGTCCACGTCAGCCGCCCGTGCTGAGCATCGGCATCGTCCTCGGGCTCGTCCTCGGCCTGCTCGCGGGCGGCAGCCTCGTCAACCTCGCATCGGTCCGGCTCCGCTGGGTCTCGCTGATCGCCGCCGCGGTCCTCGTCCGCTTCGGGACGGAAGCCGCGCTCCTCGCCGGCGTGCCGCTGGTCGACACGCTACGGCTTCCGCTCCTGGCCGCCTCCTTCGGCTTCCTGCTCGTCGGGCTCTGGGGCAACCGCTCCTACCCGGGCCTGACGCTCGCCTTCGTCGGCATCCTGTCGAACGGGATCGTCATCGTCGTGAACGGCGGCTACATGCCGATCTGGGAGCCGAGCCTGGTCGCGGCCGGCCTCGACCCCGGCGGACGTCTCCTCGGCCATCCACACCCTCTACGGCCCGGAGCTGGGGCCGTTCCTCCTCCACCTCGGGCCGCTCGCCGACATCATCCCGATCCCGTTCCCGTTGATCCAGAACGTCGCCTCGATCGGCGACGTCTTCCTGGCCGCCGGCCTGGCCCTGTTCCTCTTCGCGAGCATCGTCCGCGTGCCCAGCGACCTCGACGAGGAGGAGGCCGCGCGCATCAGCTCTCGGCTCGGGGCGATCAACGCGGGTGGGTCCGGCCTGTCGCCGGCGTTCGCGGAGTCCGCCGCCCTCGAGCGGCAGATCGTGGTGGGCAGCCGGCGTGGCGGCCTGGCCTCACCGGCCCTCTCGACGATCCCGGTCGAACGGCCCGTGGTCGCCGAGCGCATCCGACGCCACCCGTATGTCCGCCTCGCACTCAACGGGTCGTTCTCGGCGCTCTGGGTCGGACAGCTGATCTCGCTCTTCGGCGACCGGATCCACCAGTTCGCGCTGGCCGCGCTGGTCCTGGCGACGACCGGCTCGACCGTCGCGGCCGGTCTCTCGTTCTTCTTCGCCGCGCTCCCGAACCTGTTCCTGTCGCCCGCTCGCCGGCACGTTCGTGGACCGCTGGGACCGGAAGGAGGTCCTGATCGTCAGCGACATCCTGCGTGCGGCGGTCGTCCTGCTGATCCCGGTTGCGGTCATCGTCAACGTGCTGCTCGTCTATCCGATGATCTTCGTCGTCACCTCCATCTCGCTCTTCTTCCGGCCGGCGCGGGTCGCGATCCTGCCGCAGCTCGTGGACGACGACGAGCTCGTCACCGCCAACTCGGCACTCTGGGTCGGCGAGACCATCGCCGACGTCCTGAGCTACCCCATCGCCGGCCTCTTCGTCCTGTTCCTCGCGAGCGCGCTGCCACTCGCCTTCTGGTTCGACGCCGCGACCTACCTGGCCTCGGCGGTCCTCCTCGGGACGATCGTGGTCCGGCCCGCGGCGGCCCGGACGGACGCCGCCGAGGTCTCCGCCAGCGACCCGGCGCAACTGACGACAGGGTTCGTGGCCGAGCTGAGGGCGGGCTGGCGCTTCCTCCGCGCCGACACGACCCTCCTGGCGAACACCGTCCAGGCCGCGATCGCCCAGGTGGCCGTCGGGATCCTCCTCGCGATCACCTCCGTCTGGGCGTACCAGGTCTTCTCCGGGGCCAAGGTCGGATGGCAGGGCGCCTGGGGCATGGTCGAGGCGGGCTCGGCGGCCGGCAACATCATCGGCGGGCTCGCCATCGGGCTCGTCGGGGCGAGGGTCCTGAAGGGCCGGCTGATCATCGCGGGCTACGCGGTCTGGGGGTTCCTGACCATCCTCCTCGCGCTGTCCGGCGACCTGGCGCTGGCGGTCGGGATCTCGTTCGGCGCCGGCATCGCGAACATGGCCTTCATCATCCCGAGCCAGGCGCTCTTCCAGGAGCGAACGCCATCGCACCTGATGGGCCGCGTCGTGAGCTTCCGATTCGCGCTCGTCTTCGGCTCGATGACGCTGGCGATGGGCGTCGGCTCGATCCTGACCGCATTCGTCTCGGCCGCGACCGTGATCGCTTTCGGTGGCCTGGTCGCGATGATCGCCGGGCTGTCCGGCCTGTTCGTGCCGGCCCTGCGCGACGCATGACGGACGCCGCCGAGGGCTCGTTGGGTACACTGGCGCCCGCGTGCCCGGCAGCCGACACGGCCGCCCGCATGTGCCAGGAGTGAACCGAACGGATGACTGATCGACCCGAGGGCTCGCCGGACGAGACGCCCGAGCCGGCGACCGACGTCGCGGCGGACGACGTCGCGCCTGCGGACGAGCCGCAGCCCGAGCCGGCGACGGAGCCGGTCGCGGCGCCCGAACCGGAGCCGGAGCCGGCGCCCGAACCGGAGCCGGTCGCAGCGGCCGAGCCCGAGCCGGTCGCAGCGGCCGAGCCCGAGCCGGTCGCGGCGCCAGAACCCGAGCCGGTCGCGGCGCCCGAGCCGGAGCCGGAGCCCGACGAGGCCGACATGGCCGACGAGACCGAGGGGGATGAGGAGACCGTCGACGACGAGGCGCTGGATGTCGAGGCCGAGGGGGATGAGGAAGCCCAGGACGACGAGACCCTCGAGGGTGCCGCCGTGGCCGGCGCTGCCGTCGCCGGAGCCGCGGGTGCCGGGCGTCGAACGGGCCAGCCGGCCGCCACGACCCGGGCGCCGACGCCGTCCGAGCTCGCGGTCCGCGTCACCGACAACCCATCGAGGATCTTCGTCATCGCGACCGTCGTCATCTTCGGGGGGATCCTCCTCAACGGGATCCTGTTCGGGGCGGGCGGCCTGATCACGGGAACGCCGACCCCGAGCCCGACTCCGGTCGTCACCGCGTCCCCCAGCTCGTCGGCGTCGCCGAGCGCGTCCGCATCGCCGAGCGCCTCGGCGTCGCCATCCGCATCGAGCTCGGCGGGTGCGTCCGCCTCGCCGGCCGCATCGCCCTCGGCAAGCCCGTCGGCGCCGCCGAGCTCGTCGGCCTCGCCATCGGCCGAGCCGAGCCCCTCGCCCAGCCCGTCCTGACGCGCCCGCCGCGGGCGTATCCTCGCGGCATGGACGGCCAGCAGGCCGAGGCGAAGACCGACGACCGAGTCCGGCGTGCGCGCGAGCGGATGGTCGCGGACCAGCTGCGCGGCCGCGGCATCCATGACGAACGGGTCCTGCGCGCGATGGGCGAGGTGCCACGCGAATCGTTCGTCGATGTCGACGATCCGCGGCGGGCCTACGACGACGAGGCGCTCCCGATCGAGCTCGGCCAGACGATCAGCCAGCCCTATATGGTCGCGCGCATGACGGAGCTGCTGGCCACACGACCAGGGGATCGTGTCCTCGAGATCGGCACGGGCTCCGGCTACCAAGCCGCGATCCTCGACGCGCTCGGCTGCCGCGTGACGACGATCGAGCGGCACCCCGACCTCGCGGCATCCGCCAGGGCCCGCCTGACATCGCTCGGCTACGGCGCTGCGGTCGAGGTCTTGGCGGCCGACGGCAGCCTCGGCTGGGCCGATGGCGCGCCGTGGGACGGCATCCTGGTGGCAGCGGCGGCCCCGATCATCCCGAACGCATTGCGAGACCAGTTGGCCGACGGTGCCCGCCTCGTCATCCCGGTCGGGCCGCGCGACCGCCAGATACTGACGGTCGTCACCCGGCACGGCAACGAATGGATGGACGTCCCCGACGGCGCCTGCGTATTCGTGCCGCTCGTGGGTGCTGGCGGCTACGGGGGGTGATCCGGGCCAGCGAGTATCACGACCTGCCGGTCACCCTCGGTATACTCGGCCCGCCATGACCCACGTCTTCGTCGCGCCGCACCCGGACGACGTCGCGCTTTCGTGCGGCGGTCTGATCGCCAGCCTCCGCGAGCTCGGGCAGAACGTGACCGTCATCACGGTGTTCTCGGGCGACGGCGCCAGCGACGGCCTGACGCCCTACCAGCGCGAGGCGCTCGGCTTCGGTTCGAAGGCGATGTGGCCGGTGACCGAGGCGTTCAACCGCAGCGACATCGAAGCCGACTGGCCGACCGCGGCCCTCGTCCCATCGTGGGCCGCGACCGAGGACCGCCTCGAGGCGACGCAGGCCGACGCCGACGCGGCCGCGAAGCGGTTCTGGCAGCGGTCGTCGTGGTACCGCAGGGCCAGCGTCCGTAACGAGTCGCTCGCCGAGCAGCCGGTCATCGACGACGTGCCCACGCAAGGTGCGGTCTACACCGACGAGGTCATGGATGCCGCGGCCGCCGGCGACCTGATGGCCCGCCGCCGGATCGAGGACGAGCGGTTCGCCTACTTCGCCGAGGCATCGATCGTGTTCCTCGACCTCCCGGACGCGGTCTTCCGGGGGTACGAGGGCGACGACCAGCTCCTCGGCGCGCCGCGGCCCGACGACAGCGCCCCGTACGACCTGCTCCGCCGCGAGATCGCGCGGCTCGAACCGCAGAAGGTCTACTTCCCGCTCGGCGTGGGCGGGCATGTCGATCACCAGCTCTGCCGCGACGTGGGCCTGCGCCTCCTCCAGGAGGGTCACCGCTGGGTGATGCCCGGACCGGACTACGCGGGCATCATCACGTTCTACGAGGACTTCCCGTACGCCTTCTGGTCCGACTTCAAGGGGCCGCAGGACCTCGGCGCCGACATCCTCGGCGCGTTCCCGCCGGATGTCTCGATGTCCCCGACGTTCGCGGACATCACCGACCAGCTCGAGCGGAAGATCATGGGCATCGACCTGTACGCGAGCCAGATGGAGCGGCTCTTCGACGGCACGCGGGCCATGGCCGATGCCGTGCGCGCGTATGGACGGACGGTCGCCGAGTACGGCGAGGTCGACGGGTCCGCGGAACGGTACTGGATCTCCGGCCGCGTCTGACGTGAGCGCCGCCCGGATGCAGGCGGCCGTCGGCCGGTTCTGGCCGCGCCCATGGATGCGGGCCGATGTCCTCGACAGCCCGGCCGGCAGGGTGATCGTCCTCGGCGTCACCGGCGGGCTGAGCGCCGTCGCGATCGTGTGGACGATCAGCCTCATCGGGATCATCGCCGGCCACGGCGGTTTCGGCGTCGACTTCCAGCAGTACATGGCGCACACGGATCGCTGGCTCGAGACCGGCCAGTTCTACCTGCCCCGGCAGCTCGCCGGTCCGACGACCGTGATGGACGGCGATCCGCTGTACCCGCCCGTCATCCTCTGGCTGCTGACGCCGTTCGCGGTGATCCCGCCGATCGCCGCCTTGTGGTGGGCGTTCCCCATCGGACTGACGCTCGCGGTCATCGCGGGGTGGCGACCGGCCCCCTGGACCTGGCCATTGTTCGGGTTCATCCTCCTCTGGCCACGGACCGAGGCCCTGGTCCTGTACGGGAACCCCGGCATGTGGGTGGTCGCGATCGTCGCCGCCGCGACGCGCTGGCACTGGCCGGGGCCTTGGGTGCTGATCAAGCCGTCGCTCGCGCCGTTCGCCCTGATCGGGGTCCGGCATCGCGGATGGTGGGTGGCGCTCGGCGTCTTCCTGCTCGCATGCCTGCCGTTCGGAGCACTCTGGGCGGACTACCGGACGGTCCTCGCGAATTCCGGTGCGCCCTTGACCTACTCGCTGCTCGACCTGCCGATCACGCTGGCGCCGGTGGTCGCCTACGTCGGGCGGACGAGGTCGTGAGCGACTCCCGCCCGGCCGACGAGCGCGACCCGGTCGCCTGGCCCGTGGCGGCGATCGCCGTCGGTGCGGCCGTTCTGGTCGTCGGCCTCGTGATCCGCGCCTGGCTCCTCCCCTCCGAGGGCCTGCGGGGGGACCTGGACGTCTTCGTGCTGTGGACGCACGGCATCGCCGTCAACGGCCTGCCTCACGCCTACGACCAGAGCCTCTCGTTCCCGCCGGTCATGGCGTACATCTGGGCCGTCCTGGCCGCGATCGAACCGGCCTTCAAGACCGTGACGGATGCGTCGGATCCCGGGATCCGCGCCTTGATGAAGGTCCCGGCCACGCTGGCCGACATCGGCCTCGCGGTCGTGGTCGTGTACGCGCTGCGCCGGACACCATGGGTCGCCGTCGCCGCCGGCGCGGCGATCCTCCTGCACCCCGCTGTCATCGACGTGAGCGCCTGGTGGGGGCAGTACGAATCGATCTATCTGCTCTCGGCGATGATCGCCATCGTCCTCGCGATCAACGGCCGGAACGGCCTCGCCGCGGCCTTCCTGGCCGTCTCGATCATGACCAAGCCACAGGCATTGCCGTTCCTCGTGCCATTCGCGGCGTGGTTCTGGGCGACCGGCGGTCCCCGCGGGTTCCTCCGTGCCGCGTTGATCGGCCTGGCGGTGGTCGTGGTCCTGTGGCTGCCGTTCGTCCCCGCCGGGGGGCCGGCGAACTACCTGAAGGCCCTCGCAACGTATCAGGGCGAGGTCCTCAACATCCTCTCGCTGCGAGCCTGGAACCTGTGGTGGCTCGTCCAGTCGCTGTTCGCCGGCGGTCATTTCGTCTCGGACGACCTGCGGTTCATCGGACCGCTGACCTTCAGGGCGGTCGGCCTGATCCTCACTGGCTCGCTCGAGCTCGTGGTGTTCGTCTGCGTGCTGCGCGATCCGCGACCACGATCGCTGATCCTCGGGTGCGCGGCGGCAACGCTGATCGCGTTCTGCTTCCTGACCACGATGCATGAGCGGTACGCTTTCGCGGCGATCGGCTTCCTGATGTTCCTCGTGCCCGAGCGTCCGGTCCGCTGGCTCGGCGTCGCGTTCGGGGTCGTATTCACGATGAACCTGTTCTCCGCGGTCCCCCCGGCGCCCTGGATCGGGGCGATCCTCCCGTACACGGGGCCGATCACCGTCCTCGGCTCGATCGCGATGCTTGCCCTGACGCTGCTGACCCTGAAGCTCCTCGCCACGCCGTCGCCGTCGCCGTCCGGTGCGGCGTGACGGCGACGACCCGGGAGACCGGCGGCATCGGTGATTGGCCGATCTACCCGGGAGTCTTCGCGGCATCCTGGGTGATCGGGATCCTCGCGGCGTCGACGGCCTCGGTCCATGCGCTGCCCCGGCCGCTGGCTCTGGCGGTCATCATCGTCGTGCTGGTCCAGCTGCTTCTGTCCGCGCTGACCCGGGACCGACACGTCGGCGCGCTGCTGGCCTTCATCCTGGGCATGAGCATCGGCGGACCGCCCTCGCTCGCGCTCGTCGGCGGGCTCCTCGTCGTGGTCGTCCTGCTCATCGCCATCCTGATCCTCCGGCGTGGTCGCCGGATCGCCTCGATCCCGTGGCGGATCGTGACGAGGCCGCTGAACGTCATCGCAGCGCTGACCCTGGTGATCACCGTGCTGAACGCGGCCATCGCGGGCGCCCTCACGCCGAGCGAGCTCGGCGTCTCCAAGACCCGCAGCGCGGCCGGGCAGCCCCTGCCGGACATCTATGTCGTGCTCCTGGACGGACACCCACGCTGGGACACCATGGCCAACGTCTTCGGCCTGGATCCCGAGCCGTTCCTGGCGGACATGGCATCGCTCGGGTTCGACGTGGCGCGCCACAGCCACTCGAACTACGACGTCACCGCGCTGACGCTCGCATCGATGTTCGGCATGCGCCAGGTCGCCGACCTGCCGCAGGTCGCGGATCCGCCGAACAGTCCCGCCGGGCAGTATCGCGCGCTGTCACGAGCGATCAACCAGGGTCCGGCGTTCGATGCCCTTCGAGCCCAGGGGTACGAGGTGATCTCGATCGCGTCGGACTTCTCCGATGTCGCGACGTACAACGCGGACCGGCTCCTGGACAGCGGCCAGCTCACGGAATTCGAGTACTCGGTGCTGCAGGCTGGATCCCTCAAGACGCTCTTCCCGGAGAGCCAGAGTGCGTTCCTGATGGGACAGCATCGCGATCGGATCGAGGCCTCGTTCGCCAGCCTCGTCGACCTCGCGTCCGCGCCCGCCGATCACCCGCGGTTCGTCTTCGCCCACGTCCTCGCCCCGCATCCGCCGATCGCCTACGGCCCGGACGGCGAGCCAAGGACCGGCTGGCCGTGCATCCCCGCAGCCTGTTCGATCTTCTACGGCGGGGAGGCGTACGGCGACGAGCGGGCAGTCCCGATCCGTGACCAGGTGGCGTATATCGACAAGGTGGTGGCCGCGACGGCTCGAAAGGTCCTCGCGGCGAGCCACGCACCGCCCGTGATCATCTTCATGTCCGACCACGGGATCCGCTGGGATCCCGCCGATCGCGCCGAGATGCTTCGATCGTTCTTCGTCGCGAACACCCCGGGCCGACCCGACCTGTTCCCGGACGACGTGTCGCCGGTCAACCTCATCCCAAGACTTCTGAACGCGTACGCGGACGCCGGATTGCCATTCGCGAGCGAGGAGTCGTACTGGGAGCGCCCGGACCGGGTGCACGTCTACGGGCCGTTGTCGTACACGCCGTTCCCCGGCGTCGACCTCGAGGAGTGACCGGCTGCGACTAGGGTCCGGTGCGGGCGACCGGGCGGCGCAGCCACCGACCCCGGAACGCGGCCCGGTACCAGTGCAGGTAGTGCGGGAGCCACGTTCGGAGCTTGAAGTTGCTCTGGCCCGCGGTCCGGTCGCGCCACGTGGTCGGGACCTCGGCGACCCTTCGGCCACCGAGGGTCGCCTTCACGGTCAGCTCGAGCGCGAGCTCGAAGCCGGCGGTGCTCTCGATCGTGACCGAGTCGAGGAACCGCCGCGAGTAGAGCTTGAAGTTGTTGGTCGCGTCGTGGGTCGGCACGCCGGCGAACCAGTGCAGGGTCAGGCCGGCCGTCCTGCTCAGGACCCGCTTCAAGCGCGGACCGCCGATCTGATGACCGCCGGACATGTACCTCGAGGCGGCGACGACATCGGCTCCGTCCCGGGCGAGCTCGACCATCCGATCGACGATGTGCGGCTCGTCGGAACCGTCGGCCATCGAGATGAGGACGAAGGGCGCGTCCGTGCCGGCGATCCCCGCCTTCATGGCGTTGAGGACGCCACGTCCGAGGTCGTTCCGGATGCCGCGCAAGCCATGGAGGTCCGGGGCGAGTCGAGCGATCACGGGCACGGTCGTATCGCCATCGAAGTCGTAGACGACGACGATCTCGTGGGCCGTGACGACCTCGGCGGCGAGCGATCGCAGGACGGGCTCGACCGCATCGCCCTCGTTGTAGACGGGGACGACGATCGCCAACTCCGGCGGCTCGCCTTGCCGGCCCCCGCCCGGGGACGTCATCTGGGTCGCTCGCCGACGTAGAGGGTCTGGCGACCGAGCAGCAGCCACGCCGGACGGAGACCCAGATACATCCGCACGAGACGGCCGTGCCTCGGCAGACGGCCCTTGGTCGAGTACGGCAGGAACCGGGTGATCAGGTCGACGGTCTTGAGGCCGGCGATCTCCGCCGCCTCGAGCAGGCTCGTGTCGGTCAAGGCGACCCGATGGTCGATGAAATCCCAGTAGCGCTGTCCGACCAGTCGGATGTTGGGTTGGAGCACGACGATCTTGCCGCCGGGCCTGGCGAGGTCGCGGGCGACGCGGAGCTGTTCGATGACGGCCTCACCCGATTCCAGGTGCTCGAGGTAGTTGCTCATGAAGATCGTCCCGAAATGACCCGTCGGGACGTGGTCGCGAAGGTCGGCGCCGGCCGCCATCACGAAATGGATGTCTGATGGCAGGGACGCGGACACGTCCCGGATGTCCGTCGCCCACCGCTCGTTCGCCTCCACGAACCGGATGAAGTGTCCGCGATCGCAGGCGATGTCCAGGACCGGCGTGGCCGGGTCGATATAGCGCTGGAGGAAGCGCACGATCTCGCGCCAGACGTCGTCCTTGCGACTCACTTCCTGCTCGTCGAAGCGGGCGTCATAGAGCTCTGGAAGCGACCCCGTCACAGGCGACCGGCCTCGAGCTCCGCGCGGATCCAGGGCACGACCTCATCGAGCATGGCGTCGAGCGACGTCGTCGCCTCGAAGCCCAGGACTTCGCGGGCCTTGCGCACGTCCGGGACCCGGAGCTGGACGTCGTGCTCGAACGGCGGGTCGGACACGTAGGCGAACGGCCGTCCGTCCGTGTGGACGCGAGTCCAGATCGCCTCCGCGAGCTCGAGCACGGTGGTGGATGCGGCGGTCGAGAGGTTGAAGTCCTCGCCGAGCGCCGCCGGCGCTTCCATCGCGCAGCGGATGCCGCGGGCGAGATCGCCGCCGTAGGTGTAATGGCGGACCTGCGAGCCGTCGCCCAGGATGTGCAGCGGGTCCTGGCCTTTGAGGACCTTGAGCACGAGGTCCGGCACCACGTGCGAGAGCGCCAGCTTGACGTTCCCGGACATGACGTCGGTGTCGCGCAAGGCCCGCCGCTCGCCGATGCCGACGCAGTTGAACGGCCGGACGATCGTGTAGGGGAGCTGGTACTGCTCCCAGGCGCCCTTGGCGAAGTACTCCGAGGCGAGCTTCTGGAAGCCGTAGGTGGAGACCGGCGGCGGCGAGGTCTCCTCGGCGCCCTCCGGCGTCGGGAAGACGGTCGCGGACTCGTAGACCATCGACGAGGAGACCACGATGATCCGCTCCAGATGGCCGTCCCGGTGGGCAGCGATCGCCGCGTCGAACGTCGCCGCGAGGATGCGCTCGTTCTCGGCGAGCAGGTCGTACGCGAATTCGTGGAAGTAGCTGATCCCGCCGATCATCGCGGCGGCCGCGACGACCTGGTCGCAACCGGCGGCCAGCTCGCGCATCAGGGCGGTGTCCTTGGCGTCGCCCTCGACGAAGCGATAGCGGGGATGGCCGTCATAGGACTTCGCGAGCCGGCCGTACTTGCTGAAGTCGTCGAGGCCGATGACCTCGTGGCCGGCCTCGAGCAGCTCGGGCACGAGATAGCCGTTGATGAACCCGGCGGCGCCGGTGACGAGGATGCGCACTAGAGTCGGATCCCCTCGCCCATCGCGTTCCAGACGTCGACGACGTCCTTGCCACCGACGGAGAGGCTGCGATACGCCTGGTGCGGGGCCCCGAGGATCAGCACATCGCTCTCCTCGAGGACGCGATCGAGCGATCACGAGCCGGTCGTCGCGGACGTAGGGGTCCGTGGCGATCACGCGCGCGCCGGCCCATGAGAGCAGCTTTCGCAGCTTGTAGCTCAGCGAAGCGCGGGTGTCGTCGGACTCGCTCTTGAATGCCATCCCGAGGATCCCGACGGTCTTGCCGGACAAGCCCCCGTACCGGCGCTCGAGCGCCGACACGATGTAGGCGGGCAGCCCCTCGTTGACCTGCATGGCGGCCTGCCCGAGCGGGAAGTGGTCCGCGGTGAACGCCGCGAGCTGCATCGTGTCCTTGAACAGGCACGGACCGGCGGCGAAGCCCGGGCCCGGCAGGTCGGCCGCGCGCGGGTAGTCCTCGCGGATGGCGCGCAGCACGTTCGTGTAGTCGATGCCGGCCTGGTCCGCGATCATCAGGAACTGGTTGGCGACCGCGAACTTCATGTAGCGCCAGGTGTTGGTGAAGAGCTTGGCGAGCTCGGCCTCCTTGGTCGAGGTCCGGATGGTCTTCGCCGACAGACGGCCGAAGAGGGCCGGCGGCGCGGGTCGCGGCGACCGTCGAGTCCGCGCCGACGATCTGCGGCAGCGAGCTGAGCTCCTCGAGCGCGTGGCCCTCGGCGATGCGCTCCGGGCAGAACGCGACGTCGACCTTGCAGCCGCGGTCGGCGAGGTTCTGGGTCACGTACCCGGTCGTCCCTGGGTAGACGGTGCTGCGCAGCACGACCAGCGCCCCCTCGCGCAGGTGTGGGGCGATCTGGTCGACGGCCTTCTCGAAGATCGTCATCGACGGCGCCGAGGAACTCGTCCACGGGCGTGCCGATGACCACGATGAGCTGCTCGGTGCGCTCGATCATCGAGCCGTCCGAGCCGAAATGCAGGCGCCCGCTGGCGAGGACCTCGCGCAGCAGGTCGTCGGCGCCGGTCTCCATGAACGGCATCTCGCCCGCGGCGATGCGGTCGAGCGTGGCCTGGTTCGTGTCGTAGATGCCCACGGTCAGTCCGGCGTTCGCGAGGGCGAGGCTCAGCGGCAGGCCGACATGGCCTCCGCCGCCGAGGACGACGACATCGAGGTCGGCGGGTCGATCGGTCATGCGGGCGATGCTAGCAGCCCGGTGCGGCGTGGCACCGGCACCCGAAGGTCCTAGGCGTCCGCGCGCCGACGGCCGTCGGGCGATCCCCGCCCTCGGTGCGCCGACGCAGGAACGTGACGACGGCGTACACCGCCACGGCGAACGCCGGGACCCACGGCATGAGGAACGCGAACGCGAAGCCCGACCGCCAGGATGGTGCTCTGCGTCGCGACCGGCAGCGCCAGCGCGCCGTAGTGCGGCTGGGTCGACGGCCACAGGACCGGGACCGCGAGATAGCCCGCGCGGTGCGCGCCGAGCGAACGCAGGCCGACCGCGAAGCCGATCCATCAGCACCGGGTTCCCCCAGACGGACGTCGTCATCGTCTGCTGGGCACGAGGGCGTCGCGCTGACGACGGACAGGTCGGCATGAACATGCGCCACGGCAGGATCGGGATGGTCGCGACGAGTCAGGCGCAACGGCGACGAGCGAGCTGTCGCCAGCGGCGCTCGCCGAGCATCGGCAGGACCGCGTAGACCTTGAGCAGCGGCGCGAACGCCGCAGGCTCGCCCGGCCGCGAGGACCAGGAGCGCCATCGTCGCGACATCGAGGCTACCGACCAGGACCCCGTCGAGGATCGGCGCCCACAGGATCCACCAGACCGGGCAGTCCGAGCGACCGGATGGCGGCCAGGGCCAGCACGGCCGACACGACCACCACGGACGAGGCCCGGCCGTCACCGAGGGCAGGAGCGTCAGCGGAGCCGTCACGAGGAGCGATGGCGGCGGTGCCGCGTAGCGGATGCCCGAACTCGTAGGTCGTCGTCCACGGATCGCCGCCGGCGAGCCAGACGCGGCTGGCGTCGGTGTACAGGCGTCCGTCGAGGCCGATGTGATGCGGGTACAGCACGTCCCGGAGCAGGCGCAGGCTGCCGGTGGCGCCGAAGACGACCAGCACGACCAGGCGCTGCAGCCGCGGCGACGGCGCGGTGCAGCATCCGGCTCGCGCGTCACCGGACGACGGCCAGCGGGGCCGACCGCCGGAGGACCGTGCCGTCGCCGTCCGAGTACATCGAGGTCCAGCCGGCCGCCTCGAGCCGCGTCGACGAACGCGTCCTCGGACGCGCCCGCGGCGACGACGACCGTCACCTTCCAGTCGTCGCAGCTGCTCGGGCCCAGCCGTCACCGCCGTCGACGACCCGCTCGTAGTCGTCCCAGACCTCGACCGGGAACAGCTCGATCCGCGAGTCGATGGCGACCGGCGTCGCCGGGAGCTCGAAGATGAACCACGAGCCCCACGGCTGCGGGTTGAAGAGCCGGTCGCCGGGCTGCAGCGTCCCGCGCAGCGCGCCGGTGATCCCCGACGGCGCGTTGCCGACGACCCCGACCGGTGCGCCGAGGCCCGCGTCGATCGGTCGCCACAGCGGGCAGCAGCACCAGTCCGGCCACCACGATGGCCCCGACGATCACCACGTTCATGCGCCGGATCAGCGGCGGGTCGACGCGCTCCGGCGCCGGTGGCCGCGGTCACGAGCGTCCCGGCGATCGCGGTCACCGCCCCGAGCGGCCACCAGGCGACGCCGCGGATCGCGAACGCCCCGATGAGGAAGAAGACCCCGAGCCAGGCGAGCGTCGGCCACGAGGTCGCCCGGCCGCGCCGCGCGATCAGCACGACGATCGCCCCGGCGCTCGCGAAGAAGAGCATGCCCGGCACGGTCCGCAGCGTCGTCGCCTGCCATTCGGTGATCCGCTGGGTCACCTGCGGGTTGGTCGACAGCCCGACGGCGTACGCCCAGACCGCCGGGCCGAACGGGGTCAGGCACGCGGCGAGCGCGCTGACGACGCCGACCGGCGAGCGTCCGCCGGGCGCCGGGGTCGCGGTCGTGGACGTCCTCCAGCCAGGCCAGCCCGAGGACCAGCGGCCCGAGGAAGAAGCTGCCGTGGAGGTTCGCCCAGACCGCGACGATGACCGGCACCGCCCACAGGGCGCGCGGGTGGGTCCGCCGCTCGACGACCAGCAGCAGGACGACCGCGAACAGCGCCATCCCGAGGAGCTGCGGCCGGAGCGCGAGCGCCACCGCCGAGACGAGGAACGCGGCGAGCGTCAGCAGGGCCGCGGTCCGCGGATCCAGCCCGCGCCGTCGGCCGATGACGAAGAGGCAGCCGAACACGACGCCGACGAGCGCGGCGCGCAGGACCGCGAGGCCGGTCCAGCCGCCGAGGCGGTAGGCCAGCTCGAGGACGACCTGGGCGCCCCACTGCTGGTCGGTCCACGGCGCACCCGCCGCGGTGAACGTCCACTCGTCGACGCGCGGGATCGCGCCGGTCGCGAGGATCCCCTCGCCGGCGCGCAGGTGGTAGGTCAGGTCCACGGACGAGAGGTTGGCGATCAGCGCGGCCAGGACCGGGAGCGCGACGGCCAGGAACGCCCAGAGTCGGTTGAGGCTCACCGGCGGATGCTACGTGCCCCCGGTGCGCCCTCGCACCGGCACGAAGGTCCTAGCCGGCCGCGGCCACCTCGGACGGGCGCACGACACGGGCGCCCTCGTCGTAGATCGCCTCGACCGCGCGGACCATCAGCTCGATGCAGAACCGGTCGTGGACCAGGTCGTGGCCGGCCCGCCCGAGCGTGTCGGCGAGGGGATGGTCCGTCAGCAGGCGGATGATCGCGGCGGCCAGCGCCTCCGGGTCGTGCGGCGGGACCAGCAGCCCGGTCTTGCCGTCCTGGATCATCTCGGGGATCCCGCCGACGTCCGACGCCACGACCGGGCGCGACAGCGCCATCGCCTCGAGGATCGTCAGGCCCTGGGCCTCCCGGTAGGACGGGAGCACGGCGACGTCGAGCGCGGCGGTCACGGCCGGGACGTCGTCGCGACGGCCCGGTGAAGACCACGCGATGGGCGATCCGCAGCTCGCGGGCCTGGGCCTCGAGCGCGTCGCGGCGGCTGCCCTCGCCGACGACGAGCAGGTAGGAGTCCGGGACCGCCCGCAGCACGATGGGCCACGCGTCGAAGAGGGTGGGATGGCCCTTCTCCGGCTCCAGCCGGGCCACGACGCCGACGATCTGCGAGCCGGGCTCCATCCCGTACTCGTCGGGCAGCGTGCAGCACGGCTCCTGGTGGTCGTAGCGCTGGAGGTCGACGCCGTTGTAGATGAGGTCCACCGGGATGACGTCCCGGCCCTCCTGCTGGAGCTTGCGCTCGATCGAGCGGGAGACCGCGATGAGCCGGTCCATGTGCGGGGTCAGCCCGGCGAGCAGCGCCTGGTCGTCGCTCGAGCGGACCCGGCTGGAGTGGACCGTCGACACGAGGTACGGCCGGCGGTGGCCGATCTCGCCGAGGGCCATGACGGCGCGCGTCCCGACCGTGTCGGCGCGGTACATGTGGGTGTGGAGGACGTCGGCGCGCACCTCGGACAGGTGCGCCGCCAGCGCGCCGACCGCGATCGCGTCGTCGACCTCGTCGATGACGAGGACCGGGATGCCGGCCCGCTGCGAGCTTGCGGACGGCGCTCCCCGCCGACAGCGCGACGACCGAGACGTCGTAGCGCGGCGCGGTCGATCCGGGTCACGAGCGAGAACAGGTGCTCCTGGGCGCCGCCGTTGGAGCCGGTCGCGAGCAGCTCGACGACGCGGACGCGCCCGCCGGTCACCGGCTGGCGGATCACCGGCTCGAAGCAGGGCTCGAAGGGCATCGGGGCGCCCATCAGGCGGCCCGCCGGCGGACGAGCAGGCGCTGGATCGGCTCGTCGACCGCGCCCCACTCGTACTTGTAGGGCTCGTCGCCGCGGAGGAAGTCGAGCCGCCGCTTGCCGTCGGCGATCGCCCGCTGGACGTAGGCGTGGACCATGACGACGCCGGGCGAGAGCTCGCGGGCATCGGGGTCGACGCCGGCGTTGTAGTAGAGGTAGCCGTCGGGCGTCTCGAGATGGATCCCGGCCGCGATCCGCCGGCCGCCGACGCTGAGGAACGTCAGGCGGACCGGGCCGTCGGTGCCGGCCAGCTCGAACAGGCGGCGGATGAAGACCCGGCTCTGCTCCCCGCCCGCAGTCGGCGGGAAGAGGCCGGCCGCGCCCCAGCGCCGCTGGTGGAGGTCGATGAACGCGTCGAGGTCGCCGAGCGGATCGGTCGAGTCGTCGAGGCGGATCTCGCCGACGGCCTCGGCCCGGCGGACCTTGCGCCGGATCTCGTGGCGCTCCTTCTTGCCGAGCATCGCGAGGTAGCCGTCGAGGTCGACGCCCGTCGGGCAGCGTCACGACCGGGCAGACGTCCTCGCGCTCGACGTTGAGCGTCCAGCCCTCGTGGATCTCCCGGGCGCCGAAGGCCGCCGCGAGGGCGTCGGCCGTCGGGTCGCCGCAGCGGAGGCGCCGCAGGTCCACGACGTCCCAGGCCGGGCCGTCGGCGTCGGCGTCGGCGAGGTGCGCCGCGACGGCGTCGGCCACGTCCGGCAGGTCGGCCGGCGCCGCGAGGATCGTCGCGTAGTCGGCGTGGTACGAGGCGCCGAAGAAGATCGCGGTGGCATCGGGGGCCACCGCCGTCAGGTCGGCGTCGGTGTCGCCGCGGAGCCGCGTCCGGGTGCCGCGCGTCGCTCGACTCGACCTCGTGGCGGTGCATGAGCGGGACGATCGCGATGGGCGCCGCGGCTGCCGTCGGCGGGCGCATCGGCATCGACGATCGCGAGGGTCTCGTCGTAGGCGTTGGCGCCATAGCCGTCCCACCACGCGCGCTGGAAGGCCCAGCCGGAGAACGGCGTCGCCCACGGGTTCGCGGCCGCGAGGGCGTCCCACGTCCCGGCCGTGAAGGCCTCGAAGGGTCGGCGCTCGGCGCGAAGTCGGGGACCGGCCGACGCATCGGGCTCGCGGTCGATGGCGTCTCCGGCCGGACAGGCAGGCTCCGCGTCGAGGGTGATGGGGGTCACGCTCGAACGATAGCACCGGATGCCTTCGGATGGTTGCGACCGCAACGGCGTCGAGGTGTGCGGTTCGGACGGTAGGCACGCTCGCATGCCGCGCGTACCCTGACCGCATGGCGTATCCGAGCCGCGAGCAGACTGGACGTGTGCCGCCGGGTGGGTGCTCGACCTGATGTCCCGCGGCCTGACCAAGTCGTCGGCCTGGGGCCCGATCGGCGCTCTGCCCGTCAACGGCCTTCGCCACCCGCCCGACGGACGATCCTGCGGGTGGTATCTCTGGACCGGCGTGGACGTCGACCGATCGGATGATGCGTTCTTCCGTCCGATCCACGTGTCGCACTTGAGCGATCACGACCTCGCCGTGTTGCCGTATCTCGCCCTTCCTGCAGGCTGGAGGTTCCAGATCGGTCCCGGCCATGAGGACATCTGGTTCGACGCGTGGGCTACTCCTCCCATCCGAGTGACGTTCCCGCACGCTCGCTGACCGGCCGTTGATGTAGCCTCGGATCGGACATGTCGCGACTCGTCTCTCCTGGCGATGGATTCGCGCCGCTCGAGGAGGAGTCGGCCGGCATCCTGACAGCACTCGTCGCCGAGTCGTTTCCGGGACGAGACGAGATCGTGCTGCAGCTGGCGGTCGCTCGGAGTCGGCGGATCGACGACCACGGATGTCTGGCGCTGTCGGCTCGTGGAGCGCCGCGGGCCGCCGTCCTTCGACGGGTCCCGACCGAGGCGGTGGCCGACGACATCGACGGTATGACCATCCATGTCCTGCTCCACGTGGTCGACGGCTACATCGACGGATTGGAGCTGTACCGGGAGGACGGGCTGGCACTTCTCGCGCCGGTCAGACCCGAGGCCCTCCGCATCGTCGCGTTCTGACCAGCACGTGACCGGGTGACCGTCGTACGCTCTGGCGTCATCGGCGCACGCTTTGCTCCCCAGTGGCACACGCTCGCTGATCCTGGGCGCTGGTCCTCGACGAGCTCCCGGAGAGGTCAGGTGGAAGCGACGGAACCCGGCGCGGCGCCGGCCGCGGTGTCGGCGGGATCAGCCGGCGGGGCGCGGCGGGCCCGCCAGACGACCTCGGCGGCGACCACGACCGCCCCGAGCGTCGTCGCGAACGGGACCGGCACGGCGACCACGAAGGCCGCCAGCAGCGTCGTCGCCGGCATCACCAGCGAGGTGTAGTACCACTGCGTGCTGGGCCAGAGGACGGGCACCACCCACCAGGCGGCGCGACGGCGGCCCATCAGGACCAGCGCCACGACGGCGACAGGGATCGAGCACGCGGGATGGCCAGCGCGCTCATGCCGCCGTCGGACTGCTCGCTGAGGGTGGCGCTGATGGACGGGAACTGGGCGATGTAGGCGGCCCACGGCAGGATCGGGACCGTCACGAGCAGGACGATCGCGGTCGCGGCCACCGCCTTCCACTCGCCGCGCAGCAGCGGCACCGGGACGGCGTAGATCTTGACCAGCGCGGCGATCGGGGCGAGGCCCGCGACCAGGAGCGGGATCAGCAGCACGTGCGGATTGCCGTTGTAGAGGCCGTCGATGAAGGGCGGGAACGCCAGCCACCAGAGCGGCATCCCGAGCCGCCGGAGCGCCCACGCCGTGCCGACGAGGCCGAGCCCGATCATCGCCACGACCGCGACGGTCTCGGGCACCACGGCGAAGGGGAGCATCGCGAGCAGGGACGGCGGCGGGGCCGCGAAGCGGATCGCCCCGCTGTACACGGACCACGGGTCCCCGCCCTGGAGCCAGGTGAGCGTCGCGGTCCGGTAGAGCTTCGCGTCGAACCCCGGCGCCGCTGCGCTGATGACCGACAGGCGCATGACGCTGATCACGACGAACCAGCTCGCGACGAGGACCTCGGGCGTCCGGGGCGGGAACGTCAGGCGGCGCATCGTCCCGGTATCGGGGTCGTCACTGGTTGGCCGTCCCGTTGGCCAGCCGGCGCAACAGGAAGTACTCGGGGCGCGGATGGTCGTCGGTGATCAGCGGCCCGTCGCCGACATAGGCGGCCACGCTCGTCGTCGTCGAGCCAGCGCTGCTGGGCGATCTCCGCGATCCAGGCGTCGACCGAGTGTGCCGGCGAGTCGTACGCGGACGAGATGTCCTCGAGGATCCCCGGCCGCGACGAGGACCTCGCGGATGGCGTCCGGCTCGAACGACATCGGCTCGCTCCGACCCGAGCATGTACGCGCCGTAGCCTCCCGAGCCCTTGATGACGCTGACGTGCGGGTAGACCGCGGCGAACGTCCGGATGTGCTCCTTGAACTCCGACTCCGGGGCGCCGTACGGGACCCACTGCATCATGATCCCGCCGGGCGTCAGGTGGGCCTTGCCGGCCTGGTAGTACTCGTACGACGAGATGACCGACGCGCCGGAGCTCTCGATCGGCGGCGGCGGGTCGGTGACGATGATGTCGAAGTGCTCCGTCGCGAGCTCGAGGTGGTTGCGGCCGTCGGTGACGATCACCCGCCCGTTCGGGTCGGCCAGGACCGCGTCGGCGTCGGGGTAGTACCAGCCGAACATCTCGGGGACGGACGGGACGAGCTCCACCGCGTCGGTGCGGAGACCTGCGATCAGCGCGGCCCGGAACGCCGTCCCCATCCCGAAGGCGACGACCAGCGCCCGCGTCGAATCCGGGCGGGCGATCAGCGGCAGGATCGGCATGAGCTTGGCGTCGACGGTGAGCAGCGTCATGGACGTGCCCGCGACCCAGAGCTCCGGGCGTCGCCCCGATCTGGCCCGCCTGGACCGACGCGATCTCGTCCTCGGTCGAGGCGAAGAGCGTCCCGTGCGCGCGATGCGATGTAGGCCTCGTTCGGCTGCGCGACGAGCTCGGGCCGGGCGACCAGGGTCGCGACGAGGACCACCACCATCGCGCCGACCGCCAGCGCGGGCAGCGCCCTCGGCCGCGAGATGACCGCGAGGACCAGGCCGAGGGCGAGGTTGCCGACCGCCAGGACGACGATGATCGCAGGCGACCCGATGGTCGGCATCAGCACGAACGGCACGAGCAGGCTCCCGACGATGGCGCCGGTCGTGTTCACGGCGAGCAGCGACCCCGATTCGCCGCCGGCGGTCCCGGCTTCGTCGCGGAGCAGGATCGACGCGGTCGGGAAGGCGATCCCCAGCACGATGGTCACGGGCAGCACGACGAGCACCGCCGACCCGAACAGGGCCTTCAGGGTCGCGATCGGCTTTCCCGGGTCGAGGGCTTCGGGCCGGCCGATGACGAACACGAGTCCCAGGAGCACCAGCCCGCCGACGACCACCTGACTGAGGGCCAGGAGCCGGAGCGGATCCCCGAGCCGCGAGCGGATCAGCCCGAAGATCAGTGCGCCGATGGCGATCCCGGCGAGGAAGGTCGCCAGGATCACCGTGAAGACGTACGTCGTGTTGCCGGTCCCGGATGCCAGGAGCCGCGTCCAGGTGACCTGGTAGGCGAGCGATGTGAGCCCCGAGATGAACGCGATCGCGAGCGCCAGCCGCGGTCGCGGGACGAGTCCGGCGCGGACGAGCCGCGCCCGGTGCTCCGACTGGCGGGTCTCGGCCTCGGGTCCGGCGGATCGCGGACGCCTCCGACACGGGGTCGCCGCGGCCGCGCGCCAGCCAGAGGGCCGTGACGCCGGCGATGGCGGAGCACGCCGCCCCCACGGCCAGCGCCCCGGACAGGCCCAGGAGCTCGATCAGGACCATGCCGGCGGCGAGCGTCCCGACGATGGCCCCGATGGTGTTGGCCGCGTACAGCCGGCCGAACGCCCGGCTCAGGGCGCTGGTCCGGGCGAGATAGCGGGTCAGGCTGGGGAAGGTCGCCCCCATCAGGACGGTCGCGGGCGCCAGCGCCGCCACGGCCAGGGCCAGGCGGACGATCGCCAGGAGCGCCGGCGAGCCCTCGAGCGAGGGGTAGATGCCGCGGTAGACCTCGCGGATCAGCCCGAACGAGATCGGCGTCACCAGCACGACCACGACGAGGACGCATTCGAGGATGCCGTAGAGGCGCAGCGGCGAGCGGACCCGGTCGGCGATGCGGCCGCCGACCGCGGCGCCGATCGCCATCCCGCCGAAGAAGCCGGTCAGGATCGCGGAGACGGCCTGGGTCGTGTTGCCGAAGACCAGGACGAGCTGGCGCGACCAGACGATCTCGTACATGAGCCCGGCCGCGCCCGACAGGACGAAGACCGCGAGGATCGCGGCGACGGGCGCAGCAGGGCGAGCCCGGGTCCCGGTCGTGGCCGTCACAGGTTGTGGTACGCCCAGTAGACGCCCGTCAGCTCGACGATGACGCCGAAGACGATCAGCACGCGCCAGCCCGGTCCGATGCGCCCCATCCGGGCCGCCGCCAGCCCGCACAGGGCGAGGACGAACGGCGTCGAATCAAGGAAGTAGCGGTAGCCGAACTGGAGCCATCCACCCCCGTAGTAGAGCAGAGTCGGGACGAGCACGGCGACGGCCGCGCCGAGGAGCAGCCAGCTCCGCGACGACCGCCAGTCGGCGCGGATCGCCAGCAGGAGCCCGGGCGTCGTCACGAAGACCGACATCCCGAGCCCGTCCGGGCGGAAGAACGGGAACTCCCGGATCGGCCTCGGCAGGTCGAGCAGGAAGTACTGCAGGTTCATCCCGACATGGGACAGCGAGAACAGGCCCTGCTCACGCAGCTCGTACAGGAACGGCGGCAGGGTGGCGAGCGCGTAGCCGGATTCGAGCGGGTCGCCGAACCGGACGACGTTGTAGGCGAAGAACCCGACGATCGATGGGAGCACGCCGGCGGCCAGCAGCGCCCACGCGCGCCACGGGATCGTGCGCCGCGGGCGCGTCGCCGCGATCCAGCCACGGCAGGAGCAGCAGCGCGTAGAACGGGATCGCGAACGCGACGGGCGCCCGGGTCAGGAACGCGGCGCCCGCCAGCAGCCCGATCAGGAGCGCCCGCTGCCGGCCCCACAGCTCGATCAGGCACGCCAGCGTCAGGACCGTCGCGATCAGGTGGCCCGTGTGCCAGACGCCGCCGCGGGTGGTGACCCACAGGATCTGGGTCGAGAACCCGAACAGCAGGATCAGCCAGCCGCGGTCGACCAGCCGGCGGACGCCGAGCCGGCCGACCAGCCACCAGCACAGTCCGACGGACGCGGCGGCCAGCGCGGCGTTGATGCCGGGCTCCCAGACGTCGGCGCTCTGCGGACCGATGAGCGCGACGAGCGGCATGAGGGCGACCGCCGGGAACGGCGCGAACGGGACGAAGTACCGGTCTCCCACGACGATCACGTCATACGGCCCGGGGATGAAGTCGAGCCACGACCGGCCGTGGAGGAACGCGTCGGCGAGGTAGAAGAAGTCGCCGCGGCCGGCATCGAAGGTGCGGTCGGCCAGCCAATAGGCGATGAACGACAGGGCGACGACCAGCAGGCCGACCCGGGTCGGCCTGCCCGGTGCCCGGGTCACGCCGGCGTCTCGCTGGTCCGCGCGCGGATCCCCACCAGCAGGACGGCGACCAGCGTGACCCAGAAGCAGATCGGATAGACGATCGAGCGGCGTGATCGACGATGAGCGGGAGTCGACGTCGCCAGCGGGATCGGCGAGGGCCCACCAGCGCCCGGCCGACAGCAGGTAGGCGACCGGCAGCAGCAGGAGCATGGCGTAGTGGTTCCAGAGCACCGGGGAGAGGAGCTGGCTCGCGACGACCGCGACGAGGTAGCCGGCCTCGGCCGTCGCCCGCCGCGCGCCGGTCACCAGGACGACCAGGACCGCGATGCCGCTGGCGATCTGGATGGCGCCGGCGAGGGCCGGGTCGACGCCGGCCTGATACGCCACGGCACCCGGCGTCACGTTGTTCGGCGTCGCGTTCTGGTCGGCGATCGTCCTGACGACGCTGACGAAGTCCGGCCAGACGGCACGGCCCGGCCAGCAGGGTCACGGCCACGCCGAGCACCACGAGGACCGCGACGGCCACGCCGATCGCGCGCCACCGCCCGGTCAGGCCGGCCCAGACGAGGATGAGGGCCGGCTGGAGCTTCACCGCCGCCCCGATCGCCGCGCTCGCGCCGAGTCGGATCGGGTCGTCGAGCCAGCGCCAGCCGATCGCGAACGTCAGGAAGAGCAGCGGGCCGACCTGGCCCGAGCTTCACCGCGAACACGAACGGCCACGACAGGCCCGCCAGGAGCACGATCCACCAGCGGACCGTCCGCGCCACCGGCAGCACCAGCGACGCCGAGGACGAACGACCGCCACCATCAGCGCGGTCCAGACCAGCACCGCGGTCTTCGTCGGATACCAGCGCCAGTGGCAGGATGAGCAGGATCGCCGGTCGGCGGATACAGGTAGAGACCGAATGGGCCGGCGATCGCAAAGTCGGTCGTGTACAGCGGACCGCCGTCGAGGAGCCGTCGTACGGCCGAGTCGTACGCGCGGTAGTCGAACCCGAGCGTCTCGCCCGGCGACCGCCAGCGCGGCCGCGATGACCCCGACGAAGACGAGGATGGCGACGATGGGCAAGGCGGCCCGGCCGACCCGGCCGGGATCGGGAAGTCGACGCTCGCGGACGTCATGCCGGTCGGCCGGCGCTCCGTCCACTCCGCCGGTGGATCGAGGGGATCCGGAACAAGTCCCATGCGACCCTGACGGCCACCCCGGGCCGCGCCCGCATCCGCGAGCCGCGGCGATCGTCCCATTGGACGGGACGATGGCCATCCGATACCCGCGGCGACGGGCCAGGTAGATGAGCTCGACATCGAAGACGATGCTGGTGATCCGCTGCCGCGCGAAGAGGTCCTGCGCGGCGGCCCGCGTGAAGCCCTTGAACCCGCATTGCGTGTCCTGGACCGGGCCGACGACCCAGAGCGAGGCCAGGACGTGGAAGACCCTGCCCAGGAGGCGCCGGTACGCCGGCTGGGTCGCCCGCATGTCGTGTCCGTCGGGCTGGATCCGCGACCCCAGCGCGACGTCGTGGTCGTGCAGCGCGGCGATCATCAGCGGCAGCTGGTCGGGCGGTGTCGCCATGTCCGCGTCCGCGAAGACCACCAGGTCCGAGGTCGCGGCCAGCATCCCGCTCCGCACGGCGGCGCCTTTGCCGCCGTGCGGCCACCGACAGCAGGCGCAGTCGCGGTCCATGACGCCTCGATCCGGGACCTGCGCCTCGGGACGCGCCGAGACCAGCGCCGCGGTGGCGTCCGTGCTGCCGTCGTCGACGACCAGCACCTCGATCCGCTCGGGGAGGCCCGCCGACCCGGGCGCGCCTTCCCGCGCACGCTCGCCGCCGCGGCGCAGGTAGCCGAACAGCTCGTCGAGCGCCGGGCCGATGCGGGCTTCCTCGTCGAAGGCCGGCAGGACGATGGTCAGGCTGGCGGGCAGGGACATCGGCGGAAGTCTACGGGACGAGTCGCCGCTCGATGGTCCTGCTAGGCTGCCGCCCGACATCGGCAAGCACGGAGGCGGGATGGACGCATCGCCGGAGGGCTCGACGCGCCGCCGCATCGCGCTGCGCTGACGGTGCTGGGACTCGGTGTCTTCGCGATCTACGTCGGGCTCTGGCTGGCGCTGATCGTCGGCGGCCACACCGACCAGGCCGACTACACCGCCTTCTACACCGGCTGGACGATCGTGGCGGACGGGCACGGCCCCGGACCTGTACGACATCGGGACCCAGACCGCGACGCAGCAGGCGATCCTCGGCGGCCGCAGCTTCGAGGCCGGCCTCAATCCGTTCAACAATCCGCCGCACCTCGTCGTGCCGTTCGTGCCGCTCGCGGCCCTCCCCCTCCCGACGAGCTACCTCGCCTGGGGCGCCATCCAGATCGGCCTGCTCGCCTGGCTCGTCTGGCGGCTCTGGTCCGCGGTCGCGGCAGACTGGTCGCGCGACGAGCGCCGGGTCCTGATCGCGGTCTCGCTCGCCGCGTCGCCGCTGCTGATCACGTTCTTCCAGGGTGCGTTCTCGCTGTTCGCGTGCGTGGCGGTCCTGGAGGCGTACCTCGCGCTGCGCGCGTCGCGCGACGGCCGCGCCGGCGCGTGGCTCGTGCTCGCCACGATCAAGCCGCAGGCCGTGGCCGGCCTCGGGCTGATGCTCCTCGTCGGGCGGCGATGGCGGGCGATCGCGGCCGGCCTGGCGGTGGCGGTGGCCCTGGCGATCGTCGCGACCGTCGTCCTCGGGCCGGCGATCTGGGGCGACTACCTGCGCTTCCTGTCGCGCTACGTCTCGACCTTCGACGAGCTGAGCGTGCGGCCCTCGGTCATGTGGAACATCCGCGGCACGCTCACGCTCCTGATCGGCCCCGACCGCGCGGCCGAGCAGGCAGGCCTCATCAACGGCGTCGGGTTCATCGGCCAGCTGCTCGGGCTGGCCGCGGTCGCCTGGCTCTGGCGCGGTCGCTGGTCGCCGACGACCCCCGATTTCGACCTCCGCTTCGCGCTCACGATCGTCCTCGGGCTCCTCACGAGCCCGCACCTGAACCCGCACGACGACCTGCTGCTCGTCCCGGCCGCGGCGATCGCGTACCGGGCGCTGCGCGGGATGCCGGACGCCGGGCGGGCCGGACTCGTCCTCGCGATCGCCCCGTTCGTGATCCTGGTCGCCAACGGGGTCAGCGCGAACGCGGTCGAGGGCCCGCCGATCCGGGTCCCCGTCATCGCGATGGCGCTGTTCGCGGTCTGGCTCGCGGTCGCGCTCGGCCGTCAGTCGCCGGGCGTCGTCTCGATGGGCACGAGATCCAGCACGGAGCCGTCGTAGGCGTACGTGACGTCCGGCTGATGCGGGACATCCGTGCCCAGATAGGCGTTGGTCAACGTCCCGATGACGTTGACGGGCGTCGTCGGCTCGCGATAGAGGTCGGGATGGCCCGGCGTCAGGGTCGCGAGGATCGCGCTCGGCCGCTCGCGCAGGTCCGACGTCAGCGGCGCGTTCGGATCCCAGCCGATATCGGTCCCGTGATCCGAGAAGACGACGATGACGGGCGAGCCGTCGCCGGCCGCCTGCAGCGCGTCGATCCCCTTGATCGTCAGATCGCCGATCGCGGTGACCTGCTCGAACGTCCGCTGTCGGCGGAGCTCCTTCGACTCGGTGCCGGAGATCGCGGTCGCGACGGATGCGTCCGGGCTGCCGTCCTCGGCCGAGCCGTCGGCCTTGAGGACCGTCGGCGGGTGCGGCGCGGGGACGTGGACGAAGACGAACCGTGGCCGCGAGTGCGGCTCCGCCGCGAGGGCGGTCGCGGCGTCGTACGACGCCCGGATGCGCTCGCGCATCGCCTCCGAGAAGAAGGCCGGGTCGATGGTCTGGACGATCGTGCCGAGGAACGACTGGCGGAGGATCGCCACCTCCAGCTCCGACGGACCGGGCGCCTCGATCCGCCGGTCCACGTTCCGCGTGTCGAGGTGGCTGAAGCCCGAGGAGACCCACATGACGTCGTAGCCGGCAGCGCGGATCGCCGCCAGGCTCGCGGCGTGCTCGGTGACCGAGCGCAGGCGCTGGGCGTCCACGGCCTGGTCCGGGCCGAACGGCGCCGCCAGCGCCGGGATGTCGTCCAGGTGCCGACCCTCGAGCATCGAGGGGATCACGAGGCGGGTGATGAGGTAATTGGTCCGCGAGTCGTCGTGGACCGTGAATCCCCGCGTTCGGAGGGCGTCCGGGAAGGCGGCGGCGTCGAACGTCGTGCCCGCCTGCTCCGAGGCCTGCGCACCCGGGTAGCCGTCGATCAGGTAGACGAAGATGTCGGGCGTGCCGGGCGGTGGCGTCGGTCGCTCGGCCGGGCCGGGCGGGGCGAGGAACGCCTCGGTGATGTTGTCGAGGATCCCGGGACGCCCGGCGATGGCCAGCAGCATCGTGACGAGCGCGATCGTCGAGAGCAGAGCGAGCACGCGCGTCACGAGCGAGAGCGAGCGCATCGCTCGCGCACCCGGGAGCCGGGCGAGGACCAGCACCCCGACGGCGATGGCCACCAGGAGCAGGCAGGCCTCGCTGCGGTCGACGACGAGCGCGACCATGAGCGCGGTCGTCGCGATGCCGCCGAAGCGGCGGTCGCCCGAGAGCACGTTGCACGCGATCGACGTCGCGAGCGCGATGAGCAGGGCGATGGCCAGCGGTCGGATGATCTCGAGCACGTTGACGGACGCCTCGCCCCACGTCAGGACGACGAGCCCGACCGGGAACGCGGCCGGGTAGACCACCGGCAGCCACCAGCGAGCATCGCCGCGGGGCGAGACCTCGGGCGTCGGTGCCGGGGCCTCCGCGCCGGTCGCGGCCGTCATGCGGCGCTCGGGTCGGCGGGGATCGCCGAGATGGACATCGGTGCCGGGCCGTCGGTCCACGACCGGCGGGCGAGCGGGAGGCACGCGGCGCAGATCGCGAACCCGCTGATCCACAGCACAGGCAGGGCCAGGGTCGCGGCGAGCGGGACCGTCCAGCGCCGGTCGGTCATGGCGCCCCAGACGACGATCGCGAGGGCGGCGGGCAGGCGGACCCACAACGGGATCCGCGATCTGGAACTGCGCCACCGAACCGCCCTCGGGCGTGCTCGTCAGGAAGGCGATCCACTCGGCCCACAGGTGCCAGTCGACGAGAAGGGAGACCGCGACGATGGCACCCGTGACCCCGAGCGCGATGGCGAGCGCCCGCCACTCGCGGCGGACCGCGAACCAGACGAGCCCCAGGCCGGGCGTGACCTTGGTCAGGAGCACGAACCCCCAGGTCCACGGGTAGCGGAACCCGAGCACGATGGCGGCGGCGATCCAGAGATGGACATTGCCGTGGTAGAGCTCGAATGCGACCGGCGGCAGGGCCAGCAGCCACAGGACGCGGACGCCGCGCCCACCGAGCCAGACCAGGTTCCCGACGAGCAGGGCCAGCCAGATCCACAGGAAGGTGGGCCACTCGAGCAGGCCAAAGGGGTTGAAGAGCCGAGCGATCGGCGGCGAGTAGTTGAAGGCGCCGAGCCCGCCGACGCCGGCCTTGTACGGGTCGGCGATGTCGACCGACCAGTAGGCGAAGGCATCGAAGCCGACCGTGCCCTGCTTCGGGGCGATGATCGACGAACAGGTAGACCAGGAAGAGCAGGCCGGCGATCACCGCCCCGTCGCGCACGGCGCGAGCCGCGGTCATCCGTCGATCACGTCGGGCATCCATCGATCCTGTCAGGCCCGGCCGATCATCGACACCAGACCATCGTACCGTCGCGGCCCTGTTCGCGGCGTCGATACTTCCCGACGTGACTTCGACCGCCGTCGCGCTCGGGCCGGGGACCCGGGCGACGACCATCGTCCGGCTCGCGCTCGCCGCCATGGCGGTGGCGGTCGCCGTCGTCACGGACCTGCGGGTCGTCACCACCTTCCCGATCGCCGATCGACGCCACGATCCCGCTGGCCGCCGCCCAGCGCTGGCTCGATGGCGGCACGGTCTACGTCGCCGACGGGTTCACCAACCCCGACGTGCTGCCGCCGTTCCTCTATCCGCCGTTCGTGCTGCCGTTCGTGGCGCCGCTGACCGTCCTGCCCGAGCAGTTGGTGCGCCTCGCGTGGTCGGGGCTCGCCGTGGCGGTCGCCCTGCTGGTCTGCCGCCGGCTCGCCATCCCGTGGCGGTTCGTCGCGATCGTCCTCGTCTGGGAGCCCATGCTGGGGAGCATCTGGGGCGCCAACGTCCAGCTGCTGCTCTTCGCGGCATTCGTGGCGGCGTTCTGGCGCGCCCCGGCGGTGCACGACCTGCACCCGGAGCCGCGCGACCTCGAGCGGCCGGGCGCCGTGACCCCGCGCATCGGCTGGTACGCCGCGACGGTCGCGAGCGTGAAGGCCACCCAGATCCATGCCTGGCTGGCGATCGCGAGCCGCTCGCTCCGGGCCGCCCTCCTCGGCGTGGCGCCGTGGGTCCTCGTGGTGGCGGTGACGCTGCCGCTGGTCGGGATCGCCCTGTGGTGGGACTGGCTCGCCCAGCTGGGTCGGGCCTCGGATCCCACCTGGGACGCCATGGGCCCATCGCTGCTGCGCTACCTCCCGGCGGCGGTCGTGGCGGTGCTGACGGTGGCGTCGCTCGTGGTCGCCGTTCGTCTTCGCGGTCCCGACACCGGGATCTGGCTGGGCCTGTTGATGCTGCTGGTCACCCCGAACATGCACGACTTCAGCGGCCTCTTCCTGCTCCCGGCCATGCTGCGGATCCGCCTGGAGTTCGCGCTGCTGGCCGCCATGCTGACCTCGACCGCCACCGCCCAGGGCTGGTGGCTCGGGATCGCCATCGTCGTCGGCGCCATGCTGGCGGGCCGCCGCTGGCCGGCCGCGTTCGAACCGGCGCCCGCGTGACCGAGCGGCGATCGTTCTGGACGGATGCCGGTCGCGGGCAGGTGCCGCGGCGCGTCTGGTACGTCCTGATCGCGGCGGCGGCGTTGGGCGCGCTCATCGGCTTCGACACGCTGCGCGTGCACCTGCAGCTCGACCCGCTGGCCGACGTCCACGCCTACTACGACGCTGGGGCGCGCCTGAACGCCGGCCTGCCGCTCTACGACCAGCCGGTCGGGACCAACGACGCCTCCTTCTACCGCTATCCGCCGCTGCTCGCGATCGCCTTCCGGCCGCTGGCGATGCTGCCGTTCGAGACGGCGGCCTGGATCTGGGAAGCCCTGTTGATCGGCTTGTTCATCCTCACCGTGATCCGCCTGGGCGTCCGCGACCGCTGGACCTGGCTGGTCCTCGGCTGGCTCGCGGCGCCGATCGCCTGGAGCCTCGCGGTCGGCCAGGCGCAGGTCGCCGTCACCTTCCTGCTGGCGGTCGGCGCGCCATGGGCGGTGGCCCTCGCGACCAACCTCAAGGTGCTGCCGGCGCTGGTCGCGATCTTCTGGATCGGCCGGCGCGACTGGCGGGCGCTCGGCCGGTTCGCCGCGGCCATGGCCGTCCTCGGCCTGGTGACGTTCATCCTCGAGCCGGGCGGCACCCTCGCGTACCTGTCGTTCCTCCGCTTCGAGCAGGTCGGGGCGGTCCGCAACCTCTCGCCGTACCAGCTCTCCCCGGTCATCTGGCTGGTGATCGTCGTGGCCCTCGGGGTGCTCGCCCTTCGGACGTCGCGCGGGCGTTTCGGGTGGCTCGCGGCGGTCACGCTCTCGGTCCTCGCGAGCCCACGGCTACTGATGTACATGCTCTCCACCCTGGCCGCCGGGAAGGCCGGTCCGAGGGCCGCCAGCGACCCCCGACCGGCCCCTCCGGATAGCCCCTAAGTACCGGTCTGGGGGCGACAGGGCCGGTGCTACGCTGCACCGGCCGTGCGTACACCCCTACTGCTGTACGGGCTCGCCCTCGCCGTCCGGGCGGTGCTCATCTGGCACTTCCCGGCACCGGCCTATCCCGATTCGTCCTACTACGTGGACGTGGCGCGATCGCTCCAGACGGGCGGCGGCTTCAACGTCGACTTCATCTGGATCTTCGCCGAGGTCGGCGGGAAGATCCCGGCGTACCCAGCCCTGCCGATCCCCTCGAACGCGCACTGGATGCCGCTCGCGTCCATGGTCCAGGTCCCGTTCCTCGCCGTCTTCGGCAACGTCGCGTGGGCGTCCGCGGCCCCGTTCGCCCTGCTTGGCTCGCTGGCCGCGCCGCTGACCTGGGCGATCGCGCGCGACGCCGGATCGCGCGGCATCGTGGCCGTCGGTGCGGGCGTCCTCGTCGCGATCCCGCTGCTGTCCGCGGTCTACCTCGTCCAGCCCGACAACTTCTCCCTCTACCAGCCGCTGGTGGCCGGGGCCCTGTGGATGGGCGCGCGCGGCCTCCGGGGATCGCCCCGCTCGTTCGCCCTTGCCGGCCTTCTCGCCGGCCTGGCGACGCTGTCGCGCAACGACGGCCTGCTCGTCCTCGCGGCGCTGGGACTCGCCGTCGCCTGGGACCGCTGGCGGGCATGGCGATCGGCCGGGTCACGGGTCCCGGCCATCCCGCTCTGGTCTGCCGCTGGCCTGCGTCGGACTGTTCGCGCTGGTGATGGCGCCATGGTGGGTCCGCCAGCTGGCGGTGTTCGGCTCGCTCTCGCCATCGACGGCGTCGGGCAAGGTCCTCTTCATCCGCGACATCGGTGAGTGGAACAGCATCACGACGCCGGCCACCCTCGAGCACCTGCTGGGGATGGGGATCGGGCCGCTGATCGCGAGCCGTGTCGGCGGGCTGATCGCCGCGGTCATGATCTTCACGACGCTGGTCGCCGGGTTCGTCCTGGCGCCGTTCATGATCGTCGGCGGATGGCGACGTCGGCGCTCGGTGGACTTCGGGCCGTTCTTCGCCTACGCGGCCATCCTGTTCGGCTTCTCCGCCCTCGTCTCCGCGGTCCACGTGCCCGGCGGGACCTTCATCCACTCGGCCATCGCGCTCGCCCCGTACGCCTACATCCTCGCGCTCGAGGGGATCGTGGCCGGCGTCGTCTGGATCGCCCGGCGCCGGCCGTCGTGGGACGCGGACCAGGCCTCGCGCATCTTCGTCGGCGCCGCCGTCGGGTTCGCCCTGGTCCTGACCGTGACGGGCTCCCTGCTCGTGCATGCGAACTGGGCGGGCCGGCAGGTGCGGTTCGAGACCGTCGCCGGGGCCCTCCAGCGCGCCGGGGCCGCGGGCACGGACCGCGTCATGTCCATCGACGCGTCCGGCACGAAGTACTGGACCGGGCACGGCGGCGTGGTGCTGGTCAACGACCCGCTCGAGACCATCGAGGAGGTCGCCCGGGCCTACGACATCCGCTGGCTCGTGCTGGACCGGAGCGACTCCGTGGCGGCCGTGGAGCCGATCCTCGACGGCCAGCGGCCGGCCTGGGTGGGGGCACCGGTCATGACCCAGGGCGACCCCGTGCGACTCGCGGTCTACCCGCTGGACCTGGCCGCCTCATGAGCCGGCGCGAAGCGGTCCTGTCCGCGCTCCTCGTCTTCGCGGTCGCGTTCGTCGTCCGGGCGGTCTTCGCCTCGCAGATCGTCTTCCCGAAGCCCGAGGACACCGCCTACTACGTGGGCGTGGCGCGCAACCTGGTCGAGGGCCACGGCCTGGTCTCCGACGCGCTGTGGAGCTACGGGACGCCGCCGCTGGTCTTCCCGCGGCCCGCCTTCGAGGTCTGGCTCCCGCTCCCGACGTTCCTCGCGGCCATCGCGATGGCGATCGGGGGCGTGAGCTTCGCCGCGGCGCAGTGGTCGTCGGTGATCGTCGGCTCGCTGGTCCCCGTCCTGGCCTGGCGCCTCGCCGCCGACGTCGCGCAGGAGCGCGGCCTGGCGCACGGCCGGGCGAGCACGCTGGCGCTCGGCAGCGGCCTGACCGCGGCCGTCTACCTCCCCCTGATCCTGCACTCGGCGCTGCCGGACTCCACGATGCCGTTCGCGGCGCTGGCGCTCGGCGCGTGCCTGCTGATGACGCGGATCGCCCGGGACCCGCGCGGCGCGAGGCTCGCCGACCCACGGGTCATCGGCCTGGGCGTCCTCATCGGCCTGACCGCGCTGACCCGCAACGAGGCGCTGTGGATCGGCCTCGTCTGGGCGGTCATGGCGGTCCGCATCGGCGGCCTCGACCGCGGCGCCCGCCTCCGGCTCGTCGGGGTGGCCGGCGTCGTGGCCGTCCTCGTGTTCGCGCCGTGGGCGTGGCGCGACTGGGCCGTGTTCGGGAGCCCGCTCCCCGGTCAGGCGGCGACCAACGCCCTGTCGGTGACCGGCTTCGACATCTTCGCCTGGAACGACCCGCCGACCCTCGCCCGGTACCTCGCGGTCGGACCGGCGCGGCTGGTGGAGATGCGCGTGGAGGGCATCGCCCACAACCTCTTCTCCGTCCTGCTGCTGCCGGGGCTGCCGCTCTCGATCATCGGGTTCCTCGCGCTGCCGTGGCAGGGTCGCGACGCCGCCCTGCGACCGGTGCTCCTCCTGTCGGTGATCACGTTCCTCTTCACGAGCCTCGTCTTCCCGGTGGCCACGACGTGGGGCACCTTCCTCCACGCGGCGGGACCGGCGCACGTGCTGCTGATCATCTCGGCGCTCCTGGCCCTCGACGCCGGGATCGCCCGGCTGGGCTCCAGGCTGGGGTGGACGCGGCCGGTGGCATGGCTCGGCGCGCTGCTGGGGATCTTCGGATCGGCCCTGTTCTCGGTCGCGCTGCTCCCGTCGTTCGGAGAGGGGTCGCGCGCCACCGCCGCGCTCTACGACGAGCTGGGCCGGCGGATGGCCATCGCCGGCCACCCCCTCGATGCGACCGCGGGCCCGGTCATCACCAACTTCCCGATCTGGCTCGCGGAGAGCCAGCGGATCCCCGCCCTCGCCCTCCCCGACGAGTCTCCGGCGGACGTCCTCGACCTCGCCCACGACCCGGCGTTCCCGGGCACGCACCTCCTGGTGGTCGTGGGCGACAGCCACGGCCGCTGGCCGGCCGTGCTCGATACCGCCGCCGAGGGCGCGGACTGCTTCCGCGAGATCGACCTCGGCGCCCCCGCGGCCGACCGGGTGGATCCGCTGGCGGACGTTCGAGCCTTCGAGGTCGTCTGTCCATGAGAGACGACCCGTATACTCCGAAGTCCATGGAGGCTGCACGCTCCGAGGCGCATGCCGGCGGTGACCGCTTCGACGGTCTCCAGAGTGCGGCGACCGCCGCGGTCGGCGAGGGCGCGGTCGCGCTGCGGCGCATCCGGGAGCGCTACCGGGAGGCGTACGACGAGAAGCTCGCGCGCTGGCAGACCCTTCGCGACGACCTGGAGCGGCTCGAGGGCGACCCGGACGCGGGCGGCCCCGGCACGGGCGATGGCGAGGTGAGCAGCCCGAGCGCCGAAGCGCCGGTCGGCATCGACCAGGCACGCACGCGCGCGCTGCAGCGGGATCTGGACCGGCTGGTCTTCGAACTGGCCGACCACCAGGCCGAGCTGGCCCGGCTCGAGCTCGCGGAGCACACCCTCGAGCGGACGCGGCTCTTCATCGAGCGAGGCGACGAGACGCTGCTCTCCCAGCCGGACGGGCCTGCCACGACCGAGGACATGGCGATGCGGATCGTCGAATCCGAGGAGGCGGAGCGCTCGCGACTGGCCCAGGAGGTCCACGACGGTCCGGCCCAGAGCCTGACCAACGCCATCTTCCAGGTCGAGTACATCGAGCGGGTGCTCGCCACCGACCCGCGCCTCGCCGCCACCGAGCTGCGCCATCTGCGCGTGCTGCTCCGCCGCGAGCTGGGCGACATGCGGCTGTTCATCAGCCAGCTTCGACCGCCGCTCCTCGACGAGGTCGGCCTCGACGCGGCCATCCTGGACGCCGTGGAGCACGCACGGACCGTCAGCGGCCTGCCCATCACGACCTTCCTGGACGGATCGGCCGACGGGCTCAGCGAGGCGGCCCGGACCGTCGTCCTTCGCGTCGCGCAGGAGGCGCTCCAGAATGTCCACAAGCACGCCTCGGCGTCGAACGTGACGATCTCCACCTCGGTCGGCGTCGACGGGTTCGTCCTCGAGGTCCGCGACGACGGTCGCGGCTTCGACAGCGAGGCGGTGGCCGCCCAGGGCCGCCGCCACTTCGGCCTTCAATTCATGCGCGAGCGAGCCGAGCTGATCGGCGCTCGCCTGGACCTGCGATCGCGACCCGACGGCGGCACCGTCGTCAGGCTCACGATCCCCACGGATGGCGCGACGGGAGCAGAGGAGAGCAGATGAGCGGAGTCGATTACAGCGGGCCCGAACGACGGCGCGGGGGTCCGGATCGCCGGAACCTCGGGGAGCGGACACGGATCCTCATCGTCGACGACCACGCCCTCTTCCGGGTCGGGATCGCCAACATCCTGGGCCGTGAGCCGGACCTCGAGGTCGTCGGCGAGGCCGACGATTCCCGGAGCGCGGTCGATCGCGCCCTGGAGACCTCGCCCGACGTCGTGCTGATGGACCTCTCGCTGCCCGCGCCCGGCGGCATCGAGACGACGCAGCGGATCAAGCGCGAGCTGCCCTCGACGGCGATCATCGTCCTGGCCGTCAGCGAGGACGAGGACGCCCTCTTCGATGCCATCAAGGCCGGTGCGGCCGCCTTCATCCTCAAGGACGTCGGGCCGGACGACCTGGTCACCATCATCCGTCGCGTCGTCGCCGGCGAGTACCTCATCAACGACAAGGTCTTCGCCAAGCCGGCCGTCGCCTCGCGCGTGCTCAAGGAGTTCCGCGAGCTGGCCGTCTACGGCCAGGACGCCGCCCCGATCTTCGCGCCGCTCTCCCCGCGCGAGGTCGAGATCCTCGACAACATCGCCCAGGGGATGACCAACAAGCAGGTGGCCTACGCGCTGTCGATCAGCGAGCAGACCGTCAAGAACCACATGAGCTCGATCCTGCGCAAGCTGTCCGTGAACGACCGGACCCAGGCCGTGGTGTACGCCATGCGCCAGGGCTGGATCCGGATGCCGGAGGACTGATCATCATCGCGACCCCAGCGACGCCCGCACGCCCCAGTCGATGACCGACGCACCCGCCACCACGCCGTCCACCGCCCCGGCGAGCCTCGCGGAGCTGACCGCCCGGCTGGCCGAGGAGGTCGCGCGCCTCGATCGCGAGCTCGAGGAGGTGGACCTGCTCGTCACCCAGGCGAAGGCGGAGGCCGCCCGTCACGAGTCCCGCCGCAGCGCCGCGTCCGACAAGCTCACCGCGCTGACCAAGGACGCGCAGACCGACGAGGTCACCGAGCTCAGCGTCCAGCTGGTCACCCTGACCAAGCGCGCCGCCCTGATGGAGTCGCAGGTCGAGGTCCTCGAGGGCAAGCGCGGGGCGATGGCCCGCCACCGCGAGACCATGTCGACCTACGCCGAGATGGCCGCCGGCCTCGATCCGGCGGCTCCGACGTCATCTGCGTTGCCGCGCGGCACCGGGTCCGCGACCCCCGCGGAGGGCGAAGCGGCCGTCCCGAAGATGCTGCTGTCGGCCCAGGAGGACCTGCGCCGCGAGCTGGCCCGGGCGATGCACGACGGCCCCGCCCAGAGCCTCACCAACATCGTCCTGCAGGCCCAGATCGTCGAGCGGCTCGTGGGCAAGGACCCGGCCCTCGCGCAGGTCGAGATCCGCCAGCTGGTGGCCATGGTCCAGCAGACGCTCGAGGCCACCAAGACCTTCATCTTCGACGTCCGGCCGATGGTGCTCGACGACCTCGGGCTCGTCCCGACCCTCCGCCGCGCGACTCGCGAGCGGGGCAAGCGGGCCGGCCTGACGGTCGATTTCGAGACGCTCGGACAGGACCGGCGGCTGCCGATGGAGATGGAGAGCGGCCTGTTCCGCATCCTCGACGAGGCCCTCGTCGCCTACCTCGAGCGCGCCCCCGACCAGGTGTCGCTGCAGCTCGACTGGAGTGAGGTCCTGGTGGCGAAGGTGCACGCCACACGCACGCCGAAGGCCGCATCGGCCGCCGCGGCGGAGGAGGCCGCGGTGCCCAGCAGCGCCGACCTGCCGCCCGCCCTGGCGGCGATGGTCGAGGACCGCCGGGCCGCCGCCCGCGACGCCGTCGAGACCGCCCGACGCGAATCGATCGTCACCCTCCCGCCGACGGCCTGGCGCGAGATCCAGGGTCGGGCCGCGACCATCGGCGTCACCGCCGAGCTCCTGGACGAGGGGTCGGAGCTCCAGCTCGTCGTGCAGCTGCCGGCGGCCGCGGAGGGCTGACGTGCGCGACCGCGCGCGGGCCGGCCAGGGCCTCGTCGAATACGGGCTGATCCTCGCCCTGACCACCGTCTTCACGGTCGTCATCCTGGGCCTGTTCGGCGGCACCGTGGCCGATGTGCTGGCGGCGATCGGCGCCGCGATCGACGCGGCGGGCGGCGGCTGACCCACGCTTCGAGGCATGACGGGAGTCCTGCGCCGACCCGGACCATCGTGCTAATGCGTTCCGCAGGGCCCGTCCATATATTGGCGCAGCCCTCGACTGCGGGGGTGAGTACTCATCCAGGAGGCAGCCACATGGCGCTCTTCAATTCGTTCCTCGCCTCGCTTCGTCGGGACGAGGAGGGCCAGGGTCTCGCGGAGTACGCGCTGATCCTCGCGCTCATCGCGATCGTCGCGATCGTCGCCCTCATCTTCCTGGGCGGCCAGGTCAGCACCATCCTGAGCACGGTCGGCGACTCGATCTAGTCGTCGTCTCCGAACGGACAAGATCAAGGGCCGCCGGACCTTTCGAGGCCTGGCGGCCCTTCGTTCGTTCCGGGCTAGCGGCGAGCCGAGCCCGCTCGTTTGACAGCGTCGGGACCGGCCCGTACCGTAGCCCGTCCCGTGGCCTCGGCCGCGGAGATCTCGCCGGAAAGGAGGTACCAACACTCATGACTCAGCTCATTGCTCTCATCTCGTCCTTCCGACGCGACGAAGGCCAGGGTCTCGCGGAGTACGCGCTGATCCTCGCCCTCATCGCGATCGTCGCGATCGTCGCCCTCATCTTCCTGGGCGGCCAGGTCAGCACCATCCTGAGCACGGTCGGCGACTCGATCTAGTCACCGCATTCCGCGTTCGGAACCTAGCGTTTCGACAGGCCGCCGGCGCCCACCAGGGCCCGGCGGCCTGTGCACTTCCAGGCAACGATGGTGCCCGGACGCACGGAGCACCACTACCGGGCTATTGACACCGAAGGGGGCCGACCTACCGTGGGCCTCACCGGTCGATCCACACCGGCGCCTGTACATGTACGAGCCTCGAGGAAAGGAGGTGAACCACGATGACCGCGCTCACGCGCCTGGTCGCTCGCGTCCGACGTGCATTCGATCACGCCGACGGCCAGGGACTCGCTGAATACGCTCTTATCCTTGCTCTTATCGCCATCGTCGCCATCGCGGCATTGCTCTTCATGGGCAGCCAGGTCAGCGACAAGCTCAGCGTCATCGGAAGCCAGCTGGATTCGGTCACGCCGTAGTCCGGCTCCTCCAACCGATCCCGATCTGGAGCCCGTCGGACCCGGTCCGGCGGGCTCTCTCCTTGTCCGGCGTCCGACGTCGACACGGATCCGGTCGGCCCGCCGACACCTCCGGACCGAACCTTGCAGGCAACCTTGCGTCGTGCGTGGAATCCTGCCGTTTCCTCCTAATGGTCCTAGCCCTTTGGTATAGTCGCGCCGCCTTCAGCCACTGCTACAGTGTTGCCACCTGTCACACCGCCTTCGGGGAGAATCGACTTTGAAGCGCTCTAATCGGCTGGTCCTGCTCGTGGGGGTATTCCTCGCGATCGTGGCGTTCGTCGGCATCCTGCTGCTCGTCCGGAACAACGGCGAGACGACGACGAAGCCACCCACGACGGGCACCGTCGTGGTCGCGATCGCGGACATCCCGCTGTCCGGGAAGATCAAGGCCACGGACGTCGAGAACCGAGACCAAGGATCTGACCGCGATCCTGCCTGGGGCGTTCACGGACGTCTCCCAGGTCATCGGCCAGACCGCGCGTCAGCCCGTCGCCATCGGCGCCCAGGTCACCGCTGACACCCTCAGCGGCGGGACCCAGGGCTCGCTGCTCAACATCGAGACGCCGCCCGGGCATGCGCTCCATCGCGGTCCAGGTCGACCAGGTCACCGGCGTCGGCACGGTCATCAAGACCGGCGACTACGTGGACATGATCGTCGGCCTGAGCGGCGACAAGTTCCCGGTCATCACGGTCAACCCGGCCGATGACTCGGTCACGGTCGTGAGCGGCCTCAACAGCACCAGCGTCAAGGTCCTGCTCCAGGGCATGCAAGTCCTCGGCACGCTCCTCCCGACGCCGGAGACCGCGCCGCCGGCCGACAGCGGCGGCAGCGACAATCCGTCCGAGCCGGGCACCACCCTCAATGGCCAGCAGGAGATCGTCATCCTCGCGGTGACCGTCCAGCAGGCCGAGGTCATCAAGTTCGCCCAGGTGGATGGTTCCATCACCCTGGTCCTCCGCTCCCCGGACGACTTCATCGACCCGACCACCGGCGAGCCGATCACGCCGATCCCCGCCGAGACGTCGGGCGTCATCCTCAAGACCCTCGTCGACACGTACAACGTGCTGCCGCCGGAGGTCGTGGAGACCGTCACGCCGAAGTGACCCCGTAGCTCGAGCGCGGCCACCGCGGCCGCGCTCGGACAGGCCCAGGCGCGATGGGCGCGACGACCCGAAACGGTCCCGCGCTCGTCGTGGTCCCGGTCCGACCGACCAACGTATCCATCCAGGCTGACCTTCCAGACCAGAGCGAGATGGCCGACCAGATCCGCGTCCTCATCGTCGACGACATCCCGGAGACCCGCGATCACCTCACGAAGCTGCTCAGCTTCGAGAGCGACATCGACGTGGTCGGAGCCGCCGCGTCGGGCCGAGAAGCCCTCGAGATGGCGACCAAGCTCAACCCGGACGTCGTCCTGATGGACATCAACATGCCGGACATGGACGGCATCGCCGCCACGGAGCAGCTCTCGGCCACGGTGCCGTCGGCGGCGGTGGTGATGATGTCCGTCCAGGGCGAGGCCGACTACCTCCGCCGCTCGATGCTGGCCGGGGCCCGCGAGTTCCTCGTCAAGCCGTTCAGCAGCGACGAGCTGACCGCCTCGATCCGACAGGTCCACGCCCGCGAGCGCGACAAGGCCAGCCGCATCGCCGCGACCCGCCCCTCGTGCGCCCGGCGGCGGGCGGCGGCGGCGGCGGCGACGGATCCGATGAGCCCGGCCAGGTCGTCGCCGTCTTCAGCCCCAAGGGCGGGGTGGGCCGCACGACCGTCGCGGTCAACCTGGCCGTCGCGGCCGCCACGGAGCTCGGCAAGAAGGTCGTGATCGTCGACGGCTCGTTCCAGTTCGGCGACGTCGGCGTGCTGCTCAACCTGAACCCGAGGAGCAAGTCGATCGCCGACCTCGTGCCCGAGCTCGAGGCCGGCGACCTCGACTCGCTCGACACGTTCGTCATCACGCACTCATCCGGTGTCAAGGTCCTGCTCGCCCCGCCGAGCCCCGAGATGGCCGAGCTGGTCACCCCGGCCGGCATCAAGCGGATCATCGAGGCGCTCCGCATCGACCACGACCTGGTCGTCGTCGACTGCACGGCCTTCTTCAACGACACGACCCTGGCCATCCTCGACGTGGCCGACATCATCCTGACCATGCTCAGCCTCGAGATCACGAGCATCAAGAACATGCGCCTCTTCCTCGAGGTCGCGGAGCAGCTCGGCTACGAGGCCGGCAAGGTCCGGCTCGTCCTCAACCGCGCCGACTCGGCGCTCGGCATCCGCGTGACGGATGTCGAGCACTCGATCGGCCGGAAGGTCGATGAGACGATCGTGAGCGACGGTCGGAGCGTGGTCTACGCGCTCAACCGTGGCGTCCCGTTCTTCCTGTCCAACAAGGAGGCCCAGGTCTCCCAGGACATCCTCCGGCTCGCCCGGACGGTCACCTCGAGTGATCGGCCGAGCGCGCCAGCCGGCGACGACAGCCGGAAGTCCACCCAGAAGAAATCCCTGTTCGCCTGGCGATGACCATGGCCGTAGTGAGCCCCTCGGGGCGAGAAGGGGTGTAGGCGATGTCCCTCCTGAAGCGGATCGAAAGTGCTCGACCGGGTTCGCCCGGCAGCCCGGAGGGTGCTCCGGGCGCACCGGGCTCCAACCTGCCGGTCGCACCGGGCGGCGCGCCGCCCAGCGCACCGTCGCCGCGGCTGACCAGCCAGGCGCCGGTCCGGGAGTCGTTCCGGGACGTCAAGTTCCGGATCCAGAACCGGGTCATCCAGGACCTGGACCCGAAGCTCGACCTGTCCAACCAGGTCGAGGTCCGGCGCCAGATCGAGGAGATCTTCGGCAAGGTCATCGACGAGGAAGGCCTCGCCCTGACCCGCGCCGAGCGCGTCCGGATGCTCGAGCAGATCACCGACGAGATCATCGGCCTCGGGCCGCTCGAGCCGCTCCTGCGCGACGACTGCATCACCGAGGTCATGGTCAACGGCCCGCGCCAGGTCTACATCGAGCGCTCCGGCAAGCTGGAGCTGACCAACGTCGTCTTCCAGAACGACGACCACGTCATGCGCATCATCGACCGGATCATCGCCCCGATCGGCCGACGCGTCGACGAGTCGTCCCCGATGGTCGACGCCCGCCTGACCGACGGCTCCCGCGTCAACGCCATCATCCCGCCGCTGTCGCTGGTCGGCCCCGTCATCACGATCCGGAAGTTCTCGGCCTCGCCCTTCACGGTCGACGACCTCATCCGGTTCGGCACCGCGACCGCCGACATGTTCGACTTCCTCCGCGCCTGCGTGGAGGCCCGCCTCAACATCTTCGTCTCCGGCGGCACCGGCTCGGGCAAGACCACGACCCTCAACGTCCTCTCCTCGTTCATCCCGAACGACGAGCGGATCGTGACGATCGAGGACGCGGCCGAGCTGCAGCTCCGCCAGGAGCACGTCGTGACCCTCGAGTCCCGGCCGCCGAACATCGAGGGCAAGGGCGCCATCCCGATCCGCGAGCTCGTGCGCAACGCCCTGCGCATGCGGCCTGACCGGATCATCGTCGGAGAGTGCCGTTCCGGTGAGGCCCTGGACATGCTCCAGGCCATGAACACCGGCCACGACGGCTCGATGTCGACCGGCCACGCCAACAGCCCGCGCGACATGCTGTCGCGCCTCGAGACGATGGTCCTGATGGCCGGCGTCGACCTGCCGCTGCGGGCCATCCGCGAGCAGGTCGCCTCGGCGGTCGACCTCATCGTCCAGCAGAGCCGCCTCAAGGACGGGACCCGGAAGATCGTCAACATCACCGAGGTCCAGGGCATGGAAGGCGACGTCATCGTCATGCAGGACGTCTTCGTCTTCGAGCAGACCGGCGTCGTCGAGGGCAAGATCCAGGGCCGGCTCAAGCCGACCGGGATCCGGCCGAAGTTCGTCGAGAAGTTCGAGGTCATGGGCATCAACCTGCCGCCTGGCCTCTTCGGCTTCTCGTACTAGGCGACGGAAGGAGACCTGACCGTGGAGCCCATCGCGCTCGCGATCGCCGGCGTCGCCGCGCTGGCGATCCTGCTGATCGCCGTCGGCATCGCGACGTCCGGTGGATCGGGGATCTCGGACCGCCTCGAGCGGTACGCCTCGCCGGGCAGACCGACAAGAAGGCCGCGGCCTCGACCGGCCAGGGTCCCGTCACCGACTTCATCGCCCAGAGCCAGGCGCTCGCGAACCTCAACCGGGTCGTCGAGCAGCGTGACTTCGGCGCCAACCTCGCCCGCGAGATCGCCCGGGCCGACCTCAAGCTCAAGGTGTCCGAGTACCTGCTCATCTGGGCCGGCTGCATCGTCGGCGTCCCGGTCGGGATGTTCCTGCTCTCCTTCGTCCTGCCGGCCCTCGGCAACCCGCTCTTCCTGCTCATCGGCGCCCTCATCGGCTTCTTCATCCCGCGCTTCTGGCTCAACCGCCGCAAGAACGGCCGGCTCGGCGCCTTCAACAAGCAGCTGCCGGACACCATCACCCTGATCGCCAACGCCCTGCGGGCCGGCTCGTCGTTCCTGCAGGCCATCGAGCTGGTCGTCCGCGAGTCGCGGCCGCCGGTCTCGACCGAGTTCGGCCGGGTCATCCGCGAGGTCAACCTCGGCCTGCCGTTCGACCAGGCCCTCGAGAACATGGTCCGCCGGGTCCGCTCGGACGACCTCGAGCTGATGGCCACCGCCATCTCGATCCAGCACCAGGTCGGCGGCAACCTCGCCGAGATCCTCGACTCGATCGCGTTCACGATCCGCGAGCGCGTCCGGATCAAGGGCGAGATCCGCACCCTGACCGCCCAGCAGCGCCTGTCGGGCTACGTCGTCGGCTTCCTGCCGATCGCGCTGGCCGGCTTCCTGTTCGTCGCCGCACCCGGCTTCATGGAGCCGATGTTCGCATCACCACCCGAGGTCCTCGGCCTGCCGGCCGGCGTGATCATCCTCATCGTGGGCGGGTTCATGATGTTCATCGGGTTCATGCTCATCCGCAAGATCGTCGACATCGAGGTCTAGCCCGATGCTTCTTCCCATCGTCATCGCGGCCGTCGCGGCCGGGGCGATCCTCCTGATCTTCATCGGGCTCGCCGGCGGTTCGTCGGTCGACCCGGTCCAGGCCCGCCTGACCCAGCTCGGGTCGATGCAGGCCAAGAACCTCGAGGAGCTCGAGCTCCAGCAGCCGTTCATCGAGCGGACGCTGCGCCCGCTCGCCGGCCGCCTGTCCGGCGCGGTCGCGCGGGTCACGAGTGCCTCGTTCAGCGAGCGCACCGAGAAGAGCCTCGCGCTCGCCGGGAACCCCGGCGACCTGCGCGTCAACGACTGGCTGGGCATCAAGGCCATCGGGGCCATCGTCGGCGGCATCCTGTTCTTCCTGCTGTTCGTCGTCGTCGGCGTGATGAAGCTGCCGTTCCTGATCGCCATCCTGATGACCGTCGTCGGCGTCCTCGTCGGCTACACCGTCCCGGAGTTCTGGCTGGGCCGCAAGGTGCGCAAGCGCCAGAAGCTGATCCTGCTGATGATCCCGGACGCCCTCGACCTGCTGACGATCTCCGTCCGCGCCGGCCTCGGCTTCGATGCCGCGCTCGGCCGGGTCGTCGACAAGCTCCAGGGCCCGCTGACCGACGAGTTCCGCCGCGCGCTGGCCGAGGTCCGCGTCGGCAAGGCCCGACGCGACGCGCTCCGCGACATCGTCCCGCGCACGGAAGTCGCCCCGCTGACCAACTTCATCGGCGCGATCATCCAGGCCGAGCAGCTCGGTGTCTCGATCTCGAAGGTGCTCCAGGTCCAGTCCGAGCAGCTGCGCATCGAGCGCCGCCAGCGGGCGGAGGAGCAGGCCGCGAAGGCGCCGATCAAGATGCTGTTCCCGCTCGTCGGGTGCATCTTCCCGTCGCTGTTCATCGTCATCCTCGGACCGGCCATCATCCTGATCGTCCAGAACCTCGGGACCTAGGCGATCCTCACCGCGCGAAACACCACGCGGGCCACGATGGTGGCCGCCCGCGTGGAGGTGGCGGCCAGCGTGTGGGCCAAGTTCAAGGGCCTCATGGGTCGAGCCTCGCTCGAGCCCGATGCCGCCCTGTGGCTTCCCGACTCCAACGGCATCCACATGATGTTCATGCGCTTCCCGATCGACGCGATCTTCGTCGGCCGACCCGACCCGGAGCGAGGCGGCGGGCGGCCCGTGATCTCGGTCCATCGCTCCCTGCGCCGATGGACCGGGCTGGTCCCGCTCGTCCGCGGCGCCCACGGCGTCCTCGAGCTGCCGATCGGCACCGTGGACCGCACCGGCACGCAGGTCGGGGACGTCATCACCCTCCTGTAAGGGGGCGAGAACCGGATCCGCCCCGGATCCGCCCCGGATGAGCCCCGGATGAGCGCCGGCGAAGCGGCGGCCGCGAGCATCGGGCCGTGCTCGATCGTCTCGTCTCGAGAAGCCTGGACCTCGCGTTCCCGGCGACCTGCGCCGGCTGCGGCCGCGAGGGCGACGCCGTCTGCACCCGCTGCCGTCCCGCCCTGGACGCTCGCCTGGCGCTGCCGCCCGGCGTCCCGATCGGGCTACCGGCCGACCTCCCGCCCGGGCTCCTCCAGGTCGAGTGGTGCGCCCCGTTCGGCGGGGTCGTCCGGATCGCCCTCCACCAGCTGAAGTACGCCGGCGAGCGCCGGCTCGCCCGACCGCTCGGCGAGGCGATCGCCCGCCGCTGGGCGGCCGTCGGCGCGGGGGGCGACCTCCTCGTCCCGGTCCCGGTCCACCGCGAGCGTGCCGCCCAGCGCGGCTACGACCAGGCCGTCCTCCTCGCCGAGGCTGCGGCGACCGCGCTGGGCTTGCCCGCGGAGACGGCCCTCGAGCGGCGGCGGGCGACCGTCGCCCAGTACCGCCTCGACCGATCGGACCGGGCGGCGAACGTGGCCGGGGCCTTCGCGATCGGCTCCCCGGCCGCGGCGACGGCCGTCCGCGGTCGATGGGTCGTCCTGGTCGACGACGTCATGACGACCGGTGCCACGCTGTCGGCGTGCGCGGCGGTCCTCGCGGATGCCGGCGTCGTCGGCGTCTCGGCCGTCACGGTCGCCCGGGAGCGCTGACGCGGGCCCGTCCGGGCGGGTCCGCGGGCGGCCCCGGGTCTATACTCGGGACTCCGAGACCGGCCCCGGGGAGGTGGCGGATGAGGACGATCGTCAAGGGCAAGAACGTCGAGGTCCCGGACCACGTTCGCGCCTACGCCGAGCGCAAGCTCGGTCACATCGCCCGGCTGGTCGACGACCGGACCGATGCCATCGTGGAGCTCTCGAACGAGCACCACCGGAGCGCCGACGACGCCCACATCGCCGAGGTCGCGCTGGTCATCAACGGGCGGACCCTGCACAGCCACGCCGACGGCGCGAGCTACCAGGCGGCCATCGACGCCGTCGTCGACAAGCTCGAGCGTCAGGCCGTCGACCACAAGGAGAAGCCCCGCCTCCGCCAGCGGCCGACCGAGGAGAAGCAGATCCTGTCGCGCATCGCCGACGGGACCTCGGAGCCCGGGCACGAGCCGCGGATCGTCAAGACCAAGCGCTTCGCGATCGAGCCGATGTTCGAGGAGGACGCGATCGCGGCGATGCAGGAGCTGGGCCATACGTTCTACGTCTTCGTGAACGCCGAGACCGAGCAGCTCGCCATCCTCTATGCCCGGGACGACGGGGACTACGGCCTGATCGAGCCGTCGGTCGGCGGCGCGTACACGCCTGCCCACATCGACGCCGGACGGCGGCGGGCCGGCTAGGGCTCGGACGTCCGGCCCGTCGACCTGCCGCGAGCCGGCTAGCCCTCGGGCAGGGCCGGGCGGCGGTACTCGCCGTTCGCCCGCGTCAACAGGCCGTCGTCGACCATGTACCGGCGCAGCGCCGCGACGTCCGGATGGAACAGGGCGAGACGCTGGTTGACCTCCTTCTCCGGGTATGCGCGGTCTTCCGTGAAGCACCGGTCGCGCAGGTAGACGAGCACCGTCCGGCGCTTCGCGGCACCGGCCGGGATGGTCACGAGCCGGTCGTCGCGGAAGAACGACCGGAGCACCTTCGCCGTCTCCGGCGGCAACCGCTCGCCAGCCGGGCCGATCCCCGGCTCCGGGCGCGGACGGCGCGGCACGGATGGGTCGGTGTCGTGAGGCATGGTGCCGGCATCGTACGATGCGTCGGTGCTGCCAGACGGTCGACGACTCGGTGCCCACCTGTCCGTGGCGTCCGGACTCGCGGCAGCCGTCGAGCGGGCAGCCGCGATCGGCGCGACCGCCATCCAGGTCTTCGCGGACAACCCGACCGCGTGGCGCCGCCGCCCCGAGCCGCCAGACGACGCGCCGGCCTTCCGCGAGCGGCTCGCCGACCGGGGGATCGGCCCGGTCGCGATCCACGCGGCCTACCTGGTCAACCTCGCCGGCCCTGATCCCGGTGGCCTACGAGCGGTCGGTCGAGGTCCTCGTCCACGACCTTCGGACGGCGCCGGCGTTCGAGGCGGCCTTCCTGAACGTCCACATCGGCTCGCATCGTGGCACCTCCGTGGCAGACGGCGTCGACCGGCTTGCCGACGGCGTCGCCCGGGTGCTTGCCGACGTCGATGACGGCGCCTGGATCGGCCCGCCTCGTGCTCGAGAACTCGGCCGGCGGCGGCGACACGCTCGGCGTCGACCTCGACGAGCTGACGGCGATCGCCGACGCGCTCGCGGCTCGGGGCGTCGACGCCGGCACGGACCGGGTTCTGCCTCGACACGGCCCACGCGTGGGGCGCCGGGATCGACCTGTCCGAGCCCGAGACCGTCGACGCCTTCCTGCGCGCGTTCGACGCCCGCATCGGGCTCGAGCGGCTGGTGATGGTCCACCTCAACGATTCGAAGACAGAGCGCGGCTCCCGGATCGACCGCCACGAGCATCTGGGGCGGGGCGGATCGGCGAACGGGGCCTGTCCGCGATCCTCACCCACCCGGGTCTCGCTCGGACCGCCTACTACCTCGAGACGCCGGGCATGGACGAGGGCTACGACGCCGTCAACGTCGCGCGGGCGTACGACCTCGCCGCCGGCCGTCCCCTCGCCGCCCTGCCGCCCGAGGCGATGGAGCTTCGCGGCAGCCGGGCCAGGTCGGGACCGGCCGAGCCCGCGCCGACGGGCGTGCGTTGACGGCGGCGGTGGCGGTTCCGCGACCGCCGAGGGTCTCGGCGCGATCCGTCGACCTCGCGGTCCTGCTCGGCCTGCTCGCGCTCGCCGCGGTCATGCGCCTGCCCGACCTGGCGACGCGCGGGACCTGGGACGCGGACCAGGGCCACGACATGCTGGTGCTCCGCGCGTTCGTGCGCGACGGCGTCTTCCCGCTGCTCGGACCGCCGACGTCGATCGGCGACTTCCACCACGGCGCGGTCTACTACCTCCTGCTCGCCCCGGCCGCGTGGCTCACCGGCGGCGACTCGCCGCTGGCCGTGGTGTTCGAGATCGCGCTCTTCGGGATCGCCGCGGTCGGCGTGACGTGGTGGCTGGCGCGCTCGATCGGCGGTCCCGTGGCGGGCCTCGTCGCGGCGCTGGTGATGGCGGTCTCGGCGTCGGCGATCGAGGAGTCGACCTTCATCTGGAACCCGAACCTCATCGCCCTGACCAGCGCGGTCGCGCTGGCGGCCTCGTGGCGGGCGTGGACGACCGGACGCGCCCGCTGGTGGGTGCTGGCGGCCGTCGGGACCGCCGCGACGATGCAGTGCCACGTCCTGGGCGTCACGCTGCTGCCGGTCGTCGGGGCCCTGCTCCTCGCGGACGCGCGGCGGCGCGGGACCGGGCCCGGCCCGCCGGGCCGTGCTGCTGGCCGGCCTGGCGGGCCTGGCGATCGTCGCCGCCAGCTACATCCCGCTGGCGATCCACGAGCTGACCGAACGACTTCAGCGAGCTGCGCGCGGCGCTCGACTACATCGCCGGCGGCGGCGAGCCCGCGACGATGGGGCCGCTCGGACGCCTGCTCGTCGTGACCATCCGCGTCGTCGCCTGGCCGCTCGTCGGGCTGATCACCGACGCGCCGATCGCGGCGGCGCTGTCGCTGGTGCTGGTCGTCGCGATCGTCGCATGGCGCTGGCGCGCGACGGACCCGCCCGGCGAGCGCACGGCGGTCCGCTGGCTGGGCCTCGGGCTGCGCGTGGACCGCGCTCGCGCTCACGGTCGTCGCGCCGGGGCTGGCGGTCGTCATCGCCGGCCTGCCCAACGACCACTACCACGCGTTCGCGGACCCGATGGTGTTCGTGCTGGTCGGGCTCGGGGCCGGTGCGGCGGCCAGCCTTCGGGCGACGGCCGCGGCCGGCGGGGTCGCCGGACCTCCGCCAGGTGCCGGCGCTCGTCGCGGCGGGCGTGGTCGTGGCCCTGATCGGCTGGAACATCGCCCACCTCCCGCCGGCGGTCACGCCGGACGGCGGCTTCCCCGCCGCGGCGGCGGCCGCGACGCGGATCGAGGCCGCCGTGGCCGGACGACCCGTGGCGCTCCGGTCGCTGCCCGTGTTCAAGACCGCCGAGGCGTATCGCTACCCGCTGACGCGCGACGGGGCGGACCTGCAGGACGAGGCGTCAGCCGACGCGCTGGTGATCGTCTGCGACTCGCTGTTCGAGACCGCGATCGGCGCCCCGTGCGGCGGCCCGGCCGAGGACGCGTCGCTGGCCGCCCGCCCGTTCCCGGTGGCCGCCGGGCGGCACGCCGACGCTCGCCGACCGCTTCGAAGCCGCCCCGGGCCGGACGATCTCCGTGTACCTGGCGCGGTGACGCCGGTCGGGGCGACGAGGAGGCGGCGCCTCGCGGACCCACGAAGTGAACGCCGGGCCCGGCCGATCAAGCCGGTCGGGCGACGAGGAGGCGGCGCCTCGCGCACGGCGCGCCGCCGGATCGTCGGGCCGAGCGGCAACACGACAACGTCCGAGACATAAGTGAACGCCGGCGCCCCAGACGCCGGCGTTCACAGTCCCCGAAGACCCGGATAGTGGAGGGCGATCCGGGTCGTGCCCAGAAGTGTGCTAATAACGCGCCCGGTTCCCGGCCCCCTGACCGGGAGACCTGGCGGATGGATCCGAACCCGACGCCGACCGGCGTGACGCTGGCGGCCGCGCCCATCGAGCGGACGGGAGCCGCCGGCCGAGCCAGGCGGTGATCGGTCGGCCGCTCCGGCGCGGTCGAGGCTTCCTGGGCCTGCAGGCTGCGGCCGTAGCGGCGCATCCTGACGGCCAGGTAGTACTCCATGATCTGGCGGACCTGCGGCTCGCTCAGCAGGTCGTCCGCGCGGAGCGCGTATTCGACCCGTGCGGTCGGGTTCATCGACCCGGACGCGACGAGACCGAGGTATTGCGGCGTGTCCGCGTCGTCCCGCAGCTCGCGCAGGCCACGGGCGAGCTTGGTCGCGGTCCCGAGGGACGGCATCCGATCGCCGCGGATCAGGCGGGAGATGGTCGAGTGGTCCACGCCAGACTGCTGCGCCAGCTGGCGCTGCGACATCTTCTTGGCCTTGAGCTGGGCCCGCAGCCACTCGTTGAAGGCTCGGCCGTTCTGTGTCGTCATGTCGAGGTGGGCGCTCCGTCGGGATCGGCCATCGTTCGCGGTTCATCGCCGCGAGTGACTGTCACTATCGGATGGGGCCTCGGGCCTCTGTATCCCCCGTTGGTACCGACGACGTCGATCGCGGCCCGGCGTACGGCGACCGGACGGTGCGGTGGGGTCGGGCGGGGTCAGGGGCGGCGGGGGTCGGAGCCGTGCCTGGTACTTTCGTCCGGGGCCCGATCACGGCCGGATCCGCTCCGGCCGTCACGCTCGGGCGCTGCATCACCTGGGCGACGGTCTCGCCGGGCTGGAGGATCGGGTCGAGGCCCTCCGGCTTCTTCGAGAACAGGTAGGCGATCGAGCCCAGGACGATGACCGAGAAGACGCTGATCACGCGGTCCAGCAGGGCGATCGCGGTGGCCTCGGGCAGCGGGACGCCGTAGGCGACGGTCAGGACGCCGACCACGCCGGCTTCGACGATCCCGAGCCCGGCCGGGCTCAGCGGCACGGCCGTCAGCAGCGACCCGATGAGCGCCACGAACACGGCGCCCGAGAGGCCGAGCTCGACGTCGGGGAACCCGAGGGCCTGCACGACGAAGTAGAGCCGCAGCGACTCGGTCATCCAGATCAGCACGGTCACCGTGCCGAGGAACGGCAGCTGGCGCAGCGGAGGGCGCCGAAGACGCCGACCTCGAACTTGTCGTACAGCTCGATGACGCGATGCGGCAGCGGCAGGATCGTCAGGATCTTCCGACCGAAGTTGCGCATCGTGAACAGCCCGACGATCAGCAGGATCGACGACGCCGAGGCCGATCGCGAACACGACCTGGACCGCCGGCGGCAGGCCGTCGCGGAAGCTCCAGTAGCCGGCCAGGATCCCGAGCAGGGCGATCGCGATGACGTCGAGGACGCGCTCGATGAAGACGGTCCCGAAGGTCTTGCTCAACGAGGCCGTGCTGTTGATCTTGAGGAGGTAGGCGCGATAGAGGTCGCCCAGCTTGGCCGGCACCACGCAGTTGACCAGCCACGACAGGAAGATGATCACCGTCGAGTCCTTGGTCCCGATGATGAAGTCGGTCCCGCGCAGCAGGGCCTTCCAGCGCCAGCCGCGCAGCGGGAAGCCGAGATAGAAGATGCCGAAGGCGGCGGCGACGAGGACCGGGTTGGCGCCGGCGATCAGGCCCGGGACCTTGGCGAGCGCCGCGCCGTTGATGCCGATGAAGGCGGCGATGATGACCAGCGGGATGACGATCGAGATGATCGTCCGCGGCTGGCGGAGCCGGCGCGAGAGCGAGATCTGCTCGGCCGTGACCTCCTCGTCCGGCGTCGAAGACGCGTCCGCGGACGCGCCGGCAGGGCTCGGGCGTCGGGGCGTGCCGGGATCGCGTCCAGGCCGGGGCTGATCTCCATCGCCCCGGACGCTACCGGGTCCGTCCGGTCCGACCCGCCATCGGCCGAAGGTCCTCCCCGCCGGGATCGCTCACCGCGGAGCCCCCGTCAGGCGAGCCCGGCGGATCCGGCGTCCGGCTTGACCCGGCCGTTGCCGCGGGTCCGCTGGACCAGCTTGGCGACCGGCGTCCAGAGGCGGACGAAGTAGGTCGCCCGGCCGGGGACCAGCTCGACGCCGTTCGCCAGCGCGGCCAGCAGCCCGGCCGGCGTCGACGGGATCGCCGTCCATCGCGGAATAGGCGACCCCGACCTCGGTCACCGAGTGCGCGTCGGACACCGCGACGATCGGGCGCTCGTGCTCGGCGGCGAACGCGATGGCCTGGTCGTTGCCGTTGCCGACGAGCCGGGCGTTGTGGCCCTCGACCCAGTCGACCAGCCCGACGAGCGACGCCATCTTCGCGTCCTTCAGCAGCGAGCCGCGCATCCGGTCGAACGGGTGCGGGATGCCGACGAGGCCGCCCTGCGCCCGCGCCTCGGCCACGGTCTCGGCGGCCGACAGCCCGGGCGGGATCGCCCGCTCGAGGAAGACGCAGATCGAGGTCGCCGTCCGCGGTCTTCACCTCCTCGCCGACGATGATCGTCAGCCCGGCGGGTGCCGTCGCCCGCGCCTCGAGCGCGCGCGTCGATCCGGTCATGGTCGGTGATCGCCAGGTGCGTCAGCCCCCGGGCCGCCGCCGCCCGCATCACGTCGGCCGGGTTCGACAGGCAATCGAAGCTCGCCCGCGTGTGACAGTGCAGGTCGACGAACGCCCTACCCATCCGGAGCGAGTGACGGTCATCGCCGAGCGGCAGCGACGATCGGCGGCGCGCCGTCGCGCGAGGCGGCGCCTCCGCACGTCGCGCGGCGCATCGGCGGACTCGGCGCATCCTCAGATCTGCTGGACGAGGGACTTCTTGAAGAAGTCGAAGTGCTCGAGGGCCAGGCCCGTGCCGAGCGCGACGCAGTTCAGCGGGTTCTCGGCCACGTGGCACGGGACGCCCGTGACCTGGGTCAGCAGCTTGTCGATGTTGCGCAGCATCGCGCCGCCGCCGGACATGACCATGCCCTTGTCGATGATGTCGCTCGACAGCTCGGGCGGGGTCTGCTCGAGGACGCTGCGGACCGCGGCGACCAGCTGCTGGAGCGGCGCCTCGATGGCCTCCATCGCCTCGGAGCTGGTGATCGGGATCGTCCGCGGGAGCCCGGCGATCAGGTCGCGGCCGCGGACCTCCATCGTGAGCTCGCGCTCGAGCGGGAGCGCGGTCCCGATCTGGATCTTGACCTCCTCGGCCGTCCGCTCGCCGATCATCAGGTTGTACTTCTTGCGGACGTAGGTCGCGATCGAATCGTCGAACTTGTTGCCGCCGACCCGGAGGCTGTGCGAGACGACGATGCCGCCGAGCGCGATGACCGCGATCTCGCTGGTCCCGCCGCCGATGTCGATGATCATGTTCCCGGACGGGCCGCTGATCGGCACGTTGGCCCCGATCGCCGCCGCGAGCGGCTCCTCGATCAGGTAGGCGTCCTTGGCCCCGGCCTTGAGCGCGGCGTCGCGGACGGCCCGCTTCTCGACGCTGGTCACGCCCGGCCGGCACGCTGATCATGACCTCCGGCCGGGACAGCCCGATGCGGCCCTTGGTCGCCTTCGCGATGAAGAACCGCAGCATCGCCTCGGTGATGACGTAGTCGGCGATGACCCCGTCCTTCATCGGCCGGATGGCCTGGATGTTGCCGGGCGTGCGGCCGATCATCTCGCGGGCTTCCTCGCCCACGGCCACGATCCGGTTGTCATCGGAGACGGCGACGACGCTGGGCTCGGTGATGACGATGCCCTTGCCCTTCACGTAGACGAGGACGTTCGCCGTGCCGAGGTCGATGCCGATCTTCATGAGGTGGTGTCCGTGGTCCCTTCCGATACGCGCTCGATCCGGGCGCCGAGATCGAGGAACTTGCGCTCGATGTTCTCATAGCCCCGCTGAACGTGGTGCGCGCCGTGGATCGTGGAGGTGCCCTCGGCGGCCAGCGCGGCCAGGATGAGCGAGGCGCCGGCGCGCAGGTCGCCGATCTCCACCTCGGCGCCGTGGAGCGCGGCGCGGCCCTTGATCGTGGCGTGCTGGGCGTCGGTGGTGTCGGCCACGACGCCCATGCGGCGCGCCTCGGCGAGCCACTCGAGGCGGTCCTCGAAGATCGCCTCGTGGACGCGGGAGTCGCCCTCGGCCTGGGTGAGCAGCACGCAGGTCGGCGGCTGGAGGTCGGTCGCGAGGCCCGGATACGGCGCGGTCTCGATGTCGACAGGCGCGATAGCCCGCCCCGCCGAGCGCGGACCCGTCCACCTCGATCGTGTCCGTGCCGCAGGCGACGCCGACGCCGACCTGCTCGACGGTCTCCAGGAACGCCCCGAGGTGGTCGCACGGCGCGCCCTCGAGCGTGACCTTGCCGCCGGTCACCGCCGCGGCGACGATGAACGTGCCGGCCTCGATCCGGTCCGGGACCACGCGATGCTCGGCGCCGCGCAGCCGCTTGCGGCCCTCGACCTCGATGGTGTCGGGCGCCGTCCGCTCGACGGAGGCGCCCATCGCGACGAGGAAGGCGATGAGGTCGTCGACCTCGGGCTCCTGCGCGGCCGGGCGGATGGTCGTATGGCCGTCGGCCAGGGTCGCGGCCAGCATCGCGTTCTCGGTGCCCATCACCGACACGAACGGGAACGTGACCTCGGCGCCGCGCAGCCGGCCGGGCGCCGTCGCGAAGTAGTAGCCGTTGCGGTACTCGATCGAGGCGCCGAGGGCGCGCATCGCGTCCACGTGCAGGTCGACCGGCCGTCGGCCGATCCGGTCGCCGCCGGGGTTGCTCATGATCACCCGGCCGAAGCGGGTCAGGAGCGGGCCGAGCAGGATGAAGCTCGCGCGCATCTTGGCCGCGGCCTCGAGCGGGACGAACAGCCACTCGACGTCGCCCGACGCGATCTCCATGGTGTTGGGGTCCGGCCGGTCCACGACGACGCCGAGATCACGGAGCGTGTCGGCGAGGACGCGGACGTCCTCGATGTCCGGGACGTTCGTGAAGCGGCAGCGCTCCCCGGTCAGGGTCGCGGCGGCCATGAGCTTCAGGGCCGCGTTCTTGGCGCCGCTGATCGGGACCGTGCCGTGCAGCGGCTGACCACCCTGGACCCGGAAGAGCTCTCGCGCGACGGGTTCGGGGCGGTACTCCCAGTGGAACGGCCGTGCGTCAGCCATGTCGGGGCTCCGGCGACGGATCGCCGACTGCGAAGTCGCCGCGGAGCCGCTCAGGCCAAGGCGGTGGGGAGCACGTGAGCGAGCGCGCCCCGAGGCGCGTGAGCGAGCGCGCGGAGCCGCCAACGCCGGCATGAGCGAGCGCCGTGGCGATCCCGTCGTCGTGTGGCACGAACGTTACCCGCGGTGCCGCGGACCCTCGCGGTGACGCCGCTCCGCGACGCGGATCCGGAGGAGGGCCTGCTGGAGCGCCGCGCGGGCGGCCGACAGGTCCGCCCCCTCGTGATAGCCGCTCTCGAGCGCCTGCTCCGCCTCGCGACGAGCCTGCTGGGCCTTCTCGAGGTCGATCTCGCTCGCCATGTCGGCGGTCTCGGCCATCACGACGACGCGGTCGGGCCGGACCTGGAGGAAGCCGCCGACGATCGCGAAGGACTCCTCGGCGCCCGACTTGCGGATCCGCAGCTCGCCGACTCCGAGCATCGTCAGCAGCGGAGCGTGGTGCGGCAGCACGCCGAGCTCGCCCTCGCTGCCGGGGAGCACGACGGCATCCACGGTGTCCGAGTAGGCGAGCCGCTCCGGGGTGACGATCTCGAGGAGGAGGGACATCGGTCAGCCCGCCAGCTTGGCGGCGTTCTCGCGCACGTCGTCGGTGGTGCCGGCGAGGAAGAAGGCCTGCTCCGGGAGCGTGTCGGTCTTCCCCTCGAGGATCTCCTTGAACGAGGCGATGGTGTCCTTGATCGGCACGTACTTGCCGGACCGGCCGGTGAAGACCTCGGCGACGAAGAACGGCTGGCTCGCGAACCGCTGGAGCCGGCGGGCTCGTCCGACGGTCGCCTTGTCGTCCTCGGAGAGCTCGTCGATGCCGAGGATCGCGATGATGTCCTGCAGGTCGCGGTAGCGCTGCAGCACCCGCTTGGTCTCCTGCGCGGTGTCGTAGTGCTCGACGCCGACGACGAGCGGGTCGAGGACGCGCGAGGTCGAGGTCAGGGGGTCGACCGCCGGGTAGATGCCCAGCTCGGCGATGCTCCGCTCGAGGCGGATCGTCGAGTCGAGGTGGGCGAAGGTCGTGGCCGGCGCCGGGTCGGTGTAGTCGTCCGCGGGGACGAACACGGCCTGCAGCGAGGTGATCGACCCGGTCTTGGTCGAGGTGATCCGCTCCTGGAGCCCGGCCATCTCGGTGGCGAGGTTCGGCTGGTAGCCGACCGCCGACGGCATCCGCCCGAGCAGCGCCGACACTTCCGAGCCCGCCTGGGTGAAGCGGAAGATGTTGTCGATGAAGAGGAGGACGTCGCGGCCCTCCTCGTCGCGGAAGTACTCGGCCATCGTCAGGCCGGTCAGCGCGACGCGCTGGCGGGCGCCGGGCGGCTCGTTCATCTGGCCGAAGGCGAAGGCCGTCTTGGCGAGGACGCCGGACTCGGTCATCTCGGCGATGAGGTCGTTGCCCTCGCGGCTGCGCTCGCCGACGCCGGCGAACACCGAATAGCCCGCGTGCTCCTGGGCGACGTTGCGGATCAGCTCCTGGATGATGACCGTCTTGCCGACGCCGGCGCCGCCGAAGATGCCGATCTTGCCGCCCTTCTTGAACGGGCAGATGAGGTCGATGATCTTGAGGCCGGTCTCGAAGACCTCGACCTCGGTCGAGAGCTGGTCGAACGCGGGGGCGCTGCGATGGATCGGCCGGGTCTCGGCGGTGCCGACCGGGCCCTTGCCGTCGATCGGGCGGCCGAGGACGTCGAAGACGCGGCCGAGGGTCGCCTCGCCGACCGGGACCGAGATCGGCGCGCCGGTGTCGCGGACCTCGACGCCGCGGGCCAGGCCGTCGGTCGTCGTCATCGCGACGGAGCGGACCCAGTTGTTGCCGAGGTGCTGCTGGACCTCGCAGACGAGCGGGTCCTGGCCGGGGCGCAGGATCTCGACGGCGTTGAGGATGCCGGGCAGCTGCCCGGCTGGGAATTCGATGTCGACGACGGGTCCGGTGATCTGGATGACCCGTCCGGTACCGGCCGGTGCGGCGGTCGCCATGGTGTTCGTTGCCTCCTGTAGCGCCCTGTGCGCCAGCATGTTCTAGTCCAGGCAGTTAGCGTGCCTGGGCGCCGGACGCGATCTCGATCATCTCGCGGGTGATGTTGGTCTGACGGACCTTGTTGTACGAGAGTGTCAGGTCGTCGATGAGGTCCTCGGCGTTCTCGGTGGCGGCCTTCATGGCCACCATCCGGCTCGACTCCTCGCTGGCCTTGGCCTCGAGGACCGCCTGGTACAGCCGCGTCGCGACGTAGCGCGGCACGAGCTGCTCGAGGACGGCGCCGGCGGACGGCTCGAAGATGAACTGGTTGCCCGGGATGCCCTCGGTGTCCGCCGTCGGCTTGATGGGCAGCAGCTCGAACTGCTCGGGCCGCTGCGTCAGGGTGCTCACGAAGCGCGAGAAGATGATGTCCACCCGGCCGTAGGCCCCGGCCAGGTAGTCGTCGGTGATGAGCCGCGCGAGCGGCAGCACGTCCGCGAAGGTCGGCCGGTCGCCGAACCCCGCGAAATGCGCCTCCATCGGCACGCCGGCGCGGCGCATCGCGTCGCGGCCCTTGCGCCCCACGGTCACGACCGTGAGGTCGCCCTCGTGCTGGGTGATCTCGCGGGCCGCGAAGCGGATGGTGTTGGTGTTGAGCGGGCCGGCGAGCCCGCGGTCCGTGGTGATCAGCACGATCAGGCGCTTGCCGCCCTCGCGGGCCGCCAGCAGCGGATGGTCCTCGCCGTCGAGCACGGACGCGAGGTCCGCGAGCACCTCGTCGAGCTTGTCCGAGTACGGCCGGGCCGCCAGCGTCGAGTCCTGGGCGCGCTTCAGCTTGGACGCCGCCACGAACTGGAACGCCCGCGTGATCTGCTTGATGTTCCGAGACGGCGGACGATCCGCTGGCGGATCTCTCGCTGGCTAGCCACGTGTCTGCGATGCCCTCGGGAGCTCAGGCAGGAACGACTGGCGGAACGCGTCGACCGCTTCGTCGAGGGCCGTGCGCAGGTCGTCGGTCATGGTCTTGGTGTCGCCGAGCTCGGTCAGGATCGCCGGGCGCTCGGTCTCGAGGAAGCGGTAGAACTGGGTCTCGAACTCCTTGACGCGCGGCGTCGGGACGTCGTCCAGCTTGCCGGTGGTCGCGACATACAGGATCGCGACCTGCTTCTCGACCGGCAGCGGCGAGTACTGCGGCTGCTTCACGATCTCCGAGAGCTTCTCGCCGCGGGTCAGCTGGTCGCGGGTGGCCTTGTCCAGGTCCGACGCGAACTGGGCGAACGCCGCGAGGGCGCGGTACTGGGCGAGGTCCAGCTTCAGCGGGGCGGCGACGTTCTTCATCGCCTTGGTCTGCGCGGCGGAACCGACGCGCGAGACCGAGATGCCGATGTTCAGCGCGGGCCGCTGGCCGGCGTTGAACAGGTCGGTCTCGAGGAAGATCTGGCCGTCCGTGATCGAGATCACGTTCGTCGGGATGTAGGCCGAGACGTCGCCGGCCTGCGTCTCGATGATCGGCAGCGCGGTCAGCGATCCGCCGCCGTTCTCGTCGTTCATGCGCGCGGCGCGCTCGAGCAGGCGGCTGTGGAGGTAGAAGACGTCGCCGGGATAGGCCTCGCGTCCGGGCGGGCGCCGCAGCAGCAGGGCCATCTCGCGATACGCCCACGCGTGCTTGCTGAGGTCGTCGTAGACGCACAGGGCGTCCTTGACGAGCCCCTGGCCGGCCACCTCGACGCCGTTCTCCATGACCTCCTCGCCCATCGTGACGCCCGTGTACGGGGCGAGGTACTGGAGCGGGGCGGGATCCTCGGCGCCGGCGACGACGACGATCGTGTGGTCCATGCGCGCCGTACTGCTCGAGCACGGCGACCGTGTTGGCGACCGTCGACAGCTTCTGGCCGATCGCCACGTAGATGCAGACGAGGCCCTTGCCCTTCTGGTTGATGATCGTGTCGATCGCGATCGCGGTCTTGCCGGTCTGGCGGTCGCCGATGATCAGCTCGCGCTGGCCGCGGCCGATCGGGATCAGCGCGTCGATGGCCTTGACGCCGGTCTGGACCGGCGTGTCGACGGACTTGCGGACGATGACGCCCGGGGCGATGCGCTCGACGGGCCGGCTCGCGGTGGCCGTGATGGGGCCCTTGCCGTCGATCGGCCGGCCCAGCGGGTCCACGACGCGGCCGAGCAGTCGCCTGGCCGACCGGCACCTCGACGACGCGACCCGTGGTCTTGACCGTGTCGCCTTCCTTGATGGCGGTCGAGTCGCCCAGGATGACCGCGCCGACGGTCTCCTCCTCGAGGTTCAGGGCCATGCCCATCACCCCGCCGGGGAATTCGAGCATCTCGGACGCGAGCGCGCCGTCGAGCCCGTAGATCTGGGCGATGCCGTCACCGACCTCGACGACCGTGCCGACGCTGCGCGTCTCGACACCCGAATCGAACGAGTCGATGGCGGACTTGATGATGCTGGTGATCTCGTCGGATCGGATGGCCATGCTGGGTGTCTCCTAGAGGGCGCCTGAGACGAGCTTGGTGCGGAGTCGCTCGAGGCGACCGCGGACGCTGCCGTCGATCAGGCGGTCGCCGACGCGGACGATGAGGCCGCCGAGCACGCTCGGATCGACCCGCTCCTCGAGCGCGATGCGGCCGCCGGTGGTCTGTTCGAGTCGCTGGGTGAGTGCGCGGACCTCGTCCGGCGTGAGCGGGGTGGCGCTGGTCGCGATGGCGTTGGTGATGCCCTGGCGCCGGTCGTCGAGCCGGCGGAACTCCGCCGCGACGCGCGGCAGCTCCTCGATCCGGCCGCGCCGGAGCAGGAGCTGGACCAGGTTCTGGGCCGGCGCGGAGATGCGGCCGCCGACCAGCTCGGTCAGGACCTCGGCTCGGCGCTCGACGGGCAGGGCCGGGTTGGCGAGGACGGTCAGGGCGCGCTCGTCGCCCGCCACGGACGCGGCGAGCTCCAGGTCGGACCGCCACGTCTCGAGCGTGTCGTCACGCTGGGCGACCTGGAAGGCCGCCTCCGCGTAGCGACGCGCGGCCGTGTCCCGTCGTGCCATCAGTTCTTCGAGTCGTCGAGCGAGCCGGCCGTGGCCAGGAACTCCTGGACGAGCCGGCGCTGGCGCTCGCCGTCGAGCGATTCGCCGACCACGCGGCCGGCGGCGGCGAGGGCCAGGTCCGCGACCTCGCCGCGGAGCTCCCCGATCGCGCGCTGCTTCTCCGCCTCGATGTCCGCGGCCGCCCGGACGCGCATGCGCTCGAGCTCCTCGCGGGTCGCGGCGATGTCCGCGTCGCGCGTCTCCTGCGCGACCTTCTGGGCGCGCACGAGGATGTCGTTCGCCTCGCGGCGCGCCTCCGCCAGGGCGGCGACCCGCTCGGCCTCGGCGCTCTCGCGATCGCGTCGTGCCTGCTCGGCGTCCTTGAGCCCCTGCTCGATCCGGTCCTTGCGGTCGGCGAGCATCTTCGAGACCGGCTTGAACGCGAACGTCCAGATCAGCACGAAGAACAGGATGAAGTTGAGCGCGCTGACGATCACCCAGAACAGGTTGACCTGGAACAGCGCGGTCTCACCCTCGGCCGCGAAGGTGGTGGCGTGGCGGCCCGCCGCGGTGGCGACGGCCAGGATATCCACGACGACCTACGACGCCGGCTGGATGAAGATCGCGAGCAGGCCGACGACGATCGCGAGGACGCCAAGGCCCTCGGCGAAGGCCGCGAGGATGATCGCGATGCCGCGGATCTGGCCCGCCGCGTCGGGGTTGCGCCCGATCGCCGTGGCCGCCAGGCCGCCCAGGATGCCGATGCCGATGCCCGGACCGATCACGCCAAGGGCTGCGAGTCCGGCGCCTGTGTAATCCATGTCGTGTCTTCCTCCTGTCGCCCGAGCCTGCGGCCCGGGATATCGAGACCTTGGTCGGTGCCGCCGTGGCGGAGCTTCAGTGGGCGGGCTGGAGCGTCGAGGGCTCCGTCCCGTGGAGGGCGTCGAGGGCCTCCTCGGCCACCTCACCCTCCTCATGGTCGTGGCTTTCGATGGCGAGGACGATGAACATCAGCGTCAGGATGCTGAAGATGAGGGCCTGGATCGCGTTCAGCATCACCTCGAGGCCAAGGAGGCCGACCGGGACGAATGCGATCGTGAGCGCGGTGATGACGCCGAGGGCGACCTCGCCGCCGTAGATGTTGCCGAAGAGCCGCATCGAGAGCGTGACGGGCTTGACGAACTCGAGCATGAGCTCGACCAGACCGACGAACAACGCGATGCCGCCGGCGGCGATGCCGTGCTTGAACTCGTACAGCGGGAAGAACTTGCCGAGGTAGCCGCCGACGCCGAGCGCGACGGAACCCCTGGAACTCGAAGTACAGGAAGCTGACGAGCGCGAGGCCGAGCGTGATGTTGACGTCGCTCGTCGGGGCTCGCAGCTCCTCGATCCGGCCGACCGGCGGGACGAGCCCGCTCCAGTTGCAGAACAGGATGAGCAGGAAGAACGCCGCGAAGAGCGGGATGTAGGGCTTGGCGGCCGGGCCGGCGATGCCGAGCCCGAAGTCGCTCAGGAACTCGTAGAACCACTCGAACACGTTCTGGGCACGGCCCGGGATGAGCTTCGAACCGCGGACCATGAGGAAGGACCCGAGCACGACGATCGCCATCACGATCCACATCGTCAGGATCGTGGAGCTGATGCTCGGGTAGAAGACGATGAGACCGGGCGGCGGATGCGCGGCACCGTCCGGTGCCCACACGACGTGCGGCGCCGGGAACTCGAGGGTCCCTTCGATGTAGCAGACCGGGAAGGCGCACGCGTCACCCGGCGCGCCCTCCTTGGGGAAGGGCGGCACGAAGATGAGCGCGATGATGTTGAAGAGGATCACGAGGCCGATGAGCAGGAACCAGCGGCTGGACAGCCCTCGGCCACGCTTGGGCTGGGGCGACGCTTCGGGGGCCTCGGCGACGTCGGGGGCCTCGGCGGTCCCGTCGGTCACGACCTGCTCGCTCGTCACGCTTGCTCCACACACAGGAGCGCGGCGTCTTGCCGCGCTCGGATCCTCCACCGTCGGTCAGGGCCGACCGACTACTCCATCGTTTCCAGGAACCGGCTCACCAGCCTGATGATCCCGACCGTCCCGGCTCCGGCGCCGACGAAGAAGCCGACGATCAAGAAGAGTCGGGAGGGTTCCCAACTGCCCGTCGACCCAGCGGCCGACCAGCACGCCGAGCAGGGTCGTGACCAGGAGAGAGATGCCGATCTGGGAGAAGAGGGCGACATAGGCCCAACCCCGGCCGGGCTCGATCATGGGCGACCTGACAAGGCGCGCGCAGTATAGCAGGAGCATCCGTCCGGTCCGCCTGCGACCGAACCGCAACCTTCGGTCGGTCAGCGCAGGAGCCACGAAGGCGTCGAGCTCGACGCGCCCGTCCCCGACCGGCCGGACCTCGAAGGTGTGCGGCCCGAGGGTCGGGAAGTGTCGCGCGTAGATCAGCTGTCGGTAGGCGAGCGGACGAGCGGTCGCAGGTTGACGGTCGTGACCAGGATCCCGTCCACGTACACCTGGGCGTGGCCGCTGCTGCTCGTCGTGCGAGTCACGACCAGCGCGATGTCGTAGGCGGTCGGGTGGAAGACTGGCTCCGCGTCCCGCGTGTCAGCGTGTACCGGAAGGCACCGGCGAGCGCGTTCGCGTTCTTCCGGAGCTCCAGCGCGCCGTACGTAGGTGACCGCGGTGCTCGACTCCTCGTAACGCGCGAGCCGGAACGTCGGTCCGTAGACGTAGGCGCTCGTCGTTGCCCTCGCGGTCGTACGCCTGGACCCGGAAGCGGTAGGTCTTGCCCGTAGGCGAGGGTCTGGTCGATCGGTCGTGGTGGTCGCCTTCGGGAGCGCCACGGTCTTGAACGTGCCGCCGTTCGTGCTCACCTGGAGCACGTAGCGTCACGACGCCTGACCCCTGGATCCGATCGCGGACCAGGTGATCTGCGCCTTGGTCGTGCTGGGTGCCGACGGTCTGGCCCGGGAGCCGCTGGAGCGGCGCGACCACGACCGGCCCGGCGATGTCCTTGTCGACGGTGACCAGGACGGTGCGCGTTGTCGGTGTCGCCGTGGCCGTCGTCCACGGTGTAGGTGAACTGGTCGGTCCCGTGGAACCAGCTGGCCGGCCGGTACGTCAGGCCGGTGCCGTTGCCGGTGATCGTCACCGTGCCGTGCGCGCCGTTGGTCCGGACGCTGATCGTGAGGTCGTTGCCGTCGGGGTCGTCGTCGTTGGCCAGGACGTCGAGCGCCGTCGCTGCCGGCGCCCTCGGCGACGTGGAGGCCGACGTCGTTGACCGCGTTCGGCGGGTCGTTCTCGCCGCCGATCGTCATCGTCACCGTCGCCGTCGCCGTCTCGCCGTGCCCGTCCGAGATCGTGTACGTGAACGTGTCCGGTCCCGGAGAAGTTCGTGAACGGCCGATAGGTCAGGCCCGTGCCGCCGCCGGTGATCAGCGACCGCGCCCTTCGAGCCCTGCGTCACCGACGATGATCGTGAGCGTGTCGCCGTCGATGTCGGTGTCGCCCGCGAGGACCGCGAGTGGGCGCGGCCGCCGCGTCCTCGTCGACGCCGAAGTCGTCGTCGTCGGCGATCGGCTTGTCGTTGACCGAGGTGATCGTCACGGTCACGGTCGCGGTCCGGCTCTCGCCGTGGCCGTCGGAGACCGTGTACGTGAACGTGTCGGTGCCATGGACGTTCGGTGCCGGCGTGATAGGTCAGGCCCGTTCCGCCGCCCGTGATCGCGACCGTCCCGCTCGCGCCGTCGGTCGTGGCCGTGATCGTGAGGTGTCCCCGTCGATGTCGGAGTCGTTGGTCCGAGACCGTCGATCGGCGACGCGCCGACATCCTCGTCCGTGGTCGCACTGTCGTCGACGGCGACGGGCGGGTCGTTGACCGGCGTCGATCGTCACCGAGACCGTCGGCCGTCGCGCTCGACGCCGTGCCCGTCGGAGATCGTGTAGGTGAAGCGTGTCGGCGCCGTTGGTGTTCGCGCTCGGCGTATAGGCGAGCCCGGTCCCGCCGCCGGTGACCGCGACCGAGCCCTTGGCGCCCTGGGTGACGCCGGTGATCGAGAGCGTGTTCCCGTCGATGTCATCGTCGTTGCCGAGGACGAGGATGGCGGTCGGGCCGCTGTCCTCGTCGAGGGTCGCGCTGTCGTCGATCGCCTCCGGCGGTCGTTGACGGGCGTGATGGTCACGGTGACGGTGCCGACGTCCGAGCCGCCCTGTCCGTCGCTGACCGTGTACGTGAAGCTGTCGGTCCCGTTCGCGTTCAGGTTGGGCTCGTACGTGAGCGACGAGCCGTCGCCGGCGATCACGACCGCGCCCTTGGTGCCCTGCGTCGCCGACTGGATCGTCAGCGAGTCGCCGTCCGGGTCCGTGTCGCCCGCGAGTACGCTGACGGTCGTCGCCGAGGCATCCTCGGCGACGGTCAGCGTGTCGTTGTCAGCGATCGGGTCGTCGTTGCCCGTCGAGATGGTGATCGTGAAGGTCTGCGATGGACCGGTCTCGTCCCCGTAGGTCGTGCCGCCGTCCACGAACGACCCCCCGTCGTCGACCGGCGTCACCGTCACGTGCGCGATCCCGCTGGCATCTGCGGCCGGCGTGAACGTCAGGCGTCCCGGGTTCGCCGAGCCCTGGCGCGCCGACGGCGGGCTGGGTCGAGAAGAGCGACGCCTCTCCGGCGCCGAGCGCGATCGTGAAGTGGATGACCTGGTCGGCCTCGTCGGGCGCGCCGGGATCGAACGCCGCTCGCCCAGCCCGGGAATGCTGGCCGGGCCGCTGTCCTCGTCGACGCTGACGTCGCCGTCGGGCGTGAACGACGGCGGGTCGTTGACCGCGACGACGCGGATCGACGCGGTCGACGGCGTTCGACAGGACGTTCCCGTCGTCGACGCGGTAGAGGAAGGTGTCCAGGACCCCGTCGCCGTCCTCGTTCCAGTCCTGGTCCGGCGTGTAGGTCCAGTGGTTCCCGGCCGTGGCGGTCAGCGTGCCATGTTGCGGTTGGCTGACGAGCTGGAGGGTGAGGGAACCGTGCGTGTCGTCGATGTCGGTGTCGTTGGCGAGCAGCTGGACGTCGATCTGCGTGACCGGGGTGTCCTCGATGGCCTGGACGGTCTCCGGATGGGCGACCGGCGGGTCGTTCACCGGCGTGACCGTCACGTCGACCGCGGCCGTCGATCGGTCCGTCATCGTTCGTGACCGTGTAGTCGAACGTGTCCGGGCCGCTGTAGTTCGCGGCCGGCGTGTACGTGACACCCGCATCGTCGAAGGTGACCGTCCCGTGCGCGCCGTCGGTGGCGCCGGTGACCACGAGCGAGCCCGCGTCGGTGGCGTCGTTGCCGAGGACGTCGATGGCGGTCGCGCCGCTGTCCTCCGCGACCGAGGCGGTGTCGTCCTGCGCGTCGGGCACGGCCGCCGACGCCGAGATCGGGAGCAGGAGGATCGTGAGCAGGGCGGCCAGCGAGGACCGCCAGAAGGCGCGGCGACCGCGTCAAGGCGTCACCACGAGCGCTGACTCTTGGAGTCCGAGTCCGTCTGGCCGGTCGCGTTCGTCGCGGTCAGCGTGATCAGGTAGAGCCCGGGTCGCATAGGTGTGAGCGGCGGTCTTGCCGCTCCCGGTCGAGCCGTCACCGAACTTCCACGACCAGGACACCGTGTTCAGCGAGCCGGACCCGTCGACGGAGACCGGTCAGTCCGTCCCGCGATGTAGACGAAGCTGCGCGGATCGGGCAGCGGCGCCGGCGTCGGCTTCGGGGTCGGCTTGGGCGTCGCCTTCGGAGGCGCCTTCGGGGTCGGGACCGGCGTGGGGACCGGGGTCGGGACCGGCGTGGGCACGGCAGTCGGCCTGGGCGTCGGCCTGGGCGTCGGGACCGGGGTCGGGACCGGGGTCGGCGAGGCGGTCGGCACGGGTGTCGGGCTGGCGGTCGGCGTCGGGCTCGGCGTCGCGGTCGGCGTCGGGCTCGGCGATGAGGACGCGACGGCCACCGCCGGGAAGGACTGCGGGCCGGACGTGGCGCCGAGGACGTGGCTCGTGTCCTTTGGCATCAGGTTGATCCCGACGAGCAGGATGGCCGAGAGCGCGATCATCACGAACGCGGCGTTGCGGCTCAGGCGCTGGCGGACCAGCTCCGGATCCGCGGGGACCTTGGGCTCGCGCACGAGGGCTGCTGCCGCCGCGACCTTCGGGGCCTTCGCGGCCTTGGGCGCCTTTGGCGGCTTGGGAGCCTTGGCGACCTTCGGCGCTCGAGCGACGGGCGTCGTCGCGACCGAGGCGGCCATCGAGGCAGCCATCACCGGGGCGGCCGGCGGCGTCGCCATCACCGGCGGGGTCGCCATGACGGGCGCGCCCGCGACCACGATGCGCGCTGGTCGATGCGGCATCGCGGCGCCGGTGGCAGCGAGGCTGCCCGCTGCGCCGGTCAGGCCGTCGCCACGCGTCGGACCGGCGAGACCCAGACGGGTCAGGACCTCGCTCTCGCTCAGCGTGCGCACCGGGGGCAGCGGCGCCCGCGCGGTCGGACGACCCGTCATGCGGCGGAACAGGTACATCCCGACGGATCCTTCGACGGCGCGGCGGATCTGCCCGGGCTGGGCGATCGTGCCCGCGTTCGCGGGCGTCGGGACCGCATCCTTGCCGGACTTGGCGGTCTTCGCCGTCTTGGCCTGTGCCGAAGCAGCCGGCGTCCTGGATGACGTCCGGCGAAGCACGGCGACGAAGACGAGCGCCGGCCGTGATGGCGGCCGCGATGATGATCAGGACAGTGAGATCCACGGTTCCCCAGGTAGTACTTCGGTAACCCCGCCGTAGTACGGACCGCGGATACTATCGCAATCCCCAGAAAGCGCCCATCGCCCCGGTCCCCACCGGACCCCACCGGACCCGCCGGCCATCGGTACTACCGGTGCCAGGACACCACGGCTTACCCGGCGGGTCCGTCCGTCTCGGGTCCCGCGGCGTCCGGATCGGGGTCGTAGGCGTCCGCCTCGAGCTCCTCGGGCCGTCGCAGCGCGCCGCGCGTCGGCACGAAGAGGACGAGGCCGAAGGCCAGGAAGACGCCGAGGAAGGCGTAGAGCTGGGTCGCACCCGAGAGCAGCAGGGCGAGGAGGGCGAGCAGCAGGCAGATCCCGTAGATCGCGAACACGGTCTGCCGGTGCGACAGCCCGAGGTCGAGCAGCCGGTGGTGGATGTGGCCCCGGTCGGGGCTGAACGGGGAGCGACCCTCGATGAGCCGCCGCACGATGATCCAGAACGTGTCGATGATGGGCACGCCGAGGACGAGCAGGGCGACGGCCACCTTCGCGGTCCCGAGGATCGAGAGCAGGGCCAGGCTGTAGCCGACGAACTGGACGCCGCTGGTCCCCGCGAAGATCGAGGCCGGGTGCAGGTTCCAGCGCAGGAACCCGAGCAGCGAGCCGGCGAGGATGAAGCAGAGCGCGGCGATGATCGGCTGGTAGACCGACGTCGAGAGGTTGATCAGACCCAGCGTCACGGCCGCGATGAACGCGATCCCCGACGAGAGGCCGTCGAGGCCGTCGATGAAGTTGATGCTGTTGATCATCCCGACGATCCAGAAGATCGTGAAGCCGGCCGCGAACCAGTCACCGAAGGTGATGACGTCGCCGCCGAACGGGTTGGCGATGAACGTGATGCTGATCCCGAGGGCGACCGCGAACACGCCGAGGCCGAGCTGGCCGGCGAGCTGCCAGCGGGCGCGGAGGTCGAGGAAGTCGTCGATCGCGCCGAGCGCTGCGGCGGCCGCGCCGCCGACCAGCAGCGCGACCAGCTGGCTGGTGACCGTCGAGCCCAGCGGCTCCTGGAGCCGGAACGGCAGGAGCCAGCCCAGGTCGTGCGTCGCGATGAAGATCAGGGCGACCGCGATGAACGCGGTCGCCACCGCGATCCCGCCGCCGCGGGGGATCGGGACGGTGTTGACGCGACGGGCTTCCGGCCGGTCGACCATCCCGTAGCGGACGACCAGCCGTCGGACGACCGGGGTCAGGATCAGCGCGAGCAGCGCCGCGGCGAGGAACGCCACGACGATCGGGACGAGCGCGTCGCCGAGCGTCGGGATCGGGGTCATCGCACCAACGGACGGTGGGGAGCGAGGTTGGCGCGGACGGACCTCACGCGGCCGTCAGGCCGGGAACGGGGAACCGGGCGACGATCTCGCGGACCTCGCCGGCGAGGCGCGCCTGCACCCCGGCGTCGTCGCGACCGCGGATCGCGTCGATGATGATCCGACCGACCTGGCGCATCTCGTCCTCGCCGAACCCGCGCGAGGTCGTCGCCGGCGTCCCGATGCGGATGCCGGATGCGGTGTTCGGGGGCAGCGTGTCGAACGGGATCGCGTTCTTGTTGACGGTGATCCCGATCTCGTCGAGGAGGTGCTCCGCCTCCTTCCCGGTCACGCCGAGCGGGGTGACGTCGACGAGCAGGAGGTGGTTGTCGGTGCCGCCCGAGACCACGCGGGCGCCGAGGCTCGCCACGGTCTCGGCCATGACGACCGCGTTCGCGACGGTCCGGCGCTGGTCCTCGCGGAAGGCCTCGCCCGCGGCCAGCTTGAAGGCCACGGCCTTGCCCGCGATGACGTGCATCAGCGGTCCGCCCTGGATGCCGGGGAAGGTGTTGCGGTCCACGGACGCGGCCAGCGAGCCCTTGACCGCCGGGAAGTCCTCCGCGGCAAGTGCCGGCGGCAGGTCCTTCCGGCTGAAGACCATGCCGCCGCGCGGCCCGCGAAGGGTCTTGTGGGTCGTGGTCGTGACGAGGTCCGCGTGCGGGAACGGGCTGGGGTGGACGCCCGCCGCCACGAGGCCGGCGATGTGGGCCATGTCGACGAAGAGGACCGCGCCGACGCGGTGGGCGATATCGGCCATCCGCTCGAAGTCCCACAGGCGCGGATACGCGCTGGCCCCACCGATGATGACCTTGGGTCGGACCTCGGTCGCCTGCGCCTCGAGGGCGTCGTAGTCGATCCGCTCGGTGTCCTCGCGGACCCCGTACGCATGCACCTCGTAGAGCCGGCCCGAGAAGTTCAGCGCCATGCCGTGGGTGAGGTGACCGCCGTGGGCGAGGCTCATGCCCAGGATGCGGTCACCCGGTTCCAGCACGCTGAAGTAGGCGATCATGTTGGCCTGCGCCCCGGAATGGGGCTGCACGTTGACGTGCTCGGCGCCGGGGTAGAGGGCCAGCGCCCGCTCCTGGGCGAGCCGCTCGGCGATGTCCACGTACTCGCAGCCGCCGTAGTAGCGCTTGCCGGGCAGGCCCTCGGCGTACTTGTTGGTGAGCCAGCTGCCCTGCGCCTCCATCACGGCGGCGGAGACGTAATTCTCGCTCGCGATGAGCTCGATCTTGTCGTGCTGGCGGCGGCGCTCCCCCTGCATCGCGACCCACAGCTCGGGGTCGACCTCCGCGATCGACGCCATCGCGATCTCGCGCACCGGGGAGATGGTCATCGGCCGCCGACTCCTTCCTGCCGGTGCCGCGATCCGCCCGGCACACCCGACCTATCTTCCCACGAACACGGCCCGTCCTGACCGAGTTCGACCGTCAGGCGGGCTCCGACCGTGGTTCGAGGTCGTGGCGGATGCCCGCCGCATCGAGCGCGGCGGCGAGACGAGCCGTCCCGATCGCCCCGGGTCGCAGGATCCGCGGCTCGTCGATGGAGCAGTCGACGACGGTCGACGGCGGGCCGCCGCGCGCCGGGCCGCCGTCGAGGATGAGCTCGATGGCGTCGCCCAGGATCGCGTGGATCTCCGCCGCGTCGCGGGCCTCCGGCGCGCCGGAGACGTTGGCCGAGGTGACCGGGAGCGGACCGAGCGCCCGCGCGAGCGCGCGTGGCGCGTCGTGGTCGGGGACGCGCAGCCCGATGGTCGCCGCGCCGCCCGTGAGCGCGTCCGGGAGGTCCACGTCCGTCCGGCGGCGCACGACGATCGTCAGGCCCCCGGGCCAGAGCGCCGCGGCGAGCGCCGTGGCGGCCGGCGTCATCTCCCCGAGGGCCGTCGCCTGCGCGGCGTCGTCGAGGAGCAGCACGATCCCCTTCTCCGGCGGCCGGTGTTTCACGTGGAACAGCCGCTCGATCCCGCCGGGCGTGTCGAGCGCGACCCCGAGCCCGTAGACGGTGTCGGTGGGAAGGGCGACGATCGCCCCGGTCCGCAGCGCCTCGACCGCGGCCGCCCGGCCGCGGTCATCGTCGTGGACGATCCGGGCGCTCATCCCGCGAGATCCTCGGTGGCCGCCGCCCGCGCCCGGTCGGCCGCTGCGGCCAGCTGGCGCGACGCGACCCTCGCCCCGGACTCGTCCACCAGCACGAGCCGCTCGATCATCTCTGCAACGCCCTCCTCCGCGACGGCCGGGGCGAGGTACCGGGCGACCGCCTTGACGGCCGCCGGGTGCCGTCGGCATCGCGGCGCCATGCCCGACCTCGGCGAGCATCTCGATGTCGTTCCACTGGTCCCCGATCGCGAGCGTCTGGGCGAGCGGGATCCCGAGCCGGCGCGCGAGCCAGCGGATCGCCCGGCCCTTCGAGACGCCCGGCGCTACGAACTCGAGGAACCGGGGGTGGCTGATCGTCACGTCCGCGACACCGGCGAAGGCCGCGGCGGCGCGCCGGCGCCATCTCGGTCGGCAGCGGCGGCTCGCCGACCGCGAGGATCTTGGTGATCGGATGGTCGATCTGGAGCAGGTCCGGCCAAAGCTCCGCCCGCGCCCCCATGAACGCCGAGTAGTCGTCGGCGCGCGGGTCGTCCTCGCGGAGGATGAACCGCTCGAGGTGGTTGAGATGCGGGTCGAGCCCATGCTCGCGGGTCCACGTCACGATCGACCGCGCCGTGGACGGCCGGAGGGGCGTGTGCACGAGGAGCTTCCCGAGCCGCGTCGACCCGGGCTCCGGCATGGCCCGGATCAGCCCGCCCTGGTAGCCGATGATCGGGTCGGTCAGCCCGAGCTCGCGCGCGAACCGCATGGCGCTCGAGACCATGCGCCCGGTCACCAGCGAGACCGCCACGCCGCGGGCCTTGGCCGCACGGACGGCGTCGATCGTCCGCGGCCCGACCACCAGGTCGTCGCCGACCAGCGTCCCGTCGATGTCGAGGGCGATCAGGCGGACCGGGAAGCCCGGCCCGGTCCCGCGGATGGCGGCGGCCCGCGTCGCGTCCTGGAGGCTCACGCCAGGCTCCGATCGATGACCGCGACCCGCGGCAGGCCCGCCAGGTCCGGCTCGACGCGACAGGCCCAGCCCGCGAGCCGGCGAGCCCACGAGCTCGACGATCGCCTCGCCCTGGTCGGCGCCGATCTCGAGGAACGCGATCCCGCCGTCGGCCAGCACCCGTGGCAGCAGGTCGAGCAGGCGCCCGATCACCTCGAGCCCGTCCGCGCCCCCGTCGAGGGCGAGCGCCGGCTCGAAGGTCGTGGCGACCGGGAGGGACGCCATCGCGTCGGCGCGGACGTACGGCAGGTTGGCGACCACGATCTCCCAGGCGCGGTCCTCGCCCGGCGGGAGGAGATCGGCGGCCGCGAACCGGAGCCGGTCCCCGACGCCGTGCCCGACGGCGTTCTCGCGCGCGAGGTCGAGCGCATCCGGCGAGATGTCCACCGCCAGCAGCACGACCTCGTCGGGGTGCACGCGGCGTCGGCGCAGGTCCGCGGCGATCGAGATCGCGATCGCGCCGCTCCCCGTCCCGACATCGAGCACGCGCAGCTCGTCGCCCGGCGGCCGCACGCCCGATGGCGAGCCGCCGCATGATCTCCTCGATCGCGAGGTCGACCAGCCGCTCGGTCTCGGGTCGCGGGATGAGCGCCCGGGCGTCGACGGTGAACACGAGCCCGTGGAACTCCTTGATGCCGCGGATGTAGGCGACCGGCTCGCCGGCCAGCCGCCGGTCCAGCGACGCCCGGAACGTCCCTTCCGCGCCGGGCCCGACCGGCGCGTCGGGATGGGCGTTGATCGTCGTCCGCTCCACGCCGACGGCATGGCCGAGCAGCAGCTCGGCATCGAGTCGGGGCGTCTCGACCCCGGCCGCCCGCAGGCGCTCGATGGCCTCGGACAGGAGCGGCGCGATCGTCGTCACCGGCGGATCGCGCTCAGAGCCGGATGGTGACGTCGAGGTCGCCGACCTTGCGCAGCACCTCGGCGCTCGTGGTCCCGCGCCAGCGGTGGAACAGCAGGTCCACGGACGCCTCGCCGACGCGCAGGTTCGTGAGCGTGACGCGGCCGAGCCAGTCGGGCAGGCGCGGGTGGCGCAGCTCCAGCTCGCCGCGGTCCGCATGCGGCCGCACGCCGAGCATCGTGGTCAGGAACAGGAACGACGACGCCGCGGCCCACGCCTGCGGCGAGCAGGCGACCGGGTACGGGACCGGGATGTGCGCGTGCTCGCGGTCGAAGCCGCAGAAGAGCTCGGGCAGCCGGTACTCGTCGAACCGCTGGGCGGCCTCGAGGACCTGGCTGACCACGCGGTTGGCGGCGTCGTCGAACCCGTACCGCTTCATCCCGGCCGCGATCAGCGACGTGTCGTGCGGCCAGACCGAGCCGGTGTGATAGCCGATCGGGTTGTAGCCGGGCTGGTCCGCGCGCGTAGGTCCGGATCCCCCAGCCCGAGAACATCGTCGGATCGAGCAGCCGCTCGACCACGTCCGCCGCCCGCTCCGGGCTCACGATCCCCGTCCACAGGCACTGGCCGGCGTTCGAGCCGATCGCGTCGGCCTGGCGCTTGTCGCGGTCGAGCGCGAGCGCGTAGTAGCGCTTGTCCTCGATCCAGAACGCGGCTTCGAAGCGCTCGCGCAGCGTCTCCGCGTCGGCATCGAGCCGCGTCGGCCAGCTCGTCGTCGCCGCGGACGCGGGCCAGGCCGGCCATCCGGCGCTTGGCGTCGAAGACGTAGCCCTGGACCTCGGCCAGCGCGATCGGCGGCACGGATTCCGCGCCCGTCGCGATCGCGGATCGCGTCGCTGGAGTCCTTCCAGCCCTGGTTCAGCAGGCCGCGCTCGGACCGGCGCTCGTACTCGACGAACCCGTCGCCGTCGCGGTCGCCGTACGTGTCGATCCACTCGAGCGCGGCCAGCGCGTTCGGCCACAGCCGATCGAGCAGGGCCCGGTCGCCGGTCCAGTCGAAGGTCTCGCCGAGCAGGATCAGCCAGAGCGGCGTCGAATCGACGGAGCCGTAGTAGGGCGTGTGCGGCAGCTCGCCGGCGCCGGCCATCTCCCCGGTCCGCAGCTCGTGGAGGATCTTGCCGGGCTCCGCGTCGCGGCGGTCGTCGACCGCGGTGGCCTGGTAGGCCGCCAGCACGGACAGCGTCTCGACCGCGACCTGCGGCCGGAACGCGAGCGACTGGAGCGAGGCGATGATCGAGTCGCGGCCGAACAGCGTCGCGAACCACGGCACGCCGGCCGCGATGTAGCGCTGGTCCGGGCCAGGGCCGTCGTTGACGAGCAGCCGCAGGTCGTGGACGGAGCGCTCCATCACGCGGTCGAAGATCTCGTGGTCGCTGTCGACGGTCGTGGTGCCGTGGTCCCAGGCCCGGTAGGCCGCGGCGCCCTCGTCGCCCGAGACGAGCGGCGGCTCCGGGAAGAGCGTCGCGGCATCGGGTTCGGCGGCGGCGTCCGGGGGCGTGGGGGCGGTGTCCGCCCAGACCGTCCAGCGCAGCTCGCCGGCGGCCCGCGGTTCGAGGGCGAGGCTCCAGCGCAGCCGGACCGTGGCCCCGGTGTCGAGCGGGTCGGCCGGCATCGCGGCCACCTCGCCGATCTCGGACGCCGGCTGCGAGAACGCGACGATAGGTGCTGCGCCGGACCCCGTCCAGCCCGTCGTAGCGGAACGTGATCCGCTCCGGCGTGACCGCCACCGGCAGGAGCGTCCCGCGCGCCGGCCGCGGATAGCCGCGGACCTCGAAGATGTCCGCGTCGTCGGCGCCCATGTCGAGCTCCACCGTGATCGTGACCGCGCGATCCGCGTGGTTCACGATGCGGACGAGCTCCTCGAGGGCGCCGCCGCCGATCAGCCGGTCGCGGGAGATCCCGATCGTCCGTCCGACGAGGTCGTCGAGGGGATGGACCTTCATGTCGGGGTTCCGGTCCGCGGACGGGTTCGTCAGCTGGATGGCGCCGCGGTAATTGCCGCCCATCGACCCCTGGAGCAGGACCGGCCGCTCGCCGCCGACGTGGAGCACCGAGCACGACAGCAGCCGCGTGTCGGTCCGGTACAGCCCGAGCCCGCGCGAATCCGGGTGGATGTCGCCGAACTGGTCGGTCAGCAGGTAGAGGTTGCCGTGCTTGAGCACCTGGACCGACCCGAGGTCCGTCGCCCGCGCGATCGGCCGGACGCGCGGCTCCATGAACCGCACGGCCGCGCTCTCAGGCGGCGTCATCGGCCCCGGTCACGTCATTGAGGCGGTCGGCCTGGTCGGCCATGACCAGCGCGTCGATGAGCGGGTCGATCTGGCCCTGGAGGACGCCCGGCACGTCGTGGACGGTCAGCCCGATCCGGTGGTCCGTGACCCGGTTGTCCGGGAAGTTGTAGGTCCGGATCTTCTCCGAGCGGTCGCCGGAGCCGACCATCGTGCGGCGCGTGGCCGAATCCTTCGCCCGCTGCTCCTGCTGCTTGAGGTCGAGCAGCCGCGAGCGCAGGACCGACATGGCCTTGGCCTTGTTCTTGTGCTGGCTCTTCTCGTCCTGGATCTCGACCACGAGGCCCGTCGGCAGGTGGGTGATGCGGACGGCGGAGTCGGTGGTGTTCACGGACTGCCCGCCGGGTCCGGACGAGCGCTTGACGTCGATGCGCAGGTCGCGCTCCTCGTCGATGTGCACCTCGACCTCGTCGGCCTCGGGCATGACGATCACGGTCGCCGTCGACGTGTGGATCCGGCCGGACGACTCGGTCGAGGGGACCCGCTGCACGCGGTGCACGCCGCCCTCGAACTTGAGCCGGCTGTAGGCGCCGTCGCCGGAGATCTCGACGATCGCCTCCTTGATCCCGCCGATCCCCGTCTCGTTGAGCGAGAGGACCTCGGCCGGGAACTTGTGCGTGTCGGCATAGCGGAGGTACATCCGCAGGACCTCGTTGGCGAACAGCGCGGCCTCCTCGCCGCCGGCGCCGGCCCGGATCTCGAGGATGACGTCGCGGTCGTCGTTGGGGTCGCGCGGCAGCAGGAGGACCTTGAGCTCCTCGAGCAGCCGCGTCTCGTCGGCCTCGAGCCGGTCGATCTCGGCGCCCGCCATCTGGTGCATCTCGTCGTCGCCGTCGGTCGACGTCGCGCAGCTCGCGCGCACCGGCCAGCTCGGCCCGGACGGCCTCGAGGCGCCGGAAGGCCTCGACCGTCGGCTCCAGCCGGGCCAGCTCCTGGCCGAGCCGCCGGATCTCGGAGGGATCCGAGGTGACCTCCGGTCGACCGAGGTCGTTCTGGACCTCGTCGTATCGACGCGCGACCTCGGCCAGCTTCGCGTCGAGCTCGCTCATGACCCCGACGGCGGGTCGCCTGGGGTCGCGCGCGGCGGGCTCGGGCTTCGGGCCGAGCTGCATCGGCTCCCGCTCGAACGGGGTCGAGCCGTCCGGGACGGTCTCGCCGTCGGCCTCGAGCGCCTGCTCCATCGACACGATCGCGACCTCGATCATGTCGTCGCTCGGCGGCTTGGTCGTGATCATCTGGACCAGCAGGCCCGGGTAGAGCAGCACCTTCACGACCGGGTTCTTGCGGTGGCGCGCCCCGAGCTTGAGGAGCTCGTAGCCCACCGCGGCGATCACGGGGACCAGCAGGATCCGGCTGAGGATCATCACCGGCACGCTCTGCCGGCCGACCAGCGAGAACGCCAGGATCGAGAGCAGGACCACGATGACCAGGAACTCGGTGCCGCAGCGCTGGTGGGCCGTCGGGTACTTGCGGACCTCGCCGACCGTCAGCGGGTCGCCGGCCTCGAGCGCGTGGATCGTCATGTGCTCGGCGCCGTGGTACTGGAACACGCGGTGGATGTCGGGCGAGCGGCTGATGAGCACGAGATACCCGAGCAGCAGCGCCACCCGGATCAGCCCCTCGAAGAGGTGCTGGACCAGGCCGTTGTCGACGCTCGACGTCGTGACGCTCGCGATGAACAGCGGCAGCAGGAAGAAGAAGCCGATCCCGAAGACCGCCGTGATCGCGAGCATCAGCGCGACGGACCACCGGCCGAGCTCGAGGCCTTCGCCGCTCGCCTGCAGGTTCGCGCTCCGGATGAGCCAGCGGGTGCCGACGACCAGCGTCTCGTACAGGACGACGAGCCCGCGGACGAACGGCCACTTCGACCATGGCTTGGCGTGGAACCCGGCATCGAGGCGCTCGGTCGCCCAGACGATCTGGCCGTCGGGGTGTCGGAACGCCACCGCGATCGCGTCGCGACCGCGCATCAGGACGCCTTCCATGAGCGCCTGGCCGCCGTAGGTGTATCTGGGCATGGCCGAAGTCTACCGGCCGCCCGGGAATTGGAACGGCGGACCCGGAGGTCCGCCGTTCGTTCGAGTCCGGATGATGGACGCGATGGGGATCTAGCTTCGAGCCTGGCGCTCGAGGCGCTTCTGGAAGCGCTCGACCTGGCCGGCGGTGTCGATGATCGTCTGCTTGCCCGTGAAGAACGGATGGCAGTTGGCGCACACGTCGACGCGGAGCTCCGGTCGCGTGGACCCGACGGTCCACTCGGTGCCGCACGAGCCGCAGTGGACCTTGGCTTCGTAATACTTGGGATGGATATCGGGCTTCACGGTGCTGTACTCCTCCGAACGCCGTCCGTGCAGGGCAGTGGCCCCGCCGGTGGTCGCCGGCTCGATCCGGTCTGGCTAGGCGCTCGCCGCCGCGGTTTCCACCGCGTCGACCCGGATGCGCTTCTTGTCCTTGGTGGCGTGCTCGAACTTGACCTTGCCCGTGACCGTGGCGAAGACCGTGTAGTCCCGGCCGAGACCCGTGCCCGGGCCGGCGAGGAAGGTCATGCCGCGCTGGCGGACGATGATCGAGCCGGCGGTGACGAGCTGGCCGTCGCCGGCCTTGACGCCGAGCCGCTGGCCGACGCTGTCGCGGCCGTTCTTGACGCTGCCGCCGGCCTTCTTGTGTGCCATCTCGTCTACTCGTCCTTCTTGGTGGCGGTGGGCTTCTTCGCGCGCCTTGGCCGGAGCCTCGGTCGTCTCGGCAGCGGCCGCCTTGGCCGTGGTCTTCGGGGCCGCCTTCGCCTTGGCGTCGGCGGCGGGCTTCGCGGTCGGTCTTCGCGGCCGTCGCCTTGCGCGGGCGCCGCGGCCTTCGCCGCGGGCTTCGCGGCCGGCTTGGCGTCGGCTCGGCCTTCGCCGGCTTCTCGGCCTTCGCGGTCGCCTTGGCCTTGGGCTCGGCGGCCTCGGTGCCGACCGCGAGCTTCGCGGCGAGCTCGGCGTCCTTGGCCGCCTGGACGTCGGCCGCGTCGGCGAGCTTCTGGCGCTCGGTCTTCGCGGCGGCCTTGGCCTTGCCGTCGGCCTCGGCGGCGCTCTTGCCGGCGAGCACGATGTCGCTGATGCGCAGGACCGTCAGCTCCTGGCGGTGGCCCTTCTTGACGCGGCTGCGCGCCTTGGGGCGGTACTTGAAGGAGATGAGCTTCGGTCCGCGGGTCTGGGTGACGACCTCGGCGCTGACCGATGCGTTCTCGACCACCGGGCGGCCGATCGCGGAGGTGTCGCCGTCGGCGACGAGCAGGACGCGATCGAGGGTGATCGTCTTGCCGGGCTCGACGTCGAGGAGCTCGACCTCGAGCTCGGTGCCGACCTCGACGCGATACTGCTTCCCGCCGGTCTCGATGACTGCGTACATGGGTCCTCAGGGATCTGTGTGATGCGACGGCGGGCGACGCGCGTGGCGATCGGGTCGTCGGACATGGGATGACGCCCGGCAGGGCCGAGGCGCAGACCGCGAAGTGTACGGCTCCACGCACGAATGGTCAATCGGCCGAGGCGCAGGGTCGTGCTTCAGTTCGAGGACGCAGGAGCCGTCACGCCGAGGTGTATGACAGCGTGACCGCGAAGAGGATGGCGCTGACCCCGACGATCCCGAAGCCCAGCGCCGAACGAGAACGCCCCCGGATCAGTGACACGATGGCGCCGACCAGGCCGACGAATGCCAGCATCGGCATCAGGACGATCAAGTACGGCATGGGCGCAGCCTCCTGACCCGGTGCAAGGTCGCTCGACCCGATCCGATGCGAGACACAGGGCCCGCCCTGTTCACTGGTGGCGAACAAAGACACGACGAAACGCTGCATCCGGGCCTGTTCGGGTGCTGCACGTCCGGTTCGAGCCGAAGATGTTCGCCGTGGCCGAACGAATCGGCTCTGAGCCATCAGGATCGCCGCCGGCCAGGGCTGCACCGTGCTTTCGTTCGCTGCGAGCGAACAGGCAATGCCGGGTCGCGCGGTGCCGTCATGGCGAGGCGGTCGAGGCGGTCGAAGGCCCATCGATCAGTCCCCAGGTCAGGATCAGCCGCTCGCGGACGATCTCGGCGATGACGAGGTCGTGGCCGAGCGTGCTCGGCGAGCGCCGCCACGACCTCCTCGGGTCGCCCGTTGCCCAGCTGGGGATCGAACCGGGTGCGGACACGGAGCACGACCGGCGAGCCGCCGGCGACCTCGATCGACTCGAGGAGCGGCCGCAGGTCGTAGCGGATGCTCGACCCGCCCTTGTCGCGTGTCCGGAACAGGCTGCGCGCGCCCAGCACGCCGTTCGACGGCCTCCGCGAGCGCCCCGGCGTCGACCGTCCCCGCCAGCGCGATCCGGTAGTCCGCCGCGCACACCGCGGCCGCCAGCGCGGGCGCGCCGAGCCACACGTCCTCGAGGTCCGTCATCGACCAGCCCGGCAGCATCGCGCCGATCATGGCCTCCCGGGCCCGCCAGACCGGCCAGCGATCGCACAGGATCACGTCCATCAGCTCGGCCTCGGCCGCCATCCCGACCGGCAGCGGCGCCGCGAACGCGACCGGCGACTTCGGCTTCGATCCGCCGCCCCCGCGTGCCAGCGGCAGTCCCGCGGCCTCCAGCGCCGCCTCCCACGCCTCGTTCAGCTCGCGACCCGCGAGCCGCGGGGCATCCGGACCGCGCGCGAGCGTGAGCCGCCATCGCTGACGCGGCTCGAGGATCGCCGCGGGTGCGGGCTCGGGACGGGGGTCCACGTCTGGTAGTCTGCCGCACGATGGACGACCCCGCCCGTCCCGCATCGACCCCGACGGGGGCGCTGACGGGGGCCGCGACCGGCGACGCGACGGTCGCCCTCCCACCGCCACCCTTCCTTCGGCCCGCCGTCGACGGCGACGCCCCCCGCTTCGTCCCGCTCTCGCCACGGGTCGCGTGCTGCTCGTGGCCGCCGCCGTCCTCGGCCTGCTCCTCTGGATGGCCCGCGACAGCGTCCGCCCGTTCATCGTCGGACTGCTGCTCGTCTACCTCCTCGACGGGCCGGTCCACCGCCTCTCGCGCGCCGGGGTCCGCCGCCCGTTCGCGATCCTGATCGTCTACGTCGCCGCGATCGTCGCCTTCGTCGTCTTCATGGCGATCACGCTGACGCCGCTGATCAACGAGATCCTGCGGTTCGCGGCCGACTTCCCGAACCTCGCCGAACCAGCTCAACCAGCGGATCCAGGACCTGTCGGACTACTACTCGCACCTGCAGATCCCGCCGTCGATCCGCGAGTACATCGATTCGCTGATCGCCGGGCCTCCAGAACGGCCAGCCGGGCGCGGGCCTGAACCTGGCGATCCTGCTGCCGCTCGTCACGGGCGCCGGGAGCCTCATCGGCGCGGTCTTCGGCTACGTGATCCTCCCGGTCTGGGTGTTCTACCTGCTCAAGGACCGCGTCGCGCTGGTCCAGGCGTTCGACCGGGCGCTGCCGCCGGCGTGGCGGTTCGACACGTGGGTGCTGCTGCGGACCGTCGAGCGCGTCTTCGGCCAGTGGGTCCGCGGCCAGCTGGTCCTCGGCTTCGCGGTCGGGATCTTCACGTTCATCGGCCTGATCATCCTCAGCCGGACGGTCGACCCGATCTTCGGCCAGTACGCGGTCCTGCTCTCGGTGATCGCCGGGCATCCTCGAGCTGCTGCCGATCATCGGCCCGATCATCTCGGCGATCCCGGCGGTCCTCCTCGCCGCCACGGCCGGGATCGAGGCGGTCATCGCCGCGCTCGTGCTCTACACGCTGGTCCAGCAGATCGAGAACAACTTCCTCGTGCCGAAGATCCAGGGCGACGCCACCGACCTGCACCCGGCCGCCGTCATGTTCGCGATCATCATCGGCGGGGCGCTCGCGGGGCTGATCGGCGCGATCCTGGCGCTGCCCGATCGCCGCGGCGGGCCGCGATGTCGTTCGCTATCTCTTCCGGCGGATGAGCCCCGACGACGCGGCCGAGGTCGCGGCCCTCGTCGCCAAGGTGGGGGCGACACCGACCGATGGCTGAGGTCTTCGATCCGTACCGGGTGCTCGAGGTCGACCCGGAGGCGTCCGACGACGCCGTCAAGGCGGCCTATCGACGTCTCGCGCGGCGCTATCACCCCGATCTGGCCGCCGAAGCGGACGCGGCCGCGAAGATGGCCGTCGTGAACCGCGCCTGGGAGCTCGCTTGGCGAGCCGGCGAAGCGCGCCCGCTACGACCGCGACCGACGGCTCGGCCGGGAGAACCCCGGCTACGAGCCGCCCGCCCCGACCCAGACCCCGCCACCGGCGCCGAAGCCACGGGCGCCCGAGCCGCCGCCCGAGCAGGTCTCGAGCGACTGGACGTCCGGGCGGTCGTCGGTCGGCGGCACGTACGACGACTCGATGCGCGAGCCGGACGGGCTCGGCGCCGCCGGGCCGCCGCCGGGGCGTCCCTCGGGGAGCGTCCTCAACTTCGGCCGGTACGCCGGATGGTCGCTGGGCGAGATCGCCCGCACGGACATCGACTACATCGAGTGGCTCGACCGGACGCCGATCGGGCGCCCGTTCCGCGACGAGCTGGATGTCGCTGCTCCGGAAGGCAGGCCGGCGGGAGTCGGCGACGACCGAGGCGACCCAGCGGCGAGGGCTCTACCGCCGCCGGTAGGGACCTGGGTCGGGGCACCCGGCCGGCTGAGCCGACGCAGCCACGTTACCGGGCGTATCGTCCGGCACGCAGACGCGTACCGGGCGAAGCGAGTCACCACTCGGCGCGCGTCTGCCGGATGTTGATGCTCTGGATGATCCCGAGCCCGATCGCCATGCTGACGAGCGAGGCGCCGCCGTGGGTCACGAAGGGGAGCGGGATCCCGGTGATCGGCATGATCCCCATGACCATCCCGGCGTTCACGAAGATCTGGAAGACGATCATCGAGGCCATCCCGGCCGCGAACATCGTCCCGAACGGGTCGCGCGACTTCCAGCCGGCCGCGAGCACGCGCCAGATCAGCAGGAAGAACAGCGTGAACGCGACCATCACGCCGATGAACCCGAGCTCCTCGGCCAGGATCGCGAGCACGAAGTCCGTCGTGCTGACCGGGAGGAACTCGCCCTGCGCCTGCGTGCCGTTCGTCAGGCCCTTGCCGATCCACCCGCCGGAGCCGACCGCGATCTGCGCCTGGTAGAGCTGGTAGCCGGCACCCTTGATGTCCGGGTCGGCGTCGAGGAACGACAGCAGTCGCTGCTTCTGGTAGTCGAGCAGGATGTAGGTCCACGCGATCGGGACGAGCGCGACGATCGAGGCGGTGAGGACGGCGAGCCACTTGAGGCTCGCCCCGGACATCCAGAGCATCCCGCCGAGGATGGCCGCGAACACCAGCGAGGTCCCGAGGTCGGGCTGGAGCATGACCAGGACGAGCGGCGGGACGACCAGCACGCACGCGCCCGAGGATGGTCCGCAGCGAATCGAGCTTGCCGTTCCTCGACGACAGGTACTGCGCGAGCACGATGATCATGAAGATCTTGGCGAGCTCGCTGAACTGGAACGTGAACGGACCGAGCGCGATCCAGCGCGAGGCGCCGCCGACGCCATCGCCGATCGCGAGCGTCAGCAGCAGCAGACCGAGCTGGAGCCCGTAGATGGGCCAGGCCAGCGTCTTCAGCCAGCGATAGTCGAACGCCGTCGCGACGATGAACATGACCACCGCCAGCCCCGCCCACATCAGGCCGCGCGCGAACGTCGTCTGCGCGTCGAGCGGAAGGTCGCCGTTCTCGACGCTGTTCGTGTAGGCCATCACGAGCCCGATCGCGGCCAGCAGGCCCGCGTACGTGGTCAGCTGGAGGTCGAACGCGCGCCAGACCGCCCCGACGGACTTGGCAGCCCAGTCGGTGACGCGTGCTGGCTCGGCTCGGATGACGCCCATTCGCCTCTCAGTTGCTCTGGTAGAAGTTGCCGCGCTTGAGGAGGTCGAAGTTCCGGTAGTCGTGCTTGATGCCGTAGTGGAGCTGGAAGAAGTACTTCACGATCTCGGTCGCGGCGTTGCCCTTCGTTCGCGAGTCGTAGGCGAACGCCAGGACGATGAGCTTCGAATCGCCCTTCTCGAAGGAGCCGTTGTACGGGTCCTTCGGGGTGAAGCCGACGAACCACGAGTGGAACGGCAGCCGGCCCTTGCTGTCCCGCGTCCCGAACTCGGCCGTCCCCGACTTGCCCGCGATCTTGATCGGCAGGTCGACGAGGTTGTACGTGTGGCGGACCAGGACGACGTTGCGAGCGGCGAGGCGCATGGTCTTGAGCACGCTCGGCGGCACCTTGAGCTTGTGGATCAGCGTCGGCTTGAACGGCCGGACCACGGTCCCGTCCGGGCCGGTGACCGTGCGGACGACCTGCGGCTGGTAGAGCTTTCCGCCGTTCGCCAGCGCGGCGTAGGCGTTGATCAGCTGGATCGGGGTGACGACGTCGTAGCCCTGCCCGATCCCGGCCTGGTAGGTCTCGCCGGCGAACATCGGGGCGCCGAGCGTGGCCTGCTTCCATTCGTTCGTCGGCACGATGCCGGAGACCTCGCCCGGGAGGTCGATGCCGGTCGGCGCGCCGAAGCCGAAGTCCTTCGCCCAGTAGCCAAGCCGGTCGCTCCCGAGCTTGCCGGCCAGCTGGAAGAAGTACGTGTCGCTCGAGTGGCCGAACCCGCAGTAGATGTCGCACGGGCCGAAGCCGCGATGGTTCCAGTCGTAGAACTTCGTCGCTCCGAGCGTGAGGTAGCCCTTCGTCGGCACGAGGGTGGTCGCACGCACCTTGCCGTCCGCGAGGGCCCCTGACCCGGTCACGAGCTTGTACGTGGATCCCGGCGGGTAGTGCGCCATCGTGGCGTGATTGAGCAGCGGCAGGTTCGGGTCCTTGGCCAGCTTCTGGAAGGCCTTGATGCTGATCCCGCGAGCGAACAGGTTGTTGTCGTACGTGGGCAGGCTGACCATCGCGAGGACCTCGCCGGTCTGCGGGTTCATCGCGATCACGACCCCACGCTTGAGGCCGATCGCCTTCATGGCCCACTTGAGCGCCTTCTGGGCCTCCTGCTGCACCTTGGTGTCGATCGTGAGCGTCAGCGAATCGCCCGGCTGCACCTGGGTATCCGTCCGCAGGACCTGCGTCTTCTGACCGCGGGCGTTGCGCTCGACGGTCTCGGTGCCGTAGACGCCGCGCAACTCGGTCTCGTACGACGATTCCACGCCGGCCTTGCCGACCAGGTCGTCGGGCAGATAGCCGCGTTCCTTGAGCGTGGAGAGCTGCGTCGGCCGAGACCGGGCCGGTGTACCCGATGATCTGGGACAGGAGCGGTCCATCGGTGTACTGGCGACGCGCCTCGACGACGACGTCGACCCCCGGCAGCTGGTCCGAGGACTCCTGGATCAATCGAGCCGTGTCGGGGTCGATGTCCTCGGCGATCCGGACGAGGTCGAAGGCCGATCCGGGATTGCTGTCGATCGCCGTGTTGATCTCGGTGGGATCGATCTTGAGCATGGCGGCCAGCCGCTGGACGACCTCAGGCCGACGTTCCACCGGAAGATCGGTCGGCCGGAGCTTCACGGCGAACGTCGGGATGTTCGTGACGAGCGCCCGACCGTTGCGGTCGTAGATCAGGCCGCGTGGCGACGGGATCGACTCGAGCACCGTCCGGTTCTTGGCGGCGAGGGCCGAGGCCTGGCTCCCGTTGATGATCTGCAGGTAGAAGAGCCGAGCGGTCAGCGTGCCCATCGCGATGATCACGATCAGGCCGAAGACGAGGAACCGCGAGAGCTGCTTGGCCGGCGCGGCGCGTTCCCCGATGTAGGCGCTCACCAGTCGACCCGTTCGCGCTGCGCCCGGCGATCGTGGATCGAGACCGCCAGCGGTCCGATGATCGCGGCCAGGATCGTGTTGTAGACGGCGCCCGGAAGGACGATCCCGAGCGGGTCGGTGACCGGAAGCGGCGCGCGAAGGGCGGAGATGAGCGTGAACAACATCATCGAATACGCGATGCTCAGGACGAAGGTGGCGATGATCGGTGCGAGTGGTCTGATCCGTGCGAGGAGTCGACCGATGATGGCCGCGCCGCCCGCACAGAGGAGCAATGCGAACGCCGTCGACCCGAGCGGTCGATCTGCCAGCACATCAAGTGCCAACCCACCGACGAAGGCCCACACCAATCCCGGCTCGAGACCGACGACGATGGTGACGACGACCGTTCCGACCAGCACGAGGTGTGGCTGGGCGCCGCCGACGACGATATACGGTCCTACGGTCAATTCGAACAGGGCCGCCACTGTCGCACCGACCGCAGCGAGCAGTAGGGTCATTGAGCGTTCGATCCTCGGCAGACGTCCGAAGGTCGCGCCCGCTGACGCGGCACTCGACGCGATCGAAACGGCGGCGACGTCGCGCGCAGTATCCCACGGACCGCTCGAAACGGGCAACGGCCCATCCGAAACGCTCCTGGACGCGCGGGGCGTGGCTTCTCGGCGCCGATGTTTCACGTGAAACGGCGCCATGTGAGGTAGCGCCGACCCGTTCGGCGACGGGCTCGATGGCGTCATTGCTTCGTGCGTTGGCCCTGCCGCTCGGCGATGCGGCAGGACGCTCACGATCACGCGACCGAACTCGGGTCGACACGCGTCCGCAGGCGTCCGCGGCGACCTGTTTCACGGGAAACAGCCGAACGGAGGCGGTCCGCCGCCGACGACCGACCGCGTCCGGCCGAGTCACCGGATAAGCGCGGATGCAGGACGGCGTGGGACGCTGGCGTCGAACGTGGTGAACCGAGGTCCGAGGCCGTCCGATGGTAGAATCAATGACCGTGAGAGCGTTCCAGGCAGGTCACTGAGTGGGCCAGACGATCGCCTGCGCGAACCAGAAGGGCGGTGTCGGCAAGACCACGTCGGTGGTCAACATCGCGAGCTATCTGGCCATCGCCGGCGACCGGGTCCTCGTCATCGACCTCGATCCGCAGGGCAACGCCACCAGCGGATTCGGCCTCGACCGCTCGCTCCTCGACCGTTCGGTCTACGACGCGGTCATCGACGACCTGGCGCTGGAGCGTCTGGTGGTCGAGGGGCCCCTCGGCGTCGAACTGGTCCCGTCCTCGATCGCGCTCGCCGGAGCCGAGGTGGAACTGGCGCCGATCGAAGCCCGTGAACGGCGCCTCGCCCGCCTGATCGCCGATATCGCCGCCCGCTACGACCACATCTTCATCGACTGCCCGCCCTCGCTCGGTCTCCTGACCGTGAACGCCCTCACCGCCGCCGATTCCGTGCTCATCCCGCTGCAATGCGAGTACTACGCCCTGGAAGGATTGACCCAGCTGCTTGCCACGATCGACCTCGTTCGAGACCACCTGAACCCCACGCTCGCGATCGACGGCGTCCTGCTGACGATGTACGACGGTCGGACCAACCTGTCCGCCGAAGTCGCCGCCGAGGTTCGTCGCCATCTCGGGCCGCTGGTCTACGAGACCGTGATCCCGCGCAGCGTGCGCCTGTCCGAGGCCCCGAGCCACGGCCAGCCGATCGCCACCTACCGGCCCGACTCGCCGGGTGCGGTCGCGTATCGCCACGCCGCCGACGAGTTCCGCGCCCGCAGCGCGGCCCGCGGGGACCGTCGCGCGGTGCCCGTCATGGCGCCGCCGGCCGACGCGATCGCCGGATCCGAGCCCGCATCGACGCGTGAGCCGGTGGTGGCCGCATGACCGTCCGCCCGGAGCGTCCGCAGAGCCTCGGCCGCGGGCTCGCGTCGCTCATCCCGCAGCGCCACGCGGGCCAGCCGGCGCCGACCGAGATCCCGACCGACCGGATCCGGCCGAACCCGTATCAGCCGCGTCACCACATGGACGAGGCGGCGCTCGCCACGCTCACGGCGAGCATCGCCGAGCACGGCGTCGTGCAGCCGATCCTCGTGACGGAGGTGCTCGACGGCTATCAGCTGGTCGCCGGTGAGCGCCGACTCCGGGCGGCCATCGCGGCCGGCCTGGACCGGATCCCCGCGGTCGTCCGACAGCTCGCCGACAACGAGCAGCTCGAGCTCGCGCTCGTCGAGAACCTCCAGCGAGAGGATCTCGACCCGATCGAGGCCGCGCTGGCGTACCGACAGCTCATCGACGAGTTCGGCTACAGCCACGAGGCCGTCGCGACCCGGGTCGGGCGAGCGCGGACGACCGTGGCGAACACCCTGCGTCTCCTCGACCTCGATCCGGCGGTGCAGACCGCCATCGCGAGCGGCGAGATCACCGAAGGCCACGCGCGAGCGCTCGGTGGCCTGGCCCCCGATGCGCAGGGCCGCGTCCTCGGGACGCGTCGTCGAACAGGCGCTCTCGGTCCGCCAGACCGAGGAGCTGGTGCGCCGGCTCCGCGAACCGAAGCCGGAGGCTGCCCCGAAGCCGCAGCGCCTCGCCGATCCCGACCTCGACCGCGTCGAAGAGGACCTCCGCCGCGCGCTCGGCACCAAGGTCAGCCTCGCGCGGTCGCGCAAGGGCGGCCGCATCGTCATCGAGTTCTACAGCGACGAAGAACTGGGGCGTCTCTACGAGCGCCTGACCGGAGGGACCGCGTGACCGAGGAAGCCGCCAGCCAGCCGCCCGTGCGGACGCCACCCCCGCGTGCCCGGAAGGGCAAGGCAGGCGGCTCCGACTACACGGCCGAGAGCATCCAGGTCCTCGAGGGCCTGGAGGCGGTCCGGCGACGCCCCGGCATGTACATCGGCTCGACCGACGAGCGCGGTCTCCACCACCTCGTGTGGGAGGTCGTCGACAACTCGATCGACGAGGCCATGGCCGGCTTCGCGCACAAGATCCTCGTCACGATCAAGCAGGACGGCATGGTCGTCGTGCAGGACGACGGTCGCGGCGTGCCCGTCGGCAAGCATTCGACCGGGAAGGACGCCCTCGAGGTCGTCCACACGGTGCTCCATGCCGGCGGCAAGTTCGGCGGCGGCGGGTACAAGGTGTCCGGCGGCCTGCACGGCGTCGGCGTGAGCGTCGTCAACGCGCTCTCCGAGTGGATGCGCGTCGAGACGGCACGCGACAAGTTCGTCTGGGCGCAGGAGTACGAGCGCGGCAAGCCGAAGGGACCGGTCAAGAAGATCGGTCCGCAGGGCACCCGGGTCGGCACCACGACCAGCTTCCGCGCCGATCCGACGATGTTCGAGACCATCGACTACTCGTTCGAGACGATCAGCCAGCGACTGCGCGAGTCGGCGTACCTGAACAAGGGCGTCTGGATCACCTTCATCGACGAGCGGAACGACCGCGAGCGGTCCTTCTACTTCGAGGGCGGCCTGCAGTCGTTCGTCCGGCACCTCAATCGGAACAAGGAGGCCCTGACAAGCCGGCCGATCTACGTCGATCGCCGCCAGGGCTCGACATCCGTCGAGGTCGCCCTCCAGTACAACGACACCTACACGGAGAACGTCCTCGCGTTCGCGAACAACATCAACACCCCGGACGGCGGGACCCACGTCACCGGGTTCCGGGCGGCGCTGACCAGCTCGCTGAACGACTGGGCGCATCGCTCCGGCGTGCTCAAGGACGCCGACGGGAACCTGTCGGGCGACGACGTCCGCGAGGGTCTGACCGCGGTCATCAGCGTGAAGCTGACCGATCCCCAGTTCGAGGGCCAGACGAAGGCCAAGCTCGGCAACGCCGAGGTCAAGGGCGCGGTCCAGACCGCGGTCGCCGACAGCCTCGGCCAGTACCTCGACGAGAACCCGGGCGACGGCCGGCGGATCATCGAGAAGTGCCTGACCGCGGCGCGCGCGCGCGAGGCGGCACGCAAGGCTCGCGACCTCGTCATCCGCAAGGGCGCGCTCGACGGGATGTCGCTGCCGGGCAAGCTGGCCGACTGCCAGGAGCGCGACCCGGCCCGCAGCGAGATCTACCTGGTCGAGGGCGATTCGGCCGGCGGCTCGGCCAAGCAGGGTCGCGATCGCCGGTTCCAGGCGATCCTGCCGCTCCGGGGCAAGCTCCTGAACGTCGAGAAGGCCCGTCTCGACAAGATCCTCTCGAGCGAGAACGTCCGTCCCCTGATCATCGCGCTCGGGGCCGGGATCGGCGAGAACTTCGACCTCGCGAAGCTCCGCTACCACCGGATCATCATCATGACCGACGCCGACGTGGACGGCGCCCACATCCGGACCCTGCTGCTGACGTTCTTCTACCGGCACATGCCGCAGATCCTCGACTCGGGCTTCCTGTACGTGGCCCAGCCGCCGCTGTACCGGGTCAGCACGGGCAAGGTGACCCGCTACGCGCAGACCGAGAAGGAGCGCGACCGGGTCATCAAGGAGTTCAACGTCAAGAACCTGTCCGTCCAGCGGTTCAAGGGCCTCGGCGAGATGAACGCCGACCAGCTCTGGGAGACCACGATGAACCCCGAGACGCGGACGCTCCTGCGCGTGGACGCGGAGAACGCCGCCGCCGCGGACGAGATCTTCACGACGCTCATGGGCGAGAAGGTCGGCCCGCGCAAGGACTTCATCAAGAGCGAAGCGCGCAAGGTCCAGAATCTTGACGTCTGAGGTCCGGGTCGCCCCGCACGACGACACGCCGGCATTCGAGATCGCGCCGCACGACTGCTTCGCGTGCGGGACGCTCAACACCGGCGGGCTCCAGCTCGAGCTCCACATGGAACGCGGTCGGTCGTGGACCGAGCTGACGCTCGACCGCCGCTTCCAGGGCTGGGACGGGATCGCCCACGGCGGGATCATCTGCGCGATCCTCGACGAGGTGATGGCCTGGGCGCTCGTCGCCGAGGACCACTGGGGCGTCACGGCGCGGATGCACGTCGAGTTCAAGCGACCGGTCGAGATCGGCCGTCGGATCCGCGGCGACGGCTGGGTGACCCGCTCGCGGCGACGGGTCGTCGACGCCGCCGGGGCCATCACGGACGCCGAGTCGGGCGAGACCCTGGCGACCGCGGAGGGCACGTTCGTGGCCGCCACCGACGACCGCAAGCGCGAGCTGCAGGCGCGCTACGGCTACCGCCTCGTCGACGCTACGCTCGACCGCGTGGACCGACGCGTGAGCACGGCGGTGACGACCCCCGAGCGCGAGGGTACCCCGGCCGCCACGAGCGAGGTGACCGCCCGGGCCGTCGCCTTCGTCGCCGAGCACAAGCCCGCCGCCGAGGCCCTCGGCGCCCGCCTGGCGGACGACGTCAACGACCCCGACGCCTTCGCGGCGACGCTCGTCGAGGGCCTGCGGTCGCTCGCCGATCCGGAGTACCTCGAGGGCCAACAGCGGGTCGCCCCGGGGATCGGCCCCGTCTACGGCGTCCGCTGGCCGCTGATGGCGGCCGTCGCACGCGGATTCCGAGGCGCGACCCGCGATGTCCGTCCCGCGCCACTGCTGTTCGTCGCCGACCGACTGTTCCGCGAGGACCGCCTCGAGCCGCGCTGGTTCGCGTTCGGGCTGCTGGAACGCACGCTCGGACCGGACCCGGAGCGCACGTGGCAGCTCCTGCGCCGCGCGGCGCGCGAGGCCGGCGACTGGATCACCGTGGACGACCTCGCCCATCCGTACGGCAAGGGCATCGCGGCGGAGCCCTACCGCTGGGCGGAGCTCGAGCAACTCGTCTTCTCGCCGTCTCGCTGGGAACGGCGCCTGGTCGGCTCGACGATCGCGACGATGACCCACGTGGACCGCCGCCGCGGGCGCGATCCCGAGGTCGCCGGACACGCGATCCCGTTGCTGCGGCAACTGATGGGCGATTCGGAGCCCGACGTCCAGAAGGCGCTGTCCTGGGCCTGGCGCTCGCTCACGGTCGTGGACATGGACGCGACCGTCGAAGCGCTCCGCACGGAGACGGAGCTTGCCGCCGGCGCCGACGACGGCCATCGCGCCTGGGTCATCCGCGACACGCTCGCCAAGCTCGATCCGCACGTGGCCGACGAGCTCCGGACCCGTCTCGCCGGGATCCGCCGACAGGCCGGGGCACCGTCCACGTCCGAAAGCGCCCTGACCGCGGCCCGTTTCGGTGGGCTGCCCGATCCCGCCGCCTACCCCGAACCGCCACTCACATGATCCACCCCGAGGAGTAGCCGACCGTGACCGACGACCTGGGCGACATCCGGGCCATCCGCATCGAGGACGAGATGCGGGTGAGCTACCTCGATTACGCGATGAGCGTGATCGTGTCCCGGGCGCTGCCGGACGTGCGCGACGGGCTCAAGCCCGTCCATCGCCGGATCCTCTACGCGATGGGCGAGATGGGCCTCTCGGCCACCAGCTCGTACCGCAAGTGCGCCGCGATCGTCGGCGAGGTGATGGGCAAGTACCACCCGCACGGCGACATGGCCCTCTACGACGCCATGGTCCGCCTCGCCCAGGACTTCTCGATGCGCTACCCGCTCGTGGACGGCCAGGGCAACTTCGGCTCGGTGGACGGCGACTCGGCGGCCGCGATGCGCTACACGGAGGCGCGCCTGACCGCGATCGCCGCCGAGATGCTCGACGACATCGACAAGGACACGGTCGACTTCGTCGACAACTACGACGGCACGACCCAGCAGCCCTCGGTGCTGCCGGCCAAGCTGCCGCAGCTGCTGGTCAACGGCTCGTCGGGCATCGCGGTGGGCATGGCCACCAACATCCCGCCGCACCACCTCGGCGAGATCTGCGACGCGACGGTCGCGCTCATCGACGACCCGGACCTCACGACCGACGACCTGTGCAAGTTCGTCACCGGCCCGGACTTCCCGACCGGCGGCACCATCTACCGCTTCGAGAAGCAGCGCAACGCCCTGACCGGGGAGTGGGAGACGGTCGACGCGATCCGCCAGATGTACGCGCACGGCCGCGGGCGCGTCGTGATGCGCGCGCAGGTCGCCTTCGAGGAGGTCCGCGGCGACCGCACCGCGATCATCGTCACCGAGCTGCCCTACCAGGTGAACAAGGCGTCGCTGCTCGAGAAGATGGCCGAACTGGTCAAGGACAAGAAGATCGAGGGCATCGCCGACCTGCGCGACGAATCCGACCGGGACGGGATGCGCATCTTCATCGAGGTCAAGCGCGACGCGAACCCGCACAAGGTGCTGAACAACCTGTTCAAGCACACCCCGATGCAGCTCGCGTTCAACATGAACATGCTCGCGCTGGTCGACGGCCAGCCGCAGACGCTGCCGCTGCGCAGCGTGCTCGTCCACCACATCGAGCACCGCCGCGTGATCGTCCGCCGCCGGACCGAGTTCGACCTCGGCAAGGCGCGCGCCCGGGCCCACATCCTCGAGGGCCTCAAGATCGCCCTCGACCACCTCGACGCGGTCATCAAGACCATCCGCGAGTCGCCCGACGTCGATCTCGCCCGATCGAACCTCATGAAGCGCTTCGACCTCTCGGAGATCCAGGCGCAGGCGATCCTCGACCTCCGTCTCGCGCGGCTGGCCGCCCTCGAGCGCAAGAAGATCGAGGACGAATACCTCGCGGTCATCCAGCAGATCGCCGAGCTCGAGGACATCCTCGCCAACCCGGCGCGCGTGCTCGGGATCATCAAGGACGAGCTGGCCGAGCTGAAGCGCAAGTACGCCGGCGAGCGACGGACCCGCGTCGCCGACGACTCCAGCCGCGAGATGACCGACGAGGACCTCATCGCCGACGAGGACGTCGTGGTCACGATCTCCGGCCGGGGCTACATCAAGCGCCAGCCGGTCGACACCTACCGCCGCCAGCACCGCGGCGGCAAGGGGATCATCGGGCACGTCACGCGCGAGGAGGACGCGGTCGAGCACCTGCTCGTCGCCAACACCCACCACTGGGCCCTGTTCTTCACGAACCGCGGCCGCGTGTTCAGCGCCAAGGTCCACGCGATCCCCGATGCGAGCCGCCAGGCGAAGGGCATCCCGATCATCAACCTCCCGGGCGTCCAGGTGGAATCCGGCGAGGTCCCGATGGCCACGATCATGCTCAAGGACTTCACCGCCGGCTCGTACCTGGTCCTCGCGACCCGCCGGGGGATCGTCAAGAAGACCCCGCTGGAGCAGTTCGAGAAGGTCCGCTCGTCGGGGATCCGGGCGATCACGATGCGCGACGACGATGAGCTCGCCTGGGTCGATGTCTCGAGCGGCGGCGACGACATCATCATCGCCACCGCGAAGGGCAAGATCGCCCGCTTCGCCGAGACCGAGGTCCGCGGCATGGGCCGCGATGCCGCCGGGGTCATCGGCATCCGGCTCGCCCGCCAGGGCGATTCGGTGGTCGGGATGAGCGTGGTCGAGCCCGACTCAGACATCCTGGTCCTCACCGAATGGGGCTACGGCAAGCGCGTGCCCCTGACCGAGTTCCGGCGCAAGCACCGCGGCGGGCAGGGCGTCGGCCTCATCTCGCTGGAGGGCCGCAAGACCGGCGACGTGGCCGCAGTGCAGCAGGTCACCGACGAGGACGAGGAGCTCCTCCTCATCTCGGCCGGCGGCCAGGTGATCCGGACCGAGACCAACACCATCAACCGCTACTCCTCGTCGGCGCGGGGCGTCATCGTGATGCGCCTGGCCGAGGGCGACCGCGTCGTCGCGATCGCCGCGTTCCGCGCCGGACTTGCGGAGCGGGACGGCATGGGCGACGATGACGACCCCTCGGCTGGCGGAGCCGATCCCGTCACCCCGGGGAGTGGCACGTGATGCCGGCGTGAGGGTCTTCGGCGAACGGGAGCAGCCCTTGTACGCGGACCAGTTCGAGATCTACTTCGGGAACGCCAACCCGGAGCTCGCGCGGAAGATCTGCAGCTACCTCGGCACCCAGCCCGGGCGCGCCGAGGTGTTCCAGTTCGCGAACGAGAACATCTTCGTCAAGATCCTCGAGAACGTCCGCGAGAAGGACGTCTTCCTCGTGCAGCCCACGAGCCACCCGGTCAACCAGTCGATCATGGAGCTCCTGATCATGATCGACGCGTTCAAGCGCGCCAGCGCCGGGCGGATCACCGCGGTGATCCCGTTCTACGCGTACGGCCGCTCGGACAAGAAGGACCAGCCGCGGGTGCCGATCACGGCCCGGCTCATCGCCGACATGATCACGGTCGCCGGTGCGGACCGGGTCCTGACGATGGACCTCCACCAGGGCCAGATCCAGGGCTTCTTCAACATCCCGGTCGACGAGCTGACCGCGGTCCACATGCTCTCGAACTACTTCCGCTACAAGAAGATCGACGACCCGGTCGTCGTCACCGACCTCGGCTTCGCCAAGCGTGCCCGCGCGTTCGCGGAGCTCCTCGACGCCCCGCTGGCGATCATCGAGAAGCGGCGCGTCGGCAACCTCGACCGCGCCGAGCTGATGAACGTCATCGGCGACGTGCGCGGCAAGCGCGCGATCATCGTCGACGACGAGATCGACACCGGGGGCACGCTCGTCGAGATCGTCCGCGCGCTGGAGCGCGAGGGCGTGACCGAGATCTACGCCTGTGCCACGCACGGCGTCCTGAGCGACCCGGCGGTCGACCGCATCGCGGCGTCGTCGCTCATCGAGGTCGTCCTCACCGACTCCATCCCGCTCCCCGAGCGCAAGCGGATCCCCAAGATCACGACCCTCTCGGTCGCGCCGCTCATCGGCGAGGCCATCAAGCGGATCCATCGCGGCGAATCGGTCGGAGCGCTCTTCTCGAGCGAGGTGGCCCTGACCCAGGAGATGCTCCTCTGGGAGGACGGCAACGAGGGCCACATCGACACGCGCGGGACGACGACGCCGAGGGTGGCTCGGGCGATGACGACGGAGAGCCCTCACCAGGCGCCCTGCTGGGCGCGACCCCGGGAGACCGATGAGCCTGCAGCTGCACCGACCCGACGGCGACGGCGGCCTCGAGCCGCGCCCCGTCGACGACCGCCAGTGGCGCGACCAGCTCCGGTCGACCCGCTGGGGACGCCAGCTCCCGGGCGAGCGGCTGCCCGCCCTCAAGAACCCCGAGATGGAGCCGACGTCGCGACTGATGTCGGTGGTGTTCTGGGCCGGGCTGGGGCTCCTGACCTTCGTGATCCTCGTCGCGGGGTACGGCACCGGCTTCTGGCACTGAGCCCGCCCGGAGGGGGCTGCGGCCCTCGCCCTCTATACTTGGCCGTCCCATGAAGTTCTTCTCCCGTTTCGTCGACTCGAACGACCGCGAGGTCCGACGCATCCAGCCGGCGGTCGACCAGGCGAACGCGTTCGAGCCCGAGATCCAGGCCCTCTCCGACGACGAGATCCGGGCGCGGTTCGCGGAGATCCGCGACGAGATCCGCGAGATCGCCATCCCCGAGGAGCCGTCCGAGGACGAGCGCACCCACCCGGACCTCGAGCGCCGCCGCGAGCTGGCGAAGGCGCGCCGCGAGCGCGAGAACGCCGTGATCCAGGCCGCGCTCGACGACGTCCTGCCCGAGGTCTTCGCGATGATCCGCGAGGCGATGCAGCGGACGCTCGGGATGCGCCACTTCGACGTCCAGCTCATCGGCGGCGCGGTGCTCCACCAGGGCAGGATCGCCGAGATGCGCACCGGCGAGGGCAAGACCCTGGTCGCCCCGCTGGCCGCGATCCTGAACTCGATGGCGGGCCGCGGCGTCCACGTCGTCACCGTCAACGACTACCTGGCCCGGCGCGACCCGCAGTGGATGGGCCCGGTCTTCGCCTTCCTCGGCGTGAGCGTCGGGATGATCACCCACGACGCCTCGTTCGTCTTCGAGCCGGGCTTCCCCACCAATGACGAGCGGCTGGTCAACCTGCGCCCGGTGTCGCGCGCCGAGGCGTACGCGGCGGACGTCACCTACGGCACGAACAACGAGTTCGGGTTCGACTACCTGCGCGACAACATGGTCATCGAGCTCGACCAGCGGGTGCAGCGCGAGCGCGCGTTCGCCATCGTCGACGAGGTCGACAACATCCTCATCGACGAGGCGCGGACCCCGCTGATCATCAGCGGCCAGGCCGAGGAGTCGGCGGACCTCTACTTCACGTTCGCCCGGCTCGTCCCGCGCCTCAAGGAGCGTCCCGAGGGCGCCGAGGAGGGCGGCGACTTCTTCATCGACCTCAAGGACAAGGCCGTCTCCTCGACCGAGGAGGGCGTCGAGAAGATGGAGGGCTGGCTCGGCGTCGAGAACATGTACGACGCGGACCCGCGCCTCGCCCGCCACTTCGAGCAGGCGCTGCGCGCCCACGCGCTCTACAAGCGCGACCGCGACTACATCGTCAAGGACGGCGAGATCATCATCGTCGACGAGTTCACCGGCCGGCAGATGCCGGGCCGCCGCTGGAGCGAGGGCCTGCACCAGGCGATCGAGGCCAAGGAGGGCCTGCGCGTCCAGCGCGAGAGCGTGACGCTCGCGACGATCACGTTCCAGAACTACTTCCGCCTCTACGACAAGCTGTCCGGCATGACCGGCACGGCGATGACCGAGGCCGAGGAGTTCCACAAGATCTACAAGCTCGAGGTCGTGGCGATCCCGACGCACCGCGACATGGTCCGCGAGGACGAGTCGGACCTGGTCTTCCGCGACGAGAAGGCCAAGTTCAACGCCCTCATCGAGGAGATCGTCGAGATGCAGGAAGCCGGTCGGCCGGTCCTGGTCGGCACGGTCAGCGTCGAGAAGTCCGAGATCCTCTCCACGATGCTTGGGCGGCGCGGCATCGAGCACCAGACGCTCAACGCCAAGTTCCACGAGAAGGAATCGGGCGTCGTCGCCCAGGCCGGGCGCACCGGCGCCGTCACCATCGCGACCAACATGGCCGGCCGCGGCACCGACATCCTGCTGGGCGGCAATCCCGCCGGTCTGGCCTCGGACCTGCTCCACAAGCGCGGCCTGAACCCGGCCGAGGTGGACGCCGCGACCTACGACGCCGCGCTCGCCGAGGCGAAGGCCGTCACCGAGGAGGACCACGTCCGCGTGGTCGAGGCCGGCGGCCTCCACATCATCGGCACCGAGCGCCACGACTCGCGCCGCATCGACAACCAGCTGCGCGGCCGGGCCGGCCGCCAGGGCGACCCGGGCTCGTCGCGCTTCTACCTGTCGCTCGACGACGACCTCATGAAGCGGTTCGCCTCGGAGCGTGTCACCAAGCTCATGGAGCGGCTCGGCCTCGAGGACGACGTCGCCATCGAGTCGGGGCTGGTCTCGCGCACGATCGAGTCGGCGCAGAGCCGCGTCGAGGGCTTCAACTTCGACATCCGCAAGCGCGTCGTCGAGTTCGACGACGTCATCAACAAGCAGCGCGAGACCATCTACGCCGAGCGCGACAAGGTCCTCCACAACGAGGACCTGACCGAGACGGTCCGGGCGTTCCTCGACGAGGAGATCGACGTCATCGTCGACACCGACCTCGCCGGCGACGACCCCGACCAGTGGAACCTCGAGGGCCTGTCCAACGCCCTGCACGGGATGGGCATCACCGGGGAGGGGACCTCGCCCGACGAGCTGTGGGACGTCGGCGGCCGCGACGCGATCGCGGAACACCTCCGCGAGCTCGCCGACGCGCGGCTCGACGCCCGTTCCGCGGAGGTCGGCGAGGCCGACTGGTCCACCGTGGAGCGGCTGGTCCTCGTGCGGACGATCGATTCGCTGTGGGTGGAGCACCTCACCGAGCTCGACGACATGCGCCGCGGCATCGGCCTGCGCGGCTACGCGCAGCAGGACCCGCTCAACGAGTTCCGCCGCGAGGCGTACCGCCTGTACGAGGAGCTCCGCGGCCTGATCCGCCACGGCGTCGCGTCCACGATCTTCCGTGTGACCGTCACGCACCAGCCGCCGCAGGACCCGAGCGGGGTCAACGCGTCGCTTGCCCAGGGCGCAGCGGCCCTCGCGGCCGGGAACGGCTCGGGGACGCCGGCCGCGGCCGTGGCCACGGCCGCGGCCGTGGCGGCACCGGCGCCCGGCTCGGCCATCCTGCGCGGCGGCCCGGCGGCGGCCGCCGTCCGGGGCGTGACCGAATCGCTCGGCGACCAGCCGGTCGCCCCGGCGCGCCGGCGGGAACGGCTCCGGCGCGAGCGGCGGCGCCCGCCCGGGCTACACGCCGACGGGCGCCCGGATCGGCCGCAACGACCCGTGCTGGTGCGGCTCCGGCGCCAAGTACAAGAAGTGCCACGGCGCCTGAGGGCCTGACGCGGGCCGGGATTCCGACCCTCTTCGCGTCAGAATCCTCGGTCGGAGCACGTCCCGTGCGTGACCCGGACACATTTCCCTCTTGGCGATAGGGATTTGGCCCCGTATACTCATCCAAAACCTGCCGCGACCCCAGGACCGCGCGTGTTCCCCCGGCAGGTCAGACCCCAGATCCCCAGACCCCCCAGAACGCCGCCCCTGCCCAGCGCTAGAGAGAGGGACCCCCGTGAAGCAGGTCGAGGAAGCATCGTTCGTCGATCTCATCGCGTGTGAGCGCGACTGCCGATCGTGCAGTTATGCGGCCGCCCTCGATTGCGACGGCAATTGCGGCGTCTGCCCTCACAACGGCTACTGCCCCTGCGTGAACCCCGTCGTCGCGCGGAGCAAGACGGCCCTGCGGCTCATCGAGCTGCGCCCGCTCCTGCTCCAGGATCTCCAGGCCCGCAACTAGGTGGATCCGTCCGCCATCCGCGACCTGGCTGAACGGATCCGGTCGACCTCGGGGCATCTTTGACCTCGAGGGGAAGCAGGCGCGCGTCGAGGAGCTCGACGCCCTGACCCTCGAGCCCGGCTTCTGGGACGACAGCCGGGCCGCCCAGAAGGTCACCCGCGAATCGAGCGGTCTCCGCGAGGAGATCGAGACGTGGTCCGACATCGCCCGACGAGCCGGCGACCTGCTGGCCGCGGTCGAGCTGCTCGCCGAAGGCGCCCGACGCCGAGCTCGAAGCCGAGCTGGACCGCGACGCGACCGAGCTCGACCGCGACTTCCGCCGCGAGCGGACCGCGCTCCTGTTCTCCGGCGAGTACGACGACCGCAACGCGCTGCTCTCGATCAGCGCCGGCGCCGGCGGCACGGAGGCGACCGACTGGGCCGAGATGCTCCTGCGCATGTACCTGCGCTGGGCGGAGCGCCACCGCTTCGCCACCGAGATCCTCGACCAGCAGGAAGGGGAGCAGGCCGGGATCAAGAGCGCGACCGTCGAGGTCAACGGCCGGCGCGCCTACGGCTGGCTGCGCGCGGAGCGCGGCGTGCACCGCCTGGTGCGCATCAGCCCCTTCGACTCGCAGAACCGCCGCCAGACGACGTTCGCGCTGGTCGAGGTGCTGCCGGAGGTCGACGACGACGTCGAGATCGAGCTCGACTGGGACGAGATCCGCGTCGACACCTTCCGCTCGCAGGGCGCCGGCGGCCAGCACGTCAACAAGACCGATTCGGCCGTGCGCCTGACCCACCTGCCGACCAACATCGTCGCCCAGAGCCAGAACGAGCGCAGCCAGACCCAGAACAAGGAGATGGCGATCAAGGTGCTCAAGGCCCGGCTCCTCGAGCGCGCGCTCGAGGAGAAGGAGGCCGAGATCAAGCGCCTCAAGGGCGAGCACGTGGAGGCCGGCTGGGGGAACCAGATCCGGAGCTACGTCCTGCACCCCTACCAGATGGTCAAGGACCTGCGCACCAACTACGAGACCAGCAACACGTCGTCGGTGCTCGACGGCGACCTCGACGCGTTCATGCAGGCCGAGCTCGAGCGCGGCATCGGCGCCGACGACGCCGCCTGATGCCCGGGCTCGCGAGCGCCGGGGCGGTCGGCGACCTGACGTACCGGCCCGTCCGCACCGAGGAGCTCGAGGCCTGCGCCGAGATCTGGCGGGTCTCGATCAACGACTACATCGGCCGTCTCGGGCAGGCCGAGATCATGTCCGAGACCGGGCCGCTCGTCCGCCTGTACCGCCACCTCGCCTCGACCGACCCGGAGCGGTTCGTGGTGGCCGTCCGGGCCGGCGAGGCGCCCGACGAGGACCGGGTGGTCGCGTTCGTCGCGTCGGTCGTCCGCGAGCGCCTGTGGTTCCTCTCGATGCTGTTCGTCTCCCCGGAGATCCAGGCCGCGGGCATCGGGCGGGCGCTGCTCGCGCAGGTGATGCCACCCGGCGGCACGGCCGGCGACGCCGCCCCGATGACGATGGCGACCGCCACCGACGCCGTCCAGCCGATCTCGAACGCCCTCTACGCCACGTACGGGATCGTGCCGCGCATCCCGCTCCTCGACGCGTCAGGACTGGTCGAGCGGCCCGAGGCGTTCGGGTCGCTGCCGTCGGGCGTCACGCCCGTGCCGTTCGAGACGATCGCCGCCGGACCGCCGGACGGGGCGGGCCACCGCGAGCTGGCCGATGCCGTCGACGGGCTCGACCGTGAGGTCCTGGGCGTCGCCCACCCGCACGACCATCGCTACCTCCGCATGGAATCACGGCGCGGCTGGCTGTATCGCGGGCCGGACGGCGCCGTCCTCGGCTACGGCTACGCGACCGAGGCGGGTCGGGTCGGACCGGTCGCCGTCCGCGACGCGGACCTGCTGGCGCCGGTGCTCGGGCATCTGACCACGGCCGTCCAGCCGCGCGGCGCGTTCGCGCTGTGGCTGCCGGGGAGTGCCGATCGCGCGGTCGTGCCCGCGCTGCGGGCCGGGTTCCGCCTCGACCAGTTCCCGATCCTGCTGTGCTGGGACCGCCCGTTCGCCGACTTCAGCCGCTACCTGCCGATCTCCCCCGGCCTGCTCTAGGGAGCGCACCAGACCCCACCGGACCGGACCATCGTCCCGGTGCCGGCGGTGACCGCCGTCACGTTTGCCGCGACCGTGGGCGGGTGATAGCCTCAGGCGACACGTGGCTCCCCTTGCCGTGCCCGCGGACGGAGTCCTGATCGCTCGTGTCGGTGACGCCTGTCGCCGGACGAGCCACCCGCGGAGCCGACCTTGACCCTCGCCCCAGCCTCGACCGCCACGCGCTCGCTCCGCGAGCGCGTCCTCCGCCGCCCCAACGAGCAGGCGACCCAGGAGCGCGCGGTCCTCGTGCTGCACGACGTCACCAAGCAGTACGACAACGGCAAGGAGGCGCTCCGCGACGTCGACCTCGTGATCCCGGAGGGCGACTTCGTCTTCCTCGTCGGGCCGTCCGGGGCCGGCAAGTCGACGCTGATCAAGCTCCTCATCCGCGACGAGATCGCGACCAAGGGGGCCGTGGTGCTCGACGGCCAGGACCTCGCCCGCCTCCCGCGACGCCAGGTCCCGAAGATGCGCCGCAAGATCGGGATCATCTTCCAGGACTTCAAGCTGCTCCCGACCAAGACGGTCTGGGAGAACGTCGCGTTCGCGCTCGAGGTCACCGGCACGCCCCGCCGCAAGATCACCCCGGCGGTGGACCGCGTGCTGGCGCTGGTCGGGCTGACCGCCCAGGCCCGCCAGATCCCCGCCCAGCTGTCCGGCGGCGAGCAGCAGCGGACCGCCATCGCGCGGGCCCTCGTCCACGACCCCCGCCTGATCATCGCGGACGAGCCCACCGGCAACCTCGACCCGCTCATCAGCTGGGAGATCCTGCAGCTCCTGCTGCGCATCAACGAGCTGGGCGTCACGGTCCTGATGGCCACCCACAACGCCGAGGTGGTCACCGCGCTGCGCCGCCGGGTCGTGGCGCTCGAGGAGGGCCGGATCATCCGCGACGAGGTGGGCGGTGCCTACCACCGCGAGGACTGAGCGATGATCTCGTTCGTCGTCTTCAGCATGCGCCGGGCCTGGCAGGGGTTCTGGCGCAACGCCCTGATGAGCTTCGCGGCCACGGCCACGATGGTCCTGATGCTGATGCTGCTCGCCGGGTTCTGGATCATCCAGACCGGCCTGCTCTCGGCGCTCCAGTTCACCGAGGAGAAGGTCCAGGTGGTCGCCTACCTCCAGCCGACCGCCAGCGACAAGCAGATCCAGGCGCTCGAGGCGGAGATCCGGGCGATGCCCGAGGTGACCTCGGTCGACTTCGTGACCCGTGACGAGGCGCTGGACAAGTTCCGGGAGTCGCTGAAGGCGCAGGGCCGCGAGGACCTGACGCGCTACCTCGACACGAACCCGCTGTTCGCCAGCTTCGAGGTCAGGATGGTCGACGCGTCCGACGTTGACGTCGTGAGCGAGCGCCTCGACCCGGCGAACCAGCCGATCATCCGCAACGTCCTGAACCAGAAGGACTTCGTCGCGAACCTGGTGACCGTCACGGACATCCTGCGGACCGCCGGCACGATCGTGCTGGTCGTCGTCGGGATCATCGCGCTCTTCATCATCGTGAACACCATCCGCCTCGCCGTCGTCGCCCGCGGGGAGGAGATCGAGATCATGCGCCTCGTCGGGGCCTCGGACGCCTTCATCCGCTGGCCGTTCGTCTTCGAGGGCGCGTTCGTCGGCTTCCTCGGGGCGGTGATCACGCTCGGGCTCCTCGCCCTCGGCGCCGAGCCGCTCAGCGCGTTCATGGCGGACTTCTTCCGCGTCCTGCCGCTGCAGATGGGCTCGCTGACCCGCGACCTCGTGCTCCTCGTCCTGGGGACCGGGATCGGGCTCGGGATCCTCGGCTCGTGGGTCTCCGTGCGGACGTACCTCATCCGCTAGGAGGCACCCCGGCGGTCGCCCGCGGCCGCGGAGCCGATCCGCGCGACCGGCGCTATCCTTCTCGCCCCCCGCCCGGAGATCCGTCCGGGCACCATCGAACGATCGGCCGAACCATGATGCGATCCGACGCCCCCGACCCCGTCACCCCGGGCCTCGCGCCCGACCTCCGCCGCCGACCCGCCGCCGACCCCGACCCTCGCCCCGCCACCGGCCGCATCGCGGCACGCGATCGTGCTCTCGATGGCGATCGCGATCGTCGCGATCCTCGCCGGCAGCGGGCTCTTCCTGTCCGGCTACACGCTCGGGCAGCGGACCGCGTCGGAGCCCTCGACGCCGATCTCGGAGGCCGATGCGTTCCGGCCGTTCTGGGACACCTATCACACGATCACCGACACCTACGCCGGCGGTGAGGTCGACCGCGAGACCCTCATCCAGGGCGCGATCAAGGGGATGGTCGGCGCCCTCGGCGACCCGTACTCCTCGTACCTGACGGCGCAGGAGTACCGCGAGAGCCTGCAGGGCATCAGCGGGCAGTTCGAAGGGGTCGGCGCGGAGATCGCCACGCAGGGCAGCGACGGCACGCAGGGCTGCGCGCCGCTCGGGCCGACCTGCCACCTCCTGGTCGTCGCCGCCCTCGAGGGCTCGCCGGCCGAGAAGGCCGGGATCCTCGGCCGGCGACCTCATCCTGGCCACCGACGGCACGCGCGCTCGACGGCCTGACCGTCGACGCCGCCCGCGACCGGGTCCGCGGGCCGAAGGGCTCGGTCGTGACCCTGCGGGTCGCAGCGCGGGGCCGCGGCGCCGTTCGACGTGGCGATCACCCGCGACGTCGTCCAGCGCCGCGAGGTGACCTCGAAGGTCCTCGGCGACGGCTCCGTCGGATACGTCCGGCTGAGCGACTTCTCCGACGCGGCGGCGGCGACCGTCCGCGAGGACCTGGCCGCCCACGTCGCGGCCGGGCGGACCGCGCTGATCCTCGACCTGCGCGGCGACCCGGGCGGGTTCGTGACCGCCGCACGCTCGGTCGCGAGCGAGTTCATCGGCTCCGGCCCCATCTTCTGGGAGCAGGACGCCAGGGGCGGCCAGCTCGAGACCACGGCCCTGCCCGGCGGGGTCGCGACCGACCCGACGCTGCGGATCGTCTGCCTCATCGACGGCGGCAGCGCCTCGGCCAGCGAGATCGTCGCCGGCGCCCTCCAGGATTCGAAGCGGGCCACGCTGGTCGGCCAGACCTCGTTCGGCAAGGGGACCGTCCAGCGCTGGACCGAGCTCACCGGCGAGGGCGGGGCGGTCAAGCTCACGATCGCCCGCTGGCTGACGCCGGACAAGCGCTGGATCCACGGCGTCGGGCTGACGCCGGACGTCGTCGTGGACGTGCCCGCCGACACGCCCGCCGGCAGCGACCCGACCCTCGACAAGGCGCTCCAGGTCCTCGGGGCGACGGCGGGCGGGCCGCTCCGCCTCGCGGCCGCCTGAACGGCGGCGCACCCGGCCCGGGGCGGAACACCCGGCGCGACCCGGCACCGACGCCCTTGCGCCGCCGCGTCCCATCGGGTACGGTTTCCGGGAACGAAAGGAGGTGATGTGCAGTGATCGACAGTAGTAGCTGCACCACCTCGCAGGAGATGGCCGTCTAGTCGGACACCCCTGTGGGTGGAAAGCTTTCGGACGCCGGCCCATTGGGCCGGCGTTCGTGCGCCCGGGCCCGGTGGCGTCGAGCGGGCCTCGCGTGCGTTGGCACCTCCGCGCGTTCGCTCACGCACCTCGGTGCGCTCGCTCACGTGCTCAGCGCCGCCTTCGCGCGACCTCGCCCGCTCGCCACCGGGCCATACTCTCCATCCAGCGTCCGAAGGAGCCGTCCCATGCGCGACGAGAAGACCGTCGCCCTCAACCGAAGAGCCCGCCACGACTTCACGATCGACGAGACGTTCGAGGCGGGGATCGTGCTGACCGGCACGGAGATCAAGTCGCTGCGCGCCGGCAAGGCCCAGCTGTCCGATGCCTACGCCCGCGTCGAGCGCAACGAGGCGTGGCTGATCGGCGCGCACATCGCGCCGTTCGAGCAGGCCAACCGGTACAACCACGAGCCCAAGCGGACCCGCAAGCTCCTGCTCCACCGCTCGGAGATCGACGAGCTGCTGGGGCGGGCCAAGGCCAAGGGCCAGACGATCGTCCCGCTGCGGCTGTACATCAACACCAAGGGCAAGGCCAAGATCGAGCTCGGGCTGGCCCGCGGCAAGCAGCTCCACGACCGCCGGCGCGACATCGCCGACCGCGACGCCCGCCGCGACGTCGCCCGCGAGCTCGCGGACGCCCAGCGCGGACGGTAGGCGTCGTGACCGCGCCGCTCCCGGACCGGCTGCGCATCGGTCCCGTCATCGAGGCGGTCGACGCCCACGCCGCGGGCGAGCCGGGTCGGGTCATCGTCGGCGGCGTCGAGGACGTCCCCGGCGCGACGATGTTCGACAAGATGTCGTGGCTCCAGGCGAACCGCGACGACCTCCGCCTGCGGATGCTGCGCGAGCCGCGCGGCTATCCCGGCCGCGAACTGCAACCTGGTCCTGCCCTCGAGCCACCCCGACGCCGACGCCGGCTACGTGATCATGGAGCAGGTCGAGTACCCGGGCATGTCCGGCACGAACACGATGTGCGTGGTCACCGTGCTGCTCGAGACCGGCCGCCTGCCGATGACGGAGCCGGTCACCGAGCTCGACGCTCGAGTCGCCGGCCGGGCTGATCCGCGTCACGCGCCGCCTGCCGCGACGGGAAGGTGACCGGCGTCACGTTCCGCAACGTGCCGGCGTTCGCGACCCACATCGGGGCGGCCGGTCGAGGTCCCGCACCTCGGCACGGTCACCGTCGACGTCGCCTACGGCGGGATGTTCTACGTCATCGCCGACGCCGCGCCGTTCGGGCTGCGGCTGACCCCGGACGAGGGCGCCGACATCGTGCGCATCACCGAGATGATCAAGGCGGCCGCGAACGAGCAGCTCCCCGTGGTCCACCCGGAGCAGCCGGGGTTCGCCGGCATCACCATCGGCCAGCTGTCCGGGCCGGCCCACGACCCGGCGAACTCGCGGCGGAACGTCGTGACCGTCTCGACCGGGACGCTCGACTGGGACCGCCCGGCGACCTGGACGGGCGCCATCGACCGCTCGCCGTGCGGGACCGGCACCTCGGCCAAGATGGCGACGCTGGCCGCGAAGGGCGAGCTCCGCCTCGGCGACGAGTTCCGCCACGAGGGCATCCTCGGCACGGTGTTCACCGGCCGCGTCGTCGAGGAGACCGCGATGGGCCCGTACCGGGCGATCGTCCCGACCATCACGGGCCAGGCCTGGATCACCGGGTTCGCGAGCTACGTGGTCGACCCCACCGACCCGTTCCCCGACGGCTACACCGTCGGCGACATCTGGGCGTAGGCGCTCAGGGGCGGGCGGACGACCGTCCGGATGCGGCCAGACGCGGCACCGCGGTCGTCGTCGACGCGACCGGGGACGATGCCGCGACCGCCGGGGCCGTGCCGGCCCGGGCGTAGAGCACGCACCCCGATCCCGGTCGAGACCGCCGCAGAGCAGCAGCCCGGTCGTGACGTCGACCAGCCCGACCTGGAGCAGCGCGCTCATCAGGAACGCGGCCGACGATGCCGCGCGCGCCGGTGAGCGCGTTCCAGCCGGCCATCGCCGCGGCGCGGGCGCTCATCGGCGTGTTGTCGCTCACGACGGACGCGATCCCGACATCGATCGAGGCGCCCGCCGCGCCGGCCGCCAGGGCCGCGACCCAGAGCACGACGACGCTCGGGGCGAAGGCCACGGCGAGCAGGGCCAGCAGGCCCGAGCGCGCGACCCGAAGGCCATCGCCACGAGCGGGCCCTTGCGGTCGCTGACGGCGCCCCAGGCGAGGAACGACACGGTGGTCGCCGCCGAGGTCAGGATGCCGATGATGCCGACGTCCGAGAGCGACAGGTCCAGCCGGTCGACGTAGACCAGCGCGTAGAGCGGGAGCGCGGCGATCAGCCCGCCACCGTAGAAGCCCTGGGCGAGCGCCACGCGCGAGAGGATCGGCCGCTCGCGGAGCGCGTGGATCGACTCGCGGGCCGAGAAGCCGGGCGGGCGCTCGGCGGCCTTCGCCCGGAACCCGGCGTAGCCGACGGCACAGACGACGCCCACGGTGCCTGCGAGGGCGACCGCGGTCGGGTCCGCCGAGCCGGTCGGCGAGGACGCCGCCCGCGAACGCGGCGATGGCGCCCGCGGCGGCCCGGCCGGTCCCCAGCAGGCCGACGACGCGACCGCGCAGCCGGGCCGGGTACATCGCGCCCCACAGCCGGAGGTGGAACGGCCCGCCGAACGAGATGCTGAGCCAGAAGACGATCGAGACCGCGATCATGACGGCCGCGGTCGGCCACACGAACAGCAGCAGCAGCGAGGCGGCGCCGAGGCCGCGCAGGACGGCGAGCTGCGCGGTCGAGCGCGGACCGAAGCGGCCCGCGAACGCGCCGAGCAGGTTGGCGATGAAGGGGGCCGCGGCCAGCGCGGCCAGGCCGAGCGGCTCGAGGCCGCCGCGCCGGGCGATCGTCGGCAGCAGCGTCGTGACCAGCGCGACGCTCACGCCGACGCCGACGGCCGCGATCAGGTCGAGGGCGAGATTCCGCCCGACCTCGCGCTGGGTCGGCGATGGGCGAAGCGATGGCCGGAGCACCAGGTACCTCGAAGCAGGCCCGCTTGGCCTGCGAGGTGAGCTGACGGGCTCGGCGTGGGTGTCGCCGTCGCGGTCGGTCCGCGTTTCGCCCCAGGGTGGTGGGTCCCCCGTCCTCATCGAGGAGGTTCGGCCGTCCCCAATGCTACCAGCCGCGGCCGCATCCGGCCCGTATGGCTCGTTGGTCAGGGGGTCGGGGCGACGCCGTGCGGTGCAGGCGGCGCACGTGCCGCTGATCGTGATGTGCGACCGGTCGACCACGAACGCCCGTCCCGGCGTCGAGCATGCCCGCGATCGCGTCGGCCTCGTCGGTCGAGATCTCCCACGACGACCCGCAGCTCCGGCAGTGGAGATGGCCGTGGTCGGCCGTCGGCAGGACGTGGAACTCCTCGCGCCCGTCCATGCCGTGGTGGTGGCTGAGGTAGCCCAGGCCCTCGAGGACGTCGAGCGTCCGGTACACCGTCGACGGGGTCGTCGTCGGGTCGAGCTCGCGGCAGCGCTCGACGAGCTCCGCCCCGGTCACGTGGCCGTCGCTGCGGCGCAGCACCTCGACCAGCGTCCGGCGCTGCGGCGTCCAGCGCAGGCCCTCCGCGTGGAGGCGGTCGCGGACCTCGTCCCAGGTCGCCGGTCCGGCGTCCGTGGTCGTCAACGGCCGGGTCAGATCCCGAGCGACGACAGGATGTCCGGGAGCGCGCCGTCGAGGCCGAACAGGAAGACCGACCCGATCACGAGGCTGAAGCAGCCGGCGACGCCGCCGATGCCGACGTAGATCCGCTCGCGGGTCTGGCTGGCGACGAACCCGACCGAGCTGATGACCACGATCACGAAGTTGGAGATCAGCAGGCCGAGGACGAACGCGAGGAGCATCGGGACGCCGAGGCCCGCGCTCGCGGCGCCGCCGACGGCGGCGATGAGCAGCACCTGCGTGCCGGTCTCGGCGCCGACGCCGTGGATCATCCCGACGCCGAACGCGGTCCGCGTCCCGTACGAGCTCATCTCGAGCGGCTCGACGTGCTCGTGGCCGTGCAGCCGGGCCTGGACCTGGCGCCAGCCGTAGCGGATGCCGTCGAACACCAGCATCCACCGGCTCCGCAGGCGGAACGCAGTCGCCGCCGCGGGCGTAGCGGTAGACCGAGAAGAGGACCCACATCCCGAGGGCCACGAGGGTGAGGCCGACGATCCGGCCCATGATCGGGTCGAGCCAGTCGGGGAGGACCGCGCCGAGCCAGAGCGCCGCGAGCCCGAGGGCGATCACGACCGCGCCGTGGCCGAGCGCGTACAGCGTCCCGAGGCGGACGGCCTCGACCTGGTCGGGGCCGAACCTGGCCGGCCGGACCGCGGGCATCGTCGACATCGGGGCGAGCGTGGCGGTCCCGGGGCCCGTGTCGTGCGCGCGCATCTCCGCGGCGCCGCCGTGACCGTGGTGGTCGCCCGCGATCGTCCGGTGCTGGTCGCCGTGGGCGGCCTCCGCACTCCCCGCCGCGGCGGCGGTGCTGGTGATGTCGGTGATCGCCGCGATGTGGTCCCAGTCGATGCCGTGCCGCATCCCGAGCAGCAGCCCGGTCATGAGGATGCCGATGGCGGCGGGATCGAGCAGGGACGTGATGGCGGGCTCCATGGGAACGGACCTCCGGGGGCGGGTCTACCGTACCGATTCGCGGCCGATGATGCAACTGATTGCATCTACGTAGCGGCGCCCGTCTCGGATCACTCGCGCGAGCGGCGATGCGGCTGCCGCGCCACACTGGCCGCATGTCCCCACGCGGCACGAGCCGGCACGATCCTGACCCTCCCCGACGAGCGGCTCCGCTCGCCGTCGCTGTCCGTGAAGCTGCCCGACCGCGCAGCTCCGCCGGCTCGTCGACGAGATGGTCGTGACGATGCGGCTGGCGAACGGGATCGGCCTCGCGGCGCCGCAGATCGGCGAGCCGTACCGGCTGGCCGTCGTCGAGGTCGCGAACCAGCTCTTCGTGCTCGGCAACCCGACGATCGTGCGGCAGGGCGCCCCGCTCATCGACTGGGAGGGCTGCCTGTCGATCCCGGATCGGGTCGCCCAGGTCGCGCGCGCCTCGGAGATCGTCATCGCCGCCGACGACATCGAGGGGCGCCACGTCCGCTACCGCGGCCGCGGGCTGCTGGCGCGGGCCTTCCAGCACGAGATCGACCACCTGGCCGGCCGGCTCTACACGGACCTCGTGGAGCCCGACGAGGTGGTCGACACCCGCGAGCACCCGGAGGCGCCCTCGGGCTGAGGCGCTCAGCGCGCGCGGAGCAGCCGGCGCAGCGGCCGCGGGACCGCCGAGACGTCGAGCCGCTTCGCCTCGTGGAACGCGCGGAAGCGAGCCGCGCCGCGGGTCATCGCCGCGGCGAACGCCTCGTCCTTCGCGAGCGCCGGGTCCTCCAGCCACAGGCCGTTGATCACGAGCGTGCCGGTCGCCCGGTCCAGCCGCGGGTCCACGCGGGCCACGAGCCGGTCGCCCCACAGGATCGGCATCGTGTGCGGCCCCCAGCGGCGCTTGTGGACCGGGGTGTAGATCTCCCACGTGTAGTCGAAGCCGAAGACGGTCTTCGCCCGGCCGCGGGCGCTGACCGGGTCGAGCGGCGCGAGCCAGACGACCTCCTCGTCGGTGCGTGGTCTCGAGCGGCGCCCAGGCCGGCGGCACGATCCCGGCGTCGAGGCTCGCGGAGCAGGTCCGCGTCGGCGCCGAGCGCGAGCTGGGTCCCCGACCAGCCCTCGGCGCGGACCTCGACCAGCGTCCCGTCGGCCAGGCGGCGCGTCCGCCAGGCCGCGATCTCCGCCGCCGGCACGGTCCGCTTCAGCGCCTGGCTGATCCCGTTCAGCTTGGTCAGGCCGCCCCAGGCGACCATCTTCGTCAGCAGGAAGTCGTCGGCCTCCTCGTCGGTGCTCTCGCGGATCAGGTCCGCCGGGGCGACCGCCTCGGTCGGGCGCGTAGACGCGCTCGAACCGCTCGCGGCGCGTGACCATCGCGTCGCCGATCCGCCACAGGTAGTGCAGCGCGAGCGAGCTGTCCTTGCGCCCGCGGTAGTCGTCGACCCGCGTGCGCGCCTCGGCGGTGTAGTCGCGATTGCTGATCTCGCCGCGCTCGCGCAGGGCGACGCGCATCTCCTCGATCGCCGGCGCGTGCTCCGCCGCGACCTCCGGCCAGTCGCCGTGATCCCGCTCGCGGCGCATGAGCACCCGCCAATGGGGGAGCTCCTCCATCGGGCGGACGGCCAGCCAGCCGCCCCAGTCGAAGAACCGCCGCTCGCCGTAGGTCAGCCGCGCCCAGTCGTCCTGGCAGTAGTCGAGCACGCGGGCGTGGAGCATCAGGTCCTGGGCGCGGGCGACCAGCACGAGCGGGTCGAGCTGGAGGTGCTCCATCGCGCGCATCGCCTGCGCGGTCCCCTCGAGGCCCCGCCAGCGCCGCCCCGGCCACAGTCCCTGCCGTCCGAGCACGTAGCGACGTGCGGTGGCGTTGGAGATCTCGATGGGGGCGTCGGTCATGCCCGCATCGTACGGGCGAAGCATGCCGGGAGGTGGCAGGTACGCCGCTTCGTGATAGCATCCCGCATCCGAACGGTGTCTCGGACCTGTGGGGATGTGTGGTTTCGACAGGGTCTGGTTACCGGGGAACGCGAGCCGAGGATGCCACTGGGCCTCGTAAATCAGGTGGCAAAAAGAAGTACCTGGCAACCGCCAGTCGACTCTCGCCCTCGCTGCTTAGGCAGTAAGGTGAGCGTGGAAGCTGCCTCCGCCTCGCGGGCAGTGGAAGCGTCACTCAGCGAGGCTGCGATCCGGATCAGCGTCACGTAGTCCGGAGTCAAGCCCGATCTAGGGGCACGTGACTGGACCGCCCGGCAGAGTGCCGATGCCCGTCCGGGCGGTCGACGACAAACCATCGGACACGCTCGTAGTTGGTCTCCGGCGAAGGGTTCTGGACGGGGAGTTCGACTCTCCCCCATCTCCACCAATCACGCCGCCCCGGCGCGGCCCGCGACACGGGAGGGAACGTGCCGCTCCCGCCCCTCGGCTCCACCAGCGGGATGGTCGCCGCCCGCGACGGGACCCGCCTCCTCACCCGCCACTGGCCCGGCCAGGGCCGCCGATGCCACGCCGGACGGCCACCCTCTACGCGCCGGAGACCGTCGCCGCGGCGTTGTCGCCCGACCGCTTCGACCTCCGGCCGATCGATGGCGCGGTCCTGCAGGGCATCGGGCGAGTCGCGCTCCTCGACGTCGTGCGCGCGGACCGAGCCGCCAGCTCGTCGCGCGCCTAGCTCCCGAGGTCGGCGAGGATCTCCCACTGGGGGAGCGTGCCGGCCGGCACGGCGACCATCTCGGTCAGCCAGATATCGCGATCCCAGTGGTCCGGGATCAGGCAACCGGTGCACGTCCACGCCACCTGGTGGCTCCATGGCTCTGGGCCGTCTCCGGCCTGCGTCCGGGTGGCGCGGCAGAGGGTGTTCTCCGCGACGTCCACGGGTTCGCCGCTGCCGGGCAGCGGTTCCTCCCTGGGGCACACGCCCTCGTAGTCGCCGTCCGGCTCGGCGTTGAAGACCTGGTTGTCCGGGGCTCCCAGCAGCCGGGCGCGGACCACGGCCCAGCGGACGCCCGAGCCCGTGTCGCCGCCGAACGTGCCGTAGACCCGCAGTCGGTAGTAGTCGCTTTGCGGATCGGCATCCGCGATCCGGATGGCCTCATAGCAGAGCGACATCGGCCCGGCTGGACGATCGATCGATGGCAGGCATTCCTGGGCGACCGGCGACGGGATCTGGTCCGCGGCGTCATCGGCGGCATCCGGCGGGACGGGGCCGCTGAGCGCGGTCGTGGCGACGACCGTCGACGCGGCATCGGCCGGGATCGTGGGTGCCCAGTTGCCGACGAGGACCGCGACGATGCCACCCACGATCGCGATGACCGCGACGATCCCGATCAGTCCCGTCCGACGCATCGTCGACTCCCCAACCCGTTCGGTCGAGTGGAGCATGCCACGAGGACGGCCGCCGTCAAGATGGGAGCGCGGGCCTGCCGGCCGAGCGGCGCGACCGACCCTACTGGGTCGCGGCGCCCGTGCACGGCGCCCGGGTCACGCGACGACGCGCGGCACCAGGACGACGCGGCGGTTCGGCTCCTCGCCGATGGACTGCGTGGCGACGCCCGCGTGGTCGCGCAGCGTCAGGTGGATCCAGCGGCGCTCGAGGGCCGGCATGGGCTCGAGCTGGAGCATCTTGCCGGTCTCGACGACCCGTGCGGCCGCCCGCTCGGCGAGGTCCCGGAGCTGGCGCTCGCGCCGGCCACGGTAGTCCTCGACGTCCACGAGGACGCGCGTCCAGGTCCCCATCTCCTTGGAGAGCATGAGGTTGACGAGGTGCTGCAGCGCCGAGAGGCGCTCGCCCTTGCGGCCGATGAGCGCGCCGAGCGCGTCGCGCTCGTCGCCCTCGCCGACCACGTTCAGGCGGCTGGTCTCGCCCGACTCGACCTCGACCTTGACGGCGAACCCGAGGTGGGTCATCAGCTGCTCGAGGATGCGCTGTCCGGCGGCGAGGGCCTCGGGCGATGCCTCGGCCGCCTCGAGCTCGGCGCGCTCCGCGGCAAGCGAGCCGCGGGCCGCGGTCACCTCGGCGACCTCGGACGCCGTGAGGCCGCCACCGGCCTCACGGCGCGGCCCGGCGTCGGGTCGCGGGGCCCGGTCGTCGCGGCGCGGGGGACGGCTGTCCTGGCGGGGCGGGCGCGGCGGGCGGGCGTCGACCTGCGGGGCTTCCGCCTGTGTGGCGGCGGCCTGCGGGGCCTCCGCCTGCGGGGCGGCCGCCGGCTGCGGGGGCCTGGCGTCGCGCGGCGGATACGCGTCGCGCGGAGGACGGCTGTCCGGCCGTGGCGGGCGATCGTCGCGGGGTGGCTGGGGCGGCAGCGGCGTGGAGGCTGCGGCGTCGCGCTTCGGCGCGGCGCCGCCCAGGGCGGCACGCGGCGCGGCGACGATCCGGGCGGGCTCGGCGCCCATGCCGAGCACGCCGCGGCTGCCGGGGCTCAGCACCTCGAAGTCGAGGTCCTGGAACTCGGCGCCGAACTCCTCGCGCGCGAGGCGCAGGGCCTCCTCGACGGTCTTGCCGGTGAACTCCTTGTAGGCACTCATGTCAGCGTCGTCTCCCTCGTCGGCCCTGACGGCCCCGCTCGCGGGGGCGGATCGTCTTGTCGGCCGTCGTCTTCTTGTCCGCGTCGGTCAGGATGGCCGCGCGCTTGCCGGGCTCGGGTGGCGGTGGCATGGCCACCGGGAATCTTGGCGTGTGGCCGGCGGCGAACCCGGGGGTCCAGCCGCGGAACGGGAACATCCCGCCCCAGCCCACGATCAGGTACTGCTGGGCGATCGAGAAGATCGTCGCCGTGATCCAGTAGATGAACAGGCCTGCCGGGAGGAACCCGCCGTAGACCACGGACAGGAGCGGCAGGAGGAGCATCGTCTGGCGCTGGATCTTGGTGTTGGGGTCGTCGTTCGCCGGATCGCTGAGCGGCAGCATCATCCGCGACTGGACCAGCTGCAGGCCGGCCGAGATGATCGCCAGGAGGCTGACGCCGAAGCCGGCGATCGCGAAGATGTACGACGGCTTGCTGACGTCGATGCCGCCCAGGATCGGGATGATGGTGTCGATGCACGGGCCGAGTGCGGGATCCGGCGGGCCGCCGATGGGGTTGACACAGGTCAGCGGGACGACCTGCACCCCGAAGACCGTCAGCATCGCCGTCGGGTCGACGTTGGTCAGCCCATGCTGGATGACCGAGTACATGATGAACAGCAGCGGCATCTGGAGCAGCAGCGGCAGGCAACCTGCCAGCGGGCTCACGCCGCGCTCCTTGAAGAGCTCCTGTTGCGCGACCCGGGCCTTCATGGCATCGCCCTTGTAGCGCTTCTGGATCTCCCTGATCTCGGGCTGCAGGAGCTGCATCCGCCGCTGCGAGGTGAGCTGCCGGCGGTAGAGCGGGATGACCACGGTCCGGACGACCAGGGTCAGGACCACGATGGCCCAGCCGATGGCCGCCGGGACGCCGAGGCTCCAGAGGAATGAATAGACGCCGACCAGGATGATGAGCATCAGCTGGAAGATCGGGTTGAACAGCCACGCGAGGAAGCTGATGGGGTCCGCGCCGGGCTGGGCCGGGGTCAACGGCGGCTGCGGCGTCGCGGTGGGGGCCGGGCTGCCCGAGGCGCCTGGGGCGGCCGTGGCGCAGGCAGCCACGACGACGGCGAGGAGCGCGAGCAGCAGGAGCTGCCCCCACGGCAGGCGCCGCAGGCGGGATGGGATCACGAGCGGGACGCCTCGCTAGCGGACGGGGTCATAGCCGCCCGGGTTCCATGGATGACAGCGGGCGATGCGCTTGGCACCCATCCAGCTGCCCTTGAAGAGGCCGTACTTCTCGATCGCCTGCTCCGTGTAGCGCGAGCAGGTGGGCTCGAAGCGGCAGCTCGATGGCAGCCACGCGAAGACGACGCGGTAGAGCTTGATCATCACGATCCCGAACCGCCGTCCGATGCCCTTCAAGAGTGAGATCCTCCGAGTGCGCCGCCCCTGGTCAGGATGCGCTGCAGTGCCCCGACCAGCGTGTCGTGATCCGCCTTGACGATGGCGGGCCGGGCGATGATGAGGACGTCCCAGCCCGGCTGGAACGAGGGCGCCATCGCCCTGAGCGCCTCGCGGAGCCGACGCCTCACCCGGTTGCGGACCACCGCCCCACCGAGCTTTCGCCCGGTCGAGAGTCCGATCCGGGTCGTCTCGAGGTCCGTCTGCAGGAACCGGGCGGTGAACAGGGGATGGGACCGGGTGGTCCCGCCTTCTCCGATCGCCGCGAAATCCTGCGGGCTGGAGAGCATCACGAGCCGCGGCCTATCGGCGCCGCGCCCGGTCGTCAGGCCGTCAGCCGCTTTCGACCCCGTGCTCGTCGCGTCGCGATCACGCGGCGTCCGCCCGGGGTTCGCATCCGGGCGCGGAAGCCGTGCTCCTTGGCGCGATGGCGCTTCTTCGGCTGATAGGTCTGCTTCATCGGGGGTGTCCGGGATCCTCTCCATCCGGCCTCGGAGCGACGTCGTCTTGTCGACCCCTAAAGGCACGCAAACGCGCCTGGCGCCCGAAAGCGCACGGCGCGTCGTCGTCCGGCGGATGATACGGCCCGTTCGGAACGAGTGTCAATCGCGGGGGGGTCGGGCCGCCCGGGCCGCCCTCCGCCTGCCGGCATCGCCGTCCGGATGGCCGCGGCCAGGGCGTCCACGCACAGATACTCCCCAGGGGTATTGCAGGATCGCCTTGCGACGGCCCGACGGCCGGTGCTATCCTCTCCGAGCCCTTCGGCGCCGGGACGCCTGCGGGACACCCGGGAACCCCAGCGATCCGGGACCCGGGGACGCAGCACTCCAGGCGCCGTGGCCATCTCGAGCATCGCTCCCGTGCCCCCGGCTCCTCGCTTCGGATCCTTGGTCAGCGCTACCCATCCACGGTCCACATCTACACAGGTCACATCGAACGAATGGACGCGAAGCAGGTCTGGCGAGCGGCACTCGGCGAGTTGCAGGTGTCGCTGTCGCCCGCGAACTACGAGACCTGGCTCCGCGATACCCAGCTGGTGGACGTCGACGACCAGCGCTTCAAGATCAGCGTCCCCAACGGGTTCGCCAAGGACTGGCTCGAGACCCGCTACCGCTCGCTGATCAGCCAGACGCTCGCGCGCATCGTCGGCTACAGCGTCCAGGTGGAGTTCGTCGTGGCGGCATCGCCGGAGGGCGCCGCCCCGCCGGCCGACAGCGCCGGCACCGACCCGGTCGAGGCCCCGGCAGCGGCCGGGTCGTCGTCGCAGCAGGTCCGCGTCGAGCCGACCCGCGTCGGCGGCGAGGGCGGGACGACCTTCATCAACCCGCGCTACACCTTCGGCAACTTCATCGTCGGGTCGGCCAACCGCCTCGCCCACGCGGCCAGCCTGTCCGTGGCGGAGCGCCCGGGCCACGCCTACAACCCGCTCTTCCTGTACGGCGGCGTGGGCCTCGGCAAGACCCACCTGATGCACGCGATCGGCAACCAGGTCATCGCCAAGTTCCCGCGCAAGCGCGTCGTCTACGCCACGTCCGAGAAGTTCACCAACGAGTTCATCACCTCGATCCAGCAGGGCAAGATCGACGACTTCCGGGCCCGCTACCGGCGGATCGACCTCCTCCTCATCGACGACATCCAGTTCATCGCCGACAAGGAGCGGACGCAGGAGGAGTTCTTCCACACCTTCAATGCGATCCACGAGGACGGCAAGCAGATCGTGCTGTCGTCCGACCGGCCGCCGAAGGCGATCCTGACCCTCGAGGAGCGGCTGCGCAGCCGGTTCGAATGGGGGCTCATCGCGGACCTGACGGCGCCGGACCTCGAGACCCGCATCGCGATCCTCCGGGCCAAGGCCGAGGAGGGCTCGCTGCCGATCACGTCGGACGTCATCGAGTTCATCGCGCGCAAGGTCGTGAGCAACATCCGCGAGCTCGAGGGCGCCCTGAACCGGATCATCGCGTTCGCGAGCATGGGCGCCACCCCGATCAGCATCGAGCTCGCCCAGGCCGTCCTCTCGAACGTCCTGTACAACCCGAAGAAGCGCCAGGTGACGCCGGAGCGGATCGCCCGCGCGGTCTCCGACTACTACAGCGTCCCGATGGAGGCCCTCCAGGGCCAGAAGCGCGACAAGTCGATCGTCATGCCCCGCCAGATCGCGATGTTCCTGATGCGCGAGGAGACCGACGTCTCCCTGCTCCGCATCGGCGCCGAGCTGGGCGGCCGGGACCACTCGACGGTCCTCCATGCGTGCGACAAGATCAACCGCGAGAGCGCGGTCAACGACGACCTCCGGCGCGAGATCGCGGCCGTCCGCGAGCTCATCTACGCCGACTGACCGGCGGTTCGCAGGTCGACGAACGGGGTTCGCGCGGCCCGTTCGTGTGGATAACCACGCGGAATCCGTGGAAAACCCTGCCCGGTTGTGGACATCCGACACGTCCGGCGAGGACGGCCGACGGCTCGTCGAGCGCCGCTGTGGAGGCGGCTCGGCCTCGTCCACGGCCTGGACACCGCGACGTCCCCGGTCACGCGCCGGATCTCCACGCCGTCGTGACGACGGTCAACGGTCCCGGCGCGCACGGCCACGAGACGGCGTCCACCGGCTCCACACCATGATGACGGTGATGACGGGGTGAGAAGATAGAGAGAAGATACCCACGACCCACGCGGACGGCCCGGCCCGGGCATCGACCGGGCGCTCCTCGAGGCCGCCAGACCGTCCGTCACCGGGTCGAGCGTGCCCAGCCCGTATCGGATCCACCGACCGCCCTTGGAGTGAACCCGACGTGAGACTCTCGGTCATGCAGGAGAACCTGGCCCGCGGCCTGTCCGTGGTCAGCCGCGCCGTCTCGAGCCGCAGCACCCTGCCGGTCCTGGCCAACGTGCTCCTGAAGACGGAGGACGCCGGGCTCAAGCTGACCGCCACGAACCTCGAGATCGGGATCACCTACTGGGTGCCCGGCAAGATCGAGTCCGACGGCGCCACGACCGTCCCGGCCAAGCTGCTGACCGACCTGGTCAACTCGCTGCCGGCCGGGCGACAAGGTCGACCTCGAGCTCACCGCCGGCGAATCGCTCCATCTCCGGAGCGGCCGGTTCGAGACGCACATCAAGGGCATCGACGCGGACGAGTTCCCGGCGATCCAGGCTGCCGGGGAGCGGCCGACGACGCGCGTCGCCCAGGACGTCCTGCGCAAGGCGCTCAACGAGACGACGTTCGCGGCCGCCAGCGACGAGGCGCGCCCCATCCTGACCGGCGTCCTCGCCCGCTTCGAGGGCGATCTCCTCACCCTGGCCGCCGCCGACAACTACCGGATCGCCGTCAAGACCATCCCGATCCTCGATGCCGTCCCGGAGACCAGCGTCGTGATCCCGGCTCGCGCCCTCAACGAGCTCGCGCGGGTCCTCTCGGACACGAGCGATGCCGTCGAGATCGTCCTGGCCGGCGGACGCAACCAGGTGCTGTTCCACCTCGAGGGCGTGGACCTCGTGAGCCGGCTCATCGACGGCCAGTTCCCGAACTACCAGCAGGTCGTCCCGAAGGAGCACACGACGCGGGCCGTCCTCGACCGCGAGGAGCTCCTGCGCGCGGTCCGCCCGGCGGCGCTCATCGCCCACGAGTCCGCGAACATCGTCAAGTTCCAGGTGGGCGGCGACGGCGAGGCGGGCATCACGGTCAGCGCCAACGCCGAGGTCGGCGACCACGTCGGCCAGGTGGAGGCCGCCGTCGAGGGCGACGGCACGACGATCGCGTTCAACGCCCGCTACCTCGCCGACGTCCTGACCAACGTCGATGCCGAGCAGTTCGCGCTGGAGCTCAACGGCCCGCTCTCGCCCGGCGTGTTCAAGCCGGTCGGCGACGACAGCTACGTCCACGTCGTCATGCCCGTCCGGACGACCTCATAGCCGACGACCGGAGGGCGGACCGGCCGGACCGGACCGCGGCGACCCTGCTCGACTCGATCAGCCTGCTCGATCTCCGGGGCTACGAAGCCCTCGAGGCCGCCTTCGGGCCCGGTCCGCAGCTGATCTGGGGCCCCAACGCGGCCGGCAAGACCAGCCTCCTCGAGGCGATCGTGCTCCTGGCCTGGGGGCGCTCGCACCGGACGACGGCCGACGGCGAGCTGATCCGCTGGGAGCGGGACCTCGCGCGGGTCGAGGGGCGCCTCGGCCCGGACACCGTCGAGGTCGCGATCGTCCGGTCCGGCGCCAACGGCAGCGCCGGTCGCAAGCGGATCCGGGTCAACGGCGTGGGCCGGCGGGTGGGCTCGCTCGACGGGCCGCTGCGGGTCGTGGTCTTCGCCCCGGAGGAGATGCTGCTGGTCGCCGGCTCGCCCGGCCTGCGGCGCGCCGCGCTCGACCAGCTCGCGAGCGCCACGACCCCGGGCCACGCGACCACGCTCGCGACCTACGGCCGGACCCTCCAGCAGCGGAACGGGCTCCTGCGCGCGATCCGCGAGGAGACGGCGTCGCGCGACGAGCTGCGCTTCTGGGACGGGACCTTCCTGGACGCCGGGGCGCGGATCGTCGAGGACCGGCTGCGCCTGCTGGAGCGCCTCGCCGCGCCGCTCGCCCGCGCCCATGCCGAGATCGCGACCGACGAGGCGGCGGCCGCCACGCTGGGCGTCCGCTACGCGACGAACGCGCCCGCGGCGCCCGGGCGAGACGCCGCGGGAGACGCTGGCCCGCCGGCTGGCCGAGACCGCGGACAAGGAGGTCTGGAACGGCGCCACCCTCATCGGGCCGCACCGCGACGACCTCGTCTTCGAGCTCGGCGGGCGCGACCTGGCCGGCTTCGCCTCGCGCGGCCAGCAGCGGACCGCGATCCTCTCGTTCAAGCTGGCCGAGCTGGACCTGCTGACCGAGCTGGACGGCCGGCCGCCGCTCCTGCTCCTCGACGACGTCTTCTCCGAGCTGGACCCGGACCGCCGCGGCCACCTCGTCCGGCGCATCGCGGCGCTCCCGCAGTCGTTCGTGACCACCACGACCCTCGACGACCTCGACCCGTCGCTCCGGGCGATCGGCACGAGCTGGGAGGTGCGGGCCGAGGACGGCCGCGCCCGGCTCGTGGGGGCGGGGGTCCTCGCCGGCGTCGCGGGCGGAGCGGACACGACCCCGGACGCGCCGTGACGACCCGCCGCAAGCCGATGGTCCGCCTGGGCGACCTCATCCCGGACGCGGCCCGCGCGCTCGGTCTCGAGGACGAGCTGCGACTCTCCAAGGCGATCGCGACCTTCGAGGGCCTGGTCGCCGAGCGCGTGCCGCCGGCGGCCGGCGCGTGCCGGGTCGTCCGGATCGAGGGGTTCGCCGTCGACATCGAGGCCGACGCCCCGATCGTGGCCCAGGAGCTGCGCCTCCGCTCGAGCGAGCTGCTCACCGCCTTCGCGGCCGCGCCGGGCGGCATCGGGGTCCGCGAGCTGCGGGTGCACGTCCGGCGTCCGGGTCCCCGCGTATAATCCGCGGCACCTGCCAGCCATCTCGGGGCGACACGTCCCCGATCGAACCGGGAACGTCCGCTCGCTCGACCGCCTCGCGCACCATCACAAGCACGAGGACCCGCCCGACCACGAGAGGCCCGCATGGCCGTTCGACTCCAGATGAAACTCGGCGTCGTCGCCGAACACGACCGACTCCCCGACTCGCCGGACACGCTCGTCATCGTCGAGCCCAACGTCGGCTCGGTCGCCCGTTCCAAGGGCCTGCTCTACCTGCTCGTGACGTCGCGGATCAGCTCGCGCCACGCGCTCGAGGCGACCCGCCTCGCGGCCGAGACCATCCGCAACGAGTACTACTACGACGAGTCGGCCGGCATCCGCGTCTGCATCCAGAAGGCGATCTCGACCGCGAACAAGCGGCTTGCCCACCAGGCGGACCGGCTCGGCCTGAAGTCGACGGACGGGAACGGCCCGATCGGCATCGGCGCTGGCCGTCGTGCGCGGCAACGAGATGTACGTCGCGACGGTCGGCCCGGCCGAGGCGTACCTGATCCGCCAGGCGCGCCTCTCGACGCTCCCGGACCCGCACCGGGAGCGCGGCCTGCCGTCGGGCGACATCGAGCCGGACGTCTGGCGCGGCGAGATCTCGGTCGGCGACTCGCTGGTGCTGGTCTCCCCGAACGTCGTCGCGAAGCTCGGCCCGGACGAGCTCAAGGACGCGATGCTCACGCTCCACCCGCAGTCGGCGATGGAGCACCTCCACCACCGGTTCGTCGCCGACGGCGGCGCCGGGAGCGACGGCGCGATCGCGTTCGAGGCGGCCGAGGTCTCCGCGACCGCCCGCGGCCGCTCGCCGGTCCCGGTCAAGCCGCCGGAGCCGCTCGCCGGCGCCCCGGACCGCTCGCCGATCCCGCTCGCCGACAACGTCCAGGCCGCGGGGCTGGCCGTCAGCGCGGCCGCCGGGAGCGCCAAGGTCGCGGCGGGCGGCGCCGTTCGGCCGTGTCGTCCAGCGGGTCCAGGACCTGATGCCCCGGCGGAAGCCGGCCTACCGGCGGGTCACGCCGCTCGCCTCGCGCCGGGAGACCCAGCGCCGCGCCGCGCTCGCGCTGCTCGCCCTCGTCGTGGTCGTCGGCGGTCTCGGGCTCGGCGTGTACGCGTTCGGCGGGACCGGGAAGCAGGCCGCGATCAGCTCGGTCAACGCCGGCCAGCAGGCGCTCGACAAGGCGCGCGAGAACCTCGCCAAGGTCAAGGGACCCGGGATCGACCTCGTCGCGGCCGACCCGGGCCAGGCGAAGACGCTCCTGACCGAGGCGTACCAGCAGCTCGACGCCGCCGAGAAGGCGAACGTCAGCGCGGCCGTCGTCGACCCGCTCCGGGCCGCAGGCGGTCGCCGGCCTGGACGCGCTCTACGGCGTGGTCCCGGTGGCCTCGACGACGCTCTTCACGTTCAAGCCCGCGGACGGCGCGGCTCCCGATCGACCTCGGCGGCCTCGTCGAAGGGCCCGGACGGCGCCCCGTACGTGCTCGACCGCTCGACCAAGACGGTCTACCGCATCGACCTCAAGAACAAGAAGGCGACGCTCGTCGCCCGCGCCGGGCACCAAGGCCGGCGGCACCACCGTCGCGACGCCGAGGTTCCTCGCGGTCGGCGGCCAGGACGTGCTGATCCTCGACTCCAAGAACGTCCTCTGGCGCTGGCGCTCGTCGAATTCGACCGGCAAGGGCACGCTGGTCAAGATCCCGGTCCAGGGCAGCAGCTCGTGGGGCGACGACGTGACCGCCATCGGGACGTACCTGCAGGACGCCAGCCGCGGCCTGTACAAGCTCTACGTCGTCGACCCGTCCGAGCAGCAGATCCACGCCTACTCGCCGGCGGCGGACGGCGGCGGGTTCCCGGTCAAGTCGACCGGCTGGCTCGCCACGGCGCGGGACGTCAGCGGCATCACCTCGCTGCTGATCGACGGCGACCTGTACGCGACCGAGAACGGGCTCCTCGAGAAGTACACGTCGGGCAAGGACAACGGCTGGAAGGCCAAGACGCCCGGGCGACGAGCTGCTCCGGACCGGCCCCGACGTACACCCTCTCGTCGGGCCCGAACCTGCCGGCCGATCGCGACAAGGGCGAGATCTACGTCTACGACGGACAGAACGCCCGGATCGTCGCGATCGAGAAGGCCAGCAGCAACTCCAGCGGCGCCTACAAGGCCCAGTACCGGCTGGCCGGCGACGCCCCGGGCTGGGACGACCTGCGCGGCATGGTCGTCACGCCGGGCACGGACGGCGCGCCGGGGAGCGTGCTGTGGATCTCGGCCGACGGGCTCCACCAGGCGTCGCTCGAGGCCGTGCCGGACGAGGCGGCGAGCCCGTCGGCCAGCCCGTCCGCCGCGCCGTCGGCGAGCCCGAAGGCGACCACGAAGCCGAAGACCGACGCCGAAACCGACCAAGAAGCCCTAGGGCCGCCGGGCCGTGATCCCGCTGCGCGACGCGAACCCGACGCGCCGGACGCCGGTGGTCACGATCGGCATCGTCATCGCCTGCGTGGTGGCGTTCGCCTACGAGCTGGGCCTGCTCGCGAGCGGCGGCGAGCCCGCGCTCGACCGGTTCGTCACCGCGTGGGGCGTCGTCCCGGCCGACCTGACCGCGGCGTGGGGGCGCGGCGACGTCCTCTCGCAGGAGACCGCCACGCTCATCACCAGCCAGTTCCTGCACGGCGGCTGGCTGCACCTCGTGGGCAACCTGCTCTACCTGTGGATCTTCGCCAACAACATCGAGGACCGGCTCGGGCGCGTCGCGTTCCTGCTCTTCTACCTGGCGGGCGGGGTCGCGGCGGCGCTGGCCCAGGTCGCCGTGGCGCCGGGCTCGGAGATCCCGACGATCGGGGCGTCGGGCGCGATCGCGGCGACCCTCGGGGCGTACATCGTCTTCTTCCCGCGCGCCCGGATCACGTCGCTCGTGTTCCTCGGCTTCTTCTACCAGCTGATCGACGTCCCGGCGGCGATCGTGCTCGGCTTCTGGTTCGTGCTCCAGCTCATCGACGGGTTCACCTCGATCGGGCTGGTCGAGTCGAACGGCGGCGTCGCGTTCTTCGCGCACATCGGCGGGTTCGTCGCCGGCGCGCTGGTCGCGCGCCTCGTCCTCACCCTCGGTCGCGGCCCGGGCCGGCCGGCGGCGCCGGCCACCGTGGGATAATCCGGCGCATGCCGGACGACGAGCTGGTCGAGATGGTCGTCGAGAGCGTGCGCGTCCACATGCTGTCGAACCGCCACGTCGTGATCCTCAAGGAGACGGGGCGCGACCGCTACCTCCCCATCTGGATCGGCCCGTGGGAGGCGAGCGCCATCGCCATGAAGCTCCAGGGCCTGACGCCGGAGCGCCCGCTGACCCACGACCTGTTCGTCACGACCCTCGAGGACCTCGGCGTCTCGATCGACCGGGTGGTCATCTCCGACCTCGCCGAGGAGACGTTCCACGCCCGCCTGGTCGTCGCCGGCGTCGGCCGGACCGTCGAGGTCGACGCGCGCCCGTCCGACGCGCTCGCGCTGGCGGTCCGCGCCGGGGTGCGGATCTTCGCCTCCGCGGCCGTGCTCGAGCAGGCCGGCCTCGGGGCCGACGGCGCCTTCGACGACGAGGAAGGCGAGCCCGGGATGACGCTGGAGACGACCGGCGAGGGGCTGGTCGACCCGCGGCTCGACGTCTTCCGCGACTTCGTGAACTCGCTCGACGTGGACCCGGGCGGCGAGAGCCGCCGGGAGAGCTGACCGGCCGGTCAGTCGCCGAGGATGCGCGCCCCGCGGCGGAGCGAGCGCCTGCGGTTCACCCACATGTACAGGCGCAGGCGCCAGAAGTCGCGCACGGCCTTGGCGATGACCGACGGCTTGGCGCCCGGTCGCGGAGCCCGCCGTCCGCGGGTAGTGCGGCACCCCGACCTCGGCGATCGAGCGGCCCGCGGCGCCGAGCTTGATCAGGAGCTCCGCCGAGAAGAAGGCCCCGTCCGATTCGACGTGGATGCCCTCGAGCGCCTCGCGGCGGAAGAGCTTGCAGGCGCAGTCGACGTCGGTGACCTTGAGCCGGAAGAAGATCCGGTTGGCGAGCCGGTAGGCGCGCGCGTAGGCGGTGCGGATGAACGGGTCGGCGCGCTTGATGCGGAAGCCGACGACGACGTCGGGCGCGTCGGCGGCGGAGAGGCGCTCGGTGAGCCGCCCGATGTCGGCGACGTGGAACTGGCGGTCGCCGTCGGTGAACGCGACGAGCTCGTAGCGGGCCGCCGCGAAGCCGGAGCGGAGCGCGGCGCCGTACCCGAGGTTCGTCGGGTGGTGGACGGCGCGCACGACGTCCGGATGGCGGGCGGCGAGGTCGTCGGCGATCGACGGGGTCGCGTCGCGCGACCCGTCGTCGACCGCGATGATCTCGAACGTCTCGGCGAGCAGCGGCAGGGTCGCCAGCGCCTCGTCGACCAGGCCCTCGAGGTTCGCCTCCTCGTTGTGGGCCGGGAAGAAGTACGACAGCCGGGCGACGCGGGGCGCGTGCGTGATGCCCGTCGCGGGCAGGGCCTCGGTGGTCATGGGGCCGCTCGGCGCCCCACCACGTGCATCAGCAATCCGTCCTCCTGCGAGGTGAGCTCGTCGATCTCGTAGCGGGCCAGCAGCTCGGCCACCTCCCTGGGGTCCTGGCGCATCGCGTAGACGGGCCGGACCCCGAGGTTGGCGTCGATGACGTCGGTCAGACTGCCGAGACCCTGGTCGAGGCGGGTCCGGTCGTCGACGATGAAGATATCAGGCCGCCGGCCCTCGACGATCTGGGCGTACCAGAGCGGCGTCGAGTAGCTCCACCAGCTGACGACCATCGCGTTCGGCTCCAGCAGGTCGAGCGCCTTGTCCGTCCAGGCGGCGGCCTTGTGGTCGCCGCTCACGTCGATCGAGAAGTAGGTGCCGCGCGCCGCCAGCAGCGACGGCGCGACCAGCACGATCGCGACGAGCAGCGCCGACGCGCGGAGCGCAGCGTGGGGCGTCGCCGCAGCGAGTCGCCCGTGTCCACCCCGACGGCGTCCACGAGCAGGCCGCCGAGGATCGCGAGCCATGTCCACGCCATCAGGACCGGGACCGAGGTAGTAGCGCGAGATGTCGGCGTTCTCGTACGACGCGGCGAAGAAGCAGGTGATCAGCACCGAGGTCCCGGTCAGGAGCGCATACCGCGGCCGGCGCATCGCCGTGACGATGAACGCGATCGGGACGACCGGCGCGAGGATCCCGAACTCGGCGACCGTCAGCCGGACCAGCGCCGCCACCTTGCCCGCCGACATCGCCGAAGGGGTCCTGCAGGCTGCCCCGGAACTGCTCCGCAAGCGCCACATACCAGAAGCCCTCCCACGTCTCGGGATGGCCGTAGACGAGCGGTGCCCGGAAGGGACCGGCCCGGAGCGGCAGCTCGAGATAGACGAGGGCCACGGTCGCGACCAGCGCGACCACGCAGGTGAGGATCAGGCGTGGGCGCCGGAGGATGCCCGGCTCGACCGCCAGCACGTACAGGCCGACCGGGACGGCCAGGAGGAGCGTCAGCGAGTGGTTGCCGACCGCAAGCCCGAAGACGACGGCCGCAGCCGACCAGCCAGCGGTCCGCGCGCGGGTCGGCGGTCGGCCACGGCGGGTCGACGCCGCGGACCCGGTCGTCCCAGCCGACGAGCAGCCGGAGCAGGAGCGCGACCAGCGCGAGGTGGAGGACGTGCGGGTCGGCGTGCGTGCCGATCGACCACGCGATCGGCGTGAGGGCCAGCGCCAGGCCGGCCGCGACCCCGAGCGCGACCGACCGCGTCAGCGCCCGCACCAGGTCGACCGTCACGCGCGGCGGCGACGCCGAGGCACACCGCCGAGAGCAGGTTCATGCGGAACGCCTCGTCGCCGAACGGCTGGAACAGCACCGAGGCGAGCCAGCCGAGGAGGACGTAGGTCGGGAAGCCAGTCGGGTGCGCGGTGCCCAGGACGGGCCCGACCGTCTGGAACTCGCCGGTGTCCCAGAACGCGACGCCGGGCAGCAGCGCGAGGCGCGCGAGGGCGAACGCCACGACGCCGACCGCGAGGGCCGGCGCCAGGTGCGAGGGGTCCGTTCGGCGACCCTGTGCTACGCTCAGATCCACCTTCCACGCTCGTGCAGGAGCCGTTCCCGGTGACTGGCCCCGCATCCGGTGGGCTCGAGCGAGGCACAGCAGCGCCGTCGCGGTCGACCGGGACGCAGGGAGCCGTCGGCGCGGTCCTGGTCGTCCTCGCGCTCGGGCTCGCCCTTCGGCTCATCATCGCATACCTGCTCCCAGGGTCCGGACTTCACAACGACCTGGGAGCCTTCCGATTCTGGGCGGGCGAGCTTGCGGCGCATGGACCGCTCGGGCTTCTACGACCGCGACTTCCTCCACGACTACACCCCCGGCTACATGTACGTGCTGTGGCTGGTGGGGATCGTCGGCCAGCTCGCGGGCGGCGTCAGCGTCGAGCTGATCAAGGTCCCGCCGATCATCGCCGACCTCGCCATCGGCTGGCTCGCCTGGTCGATGATCCGCGAGCTCGGCGGCCGTGACCGGCTCGCCCTCGCGGCCGCCTTCGTCGCCGTCGTGAACCCGATCGGCTGGTTCGACAGCGTCGTCTGGGGCCAGGTGGACTCTTTCGGTGTCGTCTTCATGCTGCTGGGCCTGCGCGAGCTCTGGCGCGACCGGCCCGAACGAGCCGCCGTCTGGACGGTCGTCGCGGCGATCATCAAGCCGCAGCTCGGCATCCTCGTGCCGCTCGTCGCCGTCGTGACCATCCGCCGGGCCCTGCGGCCGAAGGGCGGCTTCGGCGACGAGGCCGGCGACCGGGCGCCCACGTCCGGATCCTGACGACCGGGGCCGTCGGCCTCGGGACGGCGGTCCTGCTGGCGCTGCCCGTTCGGGCTGACGCCGATCGGACTCTTCCAGCAGCTCCTGACGGCCGGCGGCACGTACCCCTATCTGACCGTCAACGCCTTCAACCCGTGGGCGCTCGTGCCCGGCGACACGGGCTACAGCCTGGCCAACAGCGGCCTGTGGGTCTGCGACCTCCCGCTCGGCGCCGAGCCGTGCGGGTCCGGGACGGCCGTCTTCGGCGCGATCCCGGCGATCCTCATCGGGACGGCGCTGCTGCTGGCGGGGATCGCGGCGGTCCTGGTGGTCGCCTGGCGACGGCCCGACCGGCTGACGCTGCTCGTCGCGCTCGCGGTCCTGTCGCTGGCGTTCTTCGTGCTGCCGACGCGCGTCCACGAGCGCTACGTGTACCCGTTCTTCGCGGTCGGGATCATCCTCGCGGCGATCTCGTGGCGCTGGCGGCCCGTGTACGCGGCCCTGAGCGTGGGCCTGCTCGCGAACATGTACGTGGTCCTCGTCGTGCTCATCCGCGGCAACCCGCAGATCAGCGACTGGCTGGGGATCGGGCCGTTCCTCAAGTCGGAGCCGGCGATCGCGGCGGTCGCCATCATGTTCGCGGCCTTCTTCGCCTGGGCGATGCTCCAGCTCCGCGGGGGCGCGCACGCGCGTCTCGAGGCGGATCTCGCCGCGGCATCCGAGCGTCCGGAGGAGGTGACCGACGCCACCACCACCTCCGACGCACCTGGCGTGTCCGCGCCCGTCACGCCGGCGGCGAAGGCCCCTGCCGCGGCCGTGGCGGCCGGGCCGATGGTCGCCACGATGCCGACCTGGTCGCGCCGGCCGTCGATGGGCGAGCTCGGGCTGACCGGCTGGTTCCGCCAGCGGCTCGGCGAGCGGTCCATGCGGGCGGACCGGAGCGGATCCCTGGCCAGCGAGCGCGGCGGCCGGCTCGACCGGCTCGACCTGTGGTTCCTGGTCGTCCTGGTGCTGGCCACGATGACGCTCCGCACCTTCCGCCTCGCCGAGCCGTACCAGATGCACTTCGACGAGGTCTACCACGCCCGGACCGCGACGGAGTTCCTCCAGTCGTGGCGCTACGGGCTCTCGCACGACATCTACGAGTGGACCCACCCGCACCTCGCCAAGTACGCGATGGCGCTCGGGCTGGTGCTCTGGGGCGAGGACGACGTCAAGGCCACGAGCGACCTCGGGGTGCCGGTGGTCGCCGCGGTCGTCGAGCCGCGGCGGGTCGACCCGGACGTCCGCGACGGCCGCGCCGGCGAGCGGCTCCACATCGCGACCGGCACCGAGATCCGCACGTACGACCTGCGGACCCGGGCGCTGATCTCGACCATCCCCGCGCCGGGCGTCTCGGCCCTCGCGATCGACGCCTCGTCGCTCCAGCTGGTCGTCGGCTACGACGACGGGCGCGTGGCGACGCTCGACCTGACGGCGATCGGTCCGGGCGACGTCGCCGCCGGCGTGGCGCCGGTCGACCTGGCCACCGTCGCCGGGACGGTGGACCTCCTGTACGTGACCCCGGACGGCGTCAGCGTCGCGGTCGGGCAGGGCGACCACCTCGATGTCGTCGACTTCGCGACCGGGACCGTCGTCGGCGGCACGGACCTTGCCGGGCTGGTCGGCCTGGCCGACGGCGGCAACGGCGCCGCGATCGTCGCCACGGTCGGCGACGTGCCGGACCCGTCCGCGGCGGCGTCCGTGCTGGCCGAGCTGCTCGACGGGAACGCCGTCGGACTACGAGGCCCTGCTGGCGAGCCCCGGCCCGACGGTCGTGATGGGCTCGCCGGGCAACAAGGACACCCGCGACAAGGTCGAGGCGGCGATCGCCGACGGCCGGCTCGCGGGGATGGCGGTCCAGGACCTCCCGCGCATCGCCGCCGCGACCGCCGCGGGCGTCACCTTCGTCGACCCGGCCACCGCCTCGACGATCTCGACGGTCGTCCTGACGGGTGGCGCGCACGGCCTCGCCTACATGTCGGGCGTGGACGACCCGAAGCTGTACGTCACCTCCGGCGACGCCGCCACGCCGACCTACCACGTGATCGCCATCGCGGGCGACAAGCGCCGTGGCCGGACCGGTCGACTTCGGGTCGCACCCGCTGCCGGGCCTCGGCGCGGGCGTCGTCTACGACCCCGCGAGCCAGATGGTCCACATCCTCGGCCACGCCCCGACCACGGCCGGCACGTTCGAGCCGCCGCCGACCGTCGGCGCCGACCCGGAGTGGACGGTCTACGTCGTCGAGCCGCACGGGAACGCCGTCTTCGCCGACGCGCGGCTCGGCGCGGTCTTTGCCGACGCCCGGCTCGGCGCGAGCTTCGTCCCGGCCGCGTGGGCGGCAGACGTGAACGCCGACTACCCGGCGACCGACCGCCAGGAGCTGCTGGTCTTCGACGGCTCCGGGTCGATGAAGTCGATCGCCATGGGCTCGCACGCCTTCGCGTGGCGCCTCCCCGGCGTCATCGCCGGCGCGATCATCGCGGCCTGCATCTACCTGCTGCTGCGGATCCTCTTCCGCCGCCGGCTCGTGGCCGTCCTGGCGGGCCTCTTCGTGCTGGCCGACGGGATGTTCTTCGTCCAGTCGCGGATCGGCATGAACGACGTCTACGTCGGCCTGTTCATCGTCGCCGCCTACACGCGTCTTCGCCGCGCTCTGGACGGGCTGGTGGCGGGCGAGATGGGCGTTCTGGGCCGCGCATGCCGGTCATCGGCGTCCTGCTCGGCCTCGCCCTCGCGAGCAAGTGGGTGGCGCTCTATGCCATCGGCGGCCTGGCGCTGCTGATCCTGGCGCGGAGCGCGCTCGGCCGGGTCCTGGCCATCCTCGGGCTGATCGCGCTCACCTGCGTCCTCGGCTACATGGCGATCACGGTGCCGCCGGACAGCGGCATCGGGAACCTCACGTTCCTCCTGGTGATGATGGGCCTCACCCTCACCGCGGTCGTGGTCGCGGTGCTCCATCCCGTCGCCTGGACCGACGAGGAGATGCGCTTCGCGGTCCTCGCCCCGACCGCCCTCGGGATGCTGGTCTTCTTCGGGGCGCTCGGCCTCGGCGCGCTCGACGTCGAGGTCGTGGTCGCGGGCTTCGCCGCCAGCCCGATCCGGGTGGCGCTGCTGCTCGTGCTGTCCTCGCTCGCCGTCTACGTGGTCTTCGCGCTGGCCGGCCGGCTCGGCTGGGGTCCGATGGCCGCCCCGCCCGGCCCGGCCGATCCCGCCCGGCGCCTCGAGCCGCCGGCGCCGCCGGCCGAGGGCTGGCTCCGGCCCGGCTGGGCGCTCGGGATCCCCGTCGTTTGGGCCGCGATCTGCCTGGTGGCCGTGCCCCTCGACGGTCTACGTCGGGTCGTACATCCCCTGGGCGCTCGTCGAGGGCCACCGGATCACGTCGACCTGGCCGCCCGGCCACACCGGCGAGACCCTCATCGCGCTGACCCAGCGGATGTACGAGCTACCACAACGGCCTGACCTCGGCGCACCCGGCCTCGTCGCCGTGGTGGGCCTGGCCGATGGACCTCAAGCCCGTCTGGTTCTACCAGGAGGGCCTTGCCGCCGGGACCGCCGCCGCCATCTACGACGCCGGGAACCTCGTCATCTGGCTGATGGGCATCCCGGCGCTGATCTTCGTCAGCGTCATGGCGTTCAAGCGGCGCAGCCCGGCCCTCGCGCTCATCGCGGTCGGCTTCGCCGCCCAATGGATCCCGTGGGCCCGCATCGACCGGGCTGCCTTCCAGTACCACTACTACACGGCGCTGCCGTTCGTGGTGGCGGCGCTCGCCTACTTCATCGCCGAGCTGTGGCACGGCGCGTCGGCGATGACCTGGCGGCTGGCCCGCCTCGCCGGGGCGGCCGTGATCATGTTTCCCGCCGTGCTGTGGCTCTTCAGCCGGCCCTTGTGCGCGATCGTCGGGGTCGAGTCGGTCAATCCCGGCTCGCAGGCCTGTCCGGCGGTGATCCCGAGCTTCGTGCTGACGGCGCGTACGGCCGGTCTCGCGGTCGCGGCGATCCTCGGCCTGTTCTTCCTGGTCCGCGCGATCATCGCCGTGGGGGACGCCGACGGCGATGGCGACGGCCTCGACCGGAGCGCCTTGCGCTCGTTCGGCGTGATCGCGCTGGTGGTCGGCGGTGCGCTCCTCCTGGCCTCGCAGCTCCCGGACACGGCGATCCTGACGCTCACGAGCATCCCGGTCGAGCCGATCGTGCTCGTCGCCGCCATCCCGCTCGCCTACCTGGCCCTCGGCGTGGTGGCGGGCATGGACCCGCGGCGGTATGTCACCGGGTTCCTGACGGCCGTGGTCGCCTGGTTCGTGATCCTCTACCCGAACATCGCGGCACTGCCGCTCCCGTCCGCGCTGGTCAACGCGTACCAGGGCATCCTGCCGACATACCTGTACGCGTTCCAGTTCCCGGTCAGCAAGATCGACCGGAACACGCCGATCGCGTGGAACGCTACGCAGCTGGGGCTGCTCACGCTGGCGGTCGTCGTGACCTGCCTGGTGGTCGCCTACTCGGCCTCGGTCTGGCGGCTGTCGCTGGCGTCGGGTGAGCCCAGCCCCGGCGAGACGGACACCCTCGCGCGGACGGGCGGCGCCTGAGGGATCGGGGCGCGGAAGCCGGCCGGGAGCTGCCCGCCGGCGGCCAGCCGGCGGATGACGAAGCCGTAGTACTCCTCGACCTTGGCCGTGACCCGCGGCCAGCTGAACTCCTCGGCGCGCAGTCGGCCGGCCGCGCCCATCCGCTCGGCGAGGCCGGGCTCGTCGAGGACCCGCGCGATGGCCTTCGCCAGCTCCTTGGGCTCGTGCGGCGGGACCAGCAGGCCCTCGCGGTCGCGCCGGACGACGCCCTTGTAGCCGTGGATGTCCGAGCAGACGATGGGCGTCCCGGCGGCCATCGATTCGAGCAGGACGATCCCGAAGGATTCGCCGCCGGTCGCGGGTGACACGAAGACCCGCGCGGTCCGGTACAGCTGGGCCTTCTCCGCATCGCTGACGCGTCCCAGGAATTCGACGCCCTGGAGCCCCCGTGTGGCCACGTAGCGGCGCGCTTCGCGCTCCTGCGGCCCCGAGCCCACCACCAGCAGGCGCGTGGCGTAGCCGGTCTTGCGCAGGATCCGCTGGGCCTTCAGGAGGTCAAGCAGGCCCTTGCGCGGCTCGTGGCGGCCCACGAACAGCAGGTTCGGCGCCTCGTCCTGCCAGCGGGCGATGGGGACCGCGTTGGCGAAGCGGGGGACGTCGACGCCGTTGGGGATGACCTTGTAGTCGCCCGGGAAGAACCGGTCGATGAAGTGCCGCGCGGCCGCGCTGACCGCGATCCGGCCGTGGAGGCGCGCGGCATGCCCGCGCATGGCCCGGCTGCCGAGCTCGTACGACGGCGAGAAGCCGGCGTAGGCGTGGAAGGTCGCGACGTTGACGCTCGTCGACTCGCGCAGCAGGAACAGCGACAGGAACGGCACGAACGGCTCGTGGAAGTGGAGCAGGTCGAACTGCTCGCGCGCGAGCAGGGCGCGAACCTGGCTGAGGTAGCGCGGCGAGAACGTGACCGTGCCGACCGACCCGTTCGTCGGCATCGAGAAGCCGACGCCGATGCGCAGGATGTCCCCCTCTGACGAGCGCTGCGGCCCGTGGCTGGCGGTGATGATCCGGACGTCGTGGCCGCCCTGGCGGAGGTTCTCGTAGAGGAACCGGACGTGCTGGGCGACCCCGCCCGCCTCCGGGTAGATGTACGGGCAGACGAGGCCGATCTTCATCGCCGGTCCGCGTCGAAGCGCGGCGGCCGCGCCCGCCCGCCCGGGTAGCCGTGGTCGCGACCCGTGCCGTCCCGACGCAACCGCCCGATCAGCTCGTCCCGGGCGTCGCGCCGGCGCTTGCGCAGCTGCTCCCCGAACGTCCCGAGCTGGCCGGTGGCGCCATGGAACGAGCCGTGATGCTCGGTCGTGCCGGCGGCGAGCGACGCCCGCAGGTCCGCCGCGGTCCGCCCCTCGAACGACGTCCAGCCGAGCCCGATGGCATCGAGGGCGTGCGCATCGCTGTTGCCGACGTGGGGCAGGCCGTACGCGTCGGCGAAGCGGACCACCGTCCCGTGGCGCGGTCGGCCGAGGGCCGTGGGATTGAGCGTCTCGATGGCGTCCGGGTGGACACGCGGGTCCGGGTCCTCGAGGAGCCGGCGCAGCGCGAAGGCCTGCGCGCACAGCGGGTACGGGACCAGCGGGTGGGCGGGGATGGCGAGGCCGCCGGCATCGTGGACGGCGGCGATCGTCGAGCGCAGCGAGCGATAGGAGCGGATCGGTGCCTCCAGGTACAGCGCGAGGAGGTGACCGCCGAGGGTGGTGACCTCCTCGCCGACGACGACCTCGAGCGCCAGGCCGCGGTCCCGCGCCATCGCGCGGGCGGCCAGCGCGGCGTCGATCCGCTCGTGGTCGGTGATGGCGATGACGTCGAGCGTCCCGCCGGCGACGACATGGTCGAGGATCTCGGTCACCGCCGCGGTGCCGTCCGAGGCCACCGTGTGGATGTGCAGGTCGGCGCGGCCGGGCCGGACCGGGTCGGCGGCCGGCTCGGCGGGCAGGGTCGCCTCTTGCTCCGTGGCGCCGGTGGGCTCCGTGGCACCCGGGCGCTCCGTGGCGCCGGTGGGCTCCACGGCGCCCGTCGGCTCCGCCGCGCGGGTCACGCGGCATCCTCGAGGTCGGGCCAGATCGGGAAGAAGACGGCCCACCACTGCTCGGGTGCGTCCTCGATGATCCGCTCGAATTCGGCTGCCAGCGCCGTCATCGTCCCCTCGACCCGGTCGCGGCGGGAGCCCGCCTCCGGGACCTGCACCGCCGCGAGGCGTCCACGATACCGCCCGATGCCGGACCGCCGGACGCCGACGACGAAGGTCGGCGCCCCGCTCTCGACGGCGAGCATCGCCGGGCCGAGCGGCAGCCTCGCCGGAGCGCCGAAGAGCTCGACCGGCATCCCGCCGCCGGTGAGGTCACGGTCCCCGACGAGCCCGACCGGGGTGCCGGCACGGAGCGCGGCGAGCAGCTCGCGCCGGGCCTCGCGGAGCCCGACGATGCGGATGCCCACCGCGCCGCGGGTCCGCACGAACCAGCCCTGGAGCGCGGCGTCGTCGATGGTCTCCATCGGCGCGACGGCACCGCCCACCCGGGCGGCCAGGAACAGCGCCGGTAGCTCGATGGCCCCGAAGTGGAGCCCGACGAAGATCACCGCGCCTCCGGTGGCGAAGGCCTGCTCGACGACCTCGGGCGTCTCCACGACCAGCCGCCGCTCGAGGTCCCCGGCCCGGATCGCCGGTGTCCGGGCGACCTCGAGGTAGTACCGGGCGTTGTGCCGGAACGCCGACCGGACGAGCCGTTCGAGTGCGCGGGGATCGGCCGCGGCCTCGCGGACCGCGCGGCCGCCGCGACCGCGCTCGGCGAGGGCGACGCAGACCCGGCGCAGGTTCCGCCGCGCCTGCGCGGCGCGATCGGGCGCGAGGCGGTACCACAGGTCGCCGGCCGCGATGGCGAGGCGGACCTGCGGTCCCTCGGGGAGGTGGCAGACGAGCCACGACGCCGCGATGAGGGCTTGCGCCCGGAGCCGTCGGCCGAGGCCGCTCACTCGCCGGCCCCGGGGTCCATGGTCGTGCCCGGGCCCGGGTCCGGGCGACCGGCCTGCATGATCCTCGCCCGGAGCTCGAGCTCATCGCTCTCCTCGGCCGTCGCCGGCCAGATCGGCTTGAAGTTGTACCACTGCTCCGGCGCCGAGCCGATGGTGACCTCGAGCGCGTCGGCGATGGCCTGCGTCGCGCGCTGCAGCTCCGCGGGATCGGACGACGCCACCTCGATGGCGTCGGCCCACGACAGCTTGAAGGTGTCGTCGGGCTGGCGCCGGATCGTGACCGGGAGGATCAGGGATCCCGTCTTCGCGGCGAGCGTCGCCGGACCGGCGGGCAGCGTGGTCCAGGCGTCGAACAGGTGGACCGGGATGCCGTCGGAGCGGTATCCCCAATCGACGAGTAGGGCCAGCATCTCGCGGCGCCGCAGCACGCCGTAGATCTCTCGCAGGTTCCGCCACGCGATGACCGTCGCCCCGCGCAGCTCGCGCTCCGCGCGCAGGTGCTCGAAGAGCTCCGGGAACGAGAAATCGTCGGCGACGACGCTGATCGGCATCCCGTGCCGCGCGATGGCCGCCATCACGGCGTCGTTGCTCCCGACATGACCGACCGTGTAGATCAGCCCGCCCCGGGCCTCGGCGGCGATGCGACGGAGCTCGTCGACATCGATGTACGGGACCATCGCGGACATCTCGTCGACGGTCCTGGTCGGCAGGCGCATCAGCTCGACGAGGTAGCGCCCGTACTCGTGATAGGCGCGCAGCGCCATCCGGCGGACGCGCGGGTCGTCGGGCGGCAGGCCGAGGACATGGCCGAAGTTGCGGTTCGACCAGCGCCGCTTGCTGGGCCAGACCAGGTACGAACCCTGGACGGCGGTGCCGACGACCTCGCGGGAGAAGCCCTCGGGGACCACGTCGGCCAGCCGCGTGGTCGCCTTGTACGCGACGACCGCAAGACGCTCGACGACGCGGGGGCTGCTGCCCCCGCGTCGATGCGGAGCCTCGAGTCGGCGCTCGCCTGGAGCGCCGCCGGTCGATCGGCCTCGGCCGTCGGTCACTTCGCCGCGGCGGTCGCGACCTGGGCCTTCGTGCCGGCCAGCTTGCGGTACGTCCGCTTGGCGACCTTCTCGGTCCCGACCAGGGTCTCGTCGTCGTCCCCGCGGATGAACGCCTCGACCCGGTTGAACGCGATGTCGTCGTGGATCTGCTGCGGCGGGCTCTTCATGAAGTAGCTCGACGGGGCGACGAGCGTCCCCTTCAGGCCGCGGTCGAGGCCGAGCTTCAGGCAGCGGATGGCGTCGGTGATGACGCCGGCGCTGTTGGGGCTGTCCCAGACCTCGAGCTTGAGCTCCGCGTTGAGCGGCACGTCGCCGAAGGTGGTGCCCTCCATCCGGATGTAGCACCACTTGCGGTCCTTGAGCCACGGCACGTGGTCGCTCGGGCCGACGTGGATGTCCTCGTCATCGAGCTCGTAGTCGAGCATCGAGGTGACGGCGTTCGTCTTCGAGATCTTCTTGGACTCGAGGCGCTCGCGTTCGAGCATGTTGAGGAAGTCGGTGTTGCCGCCGAAGTTCAGCTGGTAGGTGCGGTCCAGGCGGACGCCGCGGTCCATGAACAGGCGGGTCAGCACGCGATGGCTGATGGTCGCGCCGACCTGGCTCTTGATGTCGTCGCCGATCAGCGGGAGGCCCGCGTCGGCGAAGCGGCGCTGCCAGTACGGCTCGCGGCCGATGAAGACGGGGATCGCGTTGACGAAGCCGACGCCCGCGGCGAGGGCCTGCTCGGCGTACCACTTGGTGGCTTCCTCGCTGCCGACCGGCAGGTAGGAGACCATCACGTCGACCTGGCGCTCCTTGAGGATGCCGACGATGTCGGCGGTCTCGCCGGGGGCCTTCTCGATGATCTGGCTGAGGTACTTGCCGAGGCCGTCGTGGACCATGCCGCGCTCGACGGTCACGCCGGTCTTCGCGACCTGCTGGAAGACGAACGTGTTGTTCGGCTTCGTGTAGATCGCCTCGGACAGGTCCTTGCCGACCTTGTTCTTGTCGATGTCGAAGGCCGCCACGAAGTCGATGTCGCGGACGTGATACCCGCCGAGGTTGACGTGCATCAGCCCGGGGACGAAGTCGTCCTCCTTGGCGTCCTCGTAGTAGTAGCGCCCCTGCACGAGGCTGCTCGCGCAGTTGCCGACGCCGACGATGGCGACGCGGATCTTGCCATCGCCGCGGCGCCCGGCGCCCGCCCACGTGTTGGTCGGCGTCGAGCCGTTCTTGCTGCTGCCGTTGGTTCCGTTCTTGGCCACTGTGCTCTCTCCGTTGCGCTTACTGGGTATGGGTGGACTGCTGCTGATCCTCGCGGTACACGAACAGGATCCGCTGGATGACGGTGATGACGGCCCCGACGAGGATGACGCCGAGGGCGAGCTGGATGGCCGTGAGGCCGATGCTCGTCCCGGTCAGGACGATGCCGAGCGAGATGAGGACGAGGCGGATCTCGCGGGGCATGAGCCCCACCGCCGCCAGGCCCATGCCCGAGGAGTAGCCGAGCCCGTCGGACTTCGCCCGGGCGTAGCTGACCATGATCGAGGCGCCCAGCGCTGCCGCGGCCACGAGGACGGGCAGGTCCGCGGCACCGGCCGCCTGCATCCCGGCGAGGACGCCGAGGAAGACGATGATCTCGCCGGCCTTGTCGAAGGTGGAGTCCATGAAGGCGCCGAGCTTGCTGGCCTTGCCGGTGGCGCGTGCCAGGGTGCCGTCGAACATGTCGAACACGCCGCCGAAGAAGACGACGAGGCCACCGACGAACCAGACCTGGAGCCCGACGAGGATGGACCCGATCACGGTGATCGCGAACCCGATCAGGGTCAGGCCGTTCGGCGTCAGCCCGGCCCGGCCCATGGCGAGCGCGATCGGCTCGAAGACCTTCTTGATCGAGGAGCGGGATTCGTTGGAGATCGTCATGGCAGGACCCCTGCTAGCTGGCGATGCCGAGGATGGCGCGCTCGCGCTCGGCGACCTCGCCGAATGCCTCGGGACGCAAGGCGCAGATCGTCTCGCGCCCGACGCGGTGGCTCTGGATCAGTCCGGCGGCGCGGAGGCGCTTGAGGTGGTGGCTCACCAGCGGCTGGCTGAGGCCCACGTGCGCGATGAGCTCGCGGATCGAGGCGTCGCTCTCGGCGAGGCGCTGGACGATCCGCAGCCGGTTGACGTCCGCGAGGGCCTTGTGGAACGCCCGCAGGTCGCGCAGGTCATCCGGCTGGATGACGATCGACGCGATGGTCGTGCGGATGTGGGCTGGGGTCGGCACGGCTGGGGCTGGACTCCTGGGGGGCCTGGGGCGTCGCATCAACGGCGGTTGATATCAACGGATGTTGATGCTACGCGGCCCGCGACGCGGATGTCAAGACGGATCCCGCCACTACACTCCCGGCCATGACCCGACGGTCCGCGCTCGTCCTGCTCGCCGTCTTCGGGATCGGCGTGTTCCTGTCCGGGCTCGAGCTGATGATCACGGCCGTGGCCCTGCCGTCGATCCTCGAAGACCTCGCCGACCCGTCGAGGGGGACGGCCTGGGTCGAGCTCCGGAAGGCCTCCTGGATCATCAACGGGTACCTGCTGGTGTTCATCCTGACGATGCCCCTGGCCGGGCGGATGACCGACCTGTGGGGCGCCCGTCGGCCGTTCATGGCGGGCCTCGCGATCTTCGTGGTCGGCTCGGCCCTGGCCGGCATGTCGCAGACGATGGACCAGCTGATCGCCGCGCGGCTCGTCCAGGCCGCGGGCGGTGGCGTGCTCGTGCCGGTCGCGACGGCCGCAGCCGCGCACCTGTTCGATGGCGCGGCCCGGCCGCGCGCCCTCGGGGTCGTCGGGGCGCTGACGTTCCTCGGGATGGCCGCCGGGCCGTTCGTGGGCGCCACCATCCTCGGCTCGGTCAACGCCGAGGAGGTGTTCGGGCCGGCCCTGGAGCCGTTCCTCGCCCCGGCCTGGCGCTGGGTCTTCTACATCAACATCCCGATCGGGCTGATCGCGCTGGCGCCTCGGCTGGGCGGCGTCGGCAGGCTGGGACACGCCGCGACGAGCCGGGCGCCTCGACGTCCGCGGCGCGGCCTGGTTCGGGCTGGCGCTGCTCCTCGGGCTGGTCGGGCTGACGCTCGTGGGCACGGATTCCATCGCGGGCAGCGCGGTCGAGCCCGCCTGGGTCACAGTGTTCCTGCTCGCCGCGGCCGTGGTGACGACCGTCGGTCTGGGTCCTGCGCGGGCTCCGCGTCGCCGACCCGTTCCTCGATCCGCGACTGTTCGCCGATCGGACGTTCTCCGCGGCGTCGCTGGTGTCGCTGCTGACCGGCTACGCGTTCGCGACGGCGATCATCGGGGCCGCCGTGTTCGTGGACCGCGTCATCTACGGCGGGCCGGACCAGCAGCGGCTGGCCCTCGGCGCGCTCGCGGGTGCGACCGCTGTCGGGGCGCTCGGCTCCGGGTTCGCGGTGCGCGTCCTGTCCCTTCGGGCGGTGACGCTGATCGGGCTGGCGCTGGCGATCGCCGGGCTGGTCGCGATGTCGCGCTGGACGCCGCGAGACGCCGGTCGAGTCGGTGGCGCTGACGCTGGCCGCCTTCGGGCTGGGGTTCGGGCTGACCGTCACGCCCCGCTCGACCGCCGCGGTCGAGGCCGTGGGCCGTCGCAGCTTCGGGGCGGCGTCGTCGGTCGTCACGGTGGCCCGGATGATCGGCATGGCCGTCGGGCTCGCGATCCTGACCGCCTACGGGTCCACCACCATCGACCGCCTGGCGGCACAGGTCTACGCGACCCCCGACGCCTACCTCGCATTCATCCCGGAGCCGCTCCGCGACCGGCCGCTGAAGGACCCGCTGGTGGTCGACGCGCTCGAGGACTGGGCGTCACGCGAGGCCGCGTCGATCATGGTCGGCCTGTTCGTCGTCGCGGCCGGCGTGATGGTGCTGGCGGTGCCCCCGTCCCTGGTCCTGGGCGGCCGGCGCCGGCGGGTGGCGGAGGCCGTCGAAGAGGGGGCGTCCGTGCGCGTATCCTGACCGGCGAACGGGCGGGACTCCGCCCGACGCGGAGACGCCGAGCAGATGGCATCCGACCGACCGACGCCCGCGACCGACGACGACGCGGAGCGCCAGCACCGAGACGAGCACGTGCAGGAGCGCCAGGACGAACCACGCGGCGCGCACATGCTCCGCGACGGGCTCGCCCGTCGCGTCCCGGCGACCGACGGCATCGGGCCGGGCCGGCTGCGCCTGAACGCCATCGTGGACGGCGCCGGCCAGCAGTGGAGCGACGAGGCGGCCCTGGCCGCCCTGCCCGACCTCCATCGCCGGCCCGACGCGGCGATCTGGGTCGACCTCGCCGGGGCATCGCGAGAGCAGGTCGTCGAGGTCGGGACGATCCTCGGCATGCACCCGCTGATCGTCGAGGACGTGCTCGAAGGCAACCAGCGGGCGAAGATGGAGACGACCGACGGCGTCGTCCACATCGTCCTCTTCCATCTGACCTACGACGACGAGGCCGTCGCGTCGGAGCTGGACATCGTGCTCGGCAAGGGCTTCCTGCTCACGGCCCACGACGGTTCGTGGGAGCCCTCGGCATCGCCCCACCTTCGTGCCGGGGTCGAGCCCATCCTCAAGCACGGCCCGGACCACCTGCTCTGGGCGCTGGCCGACGACATCGTCGATGGCTATTTCCCGTTCGCCGACAAGCTCGGCGACGCCATCGACGACGTCCAGGACGCCGTCGTCCGCGAGACGTCGAAGGAGACCATCGAGCAGCTCTTCAAGCTCAAGCGCGAGCTCATCCTCGTGCGCCGCTCGATCAGCCCGGTCCGCGAGGTGTTCAACCAGCTGACGAGCCGAGACGTCGCGCTCATCGACGACGACGAGCTGCCGTACTTCCGCGACATCTACGACCACGTGATCCGCCTGACCGACGAGCTCGACAACTACCGCGAGCTCGCGTCGGCGACCCTCGACGTCTACCTGACGACGGTCAACAACAACCTGTCGGTGATCATGAAGCGGCTGACCGGCGTCACCGTGATCCTGGCCGGGATCGGGGCGGTCGCCGGGATCTTCGGCATGAGCGAGGCGGGGGCGGCGCTCGGCGGCGGCGAGGCCGGCGGCTTCTGGCTGATCACCGCGATCGTGGTCGGGGTGGCGACCGCCGCGGCCATCATCCTGCGCAAGATCGACTGGATCTAGGCGCACTCCACCGGGTGCGGCTTCGGGTGGGCCGAGGCGTGGTCCGACGCCTCCTGCGAGAGGTACTCGGCCACGACCTGGAGCTTGCCGACGGTGCCCTGCCGGCCCTTCGGAGGTCTGCAGCCAGAGCTGCTCGTGGTCGGCCTTCGCGGCGTCGTCGAGGTCGGTCTGGTGGCGCCGGACGTCGCTGATCTCGTACAGGAACCGCTGGTCGTCGCTGGTCCAGACCTCGACGACCATGCCGATCATCTTCTTGCCGTTCTGGATCTTCGACTGGGTGAGGAGCGGCAGGAACATCCCCTGCCGGGCGTGGGCGTAGAGGTACGTGGCGCGGCCCTGGCCCGGCTGCCCGAGCGCGTCGATCCACATCGCGACGTTGCAGAGCGGGTAGGACGCGTCGCCGGCCGGCGGGACGACCGGCAGGTCGATGCCGAGCGCCGCGATCCTGACCCGCGTCGAGACCCGGTTCGGGTCCGCGGACGGGCTCGCGCTCGGGGCGACCGAGGCGAGCGGCGGCAGCGTGATCAACGGCTCGTCGGTGGCGACGGCCGCGCTCGGGCTCGGCGTCGGGGCGGGCGGGTCGGCGGACACCGGGGCGGTGTAGCTGAGGAGGCCCACCGCGAGGAGCATCACGCCGAGCGCGGTCAGGAGTGCGGGCAGGATCCGCGAGCGCGCGGGACCCTCGGAATCGGTCATCGGAGCGGCATGGTAGCAGCGGCCTCCGCGGCACGCCGCCGGCCGCTCGTACTGCTACCCTCCGGCCCATGTGGCCACGGCTTTCCATCGTGCTGGGCCTCGTGGCCGGCGTCGCGGCAGGGGCGCTGATCCTCGGGGCGCTGCTGTTCCTGACCCCCGATCCGGGCTCCGGCGCGACGCCGACGCCATCGCCGAGCGCGCCGCCGAGCGCGCCGCCGAGCGTGCCGCCGAGCGCCGTGCCATCCGCCACGCCGTCGCCGTCGGCCACCGCCACGCCGGGCGCGTCCTCGGGCGCGAGCCCCGGCCCGTCGGTCTCGCCGTCATCATCGGCCGCCGCCGCGCGGTTCCACATCGGCGAGCCGCCGCCGGACGTGATGGCCCGCGGCGTCTCGGCGATCCTCACCGGTGTCGAGGTCACGCCATAGCGCCGACGCGCACGGGACGGGATCCGGCACGGTCCCCGGGACGCGGGCCGACGCCGTCTCGTCGCCGGCCGTCATCGCGGCTGCCCTCGACCGCCTGATGGCCGCGCGCCCGCCGCTCCTGGTGATCGCGGACTTCGACGGCACGCTGTCCCCCGGCTTGCGCGACCCGGGTGCGGCGCGGATCGAACCGGGTGCCCGCCGGGCGCTGCGCCGACTCGCCGCGGTCGCCGCCGCCCGGCCGGAGCGGCTCCACGTCGCGGTGCTGACCGGGCGGATCGTCGCCGACGTCGCCGAGCGCGACGCGGGTCGGCGGCATCGACTACCTCGGCGACCACGGGCTCCAGCACGGCCGGCTCCCGCGCGGATCCCGCGGGCCCATCGCGGTGACCCCGGAGACCGGGTTCGAGGGCTACGCGCCGCACGCCGAGGCGCTCGCCGCAGGGGTCGCCGCGGAGCTCGGCTCGCCGTCGTGGCTGTTCGTCGAGCGCAAGGGCCCGTCCGTCGCATTCCACGTCCGCCAGGCCGACGACATCCCCGCGGCGCGCGCCGCGGTCCTTGTCGCGATCGGGGCCGTGGAGGCGCGCGACGGCCTCGGCGACCACGGCCTCGAGCCGTACCGCGGCCGCACGGTCGTGGACCTGCGACCGCGCGAGGCCGGCGGCAAGGGCGAGGCCGCCGAGCGGCTCATCGCGACGACGCGGGCCGGTGCCGCGATCTCGTTCGGCGACGACCTGAGCGACACGGACGCCTTCGACGCGGTGATCGCGGCACGCGACGACGGGCGGCTGGAGACCGGGCTCATCGTGGCGGTCCACGGCCGGGTCAGCACGCCGCCGGAGATCCTCGCGCGCGCGGACCTCGTGGTCGCCTCGGCGCGGGACGTGGGCCGGATGCTGGCCGCGATCGCGCGGCGGCTCGAGCGCGAGGGCCGGACCGGCTAGGGGACGATCCCCGAGATGGACGCGGCGGCCGCGCCCACGACCTGCAGGAGCGGCTCGGGGAAGAGGCCCAGCAGGATCGTGAAGGTCGTCGCGACCGCGAGCCCGCTCCAGACCAGCCGGCCGTGGCGCATCGACGGGGCGTCGCTGGCCGGGTCGCGCATGAACATGTAGACGACGACGCGCAGGTAGTAGAACGCGGCCGCGGCGGCGTTGAGGACCGCGATGACGGCGAGCAGCGTCATCGGCCCGCCGGCCTGGACCGCGGCGAGGATCACGTAGGCCTTCCCGAAGAAGCCCGGCGGTCGGCGGGATGCCGGTCAGCGACAGGAGGAAGAGCGTCAGCAGGATCGCGAGGATCGGCTCCTTGCGGCCGAGCCCGGCGAACGTGTCGAGCTGCGAGGTGACGCCCTGCCGCTTCTGGAGCGCGGCGATCACCCCGAACGCGCCCAGGTTCATCGCCGCGTAGGCGGCCGAGTAGTAGAGCAGGCCCTCGAGGCCCTGGATCTGGCCGGCCGCGTAGGCCGCGAGCCCGACCAGCATGTAGCCGGTGTGCGCGATCGAGCTGTACGCGAGCATCCGCTTGACGTTGTCCTGCGTCAGCGCCACGAGGTTGCCGAGGGTCATCGTCAGCGGCGGCCAGGACCATGACGACCGGCAGCCACCACTCGTGGAGCGGCCAGATCGCCTCGCCGAAGAGGCGCAGGATCAGGGCGAACGCGCCGATCTTCGGGCCGACCGAGAGGTAGCCGGTGATCGGCGTCGGCGAGCCCTGGTACGCGTCCGGCGTCCAGTAGTGGAACGGGACCGCGGCGATCTTGAACGCCACGCCGGTCGTCAGGAACGCGAGCCCCATCGCCAGACCGGGCGCGAGCGGTGCGCCGCCGGCGACGATCGACTCGAGCGCCTGGGACACCCCGTCGACCCTCGTCGTGCCGGTCATGCCCCAGATGAACGCGAGGCCGAACAGGAAGATCGCCGAGCTGAACGAGCCGAGCAGGAAGTACTTGATCGCGCCCTCGGTCGAGTAGGCGTCGGTCTTGTGGTACCCCGCCAGCAGGTAGCCCGGGAGCACCATCAGCTCGAGACCCAGGAACAGCAGCAGCAGGTCGGTCGAGGCCGACAGGAGCATGGCGCCGGTCATCGCGAACAGCAGCACGACGGCGAACTCGGCGACCGGCAGGCCGCGCGCGACCAGGTAGTCCGGGGCGAAGCAGATGGTCAGCGCGATGATCGCGATGAACAGGACGTCGAGGAACGTCGTCAGCGCGTCGACCGTGTAGGCGCCGCCGAAGGCGGTCATCTCCGGGCCACCGGCGAAGACGCGGTCCGGCGTGACGCCGACCGCCAGGGTGACGGCCCCGGTGATGGCCAGTCCGACGAGCGCCGTCCCGACGGTGACGGCCGGCCGGCCCGGCCGGATCAAGTCCACGATGAGGACCGCGGCCGCGGTCAGGATGGCCGCGATCAGCGGGCTGAGGACGAAGAGGTCGTGGCTCAATGCGCCGCCCCGCCTTCCGCGGGCACGACGGCCGTCGTGGTCGAACGGGAGGCGAGCAGGGCGTAGACGGTCCGGGCCACCACCCCGACGATCAGCAGCGTCAGCAGCAGGACGACGAGCTCGGTGGAGAGCGCGATCGGCGTGCCCGCCGTGCCCGAGGTCACGGTGTCCGTCACCGTGCCCTCGACGAGGTCGAGCAGCAGGCCCGGCTGGACGCCGAAGGCCACCACGAGCGCGCCGATCGGCACGAGGGTCAGGATCTCGACCGGCGACATGTCGGTCAGGTGGTGCCCGAGGCTCTCGAAGAACGGCGAGACCTCGCCGAAGACGATCCGGCCGTACATGTACAGCAGGTAGCCCGCGCCGAGGACCATCACCACGGTCGCGATGGCGGCCGCGCCGGGGCTGACCTCGAACGTGCCGACCAGCGTCAGGAACTCGCCGACGAAGCCCGACAGCCCGGGGAGCCCGGCCGAGGCGAACACGAAGAACCCGAACACGGCGGCGTAGACCGGCATCCTGCGCGGCCAGCCCGCCCATCTTCGCGATGGTCCGGTCGTGGGTCCGCTCGTAGATGACGCCGACGAGGAGGAACAGCGCGCCCGTGATCAGGCCGTGGTTGATCATCTGCAGGATCGCGCCCTGGACGCCCTGCTGCGTGAACACGAACACGCCCAGCGTCACGAAGCCCATGTGGCTGACCGACGAGTAGGCGACCAGCCGTTTCAGGTCGGGCTGGACCAGCGCCACGATCGCGCCGTAGATGATCGCGATGAGCGACAGCACGATGATCGCCGGCGCGAAGGTCGCCGCCGCGTCGGGGAAGAGCGGCACGGCGAAGCGGATGAACCCGTAGGCGCCGAGCTTCAGCATGATCGCCGCCAGCATCACGGACCCCGCGGTGGGGGCCTCGGTGTGGGCGTCGGGCAGCCACGTGTGGAACGGGAACATCGGGACCTTGATCGCGAACGCGAGGAAGAACGCGAGGAACGCGCCGATCTGCAGCGCGGGCGCGAACCCGGCACCCGAGGTCGCGAAGTCGCGCAGCGTCACGAAGTCGAAGGCGCCCACCCACGATCCGCCGTTCGACTCCTGGTAGGCGAACGCGGTCGCCAGGATGGCCACGAGCATCAGCAGCGAGCCGACCAGCGTGTAGAGCACGAACTTGATCGTCGCGTAGATGCGGTTCGCGCCGCCCCAGATCCCGATGATCAGGTACATCGGGACCAGCACGATCTCCCAGAAGATGTAGAAGAGGAACAGGTCCAGCGCGAGGAACACGCCGATCAGCCCCACCTCGAGCACGAGGAAGCTGACCATGTACTCCTTGATGCGCGTCTGGATCGGCTTGAAGCTCGCGAGGATGCTGATCCAGCTCATCGTCGTGGTCAGCACGACCAGCGCGACCGCCAGCCCGTCCGCCCCGAGCTGGTACTGGATGCCGAAGACGGGGATCCAGTCGATCTCGACACCGAACTGGAACCCGGGATCGCCCGGCACGTAGGCGACGAGCAGCGCCAGCGAGACCACCCAGGTCACCAGGGCGAAGCCGAGGGCCGTCGCCCGCGCGAACCGCGAGGGCAGGATCGCCACCGCGATCGCGCCCAGCAGCGGCAGGAACGTGACGATCGAGAGGATCGGGACGTCGGCCATCGTCATCGGGCGAGCAGCAGGTACGAGCCGGCCATCACGATCAGCCCGACCGCGATGCCCAGCGCGTAGTTCTGGACCCGGCCGGTCTGGACGCGGCGGAGCCCGCGACCCGAGGCGACCGTGGAGCGGCCGACCAGGTTGACGGTCCCGTCGACGACCTCGCGGTCGAACCACCACAGGCCGTTGGCGACCTTGCCGCCGACGACGATGAACAGCAGGTGGTTGAGCTCGTCGAACCACCACTTGTTCAGCGAGGCGCGGTAGAGGAACGGGACCCTGGCACTCAGCTCGCGGACGCGCTCGGGTCGGGCGCCGATCTTCAGGCCCGCGAGGTCGACGCCGAACAGGCGCCAGGCGATCGCGATGCCGACGACCGCGACGGTCACGCTGGCGAGGATCAGGACGCCGTCGATGCCGAAGAACGCGAACGGTGCCTCCTCGAGGCCGAGCGTGTGGACCGACTCCTCGAAGACCGGGGCGAGCCATTCCGAGATCCGGCTGGCGCCGAACGGCAGCCCGAGGAACATGCCCAGGAACACCGAGGCGATCGCCAGCAGGACCAGCGGGACGGTCATCACCGCCGGCGACTCGTGGATCTTGTCCCAGATCGCCTTCGGGCCGCGGAACGCGCCCCAGAAGGTGAGGCCCATGAGCCGGAACATGTAGAAGGCGGTGAGGCCGGCGACCACGAACCCGATCGCCCAGACCCACAGGTAGCCCTGCTTGAACGACTCGCCGAGGATCTCGTCCTTGGAGAAGAAGCCGGCCAGCGGCGGGATCCCCGCGATCGCCAGCGAGCCGATGAGCATCGTGGCGTAGGTGATCGGGATCTTCTTCGAGAGGCCGCCCATCCTGCGCATGTCCTGCTCTTCGTGGACGGCGTGGATCACCGAGCCGGAGCCGAGGAACAGCAGGCCCTTGAAGAAGCCGTGGGTCATCAGGTGGAAGATCGCCGCGGTGAACGCCCCGACCCCGAGCGCCGCGAACATGTAGCCGAGCTGCGACAGCGTCGAGTAGGCGAGGACCCGCTTGATGTCCGTCTGGGTCATCGCGATCGAGGCCGCCAGGATCGCGGTGAAGATCCCGATCGACGCCACGACCACCAGCGATGACGGCGAGGCCGCGAAGAGCGGGTTGGCCCGGGCGACGAGGTAGACGCCGGCGTTGACCATCGTGGCCGCGTGGATGAGGGCGGAGACCGGGGTCGGGCCCTCCATCGCGTCCGGCAGCCAGACGTGCAGCGGGAACTGGGCGGACTTGCCCATCGCCCCGGCGAAGACCAGCAGCGCGACCAACATCAGCGGGATCGGGAAGGCGACCAGGGTCGGGCTCGTCAGCACCTCGAGCGACTCGCGGATGTTCAGCGTGCCGGTGTTGACGAAGATGGCCATGATCCCGAGCGCGAACCCGACGTCGCCGACGCGGTTGACGATGAACGCCTTCTTGGCGGCGAGGGCCGCCGTCCGCTTGCGGAACCAGAAGCCGATGAGCAGGTAGCTCGACAGGCCGACCAGCTCCCACGCGAGGAAGACCAGCAGCCACGAGTCCGCGAGGACCAGCACGAGCATGCTGAACATGAAGAAGTTCAGGTAGGCGAAGAAGCGCCAGTAGCCCGGGTCGTGGCTCATGTACCCGATCGAGTAGACGTGGACCAAGCAGGCCGACGGTCGTGACCACGATCAGCAGGCAGGCGGTCAGCTGGTCGACGAAGAAGCCGGCCTCGACGTTGAACGCGCCGGCGGGGATCCACTCGAAGAGCGTCACGCCGTAGCCGTGCTCGCCGAACGGCTCGGCGCCGGTCAGCGCGGCGAACGAGACGGCCATCGCGATGAGCCAGACGGCGAAGATGGCCAGGACGGGGACCCAGTGGGCCTGCTTGCCGAGCCGCCGGCCGATGAGCGCCGTGATGGCGAAGCCGCCGAGCGGCAGGATGACGAGCAGGGGGATGAGCGACTCGGGGCTCATCGGCGCATCGCGTCGTACTCGTCGACGAGAGGCGTCTTCTTGTTGCGGTAGATGGCGATGACGATGGCCAGCCCGACGGTGGCCTCACCCGCGGCGACGGCCATGACGAACAGCGCGATGATCTGGCCCTGGGCGCCCAGTGCGGGGATGAAGGCGCCGAACGCGACGATCGACAGGTTGACGGCATTGAGCATCAGCTCGATCGACATCAGCATGCTGATGGCGTTGCGCCGCGCGAGGAACCCGAACGAGCCGATCGCGAAGAGGATCCCCGACAGGACGAGGTACGTGTCGAGCGAGTCGCTCACGACGGGCCGCCCGGCTCGCGCTTGGCGAGGAACACGCCGCCGATGACGGCGGCGAGCAGCAGCACGCTGATGATCTCGAACGGCAGGACGAAGCTGTCGAACATGAACCGCGCCATCAGGTCGGTCGCGTAGCGGAGGCGCTCCTCGACGACGCCGGGCCACTCGGTCGCGGCCACCGAGAGGGCGATGACGATGGCGATCACGATCGCGGCGATGGCCGCGGGCCCGGCCTGCGTCTGGAAGACCAGTCGCGCCGGCGCGTCCTTCGTCTGGGTCAGCATGATCGCGAACAGGATCAGGACGCTGATGGCGCCGATGTAGACGATGACCTGGGCCGCGCCGATGAGCGGCGCCCCCATCAGCACGTAGATCCCGGCAAGGGCCCCGAAGCAGACGATCATCGCCAGACCGCAGCGGATGATGTCGCGCATCGTCACGACCAGCAGCCCGGCCAGGATCATGATCGAGGCGAGGATCCAGAGCAGCGCGTCGTCCCAGTCCTGGCCGAGCAGGACGACCATCGACGGCCGCGATGGTCGTGACGGCGCCGAGCACCATCAGGGCCAGGAGGATCGGGACGAGCTTCCTGAGCACGGCCGCCTACTCGTGCCCGCTGCCGAGCAGCGCCGTCCCGGCGCCATGGCCATTCGAGTGGTCGTGCCCGTGGCCGTTGCCGTTCCCGTTGCCGCCGACGGCAGGCCGGCGATCGTCGCGGGCAGCATCGGGAGCATCCGGGCCGGGTCGAGCCGGCGGCCCTCGGCCGCGGCGGCCTCGGCCCAGCCGCGCTCGCGGCGGATGTAGGTGATCTCGGTCTCGCGGTCGATGGCGGCGATCGCCATCAGGTCGATCATCGGGTCGGTCCGGCTGGTGTGGGCGAGCTCGATGTCGCCGCCGTCGCGCAGCGCGTCGTAGGGGCACGCGTCCACGCAGATGCCGCACAGGATGCAGCGGCTCTCGTCGACCTCGTACTTCTGCAGGACGCGCGGCTTGGGCATGAGGGCGCCGGTCGGGCACGTCTCGGCGCAGCGGCCGCAGGAGACGCACGGCGTGTCGTTGAGGCTCATGTCCAGCGGTGTCGTCACGAGCGTGTCGAAGCCGATGCGCATGAAGTCGTAGCAGGCGGCGCCGACGACCTCCGAGCAGACCTGGGCGCAGCGCCCGCAGTCGATGCAGCGCGACGGCTCGCGCAGGATGAACGCGTGCGAGTCGTCGCGGACGTAGTCGTGGTTGACGCCGGTGAAGCGGTTCTCGGTCACGCTCCGGTAGCCCGCGCCCTGGTGGTACTGCGGCTCGAGCGTCTTGAGCGTGGTGCCGTACTCGATGCCCAGGCGGCGCAGGTCGCAGAACCCGATCGCCTCGCACGTGCACTGCAGGCAGCGGGTCGACTCGGCGACCGCGGCCTCGCGGGTGTACGGGCAGCTCGTACTCGATGTAGTTGTGGTTGCGCTCCTCGGCCTCCATGGCCGTCATCCGGTAGCGCGGCTCCTTGATCTCGCCGGTGAACGGGACGATCGAGAGGAACTCGGGCTGCGGCTCGGCGAGCGTCTGGCGGTTCCGGATCGACGTCAGGTCGAGGCCCTTGAGGAACGCGTCCACCGCGTAGGCGGAGCGGCGGCCCTCGGCGATGGCCTGGACCACGGTCGCGGCGCCGATGCGCACGTCGCCGGTGCCGAACACGCCGGGCCGGCCGGTCTCGAACGTGACCGCGTCGGCCTTGAGCCGGCGCTGCTTGGTGGCCTCCGGGCCCTCCGACCCGGGCCCGATCCAGGTGAGGTCCGGGCCCTGGCCGATGGCGAGCAGCACGCGGTCGCACGGGACGACGAACTCGGTGCCGGGGGCCGGCTCCGGGCGGCGGCGCCCGGAGGCGTCGGGCTCGCCGAGGGCCATGCGGATGAACTCGACGCCGGTGACGTTGCCCGCGTCGTCGAGGACGACCCGCACGGGGCCGGCCTGGAAGATGGCGGTGACGCCTTCCTCGATGGCCTCGTGGACCTCGTTCGAGGCGGGCATGTCCTTCATGTCGCGGCGGTAGACGAGCGTCACCTCGCTGGCGCCCTGGCGGACCGACGTCCGCGAGCAGTCCATCGAGGTGAACCCGCCGCCGATGACGACGACGCGCTTGCCGGCGTGGTCCGGATACGGCAGGCCCAGCGTCGCGGTGCGCAGGTACTCGAGGCCGTCGAGGACCTCGGCCGCGTCCTCGCCGGGGATGCCCAGCTTGTTCGTGTCGTAGCAGCCGATCGCGACGACGACCGCGTCGAAGCCCTGGTTGGACAGGTCGTCGAGCGTGAAGTCGCGGCCGAGGCCCGCGTTGCAGACCATCTTGCCGCCGAGCCGGGTGACCGACTCGTACTCGGCCTCGAGGACCTCGACCTTCGGCAGGCGGTACTGCGGGATCCCGTAGCGGAGCATCCCGCCGGGCGCCGGGTCGCGCTCGTAGACGGTCACGTCGTGGCCGGCCAGCAGCAGGTAGAACGCGGCGGCCATGCCGGCCGGGCCGGAGCCGATGACCGCGGCGCGCCGACCGGACGCCGCCTGGCGCTCGAACGGCAGCGGCGGGTCGACGCCCGTCGTCGAGCATCGACTTGAGGACCTGGTCGCCCGCGTAGCGGTGGCTGTCGCGGATCGCGATCGCCTCGTCGACCTCGTCGCGCCGGCAGTGCTCCTCGCACGGCGCCGGGCAGACCCGCCCGAGGACCGAGGGGAAGGGGATCGTGCGCTTGAAGATCCGCGTGCTCTCGCGCCAGTTGGCCTCCGCGTTGGCCTTGAGGAAGCCCGGGATGTCGATGTGGCTCGGGCACTTGTTCTGGCAGGGCGGCAGGCAGTAGGCGTTGTGGTCGCTGAAGATCAGCTCGAGGTTCGTCCGGCGCAGCCGGCGGATCTCCTCGGTCTGGGTCTGGACCTTCATGTCCGGCTCGCACGTCCGCGAGCACGAGATCGGCGGGTGCTCCTCGCCCTCGACCTCGACCACGCACATCCGGCACGCCCCGAACCCGGGCAGCTTCGGCTCGTAGCAGAGGGTCGGGATCTCGATGCCGTTGTCGCGGCAGACCTCGAGGATCGTCTGGCCCTCGAAGCCCTCGATGACCCGGCCGTCGACCTCGATGCGGATGCGCGGCGACGACTGCGGCCGCTGCGGCGCAGCGGGTCTCGAGGAGCCGGTCGGCGAGCGTCTGGGGCTCGGGACCGGGGTCCGTCTCCGGGCGGCTGTCGGGGCGGGTGAGGAGGTCGGCCATGGGTCGCCTTATCGAGCCGCTCCGGCGGCCACCGCGATCGGGTGGCAGACGCCGGCCGGGCATGCAGCGTTGAGGATGTGCTCGTCCAGTTCGGACCGGAAGTATCGCATCCCGCTCATGAGCGGGAGGGTCGTCAGGCGCTCGTGGTCGCACAGCGCGGAGGCCGCGATGTCGGCCGAGAGGTCCGTCAGCAGGTCCAGGTCGGTGGGTCGCGGGCGACCGTCCACGACCCGGTCGGCGATCTCGACGAGCCGGCGCGTGCCGATCCGGCAGGGGATGGTCTTGCCGCATGCCTCGCCGGCGCAGAAGCGCGTCAGCAGGCGGGCCAGGTCCACGATGCAGGCGCGGTCGTCGGCGACGACGACCGAGCCCGAGCCGATGTGGGCACCGGCCTCGCGCAGCGTTTCGAAGTCGTAGGGCGTGTCGAGCGCCTCGGGCGGGAGCAGGCCGCCGGACGGGCCGCCGACGAGCACGGCCTTGATCGACCGGCCGTCGGGGAGCGCGCCACCGAGCGCGACGACCTTGCGCAGCGGCGTCCCGAGCGGCACCTCGGCGATCCCGTCGCCCGACGGCGTCCGCACCTGGACGAGGACGGTGCCCGGGCTGGCCTTGGACCCGGTGGCGACGTAGGCCTCCGGCCCGTGGCGGACGATCCAGCCGATCGCCGCGAGCGTCTGGACGTTGTGGACGACGGTCGGCATGCCCCACAGGCCGCGTTCCGCGGGATGGGGCGGTCGCTGCTCGGGCTGGCCGCGCTTGCCCTCGAGGGCCTTCAGCAGGACGGTCTCCTCGCCCAGCATGTAGGCGCCCTGGACGGGCCGGACCGCGACCGACAGGTCGCGCCGCGGCGCCGAAGGCGTCCTCGCCGATGAACCCCGCGTCGGTGGCGGCGCCGATCGCCGTCTCGAGCGCGGCGGACGGTCTCCGTGTCCTCGGCGCGGACCGCGATGATCGCCTCGTCGCGCCGATCGCGAAGGCCGCGATCGCGAGCCCCTCGATGACGCCGAACGGGTCGTGCTCCAGCAGGTAGCGGTCGGTGCCGGACGCCGGGTCCGCGCCGTAGCCGTTGGCGACGACGTAGCGCCGCGGTGCCTCGGTCGTCGCCGCCATCCGCCACTTCTCGCCGGTCGGGAAGCCGGCGCCGCCGCGGCCGCGCAGCCCCGAGGCGGCGATCGCGGCGATCGCGCGGTCGGCCCGAGGTCGCGGACCGCCGGCGGAGACCGGCGAACGCACCGAGCGGCGATCGCCGCGTCGAGATCGAGCGGGTCCTTCATCCCGGACCGCTCGGTCAGGATCTTCGGCCAGCCGGTCGGGGTCTTGAGGGCGGTCGCCATCGTCACGCGTCCGCCCGCTGTGGGCGCCGCCGCCGAGCGCGGTCCCGAGCGCCGCCAGGTAGACGGTCTCGGCGCGGCCGGTTGGCCGCCATCGCCGCGGCCTGCTCGGTCGCCTCGCGCGGCTCGAAGCGCAGGTGCGAGTAGTAGGTCGCGGTGCCGTAGATCATCGCGTACCACTGGCCCGGTGAGCTGGCTGATCCGCTTGAGCGCGGCGACCGGGAGGTAGCCGTAGGCGGCCTGCGTCTCCTCGAGGATCGCCAGCAGGTGGGCCGGGTCGTGGTCGTAGGTCTCGAGGATCGCCTCGACCTTCGCGAGGTCGACCGCGGCGAACGGGCGGTAGGCCGGGTCCGGGACCGGGCGGCCGGAGCGGCGCAGCGCCGACTCCTCGCGGCGCTCGCCGTACGTCTCGGGGGCGCCCCAGTGGACGTGGAAGCGGCCGCGGGTGTCCATGCCGCCCATGTCGATGCACTCGATCGGGCAGGCCTGGGCGCACTGGAAGCACGTCTCGCACTTGAGCGTGCCGTACTCGTCGTAGAGGAGCTGGAGCCGGCCGCGGAACTTGGGCGAGACGTCGACCCGCACCTCGGGGTACATGACCGTGACCTTCGGCTCGAAGAAGCGGCGCAGGGTCAGCGCCATGCCCTTGACGATGCCGAGACCGGGGATCAGCTCGTTGATCACTTGCTCCACCACGCACGATCGCGGTCGCGGTCACGAACAGGTTCAGCAGGGCCGCCGGGAGCAGCCACTTCCAGGCGAAGTCCATCAGCTGGTCGATGCGCACGCGGGGCAGCGTGCCGCGCATCCACACGAACGTGAAGACGAAGACGTAGGTCTTGCCCAGGAACCAGATGATGCCCGGCGACCCAGTCGAGGCCGATGTACGCCCACGCGCCGATGACGGCGACGATGAAGATGTTCGCGAGCACGAAGCCGCCGATCAGCGCCTGCCAGCCCTTGATCCGCGACGACGCGAGCCAGAACGGCACCGCGAAGCACGAGCGTCAGGACCAGCGGCACGACCGCGACGAGGAGCAGAGCCCGACCCCGAGGTCCGCCGGGTCGAAGTCCACGGTCACCGGCCACGGCCATGGGAACGGCGCGTTCCAGCCGCCGAAGAACAGGGTCACCAGCAGCGCCGAGACGACGAAGACGTTCACGTACTCGGCGAAGAAGAAGAACCCGAAGCGCATCCCCGAGTACTCGGTCGCGAACCCGGCGACGATCTCCGAGTCCGCCTCGGTCAGGTCGAACGGCGTGCGGTTCGCCTCGGCGGTCGCGGCGATGAAGAAGATCAGCGACGCCGAGCGGCTGGCGGAAGAGGTACCAGTCGGTGAACCAGCCGCTCTGGTTCTCGACGATCGTGTTGAGGCTCATCGTGCCGGCCAGCAGGATCAGCCCGACGACCGACAGCGTCAGCGGGATCTCGTAGCTGACGACCTGCGCCGCCGAGCGCAGCCCGCCGAGCAGCGAGTACTTGTTGTAGCTCGACCAGCCGGCCATCAGCAGGCCCACGACCGAGAGGCCGCCGATCGCGAAGAAGTAGAGCAGCCCGAGGTTGAGGTCCTGCCCGAAGATGCCCGGCGCGAACGGGATCACCAGCAGGCTCATGACGCTGGCGAGGTAGACGACCACCGGGGCCCAGGTGAAGACGATCGGGTCGGCGCCGGTCGGGGTGAAGTCCTCCTTCATGAGGACCTTGAGTCCGTGGACCACGGACAGCAGCGACCCGAACGGGCCCGACCCGGTCCGGGCCGATGCGAAGGTTCATCAGGGCGATGACCTTCATCTCCATGTAGATGATCAGGAAGGCCGTCGGCACGGTCATCAGCAGCACGATGGTCACCGCGACCACGAAGCGGACGATCGGCAGGTTGTTCGCGAGGATGTCGACGACGGTCGGCCCGAGGATGGCGACGAGCGCGACGAGCGCGATCAGCGACGCCAGCAACACCGGCACGACGGTGAACACCACCTTCCCAGGCAGTGTCAGCGCGACCACGACCGCCCGATGACGTCACTTGTCCACGCCGCCCATGATCGGATCCAGGTGAGGCCATGACGGCCATGGTGTCGGCGATCAAATGGCCGGGCATCATCAGCCCGACCGCTTGCAGGTGGATGAACGACGGGTCGTGGATGCGCATCCGGAACGGCTGGTCGGTGCCGTCGCTGATGACGTAGGCGGCGTACTGGCCGCGCGGGCCCTCGATGCCGGCGTAGGCCTGGCCGGGCCGTGGTCGGAGCAGGCGCGGCAGCTTCGCCATGATCGGGCCGTCGGGCATGTTGTGGAGGCACTGGTCGATGATCCGCAGACTCTGCTTGATCTCGTCCATCCGCAGCAGGTAGCGGGCCAGGCAGTCGCCCTCGGTCCGGGTCGGGATGTCGAACTCGAGCTCCGGGAAGACGCTGTACGGATGCGCCCGGCGGACGTCGAACGGGACGCCGGTCGCGCGCAGGTTCGGGCCGGTCATCGCCATGCGCAGGGCCGTCGCCGAGTCGATGACGCCAAGGCCGCGCATCCGGCGGACGAAGATCTCGTTCTCGTTGAGGAGCGCGTTGCCGGCCTCGATCTGCTCGGTCGCGTGCGACATCCAGTCGCCGAGGCGGCTCATGAACTCGTGGTTCAGGTCGCCGTTGACGCCGCCGATGCGCATGTAGTTGAACAGCATCCGCTGGCCGGTCAGCGACGCGAGCAGCTCGACGATCTCGTCGCGCTCGATGAACGACCACAGGATCGGCGTCAGCCCGCCGAGGTCGAGCGCCATCCAGCCGAGGAACAGCGAGTGGCTGGCGATCCGGTTCAGCTCGGTCGCGAGGACGCGGATGTACTCCGCGCGGCGCGGCACCTGGACGTCGAGCAGCTTCTCGAAGGCCATGACACCCGGCCACTCGCAGAACAGCGAGCTGACGTATTCGAGCGGGTCGAGGTAGCAGATGGCCTGGTGGTAGTCGGCGTTCTCGCACAGCTTCTCGACGCCGCGGTGGAGGTAGCCGAGGACCGGGTCGAGGTCGACGACCTTCTCGCCGTCGAGCTTGAGCACGACGCGGAGCACGCCGTGGGTCGACGGGTGCTGCGGGCCCATGTTGATCAGGAGCTCGCCGTCGCCGAGCGTGTAGAACTCGGCCTCGCGCTCGGTCGCGCGGCGGGTACGGCGGGACCGGCTCGAAGACGCCAAGCTCGCGGTCGAGCTCGATGCGCGGGTCGTCGAGGGAGGGGCGGCGGGTGGTCGTGGTCATGCGGAGGCCTCGGTCACGCCGGCGACCGGCGGACGAGCGCCGTGGCCGGCGCCGCGGTCGGGGCATGGGTGCGCTCCATCGGCCGGACCCCGCCGCCCGGCGAGCGCGCGGCGTCGTCGGCCAGGTAGAAGTCCTTGCGGAGCGGGAAGCTCTGATAGTCGGGCGGCATGTAGATCCGGCGCAGGTCGCGGTTGCCCTCGAAGATGATGCCGAACATGTCGTAGGCCTCGCGCTCCATCCACTCGGCGCCCTTCCACAGGAACGTCGCGGACGGGACGCGCGGATCCTCGCGGGACAGGCCGTCGGCGATGACCCGCAGCCAGTCCGGCGTGGTCTCGCTCCAGAGGTGGTAGACGACCTGCATGACCTGGCCCGGTGTCGACGCCGGCGAGGTCCGCGAGGAACTCGAAGTGGAACGCCGGCTCGTCGTGCAGGGCCGTCAGGACCGGCACGACGTCGCCCGCCGCGATGCGGATCTCGGTCTCGTCATGGCGCTGGCGGACGGGTCCCGTCAGCTGGTCGGCGAAGCGCGCCTCGAGGCGTGCCTTGAACCGTCGATCCACGCTCAGACGTCCTGCGGCACGGTGGGGCCGATGGCGCGGTCGGGCCAGTGGCCGCGACGCTCCTTGACCAGCTGCTGGAGCTTCATCATCCCGTAGATGAGGCCCTCCGGCCGGGGCGGACAGCCCGGGATGTAGACGTCGACCGGCATCACCCGGTCGATCCCCTCGACCGTGGAGTAGCTCCGCTTGTAGCGGCCGCCCGAGCAGGTGCAGTCGCCGAGCGCGACGCACCACTTGGGCTCCGGCATCTGCTCCCAGAGCCGGACGAGCGGTCCGGCCATCTTGGTGGTGAGCGTGCCCGCGACGATCAGCACGTCGGCCTGGCGCGGGCTGGCCCGGAACGGGAACATGCCCCAGCGGTCCATGTCGTTCTTCGAGGTGGCCGCGGACATCATCTCGATGGCGCAGCAGGCGAGCCCCGACAGCAGCGGCCACAGGCTGTTCATCCGGATCAGGTCCAGGACGTAGTCCGCCTTGGTCGGGATGACCTCGAGGACGCCGCTCCAGCGCGCGTCGTCGCGGCGACCGAGGCCGCTCGCCTCGTACTCGCGCAGATGGGTGATGTCGCTCTCGCGGCCGCCGTCGTACGCCTCGCGGGTCGTCGGCCCGCCACAGCGTGTTCGGGACGACGATCGGGACGATCAGCTCGCTCGAGCCGGTCGTCGCGGGCACGTCGGCGCCGGGCGCCCCTGCGCCGGCGCCGTCGCGGGGTGGGGTCAGCGCCACGTCAGCGCTCCCTTGCGCCAGGCGTAGCCGAGCCCGAGCAGCAGGATCGCCACGAAGATCAGCATGCTCAGGAGGCCGCCGACGCCGATGGTCCGGAAGATCATCGCCCACAGGTAGATGAACACGACCTCGATGTCGAACGCCACGAACAGCAGCGCGTAGATGTAGAACGACAGGCCGAACCGGCCGTGGGTGTCACCGTAGGTGTCGATGCCCGACTCGTAGGGCAGGCCCTTGTGCTCGTCGCCCTTGTTGCGGTGCGAGATGAGCCACGCGGCGCCGATCGTCAGGAACACGAACGAGACGCCGGCGAAGGCGAAGCCCACGATGTACCAGATGCCGGTCAACCGGATATCCCTTCGAGCGACGTGCCTGGGGAGGCGTCACTGGCTGGCAGGAAACCCCTGGACGAGCGGGCAGGCATACCCGCACGGGACGCATCGGCGCCCGAGGCAATTCTAGCAGTGGGAGCCGGGCCCGCCCGACCGGTGGAGTGCCCCGACCGGGCTTCGGGGACGGAGCCCGGTCGGGGGAGTTAGCGGGCGACCGAAGACCCGGCGCTGGGGCGACGGGGGCTGGTCGGGGCGTCGGGGAGCGGCGTGCGCCGAGCGCGCGTGCAGGTTCGCGCGCCGCTCCCCGTCAGGTCGTGCCCGACCGTCGCGAAGCGTGCGCGCCGGCGGCGTCCGAGCGGCAATAGGTAGATCGCCCTAGTCGGTCGGCATCCGTTCGGCTGAGCGGTCGGTGCGGGGCCCGGAACGCGAGCCCATCGAGCGGCGGACCGTCCGGCCAGTCGCGCCCGAAGGCCATCACCCGGAACCGCCCCATCGCCGCCGGGTCGAGGAGGCGCATGAGCGACGAGCGCAGCTCGAGGTACGCCTCGAGGCTCGTCGCGGGATCCTCCTGGACCTCGCGAAGGAGCGATTCCGTGCCCAGGCCGATCAGCAGCTCGGCCTGGGTCGTGGTGGCGAGATGCGTCAGCCCGGCCGCCGCGGCCGCCCGTTCCACCGCGGTGACATCGACGTGCGCCGTCAGGTCCTGCCGCCCGACGTGCCCGGTACGGGTCGTGCGTCGCGCGGTGGCGCACATAGGCCATCAGCGTCCCGTCGCGCCGTCGGACGGGGTCATAGAGCTCGGCCGCGGGCGCGCCGTAGTCGATCAGCAGCAGCAGGCCGCGTTCGACGCCGGCGGCGGCCTCGCCGACCCAGCGCTCGACCCCGAGGCAGATCTCGGCGGTCTGCCCGTCGACCAGGTCGATCCCCTCGGCGTCGAGCCGGGCGGCAAGGGCCGACGTGGACGGCTCCGTCTCGACGTCCGCGAAGGCCCCGTCCTCGAGGCCGACCGCGACCTCGACGAGGCGGTCACCGCGCCGGCGCACGCGGTGGACCGGGAGGGCGTCGAGGACCTCGTTGGCGAGCACGACCCCGGTGACTGGGCCGCCACGGCGGTCCGGGCCGAGCAGCCGGTCGGTCGCGCCGACGCTCCGCGAGGCGGGCGGCGATGGTGTCGAGCCGGCCGGCCTCCACCTCGACCGGGTCATAGGCCAGGGCACCGCGCATCGACGAACCCGTCCGATCCAGCCGGTCGAGGATGGCGAGGGCCAGCGTGCCGGTCCCCGCGCCGTGCTCCCGCAGGACGAACGGGCGCGGTTCCCCGAGGCGCTGCCAGACGGCCTCGAGGAGGCCGGCGAGCGCCCAGCCGAACACCGGGTGGATCTCCGGCGCCGTCAGGAAGTCGCCGGCGCGGCCCGGGCCGGGCCTCCGTCGCGCGGTAGTAGCCGCCGCCGGGTCGTACAGCGCGAGGTCCATGAACCGGGCGAACGGGATCGGTCCGTCGCGGTCGATCTCGGCACGGATCCGCGCGACCAGCGCCTCGTCCTCGCCGACGGCGTCGAGGTCCGGGGGCGGGTCGCGTCGGACGTCGAACACGGGTTCCATCGACGTGGCCTCAGCCGGGTCCGCGGGCCACGAGGCGCGCGCCCGGGCCGACCAGCGTGTGGCCGCCCAACAGCACCGGGATCGGCGCGTCGGCGGCGGCGCGGGTGAGGTCGCGCAGCCACGGGTCGGCGATCGCGTCCGGAGCCAGCAGGTCGGAGGCGAAGCGGTCCTCGGCCCGCGGCCAGGCGCGCTCGTCGGCGCCGAGACGGTGCGCGAGGAGCACCCGGCTGTCGATGAGGGCGCCGTCGGCGAGGGTCGCCAGGTGGGTCCCCAGCGAGCCCGGACCGTCGCGCTCCAGCAGCGCTCCGAGGACCGAGGCCGCCGGCCGCTGACCCGCATGCGCGTGCGGAGGCCCCGCTCCTCGACGAGCGCGCCGTCCGCGAGGCCGTGCGCCGCTCGAACCACGCGAGCGTCTCCGCCGATGTCCGACCGGCGATCAGCAGCTCGGCGTGCCGGTCCGCCGTCACGACGCGGATGGCGTCGATCCGGTCGCGGACCCGGCTCGTGTCGACCGGCTCGGCCCCGTCCGAGGCGAGCTCGTCCGTGTCGGCGATGAGGACGATGTCGAGCGGGCCGTCGATGTCGATGCCGAGGCGCCAGCGGCGCCGGAGGTCCGCGACGGGCCAGCCCCGGACCTCGGCCAGCCAGCGCGGCAGGGCGTTGTCGCCGAGGTCGTCGGGCACGGCCGCCAGCGCCTCGGTCGCCGCGGCGATCGCGATGGCGTCGGCCGAGAAGCGGTCGTTCGCGAGCGCCTGGCGGTCGGTGGACCCCGCGGCACGGACCAGTTCGCGCCGGTCGCGCCGGGTCGCGAGCGGGATCGAGCCGGAGCCCAGGACGACCAGCCCGTCCGGCCGCTCGGTGCGGACGAGCTCCCGGAGGCGCCGGCCGAACGGTGTATCGTCGAGCGGCCAGCTGACGACCCGGGCATCGGTCGCGCCCGCGGCGGTGAACCCGAGCCGGTGCCGTTCGGCGAGCCTCGCCCGGGCCGCCCCGACCCAGCCCTCGAGTCGGGCCGGCGGTCGCGCCGGGCACCGGGTGGAGGATGCGGACGGCGACGGGTCGCATCGTCCGAGTCTAGCCGTCACCAGGGAGGCGACCGTGGCCGCTCGTCGGGTCCGCGCGTACATCGGCCTCGGCGCCAACATCGGCGACGCCGAGGCGACGCTGGCCGCGGCGGTGACCGCGCTCGCGACCCTCCCCGGGGCGCGGCTGCGCGGTGTCTCGCGGCTCTACGTCACGGCACCCTGGGGCGAGCCCGACCAGCCCGACTTCCGCAACGCCGTGGTCGCGCTCGACGTACCCGGCAATCCCGACCCGGCGTCCGCGGCGATCCGGCTCCTGGCCCGGCTCAAGGACCTGGAGCGCGACTTCGGGCGTCGGCAGGTCCGCGCTGGGGGCCGCGGGCGCTGGACCTCGACCTGCTCGTGTTCGGTCGCGCCCGGCTCAGCCCTCGAACGGCCACCGGAAGCGCGCTCGGTCGATGCGGACGTCGATCCCGCCCGGGCCGCCCGGCTGCTCGAGGTCCCGCATCGCGACGCCGCGCGGCGGCTGTTCGTGCTCGCGCCGCTGGCCGATCTCGCGCCGGGGCTCGTGCCGCCGGGCTGGTCCGAGACCGTGGCGACCGCGCGACGCCGGCAAGCCGCGGAGGATGGTCCCGACACGGTGCGGGTCGCCGGGACGTGGGACGCGGCGGCCGGACGGTGGCGGTCCCGACCGGAGGTCGCTGACCGCCTACGAGGCGGAGACCACCCGGAAGCCGATGTGCTCGTCGCTGTAGGTCGGCGGATCCTCGTAGTGGCGGTACGCAGACCGGGCGACGAACGGGTTGCTGCCCCACCAGCCGCCCTTCTCGACCTTGATGGTGCCCTCGGCGGGCCCGGTGGGATCGGTGGCCGGTGCGGCCGCATACGGCGCGAGCCAGTCACTGACCCATTCCATGGCGTTCCCTGAGAGGTCCTGCGCGCCGACCCAGGACACTCCGGTCGGGTGGGTGCCGACCGCGGCCGGTGCCTTGCTGTCGACGACGTTCGCCCTCGCCGGGTCCCATTCGTCGCCCCACGGATAGACGGAGGCCTTCGGGCCGCGGGCGGCGTACTCCCACTCGGCCTCGGTCGGGAGCCGGCCGCCTCGCCACGCGGCATACGCTTCCGCCTCGAACCAGGTGATGCACCGGCGCGGGACGTCGGGGGCGTCGCCCTCGCAGGGCTTCGGCAGGCCGGCCACGACCCGGTGACCCACCCAGTCCCAGCCCGCTGACGACCAATACGACTCGGTGGTGTAGCCGCCGGCGTCCTTGAACGCGTCGAACATCGCGTTGGTGACCTCGGTCGTGTCGATCCAGTATCCGTTGGTGAGGGTGACGTCGTGGGCGGGCACCTCGCTCGGGAGCGCGACCGCGACCCAGTCGGGCGGTCCGGCGGCGAGGAGCTTGTCGATGTCGGCCTGGTCCGTGCCCATCCGGAACGTCCCCGCGGGCACGAAGACCTGCTGCACGCCGGTCGCGTCGGTCCGGGTCTGGCCGGGCGACGGCACGGCGGCCGGTGCGCTCGGGCTCGCGCTCACGGCAGCGGTCGGGGCGGTCGTCGGAGCCGCCGAGGCCGTGACGACGGCACTCGGCACGTTCGATACCTGGGTCGACGCCGCGGGCGCCGTGCCGCCGCAACCGGCGACGACCAGGGTGGTGAGGATGGCCAGCGCGGTCCGGCCGGATGGTCCTCGAAGGTCAGGCATCGGCTGATGCTACCCTCCGACCATGACGACGATCGGCTACGCGGCGATGCTCGAGCAGTTCCATCCGACCGATCTCCTCGACTGGTGCGCGGCGGCGGAAGCGACCGGTTTCGAGGCCGGCTTCATGGTCAGCGAGCACTTCCATCCCTGGACGCCCGCAGCAGGGCCAGAGCGCCTTCGCCTGGTCGTTCATGGGTGCGCTCGGCCAGCGGACGAGCCTCCCCTTCGGGACGGCGGTGACGTGCCCCGGGTTCCGCTACCACCCGGCCGTGATCGCGCATGCGGCCGCGACGCTCGGGGCGATGTACCCGGGCCGGTTCTACCTCGGCCTGGGCGCTGGCGAGGCGCTCAACGAGCACGTCGTCGGCGGGGTCTGGCCGGAGATCGGCATCCGCAGCGCGATGATGTTCGAGTCGATCGAGATCATCAACAAGCTGTTCACCGGCAAGGTCGTCAAGCACAAGGGCGAGTTCTTCACGCTCGAGAGCGCCCGCCTCTACACCGATCCCCGACGAGCCGGTGAAGATCTACGTCGCGACGGCCGGACCGATCAACGCCAAGAAGGCCGGGAAGTTCGCCGACGGGATGATCACGGTCGGCGCCGCGGACGAGAAGATCCGGATGCTCTGGGAGAAGTGCGAGGAGGGTTGCGCCGAGGCCGGCAAGCCGATCGGGACGCCCGAAGCTCCTGCAGATCCACGTGTCCTGGGCCGCACCGACGAGGAAGCCGTCGCAGAACGCGATGAACGAGTGGCCGAACGGCGGCATGCCGTTCCCCAAGCAGGACATCCAGAACCCCGAGGACTTCGCGGCGATGGCGAAGATGGTCCGGCCCGAGGACTTCAAGAACCGGGTCCTGATGACCGCGACCTCGACGAGCACACCGCGCACATCCAGCACTACGTGGACCTGGGCTTCGACGAGATCCACCTCCACAACGTCGGCCGCAACCAGCCGAGTTCATCGAGATCTCGGCAAGGAGGTCCTGCCGTCGGGCGAGACGTCGGCGCTCGGCGCGACCGCGCGACCGCTAGAGGCGGACCCGCGGCGGCGAGTCGCGGTCGAACATGTGGACCGTGTCGACGAAGCGGACCTGCTTGGTCTGGTAGGCCATCACCAGCGAGTGCGTCCGCGCGCCGCCGCCGAAGAAGCGGACGCCCTGGAGCAGGTCGCCCGGTCGTGACGCCGGTCGCCGCGAAGACGAGGTTCTCGCCGGGCGCGAGGTCCTCGGTCGCGGTAGACGCGGTCCTCGTCGCCGTGGCCCATCCGCGCGCCGCGCGCGCGCTCGTCGTCGTTGCGGTAGCGGAAGCGCGCCTGGATCTCGCCGCCGAGGCAGCGCAGCGCGGCCGCCGTGATCACGCCCTCCGGCGCGCCGCCGATGCCCATGACGGCGTGGACGCCGGTGCCCGAGACGGCGCAGCGAGATCGCCGCCGACAGGTCGCCGTCGCTGATGAGCTTGATGCGCGCGCCGGCGTCGCGGACCTCGGCGATCAGGTCGTCGTGGCGCGGCCGCTCGAGGATGACCACCGTGATGTCGCGGACCCGCCGGCCGAGCGCCTCGGCGATCCGCCCGCAGGTTCTCGGTGGCGCTCTCGCGGATGTCGACCTTGCCGGCGACGACCGGCCCGACGCACAGCTTCTCGAGGTAGGTGTCCGGGGCGTGGGTCAGCCCGCCGGCCTCCGAGGCGGCCAGGACCGTGATCGCCCCGGCCTGGCCGTGGGCGACCAGGTTGGTGCCCTCGAGCGGGTCGACCGCGATGTCGACCTCGGGGAGATCCGCCCGGCTGCCGCGGCGCCCGACCTCCTCGCCGATGTAGAGCATCGGGGCCTCGTCGCGCTCGCCCTCGCCGATGACGATCCGCCCGGCGAAGTCGATCTCGTCCATCGTCGCGCGCATCGCCTCGGTCGCGAGCCGGTCCGCCCCGTCCGGTCGCCGCGGCCCATCGCGCGCGCCGACGCGATCGCCGCTTCCTCGGTCACGCGGACCATCTCGAGCGCGAGCAGCTGTTCCATCGGCCTCCGTCCGGGTCCCGCGCGGTCAGTGCCGGAAGTGCCGTCGTCCCGTGAAGACCATGGCCAGGTGGTGGCGATCGGCGACTTCGATGGCCATCTCGTCGCGGATCGAGCCGCCCGGCTGGATGATCGCGGTGACGCCCGCCCCGGCCGCCGCCTGGATGCCGTCCGGGAACGGGAAGTAGGCGTCCGACGCCATGACCGCGAGCTTGGCCCGGTCGCCGGCGCGCCGCAGCGCGATCTCGACCGACACCTGGCGCGACGCCTGCGCCGCGCCGATCCCGACCGTGGCGCCGTGGCGGGCCAGCACGATGGCGTTCGAGCGGACGTGGCGGACCGCCCGCCAGCCGAAGAGCAGGTCGGTCAGCTCCTCGAGCGTCGGCCGGCGCTGCGGTCACGACCTGCAGCCGGCCGCGGTCGAGCCCGAGGTCGTCCAGCGATCTCGACGAGCAGCCCGCCGGCGACCCGCTTGAAGTCGAGGTTCGCGATGCCGTAGTCGCGCATCCCGTCGATCGGGTCGGCGGGGACGGCCAGCAGCTCCAGCCCGCTCTTGCCGCGCAGGATGCCGAGCGCCGCCTGGCTGAACCCGGGCGCGACGACGGCCTCGTACGAGTTCGCCGCGATCTCGCGCGCGGTCGCGCCGTCGAGCTCGCGATTGACCCCGACGATGCCGCCGAACGACGCGACCGGGTCCGTCTCGAGCGCGTGCCGATAGGCCTCGACCAGCTCGTCGTGCGACGCGATGCCGACCGGGTCGGTGTGCTTCACGATGGCGACCGTCGGGGCCGGTGTAGTCGCGGGCGATCCGGTACGCGGCGTCGAGGTCCATCAGGTTGTTGAAGGACGGGCGGTCGCCGGCGAGCTGGGTCGCGTCCGCGAGCGTGCCGCTGCGGTGGGTCGTCTCGCGGTAGAACGCCGCGCGCTGGTGCGGGTTCTCGCCGTAGCGCAGGTCGTCGACCTTCTCGAGGACGATGGCGAGGCGGCTGCGGGAAGGTGTTGCCCGAGATCTGGTTGAGGTAGGCGGCGATCTCGGCGTGATAGGCCGCGACCATGCTGAAGGCCTCGGCCGCCAGCGCGGCCCGGGTCTCGGGGGTCACCAGGCCGTGCTCGCGCAGCTCCCCGACGATCCGCCCGTACTGCGACGGGTCGGATGCGGCCGCGACCCCGGCCGAGTTGCGCGCCGCCGCGCCCGAGCAGGGCCGCCCCGCCGACGTCGATCATCTCGATCGCCTCGTCGATGCCGACGAGCTTGACCCCGATCGCCGGCGCGAACGGCTTGACGTTCACGATCACGAGGTCGATCGGGACGATGCCCTGGCGCCTCGAGCTCGGCCATCTGGGTCGGGACGTCGCGGCGGGCCAGGATCCCGGCATAGACCGCGTGGTGGAAGGTCTTGACCTGGCCGCCGACCGTCGTCTGCCCCTGGGTCAGGTCCGCGACCGACGCGACGTCGACGCCTTCGCCGGCGAGGTGCTCCCGCGTGCCGTCGGTCGCGAAGATCTCGACGTCGAGGGCGAGCAGGTCGCGCGCGAAGGCGGCGATCCCATCGCGGTTCGCGACTGACAGCAGCGCTCGCACCCGGGCCATCCTCCCATCGCAAGGGTTCCGGCGGCGCGCTCGGGGTCCCGGCGGGTGGCGCCCCCGGCCGGTCCCTGGCGCCGCACCGCTCGGCCGAGTATAGCGCCCGTCGTGGCATACTCCGGGGGCCCATCCACGGTCAGAACATCGAGGTCGATGCGTGACGCTCGCCCCCTGGGACTACCTCTTCCTGTCGTTCAATCACAAGAACTTCCCGGACCTCTTCCACCCGACCTGGATCGCCGCCGCCGGCCTCCTGGTGGTCCTGCTGATCCTCTACAACGTCCGGACGCGGGCGCTCCACCGCCACCCGCCGTTCCTCGAGATGTGGGAGTGGCTGTGGTGGACCGGGCTCATCACGTTCAGCCTGATCGTGATCGAGGCGCTCTTCGTCTTCGACTTCTTCCTCGTGCTGATCACCCAGATCATCGGCATCGGCGACGCTGGTCTGGATCCGCTTCCTGCGCTTCCCGCCGATCCTCGCGGCCCACGAGGCGCGGCTCGCCCGCGAGCGCTACTACACGAAGCAGAAGTTCGCGGACCCGGAGTCGACGATCAAGAAGCGCGGCGGCCGTCGGGCAGCGCGCAGCCAGAAGCGCCGCCGCTAGTCGACGTCATGCCGATCGAGATCGCGCGCTTCGGGGTCGGCCATCGGCGGCCGGACGGGCCGCCCGGCACGCGTCGGCGTCACGAGCCAGCTGATCCACTCGGACGGGCGCGGGCACCATCACCGAGGTCGCCTTCGCCCGGGACGCGCGCGTCGAGCCGCACACGAGCCCGAACACGACCTGGATGGTGGTCATCGAGGGCGGCGGCTGGGTCGCGGTCGCCGACGAGCGGACCCGGGTCGCGGCCGGCGAGGCGGTCCTCTGGCCGGCCGACGTCCTGCATGCGGCGTGGACCGAGCATTCGGAGATGCGCGCCATCGTCGTCGAGTTCGCCGGGGCCGATGACTCGGCCGTGCGCGGCCTCCTCGACGGACTCGTCCGCGAGGCCGGCGACGTCGCCGGGCTGCCGCCGGTCGAGGGGATCGCCGTGCCGCTGCGACCGGACGCGCCACGCGACGAGCCGCGGGACGGCGAACCGGCCTGACTCAGCCCTCGGCCAGGATCGCCCCGAGCTGGCTCAGGATCCGGGCCGTCGCGCCCCAGACCGAGAGCCCGTCCACGGCGTAGGCGCCGTAGCGCAGCGGCCAGTCGCCGATGGTCCGCTCGACGATCTCGATCGGCGCGTCGGGGAGGAACGTCGCCATCGGCGACCTCGACGATGCGCGCGACCTCGGCCGGCGCCGCGGTCAGCAGCGGTCGTCGCTCGGCGACGGCCAGGACCGGGGTGATCGCGAAGTCGCTCACCGGGATCCAGTGCAGGTCGAGCGTCCCGACGACCCGGACGCCGGCGGCGGCCGCGTCGAGCCCGACCTCCTCGGCGGCCTCGCGCAGCGCGGTCGCGGTCATGTCGGCGTCGTCGGGCTCGGCCTTGCCGCCCGGGAAGCTCACCTCGCCCGAGTGGTGCCCGCCGACGGTCCGCTCGATCAGGACGACCCGGGCGTCCCCGGCGTCATCCGGGTACAGCAGCGCGAGGACCGCGGCGGGCCGGCCGGTGCGACCCGGCGGGAGCCCGCCGCGGGGCCGCGGATCGTCCCGGCCGACGACGACCGGCATGAGCACGTCCGCCGGCGGCGGCAGCGGATCGGGCAGGGCCGCGAGCCGCTCGAGGACCGCGTCGAAGCGCACGTCCTCGAGGCCGGCTAGTTGACGAGCCCGCCGTCGCGCTTCGGGCGCGTCGGCGGGAGGTCGAGCGGCGACCCGGCCCCGGCGCCCACGGCCTCCGGCTCGTCGCCGGAGCGCGACGCGGGCGTCGCGCCGGCCGGCGCGCTCGGTGACGACCGTCGCGTCCGCGGTCGAGAGCACGAGCGTCCCCGACGTGATGTCGGCATCGACCATGACCGTGTCGCCGGGCTTGAACTCGCCGGCCACGAGCGAGCGGGCCAGCGGGTTCTCCAGCAGCCGCTGGATGGTCCGCTTGAGCGGCCGCGCCCCGAAGGACGGGTCCGTGCCCTCGCGGACGATCAGCGCCTTGGCCGGCCTCGGTCAGCTCGATGCGCAGGTCCTGGTCGGCCAGCCGCGCTCGCGAGGTCGGCGAGGAGCAGGTCCACGATCGCGCGCCAGGTCGTCGTCGGTCAGCGCGTGGAAGACGATGACCTCGTCGACCCGGTTCAGGAACTCCGGCCGGAAGTGCGACCGGAGCGTCTCGGTGACCTCGCGCTTCATCGACTCGTAGGCGGCGTCGCCGGCCCGCGCGCCGGTCGCGGCGATGGCCGCCGAGCCGACGTTGCTGGTCATGATGATCACGCTGTTCTTGAAGTCGACCGTGCGGCCCTGGCCGTCGGTCAGCCGGCCGTCGTCGAGGACCTGCAGCAGGATGTTGAAGACGTCCGGGTGGGCCTTCTCGATCTCGTCGAGCAGCACCACCTGGTACGGGCGGCGGCGGACCGCCTCGGTCAGCTGGCCGCCCTCCTCGTAGCCGACGTAGCCGGGGGGCGCCCCGACCAGCCGCGACACGGCGAACTTCTCCATGTACTCGCTCATGTCGATGCGGACCATCGCGGTCTCGTCGTCGAACAGGAACTCGGCGAGGGCGCGCGCCAGCTCGGTCTTGCCGACGCCGGTCGGGCCGAGGAACAGGAACGAGCCGATCGGGCGGCGCGGGTCCTTGAGCCCGGCCCGGGCGCGGCGGACGGCGTCGGAGACGGCCTCGATGGCCTCGTCCTGGCCGACGACGCGGGCGTGGAGCCGCTCCTCCATGTGGATCAGCTTGGCGGTCTCGCCCTCCATCAGGCGGCTGACCGGGATCCCGGTCCACGACGCGACGATGCCGGCGATGTCGTCGGCGGTGACCTCCTCCTTGAGCAGCGAGCCGGGGCCCTGGAGGGTGGCGAGCGTGGCCTCCTGCTCGGCGAACCGCTCCTCCAGCTCCTTGCGGGTGCCGTACTTCAGCTGCGCGGCCGTCGCGTAGTCGGTCTCGCGCTCGGCCTGGTCGATCCGCACCTGGAGCGACTCGAGCTCGGACTTGGTGGCGCGGATGTCGGCGATGGCGGCCTTCTCGGCCTCCCAGCGCTGCTTCATCGCGCCGCCCTCCTCCTCGATGTCGGCGAGCTCCTTCTCGAGCGCGGCGAGGCGCGCCTTCGAGGCGTCGTCGGTCTCCTTGCGGAGGGCCTCGCGCTCGATCTCGAGCTGGATCCGCCGCCGCTCGAGCTCGTCGAGGGCGATGGGCATGGAGTCGATCTCCATGCGCAGCCGCGACGCGGCCTCGTCGACCAGGTCGATGGCCTTGTCGGGCAGGAAGCGCTCGGTGATGTAGCGGTCGGACAGGGTCGCGGCCGCGACGAGCGCGGAGTCCGTGATGCGGACGCCGTGGTGGACCTCGTAGCGCTCGCGCAGGCCGCGCAGGATCGAGATCGTCTCCTCGACCGTCGGCTGGTCGACGAGGACCGGCTGGAAGCGCCGCTCGAGCGCGGCGTCCTTCTCGATGTGCTTGCGGTACTCGTCGAGCGTCGTCGCGCCGATGGTGTGCAGCTCGCCGCGGGCGAGCATCGGCTTGAGCAGGTTGGACGCGTCCATCGCGCCCTCGGCCGCCCCGGCGCCGACGACCGTGTGCAGCTCGTCGATGAACAGGATCACCCGACCGTCGGAGTCCTTGATCTCCTTGAGCACGGCCTTGAGGCGCTCCTCGAACTCGCCGCGGAACTTGGCGCCGGCGATGAGCGCGCCGAGGTCGAGCGCGACCACGCGCTTGTCCTTGAGCCCCTCGGGGACGTCGCCGCGGACGATCCGCTGGGCGAGCCCCTCGACGATGGCGGTCTTGCCGACGCCGGGCTCGCCGATGAGCACCGGGTTGTTCTTGGTCCGGCGCGACAGGACCTGGATGACCCGGCGGACCTCGTCGTCGCGGCCGATGACCGGGTCGAGCTTGCCCGCCCGCGCCTCGACCGTCAGGTCGCGGCCGTACTTCTCGAGGGCCGCGTAGGTGCTCTCGGGGTTCTGCGAGGTGACGCGCTGGCCGCCGCGGACGCTCTGGAGCGCCTGGAGGATGGCCTCCTTGCCGGCCGCGTGGCGCTCGAGCAGGGCCTGGGCCTCGCCGCCGGCCTCGGCGACGCCGAGCAGCAGGTGCTCGGTCGAGACGTAGTCGTCGCCGAGGCGACGGGCCTCGGCCTCGGCGCGCTCGATGACGGTCTTGGCCCGCGGGTCGAGGCTCAGCGAGCCGCCCTCGACGCGCGCGCGCTTGGCGAGCGTCGCCGCGATCTCGCCGCGGAACGCGGGCAGGTCGACCCCGAGGCGCCGGAGCGTCTCGGCCGGGATGCCGTCGTCGGGCTCGACGAGCGCGCTGAGGACGTGCTCGGCGTCGAGGATCGGGCTCTGCAGCCGGGTGGCGGCGGCCTGGGCGGCGACGATGGCCTCCTGGGCCTTCTGGGTGAAGCGATCGAGTTGCATGTCAGGTCTCTCGGGAGCGGGGGTCTGGTTGGTCGATGAGCGTGATGGCGGTCGTGGCGGCCTCGCGGGCCTCGTCGGAGAGGCCGGTCGGGAGGACCACCTTCGCGCGGGCGTACAGGTCGCCGTGGCCGGTGGCGCCGAGCCGCGGCATGCCCTGGCCGGCGAGCCGGAAGGTCCGGCCCGGCTGGGTGCCCGCCGGCACCGTCAGCAGGACCTTGCCCTTGAGCGTCCGGACGGGCACCTCGCCGCCGAGCAGCGCCTCGCCGAGGGTCAGCGGGAGCTCGCGCTCGAGGTCCGCGCCGCGGCGCTTGAACGTCCGGTGCGGCTCGAGCTTGACGACGACGAAGAGGTCGCCGCCGCCCGGCGCCTTGCCGGAGAGGCGGACCCGGGTCCCGGTGTCCGCGCCCTTGGGGATCGTGACCTCGAGGTGCTTGCCCTCGACGTCGACCCGGCGGGTCGTGCCGTGGTAGGCCTCCTCGAGGGTGATCTCGGCGATGGCCTCGGCCGACGGCTTCGGGGCGCGGATCGGGTCCGGTCGCCGGCCGCGCCGGCGGACCCGTCGAGGCCCATCCCGGCGAGGATCGATTCGAAGGACTCGCCGCCGGTGGGACGACGGCCGCGGCCGGGCCCGGGGCCGCCGGGCTGGTCGCCGGCCGGCCCGGCGTCCCCGCCGAAGAACATCCGGAAGAAGTCGCTGAACTCGCCGGCGTCGCCGGTCGTGTGGAACTCGTAGCGGACGCCGCCGGATCCGGCCGAGCCGCCGCCGCGGGCGAACCCGGCGAACGGCCCGCCCGGACCGAACGGGTCGCCGCCGTCGCCGGCCGCCGCCGGCCTGGTCCCAGGCCGCGCCGAGGGTGTCGTAGCGCTTCCGCTTGTCGGGGTCCGAGAGGACCTCGTTCGCCTCGTTGACGTCCTTGAAGCGCTGCTCGGCGGCCTTGTCGCCGGGCTTGGCGTCGGGATGGCTCTCGCGGGCGGCCTTGCGGAAGGCCTTCTTGATCTCGGCCTTCGACGCGGTCCTCGGGACGCCGAGGACCGCGTAGTAGTCCTTGTACTCGAGACCCGCTCCGGGCCCGCCGCCGGCCATCGCGACCCTCCGTCAGGAGCCGGAGACGACCACCGGAGGCTGCTCGGGCGTCGGGAAGTCGGTCCGTCGGACGCGTGGCGCCGGGGACGGCTCGACCGGGTCGTCGCCCTTGACGACCTTCGGCGGCTCGGGGGCGAGCGCCTTCGGCTTGCGCCGGAGGGCCGCCTCCAGGACCTGGTCCATGGAGTCGACCAGGACCAGCTTGATGGACTTGCGGATCTCCTCGGGGATGTCCCGCAGGTCCTTCTCGTTCTTGCGCGGCAGGATCACGATCTTCGCGCCCGCGAGGTGCGCGGCGAGGATCTTGCTCTTGAGGCCGCCGATCGGGCAGGACCCGGCCGCGCAGCGTGATCTCGCCGGTCATCGCCACGTCCTTGCGGACGGGGATGCCGGTCATCGCGCTGACGATCGCGGTGGCCATCGTGATCCCGGCGGACGGGCCGTCCTTGGGGATGCCGCCGGCCGGCACGTGGATGTGCAGGGTCTGCTTCTCGAAGACCTCGCGCTTGATGCCGAGCTCGGCGGCGTGGGCTCGCGTCCACGACAGGCCGGCCCGGGCGGACTCGCGCATGACCTCGCCCAGCTGGCCGGTGAGGATGAAGTCCTCGCGGCCTTCCATGGTCGTGACCTCGATCGCGACGACGTCGCCGCCCACCTCGGTCACGACCAGGCCGATCGCGGAGCCGGTCTGGTCCTCGGCCTCCAGCTCGCCGTACTCGAACCGCTGCGGGCCGAGCAGGTCGGCCAGCTTCTTCGGGTCGATGACGGTCTTGCGCGTGCGGCCCTCGGCGACCTGCCGGGCGACCTTGCGCATGACGTTGGCGATCTCGCGCTCGAGGTTGCGGACGCCGGCCTCGTGCGTGTAGGAGCGGACGAGCTCGGTCATCGCCTCGTCGGTGATGACGATGTGCTTGGCCTTGAGCCCGTGGTTCTTCATCTGCTTGGGGATGAGGAACCGCTTGCCGATCTCGATCTTCTCGGTCTCGGTGTAGCCGGGCAGGTGGACGACCTCCATCCGGTCGCGCAGGGCGGCCGGGATCGGGTCGAGCAGGTTGGCGGTCGCCACGAACAGCACCTTCGATGAGGTCGAACGGCACCTCGAGGTAGTTGTCCTGGAACGTGTTGTTCTGCTCCGGGTCGAGGACCTCGAGGAGCGCCGAGCTCGGGTCGCCCCGGAAGTCCATCCCGATCTTGTCGACCTCGTCGAGCATGAACACCGGGTTGTTCGTGCCCGCGGTCTTGATGCTCTGGATGATGCGCCCGGGGAGGGCGCCGATGTAGGTGCGGCGGTGGCCGCGGATCTCCGCCTCGTCGTGGATGCCGCCGAGGCTCATCCGCACGAACTTGCGGTCCATGGCGCGGGCGATGCTCTTGCCCAGCGACGTCTTGCCGACGCCGGGAGGCCCGACGAAGGCGAGGATCGGGCTGCGGATCTCGTCCGCGAGCGTGCGCACCGCGAGGTACTCGAGGATGCGCTCCTTGATCTTCTCCAGGCCGTAGTGGTCCTCGTCGAGGATGCGCGCGGCCTCCTTGATGTCGAGCTGGTCGTCCGTCGAGACGTTCCACGGCAGGCCGACCAGCCAGTCCACGTAGGTGCGGATGACCCCGACCTCGGGCGACGCCGACGGGATGCGGCTCATCCGGTCGATCTCCTTGATCGCCCGGGCCTTGATCTCGTCCGGCATGCCGGCCGACCTCGACCTTGTCGCGCAGCTCGTTGATCTCGGCCTGCTGCGGGTCGTCCTCGCCGAGCTCGCGCTGGATGGCCTTCAGCTGCTCGCGGAGGATGTACTCGCGCTGGGTCTTGTCCATCTCCGACTTGACTTCGGACTGGATCCGGCCCTTGAGCTCGAGGATCTCGATCTGGCGCGCCGAGGAAGTCCGATGACGAGCTTGAGGCGCTCGACGACGTCGATCGGTCTCGAGCAGCTCCTGGCGCTGCTCGGTGGTCATGTCCGGGCTGTAGGCGACCATGTCGGCGAGCAGGCCGGGCTCGCTGATGTTGCGGGCAGCGACGGCGGCCTCCGGCGGCACCGGGGCGCCGTTGGCGACGTACTGCTCGATCTGGGCCTGGACCGTGCGCATCAGCGCCTGGACCTCGAGGCCGGACGGGCTCTCGTCGTCGAGCTCCTCGATGGTCGCGCGGAGGTACGGCTCGGTCGCGGTGAAGCCGACGACGCGCAGGCGGCCCTGGCCCTGGACGATGGCCCGGACGGTGCCGTCCTGGAGCTGGACGACCTGGGCGATCTTGGCCAGCGTGCCGATCGCGTAGAGCTCGGACGGCTCGGCGATGTCCTCCTGCTCGGCCTGGCGCTGGGTCACCAGCGCGATGGGCCCGCCGTCGGCGACCGCGGCGTTGAGCGCGTTGACGCTCTTCTCGCGGCCGACCTGGAGCGGCACGATCATCTCGGGGAAGATGACGGTCTCCCGAAGCGCGACGAGCGGCAGCTCGCGCGGGACGGTGGTGGTGGTCGGTGGTTCCTCGACCGGGGTGGACGGTCGCTTGGCCATCGGGGATCTCCTAGGGGTGCTGGTGCCGTGGTCTAGGCGGACTTGGCGGCTGGGTCGGGGGTCGACGGTCGGTCTCGTCACGGCGCGGGCGGCCTCGGACGCCTCGATGGCGGCCGTGCCTTCCGCGTAGAGGCGCTTCGAGGATCCGGGCGCCGAGGCGCTCCTCGAGCTCGAAGAGGATCCGGATGCCCGCGAGGTTGACGCCGCGGTCCCGGGTGAGATGGCGGATCCAGAGGACTGCGCCGGATGTCGTTCTCGCTGTACAGGCGGATGTTGGTCGGGGTCCGGGCCGGGCAGAGGAGGCCCTCGTCCTCGTAGATCCGCAGGGTTCGCGGATGCGACGCTGACGAGCGTCGCCGCCACGCTGATCACGTAGACGGGTCGCGTCGGGTCGCGGTCTGGTTGGCCGGATGGTCATGACGCGGATGCTAGAACGTTGACAATGCCGTTGTCAAGAGTTCTGCGGTTTCGATTTGGCGATGTCTTGCGCCGGCGCACCGGTCCGCGGCCGGACCCGGAGCGTCAGGCGTCGGCGCCGACCGCCTCCGCGTCGCCGATCAGCTGGTCGTGGAGCAGGTCCTGGCAGTCGTTCTTGCCGATGGCGATGACCTTGTCGCCCTCGAGCATGACCGTGTCGGGGCGGAGCGGCGTCGCGACGCCGTCGCGGATGACCGCGAACAGCGAGCAGCCGTCCGGGATCGAGAGGTCCTTCGGGCGCCCGGCCGATGGCCGGCGAGCCGGCCTGCAGGTGCGCCTCGATGAGCTCGAGCTCGCTCTCGCCGAGCGCCGCGAGGTGGAGCAGCTCGTGGACCGGGATGTCCTGCTCGATCGAGCCGAGGATCATCCGGGTGGGGCTGATCAGCTCGTCCACGCCGAGATGGCGGAAGAGCGCCTCGTTCTTGGGGTTGTTGACGCGGGCGATGGTCCGCGGGACGTCGAAGTGGTGCTTGGCCATCTGGCAGATGACGAGGTTGTCCTCGTCGTCGCCGGTCACCGCCGCGACGACGTCGGCGCGGTTGCACCCGGCCTCGCGCGAGGTACTTGCCCTCGCAGCCGTCGTGGGCGATGACGATCGAGCCGATCTCGTCGGCGATCTGCGCCGCGCGCGACGGGTCCTTCTCCATGAGGGCGACCTCGTGGCCGCGCATCGATGAGCTCCTTGGTGAGGTAGTAGCCGACCTTCCCGCCGCCGACGACCAGGACGAACATGGCTCAGGCCTCCGATCGGGCGACCGGCGACGTGCCGGACGCGGTGCCCGCGGCGATCCCGTGGTCGTGGTGCTCGCCGCCGGGATGGGTCCCGGACGGCGCGAGGAGCCCGGCCAGGCCGGACTTGGGGAACCCGAGGTAGCCGTTGACGGCGTCGAGCATCAGCCCGGTCCGGCAGAGCGTGGCGATCCCGAGCTCGGCGTAGGCCTCGGCCCGCAGCGGGTCGTTGATCTTGGCGATGACCTTCGGGACGCGGAAGCGCCTCGGTCGCGAGCTGGGCGGCCATGACGTTGCGGTTGTCGCCCTCGGTCATGGCCAGGAAGACGTCCGCGTCGCCCGGCCCCGGCCTTGACGCAGGACGTCCTCGTCGGTCCCGTCGCCGCGGACGGCGCGCCCGCCGAACGCGGACGGCAGGCGGTCGAAGGCATCGGTCTTCAGGTCGACGATCAGGACCTCGTGGCCGGCCTTGTCATACGCCTCGGCGATGGATGCGCCGACGCGGCCGCACCCGACGATCACGATCTTCACGACGGCTCCTCGGGCATCGGCTCGCGTACGACCCAGACGGCGCACGGGGCACTCTGCAGGACGTAGGGGATGGTCCGGCCGATGGCGAACTCGCCACCGAACCGGGTCCGGAACGGGACGCCCAGGACGATCAGGTCCGCCCCGCGCTCCGCGGCCTCGTCGACGATGGCCGCCCCGACGTCGCGGGCCTGGAGCAGGACCGGCTCGAGGGTCTGCTTCGGACTCCTCGGCGACCGCCTCGGCGGAGTCGAGGACCTGCTGGACGGTCTCGGAGCGGCTGGCGATGTCGGTGTCGAGCGGCAGCGTCCAGTCGATCTCGACGACATGGACGGCGATGAGCTCGGCCTTGGCGAGCCTGGCCTGCTCGGCGACGAGCCGGACGACTCGGGCGTCGCTCGGGCTGCCGTTGAGGGCGATGACCGCTCGCTTGAAGGCGGGTGTGTGGGTCTCTGACATGGGCGGCGGTCACGATACCACCGGTGCCGCCCGCCTACTCCCGGTCGTCCCCGTCCGCGGCATGGCCGGGGTCGAACAGGTCCCGGTCCTCGCGCCGGTACGGCACGTTGACGACGACCGTGTGCGGGCGGCCGAGCAGCACGCGTGCGGAGTCGCTTGGCCGCCTGGTTGTAGAGGATCCGCTCCCACCACGAGCGGGCCACGTACTCCGGGATGACCACGAACGTGATCGGCTCGACCTTGCCAGGCGGCCACGCGGTGTCCAGCACGTCGAGGTAGGCCAGCAGCGGGCCGGCCAGCGCCCGATAGGGCGACTCGACGACGACGAGCGGCACCCCCGGGATCTGCCGCTCGAAATCGATGCGCAGGCGCGCCGCCGTCTCCGGATCGTCGGCGATGTAGACCGCGCGGACGTCGTCGCTGATCGAGCGCGCGACGTTGACGGCCTGGACGACGGCGCGGTTGAGGCCCGGGATCGGGACGACCGCGCGCTCCTCGCGGTGGAGAGCCTCGACGACGAGGTCCGGCCGGACGGCCAGCTCCTGCTTCGAGCGGCGGTACTGATGGCTGATGAACAGCATCATCCCGACGAGCGTCGGGACGAGGATCACCACGAGGTAGGCGCCGGCCTCGAACTTCTCGGTGACGACGACCGCGAGGACCACCGCGGTCAGCACGGCCCCGAGCCCGTTGACGACCATCCGCCAGCGCCAGCCGGTCTCGCGGACCGTGCAGCCAGTGGCGGACCATCCCGATCTGGCTCAGGGTGAAGCAGACGAACACGCCGACCGAGTACAGCGGGATCAGCGCGTGCGTGTCGCCGCCGAACGCCCAGAGGAGCGAGAACGCGATCGCCGCCAGCAGCACGATCCCCCACGAGTAGGCCAGCCGGTCGCCGCGGAACGAGAACTGGCGCGGCATGTAGCCGTCCTCGGCCAGGATCGCGGCCAGGCGCGGGAAGGCGTTGAAGCTCGTGTTCGCGGCGAGGAACAGGATCAGCGCCGTCGACGCGGCGAACGTGACGAAGAACACGGAGCCCTCGCCGAAGGTCGCCTGCGCGGCGAGGGCCACGATCGAGGCGCCGCCCGGGTTCGTCGGCCGCAGTCCGTACGCGACCGCGACGACGGTCAGTCCGACGAACAGGATGCCGAGCAGGACCGCCATCGCGGTCATGGTGTTGGCCGCGTTCTTCGCTTCCGGCGGCTTGAACGCCGGCACGCCATTGGCGATGGCCTCCACGCCGGTCAGCGCGACGGAGCCGCCGGCGAACGCCTTGAGCAGCAGCAGGATCCCGATCGGCTCGAGGGCGTTCTGCGGCGGGAACGGGACCGCGTCGGTCGGCGGCGGCTGGACGACCGTCCCGCCGACGATGTTGACCAGCCCGATGGCCACGATCGCGAGGGCCAGGCCGACGAACAGGTAGGTCGGCACCGCGAAGATGTTCCCCGACTCGCGCAGGCCGCGGAGGTTGGCGATGGTGATCAGCGAGATCGAGATGAAGGCGATCTGGATGCGGACGTCGTAGGCCGCCGGGATGACGGACTGGATCTGCGTGATCGCTGCCGCCGTCGAGACCGCGACGGTCATCACGTAGTCGATGAGCAGGGCCGCGGCCGCGATCAGCCCGAAGAGCGGGGCGAGGTTGGTCTTGGCGACGACGTAGGCGCCGCCGCCGTTCGGATAGGCGCGGCAGACCTGCCGGTACGAGATCGACACGACGGCCAGCAGGATCGTGATCGCGATCGCGACCTGGATGGACAGGAACAGCGCGCTCGCGCCCGCGAGCACGAGCACCCGCAGGATCTCCTCGGTCGCGTAGGCCGACGAGCTGATGGCGTCGGAGCTGAAGATCGCGAGGGCCTTGGTCTTGCTCAGCCGCTCGCCGATCTCCTCCTCGTTCGAGAGCGGGCGCCCGAAGATCACGGCCCGCGTGCGAGCGAGGAAGCGGCCGGTCGGGGTGAGGGCGACGTTGGCGCCCGGCTTGGCCACCAGCTGGCCGGGTCCGACGTACCGGAAGAACGGGGCGTGCGGGCGCTCGATCCGGACGCGCTTGTCCGCCGGTTTGCGGCCCTGCAGGGGCCGCCGGCCTCCGATCAACGGGACTCCAGTCGTGGTCGGGTCGCGGCCCGAGGGTCAGTGGCCGCGCCGGAACGGGACGTCGGCGATGACCGTGTGGTCGCGTCCCGACGAGTTCGGCCTTGCGTCGCTTGGCGAGTTGGTTATACAGCAATCGGTCCCACCAATGGCGTGCGACGTACTCGGGCAGGACGACGATGGTGATCGGGGCCTCCTTGTCCGGCGGCCAGGCCTGGTCGAGGATGTCGAGGTAGGCGATGAACGGCGAGATGACCGCGCGGAACGGCGACTCGACGATGACCAGCGGCACGTCCGGGCAGCTGACGCTCCCAGCGCGCCCGGAGCTGCTCGGCGACGTCGAGGTCGTCGGTGACGTAGACCGCGCGCACGTCGCGCGTCGAGGGTCCGCCCGAAGTTGATGGCCTGGACGACCGCGCGGTTGATGCCGTTGACCGGGATGACGACTCGCTGCTCGCGGTGCGGACCGGGCAGGACGCCCTCGTCGCTGACCTCGAGCTCCTTCGGCCTGCAGCTCGTACTGGCGGTGGATGAACGACATCGCCCCGACGATGATCGGGATGAGCGACGAGGACGAGCCAGGCGCCGTCGAAGAACTTCACCGAGGTCACGATGACCGCGACGGTCGCCGGTCAGGGCGGCGCCGAAGGCGTTGATCGCGAGCCGCCGCCGCCAGCCCGGCGACCGCTCGCGCAGCCAGTGGCGGATCATGCCGGTCTGGCTGATCGTGAAGTCGATGAACACGCCGACCGCGTAGAGCGGGATCAGCAGGTGCGTCTCGCCGTGGAAGATGACGATCAGCGCGCGCGGCGAGCGACGCGAGCACGATGATCCCGTACGAGAAGGCCAGCCGGTCGCCGCGGAGCGCGAACTGGCGCGGCATGAGCCCGTCCTCGCGCGAGGATCGCCAGCAGGCGCGGGAAGGCGTTGAAGCTGGTGTTCGCCGCCAGGAACAGCAGCAGCGCCGTGAACGCCTGGAACAGGTAGAACGGGACGCCCTCGCCGAAGACCTGGCGGGAGACCTGCGAGATGACCGTCTGCTTCTCCGGGAACTCGATCGGCGTGATCGCCGTAGCTCGTCGCGAGGAACGTGATGCCGATGAACAGCACGCCGAGCAGGGCGGCCATGACGCCGAGCGTCGTCGCGGCGTTCTTCGCCTCCGGCGGCTTGAAGGCCGGGACGCCGGTGGCGATCGCCTCGGTGCCGGTCAGCGCCACGGCGCCGGCGGCGAACGCCCGCAACAGCAGCAGGATCGTCAGCGGCTGGATCGTCTCCTGCACCTGGCCGGCGAGCACCGGGACGTACTCCGCGCCCTCGCCGAGGACGACGATCCGGAACACGCCGACGCCGATCATCAGCAGCGCCGATCCGACGAACAGGTACGTCGGGATCGCGAAGATGCTCCCGGCCTCGCGCAGCCCGCGCAGGTTGCCGATCGTGATCAGGCCGATCGCGAAGACGCCGATCAGCACGCGTTCGTCGTAGCAGGATCGGGAAGGCCGACGTGATCTGCTCGACCGCCGGACGAGGTCGAGACCGCGACGGTCATGACGTAGTCGATGAGCAGCGCCGACGCCGCGAGGCCATTTCTTCGGCGATGCCGCTCGCCAGCCGCCGATCAGAGGCCATGGCGGAGCCGCTCGGCGAGGCGGACGGGCAGCTCGGCCGCGACCATCGCGGCGATCACGGCCTCGATGTCGTAGGTCGACCCGGTGCCAGGTCGCGACCCGCTCGTCGGTGTCGAGGACCAGGTAGCTCGCGCGCGGGTCGCCGTCGCGCGGCTGGCCGACGCTGCCCGGGTTGAGCAGCGTCGGCCGGGCGTCGTAGGAGAGCCGGTCGTCGCGTCCCGGCCGCGGCGCCGCGGACGCGGCCGCCGGCCTTGATCCAGGCCATCGGCACGTGGGTGTGGCCGTGCAGGCCCACCGGCGTCGTCATGACGTCGAGCGATGCCTTGGCGATCGCGGCCGACGTCACGTACTCCCAGGTCGGGTCGCGCAGGCTGCCGTGGACCAGCGAGGCGTCGTCGACGATCAGGCGCTCGGGCAGCGCCGCGAGCCAGTCGCGCGTCGCCGGCGCGATCCGGGCCCGAGTCCACTCCATCGCCCGGCGCGCCTCCGGGTTGAAGTACTCGATCTCGGGCCCGCCCGCGGCCGCGGCGTCGTGGTTGCCGCGGACGCCGACCGCGCCGACGCCGGCGAGTCGCTCGACCACCGCGTCGGGCTCGGGGCCGTAGCCGACGACGTCGCCGAGATGCCAGACCGCGTCGACCGATCCCGATGTGGGCGAGGACCGCGTCGAGCGCCACGAGGTTGCTGTGGATGTCCGACAGGACCGCGATCCGCATGGACGGTCAGCGTAGCAGCGGGCTGCTCACCACGGTCGCCGTCGCTCGCGCCGCGGGATCGCGCGGGTAGGCCGCGGGCGCGGGGCCGGCGGCCGTCACCACGACCAGCGCGTGGCCGGCCAGCGCCGGGCAGGTCGACGGGGCGCATCTCGAGCCGCCCGCCGCCGAGCGCGTCCAGGGCCCGCCGGCCCGGCGCGAGCTCGCCGGCGAGGTCGCCGCGCTTCCAGGCGACGAGGACGCCGCCCGGCCGGAGCAGCGGGACCGCCAGCTCGACGAGGTCGGGCAGCGCCGCGACGGCCCGAGCGGTCACGCACGGCCAGGCGCCGCGATGGGCCGGGTCGCGGGCGAGGGCCTCGGCGCGGACGGCGGCGACGGCGATCGGCGCCGGTCGCCTGCCGGGCCGTCGCCCGCCGGCGCGACGGCCGCGACCGCGGTCTCGAGGAAGCGGGCCTTCTTGCCGGTCGACTCGACGAGCAGCGCCCGCCGCGCCGGCAGGGCGATCGCCAGCGGCAGCCCGGGCAAGCCGCCGCCCGAGCCGAGGTCGACGAACGCGTCGATCGCCCAGCGATCGCAGGAGCGGGACCGCGGTCAGGCTGTCGAGGACGTGCGCGACGGCGACCTCGCCCGGGTCGCGGATGGCGGTCAGGTTGATCGCCGCGGTCCAGGCGAGCAGCAGCCGGACGTGGCCGTCGATGGCGGCCCGCTGCCCGGCGGTCGAGGACGAGGCCGAGGTCGCCGAGGCCGGCCTCGAGGGCGTCGTCGTACGCGGCAGGGAGTGGTGGAAGGCCCTCGACGCGCGTCGGGAGCGGCTCACGCGCGGGCTGCAGGGCACGCCTCCTGTATCACGTGCCGATCGTCCCGCGCCGTGCCACTCCCGGCGTCATCGTTTCGCACCACGAGCGTGATCCCGTGCTTCGGCCGTCCGTCCGGTTCGTGGCCGGGTCTCCCCGAACCCCTCGCGGACCTCCGTACCCGGGCTGCCCCAGTGCGGATGACGGACGCTACGCGGCAGGGCGCGGCGAGTCAACGAGGTTATCCACGAAGTGCCCGCGGGCCCCGGGAATCGTGGATAAGTCGGCGTCCGGCGGGTCGGGTCGCGTGCGGCCTAGCTCGACCGGGCGCCGGCGCGGACCGGGCGTCCCAGCGTGCGCCGGACGACGTCGATGACCTCCTCGACGTACCCGTCGGCCTGGCCGGCCTCGGCGGCCGTGCGCACGCAGCCCTGCACGTGGTCCTCGAGGACCAGGATCGAGAGCGCGTCGACGGCGGCGCGCAGCGCGGCGGTCTGCTGCAGGATGTCGACGCAGTACTCCTCGCGCTCGATCATCCGGGCGATGCCGCGGACCTGGCCCTCCATGCGCGACAGGCGGCGCACCAGCAGCGGTCTTGTCCTTCGAGTAGCTGTGGCGGAAGTGGCTCGGGTCCGGCTTCGGCGCCGGCCGACGGCCCGGGCTCGCTGGCATCAGGTGCGACCTCATCGCTGGACCGACGGGACGCCCGTCGGGACGGCCGACGATCCTACCATACCCCCAGGGGGTATCGACGAACGCGACGGCCGCCGTGCCGGACCGGCGCTTCGGCTAGACTGTGGGCCGATGGATCCTCGCGACGGCCTCCGCCCGACGCTCGAAGATGTCGCCTGCACCGCCTGCGGCGCCGGCGTCCCCGCCGACCGGATCAGGATCCTCGCCCGCCGGGACGACCTGGCCTTCGTGGGATCCCGTTGCGACGCGTGCGGCAGCCCCACCGTCGCCCTCCTGATCGCCGCCGCCGAGCCCGACGGCCGCCCGTTCCTCGACGTCGCGACCGATCGCCCGCCGCGGGCCGCGAGCGTCGTCGACGGATCGCATCACCTCGGCCGACGTCCACGCGATGCGCGCCGACCTGGCCGTCTGGCGCGGGGACCTGCGCCGGCTGCTCGGCGCCCGGTGACGTCCTCGTTCGCCCACGCCAGCGAGGCCGAGATGGCCCGCATCCTCGATTTCTACGACGTCCGCTGGGTCTACGAGCCGCACACCTTCCCGATCCTCTGGAACCTCGAGGGCGAGGTGGTCGAGAGCTTCTCGCCGGACTTCTGGCTGCCGGACCTGGACTGCTACCTCGAGATGACGACGCTCCGCCAGAAGCTCGTCCGCAAGAAGAACCGCAAGCTGCGCCGCCTCCGCGAGCTGTACCCGGCGGTCACGATCAAGCTGTTCTACGCCCGCGACTTCCGGGCGCTGATGCTCAAGTACGGCAAGCTGGCCCTCGTCGACGCGCTGTCGGGCAGCTCCGGCCAGACGACACCGCCGCGCGGCGCGGCGCCCGCGGCCGAGTGCGAGCTGGCCCGCGTGCCGAGCGGCGAGCCGGCGCCCGCTGACGTCGCGGCTCCGACCGTCGCGGCTCCGACCGTCGCCGCCGGCAGTCCCGTCCGTCGTCCGCGGCGCCGCCCGCTGCCGGCCGCGCCGGCTCCCGAGGGGACCCGATGACCCACGAGATCGACCTCCACGAGGACATCGGCGAGATCCTCCTCACCGAGGAGCAGATCCAGGGCAAGGTCCGCGAGCTCGGCGCGCGCATCAGCGCCGACTACCGCGGCCGCCGGCTCACCCTCGTCTCGGTCCTCAAGGGCTCGCTGCCGTTCATGGCGGACCTGATGCGCGCGATCGACATCCCCGTGCGGATCGACCTCATGGAGGTCAGCTCGTACGGCGGCACGGCGACCGAGTCGTCGGGGCTCGTCCGGATCCTCAAGGACCTCTCCGCGAGCATCGCCGACGAGGACGTCCTGATCGTCGAGGACATCATCGACACGGGCCTGACGCTGAACTACCTCATCCGCTACCTGCGCGGCAAGAACCCCGCCTCGCTCCGGATCTGCACGCTGCTCGACAAGCCCGCCCGCCGGCTCGTGGAGATCCCGGTGGACTACACCGGGCTTCGTCATCCCCGACCGGTTCGTCGTCGGGTACGGGCTCGACTACGGGGAGTTCTACCGGAACCTGCGCGTGGTGGGCGTCCTGCGCCCGGAGGTCTACACCGAGGTCGCGCCGGAGTGACGATGCATCGGCGCCCGCTGGGACGCGGGCGGACGCTGGCGGCGATCGCGGGCGTGCTCATGGTCGTCGGCTGCGTCCTGCCCTGGTGGATGGTCGGCGGCGGCGACACCGGCATCACCGCAGAGAGCGGCAACGGCTTCGAGGGCGCGGGGATCGTCGTCTTCCTCGTCGGGATCATCGTGCTCGCGCTCGTCGCGCTGCCCTACGCGGCCGGCGACCGGCCGCTCGGCGTCGACCGCTGGATCTCGTTCCTGATCCTGACCGTCGCCGGCTGGGTCGGGCTCGCGATCAGCGTCATCCAGCTCGCTGACGCGCGGCGCGTTCGTCGTTCAGCGAGCCGGCCCAGGTCTTCACGAACGGGCCGGGCCTGTGGCTCGCCGGCGATCGGGCTGGTCGTGCTGTCGCGGGCGACCTACGACATGGCCCGGGAGCCGGCGCCGCCGCTGAGGGTCGACGGCGCTAGGGGAGCGCCCGGACCATCCCGCCGTCCACCGGCACGATCGCGCCCGGTCACGTAGGAGGCCGCCGGGGACAGCAGGAACGCGCCGACGCGCCCGAGCTCCGCGGGATCGCCGTAGCGGCCCAGCGGGATGCGGGCGACGGTCGACCGCGTGGATCTCCTCGACCGGGACGCCGTGCGGTCGCCGCGCGCGCCGCATCGATCTCGGCGATGCGGGCCGTCGCGAGCCGGCCCGGCGCGAGGGCGTTGATGCGGATCGGGGCGATCTCCTCGACCAGGCTCTTGACCAGTCCGGCGAGTCCGGGCCGGATGGCGTTCGAGGTGGCGAGGCCCGGGGATGGGCTCGCGGACCGAGCTGGACAGGATCACCAGGATGGCCGGGTCGCGGCCGTCGCGGAGGGCGGGCAGGGCCGCGCGCACGAGCCGGATCGTGCTCCACAGGGTGCCGTCGATGGCCTTGGTCCAGGCCGCCTCGTCGAGGTCCGCGAAGCGCCCCGGCGGCGGCCCGCCGGTGTTGACGACCAGGAGGTCCAGGCCGCCGAGGGCGGCCACGGTCCCGGTGACGGCGGCCGCCGGGCCGTCCGGCGTGGAGAGGTCGGCGGGGACCGCCGTCGGCCTCGAGCCGGGCCGCCTGCTCGGCGAGCCGCGCGCTCTCGCGGGCGACGAGCGCCACGGCGGCGCCCTCGGCGCGCAGGGCGGCGGCGATCGCGCCGCCGAGGCCGCCGCTGCCCCCGCCGACGAGCGCGCGATGTCCGGTCAGGCCGAGGTCCATACCCGGCTCATGGTACCGGCGAGGCCGGACGCGTCCGTCGGTGCGTCGGGGCCGGCATCCGGCACGAAGCGCCTGACCGTTACCGCGAACCACCAGGATCGGCCCGGTGCCGGCTCGGAGATCGCGAAGACGTAGCGCCCCGGCGTCCAGTCCGCGGTGCCCGCGCCGACGTCCGGCGCGGCGTAGTCCTCGCCGAGGTCGCTCGGGCCGAGGCGCGGCCGGAGGTCCAGCTCGACCGGCGCGCCGCTCGTCGGGACGTGCCAGATCCGGGTCGTGACCGGCCGGCCGGGCCGCACGTCCGGGGCCGTCGGGGCGCACCAGCCGACCGCGAGGACCGAGGTCGAGACCACGAGGCCCTCCGGCAGGGCCGGGTCCGTCGGACCGGATGCCTGGACCGGGTCGATCGTCTGCCAGACGCGGATGGTCTGGTGGTCGAAGACCTCCAGCGACGTCAGGCGCCAGTCGCTCGGCGTGAGGCAGAAGGCCGACGCCGGGTCGACCGGGCGTCGGGATCGGCGTCGGCCCAGCGGACGCCGGAGACGCGCGGGCGCGGCCGCTACCCGGGACGGACCTCGGCGCGGTCGCCGGCGCCGTCGCCGGTGCCGTCGCCCCACGGCTTGACCACGGCCAGCAGGGCCGCCGCGAGGACCACGACCACGACGCGGAGCAGCGTCCGCTCGCTCGGTCCCCGTCCGCCGACCCGCTCGAGCGGCGGGCTCATCGCCGGCCGCCCCGGTCCGTGGCGGTCCGGGTCGGGGTCATCGTGAGGTCAGACCTCGCCGAGGTAGGCCTTTCGCACCATGTCGTTGGTGATCAGCTCCGAGGCCGGCCCGGACGAGGAGCACGGTCCCGGTCTGGAGCACGTAGCCGCGATGCGCGATCGTCAGCGCCTGGAGCGCGTTCTGCTCGACCAGCAGGATCGTCGTCCCGGCGTCGTTGATCTCGCGGATGATCGCGAAGATCTGCTGGACGAGGATCGGGGCGAGCCCCAGCGACGGCTCGTCGAGGAGCAGCACGCGCGGCCGGGCCATCAGCGCCCGTCCGATCGCGAGCATCTGCTGCTCGCCGCCCGACAGCGTCCCGCCCTGCTGGTGCGTCCGCTCGCGCAGGCGCGGGAACAGCGTCATGACCCGTTCGGTGTCCTCGGCGAGCTCCTTCGTGGGCCGGGTGAAGCCGCCCATCTGGAGGTTCTCCAGGACCGTCATGCGCGAGAAGATCCGGCGGGCCTCGGGGGCCTGGCTGATGCCCGGCGCGGACCAGCTCGTGGCGCGTTCGTCTTCGAGATGTCCTTGCCCTCGAAGGTGATCGTGCCCGGTCCGCGGATGGAGCAGCCCGGAGATCGTCTTGAGGGTCGTGGTCTTGCCGGCGCCGTTCGCCCCGATCAGCGTGACGATCTCGCCGCGGCGGACGTCGAGCGACACGCCCTGCAGGGCGTGGATGTGGCCGTAGTAGGTGTGGACGCCGTCCAGGTGGAGGAGCGTCTCCCCGGGCTCGCCGCGCGGCGTGTCGGTGGTGGCGACCGGTGGCCGTCATACCGGCCGGTGCCCCGAGGTAGGCCTCGATGACCTTGGGATCCTTGCGGACGTCCTCCGGCGTCCCCTCGGCGATCTTCTCGCCGTGGTCCAGCACGGTGACCCGGTCGCTGATGCCCATGACCACCTTCATGTCGTGCTCGATCAGGAGGACGGTCAGCCCCAGCTCGTTCCGGAGCTTGTTGATCAGCGCCATCATCTGGGCCGTCTCGGTCGGGTTCATGCCCGGCCGTCGGCTCGTCGAGCAGCAGCAGCTTCGGCTCGCTCGCGAGCGCGCGCGCGACCTCCAGGCGGCGCTGGTCGCCGTACGGGAGGTTCTTGGCCAGGTCGTCGCCGCGATTGCGCAGGCCCGACCAGGGCCAGGAGCTCGCTCGCGCGCTCCCGGGAGGAGATCTCCTCGCGGCGGTTCTTCGGCGTCGAGAGCATCGCGTCGACGAGGTTCGCGCGGAGCTTGATGTGCATCCCGACGAGCACGTTCTCCATCGCCGTCATGTTCTGGAACAGGCGGATGTTCTGGAAGGTCCGGCCGAGGCCGGCCTCGACCATGTCGTTCGGCCGGGCGCTCCGGAAGATCCCGAGCCGGCCGAGCAGCCGCGTGTACCACGCCGGCCGGGCGACGGCGGAGATCAGCATCGTGGTCAGCGCCCCGAGCGTCAGCGCCAGGCCGATGATCCCGGTCGTCTCCGAGTTCGTCGCCAGCGAACCCGCCGGCCGTCAGGATGGCGACGATGATCGCCGGGGTGACCCACACGAACGGCTCGAGGTAGCCGCGGACCGAGTGGGCGATCATCTTGCGGCCCTCGACCGCGACCGAGCCCTTGGTCGGGTCGTAGATGCCCGGCGATGATGTTGAAGAACGTGGTCTTGCCCGCCCCGTTCGGCCCGATCAGGCTGACGATCGCGCCGCGCGGGATGTCGAAGCTGATGTCGTTGATCGCGAGCAGGCCGCCGAAGCGCTTCGTGACGTGCTCGGCGTCGAGCAGCGTCGCCGCCCTCCGGTGCGCGTCGCCGTCATCGGTCGAGCTCGCTGACGCCGATCTCCTGCTCGCCGACCAGGGCCATCTCGCCGAGGTCATCGGCGGCATGGAGCTCCCGCTTGCGACGTCTGGAGGGGAAGAGGCCCTCGGGCCGGAACAGCATCATCAGGACCAGCGCGATGCCGTAGAGCAGCAGCTGGTACTGCACGAAGTTGAGGTCCTTGAGGATCGGCACCTGCAGCGCGGCGAAGAACGTGTTGAGCTGCTTGAGGAAGACGACCTGGATCGTGTAGACGACGAACGCGCCGAGGGCGACGCCCCAGATGTTGCCCATGCCGCCGAGCACGATCATCGCGAGGATCGAGAACGACACGGTCGAGAGGAACTGGTCCGGGCTGACCAGCGTGAGCTTCGAGGCGTTGAACACCCCGGCGAGGCCGGCGGTCGAGGCGCCCAGCGCGAACGCGAGCAGCTTCGTCGTGACGGTGTTCAGGCCGCTGGCCGCGGCCGCCAGCTCGTCCTCGCGGATGGCCATCCAGGATCGGCCGATCCGGGAATCCTGCAGCCGGTAGATGAAGATCATGGTGATCGTGACCATCACCGCCATCAGCACGTAGAACGGCCACGGGTTCAGGAGCGAGAACTCGACGAACGGCAGGTCCGGCTTGTAGATGCCGCCGATGCCGTTGGTGCCCTCGGTGAACTTCTCGGCGTTCAGGAACACGATCGGGACGATCTCGCCGAAGCCGAGCGTCACGATCGCGAGGTAGTCGCCGCGCAGCCGCAGGGTCGGGGCGCCGAGGAGCACGCCGAACGTGGCGGCGACCAGCGGCGCGATCGCGAGCATCACCAGGAACGGCAGGTGCAGGCCCGAGTACGGCGACGCGCCGTACGCGTACACGTACGCGCCGATCGCGAAGAAGGCCGCGTAGCCCAGGTCGAGCAGGCCGGCCAGGCCGACGACGATGTTGAGCCCGAGCGCCAGCAGCACGAAGACCCCGGCGTTCGAGAAGCCCGACAGCCAGACGTCCTGCTTCTGGAAGAAGCTGAACGGCGGCACGATGGACAGCAGCGGCAGCCCGATGGTCACGAGCGTCATCGTCAGCAGGATCGTGGTCGAGCGGTGGACCGCGAGGTAGTCGGTCAGCCGGTCCCGGGTGGACTTCGGCTTGCTCGGGGCGGTCCGGACCGCCCGGCGGTGCCGGCGGTCATGCCCGCTCCCCGATCTGCTGGCCGAGGATGCCGCTCGGGCGGAAGACGAGCACGAGGATCAGGACCATGAACAGGATGGCCTGCGACCAGCGCTGCTGGCCGTTCGCCGCGGCGAAGACCTCGATGAACGCGATCATGAAGCCGCCGAGCACGGCGCCGGCGAGGTTGCCGATGCCGCCGAGGACCGCGGCCGTGAACGCCTTCAGGCCGGCGTTGAACCCGAGGTCGAAGCGCACGAACCCGAAGTACTGGCCCTGGAAGACGCCCGCGGCGCCGGCGAGGGCGCCGCCGATGAGGAAGGTGATCGCGATCGTCTGGTTGAGGTCGACGCCCATCAGCTGGGCGGCCTGCTGGTCCTGGGCCGTGGCGCGCATCGCGCGGCCGAGCCGGGTCCGTCCGACGAACAGCACCAGGACGTACATCAGGGCCAGCGAGACGGCCAGGATGAAGATGTTCAGGACGCCGATGCTGGCGCCCATGATCTGGACCTTCGTGTTCGGGAAGACCTGCGGCACGAGGCGGTCGCCGGTCCCGACGATGATCTGCATGATGTTCTGCAGGATCAGCGAGACGCCGATCGCGGTGATCAGCGGGGCGACGCGCGGCGCGTGGCGGAGCGGCCGGTAGGCGAAGCGCTCGATCGTGACGTTGATGAGGCCCATGACGGTCATGCCGAAGACGAAGGCGCGCGAGCATGACGAGCGCCAGGGTGATCGGCTCGGCGATCGGGCCGCTGAGGTGCAGGCCGAGGAAGTCGAGCGGCGCGGGCGGGCTCGCCAGGAAGAACAGCGACATGAACGTGCCGACCATGAACACGTCGCCGTGGGCGAAGTTGATGAGCTCGATGATGCCGTAGACCATCGTGTAGCCGAGGGCCACGAGCGAGTAGATCGCGCCCGAGGGTCAGGGCGTTGCGAGACCTGCTGGGCGGCGACGGCCGAGCCGCCCTCGACCATCACGCTCAGGACCAGGTAGTAGACGACGATCCCGAGCAGGCAGAGACCCAGCAGGCGCAGCCGCGGGTCGATCCGGCCGCGATCGGCGGGGCTCCCGGCACTCGACGCAGCCGTCACGGTCGACCTCTTGCTATCGCAGGATGATCAGGTGGACGAGAGAGAGGGCCGGGGATCCGATGGATCCCCGGCCCCCCGTGTGCTGCGACTTACTTGGCGAAGTCGAGCTGGGACTTGAAGGCCCAGTCCTTGGTCGCCGGGTCGTAGCCGTAGAACGAGATGATCTTCTGGCTCGTGTCGCCGTTCGCGTCGAACGTGAACTCGCCGATCACCGACGTGTACTTGTGGGTCGTGTCGACACCGGCGACGCGAACGGCCTCGCGGAGCGCCTTCATGTCGGCCGACGGCGCCGCCCGGTTGAGGGCGTCGATGACGACCTGCGCGCAGGCGTAGCCCGTCGCGCTGTAGCCGGTCGGATCCGAGCCGTACTCGGCCTTGAACCGCTTGGCGAAGTCCTCGCGACCGGGGAAGTCCCCGACCGCGGCGGCCGTCGCGACGGAGTTCTTGGCGTCGTCGCCGGCCAGGTTCAGGAACGAGTCCTTGGTCGCCGCGCTGCCGTCGTAGATGCCGTCCGGGCCGATGAAGGGGACGTCGGCCATGCCGGCCGCGACCGCAGCCTTGAGGATGCGCGCGCCGCCGTCGGCCGTGACGCCACCGAAGTAGATCGCCTCCGGCTTGGCGGCCGCCGCGGCGGTCATCAGGGCGCTGTAGTCCGAGGTGCCCTTCGGGGCGCCGTCGCGAGCGACGGTGGTGCCGCCATTGGCTTCCAGGTACTTCTGGAAGTTGTCGGCGATGCCCTTCCCGAAGGTGTCGGTGCTATCGATGATGTAGACCTTCTTCTTGCCAAGGACCTCGAGGATGTACTTGGCAGCCGCCGGGCCCTGGTTGTCGTCCGTGGTGACGACCCGCACGTAGTTGATCTTCGTGGGGTTCGCCTTGCGGATGTCGAGGGCGCCGAACTCCGGCTTGGTCAGGCCTTCGTTGGTGTTGGCCGGGCTGCACTGGAACAGGCCAGCCTCGTTGCTGATCGGGATCTGGACCTTGGCGACGCTCGAGTTGAGCGGGCCGATGACCGCGACGACCTTGTCGAGGCCGACGATGTTGCCCATGTTCTGGGCGCCGGTCTGCGGGTCGTGGACCCCGTCCTTGGCGTCATCGAAGATGACTTCCTTGGGGATCTCGATCTTGTAGCCGCCGGCCGCGCCGCCAGCTTCCTTGATCGCGAGCAGGATGCCGTTGATGATCGGCTGGGACGCCGCGAGCTCGCTGCCCTGCTGCGGGAGCTCGATCGCGATGTTCACCGTGCCCTTGCTGGTGTCGCCGGGCGTCGCGACAGCGCCACCGCTGGCCGCCGCGCTCGGTGCGGCGCTCGAGCCGCTGTTGCTGCACGCTGCGAACGCCAGAACGCTGACGGCCGCGAGCGCACCGATCCTGTGCAGTTTCATCCAGTATCTCCTCCAAATCACCGGTCGAATCCACCTGGCTGTCGACCCGCGACGAGGATCGGAGCCGGACCCCCGGCGCCCGGAGCCCGGTGGCGCTGGCCGCCCCCTCGGAGGGCCGCGCATGCCGGGCACTGGTGCGTGACGGGTGGTGGCTCTGAGCCCGCGTCCGAGCGGCGCGCAGGTGGCCGCCGAAGCGATGCCGTATCATAGGCATCGGCGTTCCGATTGCAACTACCGGTCGGCCGCGCCCCGTCAGCCTGTCGCGAGCGCTATCGCTCGCCGCCGACGAGGGGAGCGCGAGATCGGTGGACGACCCCTGGTCGAGCTCCGGTCGGGGGCGACGGACCGCCAGCCCTGCGAGGTACACCCGCCCGCGTGGAATACCTGGTCCGAGCCGCCCGTGTCACGGACATCGATCGCCTCGTCGCCTTGAGTGACGGCGCCCTGATGATGCCCGCTGCCGGGGGTCCGCTCGCCGCCGCGGATCTCATGCGCCAGCTCGTCTACCTGCCGCAGGCCAGCATCGTCGTCGCCGAATCGCGGCGCCTCATCGTGGGCGGGGCCGTCCTCGCGCTGCGTCCGTCGGTCCATTCCGGCGGCTACGTGGGCACGATCGACCTCCTGGTCGTCGACCCGGACCACGACGCGGAACGCATCACGGAGGCGCTCGTCGATGAGCTCCTCCGCTCGGCCAGCAACAAGGGCTGCACGGTCGTCGAGACCGTTCGGCCGGATGATCCCAGCGCCCGCGCCCGCCTGGAAGGGATGGGCTTCGACGTGGCTGGACCCCGCTTGCAACGCATCGTGACGGCGGCTGGAGCTGCCGGGCGTCACACCTCATGAACCCACCCGCCGTGCAGCGCGATCGCGCCGGCCGGGTGGATCCCTAGACCCAAGGAGTCAGAGTGGGCAAGAACGTCGCCGTCTTCGTTGACGTCGCGAACATCTTCTATGCGGCCAAGGCCGCCGGCGTGGACATCGACTACGTCACGTTGCTCAAGTCGGCCACGGCCGGCCGGGACCTCGTGCGCGCGTACGCGTACACCGGTCTCGATCCGGACAACGAGAACCAGCGCAACTTCCACGACTTCCTGCGCCGCAGCAACTACAAGGTCGTCAGCAAGGACATCCGCAAGTACGGGGACGGCAAGGTCAAGGCCAACCTCGACATCGAGCTCGTGGTCGACATGATGAAGACCGCCCGGAACCTCGACATCGCGATCGTGGTCTCCGGCGACGGCGACTTCGCGCCGGCCATCCGCGCCGTCCAGGAGATGGGCGTCCGCTGCGAGGTCATCAGCTTCCGCGGCAACACGAGCTCGGACCTGATCGAGGTCGCCGACCTCTTCACCGACATCATCCAGCTCGCCCGGGTCGAGAAGGGCTCGCGCTCCGGTCGTCGCGTCAGCGACGACGGCGAGGACCTCTCGATGACCGAGGTCCCGGACAAGCAGACCGAGGGCACCGGCGCCGGTCGTGGTCGTGGTCGCGGTCGTGGTCGTGGTCGTGCCGGTGAGCCGGAGCCGGTCGCCGCCTCGAGTCGCGGTCGCGGGCGTGCCCGCCCGGTCGCGGCGGTCGCCGCGGCATCGGCCAGCTCGGCCGACGGCGGCCTCGTCGCCCTGCCGGGCGAGCGGCTGTCGCGCCTGCCGGGCGCCCTGACCGAGGCCGACCTGGCCGCCGCCGAGGTCTTCACCCTCGACGACGACGGCGAGGTCGTCGAGCTCCCCGGCATCGGCGAACGGCGACGATGGCGACGGCACCCGCCGCCGCCGCCGCCGCGGTGGTCGTGGTCGTGGTCGCGGCCGCGGTCGTGGCGAGGGCGAATCGGCCGAGGCTGCGGCGCCGTCGAACGGCGCGCGGATCCCGGCCGACGAGCCGGAGGACGACGAGGACCACGAGGAGCTCGAGGACATCGTCGCCGCGCCGCGCGCCCCAAGGTCGACGCCGTTCGGCTCGGTCTGGGACTCGCAGCTCGGGACCGCCGCTCCGGCGGCCTCGTCCGGCACCTTCAAGCCGATCGCCGACGACGAGGACTTCGACGAGCCCGAGATCCCCGAGTACCTGATCGCCGAGCAGCGGCGCGGCGCCGCCGGTCGCGGCGGTGGCGGCGGCGGCGCGCGCGGCGGCCGGGCCGCCTACCAGTCCGCCATCGCGCGCGAGCGCTATGGCCGTGGCGGCGGCGGCGGGCATCAACCGCTATCCGGACGTGAGCGGGCGCACGCCGGCCGCCGGGTCGCGCCAGGACCGCTCCTACGACCGCGGGCCGCGCCCGTCGGGTGGTGGCGGCGGTGGCGGCGGCGGTGCTCCGGCCCCGCGCCGTGGCAGCGACGAGTGGAGCGAGGTCCCGCCGGAGCTCGAGGCGCAGCTCATGGCGCAGATCGCCAGCAAGCCGGTCGCCTCGCGACCGGCGGACGTGGCGACCGAGCGCCCGACGGCCGACGCGCCGAAGCCGAAGACGACCCGCAAGCCGGCCGCGTCCCGCACGACGGCCAAGGCCGCGGCATCCGACGACGCCGAGGCCCCGAAGCCGAAGACGACCCGCAAGCCGGCCGCATCGAAGGCCGCCAAGGCGGCCGCCGAGCCGGCAGCGGACGCCGACGCCGCGGCCCCGAAGAAGCGGACGACGACGCGCAAGCCGGCGACGGCGAGCGCGGCCGACGCCGACGCCGCGGCCGACGCCCCGGCGAAGAAGCCGCGGGCTCCGCGCAAGGCGCCGACCGCCTAGGCCCCGGCTCCCCGCGATGGACGGCGCCCGGACGCGCGGCCACGCCCCCGCGCTCGCCGCGATCGGGGGGATGGTCCGCGGCGGGGCGCCCCACGCCATCCTGCTGAGCGGACCGGGCGGGGTCGGCAAGACGACGCTGGCGATGGACCTCGCCGCGGGCCTGCTGTGCGTCCACCCGGACGTCGCCGCGCGCCCGTGCCGGGCCTGCCGCGGGCTGCCGGCTGGTCGACCACGGCGACCACCCCGACCTCCACCGCCTCGCCCCCGAGGGTCCGGGCGGCCAGATCGTCATCGGCGGTCGCGACGCGAAGGTCCGCGGCGTCCGCGACCTGATCGGCGAGCTCGTCGCTCCTGCCGCTCGAGGGCGGGCGCTCGCGTGGCGATCGTCGAATTCGGCGCATCGGCATGAACCCGGACGCCCAGGCCGCCCTGCTCAAGACCCTCGAGGAGCCGCCGGCCGGCACCACGATCATCCTGTGCGCCGACGACGAGGACCGGCTGCTGCCGACGGTCCGGTCGCGCTGCGCGCGGATCCGGCTCGGCCCGGTCGGCGTGCGCGACATCGAGGCGATCCTCGCCGAGCACGGCGTCGCCGACCCGCCGCTCGCCGCCCGGCTGGCCCGGATCGCCGCCGGCCGCCCGGGGGTCGCCATCGCCTACGCCCGCGCCCCGGACGCGGTCCGTGCCCGAGGGGAGCTGGCGCGCACGCTGCTCGACCTCCTCGACGCGCGACCGGCCCGGCGTCTCGTCGCCATGCGCGAGGCGCTCCCGATCGCGATCGCGATGTCGACGGCGCTCGAGGCGGCCGCGACGCCACCCGCCGCGGCGACCGATGCGCGCCGCCGGACCGACCACGGGACGCGGGGCCCGGCGGTCCGCGAAGGGCGCCGCCGCCACCCGGCCGACGACGCCGGCCGCGACCGAGGACGAGCCCGCCGCCGACGCGCCCGACGACGAGCCGGCCGAGCCGGCCGTCGGCCGGGCGATCCCGGCCCCGCTGCGCCGGAAGGCGGCGGAGATCCTCGTCTCGGTCTGGACCGACGTGGCGCGCGACCTCGCCCTGGCCGGGGCCGGCGGCGCCCGCTCCGTCCGCGACCCGGACCTCCTCGAGGAGCTGTCCGCGGCCGCCGCCGAGCTCCCCGACGGCGCGGCCGCGGCCGCGCTCGCGACCACGGAGCGGGCGGCGATGCTGCTGGCCGCGAACGCGTCGCCCGAGCTGGTGCTCGACGTCCTGGCCCTCGACTGGCCGCGGCGTCGCCGGGCCGCGTGACCACCGAGCCGGCCCGCGTCGAGGTCGTCGTCCGCGGGAGCGTCCAGGGCGTCGGCTACCGCTACTTCGCGTGGCGCGAGGCGATGGCGCTCGACCTGGAGGGCTGGGTCGCCAACGAGCGGGACGGGTCCGTGCGCTGCGTCGCCCAGGGTCCGCGCGACCGCCTGGAGGCCTTCGATCGCCATCCTCCGGGCGGGTCCGCCGGCGGCGCTCGTCAGCGACGTCAGCGAGCGCTGGGGCCCGCCGGGCGGCGATCTCGGCCCCTTCGCCGTGCGCAGCGGGTCCCACCAGGGCGACTGACACCCTCCGACCATCGCCGGGTCCCGACGGGACGGGTGGGCTATTCCCATTCCGCGGCGTCCGAAGCGCAACGTGACGGACGATGGAGCAGAACTCTCCCGCCGAAGAGCTGCCTGCCCTCTATCGCGCCATCCTCGATCGAGTCGCGGAACTCGAGCGGGACGGTTCCCGAGCGGAGGCGGGGCGCGTGCGCGCCGCCGCGACACGGATCTACTCGCGTGCCTGGGATCCGCGCGCGCGACGCGGTCTCGAAGACCTGCTCCGGCGGGCCGCCCGCCCGCCGTCCGGCGAGGCCGGGACCGAGGGCTCGAGGCCGGGCCGGGCGCTGCCCACCGGGAGTCCGGCCACCTCCTGACCCTCGCCAGGCCGTAGGCTTGGCCCATGTCCGACCCGACGATCGCCACGCTGCTGGCCGGCGCCCTCGACGCCTACGCGGAGCTCGAGGCGCTCGGCGAGGACGTCGAGGACGAGTGGACCTACGTGACCGACCTCGAGGCCGCCTGGCGGGAACGTCTGGAGGCGGTCGATCGCCGAGCGCGGCGACGAGGCCGCGACCCCGGCCATGGTCGGCCGCGGTCGACCGGGTCGTCGACGAGATCGGCCGGATCCGCGACCCGCATCGCGCCATCGACTGGCTGTCGACCTACCCGCAGGTCGTGCTGCTCGCGATCGGGGAGCGGCCGTGAGGTTCCAGGACGCCGCCCGCGACGCGCGCGCGGTCGTCTACGCCGGGATCCAGGCCGAGCCCGGCCGTGGCGGCCGCGGCGGCGCTCCTCGCGGACGCGACGCCGGCCCAGCGCGTGCTCGCGCGCGCCGTGATGAACGGCGAGACGACCGACGCGGACGGCTGGCGGGTCACGTTCCCGACCCTGTTCGGGGACGGCGTCCGACCCGGCGGCGCGCGACCGGTCCGAGGCGATCCTCGCGGCCTCGCTCGCGGTCGCGGACCGCGGCGAGCAGGTCCGCAGCCAGGTCCGCGGCGCGATCGTCGAGGCGCTGACCGCGGTCCTGCTGGCGCGGCGGGTCGGGGATGCCGCGGTCCGCCGCGAGCGGCGGATCCTGTTCGACGGCGTCGGCCGCGGAGATCCATCCGTACGACGTGACCGTCGAGCGCCCGGGCGCGGCCGAGGCCTACGACTGCAAGTGGGGCGCGCGCGGCATCAACGCCGACGTGCTGCACCAGCTCGACGACGCGCGGACGCACGCGGCCGACGAGGACGAGCGGCTCGACGGTCGCGCTGGTCGTCTTCGATGCCGCTCGCTCCTGCGCGGTCCGGCTCGATCGCCAGACCGCGCCGACCGAGGGCACGCGGCTGATCGCGCATCGAGACGCTCGACGAGCTCGCCGGTCCGCCGCGATGACCACCGGACGCGACGAGGACGCCGGCGGGTTCAGCGCGCCGTTCCGCGTGCGCTTCGACGAGGCGGCGCCGGACGGGCGGCTCCGGACGTCCGGCCTGCTGCCGCTACGCCCAGGACCTCGCCTGGATCCACTCGGCGTCGCTCGGCTTCGACCGGGGCTGGTACGGCGAGCACGCGGCTGACCTGGCTGGTCCGGGCGGCGAACGTGGCGGTCCTGGGCGCGATCCCCGTCGGCGCGGCGCTGACCGGCACGACCCGGGTCGTCGGGTTCCGGCGGGTCTGGTCGCGCCGCCATTCCGAGTTCCGCGACGCGGCCGGCGGGCTCGCCGCGACCGTCGACATCGACTGGGTCCTCGTCGACGACCGCGGCGTCCCGACGCGGATCCCGCCGATCTTCGAGGCGACGTTCAAGGTCCCCGCCGGGACCCTGGTGCTGGGGCGGGTCGCGCTCGATGACCCGCCGGCCGACGCCCATCGGCACGGCGTTCACGGTCCGGCCGCAGGAGCTGGACCCGATGGCCCACGTCAACAACGCCGGTCTACGCCGACTGGATCGACGAGGCCGTCATCGCCGCGGGCGACCCGGTCGCGGTCGGCGCGATCCCGAGGGCGATGCGGCTGGAGTACGCGCTGGCCGCGGAACCGGGCGCGACGCTCGAGGGACGGGCGTGGGCCGACGTCGCGGGCTGGTCGTTCCGGCTGGCCGACGGCGCCGGGCGGAGATGCTCCGGGCGCGGCTCGAGCCGTGACGGCCGACGCCGCCGCCGTCGGGGAACGGTCGGCCGGCTAGCCGCCGAGCGCGTCCACCGCGTCGCTCACCTCGAGGAACACGCGGTCGCGGCCCACGACCGCGAGCAGGCCGCCGCGCTCCATCGCGTCGAGGATCAAGATCCTCGTCCGGGCGAGGCAGAACGTGATGCCCTGCTCGTCGAGGTCGCCGGCCAGCTGCAGCAGCATCTCCGCGCCGGTCGAATCGATGTCCGTGATGCCCTCGGCGTCGAGCACGACGCCGCGGATCGAGCCGGCCCCGTCGGCGACGAGCTCGCCGATCTCGTCGCTCATGATCGAGGCGTTGGCGAAGAACGAGCGGCGCGTCGAACCGGTAGACCACGATGCCCGGGATTGCCGACGCGCCGACCGCCGTGCCCGGCCCTCGGAACGTGTCCGTGCCGACGACGCGGAGGAGCGTCGTCGTGTTCGGCAGCGCCGCCCGCTGGGCGACGAGCAGCAGCGACAGCACGACGATCGCGAGCACGCCCGCGAGCATCCCGACGACGATCACGATCGTCATCGCCGCGATCGCCAGCACGGCCTCGCGCCGCGCGAATCGCCACAGGGCGCGGAACTGCGGCGGGTCGATGAGCCCGATCGCCACGACGACGATGACCCCGCCAAGGGCCGCCTTGGGCAGCTGGGCGAACAGCGGGGTCAGCACGAGGAGCGTGCTGACCACCAGGCCCAGCACGACGAGCCCGGCGACCGGCGAGCGCGCCCCGCCGATCGGCTGCCGTGAAGCTCCGCGACTGGCTGCCGTTGACCGGGAAGCCAGCGGTGAGCGAGGCGCCGATGTTCGCGGCGCCAAGGCCGAAGAACTCGCCGTCGGGATCGAGGCGGTAGCCGCCGCGCCGGCTCAGGACCTGGCCGGTGACCCCGCTGTCCGCGTAGACGAGGACCGCCACGGCGATCGCCGGCCCGACCAGCACCGCCGAGGTCGCTGGGCGCGAGCGACGGCAAGCCGAACGGCGGCAGCCCCGCGGCGATCTCGCCGACGACCTTGACGCCCTGGCCCTCGAGCCCGAGCGCGATGCTGACCGCGAGCGCCACCCCGACCGCGATCAGGAACGCCGGCAAGCCGGCGGTCGAGCCTCCGGACGACCCGCGGCCACCGCGATCGTCAGCAGCCCGACGGCGAGCGTCGCGACCGTGCGTCGCCGGGACCTGGGCGACGGTCTGGGTCAGCTCGAGGACCGTGTCGTCCTGGGCGTCGATGCGTCACGCCGAGCAGGCTGTCGAGCTGGCTCACGATCATGACCACCGCGGAGCCCGCCACGTACCCGACGAGGAGCGGCCGGCTCAGGTAGCGGGAGATGAACCCGAGCCGGGCCAGGCCGGCCAGGACCAGCAGGACCCCGGTGAGCAGCGCGAGCGTGGCGGCGAGGGCGAGGTACCGGCCCGGGTCGCCGACGGCCAGCGGCGCGATCGACCGACGCGGTCAGCAGCCCGATCGTCGCCTCCGGCCCGACGCTCATCTCGCGCGCGCCGACCGAACAGGGCGTACCCGACGATCGCCCCGATCGAGGCGTACAGGCCCGACGACCGGATCCAGCCCGGCCAGCTGCGCGTACGCGAGCGCCTGCGGGACCAGCAGCGCCCAGACGGTCAGGCCGGCGAGGAGGTCCGGTCGGAGCCAGGCCCCGTCGTAGGCCCGCAGCCGGACCAGCCCCGGGATCGCCTCGAGGACGCGCACGGTCAGGCGACCGTCATGACCAGCTCGGGCCGCAGCAGGAACGGCGGGAGGGCGGCGGCCAGGTTCGAGAACGGCAGCACGTCCGGGTGGAGGTCGATCCCGAGGGCGTCCGCCATGAACCGGCGGCGCGCCTCGATGCGCGCCCAGGCCTCGGGGTAGGCCGCCGCGAACGCGGCGCGCAGCGTCTCGTCCGCGAGGGCGATGCCGTCCTCGATGTTGGTCGTGAAGTACGGCGTGCCGGTCGCCGGGATGATGTCGACCTGCATCGCCATCCCCGAGCGGAGCTCGACCGTGGACCCCGGCCAGACCGGCGAGTTGACCCACTCGTCGAGGTGGAGCTGGTGGCCCGGGTTCAGGAAGATCCCGAAGAACGGATCGCCCAGGTGCCGGTCGATGATCGCCTGCAGCGTCCCGCCGGTCTGCCCGACGTGCAGCGCGCCGTACCACTCGGCGACGGCCGCGAAGTACGGCCCGACGAGCCGGTCGACGTAGTCGCCGATCCCGTCCGGCAGCCCGGCGGCGTCCTCGACCACGAAGCCCGCCCGGCAGGTGAGGGCGCCCCAGATCCCGAAGGCGGTGGTGAACCGGTCGCCGTGCTCGATCGGCCGGTCGCTCGGACTGAGCAGCCCGAACGTCGCCCGCGGACCCGCGGTCAGCATCACGTGGCACGACAGCGGCATCCCGTTCCAGCCCAGCAGCGCCGACGGCCTCGGACTCGCGCAGGCCCGGGCGGAGCCCGCGGAGCAGCCGCCGGACGCCGCTCGACGTCACGCACGACGCCCACTCGAACATCGCGAGCTGGTCGACGTCGTTGATGATCCGCAGGCCGTCGGCCGGGTCGATGAGCAGCGCGTTGGCGTTCGCGACGCGGCCGGTCGGCCCGACGAGCTCGCGCAGCTCGTCGACGATGTACGCGGGCAGCTCGATCCGGTCGGGCCGGTCGTAGGCCTTCCAGCCGACGACGCCGACCCGGCTCCCGCGCGCCGATGCCCTCCCCGGCGAGGATCTCCGCCAGCGGCAGCGACCGGTCGCGCGGCTGGCTCGGCAGGCTGAAGTCCTGGTAGCGGTGGCGCTCCATCGGCAGCGGCGCGGCGCCGGCCATGCCCCAGCACTCGTTGCCCAGCAGGATCGCGGGCGTGCCGGTCGGACCGAGGACCAGCATCGCCTCCTCGAACCGCGGGTCGAACCCGGTCAGGAACGAGAGGTTCGCGCTGTGCTCGCGATCGGCGTAGACGACCAGGCGGTCGAAGCCGGCCTCGGCGGCCCGCGCCCGGAGCCGCTCGACGCGCTCGGCGTACAGCGCGACCGGCAGCTCCGGCCGCTCGACGGGGACGCCGAAGTCGGGGAGGTCGACCGTCGCGAGCCGGACGCCCGTCATCGTCGCCCGCTCATGGGGCCGGCGGCGTCCACGGCGCCGCGTCCGGGGCGCCGCGCTCGATGATCGACGAACCGGTTCGCGGCGAGCGTCATCCACGGGCCGGTCTCGCCGTCCGGCCAGGTGACCCGCACGTCCGCGGTCGCGGCGTCCCCGAGCCCGAGGTGCGTCCAGCCGAGCTGGCCGCCGCGCGTGCCCGCCGCCGACCACGAGCTCGCGCCGGGCGCACGCGGTCGCCGATGCGCGTCTCGATCACGGCGCCGATGGCATCGCGGTTCGTGCCGGGCTGATGCGAGCCGGACGGCGAGCCAGCCGCCCATCGCGCGCCGGCGCATCGGCCGAGCCGCTGCCGACGTTGCGCCACAGCCGGGCGGGCGACTCGAGGTTCGCCACCACGAGGTCGAGCAGCCCGTCGCTGTTGAAGTCCGCGAGCGCGGCCCCGCGGCCCAGGTCGAACGAGACGATCCCGGCCGCCTCGGAGCCCTCGACGTACATGCCGTCGGGCTGGCCGAGGAACAGGTTGTTCGGGTCCTTCTGGGCGTAGTCGGGGATCTGGTTGACGTTGCCCTTGGTCACGAGCAGGTCCATGTAGCCATCGTTGTTCACGTCCTGGAACTCCGGGTGCCACGCCGTGGACGGCAGCGGGTCGCCGCCGACGACCGGCCGCGTCGCCTCGACGCCGAGGTCGCGGGCCATCCCATGGTAGGCGGGCTCGGACGGCCCCGCGACGAGGGTCTGGAGCGTGTTCGCGCCCTGGCTCGTGAGATAGACCTCCGGGTAGCCGTCGCCGGTCAGGTCGTAGCTCGCGATGCCCATGCCCCACAGCCGCAGGGGCGCCCAGCCGTCGGCCGCCGTGTACGCCCGCGGCGGCGATCCCGGGTTCGAACCGCCAGAGCTGCTCTCCGCCGCTCCCCAGCTCGCCGTAGTAGTGGCGGTCGTTGCTGACCCGCAGGTCCCGACGACCCGACCCGTCCCAGTCGCTGAAGAGCATCGACAGCGGGCAGAAGCCCGGCGACAGCGGCGTCGGCGGCGCGTAGCCGGTGCCCGACGCGTCCGGACGGATCACCTCGTTGTCCGGGCAGGCCCAGGCCGCCGGCGTCGAGCGGCTCGACGTACTGCCCGAACGCGAGCGTCGGCAGCGTCGCCGCGCCCTCCCAGGTCGCGCTGAAGGCCATCGTGTTGCCGGGCGTCGGCGCGATCCCCCAGGCGTCGTTCGCCGGCTTCGAACCGGCAGTCGCCGAGGCCGCGCAGCAGCGCCGATCCGCCGCCGTTCCGCAGGACGACCAGGTCGGCGATCCCGTCGCTGTCGATGTCGATCGGATACGCCCCGGTCGCCGCCGTCAGGTCCGTGACCGGCGACGCGATCCGCGTGAACCGCAGCGCCCCGCCCGTCGGGCTCTCGTTCCGGTAGAGCGCGGCCGGGTTGGCGCCCCCCGGCAGGTAGACGTCCGGCCGGCCGTCGCCGTCGCAGTCGAGGACGGCGAGCCCGCCGCCCGCGTCGTACGTGTCGTCGCCGCCGTAGGTCTGGACGAGCCCGGCGGTCGCCGTCTCCTCGACGTAGCGCGGGGCGTCGTGGCCGGCACCCGGGCGCAGCGGCCCGACGGTCAGGGCGGCGACCGTGCCGCTCACCCCGACGAGGAGCAGGACCACGAGCGCGACGCCGGCCACGCGCATCCGATCGCGGCGTGTCGTGGGGACGTCCGGACCGGGCATGCGCGCGATGGTAGCGCCCGCCCGGGAGATGGACCCCTGAGCGTCACCGAGCCGAATGGAACTTGACACGGACCACCCGTTGCGGGAGTCTGGCAGACGTTTGCAAGAAAGGATCACAAAATCGTGCGACTCGGTACCGTCCACACCGGCCAGCGCAGCGAAACGATCCATCGAGCGAACCTCAGCGCCATCCTCCGGGTCCTCCACGAGCACGGTCCGCGGTCGCGGTCCGAGCTCGTCGCGGCCACCGGCCTGACCCGCAGCGCCATCCGCGACCTGGTCCACGAGCTGGCCGCCGCCGGCCTCGTCTCCGAGGGCGACGCGGTCCGCCTCGGGACGCCCGGCCGGCCCTCGCCGCTGGTCCGTCCGGAGCCGACCGGCGCGGTCGTGCTCGCGTTCGAGGTCCTGGTCGGGTCGATGGCCGCGGCCGTCGTCGGGCTGGGCGGCCGGACGCTCGACCGCATCCGCGTCGAAGGCCCCCTCGACGACGTGTCCGTGGACGACGTCGTGGCCAGGCTCGTCCGCCTCGCCGCCGACCTGCGGCTTCCCCCGAGGGCTCCGATCGTCGGCGTCGGCGTGGCGGTCGCCGGGGTCGTCCGGCGGTCCGACGGCCTCGTGTTCATGGCCCCGAACCTCGGCTGGGTGGACGTCCCGTTCGGCGCCCGGCTCGCTCGAGCCCTCGACCTCGACCTCCCGATCACGGTCCTCAACGACGCCGACGCCGGGATGCTCGCCGAGCATCGCCGCGGCGCGGCCATCGGCGTGGACGACGCCCTCTACATCTCGGGCGAGGTGGGTGTCGGCGGTGGCGCGATCGTCGGCGGCCAGCCGCTGATGGGCAGCGCGGGGCTGGCCGGCGAGATCGGGCACATGACCGTCAACCCCGACGGGGTGGCCTGCCGCTGCGGCGCCCTCGGGTGCTGGGAGACCGAGGTCGGCCGTGACGTGATCCTGCGCCGCGCGGGCGCGCCCGCGCACGCGGGGACCGCGCGGCGTCGAGGCGGTCATCGACCAGGCCGCGGCCGGGTCGCCCGAAGCGCTCGCGGCCCTCAGCGACGTGGGGCGGTGGCTCGGCATCGGCCTCGGGCGCCCTCGTCAACATCCTGAACCCGCGGATGATCGTCCTGGGCGGCGTGCACGCCCGGATGTACCCGGTCATCCGCGAGGTGGTCGACGCGGAGGTCGGCCGGCGCAGCCTCGCGGCGCCGCGCGCCGAGGTCCGCATCGTGCCGGCGGTGCTCGGCCTGGACGCGCCGCTCGTCGGTGCGTCCGAGTCCGCGTTCGAGTCCCTGCTGGCCGATCCTGCGGCCTGGCTGGCGACGACGTCGAACGCCCAGCGTTCGCTGAGCGCGTGACGTCCGGTGACGTCGCACGACTCGATCCAGCATGCGAGCAAGAGGGCACGTGCTCGTGCCAGATGAAAGGGGTTGCCTAACGATGTAGCCTACGGGCCGGAACCTGCGCGTTCCGGAGGAGCCTCATCAGGCAAGGATTCGAGGAGGAGATACGCGCATGCAACTTCGCAGGCTTGCTTCCCTTGTGGGAGCCACGGCCATCATCGTGGCCGCCTGCTCATCGAGTGGGTCATCCAGCGCACCGGCCAGCGCGCGGCGCCAGCGGCGGCCAGAGCGGCGCCGGGTGCACCGTCGGCGTGTCGTGGAACAACTTCCAGCAGCCACGCTGGGCGGCGCACGACAAGCCGGCCATCCAGAAGACCGTCGACGCACGCGGGCGGCACGTACATCGATGCGGACGCCAACCTCAGCAACGAGCAGCAGGCGACCGACATCGACACCATGATCTCGAAGGGCGCCAAGGTCCTGATCGTGCTCGCGCAGGACACCAAGGCCGTCCTTCCGTCGATCGCAGAAGGCCAAGGACGGCCAAGATCCCGGTCATCGCGTATGACCGCCTGATCGAGGACCCGGCCGCCCTCTACATCACCTTCGACAACGTCGGCCGTCGGCAAGGCCGAGGCGGACGCGGTCATCAAGAAGGTCCCGAAGGGCAACTACGTCCTGATCAAGGGCGACCCGGGCGACCCGAACGCCTCGACGTTCCTGCCGCCAGGGCTGGGACCAGGCCGGCCTGAAGGACAAGGTCGCCTCGGGCGACATCAAGATCCTGAACGGCCCGGGACGGCACCTTCACGGACGCCTGGAAGACCGAGAAGGCGCAGACCAACATGGAAGCGATCATCGACAAGGCCGTCGCCGACGGCACGAAGATCGACGCGATCCTCGCCGAGAACGACAGCACGGCGCTCGGCGTCGTCGGCGCGCTCACGGCGAAGAGCTACGGCTACCCGCCCCTCAGCGGTCAGGACGGCGACGTCGCCAACCTGAACAACGTGGCGCTCGGCAAGCAGTACGTCGACGTCTGGAAGAACGCCAACGAGCTGGGCAAGACCGCCGGCGCGGCCGCGCTCGCGCTCTGCGCCGGTGGCACCATGGCTAGCCTGAAGCTGCCGGACGGTCTCATCGACCCGACGGTCGCCCCGGTCGCCGGCCTGACCGCCCAGCCGTTCACGACCCCGGGCGGCAACACCGTCAGCTCGTTCATCCTCCAGCCGACCCCGCTCACGGCGGACAACCTCCAGCTGGCCGTCGACGGCGGCCAGATCACCAAGGCCGAGCTCTGCAAGGGCGTCGACGCCGCAACGGCGCCGGCCGCCTGCAAGTAGCGGTCACCGACCGCTCGACGTAGCCATCTCACCTGCGCCCCCGGGTCCCCCGGGGGCGCAGGTCGTTCCGCATCCAGGACCAGGAGGGCCGTCGTGACGAACGTGGCCGACGCGGCACCGGTATCGCGGTCAGGCCCAGCCGCCGGCACGGACCTCGATCCGGGGCATGTTCGCCCAGACGGAGATCGATCTCCGCCTGTTCGGCATGCTCGTCGCCCTCGTCGCTCATCCTGCTGACGCTTCAACATCCTGAGCGGCGGCAAGCTCATCCAGCCGACCAACATGGTCACGATGGCGGTCCAGGCCGCCGGCGATCGCGATCATCGCGACCGGCATGGTCCTCGTCATCGTGTCGCGCAACATCGACCTCTCGGTCGGGTCGCTCGTCGGGCTCATCGCCATGAGCTACGCGCTGCTGATGACCGACTGGTTCCCGCGCATCTTCGGCATCGGCGCCGACGTCCCGTTCCAGTGGGTCGCTCGCGCTCGCGCTCGGGATCGGCCTCGGCGCGCGCGATCGGCGCGCTCCAGGGGTTCATCATCGCCTACATCGGCGTGCCGTCGTTCATCGTCACGCTCGGCGGCCTGCTCTCGATCCGCGGCCTCGTCTGGTACCAGTCGCAGGGTGCCGCCGTGACCGGCCTCGACCCGACCTTCCAGCTCATCGGCGGCGGGGCCCTGGGCTCGGTCGGCGAGACCATCACCTGGCTCCTCGGCATCGTCGGCTGCGTCGCGATCGTCGGCCTGCTGTACAACGGCCGCCGCCAGCGCCGCCGCTACGGGTTCCCGCTCCGGCCGATGTGGGCGGAGGTGCTCCTCGGCGTCGTCGGCTGCGGCGCCGTCGCTCGGGCTCGCCTGGTTCGCCAACAACAACTTCTGGCCGCAGGGCCTGGCGCACGCAGTACGCCACCGAGCACAACGGCATCCCGAGCCCGCCGGGCGGCCTGCAGCATCCCGACCGGCTTCCCGTTCCCGATCGTGCTGCTCATCGGCGTGACGCTGGTGATGACCTTCATCGCGAACCGGCGACGGTTCGGCCGGTACGTGTACGCCTACGGCGGCAACCCCGACGCGGCCGAGCTCGCCGGCATCAACACCCGCTGGACGATCCTCAAGACGTACGTCCTGATGGGCATCCTGTGCGCGCTCGCCGCGGCCGATCGCCGCGGCGCGGCTCAACGGCGCGACGCTCGACATCGGCGTGAGCTACGAGCTCTACGTCATCGCGGCCGCCGTGGTCGGCGGGACGTCGTTCGCGGGCGGCATCGGGACGATCCCGGGCGCCGTGCTCGGCGCGTTCGTCATGCAGTCCCTGGCGTACGGCCTGAGCTTCCTGCGGCGTCAACTCGCCCGGCCAGAACGTGGTGGCCGGCATCGTGCTGATCGTCGCGGTCGGCCTCGACACGCTGAACCGCCGGCGCGGCTCATGACCGCCGAGCAGGAGGAACGACCGATGACCGTCGCGCGAGCGACGCCGATCGTCGAGATGCGCGACATCAACGTCGCCTTCGGCGGCGTGCACGCCGTGCGCGACGTGAGCATCGACCTGTACGCCGGCGAGGTCATCGGCCTGGTCGGCGGCAACGGCGCCGGCAAGTCGACCCTGATGCGCGTCCTGTCGGGCGCCCACCCGGCCGACTCGGGCGAGATCCGGGTCGACGGCAAGCCGGTCTCCATCCGCAACCCGCGCGACGCCAAGGCGCTCAACATCGAGACCATCTACCAGACGCTCGCCCTGGCCGACAACATCGACGCGCCGGGCAACCTGTTCCTCGGCCGCGAGCTGGACGACCCGCCTCGGCTCGCTCGACGACTCGAGCATGGAGGACGAGACGCGCAAGATCATGGCCCGCCTCAACCCCAACTTCAAGAACTTCGCCCAGCCGGTGAAGTCCCTGTCGGGCGGCCAGCGCCAGGCCGTCGCCATCGCCCGGGCGATCTACTTCAACGCGCGCATCCTGATCATGGACGAGCCCACCGCGGCGCTCGGCCCGGCCGAGACCGCCCAGGTCCGCAACCTCGTCCGCCAGCTCAAGGACGAGGGCATCGGCATCTTCCTGATCAGCCACGACATCCACGACGTCTTCGACCTGTCCGACCGGATCAGCGTGATGTACCACGGGCGCATCGTCGACACCGTCGACAAGGAGAGCGTCACCGCCGACGACGTCCTCGGCATGATCATCCTCGGGCGCAAGCCCGACGAGCTGACCGACAAGGACAAGGAGGTCATCGAGCTCCGCGGCTGAGGGCGGCGGATCTGCACGATTGCAATCGTATGACCGCATCGCGGGTGCTACGCTTGCACGATGGGACCGGACGACGCCACGCTCGATCGGTCGGGCGTCGTCGGCGGACCCCGACCCGACCGCTGACGAGCGCGCCCGGCCCCGCCGGTCCGGGCCCGCGGGTTCGTCCCCACGATGCGCGACATCGCGGTCGCCGCGGGCGTCTCGCAGAGCACGGTGTCGCGGGTCCTGAACGACGTCTCGACCAGCGTCCCGATCACCGAGGCGACCCGCGAGCGGGTCATCCTGGCGGCCCGCACCCTCGGCTACCGGCCGAACCCGCTGGCCCGCGGCCTGCGCGGCGCCCCGACCATGCTGCTGGGCGCCGTGGTCCGCGACTTCGGCGACCCGTTCTTCGCCGGCGCCATCGAGGCGCTCGCGGTCGAATCCGCGCGGCGCGGCTACAACGTGGTGCTGGGGCACGGGCGGCCTCGACGAGGCGTGGTCGCTGCCGGCGGTCCTCGAGACCCGCCACTGCGACGCGATCGTGCTGCTCGGCGACATGCAGGACCAGCCGCGCCTGCTCGAGGACCTCGGCCACTCCATCGTCCCGGTCGTCGCGCTCTGGCAGGGCTCGAGCCCGCTGCTGTTCCCGACCGTGGACGTCGACAACGAGGCGGGCATCCGCATCGGCCTGGAGCACCTGGTCGCGCTCGGCCACGAGCGGATCGCGATGGTGAGCGCCCAGCTGCCGGGCGACAACCCGCAGCGCCGCGACGCGTTCATCGGCTTCATGGTCGAGCGGTTCGGCGGCGTCCGCCCGGACTACATCCAGGACGTCCCGAACACCATGGCCGGCGGCGAGGCGGCGCTCGACGCCCTCCTCGAGCTGGACGACCCGCCCACCGCGCTCGTCACCTCGACGGACCTCGTGGCGATCGGCGTCCTCCACGCCGCGTACAGCCGCGGCCGGATCGTCCCGCGCGAGCTGTCGGTGGTCGGCTTCGACGACATCCCGATCGCGGCGCACACGGCGCCGGCCCTGACCACGCTGCGGATGCCGATCACCGAGATGGTCCGGGAGGGCGTCCGCCAGGCGGTCGGGTTCGCGCAGGACCCGACCGGCCCGCGCGAGGCGCGCATCCAGTCGTTCGACCCGACGCTCGTCGTCCGCGAGTCGACGGCACCGCCCGCGATCCGCGTCCCGACCCCCGCGCACGGACCGGGCCGCGCCGGCCTGACGCTCCGGGTCAGCCGCGGGCGCGGCCGCCGCGGTCAGCCGGCGACGCGCACGGGGATCCAGACCCGCATGGCCTCGACGGGCCGGTGGGCCCACGAGAAGTAGGGGATCGCCCCGACCTCGATCGCCGCGCCGGTCGAGGACGCGTGGCCGCCACGGACAGCCCGACCGGCGCGCCCGGAAGGTCGTCGCGGGCGACTCGGTCGGCCGGACCGTCGGCATCCACGCGGACGTCCTCGAGCTCGATGCCGGCCGGCACGTCCGCGGTCTCGACGCAGTAGACCAGCGGCCCGCGCTCGAGCGCCACGCAGCCGCGGACCGCGTCGACCCGGGGATGCGGCCGGTCACGCGGACCGGCATCTCGAGGGACAGCACGACCCGGTCGCCGGCCGTCCACGACCGCGGCCGCTCGACGGTCCGCGCACCGCCGGCGACCGGCCTCGCGGCCGGCGCCCGGCGACCTCGACGCTCGCCGACTCGCACCAGCCCGGGACCCGCAGCGACAGCGTCCACGGGCGCGCCGGCGTCTCGACGATCGTGACCGCGATCTCGCCGCTCCACGGGTAGTCGGTGTCGACCCGCAGGCGGACGGGCCCGCCCGCCGACGTCGGCGCGCAGCTCCGCGTCGGCGTACTGGTGGAGCTGGATGCCGGTCGTCGTCGGTGGTCGCGAGGTACTGCTCCCACGAGCTGAGCAGTGCGCATCACGTTCGGCGGGCAGCAGGCGCACGCGAACCACGCGCTGGCGCTCGCCGGACCCGCGTCGGTCGCCGCGCGGATCGGTCCGGCGCTGGAGCGTGTTGACGTAGAAGAACGTCGGTCCCGTCGCCGGACACGCCGGGCAGGACGCCGTTGTAGATCGTCCGCTCGATGACGTCGGCGCAGGCGGGCTCGCCGGTGGCGAGCAGCAGGCGCCAGGCGAGCATCACGCTCGCGATCGCCGCGCAGGTCTCCGCGTAGGCGAGGTCCGGCGGCAGCTCGTACGGGTCGCCGAACGCCTCGTCGTTGTGCCGGCTGCCGAGCCCGCCGGTCAGGTAGGTCCGCGTCTCGACCATGTCGTGCCAGCGCCGGAGGACCGCCGTCGAGCAGCTCGCGATCGCCGAGCTCGACGGCGACGTCGACGACGCCGCAGTCGAGGTACAGCTGGCGCACGGCATGGCCGGCGACCGTCGTGGCGTCGCGGACGGGCGGTGGTCCTGCCAGTACGCCGGCCCGAACCGTCCCGGTCCGAGGAGGCCGTGGCCGCGCAGGTCGACCATCCGCCTGGCGAGCTCGAGGTGGCGCCGGTCGCCGGTCGTCCGGTACAGCTCGACGAGGGCCATCTCGATCTCGGGATGGCCGTCGATCGCCGTCGCGGCCGTCCGGGCCCGAGCTCGGCCTCGACCGAGGCGACCGCGCGGAGCGCGATCTCGAGCAGGCGGTCGTCGCCGATCGAGCGGTGCCACGCGATCGCCGCCTGGACGAGGTGGCCGAAGCAGTACAGCTCGTGGCCCCACTGCAGGTCGCGGTACGGCTCCCCGCCGCCGACGACCTGCACGTAGCGTGTTCAGGTAGCCGTCCGGGCGCTGCGCGGCCGCGACGAGCCCGATCACCTCGTCCGCCGCCGCGGCGAGGCCGGCGTCCGGCCCGTGGCCGAGCTCCCAGCCGACCGCCTCGAGCCACTTGTAGACGTCGGTGTCGAGGAACGGGAAGACCAGGCCCATCGGCGCCCCGAGCGCCTGGTACGTGCCCTGCGCGCCCGCGGCGAGGCGGAAGTTCGTGGAGGTTCCCGGCGTGGCCGAGCTGGTCGTAGCCGTGCTGCCAGCGAGCGCTCGCGGTTCGTGCGGATGCGGTCGGCCCACAGGCCGCCGACGATCGCGACGTCCCGCGCGGGCAGCGGCCTCGCGACGGAGATCGCCCCGT